>NZ_CP178198.1:0-2735000 GCF_047041135.1 Rhizobium sp. WW22
ATGCAGATACATACGAGAGCGACGGGTGCGTTGGAAAATGGGGACAATGCGCAGGCGTTCGGTGCGGTTTGCTTAGAAGCGGCGGGGGAAAAGGGCGACGTGGCGCGAAATAATTTGTTCGAGCGCGTCAGCGCGCGCTTGAAGGCTCAGGTCGGACCCGATGTCTATGCCAGCTGGTTTGCGCGGCTCAAGCTTCATTCGGTATCGAAGAGCGTCGTTCGCCTCACGGTCCCGACGACATTTCTGAAGTCCTGGATCAACAATCGCTATCTCGATCTCATCACCAGCCTGTTCCAGGCTGAGGATGCCGAGATCCTCAAGGTCGAAATTCTGGTGCGCACCGCAACCCGGCAGGGCGCGAAGCCATCAACCGATGAGCAGCCGGCGGTGCCGGACCAGGCGGCTGTCGCGCCGATCCGTCGCGCCGTCGCCCAGCCGGCCGGTCAGGTTGTTGCCCAGGCCGTGAGTGCGGCTGCGGCTGCGCGGCCGGCAATGGCGGGTTCGCCGCTGTTCGGCTCTCCGCTCGATTCCCGCTTTACCTTCGATACATTCGTCGAAGGCAGCTCGAACCGTGTCAGCTTGGCCGCTGCGAAGACTATCGCCGAAGCTGGCTCCGGCGCCGTGCGTTTCAATCCGCTCTTCGTCCATGCGACCGTTGGTCTCGGCAAGACGCATCTGCTGCAGGCGATCGCCAATGCAGCGGTTCAGAACCCGCGCGGACTGCGGGTCGTCTACCTCACGGCGGAATATTTCATGTGGCGCTTCGCAACCGCGATCCGCGACAATGACGCACTGACGTTGAAGGATTCGCTGCGCAATATCGATCTCCTCATCATCGACGACATGCAGTTCCTGCAGGGCAAGATGATCCAGCACGAGTTCTGCCATCTGTTGAACATGCTGCTCGACAGCGCCAAGCAGGTTGTTGTCGCTGCCGACCGCGCTCCCTGGGAGCTGGAATCGCTCGACCCGCGCGTGCGTTCGCGCCTGCAGGGCGGTGTGGCGATCGAAGTCGAGGCGCCGGACTATGAAATGCGTCTTGAGATCCTCAAGCGCCGTCTCGATGCTGCCCGCCAGGACGATCCGTCGCTGGAAATCCCGGCCGAGCTTCTCTCGCATGTCGCGCGCAACGTGACCGCCAGCGGCCGCGAACTGGAAGGAGCCTTCAACCAGCTTATCTTCCGTCGCTCCTTCGAACCGAACCTGACGGTCGAGCGTGTCGACGAACTACTGGCGCATCTGGTCGGCTCCGGCGAGCCGCGCCGCGTCCGCATCGAGGACATTCAGCGTATCGTCGCACGTCACTACAACGTGTCGCGCCAGGAGCTGGTTTCGAACCGCCGCACGCGCGTCATCGTTAAGCCGCGCCAGATCGCTATGTATCTGTCGAAGACGCTGACGCCGCGTTCCTTCCCGGAAATCGGCCGCCGCTTCGGTGGTCGCGATCACACCACGGTTCTGCATGCCGTGCGCAAGATCGAGGAGCTGATTTCCGGCGATAGCAAGCTGTCGCATGAGATTGAGCTGCTGAAGCGCCTCATCAACGAATAGGCCGAGTATCGGCGTTCACCACACAAGCTACGGCCGGCTTCATCGCCGGCCGTTTCTTTTGGGCGATCAGGCGGGCGAAGTACGCCTATGCCGATGGCGTCGTGCGTGAAACCTCGGAAAATAGCCAGGCACGCAGCGCCGCTATCGCCGGCCTTTCCAGCGCACCGGGCTGATAGACAAGGTGATAGGCAAGCGCGCTTGCAAATCCCGTCGGGAATGGCGCAACAAGCGTGCCGTCAGCCAGTTCCTGCTCCACGAAGGAGCGGCGCATCAAGGCGATGCCAAGGCCAGCCTTCATGGCGTGGTAGGCGCCCATGCCGTCGGTAAAGACCGGCCCATGCATGGCATCCACCCGCGTTGCCCCGACGGCCTTCAGCCAGAGTTCCCAGTCACGCCGGTAGACATCATGGATCAACGTCAGGGTGGCGAGATCGTCAACCGCAGGGGAGGGGCCGAGTGCAGCCGCCATTTCCGGCGTACAGACCGGAACATATTCGTCATCGAGAAATCGCTCGCTTGCCAATCCCTCGTAGCCGCCGAGGCCGTGGCGGATGGCAAGATCGATCCCATCCCGCTGGAAATCCATCATGCGATAGGAGGCGCTGATGCGCAGGTCGATATCGGGATGGGCCTCCTCGAAGCGCCGCAGCCGCGGCACCAGCCAGTGCGTGGCGAAGCCGGCTGTGCAGGTAAGGGTCAGCACCGTATCCTTGGAGCGCATTACAAGAGCCGCTGTCGCCTCGCGGATGAGGCGGAATGCCGTTCGCATCGTCGCAAAATATTCGGCACCTTCACTCGTCAGCGCCAGGCTCCGGGCTCTCCGCTCGAAAAGCCGCACGCCGAGAGTGCTTTCGAGGTCGCGGATCTGCAGGCTGATGGCGCCCGGCGTCACATGCAGCTCATTTGCCGCCAGTGTCATACTGAGATGCCGGGCGGAGGCTTCAAAGGCGCGCAGCGCCGAAAGGGATGGCAGTTGATCCATGATGATTGAATTCAGCTAAATCATGATTTGAAAAAGACTCGCTTGTCAGAGCCCCTATATAGCGAGATTATTACAGCAATAGCGGTGGTTGGCAATGTTGTCACGATTGGCCACTGATAAGCAAAACTCAATCAGCTGATGCTGGAGATAGTCTCATGCTACAGAAATCCATGGGCGCGGTCGAATGGAGCATGCTGGTGGGGCTATCCATCCTGTGGGGCGGCTCCTTCCTCTTCAACGGCATTCTGGTGCGCGAACTGCCGCCCTTCACTATCGTTACCGCGCGCGTCGCGCTCGCCGCCATCGCCTTGCATGTCATCGTGCGCGCCACCGGCCATGCCATGCCGAAAGACCGCCAGACCTGGCTCGCCTTCTTCGGCATGGGCTTCCTCAACAATGTCATTCCCTTCCTGCTGATCGTATGGGGGCAGACCCATATCGCCAGCGGCCTCGCATCCATCCTCAATGCCACCACGCCGCTCTTTGCTGTCGTCGTCGCCCATTTCCTGACCGAGGATGAGAAGATGACCGGCAATCGCCTGATCGGCGTCATCGTCGGCTTTGCCGGCGTCGCCCTGATGATCGGCCCTTCGGTGCTTGCAAGCCTCGGCTCTAACGTGCTGGCGCAGCTTGCCGTGCTGGGTGCCGCCTTCAGCTACTCGCTGGCCGGCATATTCGGCCGCCGTTTCCGCCGCATGGGGCTGGCGCCGATCATTCCGGCCGCCGGCCAGGTGACTGGATCGGCGATAATGCTTCTGCCAATCGCGCTCTTCGTCGATCGTCCATGGACGCTGGCAATACCGTCCACCGAGACCTGGCTGGCGCTCGCCGGCCTGGCAATCCTGTCGACCGCCATCGCCTATGTGCTGTTCTTCCGCATTCTGGCAACGGCCGGCGCCACCAATCTGATGCTGGTCACCTTCCTCATTCCCGTCAGCGCCATCCTGCTCGGCGCGCTCGTTCTCGGCGAGAGCCTGCAGTCGAAGCATTTTATCGGCATGGCGCTGATCGCGGTGGGTCTGGCGGCAATCGATGGGCGCTTATTTACCCGCCCCTTGAGGGGGAGGGTCGGCACGTAGTGCCAAGGGTGGGGTGATCTCGTCGACAACCGAGTCATCGTACACACGGGGTCACTCCTACCTGCCGGCCGCGCCCCCTTCTCCCCTCGGGGAGAAGGAGATTCCGGTGTTCATCCGCCCCATATGCGATTCCCCTGCTCTCAAGGGGAGGTCTTAACAGGCGAGATCGGCGACGACCGAATCGAGAACCAGCATCCCAGCCGGCGTGCAGCGCAGGCGGGAATTGCCGATCCGCTCTATGAAACCGTGTTCCAGTAAAAACGCCTCGCGCTGCGGATCGGGATCGCGCCCGGACAGCTGCTGCCAGCGAGCGAGATCGACGCCCTCCCGCAGCCGCAGGCCCATCAGCAGCAACTCGTCGGCCTGTTCGTCGAAACCTAGCATTTCCTGGTCAATCATGCCGTGGCCGTCGCGCTCGACCATCTCGAGCCAGCTCTCCGGCTTGCGTTCGGTCGCCGTCGCCAGCTTCTGCGGGCCACGCGTCAGGCGGCCATGGGCGCCGGGACCGGTGCCGGCATAGTCGCCATAGCGCCAATAGGTGAGATTGTGCCGGCTTTCGGCGCCGGGACGCGCGTGATTGGAAACCTCATAGGCCGGCATGCCCTCGCGCTCGGTAATCTCCTGCGTCGCCTCATAAAGCAGCGCCGATTGATCGCCATCGGGCACGATCAGCTTGCCGGCCTTGTGCAGGCCATAGAACGGCGTGCCTTCCTCGATCGTCAGCTGATAGAGCGAGAGATGATCGACCGCATAGGAGATCGCCTCTTTCAGCTCGCGTTCCCATTCCTCGACGGTCTGGTTCGGGCGAGCATAGATAAGGTCGAAGGACATGCGCGGAAAAATCTCGCGCGCCAGTCTGATTGCCTTCAGCGCATCCTCGACATTGTGCAGCCGGCCGAGGAATTTCAGGTCGCGGTCGTTGAGTGCCTGCACGCCCATCGATACGCGATTGACCCCGGCGGCGCGGTAGCCTCGAAAGCGCTCTGCCTCGACGCTCGACGGATTGGCCTCCATGGTGATCTCGATGCCGTCAGGCACATGCCATGTCCTGGCAATGGCATCAAGGATCGCGCCCACCGTTTCCGGTTTCATCAGCGACGGCGTGCCGCCGCCGAGGAAGACGCTGGTCACGGTCTTCGGCCCGCTGATCATCCGCATCGTCGCCATTTCCTTCAGAAAGGCGGCCGCGAAGCGCTCCTCATCGACAGGCTGATGGCGGACATGGCTGTTGAAATCGCAATAGGGACACTTGGCTGCGCAGAAAGGCCAATGCACGTAGACGCCGAAACCGGGTTCGCCGGTATCGGGCAGCAATTGCGCCCCGCGCATCAGATCCTCGGTATCAACGACTTCCACGGGGTTAGCTTACGCCTCCAGGCAGGTTTCGACAAAGATCTTGAAGGCGCGGGCGCGATGCGAGAGCGCCTGCTCGTCGCCGGGCTTCCAGCCATGCTTCTGTTCGGCGCTCATTTCGCCGAATGTGGTCTCGTAGCCCTTTGGCTGGAAGACCGGATCGTAGCCGAAGCCTTGGCTGCCGCGTGGTGGCCAGACGACCGTGCCTTCGACTTCGCCGCGGAAAAGCTCGGTATGCCCGTCCGGCCAGGCGAGGCAAAGCACGCTGACGAAGCGAGCGGTGCGGCTCTCCGGCGCGATGGCGCCGGCCTTTTCCAGGGCGGTTTCGACCTTCCGCATGGCCATCGCGAAGTCACGCGTGCCGTCAGCCGTTTCGGCCCAATTCGCGGTGTAGACGCCGGGATCGCCGCCGAGCGCATCGATCACCAGGCCGGAATCGTCCGAGAGTGCCGGCAAGCCGGAGGCGTTGGCGGAGGCGAGAGCCTTGATCGTCGCATTTTCCTCGAAAGTCGTGCCCGTCTCGTCCGGCTCGATGAAGTTGAGATCGGCGGCGGACTTGGCGGCAAAGCCGAGCGGGCCGATCAGATCGCGGATTTCCTGGATCTTGCCGGCATTGTGGCTGGCGACGACGATGGTCTTGGTGTCGAGCTTGCGCATGTGCTGTCCTGTCATAGGCCCCAGATGCGGGGTTCGGCGCATTCCAGGCTGTTGCCGGCCGGATCGCGGAAATAGATCGAACGGCCGCCATTCGGCCAGTGAAAATCGGCTTCGATATCGACACCGGCTGCCTTCAGCCTCTCGGCCATGGCGCCGATCTCGTTGCCATCGACGCGGAAGCAGACATGACCCTGCCCCTTCGTGCCGTGCGGCGGCACGGGCAGGGCACCCGGCTCATGCGGCTTGACCGTTTCCTCGCTGTTGAAGATCAGGAGCACGCCCGGCCCGCAGCGATAGAAGACATGACGGTTGCCGCCGCGCGAGATCTTCTGCAATCCGAGTATGCCGCCATAAAAAGCCTCGGCTGCATCGAGATCGTCCGCATAAAGCGCGGTTTCAAGGACGCCTGCGAGTGTCGCATCGCTCAACGGATTAGCCCCTCACCCTAGCCCTCTCCCCGCATGCGGGGAGAGGGGACGACTTCAGGCTCGATCGTCGTCCGATTCCAGCATGGTGAAGAGGGATAACAGAAGGTGCGTCTTGCACCTTCTCCCCGTCTCGACGGGGAGAAGGTGGCCGATAGGCCGGATGAGGGGCAGGCTGCACGCTCCGCATTGGTTGATATCCTCAGGCGATAGCCTGCTTCTGCAGCTCCACCAGTTCGGCAATGCCGTTCTTGGCCAGATGCATCAGCGTGGCGAATTCCTCTTCGCTGAAGGGGGCACCCTCAGCCGTTCCCTGGATCTCGACGATGCCGCCCTTGCCCGTCATGACGAAATTGGCGTCGGTCTCGGCCGAGGAATCCTCAAGATAGTCGAGATCGATGACAGGCTGATCGGCGAAGATGCCGCAGGAGATGGCGGCGATGTGATCCTTCAGCACCCGCTCGACCTTCACCATGTTGCGGCTTTCCATCCACTTCAGGCAGTCGTAAAGGGCGATCCAGCCACCGGTGATCGAGGCCGTGCGCGTGCCGCCATCGGCCTGGATGACGTCGCAATCGACGGTGATCTGGCGCTCGCCGAGTTCCTTGAGATCGACGACGGCGCGCAGCGATCGGCCGATGAGGCGCTGGATTTCCTGCGTACGGCCACCCTGCTTGCCGGCGGCAGCTTCGCGCTTCATGCGCTCGCCGGTTGCGCGCGGCAGCATGCCGTATTCGGCCGTGACCCAGCCCTTGCCGCTGTTGCGCAGCCATGGCGGCGTCTTGTCCTCCAGGCTTGCCGTGCAGAGCACATGCGTATCGCCGAATTTCACCAGGCAGGAGCCTTCCGCATGCTTGGAAAAATTGCGCTCGAACGACACCTTGCGCATCTGGTCGGTTTTTCTGCCTGAAGGCCGCATTCCACTCTCCTGAAAGTTCGTTGACCGCTTCTACGACCCACAGGTCGCTTTTGCAAAGGAAAAGCAGGCTGCAAAGCCGCTCGGCAGCCATGGCGGCATTTTTACCTTTTGCCATTGCTAACTGAATGATTATATTTTGCCCAAGGCTCAACGGAATGGATCTGACAGCGAAATGGTATTCACGACATCGTCGGTCTCGGATGTCATTGCTGCACTGGACGAACGCTCCAAGGAAATCTTCCGTCGCATCGTCGAAGGCTATCTTGAGAACGGCGAGCCATTGGGCTCGCGCAATCTCTCGCGCCTCTTGCCCATGTCGCTGTCGCCGGCTTCCGTGCGCAATGTCATGAGCGATCTGGAAGAGCTGGGGCTCATCTATTCGCCGCATGTGAGCGCCGGGCGCTTGCCGACCCAGGTGGGCCTGCGCTTCTTCGTCGATGCCTTCATGCAGGTCGGCGATCTCTCGGCCGAAGACCGCGCTAATATCGACCGGCAGGTGCGCGGCAGCAATCGCGACCAGCCGGTTGAATCGATGATGTCGGAGGCAAGCCGGGTGCTGTCGGGCATCTCGCGCGGCGCCGGTCTCGTCATCACCTCGAAGAGCGATCCGGTTCTTAAACATGTGGAATTCATCCGGCTGGAACCGACCAAGGCCCTTGCCGTGCTTGTCGGCGAGCACGATCAGGTGGAAAACCGCATTATCGAGCTGCCGGCCGGCACCACATCGTCGCAGCTGACGGAAGCCGCCAACTTCCTCAACGCCCATATGACCGGCCAGACCATGCCGGAATTGCGGCGGCAATTGCAGAGCCTCAAGGAAAGCGTGCGCCAGGAGCTGGATAGCCTCTCCCATCAGCTGGTCGAGCGCGGCATCGCCGTCTGGTCCGGCGGCGATGACGAGGGCAAGCCGACGCAGCTTATCGTTCGAGGTCATTCCAATCTACTCGCCGAAATCGGCGGCGCGGAGGATCTGGATCGTCTGCGCCTGCTTTTCGACGATCTGGAGAAGAAGGACAGCCTGATCGAGATCCTCAATCTCGCCGAAAGCGGACCGGGCGTGCGCATCTTCATCGGCTCGGAAAACAAGCTCTTCTCGCTGTCGGGCTCTTCGCTGATCGTTGCACCCTATCGCGATGATGATGACCGCATCGTCGGCGCCGTCGGTGTTATCGGCCCGACGCGGCTGAACTACGCCCGCATCGTGCCCATGGTCGATTATACCGCGCAGCTGATCTCGCGGCTTTCGCGACCTGGAATCTGAGGAGAGAATCTAGAGCAATTCCAGGAAAAGTGCGCAGCGGTTTTCCGTTCGGAATTGCGAGGCAACAAAGAGATAGAGCGGTTCAGGGATTCCGTAGAAAACTGAACCACTCTAGCGGCTAAGGTCAATCGGGAAGCAAGGTTCCCGATCCGCCCATTTCGGCTGGCAAGTCCTTCTGTTTCGGCAGCCCGTCCTTCAGATGCAGCACCGTCGTCTCATAGTTGACATGCACGCCAGGCTGAAAATCGAGGTCGGGCAGGACGGCCGCGTAGACATCGGTCACGCCCCACGGCGGATGTTCCGTCAGAAGATGACCGCCGCAGACCGTGCACCACTTGCGCACGCTCTTCTCGGTCTTCTGGTAGCTGCCGATCTTGTCCGCGCCTCTGGTGACGTGCACGGCTTCCGGCGGCCAGAGCGAGAAGGCGTTGATCGGCCCTGCCGACCATTCCCGACAGGAGTCGCAATGGCAGTAGCCCATCGCCATTGGCTCGCCATCGACTGCGATTTCCACCGCGCCACAGAAACACTTGCCTGAAAGGGATTTGCCATTAGACATTGATCTCACCTCGCTGTGCTGAGATGTATTTTAGAATACCACTGGTAGGGAGGGCTGAACAGCCGATGTCACAAGCGGCAGCAATGAGCAGGGAGAGGTATTGCCGTCATCGCAAAGCCGTGAATTGGCTGTTCTTCTCGACAAAGCCTTGATTTTTTCCGAGCAAACCTCGATATCGGGCACATCCAAAGACCAAGCAATTCGGAGACCGTCATGACCGACGAAACAACAAAAACCGGACCTGACGCCACGGCGGCTGACACGTCAGCGGATTTCGCGCAGGATGCAGCGGAAACCGTAGATGCGGCCGAGCCGTCCCAGCCAGATCCGGTTGAGCTGCTGAAGGCCGAAAACGGCGAACTGCGCGATCGGTATCTTCGCCTGGCTGCCGAGATGGACAACCTCCGTCGCCGCACCGAGCGCGATGTGAAGGATGCAAAGTCCTATTCCGTGGCAAGCTTTGCCCGCGACATGCTCTCGGTGGCAGACAATCTGCGCCGCACGCTAGATGCCATCCCGGCTGAGGCACGCGCCGGCGCCGATGCCGGCCTTAAGACGCTGATCGAAGGCGTCGAGATGACCGAGCGTTCGATGTTGTCGGCTCTCGAGCGTCACGGCGTGCGCCAGCTCGAACCGATCGGACAGAAGTTCGATCCCAATTTCCATCAGGCCATGTTCGAAGTGCCCAATCCCGAGGTGCCGAACAACACGGTCGTTCAGGTCGTGCAGGCAGGTTTCGCCATTGGCGATCGCGTTCTGCGCCCGGCCATGGTCGGCGTTGCCAAGGGTGGCCCGAAGATTGTCGAAAATGCCGAGCAGGGCGCCAACAGTCCGCTGGATGAAAAAGACGCCTGATCCTCTTTCGGGCACACCAATAAAAGAAAGAGCCGGACGATCTCTGATCGTCCGGCTCTTATTTTTGCCTTGGTCCGATGCGATCCAAGCCGTCAGGCGGCGTTGGATGCCTGCTCCTCGTTGAGGAACGCGTAAATGGCGGAGGCGGAATCGGTGGCGCGGAGCTTGGCGACGAGATCCTGGTCCCGCAGAACGCGGGCGATGCGCGAGAGCGCCTTCAGGTGGTCTGCGCCGGCCCCTTCGGGTGCGAGCAGCAGGAAGACGAGATCGACGGGCTGGTCGTCCAGCGCCTCGAAATCGACAGGCGCTTCAAGGCGCGCGAAAATGCCGGCGATGGATTTGATGCTGGCAAGCTTGCCGTGGGGAATGGCGATACCGTTGCCGACGCCGGTGGAACCGAGGCGCTCGCGCTGCAGTACGACGTCGAAGATTTCGCGCTCGGGCAATCCGGTCAGCTTGGAAGCTTTGGCGGCCAACTCCTGAAGCAGTTGTTTTTTGGAATTTGCCTTCAAGGCGGGGATGATCGCATCTTGCTGTAGCAAATCTGCCAATGCCATTCTCTTTATCCTTCGTGTCGCCGAGAACCGATGACGGGCAAGCGGCGGCCAGCTGCGATGATGCGCGGCCGCCGCTTATCTTCTATTCTCAGCCTTTGATATTGGCTGCGTCGATCCAGCCAATGTTGCCGTCCTGACGGCGGTAGACGATGTTCAAGTGCTCGTTGCCGGGGCTGCGGAAGAGCAGCAGCGGTTCGTCGGTCATGTCGAGTGCCATCACGGCAGTCGCCACCGACATGGTCTTCAATTGCTTCGTACTTTCTGCGACGATCGCTGGCGCGAAATCGGCAGGAATTTCCTCATCGTCATCTGGAATGCCGTCCATGACCGTATAGGCGACTTCCGCCTGCCCGTTCACATGGTTGCCGGCCTGATGGTCCTTGAGTTTGCGCTTGTAACGGCGCAGGCGCTTTTCGATGCGCTCGGATGCTGCATCGAAAGCAAGCTGCGGGTCCATGGCTTCGCCTGCAGCATGCAATACCACGCCGCTATCGAGATGAAGCTTGCAATCGGCCGCGAAGCGCGAACTGGACTTGTGTACAGTTACCTGACCTGAATACCCCCCGTCGAAGTATTTGGTCACGGCCATACCGATCTGGTCTTCTATCCGCTGGCGGAAGGAGTCACCAATTTCCATATGTTTACCGGAGACACGCACACTCATGGAGTTTCCCTTCTTGTAGTGGTTATTGCGCGTATCAGTTTACGCCAAGCCTCAAGCTCATCCAAGCACTTCACGCAGTCAAAGGCAAATTGCGTATATCGACCGCCTTTTGGATGGTGGGGATAAGTTTCATGGTCGTGCTGTCCTGCAGCGATTGCGGCGGGCTTCTAGCCCTGCCGCATGGGAAAGTCAACTGCGTCTTAACGGACTGTTAGGAGTTCGGCAGCCTGTGGTTGAGGGTAGCCGCCCGTCAGAAACCGGAAACTTTGGCCAGAGCCCGCTTCTCCCGGCGCCGTTGCACGGAGGAGGGGATGTTCATGGCTTCCCGGTACTTTGCAACCGTGCGGCGAGCAAGCTCTATCCCGCCCTTCTTCAGCGTATCGACAATATCGTCGTCGGACAGAACCGCATCCGGGCTCTCGTTCGTGATCAGCAGACGGATCTTGTGACGTACGGCTTCGGCGGAATGGCTGTCGCCGCCTTCGACGGCGCCGATCGAAACCGTGAAGAAATATTTGAGCTCGAACAGACCACGCGGCGTCAGCATGTATTTGTTCGAGGTCACGCGGCTGACCGTCGATTCATGCATCTTGATGGCGTCCGCCACAGTTTTCAGGTTGAGCGGCCGCAGATGGTCGACGCCATGCAGCAGGAACGCGTCCTGTTGCCGCACGATCTCGCTTGCCACCTTCATGATCGTCTTGGCGCGCTGGTCCAGGCTGCGGGTCAGCCAATTGGCGTTCTGCAGGCATTCCGATAGGAAGGCGTGGTCCTGGCTGGTCTTGGTGACGGAGGCGAAATAGGACTGGCTCACCAAGACCCGCGGCAGCGCATCGGGATTGAGCTCCACCAGCCAGCTCCCGTCCGCAGAGGGACGCACGACGATATCGGGCATGATCGCCTCCGATATCTCGGTCTCGAAACCGCTGCCCGGCTTGGGGTTGAGCTGACGGATTTCCGTCATCATGTCGAGCAGATCTTCCTCATCGACACCGCAGACCCGCTTCAACGTCGCAAAATCGCGCCGCGCGAGCAGTTCAAGGTTTTCTATCAGCCGCTCCATGGCGGGATCGAAGCGATCCTTCTGCCGAAGCTGGATCGCCAGGCATTCGCTGAGGCAGCGGGCAAAGACACCGGGAGGATCGAGCTGCTGCAGGGTGTCCAGAACCCGTTCCACATCGGCAAGCGTGGTGCCGAGCCGTTCGGCCGTTTCGTTGAGCTCGGCGTGCAGATAGCCGGTGTCGTCGAGCTGGTCGACAAGATGCTGGGCAATCAGCCGATCGGCCATGGCGGGAAGCGAAAATGGGATCTGTTCGTTCAGATGATCGCGCAGCGACACCTGGCCGGCGACGAAATCGTCCAGGTCATAGCTCTCACCGGCTTCCCCCCCTGGCATGGACTTCCATTGGCTGAGCAGCTCCGGCGCATCGGCGCGCTGCGGGCTACCGTCATCAGGAAAGATATCGCCGAAATTGGTGTCGAGCTCGTCGCTCAGCCGGTTGGCATTGCCGGTATTGTCACTCTCATACCAGTCGCTCGCAAGGTCGCCGGCATTGCGTTCGGAGCCATCTTCGCCATGGGTTTCCTCCATGGTCTCAAACCGTTCGTCCTTCGGCTCACGGTCGCTGGTACTGCCTAGATCCTCGTCATTTGACGCAAATTCCAGCAGCGGATTCTTCTCGACTTCCTGCGCGATGAATTGGGTGAGCTCGAAATGCGTCATCTGCAGCAACTGGATGGATTGCATCAGTTGCGGTGTCATCACCAGGCTCTGGCTTTGGCGCAGGAAAAGATTGGCCGATAATGCCATGGCGGACGCGGGACTCCCCTTGAACTCCTCGGGAATCCGCGTCTTTTATCACTAAAATTCTCGCGAAATTCCAACTGGCCCAAAAATTGCTTTTTTATTGGATTTGGTCAAGCGGAACTGTGAAGCCGAAGTAAATTTCCGGCGCGCGGTAGCATCCGCTAATATTGGCGGATCGGAAGATGGCATTTCAGCCTATCAGAGGCTGAAATTGTCACCCAGATACAGCTTGCGTACTTCAGGGTTGCTGACGATATCGTTCGCCCTGCCATGGGTCAGCACCTCACCCGCATGGATGATGTAGGCACGGTCGATCAGGCCGAGCGTTTCGCGAACATTGTGGTCCGTGATCAGCACGCCGATTCCGCGTGCAGTCAGATGATGCACAAGGTTCTGGATATCCGCGACCGAAATCGGGTCGACGCCGGCGAAAGGCTCGTCGAGCAGCATGAAGGTCGGGTCGGTCGCCAGCGCACGGGCGATTTCGAGGCGGCGCCGTTCGCCGCCCGAAAGTGCGATCGCCGGCACCGTGCGCAGATTGCGAATGTGGAATTCCTCCAGCAATTCGTCGATCTTGCGCTCCCGCTTCGTCTTGTCCTTTTCATGGACCTCGAGCACGGCGCGGATGTTTTCTTCCACGGTCAGGCCGCGGAAGATCGAGGCTTCCTGCGGCAGATAGCCGACGCCGAGCCGCGCACGGCGGTACATCGGCATTGACGTGACGTTGTTGCCGTCAATTTCGATCGTGCCCTCATCGACCGGCACCAGCCCGGTGATCATGTAGAAACAGGTCGTCTTGCCGGCGCCGTTCGGCCCCAGCAGGCCAACAGCCTCGCCACGCCGTACCACCAGCGAAACGCCATTCACGACGCGACGCCTGCCGTAGGTCTTGGTGAGGCCGCGGGCGATCAGCGTGCCTTTATAGCGTGCTTTGTCGGCGGCCGGTGCGCCGGATGCCGCAGAAGACGGCCCGGGCACGCCGGGCAAGGTGGAGGTTGTCGATGTCGTCACGAGGGGACCGGTATCAGTTTTTCTTTTGTTGTTGCTGCACTTGCTGCGACTTCGGGTCGAGCTGGATCTGGACGCGGCCGCCACAGGAATCCAACTGGGCTTCGCCTGTCGCCATGTGCACGGTAAGCTGGCAGCCGGTGAAAACGTTCGGCCCGTCAGTCAGAACCACTTTCTTGCCCTTGAGGATGGCAAGCTGGTTGGTCATGTCGAAGGAGCCGTCCTCCGCCGTTGCCGTCTGCGTTCCGGAAACGAGGTAGACCTTGTCGTTGACCAGAATGTGGTCGATGTTGGCATCGCCAGACACCAGCGACTGGTTCTGTTCCTTGGCGGCCTTCGCGACCGGATTGTCGGGCTGCTTGGCGTCACCCGCCTGCTTCTTCTTGTAGAAGACCGTCATCTTGCCGGCCTGCATGGTCGTCGTGCCCTGCACGACCTTGACGTTGCCGGTGAAGACGGCCTGGCTTTCCTGGTCGTGGATCTCAAGCTTGTCGCTTTCGATCTGGATCGGCTGATCCTTGGAAAGGGCAAGGCCCGGCATCGAACTGGTCGTCGACTGTGCGCCGGCCTCGGCGGCGGCGAAGAATGCTGCGGCGCCAAAGGCACAGAGAAGGCCTGCCTTGCGCAAGCCGGAATTGAAAATTGAATTAGGCCAATACTTTGTCATGAACCGCCCGGCTTTTGTTGGCTATCTGAATCATGGGAAGTGGCGGGTTCGATGTTCATCCGAACCTGCCCGTCGAATTCGATTACGCTCCCCTTATCCGTCATCTTGAGCGAACGCGCAACAACCGACATACCGCCTCGGCTGATTGCGACCTGATCCTGGCTAGAAAGGTCTCCCTTCTTCACGTCCAGGAAGGCGGTCTTGAATTCTGCGTGCAGGCCGTTGTCCATAATGATGGTGAAGGGTTCGGTAAGCTTCAGTGTATCGGCCTGGCGATCGAAATCTGCGCTTTGGGCCGTGACGTGGGCGATCACATCCGTATTGACCGGCATGGATGCCTTGATCGTCTTGAGCGTGATCATATTCGGGTTCTTGATATCCTGCAGCGCTTTTTCGGCAAGCAGCGAATAGCTGATGCCATCCTTGTTGCGGCCGGATATGGCAGGGCGCTCCATGACCACCTTGCCATCCTCGATCTTTGCACCCTCGATCCGGATGTCGGCGGGCAGATAGGCGCGGATGACCGAGACGACGATAAACAGGAGCGAGACCACGACGGCGGCAAGCGGCAACAGCACTCTCAGCCGCTTCACGCGGTTAGAGTGGAAAATCGCGTCTTTATACGCGTTCCGTTCCGGCACCGAGCGCATTGCCTCGCCGGGGGGCTCGATCGTATTGAGCATGCAACTGGTCCGTCTTCTATGATCCGGAAAACCGCATTCACGCTATGCGAGGCTGTGCCAAAAAGCCTATCGGATCGTTTCGCATTATTGCACTGGCTTGCCAATATGGATTTTTTCCTGCCATGGGCGAATTTTAGCAGAAAAATATGCCATCGGCCGGTTTCATCAGGTCGGGCGATGTCCTATCTGATGAACGACAGAGCGACGTCCCGCCGACGACATCGAAAACGGGAAACGCTTTTCTCTGAGGATTGTGCCCGTTTCAAGGTGTCATACATCCGGTTTGTAGCGCTTTCAATTTGTTGCGGGGAGAAATAAGGCGTGATGGATAGTTCTGCAATCGCGGATCGGCGACAATTGCGCCGCAAGCTCGGTTTCTGGCGCATTGTTGCCGTTTTGCTCCTGGTGGCATTGGGCTTTGCGTTTTATCGCTTCGTCTCTGCCGATCTGCCCGATGCGCGCGGTCCGCAGATCGCCCGCGTCAAGATTTCCGGGCTCATTCAGGACGATCCGGAACTTCTGGAGCGGCTGAAGAAGATCCGCGACAATGACCAGGTCAAGGCGCTGATCGTGTCGATCTCCTCGACGGGCGGAACGACCTATGGTGGCGAGCGGATCTTCAAGGCGATCCGCGCGGTCGCCGCCAAGAAGCCGGTCGTGTCGGACATTCGTACCGTCGCAGCCTCGGCTGGCTACATGATCGCGACGGCCGGCGACGATATCGTTGCGGGCGATACCTCCATCACCGGGTCGATCGGCGTCATCTTCCAGTATCCGCAGGTCAAGGATCTGCTCGACAAGGTCGGCGTTTCGCTCGACGAGATCAAGTCGGCGCCGCTGAAGGCCGAGCCGTCGCCCTTCCATCCCGCCAGCGAAGACGCCAAGAACATGATCCGCAATATGGTCATGGACAGCTACGCCTGGTTCGTGGATCTGGTTGCCGAGCGCCGCAAACTGCCGCGCGACGAAGTGCTGAAGCTTGCAGACGGCAGCATCTTCACCGGTCGCCAGGCGCTGCAGAACAAGCTGATCGACACGCTCGGCGGCGAGGACGAAATCCTCGCCTATCTCGAAACGCGCAAGGTCAAGAAGGACCTGCCGATCGTCGATTGGAAGCCGGAAGACAAAACTTCGTCCTTCTTTTGGCCGGGTGCCGCTTCCTGGTTGCTAAATCGCCTCGGTTATGATGATTTTATCAAAGGAGAGAGCCTCCAGAAAATCATGACCGATAAGTTGTTTCTTGACGGCCTGCTTTCTGTTTGGCAGGGTGCAGCCAATTGATAAATCAATGATTTAAGGGGATAGCTGTGATTAAGTCGGAACTGGTGCAGATTGTTGCCGCCCGCAACCCGCATCTCTATCACCGCGACGTCGAAAATATCGTCAATGCTGTCTTGGATGAGATCACCGATGCGCTCGCAGCGGGAAACCGAGTTGAGCTTCGCGGCTTCGGTGCCTTTTCCGTCAAGAACCGGCCTTCACGCTCTGGTCGCAACCCACGCACCGGCGATACCGTCTTCGTCGAGGAAAAATGGGTTCCCTTCTTCAAGACGGGCAAGGAATTGCGCGAGCGCCTGAATCCGGGCGCCGGCGACGATGAGGAAGACGACAACTGATCGGGCCGTTCCGGCCGAGTTTCCCCAAATGCGCCGACGAAAATAGTTGTAGGACATGATTGTGCCGCGACGCGGTGGCACTTGAATTCAGCCGCCTCTTTTCTATTCTGCGGCTGAAGGTGGCTTGGGTGCGTGGCACTCATGGCCGCGGATAAAGGAGCTGCGCAATGGCCAAGAAGATCGTCAATCTGCTGATATTGCTGCCGCTCGGCATCGTCCTCATCATATTCTGCGTTGCCAACAGGCAATCCGTCACTTTGGCGCTCAATCCCTTTCGGCCGGAGGATCAGGTGCTGTCGTTGAATGCGCCCCTGTTCGTGCTGTTGTTTGTGGCGCTGATCCTCGGCATGATCGTCGGTGCCGCGGTCACTTGGGTTAATCAGGGAAAGCATCGCAAGCGCGCGCGTAACCAGTCGCGAGAAGCGGTACGCTGGCAGGCTGAAGCCGACAAGCATCGCACGCGCGCCGAAGAGATCGCCGGGCAGCTGCCGTCAAAGTGAAGCGGCATCGCCAAGCCGCATCTCTTTATAATCCCCTTCCGGCGACGCGCCGTCGCCGATGATCTCGAAGCCGAGCATCCTGTAGAACGCCATGGCGCGGATGTTTTTGACCAGGCATTTCAGCCGATAGTGGCGCCCTGGCCAATCCGGCAGTGCGGCCAGTAGTGCCTTGCCCGCGCCACGGCCCTGGAATGCCGGCAGGATATAGAGCATGTGGATGAAGTCGTCCGGCTCCCAAATCGCGGCGAAGCCGGCGACCGTGCCATGCTCATCTTCGCAGACGAACAGTCGCTCGCCATTCGTGTGAGTGGCGAAGTCTTCCAGTGTAAAGCGATCGGGGTCGACCCAGCGGAATGTCTCGCGGCGGACCTGGAGGTAAATCTCCGCGAGCGTCGGCATATCCTGTTCGCGTGCGGGCCGGATGGCCCATGTCTGAGATTGCGATGTCATGATCGACTATATGGGCGCCAAATATGCGCTCGGCAATCAGTCGCCGGACTGGCCATTGATCGCCGCGGTGAAATCGGAAAAAAACTGCTGTGCCAGCTTCTTGGCGCTGGAATCGACCAACCGCGAACCGAGCTGTGCGATCTTGCCACCGACTTGCGCCTTCGCCTCGTATTGCAGGATGGTCTCGTCGCCGTCTTCCTTGAGCACGACGTCTGCGCCGCCCTTGGCGAAACCGGCAATTCCGCCCTTTCCTTCGCCTGATATCGTGTAACTTTCCGGTGCGTTGATGTTGGAAAGCTTGACCTCGCCATTGAAGGAGGCGGAAACCGGGCCGATCTTCAGCTTTACGGTCGCGGTCAGTTCCGTCGGCGAGATCTTTTCCAGGCTTTGGCATCCCGGGATACATTTCTTGAGGATCTCCGGATCGTTCAGTGCCGCCCATACGGCGTCCCTGGGTGCCGCGATCCGCTCCTCGCCGGTCATGTCCATGCGCAATCCTCCCAATGTGACATTTTGTGCATGGATCATCGCAGATCGGAAAGCGCTTTGCCAAGTGGCGGCCAGATGCTATTTGCACGCACATATCAATTTTGAGACAAGTATGGTGAAACATAGGGAAAGCCGGCCCGGCCAGAAAAGTGCGGGCGGTCTCGGGGCAAAACCCCGGCGCGACATATCAGGCAAGCCGCCGGCAAAGCCCGCGCATGCTTCGAGGCCAGCCAAGCCTTCGCCCCGTCATGGCGAACGGGTAACCGAGCCGCGCGATGCGGCGACCGCTTCCACAGCGCCGGAACGTCCGCTGATTGCGCGAACCGGCGAGAGGCCGACGGAGCGCGTGCCGGTGATCCTCGAGTCACTCGGTGCCGGCGATTTCCACCTGATCGACAGCGGTAATGGCCTCAAGCTCGAGCAGTATGGACCGTATCGCATCGTTCGGCCGGAAGCACAGGCGCTGTGGCCGCCATCGCTCGCCGCGCATGTCTGGGACAATGCCGATGCGATCTTCACCGGCGATACCGATGAGGACGGCATGGGCCGCTGGCGCTTTCCGCGCGAAGCGCTCGGCGAGACCTGGCCGCTGCAATTGCTCGGCGTCGATTTCCTCGGCCGCTTTACCGCCTTCCGACATGTCGGGGTCTTTCCGGAGCAGATCGTGCACTGGGCCTGGATGAAGGAGCAGGTCGAGGCGGCGAAAAGGCCGCTCAAGGTCCTGAACCTTTTCGGCTATACCGGCGTCGCCTCCCTGGTGGCAGCCGCTGCCGGCGCAGAAGTGACCCATGTCGACGCCTCCAAGAAGGCGATCGGCTGGGCGCGCGAAAACCAGGCCTTGGGCCGGATGGAGAAGCTGCCGATCCGCTGGATCTGCGAGGATGCAATGAAGTTCATCCTGCGCGAGGAGCGGCGCGGCAATAAATACGACATCATCCTCACCGACCCGCCGAAATTTGGCCGGGGCCCGAACGGCGAGGTCTGGCATCTATTCGAACATCTGCCGCTGATGCTCGATATCTGCCGCGAAATCCTGTCGCCGAAGGCGCTCGGCCTCGTGCTGACGGCCTATTCCATCCGCGCCAGCTTCTACTCGATCCATGAGCTGATGCGCGAGACCATGCGCGGCGCCGGCGGCGTGGTCGAATCCGGCGAGCTGGTCATCCGCGAGGCCGGCCTTGACGGCCGCACGCCGGGCAGGGCGCTTTCCACCTCTCTCTTCAGCCGCTGGGTGCCGAAATGAACCAGGATTTCCGCAATGACGGCCCACGCAAGGTCGGACAGGTCAAGGAGGTCACCTCGCTTGCCAATCCGATCGTCAAGGACATCAAGGCGCTGACGGTCAAGAAGTCCCGCGAGGAAAGCGGCGCCTTCCTGGCCGAAGGGCTGAAGCTCGTCATCGACGCGCTCGAACTCGGCTGGACGATCCGCACGCTGGTTTATGCCAAGGCCGCCAAGGGCAAGCCTCTCGTCGAGCAGGTGGCCGCCAAGACGGTAGCGGCCGGCGGGCTGGTGCTGGAGGTCAGCGAAAAGGTCATCGGCTCGATCACCCGCCGCGACAATCCGCAGATGGTAGTCGGCGTCTTCGAGCAGCGCTGGCAACAGCTTCGGGACGTCAAGCCGAAGGCCGGCGAAACCTGGGTAGCGCTCGACCGCGTCCGCGATCCCGGCAACCTCGGCACGATCATCCGCACCGCCGATGCGGCCGGCGCTTCCGGAGTCATCCTCGTCGGTGAGACGACCGATCCCTTTTCGCTGGAAACCGTACGCGCCACCATGGGCTCGGTCTTCGCCGTTCCTGTCGTCAAGGCAACACCGGAAGAGTTCTTGGCCTGGAAGAAGAAGGCTGAGGTTTCCGTTGTTGCCACCCATCTGGCTGGCGCGGTGGACTATCGCACCATCGATTACAAAAAGAAGCCCGTCGTCATCCTGATGGGCAACGAGCAGTCGGGCCTGCCGGATGCCCTGGCGAAAGAGGCCGATGCGCTCGCCCGCATCCCGCAGGCCGGCCGTGCCGACAGCCTTAATCTGGCGGTCGCGACGGCAGTCATGCTGTTCGAGGCCCGCCGCCATATCCTGACCCTGAGCGAGACCCGATGACCGATAGCGAGACCCACGAACGGCCGACTGCAAAGCCAGCCCTGTTTTCGCGGCCCCTGCCAATCCTGATTTTCATCGTGGTTGCCGTTGTTCTCGACCAGGCCATCAAGATCATGGTCGACAACTGGCTTCCCTTACAGGAAATGGTTCCGGTCATCCCGACGCTGGCCCTTTATCGCACCTATAATCTCGGCGTGGCCTTCTCGATGCTGTCGGGCATGGATGGCTGGTTCATCGTCGGGATGCGGCTCGTCATCGTCGCCTTCGTGCTGTGGCTCTGGCGACGCACGCCCGATCACCGCTGGCTGGCGCATACGGGCTTTGCCCTGATCATCGCCGGTGCTCTGGGCAATCTGCTCGACCGCTTTCTCTACGGTCACGTGATCGATTACATCCTCTTTCACACGCAGACGTGGTCTTTTGCCGTCTTCAATCTTGCCGACAGCTTCATCACCGTCGGTGCAAGCTGCGTCATTCTCGACGAACTTCTCATGCCGAAAAAGGCAAAAGCGTAAAATTCTATCGAATCCCTGAAGGCATCGGGAAGACTGCCCATGATAGCCAGACTGCATGAGCACTCTGGCAGATCTGCAGGAAAAGCTTGCCGCCGCGGCAGTTCACGACCAAACGGGACCGAGCGAAGGGCCGGCCGCCGACGAGTCGTCGCTTGTAAAATCAACAGTACCGCGTGAGGCAGGGCAGCAATCGCCACCGTCCGCGCAGGCCCGGTCGTTGCTGGGCCATTGGCTGAATGGCGGGGGTCTTGTCGCTGGGGCAGCCTTTCTGGTGATTGGCTTTACCGGAGGTCCGCTGCTGCTCGCGGGCCTGTTTGGCCTTGTGGCCCTTGCGCTTGCCGCTGTCGGCATCGTCAAAGCCCGGGGCGCTGCAGGCGAGCCTGAGATTGCCGCTGCCGATGCCAACGAGAGCGAGCATGATCGCTTGTGGGAGCACAGGGAAAGCGCCAATCTCCTTGCCACCGTCCATGATGCGCTCGGTGATATCACCGTCACACGCAGCATCGACCGGCGGATTATGCATGCCAATGCCACATTCAGCCGATTGACCGGCAGGCCGCATCCGGAGGGCCTGACGCTGGAAGAGACCGGCCTCGTATTCCGTACCGTCACCGGCGCGAAGCATCAGGATGCGGAAATCGCAACGCCCGAGGGGCGGCGCATTTTTGCCTGGCACGATGTCATGTTCCGCGATGCGACGACTGGGCAATTATGCATACAGAGCATCGCGCGCGACGTGACGGAGGAGCGGCAGGTTGCGCGCCTGCGCGAAGACGCCCGATTGAAGGCCGAGTATAACAGCGCCGCCAAATCCCGCCTGCTCGCCACCGTCAGCCATGAGATCCGCACGCCGCTGTCTGGCATTCTCGGCATGAACCATCTGCTCGCCCAGACGCCATTGACCCTGGAGCAGGCAAATTACCTCACCGGCATTCGCCAATCGGGTCACGCGCTGGTGCAGCTGGTCGAGGACCTCCTGGATTTCTCCACGATCGAAGTCGGTCGCTTCCAGTTGCATCCACGGCAGGAGGCTTTGCGGCCGCTGCTGGAAGGCGTCATCGAGATGCTCGCCCATCGCGCCCATGAAAAGGGCATAGAAATCGCTGCAAGCGTTGCGGCCGATGTTCCGGAGAACTTGGAGTTCGATCCTGCTCGGTTGCGCCAGATCCTGTTCAATGTCATCGGCAACGCGGTGAAATTCACCCAGACCGGTGGCGTTCTTGTCAGCGTCGATCTCGATGGCCGGGATTTGACGATATCGGTGCGCGACAGCGGTCCCGGTATGACCGAGGAGGAGCAGGCCCGCGTCTTCGGCGAGTTCGAGCAAGCCGGCACCACGGTGGAAAGAAGCGCCGGCACTGGTCTCGGCCTTGCCATCTCCGCCCGCATCCTGCGAGAATTTGGCGGCGGCCTCAGCGTCGCGAGCGAGCGCGGCAAGGGCAGCGAGTTCGTCATCTCCTTCCCGGTCCGCCTGGTTGCCGGAGAGAACGGACACGACCGGCGCAATACCATGCTCAGAGGCTCTCGTATCCTGCTGCTTGCCCCCGAAGGCGCGGCAAGTACGGCCATCATGCGGACCATACAGACGCTCGGCGGCCGCTGCCGGTTAATCGGTCCCGGCGACATGGACGATCTTCTGCCTTCCTTCCCGATGGGCGTGGGTGGGGTATGGACGGATCTCATCGTCGATCACCGTATGGCGCCCTGGTATTTCAGCGAGGGAAATGCGCTTGCGGTGCCTCGGCTGCGCAAGATCTTCCTTGTCAATCCCGAAGAGCGTAACACCCATCCGCTCGACCTTTTCGACGCCTGGCTCATCCGTCCGCTGCGCGAACAATCGCTGATAGACGTGCTGAGGGGCCGTATGCGCGGCATGGAAAGGCGCGAGGCACTGATCGAGGCGGTGTCCGAGATCGGCATAACGACGCCGGAGGCGGAGGACGATCGTGCGCTCGATATCCTGCTGGGCGAGGATGACCCGGTTAATGCGATGCTGGTCCGGGCCATGCTCTCCAAGGCTGGCCACAGGGTCCGCCTCGTCGAGGATTTCGATGGCCTTCGAGCCCGCATCGAAAAGTCCGAAACACGGCCGGAGGTTCTGGTCACGGATTTCAACATGCCGGGCGGCACGGGTGCGGCTGTGCTTGCGCAGTTGCGGGCCCATGAACGCAGGCATGGCCTGCCGTCGCTTCCGATCGTCGTACTGACCGCAGACACCCGCGATTCGATCCGCCGTCAGGCACTTCTGGCCGGAGCCGATGCCGTCATCGTCAAGCCGGTCGATCCAGAGAAGCTGAAGACAGTGCTGAAAGGCCTGTCCCGATCGGTTTTCGAACGCGCCTAAAATTATTTTCGATCTTCGAGTGAAGAACAAGAATGCCGGCTCATCAATGTTCGATAGAGGGCGGCGAGAAGGTTCAACTTGTGGCATTTGCCGCCGCTAAGTTGGGGACGGCGCGCCTATTCGAAAAATTGCAATGGGCACGGTTCTTGCATTTAGCAAGGCTGCGTGTCACTTTCCTGTCGCACGAATTTGGTTTATGGCGCTATATCGGCCCGTAGGGGGAGAATCGCCATGTCCATCGAAATCTTGAATCGCGAAGCTCAGGGCGAAATGGTTCAGTCTTCAAAGGCAACGGTTGAGCCGGTTGCCAGCGATGTGCTCGGACGCATCGGAAATCTCGAAACGCGCCTTGCCCGCACGGCGCGCGAAATCGATGCCGCTCAGGCCGTACGCTACCGCGTTTTCGTCGAGGAGATGAACGCGCAACTTCCGGCTGACGCCATGCGTCGTCAACGCGACGTCGACAGCTGGGACGCCATTTGCGACCATCTTCTGGTGCTGGATCGCTCGATCGAAGGCGATCCGGAGGACCAGATCGTCGGCACCTACCGCCTGCTGCGCCAGGAAGTGGCCATGGCAAATGGTGGCTTCTATTCGTCATCGGAATTCGACATCGACGCGCTGCTTGCCCGTCATCCCGATAAGCGTTTCATGGAACTCGGCCGTTCCTGCGTGTTGCCGGCATACCGGAACAAGCGCACGGTGGAATTGCTGTGGCAAGGCAATTGGGCCTATGCGCTGAAGCACGGCATGGGCGCGATGATCGGTTGCGCCTCCTTCCCCGGTGTCCTGCCGGAACAGCACGCGCTCGCCTTGTCCTTTCTCTATCACAATGTTGTCGCCAAGGATGACTGGGCCGTCGGTGCTCTGCCGTCGCTCGCCCGGACCATGGACCTGATGCCGGTCGAAGCCGTCAATCCGAAGAAAGCGCTGATGGCGATGCCGCCGCTGATCAAGGGATATCTGCGCCTCGGTGCCATGGTCGGTTCCAACGCCGTTGTCGACCACGCCTTCAACACGACCGATGTGCTGATCGTACTGCCGATCGCCAGCATCTCGGACCGCTACGTCAATTATTACGGCGCGGATGCGGGTCGCTTCGCAAGCTGAAAAATCTCAAGATAGGTCTCAGGGGATCGCAAAAATATCGATCGCATCGGTGATGCCGCGCAGCGCGACATGATGCGATTGCGGCGTGAGACCGCGTCTTGTCATCAGTTCGGCAGCGCGAGGATGATCGAGCACCGAACTGGTGGCGAAGATTTCGCGTGATGTGGCGAGATGCTGGACGCGGGATGCGATATTGACCGTCTGCCCGAAATAATCCTGCCGTTCATTCAGGCTCACGGCGATGCACGGCCCCTCGTGGATGCCGATTTTCAGGAGAAGGTCATCGTTACCGCGCTCATTGTTGAGGCTGAGCATAGCCTCGCGCATCCGCATCGCCGCAGTGAGCGCCCGATCCGGCGTCGGGAACGTCGCCATGACCGCATCGCCGATCGTCTTGACGACGGCACCCGCCTCCGCCGCCACGATCTCATGCAGGATGCCGAAATGGGTCTTGACCAGATCGAAGGCAGCGAGATCGCCTACCCTTTCGTACAATTCCGTGGAACCGCGCAGGTCGGTGAACAGAAAGGTGAGGCTGGTGATCTTCAGCCGCTGATCGATGTCGATCGTATCCGTACGGTAGATGTCACGGAAGGTCTGATTGGAAAGCAGGTGCTTGGCGGTCAGAAATGGCCGGCGCTGTCCAAGCAGCGTGTGCAGAGCCTCGTTTGCCACGCAGATCGACGGCAGCACGCGAAGGTCCGTGTGGTTCTCCATCTGGATGCGCAAGGGACCGGGCCGCAATTCGATGGCTTCGCTGTGCCGGTGCATGCGATCGAAAACGATTGAGAGGGTCTGCCGTTCCTTCGTCGGCTCTCCCTTCACATCGAGGAATTGCGCTGCATGCGTGACAGGCTCGAAGATGATGGTGAATTCCGCCGGCAATTGAAGCGATATTACCGCTTTCTCGCCGGGCGGCAGCTCGAGCGATTCCAGAACGAATTGATCGACTTTTTCTTCATATCCCTCGTCGGGAAGGTCGATACCCGAGCCCCAATAGATCTGACGGAAATATTCAAGGGGCGGCAGGTCGTGCGGATTGTGCGCTTCTATGTGGCGCACGCGCGGACTGACGGTGAAGGTGACTTCCACCATCTCATCAAGCGTCGGCTCGTAGCCGGCTGCGCAAAGCGTACAGTTGTAGGTGTCGCTTTGCACGGTTTTCAGCGAAGTATTGGCATCCAATACCCCGCCGCAGCCGGGGCAAAGAACATTCCACGACATCTCGAACAGGCCAAGGCGCGACGCGTGCAGGAAGGCATTGATAGTCTGCTCTTCATCGAAGCTATGGTCGGCGGCGAAGGCGAGCGCATTCACACGATTAAGCTTGCGGTCGGGTGCCTCAAGGACGAGCCGCTCGATAGCATCGACAATGTCAGGCTGCGCAGAATGGCGCAGCACTCCGAACAGGACCTGGGCCTCACTCATCTCGCTATTTTACACCGAATTGACGCCGGCGCCCATCACCTTTGTTGGGTCGCCGGCTCAATTTCATAAGGTAGCGTCTACGACCCCGCACCATAGGCCGCGATAGCGGCCATATTGACGATATCGGAATCCTTGGCCCCCATCGATGTGATCTGCACCGGCTTGTCGAGGCCGACGAGCAGCGGGCCGATGACGGTGGAGCCGCCGAGCTCCTGCAGCATCTTGGTGGAGATCGCCGCAGAGTGGAAAGCGGGCATGATAAGCACGTTTGCCGGTCCGGATAGCCGCGAGAAGGGATAGAGGCTTTCCATGAGCTTGCGGTCCAGCGCCACATCGGCGGCCATTTCGCCGTCGAATTCAAAATTGACGTAGCGCTTGTCAAGAATATCAACCGCTTCGCGCACCCGCTCGGAGCGTTCGCCGGGGGGATGTCCAAAGGTGGAGTAAGCGAGCATGGCGACGCGCGGCTCATAGCCCATGCGCCGTGCGAAGCCGGCAGCTTCCTCGGCGATATCGGCCAGTTCTTCCGAGGTCGGCATGTCATGCACGGCGGTATCGGCGACGAAGACGGTGCGGCCGCGCGCAAGCACGATCGATATGCCGATGACCCGGTGGCCCGGCTTGGCGTCGATGCAGCGGCGCACATCGCCGAGCGCGGTCGAATAGTTGCGGGTCACGCCCGTCACCATGCCGTCGGCATCGCCCAATGCGACCATGCAGGCGGCAAAGTGATTGCGGTCGTTATGGATCAGGCGTGTCACGTCACGATGCAGGTAGCCCTGGCGCTGCAGCCGGGCATAGAGATAATCGATATAGGCATCGCCCCGCTTCGAGATGCGAGCATTGACGATCTCGAGGCCGGGGCGGTTCAGATCGATACCGGCGCGTTCGGCGGTCGCCTGGATCAGATCCTCGCGGCCGAGAAGGATCGCCGTGCCGAGCCCCTGATTGGCGTAGGAGAGGGCGGCGCGCATGACCTGCTCCTCTTCCGCTTCGGCAAAGACGATGCGCTTCTGATGTCGGCGCACTCGTTCGTAGAGCTGCGCCAGCGTCGAGGCGATCGGATCGCGCCGGGCCGAGAGTTCGCGTGCATAGGCTTCCATGTCTGCTATTTCGCGGCGCGCTACGCCGCTCTCGATCGCAGCTTTTGCGACAGCTACGGGGATTGCCGAGATAAGGCGCGGGTCGAAGGGCACGGGGATGATATATTGCGCGCCGAAGCGCGGCCTTGCGCCCTGATAGGCGGCGACCACATCATCGGGCACGTCTTCGCGCGCAAGACTGGCCAAGGCTCTCACGGCGGCGATCTTCATCTCGTCATTGATAGTGGTGGCGCGCACGTCGAGCGCACCGCGGAAGATATAGGGGAAGCCGAGGACGTTGTTGACCTGGTTCGGATAGTCCGAGCGCCCCGTCGCCATGATGGCGTCGTCGCGGATGCGGGCGACTTCCTCCGGCGTGATTTCCGGATCGGGATTGGCCATGGCGAAGATGATCGGCCGGTCGGCCATGGAGCGGATCATGTCTTCGGAGAAGGCATCCTTCTGCGACAGGCCGAACACGACGTCGGCGCCTTTCATCGCTTCCGCCAGCGTGCGCTTGTCGGTCTTGACCGCGTGAGCCGACTTCCACTGGTTCATGCCCTCGCTGCGGCCCTGATAGATCACGCCCTTCGTGTCGCAAAGGGTGACGTTCTCCGGATTGAAGCCCATCGACTTGATCAGCTCGATGCAGGCGATGGCGGCAGCGCCCGCGCCGTTGCAGACGAGCTTGGTGGTCTTGAGGTCGCGCCCCGTCAGCTCCAGTGCGTTGATGAGGCCGGCGGCGGCGATGATGGCGGTGCCGTGCTGGTCGTCATGGAACACGGGGATATCCATGAGCTCGCGCAGGCGCTGCTCGATGATGAAGCAGTCGGGTGCCTTGATGTCTTCCAGATTGATGCCGCCGAAGGAGGGGCCGAGATAGCGCACGCAATTGATGAATTCGTCGACATTCTCGGTGTCGATCTCGAGATCGATCGAATCGACGTCGGCGAAGCGCTTGAAGAGGACCGACTTGCCTTCCATGACCGGCTTGGACGCGAGCGCGCCGAGATTGCCGAGGCCGAGAATGGCTGTTCCGTTGGAAATGACGGCGACCATATTGCCGCGCGTGGTATAGTCGTAGGCGGTGGCCGGATCGGCAGCGATCGCCTTCACGGGGACGGCGACCCCGGGCGAATAGGCAAGCGAAAGATCGCGCTGGGTCGCCATCGGCTTGGTCGGGTTGATCTCAAGCTTGCCGGGACGGCCGTTCCTGTGGAAGTCCAATGCTTCCTGATCGGTGATCCCCGTTCCCGGACGCGACTTGCTCTTGCTCTCAGCCATTGTTCCTCCAAACCTCCTGTGGGCGACCGGTCCCTCTTGCCCGATAGCTGTTGTCTTCTATAGCGGCGCGCGGATAGGGTGACACCTCATTTTTTTGGAAAAACTGCACCTCCGTGAACGAACGTATTAACGCCAGCATCGATGCTTTCTCGGCCGCCGAGCTTGCCTCGGAGGAAAGCCGCGCTTCGGCTACTCCGATGATGGAGCAATATATCGAGATCAAGGCGAACAATCCCGGTTCGCTGCTGTTCTACCGCATGGGCGACTTCTACGAGCTGTTCTTCGAAGACGCCATCGATGCCTCGCGTGCGCTCGGGATCACGCTGACGAAGCGCGGCCAGCACATGGGGCAGGATATCCCGATGTGCGGCGTGCCTGTTCACGCCGCCGATGATTATCTGCAAAAGCTGATCGCCCTTGGCTTCCGCGTCGCCGTCTGCGAACAGGTGGAAGATCCGGCGGAAGCCAAGAAGCGCGGCGGCAAGTCGGTGGTGCGGCGCGATGTCGTGCGTCTGGTGACGCCCGGCACGATCACCGAAGAGAAGCTGCTTTCGCCTTCGGAATCCAATTATCTGATGGCTCTGACACGCATTCGCGGCGGTGCCGAGCCGCAGCTGGCGCTCGCCTGGATCGATATTTCGACGGGCGTTTTCCGCCTTGCCGAGACGGAGGCGTCAAGGCTGCTCGCCGATATCCTGCGCATCGATCCGAGAGAGCTGATCCTGCCGGATACCATGTTCCACGATCCGGAATTGAAGCCTGTTTTCGACATCCTTGGCCGTACGGCAGTCCCGCAGCCGGCCGTGCTGTTCGACAGCGCCAGCGCTGAGGGGCGAATCACCCGTTACTTCGGCGTGTCGACGCTCGATGGTTTCGGCACGTTCACCCGCGCCGAACTGGCAGCCGCCGCCGCCGCGATCGCCTATGTCGAAAAGACCCAGCTTGCCGAGCGGCCGCCGCTGGGATTGCCGGAGCGTGAAAGCGGCGCCTCCACGCTTTTCATCGATCCCGCCACCCGCGCCAATCTGGAACTGGTGCGCACGCTTTCCGGCGACCGCAATGGCTCGCTGCTGAAGGCGATCGATCGCACCGTGACCGGCGGCGGTGCTCGCCTCCTCGCCGAGCGGCTGATGTCGCCGCTGACCGACCCTGTCCGTATCAATGAGCGTCTGGATTCGATCGGCTTTCTGACCGAGGAGCCGTCGCTCTGCAGCGATTTGCGTTCGGCATTGAAGCATGTGCCTGACATGCCGCGCGCCCTGTCGCGCCTCGCACTCGATCGCGGCGGCCCCCGCGATCTCTGGGCGATCCGCCAGGGCTTGGCAGCCGCAACCGACGTTGCCCGCATGCTCGGAACTGCACTTCTGCCGGAAGAGCTGAAGGCTGCATTGGGTGGGCTCGTTGCCTTGCCCGCCGATCTTGAAGCGATGCTCGCCGCGACACTTGCCGACGAGCTGCCCCTGCTGAAGCGTGATGGCGGTTTCCTGCGTGAAGGGGCGAATGCCGAGCTCGACGAAGTGCGGGCACTCCGCGATCAGTCGCGCCGCGTCATCGCCGGCCTGCAGCTGCAATATGCAGAGGAGACCGGCATCAAGTCGCTGAAGATCAAGCATAACAATGTGCTCGGCTATTTCATCGAGGTCACGGCCGGCAATGCCGGTCCGATGACCGATACGAGCGAAGCCAAGGCGCGCTTCATCCATCGCCAGACCATGGCGAATGCCATGCGTTTCACCACGACCGAACTTGCCGATCTCGAAAGCCGCATCGCCAATGCCGCTGACAAGGCACTGGCGATCGAGCTCGAGGCCTTCGACCGTATGGTCGCGGCCGTGGTGGCTGCTGCCGAGGCGATCAAGGCGGGCGCCCGCGCGCTGTCGGTGATCGATGTTGCAGCCGGCCTTGCGCTCCTTGCCGAGGAGCAGGCCTATTGCCGACCCATCGTCGATGGCAGCCGCATGTTCGCCATCGAGGGCGGTCGCCATCCGGTGGTGGAGCAGGCGCTCCGACGTCAGGCCGGCGGTCCGTTCGTCGCCAACAATTGCGATCTCTCGCCGAAATCCGGCGGCAAGGATGGCGCCATCTGGCTGCTGACCGGCCCGAATATGGGCGGTAAATCGACCTTCCTGCGCCAGAATGCTTTGATTGCCATTCTCGCGCAGATGGGCTCCTTCGTGCCGGCCGCTTCGGCTCATATCGGCATCGTCGATCGGCTGTTCTCGCGCGTCGGCGCTTCCGACGATCTGGCCCGAGGCCGTTCGACCTTCATGGTCGAGATGGTCGAGACGGCGGCGATCCTCAATCAGGCGACGGAACGTTCGCTCGTCATCCTCGACGAAATCGGCCGTGGTACCGCGACCTTCGACGGCCTTTCGATCGCCTGGGCAGCCGTCGAGCATCTGCACGAGGCCAATCGATGCCGCGGCCTTTTCGCCACGCATTTCCACGAGTTGACGGTGCTGTCGGAAAAGCTCGGTCGGCTCTCCAATGCCACCATGCGCGTCAAGGAATGGGATGGCGACGTCATCTTCCTGCACGAGGTCGGGCCGGGGGCTGCCGATCGCTCCTATGGCATTCAGGTGGCGCGCCTCGCCGGCCTTCCGGCGTCCGTGGTGGCGCGTGCGCGCGATGTCCTGACGCGGCTGGAAGATGCCGACCGCAAGAATCCGGCAAGCCAGCTCATCGATGATCTGCCTCTCTTCCAAGTGGCCGTCCGCCGGGAGGAGGCAGTTGGCCGGCGCGAGCCGTCCAAGGTCGAGGAGAGGCTTAAAGCGCTGGATCTTGACGATCTGACGCCGCGCGCCGCTCTGGACGTGCTCTATGAACTGAAGAAAACGCTTACTAGAAGCAGCTGACCACAGGCGATATTCCAAGGGCAATATGATGTATCTCGAAGTTCTTCTCGCCGAAGTCCGCATTCTGGGTGAGCGCTTCTCTCCGATCGCTGCGCGCGGCAAGATTTGCGGCGAGGGAGAGCCCCCGGATTGTGACTCCGATCGAGGTCTGCTCGATATCACGCTGTCCTGCAGCCGTATTTCCGATATTTGCTCGAAGATCGCCAAGGCCGGTTATTGGGAATGCGAGCGCGAAATGGTGACGCAGATCGGCGCCCAGTCGCGAAACATATTATATAGCTTGAACGAGCTCAGACGGGCGATCGAGCCGGCAAGGCCCTAAAACCGCCGGCTTCTGCGTCGATTGCCGTCACGCTTCGTCAACTTTGGCCCGGTAGAAATCATGGAAAGACCAGGCCCAGAATGCCTGTGTTAATCGCGGGTCAAAGAGGCTATAGCGCATGCAGACGAAAAGACAGGCGCGCCGGCAACGGGCCGCGGTCAGCGAAGAGAAAGCCGATCGGCAGAGCATGGAAACGCATCATATCGATTTTTCGACCATTCTCGATGTATCCGCGCTGAAGGCGGAGTGCGAGGCTCTCGCCAAACGCGGCCTGGATAAGAACGATGAGCGCTCCGCGCTGCTGGCGCTGTTGAAAAAGGCAAGCCAGGATGGACGGGAAGAGGCACGGCGATTGCTGATGGCCGACGGCAGCGGGCTCAATTGCGCGCACCGGATTTCCTGGCTGCAGGACCAGATCATCACCGTCATCTACGACTTCACCGTCCGCCACGTCTATCCGAAGCAGGCAGGCGCATTTTCCGTCACCGCCGTCGGCGGTTATGGCCGCGATACGCTGGCGCCGGGCTCCGATATCGACCTTCTCTTCCTTTTCCAGCCAAAGCCGGCGAGTGAGACGCACAAGGCGGTCGAATTCATTCTCTATATGCTTTGGGACATGGGCTTCAAAGTTGGCCACGCCACGCGCACGGTCGAGGAGTGCATCCGCGAGGCCAAGTCCGACATGACGGTGCGCACCGCCATCCTCGAAACCCGCTATATCTGCGGCAATGTCGCGCTGGAGCGCGAGCTGCAGGCGCGCTTCGACAAGGAAATCGTCACCAATACCGGCCCGGAATTCATCGCCGCCAAGCTCGCCGAACGCGACGAGCGCCACCGCAAGGCCGGCGACACCCGCTATCTGGTCGAGCCGAACGTCAAGGAAGGCAAGGGTGGCCTGCGCGACCTGCACACGCTGTTCTGGATCTCGAAATATTATTATCACGTACGAGATCCCGCCGAGCTGGTGAAGCTCGGCGTGCTCTCGAAGCAGGAATATCGTCTCTTCGAGAAGGCCGAGGATTTCCTCTGGGCCGTGCGCTGCCACATGCATTTCCTGACCGGCAAGGCGGAGGAGCGGCTTTCCTTCGATATCCAGCGCGATATCGCCGCAGCCCTCGACTATAACGCCCGCCCGGGCCTTTCGGCCGTCGAGCGGTTCATGAAGCACTATTTCCTTGTCGCCAAGGATGTCGGCGATCTCACCCGCATCCTCTGCGCCGCATTGGAGGACCAGCAGGCGAAGGCAACTCCGGGCCTCACCGGCGTCATCAGCCGCTTTGCCAACCGTTCGCGCAAGATCCCCGGCACTGTCGAGTTCGTCGAGGATCGCGGCCGCATCGCGCTTGCCAATCCCGATGTCTTCAAGCGCGATCCGGTCAGTCTCATCCGGCTCTTCTTCGTGGCCGACATCAACGGCCTCGAATTCCATCCGGATGCGTTGAAGCGTGTCACCCGCTCGCTGAGCCTGATCGACAACGATCTGCGCGAAAACGAGGAGGCGAACCGGCTTTTCCTTTCCATCCTTACCTCGAAGCGCGATCCAGCGCTGATCCTGCGCCGCATGAACGAGGCCGGCGTGCTTGGCCGCTTCATTCCGGAATTCGGCAAGATCGTCTCGATGATGCAGTTCAACATGTTCACCACTATACGGTGGACGAGCATCTGATCCGCGCCGTCGAGGTGCTGTCGGAGATCGACAAGGGCAAGGCCGAGGATATTCATCCGCTCACCAACAAGCTGATGCCCAATATCGAGGATCGCGATGCGCTCTATGTCGCCGTCCTGTTGCACGATATCGCCAAGGGCCGCGAGGAAGACCACTCGGAAGCCGGTGCCGCAGTTGCGCGCAAGCTCTGCCCGCGCTTCGGCCTTTCGCCGAAGCAGACGGAGCTGGTGGTCTGGCTGATCGCGGAACACCTGACCATGTCGATGGTCGCCCAGACGCGCGACTTGACCGACCGCAAGACCATCATCGATTTTGCCGACCGGGTGCAGTCGCTCGACCGGCTGAAGATGCTGCTGATCCTGACCGTCTGCGACATCCGGGCCGTCGGCCCTGGCGTCTGGAACGGCTGGAAGGGTCAGCTGCTGCGCACGCTCTATTATGAAACCGAGCTGCTGCTGTCAGGCGGGTTCTCCGAAGTGTCGCGCAAGGAACGGGCGGAGGCTGCCGCCGAAGCGCTGGAACACGCACTTGCCGATTGGAGCCAGAAGGAGCGCAAGGCCTACGTCAAGCTGCACTATCAGCCCTATCTGCTGTCCGTGCCGCTGGAAGATCAGATCCGTCATACGCAGTTTATGCGTGAATCCGACAAGGCGGGCAAGGTCCTCGCCACCATGGTGCGCACCGACAGCTTCCACGCGATCACCGAGATCACCGTGCTTTCGCCCGACCATCCGCGTCTTTTGACCGTGATCGCCGGTGCCTGCGCCGCGGCCGGGGCCAACATCGCGGACGCGCAGATCTTCACGACATCGGATGGCCGCGCGCTCGACACCATCCATGTCAGCCGCGAATTTCCCGACGACGCCGACGAACTGCGTCGTGCCGCGACCATCGGCAAGATGATCGAGGATGTGCTGGCCGGCCGCAAACGGCTGCCGGAGGTCATCGCAACGCGGACGAAGAACCGCCGCAAGAACAAGGCTTTCGTCATCCCACCGTCTGTCATCATCACCAATAGCCTCTCCAACAAATTCACGGTCATCGAGGTCGAATGCCTCGACCGCCCCGGCCTGCTGTCGGAAATCACCGCCGTTCTTTCGGACCTGTCGCTCGATATCCAGTCTGCCCGCATCACCACTTTCGGAGAGAAGGTCATCGATACCTTCTATGTCGCCGACCTGGTGGGCCAGAAGATTTCCAACGAGAACAGGCGAGCCTATATCACCGCCCGCCTGAAAGCCGTCATGGCCGGCGAGGAGGATGAAATGCGCGAGCGCATGCCCTCCGGCATCATCGCGCCCGCCGCCACGCGCGGCGTCGCCGTCGAAAAGTCAGACACCGAGAAGAAAGCCGGTTCAGCCGCATGAGCCTAGTCAAGAAATTCATCACCGTCGGTGGCGCGACGCTCGGCAGCCGCATCTTCGGCTTCGCCCGCGAAACCTTGATGGCCGCCGCCCTCGGCACGGGGCCGATGGCAGACGTCTTCTACGCCGCCTTCCGCTTTCCGAACCTCTTCCGCCGGCTGTTTGCCGAGGGTGCCTTCAACGCAGCCTTCGTGCCGCTCTTTGCCAAGGAAATCGAGGCGCACGGCATCGAGGGCGCCAAGCGCTTTTCGGAAGAAGTCTTCGGCGTTCTCTTCTCGGTCCTGCTGCTGATCACCATCGTCATGGAACTCGCCATGCCGCTCTTGGTGCGTTGGGTCATCGCGCCTGGTTTCGCCGACGATGCCGAGAAATTCGACCTGACGGTCCGGTTGGCGGCCGTGATGTTCCCCTATCTCATGTCGATGTCGCTGACGGCGATGATGAGCGGCATGCTGAATTCGCTGCATCATTTCTTCGCCGCCGCCGTCGCTCCGATCTTCCTCAACCTGGTGATGATCAGCGCGCTGTTCTACGCGATCTATTTCGGTGCCGATCCGCTGACCACCGCCTGGTACCTGTCCTGGTCGGTACTGGTGGCAGGCGTGCTGCAGCTGGCCGTCGTCTATATCGGCGTGCGTCATGCGGGCATCAGTATCAGCCTGCGCTTTCCGCGCTTCACGCCCAATGTCAAGCGGCTCCTGCTTCTTGCGATTCCAGCGGCCATCACCGGCGGCGTCACTCAGATCAATCTGGTGATCGGCCAGGCAATTGCCTCGGGCAAGGAAGGCGCGATCGCCGCCCTGCAATATGCAGACCGCATCTACCAGCTGCCGCTCGGCGTCGTCGGCGTCGCGGTCGGAATCGTGCTTCTGCCGGAATTGGCGCGTTCGCTGAAGTCGGGCCATATCAAGGAAGCCGCCAATATCCAGAACCGCTCGATCGAATTCGTGCTGTTCCTGACGTTGCCGGCCGCCGTCGCCCTGTGGCTGCTCTCCGACGATATCATCCGCGTGCTTTACGAGCGCGGCGCCTTTAACGCGAACAATACAACGCTGGTCGGCTCCATCCTCGCCATCTTCGGCCTGGGCCTGCCGGCTTTCGTTCTGATCAAGGCCTTGCAGCCCGGCTTTTATGCCCGCGAAGATACGAAATCGCCGATGCGCTACACGGCGGTCGCCGTCGCCGTCAATTCGGCGCTGTCCATCCTGCTTTTCCCGGTGCTGGCCGAACGCGGCATTGCGCTCGCCGAGGCGGTTGCCGGATGGCTGAACGCTGTACAGCTCTTCGTTACGCTCTATCGCCGCGGGCATCTTGTCTGGGAATGGTCGCTGGTGCGCCGCACCGTCATGCTGCTCGTCTCCTCCGCCGTCATGGGCGGCGTCATCGTATATTTGTCTCATCGGTGGGAGCCGCTTCTGGGGTCCGGCGCGACGCTGCTCACCAAGACCGGCGTCCTGGGCCTGCTCATATTGATTGCGATGGCGGTTTATTTCATTGTCGCCTTCCTGATCGGCGGCGTGGATTTGGGCATGGTACGCCGCAATTTGAAGCGCAAGCGCCCGGCGCCAGCGTCGGATGCGAAGGCGGTGAACGGGGAATAACAAGGCTCCTTCGCCCCGCAATGCGGGGAGAAGGCGGCAAGTCGGATGAGGGGCTTTCACCGATGTTCCCGCCGAAATAAAATATGCAGGCACCGCCATATTTGTGGCTGGCCAAGATAGTCTGCCCAAGCCGAACGTTTGTATATGGCCCCTCACCCTCACCCTCACCCTAGCCCTCTCCCCGCAAGCGGGGCGAGGGGACGATTTTGCCAGAAGCGGAGCCCCATGCCCCAATCCCTCTTTCTCGTCGCCCTCGTCATCGATGATTACGACTGTGCCAAAGCCTTCTATTGCGATGCCCTTGGCTTCGAGTGCTTGGCTGACGAGGTGCAGCCGGAAGGTAAGCGCTGGGTTGTCGTCAGGCCGAAAGGCACCGAGGGCGCCGCGCTATTGCTCGCTCAAGCCGCCAGCGACAGCCAGCGCGCAGCGATCGGCAATCAGACCGGTGGCCGCGTCGGCTTCTTTCTCAAGACCGATGATTTCGCCCGCGATCATGCCGCGATGAAGGCAAAGGGCGTGCGTTTTCTGGAGGAGCCGCGCCATGAGGTCTATGGCACGGTGGCCGTCTTCGCCGATCCCTATGGCAACACCTGGGACCTGATCCAGCATTCTTCGTGAAACTCTGTCACATGGCCTCTTGATCCCCGCCGATCCCGCGTGCATAAGCCGCTCGAAACCAGGGGTCGAGTGTGAGCTCGCCCAGGCCCTCCACAAGCCTTTTGAGGACGACATGACCGAATTCAAGCCGCTCGTATTCTCCGGCGTTCAGCCGACCGGCAACCTCCACCTCGGTAACTATCTTGGCGCGATCCGCAAGTTCGTGGCCCTGCAGGCCAACAACGACTGCATCTATTGCGTCGTCGACATGCATGCGCTGACCGCTCAGCTCGTGCATGAGGACATGCCGAACCAGACGCGCTCGATCACCGCGGCCTTCCTTGCCGCCGGCATCGACCCGGAAAAGCATATCGTCTTCAATCAGTCGGCCGTGCCCGGCCATGCCGAGCTTGCCTGGATCTTCAACTGCGTCGCCCGTATCGGCTGGATGAACCGCATGACGCAGTTCAAGGACAAGGCCGGCAAGGACCGCGAGCAGGCCTCGCTCGGTCTTTATGCCTATCCGAGCCTGATGGCCGCCGACATTCTGCTCTATCGCGCCACTCATGTTCCGGTCGGCGACGACCAGAAGCAGCATCTGGAGCTGACCCGCGACATCGCGATGAAGTTCAATCTGGACTACATGGAGCATATTCGCCGCACGGGATACGGCATCGACATATCAGTCGGCGACGAGCCGGTGCATGCCTATTTCCCGATGGTCGAGCCCCTGATCGATGGCCCGGCGCCGCGCGTCATGTCGCTACGTGACGGCACGAAGAAGATGTCGAAATCCGACGCGTCGGACCTCTCACGCATCAACCTGCTCGATGATGAGGAAAACATCTCCAAGAAAATCCGCAAGGCCAAGACAGATCCGGATGGCTTGCCGAGCGAAATCGCCGGTCTCGCCGGTCGTCCGGAAGCCGACAATCTGGTGGGCATCTACGCAGCCCTTGCCGACAAGTCGAAGGCGGAGGTTCTCTCCGAATTCGGCGGCCAGCAGTTCTCCGTCTTCAAGCCGGCGCTGGTCGATCTCGCCGTACATGTGCTCTCGCCGATCACGACGGAAATGCGCCGCCTGATGGCCGATCCCGGCCATATCGACGCCGTGCTGCGCGATGGCGGCGCCCGCGCCCGCGCTCGCGCTGATGTGACCATGAAGCAGGTTCGCGATATTATCGGCTTTCTCTATTGATATCGGCATGCAGGCCGCCGCCTGAATCGGGGGCTTGCAAAACGTCGTCTTCGGGTGTCAGAATCGCCGCATGGTTTCAAAACGTCTCTCACGGCTCGAAGGTCATCGCCGCAAGTTCATGGCGGTCATCGACGGCACCCCAGAATGCCAGCGTGCCGTCCATTATGCCGGCCGGCGCGCCAAGAACTCCAATGGCGGCCTCGTTCTGCTCTATGTGATCCCCGAGGGCGACTTCCAGCAATGGCTTGGGGTCGAGGAGATCATGCGGGCGGAAGCGCGCGAGGAGGCCGAGGCAGCAACCGCAAAGGCGGCGCAGGCCGTGCGCGAAAACATCGGCATCGATGCGGAAATCGTCATCCGCGAGGGCGCTGCCGCCGAGCAGATCAATGCCGTCATCGAGGATGACCGGGATATCGCTCTTCTCGTCCTTGCCGCCGGTTCCGCCAAGGAAGGTCCCGGCCCGCTGGTGTCGTCGATCGCCGGTCGCGCAGCTGCCTTTCCGATCCCGGTGACGGTGCTTCCAGACACGCTGAGTAACGAGGAAATCGACGCGCTGAGCTGATGGATCGACGCCATTTCTTGAGAAACATTCTCTTGAATAGAATGGCCAAAAGGCCTATCTTCTTTTGAAATATTCTAAAGTCGGGACAGGGTTTTCGCCCGCCGCATGGAGATCAAGATGTTCATTCAGACCGAAGCGACGCCGAACCCCGCGACCCTCAAGTTCCTGCCGGGCAAAGTGGTGATGGAAAGCGGCACGGCCGAGTTCCGTAGCGCCGAGGAAGCCGAAGCTTCGCCGCTGGCTGCCCGCCTCTTCGAAATCTCGGGCGTCATCGGCGTTTACTTCGGCTACGACTTCATTTCCGTTTCCAAGGAAAATCAAGAGTGGCAACATCTGAAGCCGGCTATCCTCGGTTCGATCATGGAGCATTTCATGTCCGGCAAGCCGGTCATGGGCTCGGCGTCGGTTCTCTCCGAAGTGCAGGATGCCGGCGGCGAATTCTTCGATGAAGGCGATGAATCGATCGTGCTGACCATCAAGGAGCTGCTGGAGACGCGCGTTCGCCCGGCCGTTGCCCAGGATGGCGGCGACATCACCTTCCGCGGCTTCCGTGACGGCAAGGTCTACCTCAACATGAAGGGTTCCTGCGCCGGCTGCCCGTCCTCGACGGCGACGTTGAAGCACGGCGTGCAGAACCTGCTGCGCCATTTCGTGCCCGAAGTTCAGGAAGTCGAAGCCGTTTAATATTCAGGCTTTTCGGAAAATTTGACATGATCGTACTGGCGCTCGACACGGCAGGTGTGGATTGCGCTGCCGCTGTGTATGATAGCGGCAGTGATTCTGTGATGGGGGAGGTCACGGAAACGATCGGACGGGGGCATGCCGAGCATTTGATGCACGTTGTCGACGGAGCGCTGGCGAAAGCCGGCGTAGCGCTTTCGGCGATCGAGCGTGTCGTGGTGACCGTCGGCCCCGGTTCCTTTACCGGCATCCGCATCGGCGTTGCAGCCGCACGTGGATTTGCACTTTCCCTCAATGTTCCAGCAGTCGGCATCACGACCCTCGAGGTCATGGCCGCGACCGCCAGGGCACAGAATCCGGGCAAGTCGGTTCTGGCTGCCATCGATGCCAAGCGCGAGGAGATCTATCTCCAGAGCTTCGGTGCGGATGGCAACCCGCTGGACGAGGCTCGGGCCGTGACGATCGACGAAGCGCGGGCAATCGCCGGCGCCTTCGATGGTATCGTCACTGGAACGGCCGTCGCCCGGTTGAGCGACGCGCCGCCTGCGGAGCGGCCAGACGCATTTCCGATTGCCATCGTCGCCCGGCTGGGCGCTGGCAAGCCTGCCGGCGAAAAGCCGAAGCCGCTTTATCTTCGCGGACCCGATGCCAGACCGCAGGCCGGATACGCAGTTGCCAGGCAATAGACATGCTCGAATCCTATCTTACCTTGAAAGCTGAATACGAAATCGTCCCGATGGAGTTGAAGGATTGCGCCGAAGTGGCGCTCCTGCATGGTGAACGTTTCCCGCAGGTATGGGACGAGAGCGAATTTCAAGGCCTCCTCGGACAGGAGACCACCTTCGGCTTCGTTGCCCGTCAGACCAATGCCATCCTCAAAAAGGCGCTTCCCGGCTTCGTGTTGGCTCGCCATGTGGCGGGCGAGGGCGAAATCCTGACGATTGCCGTCAATGCCAAACTCGGACGCTCCGGCCTTGGCTGGCGCCTCATGCAGGCGGCTTTGCGTGAAACCCGCAATCGCGGCGGCGAAACCATGTTTCTCGAAGTCGACGGCAGCAATCTGCCGGCCCTCGGCCTTTATCGCAAGCTCGGTTTCGAAACCGTCGGTGAGCGCAAGGCCTATTATGTCGGCGAAAACGGCCAGAGGTCGACGGCGCTTGTCATGCGCCGCGTTCTTCGCTAGTCCCTTGTCACAGTCCCAACAGACCGAAGACAGCAATCGATGGATGATGCCGTAAAATCCCTGGAGGAGCTTTGCGCCGAGCGTGGCATGCGCATGACGGACCAGCGCCGGGTCATTGCGCGCATCATCGAGAGCTCCGGCGATCACCCGGATGTCGAGGAGCTCTATCGACGCTCCGTGCAGGTGGATGCCAAGATATCGATCTCCACTGTGTACCGCACCGTCAAACTGTTCGAGGATGCCGGCCTTCTTGCCCGCCACGATTTTCGCGATGGCCGCTCCCGCTACGAGACCGTGCCGGAGGAACATCACGATCACCTGATCGACCTGAAAAGCGGCGCGGTAATCGAATTCCATTCGCCGGAGATCGAGGCTTTGCAGGAACGCATTGCCCGTGAACATGGCTTCAAACTCGTCGACCACCGGCTGGAGCTTTACGGCATCCCGCTGAAGAAGGACGAAGGTTGACGTGAAGGCTTTCATGCAGGAGCGCGCGATTTGATGACCTGGCTGCGCATCGGCTGTGCCGCCGTGGTCATTGGCGTCGTCAGCGCGGTGATGCTGCCGCTGCAGATCCTCTGCCTGCGCTTTGACTGGAAGCTTCGGCGCTATCTGCCGCGCTACTGGCATCGCATCGTCTGCTATTGGCTTGGTGTGCGCATCCACGTGGTCGGCAAGATGGAGACGAGCCGGCCTCTGATGCTGGCGTCCAACCACTCGTCCTGGCTCGATATTCTCGTGTTGTCGGCGGTTGCTGACGTCTCCTTCATCGCCAAGTCCGAAGTGCGGGACTGGCCGATCTTCGGACTTTTCGCACAATGGCAGAAGAGTGTCTTCGTCGAGCGCGAGCAGAAGCGCAAGACCGGCGAGCAGGTGAATGAGATCGCCGACCGCATGGCAGACGGCGAAATCATGGTACTGTTTCCCGAGGGGACGACCTCGGACGGCAATCGGCTGCTCGAAGTCAAATCCTCGCTGTTCGGTGCTGCCGCTGCCGCCCTGCCGAAGACGCCGGATGCCGTCGTGCATGTCCAGCCGGTCGCGGTCGCCTATACCCGCGTCCATGGAACGCCGATGGGCCGCTACTATCGCCCGCTGACGGCGTGGCCCGGTGATATCGAGCTTGTGCCGCACCTGAAGGGCATCATCCAGTGCGGTGCCATCGATGTCGACGTCTGTTTCGGCGAGGCGGTGGATTATCGCGCCGGCACCAATCGCAAGGAAGTCAGTGCCACTATCGCCAAGCGGATCCGCAATATGCTTGCCAGCCGCCTGCTCGGGCGCGAGATCGCCTGATTTCCAGGTGATTCCAACTTTTCCATTTTCTCCGAAGGCAAAAGCCACTACATAGCGGCCCATGACAAAGGACAGCCTGACCCTCGACGCCCCGGCGACCGACACTCTGCAGCTCGGCCCCCGCGACGGCTCCAACAGCCGCAAGGTTTTCATCAAGACCTACGGCTGCCAGATGAACGTCTATGATTCCACGCGGATGAGCGATGCGCTTGCCCGTGACGGCTACGAGCCGACCGAGGACATGGAAGAGGCCGATCTCGTCCTTTTGAATACCTGCCATATCCGTGAGAAGGCGGCCGAAAAGGTCTATTCCGCGCTTGGCCGCCTGCGCGAAATGAAGAAGCGCAAAGCCGCCGACGGCCGCGAGATGATGATTGGCGTTACCGGCTGCGTTGCTCAGGCCGAGGGCGAGGAAATCCTGCGTCGCGCGCCTGCCGTCGATGTCGTCATCGGTCCGCAGACCTATCATCGCCTGCCGGATGCGCTTCGCCGCGCCAAGGAGGGCCAGCGCGTCGTCGACACGGAATATGCGATCGAGGACAAGTTCGAACACCTGCCGATCGCAGAGAAGGCGAAGATCCGTGCCCGCGGCGTCACTGCCTTCCTGACGGTGCAGGAAGGCTGCGACAAGTTCTGCACCTTCTGTGTCGTGCCCTATACGCGCGGCTCCGAAGTCTCCCGCCCGGTCTCCCAGATCGTCGAGGAGGCCGAGAAGCTGGTGGATGGCGGCGTTCGCGAGATCACGCTGCTCGGCCAGAACGTCAATGCATGGCACGGCATCGGCCCGAAGGGCGAAGCCTGGAGCCTCGGCGATCTCCTCTATCGCCTCGCTCAAATCCCCGGTCTCGCGCGCCTACGCTACACGACCAGCCACCCGCGCGACATGGATGATCGCCTGATCGGTGCCCATCGCGACCTGCGGACGCTGATGCCCTATCTGCATCTTCCGGTTCAGGCCGGCTCGGATCGCATCCTGAAGGCAATGAACCGACGGCATACGGCGGCTGAATACCTGACGCTTATCGAGAAGATCCGTACTGCACGCCCGGATATCGCCCTTTCTGGTGACTTTATCGTCGGCTTCCCGGGGGAGACAGACCAGGATTTTGAGGATACACTGAAGCTTATCGAGGAGGTGAATTATGCACAGGCCTTCTCGTTCAAATATTCGACGCGGCCGGGCACGCCCGGTGCGGAGCTGAAGGATCAGGTGCCCGAAGAGGTCAAGACCGAGCGGCTGGAGCGATTGCAGGCGTTGCTCCTGCGGCAGCAGCATGCGTTTGCGGAGGCTTGCGTCGGCAAAACAGTGGATATCCTTCTGGAAAAGCCGGGCCGGATGCCGGGCCAGTTGATTGGACGCTCCCCTTGGCTGCAATCTGTGAATGTTGATGCAAAAGCATCGCAAATCGGTGACATTATAAACGTACGAATCACCGGAACCAGCACCAACAGCCTTTTCGCTGAATTGCTCTAGGTTCCGGACGGACCAAAGGAGCCGCACCGCTTGAACGGACAGGAATTGGTTTCTTCTTCATCGCGCCAGCCCCGCATCGCGAGCGACGCCAATCACTTCACCCTGACGTTCGAAAACAATCGGTTCGCCAGCGAACTTTTCGGGCAGTTCGACCAGAATCTGAAGCTTCTGGAGGAGCGCCTCGGCATAGATGCGCGCGCTCGCGGCAATTCCGTCGTCATAACAGGCGATGTGCTGGCCACCAATCAGGCGCGCCGCACGCTCGATTACCTCTATGACAAGCTGCAAAAAGGCGGCAATGTAGAGCGTTCCGATGTGGAAGGGGCAATCCGCATGGCGGTTGCCGCCGACGATCAATTGACGCTGCCGACCATGGAGAGAAAAGCCAAGTTGACGATGGCGCAGATTTCGACGCGCAAGAAGACGATCATTGCGCGCACGCCGACGCAGGATGCCTATATGCGGGCACTGGAGCGTTCCGAGCTCGTCCTCGGCGTCGGCCCTGCCGGTACCGGCAAGACCTATCTCGCCGTCGCGCATGCTGCCCAGCTCCTGGAGCGCGGTGCGGTGGAAAAGATCATCCTGTCGCGCCCGGCCGTCGAAGCCGGCGAGCGCCTCGGCTTCCTGCCCGGCGACATGAAGGAAAAGGTCGATCCCTATCTACGCCCGCTCTACGACGCGCTTTACGACATGATGCCCGGCGACAAGGTCGAACGTGCCATAACGGCAGGCGTCATCGAGATTGCGCCGCTCGCCTTCATGCGTGGCCGCACGCTTGCCAATGCCGCCGTCATCCTCGATGAGGCGCAGAACACGACATCCATGCAGATGAAAATGTTCCTGACACGTCTCGGCGAAAATTCGCGGATGATCGTGACAGGCGATCCGAGCCAGATCGACTTGCCGCGCGGCGTGAAGTCCGGCCTGGTGGAGGCGCTCGAGCTGCTGAATGGCGTCGAGGGCATCACCATCGTCCGCTTCAAGGATACGGACGTCGTCCGCCATCCGCTGGTGGCGCGCATCGTCCGGGCCTATGATTCAACCTATGCCGCAAAGGCCGAGGAGAGCGATCCGCAGATCTGATCTGCGGCCCGAAAGCTCATGGCCGAACTCGACATACAGATCAGCGTGGAGGAGGGCGATTGGCCCTCCGAAGAAATATTGCAGTCGCTTGCCGAGCGTGTGCTGGGTGAAGCTGCAAATTATCTCAAGAAAAACGAGAAGCAGCCATTTCCAAAAATGGCGCCCGAATTGTCGCTGGTTTTCACCGACGATGCCTCGATCCGCGAGATCAATGCGGAATGGCGCTCTCAGGACAAGGCGACGAACGTTCTTTCCTTTCCAGCTTTTCCGCTTGAACCCGGTGGCACGCCCGGCCCCATGCTGGGCGATATCATCATCGCCAGGGAAACGGTGGAGCGTGAGGCGGTGGAGCTCGAAAAGAGTTTTGACGACCATCTCACGCATTTGATGGTGCATGGTTTCTTGCATCTCTTCGGCTACGACCATATGAATAATAGCGAAGCCGAAAGAATGGAGGGGCTGGAGACTCGCATTTTGGCTAGTCTTGGCCTATCTGATCCCTATGCGGGACAAGACCCCATTTGATCTGAACCCTGTCTGACCAGGAACAATGAGCGACTTTACGACGAGATCGGCCCCCGAGGCCAAAGACGGAGCCGATGCGGCCTCCTCCGACGAGGTAGGCAGTAGTAGCAACGGCAAGCGATCCCACTCTTCCTTTTGGGCACGTGCCGCGCGCATTCTGCGCCCGGCACAGGATTCCGCCCGGTTGCGCGAGGACCTTGCCGACGCGCTGATGACCAACGCGGCCGGCGACGATGCCTTCTCCGCCGACGAGCGGGCGATGCTGCACAATATCCTGCGCTTCCGCGAGGTGCGCGTCGAGGATGTCATGGTGCCGCGCGCCGATATCGAGGCCGTGGACCAGAATATCACCATCGGCGAGCTGATGATCCTCTTCGAGGAAAGTGGCCGTTCACGCATGCCCGTCTATGCCGATACGCTGGATGATCCGCGTGGCATGGTGCATATCCGCGACCTGCTGTCCTATGTTGCCAAGCAGGCTCGCAACAAGCGCCGCAGTGGCAGTGCTAAGACGGCGGCCGCCGCAACAGCAGCACCAGCGGCCGAAAAGCCGGTGCGGTCCGCCAAGCCAAATTTCGATCTTTCGCGCGTCGATCTGCAGAAGACGCTGGCTGAGGCCGGCATCATCCGCAAGATCCTCTTCGTGCCGCCCTCGATGCTCGCCTCCGACCTGCTGCGCCGCATGCAGGTCAACCGCACGCAGATGGCCCTCGTCATCGACGAATATGGCGGCACGGACGGTCTGGCCTCGCATGAGGACATCGTCGAGATGGTCGTTGGCGATATCGACGACGAGCATGATGATGAAGAAGTCATGTTCAAGCGCGTCTCCGAGGACGTCTTCGTTGCCGACGCCCGTGTCGAGCTGGAGGAGATCGCCGCTGCGATCGGTCCTGATTTCGATATCGCCGAGCAGGTGGACGAGGTGGATACGCTTGGTGGTCTGATCTTCTCCGCGCTCGGACGCATTCCCGTGCGCGGTGAGGTGGTGCAGGCGCTTCCGGGCTTCGAGTTTCATATTCTCGATGCCGATCCGCGCCGCATCAAGCGGGTACGGATCACGCGCAAGCGTCATGCCGTCCGGCGTCGTCCAGCAAAGCTCGAGGGCGAAGCGGGAACGTCTGAACGCGGCTTGCTGGCACACGAAGCGATCGCCGAGGAAATGCCAACCGAACGCAATGCCGCCAGCCAATAAATGGCGCTTCAGCGGGACAAATCGCTGCTTTTTTGAAAGACTGCCGCCAGTTGATTCGCGATTGGACGGAGCTGGCGCATGGAATGGCTTTCGGGCAAGGTGATCCTCGTCTGGGGTTTGAAACGTGCGTTGCTTGCAATCCTTGCTGGAGCCATCGGGGTGCTGGCGCTGCCGCCCTTCGGCTTCTTCGCGGCGATGTTCATTTCTTTCACGCTGCTGGTCTGGCTGCTGGATGGCGTTGCCGCCGGCCCGGATAGCGGTCTGCTCGGGCGTCTGTGGCCGGCTTTCTTCACCGGTTGGCTGTTCGGCTTCGGTTATTTTGTCGCCGGCCTCTGGTGGCTCGGCCACGCGCTGCTGATCGATGCCGACGAGTTCGCCTGGGCCTTGCCGCTCGCGATCCTCGGTCTTCCCGCCTTCCTGGCGGTCTTCTACGGTGTCGCGACCATGCTTGCCCGTGTCCTGTGGTCCGATGGCATGGGACGCATCGCCGCGCTTGCCTTCAGCTTCGGCATTCTCGAATGGCTGCGCAGCTTTCTTTTCACCGGCTTTCCCTGGAATGCCATTGGCTATGGCGCCATGCCCATTCCGCTGATGATGCAGTCGGCGCATGTGATCGGGGTGCTCGGGGTCACCGTGCTTGCCGTCTTCGTCTTCGCGGCACCGGCATTGCTCGGCACGCGCCAGGGCCGGGTGCCGGGGCTCGGGCTTGCCGTTCTCATCGTTTCAGCCCATTTCGGCTATGGCTATTATGCACTGAGCCAGCCGGAGGCGCCATTGGCAGGTGTGAAGACGGCGCCTGTCGTGCGCATCGTCCAACCCTCCATCGACCAGGAAACCAAGATGGACACCGCCGCCGATCGCGCCGCCATCTTCGACAGGCACCTGGCACTTTCCGTGCAGCCGCCTGCCAATGGCGGCAAGCGGCCTGACATCATCGTCTGGCCGGAAACGGCCGTGCCCTTCATCCTCACCGACAATCGCGACGCGCTCGCCCGCATCGCCGATCAGCTCGATGACGACCAGATCCTGATTACCGGCGCCGTCCGCATCGAAGATATGGGACCCGGCGTCGATCCGCGCTATTACAACTCCATTTACGTCATCGATGGGCGAGGTCAGATCATCGGGGCCTCCGACAAGACCCATCTGGTTCCTTTCGGAGAATACGTCCCCTTCGAACATATCCTCGGCTATCTCGGCATCGAAAATGTCATCGAACTGCCGGGAGGGTTTTCAGCGGCCGCCAAACGGGAATTGCTGAGCATGCCGGATGGTCTGAAATTCTATCCACTGATCTGTTACGAGATCATTTTTCCGAACGAGATGACCCCGGAGATCAGGCAGGCCAACGCCATCCTTAACGTTACGAACGACGGCTGGTTTGGCGATACGCCAGGCCCATACCAGCATTTCCTGCAGGCAAGAGTGAGAGCGGTGGAGCAGGGATTACCGCTGATTCGGAGCGCCAATACTGGTATTTCAGCATTTGTTGATGCACACGGACGTCTGCTTTCTGGTATCGATTATAACCAGCAAGGCTTTATTGATGCTACTCTGGGTGGCGCAACCGTTTCGCGCATCGACGATAAGGCCAGAAAAACATACTTTTGGTTGATCATCGCTGCAGCCGGTATGATCGCTGCGATTTCGCGCATGGGTTTTATTTTTAGGGTGAATTGACCAAAAAACCCTAAAATTGCATAGTGCTAGACATCCGCCTTTTGAACGTAGACTGGAGGCCTTGGGGGCATCGGCTGCAACGTAGCGTTATAGGGGTGGAGAAGGGTACCGGGTGGCAGGTCCTGAATTCAACCTATGTTAGGGTAAAATGATGATAGAGAATAAAAAGAAGCCGAACCCCATCGACATTCATGTCGGTAGCCGCATACGCCTCCGCCGCACGATGCTTGGTATGAGCCAGGAGAAGCTCGGCGAAAGCCTCGGAATTACGTTTCAGCAGATTCAGAAATACGAAAAAGGCACCAATCGCGTCGGCGCCAGCCGCCTCCAGAACATCTCCAGCATCCTCAATGTCCCGGTCTCCTTCTTTTTCGAGGACGCGCCGGGTGAGCACGCAGCCGGTGCCGGCGGCATGGCCGAAGCATCCAGTTCCAACTACGTCGTCGACTTTCTGTCCTCTTCCGAAGGATTGCAGCTTAACCGCGCCTTCGTGAAGATTTCCGATGGCAAGGTCCGACGCAAGGTTGTCGAATTGGTCAAGGCGCTCGCGGCCGAGGCTGACGCTGAGTAAGTAGTCCTTCGAAAGCAAGCGAAGATCGAGAAAGTCGGGAGGCGGCCGTTTTGGCCGCCTTTTCCCTATTTAAGGCAAAATTTTATCACTTTGGCGGGGATATAAAGATATATTTATGTCCTTGTGCGACTTGTTTTTCACGCCGGAGACGAATATCAAAAGCAGAGATTTGTTCTTTGAGGGGAATCCCGTATGCGCGCGAATTATCTGTTTACGAGTGAGTCTGTTGCCGAAGGTCACCCGGATAAAGTTTGTGACCGCATTTCCGATGAAATCGTCGATCTGGTTTACCGCGAGGCCACAAAGACCGGCGTGAACCCTTGGAGCGTGCGCATTGCGTGTGAGACCCTTGCCACCACCAACCGCGTCGTCATCGCCGGTGAGGTTCGTCTTCCGCCGAGCCTGATGAAGAAGGACAAGGACGGCAACGACGTCATCAATCCTTCGAAGTTCAAGGCCGCCGCCCGCCGCGCCATCAAGGATATCGGCTACGAGCAGGACGGCTTCCACTGGAAGAAGGCCCGCATCGATGTGCTTCTGCACTCGCAGTCCGCCGATATCGCCCAGGGCGTCGACAATGCCGCCGACCAGCAGGGTGACGAAGGTGCCGGCGACCAAGGCATCATGTTCGGCTACGCCTGCAAGGAAACGCCCGACCTCATGCCGGCGCCGATCTACTATTCCCACAAGATCCTGCAGCTGCTCGCAACCGCCCGCAAGAAGGGCGATGGCGAAGTCGCCAAGCTCGGGCCTGACGCCAAGAGCCAGGTGACGGTTCGCTATGTCGACGGCAAGCCCTCCGAAGTGGCCTCGATCGTGCTGTCGACCCAGCATCTCGACGACAGCTGGGATTCGAAGAAGGTACGCGCCGTCGTCGAGCCCTATATCCGCGAAGCGCTCGGCGACCTGAAGATTGCCTCCGACTGCAAGTGGTACATCAACCCCACGGGCAAGTTCGTCATCGGCGGTCCGGATGGTGATGCCGGCCTCACCGGCCGCAAGATCATCGTCGATACCTACGGCGGCGCTGCCCCGCATGGCGGCGGTGCTTTCTCGGGCAAGGACACGACCAAGGTCGACCGTTCCGCTGCCTATGCTGCGCGCTACCTCGCAAAGAACGTCGTTGCCGCCGGTCTTGCCGATCGCTGCACGATCCAGCTCTCCTACGCGATCGGCGTTGCCCAGCCGCTGTCGATCTATGTCGACCTGCACGGCACGGGCAAGGACGTCACCGAGGATCAGGTCGAAGCGGCCATCCGCAAGAACATGGACCTTTCGCCCACCGGCATTCGCCGTCACCTCGACCTCAACAAGCCGATCTACGCCAAGACCTCGGCTTACGGTCACTTCGGCCGCAAGGCCGGTCGCGACGGCTCCTTCTCCTGGGAGCGTACGGACCTGGTGAAGGCTCTCAAGGAAGCCGTAAAGCTCCGGGAAGCCGCATGATCGATACCGAGCGCCGGTCGCGGGCGACGGAAGCATTCTTCGGCCGCCGCAAGGGTAAAGCCTTGCGCGGCCAGCAGGCCGAAAAGCTGGAAGTATTGCTGCCGCAGTTCATCCTCGATCTTTCCGCGCCGGCGCCGCAGCCGCTGAACGATCTCTTCCCGGTGCCGACCGAGCGTCTGCGCCTGGAGATCGGTTTCGGCGGTGGAGAGCATTTGATCCACCGGGCGCTGGAGCAGCCGAAGACCGGCTTCATCGGGGTAGAACCTTTCGTCAATTCGATGCAGAAGCTGCTTGCGAGCGTCGACGACGCTGGCGCGCGCAACATCCGTGTCTACAATGACGACGCGACGCAGGTGCTGGATTGGTTGCCTGATGCCTGCCTGGACCAGATCGATCTGCTCTATCCCGATCCCTGGCCGAAGAAGAAGCATTGGAAGCGCCGCTTCGTTTCGCAGGTGAACCTTTCCCGCTTCCATCGCGTCCTGAAGCCCGGGGCGCTCTTCTGCTTTGCCTCCGACATTGACACCTACGTCAATTGGACGCTGCAGCATTGCCAGGCGCATGGTGGCTTCGAATGGACTGCGCAGAATGCTGCGGACTGGCTGACGCCCTATGAGGGCTGGCCGAGCACGCGCTACGAGGCCAAGGCCCGCCGCGAAGGGCGCTCGTCGGCCTATCTGACCTTCAAGAGGGTCTGATCGCTCCAATTGCGGGCGAGAATCTCAAATTGAAATATTCGCATCATCCCGTGAGGACCGCCGTTTTGGGTGGTCTGGATCATGCGCGCATTGCCAGGTGGGGCCGGTTCGATGCGGTCCTTGCGGGCGATGACGTTCACCGCCAGACGACGCTCAAGGTCAGTGCAGGCTGACCGTCTTCAATTCGTCTTCGGCAGCACGATAGAAGGTGCTGGATCGATTGTCCGTAAGCAGGATCGGCGTACCGTCGGCGCCGAAAAGCGCCCACAGATCGACATCCGGATCGATATCCGGCGCTTCCGGGAAGCAGCGGGATACTTCGGACCAATCCATTTTTCTGATATAAGCGACCTCGCCGGTGCCGATATTGGCAAGTTCGGATGGGGTCAGGCGGGCGTTAGCTTCTTTCAACAACATGCTCGTACCTCCAGTATGAGGAACCAACGGCTCCAGAGCATGATGACCAAAAGTGTGAGCGGCTTTCGGGTGACGTCGTGCTCTAGTTCTTTGATTCTAGAGCCGATTCGGATTTCAGGTTGATTCGGCCTGAAATCATCCGGCTCTAGGCCGTTGTTCTACTGTGAGACCGAAATGTTAATTTTCTTTACCACGCGGTTCGGTTCCGGCCGAATGAGATCGACGGAGAGCAGCCCGTTCTTCAGTGTGGCGCCGAGCACCTGCATGCCGTCGGCAAGGACAAAAACACGCTGGAACTGCCGGGCTGCGATGCCCCGGTAGAGATAGTCTCGCTCGCCCTGTTCCGTCTGGCGTCCGCGGATCAGCAGCTGGTTCTCTTCCGTGGTGACGTCAAGCTCGTCTTCGGAAAAACCGGCGACCGCCAGCGTGATGCGCAGACGTTCTGGCTCGCCCGACAGGCGATCCGCGCGCATCCGTTCGATATTGTAGGGAGGGTAACCGTCGCTGACCTTGGAAATTCGCTCAAGCGTCTTTTCCATAGTGTCGAAGCCCAGAAGCAGCGGGCTGGCAAAGGGAGTCGTCCGGCTCATCGTCTCAAAGTCCTTGGGTGTCAAGCGACCGTTCCGGACCTGATCTTCAGCACCCGGTTGTCCCTAATATGGGAGTACGCGCCTGCGAGTGCAAGCCATGAGGTCTTCGCATTTGCGAGATCGAAATCCATGGTGAAAAATGGTTTTGTGACATGGCGAGCGAGCGCTTGACAAAGCCGGACCGGACCCGCGACAAAGCCTGTCGATCTGTACCGGAGGAAAGTTGAAGACATGACCGAACCTAGAAAAATCATCATCGATACCGACCCCGGTCAGGACGATGCCGCGGCGATCTTCCTCGCCTTCGGCAGCCGTCAGGAGATCGACGTGCTTGGCATCACCACCGTCGCCGGCAACGTGCCGCTGCGGTTGACGAGTCGTAATGCCCGCATCGTCTGTGAGCTCTGCGATCGTCGCGACGTCAAGGTGTTTGCCGGCGCTGATGCACCGCTCAAGCGCAAGCTGGTCACTGCCGAACATGTGCATGGCAAGACCGGCCTTGATGGTCCGGAACTTTCCGAGCCGACGATGGAACTGCAGCCGGGCCACGCCGTCGATTTCATCATCGATACGCTGCGTAAGGAACCGGAAGGCGCCGTGACCCTCTGCACGCTCGGCCCGCTGACCAATATCGCAACGGCGTTTCAGAAGGCGCCTGACATCATTGGTCGCGTGCGCGAGCTTGTGATGATGGGCGGCGGCTTTTTCGAGGGCGGCAACATCACGCCGGCCGCCGAGTTCAACATCTATGTCGATCCGGAGGCGGCAGACGTGGTGTTCCGTTCGGGCGTTCCCATCGTCATGATGCCGCTCGACGTCACCCACAAGCTGCTGACGCGCCGGGATCGCGTCGAGCGCATCGCCGCAGTCGGCACGCCGCCGGCCAAGGCCATGGTCGAAATGCTGCAGTTCTTCGAGCGTTTCGATATCGAGAAATATGGTTCGGACGGCGGTCCGCTGCATGATCCGACTGTTATCGCCTACCTTCTGAAGCCCGAGCTCTTCAAGGGCCGCGAATGCAACGTGGAAATCGAAGTGACGTCAGAACTGACGGTCGGCATGACCGTCGTCGACTGGTGGCACGTCACCGACCGCGAGCGCAACGCCAAGGTCATGCGCGATGTCGATGCCGACGGCTTCTTCGCGCTACTGACGGAACGCTTCGCCCGCATCTGATTAGGCTCCATCAGAAAGGCCGCCGGATCGCTCCGGCGGCCTTTTGATTTCACCCCCAGCGGGATTAGCTCAGAATTCCTCCCAATCGTCCTGGGCAAGCGCCGTGGCACCCTGTGTCTGCGGAACTGCTCTGCGTGCCGGTGCGCTAACGGGTGCTGCCGGCCGACGCGGGGCTACCGGAGCCCGCATCTGCTGGGCGGTCGCCCGCAATGCGCTGGCATTCTCCTGGGCGGCACGTGCGGTGCGGAAGCGCGCAACGAGTGTGCGAAGTGACTGGGCTTCTTCGGCAAGGGCAACGCTCGAAGCTGTGGTTTCCTCTACCATCGCGGCATTCTGCTGGGTTACTTGATCCATCTGGTTCATGGCCGAGTTGATTTCCTTCAGACCGATCGCCTGCTCGCTGGCGGAAGCGGAGATCTGGCGGATCAAGCCGTTGATCTCCATAACCTGCTGGGCGATCTTGTGCAGGGCATCGCCCGTGCGGCCGACCAGATCGACGCCTTCCTTGACCTGTCCGGCCGAGGCATTGATCAAAGTCTTGATCTCCTTTGCGGCATTGGCCGAGCGCTGAGCCAGCTCGCGCACTTCCTGTGCGACAACGGCGAAGCCCTTGCCCGCGTCGCCCGCACGCGCCGCTTCGACACCGGCATTGAGCGCGAGAAGATTGGTCTGGAAAGCGATCTCGTCGATGACGCCGATGATGCGCGACACTTCCTGCGACGATTGCTCGATGCCGTGCATGGAGGAAATGGCCTTTTGCACGATCTCGCCGGAATGCTCGGCATCCTGAGACGCCGCATTTACGCTGCTTGCCGCCGTGCGTGCGTTTTCGGCGCTGGAGTTGACCTGCGCGGTCAGCTCGTTAAGGGCTGCCGCCGTCTCTTCGAGGCTGGCCGCCTGCTGTTCGGTGCGGCGAGCGAGATCCGAGGCGCTGTTGCTGATTTCGCCGGTGCCGCTGCCGATATTGCCGACGCTGACATTGACGGTATGAACCGTCTCCTCAAGGCTCGCCAGCGCAGCATTGAAGTCCTGCTTGAGCTGGGCATATTCGCCGGGGAAATCGTCCGTGATCCGCTGTGTGAGGTTGCCCTTGGAGAGCTCGGCGAGGTTATGGCCGAGAATGCTGACGATGTGGCGCTGGAGGGTCACGCTCTCGTTGCGTTCGCTCTCCGAGCGGCGGCGTTCACCTTCGGCAGCCAGGCGCTGGTCGTTGGCTTCACCTTCGAGGCGCTTGGTGTCGGCAAGCGCAAAGCGGAACCCTTCCAGTGCCTTGGCGACTGAACCAACTTCGTCTGCACCCGCCTGGCCGGCGACCGGTTCGGCATAATTGCCGGTGCTGAGGCGATTGACGCTTGCGACGAGACCGGCGAGCGGCTTCTGCACGAAACCGCGCACAGCGACGTAGAGGGCGAGCATGACGGCGGCAAGCACGAGAATGCCGGCAACGATCATCATATAGGTCTGATCGCGTACCGGTGCTGCGATTGCGCTATGCGGCACGTCGATGAGAACGACCCAGGTGGCGTTGAGGCCGGGAACGGCGAAAGGGTAGACGACGCGGTCGAATGCTTCGCCGCCATTTTCAGAAAGGTTCTTGAGGACGCTTGAAGAAGAGGTGGTCAGTGCCGCCTTGATCACATCAGCGCCGGAACCGTTATAGTCCTTCATCAGCAGGTCGACGCTCGGTGCCACCAGCCACTTGTTGTCCTGGGAAACCAGCAGCACGCGGCCGGTGCCGAAAGGCTGCATCTTCTGCAGCTTCGTCGAAAGCGAGCCGAGAGAAATGTCGACGCCTGCGACACCGATCAGTTTGCCGCCCGATATGACGGGATAGGCGATCGAGCTCATGGTCGTGGGAACGTCCGTGCCCTGTGCGAGATAGGGCGGCGTGATCGCGCCCTTGCCGCTGTCGGCGGCAAGCTTCCACCAGGCGGCGCTGTAATCATTGTCGAAGGTCGAGAACTGGATGCCGCCATCCTTGGTCTTCGACCAATAGGGCGTGAAGGCGCCCTTGTCGTTGACGGCCTGATCCTTGTTGTTGGCAAGTTCGGTCGTCTTGCCATCCAGCGCGCCGAGCTGCTCACAGAACCAGCTGCCGAAGGCAAAGGCATTCTGCTCGACATTTGCCTTGAGGATATTGATCATGCCCTTGCGGTCGAAGGTATGACCCTCGTGGCCGCGGCCGATGATGGCGGCCATGGAGCGGGCGGCACTCGCCAGTTCGCCGACATTTGCGGCGATCTCGTTGGAAATGGACTTGGCCTCGGTATTCGCCTGATCCATCGTCAGCGTCTCGACGCGATCGCGGGTCTGGGAAATCAGCAGAAAATTGGAAACCAGCAGAACGAGTGCGATCGCCAGCCCGGTGACCAAGATGAGCTTGGCCGCAAGCGACTTCATGCGAAAGATGAACATCATTTCCTCGAAAAAGCGATGCGTCGGATACACATTATCCGAATGCAAGGTCGGCGCAGGATGGCCCTGTCATGGAGCCGCCGTTAAGATTCCTGCCGCAACCGGAAGGCTATGAGCGCCAGGCCAGAGGAGAATGATATGGAAGCGCAAAAATTTAATTAATTGCGCTTCCCGATGCGTGGGGAATTTTAGCTTTAAAGCTTTTCGGCGACTTCACTGGCAACCGGAATGGACGGCTGTGCGCCAGGCTTCAAGCAGGCGAGCGAACCGGCGACGGCAGCCCGACGCAGGCTGGCGTGGAAATCCAGGCCTTGATCGAGGCTGGCTGCAAAATAACCGCAGAAGGTATCGCCGGCGCCGACGGTGTCGACCGGCTCGATCACGAGACCCTTGGCGCGCGCGAGCTCGCCGTCGCGAATGGCGATGACACCATCGCCGCCAAGCGTGACGATCAGCGTCTGGCCGGTTTCACCATGTAGGCGAACCAGGGCTGCCTCGCGCTCGGAAGCCGACATGTTGTCCTGGCCGGCCAGTCTCTCGAATTCGGTTTCGTTTGCGATGACAATATCGGCAAGGCGGCCGAGGCGGGCAGCTTCCGGGATCAGCGGCGCCAGATTGAGCACGGTGCGCACGCCCTTTGCCTTCGCGGCGTTCAGCGCCGTCTCGACGGCCGCGACCGGAATTTCGAGCTGAAGCATCAGCGTATCGCCGGCCCTCAGAGCAGCGACGGCGGCCTCTGCGTGTTCGGCGGTGTTCGTACCATTGGCACCCGGCACAACGGCGATCATGTTCTCGCCGTCACCCCCCACGAGGATGAGAGCCGTGCCCGTCGCTTCGGATACCCGCCGGACGGTGGAAAGATCGGTCCCTGCCGTATCGAGCAAGGCAAGCGCAGGCTCCGCGAAGGCATCATTGCCGACCGCCCCGCTGAGGCGGACCGTTGCGCCGGCGCGGCGTGCGGCCAGCGCCTGGTTGGCGCCCTTGCCGCCGGCGGCCGTGGAGAAGCCGTTGCCGGCAACCGTTTCGCCCGGCTTCGGCAAACGATCCGTGGTGGCGATGAGGTCCATATTGATGGAGCCAAAAATAGTGATCATGCAATGTCCTGCCCTGGGTGTTGCGCCTGCATGATCCTGCCAGAAGGCTGCCTTTGTCTTTTCGGATCATGCATCGAGTGGGCGCGACACTGCCGAAGCGATCAGTCTTCGTCAACTACCCTAAGCTTGAGTTGGCTTGTGCGGTTGTCGACAGGTTTGGGCCGTTCTTCCGTGCGCGCCTTGGCAGGCTCTTTCGCTGCCTCGAATTCCAGCGCTTCTATCCGCTCGCCGCGCCTCGCCAGCTTGTCGGCCGAGGTGACGATCATGTCGACATCCTTCTGCGCCATGGCGAAATGCCCCTGCAGCTTGCGCACCCGCTCGTCGAGGCGTGACAGGTCGTCCATCAGATGAGCCACTTCGCTCTGGATGACATGAGCCTGCTCGCGCATCCGCTGATCCTTCAGGACAGCTTGGATGACCTGGATCGACAGCATCAGCAACGATGGTGAGACGATGACGATGCGCGCGCGCTGGGCCTTCTGCACGATCGCCTCGAAATTCTCGTGGATCTCGGCAAAGATCGACTCGGACGGCACGAAGAGAAAGGCCGTATCCTGCGTCTCACCGGGGATCAGATATTTTTCCGAGATATCGCGGATATGCAGCTCCATATCCCTCCGGAACTGCTGTGCGGCGATCTTGCCATGTTCGGGGCTGGCAGCGCTACGGATGGCGTTCCACGCCTCCAACGGAAACTTCGCGTCGATCACAAGCGGCGGCGAGCCGTTCGGCATGCGCACGGTACAGTCCGGTCGCGAACCGTTGGATAGCGTTGCCTGGAACGCATAGGCACCCATCGGCAACCCGTCGGCGATGATGGTTTCCATGCGCGCCTGTCCGAAGGCGCCGCGCGTCTGCTTGTTGGAAAGAATGGCCTGCAGGCCGACGACATCCTTGGCCAGCGTCTGGATATTGGTCTGGGCGGCATCGATGACGGCGAGCCGTTCCTGCAGGCGGCGCAGGTTTTCATGCGTCGAGCGCGTCTGCTCGCCGATCGTTGCCGTCACCCGCTGCGACATGCCGTCGAGACGTTGGCCGATGGCCTGATTGAGCTCCGCCTGTCTGGAGCCGAAGACTTCCGCCATGGTGGCAAGCCGCCCCTGCAGCTCAGCCTGCGACCGCAACAATGCTGCCATCGTCTGCTCGGCGTCGAGTGCGTCGTCTTCCGCCCGTGCTTTGCTGCGGACGAAAAGGACGATGACTGCGATCGTAAGCAGGATAACGAGGCCGGTCAGAACCTGGACCGTGGAAATGGCTTGGCCGAAGATGATGAAGGACATGAAACCTGGCGCGCTGGTGAAGTTCTTATGGGCACCATAGCAAAACCATCGCGAATATCCAGATCAAAACGTGAACATAATTTCTGGGTCATTTGCGCTGATCCGGATGACCATCGTTGAAAAAACACTGTCTCACCGCCATCTTGGCGATTCCATCGCACAACAAGATGCGTTATGGGAAACGTCATGACGATCAAGCCACTCATCATTTTGCCCGATCCGCTGCTCCGCCAGGCTTCCAAGCCCATCGAGCAGATCGATACCGAAATTCAGCGCCTCGCCGACGACATGCTGGAAACCATGTATGACGCGCCGGGCATTGGCCTTGCTGCGATCCAGATCGGCGTTCCCCGCCGCATGCTCGTCATCGACGTCGCGCGCGAGGGCGAAGAGAAAACGCCACTGGTCTTCATCAATCCGGAGATCGTCGCGTCTTCGGATGAACGTTCGGTCTATGAGGAAGGCTGCCTCTCCATTCCGGATTATTATGCAGAGGTGGAGCGCCCGGCGCGCGTCACTGTCAAGCATCTGGACCGCAACGGCAAGGAGCAGCTCACCGAGGCCGACGGCCTGCTTGCGACCTGCGTGCAGCACGAGATCGACCATCTGAACGGCGTGCTCTTCATCGACTATATCTCGCGCTTGAAGCGGGAGATGGTGATCAAGAAGTTCACCAAGGCCGCCAAGGCCAAGGCTCTTTGATCTCCAGCCGTTGAAAGATCGGCCTAAAAGCCCTATGATATCATTGATATCAAATGGAGGCGCGAATGGCTGATATATTGGTCAGAGACATGTCCGAAAGCTTGAAGCGAGAGCTTAGCGACGAGGCGAAGCGCTCTGGTCACAGTCTCTCGGAGGAAATTAAGATTCAGGTTCGAAAGGGCCTCAATGCTACGCGATCGGAGAATGCTGCCAAGGCTGGCTCGACGCTCTGCCAGCTGCGTTCTGCGTTCGTCGGCCTTGCATTGAGCGACGAAGAACATCGCGACTTCATGTCTGCCACAGATGAGGCCCGCCGTAGAGAGGCGGAGCGCCGTAGCTCTGAATGATTGTTCTCGATACGAACGTGGTTTCGGAAATCACAAAGGCGAATTTATCTCCAAACGTCGGTGAATGGTTTGAGCGGCAGGAGATGGAGACCCTGTATCTCTGCTCTCCCGTTCTAATGGAGCTGTCCTATGGCGCAGAAAAGGTGCTGCTGGGGGATCGATCAAAACGATTTTTCGAAGGCCTCGACTCTCTCATGGGACATCACTTTATGGGGCGTATCTTGCAACTGGATCAAGACAGCGCGCTGTTAACGGGCCGCATTCGCGCCCGTCGCGAGCGCTCGGGACATCAGATTTCCGTACAGGACGCCATGATCGCCGCCATCTGCCTTGCGAATGGTGCGACATTGGCGACGCGCAATACAAAAGACTTCGAGGGGCTTGATCTCAGGCTCGTAAACCCGTTTGAAGGCGGCTAGCATTGGACCCAATGGCATGCGCCGCGGCCGCCGGGTCATTCTAAATCTGATATCTTCGCCGGATGGATCACATGTCGCTCAACATCATCTTTATGGGAACGCCCGAATTCTCCGTGCCGACATTGCGGTCCCTGATCGATGCCGGCCACAAGATTCGTGCCGTTTATACGCAGCCGCCGCGTCCCGGCGGGCGGCGAGGGCTCGACCTGCAGAAATCGCCGGTGCATCAGGCGGCCGAGTTGCTCGGCCTGCCGGTTTTCACGCCGATTAATTTCAAGGACCCCGAGGAGCGCCAGCGCTTTCGCGATCTGGATGCCGATGTTGCCGTCGTCGTGGCCTATGGCCTGTTGTTGCCGGAAGCGATTCTCACCGGGACACGTCTCGGCTGCTACAACGGTCATGCCTCCCTGCTGCCGCGCTGGCGCGGGGCTGCTCCTATCCAGCGGGCGATCATGGCCGGCGACAAAAAAACCGGCATGATGGTGATGAAGATGGACAAGGGGCTGGATACCGGCCCGGTCGCTTTGACACGTGAAGTCGAAATCGGCGACACCATGACAGCGGGCGAGTTGCATGACAGGCTGATGCTTGTCGGCGCAAAAGCCATGGCCGAGGCGATGAACAATTTGGAACATGACGAGTTGCCGTTGACCGCGCAGCCGTCCGAAGGCGTTCTTTATGCCGCCAAAATCGATAAGGGTGAAACCCGTATCGATTTCGGCAAGCCCGCAGCCGATGTCCATAATCATATTCGCGGCCTGTCGCCCTTTCCCGGCGCCTGGTTCGAGGCCGAAATTGCTGGCCGCCCTGAGCGTATCAAGGTGCTGGGTTCGGAATTGGCAGAAGGCAACGGAGCTTCCGGTCAGATCCTGACAGATGATCTCGTCATTGCCTGCGCCTCCAGCGCCATCAGGCTGACGAAGCTGCAGAAGGCCGGCGGCAAGCCCTTGGCGGCAGCCGACTTCCTGCGTGGCACGCCGATCGCGCCGGGCACCGTGCTCGCCTCGGAGCAAGCCTGATGCCGCGTTACAAGATGACCGTCGAATACGACGGCATTCCCTATGTCGGCTGGCAGCGTCAGGACAACGGCCCCTCCGTGCAGGGCGCAATCGAAGGCGCCATCCTGTCCTTGACCGGCGAGACCGTTTCGATCCGCGGTGCAGGGCGTACCGATTCCGGCGTGCATGCCATGGGGCAGGTCATGCATGCAGATCTCTCGAAGGAATGGAAGGTCTATACGCTGCGCAATGCGCTCAATGCCCATCTGAGGCTTGCCGGTAACCGTATTGCCATTCTCGATATCGTCGAGGTCGACCAAAGCTTCGACGCGCGCTTTTCTGCCATCCGCCGCCACTATCTCTATCGCATCATCGCCCGCCGTGCGCCTCTGGCTTTGGAAGCCGGGCGCGCCTGGTGGGTGCCGAAGGATATGGATCACGAGGTCATGCATGCCGCGGCCCAGACCCTTGTGGGGCGGCATGATTTCACCACCTTTCGCTCGGCGCATTGCCAGGCAAACAGTCCGGTGCGCACGCTCGACCGGCTGGATGTGACGCGCAGCGGCGAGCTCATCGAAATCCGTGCCACGGCGCAAAGCTTCCTGCACAATCAGATCCGTTCTTTCGCCGGCACGCTGAAGCTTGCGGGTGAGGGTAAATGGACGCCCGACGATGTGCGCGCTGCGCTCGAGGCAAAGGATCGCAAGGCCTGCGGCCCTGTCGCCCCACCGGATGGGCTATATTTCATGCATGTGGATTATCGCGATGGCGCCGGTTTGCCTGGCGAGGGCGAAAATGCCGATGATGGCGAGGATCTGTCGTAGTCCCTCTGCGATTGCCTCAAACAGGCGGATAGACGCCGAGGAAGCGTTGCAGAAAATCCGTCAGCAGCATGGTCGGGATCAGCAGCACCAGCGTCAGTGTGCCGATAAAGAGCGGATGCGTGCCGCAGATCATTCGAAGCATGCGTGCCAGCGAAAAGATGATCGTCCCCATCAGGACAAGCCACAGCAGCGCCGCCAATCCACTGGAGCCAGGCACGAAGGCGATTAGGGCGATAAGCAGCGCATTGAGATAGGATGTCGGCACCCCAAGCCAGTTCACCACCACGACGATCGGCGTGAACTTGTCACCGACACGGAAAAACAGCAGCAATACGCCGGCAAGAACCAGCGGGATCAGCCAATTCGCCGCCTCGACCAGCGCCAGCCTTAGGAAAAAGGCGAGGCCCGTCGATGTTTCGGGCGGCATGGCACGCAGATAGGCCTGCTGCCACCACAGCCAGGAAATGCCGATCGAGGGGAGGCTCCAGAAAATCGCCCAGAAGGAGCGCAGCATGCCGCGGTCTGAAATATCCAGATACTGGAATCCGCGCGCATCCATCCGGATCAGCAGCCACAGGCCGGACAGGTAATACTGGACTTCCTTAAAGCTCGGCATTCTCGAACCAGCGCTGGATGAAGGTCTGGTAGATCCCGGTCAGCGTTTCGAGATCCGAGAGCGCCACACGCTCGTCGACCATATGCATGGTCTGGCCGACAAGCCCGAATTCCACGACGGGGCAGTAGTCCTTGATGAAGCGGGCATCCGACGTGCCGCCGGTGGTCGACATCGCCGGCCTTTGACCGGTGATGTTTTCGATGGCGGAGGAGAGCGAGGCGATCAGCGCGTTGTTGCGCGTCAGGAAGACCTGGCTCGGACGCTCCGACCAGACGATGTCGTATTTCGCCGGCGGACGTCCGGGCCGCAGCGTCTGGTCGGCGGCGGCGGCATTCAGGCGCGCCAGGATTTCGGCCTTCAGCGTATCGGCCGTCCAGGTGTCGTTGAAGCGGATGTTGAAGGCAGCGGTTGCCTTGGCGGGAATGACGTTGGTCGCGGTATTGCCGACGTCGATCGTCGTCACTTCGAGGTTCGACGGCTGGAAATTGTCCGTGCCGGCGTCAAAGGGCGGATCGAGCAGCGCTTCCGTCAGTTTGATGATGCTGCGCACTGGGTTGTCGGCAAGGTGTGGATAGGCGGCGTGGCCTTGAACCCCGTGGACGGTGATGGTGCCGGAGACCGAGCCGCGGCGGCCGATCTTGATCATGTCGCCGAGCCGGTCGGGGTTGGTTGGTTCGCCGACGAGCGATGCGTCCCATGTCTCGCCGCGCTCGGCCGCCCATTGCAGCAGCTTTACCGTGCCGTTGATCGCCGGTCCCTCTTCGTCGCCGGTAATCAGGAAGGAGATCGAGCCGGCGGGCTTGCCATGCTTCTCGATATGACGCGCAACCGCTGCCACGAAGCAGGCAATGCCGCCTTTCATGTCGACCGCGCCACGGCCAAAGAGTTCGCCATCGGCGATTTCGGCGGCAAAGGGCGGATGGCTCCAGGAAGCGGCATCGCCGACCGGCACGACATCCGTATGGCCGGCAAACATCAGATGCGGCCCGTCCGTGCCGAGCCGCGCATAGAGGTTTTCGATATCGGGCGTTCCCGGCTCGCTTGCCGTCATGCGCTCGATCCTGAAGCCGAGTGGCTGCAACATGTCGGCAAGCGCTGTCAGTGCGCCGCCCTCGGCAGGCGTGACGGAAGCGCAACGGATCAGGGTCTGCAGGTTCGTGATGGGATTCGTAACGGTCATCGGAGGCAACTTATCCGGCGGGAAATGGCAAAGCGATGGCAAAGGGTCGGTGACGACTCGAAAATCTTTGCCGCGATTCCAGCAATCGCACAGGCATGCTCACCCGGCAAGCATGAGGGAAGCGCGATATGGCGACCGCGCTTCCAAAATCTTGCAGATCAGTCGCGCAGCAGCTCGTTGATGCCGGTCTTTGAACGGGTCTTTTCGTCGACTCGCTTGACGATGACCGCGCAATAGAGGCTTGGAGCCGGCTGGCCGTTCGCCATGGTGTTGCCGCTCGGCAGCGCGCCGGCGACGACGACCGAGTAAGGCGGCACTTCGCCATAGGTGATCTCGCCGGTGGCGCGATCGACGATCTTGGTGGACTTGCCGATGAAGACGCCCATGCCGAGTACGGAACCTTCGCGGACGATGCAGCCTTCGACGACTTCGGAGCGGGCGCCGATGAAGCAATTGTCTTCGATGATGGTCGGGCCGGCCTGCATCGGCTCCAGCACGCCGCCGATGCCGACGCCGCCGGAAAGATGCACATGCTTGCCGATCTGGGCGCACGAGCCGACTGTCGCCCAGGTGTCGACCATGGTGCCTTCGCCCACATAGGCGCCGAGATTGACGAAGGACGGCATCAGGATGGCGTTGGGGGCGATATAGGCGGAATGACGCACGACGGCGTTCGGCACGGCGCGGAAGCCGGCTTCGCGGAAGCGGTTTTCACCCCAGCCTTCGAACTTCGAGGGAACCTTGTCCCACCAGGTGGCGCCGCCGGAGCCGCCTTCGACGATCTTCATGTCGTTCAGGCGGAAGGAGAGCAGAACCGCTTTCTTGAGCCACTGGTTGACGGTCCAGTTGCCGTCGGCACCACGTTCGGCCACGCGAACCTTGCCGCTATCGAGGAGATTGAGCGCCGTCTCGACGGCGTCGCGGACTTCGCCGCGCGTCGACGTGTTCACATTGTCGCGATTGTCGAAGGCAGCCTCGATGGACTTTTCGAGGGAAGCGAGGTCGTTAGCGCTCATGGGAATTCCTTACAACGTCAGGGCCTATCGTGATTTCCGGATAAGGGTCCGGAAGCGGTCGATTGGTCCTATAGCATGGATGCCGAAAATGGAATGTCTTTTCCGCGCCGATTGAGCTTGGATTCAAGGCGTTGTAGGGGCATATGCAAGAGCTTGGCTATTTCCGTTCTCGGACGGAAAACGGGCCGTCATGATCGATTTGAAAGGCATGAATAGATGAGCAAGGGGAAGAACGGCAGGCTGAGGCGCAAGGACGGGGTCTGGGACCCGTTGAAGACGAGCTCGGCGGACAAGCAGCGAGCCGAGTCGGTGCCGCGCACGCCGCAGTCGATGTCGCCGTCCTACCGTCTTGCCTATGCCGATGAGGATTTCCTTTGCCGCGAGGAGCTGCGGCCGATCCGCCTGCAGCTGGAGTTGCTGAAGACCGAAATGTCTTTGGCCGAGCGTGGCATCAAATCGACCGTGGTCATGTTCGGCGGCGCGCGCATTCCCGCCCCCGGCGCCAATGCCTGGGCTGCCCGCAACGATGTGCAGCGCGCCAACCTGGAAGCCGCATCGGTCTACTACGAAGAGGCTCGCAAGTTCGCTCGGCTTTGCTCCCGCTATTCAGCCGGCTTCGACTTCCATGAATATGTCGTCGTCACCGGCGGTGGTCCCGGCGTGATGGAAGCGGGCAATCGCGGCGCGGCCGAAGAAGGGGCTCCCTCGATCGGCCTCAACATCGTGTTGCCGCATGAGCAGGCGCCCAACGCCTATGTGACGCCGGAACTCAGCTTCAACTTCCATTATTTCGCGATCCGCAAGATGCACTTCATGGTGCGCGCCAAGGCGATCGCGGTGTTCCCCGGCGGCTTCGGCACGCTCGACGAGCTGTTCGAATGCCTGACGCTCATTCAGACCGGCCGCATGGAGCGCCTGCCGCTTATTCTCTTCGGCGAAAAATTCTGGCGCAACATCATCAATTTCGAGGCGCTGGCCGAGTTCGGCACTATTGCGCCCGACGATGTGAACCTCATCAGCTTCGTCGATACCGCCGACGAAGCCTGGAAGATCGTTGCCGATTTCTACGAACACGACAACGGCCACCACGATAACGGCCACTGAAAACGGAAAGCCCGCCGTCGCAGAGGCGAGGGCGGGCTTTCGTTCATGGGTTTGTTGCCGGCGCTATCGGCTTAGAGCAGCGGTCGGCCCGGCATGTCGTCAAGGTTGACGACGCCATCGTGGTTGCGGTCCAGCCGGTCGAAGACCTTGCTCATGGCGTCTTCGGCTTCCTTCTTGCTGATCTGGCCGCTTTGATCGGTATCGGCAAAGCGGAAGATCATCGCTTCATGCATGAAGCGGCCATACGGTCTGTGATGGCGATGGCCTTCGCCGCCCTTGTCGTTGTCATTGTCGTTTTGAGCCTGGTCGGCCGGCGCCTGGTTGCCCTGCGCCTGATTACCCTGCGCCTGATTGCTTTGTGCCTGGTCGCCGCCTTGCGCCTGGCCATTTTGGGCCTGATCGCCATCCGCCTTGGCGTGTTCGACCCGCCACTGCTTCATCTGCTCCTGGCGGTAGGCGCGATATTCGCCGGGTGTGATTTCGCCGTCGTGGTTGACGTCGATCTGGTCGAAGATCTTGTCGACGCCTGCCTTGACCTCATCCTTGGTGAGCTTCGTGTCACCGGGATTGCCGAATTCCTTCAGCATGCGCACGTAAAGGACTTCGGGCGAAATATGCGGTTTGTGCCAGCGGCCGTGATGATGTCTGCCCCCACGGTCGCTATCATGCGAAGCGGCGAGCGCCACCTGTGCGGCACCGCTGAGAAGCAGGGTTGCAGAAAGTCCGGCCAGAAGAAGTTTTTTCCCGTTCATCGCTTTTCCTTTCGTGTCGAGGAATGGGCAAACGATACGGTTGGCGGTCAAAAACGGCCAATTAAACCTCTGTAAGGCGCATGAAACTTTCGTAACCCCGTTCTAATGAATGGTTAAACCAGCGCCTTCAGGAAAGCGGTGAGGTCGTCGGTCACGTAATCGATGTGATCGTCTTCGCCAGTCGTTCGTTCCCACCATTCGACGATCGTCGTCTCGAGATTTTGCGGTACGAGAAGCACGGTCTTCATGCCGAGCGCCTTGGGCACGGTGAGGTTGCGCGGTAGGTCCTCGAACATGACCGCCTTCTTCGTATCGACGCGATGGAGGCTCATGAACTTGTCATAGGTGCTGCCGGCAGGCTTCGGCACGTAGTCGGCAGCGACGATATCGAAAATGTCGTCGAAGCCGTCGAGGATGCCGAGTGCGCCGGCCGTCGCCTGGGCGTGTTTGACGCTGCCGTTGGTGAAGATGAACTTGCGTCCCGGCAACGCCTTGATGGCAGCGGCCAGCTCCGGCTGCGGTGTCAGCGCCGAATAGTCGATCGCATGCGCCTTTTCCAGGAAATCGTTGGGGTCGATGCCGTGATGGATCATCAATCCCTGCAGGGTCGTGCCGTGCTCGAGATAATATTGCTTCTGCAGCTTGCGGCGTCTTCACGCTCCATCTGCAAGAGAGCGGCGACATAGGCGGTCATGTTCTTGTCGATCTGCGCGAAGAGATCGACATGATGCGGATAAAGCGTGTTGTCGAGATCGAACACCCAATCGCGGATGCCGGCAAAATCTGAAGGTTCGGATAGCGTTTTTGTCTGGTTCATGCCCGTCTTATGGCACGCACGGTCGGCACGGGGGAAGGAAAATATTCATGCTGCTGCATCCCCGGCCATGGGGGAGATTGCCGTGCGATCCAATGCCGGCTATGATTTTACTATTGATTTCCGGGGTTTTACGCTATTTGCCATGTGAGGGAGAGCTGACGCTCTTTATGGTCGCGGAGGGGAAATCGCCCGACTGGGCTTTTCGGAGGGGATGCGATGGGTCAAGTGGAAAAGGCGCAGGAATTTGCGCGGCTGCACAAGAAGGGCGAGCCGCTGATCCTTTTCAATATTTGGGATGCCGGCTCTGCCAAGGCCGTCACAGAGGCTGGCGCGAAGGCGCTGGCGACGGGTAGCTGGTCGGTTGCCGCCGCCAACGGCTTCGGCGATGGCCAGGCCATTCCGCTATCATTGCTGGCGGTCACCGCCAGGCTGATTTCGGTGACGAGCCCGTTGCCGCTGTCGGTCGATTTCGAGGGCGGTTACGCCGTCGAACCCGAGGAGGTCGCCGCCAATGTCGAAAAGATCATGGATCACGGCGCCATCGGTATCAATTTCGAGGATCAGGTGATCGGCGGTCAAGGCGTTCATCCTATCGAGGTACAGGCGGCACGCATCCGCGCCATCCGCGAAATGGCCAATCGCCGGGAAATGCCCTTGTTCATCAACGCCCGCACCGATCTTTTCCTGCAGGAAAGCGATACGGCACATCATCAGCTCCTGCTGGACGACGCCTTTCAGCGCGCCGACGCTTTTGCCGAGGCCGGTGCCAGTGGTTTCTTCGCGCCGGGCCTGGTCGAACCGGATCTGATCGGCGCTCTTTGCGAGCGCTCGCCCTTGCCGGTCAACATCATGGTGCGCCCGGCGACGCCTGATAACGAGACGATGGCAAAACTCGGCGTCAGCCGCATCAGCTATGGGCCGGCTCCCTATCGTTCAGTCATGGGAATGCTGAAAAGCGAGGCCGAAGCGATCTACCGGCCGTCCTGATACGGCTGTCGGCACTTCGCAATCACATTTGCGGAGCGCCTGAATTTTCTCGATGAGTGCGCCCTATCACGGAACGATAAGCGTTCCCGCACCGTGCTCGGTGAAGATTTCGAGCAGTACGGAATGGGCCGTCTTGCCGTTGAGGATGACGACGCCCTGAACACCGGCCTTGATGGCGTCGATGCAGGTCTCCACCTTCGGGATCATACCGCCGGAAATTGTGCCGTCGGCGATCAGGGCATGGGCCTGGGCGACGGACAATTCCTTGATGAGCTGGCCCTGCTTGTCGAGCACGCCGGGAACATCCGTCAGGAACAGCAGGCGGGTCGCGCTCAGCGCTCCGGCGATCGCGCCGGCAAAGGTATCGGCATTGATGTTGTAGGTCGCGCCGTCGCGGCCGGGGGCAACAGGGGCAATGACCGGTATCATCTCGGACTTGGCAAGCAGGTCGAGCAGCGTACGGTCGACTTCGACCACTTCGCCGACGAAGCCGAGATCGAGCACGCGCTCGATGTTGGAGTCCGGGTCTTTGATAGTCTTGCGCGCCTTTTCGGCAAAAACCATGTTGCCGTCCTTGCCGCAAAGGCCGATCGCCCATTCGCCGGTCTGGTTGATCAGCGCGACGATTTCCTTGTTGATCGAGCCGGCGAGTACCATTTCCACGATCTCGACCGTCTTCTGGTCGGTGACGCGCAACCCGCCTTCGAATTTCGATTCAATGCCCATCTTCGTCAGCATGGCGCCGATCTGCGGGCCGCCGCCATGGACGACGATCGGGTTGACGCCGGACTGCTTCAGGAGCGCGATATCGGCCGCAAAGGCCTTGCCAAGCTCGACATTGCCCATGGCATGGCCACCGTATTTCACGACGATGGTCTTGTTTTCGTAACGCTGCATATAGGGCAGCGCCTGTGCGAGCAGGTTGGCTTGGAGTTCGCTTTGGGCTTCGGACATGGTGCACCCTTCGAAATTGTTCGCGGGCCTTTTATCTCAAGTTTTTGACAGAGGGAATAATGATCTCGGCAATAAAACATGTCGCGCGAAAGTGCGCAGCGGTTTTGCGGCGATGACATACATAAAATCAATTACCTGAACGCGAATGCCTATCTGAAAGATCGCGCTGTGCTTTCGTTGACGCTATGTCACATCAGCGTCGCCGAAATTGATGGTGCAGACGCATTTGCCGAAGTGATGTTTTCTTCTAAAGATGGTGCAGGCGTTGTACCCTGGGGATTTGGATGGCGAATGAGGAGACGGAAGCGCTGATCGGCCGCGTTGCCATGCGCGATCAGAAAGCCTTTGCCGCGCTCTACAAGCGTACCAGCCCGAAACTTCTCGGTGTTTGCCTGCGTATCGTCGGCAACAAGACAGATGCGGAAGAGGTTTTGCAGGAGGTCTATATCAAGGTCTGGCAGCGAGCCGAACAATTTGCTGTTGCGGAAGGGCCCGCGATGCCTTGGCTGACGGCAATAGCGCGCAATCGAGCCATCGATTTCGTGCGTGCACGCAAGCCGGTAGCCGATGAAATAGATAACGCCTACGATCTCGCCGACCTGGAACCCGGCCCCGAAGAGCAAGCAATCGTGAAGGGGGAGGGAAGGCGGATTGACAGGTGCATGGAAGAGTTGGAAGCTGATCGCGCGCGGGCTGTCCGCAGCGCCTATGTCGAGGGCTTGAGCTATCAGGAGCTCGCCGACCAACACGCTGTACCATTGAACACGATGCGCACCTGGCTGCGTCGAAGCCTGATCAGACTGAGAGAGTGCATGGACCGATGAGTACGCCCGATCAAAGCAAGGGAGGCCGCTCCCGCGACGAAGTCCTGGCCGGAGAATATGTGCTTGGCGTGCTCTCCCTGGAGGACCGGCAGAAGGTCGAGCGCCGGATGCGCAGCGATCGCCAGTTTGCCGCCATCGTCAGCCGCTGGGAACAGAACCTCTCGGAATTCAATGAGGAATATGAAACGGTGACGCCGTCTTCTTCGGTCTATCCGAAGATCGAGAAGCGGATTTTCGGTGACGTGGCATTCGGTGCCCAGCTCTGGAACTCCCTTTTGGTCTGGCGCTCGATGGCCTTCGGTTCGCTGTTCTTGGCGGCCGGCGTTCTCGTCTTTGCCATAACCAATGAAGGTGCCCTGCGCGGAACATCGGGCAAGCAATTGACGGCATCGCTTTCCGGTCAGAATAGCCCGATCACGCTCCTCGCCAATTATGACGTTGCCAATGGGCGTTTGAAGGTGACGCCGGTGGCTGCGGGCAAACCGGAAGAAAAGTCGCTGGAGCTCTGGCTGATTCGTGGCAGCGATCCCGCCGAGGCGCTTGGCGTTCTGCCGCAGGGCGGCGATGGTGAAATCGTCCTCCCGCCCGAGCTTCACAGTAAATTGACGGAGGGCGCAATCATCGCCGTCAGCGTCGAGCCCTTTGGCGGTTCGCCGACCGGCAAGCCGACGGGCGATGTGGTCGCTTCCGGCACGATCCATTTGCCCTGACGAATTTCTGCTCGCAAAAAGCGATCCAAGCTGAAACTGTTTGAAAGCCCGCTCCGTATCTTCTTCCGACCCCACCCGATAGGGGCAATAGAGAGGAAGAGGAGACGTTATGATCAAGACCGTATTTCGCATTGCTGCCGCAGCCGCAATGTTGTCAGTTGCGAGCAGCCTTGCCTATGCCAAGGACCCGATGGTCGGTGGTGCTGCGATGTATGCCAGCAAAAACATCATCCAGAATGCCGTGAACTCCAAGGACCACACGACCCTGGTCGCTGCCGTGAAGGCGGCCGGTCTCGTTGATACGCTTGAAGGCAAAGGCCCGTTCACCGTCTTCGCACCGACGAATGAAGCGTTCAACCAGCTGCCGGCCGGCACCGTCGAGACGTTGCTGAAGCCGCAGAACAAGGAGAAGCTGGTCAAAATCCTGACCTGCCATGTCGTGGCTGGTGATGACATGGCGGCGGCCATCCAGAAATGGGCAAAGAGCAAAGGCGGTGAGTACGATCTGAAGACTGTCGGCGGCTGCACGATCAAGGCTATGGCCAAGGGCGGCAAGCTGACGCTCACCGATGAAGCGGGCGGCACCGCTCACATCACAATCGCCGACGTCAAGCAGTCGAATGGCGTAATCCATGTCGTCGACAAGGTATTGTTGCCGAAGATGTGATCCTCATCGGCAACAGGCCGTCGTCTCCTGATACGAGGTCAGGGGCGGCGGCCTCATTGTATCGATGCGGTCTTCAAACCTGGATGCCGACCGTCAGGCCAATGGCTTCGCGCAATTCCTGAAGCCCAAGGCCCTTTTCCGAAGACGTCGCAAGAATGCCGGGATAGGCGGCCGGGCGCTTGCGGATTTTTTCGGCGGTATCAGCGAGCAGCTTCGGTATGCCCGCCTCCTTGATCTTGTCGGTCTTGGTCAGCACGATCTGATAGGAAACGGCGGCCTTGTCGAGAAGGTCCAGAACCTCCGCATCGTTCTTCTTGATACCGTGGCGGCTGTCGATCAACACATAGACGCGCTTCAGCGTCGTGCGCCCGCGCAGATAGTCGAAGACCAGCTTCGTCCAGGCGTCGACTTGATCCTTCGGCGCTTCGGCATAGCCGTAGCCGGGCATGTCAACCAGAGCCATCGGCGGCAGATCGCCAGCCTCGCCGGAAAAGCCGTCGGGAACGAAATAGTTGAGCTCCTGTGTGCGTCCTGGCGTATTCGACGTGCGCGCCAGTCCCTTATGCCCGACCAGAGCATTGATCAGCGAAGACTTGCCGACGTTGGAGCGGCCGGCAAAGGCGATTTCCGGCGGTCCTTCCGGCGGCAGAAATTTCATCGACGGCACGCCGCGAATGAAAATCCACGGACGCCCGAAAAGCGGCTTGTCGTCTTTTGTCGTCTGGTCTGCCATTCTCTCGATCTTTGCTTGGTTCCGTGGATTGGCTTCAAGCTTTTGTCCGCGAAAGTCAAGTTTGGATCGGCATTTGGCTTCATGCCGCCGAGCTTCGGTGTCGGCCAAGGAGCCGGTAATGGCTAGCCACAGCACTTGGCAGCATTCGCTGATCCACAGCAGGCTGCCGCTTGGGTCTGTTCTGCCAGCCACCGGTCAAGTGGTTTGCAGCTGGCTGCGCGGGCAATGAGCTCGATATAGACGGCATCGTCGCCGATAACAGGAGTTGATGCGCAGTAGAGCTGCATCGGCTGCACCCCGTCGCTCACCTCAAAGGTCAGCCTCGCGGAGCCGTCGAGCTGCACGTGCTCGGAAACTTTGCGGATGATAGGGGCGAATTTGCCCGCCGGCATATGCGTGCGGTTGCCTTCATCGATATCCCAAAGCTGCACGAAAATCTCAGCCCATGCTTCCGGGTTGGCCCCGCAGTCCAATGCCGAAAACTGCCCGGCCTTAACTTCTGTGACGTGATAGCCCGGCCTCACCGGCCGACCGTCATAGCGGAATACAAGGGGCAGATCGCCGGCAACGGCCAGAGTCTCAAGCAAAAGGCCGAGGTTGATATCCGAAGACCGGCTCTTGTCGATCGCATTCATTTGATGTACTCCATATTTCAACACTTAAAGGATTATTGAAATATGGATGAAGGTCAAGCCCTCGCTTCGTTCGGCGCACTCTCTCAAGAGACCCGCCTGCAGATCGTCCGCATGCTCGTCGTTGCCGGTCCTGATGGGATGGCTGCGGGCATGATTGCAGAGAAGCTCGAAGTATCGCCCTCGAATGTTTCGTTCCATCTGAAAGAACTGGATCGAGCCGGCCTCATTGGCCAGCAGCGGGAATCCCGCTCCATCGTCTACACCGCCAATTACGATGTGCTCGGAGGCCTTGTCCGCTTCTTGATGGAAGACTGCTGCGCGGGGCATCCGGAGGTCTGCGCGCAGGCGGCGCAAGTCGCCGCCTGCTGTGCGCCGGCTGTGAGAAACGTTCCATGAATATGCTGAGCCGGGGACCGAAACCATGACATCTTTTCCGCTTTCGCGCCGCCTTGTCTCGGAGGCTCTGGGCACGGGCCTTCTGGTCGCGACAGTCGTCGGTTCGGGTATCATGGCGGACAGGCTGACGAGCGATGCGGCGCTTGCGCTGCTCGCCAATACGCTGCCCACGGGCGCGATCCTCGCCGTGTTGATCATCGTCCTCGGTCCGATATCCGGCGCTCACTTCAACCCGGTGGTATCGCTCGTCTTTGCGATACGCCGCGAGCTCACCGCGATGTCGGCTTTGGGCTATGTCGTCGCGCAGATCCTTGGCGGAATTGCGGGGACGATCCTCGCGCATGCCATGTTCGAACTGCCGTTGCTACAGGCCTCGACAACCATCCGCAGTGGTGGCGCGCAATGGCTGGCCGAGGTGACGGCCACCTTCGGCCTCGTCTTCGTCATCCTCTCCGGCCTGCGGTTTCGCGCCGACGCCGTATCATGGCTGGTCGGCCTCTACATCACGGCTGCATACTGGTTTACCGCTTCCACCTCTTTCGCCAATCCGGCTGTCGCAATCGCCCGCTCGCTGACGAACACCTTCGCCGGCATCCGTCCTGTCGATCTGCCGGGTTTTATCGTCGCGGAAATCCTCGGCGCATTGCTGGCACTGACGCTTGCGAACTGGCTGCTGATAGATGCCCACAATCCTCAAACTCTCGCTGAAACGGAAACCGTCCCATGACCATGGATGTTACGATCTATCACAATCCCGACTGCGGCACTTCGCGCAACGCGCTGGCGATAATCCGCAATGCCGGCATCGAGCCGACCGTCATCGAATATCTGAGCAATCCGCCGAGCCGCGATGATCTCATCAAGATGATTGCCGATGCGGGTTTGACCATCAGGCAGGCGATTCGCGAAAAGGGCACACCGTATGCCGAGCTCGGCCTCGACAATCCAGACCTGACCGATGCCCAGTTGCTAGATGCTATGCTGAAGGATCCGATCCTGATCAACCGGCCGTTCGTCGTCACGCCCATGGGCACGCGTTTGGCTCGTCCTTCGGAAGTCGTCCTGGATATCCTGCCCGATACGCATAAAGGCCCGTTCACCAAGGAAGATGGCGAGCAGGTTCTCGACGCCGACGGCAAGCGCCTTGTCTGAACGCGTGCCGCTTCATGCCGTGTTTGCGCTCGGCGTTACACAAATCATCGGTTACGGCACCCTCTATTACAGTTTCAGCATACTTGCGCCCGATATGGCCATGCAGTTCGCATGGTCGAGCGAATGGGTCTTTGGCGCACTGTCGGTCGCGCTTCTGGCAGGCGGCCTTACCGCGCCGTGGTTGGGTGGGCTGTTCGACAGGATCGGTGCCGCACGGGTGATGACGATCGGCTCCTTCGTGGCGGCCGCAGCTCTGGCCGCGTGTGCCCTAGCGCCTAACAAGGCGGTCTACGTCGTCGCACTCATTGCGATCGAAGTTTCCGCCAATCTGGTCCAGTATGGCGCGGCCTTTGCGCTGCTTGTGCAACTCCGACCACAGGTCGCTTCCCGCAGCATCACCTATCTGACGCTGATTGCCGGGTTCGCCTCGACAATCTTCTGGCCGACAACCACGGCACTCCATGCGCATCTCGCCTGGCAGAACGTCTATCTGGTTTTCGCCGCCCTCAACCTCTGTATCTGCCTGCCAATCCACGCATGGTTGTCGCGTCAGGGATCCACGCAGGGCGCGAAGGCGTCGACTGTCGCCGCGCGCGTCGAGGGGGTGTTGCCACCTGCCCGCCGCCGCCTTGGCTTTGCGGTCATGGTTATGGGTTTTTCGCTGATGTCGCTCGTCAGTTCGGCCATTCTGGTGCATCTGGTGCCGCTGTTGTCCGGTCTCGGTCTCGGCGCGACCGCCGCTCTCGTGGGGACATTCTTCGGCCCGTCGCAGGTCGGCAGCCGCCTCATCAACATGGTGTTCGGCAAGAACCTGCCCGCACTCCATCTGGCCGTGATCGCCTCGATGCTGATCCCGGGCGGAGTGCTGGCGCTTCTGCTTTCTGCCCCCTCCGTACCCGGCGCCATGGCCTTCGCGATGATCTTCGGCATGGGCAACGGCCTCCTCAGCATCGTCACCGGCACGCTGCCTCTGCATCTTTTCGGCAGCGATGGCTACGGAAAGCTACAGGGGAAGATGATGGCGGCACGGCTGATCCTTTCAGCTCTCGCCCCGTTCGTCCTGGCCTTCGCGATGCAGAATATCGGTATCACGCCGTCACTCGCCATCGCGGCCGCTCTGGGTGGGCTTTCAATCGCTGCTCTATCTTCCATCGCAGCATTGCGATGACCGTTATTGGCGGCACATCGGTGCCGGAGTTCGCCGATGGCACCTGTCGCCACAAAAGAAAAAGCCCCACCGAAGCAGGGCTTTTGTCGTCATTTCGATGGCGCCGGTTTTCGTTTGAAGAGGCCCTTCAGATTGTCGAAGAGCTCCACCTTCACGCCATGGCGCTTCATGATGATCGACTGCTGGATGACCGAGAGGGTATTGTTCCAGGCCCAGTAGATCACGAGACCGGCCGGGAAGCTCGCCAGCATGAACATGAATACCAGCGGCATCCAGTTGAAGATCATCGCCTGGGTCGGGTCCGGCGGCGTCGGGTTCATGCGCATCTGGAAGAACATGGTGACACCCATGATCAGCGGCCAGACGCCGAGATGCAGAAAGGTCGGAGCCGCAAACGGCAGCAGGCCGAAGAGGTTGACGATCGAGGTCGGATCCGGGGCCGAAAGATCCTGGATCCAGCCGAAGAACGGCGCATGGCGCATCTCGATGGTGATGTAGATCACCTTGTAGAGCGAGAAGAAGATCGGGATCTGCAGAAGCACCGGCCAGCAGCCCGCGATCGGGTTGATCTTCTCTTCCTTGTAAAGCTGCATGGTCGCCTGTTGCAGGGCCATGCGGTCGTCGCCGAACTTGGCCTTCAGCTCCTCCATCTTAGGCTGCACGCGCTTCATATTCGCCATGGAGGCATATTGCCGGCTGGCGAGCGGGAAGAAGAGCGCCTTGACCACGATGGTGGTGCAGAGGATGGCGACGCCGAAATTGCCGAAGTAGCGGAAGAAGAAATCCATCAGCTTGAACATCGGCTTGGTGATGAAATAGAACCAGCCCCAGTCGATCAGGCGGTCGAAGCGCGGGATCGAGTAGCTGGTCTCATAGCGGTCGATGACCGGGACTTCCTTGGCGCCGGCGAAGACCAGGTTCTTCAGATCCTGCGACTGGCCGGGAGCGATGGTGACCGCATCCTGCTTGTAATCGGCCTGATAGCGCGGAGTGCCATCGGTAAAATGCGAGAAGCGGGCGTCATAGGCCGTCGACTGCGGCGGCACGATGGTCGCAGCCCAGTACTTATCCGTCATGCCGAGCCAGCCGCCGGTCGCCTTCGCGGGCGTCGTGGCTTCCTTTTCGGTCGAGGCGTATTTGGTTTCGATCAAACCGTCATCGCCGATGACGCCGATAAAACCTTCATGCAGGACGTAGGCGGAAGGCGTCTCAGGCTTGTTGTAGCGCGTGACGCGGCCGTAGCTCGACAGAGAAACTGGAGCCTGGCTGGCGTTGGCGATCTTGTCTGTGATCGTGAACATATAGCGATCGTCGACGGAGATCGTGCGGCTGAAGGTGATGCCCTTGTCATTGGTGTAGGAGAGCGTCACCGGCGTCTTGTCGGTTAGCTTGTCGCCGCTGGTAAGCTTCCACATGGTCGAGGGGCCGGGGACTGCGCCCGTCGCGTCGCTGCCGACATAGCCGAGTTCTGTGAAATAGCCGTCCTTGGTGTCGGCCGGGCTGAAGAGCGTGATGATCGGGCTGCTCTTGCTGACGGTCTCGTGGTAGGCCTTGAGCTGGAGGTCGTCGAAGCGGGCGCCTTCCAGATTGATGGAGCCGGCAAGCGCGGGTGTGTCGATGGTGACGCGCGACGAAGCCGTCTTGGCGACGGACTGCTCGAGAGTGAGAACCGTCGGCGCCGTCTGACCACCTGCGGGCAGCGAACCGTTCACGGCGGCACCCGTTGCGGGCGACTGCGTCGTCTGGGCTTGCTGCGCCTGCTGGTGCTGCTTGGCGGCCTGCTCGGCCTGACGCTGCGCTTCGAGGCGTGGGTTCATATAGAAAAACTGCCAGCCGAGAACAATCAGCACAGACAGTGCAATTGCAATGAAGTAATTGCGGTTGTTTTCCATCATACTTTCCTGGAGCGGTCCTTTTCCGACCGCCGGTGTTTCGGCCTGGTTTCGATGCGGCTTACGAGTTCGCTCGCCAGTTTTTCGAAAGGCGCGGTCAGCACCTCGCGTCGCGCGACAACCACATAGTCGTGTCCGGGCTGCATTGCAAATCCGGCGTGAAGCCGCACGGCTTCTTTCAGCCTGCGCCGCATGCGGTTGCGCTCCACCGCGTTGCCATGTTTTTTGGTAACGGTAAAACCGACGCGGGGTTCGGCGTCGGCGGTCTTGCGGTCCAGCATTTCGATGAGGAAGAAGCTGCCTCTGCGCTTCTCGCCTTCGCGGACTGCAAGAAACTGCGGCCGGCTTTTCAGCCGCCCGACAGTCTTTTTTGGTCGTTCATTCGTCAATTTGCCCGCCATCCTGGATTATCGGGCACTTCGGCCCTTAGGCCGAAAGACGCTTGCGGCCGCGGTTACGGCGAGCGGAAAGAACCGCACGGCCGCCCTTGGTGGCCATGCGCGCACGGAAGCCGTGGCGACGCTTGCGGACAAGCTTGGATGGTTGGTAGGTACGCTTCATTTATTTAAACACCGCGGAGTGCGGCCCTTCTTGAGCTTTGCTTTACAGCAAGGAGCGTTGTTGATTATGGCGAACGGACTTGGCCCGCAAATGCAGGCTCCATGACCGGACGTGCGCGGGCTTATACGGATCAAGCCTCCGGAAGTCAATTATATGGGTGCAGATTCCTTTAAGACAGGCAATTTTGAGCGATCGGTGGCGGCTGATTGCCGTCTGGCTGCTGCTCCTCGGGAGTGCGTGCAACCTTAAATATAAATTGCATAAATTCTAAAAAATACGGATAGTATAGTGAAGAATGTTGGGCGCTTGGATTAAAGATAACTCAATATAACATTAATGATTTTAGCCGATATCTAGCTTTGTGCGGTAAAACCCATCGATTTATGGGGGATGGGATCTGCGCCGGAGGGGTATTGTGAAAATTCGCGGCAAAATCAATCTGCTTGTATCTGTCATGGCCGGGGCGGCGCTTATGATCGGCGTCACTGCGCTCTATGCGTTGCATCAATATGACCAGAAATTACAGAGCTACGAGCAGACGGCGAGCCGCGCTTACATGGGCGAGCGCCTGAATCGTTACGTGACCGCGGTGGTGATGGAAGCGCGCGGCATTTATGCCGCTACTGCCGCGAAGGATTCCAAACCCTTTGCCGATGGGTTGATGGCCGACCTCGACGAAATCGACAAGGTGCTGGCAAGCTGGGCGCCCCTAGTGCCGGAGACGCAGCGGCCGGAATTCGCCAAGCTGCAGGCCCGTGCCCAGGAGTTTCGCGTCTTTCGAACGGAAACGGCCAGGCTCGGCGTGACCGATGGCCCGGATGCCGCCGGCAAGCAGGGCAACAACGAGGCGAACCGCGCCAACCGCAAGGCTTTTCAGGCTGAGATCGATGCGATCGTCCAGACCGACAAGGCCGAGCTTGCAAAGGCAGAGACCGAGATCGCAGCCTTTCATAGCAGCGTCCTGTGGGTCGTCCTCGGAATCATGACTGCCGGTATTGCGGCGGGCGTCGGCCTTGGCGCCTATATTGGAACCGTCCATCTGAGCCATCCGATCCGCAAGGTGACCGATGCGATAAAGAATGTCGCCAATGGTCATTTCGATATCGAGGTGCCATTTGCCGGCCGCAACGACGAAATCGGCGAGATGGCGGCGGCCGTCGACGTCTTCAAGGAAAACGGCAAGGCCGTGCGCCGCATGAATGCCGAGGAGGCGGCCTTGCGCGCAAAAAGCGACGAGCTTCAGTCGAGCATGTCTCTCGCAGTCTCTGCCGCCGCGGCCGGCGATTTCAGCCACCGCATCGAGAAGGACTATGGCGACGTCAACCTCAATCGTTTCGCCGGCAATGTGAACGAGTTGCTTGTGAGCGTCGACACGGGTATCGGCGAAGTCCGCCGCGTCATCGCGAGCTTGGCCGAGGGAGACTTGACCCAGGCGATGAAGGGCAATTTCCAGGGCGCCTTCGCCGAGCTGCAGCAGAACGTCAACGCGACATTCGAGACGCTCAAAAGCACCATGAGCGAAGTGCGCGGCACCACCGGTTCCATCAATTCCAATACCAACGAGCTCCGTCACGCCAGCGATGACCTTTCCAAGCGCACGGAACAGCAGGCGGCTGCTCTGGAAGAGACCTCGGCAGCGCTCGACGAGATCACCTCCGTCGTTCAGAATTCGACGGAACGGGCGCGCGAGGCGAGCGTCATGGTGAGCGAAGCCAAGGACGACGCGGCTCGCTCCGGCACGGTGGTTCGCAACGCGATCGACGCCATGGGACGCATCGAGCAGGCATCGCGCGAGATCAGCCAGATCATCGGTGTGATCGACGACATCGCCTTCCAGACCAATCTATTGGCGCTCAATGCCGGCGTAGAGGCCGCACGCGCCGGCGATGCGGGCAAGGGCTTTGCCGTCGTTGCCCAGGAAGTGCGTGAGCTCGCTCAGCGCTCCGCCACCGCGGCGAAGGATATCAAGGCGCTGATCGGCAAGTCCGGCGGCGAGGTGCAGGTCGGCGTCAAGCTCGTGCAGGCAACCGGTGAGGCGCTGTCGTCCATCGAGGCCCGCGTGCTGAAGATCAACGATCACATTCACTCGATAGCGACAGCGGCACGCGAACAGGCAACGGGCCTGTCGGAGGTGAACAAGGCCGTCAATCAGATGGATGAGGTCACTCAGCGCAATGCCGCCATGGTCGAGGAGACTTCGGCCGCGACCCATCGGCTGGCGGCCGAAGCGGATGGCCTTGTCCAGCTTGTCTCGCGCTTCAAGGTGGACGCAGCCAATGTTTCCGCTCCCGTTCCAGCACGCGCCGAGACGCATCGCCCGGCCGCTTCGCCGGCACGCCGCATGATCGACAGGGTCGCGACCGCCTTTGGCGGCGGGGCGCTTGCTCCGGCCGCAGCGGCGCCAGGCTGGGAAGAGTTCTGATCCGTCAGATATGAGGCCGGCTGCGGCGCCCGAGCGTCGCTGCCGGCTTTCGCCTTCTGTCAAAATCCCGAGCCGATTGGAAAAAGCTCCACAATCGCCTATTATCTAGTTTCGATCAGGTCGCATCAGATCGCTTTTTAAGCGAAGCGGGACAATTGAAATGGACAGTGGGCAGGACAAGGATGCCGTAAAGGACGGCAAGGTCGAGAAAGGCCGCCTGTCCCAGCTTTGTCGTCCCACAGGTATTTTCGGCGGCCTCTCCGGCAAGCTCCTCATCCTCACCGTCGTTTTCATTTCGATGGCGGAAGTGCTGATTTTCGTGCCGTCGGTCGCCAATATGCGGCTGCGGTGGCTGCAGGATCGGCTGAACACCGCCGCTGCCGCTGCCATCGTCATCGACGGTCTGCAGCCGGCTGAACTGCCGCGTGCTCTGCAAAAGGAGACGCTGATGGCGACGGGCACACGGGCCATCGTTCTGCGCAAGGACGGCACGTCGCGCCTGCTGGCTACAGCCGAGATGCCGGCCGCCGTCGATGAGAAGTATGATCTCAGCGACGTGTCCCAGCTCACCGCCATCAAGGATGCGCTCGATACGCTGCTCTTCGGCGGCAATCGCATCATCCGCGTGTTCGGTCCGGTTGGCGGTGATGCCAATACGGGCATCGAGGTGGTGCTGAAGGATACCCGGCTGCGCAATGCGATGCTTGCCTATTCGACCAGCGTCTTCTTCGTCTCCATCCTCATCTCGCTGTTCACCGCAACGCTGATCTTCTTTGCGATCAACCGCATGATGATCCGCCCCATCCGCCGCCTGACGGACAGCATGCAGGCCTATTCGGACGATCCGGAGGATCCAGGCCGCATCCTTGTTCCCGACAGGGGGGGCGACGAGCTTGCCGTGGCCGGCCGCCATCTCGCCTCCATGCAGTCGCAACTGCAGAAGACCCTGAAGCAGCAGAAGAACCTGGCAGCGCTGGGCCTCGCCGTGTCGAAGATCAATCACGACATGCGCAATATCCTCTCGGCCGCGCAGCTGATGTCGGATCGCCTGGTCGATGTCGACGACCCGATGGTCAAGCGCTTTGCTCCGAAGCTGTTGCGCACCATCGATCGCGCCGTCGGCTACACGACCGAGGTTCTCTCCTTTGGCCAGACCTCCGAGTCGGCCCCACGCCGGCGCAAGATTCGCATATTCGAACTCATTGAAGAGGTGCGTGATATCCTGGCGATCGATCCGGACAGCGGCATCGAGTTCATCGTGCAGCTCAGCCCGGATCTGGAGGTCGATGCCGACAGCGAGCAGCTCTTCCGCGTCATTCATAATCTCTGCCGAAATGCCTATCAGGCGCTGATCGCTTTCGGCGAGGCGGAACCCGATAGCGTCAGGCGAATCACGGTTTCGGCGCATCGAATCGGCAGTGTCGTCAGCATCACCGTCGACGATACCGGGCCGGGCATGCCGCAAAAGGCAAGAGAGAACCTGTTTACGGCCTTTCGCGGTTCCGCCCGCTCGGGCGGCACCGGCCTTGGCCTGGCGATCGCCCGGGAACTCGTCCTTGCCCATGGCGGCACGATTGCGCTCGTCGAAAAACCGGCCGCCGGCACGCAGTTCCGCATCGAAATTCCCGACCGCCCGGTATCCCTTGATGATTACCGCAGCAGAAGCCTGCAAGAAAACTGATTGTTTTCAGTTATTTGACGTCGCTATGCACGAAAATTGCGATCTTTTTCAGAAATCCACTTGCATTCCCTCAAGGGACGCTTTAGAGAACCGCCCACGCCAACGGTTTCTTCCGTTTCGGCCACGCACCCGTAGCTCAGCTGGATAGAGCACCAGACTACGAATCTGGGGGTCAGGAGTTCGAATCTCTTCGGGTGCGCCATTTCTTCATAAAGATTTGAGTTTTATATCTATCAGGTGTGGACGTACTGCGTCTTCGAGATATTCGATGTCCGGCGCATGCGCATTCTGACTGTTCTTCACGCCGATTCAGTTTCATTGCGTGGCCCCCGGCCTGTGATCCGTCGCCAGCGGCAATTCCGGCAAGAACAACAGCACGATCAGCGCCAGGGCTACAATCGCCGTGCCCGTCGCGAAGGTCATGGCGATAGCGTGACGATAGAGCGCTATCGCGGCGTCATGCGCTTCGGGGGAGGCGGTGGCGAACTGTTTCATGCCGGCTTCGGTCAGTGAGGAACCATGCATCGCGTGGAGGACGCCGCCGGCTTTCTGAACGCGATAGGCGAGAATGGCCCCCGAGCCGGTGACGCCGATGAGGCCGCCGAGCGAGCGGAAGAAGGCGAGTGTCGCCGTCCCCACGCCACGATGGACCGGGGGGAGGGCATTCTGTACCGCGATCGTCATTGTGGGCATGACGAGGCCAAGGCCGAGGCCGAGCGCAAAGACCGTCGGCTCAATGATCCAGAAGCCCTGGCTGGTGGCGGCAGCCCAGGCGAGCACGGCAAAGGCGATGGTTGCGAGGCTCAGGCCGCAGAGCTGAGCCGGCTTGTAGCGCCCGAAGCGATGTAGCAGCACACGCCCGTTGACCATGGAGGAGATCACGACGCCGATCATCAGTGGGCCGGTGAGCAGGCCGGAATGCGAGGCGCTGACCCCCATGACCATCTGGAAGAACAGCGGAAAGAAGAGGCTTGCTCCCAGCATGCCCATGAAGGTGAGGGCGAGCACGATGCAGGCGACGACGAAGAGCCGGTTGCGGAAGAGATCGGGCGGCAGCACCGGCTCAGGCTCACGCCGGATATGCAGGATGAAAAAGACGAAGAGAACGAGTGCAAGCGCAGAAAGCCCGAAAATCTCGGGCGAGTTCCAGGCCCATTCATTGCCGCCGAGCGCGAGCACCAGCAGGAAGCTCGTCGTGCAGCTCGTCAGCAGCGCCGCGCCGAGATAGTCGATGCGGCGGCTGCGCGCCTGATGCGGGCGCTTGAGTGCACGGCCGATCATGACGAGCGCAACGGCGCCGATCGGCAGGTTGACGTAGAAGATCCAGTGCCATGACAGGAGATCGGTGATGACCCCGCCGGCGATCGGGCCGACGACGCTGCAGACGGCGAAGACGGCCGCGATCGAGCCTTGATTGCGCCCGCGTCTCGCCGGCGGCACGATGTCGCCGATGATGATCTGCGCCAGCGGCAGCAATCCGCCTGCGCCGATCCCCTGGATCGCTCGGAAGATGATGAGCTGCATCAGCGTCTGCGCCATGCCGCTCAGCACCGAGCCGAGAAGAAAGATGAGGATTGCCGCATAGATCATCGGCTTGCGTCCGTACTGGTCGCTGAGCTTGCCGTAGAGCGGCATGGTGCTGGTCGAGGCGAGCACATAGGCGCTGACCACCCAGGAGAGATGCGTCAGGCCCCCGAGATCGCTGACGATGCGTGGCAGCGCCGTCGCAACGATGCTCTGGTCAATGGCGCCGAGGCCGAGAACGATCATCAACCCGAGGATGACGGCGCGGATCTCGCGGCGATCGGGCGGGACGTCTGCTGCCGAAGCCAATGGCGTGGCACTATCCGGAAGAGTCGCATTCATTGCCCGATCTCCATGAGCGGTTCGATGGCGGCGCGAATGGCGTCGCGCTGCTGTGGCGACAGTTTGGCGAGTTCTGAGGCGAGCCAGTCCGTTCTCCGTCGTTTCAGGCTGCGGATGATTTCCTCACCTTTCTCGGTCGCCACCAGGCCATTGCGGCGGCGGTCGCTCGGGTCCGGTTCCGAACGGGCAATGAGGCCATCCCGCTCCATCGCCTTCACATGGCCTGAAATCGTCGGTCCTCTCAGTCTCTCCAGCCGAGCTAGTTCGGCAACGCCGATGCCTGGCTGTTGGATGATGGCGACGAGCAGCAGGGCATGCAGCGGCGACAGGTCGGCCTCGTCGCTCTCGCGCCGCAATTGTCGATAGAGTCGATGGAGTGCAGGGCGCAAAGCCTCGGCCAGCGCGTAGGCGTCCTCGCGGCCCTGACGGCGATCGGCTTTACCCATTACGTCTCTCACTGATAGATAGATAGGCTTCCTATCTATATGCCTATCGCGTGGCACGTACTTGCGCAAGCAATAATATTGTGAAAGATTTTCAATCATTGCGCGTTGTTCATCAGTATTACGACTCGACGGGAGGAGAAGAGCTGTGAAACGATTTCTGACAACCGTAACAGTAACTACCTTGAGTGCCCTGCTTGCCGTTACATCTTTCGATCCGGTGGCAGCCGCCCCAATCCAGCCGCTGACCCAGCCGGCCATCCAGCAGACGGGTGAGCAGCCCCCCGGCCTGACGGAAGTTCAATACCGTCATCACAACAGGCACTATCGCGGGCGGCATCGCCCCCATTATCGTCCGCACTACCGTCCGCATCATCGCCCCGGCTACTGGCACGGCCATCGCGGCTATCGCTATCATCGCCCTGGCTATCGGCGTCATGACGGCTGGTGGTATCCGATGGCTGCATTCACAGCCGGAGCAATCATCGGCGGGGCCGTATCACAGCCTCCGCGCGGCGGCGCGCATGTCCGCTGGTGTGCAAGCCGCTACAAGACCTATCGTGCATCGGACAATACCTATCAGCCGACCAACGGTCCGCGGCGCCAGTGCGTCAGCCCGTAATGTGAAACAGATCGAAATCCCTCTTCGTTCCGCTGAGGGGGATTTCTTTCAGACTGTTGCGGGAAGGGGTGCCTTCAACCGGTCATTTGCTCGGAAATGTCCCACAGCCGTCGCCAGATCGCCCGATCATGGGCGTGAGCGACAATCTTGGCACGCACCGGCGGACCTTTGAGTTCATAGAAACCGTTCGGGCCATACATGGCGCCGCCTTCCGCCTCCGGCGCGGTAGCGGCGAAGAGCGTCGGCAGGGCGCCGGCTGCTGCCGATTGCGAAGCAAGCGGCTCCATCCACTTCATGGTAAGTTCAAACAGGCTTGGCCGGTCTCTGCCCATGCGAGGTCCTGTCGTCTGAAGTCCGGTGACGGCATAGCCCGGGTGGGCGGCAATGCTCTTAAGCTTCCAGCCTTCAGCGCGTGCAATGCGATCGAGCTCCAGGCTGAAGAGCAGCGTTGCCAGCTTCGATTGGCAATAGGCGGGCCAGGGCCGATAGCGCTTGCGCCACTGCAGATCGTCGAAATTGATCCTGCCGCTGCGATGCGCCAGGCTGCTGACCGTGACAACGCGCGGATTTTCGGCCGCTGAAACCTTCGGCAACAGCCGCATCGTCCAGGCGAAATGGCCGATATAATTGGCGCCCATCTGCATCTCGAAACCATCTTCGGTCTCGTGCCGGTCCGGAATGGCCATGACGCCGGCATTGTTAATAAGTAGATCGATATGCGGCACCGTATCGGCAATGCGATGGGCCGCGCGGCCGACGGATTTGAGGCTGGTTAGATCGAGTGCCTCGAAGGTCACGTCTGCTCCCGGTGTTGCTGCACGGATCTTGGCGATCGCCTCTTGGGCCCTAGCCTCGTTCCGGGAGGCAATGACGACCTTGGCGCCGGCGCCTGCCAGAGCCTTCGCCGCCTCGTAGCCGATACCGCTGTTGGCGCCGGTAACGACTGCGATACGATCTGTCTGCGGCGGAATATCTTTCACTGTCCAGTCTGGCATTGCGGGCTCCTGTGAAGAGATTTGGCATTGCCCGTTGTATCTGGTAATTCATATACTAAATGCAAGTTTACATTGAATGAAAATATAGAAGCGAAAAATGCGCGACAACACTTGCGTATCAGGGACTTTCAGCAGCCGGATGGCCGGCATGCCTTTGAATTGCCATGCTGTTCGGCACTCATCATGCCTTATGGCCGAAGATTGGATTTGCGGAATGACGACAAAGACCTCATGCGCTGATTTTGTGCAGTTCTTCCGCTCCTGGGTGAGCAATCCGATGCGCGTTGCGGCCGTCGCGCCCTCGGGCGAGCGGCTGGCAAGACTGATGACCCAGGAGATCGGGCCGGTCGATGGTCCGATCCTTGAGCTCGGTCCAGGCACCGGCGTATTCACCCGGGCGCTGCTGGCGCGAGGCATTCCCGAAAACGCGCTGACGCTCGTCGAATTCGGCGAGGAGTTTGCCGTCCGCCTGCGGGGGCGCTTCCCCGAAGCGCGAGTGGTGCATATGGATGCCGCCAAGCTCGGCCAATGCGGTCTTTTCGATGACGCGCCTTTCGGCGCTGTCATCAGCGGCCTGCCGCTACTCTCCATGCCGCCCTCGAAGGTCGCGGCCATTGTTGGCGGCGCTTTTGAAACGATGAAGCCGGGCGGGGCTTTCTATCAGTTCACCTACGGCCCGCGCTGTCCCGTGCAGAAAGCTATCCTTGAAAGCCTTGGTCTCACTGCAAAGCGCATCGGCGGCACAGTGCGCAACATTCCGCCGGCCTGCGTTTACAGGATATCGCGGCAAAATCCGCTGGAGCTCTCGATCATCGGCGCCAAATATCGTAGCACCGGAGGGAAAGCCGGAATCAGCGCCTAGGAGCGAATGCCGGCAAGGCCGATTTGGGGCGGCCGAAGTGAGTGCCGGGGGTAGCGGATGGCAAAAAAGCCGGATGTCGATAGCGCGGTAAAGGAAGGCCGGCGCGAGCGCAAGCGCCGTCAAACCCGCGAACGCATCCAAGCCGCCGCCCTGAAGCTTTTCCTCGAGCGCGGCTTTGACGCTACCACGATTGAAGACATCACCGAAGCGGCCGATGTTTCCAAGCGCAGTTTCTTCGATTACTTTCCCAGTAAGGAAGAGGTCGTTGCTGCCTGGCAGGATGGTTTTGCCCGCGAGCTGATCGGTGCGGTTGCCGCGCAGCCCGAGGATGCTTCGGTCGTCGAAGTCATCGAGGCGGCTGTCAATTCTGCCCTTCGTACGGCGGTTGCAGATCCGCAAAGCCTTGCTCTGGCCGCCCTCATTCACAATACGCCGACGCTTCAGGCTCGCGATCAACTGAAATATGCCAAGCTGGAGAAGAAGCTCGCGGATGCGCTGTCTGCCCGTGGCAGCGGCGGCGAGGAGGAGCGTCTCCGCTTTGGCATGCTTGCGGCCGCCGTCGGAACGATGCTGCGCATCGGCAGCGAGCGATGGATGCGATCTCCACAGGATATCTCGGTAGAGCAGTTCGCCCGCAATCTGTTCGACGAGCTTTGGGCCGCGCTTGCCGATCTCGGGAAGCAGGCGCAGCGGCACATATGACGGCGCGAGATTAGAGCAGGCGAAGCCGCCTGATCGGCCTCGACGCATTGCATATGCCGCGATGCAGACCCATCTAGTACCGGGTCGCGACCGCATTCTCCCTCGCGAAACCCAGATTTGCCCTTAAAATCTCGGCATCCCTCCCGGATGCCGCTCATGCCAGATACATTTCAGATCAGCAAAAGGGACTATAATCATGTCAGAACTCGACGCAGCCAAGTCCGGCCAGTTCAAGATCGGCGGTGATCTCCCCGTTCATCGTCTCGGTTTCGGTGCCATGCGCATTACCGGTGCCGGTATATGGGGTGAGCCAGAGGACCGTGACGAAGCCGTCCGCACGCTGAGGCGCCTTCCGGAACTTGGCATCAATTTCATCGATACCGCCGATTCCTATGGTCCGGACGTTTCCGAACGTCTTATCAAGGAAGCGCTCCATCCCTATGGCCATGGTCTTGTGGTCGCGACCAAGGGTGGTCTTACCCGAACCGGACCGAATGTCTGGGTGCCGGTGGGCCGCCCCGAATATCTGATCCAGCAGGCGCACAAAAGCCTGCGTAATCTCGGCGTCGATCGCATCGATCTCTGGCAGTTGCATCGCATCGATTCCAAGGTGCCGGCGGCCGAGCAGTTCGATGCCGTGAAGTCGCTGCAGAGCGACGGCATCATCCGTCATGCGGGCTTGAGCGAAGTCTCGGTTGCCGACATCAAGGCGGCTTCGAAGCATTTCAAGGTGGTGACGGTGCAGAACCGCTACAATCTGGTCGATCGTACCAGCGAAGATGTACTCGACTATTGCGAAAAGCACGGCATCGGCTTCATCCCGTGGTTTCCGCTTGCCGCCGGTGATCTCGCCAAGGAAGGCTCGCTGCTCGATACTATCGCGAAAAAGCACGATGCCGCTCCGAGCCAGATCGCGCTTGCATGGGTGCTGAAGCGCAGCCCTGTGATGCTGCCGATCCCCGGAACGGGCAAGGTCAAGCATCTCGAGGAAAACATCGCCGCCGTGAACATCGCCCTCTCCGACGAGGAGTTTGCAGCATTGGACGCGGAAGGCAAAAAGGCCTTCAAGGCTGTATAAGTCGAAATTCGTTTGTCCGGTGGGCGGTTGCTGACCGGACAAGCGTCGGCGAAGGCCCTTTCCCATGCAGAAACGCCGATCACGATCATGTGAATCCTGGGATTTGGGTCAATAACGACTGCAAAATAGGCGCTGGCAAGCCCTAAAATGCCCGTATTATGCGATATTTCCGGTATCTGCAAAGAAAGCAATGCGCTGTATGCATTGCTGCATTGCGAAAGCCGATCTGTTCATGCTGTCGCAGGCGTTATATCTAATCCCTCGAAGGCAGCGCACTCCTCCTCCCAGCGCTCCTTCAATGATTGGCAACACTCCTCCTCCTCCCAGTTGCCAATCCGGATCAAGAGCCCGATGCATCCTCCTCCCGCGTCGGGCTCTTTTTTTATTTTCAGCCAGATCATCAGTTAGCGGTGTTGGACGATTGCGTTGCGCCTTTGCAATGCTGTCGCGAATTAGCATTGCGTCATGAGCCAAAGAACCGCGGGAGCAGCTTGCGCCGTGGACATGCATGCGTAGAGTGGCGCGACGTTACGGCATTGAGGAAGGGTTGCATGATGCAGCGCATGGCGGGTTCGGGCCGGTGGGGAAAGCTGTTTCTCCGAACTATGGCCGTGGTTGCGACATTGTCGCTCGCCGCTTGCGGCCGCCCTATCGGGGTTATGCAGCCCATCAGTGAAAACGTGCCTGGCACGTCCAAGGTCGATCTCCTCGTCGCGACGACACGCCTGCCGGACAAAGATCCGGCCATCCTGTTTTCGGGTGAGCGCGGGCCGGGGCTCAAGGTGGATGCCGTCAGCGTCTCTATTCCGCCAGAGGCCAATCGCAAGGTCGGCCAGGTGCAGTGGCCGAGCCGCTTGCCAGGCGATCCGCTGAAAAATTTCGTCACCACCGCCGTCAAGCCTTTGGCGACGGAGGCGGATGGGCGAGCCTGGGTGCATGCGGAATTGCCGAAAAACAAACGGGTGCTGATCTTCGTGCATGGGTTCAACAACCGCTATGAGGATGCCGTCTACCGCTTTGCGCAGATCGTTCACGATTCGCATGCCGATGTCGCACCGATCGTGTTTACCTGGCCGTCGCGCGCCAGCATCTTCGACTATGCCTATGACAAGGAAAGCACGAACTATTCCCGTGACTCGCTCGAGGAATTGCTGCGCCGCGTCGCCGCTGATCCGGCCGTCGGCGATATCACCGTCATGGCGCATTCGATGGGCAGCTGGCTCGCAGTCGAATCGCTGCGACAGATGGCGATCCGCAACGGTCGCGTTGCGCCGAAGATCAAGAATGTCATCCTGGCCTCGCCCGATCTCGACGTCGATGTCTTCGGAAGACAGTTCGCAGCACTCGGCAAGGACAAGCCGCATTTCACGCTATTTGTCTCACGGGACGATCGCGCGCTTTCACTCTCACGTCGCATTTCTGGCAATATCGACCGGCTCGGTCAGATCGACCCGACAGCCGAGCCCTATCGCAGTGAGCTGGAAAAGCAGGGGATTACCGTGCTCGATCTCACGAAGCTCAAAACCGGCGATGGTCTCAATCACGGCAAGTTCGCCGAAAGCCCGGAAGTGGTGAAACTGATCGGTGCGCGGTTGATTGCCGGCCAGACGATCACCGATTCCGATGTCGGCATCGGCGATGCCGTCGGAGCAGTTGCCATGGGTGCTGCCCAGACGGTCGGCAGCGTGGCGGGTGCTGCCGTCAGCGCTCCGATTGCCATTTTCGATCCTCGGACGCGGGCGAATTACGGCGAGCAATGGCGTCGCGTCGGCGCATCGGCCGGCAATACGGTGGGATCTCTGGGCGATAGCGTCGAGGCGACCGGCAGCAATGTCGGCGAAGCATTGCGTCAATAATGCTATCATGATCCGATCCGGAGCGGCCGCCTTCATCGTTGCTGCGAAACGCGATAGTCATGTTTCGCCATCTGATATATCAGAGATGCAAGCAGTCAGATGGCGCCGGCCAATTCGTTGGCCCGATATCGGTGTCGACGGCTGCACGATCTGCGGTGTGTGATTGGAGTGGATGAGATGAGATGGAAGCGCACGATCCAGTTGCTGGACGTTCACTGCGAGGGTGAGATCGGCAAGGTTGCCATCGGCGGCGTGCCGAAGATCCCCGGCAACAGCATTGCCGAGCAGCTCCATTGGCTGAACACGGACCCAAAGGGCCAGGAGCTGCGCCGTTTCCTCGTGCTGGAGCCGCGCGGCGCGCCGATCGGATCGGTGAACCTGCTGCTGCCGGCCAAGCATTCTGAGGCCGATGCCGGTTTCATCATTCTGCAGCCCGATCAGGCGCATGCGAGTTCGGGCTCGAATTCCATCTGTGTGACCACGGCGCTGCTGGAATCCGGCATCGTCGAGATGAAGGAGCCGGAAACGGTCGTCACGCTCGATACCGCCGCCGGCCTCGTGCGCGCCACTGCGACCTGCCGCGACGGCCGCTGCGAAAAAGTGCGGCTGACCATGGTGCCGTCCTTCGTGCATGAGCTGGATGTCGGGCTCGACACGCAGCAATGGGGCAGGATCAAGCTCGATCTCTGCTATGGCGGCATCTTCTACGCGCTCGTCGATGTCGGCCAGATCGGCTTGAAGATCGAAAAGGCCAATGCGGCCGCCCTCGTCCATGCCGGCATGGTCATCAAGGAAGCGATCAACCGTGCGATGACCGTAGTTCATCCGGAAATCTCGGCCATCTCGGGCGTTGCCTATGTGATGTTCCGCGATATCGACGCCGATGGCGCCATCCGCACCTGCACGACCATGTGGCCCGGCCGCACCGACCGCTCGCCCTGCGGCACCGGCAATTCGGCCAATCTGGCGACGCTGCACGCGCGCGGAAAGGCCAAGGTCGGCGATATCTTCAAGTCCCGCTCGATCATCGGTTCGGAGTTCGAAGTGGGGCTGCAGGCAGAGACCGAAGTTGCCGGAAAGCCGGCTATCATCCCGACGATTACCGGCCGCGGCTTCACCTTCGGCTTGAGCCAGGTGGCACTCGATCCCTTCGACCCGATGGCGGAAGGTTTTGCCATGACGGATGTCTGGGGGCCTTCGGCGGGAGATATTTGAGGGTGGCCGAGCAAACAGTTCCCACCTGTCTCTTCGAGAGTTTTGCCCCTCACCCTAACCCTCTCATTTTCGTCTGAGCAATTGGCTGGATGGGAGGCTGTGGTCGCATCTAGCTCCTTCTCCCCGCTTGCGGGGAGAAGGTGGCCGAAGGCCGGATGAGGGGCTTTGGGGCAAGCCGTCCTCACTACCCCTTGGGATAAATCACACCCTTGCGCAAAATGATGTTCCCATAGAGCCGCGGCTCGCTGGTCTGTATCAGCGCATGCGCACGCTGTACCCGTTCATAGAATTCCGCTGGCAGTAACGGCACGACCTTGATCTCGGGCACATGCCGGGCGCAGCATTCGATCATCTCCGCATGGACGGGGTCGATGGCATCGCGGTCCTGCTTGACGGTCGCCCGGAATATCGCCTGCGGCACGAAATCGTCGATCGGCAGCACGCTCAGCACGGCATCGAGCACGCGAACGACGCCATGGCCGTCGAGGCGGATGAGGCGGCGTCCATGTTCGAGACCGGGATAATTGCCGTCCACGAGGGCGATCTCGTCGCCATGGCCCATGGCGCGTAGCGTCGCCAGAAGCTCCGGGCTCAACAGCGGGTCAATGCCCTTCAGCATGCTCTATCTCCTTGAAAAGAACGTTCTGGTCGATGAGGTAGCGCGCGAAGATCGGCAGGCTGGCGCCGCCGATGGCGCGTGCCTGCGGCCCCACGGCGCCCTCGATGATCTCGGGCATGACGACGCCCTGAAGATCCAGTTCCGCCGCTGCCTTGATGGTTGCGCGCACCACGCGTTCTCGCACCCAGCCGGGAAAGCCGCCATCGATGACCGCGGCGCTGAAATCAAGAACGGAGGCGGCGGCGACGATCGCTTGTGCCAGTGCCTTGGCCGTGTCCTGGATCCAGATTTCCAGCGGCTCGCCGAAATCGATCCAATTATCCGCCGAATACCAAAGTGGGCGGGGGTCGAAACCATGATCCCGCAATAGATTTTCCAACACGAAGATCGAGGCGATCTCGAGAAGCTGGCGATTCTCGCCGTTGCGGCCGCGCACGGGCAGGGGGCCGAGTGCGCCCGCGGTACCCGTTCGGCCAACGAAGACGGACGAATTCAGGACGATGCCGCCGCCGAGGAACGAGCCTATGAAGAAATAGACGAAATCCGGATAATGCGGGCCGATCCCGAAGACCAGTTCGGCACCGCAAGCGCTGGTAGCGTCGTTTTGCAGAAAGACCGGGTAAGACACACGCGAGGCAATTTCGGCTCGTAGATCGAAGCCTCGCCAGGCATCCATCGCTCCCGGCGGCGCGCCCACCTGCTCGGCCCAATTCCAGAGCTCGAACGGTGCGGCAACGCCCATTCCCGCGATCTTGCGGCGCTGCTCTTCGCTGAGGCGCCCTTCCAGTTCCTTGATGCCGGCCGCGACGAAGGTGATGATGTCCTGCGGCAGCGGGTAGGGGTAGATCTGATGGAGCTGCATCCGGATGCCGCCGACGAAATCCATCAGCACGAGATCGGCGCTGCGTCGGCCGATCTTGACGCCAAAGGAGAGTACGGCGTCCGGATTGAGCCGCATTGGGGTGGAAGGCTGACCGACGCGCCCGCGGACCGGCGCATCGCGGGACAGCAACCCGTCCTTTTCCAGCTCCCGCATGATGACGGACACCGTCTGTGCCGAAAGCCCGCTTCGCCGCGCAATATCGGCCTTCGAAAGCGCGCCGTGACGGCGCACGAGCGAAAGCACAAGCCGTTCGTTGTGGGCGCGCACGCCAAGCTGGTTCGCGCCCCCGGAGGGGTCGAGAATCGCCGGTGTTGTCGGTGTGTCCTCCGGGTCATGCACGAGAGACATGGGCCTGCTCCTTCCATCATGGCCATGCCCTATTTTTTTCCAGAATGCCACATCGAATTAATAATTCAATCCGATTTATTTATTGACAGGCGGATTTCTTTAGGGTCTGATATTGACCGTCGAGGATGCGCGCATAGCCTTGGAGGAGGTCCACCGAAAACAATCCCACAGGCTTGACGCATCTTTAACCGGGTTCGAAGCGAACCCGCGACAGCCGGAGGGTCCGGCTTTTCAAACATCGGGAGGATTGAATGAAGAAATCCATTATTTCCGCAGCCGTTGCCGCCCTGGCGCTCGGCGTTGCATTTGCCGCTCCGGCCAAGGCCGCCGGCGTATCCGCCTGCCTCATCACCAAGACCGATACCAATCCCTTCTTCGTCAAGATGAAGGAAGGTGCCACCGCCAAGGCCAAGGAACTCGGCGTCACGCTGAAGTCCTATGCCGGCAAGATCGACGGCGACAGCGAAAGCCAGGTTGCCGCGATCGAAAGCTGCATCGCCAGCGGCGCCAAGGGTATTCTGATCACCGCTTCCGACACGAAGGGCATTGTTTCCTCCGTCAAGAAGGCACGCGATGCCGGCCTGCTGGTCATCGCGCTCGACACGCCTCTGGAACCGGCTGACGCCGCCGACGCGACCTTCGCCACCGACAACCTTCTTGCCGGCAAGCTGATCGGCGAATGGGCCAACAAGACGCTGGGCGACAAGGCCAAGGATGCCAAGATCGGCTTCCTCGACCTGACGCCGTCGCAGCCTTCCGTCGACGTCCTGCGCGACCAGGGCTTCATGATCGGCTTCGGCATCGACCCGAAGGATCCGAACAAGATCGGCGACGAAACCGATCCGCGCATCGTCGGCCATGATGTCACCAACGGCAACGAGGAAGGTGGCCGCAAGGCCATGGAAAACCTCCTGCAGAAGGATTCCAGCATCAACGTCATCCACACGATCAACGAACCGGCCGCTGTCGGCGCCTATCAGGCCCTGAAGGCCGTCGGCTTGGAAAAGCAGGTTCTGATCGTGTCGGTTGACGGCGGTTGCCCGGGCGTCAAATCCGTCAAGGAAGGCGTGATCGGCGCTACGTCGCAGCAGTATCCGTTGATGATGGCAGCCCTGGGCGTCGAGGCGATCAAGAAGTTCGCTGATAGCGGCGAGAAGCCGAAGCCGACCGAAGGCAAGTCCTTCTTCGACACCGGCGTCTCCCTGGTCACCGACAAGCCGGTTTCCGGCCTGAAGTCGATCGACACCAAGGAAGGCACGGCAAAGTGCTGGGGCTAAGCCCCTTACGAAATGTGATATAATCCCTTCGGGAGCCGCGTTATGCGCCTGCTGGCGCGGCTCTCCTTATAAGGGAACAGACCATCGCAACAGTCACGTCGGCCGGGGTTCATCCCCTCGGCGGACCCCTTAACAGCCGGCGGTTTCCGCGCATGAGCGCGGTGGCGGAGGAATAATTATGTCCGGAGCACAGGAATTCGAACGTGTTCTCGACGGCAGCGACAAGAACGTCGCGTCGTTCGAGCAGCACGATGTCTCTTTTCTCAAGCGCGTGCAGCACTTTCTGCATTCGACGCCGGCCGCCGTGCCGTTGATCGTATTGGTAATGGCGATCGTGATCTTCGGTATCGCGATCGGAGGGCGGTTCTTTTCCGCCTATACGCTGACACTGATCCTGCAGCAGATCGCGATCGTCGGCATTCTCGGTGCTGCCCAGACGCTGGTCATCCTGACCGCCGGCATCGATCTTTCGATCGGCGTGATCATGGTCATTTCCTCCGTCGTCATGGGCAACGTCGCCGTCACTTACGGTCTGCCGGCGCCGGTCGCCATCATCGCCGGCATGGCCGCTGGCGGCCTCTGTGGGCTGCTCAACGGTTTCCTCGTCGCCAACATGAAGCTGCCGCCGTTCATCGTGACGCTCGGCACGTGGAACATCGTCATGGCGACGAACTTCATCTATTCCGCCAATGAAACCATCCGCGATACCGATGTCGATGAAAAGGCGCCGCTCCTGCATCTCTTCGCGATCAGCTTCCGGCTTGGCGGTGCGGTGCTGACCCTCGGCGTCATCGCCATGGTGCTGCTGGTGCTGGGCCTATGGTATATTCTCAATCATACCGCCTGGGGCCGGCATGTCTATGCCGTCGGCGATGATCCGGAAGCGGCGAAATTGTCGGGCATCCAGACCAAGAAGGTACTGCTTGCCGTCTATGGCGTTTCGGGACTGATCGCGGCCTTTGCTGCCTGGGTTTCGATCGGCCGCAACGGCTCTGTCTCACCGTCTTCGGCCGTGACGGACTTCAACCTTCAGGCGATTACCGCAACCGTGATTGGCGGCATCTCGCTCTTCGGCGGCCGCGGCTCGATCCTCGGCACGCTCTTTGGCGCCATGATCGTCGGCGTCGTTTCCATGGGCCTCAACATGCTCGGCGCCGATCCGCAGTGGAAGGTGCTTCTGACCGGCGTGCTCATCATCGGCGCCGTCGCGATCGATCAATGGATCAGAAAGGTATCGGCATGACCACGACCGTCGAACCCATCCTCACTGCCCGCGGTCTCGTCAAGCGCTATGGACGCGTCACCGCGCTCGACAACGCCGATTTCGATCTCTATCCCGGCGAAATCCTTGCGGTCATCGGCGACAACGGCGCCGGAAAATCCTCGCTGATCAAGGCGATTTCCGGCGCGGTGACACCCGATGAAGGCGAGATCAAGCTGGAAGGCAAACCTGTTCATTTCAGGTCGCCGATGGAAGCGCGCGATGCCGGCATCGAAACGGTCTACCAGAACCTGGCGCTGTCGCCGGCGCTCTCAATCGCCGACAACATGTTTCTCGGTCGCGAGATCCGCAAGCCCGGTTTCCTCGGTTCCGTCTTCCGCATGCTCGATCGGCCGGCCATGGAAAAGCGCGCCCGCGACAAGCTCAGCGAACTCGGCTTGATGACGATCCAGAACATCAACCAGGCGGTGGAAACGCTCTCCGGCGGTCAGCGCCAGGGCGTTGCCGTGGCACGCGCCGCCGCCTTCGGTTCCAAGGTCGTCATCATGGACGAGCCGACGGCAGCCCTAGGCGTCAAGGAAAGCCGCAAGGTCCTTGAACTCATCCTCGACGTGCGTGCGCGCGGCTTGCCGATCGTTCTGATCTCCCACAATATGCCGCACGTCTTCGAGGTTGCGGACCGTATCCATATCCACCGCCTTGGACGACGCCTGACCGTCATCAATCCGAAGGAATACACCATGTCCGACGCGGTTGCCTTCATGACCGGCGCCAAGGCTCCGCCGGTCGAGAACGTCGCTGCATGAGTGCTTCTCTTGACGATGTTGCCGGCGAGATCATCGCGCGCGCCGGCAACACGAAACGCTTCCTGGTCGCGATTGCCGGCCCGCCCGGTGCCGGCAAATCCACCCTGGCCGATAATGTCGCCAAGGCGTTGAAGGCGAGGGGCGAAAGCGCCGAAGTCCTGCCCATGGACGGCTTCCACATGGATAACGCCGTCCTCATCGAGAAGGGACTTCTGAAACGGAAGGGCGTGCCTGACAGTTTCGATGTGCGCGCCTTCCTCGATATCGTCAGGGCCGTGCGCGCCGCCGACCAGGAGGTCCTGGTGCCGGTCTTCGACCGTTCGCGGGAGATTGCCATCGCCTCGGCCCGCATCGTCTCGGCAGATCATCGCTTCATCGTCATCGAGGGCAATTATCTGCTGTTCAACCAGGGCAAATGGGCGGAGCTGGAAGGCATGTTCGACTATTCGATCATGCTCGCGCCGCCGATGGAAGTGCTGGAAGAGCGACTTTGGGCGCGCTGGAGGGGCTACGATCTCGATGAAGAAGCCGCCCGGGCCAAGGTTTACGGCAACGATCTGCCGAACGGCCGGCTGATTCTGGAGAACCGGCGCCGTGCGGACGTCACCATAGATATCGTGCAGGATTGACCTCGCCCATCATTTAACCGCCGTCGCGGATTGTTTTGCGAGGGCGGATGGTGCTATCGAAGCGCGATAGCAGAAAGTGCGATCTCGAAAAGGCTGAAGCAGCTTTCGGGTAGGATCGCGCTCACATTTCCAGAGGTCGCGCCCATGCAAAAGCTCACCATCCGCCGTCCTGACGACTGGCATCTGCATTTGCGGGACGGAGCCATGCTGGAAGGCGTGATAGCCGATACCTCCAGGCATTTCGCCCGCGCCATCATCATGCCCAATCTCGTGCCGCCTGTGGTAACAACGGCGGATGCGACCGCCTATCGCGAGCGCATCCTGAAAGCGCTGCCGGCGGGTGATCGCTTCCTGCCGCTGATGACGCTTTATCTCACCGAACACACCAATCCTGACGACGTCGAAGAAGGCAAGAAGAGCGGCCTCATCACCGCTGTCAAACTCTATCCGGCGGGTGCGACAACCAACTCACATGGCGGCGTGCGCGATCTGAACAAGGCAATGCCGGTGCTGGAGCGCATGGCGAAGATCGGCCTGCCGCTCTGCGTTCATGGCGAGGTCACGACGCCGGAAGTCGATATTTTCGATCGCGAGGCCGTGTTCATCGAAACCGTACTTGATCCGTTGCGCCAACGCCTGCCTGAACTGAAAGTCACGATGGAGCATGTGACCACCGCGGACGGCGTAGACTACATCAAGTCGGCAAAGGCCAATCTCGCCGGCTCCATCACGACGCATCACCTGATCATCAACCGCAATTCCATCCTCGTCGGCGGCATTCGCCCGCATTATTACTGCCTTCCGGTCGCCAAGCGCGAAAACCATCGTCTGGCCTTGCGTGCGGCCGCAACCAGCGGCGACGCCAGGTTCTTCCTCGGCACGGATTCGGCTCCGCATGTCGATCCGCTGAAGGAATGCGCCTGCGGCTGCGCCGGCATCTATACGTCGATCAACACCATGAGCTGCCTTGCCCATGTCTTCGAGCAGGAAGGCGCATTGGACAGGCTTGAGGCTTTTGCGTCGCTGAACGGCCCGGCCTGGTATGGCCTGCCTGTCAACGAGGATAGCATCACCCTGGTACGCCGGGCTGAGGCTGTGACTTTCCCTGCCAAGATCGAGACCGGCGCCGGCCCGGTCACTGTTTTCGATCCCATGTTCGCCTTGCATTGGGACGTCGAGATTTAGCGGAATCATACATAAGTAAAGCCAAATACAAAAACCATATTGCGGCAACCCATGGGTGTTTGCCGCAATATGAAACGTATATTTTGTTGATATATATTTTCTTTATTATTTGCCGTAACTAATTCGATACCCCTAAGGACCTAGTGTGCCCGGAGACACCTTGCGGTAGAAATCAAACCGTAGAAAGAGCATGATGCTGGTCGATTACAACTCCCTGCTTCTCGCCCTCGGTGTTTCCGCATCATGCCTTGCGGTCACGTTGGTCGGAAGCTGGTTTTCGCGCCGGCCCGATACCTTCCTGCTGACGTGTTCTGCCGGTCTTGTGCCTATCGTCGGCGGCATCTTCGTCTACGGCGCCTATGTCGACCATCCCAAGCCGATTTTTGCCATTTTGACGTTCGTCTTATTTTTCCTTGGCTTCGCGACGATCTGGGTGGCCGGTTATCAGTTTCGCACGGGTCGCCTCTCCAGGATCCGCTTTGCCCTCGGCTGCTTGCCGGGCATGTCAGCATCGATCGGACCGATGCTTGCCGGCTACGACGGGCTGGCTTTCATCGCCGATAACCTTGTCATCTGCGTGCTCCTGCTTCTGACGGCGCGCGAATATTGGCTCAGCCGGCGCGAGGCACCGACGCCGCTCTATGGCATTACGGCGCTTTACACGCTGACGGCCATTTCCTTTGCCTTATGCGCGGCCGTGCTGATCGCCGATGGCAAACTCGTACTCGGTCATGCGCCGGACAACTGGGCGGAGGATGTCAGCCTCGCCGTCTGCATCGCCGGAATGACCGGGATCGGGGCACTGTCCCTTGCTTTGCACCAGTGGCGCCAAGCCGCGTTTCATCGTCAGGAGGCGATCACCGACGCCCTGACCGGGCTGCTTAATCGCCGCGCGCTGTTCGATCTTTACGGCCGCCGGTCCTTCGGCCCTTCGATGGCCGTCATCATCTTCGACATCGACCGTTTCAAGGCGATCAACGATCAGCACGGCCATGCCGCCGGCGATCTCGTGCTCAAGCTTTTCGGCCAGGAACTCGCCTTCGGTTTGCGGCCTTCCGACACGGTGGCGCGTCTGGGAGGCGAGGAATTTGCGCTTGTTCTCGACAACGCGCTGCCGGGTCGCGCGGAGCAGGTCGCAGAGCGGGTGCGTGATGCCTTTGCGGCACGGGCGATCAGCATCGAAGGCAAATCTTTCGCCGCACCGTCAGCGCCGGCATTGCGACCGGTACTGCCAAAGGGCTCGGCTTCGATGATGTGCTTCGCGCCGCCGACAAAGCGCTTTATGAGGCAAAGCGAAACGGCCGCAACCGTGTAGAGGTCGCGGCCTATCTGCGGGCTGTCTAGCCGGGCGTTTTCGGCTGACCATCTCTCGTCACAGGCCGTCAGAACAGGGCCTTCACGAAGGCGCATGCGGCCAGTAGCGAGGCGACCGTGCGCACATGGTTCCAGCGCGTCCAGTCGCTGATATAGGTGGACCATAGCTGCACCGACTCAGCGGAATGGCCGTTCACTTTATCGAGTGCGTCGTTCAGGGGCACATTGAAGACCATGGTCGAAAGAAAGCTCGCGACGATATAGAGCGCGGCACCCGCCAGCATCAGAACGCTGGTGCCGCCTCGCCAATAAAGGATGGCCATCACTGCGATGAAGATCGAGAGCGCCGCCGTCAGCAGGAACAGCACGATGAAGGGCGAGCGCACGATCGTCGTGTTGATCGATTGCATCGCGGCAATCCCCTGATCGACGGGGAGGCGAGCGAAAGCCTGCATGATGAACGTCGAGAAGGCGAAATAGACGCCGGCGAGAAGCCCGCTGCTGAGCGCGGCAATGATGAGAGCGATATTCGTGATCGGAAAGGTCATGACTGGAAACTCCAGATGCCGGTTGCGGCGGTTTGTCGGGCATAATCGAAAAAATCTTTCGGCTGCCTGCAGAGGATCCGGCTAATGCCGTTCATGACAGGCGAGTTGCGGCCGTCGAGACGCTCGACGACGCGGTCGCCAATTTTTCCCAATCCGCCGATGACGGCAATTGTCGAGATCTGCATTTCAAGCTCCTCCAGCACAAATGTGATAAATTCTCTCATTTGCAAATGTGATAAACTCTCTTATATTGCTTGTCAACAAGTGTAGGCAGGGAATGGAATGGCACGGGAACCGATCGCGAGACGCAGGCGCAGCAAGGACGAGGCGGGGACGCCGCGGCGCATACCCAGTCAGCAACGCGGTCGCGAACGCGTGGATCTGATCCTTTCGGTGGCATCCGAGCTGATTGCGAAAAACGGCAGCGATGCGCTGCGCATGGGCGAGATCGTCGAAAAGGCGGGCGTTTCCTTCGGCTCGCTCTACCAATATTTCCCTGACAAGACGGCGATCATCCGCGTGCTGGCCGAGCGCTTCAACGAGCAGGGCCGGCAATGCGTCGAAGACGAACTGGTGGCGATCAAAAGCCGCGATCAGCTGCAGTCCGCTCTCGGCCGCATTGTCGATGGCTACTACGCTATGTTTCTGGAAGAGCCTGTCATGCGCGACATATGGCACGCGACCCATGCCGACAAACTGCTGCAGCAGGTCGATGCCGAGGATATGGAATGGCATTCGCAGGCGTTTCTGACCGTTCTAAAACGCCTATGGCCGGCGCGCGACGACTCCGAACTTGCGAGAACAGCCCGGTTGACTATGCAGCTTGTCGCGGCTGCGGTGCGCTATGCGATTTCGATCGAACGGGAAGAAGGCGACAAGGTCATCGAACTGTTCAAGGCGATGCTCCCTGCCGATCTTGGAGCACTGCACTGATTGCTTCCGGTCGCCCTGCAGAGGGCGACCGAGGGGATGCCCGCAAAAGCTTTCATATGTCTGGAAACTCGGCCCGCTTGCTGCTATTGCCGCTGGAACATTAGCGCTCGCCAAGGAGGCCTTGCATGACCCAGATGATATTCACCGATCGCACCGTCATGGCTGAGCTGATGGCTAGGATGCTTTGGGAGATCAAGGCGGTCCACTTCAATGCCGACAAGCCCTACAAGTTCGCGTCCGGCATGGCGAGCCCGGTCTATATCGATTGCCGAAAGCTGATCTCCTATCCGCGCATCCGCTCGACGGTCATGGACTTCGCCGCCAGCATCATCGTGCGCAATGTCGGCTTCGAGCAGTTCGATTGCGTCGCCGGCGGCGAGACGGCGGGCATTCCTTTCGCCGCCTTCCTGGCCGAGCGCCTGAACCTGCCGATGATCTATGTACGCAAGCAACCGAAGGGCCATGGCCGCAACGCCCAGATCGAAGGCGATATGAAAGACGGCGCCCGCGTGCTCGTCATCGAGGATCTGACGACGGCCGGCGGCAGCATGTTCACCTTCATCGACGCGATCCGAGCAGCCGGCGGCATTGTCGATCATGGCATGGCGCTGTTCTATTACGGCATCTTCCCCGAGGCGGTCGAACGCTTTGCCAATCGGAAGGTGAGCCTGCAATACATTACGACCTGGCGCGAAGTGCTCGCCGTTGCCAAGGAACAGAAGCTGTTCGACGACAAGACGCTGGAGGAAGTCGAAGCCTTTCTCAATGCGCCGCTCGCCTGGTCCGGCCGGAACGGTGGTATTTCGGAGCTGCCAACAAACTGACGCTTTGCTTTTGCACTGAATCTATCTAATCGATTTATGTAATGGACACGATGGACGCGCTCTTTGGGAGGCCGGAATGATTTTGTGCTGTGGCGAAGCTTTGATCGACATGCTGCCGCGGGATACGACGCTGGGTGAAAAGGGCTTTGCCCCCTACGCCGGCGGCGCGATCTTCAACACCGCGATCGCGCTCGGCCGTCTCGGCATTCCCACGGGCTTCTTCACCGGCATCGCCGACGACATGATGGGTGAAATCCTGCGCGATACGCTATCGGCCTCCAAGGTCGATTTCAGCTATTGCGCCATCACCCCCCGTCCGAGCACGATCGCCTTCGTCAAGCTCGTCAACGGCCAGGCAACCTATGCCTTCTATGACGAAGGCACGGCTGGCCGCATGATCACCGAAGCGGATCTCCCGACGCTCGGCGATGATTGCGAGGCGCTGCACTTCGGTGCGATCAGCCTGATCCCCAATCCGTGTGGCGGAACCTACGAGGCGCTGATGAAGCGCGAGTACCAGCGCCGGGTCATCTCGCTCGACCCGAACATCCGCCCGGGATTCATCAAGGACAAAACAGCTCACATGGGCCGCATCAGCCGGATGGCCGCCATGTCCGACATTCTCAAATTCTCCGATGAGGATCTGGAATGGTTCGGCATTGCGGGCAATCACGACGAACTCGCCACTCATTGGCTGAACCAGGGCGCCAAACTCGTCGTCATCACCAAGGGTGCGGAAGGCGCAACCGGCTATACCAAGTCGCTGAAAGTCTCGGTGCCGAGCGAGCGTGTCACGGTTGTCGATACGGTCGGCGCGGGCGATACCTTCGATGCCGGCATTCTGGCATCGCTGAAGATGAACAACCTGCTGACCAAGGCGCAGGTGGCATCGCTGAACGAAAAGGCGCTGCAGGATGCGCTGGCTCTGGGCGCGAAGGCTGCGGCGGTCACGGTCTCCCGCGCTGGAGCCAATCCGCCCTGGGCGCATGAGATCGGGCTTTGACCCAACCCTCCCCTTGAGGGGGAGGGTGGGCACGCAGTGCCGGGGTGGGGTGATCCTTTATTCCTTCCAATGCGGGAGAGCTTAATCACCCCCCACCCGCCGCTTCGCGGCGACCTCCCCCTCAAGGGGGAGGTAGATGAAATGCTTTACTTCGCGCGGCTTGCCAGCGCAGCCACCAGCCCCTGTGTCGAGGAATCGTGGCCGGCAGCGCTTTCCTTGCCTTCGATGACCGGGAGCAGGCCGGTTGCCAGTTCCTTGCCGAGTTCGACGCCCCACTGGTCGAAGGAGTTGATGCGGAAGAGCACGCCTTCGACGAAGACGCGGTGTTCGTAGAGCGCGATCAGGCGGCCGAGCGCAAAGGGCGTCAGCTTGTCGTAGACGAAGGTGATCGACGGACGATTGCCGGTGAAGACGCGGTGCGGCGCGATGAAATCGGCCTTCTTGTCGTCCATGCCCTTGGAGGTGAGCTGAGCCTTGGCTTCCTCGAAGGTGCGGCCCTTCATCAGTGCTTCCGACTGCGCCAGGCAATTGGCCATCAGCAGGTCGTGCTGGTGGCGCAGCTCCGGTTCGAAGCCGTTGGCGGCGATCATGAATTCGGCCGGGATGATGCTCGTGCCCTGGTGGATGAGCTGGTAGAAGGCGTGCTGGCCGTTGGTGCCGGGCTCGCCCCAGACGACCGGGCCGGAATTGCCTTCGACCGGCGTGCCGTCGATGGTCACGCCCTTGCCGTTCGATTCCATATCCAGCTGCTGCAGATAGGCCGGGAAGCGCGACAGGCGCTGGTCATAGGGCAGGATCGCGCGCGTGGGATAGCCGAGCACGTTGCGATGATAGAAGCCGATGAGGCCGAGCAGCATCGGCAGGTTTTCCTTGAAGGGCGCCTGCCGGAAATGGTTGTCCATCGCATGCGCGCCATCGAGGAACTCGCCGAAGTTTTCCGGGCCGATCGCGATCATCAGCGGCAGGCCGATGGCAGACCAGATCGAGTAGCGGCCACCGACCCAATCCCAGAAGCCGAAGACGCGCTCGCTGTCGATGCCGAAGGCGGCGACCTTGTCGAGCGCCGTCGAAACGGCCGCGAAGTGGTGCTGTACGGCAGCTTCGCCGAGCGCATCGGCGATAAACTTGCGCGCCGTCTGGGCATTGGTCATCGTTTCGATCGTCGTGAAGGTCTTGGAAGCCACGATGAAGAGCGTCGTTTCCGGCTTAACGAGTTTCAGGATATCGGCGATATGGGCGCCGTCGATATTGGAGATGAAGTGCGAGCGCGGGCCGTCGTGGAAAGGCGCCAGCGCCAGCGTCGCCATGACCGGGCCGAGATCGGAGCCGCCGATGCCGATGTTGATGACATCGGTGATCGCCTTGCCCGTCGAGCCCTTCAGCGCGCCCGAGCGGATGCCGTCGGCAAATTTGCCCATGGCGGCGAGAACAGCGTTGACGTCAGGCATGACATCCTTGCCATCGACCAGCACGGGCTTGTTCGAGCGGTTGCGCAGCGCGGTGTGCAGAACGGCGCGGTTTTCGGTGAAGTTGATGGCGACACCGGAGAACATTTCCTCGCGCTTGGCGGCGACGCCGCCTTCGGCTGCGAGCTTCTCGAGAAGGGCGAGGATATCGTCGTTAACAGCTGTCTTGGAGTAATCCATCAGCAGGTCGTCGAACGAGGCGCTGAAGCGAGAAAAGCGTTTCGGATCGGCGGCGAAGGCGGCGCGAATATCCGTGGCCTTCGTTGCCGATGCGGTGCTCTTCAGTTGATCGACGAGGGCGTTCATGGGAGGCTCCTTGCGGTTCGCGCTGCTGGCCTTCAAAACCGGGCCAAGCGCTTTGAGTTTGGTCGCGAAAACTATTCCCTATGTAGGGCGTAAATCAAGTTCACCTATCGCCCAAAACGAAAAAAGCCGCTCGTGAAACAAGCACGAGCGGCTTCCTGAATGACACGGAATTATGTCAGCCGCGCAACTCCTTGCGCAGGATCTTGCCGACATTCGATTTCGGCAATTCGGTGCGGAACTCGATGAAGCGCGGGCGCTTGTAGTTAGTAAGATTTTCCGCGCAGTGAGCCTTGACGTCGGCCTCGGTCAAAGCCGGGTCCTTCTTGACGATGAAGAGCTTCACCGCCTCGCCGGAATGCGGATCGGCTACGCCGATCGCAGCTGCTTCCAGAACGCCCGGATGCATGACGGCGACTTCCTCGATCTCGTTCGGATAGACGTTGAAGCCCGAGACCAGGATCATGTCCTTCTTGCGGTCGACGATCTTTGTGTAGCCGCGCTCGTCCATGAAGCCCATGTCGCCGCTGCGGAAGAAGCCGTCCTCCGTCATGACGCGTGCAGTTTCGGCCGGCTGCTTCCAATAGCCTGCCATGACCTGGGGTCCACGGATGCAGATTTCGCCGACTTCGCCGAGCGGCAGGGAATTACCGTTCTCGTCGCGAATATCGAAATCGGTGCCCGTGATCGGCAGGCCGATCGTGCCGGAGAATTCGGAACTGTCGAAACGATTGGCGCTTGCGACCGGCGAGGTCTCGGAAAGGCCATAGCCTTCGGTGATCCAGGCGCCAGTCATCTTCTGCCACCGCTCGGCGACAGGCCGCTGCACCGCCATGCCGCCGGCAAGCGTTGCAGTATTGGACAGGTCAAGCTTGGTGAACTCCGGATTGTTCATCAGCGCGTTGAACAGCGTGTTCAGGCCGGGGAACATGTCGAACTTGTATTTGCCCAATTCCTTGATGAAGGCGGGTATGTCGCGCGGATTGGCGATGAGCACATTGTGGCCGCCGAGCGACATGCCCATCAGCGAATTCACCGTCAGCGCGAAGATATGATAGAGCGGCAGCGCGCAGACGAAGGTCAGCTGTTCCGGTCGCGGCTTGTTGATATAGGCGGATTGCAGCCAGAGCAGCAATTGCAGCTGGTTGGCGAGCAGATTGGAATGCGTGAGGATCGCGCCCTTGGCAACGCCGGTCGTGCCGCCGGTATATTGCAGGAAGGCAATGTCGCTGCCTGTCAGCTCCGATAGCTTCAGGGGCAGACGCGAGCCCTCGGCGATCACGCTCTTGAAGCTGCGGTGGCCGGGAATGGACCAGGCTGGCACGAGCTTCTTCACCTTACGGACGATCAGGTTGACGATGTGGCCCTTGACGCCGAGCATGTCGCCAAGCGCGGTGACGACCACATGGCGCACATCCGTATGGGCCAGGACCTGCTCGACCGTATGGGCGAAATTTTCCAGAACGAAGATCGCCTTGGCGCCGCAATCGCGCAGCTGATGTTCGAGTTCGCGCGGCGTGTAGAGCGGGTTGACGTTGACCACGACGAGCCCCGCGCGAAGAATGCCGTAAACCGCGATCGGGTTTTGCAGCACGTTCGGCATCATGACGGCAACGCGATCGCCCTTCTGCAGGTCGAGGCTCTGCAGCCAGGCGGCGATCTTGCGCGTCTGCAGGTCGAGATCGCGATAGGTGATGGATTTGCCCATGCTGGTGAAGGCGGGTCTGTCGGCGTAGCGCGCGCAGCTCTCCTCCAGCAGTTCGGCGAGCGAGGCATGCTCCAGCGGCGGCAGCTCTGCCGGTACGATATCCGGGTAAGAAGCGAGCCATATTTTCTTGACCTGCGGTTTATCCGAAGGAGCGGAGACTGAATTCATGCGCATTTCCTCCTCTACGCACCATCACCACGCCCGGCCGTCATATGCGGCGGCTATGCAGAGTGTCATTGGACGATCAAAAAGTCTCCCGCTTTTCGCATCGCCGTAATCTTGCTCTCAGATAAATCACCAGAGCACAACCGAAGCTACAATAACCTTGACGTAAACGTCAACATTTGTCCCGCACTCACGTTTTTTTACAATCCTGAAAAAAGTACTGGAACTTTTATGACAACGGAGCGTTAATAGCGCCATGGGTTTAAACCCATCGGAGCATCGTGCTGCCTTAACAGCAGATCGGACGCTCCATAGTTTATGTGACGCGTATCCAAAAGGAGGTGCGCATATGCATAAAGAGAGTGCCGATTTCTCGGGTCGTGACCTTTACATCAAGGACATGTCGATGCTGGTCGCTTGCGACCGCGTCGAAGGGTCCAGGGTATACGGCTCGGACGGCAAGCAGATTGGTCATATCGAGCGGCTGATGATGGAAAAAAGTGATGGACGCATCGCTTTCGTCATTCTGAGCTTCGGCGGTTTCTTCGGCATCGGCCAGGAGCACTACCGGCTGCCATGGGAGAAGCTGCGCTACGATGCCCGCATTGACGGCTATCGCGTCAGCATGACCAAGAACGACATCGAAAAGGCGTGCCGCTTCGCGGCCAAGGACGATCACGACCATAAGAATCATGGCCACAAGAGCCACGATTATTTTGGCGTGCCGCCCTATTGGATGTGAACGTGCTGGCGGAACTGCCGGATGCCCCGCCGAGGCGGGGCCGGTGTCTTGTTTGGGCTATTTGAACCGCCCAAGCCTTTGCACGACCTCGATCTTGTAACCATCGGGGTCGGTGACGAAGAACAGCAATGCAAAAAGCTTCCCATCACGATTGAGTTCGATGATCTTGCCCGGGTTGAGCCCGAGTTGGATCATGCGCGCATGCTCGTCCTTCAGTTCTGAAACCGAAACCGCGAGGTGGCCATAGGCGTCTCCTTGCGCATAGGGCTCGATGCGGCCTTGATTGATAGTCAACTCCAGTTCGAATCCGATCTCGGCATTGCTCAGATAGATCAGGGTGAAGGTCTCGAAGGAAACCCGGTCGGCAACTTTCAGGCCGAAAGCCTTGTCGTAGAATTCGATCGAGCGCGCCTCGTCCAGCACGCGGATCATCGAGTGGATCATCTTGGCCATCGGCGTCTCCATAAATGGTCAGGGCATGTCATTGCAGCCAATGCCATCGGCAGCCGGTGAAGGCAAGCATGGGGAAACTCGCCATATCTCCAGTCGAGTATAGATCCAGGGTTCCCGAATTGCGATCGGTCTGCTTAACTCCCCGGCGCTCAAGTATACGGCTCAAGGGGGAGAATCCATGTACTACGCCATTCTGGCCTATCACGAGGAAGATATCGTCGAATCCTGGAGCAAGGAGGAGGATGCCGCACTCATGACGGACCTTTTGGAGATCAATGACCGCCTGGTCGCGCAGAAATCGCTGGGGCCGGCTGCACGTCTCGGATCGACCCAAAACGCCGTCACCTTGCGGGGGACGGGTGTGGGCATGGTCATCGACGGGCCATTTGCAGAAACCAAGGAACAGCTGCTCGGCTTCTACATCGTCGATTTTCCGACGATTGAGGAGGCAGTTGCGGCAGCGCGCGAATTGCGTCGCGTCAATCCTACCGCCGTTTATGAAGTCAGGCCGATTTCGCTTTACCTGCCCGGTGCATCCTTGCCGCCAGGCAAAGGCAATTGATGGCAGGCTGTGATCGCCTCAATCTCCATGGGATTGGAGGCCGATCCTGCCGGTGACTGACCGCTCGATCATCTCCATGCCGTCATAGATCAGCACCGCCATCAAGCCGACGATCAGGCCGCCTTGGAGGATGAAAGCGGTGTTGTCGTTGATAAGCCCGGCGATGATGACTTCGCCAAGCCCCTTGGCGGCGACGGTGGAGCCGATCGTCGCCGTGCCGATATTGATGACGGTTGCGATCTTCAGCCCTTCGATGATGAGCGGCAGGGCGAGCGGTAGCTCGACGCGGAAGAGCCGCTGCCAGCCGTTCATGCCCATGCCGTCGGCGGCATCGAGCACGGAGGCGGGCACCTGCTGCAGACCGGCAACCGTGTTCTCGAAGATTGGCAGCAGCGCGTAGAGAAACAGCGCGATGAACGTCGGGACAGCGCCGAAGCCCGTGGTCGAGATGGCTAGCGCCAGCACGGCAACCGGCGGAAAGGTCTGGCCGGCATTGGCGATTGCCCGCGACAGCGGCAGGAAGTCGGCGCCGATCGGCCGCGTGACGAAGATCCCGCCGAGCACCGCCAGGATGCCGCTTGCCGCGATCGAGACGAGGATCAGCTCGAGATGGCTGAGCGCCAGGCTCGGCAGGCTGTTTTGCGTATAGATCGGCGACGCACCGAATTTGGTCAGCGGCGTCAGAACGGGCGTCAGCCATTCCGGACTGAAGAGCATCACCAGCAGCAATGCCAGCGCCAGGAGGCGAAAGAGATTGGCGGCGAGAAATCTCATGCCTTGCGGCCCAGCTCGATCAGGTGCTGGATCGAGATCGAGCCGACAGGCACCTTGCGCTCGTCTTCGACCGTCGCCTCGTCCGCACCCTGCCAGATCAATTCCGCCAAGGCGTCGCGCAGATTGAGGGTCTGCGGCAGGCGGTGCCCGAGGCCAGGCCGCGGCGGCTGCATGCTTTCCTTCAGCGGCAGCAGCGACATCAGCTTCAAGGCGCGGTCGGAGGTGCCGGTCAGCTGCTGCACGAAGGGATCGGCCGGCTCGGTCAGGATCTTCTCGGGCTCGGAGCATTGCAGAAGCTTGCCTTCGCTCATGACGGCGATCTGGTCGCCGAGATGGAAGGCTTCGTCCATATCGTGGGTGACGAGGACGATGGTCGTTCCGAACTGCTTCTGAATGGCAAGCAGGTCGTCCTGTGCCTTGCCGCGGATGACAGGGTCGAGCGCCCCGAAGGGCTCGTCCATCAGCAGCAATTCCGGTTCGGCAGCAAGAGCCCGCGCGACGCCGACGCGCTGCTGCTGGCCACCGGAAAGCTGGCTTGGATATTTGCCTGCAAAGGTGCCGGGGTCGAGATGGAAGAGGTTGAGGAGTTCTTCGACACGGCTGTCAATGCGCGTCTTTTCCCAGCTCAGCAGCTCAGGGACCGTGGCGATATTCTGCGCGACTGTGCGATGCGGAAAGAGCCCGTGCCCCTGGATGGCATAGCCGATGCGGCGGCGAAGCTCGGTCGCCGGCACATTCATGATGTCCTCACCGGCAACGGAGATGTGACCTGCCGATATCGGCACCAGCCGGTTGATCATCCGCATCAAGGTCGATTTGCCGGAGCCGGACGTACCGACGATGACGGTGATCGTGCCCTTCTCTATGTTCATGCTGACATTATCGACCACGGTGGCGTTGCCATACCGCTTGGTGACGCCCTTGAGCTCGATCATGCTGGTCATGCGCGTTGTCCCCGGATGCTGTCGATGACCGCATCGAGGATGACGGCCGATGAGAAGGCGAGAAAGACCGTCGGCACGGCGCCGAGCAGAACGAGGTCATTGGCCGTCTGGCCGATGCCCTGGAAGATGAAGAGGCCGAAGCCGCCGCCGCCGATGAGGGCTGCGACCGTCACCAGCCCGATCGCCTGCACCAGCACTATCCGGATGCCGGTGAGGATGACTGGAAAGGCAAGCGGCAGGTCGATGCCGGTCAGGATCTGCCGGCGCGTTAGCCCCATGCCGGCGGCGGAATCGCGCACGGAAGGATCGACGCCGGCAAGGCCGACGACGGTATTGGCGACGATCGGCAGCAGCGAATAGATGATAAGCGCCACCAGCGCCGGCGCCACGCCGATTCCCTGGATACCGATCGCGGCAGCAAGCGGCACGTGGGCGGCGATATAGCCGAGCGGCAGCATGAGAATGCCAAACAGCGCCAGGCTGGGGATGGTCTGCACCAGGCTCAGTGCCCGCAGCACCACGGCGCGGAGGCGCGGCTGCCAATAGCAAAAGATACCGAGCGGCAATGCAAGCACGATGGCGATGGCGACGGAGCCGAGAGAAAGGAAGACGTGACGCAGCGCTTCATGCCAGAACTTGTCGGCGTTGTTGGCGTATTCCTTCATGATTGAGAGATTGTTGAGCAGGCCGGAGCGCAGGACGAGGACGAGCAGTACGGCATAGGCAGCAAGCGCCGCCACCCGTAGCCAGGGCGTCAGCCGCAGCTTGACCAGCGCGTCCGAAATCATCAACCCGACGACCCCGAGCAGCACCCAGAAGGAACCGCCGGGCGTAATTCGTGCCACGGTGCTGCCTGCCGGCGTTGCAGCCGTCGAGACGAGGCCAAGCGTGACGATCAATGCAGCGATCGCAAGGGTCGCCACGCCGAGACGAATGAGCTGATTGTGGAGGAAGAGTGCGGAAAGCGCCGCCGCAGCGAGAAGGGCGATCAGCACCAATGCTGCCGGCTGGGCAATGAGCTGCGTCAGCAGTTGCGGCTTGCCGGCGGCGATGCGGTTTGCCTTGACGATGATGAACGGCATCCAGGCCATTGCCAGCCCGCCGCCGGCCACCAATACCACTCCGAGACGGTCCACTCTGCGGACCGCTAGCGCATCTTCCATCAGGCAAGCTCCGTCAGCGCATGAGCCCAGAATTCAAGGCGGGTTCGGACAAGATCATGCCCAATTGAAACCCCGTGGCTCCACTTTATCAAAATGGAGCCGCCAGAGCAGCGTCAATGCCTTACTTCAGAAAGCCATTGTCCTTGAGGTAGGATTCGGCAACAGCCTTCGCCGGCTCACCATCGACCTGGATGCGGCCGTTGAGCTTGCGCAGCACGTCGGCAGTCAGGCCCTTGAAGATCGGTGCCAGTACTTCTTCGATCTTCGGATTGGCCTTCAGCACGGCCTCACGGATGATCGGCGTCGGCGCGTAGACTGGCTGCACGCTCTTGTCGTCCTCAAGGACAGTCAGTTCGGCGGCTTCGATGGCGCCGTCGGTACCGTAGACCATCGCCGTGTTGACGCCGTTGGTCTGGTCGGCCGCAGCTTTGATGGTCGCCGCCGTATCGCCGCCCGAAAGTACGACTTCCTGATCCGGCTTCAGCTTGAAGCTGTAGGTGGTTTCGAAGGCAGGCAGGGCCGCCGGCGAATTGACGAACTCCGAAGAAGCCGCGATCTTGATCGGGCCGCCGCCGGCGACCCACTTGCCGAAGTCCGACATGGTCTTCAGCTTGGCTGGGCCGGCGACATCGTTGCGCACAGCAATCGCCCAGGTATTGTTGGCGGGCGAGGGTGTCAGCCAGACGATCTTGTTGGCGTCATAATCGAGCTTCTTGGCCAGATCGTAGCCCTGCTGCAGGTTCTTCCAGGCGGCATCGTCGGCCTTGTTGAAGAAGAAGCCGGCATTGCCGGTATATTCGGCATAGATGTCGATTTCGCCCGCGGTAATCGCCTTGCGCACGACAGGCGTCGTACCGAGAGCGATGCGATCCTGCGCCTTGATGCCGTTGGCATTGAGTGCTGCGAGGATGATGTTGCCGAGCAGAGTGCCTTCGGTATCGATCTTGGAGGAGACGACGACGTCGGCGGCGCTGGCGCCACTGGCAAGGAGAGCCGTCAGCGTGGCGGCAAGTGCAAGCTTCTTGAACATGATGTTTCCTTCGTACCCCGTTAAATCGTTCTTCGGCTTGCCCGCGCCGCCTTAAAGGGCCGCAGTCCGGACAGGCCGCTTGGAGCGGGCCGGCGGCCCACGGCGAATTCGTGGCTGCTTCAGGGACGTAGCGCTCATCGCGGAAAAGTCGATGCGCTTCGGATACCCGTTGCAGTCGCGCGATTATGATGAGCGTACTCGACATTCGCGCGAAATTGGATTTCTTTTTTCGAGGGCAAGTGCGTTTGTTTTTGTTCCCCTTACCCGTTTGACGCTATTCCGATCTCATTTTTGCGGCTGGGTCGGTGAGGCGGCAAGGAAACGATAGTCGCCGCTTTTCAGCTTAGGGATATCTTTTTTCGAGAACACGGCATATCGTCGGGATATCATTGATCTTCTTGCGGCCGCGCCAGGATGCGTGCTGCGGATAAGGGGATGGGTTTTGTATCTCGGTGCTTTGTTCGTAGCCGACATGGTGTTCTCCGTCGGCTCGGTGAGGGAGACCGCGCGGCGGCTGTCTTTTTCCGCGTCGACCGTCTCCGGTGCCCTGCGCCGGCTCGAAACGGAGCTTGCCATGAAGCTTGTCGAGCGTGCCTCCGGTGAGCTTGCGACCCTTCTGGCGAGTTCCAAGGTTCAGAAGGGGCTGCAGCCCATTCTCAGTGGCATGCGCCAGCTTTCGACCCTGATGAAGGAACCGCCGGCTCCAAAGGACTACGACCAATGGGCCGCACGCCTGCCGCTGAAGATCGCCACCATCGAACGCTTCCTTGAGGTTGCCGATCAAGGCAGCATCAATCGCGCCGCCCGCCGTCTTAGGCTGGGCCAGCCGCAACTCTCCTTGCAGATTGCCAATCTGGAGGAACTGTTCGGCTGCCGCCTGTTCGCCCGGCAGGCGCAGGGTTCCGTGCTGACGGCGGCCGGACAAGAGGTTCATGCTATCCTCTCCGCCATAGCGCAGGCCTGGGACGAGATGAAAGCGGCAGCCGACGAGCGCTTCCAGCGAACCGCCCGCGCCGTGCGCATCGGCTCGATCATTCCAACCGGTTCGGAAAGCTGGGTTGCGCGCTCGCTTGCAAGCCTGGTATCGCGCTGGAACATCGGCGGTAACAGCAACATGCTATCGCTGCTGCTGATGACGGCGGATGATCTGCGCGAGGCGCTCCGTTCCGGCCGCATCGATGTCGCCATTGTCGATTCCGTCTTCGGCCTCGACGCCTTCGAACATGTGGAACTGGTCGCCACGGACATGGTGGCGATCGCCCCGCCGGGTAGCACTGAGCAGACCTTCGCCGCGCTCATGGAAAACCATCCGCTCTGCGTGCCAAGCCCGCGCACCGGCATTGGCAATGCCGCGACAGCCTTCGGTTACGACAGCCGCGACCGCCGCCGGTTTCGCGGCCGCGACATCACCTCGGCCGATTCCCTGCCCGTCATCGTCGATCTCGTCGCCAATCACGGCTATGTGTCGTTCCTCGGCCGCGTCAGCGCGCTTCCGATCGCCGACAAGGTCCGCATCGTCGATCCCGATGAGATTTTGCCGCTGTCCTATCACCTCGCCCATAATGGCCGTAAAGCCTCGGTTGAAGCGTGCCGGCTGATCCAGCAGGCGGTTCGCGAACTGGTTGGAGAGGTGGGGACGACACGAAGGCGCCTGTCGTCCCGCGGGTAGCGGAACAAATGCGGCATCTTCGCGTTTAGGTCGGTTAGGTTAGTCCGGGCGTACGCAGCCGGGGGGCGCGGTTCGGCACCCAATGAGAGACCATACATGAAAATTCTTGCAATGGCGCTCGTCGCACTAGGCATTATTGTTCTGCCCGCTACCTATGCCGAGGCGCGTGATCATCACCATCACCGCTGGCATCAGCACCATCATCGCGACTATCGCCCTCATCATCATGGCTGGCATCGCCATGAAGGCTGGCGGCATGGCCATGGCCATCATCGCTGGCACAGCAAGCCGCATTTCTCGCATGCCTGACGGCTGCGGACAGGCATCAAAACGGCGTCTTCGGGCGCCGTTTTTTTTGGCCACTGGCCAATTGCGTCCTTATTCTTCCGTCCTGCTAATATCGGTTGAAGCGCACCCGCCGATGAGCCTGCGATCGTATTCAGGCGGGTCCGATGGCGATGTCGCGAAAACGCCTGCTCCTCAAGGGATAGCGGAACTTTCGAAGGCGCTGTTGCGTTTACTATATCGTCCGGAGGACGCAAGTAATCCGAGTAGCGTTTACGTCCGGCATTCAAGGAGGCTGGAAATGAAAATTCTGGCAACAGCGCTGGTTGCGCTAGGTATGGTCGCGTTGCCGGCAACCTATGCCGAGGCGCGTCATCATCATCATGGACACTACCATCGGATGATCGTCCATCGGTATTATCATCACCACTACTATTACCGCCATCACTACTATCGCCCATATTACGGCTATTACGCACCGTATTATGGCTATGACCGACCCTATTACGGCTATTACCAGCAGCCCTATTATCCCTTGGGGGTATTCGGCGTTTTCGGGGGCTATGGCGGCTATCACCATCACCACGGTTGGTATGGCGGGCGCGGATACCATCATGGCTGGTATGCCGGCGGTCATCACGGATGGCATGGCGGCGGCGGCCATTGGCGCTATTACAGCGAGCCGCATTTCTCGCACAACTGAGGGCCTGTCCGATGGCAGAACGGCGCCCTTTGGCGCCGTGTCAGGATGAGTTTATAAGCTGTCCGGCACTGCAGGTTCACACCGGATTCAGGACGTGAACGGCGCGATCGGCCATCAGATGCTTCACCTTCTCGCCGTAGGCGGCCATATGCGCGGAGGCGGCATGCGCCTTCAGCGCCGCCAGGCTCTCCCACTTCTCGACCACGACGAAGGTGTCAGGCCCAAAAGCTGGATCGGCCCCTTCGACATCCACAACGGCGGTATATTCGATGCAGCCGTCTTCGGCGTGAACGGCCGGAACATTCGCCTGGAATGCTTTAAGCACTTCGGCGCGCTTGCCGGGATGGGCGGTGAGGATGGCGAGTACGTGAATCATGGAGATGTCCTTGGCAAGATAGCTATACGGATGAAACGAGCGGACGCTGCCGAATGCGCGGCCGGTTCACCATTATCACGGAAAGACGCGAGCCGAACGCCGAACGTCCATTTTAATCGCGCTTCGAATCCCGCCGCTTCCGGCGGTTTTACATCCGATTGATGTATTTTGGATCGAGCGATCCGCTCAGCAGATGGCTGACTGCAAGGAGATTGCCCTGCAGGCGACCGCGCCGGTCGATATAGGGCGGTGGACTGACCGAGCCGACGACATTCGAGGCGATATTGCCGCCCATCAGCTTCAGCGCCCATTTCAGCGATACCGAGCGCTTCTTGACGAGATAGAGCGGATTGGCGACCTGGGAGTACCCAAGGCGCAGGCCCGATGTGCGGCCCGTCTTGACGCCGAGATGGACGCCACGCAGGCGATTGAACTTGACGATCTTGCCGAAAGGACGCAGCCGCCGGCACAGATCGACATCTTCCTGCCAGGCGTAGAGCGGCAGATCCTCGTCGAAATAGATACCATTTGCCAGCATCGCTTTTCGTCGGAAGATCATGTTGCAGCCGTAAGCATTATGCGTGGCCTCGATCGTCGGTGCCGGAAAGGGAGTGGCATCGGCTGCGAGTGCGGCATCCGCTTCGTCCGCCGTCAGGCCTGGCCCAAGGATACCGTCACGAACGACTTCGCCTGTCGCCACGACAATATCTTCATCCGCCTCGAATAGGGCTTCCGTCTCAGCAAGATAGTTCGTTGCCGGGAAGAAATCGTCATCGAAGACGACGACGACATCTATGCCGACAGCCGCATCGATGATGGCATTGCGCTGCGGGCAGCTTCCCTGCGGCGAGGAGAGGATCGTCACCGGAAACGGCGCTGAGCTCAAGCGCGCCATGTCGATATCGTCATCCTTGGTCGGACACAGGAAGAGGTGATCCGGCTTGCGCGCCTGTGTCGCGAGCCTGTCGATCATTGAGGCGAGGACCGCCTTGCGACCGCATGTCGCCACGCCAACGGCAATTTTCATGATGCACCCCCAGAATATGATCCCAAGGCGCACGGAACCACCAAAAGCTGAATGTTTGGTTGTGCTAATCGCGTGCATTCAACGGATCACGCGCGAAAGGCGTTTCGTTGTCAGCGGCCGGTTCGTTACATCTGTCGACGGAGCGTTTCGAACGAGCGCATCCGTCTCGGAGGTCGGCATTCGTGATCGGCTCGAATGCGTAACGCAAGCCATGAATGCCGAGACTTGCAGCATCTACGGTTCTGAAACAGGTCACCGCGCCGTTCGTTGCCGGATGAGAAATGACCGCATTGGCCGACATCGTCGGCTTAGCAGTTGCTCACGTGGGTTTTAAAGGCCGCGAATCATGGAATCGATAAGCTCAATTGTCGAAAATGAATATGTCGCCTTCCTGCAAAGCCGCGATGAAAGCCTCTCTGGCTTTCTCGGCGTCAAGCTTGCCCTCATGTGCGTCCAACAGCGCTTTTCTGGCTGCCCTGTAGGCTTGTCCGTCCTCAAGCGTCGGCCACTCCTTTGCCATGTATTCCATGGCGCGTTCCGCATTCGATATCACCAGCCGGTCGCCTGTCTTGCGGGTCTCGACGATTGCGGGCTTGCTCCACCATTGGGCCATGAGATTTCTCCTTCCACGGTCAACGTATCGTTGGCTGGAATGTTCCCGGAGGCGCGCCGTCACGACAATAAGGGAATTCCTGCTTCGGCCGCGGCGGCAATAAAGGCAACGCGCGCTTCTTCGGGCGCTCGCCTGCCGCGTTGGACGTCGATGCAGATGAGCAATGCCGACAGAAAGCAGTCACCTTCCTCCGACGGCCAGTCATCGAGAAGCGTCTTCCATACTTCCTCGACCGTACCGACGGATTTCGTTTCACCAGATCCGCAGCGAAAGATGCGGATCGGAGGAAAGTGTGGCACGATGTTCATGGTCGAAGACTCCGCCTTGGCGCAGCCGTTTTGGACCTTCTGCCATTAGGGATGCATTTAACTTTGTTAATCCGCCGGCGCCCTTTTAGGCGTTCCGCAATCAATCTCTGGCCCTAGGCGGGAAAAATCGGGCTTGGACACAAAATTCCGTGCTCATTCCAAGCAAGCGGCAACCTCGTGCCGCGAACGATCTCGATCCGCGTTCGAACACGCGGTTCAATATCACTGGCAAACAGGAAAAATGGATGGTGCCGCTTACGTGACTCGAACACGTGACCCCATCATTACGAATGATGTGCTCTACCGACTGAGCTAAAGCGGCATTCTGCGGAGCATTCGGTTCGGCCCCGTGATTTGCATGGCGCTGATACAGTCTATGCGGTCAGATTTCAAGCGCTCAAATTGCCATTTGGCAAAAAAGCGGGATGCTTGTGAAAATAGCCCCGCTTTTCAGTGCCGGTCAAAGCGCCAGCCGGGCGCGTGCCTGTCGGTATTCTCTCTCCAGCCGATCGATGAGAGCGGATACGGGCTGGATGGACTTGACCGCGCCGATGCCCTGGCCGGAACCCCAGATATCCTTCCAAGCCTTCACGCCTGTCGTGGCGGCCTCGAAATCCATTTTGGAAGGATCGGCCTCGGGCAGCTTGTCCGGATCGAGGCCCGCGGCGCGGATGGAGGGTTTCAGATAGTTGCCGTGCACACCGGTGAAATAATTGGAATAGACGATATCGGCAGCGGTGCCCTCGACGATCGCCTGTTTGTAGGTGTCGGCCGCGCGGGCCTCCTCCGTAGCGATGAAGGGCGAGCCGATATAAGCAAGATCAGCGCCGGCAGCTTGCGCCGCGAGGATCGCGCCGCCGGTGGCGATGGCGCCGGCCAGCAGCAACGGCCCATCGAACCATTCGCGGATTTCCTGCACGAGCGCAAAGGGCGAAAGCTGGCCGGCATGGCCGCCGGCCCCGGCAGCGACGGCAATCAGCCCGTCGGCCCCTTTGCGGATCGCCGAATTGGCATGCCGGTTGTTGATGATGTCGTGCAGCACGATGCCGCCATAGGAATGCACAGCCGCATTCACCTCGGGCACGGCGCCCAGCGAGGAAATGACGATCGGCACCTTGTATTTCACACAGAGCATCAGATCGTGTTCCAGGCGCTTGTTTGACGTATGGACGATCTGATTGACTGCAAATGGAGCTGCCGGACGATCCGGATTTGCGGCATTATAAGCGGCAAGATCCTCGGTGATCATAGCAAGCCATTCGTCGAGCTGGCTTTCCGGGCGCGCGTTCAGCGCCGGAAACGAGCCGACGACACCGGCCTTGCATTGCGCCAGCGTCAAGGCGGGATGAGAGATGATGAAGAGAGGCGAAGCCACCACCGGCAGGCGCAGGTGCTCGGTCAGGATCGAGGGGAGGGTCATGAACATCATCCCTTTTGACGTTTACGAAAACGTCAAAAGGGATAGCAGATGTCTGCCGAGAGGGGAAGATGGTGGAGGAGGCAGGCAAGAGCAGCAGGCAATGGGCAATAGGCAATAGGCAATAGTGCCTGACCGTCCCGGTCCGATACCTTCGCCTACTGCTGCTGCCTACCGGCACCCCATTTGTGTCGTCTTTGCCATTTATCCCCGCCCGGGTGCCCTTAACCCAAGGCAGAGGCTTGCGTATTGCAGAACGGGGCGTTACCGAATCCGGTTAACGATTGATGAAAATATGGCTGCCTTGCCAGCGGGCTTTCTAAGTATGGTGCGAGTGAGCGTAAAGGATCGGATGTGAGCGGATTAGAAACGGCCATCAGAAGCGCGTTGGATCGGTCTGATCGCGCCAATCCGGAAATCCGGGCTCGCATCTATCAGTCGGCACGGCAGGCTCTGGAAGCCGGTCTTCGCAAGCAGGACATTACCGATGTCAATGTCGTAGCCGCCCAGCGCCAGCGTCTGGAGGCGACGATCCGCGAGATCGAGGCCGAGGAGCGCGCCCGCCGCGCGCAGGCGATACCGGTTTCACCGGAGCTGGACGCTCCGCATGTTTCTCCATCCGCACCCAGGCCTGAAGCAAGCCAAGCTGCCGCACGGCCGCATGAGCCCGTCATGAGCGTGCGGGGAGAGACACGCGATCCGCCGATGTCGGCTGGCCCTGCCGTTCCGGTAGAGCCGATGTCGGCCGAGCGGGCGGGACGCGAAGGTGATTTCGGCGATATGCGCGCCGGACCCGCCGATCATCTCGGTGCGGACAGCGATGTGCGTCCGACGGCCGATGCGCGGTCGGCGCGGTCGATGAACTTCAAGCCGGAGCGCGCGGCCGTGCGCCGTAAGCCGCGCAAGTTCTTCTCGCGCCTGCTCGTCTTCTGCATTCTGCTTGCCTTCCTCGGCGTCGGTGCCTGGTGGATCAAGACCTCGGGCGTGCTCATGTCCGCCGCCCAGCGGGACACGAGCGTGCCCAATCCGCCGGCGCATGTCGATTCGCAGGATTTCAGCGGCAACAGCAATGATGACGACACGTCTGATCAGGATGACAATAGCGGCCCTGTCAATCCGGGCCTTGCCACCATCGATCCGCAGAACAGCTTTTCCGCGGAATGGCTGGAGGTATTGAAGCCCACGGACGCCCCGAAGGTTGCCACCAGCCCGCAATCGAAGGCCGAAAACGTATCGGAGAATGAAGGGCCGGCCGTGAGGCTGACCTCGCTCAGCAGCGGCCCGGACGGCAGCGGCTCGATCGAGGTGCCCGTCAATGTACTGCAGCAGATGGCCGGCAAGGCCTCGACGATCGCTCTGACATTGCAGTCCACCTCGGATGCACCGACGCAGATCACGGTGGAGTGCGATTTCGGTTCTCTCGGCCGTTGCGGCCGGCATCGTTTCACCGTCAGCCGGCAAAAGACGGATTCGCTGTTCCAGGTCAAGTTCGATCGTGCCATGGCGCCGACCAGTTCAGGGCGCCTGATCATCAATAGCGATGTCGATGGCAAGGCCCGCGGTGTCAATATCTACGCCATTCGCGTCCTGCCCGGGCAATAGAGCGTTTCCACTTTTCTTTGAATCGCGAAAACGCTCTATGCTCTTATTTCCCAACGCATTCCTGACGGAAAACCGCTGCGCATTTTTCCTGGAAGTGCTTGAGGCCGGGCCACGCGTCGAACTCGTCAGGCGAGGATATCCGATCCCATGCCGAGGATTTTCTGGTCGATTTCGCCGATGGCCTTCTTGTCCTTGCCGTCATAATCGAGCGTCAGCAGAATGTGACGGATAAGGTTCAGGCGCGCGCGCCGCTTGTCGTTGGCGCGCAGGACGGTCCAGGGTGCGTGGTCCGTATGCGTGTCCTTCAGCATGCGGTCGCGCTTCTCGCTGTAGTCCTTCCATTTCGGTAGGGCGGCGATATCCATCGAGGAGAGCTTCCAGACTGCGCGTGGATCGTGGCGCCGGTCGTGAAAACGCTTCAGCTGCATCTCCCGGCCGATATCGAGATAGAATTTAAAGAAATGGATGCCGTCCTGAACGATGAGTTTCTCCATCTGCGGCGCCTGCTTCAGGAACTGCTCGTATTGCTTCGGCGTGCAGAAGCCCATGACTGGCTCCACCCCGGCGCGGTTATACCAGGAGCGGTCGAAGAGCACGAATTCGCCCGCCGTCGGAAACTGGGCGACATAGCGCTGGAAATACCATTGGCCGCTTTCGCGGTCGGTCGGCTTCGTCAACGCCACCACGCGCGCCAGACGAGGGTTCATATGGGCTGAGGTCGCAGCGATCGAGCCTCCCTTGCCCGCGGCATCGCGTCCCTCAAAGAGCGCCATCACCCGCTTGCCGGTCGCCTGCAGCCAGAACTGCACCTTGATGAGTTCGATCTGCAGCGTTTTCAGCTCATCGAGATATTCTTCTTCCTTCAGCTTCTTCTTGTAGGGATAACCGCCCGAGGTCAGCGCCTCGTCATCGATCCAGCTCGGCAGCACGGGGTCATCGACATCGAAGATGCGCTTGATGCCGTGGATATCCAGCTCCACCGCCCGGCTCTCTGTCTTCTCCCCCATATCTCGGCTCCTCGGCTGTTTACATGGCGTTAACCCTGCCGCCGGCGGCGGCAAAAAGCTTGGCCAGAAAACTGGGGCATTTATTCAATAGTTTCAAGCCTTTTGCCGCCGCCCTCTTTTGCCGGCTACATTTATTTTTGCCAGTTACTGGCTTCTGTGGATAGAGCCGAATACTTCTGTCATGAATCGCAGATAAGACGCGGAATCCAGCGTTCCATGATGGCAGGCGAAGGACGGCGCAGTTGGAAGACGAATGGTCATTTGTCAGGAAGTTGGCGGTGCGGCTGCGGCAGGAGAGTGCCATCCTGGTTCTGGCGACGCTGATTGCCGTGCTCGCCCTCGTCGAAGGCATCAGCACAGGCGCCGTATTCTGGATCTGGGTGATCGTCATGATCGTCACGCTCATTCGTCCGCCGCTGGTCGAGCGGGTGGAGGTGCCGTCGCAAGCCGAGCCTGCGCCTGCCGATGCGCAAACCCTGTGGCGCACCGCTTTTGCGGGACTTGCGGCGCTCGATATGCCGGTGCTGATCATCGATCGCGAGGCGTCGGTGCTGGTGCAGAACATGGCCGTCGAAAAAGCCTTCGGTGCCTTTCCGATCGGCGCGCATATTTCCTCCAAGCTGCGCTCGCCGGGTCTGCTCGATATGGTACGCGAGACCATCGCCACCAATGCGCCGAACCAGATCGAGCATTCCGAGCGCCTGCCTTCGGAGCGGGTCTATGTCGTGCGTATCGCGCCGATCGATCTGCCTGAGATCGACAGGCAGGAAGATGCGCTCTTTCTGCTCTCGTTCCGCGACATATCGGAGTTGCGCCACATCGATCGCATGCGTTCAGACTTCGTCGCCAATGCCAGCCATGAATTGCGCACGCCTTTGGCATCGCTGCGCGGCTTCATCGAGACGATCCAGGGGCCTGCCAAAGCCGATCCGAAGGCGCAGCAGCGTTTCCTCGGCATCATGTTCGATCAAACCACCCGCATGAGCAGGCTGGTGGATGATCTTCTGTCGCTGTCGCGTCTGGAGTTGAAGTCGCATATCGCGCCGGATCAGAAGGTGGATCTCGTCCCCTTGCTCGGTCATGTGCGTGACTCCCTGCTGCCGCTTGCTGGGGATCTCGACGTGACCATCAATCTGCATTTGCCGCTGGGTAAGGTGGAGGTATTGGGGGATCGAGACGAGCTGGTGCAGGTCTTCGAGAACCTGATCGAGAACGCCTGCAAATACGGCCAGGAAGGCAAGTCGGTGGAAGTTTCGCTACTCAGCGGTGCCGGCCAGGCCGTCGAAGTGGTCGTCTCGGACAGGGGGCCGGGCATACCCGCAGAACATGTGCCGCGCCTGACCGAGCGGTTCTATCGCGTTAACGTTGAGGACAGCCGGTCCAAGAAGGGGACCGGTCTCGGGCTTGCCATCGTCAAGCACATTCTGACCCGCCATCGCGCCAGACTGATCGTCAAGTCGGAAGTCGGAAAAGGTACCGACTTCACAGTCCGCTTCTGACAACCTCCACCTATCCCAGTATGGGCGGCGATTTATCCAAATTATATCAGGCATATAGCCTGTCATAATTGTTTCACTCGCCTGACATAAAAGGGCGGTGTTTTCGCCAGTAAGAATGGACTGCTGAAAAAGTGGATGTGGCCTCCACCTCGGCGCTCTTCAAAGCTCATCAGGGGGATTCGTTGTGAATGCTTTGAAAATGTCCGTTCTTGCGCTGGTTGCATCGGTTGCCCTGGGCGGCACTGCAACCGCCCGCGATCAAATTCAGATCGCCGGCTCATCGACCGTATTCCCATATGCCAAGATCGTTGCCGAAACCTTCGGCGAGACCTTTACCGATTTCAAGACTCCTGTGGTCGAGTCCGGAGGCTCCGGAGCCGGCCTGAAGGAATTCTGCAAGGGTGTCGGAACGGATTCCATCGACATCGCCAATTCGTCGCGCCCGATCAAGGACAGCGAAGTCCAAGCCTGCAAGGCCGCCGGCGTCACCGATATCCAGCAGATCAAGATCGGCTATGACGGCATCGTCTTTGCCTTCGACAAGAGCAATCCGGACATCAGATTCGAACCCGTCGATCTCTATAAGGCGATTGCCGCCGAGGTGGTCGTCGATGGCAAGCTCGTCGCCAACCCCTACAAGAAGTGGTCTGAGATCAATCCATCGCTGCCGGATTTTGAAATCGCTACCTATATTCCGGGTGAGAAGCACGGCACGCGCGAAGTCTTCGAAGAGAAGGTGCTTGCCGCCGGCTGCAAGGCTTCTGGCGCAGCCGATGTCATCAAGGCCGCAGTCTCCGATGCGGCTCAGCAGGCGAAAAAATGTGTTGCCGTGCGCAAGGATGGCGCCGCCGTCGATATCGACGGCGACTATCCCGAGACGCTGGCCCGCATCAATGCCAACGAGCACGGCATCGGTGTGTTCGGCTTGTATTTCTTCCAGAACAACGCCGACAAGCTGAAGGTTGCCACCGTCAGCGGCATCGTGCCCTCGGGTCAGACGATTGCCGATGGCACCTATCCGGTATCGCGGCCGCTGTTTTTCTACGTCAAGAAGGCCCATCTGGGTGTCATCCCGGGGCTCAAGGAATATGTCGATTTCTTCACGAGCGATCAGATGATCGGACCGGACGGCCCGCTGGCGGAATATGGCCTCGTGCCGGCACCGGATGCTGAGCGCGACCAGATCCGTAAGGATGTCGCGGTCGGGAAGATTATGTGAATGCTGAAGGGTCGAGCGCCGGTGCGGCTTTCCGCTGTGCCGGGGTTCGCCGGGGAATGGGAATGAGTGTATCGCTGCTGCTGCTCTGCTTGTCGGTCTTCGGCGCCTCCGCTTTCGTGCTGGGGCGGGTGAGGGCGGCTGCGTTATCGGGCGGCAGGTCCTCGTCGATGCATTCCCGGCTCGGCTATCACGGCGCCTATGCCGCTATATGGGCTGTGCTTCCCGCTCTCGCGCTCGTCTGCGTCTGGCTGATCGTCAGCCCCATTATGATCGATCGCGTAGTGACGAAATCCTTTCCCGAGGAAGTAAGGTCTTTGCCGCAGGCGGAGCTCAATCTCAGCTACGGCATGGTGCGCAGCATCGCCCGCGGGATGCGCATGCTCGAGAGCCAGGAGCTCGCCGATGTCGATGGCGGCAAGGCTGATCTTCAGTTGCTGCTGGCGCAGAAGGGCGTTCCGCTCGCAGTTCGCCCCACGGGCTACATGATCGACGCTGCCAACAAATATAATGGCATGCGCGAAGCGAGCCGCATGGTCATGTCGGCAGCGGCAATCGCCCTATCGCTGCTTTGCGCAGCCCACGGCCTTCGTGCCATCGCCCCACGTTTTCGCGCCCGCAATCGTGTGGAACAGGTCATTCTCGGAGCCCTGATCGTCGCTTCCTCCATCGCGGTGCTGACGACGGTTGGCATCGTCGTTTCAATGCTTTCGGAAGCGGCGCGTTTCTTCAGCATGGTGCCGGCCAGCGAATTCTTCTTCGGTACCGTCTGGGACCCGCGCTTCGCTGGCGCCGGCGCGCAGACTTCGGGCACCTTCGGCCTGATCCCGCTGCTGGCGGGCACGGTCTATATCGGCTTCGTCGCCATGCTGTTTGCCGTGCCCATCGGCCTGTTTGCCGCGATCTACATGGCCGAATATGCCTCGGCTCGCGTCCGCTCCATCGCCAAGCCGATGCTGGAGGTCCTGGCCGGCATCCCGACGATCGTCTACGGCTTCTTCGCCCTTGTCACCGTCGGCCCCTTCCTGCGCGATATCTCAGTCGAGATCGATGGCTTGATGACGGGCGACTATAAAGGCTTTATCGAGGCACAGAGCGTTTTGACGGCCGGCTTCGTCATGGGCATCATGCTCATCCCGTATGTTTCCTCGCTGTCGGACGATATCATCATGGCCGTGCCGCGCTCGCTGCGCGACGGCTCGCTTGGCCTCGGCGCCACGCGGTCGGAAACGGTCAAGCGTGTTCTGCTGCCCGCCGCCCTTCCGGGCATCGTCGGCGCACTGCTGATGACCGCGTCGCGGGCGATCGGTGAAACCATGATCGTGGTGCTGGCAGCCGGCGTTGCCGCGCGCATGCAGCTCGATCCCTTCGAACCGATGACGACTGTCACCGTGAAGATCGTCAACCAGCTGACCGGCGATCTGGAATTCACCTCGCCGCAGACGCTCGTCGCCTTTGCACTCGGGATCACGCTGTTCTTCCTGACGCTGTGCCTCAACGTCTATGCGCTCTACATCGTCCGTCGATATAGGGAGCAATACGAATGAGCGACGTCGTATCCTCCTCTCAGCTCAACATGCCGCGCGGCCTGACGCCGGGTGCGTCGGTGCGTCGCGATATCGGCATCAGACGGCGCTATGCCGCCGAACGCCGCTTCCGCGCCTATGGGCTCACTGCCGTCATTTTCGGCCTTATCTTCCTCATCATCCTGATCTCCACCGTGGTCCGCACGGGTTATACCGCCTTCGTTCAGACCTCGATCACCCTGCCGATCGAATTCACCGAGAAGGTGATCGACCCCGCAGCCAAGCGCGCCAGCGATCCGAAGGTGCTGGTATCAGCCAACTACCCGGTATTGGTGCGCGACGCGCTGGTGAAAGCCTTGAGCATCGATCCCGCCAATCGCGCGCTCGTTCGCGAGGCAACGGCGATGGTGTCGGACAGTGCCAGGATCGCGCTGCGCGACAAGGTCGTTGCCAATCCCTCGATCATAGGGACGACTGAGAGCGTCACCTTCCTTGCCAGCTCCAATATCGATTCAGCCAACAAGGGCCAGATCGATCTGACAGTCGATGAGAAGGATCGCAAGATATCCGACCGCCAGGTCGCCTGGATGAAGCAACTCAGCGAAAGCGGCGCGCTTTACAAGGCCTTCAACAGCGGTCTCTTCCTGTCGGGCAACTCGAGCCGGCCCGAAGCCGCCGGGCTCGGCGTCGCTCTGATCGGCTCGTTCTACCTGATGCTGACCGTTCTCGTGCTTGCCTTGCCGGTCGGCGTCGCCGCCTCGATCTATCTGGAGGAGTTCGCGCCGAAGAACCGGCTGACGGACCTGATCGAGGTCAACATCAACAATCTCGCGGCCGTCCCATCGATCGTCTATGGCTTGCTGGGTCTCTCGGTCTTCATCAACATGATGGGTCTGCCGCGTTCGGCCTCGCTGGTCGGCGGTCTCGTGTTGAGCCTGATGACGCTGCCGATGATCATTATCGCCACACGCTCGGCGTTGCGGGCCGTGCCGCCGTCGATCCGCAGCGCAGCGCTCGGTCTTGGTGCATCGCGCATGCAGATGGTCTTCCATCACGTGTTGCCGCTTGCGATGCCCGGCATTCTGACGGGCACGATCCTCGGGCTTGCGCACGCGCTTGGCGAGACTGCGCCGCTGCTTCTGATCGGCATGGTCGCCTTCGTCGCCAACTATCCGGCATCGCCGCTCGATCCTTCGACGGCGCTGCCGGTGCAGATCTACATGTGGGCGAGCGAAGCCGAGCGGGCCTTCGTCGAAAGGACGTCCGGCGCCATCATCGTGCTTCTCTTCTTCCTCGTCGCGATGAACATCGGCGCCATCCTGCTGCGGCGCCGCTTTGAGCGGCGCTGGTAAGGGAGGGCGCACGAAATGAACATGATGACGGAAGCCGCAAGCGAAAGAGCCTTGGCCAAGAAGATGACCACGATCCCTTACAAGATGATCGGCCAGGACGTTTCTGTGTTCTACGGCGACAAGCGGGCGCTCTTCGACGTCAATCTGAAGATCCGCGCCAATACCGTCACGGCTTTGATCGGCCCTTCCGGTTGCGGCAAGTCCACCTTCCTGCGCTGCCTCAACCGCATGAACGATACGATCGAGACCTGCCGGGTCACCGGCAAGATCACGCTCGACGATCAGGATGTCTACGACGACAGCATCGACGTGGTAGAGTTGCGCGCCCGCGTCGGCATGGTCTTCCAGAAGCCCAACCCGTTCCCAAAGTCCATCTTTGAGAACGTCGCCTACGGCCCGCGCATCCATGGCCTGCATCGCTCAAAGGCCGATCTCGAGCATATCGTCGAGACCAGCCTGCAGAAGGCCGGTCTCTGGGGCGAGGTCAAGGATCGGCTCCATGATGCCGGCACGAGTCTATCGGGCGGTCAGCAGCAGCGTCTGTGCATCGCCCGCGCCGTCGCGGTCAGTCCGGAGGTCATCCTGATGGACGAGCCGTGCTCGGCGCTCGATCCGATCGCGACCGCCAAGGTCGAGGATCTCATCCACGAGCTGCGGGAGAATTTCACCATCGTCATCGTGACGCATTCCATGCAGCAGGCAGCCCGCGTCTCGCAGCGTACCGCAATGTTCCATCTCGGCCACCTGGTCGAGGAGAACGACACCGATAAGATGTTCACCAATCCCGACGATTTCCGCACGCAGGATTACATCATGGGCCGTTTTGGTTGATGATGTCAGGCGCGCGGCTCATTTCACACAGTTCACCTTGAGGATAGAAAAATGGTCTCCACTCACATTCTCTCTGCCTATGACGAAGACCTGAAGTTCCTGACGCGCCGCATTGCTGAAATGGGCGGCCTGGCAGAGCAGATGGTTAGCGACAGCGTACGCGCGCTGGTCAATAGCGACGCTGCCCTGGCCCAGAAGGTCATCTCCGACGACGTCGTTCTCGACCATGCCGAGCGCGAAGTCGGCGACAAGGCGATCGTTACCATCGCCCGCCGTCAGCCGATGGCGGCGGACCTGCGTGAAATCATGGGCTCGATCCGCATTGCATCCGATCTGGAGCGCGTCGGCGATCTCGGCAAGAACACCGCAAAGCGCGTCATCGCCGTCCAGGGCACCGGTGTCCCGCGCCGTCTCGCCCGCGGCATCGAGCATCTCTCCGAACTGGCGCTGAGCCAGCTCAAGGAAGTTCTGGATGTCTACGCGACCCGCTCGCCGGACAAGGCCGTATCGATCCGCGAACGCGACGAGGAAATCGACGCCATGTACACCTCGCTCTTTCGCGAGATGCTGACCTACATGATGGAAGATCCGCGCAACATCACCACCTGCACGCATCTTCTCTTCTGCGCCAAGAACATCGAGCGCATCGGCGACCATGCCACCAACATCGCCGAGACGATCTATTACATGGCGACGGGCGCGCAGCCGGAAGGCGAGCGCCCGAAGGACGATACCGCCAATACCGTCGGCGCAGTGACCGAATAATCCGAAAGCGAAGAAAGGAGACCATAGGCGCATGGTTCCGAGAGTTGCTGTTGTAGAAGACGAGGAAGCGCTCAGCGTTCTGCTGCGCTACAATCTTGAGGCCGAAGGCTTCGAGGTCGACACGATCCTCAGAGGCGATGAGGCCGAGCTGCGTCTCCAGGAGCGCATCCCCGATCTCCTGATCCTCGACTGGATGCTGCCCGGCGTATCGGGCATCGAGCTCTGCCGCCGGCTGCGTATGCGGCCGGAGACTGAGCGCCTGCCGATCATCATGCTGACGGCCCGCGGCGAGGAAAGCGAGCGCGTGCGCGGGCTTTCGACCGGCGCGGACGATTATGTCGTCAAGCCGTTCTCGACGCCGGAGCTGATGGCTCGCGTCAAGGCGATGCTGCGGCGTGCCCGCCCGGAGGTTCTCTCCACGGTGCTGCGTTGCGGCGATATCGAGCTGGACCGCGAAACCCATCGCGTTCACCGCAAGAGCCGCGAAGTGCGGCTGGGGCCGACGGAATTCCGCCTGCTGGAGTTCCTGATGTCCTCGCCGGGCCGCGTCTTCTCGCGTTCGCAGCTGCTCGACGGCGTATGGGGTCACGATATCTACGTCGACGAACGCACGGTCGACGTCCATGTCGGCCGCCTGCGCAAGGCGCTCAACTTCTCCAATATGCAGGATGTCATTCGCACCGTTCGCGGCGCGGGCTACTCCATGGAGGCCTGAGCGGGGATACCCGATCAGGCATCAACATAGCGGCGGAAACAGAAAACGGGCCTCAAGGGCCCGTTTCTTTATCTCAGTCATCAAGCTTCTCAGCCACGCGGCTGGGCCGGCCTACGCCGTTCATGCACCGGCTGGTAGGCCAGGCGCTGATGGTAGGTGCAGTAAGGCGATGAATCTGGGCTCTCATTGCCGCAGAAATGGAAATCGTCCTTCAGCGGATCGCCGACCGGCCACTTGCAGGTGCGCTCCGTCAGTTCCGTCAGGCCGAGGCGGCGGGAAATCGGAACGACGACGTTCGATGCCGGGCGATACTGGATTTCGTTGACGGAATCGATCTCGATCTCTTCCTTCAGCATGGTTGCGCCCTGCTGGCGGGCAACCACCGTGCGGGTAGCAACGCGCGATCCGTAGGTCGCAGCGCGAGGTGCCGCTGCGCTGCGCTTCGGCGTGCGCGCTGCGGTTGTCGCGCCGCCCGCCTTCGCTCGGCCGGGGAGGTTCAGGCGATGCACCTTGCCGATGACGGCATTACGGCTCACGCCACCGAGCTGCGCAGCGATCTGGCTGGCGCTCAATCCTTCGGACCATAGCTTTTTCAGCTTCTCGACGCGTTCGTCTGTCCAATTCATGCCCTGTCTCCGCTGTCGCGTTTCCGATGGCAGAATCCCTCACCATTGCCTCGCATGGTATCGAGGCGCGAAACGCTCTAAAATTGTGGTGACTAGTTCCGCCGCATGCAGTCTAGCAATTGGTTTTTAACCTAGTGTGAGGCTGACTCCGTGACAAGAGTCGCGGGAATCTTGAGGAATCGATTTCGAGGTTTTCCCCAACTTGCTGTCCGGGCGTGGCATTTCTGCCATAGGCGCCGCCCGACGCATCTCTTTTGCCGGCAAGCGTTTTCTCGCACCTGCTAAAACGGCAGTTTTGTTGACATCGCGGTGCAAAACATCAATAGTGCCCAAGCCGCCGCAAGGCGGCATTTTTGATTTTTTCGGACCCGTTTCATCAAATGGAAGCGATCGGTCCTTAAAGTTGTGATCAGGAGATATGGCCATGGCCGAGACCACGCCGCTTTACGACACCTACTTGCGCGCTCCGCTGCGGTTCGAGCGAGGTGAGGGCGTCTGGCTGGTCACTGAGAATGGCGAACGCTACCTCGATTTCGCAGCCGGCGTCGCGGTCAATTCGCTCGGTCATGCTCATCCCCATCTTGTCGCCGAGCTGAAGGCGCAGGCCGACAAGGTCTGGCACCTGTCCAACCTCTATGAGGTGCCCGGCCAGGAGAAGCTGTCGAAGCGGCTGACGGAAGTGACCTTCGCCGACAAGGTGTTCTTCACCAATTCGGGCGCGGAGGCGCTGGAGTGCGCCATCAAGACTGCGCGGCGCTATCAATTCGCCAAGGGGCATCCCGAGAAGTTCCATATCATCACCTTCGAAGGCGCCTTCCACGGCCGCACCATCGCAACGATCGCCGCCGGTGGCCAGGAAAAATATATCGAAGGTTTCGGCCCGAAGGCACCGGGCTTCGACCAGGTGCCCTTCGGTGATCTCGACGCCGTCCGCGCCGCCATTACCGATGCGACGGGCGCTATCCTGATAGAGCCGGTGCAGGGCGAGGGCGGTATCCGCCCGGCGACAAACGAATTCCTGCGCGGGCTGCGGGAGATCTGCGATGAGCACGGCCTGCTTTTGATCCTCGACGAAGTACAGTGTGGTGTCGGCCGTACCGGCAAGCTCTTTGCCCATGAATGGTCCGGTATCAAGCCTGACATCATGGCGGTCGCCAAGGGTATCGGCGGCGGTTTCCCGCTCGGTGCGTGCCTTGCGACGGCGGAAGCCGCTTCCGGCATGAAGGCCGGCACGCATGGCTCGACCTATGGCGGCAATCCGCTTGCCATGGCAGTCGGCAATGCGGTTCTCGATATCGTGCTTGCCGAAGGCTTCCTGCAGCATGTGCGCGATGTCTCGCTGGTCTTCCGCCAGGGGCTCGCCTCGCTCAAGGATCGTTTTCCTGACATCATCGAGGACGTTCGCGGTGAAGGCCTGATGCTCGGCATCAAAGCGGCCATTCCGCAGGCGGAATTGCTGCAGGCGATCCGTGCCGAGCATCTGCTCGGCGTTCCGGCCGGCGACAACGTCATCCGCCTGCTGCCGCCGCTGGTCGTCACTGCCGAGGAAGCACGCGAAGGTCTCGCCCGCCTGGAGCGCGCCGCCGAGCGCGCGCGCGCTGCCCGCACCAAGAAATCGGCTTGAATTCAACGCCCGCTGTCGGGGCGTTCCTGCCCCACGCGGGCGTTATTGTTTTTTCTGGAGCACAGGTAAGGACATGGCTTCTCCGAAACACTTTCTCGATCTCTCTGCCGTTCCGGCTGCCGATCTGCGTAACATCATCGATGACGCGATCGTCCGAAAGAGCGCGCAGAAGGCCGGCACGGCCGACAGGCCGCTTGCCGGCAAGATGCTGGCGATGATCTTCGAGAAGCCGTCCACCCGAACCCGTGTCTCCTTCGATGTCGGCATGCGGCAGCTGGGCGGCGAGACGCTGTTCCTCTCCGGCACCGAAATGCAGCTTGGCCGCGCCGAGACGATCGGCGATACGGCGAAAGTGCTGTCGCGCTATGTCGATGCGATCATGATCCGCACCACCGATCATTCCCGCCTGTTGGAGCTGGCGGAACATGCGACCGTTCCGGTCATCAATGCGCTGACCGACGATACGCACCCCTGCCAGATCATGGCCGATATCATGACCTTCGAAGAGCATCGCGGCCCGATCAAGGGCAAGACGCTTGCCTGGACGGGCGACGGCAATAACGTGCTGCATTCGCTGATCGAAGGGGCCGCCCGTTTCGGCTATCGCATGAATATGGCGGTACCCCTTGGTTCCGAGCCGAAGGATCACTATCTGAACTGGGCCCGCAACGAGGGCGCCGAAATCATGCTCTCGCATGATGCAGACCGTGCGGTCGCCGGCGCCGATTGTGTGGTAACCGATACCTGGGTTTCCATGAATCAGGAGCACCGGGCACGCGGTCACAACGTCTTCCAGCCCTATCAGGTCAACAAGGCTTTGATGGCACAGGCCGGCAAAGACGCGTTGTTCATGCATTGCCTTCCGCCCATCGCGGCGAAGAGGTGACGGACGAGGTGATCGACGGTCCGCAATCCGTTGTCTTCGATGAGGCGGAAAACCGCCTTCATGCGCAAAAGTCGATTCTTGCTTGGTGCCTGGGCGCGATCTGAGGATATGAAGCCGCGTTTTAAGGGCGCGGGCGCAGTAGGAGTAAAGCAATGGCCGAAAATGCAGCCTCGCTGGGTCAGTTTGATTTCGCCGGTGACGATCACGTCGTTCCCTTCCAGGTGGAAGGTCTGGACGTGCGCGGCCGTGCCGTGCAGCTCGGTCCGCTGCTGGACGCGATCCTTGCCCGGCACGATTATCCGACGCCGGTCGCGCGGCTGCTCGCCGAAGCCATCGTCCTGACCGTCCTGCTCGGTACGTCGCTGAAATTCGAAGGCAAGTTCACCGTGCAGACCAAGGGCGACGGTCCCGTCGACCTTCTGGTCGCCGATTTCTCGACGCCGGAAAACGTTCGGGCCTATGCGCGTTTCAATGAAGAAGCGCTGGCAAAGGCAGTTGCGGAAGGCAGAACCGAGCCGGAGCAGCTGCTCGGCAAGGGCGTGCTCGCTTTTACCATCGATCAGGGCCGCTTCAGTCAGCCTTATCAGGGTATCGTCGCGCTTGATGGCGCTTCGCTGGAGGAGATTGCCGGCACGTATTTCCGCCAGTCGGAACAGATCCCGACGCGCGTGCGTCTGGGCGCTGCAGAGCTATTCGATCGCGATGAGAACGGCAAGCCGCGTCACCGCTGGCGTGCCGGCGGCCTGATCGCGCAGTTCTTGCCGGAAGCGCCCGAGCGCATGCGCCAGCCGGACCTGCATGGCGGCGATGGCGATACCGGTGGGCGCGATCATGCCGAGGATGATGCCTGGGCGGAAGCGCGCAGCCTGGTGGAAACCATCGATGCAGATGAGCTGACGGATCCGCAGGTCGGCACCGAGCGGCTTCTCTATCGCCTCTTCCACGAGCGCGGCGTCCGTGTCTATGAACCGAAGGCCGTCTATGACCGCTGTTCGTGCTCGCGCGACAAGCTGAAGGGCGTCTTGAAAGGTTTCTCAGCCGAGGAGATCGAGGCCAGCCAGGAGAATGGCGAGATCGCCGTCACCTGCGAGTTCTGCTCGACGACCTATCGCTTCGAAGTGTCGGAAATAGAGGTGGCCTGAGGTCGCTCAGTTCAGCGTGCGCAGCAGGTTAGGCGTATCCAGTGAAAAGGCGGGGATCTTGACATGGAATTGCTCCCCGCCGTCCGTTTCCATCTGGTAATGACCGAACATCATGCCTGACGGTGTATCAAGTGGACAGCCCGAGGAATATTCATAGGTATCGCCGGGCTTTAGGTGCGGCTGCTCGCCGACCACGCCGGGGCCTGTCACTTCATCCACGATGCCGTTCATGTCGGTGATGTGCCAATAGCGCGTTACCAGCTTCACGGCTTCCTTCGAGTGGTTGGAAATGACGATGCGGTATCCCCAGACATAACGGTCATCATCCGGATCGGATTGCTCCTCCAGATAAAACGGCTCTACAACCACCTCGATGTCGCGTGTTAGGGCGCGATACATGCCTGACACCTTGCCACTGCCCTGAAACGTCGAGCGCTCCTTGAAGCCGCATCGCCGTTTCAGCATTTTCAAGTTTGCGGCATATTATCCGCTTTCCACCATTCCCGCAAAGTGCAGGATATTTAGCGGTATCCTATAGCCGATGCTTTCCGTCAAGGAACGACGTAATGAAATCTTGCGTGAACGGTTGGGACGGTTTCGATTTCAGCTATTACGGTTCATATTGAAGGTTAACGAAGTCGTCTCCAAGTATCCTAGGTCGCCGTGATTTGATCTTATCTGCCGGAGTAGAGGTAGGCGCATCCTCCGTACTCAGGAAACGCTTGCCACGATTGTCCGTGGACTTCTGTGATTGGTAGTCAACCTGATCGCCCGGCATCAAAACCTCCGGGCCATATAACCCTCATTCCTTTTATATGTTCCTCTTGCAGGACTTGCATGAGATTCCCATGCAGGAGGATTTCGGCTATCATCTGATTCTGGCATCGCCCATGCCTCCCCCCTCCATTCGGGAAAGTATATTTCATGCAGGGCCGTCGATATCCAAACCGACTGTTTGAGCGCTTGGCATAAGGAGGGGTTGCGGTCATTGCTCGCAATAGGAGGTTTATATGAGGCTTTCTGCCCCTGTTTATCATTTGAAACGTAAGGCGAGGCTCCTGTCCCGCCAGCAGAATATCCCTTTGCACACCGCGCTGGATCGCGTCGCGGCCGTCGAGGGTTTCGGAGGCTGGAGTTTGCTTGCGAGCAAAACGAACTCAGCCGTGCCCGTCGGCGAGCTGTATTCGCGTTTAAGCCCGGGCGATCTGGTGCTGATCGGCGCACGGCGCGGTCACGGCAAGACCCTGATGAGCCTGAGGCTCGCCGTCGACGCCATGAAGGCTGGCAACCGTGGCATCTTCTTCACGTTGGAAGACACCGAAAAGGTCGTTCTGGACCGTTTTCCGGTCATCGGTGCCGATCATGCGGAATTTGCTGATCTATTCGAGTTCGATAATTCGGATGCCATCAGCGCCGATTATATCGTGGAGAGGCTGGCTCAGGCATCGCCTGGCACGCTGGCCGTGGTCGATTTTCTGCAACTACTGGATCAGAAGCGGGAGAATCCGGAATTAATGATCCAGGTTCAGATATTGAAGACGTTTGCACGCGCCAGAGGCGTTATCGTCGTCTTCATCTCGCAGGTCGACCGCTCCTACGATCCGGCGTTGAAGCCCGTGCCCGATCTTGCGGATGTTCGCCTGCCGAATCCGCTGGATCTCAAGCTGTTCGACAAGATGGTCTTCCTGAACAACGGCCTGGTCGAATTCAAGGTCGCCAGCTGACGAGCTGCCAATTGTTTAAAGGCAATCGAGCCGCCCGGAGAAAATCCAGGCGGCTCGACGAATATCAGGCGGAAACCTGCTCGAGAGCGCGGGCGAAATCATCGACCAGATCGGCGCTGTCCTCGATGCCGGCGGAGAAGCGCACGGTGCCCGGCGAAATGCCGAGCTCGGCGCGGGCCTCGTCGGTGAGGTTCTTGTGCGTCGTCGTGGCAGGATGCGTGATCAGGCTCTTCGAGTCGCCGAGATTGTTGGAGATCTTCACGATCTCCAGCGCGTTCTGCAGCTTGAAGGCCGCTTCCTTGCCGCCCTTCAATTCGAAGGCGACGAGGGTCGAGCCGCCGCTCATTTGCTTGGCGATGATATCGGCCTGCGGGTGATCCTTTCGGCCGGGATAGATAACGCGGGCGACCTTGTTCGTCTGCTCGGCGAGGAAATCGGCAACCTTGGAGGCGTTCGCCGTCTGCTGCGCAACGCGCAGCGGCAGCGTCTCGATGCCCTTCAGCAGCGTCCAGGCGGTAAAGGGCGACATGGCCGGGCCGGTATGGCGGAAATAGTCCTGCAGGTTCTCGTCGATCCATTGCTTGTCGGAGAGGATGACGCCGCCGAGCGAACGGCCCTGGCCGTCGATATGCTTGGTGGCGGAATAGACGACGATATGAGCGCCGAGTTCCAGCGGCTTCTGGAAGAGCGGCGTTGCAAAGACGTTGTCGACCACGACCTTGGCGCCGATCTGGTTGGCGAGCTTGGCGACAGCGGCGATATCGACCACTTCCAGCGTCGGATTGGTCGGGCTTTCGAGGAAGAAGACCTTGGTGTTCGGCCGGATGGCCTTTTCCCAGTTCTCGGTGAAACGGCCATCGACCAGCGTGCATTCGATGCCGTATTTCGGCGCTAGCGTCTCGACCACCCAGCGGCAGGAGCCGAAGAGCGCACGGGCGGCAACGATATGATCGCCGGCCTTCAGCTGGCAGAGGATGGCGGCAGAAACGGCGGCCATGCCGGACGCGGTGGCGCGGGCGTCTTCAGCGCCTTCGAGAGCGCACATGCGCTTTTCGAACATGTCGTTGGTCGGGCTGCCGTAGCGGGCGTAGATGAACCCATCCGTTTCGCCCTTGAAGCGGGCTTCCGCCGCTTCCGAGGTGTCATAGACGAAGCCCTGGGTCAGATAGATTGCTTCGGAGGTCTCGCCGAATTGCGAACGGAGTGTTCCGCCGTGAACGAGCTGGGTTGCGGGGCGCCAAGTCTTGCTCATGCCATCACCACTTTCAAAACAAAAAAACCGGTCGCAAAAGCAGACCGGTTCAACCCCGGTCTTTTTAGCCATTTGTTTAACGTGGCTGCAAGCCGACCGGCCAAATCACCACGGGATAAGTTGCAATACTGCCGTTGACGGCTTGCGTCAATTCCCTGAGTTTGGTTTTGTCTGCGACAAATTATGAGAGAAGCATGATGGCTCGCAATACTGGAATTCTGGCCGACCGGGCCATTGCAGCGCTATTTGAAACAGGGCGGCTGACGAGCGAGAGAGAACTGGACGTCGATCAGATCCAGCCGGCAAGCCTTGACCTCAGGCTCGGCTCGCATGCTTTCCGCGTCCGTGCCAGCTTCATGCCCGGCCCCTCGCATCTGGTCGCCGACAAGCTTGACCGGCTGAAGCTGCATGTAGTCGATCTCTCGGAAGGCGCGGTGCTGGAAACCGGCTGCGTCTATATCGTGCCGCTGATGGAGCGCCTCGACCTGCCCGAAGATATGTCGGCATCGGCCAATCCGAAGAGCTCGACCGGCCGTCTCGACATCTTCACCCGCGTCATCACCGATCGTGCGCAGGAGTTCGATAAGATCCCGGCAGGCTATTCCGGCCCGCTCTATCTCGAAATCAGCCCACGTACCTTCCCGATCGTCGTACGTCGCGGCTCGCGCCTGTCGCAGATCCGCTTCCGCGTCGGCCAGGCCCTGCTCACCGAGCCGGAGCTACTGGCGCTGCACGAGAGCGAGACGCTGGTTGCCAGCAAGAAGCCGAATATCACCGGCGGCGGCATTGCGCTGTCGATCGATCTTGCCGGCGACAAGGAAGGGCTGATCGGCTATCGCGGCAAGCACCACACGGCCGTCGTCGACGTCGACAAGAAGGCCCAGCACGATATTTTCGATTTTTGGGAGCCGCTCTACAGCCGGGGGCGCACCGAGCTGATCCTCGATCCCGATGAGTTCTATATCCTCGTTTCGCGCGAGGCGGTGCATGTTCCCCCGCATTTCGCCGCCGAAATGACGCCGTTCGATCCGCTGGTCGGCGAATTCCGCGTCCACTATGCCGGCTTCTTCGATCCGGGCTTCGGCCATGCACCGGCCGGGGGCCGCGGCAGCCGTGCCGTGCTGGAAGTGCGCAGCCACGAAGTGCCCTTCATCCTCGAGGACGGCCAGATCGTTGGCCGCCTGATCTACGAACACATGCTGGAACAGCCGAGCAGCCTCTACGGCTCCGGCCTCGGCTCGAACTATCAGGCACAGGGCCTGAAGCTTTCGAAGCATTTCCGGCTGTGATCCGTCGCTGACCGGCCTTGACAGAGGCCGCCAACTGTTGGACATCTCAGGGTGTCAGGCGGGTGTAGCTCAATGGTAGAGCAGCAGCTTCCCAAGCTGAATACGAGGGTTCGATTCCCTTCACCCGCTCCACCCTGCTCCACAACGGTTTTAGCGCACTTTATAGGTCGCCAAACTTGGGCTGTTTTACAGGCGGTTTTACAGCTTGTGTTCGCTGTTTGTCTGGGGCGAGAATGGGTCGGTTGAATTTTACCGCGAAGATACACTATACAGATGTATTGGCGGAATCTGCGCTTGTTTGAGCGCGTGACATTGTAGTTCAGAGAGAGCTTGCGTGACAGACTGGTGGGAGCGTGCTGGGTACACAGAACAGGAGGCGACTCTACTACAGAAATGGCTCCTGGATCTGGAGCAAGGCTATCGAGCCCCTCATCGCATCCGAAAGAAAAGCCCAACGTCTGACAGGCTAAACCGGGTTCGCTTTGCTGCCCGGAAGCGAAGGCAACTCCTGAAGTCCCTCCAGCGTCCTTTACCCCGTAACCTCCCTAAAGAATTGCTTATAGCCAAGTTTAAGAGGAATGACGCACTGGATGCACTCAATCCACGTCGTCTCACCCGGTGGCTGCCGGTTCTTTCCCGAACAAGGTTTATCAATATCGACCTGTCTGGCTTCTCGTTTCTGGAAAATCCGATCGGTACGATGGAGGCATTCTGCGCGATTTCAAACGCCGAGATGGAGGGGCTAAACGTTCGCGTCAATTTCAAAGATCCGAATTGCCTGGATGTTGGCGCTATGTTGTTACTTCAGGAGATTTGGCCACATCTGTGTCCAGTATTCACTGGTGGTGATATCGAACCTATGGTCGCGCAGATGTTGGAAGCGGTTGGACTTCGACGCGTCATGGGATGGAAACCCATTCCAGCTTCAGAGAGAAATGCCGATATCTTCCCCTTTCCTTTTCGTCGGCAAAGCAGGTCAGGCGGCAAAACGTCGCAGGGTGTCGAACCGCAGCTATCTTCAATAGTCGCTACGCAAGTCGTCAAATTTATCGATCAATCGTTGCTTCAGACGTCCCGTGTCAGGCTCACAAGAAAGGCCAGGCAAAACTTTCATGGGCTAATTGGGGAGATACTGGACAATGCCGGTGCCCATTCCTCCCCCGATCAAAAGGGCGGCTATAGTATTTGTGGCTTTCTCGAAAGACGAGAGACCAGCAACGGTGATATTTTTCGATTTAACCTTAGTTTCCTTAGCATGGGTCAAACTATTGCTGACGGCTTGGCAAATGCACCTGCCGTCATAGCGAAAGGTATGAATGAATATGTGACAGCACATAAAGGTGTTTCGGGATTAACTGAAGAAAACCTTCGGACGGTCTACGCCTTAAGAGATGGCGTCACGCGTCTATCAGAAAAGCTCAACGTGGTCGGAAATCGATCGTTGGGCGGCACAGGCTTGGCCGACATACTTGATTTTTTTGCAGGACTGGCGCTATTTGCTGATCCTAAGGACACACCGAGGCTGGCTATTGTAAGTGGTAATACCTATTTACAAGCTTCTGGTACGTATTCGAGAGCAATACGGTTCACTCCGCCGGGCATGACGGAGGTAAGTGCCGTGGTGCCTCGTGAACTATGGTTTAACCAAGCGAATGCAAAGTCGCAACCGCCCGATGTTGGACACGTTTACTCTTTACCAGGCCGGTTGCAGGGTACGCTGGTAACGCTCGGGTTCAATCTGGACCCCCACTTGGTTGAGAAGTTAAAAGATGCGAAGAATGGATCAAACGATGACAAGGGTTGATCTTGAAAATCTCACGCGCGGCGAGGTTGCTGTGCTTTTGGGCTATGAGTATGGGCAGCGCGCCCGTGGGTACTTTAAGCTTGACGTTCTCGATAACGATAACGAACCTGTAGAGCTGGTTCTTCCGCCGGATCTTGATACCATCGCGCCGTCTTTCGTGCAGGGCTTTTTTGGTGAAAGCGCCTTAAAGTTCGGCAATAAAGAGCGATTTTATAAGCACTATCTTTTTCGCGGATGGCCGGAAGATATGCTACTTCAGATTGACACCGGCCTATCGAGAGCGTTGATGGATCGGACGTCGGCTGTATCCCATTGAAAGATATCAAGGATTTCCTGCTAGATTGGGGCGGCTGGATCTGGAGCAACGTCGTATCGGGATTGGACGTTTATTGGCAGTTTGAGCTAAAGGATAAGCTGACGATCGCCGGTATTGTCGTGACGTTCCTTTTCAGTTGCCTAAATTTTATGCGAACCAGCCAAGCTTTGAGGGGAACGAAGGCGAATAACAGAGCCAGCAGGTTTGAGGTTGTGCATGGCCCGACTCTCAACGAGGCAGTCAAAGAGATTAATGAGACATGTCGGGAAATTTCGATCGGAGTTATCGGATTCACTGACCTTGCCTCAGCACAGACGTTTTTTCGCGAGAAGATTCGGCCAAGGCTTAGAAAGGCCGAGCACATTGTGGTCAATGAGATCGAGCGGATAGCGATCAGTGACCTAGCAAAAGACCAGCAGGCTTGGAAACAAGTATCCAAAAGCGAGAGATGGGACGAAGTTAACGCCAACGCTAGTACGTTTCTCGCGGCTACCCAACTCGACGTCACGATCGCGCAGTTCGAGCTGCTAAAAAAGAGCCTCGGTGAGATCACCACAGCAATCGAAAAAGTTCGCTCCGCCGAAAACAACATCTGAGCCCCCGATGGCCTTCCAATACCTATTCGTCATTCGCTGTTTTTTGATGTGCTTTGCTTGCGTTCGCGCGCCTCATTGAGCTGCCGGATGGCCTCGCGCGTGGCGGCGCCACGGCTGACGTACCGCTTGATAATCTTCTCCACCTGATCTTCTTCCCATCCCATAATCTCGGCGATAACGCGGATCGAGAGGCCGGCGATATAGAACTTCGTGGCGGCAGTGCCGCGCAGGTCGTGGAAATGGAGATCGCGCTCCTGCATCTTGGCTTCGACCTTTGCCGTCCAGAAGGAACTGGCAAGGCCATCTTGCGTCCAGGGCTTCTTGCGGCTGTTGGTGAGGATGACGGGTGAGCGCTTCGGGATGCGGGCCAGCAGCTCGTTCAGCGCATCGTAGCGAGGAATGACCGCTTCCTTGCGATGCTTGCTCTTGCCGGTCGAAATGACGATCGCATCGGGCCCGATATGCGACCATGAAAGGCGCACGAGATCCCCGACACGCAGGCCTGTATGCGCCGCCAGGTCAACGGCGAAGCCGACTTCTGCCGACGCTTCGGCCTTCAGCTGCTTGATGTCGCCATCCGTCCAGATGATTTCGGCGCGCGTGCTCGAATACAGATGCTTGATGCCGTCGCATGGGTTGGTTGCGATCTTTCCCATCGGGTCGACGGCATGCGAGAGGATGCGCGAAAGCACCTGCAGACCGAGATCCGCAGTGCGCGGCGTCTCAGCATATTGGCTGCGCCAGCGGCGAATGACGGGGCGGATCTTCTCTGGCCTGTCGAACTGCGCGATCCGGAGATCGCCGAAATACTTGCTGATCTTGTCGAGCCATGGCGTCCACACGCGCCTGGTCGACGTGGCCAACTTGGGAAACTCATGTGTCTTGTAGTGGGTGATGATTGAGCGGAACTTGCCTTCATCCGGCGCCTGCCGATCCGCGATGGCCTCGTTGTAGGAGGCCATGAATTCATGTGTTCCCGGCTCGCCACGGAGGGCCGGGCCGCCGCGCCAGGCGTAATAGTAGACGCGGCCCTTAACCTTGACCGTGTGGATGCCTTTAAGCTCGACCTGCACCATGTCGTTCTTCGAACTCTCTCAATTCCCGATCGAGGTCATCCTCGCCGGTTCCCTGTGGAGCTGTAAAATGCCACCGCATACCACCATTCGGCAAGGTGTCGAGTGCGAGAGGGGTGAGACCGGCTTCCTTCAGTGCGGAAACCGTCGTCTTGATATCGCTCGATCGGATTGCGGCGCGCCGTGCCATCTCAGATCTCCTCACAGACGAGCGGCGGGCCGCCATTGTGGCCGAGCATCGTCGCTTCCTTGCGCGCCTTCCATTGGCGCTTGATGTTGAGGCTATGGCTCACCAGCTCAAGGTGGCCGTCGTCGGGCCGCACGCAGAGGCGATTGCGGCACTGGTGATCCAGCTCCTTGTTGCCGGGGATGTAGCCGTGCTCGTTCGTCCACATAACGATGTGGACGGCGACAGTGCGGCCGTTCAGCGACATGCGTGGATAATCCTTGCCGCGACCGTTCGATCCGGAGGTTGGGCCGGTCCAGATCCAGCAGCCAGTGACCGGATCGATATAGACGCGCTCCATGATACGGGCGCGGATCTTGTCACGCCTGCTCATGGCTTCTCCCTGTGAGGAACATCCGCCGATCAGCAACGTTGATGAGCGGGAGGATTTCGACATGTCTGGTTGGGGAAAACCGGTGATCGTGGAAACGAGCAAGATCGGTCAGCGACTCGTGATCATGAACCCAGAGCGAGCGGCCGAGTTCATGCTGCAGGAATGGCCGTCCAGCATTCGAGGGAAGGCCTTTGGCCGCGCGCAGGCGGCGCTCCTCGGCGCGCTTGAAGGAAAGGCAAAGCCTCTTGCGGCGCGAAAGGCGTTTATCGAGGCCTTGAACGATAGCGGGATCCATATTTTCCCCGAATAAGATCATCAATGATCCTCGTCGGGGCGGCCGTCCATCGAACGATCATGCTCGATCGCCTGGTCTTCGCTCATGGTGCGCCAGTCTGGCCAAGAGCGCGCCATGTTCTTGCGCTGTTTCTCAAGCAGCGCCGGCAACAGATCGGAGGCTTTGCCGCCGTGTCGCCAAAAGCCATCCATCGCGAGAATGATCACGTCGACCCATTCCGAAAGGTCGCGAGGATCGCATTCGATTTCCGTCAGCTCTTTGCGGATATGGTCAAGCACACCCTTGGTTCGAAGCGCCGGCCCGAACGTCTCGCGTGACCATGCGATCTGTCGTTTGAAATACTCCAGAAGGTTTTCATCTTGCGAAGAGGTCATCTGCGTCTTCTCCATTGGCGAACGACAGCGGGCATGAGAACATAGAGGATCGCGAGGGCTGCGAAGGCGAAAGCGCTGAGCTGAACGGCGGTCCAAGGATCATCCATGGCTGAATGCACCTTTGACCTGCATCGGCATCAGAATCGTGTAGCCGCTTTCCTTCCCTGAGATGCGGAGCAGGGTCGGCGCGGCGCCGACGCCGATCAGCATTTCGAAGTTGTCGCCGTCGTAATGGGCGATGGCTTCGCGCAGGTGGCGGCCGTGGAATCCGGTCTGGATCTCGCCGTTGGTCTCGACGGGGATCTCATCCTCGCCTTCGCCAACGTTGATGTCGCGCGAGCGGAGCGCCAGGATGTCTTCCTTGAAGCTGAAGGCGACGCCATTGCCGGCGTCTGGCGTGACGGTCAGCAGCCGCTGGATGGCGTCGCTGAGGGCCTTGCCGCTGAATCGGGAGATCAGGCTATCAGGAGCCGGCTCAATGCGGCGCCAGGCCGGATATTCGCCGTCGATCAGCTTCGTAGTCAGCGTCGTCTCGCCGGCCGTCACGCGCATGCGATCACGCGACCATTGAACGATCGCCTCGTCGGCTCCCTCTAGAAGCTTGATGATCTTGTCGACGGATTCGCTCGGAATGGTGACGGCCTGCATGTTGGCAAAATCGTCTTGATCGAACATCGTGGCAGGGATCAGCCGCTTTTCCAGGCGAACGCCGTTGGTGGTGACGAGCGAAACGCCATCCTCGCCCGGCTCGAACCGGACGCCGCAGAGATAGAACTTGGCTTGATTGGTCTCGGCGGCATATTCCACAGCGCGCAGCGCCTTCTGAAGCGTCGAGGCGTTAAGGCTAAGCTCATGCGAAAGGTTGCCCGCGTCGAGCTTGGGAAAATCAGACGCGGGCAGGACCGGCAGCTTGAGGCGGGAGCGGCCGGACTTTATCTGGATCTGCGCCATGACACCGGCCTGCTCGATCGCGTTGACCGCGATGCGATCCTCCGGCGCGTTGCGGACGATATCCGCGAAGATATGGGCAGGGCAGGTGAAAGGAATGAACTCCTCGCCGATGGTGGCGGCGAAGCGCGTGCGGATCTCCAGTGTCAGGTTGCTGGAAAGCGCCGTCAGCTGCTCGCCGTCGCGCTCGATCAGCACGTTGTCGAGGATCGGGAACTTGTTCTTGGACTTGACGACATCGCGCACGACGGCGAGCGCTTCGGCGAGCGCCGGTTTTTCAGTTACGAACATTGGAAGACCCTTTCCGCCCCGAGAGCAGCTCGGCGAGCGCAAGTTGCGTCGACGGGGGGGGCAAGCCCCTCTTCGTCGAAGGCGGCATGCATTTCATCCAATGCATCGCGTGTGCGGCCATCGGCGATCGCTTCATAGATGCGACGGATCGAATGGCCGACGCCTTCGACTTTGCGTCGCTTCAATTCAACGGCAATATCCTCGTCGGTGAACTTCTCGAGCGTAACCTCTTCTTCGATCTCCTCGCGAAAGTGCTCTTTGAGATCGCTCATAACTTCATCGCGAAGGTGAACTTCCTTTGCGATGGCGTCGCTTGGAATGTCGGATAGGTCGACGTTGACCTCGCAGGTCATCTTGACGAATGTCATCGTTGTAGCCCTCAGAACGGAATGTCATCGTCGAGGTCGCGGCTGAAATTGCCGCCGCTCGTCTGCGATGATCTGGTGGAAGAGGAGGATGAGCCGGCGGCGCGATCGCCGTCATAGCCATAGTCTCCGGCGCCATTGCCGCCCTGGCGATAGCCGGAGCCGTCCTTCTTGTTCAGCATGATCAGCTTGGCATCGAAGCCCTGCAGCACGACTTCCGTGCTCCACCGGTCCTGCCCGTTGCTGTCCTGCCATTTGCGCGTGGCGAGCTGGCCCTCGATGTAGATCTTGGAACCCTTCTCAAGGAACTGCTCGGCGATCTTGGCGAGCTGTTCGTTGAAGATGACGACGCTATGCCATTCCGTGCGCTCTTTGCGCTCGCCGGTATTCTTGTCGCGCCACTGTTCGGCCGTGGCGAGGCGGATGTTGGCGATGGCGCGGCCATCCTGCGTGCGGCGGATTTCCGGATCGGCGCCTAAATTGCCGATGAGAGTTACCTTGTTGAGATATCCAGCCACTTATCGAAGCTCCCTTGCTGCAGCCGCAAGGGCCGCCTGGCTGACGATCCGCTCCTCGCCGATCAGGCGCGTGAGCATCTTGCGAAATTCCTCCTCGGCCTTGGCCGCGCCCCAGGGGCGAATGGCACCGGTCGTTTTCGGAACGATGAATTTTGGAAACTGTTTGGCGGCGCGCGGGCCGAAGATGGCGACGGCCTCTGCTGCGCACATGCGATCGTCCATCGCTTTCACCAGCTTCTTCTGTGCCGCAGTCCATGCGGCCGGAAGAGGAAGGCCGGCGGCGCCGTAGATGGCGTCATCCCAGCCTTCCTTTGCGCGCCGGATCGCCTCGCGAACGGCAAGCGATGGCAGCGTCAGCGAGAGAAGCTGCTCCATGGGGCGGGTGATATCGCCAAGCGCCCATTCGTGGCCGTCGTGCAGGATGTAGAGCGCCGCAAGTAGCGACGAACCGCCTTCGTTGATGATCGCCTGCGCGCCCATGACCAGATGCTGTGCATCAGAAATGCCGCGCCCGTTGAAGCGGCGGACGCCGGAGAGCGTGTTTCCCATTTCGATAAAGCAGACACTGGCCTGATCGGGCGCGGCCAAGTCCATGACCGTCCCGTCATTGTTGAATGACCAGACCTGCTTGTCGGCCAGACGGGGGAGGGAGATGCGCGCGGCCGCCGTCATAGGCACCTCACGGCGATGGCGAAGCCAAGGGCAAAGAAGATGAAGCTTGCGATCGTCAATTCCATGAGCCGCATGCGCCAGACGTGAGCCTCGCAAAGAAGAGAGGCCAATTCCTCGACGCCGGAACGGCGCGGAGGCTGATCGATACAAGGGGTGAAGGCGTTGCGTTGCATGGCTCGCCCTCAAATGTGCTTGTTGAAGCGACGGCGGGCGACCGCACGAGCCTGATCGGCATAGCGCTTGATGACCGGCTCACGAAAGCCGCGATCAAGCAGCGCCTGATTGGTGATCGGGCGCTGCTCGCCGGCGATCTCGCAGATTGCATCGGCGAGGCGATCAATGATCGTCCGCGTGGGGCGCGGCTGCGGCGCGATTTTCGGCGCGACTTTATGTTCGATTGTCTGGAAACGGATCATCGCTGCATCCTCGATTAGAACGATGCCAGCGAACATAAGCGATAATTACAATTCTGCGCAAGTGAAAATTATAAGTATCGCTTAGATGAATTTTGACTCGACTCACGTCGGGAAAGAATCAATTATGTGAACATAGAGAGAACAATGACAGGTTGAGAAAGATGCAGCAGGAGATAACTGTAGGGCAGGCAAGCCGTCTGGGAGTTGAGTGCGCGGACTGCGGACGTACACGCTGGTTGGCGCGCCACCAGATCGTGAGGCGCGGGATCTCAAGTCAAATGCCGCTTTCGGCGGTTGCAAAAAAGCTGACTTGCTCCGCATGCGCGGCAGATGGGCTGCCGGGGAAGAACGTCACCGTTCAGGCGTTCTTCGACCGCGATGCTGACAGAATTCGGGCGGAGTGCGAAGTTCTCAGAAGCCAAACAGTTCTTTGTTCGGGATGACGCGCCAGATATTTTTGACCGTGTATCGATCGAATGGGATCAGTTTCGGCGGGTTGAACTGCTCGACAATAATCTCTTTGCCAGTGCGCTGTTTCAGCCTTTTGATGAACGCTTTCCCAGGCTGACCTTCGATTTCGGGGTGCATTTCGATCACCACGTAATCGCCTGGAATCGGCTCTCTTGTACCGCAATATATGACTTCGCCAGGCTCGTAGCGCGGCGCCATGCTGTCGCTGAGAACATAGAGAGCGAACACGTTTTTGACGTTCGCAATGCCCGGCGGCCGTCTCACATACTCCGTCACTTCGCCATTGAATTGGAAGTCACCGTCGTCGCCGCCATAGGTTACGCCGAGCATCTCGACATCCTTCGGGCCTGCATCGAGTGGCGCTGGATCTGAGATAATCTCGGCATCCGCCAGACCGTCATCCTTGAGATACGCGACTTCGCCTCGCGAAAGTGCGACGGGATCGATGTTCAAGAACGCGGCGACTCGAAAAGAGTTTTCGGCGGACGGCATATTCTTGCCGCTCTCCCACATTCCGACTGCCGCGACTTCGATGCCAAGGAACTCGGCAATATTTCGCTGCACCAGGCCGCGACGCTTTCGAGCGGTGCGGATAGCGGCGCCGACTTTAAGTGGCAGTTCTCTCTTAGCCATGCTTATAATTGGCCTATGCGCCGCTTTGGCGTCTATCAAATTCTCGCTTGTATCGATTTCTAAGTTATGCTTATATCCGAGCATGCGAACGATTACTCCTGTTTTAAAGCTGGTCTTTGAGCGCATCAGCGCGAGCGAGTTGGCTCGGCGGCTAGGTATCACTCCGGCCGCCGTCCTTCAGTGGGATCGTGTGCCCGTCAATCGCGTGATTGCTGTTGAACGAGAGACCGGTATTTCCAGGCATGTCCTTCGTCCAGATATCTACGGAACGATGGAGGCGGCGGAATGAATTGTTCGGCTTCGTCATGCGGTCCCCCTTGATCTGATGGGCTGACCGTACCCGCGCGCTCGGCGCGCCGCACCGAAAGATTTCCAGAAAATATTTCCTTGACTCTCAGGGAGGATGACTTGCGTTCAATTTCAGACAGACAGGCGCTGACGCTCAAGGCTTCGACCCGCCGCGCAATCGACATGGCGGGTGGCGGCGAGAGCTTTCAGCATATGACGCGCGTCAATGGCGGTCAGCTCTCGAAATACGGCAGTCAGGCCGAAGAGAAGAGCTTCATGCCGATCGATGTCGCCGTCGAGGCAGATCTCGAAGCCAACTCGCCGATCATCGTCAGCGCCATGGCCGAGATGCTGGGCTACAAGCTCGTGCCGAATGGCGGCGCCGTCACGGCGACCGCCCTCAAGCCGGTCAGTGTCAAGGATGCGCTCAGGATCGCCAACGAGGCCGCTGATGTCGTCAAGGCGATCACTGACGCGCTCTCGAATGACGACCAGATCGACGGCGCCGAGGAACGGGTCATCACGCGCGAAATCGACGAAGCCATTTCCGCATTTCAGAACGTGCTTGGAAGACTGAGGGTGCGCGCATGACGGCCACCAAGTCCCGCTTCCGTGCCGTCAGCGATCCGAATTACCCGCGCTCTGAGGTCATTGTGGCGCACGCGGCTGCTATCGAGCCCGCCGTTCATCCGAATGCCGTCGCCTCGACGATCTCGCAGGACATCGACGACATCGAGGCGCGTTTCGATATCGAGGGTCCAATCTGCTGGCGCGATCCGATGGGAACCGGCCGCTTCGAGCGCGAGCAACGACGCCGCGCCATTGCCGAGCGGAATGTCGCGAGGGCGCGCCAATGAACATCATTGAACGCAACCTTCGGGACGAAAATGACCTGCTACGCGAGCGCGTGAAGCAACTCGAGTCGGCGCTGGCGCCAGATGTATTCGTCTTTCCGGTCAAGTATCGGCTGACGGGCTCCGAGATGGTTGTAGTGCGACGACTGATGGCGACGGAGATCGCCTCGCCGCAGTCGATCATCCTGGCACTGTACGGCAATCGTGCCGATTATCCGGAGCCGGGCATCGTCAACGTCTGGATCTGCAAGATCCGCAAAAAGCTGAAGCCTCACGGCATCAACATTCAAAACATTTGGGGGCAGGGCTATCGCCTGGAAAACCGTAACCTTATCACGGCGGCGGTGGGCTGATGGGCGCTTACGAACGTTTTCTTGAGCGCAAGAGGATCCTCGACCCCTCGACCGGGATCGAAGGCACATTCGATCTCCCCGATTTCATGATGCCGCACCAGCGCGATATTACGGGCTGGGCACTGCGACGCGGCCGGGCGGCGATCTTCGCCGGGACCGGTCTCGGCAAGACGCTGATGGAGCTCGTCTGGTCGCATCGCGTGTCTGAATACACCGGAAAGCCGGTGCTGTTGCTCGCGCCGCTTGCCGTCTCGCACCAGCATGGAAGAGAAGCGGAAAAGTGGGGCATCGGTGCGCAGGTCGTCGACGCCAGATCGAGCGGATCGATCGACATCAGCAACTATCAGAAGCTCTATCGCTTCGATCTCTCCGCTTTCGGAGGCGTGGCGCTCGACGAAAGCTCGATCCTCAAGAATGTCGACGGCCACTATCGCACCAGGCTCATTCAGGAATGTGCCAAGCTGCCATTCCGCCTGGCCGCAACCGCGACGCCGGCGCCGAACGATTTCATGGAGCTTGGCAACCACGCCGAGTTCCTGGGGGTGATGTCCTATACAGACATGCTCGCGACCTTCTTCGCGCACGACGGCGGCGATACCAAGGCGTGGCGCCTCAAGGGTCATGCCGAAGAAGACTTCTGGAAATGGATGGCTTCCTGGGCCGTCATGCTGCGCAAGCCTTCGGATCTCGGCTATTCAGACGAGGGCTACGATCTTCCGGAGCTGCGCTATCATCACCATACCGTCGCCGCTGAATTCAAGCCGAGCTTCGAGACCGGCACGCTGTTTCCGATGGAGGCGCGCACGCTTTCCGAACGGCTGGCAGCGCGACGCGATAGCGTCGGCGGGCGCGTCGCCAAGGCTGCAGCGTTGACGCCGACCGACAAGCCGTTTGTCTGGTGGTGCAATCTCAATTCAGAAGCAGAGCAGCTGATGCGCTTCATTCCGGGCGCGGTCAATCTCGCCGGCTCTGATAGCGATACGGTCAAGGAGCGCAAGCTTCGTGATTTCTCGCTTGGCCGTATCCGCGTGCTGATCACCAAGCCGTCGATCGCCGGCTTCGGCATGAACTGGCAACATTGCGCCGATACCGGCTTTGTCGGGCTGACGGATAGCTTCGAGCAGATTTACCAGGCCATACGCCGCTTCTGGCGGTTCGGCCAGCTGCTGCCGGTCAACGCACATTTCGTGGCCGACGAGCGCGAGGGCGCCGTGGTCGCTAACTTCCGGCGCAAGGAAGCGGATGCCGATCGCATGGCGGCGGCGATGGTCCGGCATATGGCCGATCTTTCGAGCACACAGGTTCGCGGCATGGTTCGCGACAAGCCGACCTACGCGCCGACGCAGCGCATGACAATTCCGACATGGCTCAAGGAGATGGCCGCGTGAAGAAGGCAAAGACCGTCGACCAGATCGTCAATGATCGCTACGCCATCTATCAGGGCGATTGCTGCGATCTCATCAAGGGCCTGCCGGAGGCGAGTGTCGATTTTGGCATTCACTCGCCGCCCTTCGAGGGGCTCTACAAGTTTTCCAACTATGACCGCGACATCTCGAACAACGAGGGCGCGGAATTTTGGGAGCATTACGGCTTCCTGATTTCAGAGCTGCTGCGCGTGACCAAGGCGGGCAGGTTGCACTCGGTTCACTGCATGCAGCTTCCGACCAGCAAGAACCGCGACGGCTTTATCGGCATGCGCGATTTCCGCGGCGAGATCGTGCGAGCCTATCAGGCGGCGGGATGGATCTTCCATTCCGAAGTCTGCATCTGGAAAGATCCCGTCGTCGCGCAGCAGCGCACAAAGAGCCTGCGGTTGCTGCACAAGCAGATTGTCAAGGACAGCAGTCTTTCCGGCATGGGGCTTGCCGACTACATCGTCACCTTCCGAAAGCCGGGCGCGAACCTCGTGCCGATCGAGGGCATGTTTGACCGCTTCATCGGTGAGGGGCTGGATATCAGCCAGGACGGCTATGCGGAATATTGCCGCGCCGGCCGGCTCGACGATCCGGAATTCAAGCCTTGGCCGATGGACATGTGGCGCTCCGTTCTCGTCTGGCAGCGCTATGCCTCGCCGGTCTGGACGGATATCCGCCAGACCCGCACGCTGCAATATCGCGGCGCACGCGACCATCAGGACGAGCAGCATATCTCGCCTCTGCAGCTCGACGTAATCGAGCGCTGCGTTGAGCTTTGGTCGGCACCAGGAGAGACGGTGCTGACGCCGTTCCTTGGTATCGGCTCGGAGGTTTATAGCGCAGTCGACATGGGCCGGAAGGGCATCGGCTTCGAACTGAAACCATCCTATTTCCGCCAGGCTATTCGCAATCTCACCGAGCTCGACAAGCCGCCGGAAAACCGCATGTTCGAGGACGATGCGGAGACGATGGAGGCGGAAGATGCCTGACGTGATCCGCCTCACTATCGTCACCGAATGCCCGGAAGAGGCGCTGGCGCGCACGCTGCAGTGCGCGACGACCAATGCGCCATCATGGGTGCGCGTCGTCAGCGATCCCGAGGATATACTGAAAATCCCGAACGGTGCGAAATGCATCGCCGTCTGGTTTTCCAGCCGCAAGCGCATGTCGCAGGCGGAGCTGGCATGGCGCGAGCGCCGGCTGATGGACGGCATTGCAGGGCTTGCCGACGATGACTGGCAGAAGCTGGAAACGTGGATCGCCCGCAGGCGGATTTCTGCCGCCAAGGATATTCCAGAAAAAATCGAGGATATCCCGCAGACGATCACCCCGAAACCGGAAATCCGCAACCTTGTCCAATCGCAGAGGTGGACCTGATGCTGACTGCTCCGAAGCGCAGCCCGCGCGTGCTGCTGATCATCGCGCCCTCACTCTTCGAGTGCTACCACGCCGCCAAGCAATGGGGTCTGACGCCGGGGCAGATCGAGAACTTTCGCAACGTGACGAAGGCGATCGAGCTGCGCGGCGTCGTGCCCGGAACGCCCTTCATCTGCATCAACCGCCAGAACTGGCCGGCCACGCCGGAAGGCTTCGCGCTCGACCAGGCGCTGACGGTTCTGCAGCGGCTTGGACGCGTACGGCCGATGGGCGAGGACGATCTGCCGAACTATTCCGCGTTTGATGACGTGCCCATGCGGGAGGCGCGGGCATGAGGGAAGGGCTACGCGTTGGAGTATTGCGCAATATATGCCGAGGCGGACGTGTCGAGCGACTCGGCATACTCCAAGACGAGGTGGGCAACTCTTCTAGCGCCTTCTTTGACCGGGCCGTTATCAGTCCAAATCGCAATGTGAGTGAACGGATCTGGCTTCGGCCTATCAGTGAGCGTTTGAAGAATGGCGCCGATAAGAGATTTTGCTTCTATCAGACCAGAAGCATCATCGACGCCAATTCTCAATTCAAAGTCCGTTATGATATTGCCGGAAAGTATTTCGGCGATTTCCTTCACGCTTATCTGAATTGCTGTGATCGCATCCCGGTTTGCGCTACCGCGCAACGTCCCGCACAGCATTTTGAGCTGAGTGGCCGACTGTTTCGCCAACCGCGCCGTTCGGAATACCGGAAAGTTTTGAAGTTTTACATTCTCACGGTGATGGTTGCTGATGACAAGGATTGTCGCGATTGCCGCCGCGCCACCAACCCATCCGCTCAGCGCACTAGCCCATTCGCGAAGGCATTGTTCGCTTTCCGGGCCACAAAACGCCTGACGGCCCCAGAGCATCCGCAGCGTGAACAATGCACATGCTATCAGGGCAACCGCCCATCCCCATCGATTCCAAGCCTCTCGCATATCGAACGCCCTCACGTCGTGACAAAATCGGAGCGCGAGTATGCATAGAAGCGCTCGCCGAGAAGTTAGAAATCCACTTCTTTCTTTGCCATCTATCAAGCGCATTGACGATCTTCCTGAAGATACTCGTCAGCTTTTGCACGACATTTTGCGAGAACTGTCGTGCGACGCCCGCAATAGAGCGCAGTCAAGCTGGATTAAGAATAAAGGACCGATGGCGGCATATTGGAAGGCTGTCGGTGCATATGCTGAGCACCTGCGACGCGTGGTGAAGAATGGGGTTCGCCCATGAGCGACGCCATCACCCGTTTCATCGAAGAAGCACGCATCATCACCGTCATCGAGGCCGCGCTATCGCTCGGCATCATTGCCGCCGACAAGGTGACGCGAAACCACGCCGGCCCATGCCCGTATTGCGGCGGCAAGGACCGGTTCTCGATCAGCCCCACGGCCGGCGCCTTCAACTGCCGCCAGTGCGGCGGCAAGGGGCGCGACGGCATCAGCCTGATGGCGCTTGCCAACTATCACGATACATCGACGCGCGAGGGCTTTCTCGCCGCCTGCGCCGATGCGCTTGGGCAACCGGTTCCAGATGAGGCAGAGCGCGAAAGCGAGGCCGATCGGCAGGCGCGACTCGAGCGGATCGCCGAGCGTAAGCGCCTCAATGCCGAGCATGCCGCCAAAGCGAACAAGGATCAGGACTGGTTTCGCCAGCGCGAGGTCGAGCGGGCGCGCGGCATCTATCTCAAGGCGCCGGAGGTCATGACATCGGATCTGCTGCGGCAATATCTCTACCGTCGCACCGGCTTTCAGATGCATGGTGGCGTGTTCGCCAATCTCAGGCTCTTGCCCGACAGCACCTATTGGCATGGCAAGGATGCCCGCGGCTTCGAGATCGCGCACTTTACTGGCCCGGCCATGGTCGCGCCATTCGTCAATCTCGACATGCGGATTACGGGTTGCCATCAGACGTGGATCGATGTTCGCCGGCCGCCGAAGTTTCGCGCGGATCTCGGGCATGATGAAGACGGCAACTTATTGCCGGCGAAGAAGATGCGCGGCACGAAAAAGGGCTCGTTGATCCCGCTCTTCGGCCTGATGGCTTCGACGCGATGGGTTGGCGGCGAGGGGATCGAGAACGGACTTGCGATTGGCGGCGCCGAAGGCTTTCGCGATGACACCTTCTATTTCGCGGCAGGCGATCTCGGCAATCTTGCGGGGCCGGCCGACCCGAAATCATCCTTCGCGCATCCGACCATCATCAAGCAGAGCGCGAATGGCAGGACCATTCGCCAACGCGTGCCGGGGCCAGTCCCTAAACCGGATATGGCGCCGGACGAGGCGATGCAGATCCCGGACCATGTGACGCAGCTCGTGCTGCTCGCCGATGGCGACAGCGAGCCGGTTTTCACCGCCTCCGCCATGGCGCGCGCCGAAGAACGCTTCTCGCGACCAGGGCGCACCACTGAGACGTGGTGGCCGCCTGAGGGCGCCGACTTTTCCAAACTCATGACATCGCATTTGATCGGGGCATAGCGTGACAAAAACGAACAAACAGGACAGCCGGCCGGAAGCCGTCATTCGCATGATGGAGCTTGCGGCCGGCCAGCGCGCACTGGAAATCCCCGAAACCCCCTCTCAGATCGAGGCTGAACCGCCAGCTGCGATCGCCGCCGACCATGATGCGGATGAGGCTGTCATCGAATATTGCGCCGGGCTTGATCATTCCGATACCGATAATGGCATTCGTATGAAGCTGCACTTCGGCGACGATCTCGTGGTTATTGCCCAGGAGAAGGCGAAGCAGCCGCTTTTCGCCGTCTGGACCGGATCGCATTGGGATGCGGCCAACGGCGGCCAGAAGGCATCAGCCATCGCGCAGCGGCTTGGCGGCCGGATCGCCCAGGAGACGGAGTATATCAGGCCGACCGAGTTTGAGCAGTACATGATCGACCGTGCGGCGGAGGCCTACCAGAAGAAGGAGGATGAGCGCAGCGCCGGAGAGCGCAACCTCATCATGGCGGCGGACAAGGCCAAGGAGGCGCATGGCAAGCGCGTGAAGCGGCGGCTCGATCACGCCGTCACATCGAAGAACGCAGCCAAGATGAACGCGGCTCTGGCCTGCCTGGCGCCACACATCATGAAATCGGCGGATGAATTCAACGCCGACAAGATGATGGTGGCGCTGCGCAATGTCACCCTGAAATTCCACAGGAAGATGGAGCGCCGGCGCAATCCGCGTTATCGCAGCCTTGCGGAGACGCCGGATGCACCGGAATATATCGATGTCTGCACCGACTCGTCGCTTGAAGTGATCGAGGGTCATCGGCGGCAGGACTTCATCACCCATATCGTCCCGGTCAAATATGATCCGAAGGCGACATGCCCTAAATGGACGACCTTCCTCAATGGCAAGCTTCCCGATCCCGACGTGCGCAAGCTGGTGCAGATCAGCTCCGGCCTCGGCCTGCTCGGGATCACCGTGCAATACCTGTTCTTCCATTACGGCGACGGCGCCAACGGCAAATCCGTCTATATGGAAACGCTCTGCCGGATCCTTGGCGACGTGTCCGTGACGCTGCCATCGACGAGCCTGATCGGCGAGGGAGGATCATCCGGAAGCGCGAGCCCGGATATGGCGCGGCTCTACGGTCGACGGCTCTTGCGCGTCAAGGAACTGCCAGAAGGCGAGAATCTCCGCGAAAATCTCGTGAAGGAGCTGACGGGCGGCGAGACGGTCACCGCGCGCGACCTCTTTGCCGGATACATGGATTTCCAGCCGCTGTTCATCGCCATGATGAGCGGTAACGGATATCCCCGCATCTCAGGCACGGACGACGGCATATGGCGGCGGATGGCCGTGGTGCATTGGCCGATCAAGATCGCCAAGGAAGACAGGCGCGAATTCGAGGAGATCGTCTCGTCATTCGAGATCGAATATCCCGGCATCCTGAACTGGCTGATCGACGGAGTGCACATGTTCCTCAGAGAGGGGCTTGTGATCCCCGAGGCCGTCGAGCGGGCGACGCAGGAATATCGCGACGATATGGACCGCACGGCGGGCTTCGTGGCGCGATGTATCATCAAGGATGACAAGGCGCCGCCGCTGCCCGGCAAGGATCTGTACGCGGCCTATTGCGACGATACCGTCGACCAGGGCGGCAGGCCGATGAACGTGACGGCATTCGGTCGCGCGATGGCTAAGAAGTTCAACAAGGACCGATCGAGCGGCACGGTGCAGTACAAGGGCATCCGCCTGCGATCACAGCCGAAACCACGCGAGCCAGAGCCGCCAGAAGGCCGCTTTGATTCACAGGAGCCCTGGCCCGATGACCTGCCATAACACTCCCCGCAACCCCTCTTTACGGGGTCGAATATCCGCAAGAACTGCCCGAGATGCTGATGCTACTGACAGTTTACCGGGCAGTTTGGTTGACAGTTCATTGAAGAAAACGCAGCAAAATCAATGGTCTCCTGACCGTTCTGACAGTTTTCTACGCCTATACGCATAATGGTGGTGAGGAGGTGAGGAGGATGTAAATCCTCTAAGCGCGACCAAAACTATCAGAAACTGTCTAAGTATATGAAATATAATAATAAAACTATCTGTTGAACTGTCAGTAAACTGTCAGAACTGTCTGAAAGGGTGCAAATGAAGAAGATGATTGGTATCGAAGCCCTTTTGACCTGGGCCTTTGTCGAGGAGTTGCCGAAGGTGGAAAGCGGCTCAGTTGGGCCGAGTGTCGCGCCTTCGGTCTGGCAGATGATGTTCGACGTGATCACGCTCGGCACCAATATCGACAAGAGCCCGAATGGCTATGGCGTCGTTGGCAACTTCGTGAACATCGGAGATCCTCACCCTGACGCGCTGATCGTCGGCAACGCTGTGCGCGCTCTGGCTGACCGCAATGGCTACGAGGTCATGAGCGGCTGGTGGCCGTTTCCGGAGTGGGATGATCCGCACGGCGTGATCCGCGCCGAAGTCGACCGCATCGCCGCCGAGCAGGTCTATGAGCGCGGCGGCCGGCTCAACGGCCGGCACATCGTCACGCTCGTCACCAGCGCCGCTATCCTGAAGCGCGGCCCGGACTGGACGGCAGAAGCGCCGAAGGTTGTGACAGTGAAGCTCAATGGCAAGGATGATGCTTGGTTCGTGAAGCGGACCGCTAAGGATGCATTCGGCAGGCCGATTGAATACGAGGATAGCGGTTTCGATTACCGCAAGCGCAGGCCGAAGAAAGGCGCGTATCGTAAGTACAGACTTGCACAGCCGATCCGAGCCGCAGTCATCAGTCGGCTTGAATGGCAGCTATGGCAATCAGCTCTTGAGGCATTGCACGACTCGCTTTCTGGCACGCTTTCCGCTCATGATTTGCTGCCATTCACCCCCAACCGTCATCCGTGGGCACCATCACGCAAACGTCCGGTTGACAATCAAGGCATTGAAATTGCGGCAGAATAAATCTTGGAAGCCTGATTGACATGCGACTGATGTTTGGTGCACATTAAGCACACTGTAAAAGGTTAGATGAAACCCGCTAGGCGAAAGCCCGGCGGGTTTCGCGTTTCAGGCGCCTGCCTGTTCGGCAGAGTGTTTGACAAGTGATGCGGCAGATACCACCAAGTCAGCGATACCTTTTGGCAGGATGCTGCCGTCCTGCTTGGCAATGGCGAGTTTAATCATGGCGAAGACAGCGGCGCTCACATGGATCGGTCTGTATTCGACCTTTCCCGCCTCAATGTCCTGGTAGGTGCGGAACGGTATTTGCATCGCTGCTGCCATTTCCGCCTGCGTCGCACCCGCCATGTGACGGTATTGAGCTAAGGTCATCTCGACCATTGAAACGGCTCCTGTGCTTTGTTACAATTGCCGGGAACCGGAAGGGTGGCTAGACCCCTCCGGCCCCCGGTTACCGGGCAATGGAGATTGTCAGTCTCCATCTACCGATCCGGACTTGGAGTGTGAGCTTAACGCCCATTTGGACCTCCATGTCCTGCCGAAGCGGGATTGCTTCGGTAAACTTGTTATGCACGAAAACCGTGCTTTCCGCAAGAGGGAAAGCACGGTTTTCGTGCTTTTATGGTGAGCTCAACAATTGGCAAGACTGTCTTCAATCAAGCCGCGTCTTCAGGCGCTCGGCTCACGCATCGCTGCGCCATCGGACAGGCAGGAAGCCGAAGCCGAGCGTCACCGCCAGCGTGACCGCACGCAGCCGTGGCGCCGATGGTACTATACGGAGCGTTGGCGGCAGCTGCGCAAGGATGTCTGGGTGCGTGACAACTTCACTTGTCGAATGTCTGGTATCATCTGTTGTGGAGCGTACCCTGCGGCAAACAGCCCTGTCGCCGATCATATCATCAAGCACAATGGTGATGAGGCATTGTTCTGGGACATCGACAATGTCCAGACGCTCGCGAAGGTCATCCATGATCGCGTTAAGCAGGCCATTGAGAATGGATGGAGTGGCGACGTCGAAGCGCTGATTGCCAAGGTCATGTCCGAACAGGGGTGGACCTATCGACCGCGCTGACCATCAGGGGGGGGGCGGTCAAAAGTCAGAGACCCCTTCGCCCCCCGCACCCGCGCCCCTCTCATTCGGAGATTTTTTTCTTGTGACGCAAAATTTCGACCTCTTTGGCAACCCTTTCGAGCCGCTTGATCGCAAGCGCGGTCGGCCTGCTCATGAGGTGACTGAGAAAAACCGCAATAGAGTCAAGATGTTAGTGGCTCTTGGTTGGGCAAACCCTAGAATTGCCAACGCGCTGGCTGTCTCTTTGCCGACTTTGCGGAAGAATTATTTTCACGAGCTTAAAGGGCGCGACGCCTCGCGCGATCAGCTCGAAGCGCGCCGGTTGGAGTTGGCTTGGGAACTTGCCGAGAAGGGCAATGTCGGCGCCTTCAAGGAGTTCGGTCGCTTGTTAGAGCGCAACGACCGCATGGAGATCGAACGGGAATTGGCTTCATCGCCGCCGCCAGAAAAGCAGCCTGTAGCCGAACGTCTCGGGAAGAAGCTGATGAACGAACGCCGTGCACTCGATGCTGACGCCGAGCTGACGGCTGAACTTGAGCGAGAAGCATTACAGCATGCTCGCCACTGATGGTGATCAGCCTCGCTTTGCCTGTCCCGACTGGTGGAGCAAGCTGCAGGCCGGCCAAGCGCCGATCGCTGACGTTCCCCTAAACAAGACGAAGGCTGCTAAGGCGCTGGCGTTCTTCAACCGTCTGAGGCTTCCGGATGTGCCGGGAAAGCCAGCACTGGCGGACGCGTGCGGGGAGTGGTTCAAGGAAATCCTCTGCGCGTTCCTCGCCAGCGAAGATCCGGAGACCAGACAGCGGCTTGTTTGGGAACTGCTGTGCATGGTCCCGAAGAAGAACTCTAAGACCACCTACGTCGCCGCTCTCGGATTGACCGCGCTTTACATGGAAGAGGCGCCGAACCGCCAGATGCTGATCGTCGCGCCGAGCCAGAACATCTCGGAGCGATGCTTCAGCCAGGCGCAGCTGATGATCGAGAACGATCCGAAGTTGGCCGAAATCTTCAAGGTGCAGGAGCATCTGAAGTCGATTACTCGCCACAAGACCGGCACGCAGCTTGACGTAAAGACCTTCGATACATCGATCGTCACCGGGGAAATTCCGGTTCTGACCATCATCGACGAGCTGCACGAGCTGGGTAAGGTTTCCAAGGCGGTTCGGGTTATGCAGCAGATCCGTGGCGGTGGCATTACCAAGCAGCGCGGCCAGGTCCTGATGATCACAACGCAGTCGGATGAGCCGCCGGCCGGGATATGGAGAACGGAACTCGACAAAGCGCGCGCCATCAGGGACGGAAAGGGTGGTTCCTCGCCGATCATGCTGCCGGTACTCTATGAGTTCCCCGTCGAGTTGCAGCGCAACAAGGATTATTGGAGCGACAAGCGCAATTGGCATTGTGTATTGCCAAACCTCAATCTGTCCATCGATCCGCAGGCGCTTGTCGACGACTACGAGAACAACGGCAAGGTCAGCAAGGAGACCGAGCAGGTTTGGACGAGCCAGCACCTGAACATCGAGATCGGTATAGGACTTGGCGGTGATGGCTGGTCCGGTGCGCTCCATTGGGCAGACTGTATCGACGAAAAGCTAACCGGCCTCGATGCGTTGCTCCGGAGATCCGAAGTTTGCACGATCGGTGTCGATTGGGGCGGTGCAGATGACCTGGCTGCCTTGTATGTCTTGGGCCGGGAAATCGGATCGAAGCGGTGGCTTGGTTGGGGAAGGGCTTGGGCCCGCCCTACAGTATTCGAGCAGCGCAAAAGCATCGCGCCCCGCCTGCGGCAATTCGAGGAAGATGGTGATCTGGAAATCTCAACATCTGGCGAAGAGCAGGCGGCATCTGCCGCAACCATCTGCCGCAAGGTTTACAATTCGGGACTTCTTCCCGAACAGGCCGGAATTGGTCTCGATTCTGCAGCGGTAGCGCTTCTTATCGACGCGCTGGAGGCGGAGAAGCTTGAACAGCCATTGGTAACGGCCGTCATGCAAGGATGGAAATTGCAGACTGCGATATCCTCCGTGCCATTGAAACTTGAAGACCGGCGCTTCGTACACGGCGATCAGCCGATCATGTCCTGGTCAGTGGGCAATGCCAAGCAAACCCTCCGGGGCAGTAATTATGTCGTGACCAAGGAAGTCTCCGGCGCGGCCAAGATCGACATGCTGATGGCGTTGTTCAACGCAGCGATGCTGATGTTTCAGAACCCTGTCGCCAAGCCAAAACCCTCTTATCAAATGTTCTTTGCCGGCTAGGAGGCCGCCCATGAACCGCGCCTACTCAATCCTCACCATCAAGGCGGTCGAGGAAGACGAACGTATTATCCGCGGGATCGCCACGACACCGTCTCCTGACCGCGTCGGCGATGTGGTCGAACCCCTCGGCGTCCAGTTCAATAACCCGATGCCTCTCTTGCATCAACATGACCATACGCGTCCGGTTGGAACCGTCACATTCGATAAGCCTACGAAGTCCGGCATTACATTCGAAGCGCGGCTTCCTAAGATCGATGAACCGCAGGAACTGAAAGAACGGATCGATACCGCCTGGGGCGAAGTGAAGGCCGGTCTTGTACGCGGCGTTTCTATCGGCTTCCGGCCGCTCGAATATGCATGGATGGACGAGGGCGGTATCCGCTTCCTCGCCAGCGAAGTTCTCGAACTCTCCTTGGTCACGGTCCCTGCCAACGCGGATGCCGTGATTAACACAATCAAGTCGATCGACGCCCAATGGCTTGCCGCGACAGGCAAAGAGCCAAGTGCGGATGACCGACCAGCAAGACCCGGCGCCTCGGGGAAATCAACCGCATCCGTCAGTATCAAATCCTCGAAAGGGAAAACCATGAAAACCATTGCTGATCAGATCGCGGCGCTCGAAGCGTCGCGTCAGGCCAAGGCTGCGCGCATGGCCGACATTATGCAGAAGTCTATCGATGACGGTCGCTCAACCGATGACGCAGAGCAGGAGGAGTTTGACGCGCTGGAACAGGAGGTTTCCGCGATCGACGGCGACTTGAAGCGTTTCCGCGCCCTTGAAAAGGCGCAGGCCACCTCGGCAAAGCCAGTGATCGCCAACCAGATCAAGTCTGGTGCCGATGGCGCCGCAGCCCGTACTGGAATTTCCGTTTCGCAGCCGAAACTGGAAAAGGGTATTCGCTTCGCCCGTTACGCAAAGTGCCTGGCGATCTCGACGAAGACGCATCAGCCCATCGATCGTGTTGCCGAAGGCATTTACGGCAAGGTCGACCCGGAACTGGTGGATGTCGTCAAGGCGGCAGTTTCCGCCATGACGTCCGCGAACACATCGGCCCTGATTGGCAATGAAGGCGGTTTCGCCGACTTCGTCGAATTCTTGCGTCCGATGACTATTCTTGGGCGCTTCGGCACAGGTGGCATCCCGGCACTCACACAAATCCCGTTCCGCGTTCCTGTGATCATGGAAGTTTCGGAAACGGATGCGCAATGGGTTGGCGAGGGTAAGGGCAAACCTGTTACTCGCTTCACCCTCGACCGCAGCGAACTTAACCCCTTCAAGATCGCGACCATTGCAGTACAGACCATGGAACTGATCCGCGACAGCTCGCCGTCGTCCGACGTCCTGCTGCGCAACTCTCTAGCAAAGGCCGTTGCAAAGCGCAGCGACATTTCCTTCATTGACCCGACTTCGGCAGGTATCGCTGGTGTCCGCCCTGCATCGATCCTGAACGGTATCGCGGCGATTGCGAACAGCACCGCGACCGGTGCCGATGGAGTTCGACAGGACGCGCAGGCGCTTATCGGTGCTTTCGTGGCCGCCAACAACGCCCTGCAGACGGGCGTCTGGATCATGTCGGCAACGTATGCGCTTCGCCTGATGATGATGCTGAACCCGCTCGGTCAACGCGAGTTCCCTGGCATCACCATCACTGGCGGCACGTTCTTTGAGCTGCCCGTGATTGTGTCGAATTACCTTGGTGACTACGTAGCCTTGGTCAATGCCGAGGACATCTATCTGGCTGATGAAGGCGGCGTCGAAATCGATATGTCGACCGAAGCATCGCTCGAAATGGTCGATGCTCCGACGCAGGATGCGGGGGCGGCAGACCCAGTAGAAACATCCGTCGTATCCATGTTCCAGACCAACGGCGTGGCGTTCCGTGCCGAGCGCACGGTGAACTGGGCACGCCGGCGCGCGAGCGCGGCCGCATGGATGGACAACATTACCTGGGGTGATCCGGCCGCCGGCGCCGGCGGCTAATTATCAGCAAGACTGCCGGCCGCAAACTTGCGCGGCCGGCCTTCCGATAACAGGAGCTTCAGCGGTGAAAGCAAATAGCACTTACATGACACGCGCACTCGCATCGAGCGATAGACGTTTTGCGATTATTCTTGGCAAGCTTGGCTATACCGCTCCCGTGAACGCAGAGGCCCTCGACGTTCCCTCAGACGCAAATGGCGAGGCTGAATTGACGGCGCTGCGGACACAATATCAGGAAAAGTTCGGTCGGCGCCCCTCCAAAACCTGGGATGTTGAGACGTTGGCGTCGAAGATCGCCGAAGCAACAGCGGATTGATTCATGCGCATCTTTGGTCTTGATATCACGCGGTCACGCCGCGAGAAGGCGCTCGCACCGGTGGCACAAGGCCGTGGATGGTACCGCATCCTCGAAAGCTTTCCTGGGGCGTGGCAGCGAAACGTGGAGATCAATCGCGATGACGTGCTGTCGAGCCCAGTCGATTTTGCGTGCCGCACGCTGATCGCATCTGACATCGCCAAGCTTCGTATAAAACTGGTGAGGCGCGCCGGCGACGGAACTTGGGTTGAGGCTAAAAATCCTGCCTATTCTCCGGTGCTGCGCAAGCCAAACGATTTTCAGAACATAATCCAGTTTCTGGAATATTGGCTTTTGTCGAAGCTGCAGACCGGCAATACCGTCATCCTGAAGCAACGCGACAGCCGTGGCGTCGTCGTCAAGATGTATGTTCTGGATTGGCGATTGGTAACGCCCTTAGTCGCGGATGACGGAAGTGTCTTCTATCAGCTTAATACCGACAATCTTTCCGGTGTTGAGGAAAGCATCATAGTTCCGGCTCGGGAGATCATCCACGACCGGTTTAATTGCTTCTTTCATCCACTGATCGGCTTATCGCCAATCTTCGCAAGCGGCCTTGCTTCCACGCAGGCCTTGGCAATTCAGAACAACTCGACGCTGTTCTTCCAAAACGGGTCGCGACCGAGTGGCATCCTGTCAGCTCCTGGCACGATCAGCGAAGAGACGGCGACGGAGCTGAAGGAACGGTGGACGCAGAACTATACAGGCAAAAATGCTGGCAAGGTCGCGGTTCTCGGTGACGGCCTGAAGTATGAACCAATGTCGACGGATGCCGTCGATGCGCAGCTCATCGAGCAATTGAAATGGTCCGGCGAAGTGGTCTGCAGCACCTATCACGTCCCGCCATACAAGGTCGGGCTTGGTCAGCTTCCTGCCAACGCGAACATTCAGGCTCTAAACACTGAATATTATTCGCAGTGCCTGCAGATCCACATCGAATCCATCGAGCTGTGTCTTGATGAGGGTTTGGGTATGGGCGACGACATCGGGACCGAAATCGATGTAGACAACCTGTTGCGCATGGATAGCGCAACACAGATGGAAGTCCTCGACAAGGGAAAGAACGTCTTCACGCCGAACGAGGCGCGCCGCCGTGTGAATCTGCCGCCGGTTTTGGGCGGCAATAGCGTTTATCGGCAGCAGCAGGATTTCAGCCTTGAGGCGTTGGCGAAGCGCGACGCCCAGGAGGATCCGTTCTCCTCGGATAAATCTTCGACAAGAACAGAGCCGCCGCCGGCTAACGTCGACACAACTGAGGCCAAAGCGGCTTTGCTCGCCATCTATAAGGGACTGAGCGAATGACATTCGACGGCAAGGTGTTCGGCGAAGAAATTGTCGGCGCTGTGAGGCTCTATGTCGCGAAGGTAACAGATCCGCTTGTTGAACGACTGGCGGAAATAGAGCGTCGCCTCGATGATATGTCTCGACAGCGCGACCAGAGTGACATCGAAATGAGCGCTGTCCGCGCCGATATTGCTAAAGAAGCGCGTGCTATTGCGGGAGATATCGTGGCAGAAGCACGAACGATCGCCGGTTCGGCGGCAGACGAGCTTCTACGAGCCATTCCCTTGCCGAAAGATGGCGCTAGTGTCACCGTTGACGATGTGCGACCACTGATCGACGAGGCCGTGGCGAAAGCTGTCGATGCTATCCCCGTGCCAAAAGATGGCCGGCCTGGTCGCGATGGTGTCGGTCTTGCAGGTGCGATGATTGATCGAGATGGAAATCTCGTCGTCACGATGACCAATGGCGACTTGAAGACACTCGGACCGGTCGTGGGCAAGGATGCCGATCAAGCTGCCATTTTCAGTTTCATTGAGGAAAAGGTTGCTGCCATACCGGTACCCAAGGATGGGCGGGATGGTGTCGGTCTTTCGAATGCCTCTATCGATCGAGACGGCAATCTCGTTCTCACGATGACAAACGGTGACATGAAGACACTCGGATCGGTCGTGGGTAAGGATGTTGATCAGACTGCTATTTTCAGCTTCATCGAGGAAAAAGTTGCCGCCATACCAGCTCCGAAGGACGGTAAGGATGGGCGGGACGGCCGAGACGGCTTTAACCTTGAGGATTTTGACGCAACCCTCATGGAAGACGGCCGTACGATCTTGTTGAGCTTTGATCGTGGCGACCTGTCCTTCAAGGTCGAACTTGCCGTTCCCGCGATGATCTATCGCGGCGTGTACCGCGAGGCCGAATATCAGCGCGGCGATACCGTCACATGGGGCGGTTCGCTTTGGCATTGCGATGCTGACGGAACGAAAGAGAAGCCAGGCGACGGATCGCGTAGTTGGACGCTTGCAGCCAAGCGCGGAAGAGACGGCAAGGATGGCGCCATGCTGCCCGCGAAGGCCACTGGTCCGATCCGCGTCGGCGTTCCATCGGAGGCAAAATGATCGCGTTTGTAACCCTTGAAGAGGTGAAGGCGCGCCTTCACATTGATGCCTCAGATGACGATGCAACCTTAACTTCGCTCATTGATGAGGCATCGAGCGCAGTAGCCGACTATATGAAATATGTCGACGGCGACGTATCGCCCCGCGTGAGAGCGGCAACGATCATGCTGGTTGGCATACTCTTCAAAAGTCCCGATCGCGACGCGGACGGTCTTTCGATGGCGGTTCATTGCCAGGACCGGTTCGAGCATTGCTGTCGCGCAAACCAACGATGGCTTAGCCATGGCCAAGCTCCGTTTCACCGCCGATTTCGACTACAAGCCGCTCCCTACTGTGACGATTGCCTATCGAGCCGGCATGGCCTGCGTCGTCAAGCGTGAGTGCTACGACCAGGCAATTGCCGCCGGCAAGGCGGTCGATTTTTTCAGGGACAAGGAAGCCGGCAATGGCGCAGACGAGATCCGCAGGTGATCTGTTCTTTCGGGTTGCCTTCGACAAGCGCGTCGAAATCGACGACGGCGCGGGCAATACGGTCGGCGAATGGCGGGAGCAGTTTCAGTGCCGCGCCGGATTTACGCATCTGCGCGGCGGCGAAAGCGTCATGGCTGATCGCCTTCAGGGCCAGCATACACAGGTCATCTTTATCCGCCGCTCGTCGGCGTCGCGGCAGGTCTCGACGGATTGGCGCGTGCGCGATGTGAGGGATGGAAAGTCGTTCAACATTCGCGATATCACGCCGAGCGACGACAGGCTCTGGCTGGATTTTCTATGCCAGAGCGGGGTTGCGGCCGGATGACCAAGATTACCAACCTCGATCGCCTGAACCGAAAACTCAAACAGCTTCCTGCGGTCGCTCGCGAATTGATCCGCGCTGAGATGGCAAAGGCGGCCGACGAGATTGTCGGCATGATGAAGCGCCTCGCCACCGTTCTGGCAGTTCCGGTCAAAGATCGGCGCTCGGGTGCATTGCGGGACAGCATTGGGTGGACATGGGGAGCGGCGCCGAAGGGCTCGGTTGTTGTTGCTTCAGTCGCCAGCAAGTCCGACGACATGAGGATCACCATCTATGCCGGCAATGCCGAAGCCTTTTATGCTCGCTGGGTCGAGTTTGGAACGCAGAAGATGCGTGCGCATCCGTATTTCTATGTGAGCTGGCGCGCGAACAAGCGCCGCACGGTGCGCCGTCTCGGCAAGGCCGTGCGCGATGCCGCGAAGAAGGTAGCCGCGTCATGAGCGAAGATGCATCTTTCGAGCTGCAGAAGGCCATCGTCACTCTACTGAAGAACAACGCCGGCATCATCTCGCTTGTCGGCAATCGCGTCTACGACCGCGTTCCGCAAGATGATGCAGGCAATACGACGACGACGTTTCCTTATATCTCGCTCGGGCCTGATCAGGAGATACCGGACCCGGCCGAATGCATACGGGCATCCGAATTCGTCTTGCAGATCGATGCATGGTCTCGCGCAGTGGGTTTTCCGGAGGTCAAGCGCATTGCCCGCGCGATCGAGGACGCCCTTGACCAGGCTGAGTTGCCTCTCGTCGATAATGCACAGGTCTATTTCGAATATGACGGCCGCCGCGTCTTCCGCGATCCTGACGGCCTCACCTCTCATGCGGCACTGACATTCCGCGCCGGCATCGAGAAGCCCTGAAATCCCGAAATATCGGCCAATGCCGATAGCGCCCGCACCGGGCGGCCTTCACTGCTGCCATCATAGGAGACATCACCATGGCGCAACCGACAACTGCCCGTTTCGGCAAATTTCGCGTTCTGCTCGGCAACAGCGCGACGCCGATCGTTTATTCCGCTCCCTGCGGCTTCACGTCGAAGAGCCTCACCCTCACCAAGGATTTGACGGAAGTCACGCTTCCGGATTGCGATGATCCCGATGCGGTTGCCTGGGTCGGCCGCGACGCGAATACTCTATCGGCATCAGTGTCTGGCGATGGTGTTTGTGCCGCCGAATCGGCAGAGACCTGGCTTGAGGCGTGGGAAAGCGTCGAATCCGTCCCCGTGAAGATCGAGCTGGAATTTCCAGCCAAGACGATCACATGGACTGGCCTCATGCATGTCAACACGCTCAATCCCTCCGCAGAACAGGGTGGGCGCGTGACGATGAGCGTTGAAATGCAGAGCGATGGCGCCCTGACGCGCGTCTCGACGCCCTGATGCGTGATGCTCTCATCCCCTTGGACTGGGCAGACGGAACGTATGCGTTCCGTCTGGGCTGGGGCGAGCTGGCGGAATTGCAGGAGAAATGCGACGCTGGCCCATATGTCATCCTAGATCGCCTGCAGACGCGGCAATGGCGCATAGAGGATATCTCCAACACCATCCGTCTCGGCCTCATCGGCGGCGGCGTCGAGCCGGTCAAGGCTCTCAAGCTGGTCCGCAAGTATGTTGAGGCCAGACCTCCTGTCGAGAACCTCATCTATGCGGTCGGTATATTGAGTGCCGGCCTTATGGGTGCTCCGGATGAACCTCCGGGGGAGCCAAAAGCGCCAAATCAGATCGAGACAAGCTCGACGACCTTCCCAATGGAAAGTTCAGATTTGGCGCAATCTACGGACTAGGTGCTGCGATCGGCTTCTCTCCGCAGCAGGTCAACGCCATGTCCATGTGGCAGTTCTATGCGGCCGTTGAGGGTTATGTCGCGGCGCATTGCCCAGACGACGGCAAGATGAGCGACAGGGAAGCGGATGAGCTTTTCGAGTGGCTGAAGTCGAAGAATTGAATCTCTTAATCTCTTTATCTCGGGACTGAATTTAGATGGCCACAACCGACATAGAGCGCCTCGTTGTGCAGCTTTCCGCTGACTTCAAGAAGTTCGAAAACGCGCTGAACCGCCAGACAAACCAGGCCAACAAGCAGTTTCGGGCGATTGAGAAGCGCGCCGTCGACATGAACAAGAACCTTGAGAATTCGTTCTCTTCCCTGGGCGCGAACGTTGCCAAGGCCTTCGCGTTGATCGGTGGAGCGAAAGGCTTACAGGAGCTGGCGGACTCCGCGATAAAAATCGAGAACGCCATGAAGGTTGCCGGACTATCCGGCGACGGCCTGACGAAGACCCTTGATCAGCTCTATGGCGTCGCGCTGAAAAACCATATTCCCATCGAGGCCTTGGCGCAGCTCTATAGCCGCGTCTCGCTGCAGCAGAAGGAGCTTGGCGCCTCAAGTCAGCAGCTTGTCGGCTTCACCGATCTCGTCGGCAAGGCTCTCCGCGTATCGGGGACCAGTGCGACAGAGGCGGCCGGCCCAATGCTGCAATTGGCGCAGGCGCTTGGTAGCGGTACAGTCCATGCCGAAGAGTTCAATTCCATCATCGAAGGCATGCCCGCGCTTGCGCAGGCAGCCGCGAAAGGGATCAAGCAGGCGAACGGCTCTGTCGCTGAGCTGAAGAACCTCGTCAACAACGGACAGATTTCCAGCCGAGCCCTGTTTGACGGTATCATAGCCGGCGCCTCGGATCTCGACACAAAACTCGCTGGCACGCAGACGACGATCGGCCAGGCCTTCACAGATTTGCAGACCAGCCTGACCAAAGCTGTCGGCAAGTTCAACGAAGCTTCGGGTGCAGGCAATGCGGCGATCAGCGTCATTGAGGGTGCCGTAACCCGGATTAATGAGCTAAACTTCAATCAGCTCGTCGCGAACATACAGGCGGTGATCGCGTGGCTGAACAATCTCGGTAAGGCCTATGATAATCTCCTCTCCGGGGTATCAGCGTCCGGCGACTCCCTAAATCAGCAGCTGCAGAACCTTTCTAAATCGATCAATGGTGGGAAGCCGCTCATCGATCTGGGGCCGGCCTTTTCAAACCAGCCAATCGACGTTGAAAAGTTGGGCAGGGAGTACGACGAGCGCCAGAAGCATGCCGACGGCGAACGCCTGAAGGCGCTGCAGGACCAGCTCGACGCCGCGAATGACTTGCAGAAGGCGATGGGCCTGCCGGTCAATAATGACGCAAATCTCGAAATCGTCAGGCAGATGGATGCCATTCGCGATAGGACGAGCGCTGCCAAGGATGAAGTTGTTTCGCTGCAGGAGGCGGCCAAAGCGACATCCGGACCGCAAGGTCCGCCGGATCTTCGCAAGTTCCAGAAGTCGGAAGGTTTCAAGGACGAGCTGCCGGCAAGCCAGCCGATCGATATCACCGACAAGAAGTATGCGACCACGCCCACCAAGACGCCGAAAGCGAAATCTGGCGGCGCTGATGCCACGGCCTATGATCGTGAAGTTCGCCAGGTACGGGAGCGCACGGCTGTCCTCAATGCCCAGACGGAAGCTCAGTCAAAGCTCAATCCGTACATCAACGACTATGGCTATGCCGCCGAGAAGGCGGCGACGGCGCAAGAGCTGCTGTCGGCTGCTCAGCGCACCGGCAACGCGGCCGGCAAGGAGCTGACCGATGTCAACCAGCTCCTGAGCGGAGACTTCTCGAAGCTGACGCCAGCCGCGCGCGCGCAGGCAGAAGCCATGCTGGCTCTGGCGGAAGCCAACGGATACGCGACGCAGAAGAGCAACCAGCTCAATGACTCGCAGGATAAGCTCCGGCAGAAGATGGAGGACTGGCGCGCCACCAGCAAGGATGCATCGGAAGGTTTCATCAAGGATCTGATCAACGGCAAGTCGGCCGTCGAGGCGTTGGGCGGCGCGCTCGAAAAGATCGGCGACAAGCTGCTCGACAGCGCTTTCGATAGCCTGTTTGGCACCTCCGGCACCAATAACTGGTTCTCAAAGCTATGGTCGTCGATCGGCCTGAAGGATGGCGGTCCCGTCAAGCTGGCGGGCGGCGGTTCCGTTCGCGGTCCCGGCGGCCCGCGCGATGACAAAATCCCGGCCATGCTTTCGGATGGCGAATATGTCGTCAATGCAGCCGCCACGAAAAAGAACCGGGCGCTTCTCGACGCCATCAACAGCGGTCGCGTCCTGCGTCGTGCCGATGGTGGCATCGTATCGGCGCCGAGCCTTCCAAGCCCAGCCCGCATTGCGGCCGCCGCCTCATCTCAGGCGGGGCCGTCCTTCACCTATGCGCCGGTCATTGATGCGCGTGGTGCGGATGCTGCCGCCGTCGCGCGACTCGAGCAGGCGCAGATCCGCGCCAATCAGGATTTTGAGGCCAAGACGATCTCGGCAATCCGCAAGGCTAATAAGGCCGGCGTGAAAATGGGGAAGTTTCACTCGTGACGATCACGTTTCCCGTCGATTTCCTGTCCGACTTTCCGGGCTGGTCGACAGAATTCGATCCGCTTTACCGCCAGGAGCAGAGCCGAAGCGCCAATGGCAAGACCTATGCCAAGGATCTCGGCTCGCCGCTCTGGAAGGCAACGTATCAGTCGCGCAGCCTTTGGCCGAATGAGCTTGACCACTGGCGCGCGCGCTTGAAGGCATTGGAAAACGGGCTGCAAACCTTCAAGGCGTGGTCGATCAGTCGCACCTATCCGATAGCCTATCCAAGAGGATCATGGCCGACTGGCGCCGCCTTCTCCGGCTCTGGATTGGTGAATTCCATCACGGGAAATGCTCTCAGCTTAAAGAACCTTCCGGCTGGCTACGTCGTCAGCATTGGTGATTTCGTACAGGTCGGTGCAAGCGATCTTTATCAGGCCTTGGAGACTGCGGCGGCGAATGCCTCCGGTGTCACCGGCGAGTTCGAAGTTCGTACCTATATCTGGCCGACATCTTTGGCGGGTGCGGTTGCAAGGCTCGTGAAGCCGTCCTGCATCATGACGCTGGTTCCGGATAGTCTATCCAGCACCGCGACGCTTTCCGATGGCCGCGGCACCATCACATTCCAAGCGATCGAGGCACGTTAATGCGATCGATATCGGCGGAAAACAATGCGGCGCTGCAAGCACGGCGCCTGGTGGCGCGTGACTTCCTTTGGCTCAAGGTCAGGACACTCGATAACGGATTGCCATTCGAATATGGGTTCTGGAATGATGTCGGCAATGTCTCGGCGCAGGTGCTCGACCCTAACACCGGGGTTGCCGTCTCCCGAAACTTCGAGGGCAGCGGCACGCTGATTTCGGTTGCCGATATTCCGCTGACCGCTGATCTTGCGGCGCAAAGCGTCAGCATCGTCATGTCGCAGATCGACGAAGGCGTTGCCAATATCGTTCGTGGTTATGAGCTGAAGCAGGCCGGCGTCGAGATCTATCGCGGCATGTTCAACCCGGATACCCGCCAGATGGTGGCGCCGGCATTTTGTCGCTTCTTGGGGTTCGTCGATGTCGCCAACATCGCTGCGCCCAAGGAAGGGGAGGTCGGAAGCATCGAGCTTACCTGCGCTTCACACTCGCAGGAGCTTGGCCGCAGCAATCCGGACACGCGTTCGCACGATAGCCAGGTGCTGAGATCTGCGACCGATAATTTCTACAAGGATACGACCACAGTCGGTGACTGGCAGTTCTTCTGGGGCCGCAAAGCCGGGAAGATTGAAACATCGCCGGCGCAGCGTATATCCTCCAACATCAAGGCCGCCAATCGATGATCAGGAAAGCAATTGCTACCGACAAGGCGCGGGTATTGTGCATGGCGAAGGCCTTTCATGAAGCCTCTGGCATGCCCATTCCGTTTTCGGCTCCTGCTGCTTCCGTGCTCTTCGATGCAGCTCTTGCCGATGCTGATCGCCTATGCCTCATTTATGAACAGGACGCCGCAGCACGCGGGGTTCTCGCCGCGATCGCGGCGCCTCATCATCTCGCGCCGGTCAAGGTAGCATCGGAAATTCTCTGGTGGATCGATCCGGCATGGCGCGGCCATGGGGCGATGAAGATGCTTGCCGCCTATGAAACGTGGGCCAGCGAGCGCAATTGTCAGTACATCAGCATAGTTGGCTTGGGTCCGGACCCTGCCGTTTCGAAGCTTTATGCGCGCCGCGGCTATCGGGCCGTCGAGCGTCATTTCATGATGCCTCTTTAAAGAGACTTCCCTTTCATGGCTGTATTTACAACCGCCTTCGTTGCGGGCGCGCTCGGCGTTGCTGAGACGTCACTTGCCGCGACTGTATCGGCCTTCGCGCTCAATGCTGCGGTTGGCATCGGCGTCAGTATGCTGGCGAAGCAGTTGCAGAAGCCGCATTCGGCGGGGCAGCAGACCAATGGCGTCAACGGCACGCTTCAGGCCGGCGGCGATGTCGCGCGATCCTTCGTCATGGGGCGCCGCACGACGGCCGGCTCTCTGGTCTATGCCAATACATGGGGGAAGGCCGGCAAGACCCCGAACGCCTATTTCACGCAGGTCATCGCGCTCTCGGATCTGCCGATCAAGACGATCTCGGCATTCTGGGTCAATGGAGATCCTGTCACTGTCGACACGAGCGATACGAGCTATGGCGATTGGGGCTATCCGGTTGTCGAGTATAACACCGGCAACAACAACCATATGTGGATCAAGTTCTACGATGGCACCCAGACCGTCGCCGATCCATTCCTGGTCAACACAGTTTCGAGCGCGGATAGACCTTACGAAAATACGCGCGTCGGCGTCGGCGTTGCTTACGCAATCGTTACGTCGCAGGCGAATGATGAGCTGTTTTCCGGCTTCCCGACCTTCCGCTTCGAGGTTCAGGGTGCGCCACTCTATGACGTTACGAAAGACAGCTCAGCGGGCGGCGTTGGTCCGCAGCGTTGGGCCGATCGGTCCACTTGGGGCGGTGACGGTGACGACCTGCCAGTCGTGCAGATCTACAATATCCTGCGCGGCATCACCTATGGCGGCGCTTGGCTGTATGGGCTGCAGAGCCTGACGGCGCCGCGCCTTCCGTCCGGCGACTGGATTGCGCAGGTCAACAAGTGTCGCGCTGCGATCGATGGTCCAAGCGGCCCGGAACCGACCTATCTGACCGGCATAGAGGTTTCCGTGGATACGGAAATCAGTTCGACGGTCGAGAGCCTTCTGACCGGATGTCAGGGCAAGCTTATCGAGTCGGGCGGCTTCTATAAGACCCGCGTCGGTGAGCCTGGTGCTGCGGTCTATTCCTTCTCCGATGGCGATATTCTATCGACGGAGGAGCAGTCGTTCACGCCGTTCTTCGGACTGGCGGACACGGTCAACGGCGTTTCCGCGACGTATCCGGAGCCGAACGAGGCGTGGAACACGAAGACGGCGCCCCCGCTCTACAATGCCACGTTCGAAGCGCAGGATGGCAATCGCCGCCTGATGACCAGTGTCGACCTCAATATGGTCTATCGCTCATCGCAGGTGCAGCGGATCATGCTGTCGGCGCTCAACGAAGCCAGACGCGCTCGGCGGCATACTTTCGTTCTTCCGCCGCAGGCGTGGGTTTTGGAGCCGGGCGATATCGTCAGCTTCACGTCGAACCGCAACGGCTATGACGCGAAGCTGTTTCGCATCGACGGCATCGCCGACCATGCCAATCTCGACATTACGCTCGATCTGACGGAGGTCGATCCCAGCGATTACGATTGGGATCAGGATCACGACTACAAGCCACCGGTGTTTGCCCCCCTTGGCCCGGTTATTCCGCCTCCGCAGCTGATGACCGGTTGGCAGGTGCAGCCTGCGGTCCTTTACGATTCGGCCGGAAGGCCGCGCCGGCCTTCGATCGAAGTGCTTTACGATGGCGACGAGATCGACGTTCGCGCCGTGCGCGTTCAGGTTCAACTCGCCGAAAGCGGTGTCATCGTGTTTGACGGCGAGATGCCATATGGCAACCCGGCGACAAATCAAAACCCGTCTGCGGTGATCCTCAACGGCACGTTCCTGCCGAACGAAGATTATCTTGTGCGAGGAGAATTTGTTCCGTTCTCCGGTCGGGCGACCGAATGGAGTGCCTGGCTTCCCGTCAGAACACCCAACGTCCTGCTCGGGGATGATGATGTCTATCTTCCCGGCGTCGTCGAAGATCTGCAGGAGTTCGTTGGCGATGCGACGGAGTGGATTCGCGACGGAACCCGGCAAGCTCTTCTGGACGCCCAGCGCATTGCTCGCCTGACCATCGATCAAGATCTTGGAACCTTCACCGACCGACAGCTGATGCGGACGCAATACGCGTCCAGCCTCAACACCGAAGTCGCCAAACTGACGGCAAGCTATCAGTCCGATATCCTGCTCGCGACGGGACCGGGGTCGGCGCTGGCGCAGCAGATCACGCAGTTGACGAGCTCTCTGACTGACACGCAAACGAACGTGTCGGCGAACGCGCTCGCCATTACCAATCTGACGACGACGGTCACGCAGATCGGCAATAATCTCGCGACGGCATCGCAGCAGATCACCACCATTACGTCGCGGATCGATGACCCGACGACGGGCCTGATTGCAAATGCTAATGCCACAAGTTCCCTGACGACCAGGGTGACGCAAGCCGAAGGCAACATTACCTCGATCAGCCAGCAGCTATCGACGGTAACCGCCCAGGTCAATGACCCGACGACAGGGCTGCAGGCCAATGCCAATGCAACGACACTGCTCTCCACTGAAGTAGATAGCGTCAATGGTCAATTATCGTCGCAGGCAAATGCGATCACCTCCTTGAGTGCCCAGGTCGGTGATGTTTCGGCGAGCGCAAACTTTCGCATGTCGGTCTACGCCGCGCCGTCCGGCTATTCGTCCCGGATCGGCATGGAGGCCCGCGCGGGCTCGTCAGGGTCGTACCGCTCGGCAAGCCTCTTTATCGACGTGCCGTCGAGCGTCTCGCAGCCAACGCGCGTCGCCATCGTGGCTGATCAGTTCTCGATTACTAACGGATCGAACGTCGGGCAGCCGTTCATCTTCCAAAGCGGCGTCTTGACATTGAACGCGGCCAACATCGGCACGGTGACGGCCGGGCTTATTAACGGCGGCCCGAGCGGCAAGATGGTGATCGACATCACCAATGGTTCGATCACGGTTTCAGATTGAGGGGAGATTATGGTTCTTCGCGCCATCATACAGGCGGCCAGGATTATCATTTCGAGACCGGGCATCGCGGCATCAACCTCAATGGCTGACAAAGACAAGATCTTTGATTCTGACTGGAATTGGTCTGGCATCTTGCTTGAAGCCAAATCCGCCACCGATCCGGGCGGCGGAGATTGGAACGTGATGTTCAACCGCGACTATGGCTACGCGCCATGCGTCGTCGCTCGCATGCTGGCGGCAAGTAGTGTCGCGACGCCGTGGAGTGGCCCGAGCGTTCAATCTCCAATGCAGCAGGTCGGCAATGGGCAGGTCTGCCCGATCATTTATAGCAACCGGATCTGGTTTCCTCGCAATCTCTCGACCGGTGGCACCATGAACTACGGAACGATCGAATATGAAGTCTATGGTGTTGATTGATGGTGAAGCGGATCAGGATCGGTAATAATCCGGCCGTTGGCGATAGCGGCATATTCATAAGCAAGCCGGGAAGAGACATTGACGACACGAGCACGAATTATTTGCTCGATAGTCGATTTCGAACCCTAATGCTGCACGCCAACGGCCAGGTCAGCATGACCAGCACCGGGGCCATAACCGGGAAAACGATCTGGTACGCCGAAGTCAACTTCCCCGATCTCGGATATCGCCCGGTCTTTTTCGGCAACATCAAGTACGACAGCGCCAATTCGGCAAACATCCCGGTCAACAGCTCTGGTGTGCCGATTTCTCTCTGCGGAACCTATGGGCAGGTCGGCTCCGGCGGTCAGATTTTCACCGAGAGCGGGGTCTGGCTCGTCAATAACACGACCCTCAGAGCGCGTGCAGTGATGAATGTCGGCGGTTCGGGCGGCAGCATGACGTTGACGTGGATGGTCTTCAAGAACAGGTTTGGTGAGTAATGACCCGTCGCGTTTACATTGGAAACAGCGGTGGCAGCTTTCTATTCCGCGCAAGCCAGCCCGGCGTCGATGTCCTGGGCGGCGACATCTCTCGCATGTCGATCTACGAAGGCCAGGTTCCAATGGTGCCGAAGGCGTTCGGTGAGGTTGATGTGCCCTACAATATCTCGTTGAGCGCAACCGTAACGGTGAATATTCCCTCACAGGTTTTCACCTATCCGCCATTCATTCTCATCAAATCGACGGACGGCATCTTGCCCGGCACTGATACAGTCGGCGGCTGGTTCGTTGCAGGCACAACGCCGAGATTGCAGCTCTACAACCGCGCGAAACCTGCCGTCACCCGGCGCCTTCGCTGGTGGGCCTTCGCAGAACTCTAAGCATTTCATCGAGCACAGCTCTTAATCGTGACCGGCTGGAATGACGATCAGCCGGCCGAAGCACTTTGTCATCGTCATACCCATCAAAAGGAAAAAACATGTCGAACGAACAGCGCCCAGAGCAGCCGGCGATCCCGGCTGAAGTGATCAATGCCGAGCTCAACGCCCGGCTAGAGTTCACGGAAAACCGGCTGCTCGCCATGCACACGATCGCCTATAACCTTGAGCTGAAGTGCGGACAGCTGACGCAGGCACTTGCCGAACGTTCGGAGGAAATCGCCGCCCTGCGCGAGGCGGCGGAGAAAGCGGAGGCAGTCGGTGGCGATGTAAAGCCGCCGCGTGCCAAAAAGGTCGAGGAAAAGGACGCCTAACATGGCCGTTACCCTCCCTTCGGTCTATAAGGATGGCACCGCGACGATCGACGCCGACGGCGCGGTCGTCACCGGCATAAGCACGCTGTGGACCAAGGCCATCCTGCCCGGCGATTTCTTCGGCGTGCACAAGGGCTACGCGATCCGCATCCTGTCGGTTGACAGCGACACGCAGCTGACGCTCGCCAATCCTTGGCCGGGCGGAGCACAGACCGCAGCGGCCTACGAGATCATGCTGCAGAGCGACAATGCTCGTATGCAGGAAACCTCGCGTCAGCTGCTCCAGCAGTTGAGCAATGGCAATCTTGCGTCATTTTCGGGCCTCACGGGCGCGGCGAATAAGATCCCGTACTTTACGGGTCCGGGTGCATTGGCGTTGATGGATGTCACGACGGCAGGCCAGGCTCTGTTGGGGGCCGCGAATGCTGCGGCCCAGCGAACGGCGCTTGGGCTTGGAACAGCTGCCGTTATGAACACTGGTACGAGCGGCGCGACCATTGGACGGCTTGATGCGGCTAATACCTGGGGCGCTACTCAGACCATGCCGAGCCTACAGCTCGACAATGCGGCTGGCGTTAATAGGACTATTCGCTTCCAAACAGCGGGAAGCACTCGGTGGGGTTTTTACGCCGACAGCGCCGGCGAGTCTGGTAGCAATGCCGGCTCAAACCTGCAGATAACCCGCTTTACAGACGCCGGCGCTTTGATTGATGCGCCGTTGTCTATAACTCGCTCCACCGGTCTTGTCTCGCTTGCGCAGGGTCTTGCGTTTACTGGTACGGCTGCCGCTACGTCGCGCACGAATATGGGGCTTGGAACGGCCGCAACTTACAACGTGGGCTCTACTGGCGCATCCGGAGCCGTTGTTCCGCTGCTCAACCAGCAGAACTATTTCGGCAACACGCAGACTATTGATGGCGCTATCAATGGGCCGTGGCACAGCATTCTTGGCTTGAACTCGGCAGCAGGAAATTACGGCTCACTTATTCAAAGCACGAAGGCTAATACTCTTCGCTGGCAAATGTGGGTTGGCGATAGCACCCCTGAATCTGGTTCTAATGCCGGGTCTGACTTCAAGCTGTCGCACTTCAATGATGCGGGCAATTATCTTGGTGATGTTCTGACGATCAGCAGGGCTGATGGTAAGTCAAAATTTTACTCCAACATGACAATCGAGGCAATTAACCCGTCTCTTCTGTTCAATTCTACCGGCGCCGGGCAGTCGCGCAACATTCTTGCGTTTACAAACGGAAAGTCTCGATGGGCAATTGTTCCTGGAGACTCTAACGCGGAATCTGGTGGTAATTCTGGTTCGCATTTTAGCATTTATCGATACGATGATGCCGGAACCTTTATAGATCAGCCGCTCGGCATCAATCGCGCTACGGGATTGGTCAGTATAGGAGCGGCATCCGTCAGCGGCGCCCTATCCGTCAGCGGCGCCCTATCGGTTGCCGGCGCTATCACACCGTCGCAGACCGCCGGGATCGTCGGCACCACCACCAACAACAATGCGAATGCCGGCAGCGTTGGGGAGTTTGTCCAATCTGAAGTTTCATCCGGCTCCGCCGTTTCTATGACCTCGGCGACGGCCGTCAATGTCACGGCTATCAGCCTAACCGCTGGCGATTGGGATGTGTGGGGGAACGTCACGCTGGTTAACGGCTCAGGCGCAACTTCGATTTACACGATCGGCGCATTGTCGTCGACGTCCGCTACGCTTCCTAGCGCCCCCAATGGCGGCGGCTACGGCCAAATGTCAATGAGCACGCCCGGAGGCGGCACGCAAACGGTCGCCGGTCTCCGGCGCAGGTTCTCGCTGTCCGCAACGACGACCATCTACCTGATTGGCTTTTCGAATTTCAGTGGCGGCGCCCAAACCGCCTACGGCGGCATCTATGCCCGCCGCGTTAGATAAGGAAACACGATTTGACCCTTGTAAATCTTGGTTACGTCAATAGCCGTGATGATGTCGCCGCTATTGATCCATCTCTCGCGCCAATGGTCTATCTAACTGAGCCAGGACGCGAGGGAATCTTCATATGGACGGCGGGCGACTTTTCAGCCAAGGCGCTCATCGATTGGCAACGTGGCATGATTATCCCCAGCTCGATTATCGCCGCCACGCAAGGGGCCTATGTCCGATTTGCGATCGAGAATCGATACAACATTCGCTGGTTCGGCGCCGTGCCGAATGGTCCCGATTGCGCGTCAGCGTTCTCCATCTCTATCGCTCTTCTGTCAGAAAAGGGCGGCGAGATTTACGTCCCTGGTGGAGAGTGGTGGGTTGCAAGTCTGCTCTCGATTGGCAATGGCGACGCCGGCGCAGCCCAATCCACGAGGAATGCGGTGAAAATCGTTGGCGAAGGCGCGGGCTTCGCTTCTTACAGTTCGGCCGTCCCATCCATCATAAAGTATGTCGGTACGGCGACTACCGCATATATCCTCGATTATCTGGGGCGGATCTGCAATTGCGAGCTTCATGGAATACTGATCGACTGCAACTCGCTCTGTGGCGGTCTCCGGTTCACATCGATATCCGGATGCAGGGTTGACGGGATTAAAATCATTAATCCGGCATCGAAGACCATTGCTTTGAAAATCCAGGGCGGTAACGCCCCGACTGGAAACTATAATATCTATAACTTCTTCGGAAGAATAAGCATCAATCTCAAGAACCCGGAGAGTATCGGCCTGCGGATGGATGGCGTTATCGCCGCCAGCAATGATACTTGGCTCAGCATGTTCGAGTTGGTGCGCATCGAGACTGTCGCCGGCGCGACGAAAGCCGTTTGCGCCTGGTTGAAATTCGTTGACTCCATCTCGTTTCATCGTTGCCACTTTGAGAGCAGCGCAGAGCCGACGAGCTTTAGCCTTGTCCTCGACGCGCTCGACAATGACCAATTTCCAGCGGGCATCGGGTTTTATGATTGTTCGATAGACAAGGTCACGGTCTATGAAGATGCCAACCATAAGATCAGGAAGTGCGTCTTCGCCAATCATGGAACGAATGACGAAGAGGCGCTCCCCGATCACCCTATGCTAGTCGGGTATACTGACAATGGCCTATGGTTCGGCCCTTTCGGTTACGCCCTCGGAGCAGGCGGCTCTGTTACCCAGCAAACGAGCAAATCGACGACCGTAACTTTAGACAAGCCGACAGGAGTCATCACCATGCATCCGGCCGCGATCCCGGCCGGCGCAGTTGTGTCCTTTATCCTCAAGAACGCCTGTATAACGTCCGCCGATACGCTAACGCCCAACATCACCGGAGGCGGATCATATGGCGCTTACCACGTCGGGGTGTCCGACGTGCAGAACGGTGTCGCTGTAATATCCGTTCGAAATATGACCGGCGGATCGCTGGCTGAAGCCATCTCTATCGGATTTACGCTCACAAAGGGCGCCGCGGCGTAGCGGCTCGCTGCACCATCGATCTGCTTTGACGACCGATCAAGGTCGAGCTTCCTAAGGATATCTAGTGAAACCGAAACTCGTTCCCGAATGGGGTCGTGTGCTTCGCCGTGCGTGGAGCATCCGCCTCATCATCGTGGCCGGCATCCTTTCCGGCTGCGAAGTCGCCCTCCCGATCATAGATCAGTTCGTCTCGATCCCGCGCGGCACTTTTGCCGCTCTCACGGGGCTCGTCACCTGCGGTGCGCTGATCTCCCGCCTTGTGGCTCAAGAAAACCTGAAAGGACATGAAGATGGTGAGTAAACGCGCCAAAGTTGGGGTCGCCGCCGGCATTGCAATGGCCGTCACCACCTTAGCAGCGCCGGCTGAGGGCTATTACGGGTACGTCTATAAAGACCCGATCGGCGTCCTCACCTATTGCTACGGCGAGACTGAGAACGCCAAGGACATGAAGGGCCGAACCTTCAGCCAGCAGGAATGTTTGGATTTGCTCAAGAAGCGGATGGCCCATTACCAGCAGGGCAACGCCGCTTGCGTTAAGAGTTATGACGACCTTTCTCCCTATGTCCAGATGGCATTCAACGACTTCAGCTACAATCTGGGCAATGGCGCTTTCTGCGCATCTTCGGCGGCTGCCTACCTCCGCGCCGGGAATGTCCGCGCCGCCTGCGGCCGGATCACGCTCTACAATAAGGCCCGCAAGAACGGCGTGCTCGTCGAGCTTCCCGGCCTGACGAAGCGACGCGCCCTTGAGCAGATGTATTGCTTGAAGGGGGCCGCATGATGGCTGCCATTTCCAAGAAGCTAAGAAGCGTTCAAGGCGGCCACCTTATGTTTTGGTGCCCTGGATGCGATGGCGCTCATATGATCCGTGTTGAGGGAGATGGACCGGGGCGGTGGGGCTATAACGGAAACCCCGATGCCCCTACGTTCGCGCCGTCCGTTTTGGTCCAATACAATGGCAGGGACGCAGGCGTTGATGGCGCTCCTCCTGCTGTCTGCCATTCGTTCGTGACCGATGGACGAATTCAGTTCCTCGGGGACTGTACCCATAGTCTGGCCGGCCAGACCGTCGAACTTCCGGATTTCGATACTGAATACCAGATCATCGGAGAAGCATGATGTTCGGGATCCTCGATTACATCAAGCTCGGCGCCGGCGCTGCAGTCGGCGCGCTCGCCACGTCGCTCTATTGGACTGGCGTGCCCATCCTCAACGACTATCCGATCCTGAAGAATATTCCGCTGCTCGGTGACATAGCCGTTGGCCACGTCCAGACCATTAAGGATGAAGTGCTGAGGGGCTACGTGCTCGAAAGCGAGAAGGAAACGGCGGAGGCGAAGGCGGCCGAGTTAGAACGCCAGCGCAATGCCTCCGCACAGGCCTTGGAAGAGGCCAGAAAGCGCCAGGCGGCCGATGACGCCGCCCAGCGCGCTAAAGACGCTCAAACCGATATCGAGATCGCCGACTATGAAAAGAAGCTCGCTGCTGCAAATCGCCAGTGTCTTGCCGATCCTGCTGACGTTCAGTTCCTGCAGTCTCACTGATCGGCTGGAAAAGGCATCGGCGACAAAGGGCGCCATGGCCGCAGGAACCAACCTGCCGCCTTTGCCGGATGACTGCCGGAAGAAAGAGCCGCACGCCGCCGTCAGGGTAGGCGACGAGCTGCGATCCGCCCTAGTTCGGGAGCGCGGGGCTCTTGATCGTGCGAACGCGCGTGGGGAACGCTGCGCGTCGTTCTATGACGATACAAAAGCCGGCTTCGAACGGCGGCCGTGATGTCAGCGTGTGTGAGCCTTTTCCTTTTCTTTCTGTCGACCGGCGCATTCTTCTGTGTGATCGCGCCATGCCTGATATCCCTCCTGCAGTGAAAGACCGATTTGAATGCCGACACAAAGCGATCTGCTGCACGAAATCAACCGAACGCTTGGACGCCTGGAAAACAGTGTCGAGCGAATCCGCGAAGATTTTCAGCAAGAGAAGGAAGACGCTCACGAAAGTCGGGCTGTTATCCACCGTCGTCTTGATGAGCATGCGAAACAGATGGCGAAGACCGACGAAACAATCGCTATCGCTGGATTCGTTGACGCCCAGATCCGCGACGAGGTGAAGGCACTACAGAAAACCGTCGCGGACAATCACGAGGAAGTCGCGCCGGCAATTGCCGAATGGCGGCGGATCAAACTTCTCGGCGCCGGGGTTGGCGCCCTTCTTGTTCTGTTTGGAATTTCTGTCGGGTCGCTGATCGTCTGGGCAAGCGATACGGCTTCAGCGATTGTTCGGCACTGGCTGAAGCTTTGAGGATGGCGCACGCCGCATGATGATCCGCTGGAACGGCCTTTCGACAAAGTGATGCAGACCCATTGCCGCAAGAATCGTCGCGGCCCAATAGATGATTAGATCCGCTGTGCTGCCGCTCCAAATTCCCGTTCTGAATACGAGTTGGTGCGTGAGGTAGAGCGCGAAGCTAATTTCTCCGAGATAAACCAGAACTCGCGCTTGGAGTAAGCGCGATATGGCCCCCTGCTGCAGCGCTAGTACAGTGATGGCGAATGCAAATGCGAAGCCGCCACCTGTATTGGCAAACCACAGGGCTTGGGCGTCCGGTATACCAACCCGCAACAGTAGGTCATAGTTCCCGAGCCGCATTGCCAGGATCACGGAGATAAGCGCGGCAATCTCCAAGATGGTCGCATTTAGTTGCCCCAACGCGACGCCTCGCACACGGCCAAACACCTGGCTAGCTGCAATGCCTAAAACGAACTCAGAAAGCCTGGTTAGGGGCGATATGCTTGCTCCCCATAACCTGAGCATATGGTCAGACGCGAACGACACCGCTCCAATCATGAGGGCCGTCGCGATGGCTGAGCCAAGCAACCATTTCAATGTCTGCGTCCGCGCCGCCAGAACGATAAATGGAAATAGGATGTAGAAAAATATCTCATCCGAAAGGCTCCATGAGACACCGTTCAGAGAGAAGAACACACCGGGATCGGGAACCCACGACTGGAGTAGCAACAGGTTCATTGCTGCGGCAAAGGGCGAAATGGCTGCACCCTGATGCAGGATTATTATGATCGCGACCAGAGCGCTCACAACATGGGCAGGCCATATGCGAGCCACTCGACCGACATAGAAGCGGAAAATCTCCTCGGGCGTTTCGAGCGATTTTTGCCCATAGGCCAAGATGAAGCCAGAGAGAACGAAGAAGAATGATACTGCTTGGGTGAGGGACAGATTAGCCAGAAAGGATGGCATTCCGAAAATGGCTTTGCCGTGGAATATGACAACGGCGCCGGCAGCAAAGAAGCGAAGAGATGTTAGGGCATCCAGCCGCTTTGTCTCCATCAATCTCCCTCCTGGCGCCAGCAACACTGCGGCTCTCCTAACTCCATACGGGTTAGCTGGAAAAATTCAAGCCGTCGATGATCCTAACGGCGATCCCCATAGCGAGGCTGGCGGTAGTCCAGGCAGCGGGCATCTAGCTCTATGATCGTCTGTTCCAGCCTCTTGACGCGGCTCTCGATCATTTTGCATCTCTCATAGCCTTTTTGGCTGGCAACAAAACCAGCTCATCATCTGGTAACGGCCGCTGAAGCGCCTTCGCTTCAGCCCACGGCGCAGTAAGCCAGGCCTCGACCTCATCCTGATTCCGAAGGATGGCGGGCATGGCCTTCCAATGGATGGGCATCACTATGTTATTCGGCTTTGTTGTCAGGAAGCCGAAAAGGTCGACCGTAATCTCCCCCTCCTTCACCTTCCGCACGGAACGCCATTGCGGCACCCACAGGCCGGCGAAAAACATCAGAGGCTCATCAGTGCTGGCGGCGAACCAAGCGTTCGGCGTTCGGCCTCCCTCGACCTTGCTTGCCGGGTCTGGCTCGGCAAACCGCGTGAACGGTACGACGCAGCGGTTTTCTACACCAAACCACCGTTTCCAGTGCTTGCTCTCAATGTTACGCACATTCGTCACGCCGCCATCAGGTTCCATCCTCAAAAGCTCTTCGAAGTTCACTTCCTTACCCTTGGCGCGCAGCTTATCGGCCCGCTTGGTCGCGGCTTCAAAAAGCACATTTTGAGGGGATGGCAATCCCCAGCGGACCTTCGCCAGCTCTCGGCCGGCCGGCGTATTCCGCACGATCGGCCCCATCTTATCAGGATAGATGTCCAGTTCCGGCTCCAGGTTTCCGATGCTGTCGATCATCGCTCGGGTAAAATGCCGTATCGCTTCCTGATTGGTTGTAACGTTGTAAAGATTGCACATTTGATCCTCTGCCGTTCCATTCGCCGGACTTGGAAAAATCACTTGGAAGCACGATCCGGCCGCCGATCAGCCGTTGAACATTGCGCATTGTCGCCTCTTCTTTGAAACAAAGCACCTGATATGAGGCGCCGCAATACTGGGCGTGCTTTGTCTTGTACGTAGGGTCGATTTGCCTGACTGCCTCGTGAAGCGGTCCGGATTCGCGATAGGTCATGCCCTCGACCAGGATCATAAGCCTATGCGGCCATCCCCTGTCCAGTTTGGCTCTCGTCAGCCTCATTCTCCGATCCATCGATCCACCTCAAAGCTTTATATCTTTCCACACCGGTCTGCGGATAATTCTGATCTCGGTGAGTCGCCGCACGCACATGCCGACGCGTTCAGCCGCCGAAGGGCTCACTAAGTCGACGTCCAAGTAATCCTTCCGCCCGCACTTCTCGCAGCGGAACTGCTTTGCGATTTGTCGAACGGAAATGTTTCCGCACAGCTGTATGATATCCACCGGCTCATAAAAGCGTTTCACCCGGCAGAGCTCACAGGTGATTTTGACAAAGTGCGACCCTTGCGCATAGCTGGATAGCGTAGGCGCCGAAAGCACGTCCATTCGGCTCGCGGCCTTCTCGGGCATCGGTCATGCTTGTGCTTGGAAATATTGCACCCAGGTGGGATGGGTTTCGATCCCGTCGACAATGAGCTCGATTGTCACCTCAAGGTTTTCGCCGATATCGTACCAGTTTGGCCCGAGTATGAGTTCGGTTTGGTCGATCGGGATGCTGATGAGTGTGCAGATCTTGCCCTGGGCTTCATCGATCGCGAACTGCAAGTCTGCGAAGTATCCCGAAGGCAACGCGGTGTTCACTTGCACCCGCTTGAAAACGAGACCCGGCCTACCTTCGGTCTCACCGGCGAGCGCATGTTCGATTTCGTTGCTCGGAAGATCGAAGGGACCTTCCCACCAGAAGGTATATGGCTGCAGGTCGTCGTCATTCTCGTGATCAAAGTCATAAGCGCCGATTTGCTCGAGCGCGCCGCGCGCATCATTGATGATCGCGAGGAACGCCGCGGATTTGCCAATGCCGCCGTCGTGCCGCCGCTCATCAAAAACATCCTGGCTGACGAATGCGACAAGTTGCTTGAGCACCTCAGCGTCTTGGCGCGTGATTGTGTAATGGTTCGGTTGCATGGCGCATGTCTCCGTTCCGCCCGGAGGGGCGGTTCAGTATTGAAAATATCGGTCTGTCTCAGGCGGCGTTCAGATCGGCGATTTCGCCATGTTTCGCCAGAAGGCGAGGTGACGACATATCACCGCTCTCCTCGTCGACCATGACGGCATAAGCCGCAACGCCAACGAAGCGGGATGCCATTGCCGACGCAATTCGTTCGGCGCTCACCGCATTCGAGGCCTGGCGCATCTCACCCGGTACCAGGTTGCCACGGTTCTTTCGAAACGGCAGGACAATGAATTTTTCGGCGGTACTCATGACGTCTTCCTTAATCTGTTCTATAAATGTTCTCATTTTGAGGCAGAGTCAAGCCTAAGAGAACTGACGAGATAGATCCCTTGCTAGTGCAACTGAGAGTATGCGAGAAAAGCGGATAATTGCGCGGTGGGGCAATCCAGTGGACGGAGAAACAAACACGAGAGCTGTTCGATGGCCCGTAAGGTTGGCAGCCATTTTTGTACTGATCTGGATGGGGCTCGGCGGCGTAGCTATGTTTTCCCGATTTTTTGGATACGGATACCTGCCGTCAACAAACTTCCTGAATGAAACAGCCTCAATGCGCATCTCTTTCGGCTTGATGGGGGCGGTATTCGTTACCTTCTCTTCCATTACGAGGATCGATATTGAGCGTGGCGAGCTGAGAAAGATTCTGACCGTCCTATTATCTCCATTCCTGGGATATTTTTTTGGAAGCGCACCAGCCACCATTGGTGTCCCGATGCTAGTGGCGGCGATTGCGGGACATCATGTCGAGATTACCTATCAGGTATCGAAAACGGACGGATCGCCAGATAAAGGCTGCCGATCGCCGATCGAAATAGAAGAGTTGCCGTTTGCGTTTAACAAGCTTTGCAATGTCCCAAGCGATCTAAAAATAGGTCTCGGACGGGGCACGCGGATAGTAGTAGAGGGCCGGGGTACAAGTCTTGGCGTTTATGCGACGGCATTCCATCGAGTGGGACAATGAGACTTCTCGTAGCCCTGATTGCAATTATCTCTGTGACCAATCCGGCGTTCTCGTCCCAGGCGATAACGGCACAGGTCTCCGTCTGTTTCACGCCGGCCGAACAGTGCGAGGCCAAGATCATCGATGCGATCGACCGAGCTCGATCATCGATCCGCGTACAGGCTTATGGCTTTACCTCGCTCCCGATCATCCATGCGCTGCAACGGGCCGCGGGCAGGGGCGTTGAAGTGCTCGCGATCCTCGATAAGACGAACGAGCGGAAATATTCGGGCGCGACACTGCTCGAAGCCGTCGGCGTTCCGGTCTGGATCGATTTCGAGCCGGCGATCGCCCATAACAAGATCATCGTGATCGACGAACGCCTGACGATCGGCGGGTCTTATAACTACACCTCTGCGGCGCAGAAGCGGAACGCGGAGAATGTGACCTTTACGGGCAGTGCCGAGATTGCCCGTCAGTTCATTACCAATTGGGATAGCCGGCTGAAGGTGTCCAGGCCGTTTAACGGGCCTGCCACCCAATGATCCTCGCCTACGCGCAGCAGTAATTTTCGTTATTTCTTGGTCATTGCCTTAAGGCGCTGCGAGGTTGCCATCGCTTCAGACTTTTTGACGAGAATGTAGCCCTTTTGCGCCATGCAACCTTTCATGACGTCATTAAGTGCATTGCTCTTTTGCTGGTTGACACCAGCCGCGCTCAGCTCGCTCAGAATGGTTCCGTTCGAATAAACGACCGGCGCACCAACGGCAGCCTTTTGCGTTTCACCCAGGCAAACAGTTTTATCGATCTCAAATTTTTGCAGAAGATCGGGGCGGCCAACCTGCGAAACACCGTCTGTACGCATATAGATGGTGTCATCGGCCGGCGTTGTTGTCTGGCAAGCGGTCAAGGCAATAGATGCGCACACCAGTGCGAGAAAACGTTTTGTCATGAAATCCCCCATACGTTGCGGGAACATGCCGATAGGGTTCATTCGAGTCAAGCAAGACCAGTATTTGCCAACTAGAAATTTTACAATCGATTTCTTCAATCCGACGCGAGCGATCTAATCCCGGTTTCCGGGCTCATCAGGTGCCACCCAGGCAGAGAATTAGCCTTTCCTTCTTCCGCTAAGGTTGGCCGCCCAAAAAATGGGCGGCCCCGCGATACAACACTTCCACGGGCTCTTCAGACGCCGCTTGCAGGAAAATTGTCGGCATAGCTTTGCGTGCTTGCCGCTCTATGACACGCCGACAGGACGGCCTTTGAAATGGGTCGTGCTTTTGCACATTCGGCGCAACGGCCTGTACTGTCTAGATGGGCATTGCCTGAACGAGTGCTCCTAGGACTTGCGCACCGCGTATTGCGGTTTAAGCGCGCTGCGGACTTTGATAACTACCGCCTCTGCTTAGTAGAGCCCATATGACCCTGGCAATTTTGTTTGCTGCTGCGATTGCAGCAACCTTGTAGGGCCGCCGTTCGACTAGCCTTACAAGCCATGCATCGACGCTTTGCGGTTTTGCCTTCGCTTGCCTGACGAGCGTCATGCCCGAGATAAATAGGAGTGCCCTTAGAACCGGATTCCCTCGCTTTGAGATTGAGCCGGATCGACTTTTCCCACCGCTGTTATGCGCTTTGGGAGCCAAGCCCAGCCACGACGCGAACTGCCTGCTGGATTTGAAGAGGAGCGCATCCGGTACATAGGCTTTTATCGTCGCGGCAGTCACAGGCCCGACGCCGGGAATGGTCTGAAGGCGGCGCGCATCGCCTTCATGTTTCGAAAGCGCTGCGAGCTCCTTTTCGAAGCGAACGATCTTCATCGTCAGGGCTTCGATCTCGTCATATATCGCAAGGAGGACGTCTCGCACCGCGATCGGTATTTCCTTCAACGCACCCGCTCGCAGATCCATCGCCAGTCGCTCGAGCTTCGCGGTACCGGTCCCCGCTATTATACCGAATTCGGAAAGTTGCCCGCGAAAGGCCTGAAACGCTTTCGTTCTCTGTCGGACGAAGAGTGCCCGTGTTGTGATTAATACAGTCAACGTTTGGTGCTCAGCCGACTTTGCCGGCACACCTTGAATATCCGGCTGCGTTGCGGCGATCGCAATCGCTTGAGCGTCCAGCGCATCTGTTTTTTCTCGTTTAACGAAGGGTTTTACGTATTGCCCTGGGATGATCAGAGTTCGATGACCCAAGGCGCCGATCTCGCGAGCCCAGAAGTGACAAGCACTTCCAGCCTCCATCGCCACAGTACAAGAGGGGAGGTTCTCAAAGAACTCCTTCACCACCTCGCGACGTAGCTTTTTGTTGAATGTCTTTTTGCCTTCGGCGTCGATCCCATGCACCTGGAATACATTTTTGGCGAGGTCCAGTCCAACAATGGTCGTGTGTGTCAAGAGTAAGCTCCATCGGTTTGAAGATGGGCCACATAATCTCGGGCGATTAAACAATTGCGAATTAGGAGAGCCGGTTGCGGTGCAGTGAGCTCTCGAAGGGGCGATGAACTAGGGCCGACCAAATAGCCACTCTATTTGATCATCAACGGCGCCATCCTCGATCATTGCGAGGACCTGGGCATCAGCAAGCTCAACGAGAGCGGCCGCAACTTCCTGCTGATCCCATCCGGCCTTCATTGCAGCCTGAGCGACTTCCTGCAAAGCAACATCCAGCGCCTCTTGGCATTTCAGGTGCCGGTCCGGATCTCCCGGCGGCAAGGTCGGTGGAGGGATATAAGCCATCCGTACAGGATGAACCTGATTGGCCTAAAAGCAAGGGCAATCGCTCAACTACGCCCGTGGCGCCGTTTTACACCCGTATTGATACTAAAAGGCTTTTTCTTGCGTGAATGGCCGAGTTTTACAGCTAACTAATTGCGGCATCTACAATAAGCCGAGCTTCCCAAGCTGAATACGAGGGTTCGATTCCCTTCACCCGCTCCAAAATCTTCACGCCAGAAGCGGTCTCTTCGACTTCAACGTTTCCTTTAGCGCATCTCCAAAGATTGCGATCGGTCGAGCCAGCCGCCCGGCTGGCGGACGATGCACCAGCCAGTTGACGACTTTCGGGCTGAAATCCGGTGCTTCGACGATTTCGACCAAATCGCGCCAGCGGCTGTGCGCCAATGCCGCCGGCGTCAAGACGCCGATGCCGAGCCCGCGCGCGACCAGCGACATGCGCAGATCGGCGCTCATGGCCTCTACCCCGACGTCGAAGGGCAGGCGCTCGGCTTCGAAGCGATGCTGAATGAAGGCGCGGAAGCCGCAGCCGCTCTGGTTCATGATCCAGGGAAAACGGGAAAGATCTTCAAGCCTCGGTTGCTTGGGAACGCCGAGCGAAGGCGCCGCGACGAGAATGACGGCATGGACTCCGAGCATCTCGCCGACGACATTATCCGGCGGCTGCAACTCCTCCGGCAGGCAGACGGTTGCCGCATCGAGCTGGCTGTGAGCGACTTGCTCGATCAGTTGCGGCGACCAGCCAGTGACGATGCGCAGCGTCAATTGCGGAAACTGACTGCGCAACTCATCAAGCGGAGCGGATAAAGCCGCCTCGGAAAGATAGGGCATGATCCCGAGACGGAATTCGCCGCCGATCGCGCCGCCGGGCGAAACGCCGGCCTTGAGATCGTCGAGCGAGCGCAACACGCGGCGCCCATGCTCGTAGGCCTCGCGGCCTGCCGCGGTCGGCCGCAGGGGCTTCGACTGCCGGTCGAGTAGCGCGATGCCGAGGCTGTCTTCCAGGTTCTGTATGCGTCGGGTGATGCCGGGCTGGGTCAGATTGATGCGCGCCGAGGCGGCAACAATCGAACCCGTTTCCACCACGGCGACGAAGGCTTCCAGATCATGAATGTTCATGCCGAACTCGCATAATCATTATTAGCTAATTTCAATTGCCGCATTATGCGACAAAGCGATACACATGGCTATCATTATTATCAAAGATTATTGGAGAGCTCATGTCGCAAGTCCCCGAACACATGACGAGCGAGCCGGAGGAAGAGGTTTCCACGACGGCGGCTGCTCCTTCGACCTTGTTGTTCGCCATCGCCACCGGCGTTATGATCCTCAATCTCTTTGCGCCTCAGACGCTGGTCGGCATCATCGGCCCGTCGCTCGGCTTTTCCGAAAGCGGTGCCGGCCTGGTGGCCATGGCCTCGCTGCTCGGCTATGCCGCCGGCCTGTTCTTTCTGGTGCCGCTGGCAGATCTCATGGAAAACCGGCAGCTGGTGCTGCGCATGCTTCTCTCGGCTCTGGTCATGGCTATTGCCGCCGCCTTCGCACCGACGGGCTGGAGCCTTCTGATCTTCCTCTTCCTGCTGGGAGCAGCTTGTTCCGCCATCCAGATCCTCGTGCCGATCGCGGCAGCGATGGCGCCGCCTGAACATCGTGGCCAGGTTATCGGCAATGTCATGAGTGGCGTTATGGTCGGCATTCTTGTCTCGCGACCGTTGGCAAGTCTGATTGCCGACTTCTGGGGCTGGAGAAGCTTCTATGCCTTGAGTGCCGCAACGCTTGCGCTGCTCGCCGCTGTGCTTGCCTTACGCCTGCCGGAGCGGCGCCCTCTGATCAACGCGAGTTACGGGGCCTTGATCGGTTCGCTTTTCGAGCTTTTGAGGGAGGAGCCCGTGCTGCGGCTGCGTGCCTTCACGGCAGCCTTGATGATGGCGAGCTTCAGCCTGTTCTGGACATCCGTTGCCCTGTGTCTCGCGCAGCCGCCATTCTCGCTCGGCCAGTCCGGCATCGCACTGTTTGCCCTCGTGGGCGCCGGCGGGGCTGCCGCGACTTCCGTCTTCGGCCGCATGGGCGACAGGGGCTGGACGCGGACGGCGACATTGGCGTCGCATCTGATCGTACTTGCCGCCATGGCGCTGGCTGCCTGGGTGGGTGGAATACGGTCTGGCGACTCTGTGGCGCTATTGATCCTTCTGGGCGTCAGCGCGGTCTTGCTCGATGTCGGCGTCACAGGCGATCAGACCCTGGGTCGTCGCGCCGTCAATCTCCTGAAGCCGGAAGCCCGCGGCCGCATCAACGGTCTGTTTGTCGGCATATTCTTTCTCGGCGGCGCGCTGGGGTCGGCTCTTGCCGGAACCGCCTGGGATTTCGGCGGCTGGGTTGCCGTCTGTGCAGGGGCGGCGGGCTTCGGCGTGATTGCGTTGATCACAGGCCTTGCCGCGCGCATCTGAACAGCGTAGGCAACGCGACCGCACTTGCGAATGCACTGCCGCATCGCCATCTGTAGCGCATTCAGGCGGGCGTCAGACAAGCGTGTAAGAACGGGCGCTCCTTGTCAGGAGCGTCGAAATGCGTGGCATTGCATGGTTTTACAGGTTGAGAGCGCTCTTTCGAAGCGGTGCGCTGAAGATTGCCCGCAGCACCAAAGTACCTCTCGGCGCTAAAATCATCTGGAAGCGAGGCGATGTCCGTATCGGGGAAAGAGTGCATTTCCGCAAGGGCGTCATCATCGATGCGCAGGAAGGCAGCATCGAAATCGGCGACCATGTCTCCTTCAACGACTACAGCATTCTGCTCGGCCGCGGCGGGATTGTAATCGGCAATGATGTGCGCATCGCCGCCCATGCAATGATCGTCTCCTTCGATCACAATTTCGATGACATCTCGCAGCCGATCCGCCTTCAGGGCGTGACGAAGAAGCCGATCGTCATTGAGGACGATGTCTGGATAGGGGCGGGCGCCAAGATTCTCGGTGGCTCCCATATCGCCAAGGGATGCGTTATCGGCGCCAACGCCGTCGTCAAGGGCCGGACCAAGCCTTACGGCATCTATGTCGGCGCTCCTGCAAGGCTGTTGAAACGGCGCGGAGAGGCGGAAGGCAGCCAATCGGGAAAGATTGAACGGCTCGTTCTGCCGAAAAAGTAAAAGGCTCCAACGCCACCCATACCGGCGCCACTTCGGTCATCATTAACAGCGCGATATTCCCCCTGCGGCCTGTCTCTGCTACATCGGATTCGTGAATCAGAATGTGCATCCACGACCGGAGGCCGTATCCAGACCATGCGTGTTTGCCTTTCGTCGATCATGTCAGTCGCCCGGCATCTGGCGCTTGCGGCCTTGATCGCTCTATCCTGCACCGTGCCGCTTGCCGCTCAGGAGACGAAGCCGCAGAGCCTGCCGATCCTGTTCGATGCGCGTGAGCGCCTGCCGAAGCCGGATCTGTCCTCACTGGTCAGGCTGCGCTTCCTGACATCGATCGACTTTCCGCCCTTCAACTTCCTCGATCAGAACGGCAAGCTCACCGGCTTCCATGTCGAGCTGGCGCGTAAGATCTGCGATGAGCTGGCAATATCGGACAAATGCCAGATCCAGGCCTTGCCCTTCGGCGAATTGCACGGCGCACTTGCCGCTTCGCAAGGCGATGCCATCATCGCCGGCGTGGCGGTTACGCCCGAACTGCGCAAGACTTTCGCCTTTTCACGGCCTTTCCTGATGTTGCCGGCCCGTTTTGTGCGCAATCTCAAGGCATCGATCAGCGGCACGACCGCCGCCTCGCTCTCGGGACATCCGGTCGGCGTCGTCAAGGGAACGGTGCACGCCGCGATGCTGGCGGCCTTCTTCCCGGCGATCAAGCTGGTGCCCTTCGACGACAAGGATGGGCTTCTGGCCGCCGTCAAGGACGGCAAGGTCGATGCGGCATTTGCCGATGGCCTGCAGCTTTCCTTCTGGGTATCGTCGCCGGCGGCGGAAAAATGCTGCGCTCTGTTTGACGGCCCCTACCTGTCGCAGCAATTTCTCGGCGAAGGCATGACCATCATGCTGCGCCAGCAGGATGCCGATCTGACGGCGGCGATCAATCATGCGCTTGCCACCCTGTCGCGGGATGGCAGGCTCCAGGAAATCTATCTGCGCTATTTTCCTTACGGGCTTTACTGATTCAGCAGTTTCAGGAAACCGCGCAGCGGTTTTCCGTCCGGAATGCGTAATGCCTCAGGCCTTGCGATAGCGGGCGATCGCGCTGCGCTCGATGGCCGCACAGGTCAGCTTATCGAGGCCCAGGCGGTCGCGGAGCAGGCTGAGCAGGCGCAATTCCTCAGCCTTGACCGACAGGTCGGCCGAAGCGACTTCGACGGCGAGCGCATAGGCCGTGTCGTACAGACGTGCGGGAAGCGTATCGCGCACGGTTTCGAGCACGATGTCCAATCCCTCATTGTTCGAAAGCAGCTTGGCGCAATCGCGGGACACGGAAATCAGCTTCTCGTCGTCGAACCCCTTGAAAACCGGCAGGGCGTGAATGAGCTCTCCGATGCGGCTGAGTTCCCGGTCGTTCATCGTGCGGTCGACGGCCGAGGCCAGTACCATAACGTAGATCAGGGCCTCGTGAGCAGAAAGCGGCTTGTTCATGACAGGCGAAGTCCTTTGAATTTGGCAGACTGAAAAGTCGCGCATCTCATGGCAAAAGCTGGTGGCGGAAGCAAGGCGTCAGATGGGATTGAGCGGGTCTTCCTTGACCGGAGGCGGTGCAAGCGTCGATTTTCCGCTCTTGCGTGGGTCGTCGCCGTAGATGCCGCGCTTCTTTTCTTTGGCTTCATCGACGAGAGCCGTGAGCGGCGAACCCGGTTCCGGATCGGCCCAGCCGAAGCGGACCAGCCAGGCGCTGAGATCGACCCGGACATAGCGGCAGGTGCCCTTGGCCGTGCCTTTCCAATTGGCATCGGGCACGTCGCAATCGATGGAGCGTCCGCGCAGATACATGCGGAATGCCGTGCGTGCTGCCTGGCCGCAGGGCCAGTCCTTTCCGCTCGGGCCGGTACACATCCGGTCGACATCGGTCGGAATGATACCGGTGAGCTGCACGCTTCTACCGCCGATAGTCAATATACCAGCCTGATCAGAGAAGGGACGGACGAGTTCGATCGTCGTCGTCTGCTCCTGCGGCTTGGATGCAGGATCAATCGCTGCTTGTTCGGATTGAGGCTGAGGTTCAGACTGAGGCATGGGCTGAGCCTGCTGCTGCGGCGATACCGGCGATAGGGTTCGATGTTCGGCCGCCGCCGTTTGCCTGTCGATCTGATCGGCAGGTATCCGGTTGTCCGGAGCAGGATCGGCCTTGGCTTCACCGGAAGATGCTGTGTCCGATGAAGTAACAGCCGTCTTGTCCGGCTTGGCCTCATTTGGCTGCGATGCAGGGGCGGCAGCGCCCTTGCCGTTGACGGTATCTGCTGCGGGCGGCGATGCTTGTGCTTCCTCTGGCTTCGTCGACATGTCGTTGGAGCGCGCGGGATCAGTTGGAACCTTGGTGTCCTGTTGCTTCACCGGCTCCGCCGCCGTGTTGTTTTCCTCGACCTTCGTATCGTCGCCGGCACTCGCCGCGGCAGCCGCCGCCATGACAGTCGCAGACAGCTCGGGGCTGCTGTCGGAGCTGCTTGTCGAAGGGGACGCCGTCGCCAGGACTGTTGCCTTATCCTTCGTGGCTTCGGCAGGTTTGGGTGCCTCGACAGCCTTTGGCAGCGTGGTTTCGGCCTTGGCGGTGTCGCTCTGCGTCGTCGCGGCTGGCTTGTTGTCTGCAGTCGAGTTGCCACGGCCGTGCAAATCGAAGCCATGTCCCGCGAACTGTACCGCGACCAGGGTCAACCAAGAACCCACGACCGCGCCTGCCACACCTGCGAGCCAAATATCACGACGCATAACGAGAAAACTTTCCTATTGGCTGGCCCATATGATCCGGGCAATCCATTCCACATCCGCAAGATCGAAGCTGCGGTTGGGGTGTTCCGGATTGAGCGACAAAAGCTCGATCGACTTGGCGCTCTGCCGCAACAGAACCTTGGCCATGACTTCGCCCTCTCGGGTCTTCACGACGACGCGGTCGTTCCTTCTGATCTGGGCTCCCGGCTCGACGATCAGAATATCCCCGTCGCGATAAAGCGGCAACATGCTTTCGCCCTGCACCTCCAGTGCATAGACGCCGGCCCTCTGTGCCGCGGCAACCGGAAACTCCACCATGTCCCAGCCCTGTCCGGCGGGAAAGCCACCATCATCGAAGAAGCCGCCAGCCCCCGCCTGGGCGAAGCCGATCAGCGGGATGGAGGTGCCGGAGGGCAGGATTCCGTTCACGACTGCTGTGGTCAGTGGTTCGGCCGGGCGGATAAAGCTCAGGAATTGTTCCAGGCTTGCTCCGGTCGCATCCAGGATCTTGGCGATCGATTCCGTCGATGGCCAGCGGAGACGTCCGTCCTGGCTCAGCCGCTTCGATTTGTTGAAGGAGGTAGCGTCAAGCCCGGCGCGGCGGGCAAGCCCGGAAGGGGTCAAGGCATGCCGCTCCGCAAGCCGGTCGATCGCACCCCATATCTGTTCGTGTGACAGCATCACCGCTCGGTATCCGCGCGCCGGCTCCCCGGCGCTGTGCTCTTTAGAAAACGTTAACCGAGGCATTTTGGCGAGTAAAGACCGGCATAGGAATAGGGTCCTTTATCCCCGTGCTTTCGCGGCGGCGCCTTTTTCGGCGTCAGGTCTTCTGTGGCTGCGGCTTGACATCCGGCTGCTCGTTCTGGAATTCCTTCGCCATGCCCATGAAGCCGCGCATGAATTTCTGCATGATGCCGAGCGTGCGGTCGATCTCGGCATCGTCGGGCAGGCTTGAGCCCTTGTTTGCGGCAACGTTTTTTTCCAGCTTCGTTACGCGGTCGGAAAGCCGGTCCAGCTCATCGTCATAGGCTGTGCGCTCGTCGGCGGCCATGCGGCAGACGAGATTGCCGCCCTGATCCTGGCAGATCGACATCGCGCCGGTCTGCTTGTCGAGCCGGATGAAGTGATCGCCGCTGCGCTCCAGCTGGAAGCGTTCCGCATCCGGTTCGGCCGACAAAGTCGGCGTGGAGAGAAGAAAAGCAGCGGGCAGAAGCATGGCCGCAAGGCCGATTTTCAGTTCCTTCGTCATGTCATCCTCCGGATTTTCTGCGTTAAACCCCAAATCCATCACGGAAACCGTGGACATCGGCTGATGTTTTCGTGCAAAGCCCTATCAGCACAGCTTTACAGAGGGATGATGATCGCCATGCCAGTGGTTTACAAGGTCGTGCCGGACACGCTCTGGCAGCAAGCCAGACAAACCGGCGTTTTTCATGGCGCGGCGATCGATCTGACCGACGGCTACATTCATCTCTCCACCGCGAAGCAGGCAAAGAAAACCGCCGAGCTCTATTTCGCAGGTCAGACCGGGCTGCTGCTCGTCGCGATCGATGGCGATGCGCTTGGCGAGAAGTTGGTTTTCGAACCCTCGCGCGGCGGCGATCTCTTCCCGCATCTCTATGCGCCTTTGCCGCTTTCGGCCGTGCTCTGGGAAAGGCCGCTGCCGATCGGTGATGATGGCGCTCACATCTTTCCGGAGATGTCGGAATGATCGGCGCCTTTCGCGATCTCGGCCGGCGCGGCCTGTTCCTGTTCGATCCGGAAACCGCTCACGGCATGTCGATAGCGGCGTTGAAATCGGGGCTGGTTCCGACCTGCCGTATCAACGCCGATCCTCGCCTGCGCCAGACCGTGGCCGGGCTCGATTTTGCCAACCCCATCGGCATGGCCGCCGGCTACGACAAGAATGCGGAAGTGCCGGAGGCATTGCTGAAACTCGGATTCGGCTTTACCGAAATCGGCACTGTCACGCCGAAGGCGCAGTCGGGCAACCCACGTCCGCGCATCTTCCGCCTGATTGAAGACGAAGGCGTCATCAACCGCCTCGGCTTCAACAATGAGGGCCATGAAGCGGCTTTCCAGCGCCTCAAAACTATTCGCGGCAATGGCATCATTGGTGTCAACATCGGCGCCAACAAGGACAGTGCCGATCGTATTGCCGATTATGTCGCCGGCATCCGCCGCTTCTACTCCGTGGCGCGCTATTTCACCGCTAATATCTCCTCGCCGAATACGCCGGGCCTGCGCGATCTGCAGGCGCGCGAAAGCCTGTCGGCCCTGCTGTCGGCCGTGCTTGCCGCCCGCGACGAGGAAGCGGCAAAGGCCGGCAAGCGCATTCCCGTCTTTCTCAAGATCGCTCCGGATCTGACCGAGGAAGGCATGGACGATATCGCCGCCGAAGCTTTGTCTCACGTGCTTGACGGTCTGATCGTCTCCAACACCACGCTATCGCGCGATGGGTTAAAGGATCAGCGCCAGGCCAAGGAGGTAGGCGGCCTTTCCGGCAAGCCGGTCTTTGAAAAATCGACCGTGGTGCTCGCCAAAATGCGCCGCCGCGTGGGTGCCGCATTGCCGATTATCGGCGTCGGTGGCGTATCATCGGCAGAGACGGCGCTGGAGAAGATCAAGGCCGGAGCCGATCTGGTGCAGCTCTATTCCTGCATGGTTTACGAAGGCCCCGGCTTGCCGGGACAGATCGTCCTTGGCCTGTCGAAGCTGCTTGACCGCGAGCGTGCCGGCTCGATCCGCGACCTGCGCGACGCCAAGCTGGATTACTGGGCGAACCGGAACGTCTGATCCGCCCGCTTCTTCAGGCCCATGGCCAGGAAGATGCCACGAAACAGCAGGAAGGCATTCATGGCCATCCATAGGCCGTGATTGCCGAGCGTTGGCACGAGGATGGCCAGCGCTATGAGATAGCCGCCGAAGGAGAGTAGCATCTTGTTGCGCATCTCGCGTGACCATGGGCGCCGATGAAGACCCCGTCCATCAGGAAGGCGAGCGCGCCGGTCAGGCCCGTGATCGCTGCCCAGGGCAGATAGGTCTCCGCAGCGAGGCGCACCTCTTCGGATGTTGTCAGTAGGCGGATCAGCGCCGGCCCGACCATGAAGAAGAAAATTGCGGCGGCAAGCGCCAGCCCGAAGGACCAGAGTGCGGTCAGCTTCAACCCGCGCTCGAAGGCCGGCCTATAATTGGCGCCGATCGAGCGGCCGGTGATCTGCTCGGCGGCATTGGCGAGACCGTCGAGATAGTAGCCGGATAACAAAAAGAAGTTCATCAATACGGCATTGGCGGCGAGCATGACCGCACCAAAACTGTTGCCGATGCGCGTCATCAGCGTGAAGGCGCCGATCAGAACGAAGGTGCGGATGAGGATATCGCGATTGAGCGCGAAGAGCTGTGTGAGCTTGGCGCGCGAGAACAATTCTGTGCGCGCCGGCCGCTCCTCGCCGGCAAAGCTGCGCAGCACGATGAAAAGACCGAGCAGCATGCCGCTCGCCTCGCCGATCAGGGTACCCCAGGCAACGCCGGCCACACCCCAGGCAAGATGGAGCCCGAGCAGGATGGCGAGCACGATGTTGACGCCGTTGATGACGGTCTGCAGCAAGAGCCCGATGCGGCCTTGGCCGCGGCCGAGCACGAAGCCGAGCAGCGCGTAATTGGCAAGCGCCGCCGGGCCGGAGAGCATACGGATAGAGAAATAGGTGCGCGTTGCATCGGCAATGCCGCCTTCCGGCCCCATCAGCTTGATACCGATCCAGAGCAGCAGCGGCGAAAGAATGACGATCAGGATACCGCAGCCGAGCGCCGATATCAGTGCCCGCCAGAACACGGCTTGCTGTTCGCGTCGATCATGGCGGCCATAGGCCTGAGCTGTCAGGCCGGTCGTCGAGGCACGCAGGAAGTTGAAGCTTGCAAAAAGAAGGTCGAAGAGCACGGCGCCGATCGCAAGCCCCGCCAGGGCGTCCGGCTGGCCCATATGTCCGACGACGGCGGTATCGACAAGGCCGAGCAGTGGCGTGGTCATGAAGCCGAGCGTCATCGGAATCGCGATCGACAGCACCAGCCGATGCGTCACGTCGAAGGGTAGGACCCTTACGCTCCTCTGCTGAATATCCATGCTGCGTTACGCCTCCTCAGTTCGAGGACAGCACCATGGACCAATAGGGCCTGTCGCCGGAAGAGGGGTTGTAGGCCAGAGCAACGCCAAGCCCATCATATTTGCCGAGCATGTTGTGCAAATGCTTCGGCGAATTGATCCAGGCCGTCACCGCCGCGCTCACGTCGCGCTGGCCCTCGGCAATGTTTTCTGCCGCCGGCAGCTTGACGCCGCTTGTCTTGACCCGTTTGCCGAAATCGTCGCCGAGACCGATCAGATGCTCCATCTTGCCAGCATCCGCCATCCGCCTGGCTTGATAGACTGCGGCGGCACTGGCGGCCGCGTCGACCTTCAGCGGTGGCAGGCCACTCTTGGCGCGCAGTGCATTGACGAGCGGCAGTGCGGAGGCGGTCTGGTCGCTCGCGGGGATATTGGAAACGCGGGCGGGCGGCGTGGCGCAGCTCGCAACGGATGCGGTAAGCGCAAGAGCGGTGAGGCGCAACGCATCGCGGCGCGTTAAGGTCAGGGTCGGGGAGGTCATGTCAGCTGCGGTAATTGAACAAACGAAGTATGATGAAGATCGGAATGACGATGGATGCGCCGAGCAGCACATAATCGCCGAACTCGCCGAGCGCGGCAAAGCCGCTGTGCCAGAGATCGAGCAGGAAGCGGCGGACGCCATAGAGGAAATCGAGAGGTCGCCAGCCGAAGAACTTCATCACGGCGCCGACGATGAGCGACACGATGACGAGCTTCACCAGCGTTCTACCTGGCGAGTCGCCAAGGAATCTGTTCACCTGATCGGACATGCTGACGTCTCCATAATGGCAGTCGGTCGGTGTTGAGATAGGGACAGCACTTGCGACTCGCAAGCACTTTTGCCCCAGCTTACACCGTAAACCAGCGTCTGCCTGAAATAGGACTTGAGTTTTTTTATGGCCGCATTCAAAGGCAAGCGTCAAACAGGATGAAACCCATGCTGCCGAGCCAGCTTTCCTCCGGCGATGTCATTGCCGACCGCCGCGCCGACTATGCGAAGATGCTTGCCGAGAGCGGCGAACCCGCGAGTGCTGCCGAGCTGATGGAGCAGGCGTTGGAGCTGGCGCCGGGCTGGGCGGCGGGCTGGTTCACGCTCGCAACCTATCGCGAAAAGGCCGGCGATGTATCAGGCGCGATCGCAGCGTTGAACGAGGTGCTGACGCTCGATGCGGGGGATGTCTTCGGCGCCCGCCTGAAGCTTGCGGTGCTTGGCGGTGCCGAAGTGCCGGACCGGCCGCCGAGCCTCTATGTCGAGCGGCTGTTCGATGACTATGCCGACCGCTTCGAAAGCTCGCTTGTCGAGAAGCTCGGCTATAGCGTGCCCGGCAAGCTTGCGGCCCTGATCGCCGAAACGGCCGGTGCCACCAAACATTTCCGCCTCGCGGTCGATCTCGGCTGTGGCACGGGCCTGCTCGGGCCGGAAATCCGTGCTCGCGTCGATCGGCTGGAGGGCTACGACCTGTCAAAGGGCATGCTCGCCAAGGCGGCGGAAAAGCACGTCTACGATCATCTCGGCCAGGCCGACCTCTCGCTGGAGCCGGATCTGTCAGGCGTTTTCGATGCCGAGCCTGCCGCCAGCCGGGCGGATCTGGTCACTGCGGCCGACGTGCTGATGTATCTCGGCGATCTGCAAGGTGTGATGGCGATCATCCGCAAGCTTTCGGTCGATGGAGCGATCTTCGCCTTTTCAGTCGAGGACGCGCAGCAACCGGATGGTTATGTGCTGTGCGATTCCCTCCGATTTGCGCACTCCGAAGCCTATGTTCGGGAGATATTGGCCGGTCACGGCTTTACGGTACTGGATCTCACCCGCAGCATCATTCGCATGGATGGCGGAAAACCGGTCCACGGCATTCTGTTCATTACCCGGAAATCGGCTTGATGATTTCGAATCTTGCGAATTTAAAATAGGTCAGTATTGCTTACGTATTTTTGCTTGATTGTCGCCGGAGCTTCCAGCAAAAAGCCTGGAAACCCAGGGGAAAGCACATGGCAAACGCAAAGAGCGCATTTGGTGTCTGGAAGACGTCCGCGACCCGGCATTCGTGGATTGAGGATGTTCAGGGTATCGTCTCCGGCAGCCTGATTTCGTCGCTGGGGCTGTTCTGCCTTTCGAGCGCCGGCCTTTTGACCGGCAGTACTGCCGGCATCGCTTTCCTGCTGCATTACGCAATCGGCGTGAATTTCGGCCTGGCTTTCTTTGTGGTCAATCTGCCGTTCTTCTATCTATCGCTGAAACAGCTCGGCGCGGCCTTCACCATCAAGACCTTCATCGCCATCGCGCTGACCTCACTGCTGACCAATCTGCAGCCGGTGCTGTTCAATGTCGCACATATCAATGCACTTTGGTCGGCGCTCCTCGGCGGCATTCTTCTCGGCTTCGGGCTGCTCGCACTCTATCGCCATCGGGCAAGCCTCGGCGGCGTCGGCATTCTGGGGATTTATCTGCAGGAGCGTTTCGGCATCAGGGCAGGGCTGGTGCAGCTTGCAATCGACCTATGCGTGCTCGCGGTCGCTTTTGCCGTGACCACGCCGCCAGTGGTCATCTGCTCCGTCATCGGCGCAATTGTCCTCAACCTTTTCGTTGCGATCAATCATCGCTCAGACCGCTATATAGCGCTGTAAAGCTTATATCTATTGCTTGCGGGTCTCGTCGGATTCGACGATCGCGGCTTCGTGATACCAGCTGTCGAATGCGGCCGTCGCAATAGACGGGCCGATATCCGGGGTGAGGTTCACCTTCGGACGCTGGCTGAGCGCCGTGGGGCGGGCCGTGACGGGAAACTGATAGATCTTTGCGGTTTCGTACCGAGTACCGATTGCCATTCGCTGTCTCTCCCTTTTTGGTGTTCAAGCGGGCGCGCTTCAAGAGACAACTCATATATAGCAAAGCCCAAGGTAAATATCACCATTCCGCTTAAAAAAAATGCTAAATGATGAAATTATAGGCAATTTGATGATAGTGCAGCGGATGCCGCTTCTTTGATCTGCCGATTTTCCAATCTATTTTAGGGCCGGTGGAGCCTGCGACACTTTGGCAGCTCGATTGGGGCCATGGCGGCGATTTGAAAAGAATCTGATGCTTGGCACCGGGAAATCTTGCCCGAACGCGGCTGAATCATAAAAATCTCGCCTGACGGGTCAGATGTCGATGCGATCTGGCACGGCACATGCATCTCTCTTGCCAGCCGATCGTAGAGAGGATTTCCCGGCGGGCGCGCCGGCCAAGTTTTTCCTACTTCGCCTGATTAACTGTTATGAGGTGCGTAATGACGAAGTTTAAGCTCGAGTACATCTGGCTCGACGGGTACACCCCGGTACCGAACCTGCGCGGTAAAACGCAGATCAAGGAATTCGACGCATTTCCGACGCTCGAGCAGCTTCCGCTTTGGGGCTTCGACGGTTCGTCAACGATGCAGGCCGAAGGCCGCAGCTCCGATTGCGTGCTGAAGCCCGTCGCCATCTATCCGGACCCGGCCCGTACCAACGGCGCTCTCGTCATGTGCGAAGTCATGATGCCCGACGGCGTCACCCCGCACGAATCCAACAGCCGCGCGACCATCCTTGACGATGAAGACGCATGGTTCGGCTTCGAGCAGGAATACTTCTTCTACAAGGACGGCCGTCCGCTCGGCTTCCCGGAAGCGGGCTATCCGGCTCCGCAGGGTCCGTACTACACCGGCGTCGGTTACAAGAATGTCGGCGATGTCGCTCGCGAAATCGTTGAAGAGCACCTCGACCTTTGCCTCGAAGCAGGCATCAACCACGAAGGCATCAACGCCGAGGTGGCCAAGGGCCAGTGGGAATTCCAGATTTTCGGCAAGGGCTCCAAGAAGGCCGCCGACCAGATCTGGATGGCTCGCTACCTGCTGCTGCGTCTTTGCGAAAAGTATGGCATCGACATCGAGTTCCACTGCAAGCCGCTCGGCGATACCGACTGGAACGGCTCGGGCATGCACTGCAACTTCTCGACCAAGTTCATGCGCGAAGTCGGCGGAAAGGCCTATTTCGAAGCGCTCATGGCTCAATTCGACAAGAACCTCGAAGCCCATATCGCTGTCTACGGCCCGGACAACCACATGCGCCTGACCGGCAAGCATGAAACGGCTCCGTGGAACAAGTTCAGCTACGGCGTTGCCGACCGTGGCGCCTCGATCCGTGTTCCGCACTCGTTCATCAAGAACGACTACAAGGGCTACCTCGAAGATCGTCGTCCGAACTCGCAAGGCGACCCCTACCAGATCGCTTCCCAGGTTCTGAAGACCATCTCGGAAGTTCCGACGGCTGGTTTCGGCTCGGTTGCTGCCTGATAGCTTTCACGCTTGCCTGCCAAGCATAGGAAGCCAATAAATGACGCGGGGCCTTCGCCCCGCGTTTCTCGTTTTGGAATTTTATCAGGCCGCGGCTGTCGCTCAGACCCTCTTGGGCCCTCGCTGCTAACCCCCACGGTCCGTCATCCTCGGGCTTGATCCGAGGATGACGGCGTTCAAGGGAGAGCTCCGGCCATAACACGCTCAGAGAAAGCAGGCTCAAGCAGCCTTGCTTGCCGCATCCACCGGGTGCTGCGAGCGGAAGCCGACGGCAAGGCGGTTCCAGATGTTGATCGTGCCGATCGCGACCGTGATCTTCACAATCTCTTCTTCGCTGAAATGCTGCTTCAACGGCTCGAAATCGGCATCTGGAATACCGGTCTGGGCGATCTTGGTGACGGAATCGACCCAGCGGAGCAAAGCACGCTCGCGGTCGTCATAGACAGGCGATTCCCACCAGACGCACATCAGGTTGATCCACTGTTCGCTGAGGCCATCATGGCGGGCTTCCTTCACATGCATGTCGACGCAATAGGCGCAACCATTGATCTGCGAGGCGCGGAGCTTGATCAGGTGGATGAAGCGCCGTTCGAGGCCGCTGCTCTGGACGAAGTTTTCCAGCGCGACGACGGCCTTGTAGGAGTCCGGGGAGGCTTTAGCGAAGTTGAAACGCGGATGCATGGGTCTTCTCCTTGGGTTTAAATTGAGGTTCAGTTTCTGGTCTTGCGTTCATGCAGCTCGAGAAAGGTGCAGCCTCTCGCGGCTATGCCACCGTCCGTGTCCGTCTGCCTGAGGTCGGTCAGCACGTCGGCGATCGTTGTCTTTGCCAGTTCGGCCCGATAGACGCGCTCGGCCGCCAGCATGGCGGCATTGATGCCGCAGGGCTTGGCGAAGTAGCGCCCTTCAAGCGGGTTCGGACCGCGCTGGCGGATTTCAGCGCAGCGAAACGCGGGGGCGGGGCCTTCGGCGGCCAGCACGATATCGAGCAGGGTGATCTCCTCCGGCTTGCGCGCCAGCCGGTATCCGCCCTTCGGTCCCGGCACGGTATCGAGGATGCCGGCACCCGAAAGCGCCTGAAGATGCTTCAGAAGATAGCTGACAGAGACACCGTGAAATTCGGCAAGCGCTGCTGCTGACAGCACGCCGCCATCGGAAAGGCCAGCCAGCATGCCGACGCAATGAATGGATTGTTCGACGCCGTCTCCGAGCTTCATTTTCGTGCCTTTCTAATCATGGATATTTTTTATCTATGATTATAGTGGGAGTCAAGCGAGGAATGCGAGAGAATTGTTGTTGGGCGAATGAGCGAGAAATGCCCGGTTATAGCTGCTACTAGAAGAAGGGTTCGTCATCCTCGGGCTTGATCCGAGGATGACGGTGCGTGTGGAAGCCAATGCGCCTAAGCGGCCTTGGTGAAAGAACGCGCGGCCCATCTTGCTCTTCTCCGGCCACCCCGCTTCCTATCCTCCACATTTCAACTACATTCAGCCCGTGGACCAGATCGACGCCGACCGCCTCCTTACCTTGCCCGCCCCCTTCACCCGCTGGTTTGCGGAAAAGGGCTGGCAGCCGCGCGCCCATCAGCTGGAACTGCTGGCCCGCGCTGAGGCCGGCGAAAGCACGCTGCTGATTGCTCCCACAGGCGCCGGCAAGACGCTCGCCGGCTTCCTGCCGTCGCTGACGGACCTCACCCGGCGCGGCAAGATTCCGCCCGGCTCGGCCTTCACCGGCATCCACACGCTCTACATCTCGCCGCTGAAGGCGCTCGCAGTCGATATCGAGCGCAACCTGATGAAGCCCGTTTCGGAAATGGGCCTGCCTGTCACGGTCGAGAACCGCACGGGGGATACACCTGCTGGCAAGCGCCAGCGGCAAAAGCTCAACCCGCCCGATATTCTGCTGACGACGCCCGAGCAGGTGGCGCTGTTGCTCGCCAATCGCGAGGCCGAACGCTTCTTCAAGGATCTGAAATATATCGTCTTTGACGAACTGCATTCGCTCGTCACCTCCAAGCGCGGCCATATGCTGTCGCTCGGCCTTGCCCGCATCCGCAAGCTGGCGCCGCGCGTGCAGACCATCGGCCTTTCGGCGACGGTCGCCGATCCCATGGACTTGCAGAAATGGCTGGTGGCGCAGCGGCCGGGAGAAGAGCGCCATGCGGGCCTCGTCATCGTCGAGGGTGGCGCCAAGCCCGATATCTCGATCCTGTCGACGGAAGAGCGCATCCCCTGGTCAGGCCACTCCGCCAAATATGCCATCCCCGATATCTATCGCGAGCTGAAGGCGCATCGCACGACGCTGCTCTTCGTCAACACGCGCTCTCAGGCCGAAATGCTGTTTCAAGAGCTGTGGTCGGCCAATGACGACAATCTGCCGATCGCCCTGCATCACGGCTCGCTCGATGTCGGCCAGCGCCGGAAAGTGGAAGCGGCCATGGCGGAAAACCGGCTGCGCGCTGTCGTCGCCACCTCCACACTCGATCTCGGCATAGACTGGGGCGACGTCGATCTCGTTATCCATGTCGGTGCGCCGAAAGGCGCAAGCCGCCTTGCCCAGCGCATCGGCCGCGCCAACCACCGCATGGACGAGCCGTCGAAGGCGATCCTGGTGCCGGCCAACCGCTTCGAGGTCATGGAATGCCAGGGAGCACTTGATGCCAACTATATGGGCGCCCAAGACACGCCGCCCATCGGCGCAGGAGCGCTCGACGTTCTCGCCCAGCATGTGCTCGGCATGGCCTGCGCCGAACCCTTCGACATGCTGGAGCTTTACGACGAGGTGCAGAGCGCCGCACCTTATGCTGAGCTTTCCTGGGAGACCTTCGAGCGCATCGTCGATTTCGTCGCCACTGGCGGCTATGCGCTCAGAACCTATGAGCGCTATGCCCGCATCCGCAAGATGGCGGATGGCCGCTGGCGCGTCTCCAATCCGCAGGTCGCGCAGCAGTATCGCTTGAATCTCGGCACGATCGTCGAAGAGGCGATGCTCAATATCCGGCTGGTGAAGCGCAATGCGCTGGGCTCGCTTGGAAGAGGCGGCGCGCCGCTGGGCAAGGTCGAGGAATATTTCGTCGAGCAGCTCTCGCCCGGCGATACCTTCCTCTTTTCCGGCAAGGTGCTGCGCTTCGAGGGCATCCGCGAAAGCGAATGCCTAGCCTCGCAGGCTTTCTCGCTGGACCCAAAAATCCCCTCTTATGCCGGCGGCAAGTTTCCGCTCTCGACCTATCTCGCCGATCAGGTGCGGGCGATGATTGCCGATCCTGACCGGCGGCACCGCCTGCCGGATCAGGTGCGCGACTGGCTGGAAATTCAAAACGAGAAGTCGCTGCTACCGAAGCGCGATGAGTTTCTGATCGAGACTTTCCCGCGCGGCAGCCGCGCCTACATGGTCGCCTATCCTTTCGAGGGAAGGCTGGCGCACCAGACGCTCGGCATGCTGCTTACCCGAAGGCTGGAGCGCGCCGGCGCCAAGCCTATGGGCTTCGTCGCGACCGATTATTCCCTCGGCATCTGGGGGCTGGAGGACATGGGGCTGATGATCGCTACCGGGCGTCTTAGCCTCTCCGACCTCTTCGACGAGGATATGCTCGGCGACGATCTCGAAGCCTGGCTCGACGAATCCTTTCTTTTAAAGCGCACCTTCCGCAATTGTGCCGTGATTGCCGGCTTGATCGAGCGCCGACATCCGGGCAAGGAAAAGACCGGCCGGCAGGTAACGGTTTCCGCGGATCTGATCTATGATGTGCTTCGCAGCCATGAGCCCGATCATATCCTGCTGCAGGCCACAAGGCAGGACGCCGCGACCGGACTTTTGGATATTGGCCGACTTGCGGATATGCTGAAGCGAATCAAGGGCCATATAACCCATCGCGCGCTGGACCATATTTCCCCGCTCGCCGTGCCGGTGATGCTGGAAATCGGCAAGGTGCCGGTGCCGGGCGAGGCGCACGATTCCCTGCTCGCGGAAGCGGCCGATGACCTGATCCGCGAGGCAATGGAATAGGGATGCTGCAAAGCAGACGACGAAGGTAGATTGTTAAAGTGATGAATCGCCTGGCGCTAGCGCGAGATATGAATGCTCAAGGCAACGGCACAGCCAACGGGCTGGGTGTGGAGGCCGTCATTCATGGTGTCGCCGCCGTCTGTGATCCGCTCGGCGCGCTCTATCTGCCAGATGCCTGCATTCTCGTCGTCTCCGACCTGCATTTGGAAAAGGGCGCGGCCTTCGCCCGCCGCGGCATGATGCTGCCGCCATACGATACGCTGGCGACGCTGACCGTTCTTTCCGCCGTCATCTCGCGCTACGATCCGAAACTCGTCGTTTCACTGGGCGACAATTTTCATGATCGCATCGGTTCGCAGCACTTGCCGGACGAGTTTCGCAGCCTGATCGTCAACATGGCCCGCGGTCGCGAATGGATCTGGATCAATGGCAATCATGATCCGGACGGCACGGTCGACCTGCCGGGGCACTCGGTCGACGAGATGCATTGTGGTGGTTTGACCTTCCGTCATGAGCCAAAGGCCGGATTGCAGGCCGGCGAGATCGCTGGCCACCTGCATCCCTCTGCCACCGTTCGGCGTCGGGAGAAATCAGTGCGCCGCCCGTGCTTTGCAACGGATGGCGGCCGCCTGCTGATGCCGGCCTTCGGCGTGATGACCGGCGGTCTCGACCTGCGCCACAAGGCCATGGCTGGCCTCTTCGCGCGGGAAAGCCTGATTGCGCACCTGCTCGGCCGCGACCGCATCTATTCCGTGCGGTTCGGCAATCTCTCGGCCTAGGCCGCGTTCGCCGGCTCATAGCGCAGGATCACCGCGCCGGTCTTCAACGGGCGTGAATCGATGAGCTTCATCGGCCGTTGTTCGGCCGCCGGTTTGAAGTGCGGATTGCCGCTGCCAAGCACGACGGGAACGAGGCAGATCCTGAGCTCATCCACCAGCCCCGCCTTGAGCAATACATCGGCCACTTCAGCACTGCCGAAGACGAACATGGTCTTGCCTGGTTCTTCCTTCAGCTTCTTCACTTCAGCGACAATGTCGCCGACGACGCGGGTATTATTCCAGTCCGCTTTGTCGAGCGTCCGCGAGGCGGCGATCTTGGCGATGCCGTTCATATAGGCGGTAATGTCAGACGTTTCCGTCGCGGTCGGCCAATAGGCGGCCATGCCTTCATAGGTCTTGCGGCCAAAGATCAGCAGATCGCCTTCCTTGCCGAGCTCGGTCGCATAGTGTTCCAGCTCATCGCCCCAGGCGAGCATATGAAAATCGAGGTCCCAGGGCTTGGTTCCCTCGAAATAGCCGTCGAGCGTCATAAGATTCCAGATAACGAGCTTTCTCATCACTTCCTCCGTTGTGATAACTGCCTCATAATCAAAACTGGTTGTTAAAAGCAAGTAGTTGAAAGCTAACTAGACTGATGGCAAAATGCAAGTGGTTTTTTGGAGATCATTATGGACGCGCTGCATCGTTCTGGCTGCCCGATCAATCTGACGCTGGAAATTCTCGGCGACCGCTGGAGCCTGATCGTCATCCGCGACATCATGTTCGGCAATCGCCGGCATTTTCGTGAACTGCTGCAGAAGTCGCAGGAGGGGATTGCTTCCAACATCCTTGCGGACCGGCTGAAGCGGCTGGTGGAGCGCGGCTTGTTGACCCGCGAGGATGATCCGACGCATAAGCAGAAGGCTATCTACAGCCTGACGGAAATGGCGATAGACCTCGTGCCGCTCTTTGCCCATATGGGTGCCTGGGGCCGCAAGCATCTTCCGGTGTCCGAAGAGCTGTCGATCCGGGCGGAGCTCCTGGAGGATGGTGGCCAGAAGCTCTGGGATGATTTCATGGACGAGCTGCGTGCCAAGCATCTCGGCAAGGTGCTGCCTCCGGGCACGCCCTCGGTGCTCGGCCGGTTGACCGAAGCCTATCTCGAAGTCGCCAATCGCCGAAAAACCGGCTGATCAGTTCTTCCGGAAGATGAAACTTGCGCTCCAGCCGGTGACGAGGGCCAGCAGCACGGAAAGAATGCCATAGGTGATCGGCCGCTGATGCGCTGCATCCGTGATCGTCTGCTCTATTCCTGTCTTGATGACCCGCAACGGCAGCGATTTCTCACTCAGGAACTTGCCGCTCTTGAAGAGATAGGCGCGCACCATGTGCACACCGTTCGGCACGTCGGCGGGAACCCTGAGCGTTGCCTTGAAGAGCGAGGAGCTGACGAAGCGCACGCCGGCAGGATCGCTTTCATAGAGCCCACCTGTCTTTTGCAGGCGCCGGAAGGCATTACGGAATTCCGGAACATCGCCGACATTGCCGACGAAGCCGACCGGCGTCAGCGGAATATGATCGACGCCAATACCGCGGTCGCTGAGTTCGAGCGGTGTGGTGATGTTGTCGACCGCGCGCGTGCTGGAGAGCGAATAGGCTTCCGGCACATGCTCGAACGTCATCGAGCGGGTATTGACCCATATGCCGAAGACGCGCTCTTTCCGGCGAACCGTTGCATTCTCGCGCGGCCCCTCCAGCACGACGACAATGTCGTATTGGCCGATGGCCAAAAGCAGCTGGTCGGTATTGGAGAGCGCGCCGAAAATCGTCAGATCGGCGCCGGTGAAGTCCGAGGTAATGGCAATCTCGCTCGTCGACGTGCCGATCTCCATCGTCTCCCGCGCCGTGGTCGAGGTCGTCGGCTGATCGAGCAGCACCTGCGCCTGCGTGGTGAACGGAGCGAGCAGCAATGCGGTAGCAAGAAGCAGTCCGAATCCCCTCATCGGCTCACTCCTTCCATGACGACGGAGTAAACGTCCGCCGGCGTCACCAGGAGAGTAACGACGAGGCGAAGGCCGACGGCCAGGACGAGCAGGCCAAGTAGCGCGCGCAGTTGCTCGCCGCGCAGTTTCTGGCCGACGCGAACGCCGTATTGCGCGCCGATGACGCCCGCCACCATCAAGAGGAAGGCCAGGATGATATCGACGGAATAGTTCGTAGCGGCCTGGACGATTGTCGTGAAGGCCGTCACGAAAATGACCTGGAACAGCGAGGTGCCGACGACGACGTTTGTGGGCACGCGCAGCAGATAGATCATGGCGGGCACGAGGATGAAGCCGCCGCCGATACCCATCGGCGTCAGCATACCGACGAAGAAGCCGAGGCCGATGACCGGAATGGCGCTGAGATAGAGCTTGGATTTCTTGAATCGCAGTTTCAACGGCAGCCGCTGCACCCAGTTGTGATGGCGCGGCTTGCCGGTTGTTGGCGGCAGCTTGCCGGCGGCGCGACGCATGGCCCGCACGCTTTCCCACAGCATCAGCGAGCCCACCGTGCCGAGGAGGATCACGTAGATTAGCGAGATGATCAGGTCGATCTGGCCGAGCCTACGCAACAGCACGAATAGCCAGAGACCGAAGGTCGCCCCCGCCAGACCGCCGGCAAGCAGGATCGAGCCAAGTTTCAGGTCGAGCGAGCCGCGGCGAAAATGGCTGAGTGCGCCCGAGACAGAGGAGGCAACGACCTGATTGGAACCGGTGGCGACGGCAACAACAGGCGGGATATTGTAGAAAATCAGAAGAGGCGTGATGAGAAAACCACCGCCGACACCGAACATGCCGGAAAGAAACCCTACGGCTGCTCCCATGCCGAGAATAATGAAAATATTCACCGACAATTCTGCGATCGGCAGATAGATCGTCACGCCTTGTTCCCATTTGCAGGCTTTTCGGCGCGGTGACCGAAGCCTATTTCCCCTTAAACGGCGGATTCTAATCTGAAATCATTGCCAGAGCCTTAGGAAAGGCCGGGCTGCCACAGTTTTCGAATGGCCGGATTTCACCCTAACTCGGTTTTTTCCACTTTTCTGTGACGCTGTATAGCGGAATAGCCAGCCTCTGCAGAGGATGCGGCGGCGTTTAGCGCCTAAACAAAATGCCGGCGCGCTGGCGCCGGCATGTCGGTAGATCGCTTTCGCACGAAATCCCGGAGCTACTTGTTGCGGGCGAGCAGTTCCTTGACCACTTGATCGGTGACCCGTCCATCCGCCGGCAGGCCGACGGATTTCTGGAAGCTCTTCAGGGCGGCTACCGTCTTGTCACCCATGGCGCCGTCGGGCGAACCGGCATCGAAGCCATTCTTGTTGAGAATGGCCTGAATGTTGCGGATTGCCTTTTTCATGTCGATGGAGGCCGTGTTCACACCCTTGCCGGTAGTCCATTCGTCAGGAATATTTGTGCCATTGGCCTTCGGATCGGCCGGCTGCACTTTCCAGAGGTCGACCTTGGCGCGGGCGCTTTCCAGATCGGCAGGCTTCATGGCGTTGGCGACTTCATCGCGCTTCTGGGCGGCGTCCTTGTCGCCGCTCTTTGCGGCGATAGCAAACCACTTGTAGGATTCCTGCAGGTCCTGTTTCACGCCGTTGCCGCGTGCATAGAGGATCGCAAGGTTGAACTGGCTGTCGGAGACGCCGAGATCGGCGGCGCGGATAAACCAGTTCGCCGCGCTGTTATAATCCTGCGGGCCGGCAGTACCGGAAGCATAGAGAACCGCGAGATTGTGCATGGCGCTGGCGTTGCCCTGATTGGCGGCCTGCTCATAATATTGCTTGGCCTTGACGAGATCTCGATCGACGCCATTGCCCTTCTCATACATGCTGGCGAGGCGGTACTGTGCCGGGGCATAACCTTTGTCGGCCGAAAGCTGATACCAGCTCGCAGCCTGCTTCATATCGGCAGCAACGCCGCGGCCATCCGTGTAGCGCGCGCCGATTTCGAAGAGCGCGACCGGATCGGCCGATTTTGCGGCAGCGACGAGCGATGGCGGCTGGATGCCGTCGGGCACAGCGATATCAGGCGCTGCCGGCGTGGCGGCGGGAGTTGCGGCCGCCGTATTCTCGGTCTGAACGAAGGCAGCGGCCTGCTGTGCAGGTGCGCTGGCGGCAGGTGCCAACTCTTCGCTTGCTGTCTGGTTGCCGTCGAGCGGGGTCGCTGCCGTCAGGTGATCATTTGCTGGCGCAGCGACGGGATCGCTGGCCGTGGGTGCGGGCTGGACTTCCGCCGTCTGCGTCGTGGATACCGAGGATGCGGCAGCCTGATTTGCGGCAGGCTGCTGATTGTTGGCGACCGGGTTCGTATTGGCAGCGACGGTATTGGTCGCGGCGCTATCGGCAGGCGCGACCATCGTCGATACTTGGGCTGGTGTCGGCGCCTTCTGGCCGCGGGTCAGCGTGTTCGCCAGCGGATAGGCCATGATGGCAAGCATGACGGCGCCCAATGCAAGCAGGATCGGCCGGCGGAAGCGCGAGAACGCGCCGCCCTTCTTGGCGTCTTTCCTGGAAGCAGGGGCAGAGCGTTGCGTCTGGTCGACTTCCATGGCAGCGGCCTGCGCGGCGCGGCGGGCGGCTGCGATATAGTCGGCCCGTTCGTTTTCGGTCGGCTGACGCGCGTTTCCGCTGCGCGATGTGTTCTGGCTGGCGCGCACGCGCTCTAGGATCTTCTTGATATCGGGTGCGCCGGAACCCGGCTCCAGCAGTTCGTTGGCCTCTTCGCCGGGCATCACGTCGGCGGGATCAATCGATGGCGCCTGTTCGATGACCGGACGGTCCGGCGGAAAGATCGGCTCGGCCTTTTCCGGTGTAAAGAAACGCTTGCCGAGGCTCGCGAATAGGCTGGACTTGCCGCTCTTCTTCACGGCTGCCTTGATTTCGGCCTTCGTATTGGCGTCGATCGCCTGTGCGACGGCGACTTCGCCGGAGACTAAGGATTCTGCTGGCGCAACCGTGCGGATGATCGGACCTGCCTTCTGCTGCGCCGCCATGGGCGGCTTCAGGCCTGGAGCATCCTCTTCGGCGAAAACGTCGCTTTCGAACGTTGCGGCCGGCATGGCGGGCGCAGGCTTGCGCTGCTCCATATGATCGAGACGGTCGGCGATCTGCAGCAGCGTGTCATGCAGGGCCTCAAAGGTGCGATGCGTCCGCTCGTCGGTGGCGCGGCTGAGGTCCTCGAGATGACGAAGATCGTCCGCAAGAGCCGCCAAAGCCGACATGTCGGCTGCTTGCGACCCGTTCACCATTCCGCCTTCGCGGGAATAGGCCTCGACGACGGTTTCCGCCGCATGGCGGGCCGCTTCGATGATATATTCGTCATTCGTCGCCATATAGTCTTCGAGCGCGCTCATGCGGCGATCGAAATCCGGGGGCAGATGATCCGCAACGGCCCGTGGTTCGGCAGTCAGCAATGTCGAGAGATGGGCGATCTGCTCTTCGAGACTGCGCAGTGCCTGCATATCCGTCGGCGGTGCTGCGGTGCTTGCTTCCAGCCGGGCTGCAATATCGGCGAGGCGGCCCTCAAGCCGGCGCGCCATGCTGTCGTCGAGGCTTGCTGCCGGAGCGGGCGGATGGAAATCGATCTCGTCGATGCGGCGGGCGAGATAATCCAGCCGGTCGGCCAATACGTTGCCGACGGACCCATGTTCCAGCGCATCAATCTTGTGGGAGATGTCGGCGAGATAGGTGACGAGTTCAGGCTGCGGCGCGGCCTTCTGCGCACGTTCCATTAAGTGCGAAAGCTGGTCCAGCCGCTCCTCAAGGCGGGCGACGGCCTTGGCGCTGCCGAGCTCGTCGATGCGCATGGCGAGCGCTTCGAGGCGGCCGGAAAGATCGTCGGCAGGCTGACGCCGGCCGGCAGCATCGCGGCTCATCAGGTCGATCTGGTCGGCAAGACCGCTGAGGCGGCCTTCCAGCCGTTGCATGGCCTGGTCCTGCGGCTGCATCATGGAGCCGAGGCTCTCCATCGCGGTTGCGATCGTCAGCAGCTTGTTTTCCAGCGCATGCACGGCCGGGCTGTCGTTCATGCCGCCGAGATGCTGTTTGATGTCATCGAGGCGGTAGGCAAGGGAGACGAGCTCGTCCTGCAGGCCGGATGTGTCGATCGCCTTCACCTGGCGCTCGACGTGATGCAGGGATTCCTCGCGGGCAAGGCCGTCCATTAGCGAACGCAGCTCGTCGAATTCGGCTTTCAGCCCGGCTGTTTCCGGTTGACCGGCGAGCTGGTTGATGCTGTCGGCAAGCCTGGCCATGTCCTGGCGGACATCGGCGACAAAATGCTTGTCCTCGGCGTTTTCGCGGATATCGCGGATTTCGGCGCGCAGAGCGGTGACTTCGCGGCTCACGCTGTCGGCGATGTCGCGCTTCAGATCCTGGCGGAGGTTGACGAGCGCCTGGGCGATATCGACCGGTGCGTCGGCGGCGGCTGCCCGTATCGGCTGGCGCTGCGCATGGCTGTCGATCGGCCGCCGGGCCGGCTGCGGTTCTGCGTGCGAGATTTCCTCGCGCCGTGGCTGCAGACGTTCGCGGTTTGCCTCCAGCGTGCGCTGGCGTTGACGGATATCGGCAAGCGGATCGGATCGGAGATCGCTCTCATGGCGTTCGTTGCGCAACGGGCGCTCGTAAGCGCGGCTGGCATATTGCTCGCGTTCGGGGCGGGGCGGTATCCGCTCCGAGGCGGCTCGTTCGGGGGCCGGCGCATAGCCCGCGGCGACGCGCTGGCGCGTATCGCGCGCGGCGGCGGTTCCCATCAGCCCTTCGATGCGTGCTTCCAGCCCCTCGATCGTGCGGCTCAAAGCATCCAGCGACGTCCAGTCGCCCGTACCGGTAGGATTTGATCGCGATCCGCTCATATCTTTGCTCGCCTTGAACTATGGACCACCCCGGGCCGTCATGCTGATGGAAGAAGACGTTGCTATATCGCCGCGCTGTCTGCATCCGTCGTTCGGAAAGGGATAAATGTATTGGCTTTCCTCAAACAGAGCGGCAAAGACAGCGCGATTTCCAAGCATAAGTTGAAGAAACCCGAAGCACTGCTGCTCAACTCGTACAATTTACGAAACGTGGTAAACAACTCGTTAAGTTTGTCTGATGTCTTAACCTTTTATTTCGGTTCTGCTGTCCCACGGCCTGATATTCTTGCACGCAGGCGGTGCCCGGTTGCTGAGGGGGAGAGGCGTATCGGCGATATGCGGAATGCTCTTCCTCACCGGCTTCACCAAAATTTCACCGCGAGACACGAATTTGACGTTTACGCAAACGTCAATATTTTGTAAGAGTATGACAGTGGCCGGAATCTAAAGGTCCGGCGGCGAATTGGAGGAATTCGAGAAATGCCAGTCTACAAGGCCCCGGTGAACGATACGCTCTTCGTCCTGAACGATGTGCTCGGGCTGGAGCGCTACAACAATCTTCCCGGTTATGCCGATGCCACGCCCGACATGATCGAGGCGATCGTCGGCGAGGCGGCCAAGCTGTCGGAAGAGGTGCTTTTCCCGCTTAACTATTCCGGCGATCAGGAAGGCTGCGTGCGCCATGACGATGGCACGGTCTCGACTCCGAAGGGTTTCAAGGAGGCCTATCGTGCCTATCGCGAAGGTGGCTGGCTGGGTCTCGCCGTGCCGGAGGAGTTCGGCGGGCAGGGCCTTCCCTACGTGCTGCACTGCGCCGTCGGCGAGTATACCTCGGCCGCCAACATGTCGCTGATGATGTATCCGGGCCTGACCCAGGGCGCGATCGCAGCGATCCTCGTCCATGGCACCGATACGCAGAAGCAGACTTACTTGCCGAAATTGGTCGAGGGCAGCTGGTCTGGCACCATGAACCTCACCGAGCCGCATTGCGGCACCGATCTCGGCCTCTTGCGCACCAAGGCGGTGCCTCAGGCTGATGGCAGCTACAAGATCTCAGGCCAGAAGATCTTCATCTCGGCCGGCGAGCACGACATGACGGACAATATCGTCCATCTCGTCCTTGCTCGCATCGAAGGTGCGCCTGAGGGAACCAAGGGCATCTCGCTTTTTATCGTGCCGAAATTCCTCGTCAAGGAAGACGGTTTGCTTGGCGCGCGCAACCCGGTGTCCTGCGGCGCGATCGAGCACAAGATGGGCATCCACGGCAACGCCACCTGCGTCATGAATTACGACGAGGCCACGGGTTTCCTGATTGGCGCCGAGAACAAGGGCCTCAATGCCATGTTCGTCATGATGAACGAAGCGCGCCTCGGCGTCGGCCTGCAGGGTCTCTCCATCGCCGAGATCGCCTATCAGAATGCCGCCAACTACGCCCGCGAGCGCATTCAGGGCCGCTCGCTCTCCGGCCCGAAGGCGCCGGACAAGAAGGCTGACCCGATCATCGTCCATCCGGATATCCGCCGCTCGCTGATGACGATCCGCGCCTTCAACGAGGCCGGCCGCGCCTTCCTGCTCTGGACGGCGCTGAAGTCCGATATCGCCCATCGCTCCCCGGATGAGAAGGACCGTCAGGCAGCCGACGATATCCTAGGTCTGGCGACGCCGATCCTCAAGGGTGTCCTGACCGACAAGGGCTTCGAGCATGCCGTGATGGCGCAGCAGGTCTTCGGCGGCCACGGCTACATCGAAGAGCATGGCATGAGCCAGTATGTCCGCGATGCCCGCATCACCATGATCTATGAGGGTGCCAACGGCATACAGGCGCTTGATCTCGTCGGCCGCAAGCTGGCGCTGAACGGAGGCCGCGCCGTCATGGCGTTGTTCAAGGAAATCGGCGATTTCTGCGAGGAAAACCGCAACGACGAGCAGATGGCCTTCTTCACCAAGCATCTGAAGAAGGGCTTGAACGACGTGCAGGCCGCGACCATGTGGTTCATGCAGAACGCTATGGCAAAGCCCGACAATGCCGGCGCCGGCTCGACCGATTACATGCACCTCTTCGGCCTCGTCGTCCTCGGCTACATGTGGGCGAAGATGGCCAAGGCGGCTCAAGCAGGCCTTGCGGGCGGCGACAGCGCGCGCGAGGATTATCTGAAGAACAAGCTTGTCACGGCACGGTTCTACATGGAGCGCATCATGCCGGAAACGGCGCTGCGCAAGGCCCGCATCGAAACCGGCGCCGATACGATGATGGAACTGGCGGCGGAAGCCTTTTAATGGACTGAGATGATAATTCTTTGGGGGGAAGATGGCATCGAAAGGTGATTTACAGGATTGGGTGGTCGACGCCCTCCGTTCAAATAAAGGATCTGCATCAATTCTCTACGTTGCCCAACACATATGGGAGAATCACGAGAAGGATCTGGACGGCAGTCCCCTATTTTATTCATGGCAGTACGACATGCGTTGGGCCGCCACGGAACTGCGAAAGAAGGGTGTATTAGTTGCGGCAGATGACGATCGTCGCGGAAAGTGGACCCTAAAATGACCCGCTTGGCGCGGATCGGCGACTTTAACGTCGCATTGAGGAGATGAGACATGACCGAGGTTTTCATTTACGACCACGTGCGCACGCCGCGCGGGCGCGGCAAGAAGGATGGGTCGCTGCATGAAGTGCCCTCCGTGCGCCTTGCCGCCAAGACGCTGGAGGCGATCCGCGATCGCAACGGTCTCGATACCGCAACGGTTGACGACATCATTATGGGCTGCGTCGATCCGGTCATGGAAGCCGGTGCGGTTATCCCGAGGGGTGCCGCCTTCGAGGCCGGCTATTCAACCAAGGCGCCCGGCATGCAGATTTCGCGTTTCTGCGCCTCCGGCCTCGATGCCGTAAATTTTGGTGCGGCGAAGATCGCTCAAGGGGCTGATGATATCGTCATTGCCGGCGGTGTCGAAAGCATGTCGCGTGTCGGCTTGGGCATGTCCGGCGGCGCCTGGTTCATGGACCCCTCGGTCAACTTCCCGGCCTACTTCATGCCACAGGGTGTGTCGGCCGATCTCATTGCCACCAAATACGGCTTCTCGCGCGATGACGTCGATGCCTATGCCGTGGAAAGCCAGAAGCGTGCCGCCCACGCCTGGGAGAAGGGCTATTTCAAAAATTCCGTCATTCCGGTGAAGGATATCAACGGCCTGACAATTCTCGACCGCGACGAGCACATGCGTCCCGGCACCGACATGCAGGCGCTCGCTTCGCTCAATCCGTCCTTCCAGCTCCCGGGCGAAATGGGCGGCTTCGAGGCCGTCGGTATTCAGGCGCATCCGGAAGTCGAACGCATCAATTACGTGCATCACGCCGGCAATTCCTCCGGCATCGTCGATGGTGCTGCCGCCGTGCTGCTCGGCTCCAAGGCGGGCGGTGAGAGCATGGGCTTGAAGCCGCGCGGCCGCATCAAGGCCTTCGCCAATATCGGCTCCGACCCGGCGCTGATGCTGACCGGCCCGGTCGACGTCACCGAAAAGCTTTTGAAGCGCAGCGGCCTGACGCTTGCCGATATCGATCTCTTCGAACTCAACGAAGCCTTCGCCGCCGTCGTGTTGCGCTACATGCAGGCTTTCGACATTCCGCACGACAAGATCAACGTCAATGGCGGAGCCATCGCCATGGGGCATCCGCTGGGGGCTACCGGCGCGATGATCCTCGGCACCGTACTCGACGAGCTGGACCGCCGCGATCTCAACACAGCGCTCGTAACGCTCTGCATTGGCGCCGGCATGGGCACCGCCACGATCATCGAACGCGTCTGAGGAGGGGAAACCAATGGCTTACACAAATTTCACCGTTGAGACCGACGCAGACGGCATCGCGCTTGTCACCTGGGACATGCCCGGCAAGTCCATGAACGTCTTCACCGCCGAGATCCTCGAAGAGCTGAACGCCATCATCGATGCAACGGTTGCCGATGCCGCCGTCAAGGGCGTGGTCTTCACCTCGGGCAAGTCTTCCTTCTCCGGCGGCGCCGATCTCTCGATGATCAAGTCGATGTTTTCCTTCTATCAGGAGGAGAAGGCCAAGGACCCGGCAGCAGCCGCGAAGAAGCTCTTCGATCTCGTCGGCCGCATGACGGGTCTTTTCCGTAAGCTCGAAACCTGCGGCAAGCCCTGGGTTTCGGCCATCAACGGCACCTGCATGGGCGGCGCTTTCGAGCTGTCGCTCGCCTGCCACGGCCGCGTCGCGTCGAGCGCCAAGAGCGTCAAGATCGCACTGCCGGAGGTCAAGGTCGGCATCTTCCCCGGCGCTGGCGGCACCCAGCGCATCGCGCGCCTGACGGATGCGCAATCCGCCCTGCAGATGATGACGACGGGCCAGTCGCTGACGGCAGCACGCGCCAAGGCGATGAACCTCGTGCATCAGGTGGTCGAGCCGGATCAACTGATCCCGGCTGCCAAGCAGATGATCAAGGACGGCCTCAAGCCTGTGGCACCCTGGGATGAAAAGGGCTTCAAGGCACCCGGTGGCGGCATCTGGACGCCTGCCGCAGCTCAGCTCTGGCCGGCAGCGCCCGCCATCCTGCGCCGCGAAACCTCGGGCAATTATCCGGCAGCACTCGCCATCCTCAAATGCGTTTATGAAGGCTTGCAGGTTCCCTTCGATACCGGCCTGAAGATCGAGCAGCGCTACTTTACGCATGTGCTGCGGACCACCGAAGCCTATTCGATGATCCGCTCGCTGTTCATCTCCATGCAGGAACTCGGCAAGGGCGCCCGCCGCCCGGCAGGCCAGCCGAAGACAGAGCTGAAGAAGGTCGGTGTCGTCGGCGCCGGCTTCATGGGTGCGTCCATCGCCTATGTCACGGCCGCCGCGGGCATTCCCGTCACCCTCATCGACCGCGACATCGAGGCTGCAACCAAGGGCAAGGGCGTCGGCGAAGGGCTGGTCAAGGACTCGATCGGTAAGGGAAGGATGACGCAGGATGAGGGCGCGGCCCTTCTATCCCGCATCACACCTTCGGCCGATTACGCCGACCTGAAGGATGCCGATCTCGTCATCGAGGCGGTGTTCGAGGATCGCGAAGTCAAGAAGGCCGTCATCGAGGCCGTCGAAGCCGTGCTACCGGCCGGCGCCGTCTTCGCCTCCAACACCTCGACGCTGCCGATCACGGGCCTTGCCAAGAATTCCAAGCGCCCGGCCGATTTCATCGGCGTCCACTTCTTCTCGCCTGTCGAGAAGATGATGCTGACCGAAGTCATCCTCGGCAAGGAAACGGGCGACCGTGCCATTGCCGTCGCGCTCGACTACGTCGCGGCGATAAAAAAGACGCCGATCGTCGTCAACGACACGCGCGGCTTCTTCGTCAATCGCTGCGTCTTCCGCTACATCCATGAAGCCTATGACATGCTGATTGAGGGCGTACCCGCTGCCATGATCGAGAATGCCGCCAAGATGGCCGGCATGCCCGTCGGGCCTTTGGCGCTCAACGATGAAGTCGCCATCGATCTCTCCTACAAGATCCTGAAGGCGACTGTCGCCGATCTCGGCGAGAAGGCGGTCGACCCGCGTCACATGCAGCTCGTCGCCGGCCTGGTGGAGCGCGAGGGGCGTCTGGGCCGAAAGAACTCCAAGGGGTTTTACGACTATCCGCCGAAGCCGGCGAAGAAGTCGCTATGGCCGGGTCTCAAGGATCTCTATCCGCAAAAGAAGGCCGACAAAGTTGATGTCAACGTGTTGAAGCAGCGCTTCCTCGTGACCATCGCACTGGAAGCTGCCCGCACCATTGAAGAAGGCATCGTCACCGATCCGCGCGAGGCCGATGTCGGCTCCATCCTCGGCTTCGGCTTTGCGCCCTATACCGGCGGCGCGCTGTCCTACATCGACGGCATGGGCGTCAAAGCTTTCGTCGAACTCTGCGAAAAGCTGGCCACCGCCTACGGCCCGCATTTCCAGCCGACGGCGCTACTGAAGGACATGGCCGCGAAGGGCGAGACTTTCTACGGGCGCTTCGATCCTTATGGTGCCAAGCAGGCGGCTTGAGGCAACAAGCCATTGCCGGCGACAAATAAAGGGCCGCTCTTGCCGGGAGCGGCCCTTTTACTGATTGGTTCAGCGTCAGATCAGAGAGATTGCGTAAGATTATGCTTACGCATGGCGTAATGGCTTCTCTTGCCCCGCCCTTAACGCAACGACGCCCCAGCCGATAAGCAGAAGGATCGCCGCCGCATAGATATCGGCGGCTTCGGGAAATCCAAGCGCTTTCGACAGGAAGCCTGCCAGGATGGCGGGGACGCTGAAGGCGAGATAGCTCTGGATGTAGAAGGCCGAAAGCAGCCCGGCGCGTTCGTCGGGCTTGGCCAGCGGCATGATGCTTCTGACCGTGCCGAGAAAAGCTGCCCCGAAGCCCGAGCCGGCAATCAGAGTTCCGAGCGCGAGGATCGACACCTCAGCCGCATGCATGCCGGCGATGATGGTCAGTATGCCGAGGCTCATGGTCGGTATGCCGAACTTCATGATCATGGTGGCGGATCTCCGGCGCAGCAGGAAGACGGCGGCAGCGCCGCTGATCGTCAAGGCTGCGACCACGGAGCCGCCGACCAGTGGCGCTGTGCTGCCGGTCGTCGCGCTGACCAGCGAAGGCACCAGCGACAGATAGAAGCCGGCAAGCGCCCAGACGGCAATATTGATCGGCGTCAGCGCCAGCAGCGTCCGGCGTGCCTGCTTGGGAACGGCGACTTCCGGCTTCAGCGATGCGAATACGCCGGGCCGTCGGCTCGTTGTTTCCGGCACCATCCATAGCAGCGCGGCTTGCAGCGTCAGCAGGGCAAGTGTCACGACATAGACAAGCACGGTCGGAGCCGGCGCGAACTGGATCAGCAGGCTCGTGCCGATCGCGCCGATCGCCATGCCGGCAAGCGGGGCAAGACTGTTGGTGATCGATCCCCTGATCGGATCGAGATCGACAAGGGCGGCGCCGATCGAACTGATGGCAGTGCCCGTCGCAAAGCCCTGCACGATGCGGGCGGCAATCAACCAATCCGGACCTCGAGCCATTAAAAACAGCACTGTGGCCACCATATTGAGGAGGATCGATGTGAAGATCACCGGTCGGCGCCCGAGATGGTCCGAAATCGAGCCAACGATGAGCAGTGCGGCGAGAAGGGAGAAGGCATAAACGGCAAAGATCACCGTAAGCAATACCGGCGAGAAGGCGAAGGCCTGCTGATAAAGGCGGTAGAGGGGCGTCGGTGCGGATGAGGCGGCCAAAAACAAGGCGCTGGTTGCGGCATAATAGAACGGCGCTAGGCGTCTGGCGGCTGAAATCGGAGCGCTGGCGGTGGAATCGAGTTCGGTCATCGACTATATCCTACCTAAAGCTAAAAGATTGCGTTAGGCGGATATAGGATGCCTGGCGTATAAAAGCAAATAATTTGCGTTAGTGGATGCCCTTAGTCATTCGCGATCCGCAAAACGGGAAAAATTGGCAAGGGCTTATGGGCTATCGAGAAAATCCCCGCCCCGGCGGGCGCAGCGCCAGAGTGCAGGCGGCCGTGCATCAATCCGTCCGCGATATGCTGGCAACCATGGATCGCGCCGATGTAACGATCCCCCTGATCGCGCAGCGTGCCAACGTCACGCCGTCGACGATCTACCGCCGCTGGGGCGACCTTCAGGCGCTTTTGGCCGACGTTGCCGCGTCGCACCTGCGGCCGGAGGGCGAGCCGGCGAGGATCGGTAGCGCGCGTGAAGATTTGGCGGCATGGGTCGAACAATATGCCGATGAGATGGCCTCCGGGCTTGGCCGGCAAATGCTGCGCGACGTTCTTGCGGCAGCCGACAGTGCAAACGCGGAGAAATGCGGCACCTATATGCGCTGTCAATTGAGCGTCTTCATCGCACGGGCAGAGGCGTGCGGCGAGCCCTTTCCCACCTTGACGGAACTGATGGATCACGTCATTTCGCCGATCATTTATCGCATCCTCTTCGACCAGGCGCCCGACTCCGACTACGTTCGCGGGCTCGTCACGAAGGTAATGCCGGAGAGTACAGCCAGGACTTGATGCGCGATCGGCGATTGCGAACGACTCACTCGAACTCCCCAAGCACATTCCGTCGCTTCGGCTTGGTTGCTCGCAACTGACGAACAAGTAGTCGAACATATGCGCGGTAAGGTTGTTTTGGTTGTGGAATTATCATGGGATATGCATGCTTGAGCAAGGCTCGCTGTCGATTTGCTGTTGAAAAATAAGGAAAAAGATGGTGCTAATTATCATCAGTGAATTCAACGGCAACGCGAAGGGGACTGCTCAATGCTTAATGAATTCAAGGCCTTTATCGCTAAAGGCAACGTCATGGACCTTGCGGTCGGCGTGATCATCGGCGGCGCTTTCGGCGGCATCGTGAAATCGCTGGTTGACGATATCATCATGCCGATCGTCGGCGCGATTTTCGGCGGCTTCGATTTTTCGAACTACTTCATCGGCCTCGCCTCGGGTGTCAACGCACCGACGCTCGCTGCGGCCCGTGCCCAGGGCGCGGTTCTTGCCTACGGCAGCTTCATCACTGTCCTCATCAATTTCCTCATTCTCGCCTGGATCATCTTCCTGATGGTCAAGGGCGTGAACGCGCTGCGCGCGCAAGTCGAGCGTAAGGATGACAAGGTCGCCGAAGCGGCACCGCCGCCGGCTGATGTCCAGTTGCTGACGGAAATCCGCGACCTTCTCGCCAAGCGCTGACTCGCTTTGCTCGACTCTTTTTGCAAGCCCCGGTCCATGCGAGGACTGGGGCTTTATTCATCACCAAAATCGATTGGTCACTAAGGCAAAGTCATGGGATTTGTCCGCCGCTCTGCTTTATGAAGGCGGAAACCGGAGACTTTGCATGTCGATACTAGATAGCCTCAGCCCGCGCGCGCTTGCAGCACCTGAAAGCGGGATCGTCGAAGTGGTCAATTATGCCCGTGGCCGTGAGGGCCTGCTGCCGCTCTGGGTCGGCGAGGGCGATCTGCCGACGCCGGATTTCATCAATCGCGCCGCCATGGCCTCGCTCAACGCCGGCGAGACCTTCTACACTTGGCAGCGCGGCATTCCGGAACTGCGCCAGGCGCTTGCCGATTATTATGGCCGGCATTTCGGCACCTCGCTGCCGATGGAGAACTTCTATGTCGTCGGCTCCGGCATGCAGGCGATTCAGCTGTCCGTGCAGGCCATCACCGCTCCCGGCGACGAGATGGTTTATCTTTCCCCCGCCTGGCCGAACATCGCTGCCGCGCTCGAGATCGCAGGCGCCCGCTCCGTCGCCGTACCCTTACAATTCGAGCACGGTAAATGGTCGCTCGATCTCGATCGGTTGGAAGCGGCGATTACACCCAAGACAAAGGGCCTGTTCATCAATACCCCGTCCAACCCGACGGGCTGGACGGCGACCCATCAGGATCTCAGCGATATTCTCGCCTTAGCGCGCAAGCACGATCTCTGGATCATGGCCGACGAAATCTATGCGCTCTACTACTATGCCGGCGGCCGCGCGCCGAGCTTCCTCGACGTCAAGGAAGCGGACGACAAGATCCTCTTCGTCAATTCCTTCTCGAAGAACTGGTCGATGACCGGTTGGCGCGTCGGCTGGATCGTCGCACCTGCAGAGCTCGGGCAGGTGATCGAAAACCTCGTGCAATATTCGACCTCGGGCGTCGCGCAGTTCATGCAGAGAGGCGCGGTTGCGGCCTTGAACGAGGGCGATGATTTCGTCCGCTCCAATATCGAGAAGGCCACTCGCTCGCGCGATATCCTCTGCGACGCGCTGATTGCTACCAATCGCGTGCAGACGCTGAAGCCGGATGGCGCGCTCTATTCCTTCCTGAAGATCGATGGCGTCACCGACAGCCGCAAGGCCGCCATCGACATCGTCGACAAGACCGGTGTCGGCCTCGCGCCTGGGACGGCTTTCGGGCTAGGCGGCGAGCTGTTCATGCGCGCCTGCTTCCTGCGCGATCCGGTGCAGGTGGCGGATGCTGCGGAGCGGTTGGGCCAGTATATTTTGGGTCTGTGAGGGCCGGCATGTGCGCTGTGGTTGGCAGCGTTTGACCTGGCTGGGCCTGATACCCCTCTCTGCCGCGACAGCGACAGAGAGGGGCGAACACTCTCCGAGCTCACACAAATTGCCGTCGTGCACCCAATCCATAAAATCCAATCGATCCTCGAAAGCCCACCCTAACCATCCCCGCAATCTTTCCCGCCACGCCGCCCGCTTTTAATCAATTTCGCAGGGGAAGCGGCCTCATATGGAGCCGGTAGACTTGGCGGGGACGCGAAGAATGACTGTCTTGGTGACGGGCGGGGCCGGTTATATCGGCAGCCACATGGTCTGGAGATTGCTGGACGCGGGAGAGGACGTGGTTGTCCTCGATCGTCTCTCCACGGGCTTTCGCTGGGCCGTTCCGCCGGCTGCCCGCTTCTATCTCGGCGATATCGCCGATGAAGCGCTCCTGCATCAGATTTTCGCTGAAAACCATATAGAGGCTATCATTCATTTTGCCGGTTCGGCGGTCGTCCCGGTGTCGATCGAGGATCCACTTGCCTATTATGAGAACAACACCGGCAAGACCCGCATCCTCATGAGTGCCGCCATCAGGGCTGGCATCCGTCATTTCGTCTTTTCGTCCACCGCCGCTGTTTATGGCCAGCAGCCGGCGGACAGGCCGGTCGGCGAAGATGCGCCGCTGCGGCCTGAATCCCCCTATGGTCAATCCAAGCTGATGTCCGAGCTGATGCTGCGCGATGCCGCTGTTGCTTATGACTTCCGCTATGTGGCGCTGCGTTATTTCAACGTGGCCGGCGCCGATCCCGAGGGACGGGCTGGGCAATCGACCGATGGCGCCACCCACCTCATCAAGGTCGCCTGCGAGGCGGCCCTCGGCCGCCGCGGTCAGGTCGATATCTACGGCACCGATTATGCGACGCATGACGGCACCGGCGTTCGCGACTATATCCACGTCAGCGATCTCGTCGAGGCGCATCTGATGGCATTGCGGCATCTGCGCGAAGACGGCCGCTCACTGGTTGCCAATTGCGGCTACGGCCAGGGCTATTCGGTTCTGGACGTGCTCAACATGGTCATGCGCGTCTATGGCCGCGCCTTCCGCATCCACATCGCTCCCCGGCGCGCCGGCGATATGGCCAGTATCGTCGCCGATGCGACGCTTGCTCGTCGCGAATTGGGATGGACGCCGAAATACAACGATCTGGAAATGATCGTGCGCTCGTCGCTGGATTGGGAGCTCCGCCTTGCCGAACGCGCGGGCTTTGATGCCGCCGGCGTCAGCAGGGTCTACGCCGCTCCAAGCATGCTGTAACGCGACTGACGATCTCAGCTTTCCGGACGTCTCCAGGGACCGAGAAAGGCCGGCGCATTCTTGCGTACGGCGTCGGCGAGAAAATCGATGACGGTGCGCACGCGCGGCGATTGGCGCAGGTCGCGATGGCATGTGATCCAGTAGTGGCGCCTGAGATCCACCTCATGCGGCAGGACCACCTGCAGATCGGGGTGCTTGCCGGCGATGAAGAACGGCAGCACGCACAGCCCCTGGCCGTTCTTCGTCGCTGTCAGCTGCGCAAAGATGCTTGAGCTCTGGAATTGCGGCCTGATGCGCGGATGGACGTCATCGAGATAATCCAGGCCTGGCGCAAAAATCATATCCTCGATATAGCCGATAAAGGCGAAGTCAGGCAGGTCATCGCGGCTTTCGATCGGTGGATGGCGGGCGAGGTAGTCGCGCGATCCGTAGACCTGGAGATGATAGTCGGTAAGCTTCTCGGTGAAGTAGGGTCCGGCCTTCGGCGGGTCGAGCACCACGACGATATCGGCCTCCTTGCGCGAGAGCGACATGATCTGCTGGATGGTGATCAGCTCCAGTGAAATGTTTGGGTGCTTCGCAGTGAATTCCGGCAGGACGCCGGTGAAGAAGAAGTTGGAAAACCCTTCTGGCGCACTGATGCGCACGACACCCCGTTGTGCTGCCGGTCCCGCAGATAGATCGGCGCGAAGACGTTCCGTCTCCTGCTCCATGTGCTCGGCCGTATCGACGAAGCGCTGCCCCATGCTGGTCAGCATGTAACCGCGTGGATTGCGTTCGAAGAGCTTGACTTTCAAGGCGAATTCCAGCCGGTCGATGCGCCGCGAGACCGTGGCATGGCTGCTGCGCAATTGTCGCGCCGCGGTAGAAAGCTGCCCTGTTCGCGCAACGGCGAGGAAAAATTGCAAATCGTCCCAGGTAAAGTGCGGCGTACGCTTCATGCATCCTCCTCTGTTCAAAAATGAACAGACCTTGTTTGGAATTAATTGCAATCGCGACTTGCGTCAACGCGCGAATTCCGTGATCTTGGCGGTCGGGAAAAGCCGTTTTGAGGAAAGCGGCTAGCCAATTTTGAACAGATTCATTTTTGCCAAATCTCTGGGAGGAGAGGATATGCGAAAGAGTCTTATTGCGTCCCTTGCATTTCTGCTTGCAGCCAGCACTGCGGCGTTCGCCGCCGGCCCGTCCGATGGTGTCGTCAAGATCGGCATCCTCAACGACCAATCCGGCGTCTATGCGGATTTTGGCGGGAAATCATCGGTAGCGGCCGCCAAGATGGCCGCCGAGGATTTCGGCGGCAAGGTTCTCGGCGTGCCGATCGAAATCGTCGATGCCGACCACCAGAACAAGCCTGATATCGCCTCCAACATCGCCCGGCAATGGTACGACCAGGACAAGGTCGATGCCATCATGGAACTGACGACCTCCTCGGTCGCGCTCGCCGTTCAGGCGGTCGGCAAGGAAAAGAAGAAGATCGACATCGTCACTGGCGCTGCCACGACCGATCTCACCGGCAAGCAATGCTCGCCCTATGGCTTCCATTGGGCCTATGACACGCATGCTCTCGCCGTCGGCACCGGCGGCGCGCTCGTCAAGCAGGGCGGCGACACCTGGTTCTTCCTGACTGCGGACTATGCCTTTGGCTATTCGCTCGAGCAGCAAACCAGCGATTTCGTCAAGGCCAGCGGCGGCAAGGTGCTTGGCTCCGTCCGTCATCCACTGTCAACGAATGATTTCTCATCCTTCCTGCTGCAGGCCCAGTCGTCTGGCGCCAAGGTCATCGGTCTGGCCAATGCCGGCCTCGATACCTCCAACGCCATCAAGCAGGCCTCCGAATTCGGCATCACCCAGGGTGGCCAGCACCTGGCGGCATTGCTCTTCACGCTCGCCGAAGTGCACGGCCTCGGCCTGCAGGCAGCGCAGGGCCTGACGCTGACGGAAGGCTATTACTGGAACCTCGACGACAAGAGCCGCGAGTTCGGTAAGCGCTTCTTTGCCCGCACCGGCAAAATGCCGAACATGATCCATGCCGGCACTTATTCCGCCGTGATGCAGTATCTGAAGGCCGTGCAGAAGGCCGGCACTGACGATACCGACGCCGTTGCCAAGCAGCTGCATGAGATGCCTGTTGATGATTTCTTCGGCCGCGGCGGCACGGTCGGCGCCAACGGCCGAATGATCCACGACATGTATCTGCTTCAGGTGAAGAAGCCCGCTGACAGCAAGGAGCCGTGGGATTACTTCAACGTGTTGGCGACGATCCCTGGCAAGGAAGCCTATATCGATCCCGCCAAGAGCGGCTGCGACCTCGTCAAGCAATAGGGCCTGGACCAGCTCATGGCGATGTCCGCGACATATCCGCATGAAGAGCCCCGGGTGGTTTTGTCCGCCCGGGGACTGCGCCGCGATTTCGGCGGCTTCACCGCCGTCAAGAATGTCGATCTCGACGTACATCATGCCCAGGTCCACGCGCTGATCGGCCCGAATGGCGCCGGCAAGACGACGGTGTTCAACCTGCTCACCAAGTTCCTGCAGCCGACGCATGGGACCATCACACTGCTCGGCACCGATATTACCAAGACGAGACCTGACAAGGTCGCGCGCATGGGCCTGGTGCGCTCCTTCCAGATTTCCGCCGTTTTCCCGCATCTGACGGTGCTGGACAATGTGCGGGTCGCCTTACAGCGGCCAAGCAATCTCGCCCACCAGTTCTGGCGGCCGCTATCGGCCCTCGACAGCCTCAATGCCCGCGCCGAACAGCTCATTGCCTCCGTCGGCCTTTCGAAAGAGCGCAATGCCGTCGCCGCAGATCTTTCCTATGGTCGCAAGCGCGTGCTGGAGATTGCCACCACGCTTGCGCTCGATCCGAAGGTGCTGCTGCTCGATGAGCCGATGGCCGGCATGGGGCTGGAGGACGTAAACACGGTCTCCGCGATCATCCGCGATGTCGCGCGCGACAGGGCCGTGCTCATGGTGGAGCACAATCTCTCGGTCGTTGCCGATATCTGCCATCATGTCACGGTGCTGCAGCGCGGCGAGATCCTGGCCCAGGGCGATTACGCGACAGTCAGCCGCGATCCGCGCGTCCGCGAAGCCTATATGGGCACGGAGGAGGCTTGACGATGGCGACGCTTCTCGACGTTCAGGGTCTCAATGCCTGGTATGGCGAAAGCCATATTCTGCACGGTGTCGATATGCGTGTAGGCGAGGGGGAGACCATCACCATCCTCGGCCGCAACGGCGTCGGCAAGACGACGACGCTGCGCACGATCGTCGGCATCGTCCGCGCCCGCAAGGGCAGAATTACATTCGCCGGCAAGGACATGATGCAGGTGCCGCTGCACAAGACGGCGCATCAGGGCATCGGCTTCGTGCCGGAGGAGCGCGGCATCTTCTCGACGCTCAGCGTCTATGAAAACCTGATACTGCCGCCAGTCGTCGCAGCGGGCGGCATGACGCTCGACGAGATCTTCGAGCTGTTTCCCAATCTGCATGAGCGGCGCAACAGCGTCGGCACCAGGCTTTCGGGCGGCGAGCAGCAGATGCTCGCCATGGCTCGCATCCTGCGCACTGGCGTCCGTATGCTGCTGCTCGACGAACCCACCGAGGGCCTTGCGCCCGTCATCGTCCAGCGTATCGGCGAAGTCCTGCAGAAGCTCAAAGGTCGCGGCATGACCATATTGCTCGTCGAGCAGAATTTCCGCTTTGCGAGCCGCATCGCCGATCGCTTCTATGTGATGGATCACGGCCAGATGGTCTCGGAATTTCCGGTTGGCGAACTCTCCGAACGCATGGGTATGCTCCACAAGGTCCTGGGGGTCTGAGCCATGACGACGATATTCGGCATTCCCGCGCAGGCCCTTCTCGGTCAATTGCTGATCGGGCTCATCAACGGTTCCTTCTACGCGCTCTTGAGCCTTGGGCTCGCGATCATCTTCGGCATGCTGCGGGTCATCAATTTCGCCCATGGCGCCCTCTATATGCTCGGCGCCTTCACCGCCTATCTGCTGCTCGCCTATGCCGGCATCGGCTATTGGCCGGCCCTCGTTCTGGCACCGCTGATCGTCGGCCTGTTCGGTGCGCTGGTCGAGCGGCTCTGCCTGCGCCGGCTTTACAGGATCGATTCGCTCTACGGATTGCTCTTCACCTTCGGCATGGCGCTGACCATTGAGGGGACCTTTCGCTATCTCTACGGTTCCTCCGGTCAGCCCTACGCCGTCCCGACGGAACTGGCGGGTGCGAAAAATATCGGCTTCATGTTCCTGCCCGTCTATCGCGCTGGGTGGTCATTGCGTCGCTGATCGTCTGCATCGGCACCTGGCTGCTGATCGAAAAGACCAAGCTCGGCGCCTATCTGCGTGCCGCGACCGAGAATTCCACCCTTGTGCAGGTTTTCGGCGTCAACGTGCCGGTGCTTCTGACGCTCACCTACGGCTTCGGCGTCGCGCTTGCCGCCTTTGCCGGCGTGCTGGCCGCGCCGATCTATCAGGTCTCTCCGCTGATGGGATCGAACATGATCATCATCGTCTTCGCCGTTGTGGTCGTCGGCGGCATGGGCTCGATCATGGGCGCGATCGTCACAGGCTATATGCTGGGGATTGCCGAGGGCCTCACCAAGGTTTTCTATCCCGAAGCCTCGAATATCGTCATCTTCGTGATCATGGCGATCGTGCTGCTTCTGAGGCCTGCCGGCCTCTTCGGTCGGGAGGCGTGATATGGCTGGGTTGATCAGCTTGAACTCCAAGGAGCGTCCGAAGCTTTCCGTACAAAAGCTGCTTCTGGTCGTCGGCCTCGTCGGATTGATCTGGGCGCCGTTCTTCATCTACCCGATCTTCGTCATGAAGGTGCTGTGCTTCGCGCTGTTCGCCTGCGCCTTCAATTTGCTGCTCGGCTATGCCGGCCTGCTCTCCTTCGGTCATGCCACTTTTTTCGGCGGTGCCGCCTATTTCGCGGCTCACGCCGTGAAGGAGTGGGGGCTCCCGCCCGAGCTCGGCATCCTGATCGGCGTCGCAGGTGCCTCGCTCCTCGGTCTCATCATGGGCTTCGTCGCGATCCGCCGGCAGGGCATCTATTTCGCGATGATCACGCTGGCGCTGTCCTACATGTTCTATTTCTTCTGCCTGCAGGCGGCATTTACCCATGGCGAGGACGGCATTCAGTCGGTTCCGCGCGGCTATCTCTTCGGCGTCCTCGATCTCAGCAACTCTTTCAACATGTATTATTTCGTCCTTGCGGTTTTTCTGATCGGCGTGCTGATCATCTGGCGCTTCATCAATTCGCCCTTCGGCATGATCCTGAAGTCGATCCGCGAGAACGAGCAGCGGGCGATCTCGCTCGGCTATTCCGTCGCTCACTACAAGCTCGGCGCATTCGTCATGTCGGCGGCGCTGGCGGGGCTTGCCGGTGCGGTCAAGGCGCTGGTCTTCCAGTTCGCGACGCTCACCGATGTCGCCTGGCAGATGTCCGGCGAAGTCATTCTCATGACGCTTCTCGGCGGCATCGGCACGCTGATCGGCCCGATTTTCGGCGCGGGATTCGTGGCGACGCTGGAAAACTATCTGGCGACTTCGGAATTCCCCGTCACCATCATCACCGGCATCGTCTTCATGGTTTGCGTCCTGCTCTTCCGCCGCGGTGTGGTCGGCGAGTTCTATGCCTCGCGGCTGGGACGGAAGCTGGGCTTTGAGTATCGGCGCTGACTGCTTGATTTCCTTCTCCCCGTTTTGACGGGGAGAAGGTGCCCGGAGGGGGGATGAGGGGCTATTCCGAGGGTAGTTTGAAAACCGAGTTCTGCCGAACCTTCCGGCCCCTCACCCTAACCCTCTCCCCGCTGGCGGGGAGAGGGGATCACTGAGTTTGAACATGGATCGCTTCGACTACATCATCATCGGTGCCGGCAGTGCCGGATGCGTGCTGGCCAACAGGCTCTCGGCCGACCGCAACAACAGGGTGCTGCTGCTGGAAGCGGGCGGCAACGATAATTACCACTGGATCCATATCCCGGTCGGCTACCTTTATTGCATCAACAACCCGCGCACGGACTGGTGCTTCACCACATCGCCGGAGGCAGGCCTAAACGGCCGGTCGCTGAACTATCCGCGCGGAAAGGTGCTTGGCGGCTGCTCCTCCATCAACGGCATGATCTACATGCGCGGCCAGGCGCGCGACTATGATCTCTGGCGTCAGCTCGGCTGCGCCGGCTGGGGCTGGGACGATGTGCTTCCCTACTTCATCAAGTCCGAGGATCATTATCGCGGCAAGGACGAGATGCATGGCGCCGGCGGCGAATGGCGCGTCGAGAAGGCGCGCGTGCGCTGGGCAGTGCTCGATGCCTTCCAGGCCGCGGCCAAGGAGGCCGGCATCCCGGAGACAGCGGATTTCAATCGCGGCAACAACGAAGGTTCCGGCTATTTCGACGTCAACCAGCGCTCCGGCATCCGCTGGAACACGACGAAAGCCTTTTTGCGCCCGGCCATGAAGCGCGGCAATCTCACCGTCTATACCAAGGCGCACGTCCGCCGGCTGATCGTCGAGGGGGATGCCGTGACCGGCGTCGAATTCCAGCACGATGGTGTGGCGAAGCGCGCTTATGCGACTAAGGAGACTGTACTCTCAGCCGGCTCCATCGGCTCACCGCATATTCTGGAACTTTCGGGCATTGGCCATGGCGAGCTGTTGAGCAAAGCCGGCATCGACGTCGTGCGCGAGGTTCGGTCCGTCGGCGAGAACCTGCAGGATCATCTGCAGCTTCGCCTCGCCTACAAGGTGACCGGCGTGCCCACGCTGAACGAGAAGGCGACGAAACTGATCGGAAAGGCGGCGATTGGCCTCGAATATCTGGTGCGCCGTTCAGGCCCCATGGCGATGGCGCCGAGCCAGCTCGGCATCTTCACCCGCTCCGGACCGGACAAGGAAACGCCGGACCTGCAATATCATGTGCAGCCGGTCTCGCTCGACAGGTTCGGTGATCCCGTTCATCCCTTTCCGGCGATCACCGCAAGTGTCTGCAATCTCCGCCCTGAAAGCCGCGGCTATGTGCATGTGCGCAGCCCCGATTTCGCGATGCAGCCGGCCATCAGTCCGAACTATCTCTCTGCCGCACGCGACCGGGAAATTGCCGTGCGTTCCATTCGCCTGACGCGGCGCATCGTCGCCCAGCCCTCCTTTTCCCGGTTCCGGCCGGAGGAATTTAAGCCGGGGCCGGCCTATGAGACGGATGCCGATCTGGAGCGCGCCGCCGGCGATATCGGCACGACGATTTTCCATCCGGTCGGCACGTGCCGCATGGGCGGTGACGCGCAAAGCGTCGTCGATCCCCGCCTGCGACTGCGGGCGCTGACAGGGCTGCGCATCGCAGATGCTTCCGTCATGCCATCGATCACCTCGGGAAACACCAATTCGCCAACCATCATGATCGCCGAGAAGGCAGCCGAAATGATCCTTGCCGACAACAGATGAAGCCCTATTCATGGATGACAGCAGGGATAGGAGATTTGCATGGATAGCGCGGACGAAGTCATCATTGAGCGGCGCGGATCGGCCGGCATTATCAAGCTTAACCGCCCGAAGGCGCTGAATAGCCTGACATTGTCGATGGTGCGGGTCATTGCGCCGGCCCTGGAGGGTTTCGCCGCAGATCCCGCGATCGCCAGCGTCATCGTCCTGGGCGAGGGGGGACGTGGCTTCTGCGCAGGCGGTGATATCCGCGTGCTGCATCGGAGCGGCAAGGAGGGCACTGATGAAGCGGAAACCTTCTGGCGCGAGGAGTTTCTGCTCAACCATGCCATCTCGCGCTATCCCAAACCCTATGTCGTGTTGATGGACGGCATCACCATGGGCGGCGGCGTCGGCCTCTCGGCCCACGGCAGCCATCGCGTCGTCACCGAACGCACGTGCCTTGCCATGCCCGAAACCGGCATTGGCTACTTCCCGGATGTCGGTGCCACTTGGCTGCTGCCGCGCGCGCCGGGCGAAGCCGGCACTTGGATGGGTCTGACCGGGCAGACCGTCGGTGCAGCCGATGTTATCCACGCCGGTTTTGCCGATCATTGTGTCGCGTCTTCCGCATTGCCAGCCCTCATCGATGCGATAGCCGCGCTGCCCGCTGCGGCCTCTACCGCAGACGTGCACGCTCTCATAAGGACGATGGCTGTAGATGCCGGCGAAAGCCGGCTTGCGGCAAACCGCGATGTGATCGATCGGACGTTTTCGGCAGACACGGTGGAGGAAATTCTGAAGTCCTTGGCCGGAGAACCGGGAGAGTTTGCCGCAGAAGCTGCAAGCGTGATCGCCAGCCGCTCGCCGACGAGCCTGAAGCTGACCTTGCGGCTGCTCAGGGCAGGGCGAACGAGCGCTAATCTGGCCGAATGCCTTGATCGTGAACTCGGCGCCTGTAAGGGCATATTGTATAATCACGATTTCTACGAGGGCGTGCGCGCCGCCGTCATCGACAAGGACCGCAATCCGAAATGGTCTCCGGCGAGCCTTTCCGAAGTGACGGCGGATGCCATCGACCGTTTCTTCATACCGGCGCAGCCGCCGCTTTTCGCAAGATAACCGATCATGGGAGGAAAACATCATGACGCGGATCGCATTCATCGGCCTCGGCAATATGGGAGGCCCGATGGCCGCCAATCTCGTCAAGGCCGGCCACGCCGTCACAGGATTCGACCTCTCGCATGATGTGCTGAAGGCGGCCGAGGCGGCGGGCGTGAAAGCCGCCAGCGTGCTGACCGAGGCCCTGGCCGATGCAGAAGTGGTCGTGACCATGCTGCCGAAGGGCCAGCATGTCCTGACCGTCTGGACCGACGTGCTACGCTCCGTGCCCAAGGGAACCTTACTGATCGACAGCTCGACCATCGACGTCGACAGCGCCCGCAAGGCGCATGCCATGGCAGGCGATGCCGGCTGCCTCTCACTCGACGCGCCGGTGTCCGGCGGCACCGGAGGGGCCGCGGCCGGGACGCTGACCTTCATGGCCGGCGGCTCGGCGGAAAGCTTCGCCGCTGCCAAACCGCTGCTCGAGGTGATGGGCAAGAAGATCGTCCATTGCGGCGATCCCGGCGCCGGCCAGGCCGCGAAGATCTGCAACAACATGATCCTCGGTATCTCGATGATCGGCGTCTGCGAGGCCTTCGTGCTCGGCGAAAAGCTTGGCCTTTCGCACCAGGCTCTCTTTGACGTCGCTTCGACCTCCTCCGGCCAATGCTGGTCGATCAATACCTATTGCCCGGTGCCCGGCCCTGTGCCGACGTCGCCCGCCAACAACGACTACAAGCCCGGTTTTGCCGCCGCCTTGATGCTGAAGGATCTGCGCCTGTCACAGGAAGCGGCGCTCTCCAGCGGCGCGTCGACGCCTCTGGGTGCTGAAGCCGCGCAGCTTTACGCGCTCTTCGAAAAGCTCGGCAACGGCGGCCGCGATTTTTCGGCGATCATCGAGATGTTTCGCGAGGCGAAGCGGGTATAACGCGCGGCGATCGAGTGAATTGAAAGCTCGGATTGCCCCTCACCCCAACCCTCTCCCCGCTCGCGGGGAGAGGGGGAATTGTGCCCCAAACAAGTTCCGTTCAAGAGGAGGCCTGCTGCCTTGTGAGGTCGTCCCCTCTCCCCGCTCGCGGGGAGAGGGCTAGGTTGAGGGGCCACGCACGATGATGCGGCACCAATAAACATGCCTGACCTGCCGCCTCAATAACCCCAACTCACCGCCACATGCCCCGCATGCGCGCACCCACATCGACGCGCACCTCGCGCGCCCGAATGGCGGCAGCGCTTTCAGCCCGTGCCTGCGGCCAGCCGCAGACCTCGAAAAATTGCAGCAATGTTGCCGGAATGAAGCGGGTGCGCGAGGCGAAGACATGCTTGTCGCCCTGCGCATGCTGGCCGTGCACGAAGAACCGCTGCGGAATGACGAGATCGAGATTGTCCTTAGCCCGCGTCATCGCGACATAGAGCAGCCGTCGTTCCTCCTCGATTTCGGCGGATGATCCGACGGCGAGATCGGCGGGGATGCAGCCATCGACGGCGTTGAGGATGAAGACCTTCGTCCACTCCTGGCCCTTGGCGGAATGGATAGTGGAGAGGATCAGATAGTCCTCATCGAGTAGCGGCACACCCGCCTGGTCGCTGGTGGCGTCGGGCGGATCGAGCGTCAGCTCGGTGAGGAAGCGCTCACGCGAGCCGTAGCCCGCGGCAATCTGTTCGAGCTGGACGAGATCCGCCTGGCGGGTCGATGCATCCTCATATACGCGTTCCAGATGCGGTTCGTACCATTGGCGAACGAGGCCGATTTCCGATGGCCAGCCGGCCTTCCCGCTTTTGACCTCCCGCATCGTCTCGACAAAGGCGGTCCAATCGTCTCCCGTGCGCGGTGGCGGCGGGAGTTCTGTGAGTGCCGTGATCGGGCTTGCATCTTCGCCGATCTGGTCGAGTACGCGCTGTGCTGTCGCAGGGCCGACGCCGGGCAGGAGCTGCATCAGGCGGAAGCCGGCCACGCGGTCGCGCGGATTCTGGGCGAAACGCAGCGCCGCCAGCATGTCCTTGACATGGGCGCTGTCAAGGAATTTCAGCCCGCCGAATTTGACGAAAGGGATGTTGCGGCGGGTGAGCTCCACTTCCAGCGGGCCGCTATGGCTCGAAGTGCGAAAAAGCACCGCCTGCTGCTTGAGCCTTGCGCCACCCTCGCGATTTTCCAGCACCTGATCGGCGATGTAGCGCGCCTGATCGGCCTCGTCGCGCACGGTCACCAGCCGCGGCCGCTCTACGCTTTGCCGCTCCGTGCGCAGGTTCTTGGTGAAGCGCTCGGACGCAAGATCGATCACGGCGTTAGCTGCAGCTAGGATCGGCTGTGTCGAGCGATAGTTGCGGTCGAGCGTGACAATATCGGCCGATGGCGTAAAAGCCTTGGGGAAATCGAGAATGTTGCGTACGGTGGCGGCACGGAAGGAATAGATCGATTGCGCGTCGTCGCCGACGACGGTCAATCCCCGGCCATCCGGCTTCAGGGCGAGCAGGATGGAGGATTGCAGCCGGTTGGTGTCCTGATATTCGTCGACGAGTACATGGTCGAAGCGGCTGCCGATATCCTCGGCGATCAGAGGCTCCTGCAGCATATGCGCCCAATAGAGCAGCAGGTCGTCGTAATCGAGCACGTTCTGCACCTGCTTTGCCTCGACATAACAGGCGAAAAGATCGCGCAGCTGCTGCTCCCACATGGCGCACCAAGGGAAGAAGTCGCGCAGCACGCCGTCGAGCGGCGCTTCGGCGTTGACGGAGCGCGAATAGATGGCAAGGCAGGTCGCCTTGGTCGGGAAGCGGTTCTCCGTCTTCGAAAAGCCGAGGTCGTGGCGCGCCAGATTCATCAGGTCGGCACTGTCTTCGCGGTCGTGGATCGTGAAGGCCGGGTCGATGCCGATCTGTTCTGCATAATCCCGCAGCAGGCGCGCGCCGATGCCGTGGAACGTACCTGTCCAGGCAAGTGCATCGGCGGTGATGCCGGAATTCGCACCCAGCACCTCGCGGCAGATGCGCTCGACGCGGCGGCCCATTTCGGCGGCGGCGCGGCGCGAAAAGGTCATCAGCAGGATGCGGCGCGGGTCTGCGCCTTTGACGATCAGATGCGCGACGCGATGCGCAAGCGTATTCGTCTTGCCGGAGCCGGCTCCGGCGATGACCAGCAGAGGCCCGGCAATATGACCGTCGCCTACAGTCGTGCCGTGTTCCACCGCCAGCCGTTGCTCCGGGTTCAGCTTTTCCAGATAGGCGGCGGTCATCAACTCTCCTGACTACCTCCGGCGGCCGGCGCGGAGCGCGATATGCGGCGAATCGCAAACGCGAAGATATAGGAACGTTCTATGGATGTTCCGAATCGCTAAAGCCTGTCAAGATTAACAGGGCTCGCACGCGGATGTGACCTCTGGCGCAAGAATCTTATCGGGATTTGCATTCGCCCGGCTCGAAAAGGATCTTCTTCGTGCTTATGTATCATTTCGGCGCAGCATTTTGAGTTTTTGGGGCTTCGTAATGCGTAGAATGAAGGTTTCAAAACATGAACGAAACGATTGCCACCGGGCTGCGTCTGCCTAGCGGCCTCCTGGCCTTGCCGGACGGTCGCCTCGCGGTCGTAGAAATGGATGCCAGTCGCCGCTGTCTGAAACTTTTCGACGCAAGCGGCGTACCGCAGGAACTTTGCCGGGTCGGCGGCTGGCCGATGGGGATTGCGGCGGATGGTGACGGATGTTTCTGGGTTGCCAACGGCCCGGAGAATTCCCTTGTCAGATTGTCGGCGCAAGGCCGCGTCCTGCAGGTCATTGAAGGCAGCGCCGATGGTCCGTTTCTCCATCCGAATGCACTCGCTTTCGGACCTGACGGCCTGCTTTATATGATCGATTCCGGTATCCGCCTTGCCAATCTTCTCGAAGGCGGCCACATCCATCCCGATTTCTTCAAGGCGGCTTATAATGGCTGCGTCTATCAGATCGATCCTTCGGAGGGCCGGGTCATCCGGGTCCTGGCAGCAGGCTTGCTCTTTGCGAGCGGTATTGCCTTCGGTGCCGACGGATTGCTCTACTATAGCGAAACGCTGACCGGAAAAATCTATCGGCAAGTCGTGGGCGGCAGGCAGGAAATGTTTGTCCAGTCGATGACATCCCCTGCCGTCAATGCGCTGCGCGGACCGGCAGGCCTCGCTTTTGATCGCAGTGGCATGCTGTATTGTGCCATGTACGGCCTAGGTGAAATTTCCATGGTGGACACCGAGGGAAAAATGGCCGGCCATATCCGCACCGACGGCACAAGGCCGGCCAATATCGCCTTCACCGTGGACGGCAAGCATCTGCTCGTCAGCGAGCAGGAAAACGGAGTTGTAGAAAAGATTACGGCCCCGCGTCCTGGTTTGCCTTTGCATATGCCGCCGATTTCGTAAGCGGCTGGAGGACATGCCCGGAAGCCGGGCATGTCCTCTTTTCATGTGTTAAGCAGCAGGAATCTGCTTGTTGTCCTTACTGGACTTGCCGTCTGCCGATCCCGTGTCATTGGCGACCGGCTTGGCATGACGGCGACGCCAGTCGCCGAGGAACAGCAGGATCGGCGCGGCGATGAAGACCGATGAGGCGCCGGCGACGAGGATGCCGAACACCATGGGGATCGCGAAGCTGGAGACGGCGCTGCCGCCCCAGATCGCCATCGGCACCAGCGCCAAGAAAGCCGTGGCATTGGTATAGAGGCTTCGCGCCAGGGTCTCGTTGATCGACTTGTCGATGATGTCGCGCAGCGGCATCGACTTGTAGAGCCGCATGTTTTCACGCATGCGGTCATAGACCACGACCTTGTCGTTCACCGAATATCCCACAAGCGTCAGGATCGCGGCGATGGCCGTCAGGTTGAAATCGAGGCCGGTGATCGCGAAGAAGCCGATCGCCTTGGTCACATCGAGCACCAGCGTGACGATGGCGCCGACCGCGAACGGCCATTCGAACCGCACCCAGATATAGACGAGCATCGCCAGGCTGGCGATTACGACTGACAGGATGCCGGCCCAGGCAAGCTCGCCCGAGACCTTCGGACCGATGACATCGGTGCCTTCGATGGTCGCGCTTGGGTCGATCTTGACGATTTCGGCCTTGAGCTTGGTCACGGCCGCCGTCTGCGCCTCTTCGCCGCCGTCCTGGCGCTGGGCGCGGACAAGAAGGCTGTTGTTGTCGCCGAAGGACTGCAGTGCGATTTCGCCGAGGCCGAGCGTGTTCAAGCCCTCGCGGAACGTAGACAGATCGGCTGCGTCCTTGGTCTTGACCGACATCTGGATGCCGCCGCGGAAATCAACGCCGTAGTTGAGGCCCGGATGGATGAACAGAACCACCGAGGCGATCGACAGGATCGCCGAGACGGTGACGCCGAAGAAGCGGGCCTTCATGAACTGGATGTGCTTGTCATAGGGGCTGAAAGGGATCAGCGGTCTGATGTTGATCACCTTCAGCTTGCGGCGACGGGTGATGGCGATCATCACGACGCGCACGAAGGCGACGGAGGTGAACATCGAGATAATGAGACCGAGACCCATGGTCACGGCAAAGCCGCGAACGGGGCCGGAGCCGAAGTAGAACAGGATCGCGGCGGCGATGAGGGCTGTCATGTTGCCGTCGATGATCGTCGAATAGGCCTTCTTGAAGCCGTTATCGATGGCGGCGAAGGCGCCGCGGCCCTTGCGGGTTTCTTCGCGGATGCGCTCGTTGATGAGAACGTTGGCATCAACCGCAAGGCCGATGCCAAGGACGATACCGGCGATGCCGGGCAGCGTCAGCGTGGCGCCGACAAGCGTCAGGGCTGAGAAGGTCAGGACCGTGTGGATGAGCAGCGCGACATTGGCGAGAATGCCCCAGGCGCCATAGAGCACGAAGATGAAGGCGGCAACCAGGACGAAGCCGACGAGGCCGCTATAGATGCCCTTCTGGATCGCGTCGCTACCGAGATCGGCGCCGACGGTGCGTTCTTCGATGACGGTGAGCTTGGCGGGCAGAGCGCCGGCGCGCAGCAGGGCTGCAAGCGTGGTGGCGCTGTCTGCGGTGAAGTTGCCGGAGATCTGGCCTGAACCGCCGGTGATCGGCTCGCGGATATTCGGTGCGCTCAGCACCTTGTTGTCGAGAACGATTGCGAAGGGCTTGCCGACATTTTCGCGGGTGATTTCGGCAAAACGGTTGGCGCCGGCGCTGTCGAAGCGGAAGGTGACGAGCGGCTCGTGCGTGTTCGGATCGAAGCTGACGCGGGCGTCCGTCAGACGGTCGCCGGACAGTTCGATGCGGTCGAGAACCGGATAGCTGGTGCCCCGCTCGTCCTTCATGATGGTGACGCCGGGAGGCGGATTGTTTGGATCGGCATTGTCGGCGAGCAGATGGAAGGACATTTTCGCGGTCGAGCCGAGAAGCTCGCGCAGATGCGAGGGATCCTGCGCACCCGGAAGCTGGACGAGAACGCGGTTCGGTCCGACGCGCTGAATGGTCGGCTCGGCGACGCCCACCTGGTCGACGCGCTTGCGGATGACTTCAAGGCTCTGCTGAACGGCTGAATCCACATTAGCGGAAATGCCGGCTTGCGAGAAGGACATCGCGACCGTCGCGCCATTCGGCGTGATGTTGAGATCGGACTGACCGGCTGAGAGGCCGGATGTGATCGTATTGGCAAGCGTGCGCAGTTGCGTCACTGCATCGCTGCTCTGCGAGGGATCGGTGAGCGTCACGACGATCTGATCGCCGTTGCGGATGATCGAGCGGGTCTGGATGTTCTTGTCGCGCAGCACGCGCCGGGCGTCCTGCTGCAGCGATTGCAGCCGGCCGTTCGTCAGATCCTTCTCGTCGACTTCAAGAACGAGATAGGAACCGCCGCGAAGGTCGAGGCCGAGCGAAACCTGGCTATGAGGCAGCCAGGATGGGATCTTGCTGAGAACAGACTGCGGCAGCACGTTCGGCATTGCAATCAGAAAGCCGATGACGATGACCACTGTATAGAGTGCCACGAGCCATGGTGAGGTACGCATGGGTATTATCCTTGAAAATAGGCTTATGCCGACGGCCTGGCCGCAGGCGGACTTGAGGTCTTATCGGAAATGCGGCGCGTAGGCGCCAACGCTTAGGTGAGCGCGCCTGGAGGCGCGCGCGCTAGATAGGCGCGAAACGCCAGGGATTCGAGCCGTGCGGCATCTTTCGGGCGGCTCAGCAGCCAGGAGGTTGCCGGATATCCGAGGGTAGGGAGGGCAGCAAGCGTTGCAGGCCCGATGTCTTGCCATGCGGCCTTCGGCGTCACCAGCCGGTCGGCGACGACAATGCCGCGCACCGGATCGCGCAGCGAAAGGTAGAGGGGTTGGCTGTCCTTGCCCGAGGAGAGGGCTTCGGCATCGGCGCGCGTGGCAACATTGATGCCGCCGCCGAGCGCCAGTCCGATATAGGCGAAAAATGCGACGAACAGCGAGGCGATCACGCGCGCTCCGGCGCGATGCGTCCTCTCGTCTCTATCTTCGCTGTCGGCGGCGCCGAATTCGAGCGGGCTCAACGGTCCAAAATGCCTTCATTCCTTTGCCGGAGCGAACTCCGGCGGTTCGGTCATGATAACAGGACGCCTAGCGTCTTCCTAGTAGCGGCCTGTCATGATGCAGTTGCACGAGCCGGTCAACAGTCCCGGCTCGATTTCTTAATTTTCCGCCGCACCCGTTACTGACGGTTTGGGCGCCAGACAGGATGCCGGCACGCGATAGGCGTAGAGCGTCTTGCCCTTCATTTCGCCATAGGGCGGCGACCAGCTCTTCAGGGGCTCGGCCCGGCCTTCCGGGCACTCGATCGGATCGTTGTCGACGAACAATACCGGACCGGTCACACTGGCCGGCAGGGAAAAATCCTGCTCATAATAGTTGTGGGGGAAGCCGCCGAAAGGGCGGGCATAGATACGGAACGGCTTGCCCTTCAGCGTATAGTAGAGATCGGCAAGGATATCGCGATCCTGCGCGACGATTTCGGTCATCTTCGCCTGCGTGGCGATATCGGCGATTTCTTGACTGATGACGCTACGGCCGACATAGCGCTTCATAACGAGATTGCCGTTCGGCAGTTTGATGTCATAGGCGAAGACCGTCAGTACCGGGATCACGACGGCGACGACGGCCCCTATGATCAGCGAGGTGCTCAGCCCCTTTTTCGTCAGCCGATAGAGCAGCCATACGGCAAGAATGGTACCGGCGGCATAGGCCGAGACTGCCCAGTTGGCATAGGCCTTGGCGAGAAGTGCCTGCAGCGTGATTAGCGCTACGACAGGTACCGATAGCCAGAACAGCAGCTTTTCGCGGTCGTCGCTCTGTCCACGGATCAGGCGCCACGTCGCCCACAAGAGCGCAAAGAAGACGACCGGGCCGACCACGCCGAACTGCGCGCCGAAGAAGCTGAGCCCGTTGAGTATGTGCTTCGCCAGAGTGTTGCCGCCGCCGCTCTTGCTCCATTGGGCGATGTTTTCCGTGTGCTTTATGGTCGCCGCATCATGGGTAAGGTTCCACCAGAGATTAGGGGAAACGACGATGGCGCCGACGATGGCGGCAATCACCATATCCCGCCAGGCGATTCGCGCCGAACGCATCGTCAGCATGGCAATGCCGACGCCCGGTAGAAGGAAGAGCACCGAATATTTCGTCAGGAAAGCGCAACCGAGGCTGGCGCCGAGCATGACGGCTTCCAGTACCGAGGAGCGCCTGGTCAGACCGATAAAGGCCCAGATGGCGATCGTCACGAACAGGATCTGGATCGTATCGGTCGATACCAGCACGGCGGAAAGCGAGGCAGCCGGCAGGGTGATGAAGATGACGCCGACCCATGGCGCAATCTCGCGTCCGGTCTCGTCGTCGATCAGTCGCCGCGTGGTGCAGATCAGCATCAGGGCTGTGGCAAGATGGAAGAGCGGCGCCGATATGCGGATCCAGAAGGTCGAATCCGAGCCGGAGATCGCATTGAAGAAGCGGATGACCCAGGCAATCATCGGCGGCTTGGAATAATAGCCGAAATCCAGATTCTGGCCCCAGAACCAATATTGCGCCTCATCGACGAAGAGGTCCGTCTTGTTGAGGAGCAACATGAGCACGCGCCAGAGCGTCACTCCGAAGATGATCGCGAGGGCGAGCCCCAGCGAAAGTTTCTGGGCGTTTGTTCGAGAATGGGTCGTGTCGAGCATTAAAAGATGGGTCTCGGTGCCTGATCGTGAGGCTTAATACGGAACTATTGAGGCCAAAGCTAGCTCCCTGCCGTCCGTAAGAACAGCAGCGCTCGCCGTCTTGGCCACGAGCTGCCATATGTCCGATCTTGGATCTGAGACGTCCGTTACAGCTTTGTCTAGAGAATGCGGCTAGTGGCTTTGCCGCGCGCCTCTTCGAGACGATATAGAAGCATGAAGGCCGTAAGCGTCAGGCTGGCCATCAGCGAGGCTGTCAAACCAAGAACAATCATTGCTCTCTCCGTAACGACATCGAAACTGTCTATCCCTTGGGTAGTAAGGGATGAAGCTTGCTCGTGACTTACGATCGATGTTCTTTTCCGGCAACAAAGTAGTCGCTAATTTAGTAGGGATAACTACGAGCCGCGTCTCGTCCGTCATTAACCTTCGGGCAAGGAATTAACCATAAATATTGAACTTGAACGTCGGAATGGGAAAATTGTGACTCGTTCTCACCAGGCATGAAGCCGCCCCGTCGTACCGGGTCCGATCCGGTATCCATGTCATCAAACAGGTCCGCAACAGACTTTGATGAACGAGCGAGCTTCGGTGCCTCGATCAGTCGATCGACGGCGACGGCTGCCTTTTCTCGCCTCCTCATTGCGCCTGGCGCGGATCATCAGCGGTTTCGCCGGCGCTTCAATGCGCGGCAGTTCGGCAGGGGCGACTTTGGCGCAGGATACGCCTTCAGATCAGGCAGGCAGGGCGCAGGCTGGCAGCCTTCGCGATCGCTTGCGCTTTGCTGGTCTCGATGCGGGACAATGCGAAACGCTGCGCCGTCACCGGCCGATGCTCGAGGCGCATCTGAAAGCTGGCCTGCGCGATCTTTTCCTCCGTTTCCAGACCTATCCCGACGCTGCGCGCAATTTTTCGAGCGAAAGCCAGCTCGTACGGCTCCAGGATCTGCACTCCTCGCACTGGGATGTGCTGACGGATGCTCGCTTCGACAGCCTCTATGCCGAGCGCGTCAAGGTTCTGTCCGACAGCGAAAGCAAGATGGGGCTCGATCCGCGCTGGCATGTTGCGGGCCATGGTGTGATGCTGGAGCATCTTCTTTCCGGCCTTCTCGAAGATATGGGCGGCCGCGCCATTCTGCCGGGAGCCAAGCGCCGCGCCCGCGAGCTCAGCGAACTCGTGACATCGGTCGTGCGCTTGGTGATGGTCGATGCCGAGATTGCCGTATCGTTGCGGTTCAACGAATTGCGGGTCGGTCACCAGCGGGCGCTGGCCGAACAGCGGGCTGCCGACCGCGCCGAGGCAGCGGCCTTGATTGCCGATCTCGCCAACGGCCTTACCGGTCGCGATCTGACGACCCGTATGCCGATGGATTGTCCCGAGGCCTATACCGAAGTGGCGGAAGCCTTGAACGTGGCGCTTACTGATATTCAGCAGCAGTTTTCGGCGCTGTCCGGTGGTGTGCAGGCGGCCGAAGCGACGAGCGACGCCATTTCTCGCGCCTCGAAATCCCTGGCGGAAAAATCGTTCGAACAGTCGCAAGGACTTGCTGCCTCTGCAAAGCAGCTAGCGGAACTGGCCGAACAGGTGCGCGGCAATGCAGCCAATACCCGCTCGGCCGAGCGCGTCACCGCATCGACCCGAGTGGCGGCCGAAGACAGCGGCAAGATCGTCGGGCAGGCGATATCGGCCATGGCCGATATCGAAACGTCAGCTGAAAAGATCGGCCAGATCATCGGCGTCATCGATGAGATTGCTTTCCAGACCAATCTTCTTGCGCTGAATGCCGGCATCGAGGCCGCCCGCGCCGGTGATAGCGGCCGCGGCTTTGCCGTCGTTGCGCAGGAAGTCCGCGCGCTTGCCCAGCGTTCCGCCGATGCCGCACGCGAGATCAAGGTTCTGGTGACGGGCACCAAGGCGCAGGTGGATGCCGGCGTGCAGATGGTCGGCCGCACCCAGGAAGCGATCGGCAGCATTGTCCGCCAGGTGACGGATATCAATGAAGCCATTTCCGGAATTGTCGCGGCGAGCGACGAACAAGTCGCCGGCCTCAAGGCACTGACATCAGATATCGGCGGCCATAGCGAGCGTGCGGCCGCTGCCGGCAGCGAGGCCAGCCGCTCCGAGGAAGGCGCCGATCACCTTCATTCCGTCGTCGTCGAACTCGGCCGGACCATCCGCGAATTCCGCATCGAGCGCGAGCGGCGGCATGCGGCCCCTGCCGTCCCGGTCAGGGCCGCGCAGCAACCGCAGCTCCCAGCCCGCGAGGAGCTCGGCCTCACGCAGAACGAAGAGGATATGGCTGATTTCGGCTTCCCGCTTCGCAGGGCCGCAGCAGGAGGCGATCGCAATGCCTATTGATCTTTCAGTTTCATGCACATGCGGGCCGACGGGCCTGATTTCAGACAACGAGGAATGACGCGATGCCGAGCAGGAAAGGCGAAAAGACAATCAGTCTGGCCGCAGTGCTGGATCTCAACGAGGCCTCGAGCCTTCGCGGTACGCTGATGGGGTTGCGCGGCAGCAATGTCGCGATCGATGCGTCCGGTGTCGAAAGGATCGGGACTTTGTGCGTGCAGGTCATCATGGCTGCCGCCAAGACCTGGGATGAGGACAAACTCTCCTTCACCTTCTCCAAGGTGTCGGATGCATTTCAAAAAACGATGCAGGTGATCGGGGTGGATATCTCCCATCTGCTTGCCAAGGAGATCCGGCAATGAAGAAAAAAGTGCTGACGGTGGATGATTCTCGAACCATCCGAAACATGCTTCTCGTGACCCTCAACAATGCAGGCTTCGAGACCATTCAGGCCGAAGACGGTGTCGAGGGCCTGGAAATTCTGGAAGAAGCCAATCCTGACGTCATCGTCACCGATATCAATATGCCGCGTCTTGACGGCTTCGGCTTTATCGAGGGCGTTCGCCGCAACGACAGATACCGCGCCGTTCCGATCCTCGTGCTGACGACGGAAAGCGACGCGGAAAAGAAGAACCGTGCCCGCCAGGCCGGTGCGACCGGCTGGATCGTCAAGCCGTTCGATCCCGCCAAGCTGATCGATGCCATCGAGCGCGTAACCGCCTAGACAGGATCCATCCCTCATGGACATGAACGAAATCAAAGAGATTTTCTTCCAGGAGTGCGAAGAGCAGCTCGCCGAACTGGAATCCGGTCTCCTGAAAATGAATGATGGCGACCGTGACCCGGAAACCGTCAATGCCGTCTTCCGCGCCGTTCATTCCATCAAGGGTGGGGCGGGTGCCTTCGGTCTGGACGATCTTGTCGCCTTCGCTCATGTCTTCGAGACGACGCTCGATTGCGTTCGATCCAACAAGCTGGAGCCGACCCAGGATGTCCTGAAGGTCATGCTCAAGGCCGCCGACGTTCTGGCGGATCTCACCAACGCCGCTCGCGATGGCGGCAGCGTCGATCCGGCGCGTAGCCGCGGCCTTGTCAAGGAACTGGAAGCGCTGGCAAATGGCGATGTTCCCGCGCCGTCGGCAGCGGTGGTTGCCGAAGTTGCTCCGAAGTCCGTCGCGGCCGCGCCGACCGACGAAAGTGGTTTCCAGCCGATCCCCTTCAGCTTCGACGATGATTTCGGCAGCGACGAGCTGGCCGTCGATGCCAGGCCGGAATATGAAGTCAGCTTCAAGCCGCGGTCCGATCTCTACGCCAAGGGCAACGACGCGACGCTGCTGCTGCGCGACCTCTCGCGGCTCGGCGAGATGAACATCTTCTGCGATATGGATGCATTGCCGGGCCTTCCCGACATCGATCCAGAAGGCGCCTATTTCAAATGGGCAATCTCGATCAAGACGGACAAGGGCGAAGACGCCATTCGTACCGTCTTTGAATTTGCCGAATGGGATTGCGATCTCGATGTCCAGCCGGCCGCAAGCGGCGGGTCTTCGACCAGCGAAGAGTTGCCGATGGTACCGGTGCCCTTCGATCTTTCGATCCTTGACAATGACGGCGCCGCCGCGGCTGCAGAGGCCGGAAAGGAAACACCGGCGCCCGGAAACGATGTCGCCGCCGCCGTTGCGGCTGCGGAAACCGCAAGCAATGTTACGCAGCTCGCCTCGGCCGCTGCACGCGTCGAGAAGAAGGAAGCCGCCCTTGCCGCAGCTGCCGCTTCCAATGCCGCCGCAGCGCAGAACAATGCCGCCGCAGCCGCCGGCCAGACCATCCGTGTCGATCTCGACCGCGTCGATCGCCTGATCAACCTCGTCGGCGAACTCGTCATCAACCAGGCAATGCTCTCCCAGAGTGTCATCGAGAATGACAACAATGGTGCGTCCTCGATCAATATGGGTCTCGAGGAGTTGCAGCAGCTCACCCGCGAGATCCAGGACAGCGTCATGGCGATCCGCGCACAGCCGGTGAAGCCCGTCTTCCAGCGCATGTCGCGCATCGTCCGCGAAATCGCCGATATGACCGGCAAGTCGATCCGCCTGATCACCGAGGGCGAAAACACCGAGGTCGACAAGACGGTGATCGACAAGCTTGCCGAACCGCTGACGCACATGATCCGCAATGCCGTCGATCATGGCATCGAAACGCCGGAAAAGCGCTCGACGCTGGGCAAGAACCCGGAAGGCACCGTCCGGCTGACGGCAAAGCATCGTTCCGGCCGCATCCTGATCGAGCTTGCCGACGACGGCGCCGGCATCAACCGCGAGAGGGTGCGCCAGAAGGCCATCGACAACGACCTGATCGCGGCAGACGCCAATCTGTCGGATGAGGAAATCGACAACTTGATCTTCCTGCCGGGCTTCTCGACCGCCGACAAGATTTCGGACATTTCCGGCCGCGGCGTCGGCATGGACGTGGTCAAGCGCTCTATCCAGGCGCTCGGTGGCCGCATCAACATCACCTCCAGGCCGGGGCAGGGCTCGGTCTTCACCATGAGCCTGCCGCTGACGCTGGCCGTTCTCGACGGCATGGTGGTCACGGTTGCCGGCCAGACCCTGGTCGTGCCGCTGACGGCGATCGTCGAGACGCTGCAGCCCGAGGCTTCCGCGATCCACTCCTTCGGCGCCAACCACCGCCTGATCTCGATCCGCAACAGCTTCTGCCCGCTGGTTGACGTCGGCCGCATCCTGAACTTCCGCGCCACACAGGCCAATCCGGTCGACGGCGTCGCGCTGCTGGTGGAATCGGAAGGCGGTGGTCAGCGCGCTCTCATGGTCGATGCCATCCAGGGCCAGCGCCAGGTCGTCATCAAGAGCCTCGAAGCCAACTATACGCATGTCCCGGGCATTGCTGCAGCGACCATCCTCGGCGATGGCCGCGTGGCGCTGATCCTGGATGTCGATGCGGTGGTCGGCGCCTCGCGCGGCCAGGCGCTGAAGCCCGAAATGTCTTACGCGGCGGCGGGGTGACTTGATGTCTTATGCCGTCAAGAACCTGAACCAGGGCAATCGCGAGCTGATCGCCTTTCGCATCGGCGACCAGGAATTCTGCGTTAACATCATGTCGGTTCGGGAAATCCGCGGCTGGACGCCCGCAACGGCCATGCCGCATGCGCCGGGCTATGTGCTCGGGATCGTCAACCTGCGCGGCGCCGTGCTGCCGATCATCGATCTCTCCGCCCGGCTCGGGATGAAGCGGGCGGAACCGACAGTTCGGCATGTGATCATCGTGGCCCAGGTCAAGCGCAAGGCGGTCGGTCTTCTGGTCGATGCGGTTTCGGATATCCTGACCATTACCGACGACAGCATACAGCCGACGCCGGAGGTTTCCTCCGATCACGAGCGGCAGTTTGCCCGCGGCATCGTGGCGATCGATCGCCGCATGATCTGCCTGATCGAGCTGGAAGCCCTGTTCCCTGAAAGCGAAAGCGAGGCTGCATGAGCATGATGGGAGCAATGGATTTCAAGGCGTCTCCGGACGAGGTGCTTGCGAGCGGCGAATACCCGCTGACGCGCCGCGACCTCTCGGAAATCGCCGCAATGATCTATGCGGATGCCGGCATTTCTCTCAACGAGAGCAAGGCGTCGCTGGTCTATTCCAGGCTGTCGAAGCATATCCGCGCGCTGGGCCTCGCCGGCTTCCGCGACTACTGCCAGCTGGTGTCGTCGCCGGCGGGAAGTGCGGCGCGTCGCGAGATGCTGTCGCATCTGACGACGAACTTCACCCGATTCTTCCGCGAGAACCATCATTTCGATCATTTGCGCGACGAGGTTCTGCCTGGTCTCCTGGCGCGCGCCAAGGCCGGCGGCCGGGTGCGCATCTGGTCTGCCGCCTGCTCCGACGGGCAGGAGCCTTACTCGATCGCGCTGACGGTGCTTGCCTTGATGCCGAATGTCGCCGATTTCGATTTCAGGATCCTGGCGACGGATATCGATCCCAAGATCCTCGGGCTTGCCCGCGCCGGTGCCTATGATGAATCTTCGCTCGAAACGGTTTCTCCTGCCATGCGCAAGCAGTGGTTCCAGGAAGTCAATGTCCAGGGTCGCCGCAAATTCCAGATCGACGATCGCGTCAAGCGGCTCATCACCTTCAACGAACTGAACCTGCTCGGGCAGTGGCCCTTCAAGGGTCTGTTCGACGTCATCTTCTGCCGCAACGTCGTCATCTATTTCGACGAGCCGACCCAGACGAAAATCTGGACGCGCTTTGCCGGCCAGCTCCAGGATGCCGGCCATCTCTATATCGGCCACTCCGAGCGCGTAGCCGGGGAGGCCAAGCACGTCTTCGACAATATCGGCATCACCACCTATCGCTATCTCGGCAAGACCGCGGGAAGGAAACCATGAATTCTCCCGCTCGTGTTCTTGTCGTCGATGATTCCCCAACCATGCGGGGTCTCATCACCGCCGTCCTGCGTGCCGATCCAGAGGTCGATGTCATCGGCCAGGCTGGCGACGCCTTGGAAGCGCGCGCCGCCATCAAGGCGCTCAATCCGGATGTCGTCACCCTCGATATCGAGATGCCGAACATGAACGGCCTCGAATTCCTGGAAAAGATCATGACGCTCAGGCCCATGCCGGTCATCATGGTCTCCACCATGACCCATCGTGGTGCCGACGCGACGCTTGCCGCCCTCGAAATCGGCGCATTCGACTGCGTCGGAAAGCCCTCGCCGGGCGAGCCGCATCCTTTCGGCGATCTGGCGGATAAGGTGAAGGCGGCTGCCCGCTCGCAGCGTCAGTATGTGAAGCCCAGCGCTCAGCGCGTGCCGCCGCCGGCCGTCGCGGACTTCCGCGTGGGGCGTAAGATCGTCGCCATCGGTTCTTCCACGGGCGGCGTCGAGGCCCTGATCAATGTACTGCAGAAATTCCCAGCCAACTGCCCGCCGACCGTCATCACGCAGCATATGCCGCCGACCTTTACGCGCAGCTTCGCGGAACGGCTGAACCGTCTCTGCGCCCCTGTTGTCCAGGAAGCGACGGATGGCGCAAGGCTGGAAATCGGCAAGATCTATCTGGCGCCGGGCGGCGAAAGGCACCTGCGGGTCGCCAATACCTCCGCGCCTCATTGTCGTCTGGTAGACGGCGGGCCGGTGAACGGCCATCGCCCCTCCGTCGACGTGCTCTTTGACTCGGTTGCCGAACTGGCCGGCCGCAATGCCGTCGGCGTGATCCTGACCGGGATGGGGCGCGACGGCGCCGCCGGTCTACTCAAGATGCGCCACGCTGGGGCGCGCACCATCGGCCAGAATGAGAAGACCTGCGTGGTCTACGGCATGCCGAGGGTCGCCTATGAGCTTGGTGCAGTCGAACAGCAGTTTCCGCTGAACGCCATTGGCGAGGAAATTTTGAAAATCACAGCCGCCCGAAAGGAAGGGAGCGAATAATGTCTCTAGCGGAGAAAATCAAAGTTCTGATCGTTGACGATCAGGTCACCAGCCGTCTTCTGCTCAGCGATGCGCTGACGCAGCTCGGCTTCAAGCAGATCACGGCTGCCGGCGATGGCGAGCAGGGAATGAAGATCATGGAGCAGCAGCCCCATCATCTGGTCATCTCCGACTTCAACATGCCGAAGATGGATGGGCTTGGCCTCCTGCAGGCCGTCCGCACGAATCCGACGACGAAGAAGGCGGCCTTCATCATCCTGACGGCGCAGGGCGACCGCGCGCTGGTGCAGAAGGCGGCGCAGCTCGGGGCCAACAACGTGCTTGCCAAGCCCTTCACCATCGAAAAGATGAAAGCTGCCATTGAGGCCGTCTTCGGAGCTCTGAAATGATCGTCGAGGGTGCTGCCCGTCGCGTGCATATTATTCAGGGCGAGTACACGGTCATCAGTGATCCGGAAGTGGTGCTGACGACCATCCTCGGCTCCTGCGTGGCGGCCTGTCTGCGCGATCCCATCGCCGGCGTCGGCGGCATGAACCATTTCCTTCTCCCTGGAATGGCGAACTCGCCGGTGAGCGGTGGCGATGCGACGCGTTACGGCGTGCACCTGATGGAACTTCTGATCAACGGTCTGCTGAAGAAGGGCGCAAGGCGCGACCGGCTGGAGGCGAAAGTCTTCGGTGGCGCCAAGACGATCGCGACCTTCTCCAATGTCGGCGAGCAGAACGCGATCTTTGCCATGCAGTTTCTGAAAGACGAGGGTATCCCGGTCGTCAGTTCCAGCACGGGCGGCGAGCACGGGCGCAAGATCGAATATTGGCCGATTTCCGGAAGAGCCAGGCAATATCCGCTGACCGGCGCCGAGACACAGAAGACCGTAGCGCTGGAGCAGCGTCCGGTCGTGGCTCCCAAGCCAGTCGACAACACGATCGAATTTTTCTGATCAGCGAGGCAAGTGCATGACCCCCTTTCAGCACGTTGAGATGGCTGCCATCGAGGAGACGCTTCCGGCTATCCTTCTGCGCATCGTTTCCGAATTGCATGACATCGCCTATCTGATCGAACGCGTCGAACCTCAGCTGCTTGACATCAGCGATGCCAATATACTGGCCTCGCCGGAGGCCATGAAGGTAGTCCAGGGCATCGATCTTGCGGTGCAGAAGACGCGCGGCATCGCCGAATTCATCGATACCATTGCCGGAGCGATGCCCGAGGCCTGGACGGTGGATCTGGCAACGGCGCTGAGCCTCGTCAAGCTCACAGAAATGCAAAGGGCGCTTGGCGGCAGCAGTTTTCATGCGCATTCCCCGTCCATGGCCCAGCCCCTGGTCCAACCCATGGCAAAGGCTGCGGGCGATTTCGACTTCTTCTAGCTGCCGCCGACGATAGATACTGTTTTTCTTATATAATCTTCCGATTCTTTCCGGCTTTTTCCTGGGCTCTTCTGGCCGGACGAAACGCTCGCACAAGTTTCGATTTCTATTTTCGCAGCAGGTTACAAAGCCATCAGGTCTTTGACGAATCGTGCGAGAACAGAATGAATCTGTTAAATCAATTAGTTCCCCTGTTTCGGAATCTGCAGAATCTCGGGAGAACGCGGCTGATGATCATGGGAGGCGTAGGCGCCGCCTCCGTGCTGCTGATCCTTTTGGCGGCCCTCTACGTCAATAAGCCCGCTCAGGAGACGCTGTATGTCGGCCTGGACGCGACGGATCTCAATCAGATCAGCATCGCGCTCGCTGAAGCCAAGATCAATTTCCAGGTCGGCACGGACGGTTCTAGCCTGACCGTTCCGGCAGGCATGACCGGCAAGGCCCGCGCGCTTCTCGCCGAGCGCGGCCTGCCGACGAGCGGCAAGGCCGGCTATGAGCTCTTCGACAATGTCGGTTCGCTCGGTCTGACTTCCTTCATGCAGGAAGTTACCCGCGTGCGTGCTCTCGAGGGTGAAATCAGCCGCACCATCACTTCTATCGCCGGTATCAGCGCTGCCCGCGTCCACATCGTCATGCAGGATGTCGGCAACTTCCGGAAGGCGGATCAGAAGCCGACGGCATCGGTCATGATCCGCGCGAGTGCGGAGGCTGCCCGCAAATCGGCTTCGGCTATCCGCCATCTTGTCGCCTCTGCCGTTCCCGGCCTGGAGGTCGACGACGTCACCATCCTCGATTCCACCGGCCAGCTCCTCGCATCGGGAGATGATCCTGGCAACGGAGCGCTGAGCCGCAATCTCGGCATCGTGCAGAACGTCCAGAGCGAAGTCGAATCCAACATCGACAAGGCCTTGGCGCCCTTCCTCGGCATGGACAATTTCCGTTCCAGTGTGACGGCGCAGTTGAATACTGACAGTCAGCAGGTGCAGGAAACCACCTTCGATCCCGACTCGAAGGTCGAGCGCTCCGTCCGCACAGTTAAGGAAGCGCAGAAGTCGCAGCAAAGCCAGCCGGACACCGCAGCCACCGTGGAGCAGAATATCCCGCAGGCGGCTCCGAAATCCGGTGGCAACTCGCCGACGTCGAACGACCAGTCCGACAAGCGCGAGGAGCAGACCAACTACGAAATCAACAGCAAGACGACGGCCACGACCCGCAACAGCTACAAGATCGAAAAGCTCTCCGTTGCCGTAGTGGTCAACAAGGGCCGCATCGCGCAAATGGTCGGCGAAGGTGCCGACCAGGCGAAGGTCGATGCCTATATCGCCGAGATGCAGAAGATCGTCGCAACGGCAGCGGGCGTCGATCCGGCCCGCGGCGACATCGTCACTGTCAATGCCATGAATTTCCTCGACAGTCAGCTGCTTGAAGATACGTCCTCCAGCTTCAGCATCACCGACATGCTGAGCCGCAACATGGCTGGCATCATCAACTCGCTTGCCTTCGTCGCCGTCGCTGTCCTGATCATCTGGATGGGCTTCCGTCCGCTGATCCGCTCGCTTGGTGGTGCAAATGGCAGCGCAGCGCTGCCGGAAGCGGCTGGCCTCGAGCTGCCAGACTTCGCACCGGCTGTTGGTGGCCCTGGCGCGGCTCTCATGGACGGCTTCGGCTCGGACTTCGGTTTCGACAGCACCGACGATCTGCTGACCATGGGCGACGATGCCGGCACCTTCAACCGCCGCGTCAAGGAAGGGCCGGAGCGCCGCCTGTCCCGCATGGTGGAAATCAGCGAAGAGCGCGCAGCAAAGATCCTCAGAAAATGGGCCGTCGACCAGGCAGCCTGATGAAAGGACCGGGAAATCTCCCGGTCTTTTTTTGTCTAGGCAGGTGGCATTGGAGCCTGCAGCGCCGTCGATTTGAACCTGTGATTAATTAGTCGCTATAAGCCGAATTGACGTGTTCGTAAGATGGAATTCAAAGGACATACAGTTGTTGGGTATGGAGAATCGACTTACAAATACTGTGCTTATTGCGTAATACATGAATAAACGGAACGATTCGGCCCGCTTTTCGGCGTTTCGCATGTCTAAGTTCGTAGAGTTCAAAGCGGAAAGATTTAGTCCATGGTTCGCGGTTTGTGTTTGCGGCGATGTATGCCGACACGATTGCGGATGTCGAATTCAGAGGCGAGCTATGCTCACCTTCCCGAACCCGCCGGGATGTATCTGTGCCGCGGTCGAGAAAGACCCGGCTTCGATGTTTCATCGAGATACATCGCCGGTTCTCTGAGGTGAAGGGATTGGGTTCTGACGAAACAATGCTCTCGTTGACGGCCGATCGTCCAACAGCGGCAGGAAATGCAAGTATGGACATGCAGATATCGCAGGTAAGCAAAGGCGATAGGGATGCGCGATCGAGCGTGCCCGCCAGAGCCATCTCGCGCGAGCAGCTCGTTCTGCAGCTGAGTGCCGTTTCCGGCCCTGCCTATCTGCAAGCCGGCCTTCATGCCTTGGCGAGCTATGCCGGTGCCTCCCATTATCTTCTGGTTCGATCCGATCTCATTCAGGAAAGCGGTCTCGACTTCGTGATTGCCTCCGATTGGCCCTTCGATCTCGTCCGGCGTCTGGCGACGGAACTGACGAGCGGTTATGGTCGCATCGGCGAGCTGGAAAAATGCATGGCGCTGTTTCAGCCAAGCCTGGCGGCCCTGCCGGATGATATCGCGCTGCCTGACGGTATAGGCCGTCAGTATCACGCCTTGACGTTCAATGTTGGCCGAACACGCTTCTCGTTGCTGCTGCTGGCGAATGAAGCGGCAGTACTGTCGCTCGAGCGGCTGAGGGACGTCGGCCTCCTCGCCGGCTATCTCGCCAGCTCGACGCGTTGCTTCGAGGGTAAGCTGGAGCGCGATTTCGAGCTGACCGAGCGCGAACTGGAATGCCTGTTCTGGATCGCCGAAGGCAAGACAAGCGACGAGATCGCCATGATTCTCGGGATCTCGCGCAATACCATCAATAACTACATCACCAGTGTCATGCGCAAGACCGCGACCAAGACCCGCTCGGAAGCGATCGCCTTCGCCGTGCGCAACAATCTCGTTTAAGGGCCGACCGGATGCGCTATCAGCCAGACAGGACAATGGGTATGCCGACCGAATCACGGCTTACCCGTTCCGGGCGGATTTCCGGCCGGTCCGATCTGTTCCCGAAGCTCGTGTCGATGCAGAAGCTAATCGATGCACAGCATTTTGCCGTTTATCGGCTGCACGGCTCAGGCCTCCCGCATAAGCAGCGCCTGGTATGCGAGCTCGATAATTGGGGCTCGGCCAACTCGGTCGTCGGCAAATCCTTCGTTGAGGCCTATGGCGAAGCGCTGATCGAGCATGTCGACAAATCGCTGCTGCCGCTGATGTGGAACGGGCGCGATAGCGACAGCACGGCCGAGACGCCGGATTTTGCCGCCTTCACGCAGCGCCTGAAGCCGCATCTCCTGCCCTTCGCCGGCGTTGCCTTTCCCGTACGGCTCGGTGCCGTCGGCAATGGCTACACCATCTTCACGGCCAAGTTCATGGACCTTTCGAGCGATATGATCGTCGAGCTGCACGGCCGCAGCTGCCAACTCATGATGGAGCTCCTGTCACTGGATGAACGCCGGTCACAGGCTGCCGAAGCGCTGAGCGAGCGCGAAATCGCCTGTCTGCAGCTTGCCGGCGATGGACGCATCAGCGAGGAGATTGCCGAGAAACTGGGATTGTCGGTACATACGGTCAATGCCTATCTCGGATCGGCGACGATCAAGCTCGATAGCGTCAACCGCATCCAGGCAATCGCAAAGGCGATCCGCTTCGGCTACATAAGCTGACGCTGCACCGAAACGGATCATCCTCGCAAGTCTTGCAATGCTGGATTTTTCAGACTGCGTGTGCCGCTTCGCCGCGGACGAGATAACGTGCGTCTCTCAGGCTGCGTGCAAGCAGCGCCGTATTTTCGTCCGGGTCGGACGAGGCCTTGTCGAAGGCGATGTGGCTGATTTCGATGCCCGCATGATGTTCCGTCAGCGCGAGCTTGGCATAGATGGTGATGCCCCGCGGCTTGATCTCCAGATCGAGCGTCACTTCCGCCGGCCCGCCCCACTCGAGCTTGTAGTCGCCGCCGAGCCCGAAGTTGACCGTCCCGGGAAGAAAATAAAGCTCAGCCGCCGAGGCCACGAGATCACCGAGATTGCCATATCGTTCGAAGCGCAGCAGCGAGATCAGATCGGCGGCATCGAGAAGGCGCAGTTCGCTTGCGACCGGGCTGATGGCTTCGGCTAATATTTGTTCGCGTTGGGCAGAGTAGGGGCATTTTTTCATTTGGTTTATCGTACCCGTTTTTTCGTCTGCGCCGCATAGACCCGATGGATGAGCTCTGCGACAGCTTTGTAAAATGCTGATGGTATGACGCTATCAACCGAGACTTGCGCAAACATGGAGCGTGCGAGTGGCGGATCTTCGAAAACGGGAATATTGTTAGCCTCAGCTATCTCCCTGATTTTCAAGGCAATGAGGTCCTGGCCCTTGGCAACGACGACGGGCGCGTCGTTTTCCTCGCGAACATATCGCAGTGCGACGGCAAAGTGGGTCGGGTTGGCGATGACGAGCGTGGCGCGCGGCACCTGTTTCATCATGCGGCGGCGGGCGCGGTCGCGCGCGATCGAGCGCTGGCGCGACTTGACGATCGGATCGCCCTGCGATTGCTTGTGTTCGTCCTTGATCTCCTGTTTCGTCATCTTCAATTGGTCGAACCAGTGGTGTCGGCTCCACAGCAGGTCGGCGATGCCAACGACGATGGTCGCCAGTAGCACGATGATCAGGATGCGCTGAACGATCGTCGAGAGCCGCACGAAGATGGTCTGCGGGTCGGACACCATCGAATCGATCGCGTGGAAATACTGGCTGCGCAGCACAAAAAACATGACGATGCTGACAAGCACGATTTTTGTGAGGGATTTGCCGAATTCCACCAGGCCGGTGGCGCTGAAGATGCGCGTGAACCCTTTCGCCGGCGATATGCGCGAAAACTGAGGCCTGATTCGTTCGAGAACGGGGGTCGGCAGGTTCTGGAAGATCGAGGCGCCGATCCCGAAGACGAAGAAGAGCACCACGGCCGGCAGCACCATATTGCCGACTTCCCAGCCTATGCGCGTAAACAGCGATATGGCGTCCGGGCCTGTTTCCAGCTGCCATTGATCCGGCTTTTCGAAGAGGTCGCGCAGAACCTCGCCCATGCGGCCCATGCGCCCTGGCAGAAAGAAGGTGACGTAGATGACCGTCGCGAGCATGGAAGCAAAGAGCGTCGCTTCCCTGGAGTGAGGGACATTGCCCTTCTCGATCGTATCGCGGAGTTTTTTCTCCGTCGGTTTTTCTGTTTTACTGTCCTTGTCTTCGTCAGCCAAAGCAGCCGCCCTTTGCGAAACGGAAAGAGGCCGCGCATGATACGCGGCCCTCAGATCATCAGTTTACGATGTTTTGGCTGAGTCGCGCCGCGCTTATGCGGCTTCTTCCACAGGCGTATTTTCCTTGGCCTTGAGCTCGATCTGGCCGGAGTTGGCCAGACGAATGGCTTCCTGAGCGATGGCACGCCGGGCAATTGCGATTTCGCGCGGATTGATGCCGGCATTGCCCATCTGCAGGTCGGATTCGATCATGCGGCGCTGACGCGGGCTGATCGAGGACAGCACGATCTCCCGGATCTCGTTGCCGGATCCCCGCAGCGCCATCGTCAGGATGTCGGCGGCGATGTCGTTGAGCAACAGGACGCGGCTCGGCTGCGGCATGCGCGTGAGATCGTCGAAGAGGAAGATCTTCGGGCGAACCTTCTCGACCGATTCCTTGTTGATCGATTCCAGCGAGCTCAGCAGGGTATCGACCACAGGCTTGTCGAGTTCGTTCATCAGGTCGGCGACCTTCGTGGAGCCGGAGGCGTTGCGCTCTGTGTCGATCTCCGCCATCAGCCCGACCACGCGGTTTTCGATGATCTGGGCAGCCTTCGGGCTGACATCCTTGATGTTGACCGTGCGGTTCATGATGTCGGCGCGCTGTGCCTCGGGAAGCTGCAGCAGGATCTTGGCGCCGAAGGCCGAAGGCATCATGGAGAGCACATAGGCAATCGTCTGAGGATGCTCGCGCAGGAAGAACTTGGCAACGAAGACAGGATCAGCCTCGCCCAGGCGATCCCAGATGGAGGTCTCGTAAGCCTGGAAGGCGGTACGGCGGCCGAGCAGACTGTCGACCTCGTCGGGCGTCAGGCCCTCTTCGAGGATGCTCTCGATGGCCTTGGCGTTGTCCATGAGGCCGGCGCCCTCGGTGAAGAGGTCCTCGAATTCCGCCACGAGCTGCGCCAGCTCGTCCGGCGGAATAACTCGCAGTGACTGCGCCGAGGCGATGATCATCTGCAGCTCGTTCTGCGTGAAATATTTCAGCAGCCGTCCTGCCACTTGCTTGCCCATGGCGAGAAGGACGGCGGCTGCCTTTTCAGTCTGAGATAACGGTTTCTCGGCGATCGCGCCGCTGAAATCGTCAAAGTCCATCATGGTCTTCGTCTCCGTCCCGCAAGGGGGAGTGGGCTCGTCATGAGCAGGGTTCAGCTTTTTTTCGCGTTATAAATTTCGGTGAGCTTGATGCCGAATCTGGTGTCGTCATGTTCCAGAACGGTAATCTCGCCCCGGCCGATTTTGCGACCGTTCACGGTAATCTCGACCGGCTCGCCGATCTTCTTGTCGAGCGCGATGATTGCGCCTTCAGTCAGGTTCATCAGGCCGGATACCGGCATGCGGCTGCTGCCGAGCATGATCTGGACGTCGATCGGGATGTCCATGATCAGGTCCATATTGGCGGTCAGCGCGCTGCCGGGAGCAACCGGTGCGGCCACCGCCGAAGCGACGCCGAATTCGCCGTCATCGAAGGTCGGAGTGGAATTGTCGTCGCCGAAATCGCCGAAGGTGGAAAGGTCCGTGCCCGTTTCGGCGCCGAATGCGTCGGCCTCGAAGTCGGGCAGGCTGCCGTCATTGTCTTTCTTCAGGACGCCCCGCAGACCATCGATGGCCTCGTCCAAGGCGGCATCGCTGTTCGAAATGTCGAGCGATTCCTCGCTGCTTTGCTGTGTCGTCTTCGTAGCCATGAAATCACTATTCCAGTTGAAACTTGCCTCAAGCTGCCGTGAGTGGGCTCACACGCCAGCAGATCAATTCATCAAGTGTCGAAGAAGCTCGTCGTCGGAGTTGACGTTGTCCTTGACGCGCACGGTATAATTTTCGCCAGAGCGGCCGAATTCGCAAATGTAGAGGTCTTTGCTGTTGGCGCTGACCTCGACCCGGACGTCGCCGCTATGATCCATGAAGGGAATGACATCGCCGACCGCGAGCTTGGAAATGGTATCGAGCGTCAGCGATTCGAGCCGAACTCGCGCTTCGAGCGTTACCTGCGAGCGGCGCACCTGCTCGCCGAGCTGTTCCGACCATGTCTGGGAAGCGGCCGTCGGGTTCTTGGCGCGAGGCGTGCTGACGACGGTGCGCAGCAGGTCGCGTTGCGGTGCGATGATAACGATCTGCGAAATCGACTTGCCGAGCGAGATCGTCATTGTGATCGCAGCGGCAAAATCGTTACCGTTGTCACCGATGGCCGCCGGGCGGTCTTCGACATTATAAGGCTGGTCAAGATAGGGCTCGAAACCGCCGGCTGCGTTCACCGCCGAGCGAAGCACTTTGGCGATCTTTTCGAATACCATGACGGAAAGATCGAGTTCGATCACTGAAAGTGGCCGCGCGACCGGCGCTTCCATATCTTCAGCGCGTGCGCCAAGCATATGCTCCATCAGCGTCATGATAAAGCCGGCGCCGCAGCCGAGGATGAAGTTAGGGGCCCAGTTGCGCAGCGAACCGTTGACCAGCGCATGATGGCCACCGAGCCCGGCAATCAGCTCGTTCATCGAGCCGGACTGACAGTCGGCATAGGCGATGTTGATGTCCAGGCCCGTCTCGCTCTTGATGATGTCGGGCAGGAATTCGGCGTAGACCTGGGCGAAGGCGGTGCCGAGTTTCGCAAGCGTCGCCTGATCGCCGAGATTGCCTGTAAGCTTGGCAAAAAGGGTGCGGTCCATCGTCTGTGCCCTGTGCGCGGATTGCTGGCTCATATTCGTCAGGCTGCCTTGCTCTCACCGCCGGGGTTCATCATTTCCTGCTCGACGGCATCGATCGATGGACGTTCGTAGGAAGAGATGGTCTTGCGGCCGTATTCGAGGGCGACCTGCGGCACCGATCCGTTCATGTAGGCAAGCAGCGTCTGCTTCACGATGACGTAGAGGCGATGCTGCTTGTTGCGCACGACCTTGATCTGGGAAACCAGCGGTGCGCAGACGGAATAGGACAGGATAATGCCGAGGAAGGTGCCGACCAGCGCCGAACCGATGAGATGGCCGAGCACTTCGGGTGATTCGTTGATGTGGCTCATGGCCTTGATGACGCCGAGAACGGCAGCGACGATACCGATCGCCGGGAAGGAATCGCCCATGATCGTGATCGAATGATAGGGCTTCATCTTGTCGTGCTGCATCGTTTCGAGCTCTTCGTCCATCAGTGCCTCGATCTCGTGCGAGCGGGCATTGCCGATGATGATGAGCCGGACGTAGTCGCAGATGAAAGCCGTCAGATCCTTGTTCTTCAATACAGTCGGAGCAGCCTTGAAGATCGCCGATTCATCTGGGTTGTCGATATGGGCTTCGATCTCGTTGCGCGACTTGGTGCGCAGGTCGCGCATCAGGGCATAGAGTACGCCGAGCGTGTCGAGATAGTCACGCTCCTTGGGAACCGCGTGGCGGAAGGCCTCTCCGAGCGCTTTGCCGGAATCCTTCACCACCTTCATCGGATTGGCCATGATGAAGCCGCCGAGACCGGCGCCTGCGATAATGACGAATTCGAAAGGCTGGAACAGCGCGCCTACATCTCCGCCCATAGCCATGAAGCTGCCTATGATGCAGCCGCAGGTCACTACAAATCCGATAATAATATTCATCGTCGGTCCACACCTGAACGTTGCTTCATATGACGAACTAGGGGACCTGCCTTGCGTGAGGCTGTTCGATGGGTCTCCGAACATCCTTTTTGCCTTGTCAGCTTCGCACAAGCCAAGCCCTGCAGGATTGCGGGTAAGGGCATCCATGCCCCGCTAACGAAATGTAGGAGCGCCTGCGGCGTTTCCTTTCCCGTTATTCTCCAATGTCCGGAGGGCGTTGAAAATGCAGTCTGGTATTTATGTCGCGCTGTCATCCCAGATGGCGCTCGAGCGGCGTCTGACGACGATCGCCGACAATCTGGCGAACGTGAACACAACGGGCTTCCGTGGCACCGAGGTCAAGTTCGATCAGGTCCTCAGCAATACGGAAAACAAGCTCAACGCCAAGGTCGCCTTCGTCTCTCAGGGCAATGACTATCTCTCCACCGACAATGGCGAACTTCAAAACACCGGCAATCTCTTCGATTTTGCCGTCAAGGGGGATGCCTATTTCGGCATGAATACGCCGGCCGGCCTGGTGCTGACGCGCGACGGCCGCTTCACCATGACCGAAAGCGGCGCGCTGGTTTCCACGCGCGGCTTCCCAGTCCTCGATCCGGGCGGTGCGCCGATCCAGCTCGACCCCGCCGGCGGTCCGCCGAGCGTCGCGTCGAACGGCACGATCACGCAGAATGGCCGGAGCATGGGCCAGATCGGCCTCTATAGCGCCGATGTCAGCAAGGGCTTCCTGCGCTACGAAAACAGCGGCATCCTGCCGACCGATACGCCGCAGCCGGTGATCGATCGCTCGAGCATCGGGATTGCACAGGGCTACCTCGAAAACTCCAACGTCAACGGCATGCGGGAAATGACCAATCTTATCGAGGTCAGCCGTGCCTTCGACAATATCAGCACGCTCACCAGCAGCAGCGAAGGCACGCTTACCGACGCCATCAAAACCCTCGGCGGCAGCCAGTAAAGAGGGCTTGTCATGGTCGAGGATCGGTTGCCGGAGGGCGCGCTGTCGCCGAAGCTTTCGCATATGGCCGTCCTGGCGGGCCAATATGCGCTGGCGGAGAATGCCGTGGCCCATGGCGGTCATGTGCGCACCATCGCCGCTGGACACTATACGGTTGCCGGTCTTTCCAGGCAGGTGCGCCTGGCGATTTCGTCGCGCATCGGTCGTCGACCGGTGTCCATCTCGGCGAAGTCGTTCGCGTCGAACCCGAACTCACCTATGTCTGTCCGATCGAGCCGGGCGAGCCGATCGGCATCCAGGACACCATCATCCGCAAGGGTGCTTTCCGTATCGCGCCCGACGACAGCTGGTGCGGCCGCACGATCAACTCGCTCGGCGAGCCGATCGATGGCCTTGGTCCCCTGACGTCGGGTCTGGAAGCGCGCTCGATCGCAAATACGGCGCCGCCGTCGATGATGCGCAAGCGCGTCGAAACCGGCTTCAAAACCGGCGTTCGCGCCATCGATATCTTCTCGCCGCTTTGCCTTGGCCAGCGCCTCGGCATCTTCGCCGGCTCCGGCGTCGGCAAGTCGACGCTGCTGTCGATGCTGGCGAGGGCCGATGCTTTCGACAAGGTGGTGATCGCGCTTGTCGGCGAACGCGGCCGCGAAGTGCGTGAATTCATCGAGGATACGCTGGGCTCCCACATGCAGAAGTCGGTCGCCGTCGTTGCGACCAGCGACGAGAGCCCGATGCTGCGCAAGATGGCGCCGCTTTCGGCCATCACCATCGCCGAGCATTTCCGCGACAGGGGCGATAACGTTCTCCTGATCGTCGACAGCGTCACCCGTTTTGCTCATGCCATCCGCGAAGTGGCGACTGCCTCCGGCGAGCCGCCGATCGCACGCGGATATCCGGCGTCCGTTTTTACCGAGTTGCCACGCCTTCTCGAGCGGGCAGGCCCGGGACCGGAGGGGACCGGCACCATCACCGCCATCATCTCCATCCTGGTCGATGGCGACAATCATAACGACCCGATCGCCGATTCCACCCGTGGCATTCTCGACGGTCACATCGTGCTGCAGCGTAGCCTGGCCGAAGAAGGACGCTATCCGCCGATCGACCCGCTGGCATCCGTGTCGCGTCTGGCGCGCAAGGCCTGGACTTCGGATCAGGAAAAGCTGGTTTCGCGCCTGAAGGCGTTGGTGCATCGCTACGAGGAAACGCGCGATCTGCGTCTGATCGGCGGTTATCGCCAGGGCGCCGACGCCGATCTCGATATCGCGGTGCGCCAGGTCCCGATTATCTACGACATACTGAAGCAGACGCCGGGCGAAGAGCCGTCGGCGGATGCTTTTACCGATCTCGCGACGGCGCTCAGGAATGCTTCGGGCGGCGTCCCCGCCAGGGCCAAGTGATGGCCGTCCGTCGCACGATCTCGTTTTTTCCTGTCCGCAAGCCTGTCGAAGATTGCTGAACGACATGCTGAGAAAGAGGCCGCAAGTGAGAGAATCCGAAGCAGACGAACCGGTCGCCCCGCCGAAATCGGCGAGAAGGCGGACTGTTGCGGACAAGGCTCTGGCCTTTACCGGGCTGGCACTGGCCAGTGCCTCGGCCTTCTTTCCCTGGTATGTCTTTCTGAACCCGGAGAAGTTCGGCATCCAGGTGGCCGAAGGCGATCGCACCCGCGATCTGCCCAACTGGCCTGGCCGCGCCGTTGTCAGCGTGTCGCCGCTTGCCATGGTCAACAAGAATCCCTCGCAACCGAAGGATATCATCCCCGATCCGCTGACGACGGCAACGGTCAGCAATACCGGCCGCGAGGATGACAAAGGGCCGCCGGCCGATCAGCAGCCGTTCCCGGGCAAGTCTGCCTTCCAGCTGCTGCATGTCGCCAATGGCCGCGCTCTGATTGAGGACGACACCGGCATGTATGTCGTCCGTGTCGGATCGCTTCTGCCTGATAGCAGCCGGCTGGCTTCGATCGAGCAACGGGAAGGAAAATGGGTCATCGTCACCTCGACGGGCGATGTCTACGGCAGCAATTGAGGCAAGCACGGAATCGCCTGGATTTCAGGCACTCGAAGACTTTACAGGAACGCATTTCCCGCAAGTCCCACGCAAGATTATCCCGCTAGATTCACAGTGTAAGAACGGAGAGAAGCCCATGCAACCCATTCAGCTCTTTGACCTGGCCTCGCGGCAAGCGGAGTGGCTCCAGGTGCGTCAGCAGGTTGTTGCCGGCAATATCGCCAATGCCAATACCCCGAAGTTTCACGCCAAGGATGTCACGCCGTTCCAGGCGGTTCTGGACAACCAGAACGTCAACATGGTCCGGACCAGTCCTGCGCATCTTTCGGGCAACGAATTCAGCACGAGCGGCAACGTCAACGTCGAAGAGGCGCCGCTCAACCAGGAAATTGGTGTCCAGGAGTCGGGTAACACCGTCGGCCTGGAAGACGAGCTCGCCAAGGCCGGTGACATCAAGCGCCAGTACAGCTTGAACACCGCCCTCGTCGGCTCCTTTCATCGCATGATGTTGATGGCCGTAAAACAATAGATGAAGTGAAGATGTCATGGACCCCTTATCAGCCGCATTGAAAATTGCAGGCTCCGGCCTCGAGGCTCAATCGACTCGCCTGCGTATCGTCTCCGAAAATATCGCCAATGCCCGCTCGACGGGCGACACGCCGGGTGCCGATCCTTATCGGCGCAAGACCGTGACGTTCGGTGCCGAGATGGATCGTGCCAATGGCCTGACCACGGTCGGCGTCAAGAAGCTCGGCGAGGACACGGGCAAGTTCGTCGAAGAATACGATCCCAGTAATCCTGCCGCCGACCAGAAGGGCTACGTCAAGATGCCCAACGTCAACGTTCTGGTCGAGATGGCCGACATGCGGGAGGCCAATCGTTCATACGAAGCCAATCTGCAGACGGTCAGACAGGCCCGTGATCTCATCTCCTCCACCATTGATTTGCTGAAGAACCAATGATCGACGCGATTAAGAATGTAGCCTCCCTCTCGGCGACACGCGGCCTTGGCAGCATCGCCACGGATATGACCTCCGCCGCTTCCAGCGCGCTGAACGCCTCGCCGGCCGTTGCCGCGGGCGTAGATGCCGGAATGAGCTTTGCGTCCGTCATGTCGAATGTCGCGAAGGATTCCATCAATTCGCTCAAGGATGCTGAAAAAGCCTCCTTTGCCGGTATCAAGGGCACGATGAGCACCCGCGAGGTGGTCGATAAGGTCATGCAGGCCGATCAGACCCTGCAGACCGCGATCGCACTGCGCGACAAGGTGGTCTCGGCGTTTCTCGATATTACGAAGATGCAGATCTAGTGCGGGGTTTTCCGCTCTAATTATTTGATTTGGCGTGAGTTGTTCGCAGGCCGCTTCGCGGTTTCGGAGATCCCGCCCTGGCTCGAAGGACGAAAGCATGAGAGCGCTCGCAATTGCCGCGACGGGCATGGACGCCCAGCAGACCAATCTCGAAGTGATCGCGAATAACATCGCGAATATCAACACGACGGGTTACAAGCGCTCGCGCGCCGAGTTTTCCGACCTTCTTTATCAAACGGAACGCGCCAAGGGCATTGCCAACAGGCCGAACCAGGCGGTGGTGCCGGAAGGCGCCAATATCGGCCTCGGCGTGCAGACCGTGGCCGTACGCAACATCCAGGTCCAGGGCCAACTCTCGCAGACGCAAAACGATCTCGATATCGCTCTGGTCGGTCGCGGCTGGTTCCAGATCCAGATGCCCGACCGCACGATCGCTTACACCCGCGCCGGCTCTTTCAACAGAAGTGATACCGGCCAGATCGTCACGCCCGATGGCAACACATTGGCGCCGGGCATTACCGTTCCGAACAATGCCACCAGCCTCACCGTCAGCCAGTCCGGCCAGGTTTCTGCAATCATCGGCACGGCGACCACGCCGACGGTACTCGGCCAGTTGCAGATTGCCAATTTCGTCAACGAAGCCGGCCTGCAGCCGATGGGCAGCAACCTCTTCACGCAGACGCCGGCCTCCGGCGATCCGGTTGTCTCAGATCCCAACCAGAACGGCTTCGGCTACATGAAGCAATTCTATCTCGAATCGTCGAACGTCGATCCGGTCAAGGAAATTACCGATCTGATCACCGCACAGCGCGCCTATGAGATGAATTCGAAGGTCATTACCACGGCCGACGAAATGGCGCAGGTCGTCAGCAAGAACCTGAAGTAACGAGAGGGACGGGCCAAACATGAGGTTTCGCCGGATGAAAAGCTTGGCAATGGCATGGTTCGCCGCAGCGAGCCTCTCCGTCGTATTTGCGTCGCCTACACCCGCCGGTGCGCAGAGCACCGATGGAGGAAGTTTCGGAACTGCCGTAGTGCCGACCGAGACGATCTATCCGGGCGATATCATCACCAGCGGTCAGCTCGAAGAGGTTGATGTTACCAACCCCAATCTGAGCGGTGACTATGCCAAGCGGCTCCGCGAAGTGACCGGCTTGGTCTCGAAGCGCACGCTACTTCCCGGACGCACCATTTCCATTTCCGCGCTGCGCCAGCCATATGCGGTAACGCGCGGCTCCAATGTTCGTCTGGTGATGAGCATGGGCAGCATGACGATCACCGCCGCGGGCACGCCGCTGGATGACGGCGCCGTCGGCGACAATATCCGCGCCCGCAACATGGACTCCGGCATCATCGTCAACGGCACGGTCCTCCAAAACGGCACGATACGCGTGGTCGCGAAATGAAACGGCTTCGTCAATTACTCGCAGTCCTATTCGCATTGCCGAGCCTGATCGTCGCCGATCCAGCGCTCGCGATGCAATCGCGCATCAAGGATATCGCATCGCTGCAATCCGGCCGTGACAACCAGCTGATCGGCTACGGTCTGATCGTCGGTCTCCAGGGGACCGGCGACGGGCTGCGTTCCTCGCCTTTCACCGAGCAGTCCATGCGCGCGATGCTGCAGAACCTCGGCATCTCGACGCAAGGCGGCCAGTCCGCCGCCAAGAATACGGCAGCCGTCATGGTGACGGCGAACTTGCCGCCCTTTGCAAGCCCGGGCAGCCGCATCGACGTGACGGTCAGCTCGCTCGGCGATGCGACGTCGCTGCGCGGCGGCACGCTGATCATGACCTCGCTGAGCGGCGCCGATGGACAGATCTATGCCGTGGCGCAGGGCTCCGTCATCGTATCCGGCTTCCAGGCGCAGGGTGCCGCCGCCACGGTGACCGAGGGTGTTACCACGGCTGGCCGCGTGCCCGGCGGTGCCATCATCGAGCGTGAGCTGCCGTCTCGTTTCAAGGATTCCGTCAATCTGGTCCTGCAGCTGCGCAATCCGGATTTCTCGACGTCGATCCGCATTTCCGACACGGTCAACACCTGGGCGACCTCGCGGTTTGGTGCGCCGATCGCAGAAGCCAAGGATTCGCAGGAAGTGACGATTGCCAAGCCGAAGATGGCCGATCTGGCGCGGCTGATGGCCGATATCGAAAATCTCAATGTTCAGACCGACACGCCGGCCAAGGTCGTCATCAATGAGCGCACGGGTACGATCGTCATTGGGGCCGACGTCCGCGTCTCGCCGGTCGCCGTCAGCTACGGAACGCTGACCGTGCAGGTCAGCGAGAACCCGCAGGTGATCCAGCCAGAACCCTTCTCCGATGGCCAGACGGCGATCCAGGACCAGACCGATATCACTGCCACCAAGAGCGGCGGCCGTGTGGCGGTGCTGGAAGGGCCTGACCTGAAGACGCTGGTCGCAGGCCTCAACAATATCGGCGTCAAGCCGGACGGTATCATCGCCATCCTGCAAGGCATCAAGTCGGCCGGCGCCCTGCAAGCGGAGCTCGTGCTGCAATGATCCCGAACGCCATTGCCAGAAATATGCTGATCGGCTGCAGCCTCGCAACGGCAGCCCTGCTCTTGTCACTCGGTGCGGCTCTGGCGCAGGAAGCGCCGAAGCCGGTCGCGGCCGATCCGGCTTCCAGCCAGGATGAGATCCGCCAGTTCTGCACCAATATCGCCGATCCGGCACGAGACCAACGCTATTTGCTGCAGAAGCAGGAACTGGAAAAACTCCAGGCGGACGTCGATCAGCGTATCGCCACCATGGACAAGCGCAAAGCCGAATACGAAGACTGGCTGAAAAAGCGCGATGACTTCCTCAAGACCGCGGATCTAGGCCTGGTCGATATCTACAAGAACATGAAGCCGGATGCGGCCGCAGCCAGCCTCAATGATGTCAGAACCGTCGTGGCGGCTGCAATCATCATGAAGCTCTCCGCGCGCCAGTCGAGCCTCATTCTTGCAGAGATGGATGCGAAAAAGGCGGCGGTCATCACCAACATCATCGCCAGCGCATCCGACCCGAATACATCGAAGTCGAAGGACCCCTCATGAACACGCGTCTTACGGCCGCCTGCGCAATCGTCGTCTTTCTCGCCGGTTGCCAGTCGCAGGCCCTCAGGGAAATCGGCAGGGCGCCTGCCATGAGTCCGATCGGCAGCGGCCTGCAATATGCGCAGACGCCGCAGATGTCTCAATATCCAAAGCGGCCTCATCAGGTCGCACAGGGCTATTCGCTCTGGAACGATTCGCAGGCCGCCTTGTTTAAGGATTCGCGCGCGCTCAATGTCGGCGACATCCTGACGGTCACGATCAAGATCGACGATAAGGCGAACTGGGACAACGAGACCAATCGCAATCGCACGAACAAGAGCGATATGAATTGGGATATTTCGGCCAAGATTTTTGGCTGGAGGCCTGCCACCAACGCCGACGCCACCTCGGGCTCCGACACCAGCACCGACAGCAAGGGCAAGATGCAGCGCTCCGAGCAGATCAACCTTCTGGTCGCAGCTGTCGTGACGGGCATTCTCGAAAACGGCAACCTGATGATCAGCGGCTCGCAGGAAGTGCGTATGAACCAGGAAATCCGCATTCTCAATGTCGCCGGCATCGTCCGGCCGCAGGACGTGACGTCCGACAATACCATTTCCTACGACAAGATTGCCGAGGCGCGCATTTCCTATGGCGGCCGCGGCCGCCTGACGGAAATACAGCAGCCGCCGAGAGGGCAGCAGGCGGTCGACCTGCTCTCGCCGCTCTGATTTGATAGCGAACGGATAGGGATATGGCAGCAGTCGCAGACGAATCGGCAAAGGGCAAGGGATCGTCGCTGATCATGATGGTTGCCGGGCTGCTGGTACTCACCGTACTCGGCGGCGGCGGAGGCTGGGTACTGGGAACCATGGTGGCGCCGCGGATCAAGCAGGCCACTGCTGCGGTGCAGGCGACGGCAAAGGCTGGCGGCGACAGCAAGCAGGCTGCAGCCGCCGCCCAGGCAAACGGCATCATCGCGCTCGATCCGATCACCGTCAACCTCGCTTATCCCTCGCAGAACTGGATCAGGCTGGAGCTTGCGCTCGTTTTCAAAGGGCCGCCTGACGCCCAGCTTGCCCAGGCGATCCATCAGGACATCCTCGCCTATATCCGCACGGTCTCCCTGCAGCAGATCGAAGGCGCCCGTGGCCTGCAATATCTTCGGGATGACATCCAGGAGCGTGTTGACCTGCGCTCGGAAGGACGAGTATCGAAAGTTATGTTCAGAACTTTCGTGATCGAATGAGTCGGCCAGCACTTGCTCTATTTATATTCGTGATTGCTGCCTTGTCGCCTGAACTGGCGGGGGCGCAGCAATTGTCGCAGCAGCTTCCCACCGATCTTCTGAACGCGCCGGTCAACGGCTCGGTTGCTGCCTGGATCATCCGTACCTTCGGGCTGCTGACGATCCTGTCGATCGCGCCGGGTATCCTGATCATGGTGACGAGCTTTCCGCGCTTCATCATCGCCTTTTCGATCCTGCGCACCGGCATGGGCCTCGCAACGACGCCGTCGAACATGATCCTGCTGAGTCTTTCACTGTTCATGACGTTTTATGTCATGTCGCCGACCTTCGATCAGGCCTGGAAGGATGGCGTGCAGCCGCTACTTGCCAACCAGGTTTCGGAAGCCGACGCGGTGCAGCGCATTGCCGAGCCTTTCCGCACCTTCATGTCGAACAATACGCGCGACAAGGACCTGAAGCTTTTCGTCGATCTGGCGAAGGAACGCGGCCAGTCGACGGTCGTCGACAACAAGATCGATTACCGCGTTCTGATCCCGGCCTTCATGATCTCGGAGATCCGCCGCGGCTTCGAAATCGGCTTCCTGGTGGTACTGCCGTTTCTCGTCATCGACCTGATCGTGTCGACCATCGTCATGGCGATGGGCATGATGATGCTGCCACCCACCTCGATCTCTCTGCCGTTCAAGATTCTCTTCTTCGTGCTGATCGACGGCTGGAACCTCTTGGTTGGCAGCCTGGTCCGCTCTTTCCACTGATATGAAAAGCACAAGGCGATCATCAGAGCCGCAGCCCCGATGATCGCTGAAGCTTACTCGGCCGCGATCGCAGCCGAGTTCCGGTCATCTTCCATGAAAGGTTCCGAGCGCTCCGGCAGCGCCGGCACGTCGATGTGATCGGGTGCCAGTCCCTGCTTGGCCCGGGTCGCCATCATTTCGAAAGCCGTCTCCAGATGGTGCGTGAAGCGTTCAGCATCGAAGAGCGGCTTGATGGAGCGATTGGCGGCCAGAATTTGCTTGAACTCAGCGATACGCTCCGGCTGCTCGGCGAGCTGCACGGCCATGTCCTCGTAGGTCTGGATGTCTCCGGCCACCAATTCGGGCAGGCCGATCGCATTCAGCAGGCTTTCGCTGACGCGTGAGGCGAAGTTGGTGCCCTTCACCGTGAGGACCGGCAGACCGCCCCACAGCTGCTCCGATGTGGTCGTATGGCCGTTGACGGGGAAGGTGTCGAGGCCGAGATCGGCCAGCTGCTGGCGGTCGATGTGATCCTCGTAGCGAATGCGAGTGGTGAAGATGACCCGCTTGCGGCTGATGCCACGCGCTTCCAGACGTGCCCAGAGATTGGCCTCTGCGCGGGGACCGTTGCAGAGCAGCCAAAGCACACTGTTCTTGCTGCGCTTCAGAATGTTGCACCACACGTCGACCATCTGTGAGGTGATCTTGCGATTGCCGTTGAAGGAGGCGAAGACGAAGGCGTCTTCGGGAAGCTTGTGCTGCGCGCGGGTCGTCGGTCGCGGCTTCGGACGGTTGAGCGGATCGTTCGGCTGGTAGCATTCGGGTAGGCGGCAGAATTTCTCGTGGAAATGTGGCTTTGAATGATCCGGAAGCACATAATGATCGCCGATGATGTAGTCGAGGTCGATGTTGACGACGGAGCCGGGAAAACCGAGCCAGGAAACATGGATCGGAGCTGCCATATGGTTGAGGATAGCTGCGCGGCTTGCTTTGGTGTGCCCCTTGAGATCGACAAGAATGTCGATATTTCGAGTTCGGATCTCCTCTGCCGCGCCCTGGTCGGACAGACCGCGAACGTCGACCATCGTCCCCCATTTCTGATCATCGAACCCTTGTTCCTTCTGGGAAGCGAGATCGGAATGGTCGAAGAGGGTGATCTCGAACCTATCCCTGTCGTGCAGCTCCAGGGTCCGCTGCATCAGCTTCATCGTCGCGTGGCCAGGCCAGAAATCGGACGAGAGATAGCCGACGCGGATCTTGTTGCTCCACGTGTGTGGCAATTTGCGACGAGCCTCAGCAAGGCCGGCGGGCAGGGGTTTTGTGTCGTGGATAGCATGCTTGTTAATTGCTTCATCGCCACACCAATGCAGGTGGAAGAAGGGGTTGTCCGGGATCACGTAAGCGAGATTGCCCTCTGCCAGTGCCGCTGTGATCGGCGGCATGTACCTGTCGACAACCGCGAGATCGGATATTTCTCGGGCGAAGATCAGATGAAGTATGCGAGCGATGCTGCTGTCGGGATGTTTCTTGAATAGCGTCGCAACCAGGTGCCGGTTACTTTCGTCGTAGAGATCGTCGGTGAGGAGTTTCGATGCCATGAGCCGATGCTCGGCCTTCGGTCCCTCGACCAGTACCGTCTTGAAGCCGCTCAGGAGTTCTTTCTGCTCTCGGCTCAGGAAAATGCGGGCGAGAATAAAGGCAAGATCCGGGTCCTTGAACGCCATTGGAAGGATCAGGTTGCCGACCGCGAGAGCCTGATCGTCATTGCCGCATTCGCTATGAAGCAGCAGCGCCTCGCGAAGATAGTCGTCGCGCTGCGGCTTTTGCCGGCCCGCCAGCTCATAGGCGCTCGCCGCATCCGATCTGAACCCAAGTTTGAGCAGTGTTTTTGCCAGCAACGCATAGGTTTTGGGCGATCTGTCGACATTAAGCAGCTCGTTCAGTGTCTCGAGCGCGCGCGTATACTGTCCCTTCTGATAGAAACCGGACGCTGTCGAAAAGGCATTTTTCGTAGTCACGAGCGAGAACTCCAAGCGGAATGTTGAACTGGCACTCGCCAACAGCCGAGTGCCGGAATCATGGATTCCGCCCGATCTTCGCGCACGTAGCTTGCCTGAAACCGAAGCAGCGGCCGAAAATGCCTTTACGCATTTTTAGCTACGTTCCGGAGAGCTGCTTACCGGCGGATCGAATTTAAGAAATTGGCAAGCAATGGATGCGACTTTCCTTGCGACATGACGGGTTTGGTCCTCTAGGAAAACGGATCGAGGGGCATGAAGCTGCTCCGTCATCGCCGGTATCTCCAGTCCGGTATGTCCTCCTTTTGTATCCAGTTTCCAGGGGACACTCCTATGACCAGCATTATTACCAACAATTCCGCAATGGCCGCTCTCCAGACGCTGCGCGGCATCAGCAGCAATCTGCAGGACACTCAGGCTGCTGTTTCTTCGGGCCTGCGTATCTCCAAGGCTTCCGACAACGCCGCTTACTGGTCGATCGCCACCAGCATGAAGTCCGACAACGGTGCCATCGGCGCGGTTTCCGACGCTCTCGGCCTCGGCGCCGCAAAGGTTGACACCGCTTCGACGGCCGTCGGCAGCGCCATCGATATCGTCGGCCAGATCAAGAGCAAGCTTGCCACCGCCATGGAAGGTTCGGTTGACAAGAAGGCTGTTCAGGAAGAAATCGGCCAGCTGCAGCAGCAGCTGCAGAGCGTTGCCCAGTCGGCTTCGTTCAACGGCGAAAACTGGGTCATGGCTTCGAGCGGCGGCTCCGCTTCGGTCGTCTCGTCCTTCATCCGCGGCACCAACGGCACCGTTTCGGTCAGCACGACCTCCTACGCCTTCGACGCCAGCGCAACCGGCAACGTTCTGTTCGGCTCGAGCGGTGGCACGATCGACACGACTTCGGGCATCCTCGGTACGTCGGATGCGTCGGTTGGCGCTTCGGTCTTCAGCCTCGACATCTCCAGCATGACGACCGGCCAGATCTCCAGTGCCCTCAACATGGTTCAGACTGCTCTGAACTCCATGACCAGCCTCGGCTCCAAGCTGGGCTCCGTCTCCAGCCGTATCGATCTGCAGACGAGCTTCGCTTCCTCGCTTTCCGACTCGATCCAGTCGGGTGTGGGCAAGCTGGTTGATGCCAACATGGAACAGGAATCGAGCAAGCTGTCCGCTCTGCAGACGCAGCAGCAGCTCGCTATCCAGTCTCTGTCGATCGCCAACTCCTCGAACCAGTCGATCTTGTCGCTCTTCCGTTAATAGGAAGAACCAACGCAGCGCGTTGGTCGAAAATCCTAAACAACAAGTTAACCGCACCTACCTAAGGTGCGGTTTTTTTTATATTTTCTGCCTCAAGCCAGTTCAGCTTTTCTTAACTATATTGCTGTTTCTTAGGACCATCGAAGCGGCGAGTTAACCTTAACGATTTTGGTTAACAGGCATGATGCTGAATGCCGTTACCGGTTTAGGTCCGGAATGTCCCTTATTTAACCACTGCCAAAGGGGCAAATATCATGACGAGCATTCTTACCAACAACGCCGCAATGGCCGCTCTCCAGACGCTGCGCAGCATCGGCTCCAACCTGCAGCAGACGCAGAGCGCCGTTTCTTCGGGCCTGCGTATCTCCAAGGCTTCCGACAACGCCGCTTACTGGTCGATCGCCACCAGCATGAAGTCCGACAACGGTGCCATCGGCGCGGTTTCCGACGCTCTCGGCCTCGGCGCCGCAAAGGTTGACACTGCAACCACCGCCGTCACCAGCGCCATCGACATCGTCGGCCAGATCAAGAACAAGCTTGCCACCGCCATGGAAGCTTCGGTCGACAAGAAGTCCATCCAGGAAGAAATCGGCCAGCTGCAGCAGCAGCTGCAGAGCGTTGCCCAGTCGGCTTCGTTCAACGGCGAAAACTGGGTCATGGCTTCGAGCGGCGGCTCCGCTTCGGTCGTCTCGTCCTTTATCCGCGGCACCAACGGCACCGTTTCGATCAGCACGACCTCCTACGCCTTCGACGCCAGCGCAACCGGCAACGTTCTGTTCGGCTCGAGCGGTGGCACGATCGACACGACTTCGGGCATCCTCGGTACGTCGGATGCGTCGGTTGGCGCTTCGGTCTTCAGCCTCGACATCACCAACATGACGGGCGGCCAGATCTCCAGCGCCCTGAACATGGTTCAGACCGCTATGAACTCCATGACCAGCCTCGGCTCCAAGCTGGGCTCTGTCTCCGCTCGCATCGATCTGCAGTCGAGCTTCGCTTCCTCGCTCTCCGACTCGATCCAGTCGGGCGTCGGCAAGCTGGTTGACGCCAACATGGAACAGGAATCGAGCAAGCTGTCCGCTCTGCAGACGCAGCAGCAGCTGGCCGTCCAGTCTCTGTCGATCGCCAACTCTTCGAGCCAGTCGATCCTGTCGCTCTTCCGTTAATAGGAAGAACCAACGCAGCGCGTTGGTCGATGGTAGCAGACAAGCCTTCGCCGCGCCTTCTCCGGAAGGCGCGGTTTTCGTTTTTGGCTCGGCGCATCGGCGCCGACCGGCTTAGGACGCCTTTCCGAGGGCCACGGCAGCCTTTTGCCTAGCGGCATTGACGAAGCCATCGAACAGTTTCTGCATGGCCGCCTGCTTGTAGGGATAGACGCTCGGATCATCCATGTCGTGGACCACCATGGCGACATCGAGCTCGAACACCAGCAGGCGTCCGTCGGGAAGTTCGGCGCAATCGATGCCGAAATAATCGAGCGGGATATGACGGCAAAGGGCGAGGAAGCTTTCCTTGTGGCGCAGGGCGAAATCCTGATCGAAATTTTCCATCCATGCCTGTTCGGCGGCACGTTTTGCCGCGCTCTGCTCCATGCCGGCACTTAGATAATGCACGATCCAATGGTCCGAGAGCGCCATGTGGCTCGCGAACGCCTTGCCGTTGATGAACACGATGCGCTGCTTGTTATAGAAGCCGTCGGAACCGCGAAAATCGATGAAGGGTGCGACGTAAAGTTCCGGAGCGGGCTGAGCCTTCAGAAAGGTGACAAGCTCGACGGAGTCGGTGATGCGTTCCATGCCGTTGCCGGCATGCGTGCTGATCGGGCGCACGACCAAAGGGTAGTCAAGGCCCGGAGCGCAATCGTCCAGTCGTTTCACGCCCATGGCGACGGCCATAAGATCGGCGTGCGATACGCGGTAAGTAAAGGGCGAAAGAATGGTGAGCTCATTCGCCAGCATGGCGCTGACGCCGTCGCGCGTCAGTCTCGCGATCAGTCCCGGATTGCGGTTCATCACCGGACCGTCGAATTTGGCAAGCAATGTCTGCATATGGGCGAGAAGAGGGGCGTTTTCGGTCGATTCCCCGATCGCCATGAAAGCGATGTCGTGCTCCGGCAGATCGACGAGCGCCAAGGTTTGCAGGTCAACGTAATGCAGCCACAGCACGCAGTCGCTGCCGGCCAGCAGAAAATCGATAGGCGTATTGGCCATGAAATCGCCTTCGGTCACGAAAGCGAGTATCCGCGGACCAGTCCCGTTGCCATGGACGACGCAATAGTCGCGGCGCATCTGCACGGCATTCTTTAAAATCTGGCGAGCCTCATTACTGCGGCCGAGCGTCTGCAGGATGATGGCCATGTCCAGAAATGCAGCGGCGGCGGTCGGATCCGCCGTTACGCGCTGCATGAGTTCGTTCCAGAGCGGGGTCACGTCGTGACCGGCGTAGACGAGGGAGACTATTCTCCGCATGCCGAGAATTCGGGCGCCAACCGGTATGTTCAATAGTGCCGGATGGGCGATGGGGGCTTTGGTCATCAGCATTGCGGAAGATCCTGTTGGGAGCCGATTGTCAAAACGCTCCGAACGAGCGCGTCGATGTCAGTCTGTCGGGTACGGTGGTTTACGATCGCCGCGCGAATTGCGGGCTGACCGTCCAGATGGGTCAGGGACGGGGCGACGCGGCCTTCGGCGTGGAGACGCTCGACAATGTGGGAATTGACCGATGCCGGCATCGATCCGTCGGCACCAACATAGGCGAAGCAGACGATGTTGAGGGCGACGGGCGCGAGTAGTTTCAGGGTAGGTTCCTGTTCGATCCGCCGTGCAAGCTCGCGTGCCAGCAGGCAATTGGCGTTCATTGTCTGCCCCAAGGCTTTAACGCCATAGGTTTTCAGCGTGAACCAGGTTTTCAGCGCCCTGAAGCCACGGGAAAGATCCGGACCGTAGTCGCAGGGCCACCAGTCCCCACCGGCAAGTCCGGTCGCTGCGCGGCTCAGATAGGCGGCATCCGAAGCAAAGGTTTGCCGTTGCCACTCGCTATCCCGCACCAAGAGGAAGCCGGCATCATAGGGTACCTGACCCCACTTGTGAAAATCGAAAGCGAGCGAATCGCAGGCTTCGATCCCCGCAAACAAAGGCGCGAGCTCCTGGCTGAGAACGCCAAGAGCGCCGAGTGCGCCGTCGACATGAAAATGAAGATCATGGGCGTCGGCGATGCCGCGCAGGGCCACGAGGTCATCGACCGCGCCGGTGTTGACCGTTCCAGCACTGCCGATGAGGAGGAACGGCGTGAAGCCTTCCTGTTGGTCGCGGAGGATTGCTTGTTCCACCGCATCGATATCGATCTGGCCGAGTTCGTTGACGGCAATGCGCCGGAGCTGATTGCTGCCGATGCCGGACATTTCGAAGGCCCGGGGAACGCAGCCATGTACTTCGCTCGAGGCATAGGCGACGAGCCGGGATTCGTCGGACAGACCGGTTGCACGAACATCGCGGCCGAGCTTGCGGCATCTGGCGATCTGCACCGCGACGAAATTGGCCTGCGACGCACCGGTCAGGAATATACCGCCTGCCGTTTCCGGAAACGAGAAGATCTCGCGCGTCCAGCGGACGATCTGGCGCTCGACCTCGATCGGCATATGGTCGCGTCCGCCGAGATTGGCATTCAGCCCGCCGGCGAGCATTTCGGCGAGCATGCCGGTAACGGTGCCACCGCCCTGGACCCAGCCCATGAAGCCCGGGTGAATGTTGCCGCTGCCATAGGGGAGGATGTGGTCCCGAAAAATGGCGTGGACGTCAGCCAGATCGCTGCCTTCTATGGGCAGTGGTCCATTGAATTTGGCGCGAGCGGGAGAGGGAGCGCGCTGCCAGACTGGCTTCGTTGCGAGTGTCTGGAGATGATCGAACATGTCGTCGAGCATCTGGTGGCCTTGCTTGCGCAGGGCCTGCCAGTCGTCGGGGTCGAGACTTGTTCGCTCGTGGCGATCGACCGCCGCCCCTCCGGTCTCTTGCAAACTGAACATCTGAACCTCGCATGCGGCCGCCGGTATCGCCACCGTCATCGGAGCGCTACCGATAAAATGCCGGCCTCTTTGCCCGGCACCGAGCTGGCCTATCTACGACGCCGAAGATGGCGCGAGGCTGACGTGTGGCTTCCTATGCTCCTTCAGACGGCCATACGGATGGAAATGGCTGTCGGCGCCTGCCGGGCGGATCAGCTCCTTTCCTGTTCAAGGAATGGCAAAGCAAGCACTGCCGGATGGTCATCGGCGGAATAGCTACTTCCGTTAACTTTTGCGGGCGGCATTAACCTTTTATTAACTCTATTGCTGTCAGTTGCAGCTAACGCAACGGTTGGTTAACCTCTCCTAAGAGCCGGTTAACAAGCATGAGGCTGATTGCCGTTCCCGGCCGCAGACCGGAATGTCCCTTCCAAAGTCAGCCATAAGGGGCACTTTTCGATGACCAGCATCCTCACCAACGACGCGGCGATGTCCGCTCTCCAGACTCTGCGCGGCATCAACACGAATCTGCAGGATACGCAGAGCCGCGTTTCCTCGGGCTACAAGGTTGCGAAGGCAGCCGACAATGCCGCTTATTGGTCAATCGCGACAACCATGCGTTCCGACAATGGTGCGCTTTCCGCCGTGTCCGATGCATTGGGCCTGGGTGCGGCCAAGGTCGATACGGCATATGCCGCAATGGACAACGCCATCACAGTTGTTCAACAGATCAAGGACAAACTGGTCGCGGCAACCGAAAGCAGTGTTTCGAAGGCTGATATCCAGGAGGAGGTTACTCAGCTCCAGCAGCAGCTGGAAAGCATTGCACAGTCCGCATCCTTCTCCGGGCAAAACTGGATGTATGCGGCGAATGGCGCCTCGGCTTCCGTCGTTTCCTCCTTCGTGCGCAATAATAACGGCACGGTTTCCGTCAACAGCACCAGTTACGCCTTCGACACCGGTTCGCAAGGCAACGTGCTGTTCGGCGCAAGCGGCGGTACGATCGATACCAGTTCCGGTATTCTGGGCACTCAGCAGAATATCAGCGGTACATCCTATTCCGTCTTCAGTCTCGATATCACCAACATGACGGGCGGGGACATCGGCAAGGCCATGAATCTCATTCAGGGCGCTCTCGATGCTATGACGAGCACGGCCTCGCAACTCGGTTCGCTTTCGACGCGCATCGACCTGCAGACGAGCTTCGTTTCCACCCTGCACGACACCATTGATTCCGGTGTCGGCAAGCTCGTCGATGCGAACATGGAAGAGGAGTCGAGCAAGCTCTCCGCGTTGCAGACCCAGCAACAACTGGCAATCCAATCGTTGCAGATTGCCAATTCGAGCGCACAAAACGTTCTCGCTCTCTTCAAGTGAGCCTTGACCGGAGCTTGCGTTGCGATCGCGCGGTGGCATTTCCCTCTTGTCGCCGCGTATAAGCTTTTGTTAACGTTGCCGCTAATTGATTTGCAGTTTATGCGCAGGTCCGGCGTTCGTTCTCCTACCAAGCGGTTGCCGGGCCGCGCTTCAGCGACGGGCCGTGCTGGGATGTTTCCCGCTGGTGGGCATGAGGCCAATCGTTGCTGCCGGATCGGTCCGGCTTGCCAGTTCCAATGGAATTACGGATTTTCAGATGAGCAATGTGACGACGAATCCTTCCACGTCGGCGGCGCTGACCGTGCTGCGCGGTATCAACAAAGATCTCGATGTCGTGCAGCAGCAGGTCTCGTCCGGTTACCGCATTCAAACGGCGAGCGACGATCCCACCTATTGGTCGATGGCGACCACCATGCGCTCGGACCGAAGCAGCCTTTCCACGATCACGGACGCGCTTGGTCTCGGCGCCTCGAAGGTCGATACCGCATCCACCGCCATGGATACGGTCGTCAGCCTGCTGACCCAGATCCAGTCCAAACTGGTTTCGGCCAAGGAATCGGGCACAAACAAGAATGCGATCAACGCCGATATTCAGCAGCTCAAGAGCCAGCTGCAATCCGTTGCCCAATCAGCATCCTTCTCCGGTGAGAACTGGCTCTACAACACCGAGCAGCAAGCCAATACGCAGCAATCGGTGATCAGCAACTTCACGCGGGGCACAGGCGGACAGATCAATTTTACGACGATCGATTATGACAGCTCCCAAACCCTGATGATCGATACCGCGCAACCGGCGCGAGGTTTGTTGACGAAGAATGTCGACGCAAGCACACTCGGCGTTCCGGGAACCAGCGGCGGGACGGCTCGCAACTACTATCTCCTTGCCGCCAGCGGCGGTTCGACGCCATCAGGTGGAACGGAGATCTCGATCTCCAGCAGCACGACGGACGACGAATTGACCGACATGATCAACGTCACCAATTCGCTCCTGAAATCGGCAACGTCTGCCGATTCGACCTTGGGTCTGATGTCGTCCAACATCACCGACCAGTCGGATTATATTTCCAAGCTTGGCGACGCCATCAAGAGCAGCGTCGGCGACCTGGTCGACACCAACATGGAAGAGGCGTCGGTGCGGCAGAGTGCCCTGCAGACAGCGCAGCAGATGGGTGTTCAGACATTGTCGATCGCCAACAGCATGGCGAGCAAGATTCTGATCATCCTTCAATCGAAATGACCGTCGGGCGGAACTCGGATCGGCTATGCAGCATTGCATTCATCCTCGCACAAGTTTGACTGCCTACGGTCCTTTGCAATGGCTTGGTTGCGTAAGGTGTCGGTGACATTGGTCCCGGACGCTGCTGCCTGATGACGGAAACCGGAAGCGTGATGATCGACGTTTTGAGAATGGAAATGGATCGGCCGGCTGCCGGCATCGACTTGCAGCGCCTCTGCGGCGCGAATGGGGAGATGCGCGCGTGAGCTTGGCACTATCTCGATATCTCAAGGATTTCAGCGCCGAACAGGTTCCTCCGTCGCATGTCGAGGATATGGCCTTTCCGGAGCCGATCGAGTTTGCTGAAATTCCAGGCGAGCCGCCCGTCGATGTCGAGGCCGAGCGTCGCGCTGCCTATGCGGAGGGGCATGAGGCGGCGACGCAGGAACTGACGCAGAAGCATCAGGCCGAACTCGATGCCATGGCCCAGTCGTTCCGCGCGGAAATGGATGCGCTGCGGCTACATTACGAAGAGCAGGCGGCGGAAAAGATCGCGGCAGACATGAACCGCGTCGCCATAATGCTCGGGCAGGCGATCAGCACAGAAGCCGCCGGCATCCTTGCGCCGATCATGACAGAGACGCTGACGACCAGGGCGGTCGGCGATCTTGCCGAACTGGTCAAAGCTTCGATCCTCGACGGCAGCGTCGGGCCGATCTCGGTCACTGGGCCGCGCCATCTCTTCGAGGTTCTCCGTAGCCGCCTCGGCGACGACGGCGCACTGCTGCGGCATATCGAGGCCAATGATGTCGATCTCACCGTCACCATCGGCGAGAGCGTTCTCGTGACCCGTATGTCCGCCTGGGCCGCTAGTCTGAAAGAGATCCTGAAATGAGCGACGGCGATCAAAATCACGGCAAGCACGAGATTATCATCGTCAAGCGCCGCGGCGGCGATCACGAAGGCGGCCATGGTGGGGCCTGGAAGATCGCCTATGCCGACTTCATGACCGCGATGATGGCCTTCTTCCTCGTCATGTGGCTGGTGAACGCCGCCAACGAAGAAACGAAGGCCTCGGTCGCCTCCTATTTCAATCCCATCAAGCTTGCCGACGAGAAGCCCACGGAAAAGGGCCTCAAGAAGCCCGTCGATCAGGCCCAGGGCGAAAAGAACCAGCAGAAGTCCGACAAGCCGCAGGAAAAGCCGAATGACGGCAAATCAGCCAAGACCGGTGAGGACCTCACATCGACATCGGGTGACCAGACGAATTACTCCGAGGCGGATTTCTTCGAGAATCCCTATTCGGTCCTAGCCGAGATCGCACAGGAAGTCGGTCAGCAGGCGAATGTCAGCGCCAAGGGCGAGGGCGGTGCCGCCCAATCGGGTCCGGCGACAGGTGCGGATGGCGGCCAGGCCTATCGAGATCCGTTCGATCCGGATTTCTGGACCAAGCAGGTGCAGGTTTCCAGCGCTTCGAAGAAGGCGAACGAGGAACAGTCCGCCAAGTCGGATCAATCGCCCAAGGGTGAAGTCGTCGCCTTGTCGAAGGCAACGGCTGCGGACAACGGCCAGCCGGCCGATCAGCCGCAAACGCCCGAACAACAGCCGACGGTGAGCGAGCAGCAGGCGGCCGGCAAGGCGCAGGAAAAACAGACGCAGGCTCAGCAGGTTGCCAAGGCCGGCACGCAAAGCGGCGCATCCACCCCTGAAGACAATGCCGCTTTGCCTGCAAACAGGGATGCTCAGTCGACGAAAGCGCAGCAGCAGGAAGCCAAGGATCTGCAGCAGGCAATTCAGGCTGAGATCAAGGGTGTTGCCGGCCAACTGGCCGAAGGGTTGCAGGTGACTGCTGCTGAAGGCGGGGTGTTGGTCACGATTTCCGACCAGACCAACGATCCGATGTTCAATATCGGTTCCGCGGTTCCCCGGCGCGAGATGGTGCTGGCGATGGAGAAGATCGGCCAGCTTCTCGCGGAGCGTAAGGGATCGATCCTGATCCGCGGCCACACCGATGGGCGCCCCTATCTGGTCGGCGGCCGCAACGACAATTGGCGTCTGTCGCTCGATCGCGCCCAGAGCGCCTATTACATGCTGACCAGCGGCGGGCTGGATGAGAAGCGGGTTGTGCAGGTGTCCGGCTTCGCGGACCGGCGTTTGAAGTTGCCCGACGATCCATTCAACGATGCGAACCGCCGTATCGAGATCCTGATTGCGAGTCCCTCTACTCAGGCGGCGACGGACCCCGCAGCCTCGGGAACGCAAGCTCCCGTCAAGCCGGCTTCGGGCAAGGGCAAGTCCGGTCAAGGCAAGCAGGGATAGTTCATGGCGCGCAAACAGCATCGTCATCGCCTTGCGCTCACGCTCACCCTCGGCATGCTGATGTCTGGGGTTGCGAGTGCTGAGGGACAGGACGGTCTGCCGCTCTACAAGATGCTGCGCTCGCTCGAATTCGTACAGGATTCCGTTGTCGCGGGCGACAGTTCTGCCGCAGAGATGCAGCGCTTTCTGCTCGGAACCATAGATGAGCGGCTGCGCAGCGCGGACAAATCCGTCTTCGAGGACAGTCGTAACGTCGATGCGGCTCTCATCTACGCCATGAGCGGCGGCAACCCCGAAACGCTCGAATATCTGATGTCACGCGACGTCAACGGCAATTTCGACAATCGTGTTGCGGATGTGCTCAGGAAATATCTGAACGGCAAGGGTCTGCTTGTCGTCAACACGCTTGTCGACATCTCCAAGGAGTATCGCGGCAAGCCGATCGGCCCCTACCTCTCGCTAGTTGCGGGCAATGTCATGTCGGGCAAGAATGCCAAGGCAGCCTTGCCTCTCTACGACTGGGCGCGATTGATGGCACCCGGCACGATCGTGGAGGAATCGGCATTGCGCCGCTCGCTGGCTTTGTGCGCCGACGCGGGCATGGTGCCGCAAGGATTAGATTATGCGCGGCGTTATACGCGGCGCTTTCTGCATTCGCCTTACGCCAGCCAGTTTGCCGATCTTTTCGTGCAGCTGGTGGTGGACCACGATTCCGGCGTGAAGCAGCAGGACATCGTCGACATCCTGTCCTTCATGGACCCGCCGAGACAGCGGGAGATCTATCTGCGCATGGCGCGCCGGGCCGCGATCGCCGGCAAGGCCGATCTTGCCGCGCTGGCGGCCAATCGTGCCCAGGCGATCTCCAATGACGGCGGCGATGCCTTTGGTGCGCTGGCTAATTTCTATGGCGGCGTGGCGGGCATATCCACGCCCGAACTGAAGGCGGCGATCGACGATGTGAACCAGATGCCGGCGGGCGAGCTGAATGCGCGCGACCGCGCATTGCGCGACGCCGCAAAGGCCGTCGCGGCGGAGATATTGCGAACACCCGATGCTGCAAGCCTCGGGCAAGGCAGTTTTCCTAACCTGCCCAACCAACAGAAGACTGAACACGATGCTGCTGTGACGAATCAAGCGGGAAGCCAATCTCCCGGCACGGCGGGTGTTGAGCAGGGAGCCTCGGCAAACGCGGCTCCCGCCCCGGAGGGAGGGCGGCAGGAGGCCGACTCTTCGTTCAACGCATTCGTCACGACGAGCCGCTCGAAGCTGGATGCCATCGACGGCCTGTTGAAGCAGGAAAGTCATTGATATGAACGACATTGGTGTGTCCGGCGCCCCATCGGGGGCGGATATTCGTGCGGTTGCCAAAGGCGGCCGCTCGGCGAAGCAGGATGACGGCAAGGGTTTTATTGATGCGCTGACGAGCTCGCTCGGCAATGGCGGCAAATCTTCAAGCTCCGATGCCGGTGCCGATACCTCCGCCAATGCGGACACGACTGCCGATAAGGATGCAAGTGCGGCACAGACGGTCGTGGGAAATTCCTCCGCGGCAGCTCTCTCCTTCGACGACAGCACCAAGGCCGGAGTTGGGATGATCGATACCTCCGGAGTCAACCTTTCGAATCTCGCCGGCCTGGCCAAGGGCGCGAAAGCTTCGCAGCCTGCCGGCGCCGCGTCGCTCTCGAAATCGCTGATAGCGCTGCAGAATGCAGCTGCAGCGGCCGGTGAGGCCGGCGCAACATCCACCGGAGCCGATCAACCTACGGCAGCCACAGACCCGGCCATGCCCACGACCGATACCACCAAAGTGCCGGCGCAGTCTGCCGCACTCGACCAGCTTGCCGAGATCGCGCAGCAATTGGCCGATGTCGCGACTGCGAACAGTCAGACCGCACCGGTCAAGGGCGACGGCAGGACGTCTGGCGCGAAGGATGGAAAGGATGTCCAGGCGGCGGATGATGGTAAGTCTGCGTCGACGCAAGGCAGCCTGCCGGCCAATACGATTTCCGATGCCCTGTCGCTGCTGAACGTTGCGCAGCCCGTCGTTGCGACGCAGGTTAGCACGGCGCAGGGCAGCGCGGTTCAGGCAGGCAAGACGGCAGACGATGCCAAGGTCCAGACATTGTCATCAGGCAAGGCGGCATTTGCGAATGATGCCGCAGACACGGCTGTGACGTTGCCGGATGACGGCAAGGGAACGGATGGCGCACAGACGTTCCGCCTGACGCGGGCGGATGGCCGCGGCGGCGCGCTCGACCTGTCGATCAGCAAGAGCGGTGATGACGTTGCCGATGTCAAAGTCGGCGCTGCTGCGGGCGGCGATGCCGTGGCAGTGACCGTACTGGATTCGCGTCGTTATCTCGGGCTTGCCACCAACTCGGCGTTGGTCGCCGGAAGCCTGACGGGCGACCGCGAATGGTCGGCTGCGATGCAGCCGGGCTCGGCGCTTTCCAATGCCGCAAACCTGACGAGCACCGGCAAGGTTGTCAACACGCTGAAGATCCAGCTGCGTCCGGACAATCTCGGCGACGTTACGGCAACCATGCGGCTTTCCGGAGACCAGCTGAGCGTCGATCTGAAGGTGCAGACCGGCGAAGCCTACAGGCAGCTTCATGCCGATCAGAGCCGCATGGTCGATGCGCTACGCGCGCAAGGCTATCAGGTCGATAACATCACCGTCACCCTGGCGTCCAATGCCGACCAGCAGTCGGATGGCGGCCGTAATTCCGGATCGAACCAGCCGCAGCAGCAGTCCCTGTTGAACCAGGGGCAGGGGGGCGACGCGCGCTCCAGGGGCCAGAATTATTCAGGGCAGCAGGCAAATGGAAACGATGGCAATCGCAGTTCGGTTGAGCGCAGCGTTGAGGACGGCGCTGGTGGTGGCTTGCAGCGTTCTCACTCTGGTGCGGTTTACCTCTGAGGTCCGGGCATCAGGCAATCCGACGCCGCCGGACAACGGTGCCGCAGGTCTTTGCGAACGCGAAATCCAGTCCGCTGCCGCAAAATACGGAATACCGGAAGGGATCCTTTATTCCGTCGGTCTGACGGAAACGGGTCGCAAGGGGTCGCTTTATCCCTATGCGCTCAATGTCGAGGGACGGCCGATCTTCCCGCCGTCGGAAGGGGCCGCTCTGCAGGTATTTGCCGCTGCACGGCAGAGTGGGGCAAAGCTCATCGATGTCGGCTGCATGCAGATCAATCAGTATTTTCATGGCGAAAACTTTACTTCCGTCGACGCCATGTTCGATCCGCGCAGCAATGTTGAATATGCCGCAAAGTTTCTCCGCAATCTGCATGACAGGCATGAGACCTGGACTATGGCGGTAGCAAGATACCATGCCGGCCCGAACAATGACCCCGCCCAGAAGGTCTATGTCTGCCGCGTGATCGCCAATCTGGTCGCCACCGGTTATGGAAAATGGACGCCAAACGCGGCGACCTTTTGTCGGGATTAAGCACCCATAGGTTGAGTACGGTATCCGGTTAGTCGGCACTAACCCAATCGAAGCGGTTGACTGCCGTGGTTTTGCCTAAAATGGAAGTGTTAATCATACGCTTGCTAACAGGTTTTTTATCGGTGTAAAACTCCAGGCGCATACTACATATAGTGCAAATCGCACCCTTATGGTTAATCAATTATTAATTTCCGTCACTCATTTCCGACAGTTGTTCGTGATTCGCCCGATTCGTACCCATAGGTCATCGAAACACCACACTGATTCGGAGGCGGACGAATGATCGTAGTGGTTGATGAGCGAGAGCTCGTTAAAGACGGATACACATCACTCTTTGGGCGCGAGGGCATCCCTTCGACGGGATTTGATCCGCGTGAGTTTAGCGAATGGGTCTCGACCGCGGCAGAGGGCGACATTGCTGCGGTCGAAGCCTTCCTGATCGGACAGGGGCAGCAAGTGCTCGAGCTTCCGAGGGCGATTCGCGACCGGACGGCGGCACCTGTCATCGCGGTCAGCGACCAGCCTTCGCTGGAAGCCACGCTTGCACTCTTTGATTGCGGCGTGGACGATGTCGTGCGCAAGCCGGTCCATCCTCGTGAAATCCTGGCCAGGGCGGCGGCGATCCGCCGCCGGTTGAAGGCGATCAACAACTACACCGATATCGGCCCCATCCGCGTCTTCGCCGATGGCCGCGATCCGGAAATAAACGGTTCCGTATTTGCCCTGCCGCGCCGCGAGCGCCGCATCCTCGAATATTTGATCGCCAATCGCGGTCGCCGCGTGACGAAGACCCAGATCTTCAACGCCATTTACGGCATCTTCGACGAGGAAGTCGAAGAGAACGTCGTCGAAAGCCATATTTCCAAGCTGCGCAAGAAGCTGCGCAAGAAGCTCGGTTTCGATCCGGTCGATTCCAAACGCTTCCTTGGTTACTGCATCGACTGGAGCTGATACTGCCAGTCGTGCATTCCAGATGTTAAAGCCTGCTGATAAGCCCGGAAATCCCTTGATTTCCGGGCTTATTCTTTTGCAGTGCGCGGGACAATCACAGCAAGAATAAGTGCGCCTTCCCTTACCATCCACGGCGTAATAACGAGCGGTGATATCTCTCGCACGAGACTTGCGACGACGCTTTTCGCGATGATCGTTTTTTCGTTTTCTCAGACAGCTTCACGCAAGGCCCGCCACCTACTCTCAGTCGTATGAAGGATAACGAGGATTCCAGATGAGGAATTTCGGCAGCAGAGAGACCGCGTTTGCGGAAGTGAGTGCAGAGGCAGCCCGCCTCAGCGCCGCTTCTGACCGCCGTATCAATGTGCGCGGATTCTCTGGGGGAGCCGTCCGTCCGTTGCCAACGACAATCTGGTCTATTTCGCCGGCCTCGCTCCGACAGGCTATTCCGACATTTCCAGCGTCCTCGGCCGATCTGCCGCGCTAAACGAATAGGGTATCGAGTCAGTCATGTCGCTTACAACAGCTCTCAACAACGCGCAGGCAATATTCAATAATACCGGCACGCAGAGCAGCGTGGTGTCGAACAACATCGCCAACGCCAACAATACGAATTATTCGCGGCGCCAGGCAATGTTGACCACCGACATGGCCGGCGCACAGGTGGTGCAGATCTCGCGCAGCAGTGAACCTGCACTGCAGAAGGCCTATCTCAGCTCGGCGTCGTCGGATTCGGCGCAGCAACTGCTCCTGAACGCCTACAGCAATCTTCAGTCGGCAACGATTGGCGGCAACGACAACGAAATTGCGCCGGCGACCTATCTGTCTGCATTTCAGGATGCGATGCAAAATTACGCCGGATCGCCGTCCAATGCCACGGCGGCCCAATCCGCGATCAATGCAGCCCAGAGCCTGGCCACATCTCTCAACAATGCCACGACGGCGGTACAGGGCGCCCGCGCCGACGCCGACAAGCAGATCAAGTCCGACGTCGATACGCTGAATAGCCTTCTCAAGCAGTTCCAGACGGCCAACGAGGCGGTAAAATCGGCCACGGCGGCTGCCAATCCCACGTCGAGCGCGCTTGCCGACGCGATGGATCAGCGCGATTCGATCCTGAACCAGATCTCGAAGATCGTTGGCGTGACGACGGTGACGCGCGGCAACAACGACATGGCGCTCTATACCAGCAGCGGAACGACTCTGTTCGAGACCATTCCGCGCACGGTGACGTTCAAGTCGACGGATACGTATACGGCGGCCACTCCGGTCCCCGGCAACAGCGTCTATATCGACGGCGTTGCTCTGACCCCGGGCCAGAGTGCGAATACGACGGCGCAGGGCACTCTGCAGGCGGCGCTTCAGATCCGTGACGACGTTGCGCCGACCTACCAGAAGCAGCTCGATGAGATCGCCAGAGGGTTGGTTACGGTCTTTGCGGAAACGAACAGCAATCCTTCCAAGCCTACATTGCCGGGTCTTTTTACCTGGAGTGGCGGCACTATTCCTGCCAGCGGGACCGCGGTCACTGGCTTGGCCGGCTCGATCACCGTTAATTCGAAATTAATCACATCCCAAGGTGGCGACCCCACGTTGCTGCGGGATGGTGGTATCAATAATAGCGCGACTGAGACCGGTTATACGAAGAATACCAGCGGCGGCAGCGGCTATTCCACACAGCTTGATGCCTTCATTACGGCAATGAATGCGAAGATGGCGTTCGATCCTACCGCAGGCTCCAGCACCAATGCCAGCCTGATGGATTATTCAGCCAGCTCCATTGGCTGGTTGGAAGGCCAGCGCAGCACGGCGACGACCGCGGCGGAAAATACGTCCGCCGCTCTTTCGCGCTCTTCGGGCGCCTATTCGAATGCGACCGGTGTCAGTCTCGATGAAGAGCTGACACTGATGATGGATATTGAGCAGTCCTACAAGGCTGGAACAAAGATACTGAACACCGTCAACCAGATGCTTCAAGCTGTACTGGACCTTGCGAGCTAAGCCATGAAACTCTCTTTCATTTCGAGCACAGCCATTCAGAATGCCATGCGGCAGACCGTCCGCCAGGCGCAAAATGAGATGACGAGCGCCTCTACGGAGGCGACCACTGGCGTTTACGCCGATATCGGTGTTTCGCTCGGCGGCAGCACGTCGCTCAATGTGAACCTGACGCGGGAAGTGTCCCGTATCGACTCGATCCTCAGCAGCAATTCCATTGCCAACCAGCGGATGACAACCTCGCAGACCGCCCTGACCGGCATGGGCACGCAGGCGCAGAAGCTGATGGATCAACTGGTGGCGCTGAGCGGCAACACCGACGGCAGCAGCGTCGCCCTGGCGCAGCAGGCGGCGTCATCGACCCTGTCGAACGTCATCGCTTCCGCCAATACGATGGTGAACGGCGAATATCTCTTTGCCGGAACCAACACCGACGTTCAGCCGATGACGGATCAATCCGCTACAACGAACGCGGCTATTCAATCGGCACTGACGACCTACATGGCCGCCCAGTCGCCGGCGGTAACCGCAGCGACCATATCCGCAGACCAGATAACGGATTTCATCAAGACCAAGGTCGAGCCGATGTTCACGTCCGACCCCAGCTGGTCGAGCTGGTCGAGTGCGTCCGATCAGAATATGACCAGTCGTATCAGCAATTCGGAAGTCATCGAAAGCTCGACGAATGCGAATTCGTCCGGCATTCGGTATCTGGCGCTGGCGACCAGCGTGACCAACGCGCTCATGGGCACGCCTCCCGGTCTCAATCAGAGCGCCGTGAACGCGGTCACGAAGCAGGCCATCAGCTATACGCGTCAGTCGGTTGACGGGCTGAACAGCCAGGCAAGCCAGCTCGGCCTGTCGCAGTCGCGCCTTTCGGATGCGAATACGACGCTCAACGCTCAGAAGACCATTCTCACCACGAGCATTGGCGACCTGACCGGGGTCGACCCCTACGAGGCGTCGACCAAGGTCAACAGTCTCCAGACGCAACTCCAAACGGCTTACACTATTGTTTCCAAGATCCAGCAGTTAAGCCTTGTAAATTACCTTTGATGATCAAAGGGATGTAATGACCAGGAAGGATGCATGAATGTATCAGTTCTCATATGCGGAAGTCATGCAGGACGCTGTGGCCGACGCCAAGGAACGAGAACGGCAAGTTCTGGACCGGTCGATAGCTCTTCTCTCCGCGGCCCGCGATGCGGAAAAATACGGTCGTGAAGCGATCGAGGCTCTCTTCTATACGCGTCGCGTATGGGTGAGCTTCGTCGACGACCTTAAAAGCCCGGAGAACCAGCTCAATGTCGAACTGCGTGCCAACCTTATCTCGATTGCCATCTGGATTTTGAAGGAATGCGATCGAATTCGGCTGCGCCAGTCGGAAAATTATCAAGGCATCATAGATGTCACCACCATCATCAGGGATGGACTTAAATGAAAAGTACGCTTCGCATATCGCTCAAAGCCGGGGAAAAGATCTTTATCAACGGGGCCGTCCTGCGTGTCGATCGCAAGGTTGCTCTGGAGTTCCTGAATGATGTGACATTCCTGCTCGAAAACCACGTGCTTCAGCCCGAGGAGGCGACAACGCCTCTGCGCCAGCTCTATTTCATCGCGCAGATGATCCTTATCAATCCTGAGGGCAAGGAGCAGTCGACGGCGATGTTCCGCAAATCGATCGTCATGCTGCTGTCGTGCTTCCACAATGAGGAAGTGCTGGCCGAACTCAAGCGCATCGACGGGCTTGTCTCCACCGGCCGCGCCTTTGACGCGCTGAAGGCGATCCGCAGCCTGTACGCGATAGAGGATCAGATTCTGAACAGCCAGGAAATGCCGGCGGCAACGATCGAGCACATCCGCCGGGAGATCGCTCCATGGCAGCGGTAGATAGCGTCGCCAGCAGCACCAACTCTCCGAACACTGCCAGCAATGCTGCCGCCGCATCCTCAAAGGCTACTTTGAACTACAACGATTTCCTGCAGCTCCTCATCGCGCAGATGAAGAACCAGGATCCGACCAGTCCGATGGATGCCAGCCAGCAGATTTCCCAGCTGGCGAGCTTCTCCCAGGTGGAGCAGCAGATCCAGACGAACTCGCATCTGGAAACCGTGCTGCAGAACCAGTGGATCTCGCAGGCCTCGGATTACATCGGCAAGCAGATCATGAGCGCCGACGGCAAGACCACCGGCACGATCAAGCAGGTAAGCGTCTATACGGACGGTATCATTGCCGAAACTAATGCCGGCGACAAGATTCTGATCCAGGCCGGCGTGACGATCGCTCCGGCGGGCACGACCATTGATACCTCGCCCACGTCGAGCGATAGTAGCAACAGTGATTCGTCGTCGAATACGGATCAGACCAGCGGCACATGACGTGCCGCTGAACCGGGAGCGGACAGATTATGAATGAAGCCGATGCATTGGATATTTTCCAGGCGGCAATCTGGACAGTGCTTGTGGCTTCCGGTCCGGCTGTCATCGCCGCCATGGTCGTCGGTCTGGTCATCGCGCTGATTCAGGCGCTCACCCAGGTGCAGGAGGCGACCTTGACCTTCGTTCCGAAGATCGTCGCCGTCATGGTCACGATCGGCATCTCGGCGCCATTCGTCGGTGCGCAGATTTCAATCTTCACCAATCTCGTCTTCTCCCGCATTCAATCGGGTTTCTAGGATAAATCTGAAGGCCATTTCGGCCTCCGGATCGCGCGCATCGATGGCATCGGCCATGCTCGCGCAAGCTTCGGCCTTTAGAGGTCGGTTCCAATAGGGCAGGCGGTTCAGCCGCTTGCCTCCTCTCATGAAGAGACGGAACCGGTCGATGGCACAACCACCCGCAATAGCACTCCCCAAAGCCAATCCTAGCGTCCGCGATATCGGGTTTGCCCTCGGTATCATGGTCATCCTGTGCGTGCTGTTCCTACCGATTCCGCCGTTTCTGATCGACCTTGGATTGGCTTTCTCGATCGCCTTTTCCGTGCTGATCCTCATGGTGGCGCTCTGGATAAAGAAGCCGCTGGAATTCTCGTCCTTTCCGACGATCTTGCTGATCGCCACGATGACGCGCCTGGCGCTGAACATCGCCACGACCCGCGTCATCCTTTCGCACGGTTATGAAGGGCATGATGCCGCCGGCGGCGTCATTGCCGGTTTTTCCAGCCTTGTCATGTCGGGCGATTTCGTCATCGGCCTGATCGTCTTCCTCATCCTCATCACCATCAACTTCATCGTTATCACCAAGGGGGCGACGCGTATCGCCGAAGTCGGCGCCCGCTTTACCCTGGATGCCATCCCCGGCAAGCAGATGGCGATCGACGCCGACCTTTCGGCCGGTCTCATCGACGAGAAGGAAGCGCAGCGTCGCCGCCGCGAACTGGAAGAGGAAAGCTCCTTCTTCGGTGCGATGGACGGTGCGTCCAAGTTCGTACGTGGTGACGCGGTTGCCGGTCTTCTGATTACCTGCATCAACGTCTTCGGCGGCATCATCATCGGCTATTTCCGTCATGGCATGCAGATCGGCCAGGCTGCGGACGTTTTCGTGAAGCTTTCCGTCGGCGACGGTCTGGTGTCGCAGATGCCGGCCCTCATCGTCTCGCTCGCTGCCGGCCTCCTCGTTTCGCGCGGTGGTACCTCTGGCTCGACCGACCAGGCCGTCGTCAATCAGCTGAGCGGCTATCCGCGCGCGCTCGCCGTCTCTGCGGTCCTCATGGGCATCCTGGCCATCATGCCCGGCATGCCCTTCCTTCCCTTCGTTTTCCTCGGCGGTCTGATGGCCGCCGGCGCCTGGTTCATTCCGCGCCAGATCGAAGCTGAGAACAAGCTTCGCCGCGACGCCGAAGAGCAGAAGGTGATGCAGACGAAGGAAATGGAAAAGGATTCGGTCAAATCGGTGCTGAAGACCGCAGAGATCGAACTGGCGCTCGGCAAGATCGTCTCCACCCGTCTGCTCGGCGCCCATCAGGAACTGGCTTTCCGCGTCGGCAAGATGCGCAAGAAGTTCGCGACGCAATACGGCTTCGTCGTGCCGGAGATCAAGGTGATCGACGACATGGCGATTGCCGACAAGTCGTACCAGATCCGCATCCATGGCACGACGATCGCCTCCAACATGCTGCGCGTCGGCGAAGTGCTCGTCGTCACCGGTTCCGGTCGCAAGCCGACCGTCCCGGGCGACGAGATCCGCGAGCCCGCTTTCGGCATGCCGGCCTTCTCTGTCCTCGAAGCCTTTGCCGAGGATCTGAAGCGCGAGGGCTTCCAGCCAATCGACAATGTCTCCGTCGTGCTCACCCATATGAGCGAAGTCATCCGCAACAACCTGCCGGCGCTGCTGTCCTATAAGGACGTGAAGGTCCTGATCGACCGTCTCGATCCGGAATACAAGAAGCTCGCCGACGAAATCTGCTCGTCGCATATGTCCTATTCCGGCTTGCAGGCCGTGTTGAAGCTGCTGCTTGCCGAGCGTGTCTCGATCCGCAACCTGCATCTCATCCTCGAAGCCGTTGCGGAACTGGCGCCGCATGTGCGCAAGACCGAGCAGATTGTTGAGCATGTGCGTGTCCGCATGGCGCAGCAGCTCTGCGGCGATCTGGCCGATAACGGCGTGCTGCGCGTCCTGCGCCTTGGCAGCAAATGGGACCTCATCTTCCATCAGGCGTTGAAGCGCGACCAGAAGGGTGAAGTCGTCGAGTTCGATATCGATCCGCGCAGCCTGGAAGAGTTCAGCGAGCAGGCGGGCAAAGTTATCCGTGAATACATGGACCGGGGCATGCCCTTCGTTCTTGTCACGTCGCCGGAAACGCGCTCCTATGTGCGCATGATCATCGAACGCCTGTTCGCGACGCTTCCGGTCCTGTCGCATGTGGAATTGGCCAAGGGGATCGAGATCAAGATTCTAGGTTCGATTTCATGATATCAGATCCCCAGGGGACCATTCTGGCGCTGTTCGTCGCCTTCTGCCGCATCGGCGGCTGCATGATGGTCCTCCCGGGATTTTCCTCTGGCCGCGTCCCCCCGCAGATCAGGCTGTTGCTTTCCGCGGCCCTGACGATGGCGATCCTGCCGTTGCTCTGGAACACGATCTATCCTGAGGTGTCGAAGGGCGATGCGAACTATATCGGCCTCATCTTCACCGAAACCGTCATCGGATTGATGTATGGGATGATGGCTCGCATCTACACGCTGGGCCTGCAGTTTACCGGCACGGTCATATCAATGCTGATCGGCTTCAATGCGCCCGGCGGTGCCGACCTCGTCGAGGAATCGAATGAGACATCGCTCACCAGCCTCATTAGTTTTTGCGGGCTGATGATCCTCTTCATTCTCGACTTTCACCATTATGTTTTGCAGGCGTTGGTCGATTCCTATTCGGTCATTCCTTTCGGCGGACATATCGAGCCGCGCGCGGCACTGATTTCCATCACCGACACGCTTGCGACGACCTTCTTCATCATGCTGCGGCTGGCAAGCCCTTTCCTGCTTTACGGCCTGATGTTTCAGATTTCGATCGGTTTCATCAACAAGCTGGCGCCGCAGATCCCGATCTATTTCATTTCCACGCCCTATCTGCTGATGGGAGGGCTGTTCATGCTCTATGTCAGTATTGCGGCGTTGGTCAGTCAGTTTTCCAATGCGTTCCTGACTGTCTTCAACGGGCATTAGCCGTAATGACACAAGGGCGAACACCGATTCGAGTGCAGCCGGAACAAGGCGACCGGCGGGTAGGTAGCGATGGCTGAGAAAAACCGGTCCGAAAAACTGAAGCGCCTCGTCGCGGTGCAGCGCCATCTGGAACGGATGGCGGAAAGCGAGCTGGCCGATACCACCCGACAGCGGTCGGAAGTCACCGAATCGATGGAGCGGGTCATGGTCGCCATCGGCTCCGTTGATCCCGTTCACATGGCATTCTCGATCCATTACGCCGAGCGCTATGGCCGCCTGATGATCCGGGATCAGCAGCTGGAAAGCATCCAGACGCTCATTCAGATGAAGGTCCAGCAGGAGCGCACCAAGGGCGACAGGCTGAAGAGCACATGAAGGATGCCCGCGAGCTGGAAACGCGAGAGGCGGATGACAATGCCGTCTACGACATCATCGATCAGCGCTTCGCCGGCGCAACGCCAGCCTCCAGCAAGGTTCAAAAACCATAATCATCGCGATCATGGAACAGGATTCGCAGCGTTCGGTTGCCGATCCGTTTTGACAGTTTGATTCGACATGCCCTGACACGAGCGCTGAGCCGCTCGTTTTCAGTGCATGCGAGAGCAGAAGGAGACGTGACATGGCTATTTCGCCTCCGAGTGATTTGGTCCTTGATGTCGTCAAGGCCGCCAATCCCGCCGATGTCGAGGCCGCGCAGGCCAAGCTTGCCGCCAACCGGGCCGCTTTTGCTGCCACCAGCCTTGCCGAAAACGGCAACGGCTTCGGCGCGACGGTGGATGCGATGAACAGCGCCGCCACCCAGGCGGGCCTTGCCAATGCCAATACCCATGTCGCCGGGACCAAGGTCCCGCAGGCCTATCGCAAGTTCGAGTCCATGGTGCTGCAGAACTTCGTGAAGAACATGTTGCCGAGCAGCGAAACGCTCTACGGCAAAGGTTCTGCCGGCGAGATCTGGAAGGGTATGATGGCCGAGCAGCTGGGCGATACGATCTCCAAGAATGGAGGCGTGGGCATCGCCGAAAAAATGTACAAGGAACAGGTCGACAAGATGCGCAATCCCGGCGCCATCCATGCGGCGACCGACGAGAACGACAAGAAAATGGCGCTCAGCGCGATTACCGATTTTCAGCGCAAGACGCTGGCCGCTGCCAATGCCGATAACGACGGCAACACCAGCATCACCAACCAGAATTCGTTGACGTCCCAGAAAGCATGAGCGAGGTAACAAACATGGAAATGATGTCGCAGGACTATCGGATCAAGTCTGTCCTTGGTCGCCTGGAGATGATTATCGACAATGAGAACAACCGGATCGGCAGCGACCCGGAATTCGATCTCAAGGTATCGAACGCACACAAGAGCCGCTGCCTCTACGAATTGTCGATGCTCTTTCGCGATACCGATCCGGCTGATCTCGCCGCCGCCCACATCGAACAGCTGCATGATCTAAAGAAGAAGCTGGTTCTGAACGCTCGTCGGGTCGAGGCGCATCTCGAGGCGGTTCGTGCTGTCGCCGACATCTTGAAGAATGCCGTGCAGAATGCCGATGGGGATGGCACCTATTCGCAGGAGCAGTTCCGCGTCCGTGAGGCCGGATGATCAAGCTCGTTATCACCGGCCTGTGGGTCTGCGCCGTAACATTGGCCTCGGTCTATTTTTCGGTGCAGGTGGCGACGGCGCCCGCGATCAGCCCTGAGGATGCCAAGAAGGCGCAGCAGGAGCTCGTCAAAGGCGAATCGATCAACGTTCCCGTTATCGCCAACGGCCAGGTGACCGGCTATTTCCTGACGCGCATCTCCTTCATGATGGAGAAGGGCAAGGCGAATGCTCTGCAGATCCCCCTGCCGGAGCTGACGACGGACGAACTTTTTTCGCTGTTGATCGGCAACAAGACGATCGACATCGCTCATACGCAGAATTTCGATATTGCCGCCTTTCGCGCTGATTTGAAAAAGCGGATGAACGAGCGACTTGGTGGCGACTACGTCGCCGATGTGCTGATAGAGCAGCTCGACTATCTTTCCAAAGAAGAAACCCACGGCGGCGAAACCGTGGGCAAGAGGACGGTCAAGCCTGTCAAGATCGTGCAGGATGCGGCAAAGGACAAAGTGCCGGTCGAGTGAGATCTCTGGGCTGCAAAGCGATAAACGTAAGCAATTTCTTACATTTTGTCGGTATGCCTAACAAACTCCTGATAGCTTCCAGCAAATCCAACCTTCCTTCCTAACGGAAAGTTGGATTTGTCTTGCTATAAACTCCTACGAGCCATGTCTCCCAGTCGCCGCATCGATGAACGGTGAGGGGCATGCGCTTTATGCGTACTGGCATCATGTGCGTCAGCGATGCCGGGCAGGAGGGTGTTGGATTGAACCAGGTAGCCGATTTTGCCGTCGCCGCGTCACGCCGCATGATCTTCGATCTGCCGGTATGCGATCTCGACTGGGATGACGCGCTGACCTTCGTCAACGAACTCGCTTCCCTGCCGGTCGGACAGACGTCGATCTCCTTCGTCAATGCGCATAACATGCTTATCATGCTGCGCGATGAAACCTACCGTAGTGTTCTCGAGCGCAATCTGGTGCTTCCCGACGGCGTCGGCCTCGACATCGCCTCACGCGTCGCTCATGGCGAGCCTTTCCCGGCCAATCTGAACGGCACGGATTTCGTGCCCGCGCTGCTGACATTCATGGAGCGGCCAAAACGGATCGGCCTCTTGGGCGGCAAGCGCTCCGTCGTCGAGAAGGCAGCCGAGAGATTTCGCCGGCATGCTCCCTGGCACCAGTTCGTCGTCGTATCGGACGGCTTCTTCGATCCGGCCCGGAGTAGCGCAGTCACGGCGGAAATCAGCCGCCAGAAGATCGATGTCCTGATCGTCGGCATGGGCACGCCCTTGCAGGAAAAATGGGTCGCCGAGCATGTCGGCCCGCAGCACGCCCGTCTTGTCCTGACCGTCGGCGCCCTGTTCGATTTCATTTCGGAGACTGTGCCGCGGGCGCCAAGCCTCGTGCGTGCGATGCGCAGCGAGTGGCTGTTCCGTCTCGTGTTGGAGCCGGGCAGGCTCTGGCGGCGCTATATGCTGGGCATACCGCTGTTCTTCTATCAGGTTGTCAGGCATCAGTTCGGCCGCAAGGAACGCGTTCTTCGCGCAGAGCCGCATCCATTGCCGCAGCGGCGCATTGCTCCGCCGGACAAATTGGCAAGTTAGAGCATTTCCAGGAAAAGTGCATAGCGGCTTTCCGTCCGGAATGCGCAAAGAAACAAGAGCTTAAAACGTTTTCGCGATTCGAAGAAAAGCGGAAATGCTTTGGTATTGCGGGCTTGGCGTTAACTCTTTCTTTGGTATGAAAGTTTAGAGTGGGTTAACCATTTGCATTGGTCTCCGACCGTGTGCGCGAGATAGCCCGCCATGTTTGAAAGCAAAGCCAGGATCGGATTTTACCCCCACGATGCGCAAACCCCTGAGGTTTCGCGGCGCGCTGGAACACGTGCCTCTCCCTATGGTCAAGACGATGATTTGACCAGTGGAGCCGATCTGCGCGCTGCCAACACCGACGATCCGCGTGATGCGGAACTGCGTGCCATCCTGCGCAGACGTTTGAATGGCGACCCCTATCCGGTGTCCGGCCATAGAAGATCGCAGGAGCGCGCGCTAGCAGCCGCACAGGCCGAAAATATCTCGGACGTCTACTATGCGGAACGCCGCCGGTTGCCGGAACGGGTATCGGAACCGGCGCCCGATTTGCTGGAATTCGTGCCCGATCTGCTTGAGGGCATGCCGGAGCTTCCACCGCAAATCGGCTCCGCTCCCGTTGCCGTTGAACACATGTCGCGGACTGGGCGCTGGTCTCTCAGCCTCCGTGCGCTCTGTTTCGTCGCCGCAACCGCACTGATGGGGGCGGTCGTTCCGATCCTGCTTGCGCCGCCGCCGCGTTATGTCTCGCAGGCAGTGCTCCATGCGGAAGGCGATGGCCGCGCGCGTCAGGCCCTGTTGGATGTTGCGGCAAAGCGGGTCGTCGCTCCGTCCGTATTGTCCGACGTCGTTGCCAGAATGAAGCTTGATCGCGATCCGGAATTTACCGGCAGCCGGGCGGGTGCCCTCGGCGTTGCCGTCGAGTTGCTTTCCGGCAGCGGCAACGCATCCGATGCGCCGTCGCGCGCGCAGGCCACGCTGCGCAAAGACGTTGCCGTCGAGATCGATAGTCAGACGGGTCTGCTGCGCCTGATCGTTACCTCGGGCGATCCCGCCAGATCGGCCGATATTGCCAACCGGCTGGTTATCGCAACCCTCTATGATCCGGGTGTTGCGAAGGCGGCCGGTACGTCACTCGGGGTTGAAACGGCGGTTGATCGCAGCCGCAAGGAACTCGATCGCGCCTCTGCCGCCCTTGCCGAATTCAAGACGCGCTATGGCGAAGACAGGATTACCGCGGCCGAGACACTCCGGCGGCAGCGTCAGCAGCTGGATGTGCAGATAAAGGCAGCCGATCTGGCGGTACGCACCGCCAAGGCCCGTCTCGCAGCTGTCAAATCGGCGACGCCGGCATCGGTGCTGAGTGGCGCATTGTCGGGCGATCTTTCGTCGCCAGGTCTTGATGACCTGCGCAGCCGCTACAACGCCGCAAAGTCACAATTGACACAGCTTTCTGTGCAGCTCGGCCCGCGCCATCCCCGCCTGCTGGCGCAACAGGCAACGGTCGATGATCTCGCGGCCAATATGCGCAGTCAGTTGCAGCGGCTCGCCGTCAGCAGCGAGGCGGACGTGAAAGCGGCTCTGGAAAAGCAGACCGCTCTCTCGGCGCAAATGACGGCTTTCAGTCAGACGGGGAGTGATGTGGACCTCGCTCGCCTCGGGCAGCTGCAGGATGCCGTGACGACAGCGCAGAGCCGCTACGAGGCCGATCAGCAGAATGCCGGCATGACGATTTCCGAAGTCAGGCCGCCGCTGACGGTATTGTCCCAGGCCGTCGCGGCCGCCGCCCCGTTGGATAACCGGCTCGTGAGCAATCAGGCTGTCGGTTTCCTCATAGGTTTTGGTCTGGCACTCTGCGCCGTATTCCTGCGCAAATGGCTGGCTGGTGCCGCGCCGACAGAAGATCAGGCAGCTGATGAAGGCACTATGCCGGAAGCCTACGCTTTTCGCCATGAGGATGATCTGGAGCCTCAGTTACTGCCGGCGATCGCACCTGAACCACCGGCTGCTCTCGTCCATGATGCGGATCGGCTCGATATTGCGGACGAGTGGGGCCTCATCCGCCAAGAGCTTGCATCGCTGCGTGCCAAGGTCGAAACCTACGCTGTACGCAGACATCCGGACCGCGCCTGATCGTCTCATCGTTTTCCCTTGCAATTACCGCTTTCAGACACCATAGGGCGTTTGCAGGCCATTCCATGGAGTGGATGGCTTGTAGATTGCCAGCGAATTCATGATCGGGAGACGAGCGTGACGACAGTGATCGACGGGAAGAAGGCAGCCGCTTCGGTGATCGAAGCCGTGAAGGCTGCGGCAGCGGGGCTTGAGCAGGAGGCCGGTGTGAAGACCGGACTTGCGGTCGTCATCGTCGGTGATGATCCGGCCAGCCACGCCTATGTGAACTCCAAGAGCAAGATGGCCAAGGAATGCGGCTTCAAGTCGGTCCAGCACACGCTGCCGGCGGAAACGGCGCAAGGTGAGCTGGCAAGGCTCGTCCAGTCGCTGAACGACGATCCGTCCATCCACGGCATTCTCGTGCAGCTGCCGCTACCGAAGCATCTTGATTCTGATGCGATCATCCAGTCGATCCGGCCGGAGAAGGATGTCGATGGTCTGCATGTCGTCAATGCCGGCAAGCTTGCAACCGGCGATCTCGAAACCGGGCTGATCTCCTGCACGCCGGCCGGCGCCATGCTGCTGGTGCGCCAGGTGCATGGCGAAGACCTATCGGGTCTGAATGCCGTCGTCATCGGCCGCTCCAACCTGTTCGGCAAGCCGATGGCGCAATTGCTGCTCAATGCCAATGCGACGGTAACGACGGCGCATTCGCGCACGAAGGACCTCGCCTCCGTGGCAAGGGGTGCCGATATTCTGGTGGCGGCCGTCGGCCGTCCGGAGATGGTGAAGGCGGATTGGGTGAAGCCAGGTGCGACCGTCATCGATGTCGGCATCAACCGGATCGCGGCACCGGAGCGCGGCGAGGGCAAGAGCCGGCTGGTGGGCGATGTCGCTTATGGTGAAGCCTCCGATGTCGCCGCAGCGATCACGCCGGTTCCGGGCGGTGTCGGACCGATGACGATCGCCATGCTGATGGCCAATACTGTCATCGCAGCCCATCGCGCTGCTGGTCAAAAGCCGCCGAAGTTTTGAAGCATATGTCAATCGGCCGGCGCAACGCCGGTCGATGCGCGTACGATCAATTCGGCCTTCCACAATTCCTGCGCTGGAAATGTTTCCGTATGCTTGATTTCGCCGATCAGCCGTTCGGCGATGCGCACGCCGGCTGCACGCAGCGATGAACGGGTGGTCGTCAGCGGCACGGTGAAATTTTCCGGCTTAAGCAAGGTCAGCACGTCGTCATGGGCGATCATCGATATATCCTCGCCAAGCCTGAGCTTAGCCTGGTTGATGGCGCGAACCGCACCGAGCGCCAGCACGGTACTGGAGCAGAGCACTGCAGTAGGACGCTTGTCCCTTTCCATTTGCAGGATGCGTTCCATGGCGAGCAAGCCCTGTTCATCCGTCATCGGCGTATGGCTGGTGCAGGCTTCGTCGAGCGCGAGGCCACGCTCGGCAAGGGCCGCATCCATGCCGTTCTTCCGGCGAATGGCGAAATCGAAATAGATCGGGCCGTTCAAGAGGGCGAAGCGCCGGTGTCCGAGCTGCAGCAGCAGCTTCGTGGCGTCGTAGAAGGCGGCTTCATTGTCGATGTCGAGAAATGGATAGTCGGGTTCGGAACCGATCGATCGTCCATGCACGAGGAAGGGCATGGATAGAGACTTCAGCATCTCCAGGCGCGGATCGTGACCACGCATATAATTAACGAAGAGGGCATCGACATTGCCGCTGGCCGCCAATCGCCTGAGAGCGCCGACTTCATCGTTCGGATCCGCGGGCGTCAGGACGAAATGGAAATCGTGCCGCAAGGCCTCTTCTCCCAGCCCCGTCAGGAACTCGCTGAAATGCACGTCCGAAGAGTTGCCGGGCGAGGTCGGCATCACAAGTCCGATCGAACCGGCCTTACCGGTCGCAAGTCTTTGAGCTGCCTTGTTGGGTCGATAGCCGGTTTCCCGAACCGCTTTGAGAACGCGCTCGCGCGTTTCGTGATTGACTTCCGGATATCCGTTCAATGCCCGGCTGACTGTCGTCTGCGACAGCCCGAGCATCTGCGATAGCTGTTTCAGATTCACGGTATTCCAGCTCCTCCCACTACAGCCAGCCAAGATGCCGAGCCAACCTCCCGAAAAGCCGCGAGCATTCAAAGCGCTTTCAATTATGTAGCAGGAGAAGTGTGCGAGACAAGGCAATTAGCAAGAAATTGACGCACATTCTATGCTGCAATGCGAGATTTGCTGTGTATATCGGCCCGAATTTGAAAACCGCTTGACTTTGGCGCGCTCTCAATGGATGAGAGAGGTAGCCAAAGCGCTTTGAGGAATGGGGCGCGTAGCACGAGAGTGTGTTTGGGCTCATGGGTTTCGTTATTAGGGAGGACAACGCATGAAAAAGATGTTCTTGATGACCGTCGCTGCCGCCGCTCTGGTGGCCGGGACGGCGATGGCGGCCGATCTGAAGTTCCAGCCCGGCCAGGACTCCAAGTTCAACTGGAAAAGCTACGACGAGTTCAAGTCGGCGCATGCCGACCTGAAGGGCGAGACGCTGACCATCTTCGGCCCCTGGCGCGGCGAGGACGAGGCTCTCTTCACCAGCGTCCTCAACTACTTCACCGAAGCGACTGGCGTGAACGCCAAATATTCGTCCTCGGAAAACTACGAGCAGCAGATCGTCATCGACACGCAGGCTGGTTCGCCGCCGAACGTCGCCATCCTCCCGCAGCCGGGCCTGCTCGCAAACCTTGCCAGCAAGGGTTATCTGACGCCGCTCGGCGATGATCTCGCGAGCTGGGTCAAGACGAACTACGGTGCCGGCGACAGCTGGGTCGGTTACGGCACTTATAAGGGCAAGGACGGCAAGGACGCCTTCTATGCCTTCCCCTACAAGGCCGATCTGAAGTCGCTGGTCTGGTACGTGCCGGAGAATTTCGAAGAAGCCGGCTACAAGGTCCCGACGACCATGGAGGACCTGATCAAGCTCTCCGATCAGATCGTCAAGGACGGCGGTACGCCCTGGTGCATCGGTTTGGGTTCCGGCGGCGCAACCGGCTGGCCGGCAACCGACTGGGTCGAAGACCTGATGCTGCGCCTGAATACGCCGCAGGATTACGATCACTGGGTCGATAACTCGCTGAAGTTCAGCGATCCGAAGGTCGTTGCGGCGATTGAGGAGTTCGGCAAGTTCGCGAAGAACCCGAAATATGTTGCCGGCGGCGTTGCGGCCGTCGCCTCGACCGACTTCCGCGACAGCCCGAAGGGTCTCTTCACCGTTCCGCCGAAGTGCTACCTGCACAAGCAGGCATCCTTCATCCCGTCCTTCTTCCCGGAGGGTACCAAACTCGGCCAAGATGCGGACTTCTTCTACTTCCCGCCCTCTGCCGCGCATCCTGAACTCGGCAAGCCGGTTCTCGGCGCCGGCACGCTCGCTGCCATTACCAAGGATTCGAAGGCTGCACGCGCCTTCATCCAGTTCCTGCAGACGCCGATCGCTCAGGAAGTCTGGATGGCCCAGTCCGGCTTCCTGACGCCGTACAAGGCCGTCAATACCGCGGCTTATGCCAACGACACGCTGCGCAAGGAAGGCGAGACCCTGACCACGGCCACCACGTTCCGCTTCGACGGCTCCGACCTGATGCCGGGCAAGATTGGTGCGGGTTCGTTCTGGACCGGCATGGTGGATTTCGTCGGCGGCAAGTCTGCTCAGGATGTAGCCGACGGTATCCAGAAGTCCTGGGACGCCATCAAGTAAGACATCATAGCCCTATCGCCGCCGGCAACTCGCCGGCGGCGCCATACTGCATATGGCGACGCGCCCTTCAGCGCGGCCGATGCCCGACTGATGGACAAAAGCAGATAATTCGGGGAGGGAAGGGATGTTTTCGCAGATCGTATCGGCGATTGCCGCCATGATATTCGGCGTTGCCATTTGCGCCGCTTATTTCTGGTTTTCCAACAAGCTCTTGGACTTGATCTTTCCGGCAAGGGAAGGCGATGAGGTCCATCGGGCGGCTGTCAACCTTCGCCGCCGCGGTCTTATCCGCCCCTGGCTGTTCCTGGGGCCGGCGCTGTTCCTGCTTGTCGTCTATCTCGTCTATCCTGTCGTCGCGACCTTCATCCTGTCGTTCTACGGGCCTGATGGCAGCAAGTTCGTCGGCGGCGCCAATTATCTCTGGGCGCTCAACGATACCGAATTCCGCCAGTCGATCTTCAACAACATCCTTTGGCTCGCCGTTGTGCCGGCGGCCTGCACCTTCTTCGGTCTCGTTATCGCCGTAATGACCGACCGCATCTGGTGGGGCAATATCGCCAAGGCCGTCATCTTCATGCCGATGGCAATCTCCTTTGTCGGCGCTTCCGTCATCTGGAAATTCATCTATGAATATCGCGGCGGCACGGATGCGCAGATCGGCCTTCTGAACGCGATCGTCCAGCTGTTCGGCGGCACGCCGGAAGTCTGGATCACCATTCCGTTCTGGAACAATTTCTTCCTGATGGTCATGCTGATCTGGATCCAGACCGGTTTTGCCATGGTCATCCTCTCGGCGGCGCTGCGCGGTATTCCGGAGGAAACCATCGAAGCGGCTGTCATCGACGGCGCCAATGGCTGGCAGATCTTCTGGAAGATCATGGTTCCCCAGGTCTGGGGAACGATCGCCACAGTCTGGACCACCATCACTATCCTCGTCCTCAAGGTCTTCGATATCGTTCTCACCATGACCAATGGTCAATGGAACACGATGGTGCTTGCCAACCTGATGTTCAACTGGATGTTCCGTGGCGGCGGCGACAGCGGCCGAAGCGCCGTCATAGCGCTCGTCATCATGGTCGCCGTCACACCGATCATGATCTGGAATATCCGCCGCGCAAACGCAGAAACGAAGGGGCGCTGACATGATTGGGAATCTCGGCCGTATCGGTCCCGCACGCATCTTCGTTCATGCCGCGGTGCTGCTCATCGTCCTGCTCTGGCTGCTTCCGACGCTCGGCATCTTCGTCACGGCGCTGCGCGACAAGGACCAGATCGTCGCCTCCGGTTGGTGGACGGCTTTCTCCGGTTCGTCGCAGACGGCCGCCGTCCGCCTCGACGGCCCGGACAAGGCAAAGCAGGACGGTGCCAATTACGTCATCGCCGGTACGGTTGCCGGTCAAGGCAACAGCGGCAACGGCAGGATCCAGTCCTTCGGCCTGCGCGTGCAGGAGCCGGCCGCCTATAAGATCGGCTCGCCAGCCGATCTCGGCAATGGCGAGACCCTAACAGTGAATGCTGACGGCAGCTATCGCTACCAGAAAACTGGTCCCTTTGAGGCCGATGCCCGCAGCAAGCGCATCTACCTGACCATTGCCACACCGCCGCAATTCACCTTCGACAACTACCGCAACGTACTCGGCGGCGAGGGGATCGGCCAGTCCTTCATCAATTCGCTGACGGTAACGATCCCCGCAACCGTCATCCCGATCCTGATCGCCGCCTTTGCGGCCTATGCGCTTGCCTGGATGGAGTTTCCCGGCCGCGCGATCCTGATCGCGCTCGTTGTCGGCCTGATCGTCGTGCCGTTGCAGATGTCGCTGATCCCGCTTCTGCGCATCTATAACGAAATCGGCCAGATATTCGGCGTTCCGTCGAAAACCTATCCCGGCATCTGGCTGGCGCACACGGCTTTCGGCCTGCCGCTGGCCATCTATCTCCTGCGCAACTACATTGCCGGCCTGCCGAAGGAAATCATCGAATCCGCCCGCGTCGACGGCGCCAGCGATTTCGATATCTTCGTCAAGATCATCCTGCCGCTGTCTTTCCCGGCATTGGCCTCCTTCGCGATCTTCCAGTTCCTCTGGGTGTGGAACGACCTTCTGATCGCGATGGTCTTCCTCGGCACCGACAAGGATCACCTCGTGCTCACGGCCGCCCTCAACGCGCTGCTCGGCTCGCGCGGCGGCAACTGGGAAATCCTGACGGCATCGGCCTTCGTCACAATCCTTATCCCACTCCTCGTCTTCTTTGGTCTGCAGCGCTATCTCGTGCGCGGTCTGCTCGCCGGGTCGGTGAAGGGGGGCTGATCCAAAAACACGCACTTACTACAGGATTCACTCAGCATGAGCATTGCTCTTCAATCGGCTTCGGAAGTTGACAAGGACTGGTGGCGCGGCGCGGTGATCTATCAGATCTATCCGCGCTCCTACCAGGACTCCAACGGTGACGGCATCGGCGATCTTAAGGGCATCGCCGTCCGCCTGCCGCATGTCGCGTCGCTCGGCGTCGACGCGATCTGGATTTCGCCGTTCTTCACCTCGCCGATGCGCGATTTCGGCTATGACGTCTCCAATTACGAGGACGTCGATCCGATCTTCGGTACGCTTGCCGATTTCGATGCGATGGTGACGGAAGCCCATCGTCTCGGCATCAAGGTAATGATCGATCTGGTGCTGTCGCATAGCTCGGACCGCCATCCCTGGTTCGTCGAAAGCCGCTCGAGCAAGGATAACTCCAAGGCAGATTGGTACGTCTGGGCTGATGCCAAGCCGGATGGCACACCGCCCAACAACTGGTTGTCGATCTTCGGCGGCTCGGCCTGGGCGTGGGATCCGACCCGCATGCAGTACTACATGCACAACTTCCTGACCTCGCAGCCGGATATGAACCTGCACAATCCGGAAGTGCAGGACCGCTTGCTTGACGTCGTGCGTTTCTGGCTCGACCGCGGCGTCGACGGTTTCCGTCTCGACACCATCAACTTCTACTTCCACGACAAGGAATTGCGCGACAACCCGGCGCTGGAACCTTCGCGCCGCAATGCCTCTACGGCACCGGCCGTCAATCCCTATAACTTCCAGGAGCATCTCTACGACAAGAATCGTCCCGAGAACCTGGAATTCCTGAAGCGCTTCCGCGCCGTGCTCGACGAATATCCGGCGATTGCCGCCGTCGGCGAAGTCGGCGATAGCCAGCGCGGCCTCGAAATCGTCGGTGAATACACATCCGGCGGCGACAAGATGCACATGTGCTACGCCTTCGAATTCCTCGCGCCGGACGCTCTTTCGCCGGATCGCGTCGAAGAGGTGATGAACGACTTCGACACGGCAGCTCCGCAAGGCTGGGCCTGCTGGGCCTTCTCCAACCACGACGTCGTGCGCCATGTTAGCCGCTGGGGCAATCTGGTGGCCGACCGCGATGCTTTCGCCAAGCTCTATGCGGCGCTGCTGCTGACCCTGCGCGGCTCCGTATGCATCTATCAAGGCGAGGAACTGGCGCTGACGGAAGCCGATCTCGCCTATCAGGATCTGCAGGATCCCTACGGCATCCAGTTCTGGCCCGAGTTCAAGGGCCGTGATGGCTGCCGCACGCCCATGGTCTGGGACAGCCAGGTGGCGCAGGGCGGCTTTTCCACCGTCAAGCCCTGGCTGCCGGTGCCGGTCGAACATATCCTGCGCGCCGTCAGCGTCCAGCAGGGCGATGAGCATTCGGTGCTGGAGCAGTACCGCCGCTTCCTCGCGTTCCGCAAACAGCATCCGGCCTTCGCCAAAGGCGAGATTGCCTTTTCGGAGCCGCAGGGCGACGTACTGATCTACACCCGCACTTATGCCGGAGAGACCATTCTCTGCGTCTTCAATATGAGCCCCGTCGAAACGCTGGCAACCCTGCCTGATGGCAATTGGCAGGCGTTGACGGGACATGGATTTACCAGCAACAACTACGGCAACAAGATCGATATTCCGGCCTGGGGCGCCTATTTCGCGCGTCTTGCCTGACCTTTGGGAGGAGGAAGCATAATGACTGGACTTGTTCTGAAGGATATCAAGAAATCCTACGGCAGCGTGCATGTGCTGCACGGGATCGATCTGGAGATCAACGAAGGCGAATTCATCGTCTTCGTCGGCCCCTCCGGCTGCGGCAAGTCCACCTTGCTCAGGATGATCGCCGGGCTGGAGAGCATCACCGCCGGGGATATGATGATCGCCGGGCAGAAGGTGAACGAAGTGCCGCCGTCACGGCGCGGCATCGCCATGGTCTTCCAGTCCTATGCGCTCTATCCGCATATGACCGTCTACGACAATATGGCCTTCGGCATGCGGATTGCCGGCGAAAGCAAGCAGGAGATCGACCGTCGTGTGCGGGCGGCGGCGGCGAGCCTGCAGCTGACCCAATATCTCGAACGTCTGCCGAAGGCACTCTCGGGCGGTCAGCGGCAGCGCGTTGCCATCGGCCGCGCCATCTGCCGCAACCCCAAGGTCTTCCTGTTCGACGAGCCGCTGTCCAACCTCGATGCCGCCCTGCGTGTGGCGACCCGCATCGAGATCGCCAAACTCAGCGATTCCATGCCCGAGACGACGATGATCTACGTCACCCACGACCAGGTGGAAGCCATGACGCTGGCCGACCGTATTGTCGTGCTGTCGGCCGGCCGGGTCGAACAGGTCGGCGCTCCCCTTGAACTCTACGAGCGCCCGGCCAACCTGTTCGTTGCAAAATTCATCGGCTCGCCGGCCATGAACATCATCCCGGCAACGGTAACCGAAACAGGCGCTGCGACGACGGTAACACTGACCGGCGGCAAATCGGTAACGTTGGACGTGCCGACGGAGGCCTCCGAAAAGGGCAAGGCCGCCAGCTTCGGCGTACGTCCGGAAGATCTTCGTCTCGCGACGGGCGATGACTATCTCTTCGAAGGCGAGGTTTCCATCGTCGAGGCGCTCGGCGAAGTGACGCAGCTCTATATCGAAGGCCTCGTTGATGGCGAGCCGATCATCGTCAAGATCCCCGGCATTGCCGATATTCATCGCGGCCAAAAGATGCGTTTTGCCGCCGACCGTCAGAAGCTGCATCTTTTCGACGCCAGCGGCCACTCCTATCGCAAGTAGGCGCTTACCGGATGCCCCGGCCCAAGTAAAAATGAACAACAAAATTCATCTTGGGCCGGCGCACTCAAACCTTCTGTTAAAGACCGGCTGATAGTCTTCTCTTCATAATATACTTCAGGGGTCTACCAAGATGGCCGCGTTCGGCAGAGCTAATTCAGGTCAGCATTTCCTTAACAAGGAAGAATCCTTCATGTATGACCGCGAAGTGCGGTTTCGCATGGAAGACACCATGAATGCCGCACGCCTCGAATACACTGAAAAGGGCGTGATGAATCTTGCGTCCCGCCGCTGCGATATTATCCGTATCTCGCAGAGCAGCGCGGTTCTTGCGATCCTCACCCAGTATAATCTGCCGAAGCAGTTCTATCTGGATATTCCTGACGCCCGCATCACCAAGGTCGGCTGTGTGCTAATGAAGGTCTTCTCCAACAACACGGTGGAAGTTCGTTTCCTGCGGCTTCTCACGGAGAAGGAAATGAACAAGATCTTCGTCTACAGCACGCACCCGGCCCATAAAAACCGCGTGCTCGACATCAGATCCTGATCAACGACCCACAAGAAGCGGCCTAGCGCTGCGTTCGGCTGACGGATCAGATTTCCGTTCGGCATTTTGCGAGCGCATCCTCAAGATACTTGATCAGCGGTAGCCTGCCATTTTCCTGCAGCCATTTGTTGACCGAGAGGCGAAGCGGGCTCACTCCGATCATCGAAACCAGCTGCAGACCGTCGCGGTCCCTAGTCGGAAACAATTCGCACAGGGCTTGGTAGGCGATTTGCTCAAGCTGCAAAGAGTTACCCCGCGAACGGGCGCGCAAGGTCTCGCTTTGACGTAAAAGTTTGGCAGTCTCCAGAAGCCGAGGCGCTTCCGCCTCGATGCGGGCCACAAGTCCCAAGGTGGCTTGATGGACGACCTCGAGCGGTCGCCCGGCCGACGCATTCTCCAGGATGCCAGTCCGCAGTGCGTCCATATATCGGCGCTGATGCGCCAGAAGAATATCGTCCTTGCTTCTAAAGTAATAAAAGAAAGTCCGGCGGGAAATCCCGGCCGCTGCGGCAATCTCGTCGATCGTCGTTTCCTGATAGCCTTTCGCGAGAAAGGATTTCATTCCGACGTCCGCTATGCGTTGAAAGGTCAGGCGGCGCTTCTGTTCGCGCAAGCCTTCCGGCTTTGATGTTGCATCGTGCATGCGCTTACTTTGGCATGAGTCGCAATACCACTCAAATTATCGGCGTTCGCCGCACTCCGCTCCGTGTGGTCTCAATCTCTGGTGAAACAAATTCTCCGCTTCGCTTCTCGATTGCCGCAAATTGGTCGATATTAATATTACACTAAGTGCGATATTTAATGTTGATGCTGATGTTCATAACCCGGTGCAGGAGCGCAAACATCCATGCCAGTCGCTACAATCTCAAATCATGCTGTAAGCAGACCCTATGGTCCATCTGCCGCTGAAAGCCATCGGAGGGCTGATATGTGGTCGATGGCCCTCTTGATGAGCCTGCTGGGCGGCTGTGCCTCCGCGCCGCTGGATCGGGCGGGATCTTTGCGGTCCTATGAAGGGCTGACCCGATCGGATGGACTGGTTGCGCACTCGCTTCTTAGGGTAAGCAAGGACGATGTTCTGGCGGCCAAGACCGTGAAGATCATTCCCACCGCCTTTTCGATGCGCGCCGAAACCGCTGCTTTCACACCCAAACAGCGCGATCTCGTCACCAATGCCGTCGATAGAGCGCTTTGTTCCGGATTGAGTGAACGTTTCGCCGTCGTCGGTCTATCTGAGCCGGCGGATCTCACCGTTCGCGCCGTCGTGACGCAGGTGAAGGCAACCAATGCAACCGCCGTCGGAGTCTCGAAAATTGCCTCCGTGGGCAAAAGCGTGTTGCTGCCGGGTGTACCGGTGCCCGTTCCGCGTATTCCGATCGGCATGGGCAGCCTCTCGCTCGAGGCTGAGGCTTTCAATCCCCAGGGTGTACAGAAGGCTGTCATGATCTGGGGACGTGGTGCAAACGCATTCTTTAATTCGGGCACCATCGCCAAGGAAGGGGATGCCTATAGCCTCGCCGCCAAATTCGGCGGCGATTTCAGTAAGATGCTGGTCAAGGGCAAGACGCCGTTCGGCGCGGCGCCCTCCTTCCCATCCAGGGCGAAATTGGCGTCACTCATCGGCCGGGCACCGAAATACGACGCCTGCAAGGTATTCGGGAAATCGCCGGGCGTGACAGGCTTCGTGGGCGGGCGCCTCGGCCTTCCGCCGGCATGGACGGACAAGGTTCCGCCGGAAGCAGGAACTGCAGCATCCAAAGCGCCTTGATCAGCCTTCGATGCCGTCCTGCCGAAATCCGGCGGACAATCTCAGTGGCGGAACAGGACGCTTGCACCCTGATCCGCCGGTCCCGCGGCGTGGCGGAACGGAACGAAGAGCTCCCGGCCCATACCGAATTCATTCTCCGAGAGATCGGCCACGACCGGCTCGCGCTCCGCCATATCGGCGGCATCGACCAGCACCTCCAGCGTACCGGCAATCGCATCGATGCGGATGATGTCGCCTTCCCTGATGCGGGCGATCGGGCCACCTTCGACGGCTTCCGGTGTCACATGGATGGCGGCAGGCACCTTGCCCGATGCGCCCGACATACGGCCGTCGGTCAAGAGCGCTACGCGGAAACCACGGTCCTGCAGCACGCCGAGTGCCGGCGTGAGCTTGTGCAGCTCGGGCATGCCGTTGGCCTTCGGTCCCTGGAATCGGACGACGGCGACGAAATCTCGGTTCAGCTTGCCGTCCTTGAAGGCCTGTTGCATTTCCAGCTGATCGTGGAAGATCACGGCCGGCGCTTCGATGATGTGGCGCTCCGGCTTGACGGCGGAGATCTTGATGACCGCCTTGCCGATATTGCCGCGCAACATCTTCAGGCCGCCATTGCTCTGGAAGGGTGTGTCGATGCTTGCCAGTACCTTCGGGTCGTGGCTTTTTTCCGGGGCGGGTTCGCGTACGACATTGCCGTCGGCACCGAGCTTGACGTCGATGGAGTAGCTGCCGAGGCCCTGGCCGTTGACGGTGCGAACATCGTCGTGCAGCAGACCCTTCTTCAGGAGCTCCTTGATGAGGAAGCCCATGCCGCCGGCGGCGTGGAAATGGTTCACGTCGGCAAGCCCGTTCGGATAGACGCGGGCAAGCAGCGGGATGATGTCTGAAAGCTCGGAAATATCCTGCCAGGTGAGCACGATGCCGGCCGCGCGCGCCATGGCGACGATGTGCATTGTGTGGTTCGTCGAGCCGCCGGTCGCATGCAGGCCGACGACGCCGTTGACGATCGAGCGTTCGTCGATCATCTCGCCCGCCGGTGTGAACTCATTGCCCATGGCGGTGATGGCGAGCGCGCGCTTGGTCGCCTCGCGCGTCAAGGCTTCGCGCAGCGGCGTGCCGGGATTGATGAAGGAGGCGCCCGGCATGTGGAAGCCCATGATCTCCATCAGCATCTGGTTGGAATTGGCCGTGCCGTAGAAGGTGCAGGTGCCGGGACCGTGATAGGACTTCGATTCCGCTTCCAGCAATTCGGCGCGGCCGACCTTGCCTTCGGCATAGAGCTGGCGCACGCGCGATTTCTCGTCGTTCGGCAAGCCCGAAGTCATCGGCCCGGCCGGAATGAAGACGGCGGGCAGATGGCCGAAGGAGAGAGCGGCAATGACGAGGCCGGGGACGATCTTGTCGCAGACGCCGAGGAAGACGGCCGCATCGAACATATTGTGTGACAGGCCGACCGCCGCCGACATGGCAATCAGGTCGCGCGAGAAGAGCGAAAGCTCCATGCCCGGCTGTCCCTGCGTGACGCCGTCGCACATGGCCGGCACGCCGCCCGCAACCTGGGCAATGCCGCCCGCTTCGGCCGCCGCTTCGCGGATGATCGCCGGATAGGTCTCGAAGGGCTGATGCGCCGAGAGCATGTCGTTATAGGAGGTGATGATCCCGAGATTGGGCACTTGGTCTCCCGCCAGCGCGTCTTTCTCGGTGGGGGAACAGATGGCGAAGCCATGCGCAAGGTTGGCGCAGCCGAGCACGGAGCGTTGCGCTCCCTTGGTTGCAGCACTGCGCAGGCGGTCCAGATAGCGCTCGCGCGTCGGCTTTGAGCGCTCGACGATACGTGCGGTAATCGCTGATATGCGGGCGTCAGCGGCCATGGTCGATCTGCCTCCGTCTGTTCTGCGCGGTGCCCTTGGTACCTATTCGTCAGAGGGCACGGCGCGGGGTCTAAAAGTCAATGCTTTGCCGCTGCGCCCGAGGGGCACATGGCGCAGCACGGGTTGCTGTGTCTGTCGGGGTTCGATGACCAGGCCTTCAGGCCGTATCACGGAGCCCAATAAATCTCGACCGGAGAAGCCGCCCGGCGCAGCATGGCACGGATCGGCATCTCGGTTTCTTCGCCCGGCGCTTCGGCCTTGGCCAAAACGTCCTTCTTTCCTTCTCCCTCGATATGGAGCACCAGCAATCGGGCATCCTGAAGGCTGGAGAAAGTGAACGTCAGCCGCGGCTCGCCGGCACCTTCCGCTTCCATCGTGATGATACCACGCGGGGTGTTCGGATCGAGTGCGGTCTTGAGATTGCTGCCGCCCGGAAAGAAGGAAGCCGTGTGGCCGTCATTGCCCATGCCGAGGATGGCGACATCGAAGGGATGGCCGATAGCCTTGGTCTTTTCGGTGGCGATGACCGCGGCCTCCTCGACGGAAGCTGCAGCCTGATAGAGCGGAAGGAATTTGGCAGCGGCCGCCTTATCCTTCAGCAGGTTTTCCTGGACGAGCAGGTGGTTCGAACGGGGATTGTCTGATGGCACGAACCGTTCGTCGACGAGGGTGACCATCACCTTGCCCCAGTCGATCGAGTGCGATGACAGCGCTTGGAAAAAGGCCTTCGGCGTCGAGCCGCCGGAGACCGCGATGCTTGCGGAGCCGCGGGCGGTAATCGCAGCCGAAAGGGTTTCGGCCACCTTGTCCGCGAGCTTGCCGGCGAGTTCGGCACCATTGGCAAAAGCATGCATGTTGGCTGTCATCGTTGTCGTCCCGGTTTAGATATCGTCGTGCCAGGTGCGGCCGTCACGCTCGATGAGCGCAATAGCCTGGCTCGGACCCCAGGTGCCGGCTGTATAGCCCTGCACCTGCTGGCCGGCGTGTTCCCAGCCCTTGAGGATCGGATCGACCCACTTCCATGCGGCTTCCACCTCGTCGCGGCGCATGAACAGCGTCTGGTTGGAGCGGATAACGTCCATCAGCAGGCGCTCGTAGGCATCCGGATTGCGGACGTTGAATGCAGATGCGAAGCTCATGTCGAGAGAGACGTTGCGCAGGCGCATGCCGCCCGGGCCTGGGTCCTTGATCATCAGCGACTGCTTGACGCCTTCGTCCGGCTGCAGGCGGATGATGAGCTGGTTGGCAACGATGCGGCCGGCGGCCTGATCGAAGATGGTGTGCGGAATGTGCTTGAAGGTGATGACGATCTCCGACATGCGGCCGGCCAGGCGCTTGCCGGTGCGGATGTAGAAGGGAACGCCCGCCCAGCGCCAGTTGCCGATCTCGGCCTTGATGGCGACGAAGGTTTCGGTGTTGGAAACGCCGCCTTCCAGCTCGTCGAGATAGCCCTTGACCGGGCCGCCCGCCGAAGCGCCGGCGCGATACTGGCCGCGAACCGTCGCCTGCTCGACGTTGGAAGCATCGATCGGCTTCAGTGCGCGCAGAACCTTAAGCTTCTCGTCGCGAACGGCTTCCGAATCCATGGAGGAGGGGATTTCCATTGCGGTCAGGCAAAGCAGCTGCAGGATGTGGTTCTGTACCATGTCGCGCAGGGCGCCAGCCGTGTCGTAATAGCCGGCGCGGCCTTCGAGGCCGACCGATTCCGCCACCGTAATCTGCACGTGGTCGATGTGGTTGGCGTTCCACAGCGGCTCGTAGAGAGCGTTGGCAAAGCGCAGCGCCATCAGGTTCTGCACGGTTTCCTTGCCGAGATAATGGTCGATGCGGAAGATCTGCTCTTCCTTGAAGACCTTGCCGATGGTGTCGTTGAGCTGCAGAGCCGAGGCAAGATCGCGGCCGATCGGCTTTTCGACGACGATGCGGGTCTGCTTGGTGATCAGCTTGTGATCGTGGATCTTCTGCGAGATGTCGCCGAAGATGCCCGGAGCGACAGCGAGATAGAAGGCGCGCACGCGCTCCTTGCCTTCGTCCAGGATCTTCTTGAGCTGATCCCAGCCGGCATCGCTGCGCGCATCGACCGGCACGTAGAACAGGCGAGCCAGGAATTTTTTGACTTCGGCATCGTCATATTCGCCCTTCTTCAGGTGTTCCTTGAGGGCGGCGTCGGCAAATTTGCGGTATTCTTCATTGGAAAGCGCGCTGCGCGAAGCGCCGATGATGCGCGTCGGCTCGGAAAACTGGCCTTCGACCTGACGATGGTAAAGAGCGGGCAGGAGCTTGCGTTCGGCAAGGTCGCCGCTGCCGCCGAAAACGACATAATCAAATGGTTCAACGGGAATGATCTGGCTGCTCATGAGCTATCTCTCAATCGGTCTTAGTTGAGGCCCCTTTTAATCTAATCGATTTAAAAAGGCCAGTGTGCATCGCAAAAATCAGATGCGGCTTTTTAGAGCGGATTGCCGGCGGAAGAAATCATCCTCCGGTTTTCAAAACCTGTCGCGCAACGCAAACCACGAGAGCGCCAGGAACAGCAGAGGCGCCCGCATGCGCGCACCGCCGGGGAAGGGCGGTATGTTCAACTCTCTGAAGAGATGAAGTTCATCCGCATTCCCGAGAACCGTTTTCGCATAGAGTTTACCGCAATAATTTGACAGCATCACCCCATGGCCGGAATAGCCGCCGATGGAAGTGACGCCAGGCATGACCTCGCGCACGAAGGGCTGGCGCGGCATGGTGATGCCGACCGAGCCGCCCCAGGCATAATCGATGCTGATATCGCCGAGAGCCGGATAGATTTCGGTGATTTGCCGGCGGATGTGCTGCGTTATGTCGCGCGGATTGTCCGCCGTATAGGCCTCGCGCCCGCCGAAGAGCAGGCGTCCATCCTTGGATTTGCGGAAATAGCGCACGACGAATCGCGAATCGGCGACGGCCTCGTTACCAGGCAGTACCGCCGGAAAGCGGTCGAGCGGTTCGGTCGCGCCGATGAAGGAGCGGATCGGCATGACGTGACTTGCCGTCACCGGCTCCAGATTGCCGATATAGCCATTGCAGGCGATCAGCACCCGGTCGGCTATGATCTCGCCGCCATCCGTTTCGATGATCGTCTTGCCGCCGAATTGCCGGAAGCCCTTCGCCCTGGTCATTTCGAAGAGAGACGCACCGGCCTCTGCCGCGACGCGGGCAAGGCCGATGAGCAGTTTCAGGGGATGGATATGACCCGTGCCCATATCCCGAACGCCATAGAGATAGAACGACGAACCCAGCCGCTCCTGGGTTTCGGCCTCATCCATGAACGTCATGTGCGGATAGCCATAGCGGGTCGCTGCGATCTCCGCACTGTCCACATGGTCACGCTTGTCGCTGCGCTTGTGCGTGACATTCATCTGGCCGGGCAGGAAATCCATGTCGATGCCATGCTCGGCGGAGAAATCGAGAAGATGCCGCTTGGCGTCCTCGGCCAGATCGAACAGGGCCTTCGACCGCTCATAGCCGATCTTCTCTTCCATCTCTTCCGGCCACCAGCGCTGGCCGGTGCCGAGCTGTCCGCCATTGCGGCCGGAGGCGCCGTCGCCGAAGCGGTTGGCATCGATCAGCACGACCTCCGCGCCACCTTTGGCAAGATTGTAGGCGGCCTGAAGACCGGTATAGCCGCCACCGATAATCGCGACATCCGCGCGGCGCGAGCCGTCGAGCTTCGGATAGCTCGCACGCGGGCCGACGGTCGCTTGGTAGAAGGAAAGGCCGGGCGCGATCGGGCTTTGCCATGTTTCCTGGAGCGTCATGGGCGCCTCCTTCACACGTTGAGCAGAAGGAATTCCCGCTCCCACGGGCTGATCACCTGCATGAAGGTTTCAAATTCACCCCGCTTGACGCCGGCATAGATGTCGATGAAGTCCTTGCCGAGCACCTCCTCGAAGGCCGGCTCGCCCTCAAGCAGCGCAATGGCTTCCAGAAGGCCGCGCGGCAGGTCGATCGAGCCTTCATTGGCCGAATCCTCGGTCGGCGCGGTGGGCTCCACCTTTTTCATGATGCCGAGCAGGCCGGAGGCGAGCGAGGCGGCGAGCGCCAGATAGGGATTGGCATCGGAGCTCGGCAACCGGTTCTCGACGCGGCGGGCCTGCGGATCGGAAACGGGAACGCGGAAGGCCGTGGTGCGGTTGTCGTAGCCCCAGGCATTGTTGACCGGGCAGGACATGTTCGGCGCCAGCCGGCGATAGGAATTCACATAGGGCGCGAGCATGGCGAGCGCATTCGGAACATAGCGCTGCATGCCGCCGATGAAATGAAAGAACTCCTGCGAAGGGCTGCCGTCCGGATTGGTGAAGACGTTCTTACCGGTCTCGATGTTCACGACCGACTGATGGATATGCATCGCCGAGCCGGCCTGGCTCTGCATCGGCTTGGCCATGAAGGTCGCGTAAATTCCGTGCTTCAGCGCCGCCTCGCGAATGGTGCGCTTGAACATGAACACCTGGTCGGCAAGTTCGATCGGGTCGCCATGGCGCAGGTTGATCTCGAGCTGCGCCGGACCCTCTTCATGGATCAGCGTATCGATCTCAAGACCCTGCTTCTCGGAGAAGTGATAGATATCATCGATCAGTTCGTCGAACTCGTTGATGCCGGCGATCGAATAGCCCTGTCCGCCGAGGATCGAGCGGCCGGAGCGGCCCTTCGGCGGGTGCAGCGGATAGTCCGGATCGTCATTCTTGGCGACGAGATAGAACTCGATTTCCGGCGCCACCACCGGCTTCCACCCGCGCTCGCGATAGAGCCCCATGATCCGCTTCAGCAGATTGCGCGGCGTGTAGGACACCGCATGTCCTTCGGAATTGACGATATCGCAGATCACCTGCGCCGTCGGATCGCTCTCCCAGGGCACGACCGAAAGCGTCGAAAGGTCCGGCACCAGCTTCAGATCGCTGTCGCGCGGTTCGTAGCGGAAGCTTTCGGTCTCCTCCGGATACTCGCCGGAAATCGTATGGCGATAGATCGCCGAGGGCAGTGCCAGCGACGTATTGGAGGTGAATTTCGAGGTCGGCATCATCTTGCCGCGCGGCACGCCGGCGAGATCCGGCGTGATGCATTCTATGTCCTCGATCCCGCGTGCCCGCAGCCATTGCGCCGCTTCCTTCCAGTTTGCTACGCCGCGTGCCGATCTCAGAGAAGGAGGTACTGTAGGGGCTTTCGAGACGGGTATGGAAGCTTTCAGCGGGGTCTTTCTCGCGGGCATAAAACACCGTATTTGGGTTGATCGACGACTGCATCATAACTGCAGTTTGCCAATTGGCGAGGGGGAAAACCGCTCGGACTTTCGCCGTATGATGGAAAAGTGACGAGAGCGCGCGGCGAAGAATGAAGGGCTGAAGCGTGGCAGGCAGATATGATGTGATCGTCCTCGGTGCGGGCGCAGCAGGCATGATGTGCGCTATCCGCGCCGGCCGGCGCGGGCGGTCCGTCCTCGTGCTCGACCATGCTGCGGCGCCGGGCGAAAAGATCCGCATTTCCGGCGGCGGCCGCTGCAATTTCACCAACATCCATGCCGGCCCGAAGAACTTCCTGTCGGCCAATCCGCACTTCGCCAAATCGGCGCTCGCCCGTTTCACACCGCAGGATTTTATCGCCATGGTCGAACGCCATGGCATCGCCTGGCATGAGAAGACGCTCGGCCAGCTCTTCTGCGACAACAGCGCCAAGGACATCATCCGCATGCTGACCGACGAGGTGCGCGATGCGGGCGCGCAACTGCGGTTGCGGACGGAAATCGGCGATATCGATCAAACTGCCGGCGGCTATCGCCTCAGCACCTCGGAAGGCGCCTTCGAAGCATCCTCGCTTGTCGTCGCCACCGGTGGCAAGTCGATCCCAAAGATGGGCGCCACTGGCTTTGCCTATCGCATCGCCGAGCAATTCGGCCTGCCTTTGGTCGAAACCCGGCCGGGCCTCGTGCCACTAACCCTCGATCCACAATTGCTTCAGCGGTTGGCACCGCTTTCGGGCATCGCCGCGCCCGCGGAGATCCGCCACGACAAGACGGCGTTCCGCGAGGCCCTGCTCTTTACCCATCGCGGCCTCAGCGGCCCCGCCATCCTGCAGATCTCCTCCTATTGGCGGGAAGGCGAGGAGATCATGGTCGTGATCGAGCCCGATATCGATGTCTTTGCGCTTCTCAAGAAAGCCAAGCAGATGAATGGCCGACAATCGGCGCAGACCGCTCTTGCGGAAATCCTGCCGAAGCGGCTGGCCCAGTATGTCGTCGATAGCGAAGGCATCTATGGCAACATGGCCGATCAATCCGACAAGCGCCTGCAGCAGCTCGCGGCAGCGATGCAGTCATGGAGCGTCAAACCCTCGGGCTCCGAAGGTTATCGCACGGCGGAGGTGACGCTCGGCGGCATCGATACAGCTTGCCTCGATTCGCGGACGATGCAGGTAAAGACCATTCCCGGTCTGTTCTTCATCGGCGAATGCGTCGATGTGACCGGTTGGCTCGGCGGCTACAATTTCCAATGGGCATGGGCTTCCGGGCATGTCGCCGGCGAGGCGGCCTGAATTGACCTTGCCAACAGGCCGCGAAACGGGCAAAGAGCATCTCCAGCGCGAAAATACTCAATGGAGACAATCATGACGTTTAAGGCTCTGATATTCCGCGGCACAGTTCTTTCAGGTATCGTTACGGCCGTGGCGATGCCACTTGGCATGCTTGCCGTCACGGTGTCCGACGCGAGCGCTGCTTCTGCGCAATGCAAGAAGCTGGATCCGAACGGTCAGGATGCGGGCGGCGATACGAATTTCGCCATTGCGATCCGCGACAAGAAAGGCGATGTCGTCAAGAAGATGCTGGCATGCGGCGCCAAGCTGGACATGAAGACGACAGAGGGCTGGTATCCGCTCCATACCGCGGCCTATTACGGTCCTCCCGAAATGATTGATTTGCTGGTTTCCAAGGGCGCCGACGTCAACGCGCCCGGCGATTACGATGGCTGGACACCGTTGCACATGGCGAGCCAGCAGGATGATCCGGCCGTCGTCAAGGCATTGTTGAAGAATGGCGCCGACAAGACCATCAAGTCTGCTTCCGGCAAGACGGCTGCGGAAACGGCGACGGATCCTGCTATCGCGGCATTGTTGAAGTAGCGCGCTTCGGCCACAATTCCCGCATCTATTACGGTTAGCCGCAAGGCTTGCGGCTAACATCTGGTTTTCACGTTTTCTTTTCCTACATTTCTGTTTTGTATATTGCCTGTTGCGAAAACGGCCTTTTGCCGGTTATCGTGTCAGTGCGAAAATGGGAATATACTCATGAACAGAACACATCGTCGTGCTCGCGCCATTGCAATCGCTCAAACCCGTGACAATGCCAAGCTTCTGGCGGCAAGACTACTGATGTTGGCGACTGGCGCTACGGCCGCTTGCATCGCCTACCTCGCCATCCGCGGCTTCTGATTAAAGCCGCCCCCATTGTTCCTGGCCGCCATCGAGCGGCGGCGCTGCCTCGCGCATATAGATAGGCTTCATCGCCCGCTTTTCAGCGTTTGGTTGTGTGACGGTGGCCGCATTGCATCTTTATCTGAAAATTAATTAATCACCCACACAATCTCACTCGATTTCTTGGGGCGCTCTACCGCAAGCTGGAGCCGAAGCAATGATTGCTTCCTGACTTATACTCAGGAACCCCGCCTGCGGATATTTCAAGAACGATGGTTATACATCCGGTCAGCGCCGAGGCGGCGTCGACGGGGGAGCGGTGTGAGGTCTGGGCCAAAATGTTCATTGACAAGATATTGTCGCGTTTCAACATCAGGACCAAGGTTCTGATATTCGTCCTGCCGTTCGTCATCAGCATTTCTGCCGTGGGCCTTACCGGGCTTTATGCGTCGGGCCTGCTTCAGGGACGTATGGAGATTTCCAACAGCGTCCTGCAGTCCTTGACCGGGTTCAAGAACCTGTATGGTTCCATGGATGATTTCCTGCGCATCACCAACACTCGCCAGCGCGACAAGCTCTATGAAGACATCAAGTCGCAGCAGAGCGTGCTCAATTCGACGCTGAGTCAGCTCGCTCCGGAGGCGGAGGGCCGCGACAACCTCACCGAAGCGACGACAAAGACCGCCGACATGTCCAACCTCGTCGGCAGGCTGTGGTCGCTGCACGAACAGGAACTGTCCCTGCGCAAGACGATTGACGACGGCCAGCGCGCCCTGATCAGCGCCCGCTTTAACGTCAATTTCAACAGCCAGCAGCTTGAAGACCAGATGCGCAAGGATCAGGCTGATGCGACCTCGACCCTGCGCTCGGCCGATCGGTTGCTGAAAGGCGGCGACCTGCTGGTTGCCGTGGCGCAAGACTTCAATAATGCGGCGACGCCGGCTGACAAGGTCAAGCTTCTCAAGGATCGTCTGCCGGATCTGAACAAGGCGCAGCGGTCGATCGACCTCGCATTGCCGCAGAACCAGAAGAGCGTCGTCCAGTCGCTGACGGGCACAATCAAGGATCTCGCCGCCTTTACTGAAAGCACCGATGCTCCCACCGATGACACGATCACCAATATCGGCCGGCTGCTCTCGCGCTTCCGCCAGACCTCGACCTACACGCAGCTGACGGCGACGCAAATGATGCGCCAGGCGACCACGACCTTCGTGTCCCTCGACGCCCGCGTCGCACAGACCAATTCGGTTCTGCAGGACACGCGCCGCCTGCAGGATTCCATCTATTCCCTGCAGCTCGTACTGGCGGATTTCAACGCCAATACCAACAAGGACAATCTCGTCCGCCTGCGTCAAGAAGTCTCCAAACTCGGCGGCGATATTGATACGCTGAACCAGAGCGCCAAGAGCATGGATTTTGCGGGCGACATCGACTCGGCCATTCGTCCGGCAATCAAATCGATGGATGACGCCGGCGGCAAGCTGGTCGATACGATCAACCAGCGGATCGCCGAATATGCCGGCGCCCGTCAGCAGCTCGATCAGGTCTGGGGCCAGCTCACCGCCTTCGCCGAGACGCAGAAGCAGAGCGCCGGCAGCGAGCGCAACCAGGCAAATTCAATATCCATCCTGGCAACCGCACTCGGCATCATCCTCTCCATTGCCGGCGGCATCGCGCTCGTCCTGACCCTGCAGCGACCGATCGGCCAGATCACCGCCGCCATGCGCCGCATTGCCGACGGTTTGCTCGAAACTTCGATCTCCGGCGAGCAGCGCCGCGACGAAATCGGCGATATGGCCCGAGCCCTCGGCATCTTCAAGGAAAACGCTATCTCGAAGATCCGTATCGAGGAACAGAGCGACGAGGAGCGTGCGGCCGCAGAGCACGAACGTCAGCGCAACGACGCCGAAAAGCGCGAGCTCGACCGGCAGATCGACTATGCCGTCAGCGAGCTTGCTGCCGGCCTCGAGCGCCTTGCCCAAGGCGATATTTCGGCAACGATCGAAACGCCGTTCATTGGCCGTCTCGAACAGCTTCGCCAGGATTTCAACAGTTCGCTATCGCGCCTGCAGCAGACGCTGAGCCAGGTGCGCGACAATGTCGAGATGATTCAGAGCAACGGCAACCAGATGGCTGCTTCTGCCGAGGCTCTGTCGAAGCGCACCGAGCAGCAGGCGGCGTCTCTCGAGCAGACGGCCGCGGCCGTTGACGAGATCACGGTCACCGTCCGTTCGTCTGCCGAGCGTGCCAAGGATGCGGATGCCATCGTGCGCGAAGCCAAGCGCAGCGCCGATGACAGCTCTGTCGTCGTCGGCAACGCCATCGACGCGATGACCCGGATCGAAGATGCATCCCGCAAGATCGAGCAGATCATCGGCGTCATCGACGAGATCGCTTTCCAGACTAATCTCCTGGCGCTCAATGCCGGCATCGAAGCTGCCCGTGCCGGCGACGCCGGTAAAGGTTTCGCCGTGGTCGCCATGGAGGTGCGCGAGCTGGCACAGCGCTCGGCCGCTGCCGCCAAGGAGATCAAGGGTCTCATCAACAAGTCGACCGAGGAGGTCAGTTCCGGTTCGCAGTTCGTGCAGGAGGCCGGTTCGGTACTCGCGCAGATCAGCAGCCAGATCGTGACGATCAGCCAGCATGTGGAAATGATCGCCCGTGCCAGCCACGATCAGGCAAGCGCCCTGCAGGAGGTCAATTCGTCGGTCAATCACATGGACCAGATGACGCAGCAGAATGCCGGCATGGTTGAAGAAACTACCGCCGCCAGCCGGGAGCTGGCCGCCGAGGCCGATGCTTTGCTGCACCTCATTCAGCAGTTCAAGATCGAGGCTGGTTACAGCGCGAATTACATGCGCGAGCAGGCGGCAGCCTGACTGCAGCCATCATTGCCACTGCTGGCGGATCGGCCGATTTCCGGCCGGTCCGCCTTTTTCATTGCCTTGCGCCGGATGCCCGAAGCGACAAATATGCGCTCAATCCATATGAAGAGCCGCGGCAGTTCGAGCCCGTAGTCGAGGTAGAATAGATCCTCGTCGCAGCGCCATTGCTCTTCGCGCGCCAGGCTCTGTATTTCTATGGCTTTCGCCAGGGCCATGCTGTCTATCATGGGATGTCTCCTTCCTGTGAGGCATCCCTTCAACTACACATCCGAATTTTCTTTATAAACAGCCATGATCGTCTTATGTTTTTCAATTATGAAAAACTCGTCGTGGGATTCGTATCAGCTTTTTCTCGATGTGGCCCGCGGCGGCGGCTTGACGGGCGCGGTCCCTTCAAGCGGTCTCAGCCCGGCAACGATCGGTCGGCGCATGTTGGAACTTGAAGCGCAGATCGGCCGGCCGCTCTTCGAGCGCAGCCAGGCGGGCTACACGCTGACCGGCGACGGTCAGACGCTGTTCGATCAACTGCTGGAGATGGAGGCGGCCGCTCGCAAGGTCGATAGCTGGCAGCGCGATGCCCAGGGCACGTCCGTGGTCCGCATCGCTGCCGGCACTTGGGTCGGCTGGCTGCTCAGCCAAAATATGCCGACGATCTGTTCGGAGCGGGACGGCTTCCGCATCGATCTGCATCTCGGCGAGCGCCGCGCCAGCCTCGCCCATCGCGAGAGCGATATCGGCATCCGTGCCTTCGAGCCGGAAGAGACCAATCTCGCCGCCATCAAGATCGGGGATGTCGCGTATGCCGCCTATCAAGCCCGCAATATGCGCTTTGTCGGCCCGGAGCGCTGGATCGCGGTGGCGGAGGAGGAAGCGATCTCGGCCTATCTGCGCTGGCCGCATCAGAATAGACGCGAGGAAATCGCCTTCACGGTCAGCCGCCCGCGCTCACTGCACGATCTGGTGCTCGCCGGATCCGGCATTGCTGTTTTGCCCTGTTTCGTCGGAGATCAGGAGCCGCGGCTGGAGCGGGTCGGCGAGGAAGTCCACGAGCTGCGCCACCGGCAATGGATCGTCATGAACAATGCCGACCGCCATCGCCGGGAAATCCGCACCGTGGTCGACCGCATGACCAAATTGCTGAAAAGCCATGCCGAACTCTTTGCCGGCAAGCGCCCGACTTATCTGTGAAAGAGCCAACGGCAATTGACCGCCGGTTCGTGCTTCTTCAACGGGCCGCGTCGCCCCAGCGATATTCGACAGTGGCTTCGTCAAGCTTGGTTTTGAGCTCCGGATCGAGCTGCAGATCGATGGCGGCCAACGTGTCCGTCAGTTGTTCAGGACGGCTGGCGCCGATGATGGCTGAGGTGATGACCGGATTGGCCGCAACCCAGGCGACGGCAAGCTTAGTAAGCGATTGCCCGGCCTCTTCGGCAATGCCGCGGAGCTTCTCGATGGTCGCGAATTCGCGCTCGTGCCAATAACGCTGCAGATAGTTGCTGCCGGCGCTGCGAAGCTGTGCACTGAAGCGGCCTTCTGTCGGCGCGACATCATGCTTGTGCTTGCCGGTAAGGAGGCCGCCGGCGATCGGGTTATAGGGGATGACGGCGAGACGCTGTTCTTCGGCAAGCGGCAGCAGTTCGCGCTCGATCTGGCGGAACAAGAGATTGTAGCGCGGCTGCACCGAGACGAAGCGGGCGGTGCGCAGGAAATCGGCGCGGCCGAGCGCCAGTGCCAGCCGGTAGGCGAGGAAATTCGACACGCCGACATAGCGAGCCTTGCCCGAGCGCACGATGACGTCGAGCGCCTCCAGCGTCTCGTCGATCGGCGTTTCGCGATCGTCCGAATGCAGCTGGTAAAGGTCGACATAATCGGTGCCGAGCCGCCGCAGCGAAGCGTCGATGGCGTCGAGGAGATGCTTGCGCGACGCACCCTGATCCCAGGGAGACGGGCCGACCTTTCCGACGGCTTTGGTCGCGACGATGAAACGGTCGCGCTTGCCCTTCAGCCAGCGCCCGACGATCTCTTCGGTGCGGCCGGCAAGCTGCTCGCCGCCGCCGAGCGGGTAGACATCGGCCGTGTCGATGAAGTTGACCCCGGCATCTGCCGCCTTGTCGAGAATGGCATGGGCGATATCTTCCTGCTCGATCTGCAGGCCGAAGGTCATCGTGCCAAGGCAAAGACGCGAGACGCTAAGACCGGTATTGCCGAATTTCTGATACTGCATGATGAACCCCTGCTGATGGGTTTGAGTTTGCCCGCTGAGCGGGGCGGCGAAACAGGTTTGAAAATGTTCGCGAGCGAGAACGTCGCAATGTTAGCAAAGCCGGCTTCCGTGTTCACGCGTGAAGCAGGCCTTGAGTTCACGATTGCGTGCGAACGGCAGCCATTTGCAGAGCGCTCGATCGTTTTTGGGTAAAAAAGCTAAAGCGCGCGCTGACCCGCCTTTTTCCCTTGTCGCCTTTCGATTTCCTTTCTAGTCTAACGGGAAAAACAGAGGGTTGGGCATCGGCTGGATGCCCTTGAACAAAACAGGAGAGACTATGAAGTCCATGTTCGCACGGCTTGCAGCAACGGCTTTTGCGGTCGTTTCGCTGGCGACGGTCGCTCAGGCGGAAGACAAGGTCGTCAATATCTACAATTGGTCCGATTACATCGACAACTCAATCCTGGCGGATTTCACCAAGGAAACCGGCATCAAGGTCGTCTACGACACCTTCGACCAGAACGAGACGCTGGAAACCAAACTGCTGGCCGGCAAGACCGGCTACGACATTGTCGTGCCGACGGCTTACTTCCTGCAGCGCCAGATCAAGGCCGGGGTCTTCCAGAAGCTCGACAAGTCCAAGCTGCCGAATATCTCCAACATGTGGGATACGGTGCAGAAGCGCATTGCGACCTACGATCCCGGCAACCAGTACGCCATCGACTACATGTGGGGCACGAGCGGTGTCGGCTATAATGTCGACAAAGTGAAGCAGATCCTCGGCACGGACGATGCGCCTGATATCAACGTGATCTTCGATCCGAAGCTCGCCGCCAAGTTCAAGGATTGCGGCATCTACGTGCTTGATTCCCCGACCGACGTCATTCCGGCCGCGCTGCGCTATCTGGGCCTCGACCCGAATTCGACCAAGCAGGAAGACTTCAAGAAGGCCGAGGATCTCCTGACCGCGATCCGTCCTTTCGTTCGCAAGTTCCACTCCTCCGAATATATCAATGCGCTTGCCAATGGCGATATCTGCCTGGCGTTTGGCTATTCCGGCGACGTGCTGCAGGCCCGCAATCGTGCCGCCGAGGCGAAGAACGGCGTTAACATCGCCTATTCGATCCCGACAAAGGGCGCGCAGATGTGGTTCGACGTCATGGCGATCCCCGCCGATGCGCCGCATGTCGAGGAGGCGCATATTTTCCTCAACTATATCATGAAGCCTGAGGTCATCGCCAAGGCGAGCAATTTCACTTCCTATGCCAACGGCAACAAGGCGTCGCAGCAGTTCGTGAGCAAGGATGTACTGGAAGATCCGTCCGTTTATCCGACCGACGCAGTTCGCGAGAAACTGTACACGCTGACCCCTTGGGACTCTAAAACGCAGCGCGTCGCGACGCGCTTGTGGACAAAGGTCACGACAGGCCAATAAATCGAAGCGGCCCGGACGGCAACGTCCGGGCCTTTCCTTATGAGGACAATGCCGGAAATCACGAGCGCGCCGGGATGGGGAAGAGCCGGCGCGACGAGCGCCCGTAGGGGCATCCATTTGGGGATAGATAATGAAGTCACTCGGTAATATCCGGCGTTCCTTTGCTCCTTGGACCGATCCTTCGGCCAAACCTTACATTTCCTTCAAGAACGTGACGAAGAAGTTCGGTGATTTCACCGCCGTCGATAACCTCTCCCTGAATATCTACAATCGTGAATTCTTCGCTCTTCTCGGCGCATCGGGCTGCGGCAAGTCCACGCTTTTGCGCATGCTGGCGGGCTTCGAGCAGCCGACAACGGGCGAAATCGTGCTCGATGGGCAAGATCTTGCCGGCACGCCGCCCTATCGCCGCCCCGTCAATATGATGTTCCAGTCCTACGCGCTGTTTCCCCATATGTCGGTGGAAAAGAACATCGCCTTCGGCCTGCGCCAGGATGGCATGCCGAAGTCCGAGATCGACGATCGCGTCGGGCAGATGCTGAAGCTCGTCAAGCTGGAGCAGTTCGCCAAGCGCAAGCCGAACCAGCTCTCCGGCGGTCAACGCCAGCGCGTGGCTCTGGCCCGCTCGCTTGCGAAACGGCCTAAGGTGCTGCTGCTCGATGAACCCCTTGGCGCGCTCGACAAGAAGCTGCGCGAGGAAACCCAGTTCGAGCTCATGGATCTGCAGCAGAGCCTGGGATTGACCTTCGTCGTCGTCACCCACGACCAGGAAGAGGCGATGACCATGGCCGACCGTATCGCGGTCATGAGTCACGGCAAGGTCGTGCAGGTGGGACGCCGGCCGAGATATACGAGGCGCCCAACTGCCGCTTCGTCGCCGACTTTATCGGCGATGTGAACATCCTCGACGGCAATGTTACCTCGGCACAATCTGGCATCGTTGAGATAGCAGTCGAATCGGGCTTCACGGTGCGCACGGCTTCCGGCGACATACCATCGGCTGGAAGCCGCGCCAGTCTCGCCATCCGCCCGGAAAAGCTTCGGGTTTCGCCGCGTCCGCCGGCCAATGCCTCGGTCAATGCGGCAGAAGGCGAGATCTGGGACATCGCCTATCTCGGCGACATGACCGTTTTCCACGTTAAGCTGAAGAGCGGGCAAGTGGTCAAGGCCTCGTCGCTGAACGCAGTCCGCGCCGTGGAAGAGCCCTTCGCCTACGACCAGAACGTCTGGATCTCCTTCGATGAAAATGCCGGCGTCTTGTTGAAGGATTGATTATGAAAGCGCTCGGCTCCTCTATCTATCAGCGCCTCGTCATCATCGTTCCCTATGCCTGGTTGCTGCTCTTCTTTCTCGCGCCCTTCCTCATCGTCTTCCGCATCTCGCTGTCGACGAAGGCCCTGTCGGTGCCACCCTATGATCCGTCCTTCGCTTGGACCGACAGTTTCGGCGACTGGTGGGACAAGCTGCAAACCATGTCATTCGACAATTACATATGGCTTGCCGGCGATCCGCTCTACATGAACGCCTATATCGAGAGCCTGCAGATTGCCGGTATCTCGACGCTCCTGACGCTGATCATCGCCTATCCGATCGCCTATGGCATGGCGCAGGCGCCTCGCACGATTCGGCCGACGCTGCTGATGTTGGTCATCCTGCCCTTCTGGACGAGTTTCCTCATCCGCGTCTATGCCTGGATGTCGATCCTGAGCACGACGGGCCTCCTGAACCAACTGCTGATGGCGCTCGGCATCATTCATGAGCCGCTTGTCATCCTGAACACCAATACCGCCGTCTATATCGGCATGGTCTATTCCTACCTGCCCTTCATGGTGCTGCCGCTTTATTCCGCGCTGGAAAAGATGGACGGCACGCTGATCGAGGCAGCGCAGGATCTCGGCTGCACGCCGATCGGCGCCTTCTGGCGCGTCACCTTTCCGCTTTCGCTTCCCGGGGTCATCGCCGGCTGCATGCTGGTCTTCATTCCCGCCGTCGGCGAATTCGTCATCCCCGATCTGCTCGGCGGATCGCAAACCCTGATGATCGGCAAGGTGCTGTGGACGGAATTCTACAGCAACACCGACTGGCCGCTGGCATCGGCGGTGGCGACCATCCTGCTTCTGGTGCTCGTGATTCCGATCGTCTTCTTCCAGCATTTCCAGGCTAAGGCCGATGAGAAGGGGAGATAACAAATGATCCGCTGGTCCCGCTTCAACATCGTCTCGGTCACGCTCGGCCTGGCCTTCCTCTACCTGCCGATCCTGCTGCTGGTGATCTACTCCTTCAACAGCTCGCGCCTCGTTACAGTCTGGGGCGGCTTCTCGACGCAATGGTACGTTCATCTTTTCAGCAATGATACGATGCTGAATGCCGCGTGGCTGACGGTGCGCATCGCGCTGCTCTCGGCGACGATTGCAACGGTGCTCGGCACCTTCGCGGCGATTACCCTTGTGCGCTACACGCGTTTCCGCGGCCGCATCCTGTTTTCGGGAATGATCTACGCGCCGCTGGTCATGCCTGACGTCATCACCGGCCTGTCGCTGCTGCTGCTCTTCGTGACGTCGGGCGTCGATCGCGGATTCTGGACGATCGTGATGGCGCATACGACGCTGACCATGTGCTTCGTCGCCGTCGTCGTGCAGTCCCGCTTGCTCACCTTCGATCGTTCCATCGAGGAAGCGGCGCTGGATCTCGGCGCACCGCCGGTGCGCACCTTCTTCGAGGTGACGCTGCCGATCATCGCGCCGGCCGTCTTCTCCGGCTGGGTGTTGGCGCTGACCTTGTCGCTCGACGATCTGGTGATTGCGACTTTCGCCTCCGGTGCCGGCGCCAAGACTCTGCCGATGCTGATCTACAGCCAGGTAAAGCTTGGCGTGACGCCGGAAATCAACGCCATCTGTACCATCCTGATCGGCGTGGTCGCCGTCGGGGTCATCTGCACTTCTATCGTGACGAAACGTCGCGAGGTTCAGCGACAAAGGGATGAGCACGCCGCTGCAGCAGCTTGAAGTGCTGCAGGCAAACGGCGCGAAGAACTATGGCTGTTGTATCGGCTTTTGCAGAAGCGTTGCGACCGGCGAAATCACCGGGTTCGGCCAACTGCCGCCAATGAAGAAGGGCAGCATCGGCAATTCGTCGGCATCGGATGGTGAGGTCGCCTCGATCGCTCCGGAGAGGGCCAGCCCGTTGGTGCGGAACGGAACCACGCCGTTGAAGGTGATCGTTTCGTTGCGGCCCGTAACGGTTGCGTTCTGTACCTCGGCGGAGCCTTTGGCAAAACTTGCATCCGCGTTGATGCTGTCGAAGTCGAAAGACGAGTCGGCGATGTCGCTCATCCGGAAGAATGCCTTCTGGGCGGCAAGCGTCCGGAAGGTAGCGAGATTGAATTGGCGAAACGACCCTGCCGACGAAGCGAAGTGCAGCGTGCCGGCGACGTCGCTGAGCGTGGCAACCCAGATCGGCTTCGAGGTGCTGAGCGAAAGATCCAAGGACGCTGATGAAGGCATCGGCAACGGGCCGATCAGCTTCAGTCGCGTGAAGAGCCCACCGAAATCGGCGTTGCGAATCGATATCTGCAATTTGCCGCCGCCGTCGAAATCGCCCGGCGCGACCTCAAGATGCGCCGTCAGGGAACCGTTTTCGAAGCCGCTGTCGCCTATGTCGAATTTCGCCTTGCCGCCTAACACCAGCAAGCTGGCGCCGATATCATCGAACTGGAAGGGGCCGAGAGCCGCCTTGTTCGATGACAGCCGCAGGTCGAGGTCGAGCCGCTGCAGCGGGTTGCCATTCAGCAGCGCATCGATGGCGGTTTCAGCCGCAAGGCGCATGGAGAAGGCGGCCAGGAAGGGATTGAGGTTCATCTGGTCGAAGGCCAGCGTGCCGGAAATCTTCGGTTTGCCCGCTTTCGTGTAGTTCAGGTCCATGATGCCGGAGGCAGCGGAATCGTTGACTTTGAAGCTCAGATTGTTGAAGCGCAGGCCGTTTTCGATCGCCGCGATGTTGGCGGTGAGCGAGATATTCTTGAGGGCGTCTGCTGCCGGCAGGCGCTGACCGCTCCAGGCGATGAAGGAGGGAACGTTCGGCACGTTCAGATCCAGATTGCCCGAAAGCGCCGAAAAGTCAGCTATGCTGGTGATGCCCGTATAGGTCCAGTTGATCAGCGGCGAGACGAAGCTGGTCGTGGTGTTCACATTCTTGCCGGCGAAGAAGAGCAGGGGTTGCGGCGAATCGAAATTCAGCTTGATGTCCTGACCGTTGAAGCGGGCAAGGATGACGGCGCTCAGCGACTGGGAAAGTCGTGGCCATGCGATGTCGGCGTTGACGGCGTTGAGCTTATAGATATTCCCGCTGCGCTCGTCGGCCATCTCGATGCTGCCGTCCTCGATGGTCAGCATGCCGATGGCCGCATCCTGTTCCTTGCTCATCCGCATGCCGTCGCCGGAGGAGGCCCCGGCCTGCTCGATCGCCTTGGAAAGCCGGCCTTCGTTCGTCCAGTCGATCAGGCCATTCTCGTCGCGGCGGATGTAAAGGGTCGGGCGCAGGAAATGGAATTCGTGAAAATGCGCGTGCCCGCGGATCGCCGACCACAGCGAGAAATCCGCGGAGAGGCTATCGACGTGGCCGAGGACCTTGCCGTTCCTCGACGGTTCGCGGATGGTGACCTGGTTGAGCGTCACGCGTGGCGTCGGCCAGAAATCAAGTGTCGGGTCGCCTTCGATCTGGGCGCGATATCCCGTCCATTCCGAAAGTGCCTTCTCGATGCCGGAGCGCACCAGGCCGCTTGAAATCAGGAAAGGTGCGGTCGCTCTGAAGACAGCGAACACGATGAGGATCGTGAGAAGAATGATGCCGGTCGTGCGAGCAAAGGCAGGCAGCCAGCGCGAGGCCGAACGCATCGTCAACCGCCACTTGTTGTTTTTCGAAGCTCTCATGATCCCGAGGAGACTCTTGAACTGATAGGGATAGTCTGCCTGAGTTTGCCGGATATAGGAAATGTTTGCCCGATGCAAACGTCACGCACTGGCAATGCCCACAACACCATGTTTTATAATGCGCTGCAACATCGCTATATAGAGCGAAAAGCGGGGAGAGAAATATGCAGGATCAGCAGCCGCTCTGGACGCCGTCGGAGGAATTTCGCAACCAGAGCCCGATGTTTGCCTTCATGCAGGAGTGCAACCGCCGCTTCGGCCTCTCGCTGGCAGATTTTGCCGGCCTCCATGCCTGGTCTATCGCCGATCGAGAGAACTTCTGGTCGGCGGTATGGGATTTCTGCGCTGTGAAGGGCAAGCGCGGTGAGCGGGCGCTGATCCATGGCGATGTCATGCTGGATGCCCGCTTCTTTCCCGATGCCGAGCTGAACTTCGCCGAAAACCTATTGTCGCGAAGCGGCGAGGGCGATGCGCTGGTCTTCTGGGGCGAGGACAAGGTGCGCAATCGCTGGTCATGGGACCGGCTGGCCGCGATGGTATCTCGCCTGCAGCAGGCCTACCGCGCCGAGGGCATCGGCAAGGGAGACCGCGTGGCGGCCATGATGCCGAACATGCCGGAAACCATTGCCTGCATGCTGGCGGCCGCGTCGATCGGCGCGATCTGGTCCTCCTGTTCGCCGGATTTCGGCGAGCAGGGTGTCATGGATCGTTTCGGCCAGATCGAACCGAAGCTCTTCATCGCCTGCAGTGGCTATTGGTATGGCGGCAAGCTGCAGGATGTTACTGCCAAGGTCAGCGCCATCGCTCAGCGCCTGAAAGCGCCCACCGTCATCGTGCCCTATGCCGGCAATGCCGAGGCGGTCGTGGCGGCAACGCCGGGCGCGCGAACCCTCAACGATCTGGTCGCCCCCTTCGAGGCGAAAGCGGTCGAGTTTGAGCCCGTCTCCTTCTCCCATCCGCTCTTCATCCTGTTTTCCTCGGGCACGACGGGTGTCCCGAAGTGCATCGTGCATTCGACCGGCGGCGCGCTGCTGCAGCTCCTCAAGGAACATCGCCTGCATTGCGGCGTCGTGCCGGGCGAGAAGGTCTTCTACTTCACCACCTGCGGCTGGATGATGTGGAATTGGCTGGTGACCGGCCTTGCCGCCGGCGCGACGCTCTGCCTCTACGACGGATCGCCCTTCGCACCCGATGGCAACATTTTGTTCGACTATGCGCAGGAAGAGAAATTCGCGCTGTTCGGCACCTCGGCCAAATATATCGACGCCGTCCACAAGAGTGGCCTCACGCCGAAGATCTCGCACGATCTTTCGAGCCTGCGGCTGATGACCTCCACCGGCTCGCCGCTGTCGCCGGAGGGCTTCACCTTCGTCTATGAGGGCATCAAGGACGATGTCCAGCTCGCCTCCATTTCCGGCGGTACCGATATCGTCTCCTGCTTCGTGCTCGGCAACCCTCTGCAAGCGGTCTGGCGCGGCGAAATCCAGGGGCCGGGCCTTGGCCTCGCCGTCGATGTCTGGAACGACGAAGGCAAGCCGGTGCGCGGCGAGAAGGGCGAGCTCGTCTGCACCAAGGCCTTCCCCTCCATGCCGGTCATGTTCTGGAATGATCCCGAGCGTGCCAAATATCGCGCCGCCTATTTCGAGCGCTTCGACAATATCTGGTGCCACGGCGATTTCGCGGAGTGGACAGAGCATGGCGGCCTCATCATTCACGGCCGCTCCGACGCCACGCTCAATCCCGGCGGCGTGCGCATCGGCACGGCCGAGATTTACAATCAGGTCGAGCAGATTCCCGAGGTTCTGGAGGCGCTCTGCATCGGTCAGGATTGGGACGATGACGTCCGCGTGGTGCTTTTCGTCCGCCTTGCCGCCGGCGTCGCCCTGACCGAAGACCTGGTCAAGGCGATGAAAACCCGCATCCGCACCGGCGCCTCGCCGCGCCATGTGCCGGCCAAGATCATCGCGGTTACGGATATCCCCCGCACGAAATCCGGCAAGATCGTCGAGCTAGCGGTACGCGAGGTGGTGCATGGCCGTCCGGTCAAGAACAAGGAAGCGCTCGCCAATCCGGAAGCGCTCGATCTCTTCGCCGGGCTGGAAGAACTCAAAAGTTAAGGTGGGCCTTAAAACTGAGGGGCAAACGATGACCATCGTTTGCTAACCTCGCGTTAAGAAAGCTTGGTCAAAAGTAAAGGCCAACTTGAGACCGTTCGCATGAGCTGGAGCGGATTGGAGCCACTATCGGCTCTCGAGACATGAAGTTCCCCGACTCGAGCTGGCTTTTCGACAGCATAAACTTCAAAGGCAGCGCGATTCGCTGCCTTTTTTTCGTTTCGCCCGGCACGAAAACGCGTCTGCTCTGTACATTGCCGCCTTGAGCAAGTATGTGCACGCGTGAAGAAGAGGTTCGCGACGTGCGAGCCACGATGATCGCCGCCTGATGGCGCGCGAAGAATTCCGAAAGACAGATGATGACTGAATTCGAAGGCATCGCTCCTGCGATTGCCCAGGCTTTGGCGAAGCGCGGTTACGAAACGCTGACGCCGGTGCAAAAGGCCATGCTCGATCCGGGCCTGGCCGGCAAGGATGCGCTTGTCTCGGCCCAGACCGGCTCGGGCAAGACGGTTGCCTTCGGCCTGGCGCTGGCGCCCGGCCTGCTTGACGGCGCGGAACGTTTCGGCCGCGCAGGTGCGCCGCTGGCGCTGGCGATTGCACCGACCCGCGAACTGGCGCTGCAGGTCCAGCGAGAGCTGGAATGGCTCTATGGGCTGACAGGCGCCACGATCGCCTCCTGCGTTGGCGGCATGGACATGCGCACGGAGCGCCGCACGCTCGAGCGCGGCGCCCACATCGTCGTCGGCACGCCGGGGCGTCTCTGCGATCACATCCGACGCAATTCGCTCGATATCTCCGAACTCAAGGCCGTCGTGCTCGACGAGGCCGACGAAATGCTCGATCTCGGTTTCCGCGAGGATCTGGAGTTCATTCTGGAATCCGCGCCGTCCGATCGTCGCACGCTGATGTTTTCCGCCACCGTGCCGCGTGCGATCGCCAAGCTCGCCGAAAACTATCAGCGCGATGCCGTCCGCATCGCGACCGCCTCTGAGGCCAAGCAGCATGTCGATATTGATTATCGCGCGCTGACCGTCGTGCCGAGCGACAGGGAAAACGCCATCATCAACGTGCTGCGCTATTATGAGGCGCGCAATGCCATCGTTTTCTGCTCGACGCGTGCTGCCGTCAATCACCTGACGGCTCGCTTCAACAATCGTGGCTTTTCGGTTGTTGCGCTCTCAGGCGAACTCAGCCAGAACGAGCGCACGCACGCCTTGCAAGCCATGCGCGACGGCCGCGCTCGTGTCTGCATCGCAACCGACGTCGCCGCCCGCGGCATCGATCTGCCGGGGCTGGAGCTGGTCATTCACGCCGATCTGCCGACCAATCCGGACACGCTGCTGCATCGCAGCGGCCGCACCGGCCGCGCCGGCAACAAGGGCGTCAGCGCCCTCATCGTGCCGCTCAGCGCCCGCCGCCGCACCGAACGCCTGTTGGAAGCTGCCCGCATCCGCGCCACCTGGGCAAAGCCGCCGTCAGCCGATGAAGTGAGCCAGCGCGACGATGAAAGGCTTCTTGCCGATCCGGTCTTTGAAGCGCCGCTTGCGGAAGACGAGGAGTCGATCGTCCGGCAGCTGTTGGAGCGCCACGGCGCCGAGCAGGTCGCCGCCGCATTCCTGCGGCAATACCGCGCCGGCCATTCCGCGCCCGAGGAATTGCAGGACGTGCCGGCCGAAGGCGAGCGCCGAAAGCCCCGCCGCGACGATTTCCCGGTCACGCCTCGCGATGAAGGCTCGTCTGCTGGACGCAACGACTTCACCGATGGTCTCTGGGTATCGCTCTCTGTCGGACGCAAGCAGAACGCCGAACCGCGCTGGCTGATCCCCATGCTCTGCCGCAACGGCAATCTGACCAAGCGCGACATCGGTGCCATCAAGATGCAGCCCGAGGAAACCTTCGTCGAGCTCTCGACGGAGAGTTTTGAGCGCTTCCTCGCGGCCATCGGCCCCGACAAGACGCTGGAGCGCGGCATCAGGGTCAAGCCGCTTGCCGGCATACCGGATTTCCAGACCAAGCGGGAAGGCGGCTTCGCAAAGAAGAAGCCCTTCGCTGAGAAGGGCGCCCGTTCGAATGACGGCCCGAAGCCGAAATGGAAGTCCGACCGCAAGCCGGAGCGGTCGAATGCAGGCGAGGGCGGCGTTTCCGAGCGTTCCGACAAGAAGCCCTGGGCGAAAAAGCCCGGAAAGCCGGGCTTCGCCAAGAACGACGGGCCGCCAGCAGGCAAGCCGAATTCGAGGGCCAAGCGCAAGGCCACGCGGGCTCAGGGAGAATAATCTCCGTCGCCGAGTTCAAGGGGGCGGCCGCCCCCTTGGCGCTATCTCCGCATCCCCCGGCAAGAGGAGGCTGCTATTCCGAGCACCGTTACTCGAAGAAGATCAAGCTTGCCGGCGATGGTGGTAGTGGCTTTACCCTCACATTATGAAAACCGGCACGCCTAGCCATCTCGGTCAGGCCCTTCTGCGTGTAGGCCTCGCCTTTTGGTGTACTGGCCAGCATCTCCCATGAGAAAGCGGCTGGGAAGGGCGGCGAGACGAGATCGTCGTCGGGCACGAAGTCCACCGCAACCACCTTGCCCTCGGCGCTCAGGCTACCTCGGCTCTTCCTAAGCAGTCCGGAGCAGGTTTCCAGGTCGAAGTGATGCAGGAAGTTCGGCAGCAGGATAAGATCATAGTCCGTGCCCCAGTCGACTTCGAATGCGCTGCCGGCAATGACCTTGTAGCGTTCGGCGACGCCAAATTGCTGCGCATTACGTTTGGCCAATTCCAGAACGGAGCCCCAATCGACCGCAACGATCTCGGCCGAAGGAAAAGCCTTCGCCATCTCGATTCCGAAAAGCCCGTGCCCTGCGGCGATATCGAGTATCTTCCTTGGCTGCATGGGCAAGTTGGCCATTTCGGTGGCGAGGCTGATCGCGCTGCCGCCAGTGAACGAGCCCATGCCGCGAGCAAATTTCACCCACACCGGATTATCCGGAGACATGTTTGCCAATCCAATGGACCCGCCGTTGCGGACATAGGAAGCCGGATTGTCCAGGATCTGCTTGAGGATCTCCGGGGCGGCCAGGAATTCGATGGCCCCGCCCATATAGGCTGGTGAATGCCGGTCGAGGAAAACTCGGCTGGATGGGGTCAGAGCGTATTGATTGCCTGTTTTCGTGAGAAAGCCGTTCACAACGAGATAGTCGCACAGAATGCGAACGCCTCTTTCATCTGCATTTGCTGCGGCCGCCACGGATGCTGCATTGCTGCCGACACCAATCAAGGTAAAAAGATCGAGTTCAATGGCGGCTACGATGGCGGCCGTCTTTCGGCACGCAAACATTGCATCGACCACTAGATTGGGCGAAACTTCGCCGACGTCTGCTTCTACTGCCGTCGATGACATTGGATCCCCCTTATGTGCCCAATGACCGACCGGAATAGTCGATCGTAAGGATGAACTATCTCACAAAAGGCGCCTGACTTTAAGTTTGTTATCGATAATACTGAAAAGATACATCAGATATTCTTGGCCTGCGGCGCGGGCGAAGTCGTCGTGGCAGAACTTCACGACAACCGAGACGTTACGGCCATCTGCAAGTGGCTGCCGAAGCCAAGAAAATGTTTGCCCGGTGCAGCAAGCGGTTATTCGGCTTGACATTTAAAGCGCGTCAGGCAGAAAATTGATCATGGGGCTGCGATCACCCCACGAGGCTACGGCTGAAGAATCGCGTCCGTGAAACCGAGCCAACGGAGGACGCGCTATGCCGTCATTTCTGGAAATTACACCCGACAAGCTCAATCGCATTATCGGCACGCCCAATTTGCCGACGATTATCGATGTCCGTAATGACGAGGATTTCGCTGCCGATCCCCATCTTGTTCCCAGTTCGATCCGTCGCGACTATCGACTAGTAGCCGACTGGGCGAACGAACTGGCGGGGCCCACCATCATTCTCTGTCAGAAAGGACAGAAACTCGCCCACGGAGTTGCTGCCCATCTGCGTGTGGTCGGAAAGGAGGCGGAGGTCCTCGAAGGCGGGTTCGAAGCGTGGCGCAGCGCGAAATACATGCTGGTCGCCGAGGAAAAGCTGCCTCCCCGCGATGCCAAGGGGCGGACGGTATGGGTAACGAGGGCACGGCCGAAGATCGATCGTATCGCTTGCCCATGGCTGATCCGACGCTTCATCGATCCGTCAGCGATCTTCCTGTTCGTTCCCGCAACCGAAGTTTCGGCCGTCGCCGATCGCTTCATGGCGACGGCATTCGATATCGAAGATGTTTTCTGGAGTCATCGCGGCGAGCTGTGCACCTTCGATGTCATGATCGAGGAATTCGGTCTCGGCACGGAACCTCTCCTTCATCTTGCAACCATCGTTCGCGGTGCCGATACCGCCCGGCCGGACCTGGCACCTGAAGTGCCGGGGCTGCTTGCGGCCTCGCTTGGGCTTTCGCGAATGTTCAACGACGACCTGCAGCAGTTGGAATCCGGCATGGCGCTTTACGATGCCTTCTATCGTTGGTGTCGTGATGCGACGGAAGAGACGCACAATTGGCCAAATCCGAGGAAGATGTAAGAGACTATGACCGACCTCGCAAAAAATGTAGCCGAGCGATCAAGCGCGGTTGATCGGGACATCGTTCCCCTCCATGAGGCCATTAAGGTCTGGACCCGCGTTGCTGCCCTGAGTTTCGGCGGACCGGCTGGGCAGATCGCCGTCATGCACCGTATCGTCGTCGACGAGAAGAAATGGGTGGGAGAGCACAGGTTCCTTCATGCCCTGAACTACTGCATGTTGCTGCCGGGTCCGGAAGCACATCAGCTTGCCATCTATATCGGCTGGCTGTTGAACAGGACCCTGGGTGGGATGATCGCCGGCATTCTGTTCGTCCTGCCAGGCTTCCTGGCAATTCTCGCGCTCAGTTATGTCTACGTCCTGTTCGGGAACCTGACTTTTATCGAAGGGATGTTCTTCGGGCTCAAATGCGCCGTGCTGGCGGTCGTCGTCCAGGCGGTCTTTCGCATCGGGAGCCGAGCCCTCAAGAGCAGGACTATGGTTGCTTTGGCCGCCGCTGCCTTCGTGGCGATCTTCTTCCTGCATGTTCCATTCCCCGTCATCATCGTTGGAGCCGGGATTATCGGCTACCTGGCCTCTCGGGCAGGGGTCGCCGCCTTCAAGATGGGCGGCGGGCACAAGTCGGGCTCGGGGACAATTCTGAAAGACAAGGACTCCGTTCTTGGCGAGGAGATCCCTTTGCACGCTCGACCAAACCTTGCCTGGTCTTTGAAGGCCTCGGGTCTGCTGGCCGCCGCATGGCTCATTCCGGTTGCGGCCCTCGTGATGACGCTCGGCCCCGACAATGTCTTTTCCAAAATCGCGATGTTCTTCAGCGAGATGGCAATCGTGACCTTTGGGGGCGCTTATGCCGTGCTGGCATATGTCGCACAGGAGGCCGTGCAGCAATTAGGCTGGCTGCGGCCGGGCGAGATGCTGGACGGTCTGGGGATGGCGGAAACGACCCCGGGACCGCTGATCATGGTTACGCAGTTCGTTGGTTTCCTGGCGGGTTATCGCAATCCCGGCACCCTTAGCCCCCTTGCGGCGGCGACCTTCGCTGCCATGCTGACAACATGGGTCACCTTTCTGCCAAGCTTCCTTTGGATTTTTGCAGGTGCGCCGTTCATCGAGAAGATGCGCGGCAATGTCGCGCTGACCGGCGCCATGTCTGCGATAACGGCAGCTGTAGTGGGCGTCATCCTCAATCTGGCGATTTGGTTCGGACTCCATGTGCTGTTCCGAGAGACCGCAAGCTTCACCTACGGCCCCTGGACGATGGATGTGCCCGTCCTTACCTCGCTTTCATTGCCCTCGCTGGTGCTGACCTTACTTGCCGCCATCGCCATATTTCGCCTGAAGATGTCGGTGATATCGACCTTATTGGCATCCGCAGCTTTGGGCGTTGGCTGGACTGTCTTCGTTTCTTGACGGAAGAAGTATTCGCGTCCTCAACCGCGCAAGGGCAGCCAAATGCCCATCAGCGTTACTGCCAACCCGACTAACATCGCCGTTTTAGCGCTCGACAGGTGCAAGTTCTGCAGATCGTGTTTGGAATGAAGACTGGCGGCAGTTTTAATAGTGCCCGTTTCGCCGCACACTGTGGAAGCCCCGATCGCCCTTCCGTTGGAATCTAGCATGGTCAATCTAGTCTTTTATAGTGATCAAATAATACCTGAGAACAGAAGAGTGGACCTCAAGCTTCTGTCAATGATGGCTGCTCTCAAATTGGGAAACCGGATCGGATACATTCCATCTGGCCCTGAACCGGACCGGCGCTTTTTTAACGACCGTAGGCAATATTATAATATCCACGGTATAGAGGTGTCGCTGTTCTATGATCCGGAAGGGTCGAGGGCTATCGAAGACAGAGAAGCGCTTTTCGCGTGCGATGGCATTCATCTGACGGGCGGTCACACTGCTGAATATCTACAGCGACTGCGACGAAGCGGGATGCTCTCGCTTCTGAGAGATTGGGCGCTCGGCGGCGGTGTTTTGATCGGGACCAGCGCCGGCGCCATTCTCATGACACCAACGATTGCCACCGACGCCCTATTCACAGATGAAATTCCGGAAGCTCTGGTCAAGGAAACGGCGCTCGACCTCGTGCCGTTCGAATTCTTTCCGCACCTGAACGAAAAGGCAAGCTATCTCAACGAGCTTATCCGTTACAGCAAGTTCACGAACCGACCAATTCTGGCGTGCAATGATGGGGATGGCATTGTCGTTTCGAACGGACGGGCGGATTGTATCGGAAAACCTGTTTGGATCGCAGACGGCGAGGTCAGGCACGCAAACGACATCACTCTCGACGGACTGGTCCTTTCGCAGGACTCCTAAAGCACTTTAGGTAAAGTAAAACATGCTGATCGGCTCGTGTCATTGCGGCAAGGCGGGCTGGACGCTCGAAGGCGATCCAGGCTCGATTACCGCCTGCAACTGTACGCTCTGCCGGCGCTACGGCACGCTATGGGCCTATGATTACGAAGGAGAGCGTGTCTCCGTTACGGGCCAGACTGCCTCCTATATCCGCGCCGGCAAGGACAGGCCGTCTCTCGAAATACTGTTCTGCCCGTCCTGCGCCTGCGTGGTGAGCTGGCGCGGCCTGAGGCCGCAAAAGGATGGCCGCCGGCGCATGGCGGTCAATGTTCGGCTGGCGCCGCCGGATCTCGTTGCCGACCTGCCGATCGATCACTTCGATGGGCTCGACACGTTTGAAGATCTTCCTTCCGACGGACGATGCGTGTGCGACCTTTGGTTTTGACGGCACGCCGAGATCATCTCAATTCGCCAATACTCGTGGCGAGGGGAAGGTGATCTCAACCAGCGTACCTTCGTTCGGAGCCGAGTTGATCGAGAAAGTGGCGCGGTTGGCGTCGACCATCGCCTTGGTCAGAGGCAGTCCCAGGCCCGTGCCATCGCCGCGCTTGCGGGAATTGGTGGACACCTGCCGGAAGGGCTTCATCGCCTGCTCCAGCTCCGAGCGTGTCATGCCGACGCCGGTATCGCGGATGCGCAGGACGACGCTGCCATTGCCCTCATACGCAGTCGACACGACGATCTGGCCGCCCGATGGCGTGAAGCGGATGGCGTTCGAAAGGATGTTCAGCGCAATCTGCTTGATCGAGCGAAGGTCGGCGACGACATTCGGCACGGCTTGCGACAGAGCGGTGCGGATGATAACGCGCTGGCTGTTGGCCTGCGGCTGCACCAGCGACACTGCTTCGGTAATCGCTTCGTTCAGGCCGACCGAAGCGAAATCCAGATCCATCTCGCCGGCTTCGATCTTCGAGATATCGAGAAGGTCGTTCACGATGTCGAGCACGTGGCGGCCGGAGCGGCCGATATCGGTCGCATATTCGATGTAGCGTGAGTGACCGATCGGCCCGAAGCGCTCGCCGGCCATCATGTCGGAAAAGCCGATGATGGCGTTGAGCGGCGTGCGGATTTCATGGCTCACTCGGGCAAGGAAATCCGTCTTGTGGGCATTGGCGGTTTCGGCGGCACGCTTGGCATTGCGCAACTCTTCTTCGGTGCGTTTCCATTGCGTGATGTCGCGGATGACGGCGCAATAGCCGTTCGACGAGTTTAGCCGGCCCATGGTCATGAACAGGGGCACGAAGCCGCCGGACGCCTCGCGTCCGATCACCTCGCGACCGTCGTTCAGCACGCTGGCGACGCCATGGCCTGAAAGGCCGCTAAGATAATCGAGCACCGCCTTCTGGCTTTCATGCGCAAAAAGCATGACGAAGGGTTTGCCGCGGGTTTCCTGGTCGTCATAGTTGAACAGCGCGCTCGCGGAGCGGTTCATCGAGCGTATTTCGCCCTCCTGGCCGATGATGATCACGCCATCCGTCGCCGTCTCCAGCGTCGAGCGCAGCTCCTCGATCTCCACCTGCAACTTGGCGACCTTTTCGAGGATGCGCTCGGGGCGGGCTTCTTCAGAAATTGGCTGCGGCGGTGCCGGCGGCTCGCTTCTTTCCACCGGCATCAACGCCAGCATCAAGGCTGTGCCGTCTTCCCACCGGATCGACTGCAGGCGGGCCGTCACAGGCACGAGCGCATCGTCGGCGCGCACGACCATCATCGCGCCGGGCTGCTCGGTCTTGCCTTCCAGATCGTTGCGCTGCAGCAGCGCATCCAGCCCGCCGACCTGCTCGAGATCCGTCAGGTTCTCATAGCCGGTGAGCCGCAGGAATTCAGGATTGCCGTGGATCAGCCGGTCACCGGCGTGGATGAGGATCGCGAGCGGCAGCTGGTCGACGATGTCGGACGACAGGCCTGTGCGCATCTTCACGCGTGACGGAATGGCGTTGTTCAGGACATCGAGGGGGTCGAAATCCTCCTCTGGCTCGGCTGATGCCGGCGCAACTTCGGTGGTGGCCTCGTCAGCCGTTTTCGGGCCATCATCATCCGTCGCTTCAATGAACGTCACGACCGGCGGCGATGCTTTTTCTTCTGCACCTGGTATAGCCGACTGCTGGTCGTCGACGTGGCCATTTTCATCGCCCGTTTCGGAGGTCTCGGAAAGGATTTCGTCTGCCGCATTCGGTTGCGGCGGGGTGTCGGCACCGTCCTCATGCCGTTCGTCACCAGGCTGCTCCCCAGACGGTTCCGCGCGTTTGCCCAAAGGTTCAAGCTGTCGCGCTATTTCGCGGAAGGCTGCCTGTTCGCTGAGTGAAAGGCCGGTCTGCGTCAATGTCCGGCGCTCATGCAGGCGAACGATCTTGTCCGACTCGCGACGGTTCGGCGTGTCGGAAATTCGCAGGGCGGGCGGTTCGTAAGTGGGAACCGGGTCGGTGTCTGCGCTATCCTGAGCGGAGCTCTCTAGTTCTTCTGTCGCCGGAGGGGATTCAACTTCGGGGGCGAGGTGCTCGTTCGATACCGCCTCTGCTTCCGGGGGAGTTTCGGCATCTGTCGCGGCGTCGTCAGCCGCCTGCGTGCCGAGAGCCATCCCGCGTTTCATCGGATCTTCGACGGCATCCGCCAGACGGACGACGCCAAAGCCCCTGAAGCCATCGAATTCGCGGCTGCGCGTATAGGTCGGCAGGGCGGCAAGGTCGACCGGCACGGTCAGGCTCGTCCCTTCCACCGGCCAGTAGATCGTGCGTCCGGACCATGTGTCGCGCCGCGCCAATAGTTCCGCGATCTTGCCGTCCGGATCGAGATTGAAACGGCGGGCCACATCGGCAAACGCCGTGCCGGCTATCTGGGCGGCATGCGGCCCCACCGCATCGGCAAATTCGCGCGAAACCTCGCTGAAATTACCGGCGGCATCGATCTTCCAGACGAAACGAGTGGCGCGTCCGTTGCGCTTGAAATTGAAACCTTGTGCGGGCGTGTTTTCGGTATCTGCATGGGCTTCTCGCGAAGACGGCTCTGCAGCTGCCGTCGCCTCTGCGGCAGCATTGTCTCCGCCATCCCTCACGGTTTCCGGCTGATGCTCATCGGCGTGAGCTTCGGTCTCGGCCATTGCGTCGGTCGCGATATCCGCATTGGCAGCCGCTTCCGTTCCGGCTTCGATCGAGCTTCCGGAGGCCGAGACCGCCTCCGCTTGTTCGTCCTCCCGATATTCCGGGGTTTCGTCCAGCTCCTCAATGCCGGCCACCGCATCGATGACGTCGCCGAAGGGTGCATTCGGAGCGAGGGATTGTTCTTCGTCCGGCACTGCTGCCTCAAGCTCCTTGCGGACTTCCTCCGCCTGCGGTTCGCTGGCCGCAGCGGGGCGGGCTTCGTCGGCAAGACTTTCCGTCGGGTCGAGATGGCCAAGCACCGTTTCGACGACGAACAGCAGGTGCAGCGCCGGGATTTCGGAAAGCTTGCCGATGGCGGCGGGCAGATAACCACGCCCGGTCGGGATCGGTCGCTTGATCAGCCGATCCGGCTGTGCGCCGGCCATGGTCGTCATCATCCGCGCGGTCTGCGGCGTTACGCCAAGCGTCCTGAAGCCGGCTGAGGCGGTAACGATTTCGCCATCGCGGCCGATGACGGCCATATGGGTATCTGGATCGTCGAACCCATCGATCATGCGCTTGGCGCATTCGGCTGATGTGAGCGGCTTTGAGGAAACCGGAGAGGAGAACAGCACCGCTTCTTCGCCGGCCTGGATGCGGATGAGTTCGACAGCCGCATTGACGACGGCCCGCTGGAAGCCCGAAGCCATGCGGATCAGAAATGTGCGCTGGTCGCCCACCGCACCGAGGCCACGCGCGGTCGCCTCGATCTGGCGAAACGAGATGTCGCCGGACTTCGGGCCCTGCTCGATGAAATCGTAAATGATGTTATAGCCGAAAAGGTTGGCGCCGGCGGCGTTTGCCCATAGCACGCGATCCATGCCGGTCGAGAACATGACCATGGCTTCACCGCGCGCGAAACGCTCCCGAACGCGCGGATGCACGGCAATGTCAATGAACGGATATTGAATTGCGGGCATTTTCCAACCTGTTTTGCGGGCGTAACCGCCTCTCGTGATTTAACGGTTTATTAATAACGGCACCCCGCTTTTCGGTCCAGCGAACGGTCCATTTTTCGGCCGGAAAGGTTAACGCCTTGTGCGGCGCACAATTATGTTGCACTGCACAATAATTTATATTATATACTCCTCACACAGGTTCACGGCGGCCCCCGCAGGGAGGCCCTTTTAGGAGCATAATCATGGCTACTGTAAAGAAAGACGACGTTTTTTCAACGGCGGCATTCGACCCGTCCAAGTTCTCCGAATCCTTCCGCGACTTCGCGGAAAAGGGCGCTGCCCAGTCCAAGGAAGCCTTTGCAAAGCTGAAGGCCGCCACCGAAGAGGCAGGCAAGACGGTTGAAGCAACCGTTCAGACTGCACAGGCTGGGTCCGTAGAAATCGGCCTCAAGGCTATCGACGTTCTGCGCACCAATGCTGAAAGCTCGCTGGCTCACATGGAAGCCCTGCTTCGCGTCAAGTCAGCGGCGGAACTCTTCGAGCTTCAGACCGCTTTCATCCGCAAGCAGGCCGAAGTTACCGTCGAGCAGGCCAAGTCTATTCAGGACACCACCAAGAAGGTTGCTGAAAAGCTGGCAAAGCCCGCCAAGGACGCCGCTGAAAAGGCAATGGCCTCCTTCAAGGCCTAATCATTTCCGACAAGCCTCCCAAGGCACGAATGTCCCGTTCCCAGGTGAAAGCCTGGGGCGGGACTTTTCGTTTACAGCAGAAGCCGGCCTGGCCGGTATCTGGCTGCGCATCATCATTTGGATATCTGCAAAGCTTTTTCATATTGCGGGGAGATAGGACTTGAAATAATTTCAAAGTCCTCGTATGTCACCCCCGTTCGCGGCGACGCGAGCAAGTGCGGTTGTAGCTCAGTTGGTTAGAGCGCAGGTTTGTGGCACCTGAGGTCGGAGGTTCGAGACCCCCCAACCGTACCATTTTCTCCCCGGTTCGTTCGTAGAAGATGCCGACGCCTTTGGCCTCGCGGGCCTACTTCTTTTCTTCAGGCTTCTTCGAGACATGGCCGGGCGATATCGGATCGCTTGCCGGAAAAGTCTCCTCCAGCGCTTCCTCCAGATAATCGTCCTGTTCCTTGTGTTCTTTCTCGTCCAGTTTCTGCTGCTTCTTGTCGCTCATCGTCCTGGCTCCTGATCTCTCCGCGAAAATACTAAGCTTCACCCGGCCTTTGTCCAGAAGCAAGGCGTGAGGGTGGCGAACCGCGTCTCTATCGCAAACGCTGCCCGCATGCCCAAATTATCTTGGAACCGTCGGCATCGCTCATCGTTGTGTCCATATCGGCAAGCAGACGAAAGGAGCGGGCATGTCTGTACCGAACGAGCCTATTCCCGATACGCCTCCGATGCCGGAGCCAGGCTGGGCGCCGAAGCCGCCGATCGGAGAGCCGGAGCCGGACAGGTTGCCGGATGAAGATCCCGTGCCCAACCCCGACGAAAACGAGGGGCCGCCGAAGCATGCGGAGGCTCAACCGCCGCATGCCCCATCATGGTGGCGCAGCTTGATGCCGTGACCATTGCCTCCGAGCCGGAGGCGCCTCCATCGGCGTTATTTACAGGAAGATCCGCCGCTCCTCGCTGACCAGCTCCTGCAAAAAGTCCGCGACAGTGCGCACACGCACGAGATCGCGGGCGCTTTCATGATAGGTCGTCCAGTAGGCACGCTTGATGGAGACATCCCGCAGAATACGGGTCAGCTCCGGAAACTGTCGGGCAATATAATCATGCAGAATGCCGACGCCTGCGCCGGAGCGCACAGCTTCCGTCTGGCCGATGGCCGTGGAGATCTCGAAAGAGGCGTCCCAGCTGCGCATGATCTCGCCGGAAAAATTGAGCGATGCCGTAAAGATCAGGTCTTCGACATAGCCGACGCGCGGATGCAGCTTCAGCGCCTCGACGCTGTCGGGCAATCCTGCCTGCTCGAGATAGCCTTTCGAGGCATAGAGCCCGAGCGTGTAATCCGTCAGTTTCGATGAGACCAAACGTCCTTGCTCCGGCCGTTCCAGCGTGATGGCGATATCGGCCTCGCGCTGCGACAGCGAGAAGGAGCGGGGAACGGGCACGAGCTGAATGCGCAGCTCCGGATAGTGGGCGATCAGCCGCCCGAGCCGCGGCGCGAGGAAAGAAACCCCGAAGCCGTCGGGCGCGCCGATGCGCACGGTCCCTGTGATCGCGCTGTCGAGGTGACCGACGCTTGCCTGCGCGCGCAGCATCTCAGTTTCCATGCGCTCTGCCGCGTGAAGGAAGATTTCGCCTTCCGCCGTCAGGTCGCAGCCATTGGTGCGGCGCACCAGCAGCCGCGTCTTCAGCCGTTCCTCCAGCGTCGTCACGCGGCGGGAGAGGGTGGCGTGGTTGACGCCCAGCCGTTTCGAAGCAGCCAGGATCTGGCCCGTGCGCGCCACAGCCAAAAACATGCGGACGTCATCCCAATCCATCAGCACACATCCTTTTGCGCGTTCGGCCTTTGGTCTCGCGCATGTCGTTATCGCAAAAACCGCTATACACTTTTACGCGACATGCTTTCGGACTTTAATTTTTGCACAACGGTTGCTTATAACAGCTCATTGATTTGTGCAAATTGAAGTGCCATCCTGTCAGCATCCAAGAAAACGAGGAGGCACATCCATGCGTGAGATCGGTCATTTCATCGGCGGCAAGCACGTCGCCGGCACGAGCGGACGCACGAGCAACGTCTATAACCCGGCAACCGGCGAAGTGCAGGCAACCGTCGCGCTCGCGAACGTTGACGAACTGCGCGCAGCCGTCGAAAATGCCAAGGCTGCGCAGCCGAAATGGGCCGCCACCAACCCGCAGCGCCGCGCCCGCGTTTTCTTCAAGTTCGTCGAACTGCTGAACCAGAACATGGATGAGCTGGCGACCCTGCTTTCTTCGGAGCACGGCAAGACGGTCGAGGATTCCAAGGGCGATATCATCCGCGGCCTCGAAGTCTGCGAATTTGTCTGCGGCATTCCGCATCTGCAAAAGGGTGAGTTCACCGAAGGCGCCGGCCCGGCTATCGACATGTACTCCATCCGCCAGCCGGTCGGTATCGGCGCCGGCATCACGCCGTTCAACTTCCCAGGCATGATCCCGATGTGGATGTTCGCGCCGGCGATCGCGTGCGGCAACGCCTTCATCCTGAAGCCGTCAGAGCGCGATCCGTCCCTGCCGATCCGCCTTGCTGAACTGATGATCGAAGCCGGCCTGCCGGCAGGCATCCTCAACGTGGTCAATGGCGACAAGGCTGCCGTCGATGCCATCCTGACGGATCCGGATATCGCTGCCGTTTCCTTCGTCGGCTCCACGCCGATTGCCCGCTACGTCTATGGCACGGCCGCCATGAACGGCAAGCGCGCACAGTGCTTCGGCGGCGCCAAGAACCACATGATCATTATGCCCGACGCCGATATGGACCAGGCCGTCAATGCCCTGATGGGCGCCGGCTACGGCTCTGCCGGCGAGCGTTGCATGGCGGTGTCGGTCGCGGTTCCGGTCGGCGAGGAGACGGCCAACCGTCTCGTCGAGAAGCTGGTTCCGAAGATCGAATCCCTGCGCATCGGCCCCTATACCGATGAGAAGGCCGACATGGGCCCGCTGGTCACCAAGGATGCCTATAACCGCGTCAACGGCCTGATCGACCGTGGCGTCGAAGAAGGCGCCAAGCTGGTCGTCGACGGCCGCGGCTTCAAGCTGCAGGGTTATGAAGACGGCTATTTCGTCGGCGGCACGTTGTTCGACCACGTCAAGCCGGAGATGGACATCTACAAGACCGAGATCTTCGGGCCGGTTCTGTCGGTCGTTCGCGCCAAGAACTACGAGGATGCCCTCGACCTGCCGATGAAGCACGAATACGGCAACGGCGTCGCCATCTACACCCGTGACGGCGATGCGGCTCGCGATTTCGCTTCGCGCATCAATATCGGCATGATCGGCGTCAACGTTCCGATCCCGGTTCCGCTTGCCTACCACTCCTTCGGCGGCTGGAAGGCTTCGAGCTTCGGTGACCTCAACCAGCACGGCACGGACTCGATCAAGTTCTGGACGCGCACGAAGACGATCACCGCGCGCTGGCCGTCCGGTATCAAGGATGGCGCCGAATTCGTCATGCCGACGATGAAATAAGCACCGCAATCATTGGCTTCCATCAGCCGTCGTCCGGAATTTTTTCGGACGGCGGCTTTTTTATTGCGTTTGTTTTCGATGGAGTCATCTTGTCAGGGCCGCTGTTTTCATTTAGAACAAAACAAGAACAACGGGAGGGCCGCGCGATGGCCGTGACCTATCAGATCGACTATCTCGAATTTCCGTCGAAAGACGGCCTGAAGACCCGCCGCTTCTTCGAAGAAGCCTTCGACTGGAGCTTTGTCAGCTATGGACCGACTTACCATGTCATCGAGGCAGCCGGAATAGATGCCGGCATAGACGGGGACGCGGGGGAGGCGGCCGGCACGCCTTTGCCCGTCGTGCGCACCACCGATCTGGAAGCTGCTCAACGTGCCGTCGAATTCGCCGGCGGCGTCATCACCCGCCCGGCTTTCGATTTTCCTGGTGGACGTCGCTTCCATTTCCGCGAGCCGGGCGGCTGCGAAATGGCGGTATGGATTTCCGTGCCATAAGTGAGTTGGAGCCGTTGTGGCATTAAGGTTGCAGTCTTGCTGCAAATTGCCCGTTCGCGCCTCAAGTGCGGTAAGCCTGTATTTTTCCGTTGATCGGCGGTCGTTTTCCTGATCTCAAATGCAATGTTAAGGCGAGTGACGTGCCGCGCAACACGTCGCCCAACGTCTGGTGCTTACTTGGAGTGCCGGTGGGAACGCTCGTCCTCTTGTGGGGTAGGGGAACATAGCATGGCAGTTGTTGAGCAAGATTATCCGCTGGGCGGAAGCCCTTTTTTCCAAAGAGCTTCCTTCACAGGCAACGCTTCGGAATATTTCGGCATCTGGATCGTCAATATTCTGCTGACGATTGTTACGCTGGGTATTTATTCGGCCTGGGCAAAGGTCCGCCGGAACCGGTATTTCTATGGGAATACGGTCATTCTGGACCACAGTTTCGAATATCATGCCAAGGGTAAGCAGATATTGATCGGCCGGCTGATCGTATTCGGCGTTTTCTTGGTGTTGAATGTACTTTCGCATATTGCGCCGCTGGCGGTTTTGGTGATCTGGCCCGTCTTGCTGGTGGTATTCCCATGGTTCCTCATGCGCGGCCTTCGGTTCAATGCGCGGGTTACGAGCTATCGCAATGTGCGCTTCGATTTCGTTGGGACCTATGGCGGTGCATTCAAAGCAATCTTCCTCGGCGCCCTAGTAACGATTGTATCGTTTGGGCTACTGTCCCCGATCGCAAGCCGATGGTTCTATAAATATATCTTCGACAATCTGCGCTATGGCGATCGGCCGTTCTCGACCGAGCCGCGATTGGGCGCGCTCTACGAGGCCCTCGTCACCGTAATCGCGATTATGATCGTAAGCATCGTGATATTGGGAGTTGTAAGCGCTTTCGCGATCGGTTTCAGCAGCAACTCGATGGGACCGGGAATGGGCAGCCTCAGCCTGTGGCATTGGATGATTGTGCTTATTTTCCCGATTTACCTATTCGCTGGTCTTTATTACCGCGCGACGGTGCGCAACATCGTCTGGTCGGCCGCAACGGTCGATCATCGTCATGAGCTCAGAAGCGATCTTGGTCGCCGGCGCTATGCGTGGATTGCGATTTCCAATGTCGTCGTCACCTTGGTAACTCTCGGATTGATGCGCCCGTGGGCGGCGGTGCGCATGCAGCGCTTCTTGGCAGAGCATACGGCGATCAGTATCGATGGCGAAATCGGCGTCGTGTTCGACCAGATCCGCTCGACCGGCAACGCGATCAGCGCGGAATATCTCGATGTCGATGGATTCGACTTTGGCTTCTGATCCGCAGACGATCGCGACGGGTGTCTGGCATCCGCCGCATTCCAGCCGGGAGGTTCCGTCCCGGCTGATGGATATCGGCGGGTCTCTCATGGTGCTCTCGTCTGAAGAGGATGAGGAAGACAAGCGGCTTGCCTGGGGTATCCGCTCGGATATCGAGGTCAGCCCGCGCGTCGGCTCCATCCCGCGTCGCATTGTGTTCGGAAATGAATCGGTTTTTGAAACCTGCGATAATGACGCCATCGATGCTTACCTGCGAAGCCGCGGCGAGGGACGCAGTGGTTTCGTTCATGGACTTGAGATCGTTCGTCCCCGTCTGATCGCCTTTGCTCTTGCGACGATCGTCCTTGCTTCGGCCATCTATCGCTATGCCCTGCCGATCTTGGTGGAGATTGCGGTGCTGGCGACGCCGCCCGTGGTGCCGGAGATGATGTCGGCAGGGACGCTGAAGACATTGGACCAGGTGACCTTCGGCCCCAGCAAGCTGCCGGCGGCACAGCAGACGGAAATTCGCAATGATTTCGCCACGATAGCTGCAAATGCGGAAGGTGGTGCCGGCCGTTACCATCTGAATTTCCGCGATGGCGGCCTCATCGGTCCGAACGCCTTCGCGCTGCCGGACGGAAACCTCGTTCTGACTGACCAATTGGTCGAACTCGCCGGCGGTGATAAGGAACTGATTGCAGCTGTGCTTGGTCACGAGATGGGTCACGTCGAATACAGGCACAGCCTGCGTCAGCTTTACCGTGCCGCGGGTGTTGCGGGTCTCGTGCTTCTGATAGCTGGTGACGTCGGTTCCGGCATTCAGGACCTATTGACGCAAGGCGGCGGCCTACTTGCGCTTTCCTATTCCCGCGAGGCGGAGGCACAGGCCGATCGCCGCTCTGTCGAGTTGATGCAGGCGGCGGGCATGGATCCGACGGCACTCTCACGGTTCTTCGATATCCTTGAAACGAAACTTGGCGATCATAGCAGCGCCAGCATGCTCTCAACCCATCCGGGGACGCCCGAGCGCAAGCAGGCGATCCTTGATTATGCCAGTGAGCTGAAGGAGAAGGGGACGAAGCCGAAGGGGTGAGGAGCTCAGGCTTTCTAAATAAGCTGAATATGAATTTCATATTTTGGAATTGTTCAAAACTAAGAAAGCCACTATATACGGGGCCAGCCCCTAAGCAGCCTCGATTCCAGGAGATCGGCATGCGTTTGACCAAGCAGACCAATTACGCAGTGCGCATGCTGATGTATTGCGCCGCTAATGAAGGCCATCTGAGCCGAATTCCGGAAATCGCCAGGGCATACAGCGTATCTGAGCTGTTTCTCTTTAAGATTCTGCAGCCCTTGACCAAGGCTGGCCTTGTCGAAACGGTGCGTGGCCGCAATGGCGGCGTGCGCCTTGGCAAGCCGGCGACCGATATCAGTCTGTTCGATGTCGTCCGTGTTACCGAAGACAGTTTCGCCATGGCGGAATGCTTCGAGGATGGCGTGGTGGAATGCCCACTGGTCGATAGCTGCGGCCTCAACTCGGCGTTGCGCAAGGCGCTCAATGCTTTCTTCGACGTTCTGACCGAATATTCCATCGACGACCTTGTCAAGGCTCGCCCGCAGATCAACTTTCTCCTCGGCCTTACCGACAAAGATCACAAGGCGATTGCGAAGAAGCCGGTGGTTGCAGCCCCGGCCGCCTGATCAGTCCTCTGAAATTCGAACATGTTTCAGTCCGCAGTTACCGCCGGTAGCTGCGGATTTTCGCTTGTATTGCCTCCTATCCGGGCAATAGGCGGTTGGCGGATTGAAAGAGCAAAACGGCAAATCGTTCTGAATCTGCTAAAGGCATGCAAATTTTTGCCAGAAAATTACCAATTCATAGGTTTTTTCGTTCAAAAATTTCCAAACTCTAGAAATTGGAAAAATTTTAGGCGGCGCTTGTTGCTTTCAAACTTAAAATAAAGTTCCATCGGCGCGATCCGGATGGGAACCTCTGGTGTCCACGGCTTCAAAAGAATAACAATCTGGGAAACGATATCATGAAAAAGATTTCTGTCCTGCTGGCAGTGACAGCCTTGGCTTCGGTCATGGCGACGTCCGCCTGGTCAAAAACGCTTGTCTATTGCTCGGAAAGCTCGCCGGAAGGTTTTGACCCGGGTCTCTACACCGGAGGCAATACTTTCGACGCCTCGTCGCGCACGGTCTATAGCCGCCTTGTCGAATTCAAGCATGGCAGCACCGAAATCGAGCCGGGCCTTGCCGAAAGCTGGACCGTGTCTCCGGACGGCAAGGAATACACCTTCAAGCTCCGCAAGGGCGTCAAGTTCCAGACCACCGATTTCTTTACGCCGACGCGTGACCTCAACGCCGATGACGTGATCTTCTCGATCAGCCGCCAGCTCGGCACGGACAGCCCCTGGGCAAAATATGTCGCCGGCGGTACCTACGAATATGCCGATGGCATGGGCTTCCCGAAGCTCATCAAGTCGATCGACAAGGTTGACGATCTCACCGTCAAGTTCGTCCTTGACCGCCCGGAAGCTCCGTTCCTCGCCGACCTCGCTATGGACTTTGCCTCGATCCTGTCGAAGGAATATGCCGATAAGCTGCAGGCCGACAAGAAGATGGAGCAGATGAACCAGCAGCCGCTAGGCACTGGCGCATTCACCTTCGTCGCCTATCAGCCGGATGCCGTTATCCGCTACAAGGCGAACGAAACCTACTTCAAGGGCAAGGAAAAGATCGACGATCTCGTCTTCGCGATCACGCCGGACGCCTCCGTTCGTGCGCAGAAGCTGAAGTCCGGTGAGTGCAACATCATGCCGTATCCGAATGCGGCTGATATCAAGGATCTGAAGGCCGACAAGAACCTCAAGGTTCTCGATCAGGCTGGCCTGAACGTTTCCTATCTCGCCTACAACACGCTGGTTGCTCCGTTCGACAAGGTCGAAGTACGCAAGGCCATCAACATGGCTGTCAACAAGCAGGCCATCGTCGATGCCGTTTTCCAGGGCTCCGCCAAGGTTGCGACCAACCCGATCCCGCCGACCATGTGGTCCTACAACAAGGACATCAAGGACGACGCATTCAATCCGGAAGAAGCCAAGAAGCTGCTCGAAAAGGCCGGCGTCAAGGATCTCAGCATGAAGATCTGGGCGATGCCCGTGTCGCGTCCCTACATGCTGAACGCCCGTCGCGCTGCCGAGCTGATGCAGGCGGACCTTGCCAAGATCGGCGTCAAGGTCGAGATCGTCACCTATGACTGGGCGCAGTACCTGAAGCTCTCCTCCGCCAAGGACCGCGATGGCGCGGCCATCCTCGGCTGGACTGGCGACAACGGCGACCCGGACAACTTCCTTGACACGCTGCTCGGCTGCGATGCCGTTGGCGGCAACAACCGCGCACAGTGGTGCAACAAGGAATTCGACGGTCTGGTGAAGAAGGCCAAGCAGACGGCTGACGTCAAGGAGCGCACGAAGCTCTACGAAGAGGCTCAGGTCGTCTTCAAGCGCGAAGCACCGTGGATGACGATCGATCACTCGGAAGTCTTCATGCCGATGACGAAGAATGTCACGGGCTACTTCCAGGATCCGCTCGGTATTCATCGCTTCGACGGCGTCGATATCGCCGAATAACGAAAAATCTGTGAGAATGCCCGGCTAGTATCGGGCGAACCGGCGGTCAGACACTCTGTCTGACCGCCGGAAAAATTTGGACATCTGCCATGTTGCGATTTCTTTTCAGCCGGCTAGCGGTGCTGATCCCGACATTCCTCGGTGTATCGATCGTCGCCTTCTCTTTCATCCGCCTGCTTCCCGGCGATCCTGTCATGCTGCTGTCGGGCGAACGCGTCATGTCGCCGGAGCGTCATGCGCAGATCTCGCACGATCTCGGCTACGACCAGCCGATGGTCGTGCAGTACGGCCGATATATCTGGAATGCCCTTCATGGCGATCTCGGCACCTCGATCACGACAAAGCGTGACGTGCTGACCGACTTTTTGACCTTCTTCCCGGCCACGCTCGAGCTGTCGATCTGTGCCATGATCCTCGCGATCTGTCTTGGCATACCAGCCGGTGTTTTCGCCGCCGTGAAGCGGGGCACATGGTTCGACCAGAGCGTCATGGGCGTCGCCCTCGTCGGCTATTCCATGCCGATCTTCTGGTGGGGCCTGCTGCTTATCATCGTCTTCAACGGCTATCTGCACTGGACGCCGGTTTCGGGCCGTATCGGACTCATCTATTTCTTCAAGCCGATCACCGGGTTCATGCTGATCGACAGCCTGCTGTCCGGCCAGAAGGGCGCCTTCTGGTCCGCTTTCAATTCGCTGATCCTGCCGACCATCGTGCTTGGCACGATCCCGCTCGCCGTGATCGCGCGCCAGACGCGCTCGGCGATGCTCGAAGTGCTCGGCGAGGATTATGTGCGCACGGCTCGTTCCAAGGGCCTCTCGCCGCTGCGCGTCGTTTCCGTGCACGCATTGCGAAATGCGATGATCCCCGTCGTCACTACGATCGGCCTGCAGGTCGGCGTGCTGCTCGGCGGCGCCATCCTGACGGAAAGCATCTTCTCCTGGCCGGGTATCGGCAAATGGATGATAGATGCGGTCTTCAAGCGCGATTATCCGGTGGTGCAGGGTGGCCTGTTGCTGATCGCCGGCATCGTCATGCTCGTCAATCTCGTCGTCGACCTGCTCTACGGCTTCGTCAATCCACGCATTCGTCACTAGGAGCGGCCCATGAGCACGGTTAGCGTCAAAACGGTTAGTGTCAAATCCGACCGTCCTTCCGCTCTTGCGGAGTTCTGGTATTATTTCTCTCGCAACAAGGGCGCCGTCATCGGCCTTGCGATCTTCCTTTTCGTCCTGTTTCTGGCGATTTTCGCCGGTCTCGTGGCGCCGCATAATCCCGATGTGGCCTATGGCAGCGACATGCAGCGCCTGCCGCCCGCCTGGGCGGAGGGCGGCAACAGCAGCTTCCTACTCGGCACCGATGCCAATGGCCGTGATCTCCTGTCGCGCCTCATCTATGGCACACGCTTCTCGCTGTTCATCGGCCTCGTCGTTGCCTCGCTTTCTGCACTCGCCGGCATCCTGATCGGTCTCGTCGCCGGCTATGTGCGTGGCCGTGTCGATACGATTATCATGCGCATCATGGACATCATCCTCGCGGTCCCCTCCCTGCTGCTCGCCCTGGTGCTGGTGGCTATCCTCGGACCGGGCCTGACCAATGCGATGATCGCGATCTCCATCGTCAACCAGCCGCATTTCGTTCGTCTGACCCGCGCTTCCGTCATGGCCGAGCGCGACAAGGAATATGTCATCGCCTCCCGCGTAGCCGGCGCCGGCCCGCTGCGGCTGATGTTCAAGACTATCCTGCCGAACTGTCTGGGACCGTTGATCGTCCAGGCGACGCTGGCATTCTCCTCCGCCATTCTCGATGCCGCCGCGCTCGGCTTTCTCGGTCAAGGCGCTCAGCCGCCGACGCCGGAATGGGGGACGATGCTGGCGGATTCGCGTGAATTCTTCCAGAGCAACCCTTGGCTCGTTACTTTCCCCGGTCTCTGCATCCTGATCACGGTGCTCGCCATCAATCTGATGGGCGACGGCCTGCGCGATGCATTCGACCCGAAGCTGAAGAGGTCGTAATGGCACTCCTCGATATTGAAAACCTCTCCGTCGAATTCCAGACCTCGTCCGGCTTGTTCCGGGCCGTCGATGGCGTCTCGCTGACATGCGACAAGGGAGAAATCCTCTCGATCGTCGGCGAATCCGGTTCCGGCAAGTCGGTCTCCATGCTTGCCATGATGGGCCTTCTGCCCTGGACGGCGAAGATCACCGCCGACCGCATGATGTTCGACGGCAAGGACCTGCGCGGTATCTCCTCGCGTCAGCGCCGCAAGATCATCGGCAAGGACATGGCCATGATCTTCCAGGAGCCGATGTCGAGCCTTAATCCGTGCTTCACGGTCGGCTTCCAGCTCGGCGAGACGCTCCGCATCCATATGGGCCTTGACCGCAAGGCTCGCCGCGAACGCTCGATCGAACTCTTGAATCTCGTCGGCATTCCAGCCCCTGCGGATCGCTTGTCGAACTTCCCGCATCAGATGTCCGGTGGCATGAGCCAGCGCGTCATGATCGCCATGGCGCTCGCCTGCAATCCGAAGCTTCTGATTGCCGATGAACCCACGACCGCGCTCGACGTGACGATCCAGGCGCAGATCCTCGACCTGCTCGTGCGCCTTCAGCGGGAGCAGGGCATGGCGCTCGTGCTCATCACGCATGACATGGGCGTCGTCGCCGAAACGGCAGAGCGCGTGCAGGTGCAATATGCCGGCCAGAAGGTCGAGGAGCAGCCGGTCAAGGAACTGTTCCGCGATCCGCGCCATCCCTATACGGCAGCCCTTCTTTCGGCTCTGCCGGAGCGCGCCGAAGTCGGCGAGCGTCTGCCGTCGATTGCCGGCGTCGTTCCCGGTCAGCACGATCGACCGACGGGCTGTCTCTTTGCGCCGCGCTGCTCCTTTGCAACGCCGGAATGCGACAAGGGCGTGAGGCGCCAGGGGCCCGAACTGGGCGTAGCCCTATGCAATTATCCGCTGCAACATGGCAAGCCACTCGGCCACCCCGGCATTGTCGCCACGCAAAAAGCAGGAGGTGCCGCATGACCGGCGCTGTTCTCGAAGGGCGCGATCTCGCCCGCTTCTACACCGTCAAGCGCGGCACCTTCAAACCGGAAGCGACCGTCAAGGCGCTGAACGGCGTCAGCTTCAGCCTGCAGTCGGGCCGCACGCTCGCTGTCGTCGGCGAATCCGGCTGCGGTAAGTCGACGCTCGCTCGCCTCGTGACGATGATCGAAAATCCGACGGCCGGCGAATTGCTGATAGACGGCAAGCCCGCCAGGCTCGGCGACCGCAGCCTGCGCAGTGCCGTGCAGATCGTGTTTCAGAACCCTTATGGCTCGCTGAATCCTCGCCAGAAGGTCGGCTCCATCCTGGAAGAGCCGCTGAAGATCAACACGGATGATGATGCCGCCACCCGACGCCGCAAGGTGGAGGAGATGATGGCACGCGTCGGTCTGCGTCCGGAACACTATGATCGTTACCCGCATATGTTCTCGGGCGGCCAGCGCCAGCGCATCGCCATCGCGCGTGCCCTGATGCTGCGGCCGAAGGTGCTGGTGCTCGATGAGCCGGTGTCCGCACTCGATCTGTCGATCCAGGCGCAGGTCCTGAACTTGCTGATGGATCTGCAGAAGGAGATGGGCCTTGCCTACCTCTTTATCTCGCATGGCCTTTCCGTCGTCCGTCACATCGCAGACGACGTGATGGTTATGTATCTCGGACGTCCGGTGGAAACCGGCACGGCGGACGAGGTCTTCAACCGGCCGCGCCATCCCTATACTGCGGCCCTTCTGTCGGCGACGCCGATCGCCGATCCGGATCGCGAAAAGAACCGCATCCGCCTGCAGGGTGAATTGCCGTCGCCGCTCAATCCGCCGAAGGGCTGCCACTTCAATCCGCGCTGCTGGCGTGCCCAGGACAAGTGCCGGCAGGTTGAACCGGAACTGGCGGGCGACGGAACGCATAAATTTTCCTGTTTCTTTCCGCTGGATTGATCCAAGTTGCGAATCGGGCATGGCTGAAGAGCGACCGTGCCCGGTTTGAAATCAATCATTTCGGATAGGCCTATGCGCGATAATCAGGACACCCCGCTTGCCATCATCGTCATGGGTGTGAGCGGCAGCGGTAAATCCTCCATCGGTGAGGGTGTGGCGGCCAAGCTCGGCATCCATTTCATCGAAGGCGATGCCCTGCATCCGGCAGCCAATGTCGAGAAGATGAGCAAGGGCATTCCGCTGACGGATGAGGATCGCTGGCCGTGGCTCGAAAAGATCGGCCAGGAAATATCGGCAAGCCTTGCGAAAGGCGAAGGCGTTGCCGTGACCTGCTCGGCGTTGAAGCGCGTCTATCGCGAACGCTTGCGGGCATCCGCCGGCGGTCATCTCTATTTCATCTATCTCGAAGGCTCCAAAGAGCTGCTGACGAAGCGCATGGGCGAGCGCAAGGGGCATTTCATGCCGACCTCGCTGCTCGAAAGCCAATTGCAGACGCTGGAAGTACCGACGGGCGAGCCCGGTGTCGTCACCGTCGACATCGACGCCACGATCGAAGAGATCGTCGATGCGTCTGTCAGAAGCCTCCGGGCAATCCTCTAAAGCAATTCCAGGAAAAGTGCGTAGCGGTTTTCCGTCCGGAATTGCGTGAGATAGAGCGGCTCAGGGCGCAAACCGGCCCGGAGCGTAAGTCGAAATATCGATGAAGGGCTTCTCGCCGGTGATGAGCTCGGCGAGCACGCGGCCGGTCACCGGGCCGAGCGTCAGCCCGTGATGGGCATGACCGAAGGCGAACCATAGGCCGTTATGGCGCGGTGCCTTTCCGATGATCGGCATCATATCGGGTGTGCAAGGCCGTGCTCCCATCCAGGGTTCCGGATCGAGCCGCTCGCCAAGCGGGAAGGTGGTGCGCGCGACGGCTTCGGCACGGTCGAGCTGGACCGGTGTCTTCGGAGCATCGCGCAGGGCGAATTCGGCACCGGTTGTGAGCCGGATGCCGCGGCTCATCGGCGCCAGCAGATAGCCGCGCTCGGCATCCAGCGTCCAGTTGTTGAGGATGGCGTCGCCCTCGGTGGCGTAATGCATGTGATAGCCGCGCTTGACGCCGAGCGGGAAGGCATAACCGAAACGTTTCGTGACGATATCGGCCCAGGGACCGAGTGCGACGACGACATCCTCCGCCTCGATCGACCCTTCCGCCGTCACCATTCTCCAGGCCGAGCCGGCCATTCCGAGCGAGACGGCATCTCCCGTCGTCACACGCCCGCCAATGCTTTCGAAATATCGGCGATAGGCTGATGTCAGCCCGTGCGGGTCGAGCACCGACCAGGGGTCGCGCCAGCGAAGCGCGCCGGAAAAATTGCCTCTGAGATGCGGCTCCATGGTTATGATATCCGCACCGCTCAGCGCGTCGTAACCGATCCCGAATTCGCGATTGAGTCGTTCGGCCTCGGCAAACTCGGCGTCGCGCTTCCCGTTCGAACGGAACAGCTCCACCCAGCCGTTCTTGCGAATGAGCTCTTCGGCATGCGAGGCTTCGATGAGATCATTGTGCTCGCTGACGGAATGTTCGATCAGCGGCGCATAGGCGCGCGAAATCATCTCATGGCGCTTGGTATTGGAGTTCCACCAATAGCGGGCGAGGAAGGCGATTTGCGCAGGCAGGGCGCGCAGATGGTAATGCGCGTCGATGCGATTATTGAAGGCATAGCGCAGCAGCAGGCCGAATTGCTGCGGGAAGCCGTAGGGCACGACGCCCTCGCGCTGAATGAGGCCGGCATTGCCGAAGGATGTTCCCTGGCCCGGTGGCTGGCGGTCGACGAGGACGACTTGCCGCCCCCGCCGCTGCAGATGGATTGCCGTCGAAACACCGACGATGCCTGCACCGAGAACGATTGCGTCCTTTGTCATTTTATCCTGCTATCCGCATGCCTATTGCATTGCCGCTCGATCGTTCCGTATTGTCTGACCGCGCTCTAAGCATCGAAAATGCCTGCCAAATTTCAGCGGCGCAATTGAAAAATGCGGTCAGGCCGCATCTGTTTCAGGCAGGCGTTTTCGGCGCGGATGCGGATCACAAGAATGATGCCGTTGAGCAGCGAAAAGATCGCGGCGTAAAGCGGCATGCCAAAGGCGAGCGGCAAGACAGCGATCTCGCCGACGACGACGGTATAGTTCGGATGGCTGAGGAAGCGATAGGGTCCTTTGGTCACCAGCGCCGCGCGGGGCAATATGATGATGCGCGTCGTCCAACGATCCCTCAGTGTCGCCAGTACCCAGAGGCGCAGTCCCTGCAGCACCATGAAGAGCAGGAACCAGACGAGATCGACAGGCCGGCCGATGGCGAGCAGCCACAATCCGATCAGCCAGGCCGCATGCGTCGCCACCATGAAGGGATAGTGCTCCGCTGCATATTCCCGGGCGCCGCGGGCAAGGAGTGCTGCGGTGTTATGCCCTGCATAGACGAGCTCCGCCAGCCGCTGCAGCGTCACGAAAGTCAGAAGTGCGATCGATGGCCACAGCATCAGGCGACCCTCCTCAAGGTGATGCAGCTTGCCGAAAATCCCGGCCCCATGGCCAGCAGGGCGGAACGCTCCGGCAAGCCGGCCGCAATGGCGCGCTCCAGCACGAACAGCACGGTGGGCGAAGACATGTTGCCGTAGTCGCGGATCACCTCGCGTTCGATATCGAGCGAGCCTTCTTCAAGGCCGAGCGCGCTTTCGAGTGCCGCCAGCACCTTGGCGCCGCCCGGATGACAGATGAAGCGGTCGATATCGGAGATCAAAAGCCGGGATCGCTCCAGAATGCCGGCAACCGCGCCCTTGAGATGCGTCTCGGCAAAGACCGGCAGCGATTGTTCGAGGATGATACCGAAGCCGGTATCATCGATCTTCCAGCCCATGATGCCGAGGCTCTCGGGGAAAAGATGTTCGCCGGTCGATTCGATTTCCGCAATGCCGCTTTCGCCGGCCCGCAGCACACAGGCCGCTGCTCCGTCGCCGAATAGCGCGGTGGCAATGATGTTGGGCCGTGTCAGTTCGTCCAGCCGAAAGGCAAGGGAGCAGAGTTCGATCGAGACAAAAAGGACAACGGCGCCTGGCCGGCTTCGTGCCATCTTCGTCGCGACCGCAAGACCGGATACGCCGGCTGCACAGCCGAGCCCGAAGACCGGTACACGCTCGATATCGGCACGGAAGCCCATCAAGCCGGCCAGCCGCGCGTCGAGGCTCGGCGTCGCAAGCCCGGTGGATGAGGCTGTAACAACGCAGTCCACATGCCGGGCCTCAAGGCCGGCGCGTTGCAGCGCTGCCGTTGCAGAACGGCGGAAAAGCTCGGAGGCCACCTCAACATAGGCAGCCATGCGATCCTGCCAGCCGTGCGGCTCTTCGAACCAAGAAAGGGGCCGTGCCACATGGCGCTTGCGAATGCTGGTGCTCTCGAACACGCGCGCGAGATATTTGAAATCCTGAAAACGATCCGAGAACAGACGGGCCGCCGTCTCGGCAGCGTCGGTCTGGAGAATGATGTTGTCGGGGGTTGCGACGGCAAGGCTTAGAAGTTTGACGGTATCGGTCACGAGTTTCTCCTGCGCCCTTGAGGGGCGTGGGATGGAAACACGTCGTGAGGGTGGTCTATTCGATGCCGGAGCAGTCACGAAAGAGTGACGGCGTCCCGCATTGGGATGCGCCGAAAAAATTTCGCGCATCATCCGAATAAAAGATGCCGATGGTGTGTTCTCCCCTCGCAACGTTCATTTTGCCAAGGAGACATTCCATGACGACCAAAGCAATTCGCCTGGCTTCCATCGCTCTCGGCGCAAGCCTGACCCTCGGCGCTTTCGCCATCCCGGTCTTTGCTGCCGGCAACGATTCGAGCACGACGCCGACCTGCAAGAAGGGCGAGATCTACGATCAGAAGACCAAGAAGTGCGTCAAGCAGCAGGGTGCCAACGTCACGGACGAGAACCGCGCGGATTATGCATACTCGCTCGCCAAGAAGGATCATCGTTACGAGGAAGCCCTGGCGGTTCTCGACACGATGAAGAATCCGAATACGGCAGAAGCGCTGAACTATCGCGGTTACGCCACCCGTAAGCTCGGCCGTACCGACGAAGGCATCTCCTATTACCAGAAGTCTGTCGCCATGGATCCGAAGTACACGCTGGTTCGTGAATATCTCGGCGAAGCCTACGTCATCAAGGGCCAGATGGACCTCGCCAAGGACCAGCTGAGCACGATCAAGACGCTCTGCGGCAATACGAGCTGCGAGGAATATCGCGATCTTCACGCCGCGATCATGAATCCGTCCAGCCTGTGATCGCAGGTAAGCGCCGGGGATAAAGACGGCAAGCAGGGAGCTTTGCGAGGGATATGGGAGTGATGCCAGTCGCTCGTGGCGCAATTTCCGCTTATAGTCTGACGGCAGCGGAGCCGCCAAAAAGATCGGCGGCTCCCGGACATGCGGGAATGGCGGAGGCTGTCATAGCGAGCGAAGAGGATATCAGGGCGGGACTTTCCCAGCATCTGACGCGGCTGTGGCGCTATGGTGTGGTGCTGTCGCGTCAGCGTGACGTGGCCGACGATCTCGTGCAGGCGACCTGCGTCAGGGCTCTAGAGCGAGCGGCTCAGTTCACATCGGGCACGCGGCTCGATCGCTGGCTCTTTGCCATCCTGCATTCGATCTGGCTGAACGAGGTCCGCTCGCGCCGAGTGCGTATGGGGCAGGGCTTTGTCGATGCCGACGAGACGCTGGTTTTCGACGGTGCTCGGCAAACCGAAACGCATATTTTGGTCGGGCAGGTGTTGCAGCGCGTTCAGGCCCTTCCGGAGGCGCAGCGCACTGCGGTGTTCCTGGCCTATGTCGAAGGGCTTTCCTATCGCGAGGTGGCTGACGTTCTTGATGTGCCGATCGGAACGGTCATGAGCCGGCTGGCGGCGGCGCGGGCGAAACTCGCTGAGGGCATGGGAATGGCGGCTGACGGGAAATCGTCCGGAGGTGAGCGACTGGGGAATGGAAATGAGTGAATCGCATAAAGGACAGATGCCCTCGGACGAGCAGCTCACCGCCTTCATCGATGGCGAGCTGAATGTCTCCGAGCGCGAGCGGATCGAACGATTGATCGCCGACGACGAGCGCGTGGCGGAGCGATTCGATTTTCTGTCGCGCAGCACCTTGCCCTTCGCAGAGGCATTCCAGCCGATGCTTGCCGAGGCTCCGGCTGCGAGGCTGGATGCCATGCTTGCCGGCATTCCCTTGAGAGAGGAGAGCAAAGCCAGCACTGCCGGCATCGGCCGCCGTGGTTTCCTTGCGGCCGTCGCCGCAAGCTTCGTCGCTGCTATTGCCGTCGACCGTGCCGTGATCGGCATCGGCCACCGGCTTTCGAAACCGGACGAAGATGCGGAATGGCGTGCCGTAGTGGCGGAATATCTCTCGCTCTATACGGCGGATACGCTGAGCGCTCCGGCCGGTGATCATGCGCAACAGGTTGTGCAATTGAATGAAGTCGGCGCCAAATTGAATCTATCGCTGGCGCCCGAAGCCGTCGCCATGCCGGGTATCGAGTTCAAGCGTGCTCAGATCCTGAATTATGACAGCAAGCCGTTGGCTCAGATCGCCTATCTCGATCCGGAAAGCGGTCCCATGGCGCTCTGCATCGTCCGATCCGCCAAGGGTGCGGCGGCGCCGGATATGGAAAATCGCAAGGGCATGAATGTCGTTTATTGGTCGAGCGCCACCCACGCCTTCATGCTGATCGGGCATGCGCCGATCGACCGGATGGAGCAACTTGCGGCTGATGTCAGGGCGCATCTGGTCGCGTGAGGGCTGTTTGGCGCGCGACTAAAATGGCGTGATTCAAAAAGAATTTGGCGAAAACCCATCCTGCTGGTATTCTTTGCCCAACGAAAATCGAACGAGCGCCAGCAGCATACCCTCAGGGGCCTTGCGCGGCGCGGTGGAAAAGATACGTGAGTGACCCCGACAGCGGCCTAGCGCCGCAGGCAGACGGGGCGTCGGCAGCAGAGCGCAGGAAGGGTAAATCCTCCCGGCGCGCGAAGCGTAAGCGCGGTCACGGCCGTCCGAACGCTCATTCTGCGGAGGCCGCCCAGGCAGGCAAGTCCGGCCAGGTGGCGCAACGCCCAGCAGAGGATGAGGCCGGCTTACCGGCCAAAAAGCGCAAGCGCCGGCGCCGTGCACGCGCAGCCCAAGGTGGCCCGCAGCCTGCTTCCCAGACACAGCAGCTTTCGACACCGGCTGAGCATCGTGCCTCGCCGGATCATGGCCATCCGTCTTCGCATAAAAGCGGCAAGAACCGACGCAAGCATCGCAGCAAGCGTGGCCTGCAGGGCCGGCCTCTGGTGCATGAGAAAGTGGCGCAGATCGTCGCGCCTGCCAATGCGCCTTCGAACGCGCATGCGCCAGTGGCCCATGACGAGCATCGCCAGATCAGGCAATCGCCGCCGCGCCGCGAAGGGCAGGGCCAACATCACCACTATGCCGACGCTGATTCCCGGCCACTCGACCTCTATGCGGCCCTCGACCTCGGCACCAACAATTGCCGCCTGCTGATCGCGCAGCCGACCCGCCCCGGCCAGTTCCGGGTGGTCGATGCCTTTTCGCGCATCGTGCGCCTCGGCGAAGGACTTGGAGCCAGCGGACGTCTGTCGAGCGATGCCATGGATCGGGCTGTGGAGGCGCTGCGCATCTGCGCGGCCAAGCTGAAGACACGCGAAATCCGGCGCATGCGGCTGATCGCGACCGAAGCCTGCCGCGCGGCGGACAACGGCGAAGCTTTCCTTGCGCGCGTGACCGAAGAAACAGGACTCCAGCTCGAAATCATTGATCGCGAGACCGAGGCACGGCTTGCCGTTTCCGGCTGCTCGTCGCTGGTGGGACCGGAGGCGCGCTCTGTCGTTCTGTTCGATATTGGCGGCGGCTCCTCCGAAATTGCCGTCATCCGTATCGGCGAGAATCGCTCCAGCCGGCTGGCCAATCACATCACCCATTGGACCTCGCTGCCCGTCGGTGTCGTCACGCTCTCCGAGCGGCATGGCGGTCGCGATGTAACGCCTGAACTGTTCGAGACGATGGTGTGCGAAGTCCAGCGCATGCTCGAGCGTTTCGATTGCCCGCCGGTGCATGGCGCAGCACGCGACAGCGGCGACTTCCACCTGATCGGAACTTCGGGCACTGTGACGACGCTTGCCGGCGTTCACCTCGATCTGCCGCGTTACGATCGGCGCAGGGTCGACGGCGTCTGGCTGTCGGATGACGAGGTGAGCGCGATGCAGGCCAAGCTCTTGTCTTGGGATTTTGCCGGCCGCGCCGCCAATCCCTGTATCGGACCGGATCGCGCCGATCTGGTGCTGGCGGGATGCGCCATTCTGGAGGCGATCCGCCGCCGCTGGCCGAGCCCGCGTATGCGCGTTGCCGATCGCGGCCTACGCGAGGGATTGCTGACCGACATGATGGCAGACGATGGCGTTTGGCGGCGGGGCCGCTCGCGCCGGGGTCATCGACCGAGGGATATGAAGGGGCCGCAGACGTGACCAAGCCAACCATCGCCGGCAACCGCACGGGCCGCAAGCTCGGCCAGCGCGTCAAGAAAAAGAAGCTGAAGGCTTCGTCGCGCCAATGGCTGCAGCGCCATATCAACGATCCCTATGTGCAGCGCGCCCAGCTTGAAGGTTACCGCGCCCGCGCCGCGTTCAAGCTACTGGAGATCGACGAGAAGCATCAGATCCTCAAGGGCGCGCGCCGCATCATCGATCTGGGTGCCGCTCCGGGCAGCTGGTCGCAGATCGCCGCCAAGGTGACCGATTCGACCGAGGAGGATATCCGCGTCGCCGCTATCGACTTCCTCGAAATGGCGCCGATCCCTGGCGTCAGCATCCTGCAGCTCGACTTTTTGGAGCCGGATGCGCCGCAGCGGCTGATCGATGCGGTCGGAGGTACGCCCGATCTGGTGCTGTCGGATATGGCCGCGCCGACGACCGGTCATCACCGGACCGATCACCTGCGCACGATGCATCTCTGCGAAGTGGCAGCGCATTTCGCCGTCGAGGTGCTGGCCGAAGGCGGGCATTTCCTCGCCAAGACCTTCCAGGGCGGCACGGAGCGAGACCTGCTGACCTTCCTCAAGCAGAATTTCCGTCAGGTCGTCCATGTAAAGCCCGGCGCATCCAGAGCCGAGTCGGTGGAAATGTTCCTGCTGGCTAAAGGCTTCAAGGGCCGGAAGCCGGAAGGCGAGACCGAAGAAGAGCAATCCGCCGCCGACCGCTAAATCCGGCGACCCTCAATCGCTAAACTGACGAAACCCTCATTGCGCTGCCGTTTGGCTGAAGCGCAATGAGGGCTGGACCATCACTTTGCGGCCGTCTGCTCCACCTGCGGCTGTACCGCTGCGACACGCTTGAGGCCAGCCTTGTGGCCGGAAACCATGGCGCCGGCGCTGCGATCCATGCGGATGAAGGGGATGGTGGCGACCACGGTCAGGATCGAAATGCAGAAGAATGCGATATGGAAATCGCGAACCTGCAGCTGCGTGCCGCTGAAGAAGGTCGAGGCTTCCAGGATCATGGCGGCGACGGCAACGCCGAGCGCCAGGCTGATCTGCTGCATGACCGAGCTCATCGATGTCGCCTGGCTTGCCTGCTTGTCGGTGATATCGGCAAAGGCGAGCGCATTGATGCCGGTGAAGAAGAACGAGCGCGAGAAGCCGCCGATCAGCAGGATGCCGACAATGATGAGATGCGGCGTCCACGGCTGGAAAAGGCCGGTGCAGATCGTCGTGACTGTCGTGACGGCAGCAGCCGAAAGCAGCGCCGTCTTGAAGCCGACGGCGGTGAAGACGCGGCGCGCGATGAACTTGGTAGAGATCGCACCGATCGCGCCGGCAAAGGTGATGAGGCCGGACTGGAACGGATTAAGGCCGAAGCCGAGCTGCAGCATCAGCGGGGTTAAGAACGGCATGGCGCCGATGCAGATGCGGAACAGCGTGCCGCCCGTCACCGAGGCGCGGAAGGTGGCGTTCTTCAGCAGCGTGAGATCGAGGATCGGCGCCGGGTGTCGGCGCGCATGGCCGATATAGAGGAAGCCGCAGACGAAGCCGATGACGACGGCCGAGATGCCGATATAGGGCGGCAGCGCCGGCAGGCTGATGACGGACATGCCGAAAACGACCCCGGAGGCGGCAAAGGACGTCAGCAGGAAGCCGATGACATCGAGCTTCGGTGGCTTGGTCGCTTCCACCTCAGGCAGGAAGATTGACGCCAAGATCACGCCGAGGATGCCAACGGGAACGTTGATCAGGAAGATCCAGTGCCAGGAAGCATAGGTAGTGATGAAGCCGCCGAGCGGCGGGCCGGCAAGCGGGCCGACGAGCGCCGGGATGGAAAGCAGCGCCATGGCCGAAACCAGGTCGCTTTTCTGCGTGGTGCGCACCAGCACAAGGCGCCCGACCGGAGTCATCATCGAGCCGCCAACGCCCTGCAGGAAGCGGGCGAAGACGAATTCCAGCAGGCCGCCCGAAAAGGCGCACATGATGGAACCGATGACGAAGACGCAGATGGCAACACGGAAGATGTTCTTCGCGCCGAAGCGATCCGCCATCCAGCCGCTGATCGGGATGAAGACGGCCAGCGACACCATGTAGGAGGTCAGGGCCAGCTTGAGCGTGATCGGGCCGACATGGAGATCGTTGGCGATGGCCGGCAGCGCTGTCGCGATGACGGTGGAATCCATTTGTTCCATGAAGAGAGCGACGGCGAGGATCAATGGAACGATGCGATTCATAGGCATCTGCCTCGATAGGTCTGTCTGCGGTAAGGCTATCGCTGTTGGCGCGATCAGCCGCTCTGTAGTCCTATGCGAGGCCGCTGCCAATCCCGGATCTTACTCCATGAATGCTTGGGGATCACGTCTTCGTGATGGCCGCTGTCGCTGGCGCGGAACACAGGGTTTGACATATGCTAAGAGCATGTAAATGCCAAACGCATAAAACATCGTTCGGTGTATTAGCGGATTCGGATCGTCTTGTCATGACCAATTTTCGGTCAAGCAGCATGTGTTCCAGGGCCGTTGCTGCCGACGACGCCGATAGGCGCAGCTTACGTTGCGCATCAGCACAAGGAGTAAGTTCATGACTGCCGTCCTGCCCCCGGATACGCATCAGTTCAAATTAGGATCCTGCACCGTAACCGTCGTCAAGGACGGCGCCAGCATCATGGATAATCCCTGGGAGACCTTTGGCTCGAACCAGGCCCCCGATACGGTTCGCAAATTGCTGGAGCAGAATTTCCTGCCGACGGAAAAGCTCGTGAACAGCTATGCGCCCGCCATCATCGATACCGGTTCCGATGTGATCGTCGTCGATACCGGCTTTGGTGCAGCCGGACGCGCGCGTGGCCTCGGCCGTTTTCTCGAGGGGCTGAAGGCCGTCGGCTACACGCCCGAGCAGGTCACCGTCGTCGCGCTCACGCATCTGCATGGCGATCACATCAACGGACTGATGGAGGAGGGCGGCCCGGCGTTTCCGAACGCTCGCTACGTTACCGGCGAGATCGAGTATGGGTTCTGGACGGACAAGGCGCGTGAGGGAACGCCGGCGGAAGGCGGGCATAAGGCGGTGCTCGCCAATGTCGTACCCTTCGCCGAGAAGATGACCTTCCTAAAGGATGGCGGTCAGATCGTCAGCGGCATGACCGCCATGCTGGCGCCGGGCCACACCCCCGGCCATCTCGTTTTCCACCTGGAATCCGGTGGTAGGCAGCTTGTTATGACCGGCGACACCGCCAACCATTATGTCCTGTCGCTCGGCCGCCCGGATTGGGAGGTCCGCTTCGATGTGGACAAGGCGCAGGCCGCGAAAACCCGCCGCCGTATCTTCGACATGATCGCCGCCGACCGCATCCCCTTCCTCGGCTTCCACATGCCTTTCCCCGCCGTCGGCTTCGTCGAGAAACAACCGGAAGGCTTCCGCTACATTCCGAAAAGCTACCAGTTCGATGTTTGAGCCAATCGAGGCAGCATGGGATCGCATATGCCGGATGTGCGATCCCGTTTCAATTCGGGACCACGGCACTTCGCCCGAGACGAGGTTCCGTTCCTGCCAGCAGACGCTGAATGTTCGTACGATGGCGCACAATCACGTAAAGGCTGCCAGCAATCACCAGCAGCCGATAGGGCAATGGCTGCTCCAGGCCGCAGGCAAGGGCAATCGCGGTCAGTGCTGCCAGGATCGATCCCAAGGAAACAATCCGAAATATAGCCAGGACGACGCCAAAAACCGTTACCGCGCCCAAGCCTACCGGCCAAGCTATCGCCAGCAGCAAGCCTAATCCGGTCGCGACGGACTTACCGCCCCGAAAATTCAGCCAAATGGGGCGGCTATGCCCGAGCAGCACGGCTAGCCCGGCCAAGCAAACCGCCGAGGGCATCCAGGCTTGTTGATTGCGTGGATCAAGTGCCGTGGACAACGAGGCAGTTGGCAGCGTGCAGAGCCAAGGATAGAACCAACGGGCAAAGATGATCGCTCCAGCACCCTTCAGTACATCAATCACAAGCACCGCAAGAGCAGGCCATTTCCCGAGCGTACGCAATACATTTGTTGCTCCGGTGGACTTGGAACCGTGTTCCCGAAGATCGATGCCCTTGAGCAGTTTTCCCGCCAGATAGCCCGTGGGAATGGAGCCTACGAGATAAGCGATCGCCAATCCAGCGACACTTGCTATCCAGAAACTCATGAGTGCCACCTCTGTCTAAGTCGTTGCCCGTAGCATCGGCCGCAAAAAAGTTCGCTCGTAGCTGATGAATGGCGGGTTCTTACCGAAGCGTTCGTTTGCGGCAATTCCGTCCGGATCGGCTGCAACACGCTCGCGGTATTGCAGGTAGGTTATCTCATCTGGAAATGTGAATAGTGCGACCGCTATACCGCCGGGGCCTTCTTCACCCATGCCCGGAAAGCTCACTCCGGCCTCTGCGGGCTTGTCCCGGGGTAGGAAATAGCCGTGATGTGTTCCGCCATGGCGTTCGATGAGCTCAATCCAAATCCGACTGTAAGCTTCGAATTCCGAAATTCTGTGGTGATCGATGTGGTAGCGAACTTCGCATGTAACCGGGCTTTTGAGCATTGAAAGATCATTTCTTTAGGTTACAAGCAGGCATCAGGATTCCTGCGTCCAATCGACCGTGATACCTTATGTCATGGCGCACTCTTCCGGAATAGACCGCTCGCAATTGCTGCTCTTGCCGAAAGCGGCCGACGATTACGAGGGCTTTCGCATGTGTTTAACAACCCCCGCATGGAAATCCCTGAACACTGCAGCCGGATCCCGCATTGAAGTCGCGGCTTAGCATACCTGCCCATCGCTTTTTGCTATTCCCTTCCTGTCATAGACGTGTTACCAGCCCTCGCCAACTTCCAAGCAACACTTGCAAGATCGCCCGGTAGACGATTCGTTCCGGGCTTTCCTGTTTTTCACAGACGAAGGAATTGGCCATGGCACGCATCATTGAAACGTCAACCGGGTTGGATGCTCTGACATTCGACGACGTGCTCCTGCAGCCGGGACACTCCGAGGTCATGCCGGGCCAGACGAATATTGCCACCCGCATCGCCCAGGACATCGAGCTCAACCTGCCGATCCTTTCCGCCGCCATGGATACGGTCACGGAAAGCCGCCTTGCGATCGCCATGGCTCAGGCCGGCGGCATGGGTGTTATCCACCGTAATCTGACACCGGTGCAGCAGGCCGAAGAGGTCCGACAGGTCAAGAAGTTCGAAAGCGGCATGGTCGTCAATCCGGTCACCATCGGTCCGGACGCAACGCTCGCCGAAGCGCTCAGCCTGATGAAGGCCCACGGCATTTCCGGCATTCCGGTCGTCGAAAAGTCGCACCGCCTCGTCGGCATCCTCACCAACCGCGACGTTCGCTTCGCCTCCGATCCCCAGCAGAAGATCTACGAGCTGATGACCCGCGAGAATCTCGTGACGGTCAAGGACGGTGTTCAGCAGCATGAAGCCAAACGCCTGCTGCACACGCACCGCATCGAAAAGCTACTTGTCGTCGATGGCGACAGCCGTCTCGTCGGCCTGATCACCGTCAAGGATATCGAGAAGTCGCAGCTGAACCCGCATGCTTCGAAGGATGCCCAGGGCCGCCTTCGTGCCGCAGCCGCCATCAGCGTCGGCGACGATGGCTATGAGCGCGCCGAGCGCCTGATCGACGCCGGCGTCGACCTTCTGGTCGTCGATACCGCCCACGGTCACTCGCAGCGCGTTCTCGATGCCGTCACCCGCGTCAAGAAGCTGTCCAACTCCGTCCGAATCATGGCCGGCAACGTCGCCACCTATGACGGCACGCGCGCGTTGATCGATGCAGGTGCGGATGCCGTCAAGGTCGGTATCGGCCCCGGCTCCATCTGCACGACCCGTATCGTCGCCGGCGTCGGCGTTCCGCAGCTGGCCGCCATCATGTCGGCTGTGCAGGCAGCGCAGGATCAGAACATCCCGATTATCGCCGATGGCGGCATCAAGTTCTCTGGTGACCTGGCAAAGGCGATCGCCGCCGGCGCATCCGCCGCCATGATCGGTTCGCTGCTCGCCGGCACGGATGAAAGCCCGGGCGAGGTCTATCTCTACCAGGGTCGCTCCTTCAAGGCCTATCGCGGCATGGGCTCTGTCGGCGCCATGGCGCGCGGTTCCGCGGATCGCTACTTCCAGGCCGAGGTCCGCGACACGCTGAAGCTTGTGCCGGAAGGCATCGAAGGCCAGGTTCCCTACAAGGGGCCTGTCTCTGGCGTGCTGCATCAGCTCGCAGGCGGTCTCAAGGCAGCCATGGGCTATGTCGGCGGCGCCGATCTCAAGGATTTCCAGGAGCGCGCCACCTTCGTGCGCATCTCCGGCGCGGGCCTGCGCGAAAGTCACGCCCATGACGTCACGATCACCCGCGAAAGCCCGAATTATCCGGGCGCAGGCGGCTGATCGATGACAGATCGCGCTTTGGACAACGCCAGGTCCTTGCAGGGCCTGGCGGCGATCCTCGCAGCGCTTTCGCTGGCACTGTTCGCCTGGATTTATGCCGGTTTCATGCGCACCTTTAGCGATGCCGCAGCCGGCCAGCAGATGCTCGATGCACGCATCGGCGGCTATGAGCGCGAAGACGTCGTCGCCATGCTGCGCTATCTCAAGGATCATCCCGACCCGGCCAGAATCCTGCATTCGATGTATCTCGGGCCTGAGCTGATCTTCCCGCTGGTACTGGGCGGATTGTTGTTCTGCCTGATGCGGCTCGTCGGCCCCGGCGGCTTTTTCTTCGGCCGGCCGATTCCACCTGGCGCGACCGCAGTCATCTTCTGCCTGCCGATCTTCTACGCGCTTGTCGATTATGCCGAGAATATTGCGGGCCTGATGCTCTATCCGCCGGCAACGCCCTCCGATGCCACGGTATCGCTGCTGGCCGGCCTGCTGCCCATCATCGTCAGACTGAAATTCCTGACGCTGGTTGTGACGGTTATTCTGCTGGCCCGCTTTGCGATTTTTCGCTACCTCTCGCCGGACGGCACGCGGCCGTCCTGATTGTCCCTATCGGCTTTCGGAAGTTCCAAAGGAGTTGGCGGCGTGACTGGCTTTGAAATGTTCTGGCCCATGATGGCGCATGCGGTACTGGTCTTCATCCTTTATGCGCTCCTCGGATGGCGCCGCCGCGTGCTGGTGAAGGCCGGCCGCATCCAGCCAGCGCAATTCCGCGAAAACCATACAGCCGACGAACCGGCGGAAAGCCTGGTGGTGCGAAACAGCCTCGCCAATCAGTTCGAGCTTCCCTTGCTTTTCCATGTCGGCTGTATCGTCCTCTATACCGCTCAAGCGGATAATCTGCCGGCCGTAATCCTTGCCTGGATCTTCGTCGCCACGCGCTACGCTCATGCCTTCGTGCATGTGACCAGCAATGATCTGCGCTATCGCAGCTCGCTCTTCACTCTCGGCTTTGCAGCCCTGGTCTGCATGTGGGGCTGGCTTGGCATCTGGCTCGCCTTCTCCTGAGGCTGCCTGCATTCCGTAAGCCGCAACCTGCGGTAACGTGTTTGTGTTTTTCCTTTATCGTTACGCCGACATCGGTTGACCTATCTTGTCAGCGGGTGGCCGGTCGTTTGTTGCCTACCACCGGGGAAACAGGGAGAAGCGGATTATGAGCACGGAAAAGCCGGTCGTGACGCAGGCGATGATCAACGCCTATGACGAATACACGCATCTGACGCTCGATCGTCGGGGTTTCATGGAAAAGCTGACCAAGCTTGCAGGCTCGGCGGGTGCCGCCGCTGCCATCGCGCCGCTGCTCGCGGCCAATAAGGCCAGCGCCGAGATCATTGCCGCCGATGACGGCAGGCTGGACGCAAAGGATGTGACGTTCGCCGGCAGCAAAGGCGAGATGAAGGGCTATCTCGTCCGCCCGAAAGATGCAGCCGGCAAGCTCGGCGGGGTCATCGTCATCCACGAGAATCGCGGCCTCAATCCGCATATCCGCGATGTCGCCCGCCGCATGGCGCTGGAAGGCTTCGTGGTGCTGGCGCCCGATTTCCTCTCCCCGCTCGGCGGCACGCCCGAGGACGAGGACAAGGCGCGCGACATGTTCACCAATCTCGATCCGGCATTGACGGCCGCTAACGCCGAGGCGAGCCTGACCTATCTCGCCAAGACGGATGGCGCCAACGGCAAGGTCGGCGCCGTCGGCTTCTGCTGGGGCGGCGGCCTCGTCAACCGTTTCGCGACCATCTCGCCGGAGCTGAAGGCGGGCGTTGCCTATTATGGCGCGCAGCCGCCGGCGGACGACGTGCCTGACATCAAGGCTGCCCTCTTGTTGCACTATGCCGGGTTGGACGATCGCATCAACGCCGGCATCGAGGCCTATCGCAAGGAGCTGCAGTCAGCCGGCAAGACCTTCGAGATTTTCGTCTATGAAGGCGTCAATCATGCCTTCAACAACGATACCTCAGCAGCCCGATACGACAAGAAAGCTGCTGACCTGGCCTGGGGCAGAGCCGTCGATTTCCTGAGGAAGTACCTGTCCTAGAACGACGCGGATTGAGCATGCGGGCTCACCGATTACCGGGGCCGAAACCATGTCTTGGCCCCGATTCCGGAGTTCATTCTGACTCCTAAGTGATGATTAAAATTGGACTTTTCCCGTTTACGCGCATTGAACCCCTCAGGTGTCATAGCGTCGGCCGCGCTTGAGCGTCGTTCAGTGCGAGAATGAAACGGGAAGAGAATGAATCCGGATAATCCCGACCGTATTAACTTTCGAAAGAGGCCGCAGCAGGAGCGCAGCATCCAGCGTGTCGATGCCATCCTGTCGGTTGCGGCCGCGCTGATCGCCGAGAAGGGGGTGAGCGCGATGAAGATGACCGAACTGGCTACGGTTGCCGCAATCCCGATCGGCTCCGTCTATCAGTATTTCCCGGACAAGGCGGCGATCGTCCGTGCCTTGCTCGAACGCCATTCCAGCCGAATCCGGCAAAAGGTCGGAGAGGCTTTTGCTTTCGTGGCATCGCTCGATCATGCCATCGAGCTCGTCTGCACCATGATCGACTGGTATTATCGCGAGTTTCGCAGCGATCCCGCCTATATCGGCGTCTGGCTCGGCACGGATATCGACAGGGATATCCTCCAGCTCAACATTCAGCACAGCAATCGCGTCGCCGAAATTTTCCTGGAAAGTATCCGGCCTTTCCTGCCCGCTGAAAGTCGCATCGACCTTGAGGCACGCACGCAGCTGTTCAGCCATCTGATCGGCGCATCCATCCGCTTCGCCATCGTGAGCGAGGACGAGATGGCGCTACGTATGCTGTATGAATTGAAGCAGGTGATCCGCGTTACCTTGCTGGCAGAGCCGGCGCAGTAACGATTCCCGAAGGCGATTGGCTGGTGATCCCCGAGCTCACCAGCCCGGCAGAATGTGCCCGGCGCGTAGTCGGGGATAGAAGCGCGTATAGGTTTTCACCTCGCCGTCAAGATCGTCATCCACCGCAGCCGGCGTGATGTTGTCCAGGCAGGCCGAGATATGAGCGGTGATGGCGTTCATCAGCGATACGGACAGGCCGGCCCGTTTCATGATGCCGATCTGCACCGGCGGCAGCGGTGGGAAGCCATCGGCCTGGGTCAGCACCTTCATGCCGGTCCTGAGCGCCGATTCCGGCATGACCGAAACCGCCATGCCGGCGAGCACGGCCGCGGCAACCACGGTGCAGGACCAGCTGGTGAACAGGATCTGATAGTCGCGGCCGCCGGCATCGAGAGCCGAGCAGGCAAGCTGGCGCCACTGACAGTCGCGCCGCCCGACGGCGAGCGGAATGGGCGCATCGTCGCGCAGCGGATGATTGGCCGAGCCGACCCAGCAAAGTGGTTCCGTTCGCACGACATCCGACATGCGTTCACGCGGATTGTGGGTGACGAGCGCGATATCGAGCTCGCCGCGATGCATGCGCTCGGCGAGATCGACCGAGGGTTCGCAGACGATGTAGAGCTCGACATTCGGGTGCGTCTTGGCAAAACGTCCTATGATTTCGGGCATGTAGCGGTCGGCATAATCGTCCGGCGTGCCGATGCGCAGCGTGCCCTCGAGCCGATTGTCGTCGAAAGCCGCCATCGCCTCGTTGTTCAGGCGAATGATGCGGCGGGCATAGTTCAACAGCTTGTCGCCTTCCGCCGTCAGGCGGTTGCCGCGGCCATCCTTGATAAAGAGTTGCTTGCCGACGCGCTCTTCCAGCCGCCGCATCTGCATGGAGACGGCCGATTGCGTCTTGAACACGCGGTCGGCTGCCTTGGTGAAGCTTCCGGAATCCACGATTGCGATGAAGGTCTGCAACTGATCGATATCAAGCGGCGCGGACATGGGTTCACCTATAAAGGAGTTTGATAGTTATCATTAGAAACATTCGTTGGACTGATCAATAGGGCTTTGGCATCTTCTGAATGCAATTCAGCATACCAATCGAACAGAAACACCTGTCGAATTCCTCCCGGCCTACGCCCCTTTTCCGGATCATCGGAAAGGGGCTTGGCTCGCGTGTGCCCAAAGAAAGGAACACGGAAATGCGCACGACAGATCGGACCCTTGACCTCGGCCTAGCAACGCCATCGCTGTCGCTGACGGCACGCGTGGGGCTTGCTTTGAGCAATGTCGCATCGATCTGGCGCGCAATCCGAAATCGTAAGGAAATCGAATATCTGAATGAGTTGAACGACACTCAGTTGAGCGACATCGGCCTCACCAGGCAGGATTTGAACGCCGCGCTGACCACCTCGACCTTCTTCGGGGATCCGTCCGGCCATCTCACCAATTCCGCGCGTCGCTGCGCGCGCCTCTCCGCCTTCAGCAGCTTTAGAGGCTGATGGTGGACGATAGTTTCCCCGCAGGGTGATAGCCAATAAGCCCTGCCTCTTTCCCGGTGTTCGGCCCAAGGGCCAACACCGGGTTTTTTCTTTCTGAAGACCGGGTTTTCGTCATGGATCACGCGCGGGCAAGTTGCCTCCTGCAGCAACTGTCTTATCTAACGACTTGATCCGAACAGCAGGGAAGTGATGATGGCAACGGTGATCTTCTTCCACTCCGTCTATGGTCTGCGGTCGCTCGAACATGAGGCGGTCGAGCGTGTGCAGGCGGCCGGGCACAAGGCCTTCGCGCCGGATCTCTATGATGGGCTGATCGCCCGATCGATCGAAGAAGGGTTCGAATTCAAGGACGAGATCGGCTGGGAAACGATCTGCGAGCGCGCCGAATGGGCGCTGGCCGGGCTGCCGGCCTCGACCGTGTTGGCCGGCTTTTCAATGGGGGCCGGCGTTATCTCCAGCCTCTGGCCCAAGCGGGAAAAGACGGCCGGCATCCTTTTGCTGCATGGCGTCGCCCCGATCGCCGAGAACACGCGCAAGGGTCTGCCCTTGCAGCTGCATCTGGCCGAACCGGACCCGTTCGAACCAGAGGAAGACGTTGCCGCCTGGCGGCAGGCCGTCGAGCGCTCCGGAACCGCCGCAGAGATTTTTCGATATCCGGGCGGCGGCCATCTCTATACCGATGCCAGCCTACCCGATTATAACGCCAGGGCTGCCGATCTCACCTGGAAGCGTGTCATAGACTTCCTTGGCGCCATCGATGCCAATGCGTGAAATGCCCGCATCTTCACTCGCAGGACTTGAACTGAAGATGCCGCTCGCCTAGTTTATGAGCATCGTTGATACCAACAGGATGTGTGCAGCAATGGATTTCACCTCGACCGCAATGCCGTTCAGCCTTGCCATCGAGGACATTCATGTTCATGCCCATATCCATCGTTCTATCCAATCTTTCGTGGTCCACGCCTGACGGCCGGCCGCTTCTTTCTAATCTCGATCTGAGCTTCGGCGCTGAGCGCACCGGCCTCGTCGGGCGCAACGGCGTCGGCAAAACGACCCTGATCAAGCTCATCTCCGGCGAGTTGCAGCCGCAATCCGGCAGCATCTCGTTCAACGGCCGATTGGGAATCCTGCGCCAGAGCGTGCAGGTGGAGGCGGACGAAACCGTTGCCGATCTTTTTGGCGCAAGCAAAGCCCTTGCCGTGTTGAAACGGGCGGAAGCCGGCGAGGCGACCAATGACGAACTCGTCTTGGCCGACTGGACGCTCGAGGCGCGCATCGCCGCAGCCCTTGATCGTGTCGGGCTTGACGTCACTCCGGAAACGCCTCTCGTGGCCCTGTCCGGCGGACAGCGCACGCGCTGCGGCCTGGCTGCCCTTATCGTCGACGATCCGGATTTCCTCATTCTCGACGAACCCACCAACAATCTCGATCGTGACGGTCGCGCCGCTGTCATCCATCTGCTTGCGGGCTGGAGGGCAGGCGCCATTGTCATCAGCCATGACCGTGAGCTGCTCGATACCATGGATGCGATCGTCGAACTGACATCGCTCGGCGCCTCACGCTATGGCGGCAACTGGAGCCAATATCGCGAACGTAAGGCGCTGGAGCTTTCCGCCGCCGAGCATGATTTCGCCGAGGCGGAGAAGCGTATCGCCGAAGTGGAGAGAAGCGCCCAGGCAGCCGTCGAGCGGCAAGCGAGGCGGGACAAAGCCGGCCGAAAGATGGCGGCAAAGGGCGGTATTCCGCGCATCATGCTCGGCGGTTTGAAGGAGCGGGCCGAAATGACGAGCGCAGAAAAGACGCGGCTTGCCGAACGCCGCCGCTCCCAAGCCCTGCAGGATGCCGCCGCCGCCCGCGAAAAGATCGAGATCCTGCAGCCCCTGGCCGTCAAGCTGCCGACATCGGGATTGCCGGCAAACAGGATCGTCCTCAGGATGGAAGGCGTCACCGCTGGCTACGAGCCAGAACGGCCGATCCTGCGCGACTTCAATTTCATCATGACGGGGCCGGAGCGTGTTGCCGTCGCCGGGCCGAACGGCTCAGGCAAAACGACACTGCTGGCATTGGTCTCCGGCGCGCTAAAACCCGGGAGCGGCACGGTGCGGGTCGTCCATTCCGCCCTGCTAGATCAGCGAGTGAGCCTGCTTGATCCATCCCTTTCGATTCGCGATAATTTCCGGCGGATCAACCCGGATGCGGACGAAAATGCCTGCCGAGCCGCCCTGGCGCGCTTCATGTTTCGGGCTGATGCCGCGCTGCAGATTGTCTCCAGCCTGAGCGGCGGCCAGCTTCTGCGGGCCGGACTTGCTTGTGTACTTGGCGGCGCGATGGCGCCTTCGTTGCTGATCCTCGATGAACCGACCAATCATCTGGATATCGACTCCATCGCCGCGGTTGAAGCCGGGCTGCGGGCCTATGACGGCGCGCTTCTGGTTGTCAGCCACGACGAGGTGTTTCTCAACAATATCGGCATAGAGAGACGGCTCGAGCTCTCTGCCCGAGCCTTCTCGGATCGGTGAGAGGTGCGTCAAGCGTGGTCGGCACCGGCGATGCGATCGAGTTCGGCGATCGCATCTTCCGGAAGCTTCAGCTCGGCGGCCGCGATATTCTGCCTGAGGTGAGCAAGCGACGAGGTGCCTGGGATGAGCAGGATATTCGGCGCGCGCTGCAGCAGCCAGGCAAGCGCCACCTGCATTGGCGTGGCGTTCAGGCGCGCGGCCACATCGGAAAGCGCCGATGATTGCAGCGGTGTGAACCCACCGAGCGGGAAGAAGGGCACATAGGCGATGCCGTCGCGTTCCAGTTCATCGACCAGTGCATCATCCGTGCGCTGCGCCAGATTGTAGAGGTTCTGCACGCAGACGATCTCGGTGATCTTGCGCCCCTCGGCGATCTGGTTGCGCGTGACGTTGCTAAGCCCGATGTGACGCACCAGACCCTGCCGCTTGAACTCCGCAAGGGCGGTCAGCGGTGCCTCGATCGAACCCTCGGTCGGGTGATGTGGATTGATCATGACGCGAAGGTTGACGACATCGAGCACGTCGAGCTGCAGATTGCGCAGATTGTCGTGCACCGCCTGCTTCAGCTCATCGGCGGAAAAGGCCGGCAGCCAGGAGGCATCAGCGCCGCGCCGCGCGCCGATTTTGGTGACGATGACGAGATCGTCGCGATAGGGATGGAGCGCTTCCCGGATCAGCTGGTTGGTCACATGCGGACCGTAGAAGTCGCTGGTATCGATATGGTTGACGCCCAAGGCGATGGCCTCGCGGAGGACTGCGAGCGCGGTGTCATGGTCCTTCGGCGGGCCGAATACTCCGGGGCCTGCTAGCTGCATGGCGCCGTAGCCGATCCGTTTGACCTTGCTGTCCCCAAGGCTAAAGCTGCCGGATTGATCGATGCTGGACATGCTATCTCCTTTTCAAGATGAAATAAGAAATAGGCTCAGTCTTAGTGTGTGATAATCGGGCGCAATCCGCACGGCCCGTGCGGAATAGCGAACAATGGAACGGAATACGATCAGCCGAATGTCACTTCTGTTCTGGGGCTGGCTTGTCCTCGGTCTTCAAATAGCTGTCGAAGATCGCTTCCATGTTCTTTTGATAATTCTTCTGCACTTCCAGGCCGCTATCGAACATGGCGTTGAACATCTCGGTATAAGCGGCCATGTCGACCCCGGCAGCGGGCTTTGCCTTCGGCTCTTCCTTTGGCGGCTCCGATGGCATCGGGAAGTTCTTCATCATGTCCTGAAACGCCTTGGCGAAGGGATTGTCGAGGAAAGGATTGGTCGGCGCCGGCCTCTCGCGCTTGACGGCATCGGCGCCGAACATCAGCTCCATCGCCTGGGTGAAGGGATTGTCGAAGATGCTTGCCTGCGGCGTCGGCTGCTGTTTGGGCGCAAAGCCGATGCTCTGCAGCCAGCCCTGCATCATCTCGCCCATATCGGTGTTGAGGAAGGGATTGGCCATCTGCGGGATCTGGCCGCTCGTCTCCTTGAACAGACCGCCCATCAGCGTATCGGCCATAGCAGGCAACATGCGCTTGTAGATTTCCTGCCCGATGCCGGTCATCTGCGCTGCCTGCGCCGCGATCGCACGAGAAACGTCTTTGGAACCAAACAGCCGTCCGAGCACCGCATTGCCGTCGGCAATGCCCTCGGGCGTAAAGGCCTTGGTCATGTCCTCGAAATATTTAGCATAGGAGCCCGAGCTGATGTCCTGCATCACGCCCATGAAATTATAGGGATCGGTGGCGCTGCGCTTGAAGCCGGAGGAAAAGGCCGGCATCAGCGCGGCCATCGCTTTCGCCGCCTGCTCCTGCGCAAGACTGAACTGCTTGGCCATGGCCTCCGTGGCGGCGCCATTCTGTGCCTGCATCATCATGTCGAAGAGTGGCAGCATCGAAGTCCCTTTCCCCGCTATGAGGCCGCTTCGGAATCAGGCGGCGCTTGATTCCGATAGTATAGCGGAAAAAAGAGGGCGCATACCGGTTTCTGCCGTGAACTCGCCAGGCCGCGACGGCAGATAACCGCCTATCAGTATTGATATTCCTCGAAGATCGGTTCGACAGACTGGTTCCAGCGGCCATTGTAGAGCATCAGCAGATCGTCAGCGAGCGTACCCTTCTTGGCAAGCACCTCGTCGAGCGGCGAAAGGAAGACGGTTTCGTCCTGGCCGTCGCCATTCAAGCGATTGCGGTTCTTCAGGCCAAGGCGCGAAATGCCGACCACTTCGCGTGCAATATCAAGCAGACCGTGGGCCTTGATGGAAGCCTTCAAGCCCTGCGCCGGCACCGCGTCACGCAGTGCGTTGACCTCTTGGAAGTTCCAATCCTTGGTCAGCTCGTCGGCCGCCGTCAGCGCCTCATCGTCATAGAGCAGGCCGACCCAGAAGGCCGGCAACGCACAGATGCGGCGCCACGGGCCACCGTCAGCGCCGCGCATTTCGAGGAAGCGCTTGAGGCGGACATCCGGGAAGAGGGTGGAGAGATGGTTCGTCCAATCGCCCATCGTCGGTTGCCAATCGGCGATTTCGCCCTTCAGCGCTCCATCCATGAACCGACGGAAAGTGACATGCGTACAGTCGTGATAACGGCCGTCGCGAACGACGAAATACATGGGAACGTCGAGCGCCCACTTCACATAGTCTTCGAAGCCGAAATCGTCGCGGAACGTGAAATCGAGCAGGCCGCCGCGGCGGTTGTCGGTATCTTTCCAGATTTCGCCGCGCCAGGAAGAAAGCCCGTTCGGCTTGCCCTCGGTGAAGGGAGAGGAGGCAAAGAGCGCCGTTGCCAGCGACTGCAGTTTCATCGACACGCGCATCTTGCGGCGCATATCCGCTTCCGAGGAAAAGTCGAGATTCACCTGGATGGTGCAGGTGCGATACATCATATCGAGACCCTTGGTGCCGACCTTCGGCATATAGCGGGTCATGATGTCGTAGCGCGATTTCGGCATGCGCGGGGTTTCGGCAAGGGTCCACTTCGGGCTGCCGCCGACACCGAGGAAACGGATGCCCATCGGTTCGGCGATCTCGCGCACCGTCGCCAGATGATTGTTGGATTCCTTGCAGGTCTGATGGATAGTTTCGAGCGGCGCGCCGGAAAGCTCGAACTGACCGCCTGGCTCGATCGAGATCGCGCCCATGCCTGTGGGTTCGCCGAGCCCGATGATGTTGTCGCCGTCCATGATCGGATCCCAGCCGCTCTTCTTCTGCAGTCCTGTGAGGAGCGCGGAAATGCTGGCTTCGCCGAAATAGGGGACCGGGCTGTTGTCGGCGCGGAAAAACACGAATTTCTCGTGCTCGGTGCCAATGCGGAATTTCTCCTTCGGCTTGTTGCCGGCGGCCAGATAGGCCGTCATTTCCGAGACCGAGGAGAGCGGAGTCTGGTCGGTGGTATCGCGCGCCATGGTATTACCTTAGATCTCGGAGCAGAGCCCGCGTCAGTTGCAGGTCAATTGGAGGGTGATTGACGCGGATTGACGTACGGTGCAAGTGAATTTCTTTCAAGGGTCGTTCAAAAAAATAGGATTTTATGTCTCGCTAGTGCATCACGCCAGTGGCAGGCACAAGCATATTTGCACAAGCGTTCAAGACGCCTCTCTATTCACGCCGCTAGTTTTGCGTCCACTGACATCAAGCGGAGCACATCGATGAACGGTCCGAACGCCCTTTACTATTCCATACTGACACTGCTGTTTGCTTCGGTGGTCATCATGGGCAGCCCAGGCCCGTCCACGATCAGCGCGACAGCGATGGGCGCCGCCTATGGTTTCAGGCGGTCGCTCGCTTACGTTTCCGGTCTCATCGCAGGCACCGTAGCGGTCTTGCTGGCCGTCGCCGCCGGCGTCGTTGCGATTCTGCTGTCCGTGCCCCACGGCGCATTGCTGCTGACGGTGGTTTCCGCCGTCTATATCCTCTACCTCGCCTTCAAGATCGCCACGGCGCCGCCGCTGTCTCGCCGCGACGATCACGTTGCGGCGCCTGCCTTTTCTGGTGGTTTCCTGCTCGCCGTCGCCAATCCCAAGGCCTATCTGGCGATCGCTGCCGTCTTCGCCACTGTCAGCCTGTTTCAGGATCGGCGGCTGCTCGACGCCACCGTCAAGATCGCGCTGCTCATGGCCATGATCGTGGCCATTCACATGGTCTGGCTGCTTGTGGGTGCTTCGCTATCCCGTTTCCTCCGAGATCCGAAGATCTCGCGGATCGTCAACATCTCGCTCGCAATCCTGCTGGTCGTTGCGACCATCGTTGCCGTCTTGGAGTAAAGGGTCAGTTCCAGTCGCCGATCGCGGCCTGGATTACCGCCATCGCGGCAACGGCGGCCGTATCTGCACGCAGGATGCGCGGCCCGAGCGGAATGGCGGTGACGAAATCGAGGCTGCGCAGGAGGGCACGCTCCTCTTCCGAAAAGCCGCCTTCGGGGCCGACCAGCAGCGCCAGATGTTTCTCCTTCACTTTGGTCAGCAGCGGCAGCGGATTTTGTCCGGCATCGCCTTCGTCGCAATAGATGATACGGCGCTCGCGCGGCCAGCTTGCCAGCAGATCGGTAAGCTTAACCGGCTCGGCGACGTCGGGAATGCCAAGAATGCCGCATTGCTCGGCAGCCTCGATGACGTTGGCCTTGACCTTGTCGAGATTGGTAATCTTCCCTTGCACGTGCTGTGTCATGACCGGCTGCAGCAGACCGGCACCCATCTCCACGGCCTTCTGAACGAGGTAGTCGAGGCGCCCAACCTTCAGCGGCGCGAAGAGATAATGCAGATCGGACGGGGCCGGCTGCGGGCGTGTCTCCTCGATCGGCGTCAGCAGGATGCGCTTGCGGGTGGGGAAGGAGACACTAACTTTCCACTCTCCGTCGCGGCCGTTGAAGATCAGGAGTTCGGCGCCATCCTCCAAGCGCAGCACATTGGCGAGATAGTTGAACTGGTCATGGTCCGCCTCGATGGAGGCACCTGCCTTGATGTCTGATGTCACGAACAGCCGCTGCATGCGGAAATTGGCGCGCATGGATGATTCCCGGAATTGCTTAGAACAATGAGATAGGGCGGTTCGAAGACCCGGTGGGAACCGAACCGCTCTAAATGAAGAGCGCGACCATAACCCAATAAACGACGGCGGCAAGCAGGGCTGCGACCGGCACGGTGATCGCCCAGGCGGCGATGATGGTCATGAAATGCGAGCGGCGCACGAGCCGGCGGCGATGAACCTCATCGGGATTGCGCTCATCGGTGGCTTCCGGCTCGCTCCAGGGTATGCCCGCCGCCTCGGCCTTTTTGCGCATATAGTCAAATCGCCGCTTGGAACGGACGGTTGACCACTCGCGAAAGAAGCCGACGCCAAAGACTGCGCCAACGGTAATGTGGGTCGAACTCACCGGGAAACCGAACCAGGCGGCCACGATGACGGTGAGGGCCGCGGATACGGCGACGCAATAGGCACGCATCGGATTGAGTTTGGTGATCTGCTCGCCGAGAAGACGAATAAGCCGCGGGCCGTAAAGCAGAACGCCGACGGAGATGCCGCAGCCGCCGATCATGACCACCCAGAAGGGAGCCTTTTGGGTCGTCGTTTCAGCGAAGACATTCAGCGAGCCGCCAAGTCCGATATCGCGGACAATCGCGGCCAGTGGCCCGATCGCGTTGGCGACGTCGTTGGCGCCATGCGCGAAGGACATCAGGGCTGCCGAACAGATCAGCGGCAGGCGGAAAAGCTTGCGCAGCGAGCTATTCTTGTTTTCCAGCCCGACCGATTGCGCCGTTACCAGCGGTCGCGCCCCGAGCCCGACAATAATGCCGACCGCGAGGCCGATCGTCAGATTGAGGATACTGGGTATCGCGCCTTTGGGTTCGAGCTGGACCACGAGATAGCCTGAGAAGGCACCGGCCATCAGCCCGATCAGGATGGGAATCCAGTATCTGGCGGCGGCGATCTTGTCGTCGCGATAGATGATGCAGTTCTCGATGAAATAGAGGATGCCGGCGGCGATGGCACCGCCGAGAAAGGGCGTTACAACCCAGCCTGCGGAAATGGCCGCCAGCGTGTTCCAGTTCACGAGCTCGGGGCCGACAGCGGCTGAACCTGCGCCGACGACGGCGCCGACGATCGTATGCGTGGTCGAAACGGGCGCTTTCAGCCAGGTGGCGAAATTGATCCATAGGGCTGCGGCGAGAAGTGCCGCCATCATCAGCCAGGCAAGCTTGCCGACACTGATGATGCGGTTGGTGTCGACGATATGGGTCGAGATCGTGTTGATGACCGGGCCGCCGGCGATCGTCGCGCCGAGAATCTCGAAGATCGCCGCCATGACGAGCGCCTGCGTCATGGTGATCGCGCGCGCACCGACGGCGGCGCCGACATTGTTTGCGACGTCCTTCGCGCCGATGTTCATGGCCATGTAGCCGGCAAGCGCCACCGCGGCAAAGATCAGTGTGGCCCCCGGTTGGTCGAGCACGTAGATACCGGCAAAGACCATGGCGAGGCCGAGAAAGATCAGGCCGATGCCCGGCGCCACCAGGCGCCTCGTGACGTGATGGGTCGCGTCCTCGACATAGGTGAATTTGTCGAGGTCCTTGTCGAGCGTCCTTTTTGCAGGCGTGGCCGGTCGGTCGGGCATTCAATTCCCTGGATCAAAACTCTCGTATTGCGCTGACCGATGAGGCGCGCAATATCCGCTAGGCACACTGGCACAGTTTTTTGTGACGAATGTGGCTTATTTCGCCTGGATCGCAGCGGAAGCTGCCGTCATCCGCTCGGCGAAGGCAAGAATGAGATCGTGCAGCTCCGGTTCGCGAACACGTTCGGCGGCTTCCTCGAAGGAGACCCACTCCATGGAGCGCTCGCCCTTTTCCTTGAAGTTCTTGACGAGTTCGCTGACTTCGAGGGCATAGACCTGCACCCGGCACGGCACCTGAATGCCGTCCTTCAGCAGCTTGTCGTAGCCGAACGAGCCGAGCGGCTCGGTTTCCACCACACCGCGCACACCTGCCTCTTCATAGGCCTCACGGGCGGCGACCTCGTGAGAGAGCTTGCCCGGCATCGGCCATCCCTTGGGGATGACCCAACGACCGGTGTCGCGGCTGGTCAGCAACAGCATCTCAAATTGACCCGTCTTCTTCTTCACCCGATAGCAGAGCGCAGCATATTGCTGTCGCGGCGGACGCCGAAACATGAGTTGCACATCATTTGCTATACGGCTGAGAAAGGCCAATTGTCGGTTCACCTTTAGGAGTTGGAGTGACAGCTTGATTCTATATTATCACTTTGGGGAAAAATTTTGCGTTCCACGGAACGCTATATGGTATTTCCCCACATATTTATTGAGTGCTGCGTAGATAAAAATACAAAGATTTGCCTTCTGATATTCGCCAACGCTTATGCTGAAAGCGACATTCCACAGCGTTTCCGTGCCGCAGATGGCGCAATTGCTTGGATGTGGCTGCTATCGTTTTGGAAAGAGAGAAAAAATTTATTATGTCCGGACGCATCCCGCCTCGACGCTTGCCGCCTTTGAACGCGCTGCGTGCCTTCGATGCGGTGGCGCGCTGCGGCAGCATTCTGAAGGCGGCTGATGAGCTTGGCGTCGTGCGCGGGGCTATCAGGCAGCAGCTGACCCTGCTGGAGGCACATTTTGGTGTGCCCCTGTTCGACCGGGAGAATGGCCGGCTGGTGCTGACAGCGAAGGGCCGGGCATTCGCCGATTCCGTTGGCGTCGCCTTTGGCATCCTGACGCGGGCCTCCGCCGAACTTTCCGTTGGCCAACGGCGGTCGCTCCGGCTCGGCGTTCCCTCGGCCTTTGCCGTCTGGTGGCTGATGCCGCGTCTCGCGGCGCTTCAGGCGGCACTTCAGGATATCGATATCGACATCGTGCCGATGGCTACGGTCGAGCCGCTTGCCAAGCGCGCCGACCTGGAAGCGGTCATCATGGGCGGCGAATACCGGCCGACGCGCGATATCACGGCCATTCGTTTCATGGAGGATGAGTTCGGTCCCGTCACAACGCCAGATATCGCCGATCGCCTCGGGCTTGCCAGTGGGGTTTCGGCACTTGCCGGAGCCGTCGGCCTTGCCAGCCGTTCCGCCCCGAGCCTGTGGGAGGACTGGTTTGCCGAAAGCGGTCGCGCGCCCATCCCCTTTGCCGTCGATCGCGAATTCGAGGATCTGCTGCTTGCGATCGGCGCCGCCCGCTCGGGCCTCGGGGTCGCCATCGCCCCGCGCACCGCCATTGGCGAGGATATCGATCGCGGTACTCTGGTCGCCCCCTTCGGCTTCATCCGTAGGCCGGCGGGCTACAGCCTCAGCATTCGCAGCGGCGACGTGAAGGACCCGGCACTGGTACGATTGGCGGATTGGCTAAGCGAGACAGGGGCCGAACCGGCTTAGCAAAACATCAAAACGAAGCGCATCGACATGGCAGATTTTCTGCCATACAGCGCATTGCAATGTCCATCGACACCTCCTTTGCGATCATGCCAGATCGCGGCATCGAACCAACCGGCAGGAGCGCATCATGGATCACTCTTCTTCTCTTTCGCGTATCGACTGGGTGGCGCGCAGCTGTCGTCTGCTGGCGGCCACAGCAGCGGAGTTTCGTAACACAAAACCCTTTGCCGGCCTCACCATCGGCACCGGCATTCACCTCGAGCCGAAGACGGTTGCGCTGCTGATGACGCTGCGTGCCGGCGGCGCCGATCTCGTCTGCACCGGCAATCTCAACAGCACCCAGCCGGAAACGGTGGACTATCTGCGCGCTCAGGGCATCAAGGTCTTTGCGACGCAGACCCGCGACGCAGAGGAGCATGGTGCAAGCCTCGATGCGATCCTGGCGGAAAAGCCTGACCTGCTGCTCGACAATGGCGGCGATCTCTTCGCCCGCGCGGCCGATAGGCCCCATGCCAACCTGCTTGGCGGCACCGAGGAAACCACATCCGGCCGCACCCGCCTGATGCCGATGCGCGATAAGCTCAACATGCCGATCCTCGTCATCAACGATAGTCCGATCAAACAGTTCGCCGAAAACCGGCATGCCGTCGGGCAAAGTCTGTTCGAGAGCTATCTGCGCTTCACCAACCGTTCCACCAATGGCAAACATGTGACCGTCTTCGGCTACGGCGCTTGTGGCAAGGGCACGGCGGCGTGCTTCCGCAACGCATTCGCCGCTGTTAGCGTCGTCGATATCGATCCGGTGACCACACTCGAAGCTCATCTCGATGGCTTCACAACGCCGCCGCGTGAATCAGCGATCCGCTCTGCCGATGTGCTGGTCACCGTGACGGGCTATCCGGACATTATCACGGTTGCCGATCTGCCCTTGATCAAGGACGGGGCGATCCTGATGAATGGCGGCCACTTTCCGCATGAGATCGATGTCGAAGGCTTCCGCAGCAGTCCCGATGTTGTCGGCGTCGATAGTTACGAAGCTGAGCAGATCGAGACTGTTCGCATGCGAGACGGCCGAGCCTTCCACATTCTCGGCGGCGGCCACATGGCCAATCTGGCCGGTCCGCGTCCGCTGGGGAACACCGTCGAATCCATGGATCTCGGCTTCGCCCTGCAGGCGCGATGCCTGGAGCGGGTCGCCAAGGGCGGCCTCGGCAAGGAGGCCTGCGTCATCCCCGTTCCCACGGATATAGATGCCCTGGTCGCCTCCGCCTATCTCGATCTGGCGCGATAGGCATCAGGCTCCGGACAGCGCCTGCGGCAGCAATCTTTCGTAGAGTGCCGCCATCTCGTCGCCGAAGCAACAGAAGATGATTTCATCGAAGGCACCATCCTTGCTTTCGGCAAGGGTGGTGCGGATCGCAATCCTAGCCGCCTGCTCGGCGGGAAAGCGATAAACGCCGGTGGAGATGGCCGGGAAGGCGATGGTCTTCAGACCGTTTTGCCAGGCAAGGTTGAGGCTGTTGCGATAACAGCCGGCAAGCAGCTCATCTTCGCCACGGTTTCCGCCATTCCAGACGGGGCCGACCGTATGAATCACATGTTTTGCCGGCAGGCGGTATCCGCCTGTTATCTTTGCCTGCCCTGTCTTGCAGCCGTTCAGAGTCCGGCATTCCGCGAGGAGATCCGGCCCGGCGGCGCGATGGATCGCCCCGTCTACGCCACCGCCCCCGAGCAGGCTGCTATTGGCCGCATTGACGATGGCATCGACCGAAAGCCTGGTAATATCGCCAAGCATAACGGTGAGGCGCGTCTTCGAGTTGAGATCAAGATCGGAACGGATGCTCTCGGGCGCGGCCATGACGGTCTCCTCGATCCTCAAAAGGGTTCTCATCGCTCCCAATAGGGAACAGGCCCGTAAAGTTCCGCCAGAAAATCGATGAAGACGCGCACTTTTGCCGGCAGGAATTGTCGGCTGGGGTAAACGGCCGAAAGCGTGACGTTGTGCGAGCCCTCATAGGCCGGGAGCACCTGGACGAGGCGGCCGTCGCGCAGCTCCGGCCCGATATCCCAGGTGGAACGCAGCGCAATGCCAAGGCCGGCAATGACGGCTTCGCGTACGACCTCGCTGGAATTGGTGATGAGCCTGCCCTCCGGCCGAAAGATCAGGCTGCCTTTCGGCCCCTCCAACCGCCAGGGGTCGAGATTGTGCGCGGGCAGGCAGGTATGCCGGCGCAGATCGTCGATATCCTCGGGCATGCCATGGGCGCCGATATAGGCAGGGGAGGCGCAAAGCACGCGGCGCACCGGCGCCAGCCTGCGCGCGACAAGACTGGAATCCGTCAGCTCGGCAATGCGGATGGCAAGATCGAAACCGCCGCCGACGATATCGACGAATTCGTCACTGAGAACGAGGTTGAGCGCCAGTTCGGGATGGGCCTGCATGAAGGATTTCAGATGCGGCGCGATGTGGAGACGGCCGAAGGATGTCGGGGCGGAGATTTTCAGCGTGCCGTGCATCTGGGAGGAGCGCCCGGCAATGTAGGCTTCCGCCTCTTCCAGCCCGGCGAGGATGGCGAGCACGCGGTCGTAGAAGCCCTGGCCCGCTTCCGTCAGCGAAATCTGCCGTGTGGTGCGCTGCAGGAGCCGGGTGCCGAGCCTGTCTTCCAGGCGCTTGATGCGCTTGGAAATGACGGCCGGCGAAAAACCGAGAGCACGACCCGTCAGCGACATGCTGCCGGTCGCAACGACGCTGGCGAAGATTTCGAGATCTCCCAAATTGGTCATGCAGAATTATTTCCTGTTTTGGAATAAGTGCTTATCATTTGCTCCAAACTTGGGAAAGCGCTAAGCCTGTAATGCGCTAAATGAGGGCTGCGTTCGACATCGGATGCAGGAGGAGGACGGCATGGCCGAGGCCATTTCATTTCTGGAGCCGCGTGCGGATGTTCTGGCGCGCCGAGGTGCGATCGTCGCCGATTTGACCGATCTGCTAGCGCCGGAATGCCTAATCCATGAGCCGCGCGAACTCGTGCCCTTCGAAACCGATGCCTTCGTGTCCTATCGCCGCCTGCCGCTTGCCGTGGCCCTGCCACGCTCGACGGCGGAAGTTGCGGCCGTCATGAAATATTGCCATCGCTACGGCATTCCCGTCGTGCCGCGCGGCGCCGGCACGTCGCTTTCCGGCGGCGCGATACCGCAGGAGGATGCCGTCGTCCTCGGCCTCTCCAAGATGAACCGCATCCTCGATATCGATTATGCCAATCGCACGGCGACCGTGCAGGCGGGGGTGACGAACCTGCATGTCTCCGAAAGCGTCTCCGCCGACGGATTCTTTTACGCGCCTGACCCGAGCTCGCAGCTTGCCTGCACCATCGGCGGCAATATCGGCATGAATTCCGGCGGTGCGCACTGTCTGAAATACGGCGTCACGACCAACAATCTGCTCGGCGTCAAGCTTGTCCTGACTGATGGCACCGTCATCGATCTCGGCGGCAAGGCGCTAGATGCGGCGGGCTACGATCTGCTCGGTCTGGTCTGCGGCTCGGAAGGCCAGCTCGGCATCGTCACCGAGGCAACGGTACGGTTGCTCGCCAAGCCGGAGGGCGCCCGGCCGGTACTCTTCGGTTTCGACAGTTCCGAAGAGGCGGGCGCCTGCGTCGCCGACGTCATCGCTGCCGGCATCGTACCTGTCGCGATCGAATTCATGGACAAGCCGGCGATTGAGATCTGCGAGGCCTTCGCCAAGGCCGGTTATCCCCTTGATGTCGAGGCTCTGCTGATCGTCGAGGTCGAAGGCTCCGAGGCGGAAATGGACGATATGCTTGCGAGCATCGTCGCCATTGCCCGCACTCACAAGGTCAAAACGGTGCGCGAATGCCAGTCGGCAACGGAAGCGGCCTTAATCTGGAAGGGCCGGAAGTCGGCCTTCGGCGCCACCGGCCGCATTGCCGATTACATCTGCATGGACGGAACCGTGCCGCTGAGCCAGCTCTCTTATGTGCTGAAGAAGACGGGCGAGATCGTTGAGGGCTATGGTCTGCGCGTCGCCAATGTCTTCCATGCCGGCGACGGCAACATGCATCCGCTGATTCTCTTCAATGCCAACGACGCCGAAGATGCCGCCAAGGCGGAAGCGGCGGGCAACGATATCTTGCGGCTCTGCGTCGATGCCGGAGGTTGCCTCACCGGCGAGCACGGCGTCGGCATCGAGAAGCGCGACCTGATGCGCCACCAATATGCGGATGTCGATCTGGCGCAGATGATGTCGGTTCGTGCAGCCTTCGACCCCGGCTGGATACTTAACCCATCCAAGGTCTTCCCGCTCGACGGACGCAACGCCGCATGACCGAATTTCATCCGAGAACTGAGGAGGAAACGGCCTCCATCATCGGCGATCATGCCGCGCGTGGTGCGGCCCTAGCAATCGTCGGCGGCAATACGCGATCAGGCTTCGGCAATGCGGTTCCGTCCGAAGCGGTGCTGTCGTCGAGCGGCCTTGCCGGCATCGTCGCCTACAATCCGGGTGAGATGGTGATGACGGCCCGCGCCGGCACGCCGGCCGCCGAGATCGAGGCCGCTCTTGCCGAGGCCGGCCAGATGATGGCCTTCGAGCCGATGGATCACAGGCCGCTGATGGCAACCGAAGGTGAGCCAACGATCGGCGGCATTTTCGCAGCCAATGTCTCCGGGCCGCGCCGTTTCGTCAGCGGTGCGGCGCGCGATAGCCTGCTCGGCGTCCGTTTCGTTAACGGCAAGGGCGAGATCGTCAAGGCCGGCGGGCGGGTGATGAAGAACGTCACCGGTCTCGATCTCGTCAAGCTGATGGCCGGTTCGCACGGAACGCTCGGCCTTTTGACCGAAGTAACGTTCCGGGTGCCGCCCAAGCCGAAGACCGAGGAGACGATTGTCCTCTCCGGTCTCAACGATGCGGAGGCCGCCAATGCGATGGCCGCGGCCATGGCTCTGCCGCTCGAGGTATCGGGCGCCGCCCATTTGCCGCTGACCGTCTCCTGGTCTTTTCTCGACGGCAAGCTGCCGCAGGGGGAGGCGACTGTGCTGCGCGTCGAGGGTCTTCCGGGTTCCGTCTCGGTCCGGGGTGAAAAGCTTGCTGCCGCCATGGGCCGGCTCGGCTCGGTGAAGCGCCTTGAGGAGGATGACAGCCGCAGGCTCTGGCGCGAAATCCGCAATGTGAAGCCCTATGCCGATGGTACGACGCGTCCCGTTTGGCGTGTGTCCGTGGCACCCAGTATCGGCCACCAGCTCGTCGCAGCACTTCGCCTGGAAGAAGGCGTGGATGCCTATTATGATTGGCAGGGCGGGCTCGTCTGGATGCGCATGGAAGCCGGACCGGAAGGTGATGTGCTCAGGCGCTACATTCATGCCTTGGGCGGCGGACATGCCACCTTGATGCGCGCCACCCCTGCCCAACGTGCGACCACGCAGGCCTTCCAGCCGCAACCCGAAGCCGTGGCCCTGCTGTCTGCGCGCGTGAAGGAAAAATTCGATCCGGCCGGAATTTTCAATCCAGGGAAGTGGCGTGATGAAATCTGGTTCCTGTCGGCGATGGCCCCTCACCCTAACTCTCTCCCCGCAGGCGGGGCGAGGGGACGACCTCGTTTGCGGCGCCTTATCGGCTCGAGAGAGGTTGAGGAGTGACGGAGGATGCGCCAATCCCCTTCTCCCCGTCAAAACGCGGAGAAGGTGGCCGATAGGTCAGATGAGGGGCGTGGTCTTGCTCGAACGGGGACATGGGTAAATGCAAACCAATTTCACGCCCGAACAGCTTGCCGACCCGCATGTGGCCGAATCCGAGGCGATCCTGCGCAAATGCGTGCATTGCGGCTTCTGCACAGCCACCTGTCCTACCTATGTGACGCTTGGCAACGAACTCGACAGTCCGCGTGGACGCATTTACCTCATCAAGGACATGCTGGAAAACGGTCGGGCAGCCGATGCCGAGGTGGTGACGCATATCGACCGCTGCCTTTCCTGCCTTGCCTGCACCACGACCTGTCCGTCCGGTGTCGACTATATGCACCTGATCGACCATGCGCGTGTCCATGTCGAGAACACCTATAAGCGCCCGCTGATGGATCGGCTGACCCGCAATGTGCTGGCAGCCGTCTTGCCTTATCCCGGCCGTTTCCGGCTGGCCTTGCGGCTTGCGAATTTTGGCCGGCCGTTCAAGGGGCTGTTGAGACGCGTTCCGGCCTTAAAGGCTTTCGCCGCCATGCTCGATCTCGCGCCCCGCAGCATTCCCGCGCCGTCGCCTTTTGCAAAGCCGGCCCGCTACGAGCCGCAGGCGGAGCGGCGCGGTCGTGTGGCGATCCTGACGGGCTGCGCCCAGCCGGTGCTCGATCCCGAAATCAACGCAGCCACCATCCGCCTGCTGACGCGCCTCGGCGTTGAGGTCGTGGTGCCGGAAGGGGAGGTCTGCTGCGGCTCGCTGGTTCATCACATGGGCCGCGAGGAACAGGCGCTCGCAGCTGCCCGCGCCAACGTCGATGTGTGGCTGCGTGAGATCGAGGCCGGAGGGCTGGACGCCATCGTCATCACCGCGTCGGGCTGCGGCACGACGATCAAGGACTATGGGCATATGCTGCGCCTCGATCCGGCCTATGCGGAAAAGGCTGCGAGGATTTCAGCTCTCGCCAAGGACATTGCGGAATATCTCGCAAGCCTGGATCTCCCGTCGCATATGCCGCGCGGCATCGCGGTCGCCTATCATTCCGCCTGCTCCATGCAGCACGGGCAGAAGATCACCATGGCGCCGAAGCTCTTGCTGAAAGCCGCGGGCTTTACGGTGCGCGACCCGGCGGAAGGGCATCTGTGCTGTGGTTCGGCCGGCACCTACAACATCATGCAGCCGGAAATTTCGGCCGAGCTGAAGGCGCGCAAGGTCAGGAACATCGAGGCGACGAAAGCCGATATCATCGCGACGGGCAACATCGGCTGCATCACGCAGATCGCGACGGGAACGGGCATTCCCATCCTGCATACGGTGGAATTGCTGGATTGGGCCTATGGCGGCGAAATGCCTGTGAAACTGAAGAGCCTGCAGCCGGCCGCCGCTTAGAGCATTTCCGGGAAAAGTGTAGAGCGGTTTTCCGTCCGGAATTGCGTACTAATGCAGCTTGTTCGGCGCGGGCAGGCGATGAGCCTGCCATTCGACTTCGAACCGATCGGCGGCAATGCGCGTCATGCTGATGCGATCCTGCCCTTCCTCGAAGAAAATGCCATCCACCAGGCCGGTAATGCCATCGTAAAATGAGCCTTCGACGAGGCTGGTGATCTCCAGCATGTCACGTCCCACTGCAGTAAAATCGACAACCGACATGCATTGCCGGCGACCATCGGCAAACACATCGATCAGCCGCGGAACATCGCCGGCGATATCGACCTCATAATAAACGATGACCGGCTCCTCGTTTTCCGGATGGATCCAGTCGCAACGATAATAAGAGAAGCTCATGCGTTGGATCATAGCACAAGACCCTCCATGCCTGAACCGGTTTGAGGGATCGATTGCGACTTCAGCCTGAGGAACGTCAGAAGTTGAACGACACGCCGAAGTTGAGAGCGTGGGTGAAAACCTTGGTCTTCAGCGTGTCGCCGCTGTCGATCGAGACGTTGTTCACGAAGTTGTAGTTGCCCTTGTATTCGACGAAGGTCGACCAGTGCTTGGCGAATTGGTAGCTGACGCCCGCCTGCGCCTGCAGCGAAGCGCCGCCGAACTGGTAGTCGAAGGTCGTGCCCGACGAGCGGGTGACTTCGACATGCGGCACGTTGATGCCCGCGCCGAGGCCGACATAGGGTGTCCAGTTGCGGCTCGAATCCTGGAAGCGATAGAGCGCGTTCAGCGTTAGCATGTTCAGGCCATCGGTGAACTCGAAATGCGACCAGCCGGGCGTATTGCCGAGATCGCCATAGACCTTCGCATGGGTATAATCGAGCGACACGCCCCAGTTCGGCTTGTCGAACTGGTCAAGCCACCAGATGCCGCGGAAGCCGAAATAGGGCGGCATCTTGAAGGATTTTCCGGACCAGTTGGGGTCGAAATCAGCGCCGTCCGACGTGGTCACATTGCTGCCCGTCGCGCCCTGTATGCCGCCGTAAGCGGAAAACTGCATCTCAGCCGAGGCAGAGCTTGCGGCAAAGATGAATGCGGAAGTCGCAAGCGCGGCGAGGGCCGGCTGCTTGATGCGAAATGCACGATGCATATGAAATCCCCGGATGCCAAAGTGCTGCCATCTAAGCGTGCTTCCATGACACTTCTATTGCAGTCATGAGTGAACAGGCACGGCTTAGGCGGGAAAACTGACGGTAAACTGAAGGCGACGAGCCATTTTTCGGCGGGGCATCGTGATAAGTTTCAGGCTGTAACACCGGCGCAACAGTGTCTCCATCCGCGCCTGCACGCAATAAACTATTGCAAGCGATACGGGCGCCTTCCCCGGCGCGAATGATGTCATGCCAGGGAAGAGCGCCCGCTATGTTGGTGCCTGATTCGGGTTGGATTCTATCAGCCGCCGAACAGAGTCCTCAGCACATCGACGCCGCGATCCTGATAGCTGACTTCGCCCTGCTTGTTGCCGGGACCGACGACGATGACCTTAGTGCCGACGGGGACGCGATCATAGAGATCCATCACGTCCTTGTTCATCATGCGGATGCAGCCGGAGGACATGTTGAGGCCGATGCTCCAGGGCTGGTTGGTGCCATGGATGCGGAAGGCGGTGTCGTTGCCGTTGCGATAGAGATACATGGCGCGCGCGCCGAGCGGATTGTCCTCGCCACCTTCCTGGTAGGCCGGCAGTTTGTGGCCCTTCTTGGCTTCGCGAACGATCATTTCCGGCGGCGGCGTCCAGCCGGGCCATTCCGCCTTGCGGCCGACCTTGACGACGCCGGACCAGCCGAAACCATCGCGGCCGACGCCGATGCCATAGCGTCTTGCGCGATTATTGCCTTCGACGAGGTAGAGATACTTGTTGTTGGTGTCGACGATGACGGTGCCCGGCTCCTCGTTCGTCGCCAGCCGCACCATGCGCCGCTGGAACTGCGGCTTCACCTGGCCCTGCGGCTCCATTGCGACCCGGATCACGTCGGTGCGGGCGACCGGCGCCGTAATAGGTGTCGAAGCGGTGAAGGCTGCTGCGTTCGATGCTGCAAGAAGACACGCCGCGACGACACCTGCCGTCACGATCGACAATGCTGCTTTCATAATTCGCATTCCCCTCGTTGAATCCGGTAGGAAATTACCGGAACCAACGAAGGGATCAAGATCAAAATGACCAATGTTGGGTACGTTCAGGAAGAACTGCCCTCTTGTCTGTCGCCGATCGGACTATAGTCTGAACTATAGTGGAGGGTTTTCCCATGCGGCGAATACTGCCCCTCCAATGGAGTAGTATCGCCGCACAGGGCGGGACTTTTTCGAGATTACATGACGGTGACGCGGGTGCCGACCTTTACGCGGTTGTAGAGATCGATGACATCCTCGTTGCGAAGGCGGATGCAGCCGGAGGAGACGGCATTGCCGATGGTCCAGGGGGCGTTGGTGCCATGGATGCGATAGAGGGTGGAGCCGAGATACATGGCGCGTGCGCCGAGCGGATTGCCTTCCCCGCCTTCCATGTGCGCCGGCAGATAATGGCCCTTGGCGGCTTCGCGTGAGATCATTTCGGCCGGCGGCGTCCAATCCGGCCATTCCTGCTTGCGGGTCACAGTGTGGGCGCCGGCCCATTCGAAGCCCGGCTTGCCGACGCCGACGCCATAGCGCCGCGCCTTGCCGTCATCCATCACGAGATAAAGAAAGCGGTTATTGGTATCGATGATGATGCTACCGGGCTTTTCCTTGGTCTGGTAGTCGACGATCTGCGGCAGGAACTGCGGATCGATCTGGCCTCGGACTGCCGGATATTGCGGGCGGGCCATGGCGACCTGCTGCACAGCCGGGCGCGCAAATAGCCCGCGCGGCTGCACGACCTGACGCACCTGCGGATTGGCCGGCTGCTCCATTCTGGGATCGACTGCGCGCCGCGCCATTGGGCGGGGATAGACGACCGGCTGCACGTTGCCGCCACCGAGCTGCATCACCCAGGGGGCGGTCAGATCGGGACTGACGATGACAGGCGGGCGCGACTGATAGCGATCGTCGGCAAAGGCGGTGGAGGCAAGCAGGCTCAGGGCGCCGGCGGCACACAGAACGGCATGTTTCATCATCGGACAAACTCTCTACACATGGGCCGAAGATGGGCGCGAAGCACCCGGTCGAAACAATGGTGCCACTTGCACGCGAGCGAATGGTAAACATCTATTCATCAAAATGCCGCGAAGCCGATAAAGCTTTGTCAGGGTTACCGCCTGGTTTGGAAAGATGGTTTGCAAGTGGTAAATCATGAATCGGAATGCGCGGTCGTCGAAGTCAGTCTATGAATTTAAGCATTTGATTGATCTCAATTTATCCGATAGTGGCTTACCGGTTTCCGGTAGCGCGTGCTGAAATAGGGGACGAATCGCGAAAATGGCCGAAACGGGCATCATCACCGGCGAAGATGGCAAGGACCGCTGCTTCTGGCACGGCAATCTGCCGGAGTATCAGCGCTATCACGACGAGGAATGGGGTCGGCCCGTCGTCGACGACATCAGGCTGTTCGAGAAAATCTGCCTCGAAGGCTTCCAGTCGGGCCTCTCCTGGCTGACGATCCTGCGCAAGCGCGAGAATTTCCGCGCCGCTTTTGCCGGCTTCGATTTCGAGAAGGTCGCCAAGTTCGGAGATGCGGATATCGAGCGCTGTCTCGCCGATGCCGGCATCATCCGCCATCGCGGCAAGATCGTCTCCACCATCAACAATGCCAATCGCGCCATCGAGCTGCGCGACGAATTCGGTTCGCTCGCCCGCTATTTCTGGAGCCATGAGCCGACCGCTGCCGAGCGCCCGGAGATCTTCGACCTTGCCCATCTTCGCGCAAATCCGACGACGGCGGCTTCGATGCGGATTTCGAAGGATCTGAAGAAACGCGGCTGGACCTTTGTCGGCCCGACCACAGTTTATGCCTTCATGCAGGCCATGGGCCTGGTCAACGACCACATCGAAGGCTGCTATTGCCGGAAAGAGGTGGAGGCGATGCGTTGCGCATTGGTGCGGCCGTGAAAGCTGCGCTTCTCGGTCTTTCGCTGACGATGGTTGCGCTGTTGGGCGCCGCAGACGCCCATGCTCAAAGTGATACCCAGCAACAGCAGCTGCCGCGGCTCGATCGTGGCGAAAAGCTCGAGAAGATCGCCCTGCCGGCAGTCCTTGAGAGGTTGACGGGCTGGACGAAGTTCGGCAAGGGCAAGGTCTACATGCTGCCGCTGAAGAAAGGCCAGCATGTGCGGATCACTTTCAGCTCCAAGAGCAAGTACGCCTATATGGCGATCTTCGATCTCTCGTCGAGCGGGGATGAATCCTTCTTCGGCACGGATGAAGACGGCAATACCGCCGACGTGACCCTCAATGAGGATACGACCTGGCTGCTCAAGCCCTATTATTCGCGCGTCACGCGCCGGCGCGGTCTCGGCGCGCCATACGAGATCCTCATCGATCCCAATCCGCCGGCCGCGCAGCAGGCGCCGGCCGCGCAGCAGAAGGACCAGGGGCCGATGCTGTTTCCGCCGCGCTCGAAGCAGGGGCAGTAAGGATTACCGCAACGCTTCGATCACGCCATGCAGCTCGCCGAGATGGCCGATCTTGCGGAAACGCGGCGCTTTGGTCGGTTCCTCGACATGCTCGAACGACCATGTGAGCTCGTGCGGAACGAAGACGCCGTAACTGCCGGCGGCAAGCGCCGGCACGATGTCCGATTTCAGTGAGTTGCCGATCATCATCGCCCGTTCCGGCCCGTCCCCCACCTTGGAGAAGATGCGGCGATAGGTCGACGCGTTCTTGTCCGAGACGATCTCGACGGCATCGAAGAGATCGCCGAGCCCGGATTGCGCAAGCTTGCGCTCCTGATCGAAAAGGTCGCCCTTGGTGATCAGGACAAGCAGATATTTTCCCGAGAGGGCCTCCAACGTCTGACGCACATGCGGCAGTGTTTCGACGGGATGGGCGAGAAGATCGCGGCCGATATCGAGGATCTGGGCGATGACGGTCGATGGCACTTCGCCCTCGGTGATCTCGATGGCCGTCTCGATCATTGAGAGGGTAAAGCCTTTTATTCCGAAGCCGTAGTGACGAAGATTGCGCTTCTCCGCCTCCAACAGGCGTGCGGAGATGACGTCGCTTGGGGCGTGATCGGCAAGTAGCTCGGTAAATTGCAGTTCCGTCAGCCGGTAGAACTGTTCGTTCTGCCAGAGCGTGTCGTCGGCGTCGAAGCCAATTGTCGTTAGGGGGCGTTGCGTCATCGGGGGTGTCCGTTTTGCGCATCAAACAAAAACTGGAGTCTAATCCGCGTGCGCCCCGATGCAAGAGCATGCGTCGGTCACCGCATCGTGATCGGCCCGAGGTCTCGCGTTGAAAATGGTTTCGGGTGCATTATGTGCTTGTTGTCTCGATTGCCGCGGAGCTTGAGTCCGGCCTCGACGACCGTCTTATGACCTCCCCAGGGCAGCCCCGACTGCGGTTGTCGTGCCGAGGCCAATTCATAGCGAAATGATAGCGTTCACCGGCCGGAAGAGTCTTCCGGCTGACCACAAGGGAATTTCTCCTATGCGTTACAATCAACTGGGCAATACCGGCCTGTTCGTCTCCGAACTCTGCCTGGGCACGATGACCTTCGGCGAAGCCAATCCCAACACTCCCTGGGGCTCGATCGCCGATGTCGACCAGGCGCTGGCCGACAAGATCGTCGCAGGCTCGCTTGCTGCCGGCGTCAATTTCATCGACACCGCCGACGTCTATTCCTTCGGCAATTCCGAAAAGCTGCTCGGCCAGGCCCTGAAGAACCTCGGCGTTCCCCGCAAGGATGTCGTCATCGCCACCAAGGTCTATGGCGTCATGGGCGACAAGCCGAACGATCGTGGAGCCTCGCGTGGCCATATCATGGACTCCGTGCAGGCCAGCCTGGATCGTCTGCAGACCGATCATATCGATCTCTATCAGATACATGGAACGGATATCGTGACACCGATCGACGAGACGCTGCGGGCGCTGGATGATCTCGTTTCGCGCGGTCTGGTTCGCTATATCGGCGTTTCCAACTGGCAGGCATGGCGCATCGCCAAGGCGCTCGGCATTTCCGAACGCCGCGGCTTTGCCCGCTTCGAAACGGTGCAGGCTTATTATTCCATCGCAGGCCGCGATCTGGAACGCGAGATCGTGCCTGTCATGGCTGAGGAAAAGCTGGGGCTGATGGTCTGGTCGCCGCTGGCAGGTGGTCTGCTCTCGGGCAAGTATGGTCCGGGCGCTCCCGGCAATGGCGAGGGACGGCGTGCGAGCTTCGATTTCCCGCCTGTCGACAAGGACCGCGCCTGGGCCTGCGTCGTCGCCATGCGCGAAGTGGCGGAAAAGCACGGCTCCAGTGTCGCCACCGTGGCGCTTGCTTGGATCCTGGCGAAGCCCTTCGTCACCAGCATCATCATCGGCGCCAAGCGTCTCGATCAGCTCGACCAGAATCTTGCCGCCGTCAAGCTGAAGCTTGATGCCGAGGATATGGCCAAGCTCGATGACGTCAGCGCGCTTGCGCCCGAATATCCCGGCTGGATGCTGGCTCGCCAGGGCGCCCAGCGCGTGCCGCAGCCCTTCGAGCCGAAGGGCTGATATCATAGGTCGGGCCGCCAGCTTTTCGCAGCGGCCCGACCCCCACGTTAGAGCTCGATGACGATCTTGCCGAAGGGGCCGCGATCGAGATGATCGAAGGCAGCGGATGCCTCGCTGAGGGCATAGCGATGGTCGATGACGGGCTTCAGGCCGATGCTGTCGACGGCACGCACGAAATCTTCGAGCGAGCGACGATGGCCGACGCTGATGCCTTGCACGGTGGGAGATTTCAACAGCAGCGGTGCCACCGGACCGGAGATGTCGAAGCCCTCAAGGACGCCGATGACGGAAATGCGGCCTTGCGGCGCCACCGCCTTCAGCGATTGGGCGAAATTCGGCCCGCCGGCTATTTCGAAAATATGATCGATGCCCCGATCGTTGGTGAGGCGATAGACCTCTTCCACCCAATCGCTTTTGTTGCGGTCGATGCCGTGATGAGCGCCCAAAGCCTTGGCCCGTTCGAGCTTTTCCTGTCCGGAGGAAGTCACGAACACCTCGGCGCCTTGTGCTGCGGCGATTTGCAGCCCGAACAGCGCAACGCCGCCCGTTCCCTGCACCAACACGCTATCGCCGGGCTTGATCTTGCCGCGCTCCACCAGCGCGAACCAGGCCGTGAGACCGGCACAAGGCAAGGTGCTTGCCTCGGCATAATCAAGGCTCTGGGGCGCCGAGACGAGCCAGTCCTCCGGCATGGCGACATATTCGGAGAGCACGCCGGGATAGAAGCCGCCCAGCGTCCTGTAGGGCGGTGTGCGGGCATCGCCGAGCGGCTTGCCGTCGATCCAGCCGGGATGGAAGGTCGACATGACCCGATCTCCAGCGGCAAATCTGGTGACATCGTCTCCCACCGCTTCGATCACGCCTGCCATATCCGAGGCCGGCACGAAGGGAAATTGGATCGGCAGGCCCATGCCGGTCTCGCGCACGAGCTTGTCGCGATAATTCAAAGAGACGGCCTTCACCCGCACGAGCACTTCGCCGCGCGCCGGCGAGGGAATGGCAGTTTCCGTCAGATTCAAGGGAGCGCCGACGGCGATTGTCTCGAGGGTCCAACGCTTCATGGTCTTTGTCATCATGATCTCCTGAGAGGAATTGGAAGCAATGGACGGAACATATCGTTGCTTTCTGGTCGCCAGTGGCGATATTATTTCCGCTAACTGGTTCCTTAGAGGAAGCAATAATCATGAACGATATGCTCAATGGCATTCCCGAATTCGTGGAGGCGGTCGAGGCCGGCGGCTTTTCCGCAGCGGCGGCGCGCATGAATCTCTCGCGTTCGGCGATCGGCAAGACCATCGCCAAATTGGAGCGGCGCCTGAATGTGCGCCTGTTCCACCGCACAACCCGCATGCAGAGCCTCACGGACGAAGGGCAAGCCTTTTACGAGCGCTGCCGCCGGGCGCTGGACGAGATACAGTCCGGCGAGGCGATGCTGGAATCGGGCAAGCGCGAAGTTACCGGACGTCTGCGCATCTCCATGCCGGTGCTCTTCGGTCGCCGCTGCGCTGCACCGCTGCTGCTGGAGCTGGCGCGTATCCACCCCAAGCTTGAACTCGACCTTTCCTTCAGCGATCGCGTGGTCGACCTCTTCGACGAAGGCTTCGATCTCGCCATTCGCAATGGCGTGTTGCGGGACGAAGCCGGCCTTGCTGCCCGCAAGATCGCCCTCCATCGCATGACGCTATGCGCCTCGCCGGATTATCTCGCCGCCAGAGCTACGCCGCAGACCATTGCCGATCTCGATAGCCACGATCTCGTCGTCTATGCGAGATCCGGGGAAGCCAAGAGATGGACCTTTCTGCATGGCGACGGTGCGGCCGTCGACTATTTTCCGCAGACGCGATTACGTCTGGATGACCTGGAGGTCATTGCGGATGCCGCCGCCGCCGGGATGGGCATTACGTGGCTGCCCTGCTGGCTGGTACGAAGCTATGTGCACGCAGGCAAGCTCATGCAGGTGCTCAATGTCTCCAGCCGGCCCGTCAACGTCTACGCCGTCTGGCCGCAGGTGCCGCAGCTTTCGCTGAAGATGCGCGTGGTCATCGATCTGCTCGCCGCGCGACTGCCTGCGGTCATGGGTTGAGAGCGTGGAAGAGAGAGACGGCACGAATGCCGCCTCCCATTTGCCAGATAATTTACTTGCCGTGCTTCTTTAGCCAGGCTTTCATTTCCTTGATCTCGGCTTCCTGCGCGGTGATGATGCCCTCCGCCATTTTGCGCAGTTCGGGATCCTTGCCGTATTTCAGCTCGATCTTGGCCATATCGATCGCGCCCTGATGATGCGGGATCATGCCTCGGACGAAATCTGCGTCCGCATCGCCGCTGTAGTGGATCATCATGTCCTTGTGCATCTTGCTCATGGCGTCGTTGAAAGCCTTGCTGGAAGCACCTTGGTTTTCCATCGGCTTGCTCATATCCATGCCCTTCATGTCGTCGGCAAAGGCAGGAGGGCTGATGGCAAGGACGAATGCGCCGGCAAGCATCAGCGATTTTGAGGTGGACATAGGTATTTTCTCCGTTTCCGAACGGTATCTGAAATTGAGCGAATAGCCGCTCGTCGATTGAATACAGATGATCGTCAGGCGAAACGGGGAGGGGGTGCTGTCGGCTGAGGCGGAGAACCGGCAAGACGCTGGCCGGGCGCCGGCACTGGATAGGAGAAGGCGTGTTTGCAGTCTTCGATTGTAAGGGTCGGTATCAAGGCAAGGCAGGCGGCGCAGGACGCCACATGCGCCATGCCGCCGGCACAAGGGTTTTCCGGCTTCGTTTGCTGGGGCTCGGCCATGTTGGCGTGGCCGACCATGCCAGGCATATCGGCCATGCCATCATGCATGCTCATGGTCGCCGGCTGGGACATGGCGGAAGCGCAGACAGGGCAATTCGCCAGCGCCGGCATGGCACCGTAAAGCAACCAGGCAACTAGCATTGTCAGGATCGCAAACACGCGCATGAACAGAAACCTAGCCGTGAAATCCGTGAAGGCAAGCGCGAATTGCATCCGCCGAGACACTGAAAGGCGATCAAGGCAGCAGTTTGACTTCCCTGATGATTTCGATCGGCGGAAAGCGGATGCAATCCACCACATCGAAGGTGAGCGTGAACTGGGCTGGCGTTGCGCCCGCCCATCTCAGCGCCTCCTCTCTCGCGCCTGTCGGGATCTTCATCGCAATGGTGCAATGCTGCTGCCAGCAATCCGGGCGGGAATGCTCGTGGCACAGGGCAGGGTCGATCTCGTCGTGAATGACGCGCTGTATCCGCCTGAGCACTCGATCGTCGGTGGGGCGTGCCCAAAGCACCAACATCTCGTTGGGAAAATGGCCGATCCCGGAGAATTCGACCGATATGGATGGCACACCCACGAAAGCCTTCTGGGCCGCTGTGAAAAGTGAAGGCAGGGCGATATCCTGATAGACCGCGAAGGTCAGATGCGGCGGATAGTTCAGTGCTTGCATCGATGGCGCGCTTTCGAAGCGGCTCGCCTCCCGCCAAAGATCCAGAACCGGCGTGGCCGTTTCATCCGTGCATTTCAAGACGATCGCGTATGGCATGGTTCCTATGCCGCCTTCTCCGGCTTTTCTCGGTTTTGTCAGCCGCTAACATATAACAATCCTTGCCGCATTCGGCCCAATCCGCTAGTTAACCGCGACTGTTCCCATACCGGATTACCCTAGAGATGAGCGACAAACAAAAGAAACCGCAGAAGCTCAAGGCCCGCCTGCCGCGTGGCTTTGTCGATCGTTCGGCGAGCGATATTCGCGCCGTCAACGAGATGACCTCCAAGATCCGGGCCGTTTATGAGCATTATGGTTTCGATCCCATCGAAACGCCGCTGTTCGAATATACCGATGCGCTGGGCAAGTTCCTGCCAGACAGCGACCGGCCGAATGAAGGCGTGTTCTCGCTTCAGGACGACGATGAGCAGTGGATGTCGCTGCGTTACGATCTGACGGCGCCGCTCGCCCGTCACGTCGCCGAGAATTTCAACGAGATTCAGCTTCCCTACCGTACCTATCGCGCCGGCTACGTCTTCCGCAACGAGAAGCCGGGTCCGGGCCGCTTCCGCCAGTTCATGCAGTTCGACGCCGACACCGTCGGCGCGCCGGGCGTGCAGGCGGATGCCGAGATGTGCATGATGATGGCTGACACGCTGGAGGCCTTGGGCATAAAGCGTGGCGACTATGTGATCCGCGTCAACAACCGCAAGGTTCTCGACGGCGTGTTGGAAGCCATCGGCCTCGGCGGCGATGACAAGGCTGCCCAGCGCCTGAACGTGCTGCGCGCCATCGACAAGCTCGACAAGTTCGGCCCCGAAGGCGTGGCGCTGCTGCTTGGTCCCGGCCGCAAGGACGAGTCCGGCGACTTCACCAAGGGTGCTGGCCTCAACAGCGACCAGATCGAGAAGGTGCTCTTCTTCGTCGGCATCAAGGACTATGCCGAAAGTGCCGCCCAGCTTGCCGAGCTTGTCGCCGGCACATCCAAAGGCGGCGAAGGCGTCGAGGAATTGAATTTCATCGGCAGCCTCGTCACCAGCGCCGGTTATCAGGCCGATCGTATCAAGATCGATCCCTCCGTCGTGCGCGGCCTCGAATACTACACCGGCCCGGTCTATGAGGCCGAGCTGCTGTTCGACGTCACCAACGAGAAGGGCGAGAAGGTCGTCTTCGGTTCGGTCGGTGGCGGCGGCCGTTATGACGGGCTCGTCTCGCGCTTCATGGGTCAGCCGGTGCCGGCCACCGGCTTTTCCATCGGCGTGTCGCGCCTGATGACGGCGCTGAAGAACCTCGGCAAGCTTGGCACCGAAGAGGTGATCGAGCCCGTGCTCGTCACAGTCATGGACGGCGATGTCGAGGCCATGGGCCGCTATCAGCGCTTGACGCAACAGCTGCGTGCCGCGGGCATCCGCGCCGAGATGTTCCAGGGCAACTGGAAGAAGTTCGGTAACCAGCTGAAATATGCCGACCGTCGCGGCTGCCCGATCGCCATCATCCAGGGCGGCGATGAGCGCGCTCAGGGCGTCGTACAGCTCAAGGATCTGATCGAGGGCAAGCGTCTCTCCGGCGAGATCGAGGACAATGCCAGCTGGCGCGAGGCTCGCGTGGCGCAGGAAACTGCGCCGGAGGCCGAACTGGTCGAGAAGGTCAAGGCTATCTTGGCGGCGCAGGCAGAAGACCGGAAGAGGGCGGGCTGATGCCCCTGATCAACCTCCCGGATTTTGCCGGCGACCTGCTGGACGAATTCTCCGTTCGCGGAACGGAGAGGGTGGATACGCCCATCATCCAGCCGGCCGAACCCTTTCTCGATATGGCCGGCGAAGATCTTCGCCGGCGCATCTTCATGACCGAAAGCGACACCGGCGCCAGCCTTTGCCTGCGTCCGGAGTTCACCATTCCGGTCTGTCTGCAGCATATCGAAACCGCCACCGGCACGCCCAAGCGTTATTCCTATCTCGGCGAAATCTTTCGCCAACGCCGCGAAGGCGGTCACGAGTTCTATCAGGCCGGCATCGAAGATCTCGGCGATGGCGACACGGCCGGCGCTGACGCTCGCGCCATCGGCGATGCAATCGGTATCCTGAGCCGGCTAGTGCCCGGTAAGGCACTTTCGGTGACCTTGGGTGATCAGGCCGTATTCGAGGCCGTGGTGCAGGCGCTCGGCCTGCCGTCGGGCTGGCAGAAGCGGCTGATCCATGCCTTCGGCAACATGATGCAGCTCGAAACCCTGCTTCCGCGACTCGCAAGCCCGCAGCCGGTTACCGGGCTCGATGCGCACGTACTCGATTTCCTCAATCGCGGCGATGAGCAGGGGCTGATCAAGCACATCGACGCCACTATGCATGCGACCGGCTATTCCACCAATGCCAGCCGTTCGCCGCAGGAAATCGCCCGGCGCCTTCGCGAGAAGCTGGTCCTGTCCGAAACGCGGCTCGATGATGCGGCCTTCCGCGTGCTGGAGGAGTTTTTGTCCTTGAGCGTGCCGCTGGCAGATGCTTCCGCGGCGCTGGCAGGTTTTGCTGACGCTGCCGGGCTGAAGCTCGGGAGCGCATTGAAGAGCTTCGATGCCCGTGTGGCGGCGCTAGCCAAAGCCGGCGTCGACGCTTTGAAGATTGATTATCGCGCCGCCTTCGGTCGTCCGCTTGATTACTACACCGATCTCGTCTTCGAAGTGACGGTGGAGGGATCGAGCGCGGTGCTCGCCGGTGGTGGCCGCTTCGATCGGCTGATGACCCTGCTCGGGGCCAAGGGGCACATCCCGGCCGTCGGCTTCGCGCTCTGGCTCGACCGTATCGAAACCGCGAGGGCAGCCTGATGACAATCACGATAGCGCTTCCCTCCAAGGGCCGGATGAAGGACGATTGCGCCGCGATCTTCGAGCGTGCCGGAATGCCGATCGTCGCCGTCGGTAACGATCGCTCCTATCGCGGCCGTGTCGAAGGTTGGGACGGAGTCGAGATCGCCTTCCTGTCAGCCTCGGAAATCTCGCGAGAGATCGGCAATGGCAGCGTCGATTTCGGCATTACCGGCGAAGACCTCGTGCGTGAGGGCATGGCGGAAGTCGATCGCCGGGTCGAATTCTGCGCAAGGCTCGGTTTCGGTCACGCCGATGTCGTCGTCGCGGTGCCGGAAATCTGGCTCGACGTCGATACCATGGCCGATCTTGGCGATGTCGCCGCCGATTTCCGCACCCGCCATGGCCACCGGCTGACGGTCGCCACCAAATATTGGCGGCTGACGCAGCAGTTCTTCTCCAGCCAGCACGGCATCCAGCTCTACCGTATCGTCGAAAGCCTCGGTGCGACGGAGGGGGCACCCGCTGCCGGCTCGGCCGATATCATCGTCGACATCACCTCCACCGGTTCGACTCTGAGAGCGAACCATCTGAAGGTCCTGTCTGATGGCATCATCCTGCGCTCGGAGGCTTGTCTGGTGCGGGCACGCAAGGAAAGCCACGAGGGTGATCCGATGGTTCAGCGCATCATCTCGGCCGTTCGCAGCGCGCTCTGATTTCCCAAACATTTAACGTAGAAAGGCCCGCCGGAATTCCGGCGGGCCTTTTGTCTTGGGAGACAGGCAGCGCTTAGGCGGCTGCGTAGGCACCGCGGCGAGCGTCGACCGAGTAGACGCCTGCACCGTTGGTGGCGAGCATGATGTAGGCGCCGGCGAGCGTGATGTTCTTCAGGAAGTTCACGAAGTTCAGGCCGTTGATCCACCCATTGGCGGCAGCCGGGAAGTCCGGAACATTGACCGTCGGCAGGTGGAAGACGATGCCGGTGAAGACACAGAAGAGGGCGAGCAGCCAGCCGACGATGCGGACCTGGAAGCCGATTAGGACGCAGACGCCGGTGACGAATTCAAACGCGCCAGCAAGATAGGTGAGCAGCGTTGCGGCCGGCATACCGGCTCCGGCAATCATGCCCGCAGTACCGGCCGGATCGGTCAGCTTGCCGAAACCGGCAAAGATGAACATGAAGGCGAGCAGGATGCGCGCCACAAGAACGATGATGTTGTTGCTATTAGACATAAGGGGTCTCCAGTAAATGGGATCACGTGGCAGTTATTCTCTGGGGATGGATATTCGTGATTTTTGAGGAGTTGGAAAGATAAACAACTGCGCACAATTAGTTCACAATCATTGAACAATGATCCGTCGAGATAGCTCTTTCCATACAAGCCCCATCGGCTATTGTGGCGGCAAATCAGTTGTCAAATCATAGCCTTCAGGAGCAAGCCCATGGCCGATCTTTCATCCTTTCCGATCACGAAGCGCTGGCCCGCCAGCAATCCGGATATTATCCAGCTCTATTCGCTGCCGACACCGAACGGCGTAAAGGTCTCGATTGCGCTGGAGGAGCTTGGCCTGCCCTATGAGCCGCATCTGATTTCCTTCGGCACCAATGATCAGAAATCACCGGAATTCGTTTCGCTGAACCCGAATGGCCGCATTCCGGCAATCATCGATCCCAATGGCCCCGACGGCAAACCGATCGGCCTGTTCGAATCCGGCGCGATCCTGGTCTATCTGGCGGAAAAGACCGGCAAGCTCATTCCGAGCGATGCTGCCAGGCGCTATGAGACCCTCGAATGGGTCTTTTTCCAGATGGCAGGCGTCGGTCCCATGTTCGGCCAGTTCGGTCATTTCTTCAAATTCGCCGCCGAGAAGGTTGCCAATAACTCCTATCCGGTCGAGCGTTATCGCGATGAGGCCAAGCGCCTCCTCGGCGTGTTGGAGAGCCGCCTGCAGGGAGGCGAATGGATCATGGGCGATGAATACACTATCGCCGACATCACCACCTTTCCCTGGGTTCGCGGCGTCGACGTCTTCTATGGCGGCCGCGAGGTGCTGGAGTTCGAAAGCTTCCCCTCCGTCATGGCCTGGCTGGATCGCGCTCTGGCACGTCCGGCAAGCCAGCGCGGCCTCAGCATTCCCAAGCGGGATTGATCAGCTTGAACTCGGTAGCTGGTCGGGCGAACTTGGCCGACCATGGCCGAGAGTGATTTACTGCCGGGTGGCGAGTTGGCTGCCCGGCCCCAGTTTGAAGCGCGGAAACAGGAAAACGCCGACCATGCTGCCGGCATGTTGCTTATCCGCGGCAACGGACTCGCCGACACAGAAGACCGGCCGGCGATGACCACCTGCGCCGAGCGTGGTCGTCGAATAGCAGAAGCAGGAATTGGCCGTAGCCGCCTGCTCGAAAAGATCGAGGATACAGGCCCGATCCTGCAGATCATAGCAATGCATGAGGCTTAGCAGGCCGCATTCTGAAGAACTCAGCCCATGCAGCATTGTGCCCCACTGCCCAAGTTTGATGATGCCGCTTGAAAGATCGCCCGTCCATCCCTCGGAAACACAGAACTGAGCCAGAAGATCGGGGTAATGGCCCTCGAACTCCAATGAGCCCGGCGCAAACGGTGCGGAAAAATCGGCCTTGGCAATCTTGAACAAGATGATCCCCATTTGAGCGCCAGGTCCCCCCTTGCGCTTTATTCAAATTTCCCTGCGTCTTCCGGATTGAATGTCTTCCCGCATGCCGCATTAAAAGCAGAGCATTCGCCTCTGCTGCTTCCATTTTCCGTCATGCTTGGTCCGACTTGGCGATCCGAGCTATGAAGTCATTTCAAGTAAAAAATCCGCGCGCCCCTTAATCCTTAAGATCATAGCCACGTGCAGACGCCGATTAATCGTGCCAAATATAAGTAAAATTTGCGTGCATTGCAGCTAACCTCTAAAATCGCTGCGCCGCGATTTATAAGAGCTTTTTCGAAAACGGCAATGGGGCAATTTGCGTAAATTTGCGCTACCAGAAACTTGCCGGTCTGCATCGAAACTATAGGCCACAAACAAAAAGGGCGACCCGAGGGCCGCCCTTTCGTCAATTCCGGATGTCGGATTGAACAGTCGTAATAGGCCGTTGGCCTATCACATCATGTCCATGCCGCCACTTCAGGCCGCTTGGCGGCCTGAAGCACTAAAAGTGCATGGGCGAAGCTTTATGGACATTCCTGTGATGAGGCCATTGGCCTATCACATCATGTCCATGCCGCCCATGCCGCCCATGCCGCCCGGCATGCCGCCAGGAGCATCCTTCTTCGGCAGCTCGGCGATCATGGCTTCGGTGGTGATCAGCAGCGAAGCAACCGAAGCTGCGTTCTGCAGAGCCGTACGAACAACCTTGACCGGGTCGACGATGCCCATGGCGATCATGTCGCCATATTCAGACGTCTGGGCGTTGTAGCCGTAGTTGTCTTCGTTCTTGTCGAGAACCTTGCCGACAACGATCGAAGCTTCGTCACCAGCGTTTTCTGCGATCTGGCGAACGAGCGACTGCAGGGCACGGCGAACGATGTTGACGCCGGCTTCCTGATCCTGGTTTTCACCCTTGGCAGTGATCTTCGTGGAAGACCGCAGGAGGGCGATACCGCCGCCCGGTACGATACCTTCCTGAACAGCAGCGCGCGTCGCGTTGAGAGCGTCGTCGATGCGGTCCTTCTTTTCCTTCACTTCGACTTCCGTCGAGCCGCCAACGCGGATCACGGCAACGCCGCCAGCGAGCTTGGCAAGACGTTCCTGCAGCTTCTCGCGGTCGTAGTCGGAGGTGGTTTCTTCGATCTGAGCCTTGATCTGGGCAACGCGGCCCTCGATGTCGGACTTGGCGCCAGCGCCGTCGACGATCGTGGTGTTTTCCTTGGAGATCGAAACCTTCTTGGAACGGCCGAGCATGTCGAGGGTGACGGACTCAAGCTTGATGCCGAGGTCCTCGGAGATGACAGTGCCGCCCGTCAGGATGGCGATGTCTTCCAGCATGGCCTTGCGGCGATCGCCGAAGCCCGGAGCCTTGACGGCAGCGATCTTCAGGCCGCCGCGCAGCTTGTTGACGACGAGGGTCGCAAGAGCTTCGCCTTCGACATCTTCAGCGATGATGAGGAGCGGCTTGCCGGTCTGAACGACGGCTTCGAGAACCGGAAGCATGGCCTGCAGGTTGGAGAGCTTCTTCTCATGCAGGAGGATGAACGCGTCGTCGAGGTCGGCGATCATCTTTTCCGGGTTGGTCACGAAGTAGGGGCTGAGGTAGCCGCGGTCGAACTGCATGCCTTCGACGACTTCGAGTTCGGTTTCGGCGGTCTTGGCTTCTTCAACCGTGATGACGCCTTCATTGCCGACCTTCTGCATGGCTTCAGCAATATCGAGACCGATCTGCTTTTCGCCGTTTGCGGAGATCGTGCCGACCTGGGCAACTTCTTCCGAGGTGTTGATCTTCTTGGCCTTGGCCTGGAGATCCTTGACGACTTCTGCAACAGCGAGGTCGATACCGCGCTTCAGGTCCATCGGGTTCATGCCGGCTGCAACAGCCTTGGCGCCTTCGCGAACGATCGCCTGGGCGAGAACGGTCGCAGTGGTGGTGCCGTCACCGGCGACGTCGTTGGTCTTCGAAGCAACTTCGCGGACCATCTGGGCGCCCATGTTTTCGAACTTGTCTTCGAGTTCGATTTCCTTGGCGACGGAAACGCCGTCCTTGGTGATGCGCGGAGCGCCGAAGGACTTGTCGATGACGACGTTACGACCCTTCGGGCCGAGCGTGACCTTCACTGCGTCAGCGAGGATGTCGACGCCACGAAGCATCTTTTCGCGAGCGCTGCGGCCGAATTTTACTTCTTTAGCTGCCATGTTTGAAACTCCTGAATTCGCGTTTTCCGGGCTTTAAGACCCGTCAGCTTTATCGGAAAAGGGAACCGGCCAATTAGCCGATGATGCCCATGATGTCGGCTTCCTTCATGATCAGAAGGTCTTCGCCGTTGAGCTTGACTTCAGTGCCCGACCACTTGCCGAACAGAACGCGATCGCCAACCTTGACGTCGAGTGCTACGACCTTGCCGGCCTCATCACGAGCGCCGGAACCGACGGCGACGATTTCGCCTTCCTGCGGCTTTTCCTTGGCGGTGTCGGGAATGATGATCCCACCCTTGGTCTTTTCTTCCGACTCGACGCGACGAACGACGACGCGGTCATGAAGGGGGCGGAAATTGGTGCTTGCCATTGTCTAATCCCTCGATCAAATGACATTCACGGATCAGCGCGGATCCGTATGGATTTTGTTAGCACTCATCCTCTGAGAGTGCTAGCGACCGTGATTTAGGGGTGGCTTCCGGACGAGTCAAGGACAGCACTGTGAATTTTTTGCGGCGCGCCTCGGCTTGTTTTGAGGATGATTAACGCCAAGGGCGCCGCCACGTAGCATGTCGTTGCAAAGGTTCTTTCATTTTGCCCTCGCGAAGACAGGGTCAGGTCAAGCCTTTTCCAGAGCGTCATCCCGTTGCTTCCGCTGCGCAATCTTGCCGCTCGCCGACCTTGCCCACGCCTGCTGCTCAGGCCTTGTGCGACGCAAAAACCTTGCATGCCGCTCTTGTAATTTGCCGGCCGGTTTGCGATGTCAGCCCGTAATTTATTTGATGCGAGGACGGCATGGGCAAACGGATCGAGAGCTTTCGCGACATCGGCGGACTTTATGATGTTGCGCTCTGCGATGTCTGGGGCGTGCTCCATAACGGCGTCACGGCCTACAAGGAAGCCTCCATCGCGCTCGAAGCCGCCCGCGGCGAAGGCCTTGCGGTCGTCCTCATCACCAACTCTCCGCGCGTTGCTCCGAAGGTCGTCGAGCAGCTGCGTGCGATCGGTGTTCCCGACAGCGTTTACGATCGCATCATCACCTCGGGCGATGTCACCCGCAAGCTGATTGCCGAGGGACCGAAGAAGGTGTTTCTGCTCGGTCCGGAGCGCGATATTGGTATCCTCGAAGGTCTTGACGTTCAGCGGGTCGATGCCGGCGAAGCGGAAAGCATCGTCTGCACCGGCTTCTTCGATGACGAGACCGAAACGCCTGACGATTATACCGAGATGCTGACGGCCTGGTCGGCCCGTCACGTACCGCTGATCTGCGCCAACCCGGATCTGGTGGTCGAGCGCGGCCATCGCATGATCCCCTGCGCCGGCGCCATGGCCGCCTATTACGAGCGGCTCGGCGGCCAGACGCGCATCGCCGGCAAGCCGCACCAGCCGATCTACGATGCGGCAATTGCCGCGGCCCGCGAGGTCAAGAGCGAATTTTCGCTGTCGCGTGTGGTGGCGATCGGCGACGGCATGCCGACCGACGTACGCGGCGCACTCGATTACGGCCTCGATCTTCTTTATATCAGCCATGGCATCCACGCCCGCGAATATGTCGTCGAAGGGCATACGGATGAGGCCGCTCTCGGCGCCTTCCTGGCGCGCGAACAGGCCTCGCCGAAGTGGTGGATGCCGCGCCTTGTCTGAGGAGAGTGGCAGTCGATGACCGTTTTCCACCGTAACGAAACCCGCGAACCGCTTCCCGATGCCTTGAAGGGCGGCGTGGTCGCCATCGGCAATTTTGACGGCGTGCACCGCGGCCATCAATCGGTGCTGACGCGTGCGCTGGAGATCGCCAGGGAGCGCGGCATTCCGGCGCTGGTGCTGACTTTCGAGCCGCATCCGCGCACCGTTTTCAAGCCCGATCATCCTGTCTTCCGCCTGACGCCTGCTCCTTTGCGAGCACGGCTGCTGGAAGCGCTCGGCTTCAACGCCGTTATCGAATATCCTTTCGATCGCACTTTCTCGCAGCGCTCGGCGGATGAATTCGTGCATTCGATCCTGATCGACTGGCTGCACGCGTCGGAAGTCGTCACCGGCTTCGATTTCCATTTTGGCCATGATCGTCAGGGAGGCCCCGCCTTCCTGATGAATGCCGGCAGCCATAACGGCTTCGGCGTGACGTTGATCGATGCCTTCCGCGACGAAAACACGGAGGTCATCTCGTCGAGCCGCATTCGTACACTGCTCGCGGACGGTGACGTTGCCCAAGCCGCGGGTCTGCTCGGCTATCGCTATACCGTTCAGGCGCCTGTCATCGGTGGCGAAAAGCTCGGTCGCACGCTCGGCTTCCCTACGGCAAACATGCAGCTGCCACCCGAGACATCGCTGAGGGCAGGCATCTATGCGGTTCGCTTTCGGACGGCCGATGGCACCATCCGCGATGGCGTCGCCAGTTACGGCCGGCGTCCGACGGTAACGGACAACGGGGCGCCGCTGCTTGAAACCTTCGTCTTCGATTTCAGCGGCGATCTCTACGGACAGGTCTGTTCGGTCTCCTTCTTCGGTTATCTCCGCCCCGAACTGAAGTTCGATGGCTTGGACCCGCTGGTCGCGCAAATCCATAAGGACGAAGATGAGGCGAGGGCGCTGCTCGCCGGTGTCCAGCCGCTCAGTGAGCTCGACCGGGTCATCGCCTTCAGCTGATATTTCCCAAGTGGCTGCCGTTCGAATACGGCACCTTGCCGTTTCGAGGGAACTCTCCGACTGCGGGTGTGCATCAACATCCCTGGCAAGCTGTTGAATTCGTGTCCGACAAGGGCCATTGTTCTGCGCCGGTTCTTGGGAGGAGTCATCGTTGACATTACGCAATCAGATTATTGCGCTCGCGCTCGCGCCTCTAGTTATCTCGATCCTGGCAATCACGGCCTTCATTACCTGGCAGTCGGCCAATCTTACCAAGAACAATATCGAGACCTTCGAACAGAACATGTTGAAGGCAAAGGAAACGGAAATCGTCAACCTGACAGACCTCGCTGTCTCGGCCATTCAGGCGACCTATCGGGACGCCGCGCCGGACGATCAGGCTGCGAAGGATAAAGTAGCCGGGATCCTGACGTCCCTTGACTATGGCCCGGATGGATACTTTTTTGTCTACGATTATGATGGGAACAACATTGTTCATCCGCGTGAGGGATTTCGCAACGGCCGGAATTGGCTCGATTTGACCGATCCGGACGGGGACAGGGTCATCGCGGAGCTCATCAAGACGGCAAAAACCGGCGGGGGCCTGCACCAGTACAAATGGGAAAAGCCCTCTACCGGCCGCATGGCCGACAAGCTCTCATTCGTCGTCGGCCTTGATAAATGGCACTGGGTCGTCGGAACCGGTGTCTATTTGGACGATATTTTCACCCAGACCGCGGCGGCCAACACCGCCATGCGGGCAAACATAAAGGGAACCTTCATCGTCGTCACATTCATTGCCGTTCCTGCTGTTCTGGTCGTCTTCACGACCTGCATGCTGCTGACGTTCCGTGAGCGACGCATGGCTGATGGCCGGCTCAAGGAGTTGACGCAAAGAGTGATCGATGCGCAGGAGGAGGAACGCGCCCGTCTTGCCCGCGAATTGCACGACGGCGTCTCGCAGAATCTCCTTGGCGTGCGCTACGTCATGGATCTCGCCAACCGCAAAGTGCGAAACCAGGTCGATGACGCCGTCACGACGATCGAGAAGGGTATCGATACCCTTAACAGCGCGATCAAGGACATCAGGCGACTTTCGCATGATCTCCGCCCCCGCGTGCTCGATGATCTCGGCTTGACGGCCGCACTAACCGCACTCGCGAACAATTTCGGTGAGCGGACCGGGATCGCAACCGAGATCAAGGCTTCGGGCTTCACCAGCCTGCTGAAGCCCGAAGCCAATACAGCGCTCTACCGCGTTGCCCAGGAAGCCTTGAACAACGTCGAACGTCATTCCGGTGCGACGCGTCTTACGATCAAACTTTGGAATGATCGGGGGCGGGCGCGCTTGAGAATTTCGGACAATGGTATTGGTTTTGAAGGCGCCGGTGACGGCAAGGGCGGGCTCGGGCTTAGAAACATGCAGGAACGGATGGCGCATTTCCGTGGCCTGCTTCTCGTTCAAAGCACGGCCGGTGGCACGACGCTTATTGCGATGCTGCCGAAATCGGCCAATGCCTTGCCAAGAGCAAAGGTGGATGCGGCATGAGCAGAGGCAGGATCAGCGTTCTGCTGATCGACAATCACCCCGTGGTGCTGGACGGACTGAAAGCCGTGCTGGAGACTTTCGACCACATAGAGGTGGTTGGGACGGCAAGCCTTGCGCAAAGCGGCCTTGAGGTCGGTCGGCGGACACTGCCACAAGTGACCTTGATGGATATCAACATGCCGAAGCTGAGTGGCATCGATGCGATAGAACTCTTTCGCCGGGAGCTTCCGGAGACGCGGATCGTGATGCTCTCCATGCATGACAGCCGCGAATACATCTCCTCGTCGATCATGCGCGGTGCCGTCGGATATATTCTCAAGGACGTTTCGACCGACGAAGTGGTCTGTGCCATTGAGACTGTGGCGGCCGGTGGAACTTATTTCTCGTCAGGCGTTCGCGATATACTGGTGGCGGACGCGCTGCAAAAAGAGGCCGACCCTCTGACGCCCCGTGAGCGCCACATTCTGGGTTTGATCGTTACAGGCAGGAGCAATCGTGAGATTGCCGAGGAACTTCAGATCACGCCTGCAACGGCGGAAACGCATCGCAAGAATTTGAAGAAGAAGCTAGGCATCGCAACGACGGCCGGCCTGATCCGTTACGCCCTCGACCACGGCATCGCAACCACGGCGGGCTAGCGCATTTCCAGGAAAAGTGCGAAGCGGTTTTCCGTTCGGAATGCGTAGCGAAGCAAAATGCTCCAACGCCCGTCTACCCACTTATGGGTAGGTTCGGCGATTTCGCATCAGCTAATATCTTGTTCGGGCGGCAGACTCGCCGTAGGACTTTAGCAGCGGCTGGCCTCAGGCGGGCCGTTGGGAGGAATTCACATCCGTTAGTCTGGCTCTGCACAGGCAAAGTTCATCGGCTTCGGCCCTTGAGCGCACATTGCAATCGCAGGCTGATACACTCCTTCCGCTCTGACAACTGCAACAAGGTGGCGCGCAGGCACCGCGTGAGAGGTATCGGACATGGATAAACGTTTCGGGACGGCGGCCTGCTGGCTGCTCGTTATTCCCTATATTGGTTTGCTTTGGGTCCCCTTCTACAACAGCCACGATCCTGTGCTGTTGGGTTTCCCCTTCTTCTACTGGTATCAACTGGCGTGGGTGCCAATCACCGCTATTCTGACCTGGATCGCCTATCGGAGCATGCGCCATGATGACTGATATCGATCCGACTGCGCTTGCCGTCTTCATCTTCTTTTTGGCGCTCGTCACTGTCATGGGCTTTGTAGCTGCCCGCTGGCGTAGGCCGAAGACCCTTGCTCATATCGACGAATGGGGCCTCGGCGGCCGCACCTTCGGCACCTGGATCACCTGGTTCCTGGTCGGCGGCGATTTCTACACCGCTTACACCGTGATCGCCGTCCCGGCGCTGGTCTACACGGTCGGCGCCTATGGCTTCTTCGCGCTGCCCTATACGATTGTCGTCTATCCGTTCGTCTTCATGGTCATGCCGCTTCTCTGGAGGCGTGCGAAGGATCATGGTTACGTCACGGCCGGCGATATCGTACACGGCCAATATGGCTCGCGGGCGCTGGAACTGGCAGTCGCTCTGACGGGCGTTATCGCGACGATGCCCTATATCGCCCTGCAGCTCGTCGGTATGACGGCGGTATTCAAGGCGCTCGGACTTCATGGTGAACTGCCGCTCGCCGTCGCCTTCATCATCCTGGCGCTTTATACCTATTCGGCCGGCCTTCGCGCTCCGGCGCTGATCGCCTTCGTCAAGGACATCATGATCTACATCGTGGTGATCGCGGCCATCGCGCTCATTCCGGCGAAACTCGGTGGCTATGCGAATGTCTTTGCCGCGGCCGATGCGGATTTCAAAGCCAAGGGGGCGGGTAGTCTGCTGCTCGGCGGCAACCAGTACGTCGCCTACGCAACGTTGGCGCTCGGCTCGGCGCTGGCGGCCTTCATGTACCCGCATACGCTGACCGGCATCTTCGCGTCCAACAGCGGCAATACCATCCGCAAGAATGCGGTGCTGCTGCCGGCCTACACGCTGCTGCTCGGTCTCTTGGCGCTGCTCGGCTACATGGGCCACGCGGCAAATCTGAAGCTGGACAGCGCCAATGACGTGGTGCCTGCACTGTTCCAGACCTTGTTCTCGAGTTGGTTTGCTGGCTTCGCCTTCGCAGCCATCGCTATCGGCGCGCTCGTTCCCGCGGCCGTGATGAGCATTGGCGCCGCCAACCTCTTCACCCGCAACTTCTGGAAGGCTTACATTGATCCACAGGTTTCCGATGCCGGCGAGGCGAAGGTCGCCAAGATGACATCGCTTGTCGTCAAGGTCGGAGCGCTTCTCGTCATCATTTTCCTGCCGACGCAGTTTGCGCTCGATCTCCAGCTTTTGGGCGGCATCTGGATCCTGCAGACGCTGCCGGCTCTGGTCTTCGGTCTCTATACCAAGTGGTTTCGTGCACCCGCTCTGCTCGCCGGCTGGTTCGTCGGCTTCTTTGGCGGCACCTATCTCGTATGGGATGCCGGCTGGAAGCCGCTGCACATGGTCCCGCTCGGCGAAACCGGCTTCACCGTCTATACGGGGCTGCTGGCGCTTCTCGCCAATATCGTCGTGGCCGTTATCGTAAATGCGGTCGTGCCGGCACGGGCAGCAGCACGAGCCTAATTAGATAGACCCTCAAATTGGCCGCGGGCGGAAACGTCCGCGGCTTTTCTATGGATTGCCGCAACTGTTTCCTCTTCCTTTCCCTGGAAAAAACGCCTATGAACCGGCGACCATGACCCAATTTCGGCTGAGCCACGCGATACGAATTATTGGCCCGGCCTTCCGCGCGCTTTAAGCTGCCGGAAGGTCCGGGTTTTTGGCGTCTCGTTCACGAGGCGCTTTCCGCCGCCGAAAAATCCCCGTATGGCTGCGCCAGTTGAGGCGTAAGACGCCCGAGACACCGAGGCAATTGTCACGACTATGACCGATACCGCTGAAAAGATGGATTACTCCAAGACCCTTTACCTGCCGGAAACCGATTTCCCGATGCGCGCCGGGCTGCCGCAGAAGGAGCCGGAACTGGTGAAGCGTTGGGAGGAGATGAACCTCTATAAGAAGCTGCGCGCCTCCGCCGCTGGCCGCGAAAAGTTCGTGCTGCATGATGGCCCGCCCTATGCCAATGGCCACATCCACATCGGCCATGCGCTGAACAAGATCCTCAAGGACGTCATCACCCGCTCGTTCCAGATGCGCGGCTATGACAGCAATTACGTTCCGGGCTGGGACTGCCACGGCCTGCCGATCGAATGGAAGATCGAGGAGAAATACCGCGAGAAGGGCAAGAACAAGGACGAGGTCCCGGTGAACGAGTTTCGCCAGGAATGCCGTGACTTTGCCGCCGGCTGGATCAAGATCCAGTCCGAGGAATTCAAGCGCTTGGGCATCACGGGCGATTTCGACAATCCCTATCTGACCATGAACTTTCATGCGGAATCCCGCATCGCTGGCGAGCTTTTGAAGATCGCCCGTACCGGTCAGCTTTATCGTGGCTCCAAACCGGTCATGTGGTCGGTGGTCGAGCGTACTGCGCTCGCCGAAGCTGAAGTCGAATATGCCGATGTCGAGAGCGACATGATCTGGGTGAAGTTCCCGGTGGCTGAAGGCCCGGCGCATCTCGCTGGCACCTTTGTCGTCATCTGGACCACCACCCCCTGGACGATCCCCGGCAATCGCGCGATCGCATACTCCTCGCGCGTGTCCTACGGACTCTATGAGGTCACGGAAGCCGCCAATGATTTCGGCCCGCGCCCGGGGGAAAAGCTGATCTTTGCCGACAAGCTGGCAGAGGAATCCTTCGCCAAGGCAAAGCTGCAATACAAGCGCGTGAGCGACGTAACCGCCGCCGATCTGGCCGCACTCACCTGTGCTCATCCGCTCGCCTCTCTCGGCTACGGCTTCAAGGTGCCGCTTCTTGATGGCGATCACGTCACCGATGATGCCGGCACCGGCTTCGTGCACACGGCGCCCAGCCACGGCCGCGAAGATTTTGACGCCTGGACGTCGCATGCCCGCGATCTTGAAAAGCGCGGTATCTCCTCCGCCATCCCGTTCCCTGTCGACGACGCGGGCTTCTACACCGCCGATGCCCCGGGCTTCGAAGGTGGCCGTGTCATGGACGACAACGGCAAGAAGGGCAATGCTAACGACCTCGTCATCAAGGCGCTGATCGAGACGAACACGCTGTTTGCCCGCGGTAGGCTGAAGCATTCCTATCCGCACTCCTGGCGCTCGAAGAAGCCGGTCATCTTCCGCAACACGCCGCAATGGTTCGTCTATATGGACAAGGACTTTGCCGACGGTTCGACGCTGCGTTCGCGCGCCCTGAAGGCGATCGACGATACCCGCTTCGTGCCGGCTGCCGGCCAGAACCGCCTGCGCGCCATGATCGAGCAGCGCCCTGATTGGGTGCTGTCGCGCCAGCGCGCCTGGGGCGTGCCGATCGCGATCTTCGTCGACGAGCAGGGCAACATCCTGCAGGACGATCGTGTGAACGCCCGTATCCTCGAGGCTTTCGAGCAGGAAGGCGCCGATGCCTGGTTTGCCGAAGGTGCGCGTGAACGCTTCCTCGGCGAAAAGGCCAACGAGGCCTGGACGCAGGTCATGGATATCCTTGATGTCTGGTTCGATTCCGGTTCGACCCACACCTTCACCCTGGAAGACCGCCCGGATCTGAAATGGCCGGCTGACCTCTATCTCGAAGGCTCCGACCAGCATCGCGGCTGGTTCCATTCGTCGCTGCTCGAAAGTGCCGCGACGCGTGGCCGTGCGCCATACGATGCCGTCCTCACCCATGGCTTCACCATGGATGAGAAGGGCGAAAAGATGTCGAAGTCCAAGGGCAACGTCACTTCGCCGCAAGAGGTGATGAAGGATGCGGGCGCCGACATCCTCCGCCTTTGGGTCATGACGTCGGACTATTCGGAAGATCTGCGCGTCGGCAAGGCCATCATCCAGACCAATGTCGATGCCTATCGCAAGCTGCGCAACACCATCCGCTGGATGCTTGGCACGCTCGCGCACGACAAGGGCGAAGTGATCGCCTATGCCGACATGCCGGAGCTGGAGCAGCTGATGTTGCACCGTCTCGCCGAACTCGACGAACTGGTGCGCGAAAGCTACGATGCCTTCGACTTCAAGCGCATCGCCCGCGCCTTGATCGATTTCGCCAATGTCGAGCTTTCGGCCTTCTATTTCGATGTCCGCAAGGATGCGCTCTACTGTGATGCTCCGTCGAGCCTGCGCCGCCGCGCCTCGCTTGCCGTCATCCGCACGATCTTCGACTGCATGGTGACGTGGTTGGCGCCGATGCTGCCCTTCACCACGGAAGAGGCATGGCTCTCGCGCAATCCGTCGGCAGTCTCTGTTCACCTCGAGCAGTTCGTGACCGTTCCCGTCGAATGGAAGAACGAGGCGCTGGCCGAGAAGTGGAAGAAGATCCGCGCTGTGCGCAGCGTCGTCACCGGCGCGCTGGAAATCGAGCGCAAGGACAAGCGGATCGGCTCCTCTCTGGAAGCTGCTCCGATCGTCTACGTCGCCGATCCCGAGCTGCTGAAGGTGCTCGAAGGCCAGGACTTCTCGGAAATCTGCATCACCTCCGATATCACCATCCTGGGTGAGCAGGGTCCTGCGGATGCCTTCCGCCTCGACGACGATTCCAAGGTCAGTGTCGTACCCAAGCTCGCGGAGGGCCGAAAGTGCGCCCGTTCCTGGCGCATCACGACGGATGTCGGCTCCGATCCGGAATACCCGGATGTCTCGGCGCGTGACGCCGCGGCACTGCGCGAACTTGCCGCTGTCAACTGAAGAAAATTGCCGGATGAATTGCCTTTGCGGCGTTCATCCGGTAAAAGCTGCCTGAAAATGGCCAGAATTTTACGGCAGTTGCCGTTGAATGGGGTCCTATTGCGTTTATTCCGGCATGGCTGGGAAGGGTTTTCATGAGAGCGATGCATAAGGTTCGTGTCGGCGTCAGCTTGGCGGCACTTGTGGTTGGCTGCGGCGCCATGTCCGGTTGCCTTAGCAGCCCGACTTACGGCACCGATAAGACGGCCGGCGTCCAGCTCCTGGATGACCTCGGCGACATCGCCTCCGTTTCGGCCGCTACGCCGAAGGACAAGGGCGTGAAGTATCCGAACCGCCCCGGTCTGGTCGTTGCCGGAAGCAAAGACACTCTGACCGCTCCACAGCAGTCCCTGGCAAGCAAGGACAACCCGGCCTGGCTCGAATCGCCGGAAGACGCCCGCAAGCGCCTTGCCGCGGAAGCCGACGAGAAGAAGAACGACGTCAACTATCGCTCGCCGCTGGCTCAGGCTGACAGCGCCAAGAATCACATGAGCGAAGCACAGCAGACGGCAGCCTATCGTGCCGCGCGCCAGGATCAGGCCGGCAGCTATATCGATCAGCGCCGTTACCTGATCGACCCGCCGCAGCAATATCGTCAGGTTGCCGACCAGGCTGCCCTCAACGATCTCGGTACACCCGAGTCGAAGAAGGAAAAGAAGCGCAAGAAGGACGCCGAGGCCGCGCAGCAGACGAGCAACAGCAGCTGGTGGAAGCCTTTCCAATAAAAGCCCTCAAGGCGGCGGCATCAAAACCGCCGCTTTTCAGTCTTCGGAGCGTTTCGCCTGAAAGAAACCTCTGAGGATGTCGGCGGATGCGGTCTCGCCGAGGCCGGAATAGACCTCCGGCGCATGATGGCAGGTAGGCTGGCGATAGAAGCGCACGCCATTGTCGACACCGCCGCCTTTGGGATCCTCGGCGCCATAGTAGAGACGTCGGATGCGCGCGAACGAAATGGCCGCCGCGCACATGGTGCAGGGTTCCAGCGTCACATAGAGATCGGCGCCCGCAAGACGTTCCTGGCCCAATTCCTCGCAGGCCAGGCGGATGGCGACGATTTCGGCGTGGGCGGTGATGTCGTTGAGCTCGCGGGTACGGTTGCCGGCAGTGGTGATGACTTTGCTGTCGAGCACGACTGCTGCGCCGATCGGCACTTCGCCACGCTCTCCGGCACGGCGCGCTTCGGTCAAAGCAAGCTCCATGAATTGATTTGTAGCCGCCATTCAAGTTTTTCCACTTAACCGCAAGGGCGTGACCTGATAGGAACACGCGTTAAAAATTCAGGCAAACAACAAATGACGATGAATGACAAGCCCAAGCGGCCTGGGTCTAAACCCTTTGCTGGCGACAAGAAGACGATAAAGCGCGATGGCGCGAAGCCTGCGAAGGCCGCAACCGTCAAGGCTGCGGATGAAACCGCAGTCGAGGATGGAAAGGCCGAGCGCATTTCCAAGGTGATGGCGCGCGCTGGTGTGGCCTCGCGCCGCGATATCGAGCGCATGATCCTCGATGGCCGCGTCAAGCTGAACGGTGTGCTCCTCGATACGCCGGTGGTCAACGTGACCCTGACTGATAAGATCGAGGTCGACGGCGTGCCGATACGTGGCATCGAGCGCACGCGACTGTGGCTCTACCATAAGCCGGCCGGCCTGGTGACCACCAATGCCGATCCTGAGGGACGCCCGACCGTTTTCGATAATCTGCCGGAAGAGCTGCCGCGCGTTATGTCGATCGGCCGCCTCGATATCAACACCGAAGGCTTGCTGCTGCTGACCAATGACGGCGGCCTTGCCCGTGTTCTGGAATTGCCGACCACCGGCTGGCTGCGCCGTTATCGCGTGCGCGCTCATGGTGAGATCGATCAGGAAGCGCTCGACAAGCTGAAGGAAGGCATTGCCGTCGACGGCGTGCTTTATGGCTCGATCGACGCGACGCTCGATCGCACGCAAGGGTCCAACGTCTGGATCACCATGGGCTTGCGCGAAGGCAAGAACCGCGAAATCAAGAACGTGCTCGGCGCGCTCGGCCTTGAGGTCAACCGCCTGATCCGCATTTCCTATGGCCCGTTCCAGCTCGGCGAGCTGCCGGAAGGCCATGTGCTCGAGGTGCGCGGCCGCACGCTGCGCGACCAGCTCGGCCCTCGCCTGGTCGAGGACGCCAAGGCGAATTTCGATGCGCCGCTCTATAACGCCCCGGCCATTGCCGAACCCGAAGAGGCGGAAGCCAAGCCGGCGCGGACGGCCCCGGTTCGCGCGGGCAAGGAAGAGCGACCGCGTCGGGAGCGTCCCGAGGATAAGCGCGAACGTGCGCTCAGCCGTCTCGATACCAAGCGGGATGCCAAGCGTGATGATCGTCGCGATGGTGGTCGCGATGGTGGTCGCGATGGTGGGCACAAGGACGATGACCGTCAGAAGCGCCAGCCGCTCGGCCCACGCCGCAGCGCCAATGTCTGGATGGCGCCCGGCGCCCGGCCGCTCGGCGAAAAGGCAGCCGCGAAGGCGGCCAAGAATGCAAAGACCGCCTCCCGGCGCGGCGAGCCCGAACGCCCGCAGCGCAGCGGCTTCGACCGTCCGGACGAAGGCCCGCGCGTTCGCATCAATCGCGTCGACGAGGGCGATGGCGAGTGGATCCGTTCGAGCGAGGAAGCTCCGCGCCGGTCGCGTGGCGATGATGAAGGTTTTGACCGCAAGCGCTCTCGCGGAGATCGTCCGTTTGGCGATCGTCCGCGTGGTGAACGTGGTTCGCGGCCAGAGGGTGGCGATCGTCCTCGTGGGAAATCCTTCCAGGGGGAGGCCCGCTCCGAGCGCTCCTTCGGAGATCGGCCCGCGCGTGGCGACCGGCCTTTCGGCGATAAGCCCCGTGGTGATCGACGTCCGCGCGCCGAGGGAGACGAGCGTCCGCGCAGCAAGTCTTTCGGCGGCGAGCAGCGCTCCGAACGTCCCCGCGGCGCTCGCCCGCAGGGGGATCGTCCGTTTGGTGATCGTCCGCCCCGTGGCGACCGGCCCTTCGGTGACCGTTCGCAAGGCGAGCGTTCTTTCGGCGATCGGCCGGCCGGCAAGCCCTTCGGCAAGAAGCCAGGCGGCGGCAAATCCTTCGGCGGGAAACCGGGCGGAAAGCCCGGTGGCTCGCGCGGCTTTGGCGGCAAACCCGGCGGTGCAGGTCGCCCGTCTGGCGGTCCGCGCGGCGGTTCCGGTCGGGGTGGCCCCGGCAGGGGCGGTCCCAAGGGCGGCAGGAGCTGACGCGCGGTGAGGATCGTCGGCGGTGAGTTTCGCGGTCGCTCGCTTGCAACGCCGAAGTCGAACGACATTCGTCCGACGGCGGATCGCACGCGCGAAAGCCTGTTCAACATTCTGAACCACGCCTATCCCGAGCCATCGACGGCACGCGGATGATGGATGTGTTTGCCGGCACCGGCGCCGTCGGGCTGGAGGCAGCCTCGCGCGGCTGCCGGCATGTGCTCTTCGTGGAAAGCAGCGTCGAGGGCAGGGGTCTCCTTTGGGAAAACATCGATGCCCTCGGCCTGCATGGCCGCACGCGCATGCTGCGGCGTGACGCGACGGATCTCGGCAGTGTCGGCAATCTCGAGCCCTTCGATTTTCTCTTCGCCGACCCGCCATACGGTAAGGGGCTGGGTGAGAAGGCTTTCGCGGCCGCTGCCGCCGGTGGCTGGCTGGTGCCGGGCGCTCTGGCGATCCTCGAGGAGCGCGCCGATGTCACAGTTGCCGCGCCGTCGGATTTCCTGTTTCTGGAGGAGCGAACCTTCGGTGACAGCAAGATGCATTTCTTCCGTTACCAGCCGTTGGCGGCCTGACGGAGGAAGGAGAACAATATGGGCGATTATGCTGATTTCGTCGGCAGCGACTATCCGCTCGCCGCTTCCGGCACGCCGAGCGTCGCAGTCGCTTTCGGCTGCGGCGGTGCGCGCGGTCTCGCCCATATTCACATCATCGAGGCGCTGGACGAGCTCGGTATCCGCCCCGTCGCCATAGCAGGTTCCTCCATCGGCTCGATCATGGGCGCGGCCATGGCCGTCGGCATGAGTGGCGCTGAGATCCGCGATTATACGCTGGCAACCGTCGGCAATCGTCCGGCCGTTCTCAACAAGATCTGGAGCCTGCGGCCAGTCAGCATGCGCAGCATCCGCTTCGGTCAGTTCAATCTCGAACGCATTCTGCGCACCTTCCTGCCGCCGGCCATTCCGGAAAGCTTTTCCGAGCTGCACATCCCGCTGAAGGTGGTCACGACCGATTATTACGACCAGGCGGAGGTCGTCATCGAGAAAGGTGAGCTCTTCCCCGTGCTCGCCGCCTCTGCCGCCATTCCCGCCGTGTTCATGCCGGTCAAGCTCGGAGACCGCGTGATGATCGACGGCGGCATCATGAATCCGGTTCCTTATGAACATCTGGCCGGTCTTGCCGATATCGTCATCGGCATCGACGTCGTCGGTGGGCCGGAAGGCAGCGGCCGACAGGTTCCGAACCGCATCGAGAGCCTGTTCGGTGCCGGCCAGCTGACCATGCAGTCCAACATTGCCCTGAAGCTGCGCCTGCAGGCGCCGCAAATCTTCCTGCGTCCAGCCGTCGGCCGCACCGGCGTTCTCGATTTCCTGAAGGCACGCGATATTCTCGCCATGTCGGCTGGCGTAAAGGACGAGCTGAAATTCGCCCTCGACCGGGTGATGACAGCGAAGAATTAGTATTTAGCCAGTAGCCGCTGGCTGTGTTTCCGCCAGGACCGTACGAAGATTAAGCCCGCTCCGGCTCCTCCTGCGGCAAGGCAACGAGATCGTCTGCATCGCTGTAGGTTTCGGCCGCACGCTTCGGCTTGACCAGCGGCTCCGGCTTGACGGGGCGCGAGTAGAGCATGTCGGTGCCGGCCTGCAGCCCCTCGCTGACCTGCAGCACGAGCCGCTGCTCGTCGCGCTTGCGGATATCCTCGCCGATCTCGTAGGCTTCCGCCTCGCTGACCCCAAGCGCTTCCAGGGTGCGGCGGCCGAAGAGCAAACCGGATTCCAGCGTTTCGCGCAGCTCGTAATCCACGCCTTTGTGTCGCAGCTCGATCGAGTGAATACGGTCATAAGAGCGGACGAAGAGGCGCGCGTGCGGATAATCCGTCTGCACGAGTTCGACGATCTTGTCGGTCACCTCGCGCAGATGCGTGCTGACGACGACGATCTTGGCGCGATCGATGCCGGCGGAGCGCAGCACGTCCTTGCGGGTGCCGTCACCGAAATAGATGCGGAAGCCGAAGCTCGATGCCTGGCGGATGCGGTCGGCGGAGAAATCGATGACGGTCACGTCGCGGCCGCTGGCAAGCAGGATCTGCGCGGCAATCTGGCCGAAACGTGAAAAGCCGATCATCAGCACATCGGAGCCGGCGCCCTCGAAATCCTCGTCCAGCTCTTCCTGCGCGTCGCCCTTGACTAGCCGTTTCGCCAGCGCGGAACTCAGCGGCGTCAGCGCCATCGACAGCGTCACGATGGCGATCAGCATCGATGCCGTATTAGCGGAGAAAAGGCCGCCGCTGGCGCTGGCGGCGCTGAAGAGTACGAAGCCGAATTCGCCGCCCTGCGGCAGGAGGCCGGCAATACGCACGGCATCGTTATGCGGGGAGCCTGTGACGCGGCAGAGCGCATAGATCACGATCGCCTTGATGAACATCATCACCGGAACAGCGAGCACGATCAGCACCCAGTTGTCGAGGATCACGTCGAGTTTCAGCGACAGGCCGACGGCGATGAAGAAAATGGCGAGCAACACGCCACGGAAGGGCTCGATATCCGCTTCCAGCTCATGCCGATAGGAGGATTCGGCCAGCATTACGCCGGAGAGAAAGGCACCCATCGCCATGGAGAGGCCGGCAAGCTGCATCAGCGTTGCCGATCCCATGACGACGAAGAGGGCGGCCGCAATCATCGCCTCGCGGGCGCCGGTGCGAGCGATCACCTGGAACAGCGGCGTCAGCAGATAGCGCCCCGCGATGATCATTGCCGCCACCGCACCGACGGCGATTGCCAGGCTCGGCAAGGGATTGGCGGTTTCCTGCGCGCCGTCGAGCACAGTGATGAGCGCCAGCAGCGGCACGATGGCGAGATCCTGCAGCAGCAGCATCGAGAAGGAGCGCTGGCCGTATTTCGTGTTGACGTCGCCTTGCTGTTCGAGGATCTGCATCGCGAAGGCAGTCGAGGAAAGCGCCAGGCCGAAGCCGATGATGATGCTACCCTTCCAGCCGGCAATGCCGCCGAAATAGGCGGCTACCATCAGTGCTAGTCCGCTGAGAACAACTTGTGCCGTGCCGAGACCGAAAATATCGCGACGCATCTGCCACAGACGCGATGGTTTCAACTCCAGGCCGATGATGAAGAGCAGGAAGACGACGCCGAGTTCGGCAACGGCAAGCACGGCCTCGCTGTCGCTGATGCTATGGAGGATCGGCCCGATGACGACGCCGGCGGCGAGATAGCCGAGCACCGTGCCAAGCCCCAGTTTCTTGAAGATAGGCGCCGTGACGACGGCACCGCCGAGCAGCAGCAGGGTTTCGGTGAAAAGCGTATTGGGGGCGGACATCGTCTGTTTCTTTCCGTGGGGCAGGCGGTGTTGCGACGCTTGGCCATGATAAACAACCATGCGTGAAGGGATTAGAACAAGAATCGGCTTTGCCGCACTTGATGCTTTATGTAGTGCACAATAAATGGAACGCGAAGGAAAGGCCAAGTCATGACCTCTGAAATCGATTCCGCCGCTCTGCTTTCCCGCGCCAGCCAGTTGATCGATCTTGCCCGGAAAGCCGGCGCGGATGCGGCCGATGCTGTCGTGGTGCGATCGAGGGCCCATTCCGTCAGCGTACGCCTCGGCAAGGTGGAAGGCACGGAATCCTCCGAGAGCGACGACTTTTCGCTGAGGGTCTTCGTTGGCAATCGCGTCGCCAGCGTATCGGCCAATCCAGGCTTCGATCTGAATGCTCTTGCCGAGCGCGCGGTCGCCATGGCCAAGGTTTCGCCGGAAGATCCCTTCGCCTGCCTTGCCGATGAGGCGGATCTCGCCAAGAGCTATCCCGATCTCGAACTGTTCGATCCGACCGAGGTTTCCACGGAGCAGCTACGCGAAGCGGCGCTTGCGACTGAGGCGGCAGCTCTTGCCGTTTCCGGTGTCACCAATTCTTCCGGCGCCGGCGCCTCGGCCGGCATGGGCGGCCTTGTGCTCGTCACCTCGCATGGTTTTTCCGGCCACTATATGGGCTCGCGCTTCGGGCGCTCCGTCAGCGTCATTGCCGGCGAGGGCACCGGCATGGAGCGCGACTATGATTTCGACAGCCGTCTCTATTTTGCTGATCTCGATGCGGCTGAGGAGATCGGCCGCCGCGCCGGCGAGCGGGTGGTCAAACGCCTCAATCCGCGGCAGGTTCCGACCGGCAAGAATGTCACGGTCGTTTTTGATCCCCGTGTCGCGCGCGGCTTCGTCGGCCATATCGCCGGCGCCATCAATGGCGCGTCCGTCGCCCGCAAGACCAGCTTCCTGCGCGACAAGATGGGCCAGCAGGTGCTGAAGGCAGGCCTTTCGATCACGGACGATCCGCTGATCGTGCGCGGCCCGTCCTCGCGCCCCTTCGACGGCGAAGGCGTGTCAGGCAAGCGGCTCGTCATGATCGAGGACGGTGTGCTGAAGTCCTGGTTCCTGTCCACGGCGACGGCGCGGGAAATTGGCGGCGGCCTGAAGACCAACGGCCGCGGTGTGCGCGGCGGCACGTCCGTATCGCCCGCATCCACGAACCTCGCGCTGGAACCCGGCGATATTTCGCCCGAGGAACTGATCCGCAGCGTCGGTGCGGGCTTCTATGTCACCGAGTTGATCGGTCAGGGCGTCAATATGATCACCGGCGAATACAGCCGTGGCGCCACCGGTTTCTGGATCGAGAACGGCGAATTGACCTTCGCGGTTTCGGAGGTGACGATCGCCTCCAATCTGAAGGACATGTTCATGCGCGTGACGCCGGCGAACGACATCGACCGCGATTTCGGCATCGCCGCTCCGACGCTTGCCATTGAGGGCATGACGCTCGCGGGCCGCTAAAAACGAGCGGAGATTGGAATTCGTCAATGATCGATAGCAAGGCCGGCCAGTTGAGCGATGTGGACCTGATCGTGGGTGCCGCGCTCGAGGCGGGCAAGATCGCTCTCGGTTTCTTCCGGCAATCGCCGGAAGTCTGGTGGAAGAATAACGGCCAGTCCCCGGTCAGTGCCGCGGATTTTGCCGCGAACGAAAGCCTGGCCGCCACGCTTCGCATCGCAAGGCCCGATTATGGCTGGCTTTCCGAGGAAACCGATGATGACGCCGAGCGTCTGAAGCACGCGACCGTCTTCGTCGTCGATCCGATAGACGGCACCAGAGGTTTTCTCTCCGGCCTGGATCTATGGTGCGTCAGCGTTGCCGTCGTCACTGACGGCCGGCCGGTGGCGGGTGTCCTCTATGCGCCGGCGCTGGACGAGCTCTTCGTGGCGACGGCCGGCGGGCAGGCCTTGAAGAACGGCGAGCCGATCCGCGTTTCGCAACGAGTGGGCGATGATGTCCACCGGCTGGCGACCGGCGAGGATATGCTGAAGGGCGTCGATCCGGATTTCCGCAAGACGGTCGAACGGGTGAAGCACGTGCCGTCGCTCGCCTACCGCCTTGCCATGGTGGCGGACGGCAGGCTTGAGGGAACAATCGTCAAACGCAACTCCCACGACTGGGATCTCGCCGCCGCCGATCTCATTCTGGAGCGAGCCGGAGGCGCCCTCGTGGATCTCTCCGGCAAGACCCTGCGCTACAACCGCGCCGAAGTATCCCATGACGAACTTTGCGGTGCGTCGGCAGCACAATTACCGGAGTTCCTCCGTCAACTATCGAACCGACGAGACGGTTGACCTTTCCGTCAAAATCCCGCAGATGAAGGACGGAGGGGGACGACAGTAGAAAGAGACGAAAATGACTGATACTAGCGGCAAAAAGCAGCTCCTGCACCTTGTCTTCGGCGGCGAATTGGAAAACCTCGAAGAGGTTCAGTTCCGCAATCTCAATGAGCTCGATATCGTCGGCATGTATCCCGATTATGCGAGCGCGCTGGTGGCGTGGAAGTCCAAGGCACAGCAGACTGTCGACAATGCCCATATGCGTTATTTCATTGTCCACCTGCATCGCTTGCTTGATCCGCAGGAAAAAGCGGCATCCTGAGGTCGCATTACTCCGAATTTTGCATTTGATATCTCTATCCGGGAAAGCGTTGTCGCTTTAAATCCGGCCATGAAGCAGTATCTTTGACACAATAAGAACGAAAATTCGGCTGCTTATTCGGCCGCGTGGTTATCGGGATTTGGCATAGATGATGATCAGCTGGGATGGGAGGCGGTCGAAATGAGTAGCCTCAGGGCGCGTCTTGCCTTGAGCGCCTATCGTTTCGGCGGAATTGCCGTTTATCCGTTCATCGGGCCTTATCTCGCCGTGCGCGCGGCGAAGGGCAAGGAAGATAGCTCCCGCAGGCTGGAGCGCTCAGGCTATGCCAGCGCCAACCGCCCGCAGGGACCGCTGATCTGGTTCCATGCCGCAAGCGTCGGCGAAACCTCGGCCGTCATTCCGTTGATCCGAGAAATCCGTCGCCGAGACATTCACGTCATCCTGACGACGGGTACGATCACCTCTGCCAAGGTCGCGCATCAGCGGCTTGGCGACGAGGTGATCCATCAATACGTTCCTCTTGATCTCAAGCCTGCCATCAAGCGGTTCCTCGATTATTGGCAGCCCGATTGCGCCATTTTCGCCGAATCCGAGATCTGGCCGACAACGATCATGGAGCTTGGCCGCAAGCGCATTCCGCAGATCCTCGTCAACGCCCGCATGTCGGATCGATCCTTCGCGCGCTGGAGCCGGCATCCCTCGCTTGCCGAGGCGCTGTTCGAAAATCTGGCGCTGGTCGTGGCACAGTCCGACCTCGATGCCGAGCGCTTCCGTGATCTCGGCGCCCTGCAGGTTCTCAAATCAGGTAATCTCAAGGTGGATACGGAGGCGCCGTCCTATGACGCGCCGACGCTTGCCGACTACATGAAGCAGGTCGGCGACCGCAAGACCTGGGCAGCCGTCTCCACCTTCGAGGGCGAGGAGGGTGCTGCAGCCACCGTCCATTCGATGCTCAAGGAGCATAACGGTCAGCTCACCATCATCGTGCCGCGCCATCCCGAGCGCTGCGATGCGATCGAGGCGATGCTGGTCGAACAGGGCCTGAAAGTGGCGCGCCGCACCCGCAATGACATCCTTTCGCCCGATGTCGATGTCTTCCTTGGGGATACGATCGGCGAGATGGGGCTTTACCTGCGGATGACGGAAGTCGCCTTCATGGGCAAATCGCTATTCAATGAAGGCGGCCAGAACCCGCTTGAGCCGGCTATGCTCGGCTGCGCGATCCTGACGGGCGGCCATGTCCAGAATTTCCGTGACTCCTATCAGTTGCTCGCCCGCCGCGGCAGCGCCCGCATGGTGCGCGATACCGAGATGCTGGCGCGCGGCGTGCATTATTTGCTCACGAACGACACGGCACGACGCGGTATGATCGACGCCGGCTTCGCAGCCGTGCATGAAATGCGAGGCGCGCTGGCCGCAACGGTCAAGGGCCTGGAGCCCTATATCAATCCGCTTTCGGTCAAGGCGCGGCTGATGCCGAAGACGATGGCGAACGGATAAGAAGGGAAGGGTATGACAGCGGCGAAGCTGGGAGCGATTGCGGGCATTCTTTTCGACAAGGACGGCACGTTGCTCGACTATGACCAGAGCTGGCTGCCGGTCAATCGCGAGCTCGCACGCATCGCTGCTCAGGACGATTCTATCCTTGCCGATCATCTTCTCTCTGCCTGCGGCATGGATCCGATCTCCGGGCACATCGTGCCGGATAGCCTGCTTGCGGCAGGTAACACCCGGCAGATTTCCGAGGGCCTGGTGGCTGCCGGCTCGAAAGTGGATGTCGCGGAGCTGGTGGAAAAACTCGACGCGCTTTTTGCGCATGCGGCCGATTTCTCCTCGCCCGTCACCGATCTCGCGGCCTTCTTCCAGCGCCTGCATGAGCGCGGATACAGGCTCGGCGTTGCCTCCAGCGACAATGAGCGCTCCATCCGCCAGACAGCGCGCCGCTTCGGCTTCATCGACTATATCGATTACATCGCCGGCTACGATAGCGGCTTCGGTACTAAGCCGGAGCCGGGCATGGTACTCGGCTTCTACGCCGCGACAGGCCTTTCGCCGGCACAGGTCGCTGTGGTCGGCGACAACAATCATGATCTCCACATGGGCCGCAACGCCGGCGTCGGCCTGACCGTCGGCGTGCTGACGGGCACCGGTTCGCGCGAGACGCTGACGGCCGCATCGGATTATTGTCTCAACGACATTACCGAGCTTGAAAACCTGCTCATGCCTGTGGCGCAATCGGCCTGATCCCGGCAATGGCTTGCTTTTTCATGCAATCTGCCCTTTCTTGCCGCTTGGTCGCAGGCACAGGAATAGGGCTGGATTAGACGCATGGTATCGGAAGCCCCACCTTTCTGGTGGCGAAAGCCGGATTGGCGTGCCTGGGGGCTCTCACCCTTTTCTTTCCTGTATGGCCGTATCGCCGGACATCGCATGGTGCATGGCAAACGCACCTCCGTGCCAGTGCCGGTCATCTGCGTCGGCAATTTTACGGTCGGCGGCGCCGGCAAGACACCGACGGCGCTCGCGCTCGCCCAGGCCGCGAAGGCGAAGGGGCTGAAGCCGGGGTTCCTCAGCCGCGGCTATGGCGGCTCGCTCGATGTCACGACGGTTGTCGATCCCTCGCATCATCATGCCACGGCCGTCGGCGACGAACCGCTGCTGCTTGCCCGCGAGGCGCTGACAGTCATTGCCCGTCGCCGTGCCGATGGTGCGGAAAGGCTCGTGCGCGAGGGGGCTGATCTCATCATCATGGATGACGGCTTCCAGAGCGCGCAGATTGCGATCGACTATGCCCTTGTGGTGGTCGATGCCGGCAGGGGCATCGGCAACGGTCATCTGGTTCCTAGCGGTCCGGTGCGTGCACCGCTGCGCACACAGCTCCTCTATGCGTCCGGCCTGCTGAAAGTCGGTGAAGGCACCGCCGCCGATCGCGTTGTGCGTCTTGCGGCAAGGGCGGGGAAGCCTTTCTTTTCAGCGAGCGTCAGAGTGCGTGGGCATGAGGATTTGCGCGGACGTAAGGTGCTTGCCTTCGCCGGCATCGCCGATCCCGCCAAGTTCTTCCGCACGGTCGAGACGCTGGGGGCTGAGATCGCCGTCCGGCGCAGCTTCGGAGATCACGAACATCCCGGCGAAGACGACGTTTCCGACATGCTCGACATAGCCGCGCGCGAGGGGCTTGAGATCGTCACCACGTCGAAGGACTACGTGCGCCTGATCGGCCATCATGGCCGCGCCGACGAACTGCTGCAGCGCTGCCGGGTGATCGAGATCGATATGGTCTTTGACGATCCCCAGGCCCCAGCCCTGATTATCGACAGGGCCATTGCAGCCGCGCGAGAGCGTCGCTTGCGGGAAAAGCGCAATAGCAAAGCGGCCTAGGGCCACGTCTGGTTATTCAGGAAGAGAAATCAACGCTTCTGATTGGGCAGCGCGCCGGCGCGCTTTTCGGCTTCGAGCGAGGTGATGACGTCCGCATAGGGTTCCTGCCGGGCAACGCTCCAATAGCGCAGCTCATCGAGCGCAATATGCTTGCCGGTCATGGCGCAGACCACATAGGAACCCGGCATCAGGATTTGGAAATCGCCGTCGAGGTAGCGAATTTTCGCCTCGCGATTTCCATGTCCCTCGAAAAGATTCATCTGATGCCGTCCTTGATCTGTCTCACCCGTTTGCCATACCGCAATACAGCACCATGCGTCAAATATGACACGCAAGGTCGCTGCGGCGGGCGTGACTTTCATGGCTACTATTCGCGGAAAAGTTCCTTTTGGAAACGGCTTCGGTCAGCTACGCCCGAACAGCCGCTCGATGTCTGTGAGCTTCAACTCTATATAAGTCGGCCTGCCGTGATTGCATTGTCCGGAGCCCGGCGTCGCCTCCATCTGACGCAAAAGCGCGTTCATCTCTTCCGGGCGCAGGCGCCGGCCGGACCGTACCGAGCCGTGGCAGGCCATGGTCGCGGCCACATATTCCAGCTTGGCGGCAAGGCCTAAGGCCGTATCCCATTCGGCAATCTCGTCGGCCAGTTGCCGGACCAGGCCCTGTGCGTCGACCTCGCCGAGCATGGCCGGCGTCTCCCTAACGGCGACCGCGCCTGGCCCGAAGCGTTCGACGGCAAGGCCGAGTTCGCCGAGCTCTTCGGCAAACACCATCAGCCGGTCGCAATCCTCTTCGGGCAGGTCGACGATCTCAGGAATGAGCAGGACCTGCGAGGGCAGGCGCTTCGAATGCAGGGCCTTGCGCATAGCTTCGAACACCAGCCGCTCATGCGCCGCGTGCTGATCGACGATGACGAGCCCGTTTTCCGTCTGGGCGACGATATAGTTTTCATGCAGCTGAGCGCGGGCAGCGCCCAGTGGAAAGCGAGCGGGTTCCTCGGCCCGTACCGGCTCCACCGGCGGTGCGACTTCCGCGCGAGCCGTCGGCATGGCAAGTCCGTCGAAGGCGGCCTGCGGTCTTTCGGCAAATCCGTATCCCGCCGGTGCCACTGCTCGCTCATAGGGACGAGATGGCGAAGTTTCCGCCGTCCATGGAGCCGCTGCCGGCGCGGGTCGCCAGCCCGATTGGAAGCCGGAGCGGCCAGCGGTGAAGGCGCGCAGCATGCCATCCGCGCCTGTCGTGGCGGCCCGGTCGCCCTCGCGCGCCAAAGCTTCGCGAATGGCACCGACGATCAGGCCGCGCACGAGACCGGGATCGCGGAAACGTACATCGGATTTCGCCGGATGCACGTTGACATCGACCAGCGCGGGGTCGAGCGTGAAGGAAAGGACAGCGACAGGATAACGGCCGGAGGGGATGGTTTCTGCATAGGCACCGCGGATTGCCGACAGGATCAGCTTGTCCTGCACAGGCCGGCCATTGACGAAGGCATATTGATGCGCGGAGTTGCCGCGATTGAAGGTCGGCACGCCGGCAAAACCGGTGAGGCTCACATCCTCTCGCACCGCATCGAGCGCGATGGCATTGTCCTTGAAATCGGCCCCCAGTATCTGCGCCATGCGCGCGAGATGATCATCTCCGGTCGCGGGAAATTCGAGCGTCGAGCGGTCGCTGCCCGACAGCACGAAGCGCACGCGCGGAAAGGCGATCGCCATGCGCTTGACGACCTCGGTGATCGCTGCTGCCTCCGCCTTCTCCGTTTTCAGGAATTTGAGACGCGCGGGCGTCGCGAAGAACAGGTCGCGCACCTCGACGATCGTGCCGGGATTGGCGGCCGCTGGGCGCAGATGCAGAACCTTGCCGCCGGCAACGGCGATCTCGGCGCCGCTGCTTGCTCCCGCTCTGCGGCTTGCAATCGAAAGCTTCGCCACCGAGCCGATGGAGGGTAGGGCCTCGCCGCGAAAACCGAGAGTACGGATATCCTCCAACGTGTCGGAAATCTTCGAGGTGCAGTGGCGCCGGACTGCGAGCTCCAGATCCGTCTCTTCCATGCCCGAGCCGTTGTCGGTCACTCTCAACAACGCCTTACCGCCGCCTGCGGTGGCGATCTCGATGCGGGTCGCACCGGCATCGAGCGCATTTTCGATCAGCTCCTTGGCCGCGCTTGCCGGGCGCTCGATGACTTCGCCGGCGGCGATCTGGTTGATCAGGGTCTCGGAAAGTTGCTTGATGGCCATGGCTGCATTCTCGTGGATTCGCGCCGGTGTGGAAAGAGGAAAGGCGATCCGCACGCGCTTACCCACTCGTTTCCCGCCCGTGCTTTGTTGAGAAATTTAATCAATGTTTAAGGGAATGATGACAGGTTGCCGAGACAGAACTTGAAATGACCGCAGGTGGCGCGTTTCGTGCATGCTGACGGCTCTCGATGGCAGGTTGGTGGCCATCACTCGAATGGAGCCAGGTGCCATCTGCTTCAAGTGCCAAGGCCAGCATGCAGCTTCCACGAATTTGCCTTGCAGAGCGAATGCCGCTTTGTCGATTTGCCGTGTTGTGAAACTGGTTGAGCGTAGGAATCCGACGAATGACTGCCGAGATTGAAAAGGCAGCTTTGGCAATGACGACGGCTGACGCCCCTTTCGGCGGCAGTCTGCAGACGATGTTCTTCGATGCCCTTTGCGATGGTCTTTCCAGCGCCTTTTTCGCCTATGACAAGAACGACCAGCTGTTGTTTGCCAGCCGTCAGGTTCTGAACTTCTTCCCGATTGCACCGGAATTCCTGCAGCCCTCCACGCGGCTGCGCGATTTTCTGGGCGCCGTCTTCGATACCGGTGTACGCTATCAACGCCATCAGACAAAAACGGCCGCCAGCCGTGACGATTGGATATCGCAGCGCATAGCCTCGCATTGGCGCGAACGCTTCGAGACCACCGAGCACTTTGCCGACGACCGCTGGGTGCGCGTCCTCAACCGGCGGCTATCCTCGGGTATCGGCTTCTGCATCATCTCCGATGTGTCCGAAGCCAGGAAACGCGAAGAGCAATGGCGCGTCGACATGGAGCGCGTGCAGCTGACCGAGGATATTCTCGACAATCTGCCCTTTCCGGTTTTCGTCAAGGACCAGAATCTCGTCTATGTCGCGGTCAACCGGGCATTCTGCGACAAGTACCAGACGGCGGCGGACGAAGTGCGCGGCCGCAAGAGCATCGATATCTTCTCCACCGACCTCGCCAATCGCTTTCATGAGAGCGACCGGCATGTGATCGAGACCGGCGAAATGTCGATCTCGCGACAGCGCCAGATTGCGCGTGACGGCGTCGAGCGCGACATCATCACCCGCAAGCAGCGCATCGGCAAGCCCGGCCGCTATTTCCTGGTCAGCACCATGCAGGACCTGCCCAAGGATGGCGGTGATTTCGACGAGTTCGCACTGGCATCGAGCATCCGGGAAAACAGCGATCGCTCCTATCGCCGCGCCTATGTTCCGATGGTTGCGCTGCAGACCATTTCTCGCCGTCCGGCCGCTATGGAAACCTTCGTTCCGGAGAATTTCAACGGCCGCAAGGTGCTCGTCGTCACGCCGGATTTCGCTGCCGAAACGGCGGCTTTGAAGACGCTCGAGAAATATGGCTTCGAAGCCTGCGTCGTTCACACCGAGAATGAAGAGGCGGCTTTTCTGGACGTGGCGAGCGCGCATGGCGTCAAGATCGACCTGGTCATCGTCGACAACCAGCTCGGCAAGCGCGGAATTGAGCTGGCCGAACGGCAGAACCTTACCGCGCTGTCGTTGGACGGATCGCAGCTTGCAACCGAGCTTGCTTTCCTGATCGCGCGTCATTTCAATCGTAATATCCGTGGCGAACTGGGCGAGATCGTCGAACCCGGATTTGCATCCGAATGGCGGCGTGCGGCCGGTGAGGAGCGCCGGGCGCAAATCCTGGTCGCCGAAGACAATGACATCAATCAGATCGTCTTCTCGCAGATCCTCGAAGGGTTGGGATACAGCTATGTGATCGCCGCAAGCGGTGACGAGGCGGTGCGCCTGTGGCAGGAGCATCGTCCGGAACTGATCCTGATGGACATTTCGCTGCCGGGGCTGAACGGTTTTGAATCCACTCGGCTGATCCGCGGCGCGGAAAAGGGCAGCGGCACCCATACGCCGATTATCGGCGTCCTGACCCAGGCTTTCGAGCGGGACCGCAAGGAATGCGCCGAGGTCGGCATGGACGACGTCATTCTGAAGCCGGTAAGCCCCGACATCATCGAGACCGTCTTCCAGAAATACATGCGCGGTGCCCTGAAGGCGCAAAATAGATAAATGCTACGATGATATCACCACCGACGGCAACTTATCGCCGGTGCCGAATGACCGTCTTCTTGGCATCCTTTATTAAGACTTCCCCGGCATGCTTTTCCCCCGGGTGGAGAAAAGGTCGGAACCAAATATGAAGTCGACTGAGATGCTGCCGGGGCCAGCCAGTCAAGATCCGCAAGCAATTGCCTATACCGATCCGCTCACGGGGCTCGGCAATCGATATCGCATGCGTGAACGCGCGCGCGCGCTTTCGCTGGAACGTGCCGACGATCCGGCACCCTTTACGATCGGAATCGTCAATCTCGATGCCTTCAAGCCGATCAACGACCTGTTCGGCGTTGAAGCGGGTGATGAGATCCTCTGTCAGGTTGCCCATCGCCTCAAGGCCTGCATACCCGATGGCGCGCTGGTGACACGTCATGACGGCGATGAGTTTGCCTTCGTGCTGCCGCTTGTTTTCGAACGGGTCGGTGCCGAGAAATTCGGACAGATGATCCGCGAAGTGCTGTCGGCGCCCTATGATCTCGGCGATCGCAATGTCCGCCTTTCCGCCTCCTTCGGCTTCGCCATCCATCCTTTCGCCGGAGAGGAGTTCGACGATCTCCTGAAAAATGCGGATACGGCGCTCTATCGCTCCAAGCGTCGCGGCCGCGGCCAGATCACCGTCTATTCCCGGGAGATTGCACAGGAAATGAGGCGGGCGACGCAGCTCGAGCAGGCGCTGCGCAATGCCATCATTTCCGATTCCATCGACGTGCACTTCCAGCCGATCGTTTCGCTTGCCAATAACATGGTTCTCGGTTTCGAGGCCCTGGCGCGCTGGAACGATCCGGATCTCGGCTTCGTCTCCCCCGCTGTCTTCGTGCCGCTTGCCGAAGAGAGAGGCTTCATCGACGCGCTGTCTGAAACCCTGCTGCGAAAAGCAGCGGAGGCAGCACTCTCGTGGCCGCGCGAATTGTTCCTCTCCTTCAATCTCTCCTCGGCACAGCTGATGGACCCCGGCACGAGCAGCAGCATTCTCGCGATCCTGACGCGCGCCGGCCTGGATCCGCATCGTCTCGAACTCGAAATCACCGAAACCGCGGTCATGAGCTCAGCCGAGACGGCCCATCGCATTATCACCGACTTGCGCGCGGTCGGCGTGCGCATCTCTTTGGATGATTTCGGCACCGGGCAATCCAGCCTTGGACGCTTGCGCGAATTCATCTTCGACAAGGTGAAAATTGACCGGGCGTTCGTCTCGCGCATGAATTCGGATAGGGCTTCCGAACATATCATCAAGGCTGTTCTTGCCATGTGCGAAGGACTTGATCTGCGTGTTGTCGCTGAGGGTATCGAGGACCATGCCGAAGCGGCGAAGCTGAAGGCGCTGGGCTGCGCCATGGGGCAGGGCTATTATTTCGGAAAGCCGGTCGACGGCGCTGCGACGCTTCGTTACCTGCAGACCCATTACTTCGATCTCAGCCACGAACGCGAAATCGCTTGAGTTTGAAAAAGGTCAAAGAAAGCGGCGATCCGTAAGGGTCGCCGCTTCTGTATTATATCCCTAAATAAACCTCCACCTACGGTGGAGGACTGGACGAGTTCTACACGGTAGTTGAGAGACCTTCTGCTTGGATCGCTGGCGTGGCCCAGACTTCGAACAAGGAGGTTATATGGATGAACAAACGCTCTCGCATGCGACGTGGGACTGCAAGTATCACATTGTTTTTGGCAGCAAATACCGAACGAAAAGACTTTACGGGGACGTGCGGCGTGAGTTGGGGGAGCTCTTACGTCGGCTGGCACAGCAGAAAGGCTGCCAGATTGAGGAGGGTCATTTGATGCCCGACCACGTGCATATGTTGATATCGATCCCGCCGAAATATTCGGTTGCGCATATTGTCGGCTTCTTGAAGGGCAAGACGGCCCTTTACGTTGCCAACAAATATGCGCGCAAGCGCCGCTACAAAGGGTATCACTTTTGGGCGCGCGGGTATTTCGTCTCGACGACGGGCTACAACGAGCAGGTCGTCAGACAATATATCCGTAATCAGGAAAAGGCCGACAAAGCTTCCGACTTTGCCGACCTCTTCAATCGTAGCTACTAGGCGCTAACAATACCGCTTCTAGCGGTTCAAGCGCAGCGTTTCAAACCTCCACCTCTGGTGGAGGTCATGACTTTCGCCAGACTTCGTCGATATTTACTTGTTGGTGGTCGACGAAGTCGTCGTGTTATCGGTTGCCGGCATTGTCGACGTTCCGGAGGATTGAGCAGCCTTTTCGGAAGCCTGCATCGAGAGGGTCTTGAACTCCGGTGCAGCCTTCAGGGAATCGGCCGTTTCAGTCGTCGTCAGCTTCACCGTCCCGTCCTGAGGGTTCTGGGTGGCGCTGATCTTATCGAAAGGAACGGCGACGTTTTTCTGGCCTAAGCCAAGGAAGCCGCCGACACCGACGATGGCGGCAACGACGCCGCCCTGCTTCTGCAGGATCAGGTCGTTGATGCTGCCGATGCTTTCATTCTGACCGTTATAGACCGACTGGCCCATATAGGTCTTGGCGCTGATCTGATCCGCGGATTGTGTGGTCAGATAGCCAGCTTGGCCGCCCGTTGCGGGGGCAGGAGCCTGAGCACTTTTCTGTGCTGCCGAGCTAGCAGGCTTGGTGACGTCAGGCGTTGCCGGTGCGCTTTGCGTCACTGGCGCGTTATTGCCTGCGCCGCCGTTCGATGGCTGTTGCGCCTGGGCAAAAGCCATGGGTGAAAGCACGGACGCCGTAGCAAAGATGGCGCCTGCGGCAACGGAAGTGAAGAGTTTCCCAGTCATCGTGAACCTACCTTTCATTCTGATGGGCATGCTTCGTCATACGCGCATGCTTACCAGCGCGAGTGGAACTTTTGTGATGCCGGCCGTTATCGGACCGGTCCTAGAAGCAATGGCTCAGGGAGGTTTTGGTTCCGTCAAAAGTTGCAGAAAATTGCGTCGTGCAGCTCGGAAACAAAAGGAATATGTTGGGGAATCAATAGCTACCGCGGCAAAAGACAACCGGAAAGATTACCAGATCGCAGAGAACGATCGAGTTTAGATTTCAATTTGTTTCGAGGCCGAACGTATCTTGCGCCCTGCATGACCCGGCAAAATAATACCGCCCTCAGCCTGATCGGCTAAAGGCGGCTTTCAATCAAAGCTTGTATGGGGGGTCGAAAACGCCCTTCACCGTCAGACCAAGCTCCAGAAGAGCACCGGCCTGCGGCTGCATCGAGCGGGCCTCCTCATCCAGCCCTTCCCAGGCGGTCGTCACGGCCAGCCGGTCCGCATTCTTGCCGATGAAGGCGGGGCAGGATGGCTGCATGGCGGGCACGCGATAGCGCTCGATGCGCAGGCCATCCGGGCTGTATTTGTCGACGAAGCCGGAGCCCCAGCGCGCGTTCCAGATATAGCCGTCAGCGTCGCAGACCGAGCCGTCGAGGCCGCCTGGATCTTCCATGCTGTCGACCATGACGATCGGCTCGCCCGCCGGAAGCCCCGTCTCGGGATCCACGAGCACGCGCATGAGCTGGCTGACGCGGGTATCGGTGAAATATCCGATCGTGCCATCGGGCGAGAAGCAGATGGAATTCGGAATGCTGATCTGGTCGAAAATCTTGGTCACCTTGCCGCCGGCGACATGATAGATCGCGCCCGCCTGCATCTCGGCGCGCTTTCCCATGGTGCCGATCCAGAGCGATCCGGAAATATGCGTGCGTCCGTCATTGGAGCGGTTTTCGGGCTTGTCGGCTTCAATGGCCGCATAGAAGCTCAATTCGCCAGTTGCGATATCGCGCAGGAAGAGACCCTGTTCGGTCGCGATCATCTGCCGTTCCGCATCGACGCGTGCCAGCACGCTCGCCATCATCGGCAGCTCGTGAACCTGCTTCTTGCCGGTCGGCAGGTGCAATTCGTGCAATTCCTTGCCGAGGATGTTGAACCACCAGACTGTATCCGTATCAGGGTCGTAGGTTGGGCCTTCCCCGAGGACGGAGGAGGTGTTGCAGAGAATATTCCCCTGAAAATCATGAATATCGGTCATAGATCAGGCTCCTACGGCTGCATCATAGGCATAAATGGTGACCTTGGCACGTTCGGCAACCTCTGCAGCCGTCATTCCCGGCTTGTAGAGGCTGGTGCCGAGGCCGAAGGCGAGCACGCCGGCCTTGGTGTAATCGGCGAAATTCTTGTCCGAAACGCCGCCGACCGCCGCAATGACGAGTTCCGGCGGCAGCACTGCGCGAATGGCCGTGATGCCGGAGGCGCCGAGCACGCCGGCGGGGAAGAATTTAAGCCCGGTGGCACCGGCGCGCGCGGCCGAAAGCGCTTCCGTGGCGGTGAAGACGCCGGGCATCGTCACCATGCCTTTGTCGCGGGCGCGGCTGATGACCGCAGGCTCCACATTCGGTGTCACCAGGAGCTTGCCGCCGGCGCCATCAAGCTTGTCGACATCTTCGACCGTCAGCACCGTGCCGGCGCCGATCAGGCAATCGGCCGGCGCCATCTTGGCAGCGATTTCGATGGAGCGGAACGGCTCCGGCGAATTCAGCGGGATTTCAATTGCCGTGAAGCCTGTTTCGATCAACGTGCCGACAATGTCAGCCGTTTCCTCGGGCTTGATGCCGCGAAGAATGGCAATGAGCGGGCGCTTCATGGGCGGAAAGGGGGTGCGAGTTGTCATCAGCTTTTACTTTCTTTCTTGAACCAGATCGCTTCGGCCGCAGCGGAAAGTCCGCGGCGGACGGCGGCATCGGCGTCGATCGTCTTAAAGGGGAGGGAGAGGGCGCGGAACGCGTCTTCGTAGAGCGCCTGGAGGCGGCCGGAGGCAACGAGCGTGATGGCCGCATTCTGCCCCGCAGAGGCGCGCGCGCCGGCGATTTCCGCGCCGATCAGTGTGCCCGATATGAGCGCCTGCGCGCCGGCTGCCGTCAGCCCGTTGAGAAGCTGGCCGGAGCGAGCGGTAAACAGTAGATTGGTGAGGAGCGCCGGCTTATCCAGGGCGGTCTTGAGGGCGGTCTCGAATGTCTTTGTGTCGGCCGGCATGTCTGCAGCACCGGCAACTGCATGCGACAGGATGCTGTGCTTGGTAATGACGTCGAAAAGCTCGCCCGTCATGAAGGTGGAAAAGCCTGTCACCTGACCATCCAGCACGCGCACCCATTTCGAATGGGTTCCCGGCATGCAGACGAGTTGTTCGCCCGTGGCATCGGCCGCAATCGTTCCGAGCAGCTGCGTTTCCTCGCCGCGCATGACGTCCGGTACCTGTTGGCTGCGTTGCGCCAGGCCAGGCAGGATACGGATATCGCGGGATTGTCCGGGCACGGAAACAGCGGCGGTGAGGATTGCGGCAAGGGAGGTTGGCGTGTCGATGTAGCCGGCTTCCACCCAGCCCTGGCGCGCGCCGGCCATGCCGCAGACGATGACGGGAATGGCGTCCGGCGCCGATACGGCGTCGAGATGTGCCTGCAGGACCTTGTCAAAGCCGGTTTGCGCGGCCGTGGTCATGCCTTCGCCGCTACGGCGCTCCGCGAGAATGCTGCCGTCTTCGCCGATCAGCCACAGCCGGAAACTGCTGGTGCCCCAGTCCACGGCGACATGTGCCGGTTTCGTCATGAGAAATGCTCCAAGTCTTGCGTCAGAAATCTTGAGATTAGAAAATACCGCCATCGACAGTAATGGCTTGTCCGGTCATGGCGCCGGAGCAGTCCGAAGCCAGGAAGAGGACTGGACCGACCAGATCCTCGGGGCTCAGCACGCGTTTCAGGCATTGCCGGTCCATCATCTTCGCCATGCCGTCCTCCGTCAGCCAGAGGTCGAGCTGGCGCTGTGTGACGATCATTCCAGGCAGAACGGCGTTAACGCGGATATTCTCCGGCCCGAAGCGTCCGGCAAAGCTCTTGGTCAGCCCGATGATGCCGGACTTCGCGGTCGCGTAGGATGATAGAAGCGGCGGGTTCATCTTGAAGACGATCGAGGAGAAGTTGATGATCGCGCCGCCGCCGGCTGCGCGCATGCCCGGTGCCGCCGCCTGTGAGACGAAGAAGACTTGCTTCAGATTGATCGCCTGATTGTTGTCCCAATATTCTTCGGTCGTGGTGTCGATGTCGTGCCGGTCGTCCCAACCCGCGTTGTTGACGAGGACCCGGATCGCCCCGAGGTCGGCCTCGACGGCCGCAACTGTGCTTTTGATTGCGCCGACATCGCGCAGGTCGGCATGGTAGAAGGCAACAGGATGGGCAAATTGACCTGAAAGCTTGGCCGCCAGCGCCTTGCTGGGTTCCTCGGCTATATCAATGAAGGCGACTTTCGCCCCCTGACGGGCAAAAGCCTCCACAAGGCTTGCGCCGATGCCGGAGCCTCCGCCGGTGACGAGAACCGTGCGATCTTTCAGATCGGGAAATTGCGCCTGAATATCGGCCAAGATGTCTCCTCCCAAGATCAATGAAAAGTTCCATTATTCGGAACGTGATTTGACTATATGGAATTATCGGACTACCCTTGGACAGTGTCAAGGACAGTGCGGTTTTGCCAGAGATAAATGAATGAGTATGGGTCTGGGTTCAGAGGCGGGAAAAAATAAAAGGCATCGCGATCGGGAAACGGGGACGCTCGGAAAGCTTGTCTCCCTGCTCGATTTCGTCGCGTTGGCTGATGGCCCCATGCGCTTTACCGACATTCTCTCGCTTTCCGAGCAGCCGCGCGGCTCGCTGCATCGGCAATTGTCGCATCTTGTCGAGGAGGGGCTTCTTGAGGTTGACCGCGACGGGCGCTATCGGATCGGATTGCGGCTCCTGACCCTTGCTTCACGCAGTTGGGCGCGCAACGAGTTTCGGGCGATTGCCGAGCCGCATCTTCACCGTTTGCAGGAGGTGACGGGTGAAACCGTGCATCTCGGCGTCCTGCGGGGCGCTGAGGTGATCTATCTCGACAAGGTGGAGGGTCAGCAATCCGTGCGGATGTATTCGCAGGTCGGCAATGCTTCTCCCGCCTATTGTACCGGTGTCGGCAAGGCGGCACTCTCTGTGCTCGACGATGCCGAGCTTACAGAGAGAATCTCAGGTCTCGAATATCGCCCCTACACAGAGCATACCCTTCGCTCCTCCTCGGAGCTGCTCTCCGATATCTCGCAAATTCGGGCGCGCGGCTACGCCTTCGATCTTGAGGAACACGAAAACGGTATCTGCTGCGTCGCTGCGCCGATCCGGTCCGATGATGGTCATATGCTTGCCGGAGTCTCGGTGACCGGCCCGGCCTATCGCGTTACGCAGCAGAGGCTGCAGGCATGGGCGCCACGGGTGGTCGTTGCCGCTGATTCGATCATGATGGACATGCGCAACCGCATGGGCCCCAAACGCTGATCCCAGCAGAACTGGCGCAACGACTGCGGGAACTCCGGGGGATTTAATGCTGCCGGCGCGGGATCTTAGCGCAATTGCTCGTTTATCTTGAATTTTACTGTTGAGATATGGCAAAGAACTGCCATTATCTTCAGGTGATTGCTGAAACCGCAGAGGATTTAGCGAGGTGACGAGGGGGAGATAATAGTAACGGGCGTCGACGCAATCACGATTTTGGAAAACTTATATTGTGCCGAGCTGCCGATAGTGGCGCCGGGACGTTAATCGTAAAGGGCAGCGAGCGGAAGCTTCGTATTTTTGCCCTCTTTTACATAAAGAAGACTGATGATGGCGGCATTGGTACAAGCAGGAATGTCCCCTCGCGACGAGGATCTGATCGAGGAAATCACCAGGCTTAAAACGCAGTTCGATGTGTTCCGTTTCATGAAGGGATTGACGGAGGCCTACCAGTGCCGCGCCTTCATGGTCCTTAATCTTCCGCCGATCACATCCTCCGACCTGCAAAGCTGCTCGGTAATCAACAACTGGCCGGCCGAGCTGCTGTCGATCTACGATCAGGAAAGCCTGCTGTCGACCAGTCCCGTGTTGCTGCGCCTGCGCGCCTCCACGCTGCCTTTTCTTTATGACGTGGTGGCAAATCCCAATCGCGAAGAAAACAAATCGCAGCTTGTCGTGGCTTTGTTTGAGCGTTTCCGCATGACGCGTTTCGCTTATTTCCCGACCCATGATGCCTCGGGTCTTCGCGGCGCTGTTTCTTTGGCTGGCGATCGCGAACACTTTTCGCCGCAGGAGATCAAGGATCTCTTTTATATTGCGGTTCACGTTTTCGACCGGCTTGCCGAAATTCGTAACCTGGATGTTCGCGTCGTCGACACCCTTACCGACCGTGAGATCGATTGCCTGAATTGGACGGCAGCTGGAAAGACCAGCGCCGAAATCGCCGAAATCCTCTCCCTGTCGGAGCATACGGTCAATCACTACCTCAATCGCGCAACCAAGAAGCTCGACACTGTCAACCGCACGCAGGCCGTCGCCAAGGCCCTGCGTGTCGGATTGATAAAATAGTGAGGCCTCCCATTGCGGCGACGCCATGATACGGCGGTGATGGGAATTTGCGCAGCATGTGAATAATTTTTGTGCGCTGCAAATAAAATATGATGAAGTCTGCAGCGACCATCTGCTCTCCTGTTCCAGGTGCGATTCAAATAACGTGCTGAAGACTCATCGCTTTCCGGATTTTTGGAAACTGGCACGCTTCCTGCTTCTTAGGAAACAGAGGTCCAGAGGGGACTTTGATAACAGCGCCGATGAAAACGTGCGCGGATCAAGCGACCGCCGCCGACACCTTCGCCATAGCTTCTCCCGGCGAAGGATCGGCGGCGGTTGTTACTTATTTGGCACGCTGATTAGGTTCCGACGCAGTTTCGAGACGATTTTCGTGCCGTTGCCCTATATATTTCAAATGAATGATCTATGTCGGCCCGCGACCATGTCTTCCCGAATTGGGAGAACGTTGCGGCTGGTAAGGGTTTTTCTTTATAGACCCGGCGGACCTGCCGGCCGCAACGAAGACGTTTTTATCAACGGCGTCCCGAATTTCGTTTGGCGAAGCCACGCCTCTCCACTATCTAAGCCGGAATGATTTCGGAAAGCGCCCGCGTATCCCGCGCTGCCGAAAAAGATTCTGCAGTGAGGATGAAATGGCAGACATCACCAAGGAACAGGTGCTGGAAACGTTGAAGACGGTTCGCGGCCCGGACCTGGAGCACAATATCGTCGAGCTCGGCATGGTTTCCGATGTGTTCATTTCCGACGGCAAGGTCTATTTTTCCATCACCGTTCCCGCCGAGCGTGCCAAGGAGTTGGAGCCGCTGCGGCTTGCGGCCGAGCGTGTCATCAAGGATATGCCCGGCGTCAAGGGCGCCCTGGTCGCGCTGACGGCCGACAAGAAGGCTGGTGCTCCGGCGCCCCGGCCCGCGCCTGCGCAAGCTGCCCCGCAAGGCCATTCCCATTCGCATCCTCATCAGCACGCGCCGCAACAGCCGCCCCGCGCCGCCAAGATCGGTGTTCCGGGCGTCAAAGCCATCATCGCGGTCGCCTCGGGCAAGGGCGGCGTCGGCAAATCGACGACGGCGGTCAATCTGGCGCTGGGGCTGCTTGCCAACGGCTTGAAGGTCGGCATTCTGGATGCCGATATCTACGGCCCTTCGATGCCGCGCCTCCTGAAGATTTCCGGACGCCCCACCCAGATCGATGGGCGCATCATCAATCCCATGGAGAATTACGGCCTCAAGGTCATGTCGATGGGTTTCCTCGTCGAGGAGGAAACCGCCATGATCTGGCGCGGGCCGATGGTGCAATCCGCTCTGCTGCAGATGCTGCGCGAGGTCGCCTGGGGCGAGCTCGACGTGCTTGTTGTCGATATGCCGCCCGGCACCGGCGACGTGCAGCTCACCATGGCGCAGCAGGTGCCGCTTGCCGGTGCCGTCATCGTCTCCACGCCGCAGGATCTGGCGCTGATCGATGCGCGCAAGGGCTTGAACATGTTCCGCAAGGTCGAGGTTCCGGTCCTCGGCATCGTGGAGAATATGAGCTACTTCATCGCCCCCGATACCGGCGCGCGCTATGATATCTTCGGCCATGGCGGCGCTCGCAAGGAGGCGGAGCGCATCGGCGTGCCTTTCCTGGGCGAAGTGCCGCTGACCATGGGCATTCGCGAGACCTCGGATGCGGGAACGCCGCTTGTCGCCGCCGAGCCGAACGGGGTCGTTGCAAATATTTATCGCGAAATCGCGGCCAAGGTCTGGAAGCAAGTCGCGGATAGTCCACAGCGCGCGGCACCGGCGATCGTATTTGAATAATTCACCAGGACGGATCTGCTTTCCCTGTGGCGGCGGATTGTCTTGGCGGCATCCTGTGCTATGACTTCGCAGGATTGGCCAAACTGCGGCGAAGCATGCGATGAAGAGGTTGGACTTGATTCTTTGCGAGCTTTGCTGCATATGCGCCGCCTGCGTGGAACTGGTCGGTCGTTTCCGATGACCAATCTCCGCCAAATGGTGGTTTTATTTCGGCCGCGCAGGCGTCTTCGCCCGGACGGACGAGGGATTGGTACAGCAGCGCAATGGAACATGAACACGGATTCCCGGCCGGACGGGCGGGATATGACCGGGGTTTTATGAGCTTTTTTTGTCGGACATTGGTGAGATCGCAGAGGATGCGGGCAAGGTGTCCTGACGCCGCCTTCATCCGTGCCGCCGCAGGAGCGCGCAGTTGATAACTGCCTATTGCTCAGGTTCGAAGCCGCTCGAGCTTCCCGATCTTTCGGCCATCGATCGGTTGCCCGACGACGCCGTGTGGATAGATATGGTCGATCCGTCGCGCGAAGAGGAAGCCAATATCGAGCGGCTGCTTGGGCTCGAAGTGCCGACGCGTGAGGACATGAAGGATATAGAGCCCTCAAGCCGGCTCTATATCGAGGACGGCTCGGTCTTTTTGACGGCCTCGCTCCTGTGCAAGGCTGATACCAGCCTACCGATGTTGACCGATGTCGCCTTTATCCTGGCGGGACCTCGGTTGATCACCATCCGCTATGCTCAGCCGAAGTCCTTCGCGCTTTTCATCGCGGCGCTTCAGCGTATCCCGCAGGATCGGCGCACAGGCGTGGCGCTCCTGGCGAAGCTGCTCGAAACGATCGTCGACCGGACCGCCGAGGTCCTTGAACAGACGGTTGCCGGTGTCGATATATTGTCGGTGCATGTATTTGGCGATCGCGTGAAGAAGGTCCGCCGGCCGGGGAACTATCTCGAAGAAAAGCTCAAGGACATAGCGCGCTATCACCGTACGCTCAGCAAGATACGTGACAGTCTGAGTTCGCTGTCGCGCCTGCTGACCTTCCTTCAAGCTATCCCCGCCATGCAGCAGGACCACGAAGCAAGGGATCTCTGCCGCAATGTTTCGAGGGATGTTCAATCTCTTTCCGAGCATGCGTCCTTCGTCGCGGGCAATATCACCTTCCTGCTCGACGCATCGCTGGGGCTGATCAACATTGAGCAGAACGCCATCATCAAGATCTTCTCGATCGCTTCCGTGGTGTTCCTGCCGCCGACGCTTGTCGCCTCCGTCTATGGCATGAATTTCGAACATATGCCCGAATTGCATTTTGCCTTCGGCTACCCTGCATCGCTGTTGTTGATGGTGGTTTCCGCCATCGTTCCGTTTTTCTTTTTTCGCTGGAAAGGCTGGCTCTGAGAGTCTAGTGATCCTGAATGTCTAACGAAACCCATCATTCTCCCGACGGGAAAATGGACGCTCGCAAGCTCGCCTACCTCGCCCTCGGTTCGGTCGGCGTTGTTTATGGCGATATCGGTACGAGCCCGCTCTATGCCTTTCGCGAAGCATTGAAGCCGGTGGCCGCCGACGGCCTGACGCGCGGCGAAGTCATCAGCGTCGTCTCGCTGATGTTCTGGACGCTGACGATCATCGTCACGATCAAATATGTCCTTTTTCTGCTCCGCGCGGACAATGACGGCGAAGGCGGCACGCTCTCGCTCCTGGCGCTGTTGATGAAGACGGCGAACGGCCACACCGCCATCCTGATGTTGCTGGGATTGCTGGGTGCCGCGCTTTTCCTCGGCGACGCGATGATTACGCCGGCGCTTTCGGTCCTTTCGGCGGTCGAAGGTCTGAAGCTCGTGACCCCGCAATTGTCGGATTATATCGTGCCGATATCGGTGGCCATTCTGGCATTGCTTTTTGCGATCCAGTCGCATGGTACTGGTGCCGTCGCCCGTTTCTTCGGCCCGATCACCGCGCTGTGGTTCATCGTCATGGGTCTTGTCGGCATCATGCACATTTCTGATGATTACAGCATTCTGGCAGCGCTCAATCCCTGGTACGCGGTGACCTTTCTGATGCGCGAGGGCTTCCTCGGCGTCGTCGTTCTCGGTGCCGTGTTCCTGACGGTGACGGGCGCGGAAGCACTCTATGCCGACCTCGGCCATTTCGGCCGCCGCCCGATCCAGTGGGCCTGGTTCGTGCTGGTGTTTCCGTCGCTGACCCTGAACTACTTCGGTCAGGGCGCGCTAGTACTGCGTGACCCCATGGCTATGTCGGATCCGTTCTTCCTGATGTATCCGCACTGGGCGATCCTGCCGGTGGTCATTCTTGCCACGATGGCGACGATCATCGCCAGCCAGGCCGTCATCACGGGTGCTTTCTCGTTGACCCGCCAGGCGATTCACCTCGGCTTCCTGCCGCGCATGGAAATCCTCTTCACCTCCGAGACCAATACCGGGCAGATCTTCCTGCCGTCGGTCAACACGGTCCTGTTCTTCGGCGTCATCTTCCTGGTGCTGGCCTTCAAGACCTCGGATGCACTGGCGACGGCCTATGGTATCTCAGTGACCGGCGCGATGGTCGTTACCTCGATCATGGCCTTTGAATTCGTCCGTGTCCGCTGGAACTGGACGCTGCCGATGGCGGTTGCCGTGCTCACGCCGCTCTTGCTGCTGGAATTCGTCTTCCTCGGCGCCAACCTCTTGAAGATCCACGATGGCGGCTACGTGCCGGTGATGATCGCGACGGCCTTTACCGTCATCATGTGGACCTGGCGCCGCGGCACCGCGATCCTTATGGAAAAGACACGCCATACCGATATCCCGCTCTCATCCTTCGTCAGCTCGATCGAGCGCAAGAGCGATCACTCGCCGGCGCATGTGCCGGGTACGGCGATCTTCCTGACGAGCGATCCGGAATCGGCTCCCGCCGCGCTGCTGCATAATCTGAAGCATAATCACGTCCTCCACGACAAGAACGTCATCCTGACGATCCGCACCATCAACAAGCCGCGCGTCGCCCAGGAGGATCGTTATACCGTCGAGAAGGTTTCGGACCGTTTCTCGCGCGTCGAGTTGCGCTTCGGCTTTATGGAATCACAGAATGTCTCGCAGGCGCTCGCGACCTTGCGCAAGACCGGCTTGAAGTTCGACATCATGTCGACCTCCTTCTATCTCGGCCGACGCAAGCTGGTGCCGGATGCGAAATCGGGCATGCCGCACTGGCAGGACCGGCTCTATATCGCCCTCGCCAACGCCGCGACCGATCCCTCGGACTACTTCCGCCTGCCGGCCAACCGCGTGGTGGAACTGGGCTCGCACGTCATCATCTGACGCGGATATTCTTGCAATTGGTTCAGAAGACCCGGTGGATATTCCGCTGGGTCTTTTGTTTTCGGTTCACCGCCTGCATGACCATAGGTTCGCCCGAATTAACCATCCATCAAGGTTAATGGGAGATTATTCCGGCTCCTGGTTTCGAGTGCCGTTTGGAGTCCGGTGTTGTCTCGCTCGCGTTATGTCAGCCGCAAGTCGCGGTTCCTGCCACAAAATTGGACCTCTCCAGCCGTCTTCGGGCTCTGCGCCTGGCTTATTTTTCCGTCGGCCGCCGCCTATGGCGATCTTGCCGGACTGCTTGCGGGTATCGATAGGGAAGGAGCCAACTGGCGCATGGTGATGACAGACTCGCCAGCCGGCTCCACCCATCAGGCGGAGCTGGCCTTTGGCGATGTCAAGGCGTCGTCTGCCGCTGGAGACGGCGGTCTGATATTGCCGGATGGACGGCGCGTCGCGTTCCAATCCGAAGCCAAGGGCAGCGATCCCCGGCCCGATGAGGACCGCATTAACCGGCAGGACAAGAAAGGCAGGGTGGTGGCCATCACGCCGATGCTGCCGCCGAAGGATTTTTCCGCCGGCTCGGTGCTGCAGCGTCAAAGCCTGCTGCTTCGGCCGGAATCGGCAACCGGCGAACGCACGGCATTCCTGAAGCCGAACCTCGGCGGCAAGGAAATCCAGATTGCCACCGCTTTCTACAAGAAGGAGCCGCCAAAGCCGGACGAGAGCATGCCGGCCTATATCGCCAATCTGGTCACCAACCAGAATGCCGATGTTCTGGCCGCCGCCTATGCCTCGCCGGCGCCGGATTATGCCCGTGTCTCGCCCTTCGATTCCATTCTGGCCAAGGATCAGGACGACGAGGGGCGCTTCGTGCCGCAGATCGGCCCGAAGGATCATGCCTGGGCCGCCAATGTCCTGCCGCCATCGGTCTTTTCATCCGACGAGCAGCAATGCCTTGCCACCGGCATCTATTTCGAGGCGCGCGGCGAGTCCGTGAAAGGACAGGCCGCTGTCGCCCAGGTTATTCTCAACCGCGTTCGCAATCCCGCCTATCCGAAGACCATCTGCGGCGTCGTCTACCAGAATGAGGATTGGACCAACGCTTGCCAGTTCTCTTTCGCCTGTGACAACGTCAAGGAGCGCGTCAATTCGCCAGAACACTGGCGTATTGCCCGCCAAGTCGCCATGGCGGTCACCGCCGGCAAGATCTGGCTGCCGGAAGTTGGTTCCGCCACTCACTATCATGCTGTCTATGTCCGGCCGAAATGGGCAGCCGAAATGGTGAAGGTCGGCCGCATAGGTATGCACATCTTCTATAGGACCTATGGCGGCGGCTGGAGCTGAGGCGACTGGTTCCGGCAGATTGACACCAGCGGCAGGGCCGCTTCCCCCGGCAAAAAAGCCACGGGAAAGCATGGGCTGAGGAGGATTCTTCAGCTCAGTTTTCGGTCAATATGGCTCTTTCGCTCTAAAGTCATGATTTAATTGGGCTAATTTATGGCTGGACAGATGGTGTCTACGCCTTGACTATGCTTTTTCCTAAAACTATGTTGCGCGCGACTTCAAAACGGGCCGAAAGGTGGCGAAACCTGCTGTTCGTTTACGCGTTGACCGGGGTACAGGGATTGCGCGCAACGAAAATGGGGAGGGTGCCACCATGACGGATGACCGTGACGAGGGTCTGGAACAGCGGCGGGCGCAGCTGGGAGCCGAATTGGCGAACAAGCGCGCTGCGGTGAGAGAGGATGAACGCGGGGAGGTTCGCGCCGAGGAGAGCCGCAAGGGCTACGCTCAGGCGATGAAGCTTTCCAGTGAGTTCATTGCTGCAATCATCGTTGGAGCCGTTCTGGGCTATGTCCTGGACCGTTTTCTCGGTACGACGCCGTGGGGCATGATTATTTTGCTGCTTCTCGGATTCTGTGCCGGCGTGCTGAATGTGCTACGCTCTGCAGGCAAGGTGGCGACGCCGGAGCCGCAGGGACGTGAGCCTGGTAAGAAATGAGCGGAAGCGACGCAGCGGCGTTGTTTCCAGATGAGAAGCATCTGCTCGGTGGAGCGGAATAATGAAAGAGAACAAGCGGTGGCAAACGATCCTACCCATCAGTTCCTGATCTTTAAGATTATCCCGATCGATATCGGTGGAATTGATTTTTCGTTCACCAATGCTTCGCTGTTCATGGTTGCCTCGGCAGTGCTGTCCGCGGGCTTTCTGTATTTTGCCAGCGCGCCACGCGCCGTTGTCCCGACGCGCTCGCAGTCCGTTGCGGAAATGGCCTATGAGTTCATCGCCTCGATGTTGAAAGAGGGGGCGGGGACGAAGGGAATGAAATTCTTCCCCCTGGTCTTCTCTCTCTTCATGTTCGTCCTCACGGCGAACCTGCTCGGCCTCGTTCCTTACTTCTACACCGTCACCAGCCAGATCATCGTCACGCTGGCGCTCGCACTGCTCGTCATCTTCACCGTTATTTTCTACGGCTTGATCAAGCATGGTTTCGGCTTCTTCAAGATCTTCGTTCCTGAAGGTGTTCCTGGAGTTCTCTTGCCGCTGGTAGTGGCGATCGAGATCATCTCGTTCCTCTCCCGCCCGGTTTCACTCTCTGTTCGTCTTTTCGCCAACATGCTGGCCGGTCATATCACGCTCAAGGTGTTCGCAGGCTTTGTCGCCTCGCTCGGAGCCCTCGGCGCGCTTGGTATCGGCGGAGCAGTTCTTCCTCTTATCATGACCGTCGCCCTCACCGGTCTCGAGTTCCTTGTCGCCTTCCTTCAGGCTTACGTCTTTGCGGTGCTGACTTGCATGTACCTCAACGACGCAATCCATCCGGGCGGCCACTAAGGATAAAGACATTGGCGTCTAATGGCGTCAGTCATTCACCGCACAACCATTTCAAAGGAGTTCAACATGGACGCGGAAGCAGCAAAGTTCATCGGCGCAGGTTTGGCTTGCTTTGGTATGGCCGGCACGGCTCTCGGCCTCGGCAATATCTTCGGCAGCTACCTGTCCGGCGCACTGCGCAACCCGTCGGCTGCTGACAGCCAGTTCGGCCGTCTGGTATTCGGCTTCGCCGTTACGGAAGCTCTGGGCATCTTCTCGCTGCTCGTCGCTCTCCTCCTGCTCTTCGCCGTCTGATATCAGCGGCGTCATAGATCACGGTTCGCGAGCAGCGAGCCGTGATTCTTTGTATTTGCAGACCACCTGGAGGTGAGCATGTTTGTGACCCCGGCATATGCTGAAGAAGCACCGCCGGCCGCCGGAGCGGTGCACACGGAAACGGGTGCGCCGAATGAAGGCCATCACGGCGGCGTATTCCCGCCGTTTGACCATACGACGTATCCATCACAGCTGCTTTGGCTGGTGATCACCTTCGTCATCTTCTACGTGGCCATGCAGAAGATCGTTATTCCGCGCGTCGGCACCATTCTGGAAAGCCGGCACGACCGGATCGCCCAGGATATCGAGGAAGCCTCGCGTCTGAAGGCTGAAGCCGACGCCGCCGTCGCGACCTATGAAAGCGAATTGGCTGCTGCGCGCGCCAAGGCAAATTCCATCGGCGCCACCGCTCGCGATGCCGCCAAGGCCAAGGCCGAAGAGGATCGCAAGGCAATCGAGGCGAGCTTGGCTGAGAAGCTCAAGGCCGCAGAAGGCCGCATTGCTGAAATCAAGGCGAAAGCCTTCGGTGATGTCGGTGCAATTGCCGAAGAGACGGCCGGTGCTGTCGTCGAGCAGTTGGTCGGAAATGTTGCCGGCAAGGCCGATGTCGCCTCTGCGGTTGCGGCAGCCGCCGCAAAGCAGGAGGGCTGATCCATGGAATTTTCTTTCGACAACACCTTCTTTGCGTTTGTCAGCCTTCTCATCTTCCTAGGCCTGATCGTTTACCTCAAGGTTCCCGGCATGATGGCAAAGTCGCTGGACGACCGCGCCGATCAGATCCGTAACGAGCTGGCCGAAGCCAAGCGCCTGCGTGAAGAGGCCCAGCACCTGCTGGCCGAATATCAGCGCAAGCGCAAGGAAGCCGAGGCTGAAGCAGCACATATTGTTGCCGCAGCCGAGCGCGAAGCGGAAATGCTGACGACCGAGGCTCGCAAGAAGACCGAGGAGTTCGTCGCCAACCGTACGGCTCTGTCCGAGCAGAAGATCAAGCAGGCCGAAGCCGATGCGATGAAGGCGGTCCGCTCCGCTGCCGTCGATCTGGCAATCGCCGCTGCAGAATCGGTGCTTGCCAAAAAGGCCGATGGCAACGTCCAGTCCCGCCTCTTCAACGACGCCGTCAAGGAAGTGAAGACGCGGCTGAATTAAGCCCTCGCAATATCGGATTCGAAAGAGCCCTGCTTCCGCGGGGCTTTTTTTGTTTCATGCTCAGTCATGATTGATCATCGCCACAGTGGGAGGCAAGATCAGTGCATGAGGGGAGAGTGGATGCAGTCAACGACTGGCAGCGAACCGTTTCGTCAAGACGATCTCATCGTGAGACCGGTGGCCACCTGGACACCGGGCGTCCATGCCTTGCTGGTTGCGCTACATAGATATGGTTTCGATGCAGCTCCGCATCCGGCTGGATATGACGAGGTCTGGGAGCAGGTAACTTATCTGCCCGGAGATACCGGCGATCTCGATTGCCACGCCGCTATGCGCGGCGAAAAGGCGCTGCGGTCGGCTGCATCTCTATTGCGTCGCTATCACGATTGCTCCGCCCTGTTCGCAAAAAGCCTCGCGGCTAGCTACGCATGGCAACTGCCGGCCCGCTCGCCTTGCGAGGTAATCTGCCATGGGGATTTTGCCCCCTACAATGTCGTCCTGAACGATGGCGAAGTGAGCGGTATCATCGATTTCGAGGCTGCGCATCCCGGTCCGCGAATATGGGATCTGGCCTATGCCGTCTATCGCTGGGCGCCGCTGTCCTCCGGCGTCGCTATCAAGGGAATGGACACTCTTGCCGCCCAAGTCGGTCGCACCCGTATCTTTATCGATGCCTATGGTCTGTCCGTTAACGAGCGTAGCTCATTGCTTGACGTCGTCGTCGAGCGGCTTGAGGCGCTATTGGTTTTCATGGAACGGGAAGCTGCCCGCGGCATCGAGAGATATCGCCGGAATCTCCAGGAAGGACATGATCGCATCTACAAGGAAGACATCGCCTATATCAGAAAATGCTCGACTGAAATCGTCGCCGGACTGACGGGCTAAGTTTCAAACGGCCTCTTTGCGCAGCGGACGGAAGCTCATGCGGTGCAGCGGGCAGGGACCATGCTCCTCGATGCCAGCGCGATGCTGAGGAGTGCCATAGCCGGCATGGGCTGCGAAACCATAGGCTGGAAAGACAATGCCCGCGCGCGCCATCATCCGGTCGCGGGTCACTTTGGCGACGATCGATGCGGCAGCGATGGAGAAGGAGCGCGCGTCTCCTTTGACGACGGCCTTTCCCGGGCATGCAAGCCCGGCTGGCACATCGAGCCCATCGGTCAGCACATAGCTTGCCGGCACGGCAAGTCCGCAAATGGCGCGGCGCATTGCATCGAGGCTTGCCTTGCGGATATCGGTCGTGTCGATACGACCGGCACTCGACGAGGCGATAGAGACCGTTGCTGTTGCGAGAATCTCCACGAACAGCTCTTCGCGTCTGGCCGCGGTCAGCTGTTTGGAATCGTTGAGCCCTTGCGGGATCCGCTCAGGGTCGAGAATGACGGCGGCGGCGACCACCGTCCGGCAAGCGGGCCCCGGCCAGCCTCATCGGCCCCGGCGACAGGCCAATGGCCGGCTCGGCGCGCAATCAGCTCCAGCTCAAACGTGGGAACGAGCGGGGCGTCCTCGAAAAGCATTGGAGAATCGGGTGATGTGCTGCGTGTCATGCGGCGAAGCTCGCACACCACCCGATCTCCTGCAAGCCCCCGGTGGATCAGGGCGGCGAACCGGGGGGCTTTTCCAGCGGGGTCAGGGAAAACCCGCAAGGAATATCAAAGCAGCGACAACTGGACGCCGCTGCCGTCTGGCGGCACGAACAGATCGTCGCGCAAAGCGATATTGCGGCGCGTAAGCTCGAGCCGGCGCGTCGCCATTTCGAAGCGGCGGCTGATCTGCCAGGCATAAGGCCCGGCGCCCTTCATGCGCTTGCCGAACTCCGCATCGTAATCCTTGCCGCCGCGCATCGAGCGGATCAGCGACATGACGTGGCGATAGCGATCCGGATAATGCTGCAGCAGCCAATCGCGAAAGAGCGGGCTCACCTCAAGCGGCAGCCGCAGGATGACATAGCTTGCTTCCAGTGCGCCGGCGGCCTTGCCGGCGTCGAGGATACGCTCGATTTCATGATCGTTGAGGGCAGGGATAATCGGCGCCACCATGATCGCGGTGCGGATGCCGGCCTCGTTCAAAGCCTGGATCGCCTCCAGCCGCCGTGGCGGCGTCGCCGCCCGGGGCTCCATGGTGCGCGCGAGCTTGCGGTCGAGCGTCGTCACCGACAATCCCACCCGCACAAGGTTCTTGGCGGCCATCTCCTTTAGAATATCGATATCGCGCATGACCAGCGCAGATTTGGTGACGATAGCAACGGGATGGTTCGCCCGGTTCAGCACTTCGAGGATCTGGCGCATGATCCGCCATTCCTTCTCAATCGGCTGGTAGGGATCAGTATTCGTCCCTATGGCGATGACGCGCGGCTTGTAGCCGGGCTTTGCTAGTTCGCGTTCCAGAAGCTTGGCCGCATCCGGCTTGGCAAACAGCTTCGATTCGAAATCCAGCCCTGCCGACAGGCCCATATAGGCATGCGTCGGCCGCGCGAAGCAGTAGATGCAGCCGTGCTCGCAGCCGCGATAAGGGTTGATCGATCGATCGAAGGGTATGTCGGGCGATTCGTTGCGTGTAATGGCCGTGCGCGGCTTCTCCACCTGCACTTCGGTTTTGAAAGGCGGCAGCTCTTCCCAGCTCTGCCAGCCGTCGTCGAAGGCCTCGCGCTGCTGCGGCTCGAACCGGCCGCTCGGGTTCAATCCGGCGCCGCGTCCGCGCCGACGCTCGACATCGACCCTGAGACCGGAATCGGCGATCAAAGCGTTGGCAACATCTGCCGTATTGGCAGGCGCGAAAGCGGCCTGCCCTGCAAGGGACTGCTCGTTCATCGGTAGCTCCGGGCGGCTTATGCCATCGCACGCCGCGTCTAAGATGATTAAATTCCTATCCGATAAATGAGAACATTGCAAGAACAAAAATCCGAAATCACCATTTTCCACCTCGTTGAGAGGAGGTGTTTGGCGATACCGGCGGTGAGTGTTTCCGGCGGCATATGATGCTTTTCTTAAACGTTTGGAGCCGAAGGTTGGGTGCTGGCAATAAATTATGCGCCGCTCTATAAATGGCCAATGTTGACGGTCATCATCGAATGCCAGGATCACGAACCCGAGCTGGCGCAGACATTGGCGGCATTGGTGGCAGGCGCGGTCGAGGGGCTGGTCAGCGACGTGATCGTGCTCGATCACGGTTCGAGTGATGGCACATCGAAAGTGGCGGATGCTGCCGGCTGCCGCTTTTACTCGCAGTGGGATATCAAGGACATATTGCGGGCGGCCCGCGGCGAATGGCTGTTGCTGGTCGAGCCGGGCGCGCGGCCGCAAGCGGGCTGGATCGACGAGGTCGCCGAATATGTCTCCCTGAACAAAGGCCCGGCGCGGTTTACCGCGTCGCGTGGCTATCGGCGCCCCTTTCTGAAGCGGATCGGCCGCCGTTCGCCGCCATTGGAGTTGGGCCTGCTGCTTTCGAAGCACCAGGCCATCGCGATCGCCAGGTCGGGCATGCAGCTCGCGGAATTTGCCAAGGGCCAGAAGGGCCGCAGGCTTTCAAGCGAACTCATTCCGTCCTGGGTGGCGCGCGCGGCGCGATAGGGTTTCACGTTCCGCAGATTCCATTTGTAAACGCGGGAATAGCTGCGATAATTCGTGTGTGGCGGCACCCTACGCGTGTCGCGTTAGTGACCGACCATGAAGATGCCGATATCAGGCGGAATTGGTCAGCGGAATTCTCCTTTTTCGCCGGGATTTCGGCGAAAGGAGGTGCGTTATGAAACGCACGATGCTCTACCGCCTCATGGCAACTCTCTTCGTTGCAAGTGCAATTCTTTCCCCCGGCAATGCCGCCGCTCAGGTAACCTTGGCCTGTGCCAGGCGCGTCGATATCGTCGCGTTTCTTGGCGACCATCTTTCGGAAAAGCTTTCGGCTGTCGGCAAGCTCGATCAAAGCACGATCGTTGAGATCTATGCTGCTGAGAGCGGCAACTGGACACTGCTGATGAGCGACATATCCGGCCGGAGCTGCATCATACTCAGCGGCGATTCATGGGAATCAATTCCTGTCCTGCCGAAGGCATGACCGCCACGCAATATCGCAGCGAGCAGAAGACCTATCTCGAGCCGGCGCCGCGCTTTAGATGCTCGTCAAGGCGCGGCATGATCTCCACGAAATTGCAGGGCATGTGGCGATAGTCGAGCTGCGCCTTCAAGATGCCGTCCCAGGCATCCTTGCAGGCACCGGGAGAGCCCGGCAATACGAAGATGAAGGTGGCATTGGCCACACCGCCTGTGGCCCGCGACTGGATGGTCGCCGTGCCGATCTTGTCATAGGAGATGCGATGGAAGACTTCCGAAAACCCATCCATGCGCTTCTCGAACAAAGGCTCCAGCGCTTCCGGCGTGACGTCGCGGCCGGTAAAGCCCGTGCCGCCGGTGGTGATCACGACATCGACCGTATCATCCTTGGTCCAGGCTTCCACCTGCGCGCGGATGCGCTCCTTGTCGTCGGGAACGATGGCGCGGGCAGCAAGCCTGTGGCCGGCTTCCGCAATGCGGGCAACCAGCGTATCGCCGGATTTGTCGTCGGCGAGCGTGCGCGTATCGGAAACGGTCAATACTGCGATGCCGATGGGAATGAAGGATCTTTCGTTGACCGGACCTGCCATCATGCCTCTCCCGCGATCGTCTCCGTTACCTGGAAATACCAGCCCGGCTTCTGTCTGTGAAGCGACGCGGCGGCTTTCTTCGCCCGTTCGGCATCGGCGAAGATGCCGAAACAGGTGGCGCCCGAGCCGGACATGCGCGTCAGGATCGGGGATTCGCTTTCGATCAGGCCGGAAAGCACGCCAATCTCGCCGCAGATCGAGCGCGCCGGCGGTTCGAGATCGTTGCGCAGGGCCTTGATCGTGTCGATCCATTCGCCTTGACCCTGCGGCATTTGCGACGGAAACAGCAATGGCGGATTATCCTTGCGCGACAATTGGCGGAACACTTCGGGCGTGGAGACGCCGACGAGCGGATTGCCGAGAATCATCGGAAAAGAAGGAAAGGAAGGCAGCAAATCTATCGCCTCGCCAATTCCACGCGCAATCAGCGGCCGGCTCGAAAGACACATCGGCACATCGGCGCCAAGCTTCAGAGCGATCGTTTTGAGGGTGCCTTCAGGCAGGCTGAGGCGCCAGAGCCGCATGAGCCCACGCAATGCCGCCGCCGCATCCGCCGAACCGCCGCCGATGCCCGATGCGATCGGCAGGTTTTTTTCCAGATGAATATGGACGGCGGGAGCATCGAGACCGGATGAATTGGCTGCCTGGCGCAAGAGATCGCGCGCCTTGAGCACTAGATTGTCGCCGGCCTCTGCATCGGCCGAAAGCAACGGGCCGAACCGTCCCGAAAGGCTGAAATCGTCATCCTTGCTTGCGAGAAAGAAAAGACGATCGCCGTGGCGGGCAAAGCTGACGAGCATGTCCAGCAGATGATAGCCATCGGCGCGGCGCCCCGTGACATGCAGCGCAAGATTGATCTTTGCGGGTGCTTCTTCCGTAAGGTCGAAATCACCCGCTGCCAAGATCGTGCTCATGGAAGTCTTAGGACTTCTTGTCGACCGGCGCCGGAGCGTTCGTGTCGGGCGAGGGGGCGGGTGCCGGATCGGGCTGCTTGCTCTTGTCGACGGTCTTCGGATCGTTGTCGAGCGGCGGCAAGCCCTTCTCGACCTTCTCTTTGATCTTCGGAATATCGGCCTCTTCCGGCTTCGAGGCGAGCGCCCGATTCCACTGATAGACGGCTTCGAGTTTGCGATTGACGCGCCAATAGGCGTCGCCGAGGTGATCATTGATCGTCGGATCGCCGGCCTTCAGCTGCGCTGCCCGCTCCAGTTCGCTCACCGCATCGTCGAAACGGTTGAGGCGGAAATAGGCCCAGCCAAGCGAATCGACGATATAGCCGTCGTCCGGCCTCAGATCGACGGCCTTCTTAATCATGTCCAGACCCTGGTCGAGGTTCATGTTCATGTCGACCCAGGAATAGCCAAGATAGTTTAGCACCTGCGGCTGATCCGGATTGAGCTCAAGGGCCCTCTTGAAGTTCGGCTCGGCATCCGCCCACTTTTTCAGCCGCTCATAGGCAATGCCGCGCTGGAAGAACACCGCCCAGTCGCTGCGCTTCGGCACGGGGCCGATGATCTGTACAGCCTTGTCGTAATTGTCGGCCATGGCCTGGAAGTCCTTGGCATCCGAAAGGACGCTGCCATAGGCGAGATAGCTGCGGACATCGTTGGGGTCGGAATCGATCAGCGCCTTCAGATGCTTGCGTGCATCATCGACTTTACCCGCCTGGGCGAGTGCGAGGCCCAGCTGCAGCTCGGAGATGCGGGCCATTGGCGAGTCATCAGGCACCTTCTTGTAGAAGCCGATCGCACGATCGGTCTGCTCCTGCTTTTCGGCCAGCCCGCCGAGCAACACCAGCGTATCGGCCGCTTTGGGGTCGAGAGAATTGGCAATCTGTAGATAAAGCGAGACGACATCCTCGGCCCCGTCGCGGTTCAGCGCGGCACCGATGGTGAAGAGAACGGCGGCCGCACCCTCGCTGGCATTCGTGACCTGCTGGTCCGGCGTATCGCCCTTGCTGATGCTGTCGCGCAGCGCATTCAACGGAGCATAATTGCTGACGAGATTGTCGCCGACGGAGATTGCATCCAGGGCCTTCTGCTTGTCGCCGGCCTTGGCTTCGAGGCGCGCGAGCGCCATGACGGCGCGCATGAACGTATCGGGAGCCGTCGCTCCGCCCGTCTTGTCGAGGATCGCATCGTTGAGGTGCGAGCGTGCCGATTTCAGGTCGCCTATCGTCAGTGCAATGGCGCCGGCATGATAGTTCTTGAAGATGTTGAACCAATCCGGGCCCTTCATCTTGTCGATCATCGAGATGGCTTCCTTGCCGCGGCCGGATCCGGCGCGAGCCCAGGCGGCGAGCAGATTGGTCATCATCCGGTCGAGATCGTTCGGACCGTTATACTTGAGGATTTCCTGGGCGGTACGGTATTCGTGACGGCGGATGGCATCCATGCCGCGCACGATGGTGGTCACGCGTTCGACGGAAGGGTCGCTCTTCAGCTCGTTGGCGTATTTGACGCCTTCTTCCAGATTGCCGTTCAGCAGCAGCGAGATCATCAGCCGCTGGCGGATTTCCGGATTGCTCGGGTCGATCATCAGCGCCTTTTTGTAGAGCGCGATGGCAGTATTGTAGTCGTGATCGACATCGGCGGTACGGGCGGCGAGGAAAGCGCCTGCGAAGGTATCGACACTATCCGTATCGAAGGCGACCGCGGCGCTGGCCTCCGGTGCTGCCGCCGGCTTATCATCGGCGCGCGCGACATTCAGGGCGGACACCGAAAGGACCGCCGCCAGGGCTACGCCCGAGAGGAAACGGATGGCAAGTCTCTGCCGCATTAGAAAGCCTTTCATCAAGGGACAGCCGGCGAAGACGCCGGCGGCATAAAGCGTTCGTGTCAACTGATTCACAACAGGATGGCTTTTTTGAAGCGGCCCTGCAACAAATTCAGGCGGCCGCCATCAATTAACGCGTTCGATGCAGAAATCGATCACTTCTAGAAGTGCCGATTTCCAAGGCGTTTCCGGCAGGGGTGCCAGGGCGTCGCGCGCGATGGTGCCGTAATGGACCGCACGGGCAATTGTGTCGGCCAGCGCGCCATATTTCGTGATCAGGCCGAGAGCCTTCTCGAGATTCTCGTCACTGTTGTTGCCGGTTTCGATGGCCTCGCGCCAGAAGGCACGCTCCTTCTCCGTGCCGCGGCGATAGGCGAGAATCACCGGTAGCGTGATCTTGCCCTCGCGGAAGTCGTCGCCGACATTCTTGCCGAGATCGGCGGCCTTGCCGCCGTAGTCGAGCGCGTCGTCGACGAGCTGGAAGGCGAGGCCGAGATTGGTGCCGTAGGACTTCAGCGCGTTGCGCTCCCCCTTGCCGGCATTGGCGACGATCGGGCCGACTTCAGCTGCAGCGGCAAAGAGCGCTGCAGTCTTGGCGCGGATGACCGAGAGATAATCGTCCTCGGTCGTTTCCATGTTCTTGGAAACGGAGAGCTGCAGCACTTCGCCTTCGGCGATGACGCAGGCAGCCGAGGACAAGACGTCGAGAGCATCGAGCGAGCCGACTTCCACCATCATTCGAAAAGCTTGGCCGAGCAGGAAATCCCCGACCAGCACGCTTGCCTGATTGCCCCAGATCATCCGGGCGGTGGACTTGCCGCGACGCAGATCGCTTTCATCAACCACATCGTCATGCAGCAGCGTCGCCGTATGCAGGAATTCGACCGATGTCGCGAGTTTGATGTGATTGTCGCCCTGATAGCTGTAAAGAGCGGCAGACGCGATGGTCAGCATCGGCCGCAAACGCTTGCCGCCAGAGGAAATGAGGTGCTCTGCAACCTCCGGGATCATCTGCACATCAGAGCCGGCCTTGGACAGGATGAGCTGATTGACGCGTTCCATATCCGCCTTGGTCAGGTCCACCAACGGCTTGATGGATGCCAGTTTATTCTTGCTTTCTTCCAGCGGTATCACGACGCCCAACGATCCGGACTCCTGTTCATTTTCTGCAAAGCACAATAAGAAGGGGCGAAACGGGCGGCAAGAGGCGAATTGTCTCGTCGCGTAAATTTGACAGGAATTCTAAGGCCTATGCACGAGTTGATCCGTACCAATGACCCGGTCCTTCTCTCATTCGCTGAGAGCCTGATGAAGGATGCGGGAATTCATTGCTTCATTGCGGACCAGGCCATGAGCATTCTGGAAGGCTCCCTCGGGATGCTGCCGCGCCGTTTTTTGGTGGAGGAGGAGCGTGCCGATCAGGCCCGGCGGATCCTCGTCGATGCCGGCCTCGGCGACGAGTTGCGCCCGGCCCGGTCCTGAGGTTCGCCATGACTGAAAGCCTCTCCGAAACCATTGATGCCTTCCACCGCGGCGCCTTCCATGTCGTGCAGCCGAAGGGCCGGGGGCACCGCTCCGGCATGGATGCCATGCTGCTCGCAGCGCTTGTCGCAGATGAGCGTACGATCCGGGTGGCGGATCTCGGCGCGGGCGCCGGAGCAGCCGGAATGGCTGTGGCCTCGAGACTCGACCGAGCGGAGGTCGTGCTATTCGAGCGCTCGTCCGATATGGCCGAGTTCGCGCGCAAGAGCCTCCTGCTGCCGGAAAATGCGCGTTTTACCGGCCGCGTCTCGGTAATCGAAGCCGATGTCACGCTGACCGGCAAGGACCGCAACGAAGCGGGTCTCGTCGACGACAGTTTCCACCACGTCATCATGAACCCGCCTTTCAACGATGCCAGTGACAGGCTGACACCCGACGTGCTGAAGGCCGAGGCGCATGCCATGACCGACGGGCTGTTCGAACGGTGGATCCGCACGGCAGGCGCGATCATGATCCCGGGCGGCCAGCTCTCGCTGATCGCGCGGCCAGAATCGATCGGCGAGATCATCGCCGCCTGCGGCCGCCGCTTCGGCGGCATTGAAATCACGCCGATCCATCCCCGCGAGGGTGAGAGTGCGGTGCGCATTCTGGTGACGGCAATCAAGGGTTCGAGGGCCAGACTGGCGCTTCGGGCACCATTGATCATGCATGGCGAGGGAACGCATAAATTCACCGATTTCGTCGATGACATGAACAACGGCCGCACTTCGTATCCGCGCCGCTAGCCATTCGGCGCGCTCAGCATCAGGGCATCAAATACGATCCGCAATATTGTGTTTGGCGTTTCCATGCATACATCACGGGCAACAAACATCATGAAACAGGGATGACGAATGGTTGGGTTCTTGAGACGCATGCTTCCGAAGCGCTTCCGCAAGGAGGAGGTGATCGTACCCGTCGTCCGTCTGAGCGGCGTCATCTCTTCCGGTGGTGGTCCGCTGCGGCAATCGCTGAATCTCGCCGGCGTTTCGCAGGCGCTTGAAAAGGCCTTCAACGTGAAGACGGCGCCGGCCGTCGCCATTATCGTCAATTCGCCGGGCGGCTCTCCAGTGCAGTCGCGGATGATCTACAATCGCATCCGCGATCTGGCCGCCGAGAAAGATAAGAAGGTCCTGGTCTTCGTTGAGGATGTCGCAGCCTCTGGTGGTTACATGATCGCGCTCGCAGGTGACGAGATCATTGCCGATGCCACCTCCATCGTCGGTTCGATCGGCGTCGTTTCCGGCGGGTTCGGTTTTCCGGAGTTGTTGAAGAAGATCGGTGTCGAGCGCCGCGTCTACACAGCCGGTGCGAACAAGGTGATCCTCGATCCGTTCCAACCGGAGAAGGAAAAGGACATCGAATATCTGAAGAGCCTGCAGCTCGAAATCCACAAGGTCTTCATCGACATGGTGCTCGATCGTCGCACAGGAAAGCTCTCGGCGGACGAAGCGGTATTCTCCGGCCTGTTCTGGACCGGCAGCCGCGGGCTGGAGCTTGGCCTGATCGACGGCCTGGGAGACATGCGTCAGGAGTTGAGGAAGCGCTTCGGCGACAAGGTCAAGCCAACGCTGATCACCACGCCGCGCAGCCTTTTCGGCCGCAAGGCTCCCGGCATTTCGCTTGGCGGCGTGGATGGCCTCGGCGCCGGGATTGCATCCGGGCTTGCGGAAGCGGTAGAGGAAAAGGCATTGTGGGGCCGGTACGGATTGTAGGCGGGAGCGCTGGCTAATGTCCCGGATCATCTTCTTCATCATCGCCGTCGGCGGGATTTGGTTCCTGTATCGACGTTTCGTGCGCGATGCCCAGCGGCTCGCCGAAAAATCCCGCCGCGCCGAAACGGAACGCCGTACCGGCGCGATGGGAACCTTGGTCAAGGACCCGAAAACCGGCGAGTATCATGTGAAGCGCGAGGATGAATGAAACTCATATGTCCCGGTGTGGCGGGTTGCATCGCCGCTTGTACTGCAAAGCCTTGACCCATTCGCCCCGGCGTGGCACCTGTCCGCCAAACAATTCGCTAGTGGAAGAAATCAGTTCCCATGACTGCCAACGTGCCCGACCATATGAACCCGAAGCGCTCCTTTCAGGCCCTCATCCTGACGTTGCACAATTACTGGGCCGACAAGGGCTGCGCGGTTCTGCAGCCCTACGACATGGAAGTCGGCGCCGGCACGTTTCATCCGGCCACCACGCTGCGTTCGCTGGGTCCGAAGCCTTGGCGGGCTGCCTATGTCCAGCCGTCCCGCCGTCCGTCCGACGGTCGCTATGGCGAGAACCCGAACCGCCTACAGCACTATTATCAGTATCAGGTCATCCTGAAGCCCAATCCTCCGAACCTGCAGGAGCTTTATCTCGGCTCGCTGAAGGCGATTGGCCTCGATCCGCTTCTGCATGACATCCGCTTCGTCGAGGACGACTGGGAAAGCCCGACGCTCGGCGCATGGGGTCTCGGCTGGGAATGCTGGTGCGACGGCATGGAAGTCTCGCAGTTCACCTATTTCCAGCAGGTTTGCGGCATCGAATGCGCACCCGTCGCCGGTGAGCTGACCTACGGTCTGGAGCGTCTTGCGACCTATGTTCAGGGTGTCGACAGTGTCTATGACCTGAATTTCAACGGCCTCGAGGGCGAAGACAAGATCACCTATGGCGATGTCTTCCTGCAGGCCGAGCAGGAATATTCCCGGCATAATTTCGAATATGCCAATACCGAGATGCTGCACCGCCATTTCATCGATGCCGAGAAGGAATGTCAGGCGTTGTTGGCAGCCGGCGCGCCGGGTGACAGTGAAAATCATCGCCTGCACAAATGCGTCTTTCCGGCTTACGACCAGTGCATCAAGGCGAGCCACGTCTTCAACCTGCTCGATGCCCGCGGCGTCATTTCGGTAACGGAGAGACAGAGTTACATTCTCCGCGTGCGCACGCTCGCCAAGACCTGCGGCGAGGCTTTCCTGCTGACCGATGCCGGCGGTGTCAATTGGAATCAGCAGGCCGCGTGAGGCAAGCTTCCCCAGGATTGGGCATCGCCACAGCCTATCTTGGCTCTGCTCCGCCGTTAAAGCCGGGTGACATTGGCGTGAAATCTGCCTAGTGTCCCTTGGGTTGCAGTCGCCACGGGGGATTTCAGATGCTTATTCTTCTAGCGATCATAGTGCTGGCCGCGCTCTATGTCGTCTTCGCCTATAACGGGCTCGTCCGTGCACGCCAGGTGGCGGAGGAGGCCTGGTCCGGCATCGACGTTCAGTTGAAGCGCCGCGCCGACCTCATTCCCAATCTGGTCGAGACGGTCAAAGGCTATGCCGGCCATGAACGCCAGACCTTGGAAGAGGTTGTCGAACTGCGCAACAAGGCGCAGGCCGTGCCGTCTGGGGATGTCGCCGCCCGCGGTCAGGCGGAGGGTTTGTTATCGCAGGCACTCGGCCGCGTGATCGCGCTCGCCGAAGCCTATCCCGATCTCAAGGCCAATACGAACTTTCTCGAATTGCAGCGCTCTCTGGAGGGCGTCGAGGGCGAAATCCAGATGTCGCGCCGTTATTACAATGGTGCCGCGCGCGATCTGAACGTCAAGGTCGAGACCTTCCCGAACAATCTCATCGCCGGCCCCTTCGGCTTTACCAAGAAGGCCTATTTCGAGATATCAAACGAAGCGGACCGTGCCGTTCCAACGGTAAAGTTCTGAGATTTCCGCTATCAGTTTTTCATGTGAGGCGGTAAAGGATGCCGACCGCTGGCCATCGGCCGCTTTCCTGACTGACCAAAGAGAATGATGATGGGTAGAGCCAAACTCACGATTATCCCGCCGGGCAAGCCTTTGACCGGGCGCGCCATGCCGCCGGGATCGAAGTCGATCACCAACCGCGCACTGCTGCTCGCGGGCCTTGCCAAGGGCACGAGCCGGCTGACCGGCGCGCTGAAGAGCGACGATACCCGCTATATGGCCGAGGCTCTGCGCGCCATGGGCGTAGTCATCGACGAGCCCGACGACACGACCTTCATCGTGACCGGCAGCGGCAAGCTGAAGGCGCCGGCTGCCCCGCTTTTCCTCGGCAATGCCGGCACGGCGACACGCTTCCTGACGGCAGCTGCAGCGCTGGTTGACGGCGAGGTCATCGTCGATGGCGATGCCCATATGCGCAAGCGGCCGATCGGCCCGCTCGTCGACGCATTGCGCTCGCTCGGCATTGATGCCTCCACGGAAACTGGCTGCCCGCCCGTGACCATCAACGGTACCGGCCGCTTCGAGGCAAGCCGCGTGCAGATCGATGGCGGCCTGTCCAGCCAGTATGTTTCGGCTCTATTGATGATGGCAGCCGGCGGTGACCGCGCTGTCGACGTCGAACTGCTCGGCGAGCATATCGGGGCTCTCGGCTATATCGATCTGACGGTTGCTGCCATGCGCGCTTTCGGCGCCAAAGTGGAGCGTGTGAGCCGGGTTGCCTGGCGCGTCGAGCCCACCGGCTATCATGCCGCGGACTTCGTGATCGAGCCCGATGCCTCCGCTGCGACCTATCTCTGGGCAGCTGAAGTGTTGAGCGGTGGCAAGATCGATCTCGGCACGCCGGCGGAACAATTCTCGCAGCCGGATGCGAAGGCCTATGATCTGATCTCGAAGTTTCCGCATCTGCCCGCCGTCATTGACGGCTCGCAGATGCAGGATGCTATCCCGACGCTTGCCGTTCTCGCCGCCTTCAATGAAACGCCGGTGCGCTTCGTCGGCATCGAGAACCTGCGCGTCAAGGAATGCGATCGCATCCGCGCCTTGTCGAGCGGCCTGTCCCGCATCGTGCCGAACCTCGGGACTGAAGAGGGCGATGATCTCATCGTCGCATCCGATCCGAGCCTCGCCGGCAAGGTGCTGCCGGCAGAAATCGACAGCTTTGCCGATCACCGCATCGCCATGAGCTTTGCGCTCGCCGGCCTGAAGATCGGCGGCATCACCATTCTCGACCCTGATTGCGTCGCCAAGACCTTCCCGTCCTACTGGAACGTGCTGGCGTCTCTTGGTGTCGCTTACGAAGACTGACGCTCCGCCATCTCAAGGGAGGCTGAGCGCAGGCATGTTCCTGACGTGAAGCGGCGCCGGCAACGGCGTCGCGGCCATCCTTTGGGGGAGTGATGACACGGCTTTGCGGGTTCTTCCTGGCTCTGTGCCTGCTGCTTGGCGCAACGGCGGTAACGGCAGCCGAGCTCATCACCAACTTCGATCAAGCGATCGCGCTGCATCGTGACGGCTCCATGCAGGTCGTCGAGACGATCTCCGTCAATGCCGAAGGCCAAAACATCCGCCGCGGCATCTTCCGGGATTTCCCGCTGACAATGACCGATGCCAACGGCCGCGAGATCGAGGTGGATTTCAAGGTCGTCTCCGTCGAGCGCGATGGGCAGCCGGAGGATTGGCATAGCGAGCGCATCAAGGGCGGCGAGCGCATCTACATCGGTAACGGCGACAGAAGTCTCAACCCAGGCCCGCATTCATTCCGCCTCACCTACGACACCAATCGTCAAATGCGCTATTTCGGCGATCATGACGAACTTTATTGGAACGTGACTGGCAACGGCTGGCTGTTCCCGATCCTCAATGCTAAGGCGGCCGTCACCCTGCCGGAGGGCGTACAGCCGCAGCAGCTTGCCTTCTTTACGGGGCCGCTCGGCGCTACCGGCAAGAACGCAAGTGCAAACCAACAGGGCAATATCGTTACTTTTGCGACGACAAGGCCGCTCGCAGCCGGCGAAGGTCTGACGGTTGCCATCAAGCTCGCGAAGGGCGCAATCACACCGCCGAGCGACAGCCAGCAATGGGGCTGGTTCCTTCGGGATCATCTCGATACGATCATTGCCGTCGGCGGGCTGATCCTGCTGTTTGCCTACTATATGCGAAGCTGGATCGCGGTTGGCCGCGATCCTCGGCCGGGCGTCATGGTTCCGCGCTGGGACCCACCCGAAGGCATCTCTCCCGCGCTCGTCAATTATATCGACAATAGGGGCTTTGCCAGCTCCGGCTGGACGGCATTCTCAGCGACGGCGATCGATCTCGCCGTGCGCGGCTATGTCATCTTGGACGACCTGAAGGAAAAGGTCGTTATGCGCCCGACGGGCAAGGCAGGCAGCGATCTCGGTGGCGGCGACAAGGTGATCATGCAAGCCGTCGGGCCATTTTCTCCACTTGTCATCGACAAGGAAAACGGCGAAGCGGTGCAGCGACTCGGTGCGAAGTTCCGCAGCGCGATCGAGCGCAATCATCGCGACGAATATTACAAGGCCAATGCGCTCTATGTTATTGCTGGTATCGCACTGTCGATCCTCATCCTGGCTTCCATTGTCATCTTCGGCCGCCTGCATGAAAATGCCCTGCCGCTCATTATCGTGCCGGGCTTCCTGTCGATTTTCGTAACGCTTTTCGCCAGCTCGATCGGCCGCAGGTTTCGCAAGCATAGTGCCAGCCTCGCCCAGCGCATCATTTCGGTGCTGATTTTCGCCTTCTTCGGCTTCCTCTTCGTCTCGATTGCCGTTAGCGGTTTTGCCGCCGCGGTCGTGCCGTTGTGGGAAGCGTGCCTGCTGCCGCTGGTCGCCGCTATCGTCGGCATTTTCGCGCTCAACGTCGTCTTCTATTTTCTGATGGGTGCGCCGACGCCGCTCGGGCGCAAGATAATGGATGGCATCGCCGGCCTCAGGCAATATCTGACGCTCGCCGAGCGCGACCGAATGAACATGCAGGGTGCGCCGCAGATGTCGCCGCAGCATTTCGAAAAGCTGCTGCCCTATGCAGTCGCACTCGGTGTCGAAAAGCCGTGGTCCAGCGCCTTTGAAACTTGGCTCGCCACCGCTGCGGGTGGCGCGGCGGCCGCCTACGCACCGCTCTGGTATTCCGGCAATTTCAACTCCGGCAATATCGGCGGAACGATCGGCGACTTCTCGTCCTCCATGGCGTCCACCATCGCTTCAACCATCCCCGCACCCGTCTCCAGCTCGTCCTCCGCTTTCGGCGGTGGGGGAGGCGGCGGTGGCGGTTTCTCCGGCGGGGGTGGCGGCGGTGGTGGCGGCGGCGGATGGTAGTGAACACCTCCCCCTTGAGGGGGGAGGTCGCCGCGCAGCGGCGGGCAGGGGTGACAATTGTTTGGCTGCGGAGTTTGCCATGATCACCCCACCTCGGCACTTTGTGCCGACCCCCTCAAGGGGAGGGTGTACCTCACGACTCATCAACTTCGCTGTTTCAGCCACACGGAGATTCTTCTGCCCCAAAAGCCCTCCAAGCTCGACCGCTTCAAAATCGCCAACGGCTGGCGTCTGCGCGCCTATGCGACCGATGCGGAAGCCAAGCTCTGGAAACAGCTGTGGCGCATTCCGATTGAGGGCACGCATTTTCGCCGCCAGGTTTCGATCGGGCGCTACTTGGCCGCTTTCGCCTGTCATCAGATCGGTCTCATCATCGAGCTCGACGGCAGCCAGCATGCGGAAGAGGCGCCAAGACGTTATGATGCTGAGCGCACGGCCTATCTCGAAAGCCAAGGCTACCATGTCGGCCGATTCTGGAATGCCGAGGTCATAGATGAGGTCGAGGCTGTCCTGGATACGATATTTGCCATTGTGCAGCAGCGGCAAATTTTGCTAGCAGAGGCCGACCGTTTTCACCCCACTCCGGCACGCCGTGCCGACCCTCTCTCTCAAGGGGAGGGTGAGGAACCTTGACATGCCCGATCTCCTTCTCGAACTCCGCTCCGAGGAAATTCCCGCCCGTATGCAGCGCAAGGCTGCCGGCGACCTGAAGAAGCTGGTGACCGATGCCCTGGTCGAAGCGGGTCTTTCCTATGAGGGGGCCAGGGAATATTGGACGCCGCGTCGCCTCACGCTCGATATTCGCGGTCTGACGGCGCGCTCGGCTGATGTGCGCGAGGAGCGCAAGGGTCCGCGCACCGATGCCAACGAGAAGGCGATCGAAGGTTTTCTGCGCGGCGCCGGTCTCTCCTCCATTGCCGAAGCCCAGGTGCAGAGCGACCCGAAGAAGGGCGATTTCTACGTTGCGATCATTTCCAAGCCCGGCCGTGCCGCGGAGGAAATCGTCGCTGCTGTGATGCCCGACATCATAAAAAATTTCCCCTGGCCGAAATCCATGCGCTGGGGCAAGGCCTCGGTGAAGCCCGGCTCGCTGCGTTGGGTGCGCCCGCTGCAGTCGATCGTCTGCACCTTCGGCACCGAGCATGAAGAGACTGTCGTCATCCCCTTCGAGATCGACGGCATCGTCGCCTCCAACGTGACTTACGGCCATCGCTTCCATGCCCCCGGCCCAATCGCGGTCAAGCGTTTCGAGGATTATGCCTCAAGCCTGGAAAAGGCCTATGTCGTTCTCGATGCCGAACGCCGCAAGGACATCATCCTGCATGATGCCCGCGATGTTGCTTTCGCCAATGGCCTCGAGCTGGTCGAAGACGAAGGTCTGCTGGAGGAAGTCTCCGGCCTTGTCGAGTGGCCGCAGGTGCTGATGGGCTCCTTCGAGGAGGATTATCTCTCGATCCCGTCGGAGATCATCCGCCTGACCATCAAGACCAACCAGAAGTGTTTCGTCACGCGCCCGCAGGCCGGCGAGACATTGTCCAACCGCTTCATTCTCGTCGCCAATATCCAGGCGACGGATGGCGGCAAGGAAATCATCCACGGCAACGGCAAGGTCGTGCGTGCCCGTCTGTCCGACGCGCTGCACTTCTGGAAGCGCGACCAGGGCGATCTGCCCGATCTCGAAACGCTGGAAGCCTCGGCTGCAAAATTCGGCCTCGATCTGAAGAAGCCGCTCGATCAGCGCATGGCCAAGCTCGACGCACTGAACGTCACCTTCCATGCCAAGCTTGGCAGCCAGGGCGAGCGCGTCGCCCGCATCCGCGCGCTGGCGGCTGACCTCGCCAAGATCACCGGCGCCGATGCCGCTCTGGTCGACCGTGCCGTGGTGCTCGCCAAGGCCGATCTGCGCACCGAAGCCGTCGGCGAATTCCCCGAGCTGCAGGGCGTCATGGGCCGCAAATACGCATCGCTGCAGGGCGAGAACGTCTCGGTCGCGACGGCGATCGAAGATCACTACAAGCCGCAAGGCCCGTCCGACCGCGTCCCCGAGGACAAGGTTGCGATCACCGTCGCGCTTGCCGACAAGCTGGATACGCTCGTCGGCTTCTGGGCGATCGACGAGAAGCCCACAGGCTCGAAGGACCCTTACGCGCTGCGCCGTGCCGCCCTCGGTGTCGTCCGCATCCTCCTAGAGCGCGGCGTACGCCTGCCGTTGCTTGCGACCACCAAGGATGCCGATCTGCTCGCCTTCTTCCATGACCGCCTCAAGGTCTATCTGCGCGATCTCGGCGCCCGCCATGACCTGATCGACGCGGTGCTGACGCCGGAGGCTGACGATCTGCTGATGGTCGCCCGCCGTGTCGAGGCGCTGACCGCCTTCATCACCTCCGAAGATGGCAAGAACCTGCTGGCAGGCACCAAGCGCGCCACACAGCTCCTGGCCGCCGAGGAGAAGAAGGGCACCGTCGTTGCCGATAGCGTTTCGGAAGCCCTGCTGAAGCTCGATGCGGAAAAGGATCTCTTCGCTGCCGTCAAGGCTGCCTCGGCTGAGGCTTCCGATGCGATCGCCAAGGAAGACTTCCGCTCGGCCATGTCAGCCCTTTCCAAGCTGCGCGCCCCCGTCGACCGCTTCTTCGAGGACGTGCTCGTCAATGACGAAGACGCCGCTATCCGCGCCAATCGTCTGGCGCTGCTGCGCCTGATCCGCGAAGCAACAGGCACTGTCGCCGACTTCTCGAAGATCGCGGGATAACACATGTGGGCGCGATGACCGGAAAGATCCTCGTCAGCGCTTGCCTCATGGGCCATGCCGTCCGCTATGACGGACGCTCCAAGCCTCTTGTCCATCCGGCGATCGATCGCTGGCGCGAGGAGGGGCTGTTGGTGACGATCTGCCCGGAAATGTCCGCCGGCATGACGGTTCCAAGACCGCCGGCCGAGATTGCTGGCGGTGCCACCGGCGAGGACGTGCTTGCCGGCACCGCAAGGGTGATGGAGATCACCGGCGGTGATGTCACGGCGGAATTTCGTCAGGCGGCGGAAAACGCGCTGGCGCTCGCAGAGCAAACAGGCTGCCGTTATGCTCTGCTCATCGATGGCAGCCCATCCTGTGGCTCTGGTTTCATTTACGACGGCACGTTTTCCGGTAGTCGGCAGAGTGGCCGAGGCGTCACGGCGGCGCTGCTGCAGCAGGCCGGTATCGAGGTCTATTCCGATCGCGAGATCGACAGGTTGGTCGAACGGCTGGCGGCGACCGACTGACACAACCATCATAGCCAAATAAAAAACCGCCGGACGCATGCCCGGCGGTTTTGTGTTTTCTGCCTTATGTGGCTCAGGCGGCCCGGCGACGATGATCCGCAGCCGGGTGGCCGTCGTTGACACGGAAGCCGCGGATGAGGGCGAGGAGATCTTCCGTGTCGGCCGCGAGCGTCTCGGCCGATGCCGTCGTCTCTTCGGCCATGGCGGCGTTCTGCTGCGTGGCGGCATCGAGCTGGTTCATCGAAGAGGAGATCGAGCGCAACGTCGTATCCTGCTCGGAGGCGCTGTGAGCGATCTTCGAGACGATTTCGTTGGCAGCCTTGATCTGACCGGAAATGCGCTTCAGCGCTTCGCCGGCCTCACCGACGAGGCGGACGCCCTGGTCGACTTGACCGGAGGAGCGGGCGATCTGGTCCTTGATCTCCTTAGCGGCTGCGGCGGAGCGCTGGGCGAGTTCACGCACTTCCTGGGCGACGACGGCAAAACCCTTGCCGGATTCGCCTGCTCGCGCTGCTTCGACGCCGGCATTGAGCGCCAGAAGGTTGGTCTGGAAGGCGATCTCGTCGATGACGCCGATAATCTTGCTGATCTCCGCCGAGGACTTCTCGATGCCGCTCATGGCTTCGATCGCCTGGGCAACCACGGCATCGCTGCGCGATGCTTCGGCGCTGACGGCATGAACGCGCTTGCTGGCCTCGCCGGCGCCTTCCGCAGTCTGGCGGACAGCGACGGTAAGTTCATCGAGCGCTGCCGAGGTTTCTTCCAGGCTGGCGGCCTGGCGCTCGGTGCGCTGCGACAGTTCGTTGGAGGCGCGACGGATCTCCTCCTTGCTGAGTCCGATGTCATTGCCCTTGGCGTTGACGCGGCCCATCGCGGCTTCGAGGTGCGACAGCGCCTCGTTGAAGTTGTTGCGAAGGCCGGCATAGCTGGCGCCGAGATCGCCGCACCGTATCGTCAGGTTCCCCTGGGCAAGGTCTTCAAGCGCCCGGCCGATGACCGAGACGACGCGCGCCTGTTCGTGGGCTTCGTCCTGCTGCTGGCGCAGGTTCTGTTCGCGCTCATTGCTGATTTCGAGTTCCTGTGCAGCCTGGCGGTCGGCCAGCACGTGGCGCTCGCGGATCTTTTCCTGCAGGGCCTGGGTCGCTTTCGCCATCAGGCCGATTTCGTTGCGCATCTCGGCATGCGGAATGGCCATCTTCACATCTTCGTCGGCCACGGCCTTCAGGGCTGCATGGACGTCGGTCAGCGGCTTCGTGATGCCGCGGATGAAGTAGAAGGCCGCGCCAATGCCGATCAGGAAGACGATGCCGCAAATCATAAGCGCACGCCACATAGTGGCGTTGATCTGCGCCTCGAGGTCATCCATGTAGACGCCGCACCCCAGGACGATCTGCCAAGGTGCGAAGGCGGCCGAATAGCTGCCCTTGAGGAAGAACTCGCTTTCGGAGCGACCCGGCTTGTTCCAGTAATAGATGGTGCGTCCGCCGCCCTTGATGCCCTTCTCGACCATTTCCTTGCTGAAATGGGTGCCGTTCTTGTCGACCTGCGAAGACATGTCCTTGCCGATATTGACCGGGCTCGGATGAATGCGCTGGATCACATTATAATCGAAACCGAAGAGATAGCCTGCCGGCGCGAAGCTCACATGCGACAGGACCTTGAAGGCTTCGGCCTGGGCTGCCTCATGGGTCATCTCGCCGGATTTTTCGCGCTGATAATACTGGTTCAGAACCGAGATGCCGGATTCGACCTGCGTGCGAAGCATGTCGAAACGGTCGCTATAGATAGAATCGGCCTGCGACCGGATCTGGAAATAGGTCGCCACGGCGAAGGCGGCCATCAGGACGCCAAGCAGGGCAAATAATTGATGCGCAATCTTGAGATTCTTCATAACGTCTCCCACAGGTAGCTGAATACCGGTGCGGTATCCTACCGCCTGTGCGATCGCCTGAGAGATACTCAATACGTTTGCCGCCGCTTAAATGACATGCTGCTGTCCGGTGGCAGTAAAATCGCTGTTTATGTCTAAGAAAGCTTTAATTGTAGGGATTTGGTTGTATTTAATTTGGAATTAAACCGGAGATGTGTGCGGGAATTGTAAGTAATACGAAATTTTACTTGGTTATGCCGTCGAGGAGACTTCGAGATTTCCGGCAATTATTTAGATTTATCGAATATTATGAGGATATATTCATAAGTTTGAATATAGTCAGCATTCCGCAAGCGGCCAAGCGTTACCAAGACGGCGGCGGGGCTTATTGGCGAAGCTGGAAGCCGGAGATATCGAGCGGCGCGGGTTCGCGAGTTGTGGATGAGTTCGGCAAGGCCGCCGTCCGAGCCGTGATGTCGATGCCGTCGACGGGCTCACCGGCGGCGGCAAGCGCTTCGGGCGTGGGCTTGCTGACGAAGTTAACGGGGGAGCCACCCATCCACGCTTCGGTGCGGACGACCTTTTTCTGTCCGTCGATATTGCGCACGACGACGGATTGCGTGCCGGGCTCCAGCGTCGGCACGGTGTATTCTCTTTCTGTGGCGGGAGGCTTCAGCGGAGGGCATTCGGCGCAGCTTTTGTTGATAATGCTGCCCCTGCCGCCGATCATCGTGCCGTCAATCGGCTGGATCGACGAGGCCATGGCGGAACCGCCGGCCAGTACGCACGCCAAGGTCACAAAGATGGAACGCATAACCAAGAACTCCGCCTATAGTGACGAAGACATTAGTGCGGCTTTATTTCCATCCCGTCAGGAGATTAGGTAAAAATTTAATGGACTTGCGATTGCAGAGCCGAAGTGATGTTTACTTTTCGCGCTCCACTGCACGCCAGCCGATATCATTGCGATAGAAGCCGTTGTCCCATTTCACTTCGCCGGCAAGGGCATAGGCCCGTTCTTTTGCTTCGCCTACAGTCTTGCCTGTTGCAGTGATGTTGAGGACTCGCCCACCCGTCGCAACGAGTGCGCCGTCCTTCAAGGCTGTGCCGGCATGAAACACTTTCTCGCCTTCGTCGTCGGCAGGCAGCGCCGCGATTGGTGTGTTCTTGGCGTAGGAGCCGGGATAGCCCTTCGAGGCCATGACGACGGTTAGCGCCGGATCCTCACTCCATTCTGCCGTCACCTGATCCAGCGTGCCGTTGGCGCAGGCATAGAGCATTGGCAGCAGGTCGCTTTTCAGGCGCATCATCAGCACCTGGCATTCCGGATCGCCGAAGCGGACATTGTATTCGATGAGTTCGGGACCCTTGGCGGTGATCATCAGCCCAGCGAAGAAGACACCGCTGAAAGGATGGCCGCTTTCCGCCATGCCGCGCATCGTCGGCTCGATGATCTCCTTCATGGTGCGCTCGACCAATTCGGGTGTCATCACGGGGGCAGGGGAATAGGCGCCCATGCCGCCGGTGTTCGGGCCGGTATCGCCGTCGCCGACGCGTTTGTGGTCTTGTGCGGTCGCAAGCGCCAGCGCATGTTTGCCGTCGCAAAGGCAGAAGAAGCTTGCCTCTTCGCCATCGAGATAGGCTTCGATCACCACCTCCGTGCCGGCCTCGCCGAATGCACCCTCGAAGCAATCGTCGATCGCGGCCAGCGCTTCGTCGATCGTCACCGCGACGGTGACGCCCTTACCCGCCGCAAGGCCGTCCGCCTTGACGACGATCGGCGCGCCTTGAGCGCGGACATAGGCTTTCGCCTTCGGTGCATTGTTGAAGCGCTGATAGGCGCCTGTGGGAATATTGTAACGGGCGCAGATATCCTTGGTGAAACCCTTGGACCCTTCGAGCTGGGCGGCGGCTGCAGAAGGGCCAAAAACAGCAATATCGGCGGCGCGTAGCGCATCGGCAATGCCGGCGACCAAGGGCGCTTCCGGGCCGACGACGACGAAGTCGATGGCCTTGTCCTTGCAGAAGGCGACAACAGCGTCATGGTTGTCGATATCGATCGGCGCAAGCGTCGCATGCTCAGCAATGCCGGGATTGCCGGGTGCGGCATAGAATTCCGTCATGACAGGCGATTGCGCCAGTTTCCAGGCCAGTGCGTGCTCGCGTCCGCCCGATCCGATCAACAGAACTCTCATGGCTTGCCCTTTCGTTGCGTCCTTTTGCGCGGTTAAGCGGGGATGAGCCAAAGGTCAAGCGGCAAATCCTGTGGAGCCCGGGCCGCTAACATTGCCATGCCTTTTTATCCCGTTAAAGCGGAGGCGGCTTCTGCCGCACGCCATCTCCCCGCCCGGATTGGCGTGTTCCGTGCCGAAACCGCTTCTTATGTCCGCGGGATCATGCTTATGGTCCCCTTTACGATTGTCCAGTTCAGAGAGACACATGTCCGCCGATATCCGTTCCCTTGCTGCTACCATCGCCGCCGAGATCAATGCCCGCCCGGATCAGGCCAAGGCCGCCATCGAGCTCTTGGACGAAGGTGCAACGGTGCCCTTCATCGCCCGCTACCGCAAGGAAGTGACCGGCGGCCTCGACGATACGCAGCTTCGTACTCTGTCGGAACGTCTGGTCTATCTGCGTGAGCTGGAAGCGCGCCGCGCCGCTATCATCGAATCCATCACCAGCCAGGGCAAGATGACCGACGAGCTGATGAGCAAGGTTGCAACCGTCGGCACCAAGGCTGAGCTGGAAGACCTTTATCTGCCCTACAAGCCGAAGCGCCGCACGCGCGCCGAAATTGCGAGGGAACGCGGCCTCGGCCCATTGGCCGACACGATCCTTGCGGATCGCTTCAAAGAGCCAGCAGTTCTCGCCGAAGGCTTTATCACGGCCGATGTGCCCGACGTGAAGACGGCGCTGGAAGGCGCGCGCGATATTATCGCCGAAGGCATTGCCGAAAATGCCGACCTGCTCGGCAAGCTGCGCAATTACATGAAGACCAACGCGACACTGAGGGCTGCAGTCGTCGACGGCAAGCAGGAAGCGGGCGCCAAGTTCTCGGATTATTTCGCGCATCAGGAGCGCTGGGCGACGGCTCCCGGTCATCGCGCGCTTGCCATGCTGCGCGGCTGGAACGAGGAAGTCCTGACACTGAATATCGAAATCGATGCCGACGCCGTCTCACCCAACAAGCCGGTCGAACGCATGATCACTGCGGCCTATGATATCGGCACCAGCCGACCCGGCGATCGCTGGCTGACGGAGGTCGCGAGTTGGACCTGGCGTGTGAAGCTCTCCATGTCTTTGTCGCTCGATCTGATGCGGGAACTGCGCGAACGCGCCGAAGAAGAAGCGATCCATGTTTTCGCCCGCAATCTGAAGGATCTGCTGCTGGCAGCGCCTGCGGGTTCGCGCGCCACCATGGGCCTCGATCCGGGCATCCGCACTGGCGTCAAGGTCGCGGTGGTGGACGGCACGGGCAAGCTGCTGGAAACGACGACCGTCTATCCCTTTCCGCCGAAGAACGATGTGCGTGGCACGCAGGCGACGCTGGCCGCACTTATCCGCAAGCACAAGGTCGAACTGATCGCGATCGGCAACGGCACAGGCAGCCGCGAAACCGAAAAGCTGGTGGCCGACATGCTGGCCGAACTGCCGGCGCCGAAGCCGACCAAGGTCATTGTTTCCGAAGCCGGCGCATCGGTCTATTCCGCGTCGGAAACGGCGGCGCTGGAATTCCCCGGGCTCGACGTCTCATTGCGCGGCGCCGTCTCCATCGCCCGCCGCCTGCAGGATCCGCTGGCCGAGCTGGTAAAGATCGAGCCGAAGTCGATCGGCGTCGGCCAGTACCAGCACGATGTCGACCAGCAGAAGCTGTCGCGCTCGCTGGATGCGGTGGTCGAGGATGCGGTGAACGCCGTCGGTGTCGATCTGAACACGGCGTCTGTGCCGCTGCTTGCCCGCGTCTCCGGTCTCGGGCCTTCTATTGCTGAGGCGATCGTTCGGCATCGTGATGGCGAAGGCGCCTTCGAGACGCGGCGCGATCTCCTGAAGGTCGCCCGTCTCGGCCAGCGCACCTTCGAGCAATGCGCCGGCTTCCTGCGAATTCCCAACGGCAAGGAGCCGCTGGACGCTTCCTCGGTACACCCGGAAGCCTATGGCGTCGCCAAGAAGATCGTAGCCGCCTGCGGCCGTGACCTGCGCACGCTGATGGGCGACACCGCGACGCTGAAGGCGGTCGACCCCCGTCAGTTCATCGACGACAAATTCGGCCTGCCGACCGTGCGCGACATCATCGCCGAACTGGAAAAGCCGGGCCGAGATCCGCGCCCGAGCTTCAAGACCGCGACCTTTGCGGAGGGGGTCAACGAGATCGGTGACCTCAAGCCGGGAATGCTGCTGGAAGGAACTGTCACCAACGTCGCCGCCTTCGGCGCCTTCGTCGATATTGGCGTCCATCAGGACGGTTTGGTGCATGTCTCGCAGCTGGCGGATCGCTTTATCAAGGATCCTCATGAGGTCGTGAAGGCCGGCGACGTCGTTAAGGTCAGGGTCGTGGAAGTCGACGCGAAGCGTAAGCGAATCGGCCTCTCCATGCGCAAAGATGGCAGCACTGTGGCAGCCCCGTCCGGGCGGGACACACGCGAACAGGGTGGTCCGCGCAGCGCTGGCGTTAAGGGAAATACCCCTCCGAAGGCCGAACAACAGGGTAGTTTTGGAGCAGCGTTGGCGGACGCACTCAAACGAAAATAATGGCTTAGCGGAACTTCGTGCAAGAATGTCACACTCTGGCAGCGTTGTTGTCAGAGTGCCAATGACTGTGGAAAGGTGCGCTTGCCACAATGCTGTGAGGCGTTAAAGTTGCCTTAATGTCATGTCATAACATTCGGGGCGTCCATGGCGTCGACACTCTTTTCTCTCGTCAAGAAAATCATCCGTAAAGGTTCACTCAGGCTTACGCTCGCATCCGGCGAGACCCATATGGTCGGCGACGGAACCGGAGAGACGGTGGCCGTCCGTTTTGCCGATCAGCAGGCTGAAGATGCGGTTGCCCGCGATCCGACGCTCAAGCTCGGCGAAATGTATATGGAGGGCCGCTTCATCCTCGAGCAGGGGGACATCTACGAGTTCCTGTCGCTGGTGAAGCAGAATACCACCAATGAGATCTTCGATTTCCGCATGGCGGCGCTGCTGCTCGGCCGCATAGCCTGGCAGCAGATCAAGAGCCGCTCGCCAATCAATCGCAACAAGCACAATGTTGCCCATCACTATGATCTGTCGGCGAAGCTCTTCGATCTCTTCCTCGATGAGGACTGGCAATATTCCTGCGCCTATTTCAATCCGCCGGGCATCAGCCTCTTCGAAGCGCAGGCCGCCAAGAAGCGCCATATCGCCGCCAAGCTGCTGGTCGAGCCTGGCCAGAAGGTATTGGAGATCGGCTCGGGCTGGGGCGGCATGGCCATGTATCTTGCCGAAGCCTATCCAGGCCTCGACGTGACCGGTATCACGTTGAGCGAAGAGCAGCTCAAGGTATCGCGCGAACGGGCAGCCAAGCGCGGCCTCTCCGATCGCGTGCGCTTCGAGCTGCAGGACTATCGCTACCTGACGGGCAAGACGTTCGACCGCATCGTCTCGGTCGGTATGTTCGAACATGTCGGCATCGGCGACTACGGCAAGTTCTTCCGTAAGGTTTCGGAGCTGTTAGATGACAACGGCGTCATGCTGCTGCACTCCATCGCCCGCCCGAAGCCGAGCTTTGCCACCAACGCCTTCATCGAAAAGTATATTTTCCCCGGCGGCTACATCCCCTCGATCGGCGAGACCACGCCGCCGCTGGAAAAGGCAGGTTTGCTCACCAGGGACGTCGAAACCCTGCCGATGCACTACGCCTATACGCTGAGGCATTGGCGCAACCGCTTCGTGGCGCGCAAGGCCGACGCCGTCGCTCTCTACGACGAGAAGTTCTTCCGCATGTGGGAGTTCTATCTGGCCGGTTCCGAAATGGGCTTCCGCTGGGACGAACTGTTCATTATGCAGCTCCAGATCACCAAGAACCAGTTCGCCGTGCCGGATAATCGCAATTACATCGCGGAGCGCGAGGCGAAACTGAAGGAATTCGAGGCATGGCGCGCGCCTTTGGAGAAGGTGACGTTCTGAGCCTAGAGCAATTCCAGGAAAAGTGCGCAGCAGTTTTCCGTCCGGAATTGCGTGAAAAAAAGGAAATAAAGCGGTTCAGGGATTCCGCGAAAAGCTGAACCGCTCTGATGCCGCCGTTTGACAGGGCCGGACAGTGGAAAGCCACGGTCCGGCCTTTCTATTCATGCCCGCACGTCGCTGCGGCCGCTATCTGCCAACATGGACGGTAAAGGTGCCGTCTTGCACCGTACCATCGGTATTCAGCCCCGTAAGGCGCAGGGTGAACTGGTCGGTGCCTGCAAAACCAGGGTTTGGCGTGTAGTAGACGATGTTGCCTTGGACCGTCTTGCCCGAGCATAGGTAGGCAGTACTGTCTTTCGAAAACTTCGCTGCGACCGGCCCGTGCTCGACGTCAACCTTGCCGTGGGCAGGCTGCTTGATGACGCCCGTATAGGGAAATCCTGCAAAGGTGCAGTCCTGTTTCACAAGCGAAGCAGTGGTCACCTTCGTCTTTTTGCCAGGCGCCGCTCTTCCCGAAAACTGGCTTTGCTTTGCTCCGCCGATCGGAGTGCCGACGCAGCCGGAAAGCGCCATGCCGGCAGTCAGGATCAGACCTAGGGAGATCAGGGATACGCTTTTCATTCGTTTCTCATCTTTTGAAATGGGGGGCTATGAGATGGCGGGCATTTGGCCATCGCGACCATTACCCGCGATTGAGTATCTATACAGAAATTAAATCAACGCGATAGGCTGCCACATGTCGAGCGGGGGGCCGGATTGGGGCAACCGGAATTTGATGTTCTGATCGAATTCGGCGTGTTGTGGTTAAGGGAGCGGTAACGCGATCAGCATAATTTGCAGCAACTCTTGGGTCGGACGGCCCTTTGTATTGCGTATCATGGAGTTTCGTTGTGTTTGCAAAGTTAAGGTTCCTTTTCATTGGTGGCCTCTCCGCCGTCGCTTATGCCGGCGCTGCCGAGGCGGGCGACGGCCAGCATTTGTGGTCGGGTGACTGGTACTTAAGCGTCGGTGCGGCCGGTTTCTCGGCACCGAAATTCGAAGGCGGCAAGCACAACAAGCTGCAATGGTCGCCGCTTGTGTCTATCGGCCGGCAAGGCCCAGGCCCGCGCTTTTCCTCGCGCAACGACAATCCCTCCTTTGCCCTGATCGAAAGCGACGCGTTTCGCATCGGCATCGTCGGCAAGTTCGTGCCGAGCCGGGACAGCAGCGATGGCCGCGAGCTGAAGGGATTGAAGAAGGTCAAGTGGGGTGTGGAAGCCGGCGGCTTTGCCGAAGCCTATCCTACGGACTGGTTGCGTGCTCGCGTCGAAGTTCGCCAGGGTATTCGTGCCCATAGCGGCATCGTCGCCGATGCCGCGGTCGATGCCTTTACCGACATCACGCCTGAGCTTCGCGCCTCCGCAGGTCCACGCGTGACACTCGCCAGCAGCGATTATTTCGACACCTATTACGGCGTCAATGCGCGCCAATCGGCTGCCTCCGGCCTCAGCGGATACAAGCCCGGCGGCGGCGTCAAATCCGTCGGCTTCGGCGGCGCACTGACCTGGAAGGCCTCGCAGAATTGGACCACCAGCACCTTCCTCGAATATACCCGGCTCACCGGCCCGGCCGCCGACAGCAGCCTCGTGCGCGAGCGCGGCGACCGCAACCAACTGCTGATCGGCGTTTCCGCCAGCTACAAGTTCAATTTCACCATGAACTGAGCAACGGGCGAGGTCATGTTTCTTTATGGCTCGCCGCTTGACCTCCGGTGCCGGATGTCACTACTACTCGCCTATGCAAAAGACAGGCGACATCAACGGGCGCGTCGCTGACGCGCCATCCGGCAACTGGGTCTACCGCGTTCTGCCCCCGACGCTCTGGCCTTACGCCCAGCTTGCACGCTGGGATAGGCCGATCGGCTGGCAGCTGCTGATGTGGCCATGCTTCTGGTCCGTGGCGCTTGCGGCCAATGCCTCCGTCGCCTCGGGGCAGGGCTCTCCCGGATTCGTGGTGATCTATCACCTCTTCCTCTATTTCGTCGGCGCCGTCGCAATGCGTGGCGCCGGCTGTGCCTATAATGACCTCGTCGACCACGAGATCGACATGTCCGTGGCGCGCACGCGCTCGCGCCCGCTGCCATCGGGCCGCGTAACGCGCCTGCAGGCCAAGGTATTCATCGCATTGCAGGCTCTGGTAGGCCTGCTGGTGCTGCTGCAGTTCAACTGGTTTGCCGTCGTGCTCGGTGTCCTGTCGCTCGGCATCGTCGCGCTCTATCCCTTTGCCAAGCGCTTCACGGACTGGCCGCAATTCTTCCTCGGCCTTGCCTTTTCCTGGGGCGCTCTGATGGGCTGGGCGGGTCTCTTCGGCAGCCTGTCGCTTGCCCCGATCGTGCTCTATCTCGCCGCCATCCTCTGGACCATCGGTTACGATACGATCTACGCGCATCAGGACAAGGAGGATGACGAGCTGATCGGTGTGCGCTCGACCGCCCGGCTTTTCGGCGATCAGACGCGCCTCTGGCTGGTCGGGCTCTATGGGGTGACGTTGCTCCTGATGCTGCTGTCCTTTGCGCTCGCGGGTACAAGCTGGCTGGCCTATATCGGTCTGATCGTCGCCGGCGGCATGTTCGCCTATCAGATCGCCGTGCTCGACATCAACGACGGTGCCCAATGCCTTGCGCTATTCAAATCTAATAACCGCGTCGGCTTGATCATCTTTGCCGGGCTCTTCCTGTCGTTCCTGCTTCTTGCTCCCTGAAAACGCAAAGATTTCGGCCGCGGGATTGGTTTCCCACGGCCGGTTTTTAGCGATATTCGGTTTTCGAGCCCTATCGGCTTAATGTCTGGCGATGATCTCGCGGCCCTGGATCTTCATCTTGATGCCAAGCTTGCCCGTCGTGCGGCGCACGAGGAAGCGGGGACGGCGGTTTGCGAAGTAGGAATGGCGGCGACGCGGCTGGCTGTCCTGCGAGCGGACGCCGCCGAGATGTTCTTCCAGCGGACGGGCAACGCCGTCGGCTTCGATCATCAGCATCGGAATACGGAAGGCTTCCGACCAGGAGCGCCAGTCGGCGGCGATATCGCTCAAGTCATGAGCGACGAGAAGGGGGATGCAGAGATCCGGATCGGAGTGATGCAGTTCCAGCGTGACGGTAACTTCGCCATCGCCATGGTCGATGGCGCGGGCTGCAACACCCTTGAATGCACGCTTGGGCAAGGCGACGGACAGCGGCAGACCGCTGGACGGCAGGATCTTGCGCAGCACGGCGCCGCGCTCATCGATCGTAATGGTGACGTCACCCTCGGCACCTCGCATGGCATAGCTGACCTGTTGCGGGAAGCGCGCCGGATCAAGCCGCAGTGTGGTTCCAGCCCAATCGGGCTTCAGGACGGTATTAGTCATCGATTTCTCTACCCTTGCTTTACCTGAGAGCCGGTTGTTCCGGTCTTCTCTCGGAGAACTTTTGTCCTCTCGTTGTTGGGCAGATTAGGCGCCGTCCCTTCCAGACAGCTTAAAAATCGAGGTTAAGAAAACTTTGCGTCCTCAAATGGTTAGCAAAGTTGAATGCATCAGGGTTTCCATAAGGTGAATACAGGGCAGGGTGGTGCATCAATATAGTGCACGCATTGGATGAGTGCCTGTAAGTCTCAGGTAAGGTTTATATGAAATAATGCCAGCTAGATTCGCCGCTTTTATTAGAGATCTATTGGGATTCTGCTGATGATTTCCACTTATCTTGGTTATACGATCGCAACCAGAGATATGACGACGTCGCTCAATCAGGTGGCGCAGCAGTCGCAAAACAAGCGTTCGATCGACTATTACAATGCCAATATCGGCAAAGTAAAAGACGTCGACAGCTTCCTGAATGACTATCAGTTATACAGTTATGCGATGGAAGCCTACGGGCTTTCCGACATGACCTATGCCAAGGCCTTTATGAAACAGGTCTTGACCAGCGACCTCAGCGACTCAAGCAGTTTCGCCAACAAGCTCACCGATCCGCGCTATAAGGAATTCGCTGCGGCGTTCAATTTCGGCACGAGCGCGACGGGCTCGACGAATACGGCACAAACCAGCACGCAGGAAGACGACCTCATCGGGCTTTACCAGCAGTCGTTTACGAATGAGGAGACGTCGGCGGCGACCGAAACGAGCTATTACAGCCAGAACATCAGCTCGGTAAAGACGGTCGATGATCTCCTAGGCAATACCCGCCTGCGCAATTACGTGCTGCAGGCCTACGGCGTCGATCCGACCTATGTATCGAATTCGGCTCTGAAGCAGATGCTGACGAGCGATCCCAGCGATCCGAACAGCTACGTCAATCAGAACGGCAGCGCCGCCGACAAGGCTCTGGTGGCGGAATTCAATTTCAATGCCGACGGCACGGTCAAGACATCGACGCCGGATGGAGACACGGCCTATTACGAGGCCAATATCGGCAGCGTTACCTCGGTCGATCAGCTGACGTCCAATCCGCAGCTGTTCCAGTACGTCAAGACGGCTTTCAATATCCCGTCCTACATCACCGCGGATCAGTTCAATGCATCGGCCAAGGATGCCGCTACCGCGAGTTCGAACGGGCTGACCGCCGTCATGGCCGAGTTCAATTTCCAGAGCGATGGCACCGTCGCATCCGGCTCGCAGGTGCAGACGTCCGGCCAGATAAGCGCCACCACGGCCGGCTATACCGCGAACTACCCGGGTGGGCCGCAGACGCTCAGCCAGCAGGCCGATGTGATGAGCGCCTATAATTTCACCGTGCCCTCGTTCGTTACGAGCGTCGGCGCGGCCGATAACGATCTCTATTACAAGAATCATATCGGCTCCATTACGTCGGTCGACCAGCTGACATCGGACACGCGTCTCTTCGATTACGTCAAGACGGCTTACGGCATCGATCCGACGACGCCCGCCGCCGTCTTCAAGAATGCCTTCGCCGATCCGACGACCGCTGCCATCTTCGGCCTGACTTACGCCGTCTCCCAGTTCAATTTCCAGTCGGACGGGACGCTTGCTTCCGGCCAAACGGCGCAGTCCCAAAGCGAGATCGACGCGGCCTCCAAGGCCTATATGAGCAACTACCAGTCGTCGCAGTCGAACCTGAATACGGATGCGGTCAACAACTATAAGAACCGCATCGCTGACGTGAAGACCATCAAGGATTTCTTTGCGAGCAATACCACCGACAGCAGTGCCGCCAATGACAGCGCGCCGGAGCTCTATCAGATGGCGCTGCGCGCCTACGGTATCGGCGAAAACGAAGTTACGAAGTCACAGCTGACCAGGATTCTCGAAAGCGACCCCTATGATCCGAAGAGCTACGTCAACTCGCTCAAGGATCCGCGGTTCACGGCCCTTGCCAAGGCCTTCAATTTCGACAGCAAAGGCAATCTGAAGGCACCGGTGCAGGCTCTGTCGCAAACGCAGATCAACAGCTATATCTCGCAATATTCCCGCCACAGCACGGCGGGGCTGTCGGGTGCCGAACTGACCAAGGCCAACAACGACGCCAAGACAGCTGCTACTTATTTCGCCACCAACATCGTCAAGGTGACCGGCGTCACGGATCTGCTCGCCGACAGCAAACTTACGAATTTCATCCTGACGGCTAACGGTATCGATCCGAAGACGGTCGATACGGCGACGCTGAAGAAAGCTTTTGCCTCCGATCCGTCCGATGCGAAGAGCTTCATCAACACGGCTGACGGTGCCAAGTTCAAGAGTATCGTCGAGGCGTTCAATTTCGGCACCGACGGAAACCTGACCGACAGCAAGCTCGGCACGGCGCAAAACCAGGGCGCGCTTTCAGCGACCAATGATCTCTTCCTGCATCAGACGCTGGAAGATCAGCAAGGTGACAGCAATCCCGGCGTGCGCCTTGCGCTTTATTTCCAGCGCAAGGCGCCTGATATCAATTCGATCTACGACATCATGGGTGATGCCGCCCTTTATGAGGTCGTTACGACCACCTTCAATCTGCCGAGCTCGATCTCCAACATGGACGTCGATACCCAGGCCAAGATGCTCGGCAATTTCATCAATGTGAGCGACCTGCACGATCCCGAAAAGCTCAATCAATTGCTGCAGCGATTCTCGGCCATGTACGACCTGCAGAACAATACGACCTCCTCGACATCCCCTGCGCTTTCGATTCTGACGAGTTCCTCCCCGGGCGTGGGTATCAGTGCCGACACGCTGCTTTCCATCGCGCAGCTGTCCTCATCGCGCTAACGGGTCCGACAAAAAATTTAACCTGTCTCATTGCCGCACTTCCGTGCGGCTGAGCTGCGTCATGCCCTTGTTTCCACAGAGATTTCGAGAATATTTTGACATGTTTTCCGGGTGCGGAATGGCTGCTTTCCACAAGCGCAGGAAGGAACTTATTAACCATCCTTGCCCTATTCGATTTGAGAAGCCAACGGCAATATCAATGACTGGGTTGCAGGTCTCATGCGTCTTTCCCGAACGACACTTTCCAATGCCTCGCAAGGCGTCCAGCCGGAGGGCGATCTCGACCCGGAGCAGGCGGCCGAAGAGGCGCGCCGCGCCGAGCAGATCGCGGCTCGCCGCGCGTTTCTGGAAGAGAAGATCCGCAACGCCCGCGAAGCCAAGCGCAAGGCTGAAGAGCAGCGTCACGCCGAGGAAAAGCGCCTTGCCGAAGAGGTGAGGAAGCGCACCGCCGCGGCCCCGCCGCCTGTTGTGGAGGCGCTTCAGGCTGCCGCCGTTACGAGCGAACAGGAAATGCCGATTCTGCCGCAGGGAATCTCCGCGGAAGATCTCGCATCGCCCGGCTGGCAGAATGCCTTCCTGATGGGGCCGAACGTGCGCTTCACCCGCACCCGTGAAAATGAAATTATCAGCCGCCGTCCGCCTGTCGAGCCGAAGGCTGAGATCCGGCGCAGGCTTCCGCGCACGCCGCGATGCGGGTCATGGAGCCGCCCGCCGTCGAGGCCCCGATCGCCGCCGTCATTCAGCAGCCGATGCAATCATCAGAGTTCCATCTGCCAGCGCTCGAAGACATGCCGCTGGTGGTGGAAGGCTATATTCCGACAGTAATTCAGAATTCCCCGGCAACCGAGCCGGACGCATTGGAGATGACCGTTATCGCTACCGCATTCTCGAAAGCTCCTGCGATCGCGCTGGATGCTTCCCCTGTTCAGTCAAGTGTTACCGAGTCCCTAGCCGCGCCTGTGGTCGAGTCGCGTCTTGCCCATCTTTCCGATTTCGCTTTCTGGGATGCGATGCCGTTCGATGGCGAATTCGTCTCCGCCCTCAAGGGCGAGCCGAAGCAGCCGGCGACGCCCAAGCCGGAAGTCGATGCCGAATCGATCATCGCCAAGTTCCGCGTCGTCGAGTGCCGCCGCCCGGCTGCCACCGTCGAGCCGCAGCCCGTTGTCGTGCAGCCTCCGGCAGTCGAGATCGCAGCTCACGTCGAAACCGCTTGCAGACCGTCAGTGATAGATATCAGCACGCCGGCCATGGACGAGCTTGCCGCGCTTGAGGCTGCCGTTCTGGCCCCCGTCGTCGAGGCGGCCCCCGTCATCGTCGAAGCACCTGCTGCCGAGCCGCAGACCGTGGTGGCGCCAGCCGAAACATTCGTGCCGCCGGCTTTCGTAACCGCCGTCTATGGTGCCGACGCCGAAATCCGGCCCGCACCTGTCATGGTCGTGGCGCCGATGCCGACGAAGGCCACCGCGCCGGCTGCTGCCCAACCGGTCGCCAAGGCTGCGCCGGCGATCCCCGCGGTCGAAGCCGCGGCGCAGCGCCTGATTGACGCACCGCCATCGCGGATCTCGCCGCGCCGGCCTGCATCGCTGACGCCGCCCGAATGGCGGCCAATCGCCCGCTCCGCTGACGGCGAATACGAGCTGCCGCCGCGCGAACTGCTACAGGAACCTGCCGTTCGTTCCGGCGTGATCATGACGCAGGAAACGCTGGAGCAGAATGCCGGCCTTCTGGAAAGCGTGCTGGAGGACTTCGGCGTCAAGGGCGAGATCATCCATGTCCGGCCCGGCCCGGTTGTCACGCTCTATGAGTTCGAGCCGGCACCCGGCGTCAAATCCTCGCGCGTCATCAACTTGGCAGACGATATCGCCCGTTCGATGTCGGCTCTTTCGGCGCGCGTCGCCGTCGTACCCGGGCGCAACGTCATCGGCATCGAACTGCCGAACGTCAACCGCGAGACTGTCTATTTCCGCGAAATGATCGATTCGCCCGATTTCGAGAAGAGCGGCTACAAGCTGGCGCTCGGTCTCGGCAAGACGATCGGCGGCGAACCCGTTATCGCGGAACTCGCCAAGATGCCGCATCTGCTCGTCGCTGGTACGACCGGTTCGGGCAAGTCGGTCGCGATCAACACCATGATCCTGTCGCTGCTCTACCGCATGACCCCGGAACAGTGCCGCCTGATCATGGTCGATCCGAAGATGCTGGAACTCTCTGTCTATGACGGTATCCCGCACCTCCTGACCCCTGTCGTGACCGATCCGAAGAAGGCCGTTATGGCGCTGAAATGGGCGGTGCGCGAAATGGAGGATCGCTACAAGAAGATGTCGCGCCTCGGCGTTCGCAACATCGACGGCTATAACAGCCGCGTTGCCTCCGCCAAGGAAAAGGGCGAGACGATCCATGTCATGGTCCAGACCGGCTTCGACAAGGGCACCGGTGCCCCGATCGAAGAGCAACAGGAAATGGACCTGACTCCGATGCCCTATATCGTCGTCATCGTCGACGAAATGGCCGATCTGATGATGGTCGCCGGCAAGGAGATCGAAGGTGCGATCCAGCGTCTGGCGCAGATGGCGCGTGCCGCTGGTATCCACCTGATCATGGCGACGCAGCGTCCGTCCGTCGATGTCATCACCGGGACGATCAAGGCGAACTTCCCGACCCGCATCTCCTTCCAGGTGACCTCGAAGATCGACAGCCGCACCATCCTCGGCGAGCAGGGTGCCGAACAGCTGCTCGGCCAGGGCGACATGCTGCATATGGCCGGTGGCGGCCGCATCTCCCGCGTTCACGGCCCCTTCGTGTCCGACGAGGAAGTCGAAAAGGTCGTCGCTCACTTGAAGCTGCAGGGCCGCCCTGAATATCTCGACACGGTCACCGCCGACGAGGACGAAGAAGACGAGGAAGAGGATACGGCCGTCTTCGACAAGGGCGCGATTGCCTCGGAAGACGGCGACGATCTCTACGAGCAGGCGATCAAGGTGGTCATGCGCGACAAGAAGTGCTCGACCTCCTATATCCAGCGCCGCCTTGGCATCGGCTACAACCGCGCTGCCTCGCTCGTCGAGCGCATGGAAAAAGACGGCTTGGTCGGCCCCGCCAACCATGTCGGCAAACGCGAGATCATCTCCGGTAACCGCAATGGCGGTGGCAATTCGGGTCAGGACGATTTCGATTGATCGGGCACGCCGCAAAGCCGGCGCGACATGGGAACCAGGGTATGAGGCGGCTTTCCAATGGAGGCCGCCTCTTTTTTATCAAACACGCTCAAGCTTGACATGCGGCAGCGGCGGCAACTCGACGTGAATGGCGTCATCTCGCTGTACGCGGCCGCCCTGCACGACAATGCTCATGATGCCCGCCTTGCGGACCAACTCGCCATCGGCATCCTTGTCGAGCACTGCATACAGCAGGCCCTTCTGAAAATTATCGATCTGCTTGCAGGGATTGCGCAAGCCCGTCACCTCGACGATCGCTTCCGCGCCGATATGCAGGCGTGTGCCTTGCGGCAGGGAAAGAAGGTCGATCCCTCGGGTCGCGATATTCTCACCCATGTCGCCCGGAGCGACCGAAAATCCCTTTTCGGCAAGCTCGTCGAAGAGCTCTTCATGGATGATGTGCACCTGACGCAGATTGGGCTGGGTCGGATCGACCGCGACGCGCGAGCGATGCTTCACCGTCACCCCCATATGCGCATCGCCTTCGACGCCAAGCCCTTTCAGCAGTTGAATATGATCCTTGGGCTGCTTGCTGAACTCGTGCACGCAGCTGCTGCTGATCGTTGTCACATATATGCGCTTGTCGCCCATGCCGAACCCTTCCATAAACGATCTGGATCTTTATAAATTGGTATATGCCAATTTCAAGGCGACAGATTTGTGATGGAAGAGAAAAATCGAAAGGCCGAAGGTGTAAAAACTGCTGGAGGCTGGGCGACTGTCGCCGCAGAGCTGCGAAACGCCATCGATGCGGGCAGACATGCGCCTGGCAGCCGCCTGCCGAGCGAGCGGGCCTTGTCCGAACAATTCGGCGTTTCCAGGGTGACGATGCGGCGCGCGATTGCGCAGCTTGAAGGGGAGGGCTTGCTACGGATTGCGCGCGGAAGCGGCGCCTATGTCCGCGCCGACATGCCCGTCCGGTTCCAGCTGGGCGACAAGGTACGGTTTAGTAAGGATCTGACCGCGACGGATGCGAACCTCACGCGCAAGGTTTTTTCGGCCAGGGAAGTTCCGGCAAGCGTCGATATAGCTGCAAGGCTCAATCTCGAGCCGGGCGTGGCTGTGCTGGACATGTGCGTGATCGCCTATGCCGACGCGCTTCCCGTATCCGTCGTCATGCGCAGCTGCTCGGCTGAGCGTTTTCCCGGCCTGACGGAGAAGTTCGCCGCAACGAGCTCATTCACAGCGGCGTTGAAGGAGTATGGCGTGGCCGACTATTGGCGCCGCTCCACTGACATCACGGCGCGCATGCCGACGGAGACCGAAGCGCGCCTGCTACAGCAATCGCGGCTGACGCCGGTACTTGCCTATGCTGGCGAGGACATCGATGCCGATGGCACGGTCATTTCCTGCCAGATCGGCTGCTTCGCTTCCGAGCGGGTCGTCGTCACGGTCTAAACCTCAGACCTTGAGGACCTTCCCCGGATTCATGATGCCTGCCGGGTCGAAGGCCGTCTTGATCCGGCGCATCAGGTCGATCTCGATCTCCGAGCGGATGGAGGCCAGTTCATCGCGCTTCAGCTGACCGATGCCATGCTCGGCGGAGATCGAGCCGCCATGCTGCAGCACAAGCCCGTGCACGATCTTGTTGATCTCGCGCCAGCGTCCGATGAACTCGGCCTTGTCGGCGCCGACGGGCTGCGAGATGTTGTAGTGGATATTGCCATCGCCCATGTGGCCGAAGGCGCAGACGCGGGCGCCCGGCATGGCGGCGACAACGGCTTTCTCGGCTTCGGCCATGAATTGCGGGATCTGCGCCACCGGCACGGAAACGTCGTGCTTGATCGAGCCGCCTTCCGGCTTCTGCGCGTCCGACATGCTCTCGCGCATATGCCAGATGGCCTTCTGCTGCGCTTCCGAGCTGGCGATGGTCGCATCCTGGATCAGGCTGGCCTCATAGCCCTGTTCGAGCAGCGTCGTCATCATCCGCTCGGCCGTCTCAACCGAATCGGAGGTGGAGATGTCGATCAGCACATACCAGGGATGCACCGTCTCCAGCGGATCGCGCACGCCCGGTATATGCCGCGTGGTGAATTCGACGCCGATGCGCGGCATCAGCTCGAAACCGGTCAGCGCCGTGCCGCAGAGGCTGGAGGCATTGTTGAATAGCGTCAGCGCGTCATCGACCGATAGCAGGCCGGCAAAGGCGACCTGATGGCCAAGCGGCTGCGGAAAGAGTTTTAGCACCGCACCGGTAATGACCCCGAGCGTGCCTTCCGCGCCGATGAAGAGATCGCGCAGGTCGTAGCCGGTATTGTCCTTCTTCAGGCGGCGCAATCCGTTCCAGATCTCGCCCGTGGGCAGAACGACTTCAAGGCCGAGGCAGAGCTGGCGCATATTGCCATAGGCAAGAACGGCCGTGCCGCCGGCATTGGTGGAAAGATTGCCGGCGATGCGGCAAGAGCCTTCCGAGCCGAGCGAGAGCGGAAACATGCGGCCATGCTCGGCTGCCGCCTTGTGGACATCAGCCAGAATGCAGCCGCCATCGACAATCATCGTATTGCCGACAGGATCGATATCGCGCACGCGGTTCATGCGTTCCAGCGATAGGATGATGTCCGAGCCGCCCTCGCGCGGCGTCTGCCCGCCAACAAGCCCGGTATTGCCGGTCTGGGGTACGATGGCCGTGCCGGTCTCGCTGGCAAGCTTGAGGATGGCCGAAACCTCTTCCACCGAGCCGGGCTTCAGCAGCATAGGCGAAGCGCCATGATAGAGCCCACGGTTTTCCACCAGATGCGGCGCAATTTCCGCCGGGTCCCGCACGGCATGTTTTTCGCCGACGATGATGGCGAAGCGATCGAGGAGGTCGGAAGAGGAGGCGGAGCTGCTCATGGCGTTTCCTTTGCCTGATGGTGTCGGGCCGATTTAGTCTCTGGGCGCGGCCGCGCGGCGCAGCCGGTCGTTGATAGCCTCGCCGAGGCCCTCGTCGGGAATATGCGAAAAGGCAATTGTCGTTGCACCGGTGGCATCGGCGCGCTTCATGAAATCGAAGAGGTTTGCAGCGGCTTCGGCGAGATCGCCAGTGGTGCTCAGATCCAGCACGGCAACGGCGTTCTCGCTGCCGGGAATGTTTGGCGTGCCGAAGCGAATCAGCGCCTCGCTTGCGGAAACCTCCGTGGCGTCGAGCCGCACCGCCGCTCCCGGCGCATAATGCGAAGCAAGCATGCCTGGCGCCTCGATGGCAGCGGAAGCCTTCTTCTTGCGCTTCAGTGCCTTGCCGGCCACCCGCTCGATCTCGCTTGCCGCCAGCCCACCGGGTCGCAGCAGGCGCATCTCGCCATCCTCAACCTTGACGATCGTCGACTCCACGCCGACGACCGAAGCCCCGGCGTCGAGGATGAGCGTGATCCGTTCTCCGAGATCGTCGTCCACGTGATCGGCGCTGGTGGCGCTGATCTTGCCCGAGGTATTGGCGCTCGGTGCTGCGAGCGGCCGATCAAAGGCGCGGATCAGCTCGCCGGCAAAGCCCTGGGGCACGCGGATGCCGACCGTGTCGAGGCCGGCGGTTGCCAGCGGATGGATGCCGCTATCGGGCTTGAGCGGCAGCACCAGCGTCAGCGGCCCGGGCCAGAAGGCTTCCGCGAGCTTGCGCGAGATGGGGTCGAAGACCGCATAGCGCTCGGCCATGGCGAGATCGCTCATATGGCAGATCAGCGGATTGAAGCGCGGGCGGCCCTTCGTCTCGTAGATCCGGGTAATGGCGGCAGGATTGGTGGCATCGGCGGCAAGGCCGTAGACCGTCTCTGTCGGCAGCCCGATCGGCAGACCCTCGGCAAGGGTCGCCGTCGCCACTTCTATTGCCGTTTGCGGATGTTCGAGAATGTCTATGTGTCGTGCCATGGCCTGCCTGCTTGCAGTTCAGGCCGTTTCTATGCTCTTCGAGTTTTCGGATCAATCGTCAAAGCTGGCGAATGATGTCGCGGAGCTGCTCGTTACGGGCGCCTAGGAGAAGAACATTGCGGATGGCGATCTGCGGATCGTGAGTGTGGAACAGCACGCCGTTGCCTCTGACATCGCGGTTGATCGTCAGCTTCTTGTCTTCGGCTTCCTTGTCCGGATGGATCGCGACAGCGAAATACATCCGCGAATATTTGAGGCTGATGTCTTCGAAGAAGTTCGCTTCCTGGCCGATCCGGGCAAAGAAATTGGCGATATAGAAAGCCCAGTTCACGTCCTCATAATGCGCGAACTGCGTCCGCGCCGCTGTAACGTGGCAATAGCCGAGATGCGGCGTGTCCTTCAGCGTGTGATGAAAGATGAGCTTCGGGAAGCGGATGGACCTATGGAAATTGTTGAGCCGGTCGTGGGTCTTCTCGCCGGCGTCCCTGAGCTTCAGCGCCGTGCGTTCGGCCACCTGTTCGTGGGTGAGGTATTCCCGCTCTTCCGCCAGCCAATGCGGCCTGTTCCGGTTGATACGGCCGGTGCGCAGGAATTCGGTGTACCCCGTCGTCGATACCGGCTGCGCCGGTTCGGGCTCGGCGGGCTTCCCAGCGTCGAAATATCTGAGTTTGGCCATGCCGGATCTCGCTATAAAACTCTTTGGTGACATGATGAACCACGGAGCTTGAGCCGAGCTTGATCGTGCCGGATTGAAGGCGCCCCGATAGCGGCTCCGTTGGCGCTTTCTGCCGCCCAATTGTTCCCCTGATTGCCGGCCATTCGCTGACCTGTCGCAATCAGGATAAAGCGTCATTGGCGGAATGGATATGCGATGCTTTGACCATCTCCGATGCAAGCGCCCAAGTAATTGAATTGCCTGTCAATATTCTCACACCATGCAACCGTCCTATCGTCCGGTTTCACCTGTCGTCAAATTCGAAGCCGATGTCGCATTGCAGCGCAGCGGCAGACGCGGCCGAGAGCTATGATGATATCAATCTCAAGGTGCCGTCTGCTAGGGAGACGGAGAATTGGGAAGCCGGTCAAAATCCGGCGCTGCCCCCGCAACGGTGGTGGAGTGAGGCATGGCGGATAAAGCCACTGGGCCGATCGGTCTGGGAAGGTGCCATGGGGTCCTGGCAACAGGGCCGCTCCAGAGCCCGGAAACCAGCCTTGGGCACATATGGTTTACTGACCGCGGCGGGCGGTCGGGGGATTGCTTTCGGCCGTTCCCAACGGCCTTGCATGTCCTCTGCTCGTCTTCCGGTATTGCGCAAGGATAGGCAAATGGATATCGGCAGCAAAGTTCTGCGGCAACTGAAGAACCACCGGACGGGTTTCAGCCTGGAGCAACCCTTCTACACTGATCCGGAATACTTCAAGCTCGACATGGAGACGATCTACTATCGCGACTGGCTGTTCATCGGCCATGATTGCGAAGTGCCGCGTGCGGGCAATTACTTCACCGTCCAGATCGGTGATTATCCCGTCGTCATCGTCCGTGGCCGCGATCAGGTCATCCGCGCCTTCCACAATAGCTGCCGTCACCGCGGCTCGCGCGTCTGCACGACCGAGCGCGGATCGTCGGCAAAGCTCGTCTGCCCGTATCACCAGTGGACCTACGAACTCGACGGCTCGCTGCTCTTTGCCCGACAGATGGCGGAGGATTTCGACAAGAGCCAGTATTCGCTGAAGCCGGTTCACTGCGAAAGTGTCGGCGGCTACATTTTCATCTGCCTCGCGCAGAACGCTCCCGATTTCGCACCGGTTCGCGCCACGATCGAGCCCTACATGGCCCCGCATCGTATCAGCGAAGCCAAGGTCGCCTTCCAGAGCACCATTATCGAAAAGGGCAACTGGAAGCTCGTCTGGGAAAACAACCGCGAGTGCTATCACTGTGCGGCCAATCACCCCGAACTGTGCCGCACCTTCCCGGAAGCTCCGACGGTTACCGGCGTGCAGGGCGCGATGAGCGATCCCGTCATCACCGAGCACTGGGCGCGCTGCGAAGCCGCAGGCCTGCCAAGCGAATTCAAGATCTCGCCGGACGGACAGTTCCGCACTGCCCGTATGCCGCTGATCGAAGGCGCCGAAAGCTACACCATGTCCGGCCAGAATGCCGTCAGGCGGCCGCTCTCGCCCGACGTGACGATCAACGGCATCGGCACTATGCTGCTCTTCCACTATCCGACGACGTGGAACCACATGCTCGGCGACCACGCGATTTCCTTCCGTGTCCTGCCGATCAGCGCCGAGGAAACGGCCGTCACCACGAAGTGGCTCGTTCACAAGGATGCGGTCGAAGGCGTCGACTACAATCTCGAGGAACTGACACACGTCTGGACCGAAACCAACGATCAGGACCGCCGGATCGTCGAGGAAAATGCCTTCGGCATCCGCTCGCCGGCCTATGAGCCCGGTCCCTATTCGGAAATCCATGAAGGCGGCGTCATGCAGTTCGTCGAATGGTACACGACTTTCATGATCAACCGGCTGCAAGGCGACCAGGCCAAGCTGTCGGCGGTTGCCTGAGCATGAACATGGCCGTCTCCCTTCCGCATCGCCATCTCGACCAAATGCAGCCTTGGAGCGACAGGCAGCATCTGCTCGAATGTCTCTCAGTCACGCCCGAAGCGCCCGATGTGATGACCTTCACCTTCGGGTCCGATAAGGACAACTGGTTCCGCTATCTGCCGGGCCAGTTCGTGACGCTGGAGCTGCCGGCGGCTCCGGAGCCGGTCATGCGCACCTATACCCTGTCGTCCACGCCGTCGCGGCCCTTCTCGGTCGCCGTGACGGTGAAGGCGCAGAAAGATAGCATCGGCACGCGCTGGATGTTCGAGAACCTGAAGCCGGGCATGCGCATCAAGGCTTTCGGCCCGCTCGGCGATTTCAGCCACATCCGTCATCCGGGCGAGAAATATCTCTTCGTCTCGGCCGGCTCCGGCATCACGCCGATGATGTCGATGACGCGGTATATGTCGGACATAGCACCATTGTCTGACATTACTTTCGTCAATTGCTCGCGCAGCCCGACGGACATCATCTTCCGCTCCGAGCTCGAATATCTCGCCCGCTTCATGCCGAACCTCGATCTCGGCTTCATCGTCGAAGGCTGCGGCCGCACCGATCTCTGGTCGGGGCTGAAGGGCCGCATCGACAAGGCGAAGATCGGTCTGCTGGCGCCCGATTTCATGGATCGCACCATCTTCTGCTGCGGCCCGGAAGTCTTCATGGATGCCGTGCGCTCGATGCTCGAAGCGCATGGCTTCGACATGTCACGCTACCATCAGGAAAGCTTCCAGCCGGCCAATGCGGCGACACCGCTTGCGGAAGTCTCTGACGATGCTTCCGGCGAGGCGGCAACCACGATCCGCTTCACGATGGCGGGCAAGGATGTGGCCTGTGCGGCGGGCCAGACCGTGCTTCAGGCGGCGCGGGGCGCCGGCGTGCGCATCGGCGCCGCCTGCGAATCCGGCCTCTGCGGCACATGCCGGGTCATGAAGCTTTCGGGCGAAGTTGAGATGAGCCACAACGGCGGCATCCTTGATGATGAGATCGACGAGGGTTACATCCTCGCCTGCTGCTCGCGCCCGAAGACGGATGTGCAGATCGAGGCCTAGAGCCGGATGATTTTAGGTCTATTCGACCTAAAATCTGAATCCGCTCTAGCGCCAAAGAAGTAGAGCATGATGTCGTTCGAAAACCGCCCACACTTTTCGGCATCACGCTCTAGAAATCCTGGTAGTTCAGCTCATTAATCTCGACCGGCTTGGTTTGCGGGGTCGAGGCCGTGACGACGGGGTCGATCTCGAGCATGAGGGAAACGAGCATCTGCCGCGGCCCACTGCACATCTGTGCGAGCGCGATCGTCAGGTCCGGCGCGGGCAGCGGTTTCGCCGGCAGGAGATCGCCCTGCGGCCAGATCCTTGCGAGCTGGACCTTTGTCATCGGCACGACGTTGACGTCGATATCGGTAAGCGTGCCCGGGACCCGATAGGGGCAGCTTTTCTCCGAGCAATTGTCCGACGAAGCAAACTGCCAGATGGCATAATTGTCCCAGTTGCCGAGTGGGAAAGTACCTTTGACATCCGGCTTGTAGCGCGCATACCACAAGGGCAGCCGCGACAGCAGCGGATAGGTGCCCCGGTGGTCGGCTATGTATCGCGCCGTGTTGTGATTGACGTAGAGAATGGGATAGCGGCCGGTTCTGACCTTGATGTGGGCGACATAGATCTGCGCGTCGTCGAGCGACATGAATTGCGTCGCATCCATGCCGTCGATGTCGAGCACCATCAGCTCATCGGGTTGCGGATCGGCATAATCGAGAAAATGATTGGCTTGGTCGATCGGATTGCCGGGCCGCCCAAGATGATAGGCGCCCCATAACAGGCCATTCGATTTTGCCAGCATGCGGCGCGTTTGAAACAGCTCACGGCTGACGGCGTATTTGCGCCACATCGTCCTGCAATGAGCCACGGTGTCGCCGCCATGGTCGCCGGTGCAACTGAAGCTTTCAGGAAGTCCGTCGGACGCCTTTGAGATGAAACCGGCAATCCGCTTGTCCTGCAGGAATGCGGCCCAGTCGATAGTGTTCAGCTCGTAAGCGTCGACAATCAGGGCGTTTTTGGGGTCGCCCCACGGCTGGCTTTCACCGGCCGAGGGCTTGGAGACCGGCCCCATTAGGGCCAGGATCGTCAGCAAGCCGTAAATGAGGAGGTTACTCTTTCGGTATCCTTTCATGAAATAATAGTAAGGATTGCTGGTTAATCTTGGGTTAAGAAAGCAATCACTATAAATTCATCGTGGAGCCCCCCGTAACTCCTTAAATCGGTAGGGATTTGAGGAACTAAATAACGCGCTGCAGCGTTTCTTGTCGTCTATTCGGATATGCGACGAAGCAGGCAGCGAAACCTTGCTCGGGAAGCATTCCCGACATGAAACGCTTACAGGCTTGAGTAGCAAGCCGAACCAGGGAATGGAGATGAAAATGCTTGGTTTCCGTGCAAAAATCGCGACAGCCGCCTTGACTGCTGCCGTCGCCCTGACGAGCTTCACACCGTCTTTCGCCATGCAGATGCTCGCCGCACCGGTCGTAAAACAGTCCGCGCCCACCCAGGCCGCGTCTGATAATGTCGAACAGGTGCAGTGGCGTCATGGTGGTTACTATCGCCGCGGCTGGTATGGCGGCTACCGCGGTTATCGCGGCGGCTATCGTCATGGTTATCGCTATCATGACGGCTATTGGTTTCCGCTGGCAGCCTTCGGCGCAGGCGCGCTGATCGGCGGTGCGATTGCCAGCCAGCCGCGCTATTACGAGCCGGCTCCGGCCCCGAGCGCCGGCATCAATCCGCGTCATGTCGAATGGTGCGAGGGACGCTATCGTTCCTACCGCGCTTACGACAATACGTTCCAGCCGAACTCCGGCCCGCGCCGTCAGTGCTACTCGCCGTATTTCTAAGCGGCGCTTCCAGAACTGCCAATGCCAGCCGTCCGATTTCCCGCCGGGCGGCTTTTTCATGCTTTGACGTCAGAGAATATTGACCCGCTTGAGCAGCCACCATGCCAGCAGTATGGAGGCGATGATGAAGCCAACCGCATATCCCGTACCGCTCGCTCCACCCGCCAGCGGCAGCCCCGATGTATTCATGCCGAAGAAGCCTGTCACCAGCGTCGGCGGCAGCAGAAACGCTGTCATGATCGACAGGATATAGAGATGCCGATTGATCTCGGAGGCGAGCTTGGAATCGATTTCTTCGTGCAACAGCCTCGCCCGTTCCTGCAGCGCATAGACGTCGTGTTCGACCGCTTCGAGGCGCCCCGTCAGCCGGCCAGCGACATCCTCGAAGCCGAGCGGCATTTCCTCATCGTCCGAGGCGGCGGCATGGCGCATCAGCGAGAGAACGGTGCGCAGATGGCGATGCAGACGCACGATGGTCCGGCGGATGGGCGGCAGCTTGGCACGCTCGTCGTGTGTCGTATTGCCGTGCACGAAATCCTCGATGGCATTCAACTCTTCGCTAATCTCGATGACGACCGAGATCAGCGTTCGCTGAAATTCGACGACGATCAGCTCGAAGATATCGATCGGGCCTGAAAATCGCGCAGCATTCTTCTCGATCAGCACACGGGTCCGGTCGAGGCTGCGCAGCGGCTGCAGCCGGGTAGTGATCAGCATGCGATCGGTGAGGGCAAAATGCAGCCAGCCGATATCGTGTGTATTGTGGGCGAAGTCTCGCTGGAAATCGACCAACGTGCCGAAAAGCATCTGCTCGTCGACCGTAATGGTCGCATGGGTCTCATGCGTGGTCAGAGCGATGCGGGCGGCTTCGTTCAATCCGGGTGCATCCTCGAGAAAGGCGGGTACGCGCGCATCGACGAGATTGAGATGCAGCCAGAGAAAACCGTCATCGCTGAAGAGAGTCGAGCGATGGGTATCGTCGGGCAGACGCTCCGGCTTTGCTGCACCGGAACGGAGACGGTATGCCCAGATAAAACCGGGTATGATATTGACTGACGTGAGCGTGTTCATGGGGGCATCGTTCGCTTTGTCTGAACAGTTGCCATAGTCTTCATTCATGACGGTTGTTTATGCAAGTCCGAGGTCCGATGGAATAATCGCGGACATTGGCGGCGCTGTCACAGCGATGCGGCGCTTAAGACCTAACTGAAAGCGAGGGGTGGGGGTGGAAATCAACATTTCCGCGGCTCGAGAAAATTGACGTTTACGTAAAAATAAACTAGCTGTAACCAGAATATCATCGATGATCCGGGTGAGGCGGCTCATTGTCAGCAAAAGTGCGGAGGAAGCAGCATGTACAAGGCGCCAGTCGAAGAAATCGCATTCACGCTGAAGCATGTCGCGGGCATGGAACGCGCAATGGAAGAGGGCATTCTCGGCGATCTCGGCACCGATCTTGTCGACGCTATCCTGTCGGAAGCGGGGCGTTTCGCCGGTGAGGCGGTGGAGCCGCTCGCAGAGAACGGTGACAAGCAAGGCGCAAGGCTGGTGGATGGCAAGGTGGTCCTTCCCGATGGCTGGGAAAAGCTCTATCGCGATTGGATCGCCGGGGGGTGGAACGGCCTTACCGCACCGGAGGAGTTCGGCGGTCAAGGCCTGCCGCACATGCTGAACATAGCGACCCTGGAAATGTGGAATTCCGCCTCCATGGCCTTCGGTCTTGCCCCGACGTTGACCATGGGAGCGATCGAGGCCTTGCACGCCCACGGCAGCGACGATCTCAAGAAGACATATCTCGCAAAGCTCGTTTCCGGTGAATGGTCCGGTACGATGAACCTAACCGAGCCGCAGGCCGGTTCCGATGTCGGCGCTTTGCGCACCCGCGCCGAACGCCGCGATGATGGCACCTATCGTATCTTCGGCCAGAAGATTTTCATCACCTGGGGCGATCACGAGGCAGCCGACAATATCATCCATTTCGTCCTCGCCCGCCTTCCGGATGCGCCTGCCGGCACGCGTGGCATTTCGCTGTTTCTCGTGCCGAAATTCCTTGTGAATGAGGACGGCTCGCTCGGTGCCCGCAACGATCTTTTCGTGCATTCGCTGGAACATAAGCTCGGCATCCATGGTTCACCGACCTGCACGATGATCTACGGCGATGGCAAATATGGAGCCGAAAAGGGCGCCGTCGGCTGGCTGGTGGGTGAGGAGAACAAAGGCCTCGCCTGCATGTTCACGATGATGAACAATGCCAGATTGGCTGTCGGCATCCAGGGCGTGGCGATTGCCGAAGCGGCAACCCAGAAGGCTATCGCCTATGCCAGGGAGCGCACCCAGGGCCGCGCGCCGGGTACGACATCCTCGGGCATGAGCCCGATCATCGAACATCCCGATGTCGCCCGCATGCTGCTGACGATGAAGGCATTGACGCAGGGCTCGCGTGCAATCTGCTACGCCTGTGCGCAGGCGATCGACATGTCGCATCGCGATCCCGAGAGAGCAAAATATTGGCAGGAGCGTGCCGCATTGCTGACGCCGATTGCCAAGTCCTTCTCCACCGATGCCGGCGTTGATGTCGCTTCGCTTGGCATCCAGATCCACGGCGGCATGGGCTTTATCGAGGAGACAGGCGCCGCGCGCCTGCTGCGGGACGCGCGCATCGCACCGATCTACGAGGGCACGAACGGCATCCAGGCCATCGATCTGGTGACGCGAAAGCTGACGATCGCCAACGGCGACCACATGCGCGGCTTCATGACCGAACTGCGCGAGATCGCCGATTCCGTCGCCAAGTCCAATCTGGATGGTTTCGGCGAAACGGCGCCGCGGCTACAGGCGGCCATTGCCGATCTGGAAAAGACGAGCGAATGGCTCCTGTCGAAACAGGCAGAGGGCGCCGTTGTCGAAGCTCTGGCGGGCGCCACGCCTTACCAGCGGCTTTTCGGCCTCGTGCTAACAGGCTCTTATCTGGCAAAGGGTGGCCTTGCCGATGCAGGCGACGGCGAGGGGCCTAAGCGCATCGCACTCTGCCGCTTCGTTGCCGAAAACCTCCTAGCCGAGACTGCCGCTCTCTCCGATCGGGTCATCGCCGGCGCATCCAGCCTCGAAGCCGCCCGCGCCGCACTAGAGTCGGATGATTTTAGGTCTATTCGACCTAAAATCTGAATCCGCCCTAGAATCAAAGAAGTAGAGCATGATGTCGTCCGAAAACCGCTCACACTTTTCGGCATCATGCTCTAGCCTAAGGGAAAGCCATGACCGACCACATCCTCATCGAACGCCCCGAGTCCGCGCCGCATATCCAGATCATCCGGTTCAACCGGCCGGAAAAGAAGAACGCCATCACCCGCGCCATGTATCAGACGATGACCGACGCGCTGAACGCGGCGGAAGCTGCGCCGGATATCCGCGTCCATGCCTTCCTGGGCACGGAAGGCTGCTTCTCTGCCGGCAATGATCTCGCCGATTTCCTCGCTTTCGCCATGAGCGGCAATATGGGGCGCGAAGTCATTGATTTTCTCGTCGCACTGGCAAGCACGAAGAAACCCGTCGTCTCCGGCGTCGACGGCCTGGCGATCGGCATCGGCACCACGATCCATCTGCATTGCGATCTGACTGTTGCCTCCGATCGCAGCCTGTTCAAGACACCCTTCGTCGATCTTGCGCTGGTTCCCGAAGCGGCCTCGAGCCTGCTTGCACCGCGCGCCATGGGCCATCAACGCGCCTTCGCACTGCTTGCGCTCGGCGAAGGCCTTTCCGCTGCTGACGCCAAGGAAGCCGGCCTGATCTGGAAGGTGACGTCACCCGACGCGGTGGAGGCTGAAACGCTGTCTCTGGCCGCAAAACTCGCCGCCAAGCCGCCCGAGGCCCTTCGGATCGCACGCGACCTGATGCGGGGACCTCCGGATGCCGTCCTCGACCACATCCAGAAAGAGGCCGAGCATTTCGCCGCCCAACTGAAAAGCGCCGAAGCCCGCGCGGCTTTCGAGGCCTTCATGAAGCGGTGAAGGCTTACTTCTCCAGCGCCGCAACCACCTCGACATGCGAGGTCCACAGGAACTGGTCGATCGGCGTTACCCGGGTAATGCGGTAGCCGCCCTCGACGAGGATAGCGAGGTCACGGGCGAGGGTCAGCGGGTTGCAGGAGACGGCGACGATCTTCTTGACCTGCGATCGAGCCAGTTCCTTGCTCTGAAATTCCGCGCCGGCGCGCGGCGGGTCGAACACGACGGCGTCGTAGACCTTCAGTTCCTGCGTCATCAGCGGTCGGCGAAAGAGATCGCGGCGCTCGACGCTGACGGGCTTCAGCCCTTGTGTCGTGCGCGCTGCTTGGTCCAGTGCCACGAGCGGCTTTTCCTCGCTTTCCACCGCATGCACGCGGCCGATCCGCGCCAGGCGAAGCGAGAAGGTGCCGCTGCCGGCGAAGAGATCGGCAATGCGCTTTGCCTTGCCGACATGGGTTGCCACCAGCTCGGCCATGGCGTCCTCGGCCTGCTTGGTCGCCTGCGTGAAGGCCCCAGGTGGCGGCGCAACCTGAATGCCACCGAAATCGATCATCGGCTTTACCGGTTCGACCAGGATTTCGCCGTTCAGTGAAACACGGGCGATGCCGCGAAGCGACAGAACCGTTTCGATGGTGCTGCGGCGCTGCTTGTCCGAAAGCGACTTGATGCCATCGACCGCAAGATCGAGGCCGGTCTGCGTTTCCAACACGGAAATGCGGAAGGCTTCGGCATTGACGGCCATTGCAGCGGCGATCGTCTTGATCGCTGGCAGGCGGGCCATGATGCCGGCCGAGGCGATGGGACATTCCTCGATGGCGACGATATGGTGGCTTTCGGCTTGATTGAAGCCGATCAGCATATCCTTTTCAGTCTTGCGCGCGGCGAAGACGACCCTGCGCCGCTCGCCCGGATGCGCGGCGACGATATCGTCCACCTCGGGCGTCAGGCCCTTGGAGCGAAGCGCGTCGACGACGAGCTGGCGCTTGAAGGCGCGATAGGGCGCATCGGCATAATGCTGCAGGGTGCAGCCGCCGCAGGCGCCGTTGACGCCATGCGGGCCGAAGTGCCGACAGTGTGGCTCCTGGCGATCCGGCGAGGCGGACGCGACCGACATCAGCGTGCCCTGGCTCTTCACCCGCGCGATGGCGACGCTTTCGCCCGGCAGCGTGAAGGGTACATAGATCGGTCCATCGGCGCCCTGCGCGATGCCGTCGCCCTGGGCGCCGAGCTTCTGGATGGTGACGGTTTCAGTGCTCATGGCTTGATCCCTGCGAGAAGAAATTCCTGGTTGCCGTCGCCGCCTGTAATCGGCGAGGCGATGAGGCCGAGGCTTTGCCAGCCCATGTCTTCGGTGAACCAGCGCTCGAGTTCGGCCGCCACAGCCGGAGCGGAGGAGGGGTCCTTCAGGAGACCCGCCTTGCCGATCGCATCGCGGCCCGCCTCGAATTGCGGTTTTACGAGCAGTGCCGCCCGCGCGCCCGGTTCGGCAAGCGCAAGCGCCGGCGCGAGAGCGAGCTTGAGCGAAATGAACGAGACATCGGAAACGACGAAGGAGAAGGGCTCGCCTATATCCCCGGCGGTCAGATTGCGCGCATTCAGCCCTTCGATATTGGTCACGCGCGGATCGGCTTCTACGCGCGGATGCATCTGGTCGTGGCCGACGTCGATCGCCGTGACATGGGCAGCGCCTCGCTCAAGCAGCACCTCGGTGAAACCACCGGTCGATGCGCCGACATCGAGACAATGCTGTCCGCGCGGATCGAGGTCGAAATGATCAAGCGCCGCCACCAGCTTCAGCGCCGCGCGGGAAACATAATCCTGCGCCGGATCGTCGATGCTGATCTGTGCGTCTTCGGTGAAGAGTGCCCCGGGCTTCGTCACGATCTTGCCGTTCACGGTGACCGTGCCGCGCTGGATCGCATCGCGAGCGCGCGAGCGGCTGGCGAAGAGCGAAAGGGTGACGAGAAGCTGGTCGAGGCGTTGTGGTTCTGACATGGGCTGTCCATGCCGGGCAATCGGCTGTGTTGCAAGCCTTTTATGCTGATATCGGCGTTGACGCAGGATTGCGACAGGCGATAATCGCCGACATCAACGGTGAGGGGCACCATGCGAAATATCTGTGGCTATGCAGCGCTGATGGCGACGATCGCCGTTCCGGCTATGGCAAATGATACGATGGCCGAGCTGAAGACGGGTGGTCTTGCCTATGTCCGCACTGGCGATATCAGCATGGATCAGGAAAAACTGTTCATCTCGCAGACCGAAGTGCGCGTCGATTACGTATTCGAAAACACCTCCGACAAGGATGTCGAAAGCGTCGTCGCCTTCCCGATGCCCGATATCAAGGGTGACATAGACAGCATGGTCGATACGGGAAATGTTGATTCCGACAATTTCCTCGGCTTCACTGTGACCCAGGATGGTAAGGCTATTACGCCGACCCTGCAGCAGCGCGTATCGGTGGCCGGCGTCGACATGACGGATGAATTGAAGGCTCATGGCGTGTCGCTGCTGCCGCTCAGCAAGGCGGCCATGGATGCCGTCGCCAAGCTGCCCGTCGATCTACTCGAGGACTGGACTGCCCGCGGTTTGATCGCCGACGACGAATACGACAATGACGGCCAGGGCATGAAGCATCATCCGACGCCGATGTGGACGCTGCATACCACCTATTGGTGGCGTACGAAATTTCCGGCCAAGGCGAAGATTGCGGTCGAGCATCGCTACAAGCCAAGTGTCGGCGGCACGGTCGCCATCACCTTCGCCGGCGACGAAGATTACCAGAAGCAGCAGCTCCAGGCCTATCGTGGTAAATATTGTCTCGACGAGACTTTTCTGAAGACGGCGGTGAAACTTGCCGCGGTGGCCGACAAGGGTGGCCGCGGCTATACGGAGAGCTGGATCTCCTATGTGCTGACGACCGGAGCCAACTGGTCCGGTCCGATCAAGCATTTCGAGTTGACGGTCGATAAGGGCAGTCCTGAAAACTACATCAGCTTTTGCGGTACGAATGTGAAGAAGATCGGCGCGACGACATTCCAGATGACGGCGCAGGATTTTTACCCGGAGCACGACCTGGATATCCTGATCCTAGCTGCAGCTGCCGTGAACTAGCGGTGCACTCACTGTCTCTCAAATTAAATAAATTTAAAGCCGAAGCCTCTATTGATGCCCGTGATTGCGGCGATCCGTTTCAAGATCGCCGCCTGCCATGAAGGCTTCGCGCGTCAGCGTCCCAATCATGCCCCCTCCCTGAATTCTTCGAGCATAGCCGCGCCTCTTCCTCGCGCGGTCCTTAATCATGCTCGCCAGGACCTGCGCTCCGGAGGCGCCCGCTTATGTCCGCGAAAAAGCTCTCTTTGAATGGCAAGCTTGCCATCACATTTACGGCCCTGATTGCCATTTTCGCCTGCGTTTCCGCATTCGTCTATTCCAAGCAAGAGGTTTCCGCCGGTGCTGCCGTCGAGCAGGAAAGGTCGCAGCAGCTCGTCAGCCTGATCGATGATTCGCTACAGGCCATGTTGGAACAGGCCGTCAATCTGCGGGGCTTTCTGCTTCTGCGCAGCAACAGCACCTATGACGATATCTTCAACAATCGCGAGCGGATGCTGAAGAGTATCGCTGCTGCAAAGCTGTCGGCTGCCGATTCGCCGGATCTGCTGCAAGCGATCGACAACATGCAGAAGGCGGCCGATCTCTATTTCCACCAGCTCGCGGAGCCGCAGGCCAAGGCCCGTAAGGAAACCGAGATGCCGCTCGACCAGATCGTCAAGATCGGTCAGAACGAAACCAAGGGCCAGCTTGACGGCTTTCGCGATGCCGCCGCCAAGATCAAGCAGGCTGCGCGCGCCAAGGCAAGCAGTCTCGCAGCCATGCAGGACGATGCCAATGGCGATCTGCGCTTGACCCTCATCATCGGCGGCGTCTTCGCCTCGCTTGCCGCCGCTGTACTTGCCTGGCTGCTTTCGCGCATTATTGTCCGTCCAATCGTCGGCATGACGGCGGCCATGGGCCGTCTGGCAAACGGCGAGCATGACGTTGAAGTCCCGGCTGTTGGCCGCGGCGATGAAATCGGCCGCATGGCGGATGCCGTCCTCGTCTTCAAGCAGGCTGGCATCGAGAAGCTGCGTCTTGCCGGCGAGACCGAGCGTATGCGTGGCGACGCCGAACGTCAGCGCCTGATGAACGACGAGCAGAAGGCGCGTGAAGAGGGCGAAATCCGTTTCGCCATGGAAGCGCTCGCCAGCGGCCTCGCGGCCCTGTCGTCGGGCAATGTCGCAACCCGTCTTAATGATAGCCTCGCGCCGCAGTTCGACAGCGTCCGCGCCGATTTCAACAATGCGGTCGAAAAGCTCGAAGCGGCCTTGCGGTCCGTTGGCCAAAATGCCTCCGCCATCAATGCCGGTGCTGACGAAATCCGTTCGGCCGCCGACGATCTGGCGCACCGCACCGAGCAGCAGGCCGCCGCCGTCGAGGAGACTGCCGCAGCACTGGAAGAGGTCACGATCACGGTTCGCGACTCCGCCAAGCGCGCCGAGGATGTCGGCCATCTCGTCGAACGCGCCCGCCTCGGCGCGGAACGGTCGGGCGAAGTGGTTCGCAAAGCCGTTTCGGCCATGCAGCAGATCGAAAAATCCTCGGGCGAGATCAGCAACATCATCAGCGTCATCGACGACATCGCGTTCCAGACCAATCTTCTGGCGCTGAATGCCGGCGTCGAGGCCGCCCGTGCCGGGGATGCAGGCAAGGGCTTTGCGGTCGTTGCCCAGGAAGTACGCGAGCTTGCGCAGCGCTCGGCCAATGCCGCCAAGGAAATCAAGTCGCTGATCACGACGTCGAGCGATCAGGTCAATACCGGTGTGTCGCTGGTCGGCGAGACCGGCAAGGCGCTGGAACTGATCGTATCCGAGGTGCAGGAGATCAACCGCCATGTCGGCGCAATCGTGACTGCGACCCGCGAACAGTCGACTGGCTTGCAGGAGATCAACACCGCCGTCAACAACATGGATCAAGGCACGCAGAAGAATGCCGCCATGGTTGAGGAGCAGACGGCGGCCAGCCATGCGCTCGCCCGCGAAGCTGCAGCACTCAACGAGCTGCTTCAGCAGTTCCGTCTCGGCAATACCGCCAAGGCTGCACCCGCCAGGCCCATTGCTGCGACGGCGCGTTCTAAACCCGCAGCCTCTCCGGCTCGCGCCCTGGGCCGCACCATTGCCCAGGCTTTTGCCGGAAAGACAAGTGCTAACGCTGCCGCCGCAAGGGATGATTGGGAAGAATTCTGATCGCTCCACGGCGGCTTCGTGGCGCCCCCCGGAGGCTTTCACGGCGAATTACCCTCGTAGACCTATCGGCGGCCCGTCCCTTTGCGGCGGGCCGCTCTTTTCACAGCTTTCAGAAGAGCATCATTTTCAGCGACCTGTCCGACTTTGGGGCAGCGCGCTGTCGCTGGAGCGCTCTTTTCTTGAGGAAAAGGCTCCTGGCTATCGTCTGCTTCTCGGCGGACCATCCTTTGGTCAAGATTTATTAAATATTTGATCAGCGGCAGGGTTGCCGTGGGCGGCGAACCTCCTTGTTATAGAACGCATGGTGATGCTGAGGGAGATCTGAATGGGGCAGCTCGTCCGAGTTCCGGCCAATGAGACACAGAGACTTTTGGCCGTGCGCTCCCTGAATGGAGTTCATAGCAGTCCGACGCCGGAGCTTGCGACCCTCGCCGAATTGGCAAGAGGCGTGTTCGAGACACCCTATGCGGCAATCAACATTATCGACGAGGACTGGCAACGCATAGCAGGCCAGGCGGGGCTGAAGATCGCCGAATGTTCGCGCGATATGTCGATCTGCACGCGGGTGGTTTTCGATGACGAACTGCTGGTCCTTCCGGACCTTATGGAAGAACCGGAGCTGAAGGCTGCCCCCTTTGTTCTCGATGATCCCTATTTTCGCTTTTATGCAGGCGCTCCAGTGCGACTGGAGAACGGTTTGCCGGTAGGAGCCTTCTGCATCCTCGATCAGAGGCCGAGGCAGTTTTCCTCGAGTGAGGAGCAAAGTCTGAGGCGCTTTGCCCAGATCGCAAGCGCGCTTCTGCGTCTGCAGAAAACGAACTTGCTGATGGGAATAGCCGAGAATGATCTGCGCGCGGCGGCTATGACCGATCCGCTGACCCGTTTCTTCAATCGGTCGGCGCTGGAATCTATCGTTGACGGTGCATTGAGCACTGCCATCACGAAAGGCGGCAATTTCGGCGTCCTCTATCTCGACATGGACGGCTTCAAATCGATCAACGATCGCTTCGGTCACAATGTCGGCGACGAAGTTCTGTGCGAGGCATCGCTGCGTATCCGTTCGGTCCTCCGCGCGGACGACATCGTCGTGCGCATGGGCGGCGACGAGTTTGCGATATTCGTCCCGGATTCGCCTGACAAGCATGCGCTTGTGTCCCTGTCCGAGCGGCTGCTCGCCGCTTTCAGAACGCCCTTCGCAGTCGATGGAGTATCCGTTTTTGCGAGGCTCAGCATCGGCGCGGCCCTCGCGCCGCATGATGGCGCAACGCGCGTGACGCTGCTGAAGAATGTTGATTCTGCCCTCTATCGGGCGAAGGCAGAAGGTCGAGACCGCGTAGCGGTCTTCAATGCACTCAATGCCTGATATGCGAAGATACTTGGGATCAGGCAGGCTTAGGCGCGCTGTCTAATTTCGCGTCTTATCCCGCTGCTCCAACGATGCGGCCGCGGCCGAGCGCACGGAATACCGTTTGCACGATGCCGGCACGATCGAGGCCTGCCATGGCATTCATGGCCTCGGGCTTGGCCTGTTCCATCCAGATATCGGGCATGACCAGCGAGCGAATTTTCAGGCCGCTGTCGAGCAGACCTTCATTGGCAAGGAACTGCATGACCTGACTGCCGAAACCGCCGACCGAGCCTTCCTCGATGGTGATCAGGATCTCGTGATGGGCGGCAAGCTGGCGGATGAGATCGTGGTCGAGCGGCTTGGCGAAGCGTGCGTCCGCAACCGTCGTCGAAAGCCCGGCAGCGTCCAGATCTTCGGCGGCGGCAAGGCTATCGGCCAGGCGCGTACCGAAGGAGAGCAGGGCGACCTTCGTGCCCTGCTTGATGACGCGACCCTTGCCGATTTCGAGAATCTGACCGCGCTCCGGCAGATCGACGCCGACGCCTTCACCGCGTGGATAGCGGAAGGAAATGGGGCCGAGATCATAGGCGGCGGCTGTGCGCACCATATGCTTAAGTTCCGCCTCATCGGCCGCGGCCATGACGACGAAACCGGGCAGGGTGGCCAGGAAAGCGGTGTCGAACGAGCCGGCATGCGTGGGGCCATCGGCGCCGACGAAGCCGGCGCGGTCGATCGGGAAGCGCACCGGCAGGCCCTGGATCGCCACATCATGCACCACCTGGTCATAGGCGCGTTGCAGGAAGGTGGAGTAAAGGGCAGCAAAGGGCTTGTAACCTTCGGCGGCGAGGCCGGCAGCGAAGGTCACGGCATGCTGCTCGGCGATACCGACGTCGAAACAGCGCTTCGGAAAGAATTCCTGCAGCTTGTCGAGGCCGGTGCCGTTCGGCATGGCAGCGGTAATGCCGACGATCTTGTCATCGAGGGTCGCCTCCTGCACCAAAGCGTCCGCAAAGACGCTTGTGTAGCTTGGCGCATTCGGCTTCACTTTCGTCTGTGCACCCGTGATGACGTCGAACTTGTTGACGCCATGATATTTGTCTGCGGCCGCCTCGGCGGGCGCATAGCCCTTGCCCTTCTGCGTCACGACATGGATCAGCACCGGGCCCTGTGCATTGTCGCGCACATTGCGCAGCACCGGAAGCAGATGCTCGAAGGAATGGCCGTCGATCGGGCCGATATGGTAGAAGCCCATTTCCTCGAACATGGTGCCACCGGTCACATAGCCCCGTGCGTGCTCGACCGCCCGGGTGATGGCGCGGTCAACCTTCTTGCCGAGATAGGCGGTCAGTTTCTTTCCAAAGTCCCGGAAGCCCATATAGGTGCGGCCGGAGGCGAGGCGCGCGAGATAGGCGCTCATCGCTCCCGTCGGCGGGGCAATCGACATGTCGTTGTCGTTGAGGATAACGATTAGCCGCGCATCGAGCGCGCCGGCATTGTTCAGAGCTTCATAGGCCATGCCGGCCGACATGGCGCCGTCGCCGATGACGGCGATCACGCGGCGGTCGGTATTATCGAGCTCGGCGGCAACCGCCATGCCCAGACCGGCCGAAATGGATGTCGAGGAGTGCGCGGCGCCGAAGGGATCGTATTCGCTCTCGGCTCGGCGCGTGAAGCCGGAAAGACCGCCTTCCTGGCGCAGCGTGCGAATGCGGTCGCGGCGCCCGGTCAGGATCTTGTGCGGATAACACTGGTGCCCGACATCGAAGATGAGGCGGTCGTTCGGCGTATTGAAGACGCTGTGGATTGCAATGGTCAGCTCGACCACGCCGAGGCCGGCGCCAAGATGTCCGCCGGTGCGCGATACCGCATCGATCATCTCATCGCGGACTTCGCGGGCGAGCTGCGGCAATTCCCGGTCCTCCAGCTTTCGCAGGTCGGAAGGATATTGGACCCGGTCCAGCAGGGGCGTCTGTGGCATTTGTGTCAAGGCTGAAGCCTCTTTCTTGCTATTCTTGGGCGGTTGTCCGCCTTTACGTCAAAACAGATTGCGACAAAAGGCGCCGAATTCAAGGTACTCCCGAACAAGAAACATGTGGGAATGTTATGAACCCGTTAGCCCTCCGGCAGGGGAATGAACTCTTCCTCGTCGCCCGGCACGATATCGAAGCGGCCAGTGCGCCATTCTTCCTTGGCCTTTTCGATACGCTCCTTTGAGGACGAGACGAAATTCCACCAGATATAGCGCTTCGAATTCAGCGCTGCACCGCCAAAAAGCATGAGATGACAGCCTTTTTCGCCGGCCTCGAGCGTTATCGCATCACCCGGCCGGAAGACGAGGAGCTGATCCTGTTCGAAACGGTCGCCGGCGACGACAAGCGAACCGGAGAGAATGTAGACGGCACGCTCCTCATGCGCCGCCCCAAAAGGAAACGTCGTGTTCGGCTGGAGCTGAAGATCGACATAGAGCGTATCGGTGAATGATTTCACCGGCGATTTCAGGCCTTCGAAATCGCCGATGACAACGCGGCCGCTCACGCCGCCGTCGGCGATCGTTGGTAAGTCATCCTTTTCCGTATGGGCGAAGGAGGGATCGATCTCCTCCTTGTCGTCGGGCAGCGCCAGCCACGTCTGCAAGCCGGACATGGAAAACGGATGGTCGCGCAGGTTCTCCGGCGTGCGCTCGGAATGCACGATGCCGCGCCCGGCCGTCATCAGGTTGATGTCGCCGGGGCGGATCACCTTGGCGGTGCCGAGGCTATCCATATGGCGGATTTCGCCGTCGAACAGATAGGTGACGGTGGAAAGGCCGATATGCGGATGCGGGCGCACGTCGAGCGCCTGACCCGGCCGTAAAATGGCAGGCCCCATGCGATCGAAGAAAATGAACGGCCCCACCAGTCGCCGCCGGCTGCTCGGAAGTGCGCGCCGCACGGAGAAGCCGCCGAGGTCGCTGGTGCGCGGTATAATCAGATTTTCTATCGCGTCGCAGGCGAAGGCATCACCGGCCTGCGGATCGTTGCCTGGGAAGAAGGACATAACCGCTCTCCTTTCGGTCGGAACGCAACCTACCGGGCCAACCTACCGGCAATGTCACCCAAACTCAAATTTTCTGGCTTCGTCTCAAGCGCCATCCAGCGCTTCCGTGCCCTGCGGCTTGCCGGCGCGGTCGAGCCTGATCTTCTCGATGCGGTTTTCCGCGGCCGAAAGGAGTGCCTCGCAATGCTTCTTCAGCGCTTCGCCCCGCTCGTAGATCGAAATGGATTCATCGAGCGCCACGTCGCCGCGCTCAAGCCGTGCAACGATGCTTTCAAGCTCCGCCACGGCCTTCTCGAAGGAATAGCCCGAAACATCTGCCTTGGCGTTCTCGCTCATCGTCAACCTCTCATCATGCGTAGAATATGCATCCCCGCCGACTCGGCGAGACCTTCCAGATCATAGCCGCCTTCGAGCAGGCTGACGACCCGGTTCTTGGCGCTGCGGTCAGCGATCTCGAGCAGCCGTCCCGTCGCCCAGTCGAAATCCTCGCCCGTCAGGTTCAATTGCGCCAGGGGATCGCGGTGGTGGGCGTCAAACCCGGCCGAGATGATGATGAGGTCGGGGCTGAAGTCAGTGAGCGCCGGCAAAACGCGCGACTTGAAGGCCTCGCGGAAATGATCGCCGCCGGTATTGGGCGACAGCGGCGCATTGACGATTGTGTTGTGCGTGCCACGCTCCTCCTTCTTGCCCGTGCCCGGATAGAGCGGCATCTGGTGGGTGGAACAGAAAAGCACCGAGGGATCGTCCCAGAAGATGTCCTGCGTGCCGTTGCCGTGGTGCACGTCCCAATCGACGATGGCGACGCGCTCGGCGCCGTGGGCCTTTTGCGCATGGCGGGCGGCAATCGCGGCATTGTTGAAGAAACAGAAGCCCATGGCCTTGGTCTTCTCGGCATGGTGGCCGGGCGGGCGGGCCGCGACGAAGACATTGTCGGCCGCACCGGAGAAGACGTCGTCGACCGCCGCCATGGCGCCGCCGACGCCATGCATGATCGCCTGCAACGTCTTCGGGCTCGCATATGTATCGGCTTCCAGCTGGTTGATCTCGCCGTCGTCGCCCCTGTCCGGCATCGAGCGCAGCACGAACTCCAGATGCTCCTCAGGGTGGGCAAGCAGGACTGCATCCTCATGCGCGGCAGGCGCTTTTTGCCGATCCAGCCGCTCGAAATTTGGATGCTCCAGCGCGATGTTCAGCGATCGCAGCCGATCCGGCCGTTCGGGGTGACCTGCCGGAACGATGTGTTCAAGGAAGATCGGATGTTCGTAAAGACGTGTGCTCATGGGGCCAATCTATAAATGAGGTGTGACGCCTATTACAGGACATGGACCATGTCACTACAATGTCAACAATCCATCTTAACCACTTTGGAATGGCGCCCGTTTACTTATCGAAGCGTGGTGTTAAGCTTTCATTAAGGTCAGTATGGCGTCGGCCAGGGTTATTGCGTCATGGCAAGAGTAGAACGATCCGATGTCATCGAGGTAAGGGTGCCGCCGCGCGATGTCGACCGGCACGGCCAGATGTTTATCGCATCCTATATCTCACAGGCAGAGACCGCACTCTCGAACTTCTGGCGCACGCGACCGCTTGTGGACGATGAACCCGTCTACATCGCCAAGAAAGTATCCTGTTCGTTGCACCGTGCCTTGCACTATGATGAACTTGCCCGCTACTCGATCAGTGTCAACAAGATCGGCGGCAAATCGGTCGGTTTCGTCGTGGCGGTCGAAACCGGCAACGAACTGGCGGCAGAAGTGGAAATCCTCTGGCTTGCGGTGCGCGGCGACGAGCATGATCCCGTGCCGCTGCCGGAAGACACGCGCGACTGGCTCTATAAATATCTGGCTTGAGCCGAGTTTTAGCTGCGCTGCGGCAGAAGCGGATAGCCGACCATGACGGCGCGGCCGACCAGGGCCGCGACCACGGCCTTGACGATATCGCCCGGCACGAAGCCCAGAGACCCGATAAACGCCTTGCCGAAGCCGATATTGATGGCGAGCCAGGCAATGCCCAATGCATAGAGCACCACGACACCGCCAATGACGGCAGCGATGAAGAAGCCGACGCCTTGAACGAGGCCGCTCTGCTCCGGCTTCACCAATCTCTCGGAGAGATAGCCGGTGACGAAGGCTGCGAATATCCAGCCGACGAAGAAGCCGGCCGTCGGGCCCGCAAACACTGCAAGACCGCCGCGTCCGCCCGACAGCACCGGTAGGCCGATGCTGACAAGAACGACCACGAGCAATACCGCGATCGCGCCACGCCTTGCGCCTAGCACCACGCCGGCAAGCATGACGCCGAGAGATTGCGCCGTGATCGGAACCGGAATGATGCCGATCGGGATGGGCGGCAAGAGGCCGAGCGCCACGATGATGGCGGCAAACAGCGCTGAAAGCACGAGATCGCGGGTGTTCATGGCGGTTCCTTCCAACAAAGTCCCATGTTCATTGACGCCGAATGCCGCGCGCGTCAATCGCAGCAGCAATATTGTCCGCATCGCGCAGTGTCAGGATGATCAGCGGCGCGAGCGTGGTTGCGAGGCGAATCTTGATCCCGCGGGCCTGATGCGCTTCGCGGATCGCGCGGTAGCGATCGAGAATTTCAGGCACAAAACGGATGACGAGGCCGATCGCAAGGCCGATATCGGCAGCCTTGAGCAGGCCGAGCCTTTCGAGCGGCGTGGCAAGGGCGGTGATCTCATCAATGAAAGCAGCCATCGATGTCGTCGCCGTCACCGTGGCGGCAAATAGCGCCAGCGCGGTCAATCGCAGCGCCGTAACGATGGCTGCGTGCAGCGGGCCGACGATTGCCGCGAATATGGCCAGGACGGCAATCGAGACGAGGATAGGTCGCAGCCGCTTGAGCGCCTCTGCAACTGGCAGGCCGCAGCGAAGATAAAGGGCGGCGCCGACAAGGTTTGCGCAGGCGAGCAGCACGATGGACTGCGTCAGAAACAGCAATACGCCAAATGCGGTCAGCGCAAGCAGCTTCACGCGCGGCGAGAACCGATGCATCCATGTATCCGCATCCACATGCAGCGTCTGCATCAGCCTGCCATCTCCTTGTGGCGGGCGATGGCCTCCATTGCGGGCGCGTCGGCAACAAGCCGGCCCTGGTCGAACAGCAGCACACGGTCGAAATCCTCAAGTAGCGGCAGGTCGTGGCTGATGACGATGACATTCTCTGGAAGCGTTGCCATGGTCTTCTGAACGAGCGCCCGATTCTTCAGATCGAGCTGGTTTGTCGGTTCGTCCAGAATGAGGATATCCGGGCCGGTGACCAGTACCGAGCAGAGCGCGGCCATCTGCAACTCACCGCCGGAAAGCTCATGTGCCCGCCGCGCGCCGAGATGGCTAACGCCAAAACGGTCAAGAATGCCCTCGACCGCGGTTTCGATCTGGGCCTTGTTATATCCGCGTGCCTTGAGCCCAAAGGCGATGTCGTCGCGCACGATGGGCAGGATGATCTGGTTCTGCGGCGACTGGAAGATATAGCCGACCTTGCCGAGCACTTTGGCGGCATCGGCGATGGTATCAAGTCCATCGACCACAACGCGCCCGGTCGTCGGCTTGACAAGCCCGTTGATCAGCCGCGCAAAGGTTGTCTTTCCGGAGCCGTTGAGGCCGATGACGCCAATACGACGCTCTTGAAGCGTCAGGCTCAGCGGGAACAGCGCAGTGCGCTTGCCGTAATCGACGCCGGCATTTTCGAAGCGGATGTCCAAGCGGCTTCCTTGTTCGGTAAGCTGGAGCGGTTCAGCGTTTCACGGAACCTCAGAGCCGCTCCAGCCTTTTATTGTCTCGCAATCCCGGACGGAAAACCGCTACGCACTTTTCCTGGAGTTGCTCTATCGCGGAGCTATAGCGCATCGCCTCGATTTATCAAATCAGGGCCTCTTTGAAAGCATGGGAATTTATGCCTATGATCCGCGTATGACGAATCTGCTCTCGAATCGTGACGCCCGCCGCGTGTTCCTTGCTAAACAGGGGCTTGCCAATCCGCCGAACCGCGCCTTGACCAAGGCCGGCCTGCTGCAGCTCATCCATGACATCGGCTTCGTGCAGGTGGATAGCATAGGCACCGTCGAGCGTGCCCATCACCAGATCCTGTTTTCGCGCAACCAGACCTATCGGCGCGAGCACCTGACGGAACTTCTGGAAAAGGACGGCGCGCTCTTTGAGAACTGGACGCACGACGCCTCCATTCTACCGAGCGCATTTTTCGTCTATTGGAAGCACCGTTTTCGCCGCGAGGAAGCGGCGATCATCGAACGCTGGCGGAAATGGCGCGGCGAGGGGTTCGAGGCGGCTTTCGAGGAAACCTACGAACGCGTGCTGAAGAACGGCGCGATCACCGCCCGCGAGGTCAAGGCGGAAGATCATGTCTCCGGTGGCTGGTGGAATTGGCACCCCAACAAGACGGCGCTCGAATATTTCTGGCGCACCGGCAAGTTCGCGATCGCCGGCCGCACCAATTTCCAGAAGGTCTATGACCTCGTGGAGCGTGTGCTGCCGGCCCATTTCCATGAGCCGGAAGTGGAGCATGACGAATTTGTCGATTGGGCCTGCCGCAGCGCGCTGCAGCGTCTCGGCTTTGCGACCTCAGGCGAGATTGCCGCCTTCTGGGATCTGGTGACGCCGCAGGAGGCTAAGACTTGGGTCGAGACGCATCGCGACGAGCTGACCGAAGTGTTGGTCGAGCCTGCCGCTGGCGGCAAGCCTCGCCCTTCGCTTGCTTTCCTCGACTTTCATGACACGCTCGATAGTCACGCCGAAGCGCCGGCGCGTATCCGTGTGCTTAGCCCCTTCGATCCCACGCTGCGCGATCGCAATCGCACCGAACGCCTGTTCGGCTTCTTCTACCGCATCGAGATTTTCGTGCCGGAACCGAAGCGTGAATATGGCTATTACGTTTTTCCGCTCCTCGAGGGAGACCGTCTGATCGGACGGATCGATATGAAGGCCGACCGCAAGGCGGGAACGCTTGACGTCAAGCGCCTGTGGCTTGAACCGGGCGTCAAGGCATCGGCCGGCCGGCTGGAGAAGCTGGAGGCCGAGCTGGAGCGTATTGCCCGTTTCACCGGCGTCGAGAAGGTCGTGTTTCTCGAAGGCTGGCGGGGATGACCCTTGCTTTTCGAGAGATCGGTGGTGAGCGGCATCCGGGGAACGGCCGCTGATTTTTGGGGACAGCGATCGCATGGATAATGTTCGGATTTTCGATGGGCATAATGATGCGGTCCAGTTCATGCTGGACTATAGACCCGACGGCCGTGATTTTCTGGTTCGGTCCGAGACAGGGCATCTCGATCTTCCGCGGGCGCTCGAAGGTGGCTTGGCTGGCGGATTGTTTGCGATGTACGCCGCGCCGGACCAAGAGCCGGTGGATGACCTGACGATCACCCATGATGGCTACGAAGTTCGCTATGCTGAAGCTTTGCATCCGGACCATGCCCGCCGGCAAATCGACGGACAGCTTTCGGCCATAAAGAAGCTGATTGGACGTTCGGGCGATAAAATCCGTCTGGCAACGAGCGTTAGCGAGATCGAGGCGGCACGACATGCCGGCGTCTTTGCCGTCGTGCTTCATATGGAAGGCGCCGACGCCATCGGCCCCGATCTCGGCTATTTGGATAGCATGCACAGTGCCGGCCTTCGATCTCTGGGCATCGTGTGGAGCCGCCCGAATATCTTTGGTTACGGCGTTCCGTTCGCCTATCCGAGATCGCCAGATACTGGACCCGGCCTCACCGATTTGGGAAAGAGCCTGGTCAGAAGATGCAATGAATTGGGGATCATGATCGATGTTTCCCATCTGAACGAGCGCGGATTTTGGGACGTGGCCGCATTGAGTACCGCTCCGCTCGTCGCCACCCACGCCTGCGCCCATGCCATATGTCCGTCGACCCGAAACCTCACCGACCGGCAATTGGATGCCATCCGCGATACAGGCGGCGTCGTCGGGCTGAATCTTGCCGTCAACGATATCCGCGCGGATGCTAATCTTGACGAGGACACCCCGCTCGAGGCCGTTATTCGCCAGATCGATTACCTCATCGCTCGCGTTGGACCCGCGGGGGTCGCTTTGGGATCGGATTTCGATGGTGCCGTCATGCCCCGCGAGATCAAGGACGCAAGCGGCTTGCCGCGTCTCCTTGACGCCATGCGCAAAAGTGGTTTCGACGAGCTGACCTTGCGAAAATTCGCGTATGACAATTGGCTTCGCGTGTTCAGCCTCTCATGGCCGGATCGATCATGAGCTTTGTCACCTCCTCCTTGAGAGGACATGGCTAACTAAATCCAATAGGCAGAAGAGCATCCGAGGAGGAGAGTTCATTGTCGTCACTGATTCTAAAAGGCCGCAATGTCAGGCTCCGTCCGCCATGTGACGGAGATGCCGATGTGCGTTTCTCCTTGGGCACGAATGCCGAGATTTCGGAAATGTACGGTATCAACAAGGAAGACATCAAGCCTGTGACCAGAGAGGGCGCGGCTAGATGGGTACAGCTGTTTGCCGAGCGCCCATATGCCTGGGTCATCGAAATCAACGGAGTCTTTGCCGGAGAAATCAGACTGGACAACGTCAACGCGCTGGACAAGCGCGCGACGATGGCCATCGGCATCAGCAATCCCGCCTTGCTCGGCAAAGATTTTGGCACCGAAGCGATCACTCTTCTGCTGAAGCACGCCTTTGGCGACATGGGGCTGCATCGCATCGGAATACGCGTGCTCGCCTATAACAAGCGTGCCATCCGAGCCTATGAAAAGTGCGGCTTCATCATCGAGGGTCGGGAGCGCGAGACGGCTTACGTCAGCGGCAGCTGGCACGACGACATCATGATGGGCCTGCTGGATCGCGAGTTTTCGGCCCTGCCACCTCAAGACCAATCTTGATCGATCGAGATTGCGCGCCGCTTATCTAGTCGGTTGGTGTTGTCGCGACGCGCGCAGTGCCTGCAAGTTCGGCTTGAGATAGGGCGGCGACCAGATCACGAAACCAGTTAGGATGCCGGCAATGAAAATGATCTTGGCGACGATTGCGAAAATCGTTCCAAATAGGCCCGTCCAGAACAGGGCGCGATCAGAGCCGTAGCGAGCCTCGACCAGATCATGGAATAGATGTCCGCCATCAAGCGGAAACGCCGGCAGCAGATTGACGGCGCACCAGACGAGATTTAGCACGCCGAGCCAATGAAAAGCCTTGCAAACGGTGAGGTGGCAATGGGAGGAGGCGCAGTCCAAGGGCTTTCAGGGCTTGGCAGGAGGGATGCCGCGGCGTCTGCCATGCTGACATGGTAAGCCACGAAAAACGCTACTCCGATCAGCAGGTTTGTGACCGGCCCCGCGATCGTAATCAAACGCGCTTCCACCCTTGTGATGTCGCCGCTCTCCCAAATTGCCTCGCCGCCACCAGCATGGAGGCGTATCAGCGTTGGTTTGCAGCCGAGATAGCGGGCTGTCCAAGCATGTCCAACTTCATGAGCCAATATCGACAGGATAATTCCTGGAATGACGATGGCTGCAGTGACAAACCCTCTCGTATGAAGCTCGATCCAGAGGGGGAACGTGACCAGGCAGGCGACGATCAAAATCCCCATATGCACCCAGACCGGCGGTAAACCGCCGATCCTCAATTCTATCCCATCATCACGATAGGCGAACTTCAATGACTACAAACCTCGCGTCCGGCCGTCCCTTTGGGGGACGGTTAAAATTCAGCAGATCTCCGTCTTGGCGATCTTGATCCCGAAACCTTCCAGGCCGACATAGTGCCGCTCGCGGCTGGTGAGCAGCTTGATCGAGCTGACGCCGAGATCCTTCAGGATCTGAGCACCGAGGCCGATTTCCAGCCATTCGCTATCCCGCGTCTGCGCTTCGGCATGCGCCTCGCGGCCGGCCTGGCGCGATTTGCGGCCGTTGTCGAAATGGCCGACGCCGACAGAGCCCTCACGCAGATAGACGATGATGCCGCGGCCCTCTTCGGCGATCTTTTTCATGTAGAAATCGACCGGGCTGTTCTTGCCGAAAATATCCTCGGCAACGTTCTCCGGATGCAGGCGGACCGGAATGTCGATACCGTCGCGGATGTCGCCGAAGACAACGGCAAGGTGCTGCATTGGATCCCAGGGCAGCGAATAGGTATGGGCGCGCGCCTTGCCGAACGGAGTCTCGACATCAAAGCTGGCGCCGAGTTCGATCAGCGTTTCCTTCCGCTGGCGATAGGCGATGAGATCGGCGACCGAAACAAGCTTCAGCCCATGCTGCTCGGCGAAGCTCACCACCTGCTGACCGCGCGTGACGGTGCCATCGTCATTGACGAGCTCGCAGATGACGCCGATCGGCGGCAGGCCGGCAAGCTTGCAAAGATCGACCGCAGCTTCTGTATGGCCCGAACGCATCAGCACGCCACCTTCGCGGGCAACGAGCGGGAAAATATGGCCGGGGCGCACGAAATCTGTGGGACCGACATTCGGGTTGGCGAGGTTGCGCACCGTCAGCGTGCGGTCGTCGGCGGAAATACCGGTCGTGGTCCCATGCTTGAAGTCGACGGAAACGGTGAAGGCCGTCGTATGTGCTGAGTCGTTTTCTGCGACCATGGCATTGAGGTTGAGCCGCTTGGCTTCTTCGCGCGGCATCGGCGTGCAGACGATACCAGAGGTGTGGCGAACGATGAAGGCCATCTTGTCGGGCGTGCAGTGTACGGCGGCAACGATCAGGTCGCCTTCGTTTTCGCGGTCGTTATCGTCCATGACGACGACGATCTCGCCGGCTTCGAAAGCCCGGATGGCATCGACAACGCGCTTCTGGTCATACGGCATCTCGAAATTCCTATCTCTGCTGGCCTGTCTGGCCGCGATCTCTCAGATAATGGTCGGCAACCGCGCAGGCAACCATGGCTTCGCCGATCGGCACCGCACGAATGCCGACGCATGGATCGTGGCGGCCTTTGGTGCGCACATCGACGTTGTTGCCATCGGCATCGATCGACTGGCGTTCCGTCAGGATCGACGAAGTCGGCTTGATGGCAAAGCGTGCGACGATGGGCTCGCCTGTGGAAATACCGCCCAGGATGCCGCCGGCGTGATTGGACAGGAAAATGCGCTTGCCGTCATTGCCCATCCGCATCGCATCGGCATTTTCCTCACCTGTGAGTTCGGCGGAGGCGAAGCCTTCCCCGATTTCGACGCCCTTGACGGCGTTGATTGACATCAGCAGCGAGGCGATGTCCTGATCGAGCTTGCCGTAGATCGGAGCGCCAAGCCCGGCCGGCACGCCTTCGGCCACGACTTCGACGACTGCGCCGATCGAGGAGCCTGCCTTGCGGATGCCGTCGAGATATTCTTCCCACACCGGCACGATTTCCGGATCAGGCGCGAAGAAAGGATTTTGGTCGACCTGAGCCCAGTCCCAATTGGCACGGTTGATCTTATGCTTGCCGATCTGCACCAGCGCGCCGCGGATGGTCGCGCCGGGCACGACGAGACGGGCGATGCCGCCGGCGGCAACACGCGCTGCTGTCTCGCGGGCCGAGGAGCGCCCGCCGCCACGATAATCGCGAATGCCGTATTTGACGTCATAGGTATAGTCGGCATGGCCGGGACGATAGCGTCGGGCGATTTCGCCATAATCCTTCGAACGCTGGTCGGTATTCTCGATCAGCATCGAGATCGGCGTTCCGGTCGAGATCATCGTCTCGCCGTCCTCATCGAGCATGACGCCGGACAGAACCTTCACGAGATCGTCCTCGCGTCGCTGCGTCACAAAGCGCGATTGCCCCGGCTTGCGCTTGTCGAGCCAGGTCTGAATGTCCTGCAGTTTGAAACGGAGGCCCGGAGGGCAGCCGTCGACGACGCAGCCGAGCGCCGGGCCGTGGCTTTCGCCCCAGGTGGTGACGCGGAAGAGGTGACCGAATGTGTTATGCGACATGTAAAACGACCGGATTAGCGCAGCCTGACGGCAGGCCGCGTCTTGTCACTTGCAATTGCGGCCCACTCATAGGCCAAAATTCTGACAAGACAAAATCTTTCTTTCAGTTGCCTCGGAAACGGCGCTCAGCCATTTTCTTCCTCAAGCATCGGCATGGTAAACAAAGATTAATCCGAATTGTGGATTGTGACGATGCATTCACCAATTGGGCGGGCGAAGTCATTATTGGGGGCAACTTCCGCCATATTCGACGTGTTTTCTAGGCCGCATAAGAAATCATAATCAATTTACCTGAAGGGTGACGACGATGCGCTTCTTTGTAGCGACGCTTTTGGCCACGGCAAGCCTGCTTGCTCCTGTCGCTGGTTTTGCTGAGAGCGCGGATGTCGAGGCCGTCATCAAGAAGGTCGATGCGAAGAACTTCAATATCACGCTGGATGACGGCAAGAGCTATCAGGTGCCGGAGGATTTCGATTTCAGCGGCCTGCAGGCCGGTGTGAAGGTCGTGGTCTTCTATACGGAAGTCGACGGCAAGCGCGTCGTCAACGATCTTGATATCGTCCAATAAATCCCGGCTTGGCCAGGCACTCACCCGGTGCGGGTGAAATCCAGAGTTTTCGATCGATCGATTTTAGGCGTTCTCCGAAATAACGGTCCCCGGCCTAATCCCAAACCGCGTTACATCCAGCCAATAATCTTCATTTCCGGATCGACTTTCAGGATCTGGTCCTGATGGATGGGGATTTCGGCCGCCTCTTCCTTTTCGACATCCCCGATCAGGCGAAACAGCGTGCGTATAACGCCGCCATGCGTGACGCAGACCGTCGGGCGGTCGACGGACGTCAGCCAGGCGCCAACGCGCCAGGAGAGAATTTCGTAGCTTTCGGCATCATCGCCGGGCGGGATAAAATCCCATTTGTTGGCCTTGCGCTCGGCAAGGCGGTCAGGCTCGGTCGCCTTCAATTCCTTGAGAGTAAAGCCTTCCCAGGCCCCGAAGGACACTTCGACCAACCTGTCGTCAGTGCCGTAGTCCTTGGGCGGCAGCCCCATCGCCTGCCGAACGATTTCCATGGTTTCGCGGGTACGCCGCAACGGGCTTGCGACGAAATCGAAGGGGATGTTTTCGAAGGCGAGGATTTCCGCAAGATCGACGCCGTTCTGCCGCGCCTGTTCGCGGCCGATGGCGTTCAGATCGATATCCTTCTGCCCTTGCAACCGGCGCTCGGCATTCCAGTCGGTCTGACCGTGGCGTATCACATAGAGGATGGGCGACACGGTCAGATTCCTGTTGGTCAGTCCTTCGCGACGGAAATGTCGGGCGCGTCCACGGCCTTCATGCCGACCGTGTGATAGCCGGAATCGACGTGGTGGATTTCGCCGGTCACGGCCGTCGACAGATCCGACAGCAGGTAGAGGGCGGAATTGCCGACTTCGTCGATCGTGACAGTCCGCTTCAACGGCGCGTTGTACTCGTTCCACTTCAGGATGTAGCGGAAGTCGCCGATGCCGGACGCTGCGAGCGTCTTGATCGGGCCTGCCGAGATCGCGTTGACGCGGATGCCGCGGCTGCCGAGATCGACTGCAAGGTAGCGTACGCTTGCTTCGAGAGCGGCCTTGGCGACGCCCATGACGTTGTAATGCGGCATGACCTTCTCCGCACCGTAATAGGTGAGGGTGATCATGGAGCCGCCGTCATTCATGATTCGCTCGGCGCGCTGTGCAACCGCCGTGAAGGAATAGACGGAGATGTCCATCGTCTTCGTGAAATTGTCACGGCTGGTATCGAGATAACGGCCGGTTAGCTCGTCCTTGTCGGAAAACGCAATGGCATGCACGACGAAATCGATCTTGCCCCATTTCGCCTCGAGCGTGTCCATGACGGCATCGATCGTTGCCGGCTCGGTCACGTCGCAATGGCCGGCCATGAAGGCGCCGAGTTCCTGAGCGAGCGGCTCGACGCGCTTCTTCAGGGCATCGCCCTGCCATGTCAATGCGATTTCGGCTCCGGCATCCGAGCAGGCCTTGGCAATACCCCACGCTATCGAACGGTTGTTTGCTACGCCGAGGATGACGCCGCGTTTGCCTGCCATGAGGCCAGTGGCTTGAGCCATATTATGCTCCCTTGAACTTTAGATGAACCTGCCTATGGCATAGGCCGACCCCCGGTTCAAGCATCGTAAAGATCATCAACTGTTAGGGATCGTAACAAAGGGTGCTGTTGTCACCAAAATTTCACAGGAAAAGTCCTTCGCGCATGCTGCGCATGAGATCCGTGACCTTGTCGTCGGGTTTTTCCCAGAGCATCAGCCGCAATTCGACAATGAGATCGCCTTTTGCGCCATTGCCGTTGGGCAATCCCTCACCGGAAATGCGAATGATCTGATCCGAACCGGACCATGCCGGCACCGTGATCCTGACCGGCCCGTTCAAGCCCTCGACTGTTGTCTCGCAGCCAAGGACCGCATTTTCGATGCTGACAGGCAATATGGTGCGCACATCGCTGCCCTCGAGCGTGAAGCGCCCGTCGGTCGACAGATGCACAGTGACGGCGACATCGCCGCGCAGCATGCCCTGCAGTTTCAGCCCCTGGCCCTTGAGGTGCAGCACCTGACCGTTGGAGATATCCGTCGTTGCCTGAAAGCGCGCCTCGCGGCCATCGGGCAGCGGCACGATGATCCAACGGCTCTTCAGCATGTCGTCGAGCGTCACCGTGGCTTCGGCAGCGACCTCCGGGGTTTTTTCCGGTGGCTTTTCGGGCACATTGCCGCCCGTGATGCGTCGCACCAGGGAGCCTAGGATGCCGAAGGCCGAGCGCGAGCCGGCCGAAGCGGAGACCGCTGCGAACTGTTCTTCTTCCATCTGCAGCTCTTCCGATGCTGCGGTAGTGGGCTGTTCCCGCGGCTTTTCCGCCTGTTGTGCGCCGACATCAGCCGTGGCTTGTGCCTGCTGCGCCTGGCCGGTCTTCACTCCGAAAATACGCTCGACCATATCTTCCGGTGATTCGGCGGCATTACCATGTTGGCCGGATGCCGCCGAGGCTGCTGCCTTGCGGGCATTGGCCCGGGCGAGCTCTTCCATGATCTTGTCGGCATTGGCACGCGCGGCCTTGGCTCGTTCGGCCGCCTCCCGTGCCGCCTGCCGCTGCTGTATGATCGTCTGTTCCTGGCTCTGGCCCTTCGCCTCGGCCATACGCGCGATCTGATCGTAACGGCTGCGCTTCTGGGGATCCTTCAACGTCTCGTAAGCACGGCCGATTTCGGCAAATCGCTCCGAAGCCGTCGGATCGCCAGGATTGTGATCGGGATGAGCAGTCTTTGCCAGATTGCGCCAGGCGGATTTGATTTCGTCCGCCCCCGCATCCTTCCTAACGCCCAGCACCTTATACGGATCCCGCATCTTTCCCGCCATCATTCGTGGGTGTGCCCAGCCCCATCGCAGCACCCCAAGCAAAGAACCAATTGATAGCGCTTCGCCGTCCTGCTTCCTGTCATGGGAGGCAAGGGTGATGCGCCGATGAGCCGATCCTGCGGGAAGAGTTGCTAATCAGGCGTTACGGCGGAGAGGGGCAGCAGATCCCCATTTCGGGGCATGGTTAGCCAATCGCTAACAGGCGGTGCCAAAATTGCAGTCGGACGGAGAGCGCAGATGTCAACATCACGCGTACGGAAGCAAAAATGTTTTGGAGGCGATGGAAACAGGAGAAGGGCGATCAGCCCGCTTGCTGGAAGCTCAGCAACTGCCATTCGCCGAGGCCGACAAGGCAAGTCCTGCCAGAGAAGTTGGCAACACCCTGATAGGAATGCCGGCTCGTGCGGAATTGGCGGCAGACCACGCCGGATGCATTGCTTTCGACAATCGTGTCGATGACGCCGGCGCTGCCGGTCGAGGTGTTTGCCCAGGGTATCGGCTGTCCGTTGAGCTTATTGAGATCCGCCGAGGTGACGGCATTGCGCACTGTGGTCTCGTCGGAGATGCTGTCCGCTGTCACCGGTGCCGTCGGCACGGTGCCTGTCGATACGCTGCGATCCACTTTGGCCGAGCTCAGGTAGTCCATGCCGCCGCCGACGCAGCCGCCAAGGGTGAAAAGGGAGATGAGGGCGACAGCCATCGTTACGCCTTTTGCAAGCTTGCGCTTTGTATGAACGATCGACTTTGCTATGACTTCCACCCGAACTTCTTGGCCAGCCAGAGGGGCCGGCGGTTATTAGGAATTGCGGAGCTTTTGAATTAATATGTCGGAAAACGAGTTAACAAGCGGTGACTTCACCGAGCAGAACGAACCTTTCAGCCTCTTTGCGTCCTGGCTGCGTGAGGCGGAGACCACCGAACCGAACGATCCGAATGCGGTAGCGCTGGCAACGGTGGATAAGGATGGTTTGCCAAATGTCCGCATGGTTCTTCTGAAAGGTTTCGATAGCGACGGATTCGTATTCTATACAAATTTCGAGAGCCAGAAAGGCCAAGAAATTCTTTCCCAGAAGAAAGCCGCCATGTGCTTCCACTGGAAGTCGCTGCGTCGCCAGGTGCGTTTGCGTGGCCTGGTTGAAGTGGTGAGCGATAAGGAAGCCGACGAATATTATAAGACAAGACCCCGCGGCAGCCGCATCGGGGCATGGGCCTCAAAGCAGTCGCGCCCTCTGGAAGGCCGCTTCGCGCTCGAAAAGGCCGTCGCCGAATATACCGCTCGTTACGCGATCGGCGATATTCCGCGCCCGCCTTATTGGTCCGGCTTCCGCATCCGGCCGCTGTCGATCGAATTTTGGCACGACCGCCAGTTCCGACTGCACGATCGTATCGAATTTCGTCGCGATGTGCCCGAAGGCGCCTGGCAAAAGGTGCGGATGTATCCGTAAACCTTATGCCGGCTCCCGGCGCCCCATCAGCCGCATGGGGATGCCGGATGCAAGCGCCGACGCATAGCGGGGCTTCTGGTAATGGCCGTTCAGCGATAGCCGCGGCAGCAGCAGCGGTGCATTGCCATTTGTCGTCGTGATCGTGCCGGGGCGCGTGGTGACGCCGACGGAAAAGCCGAGCTCTGCCGCCAGCCGGCCCTCGCGCGGCGAGACGGCCTCGTTCGTGCCATAGGGGTAGGCGATTGTGGTTGGCCGCTTTCCGGTAATGTCGGCGACATAATCGGCCGAGAGTGCTATTTCCGCGGCCGCCTCCGCCTCGGGGAGCCTTGCCAATGCTCGATGGCTCACCGTATGGGCGCCGAGCGAAGCAAGCGGATGGCGCGCGAGCTGCCGCAATTCGTTCCGATCCATGATCGATGCACGGACGATGTCGAGCGGCTCCAGGCCATGACGCCGGGCAAGCTCATCGATCCGGCCGACGGCTTCGCTTTCTTCGTCGCTGTGGACGAAAGCGGCGAAGCGGGCGAATGCGGCATGCCTCTGGCTGTCCTTGCCGAGTGGCAGAAACTCGTCTCCTGATCCGAAATCGAATGTCACCCGATCCAGCCGGCTAAGCAGCTCGGCCAGCGTCTCCCACCATATGCTATGGGTCCGCTCCGAAAGCCCCTGGGCGACGAAGACGGTGAAGGGCACATTGTGGCGCGCAAAGATCGGCAGGGCATAATCGAGATTGTCCCGGTTGCCGTCATCGAGCGTGAAGGCGATGAAGGGGGGTCTGCCGGAAGCCTCTTTTGCCCGTGACGGAAGAGCGTCGAATGCGATGAACTCGTAACCGTCCTGTTTCAGCCGTGCGATCGCCTGATCGAGAAAGTCGGGCGAGACCTCCAGATGCGCATTGGGCGCAAAACGGCGGGGGAGGGCAGGGCGGACGTGATGAAGGGTGAAGATAGTGCCGAGGCCCGCAACGTCGCGCATTAGCCCCGCACCCTTCAAGATTGCGGCGGCTTCCAGTCCGCTTGAGATCATCGTGCGCTTGAGGCGGACCTTGATGCCCTGTTCCATGCGGCTCGACCCGGTTGACCAATGTCAACGCTGTAGCGCATCCCCGTTAAACCTTACTGAATCTTTGTCATAATTTCCAATGCGTTAATGCTTATTTTACCAGGAAAGGCAAAATTGAAGAACTATCGAGGCTGTTGCCTCAATATCGCACCGGTATCAGGCTTTTTGTCGCAAAATCGTACAGGGATTGATGCGGTGTGTTGGCATTCTTTCGGTTGGGGACAATTATGAAACGACTTCTGATGGCTTTGTCTGCGGCCGTCTTGCTGTTGAGCGCTCCCGTGGCGAGCTTCGCTGGCAGCGCCTATTTCATCATGGATGCAAAGACCGGCAACGTGCTGGCATCCAGCAATGCGGATGACCTCAACCATCCGGCATCGCTGACCAAGATGATGACACTATACATGACCTTCGAAGCGATCCACCGCGGCAAGCTGAGCTGGAATACCCGGATACCGGTTTCGCGCTTCGCCTCTGCCAAGCCGCCCACCAAGCTGGGCCTCAAGCCCGGCGGCACGGTGACCGTCCGCGAAGCCGTCGATGGCATGATCATCAAGTCCGCCAACGACGCCGCAACCGCCATGGCGGAAGCGCTCGGCGGCAGCGAAAGCGGCTTTGCGCGGATGATGACGCAGAAGGCGCGTGAACTCGGCATGCGCCGCACCACCTTCCTGAATGCCTCGGGCCTTCCGAACATGCAGCAGTGGACGACGGCGCGAGATATGTCGACGCTGGCCGTCGCGCTCATCAACAACTACCCCCAGGAATACCGACTCTTCTCGCAGACGAGCTTTAACTACCGCGGCCATTACGTGCGCGGCCATAACAATCTGATGTATCGCTATGAAGGCATGGACGGTATCAAGACCGGCTATACCAATGCCTCCGGCTTCAACCTAGTCAGCGCCGTGCGCCAGGGCAATCGCCGCGTGATCGGCGTCGTCATGGGCGGCGCCACCGCGCGTGGCCGCGATGCGATGATGGCATCGCTGCTGGATCGTTATGTGCCCAAGGCAAGCCCCGTCGCGACATCGCGTCTGATGGCGAGCGTCGGCGGTGGCAAGATGGCCAAGCAGGTTGAAGTGGCGTCTGCATCGGACGACGTTGCCGTGGATGTCGACACGCAGACCACCGCAGCCACCCCACGCAAACGCGCGGAGGTCGTTCCGATGGCATTCGCTGCCGCCTCGAACGTCACCGTGCCGATGGATCGCCCGGCTGCGATGGACGAGATCCTCGTCGACAACAAGCAGCCGGCAACCGCCAGCAAGCCGGTGGTATCCGGAAGCTGGCAAGTGCAGATCGCGGCGACGCCGACCGCCCAGGCTGCCAAGGATATTCTCTCGGAAGCGAAGTCCAAGGCCGGCAATGCGCTCGCCAATGCCTCGCCCTATACCGAGGCCGTCGGCAAGGGTGCCAGCACGGTCTATCGCGCCCGCTTCACCGGCTTTGCAAGCCGCGACGATGCGAATTCCGCCTGCTCTGCTTTGAAGCGTAAGGACTTCGATTGCATGCTGCTGCCGAGCAAGGGCTGAGCGTAATCTTGAATTGGATAAACACGAGCCGGCGGAGCGATCTCCGCCGGCTCGACTTTTTGACGGGAATCGTTCATTGATGTCTAGAACATAAAGGGAACGATTTCGATGCTGAAAGATCTGATGGAGCAATTCGAAACGGCTTCGGCACGCTACGCCGCCGATAACGGCATGGAGCGTGACGACGATTGGTTCGTGCTGAAACTCCAGGAGGAGATGGGCGAGCTGATCCAGATCTGGAACAAGGTCACCGGCCGTGGGCGGCGCAAGGGCATGAGCGATGCGGAACTGGCGACCGCACTTGCCGACGAAACGGCCGATGTGCTCGGCCACATTCTTTTATTCGCGCATCGCAACGGCCTGGATTTGACCGCTGCGGTGGAGCGCAAATGGCGTTTTCGTCCCGAGGCGTGATAAGCGCCTCAAGAACGATTAGGTCTTGGTGCCGCCCACCGTGATCTGGTCCATGCGCAAATGCGGCTGACCAACGCCGACCGGAACCCATTGGCCGGCCTTGCCGCAATTGCCGATCCCGGTATCGAGCTTCATGTCGTTGCCGATCATCGAAACGCGCTTCATCGCATCCGGGCCGTTGCCGATCAGCATCGCGCCCTTGATCGGAGCGCCGAGCTTGCCGTCCTCGATGAGATAGGCTTCCGTGCAGCCGAAGACGAACTTGCCTGAGGTGATATCCACCTGGCCACCGCCGAAGGAAACGGCATAGATGCCCTTCTTCACCGAGGCGATGATTTCCTCCGGCGTCTTGTCGCCGCCGAGCATATAGGTGTTGGTCATGCGCGGCATCGGCGTATGGGCATAGCCCTGGCGGCGGCCGTTGCCGGTCGCCTTCATGCCCATCAGCCGCGCATTCTGCCGGTCCTGCATGTAGCCGACCAGCTTGCCATTCTCGATCAGCACGTTGTAGGCCGATGGCGTGCCTTCGTCGTCCACGGTGATCGAGCCGCGGCGGTTCTCGATCGTGCCGTCATCGACGACGGTAACGCCGGGAGCGGCCACCATCTGGCCCATCAGGCCGGCGAAGGCCGATGTCTTCTTGCGGTTGAAGTCGCCTTCGAGCCCATGCCCGACGGCTTCGTGCAGCATGACGCCCGGCCAGCCGGAGCCGAGCACGACGTCCATTGTGCCGGCGGGTGCCTCGATCGCCTCCAGATTGACAAGCGCCTGACGCAGGGCCTCGTCGGCGCCGTAGTGCCAATTGTCCGCTGAGACGAAATCACCGAAGCCGATCCGGCCGCCGGTGCCGAAGGAGCCGGATTCCTGTCGGTCGCCGTCACCCACGATCACGGAGATATTGACGCGCGTCATCGGCCTCACATCGCGAACGCGATGACCGTCAGCGCGCAGAATGTCGACCACCTGCCAGCTGGCGGCGATGGATGCCGTCACCTGACGCACCTTCGCGTCCTTGTCGCGCAGATAGCTGTCGATCCGCTGCAGGAGCTTTGCCTTCTCCTCGAAACTCGGCGTGCCGATCGGGTTCTCGTCGCCATAGAGCACCTTGTTGGTGCGCTGAGGCGCGGCCGCGTAGGAGCCGGCATAGCCCGATGTCACCGCGCGCACCGCGTCGGCGGCGCGCTTCAATGCAGCCTCGGAAAGATCCCCCGCATGGGCGTAGCCCACCGCTTCGCCGGCGACGGCGCGAAGGCCGAAGCCCTGCTCGGTGTTGAAGCTGCCGCCCTTCATCCGGCCATTGTCGAATGTCAGCGATTCCGCCTGGACATGCTCGACGAAGAGCTCGCCGTCATCGGCGCCGGAAAGAGCTTCGGCAACGATGCCGCGCAGCTTGGCTTCATCGGCATCAAAAAGTGTAAGGAGATCGGTATTCATGGATCAGGTGCTCCGTTCAGAGCCGATGTAGGCTTCGCACCGCGCAAGAGCAAGCCCATCCGGTCAGGGAAGGGCGTCGTAGCCGTCCGCAAAGCCCTTCAAATCCACAGGGATGCCGATGCCTTCTTCCGGCGACTGGAAGACGATGAAGGTTGCTGTGGCGCCGCTACGCAGCGTCTTCAGCAACTGGTCCTCCAGCACGACTTCTGCATAGCAGCCATCGGAGAAGCAGCGCACGAAATAGGCGCGGCCGATATCCTTGCCGTCGATATTGAGGCCGAGACCGTTCGGAAGCAGCACGCCGAGCGGCGCCAGTACGCGCAGGATCTTGGACTTGCGGTCAGCCGTCTTCAGCACGACGACGGACAGACCGATTTCCGGACGATCCTCGGCGATCACGTTCTGCATCAGCGCGCACTGCTCGGTCGCCGCACCTGCCGGCTTGTCGCACACGACGGACCAAGCGCCGTGGCTGGACCGGACCGTACCCGGCGGTTGCGGAACCTGGCTTGTTGGCACTTGCTGCGTATGCGGCTGCTGCTGGCCCGGCTGGTCCGGCTGCAACTGTTGGGTCTGCTGCGCCGGCGGCTGAGTCTGCTGGCCCTGCTGCGCCCATGCGGGTGCGGCAACTGCGGCAGCGACGCTGCCGGTAAGGAGCAAAAGCCGGGCGAGGGAACGAAAACCCATGGAAACCTCTAGATTCGAATCAGTGCCGCTATTGTTGAAGCCCAGGCCGGCAAATGAAAAGCCCCGGCTGCTGGATTCCAACCGACTACGGCGGAAATACGACGTCTACTCCATTTTGTCCCGGCGGCGCCATGGACCGCGATGCAATTTTTCGTATGATGATGAAATGCTTGCCATGTCCGCGACAAGCTTGGGGGGATATTCGCGCAAAAATGCCGCACTAACAAATGTCGTGAGTTGTTGCGGAGCACCCCAAACTGTGGTTTGAAGCGCAATGGATTGTAGGGATACTGCGTTTGAGGAAGATCTGGGATCAAACGCTGGAGGGAGAGACATCGTGATTAAGAGAGCTTACGCGGCTCTGGCGGCTATGATCTGTCTGCTTTTTGCGACAGGTAGCTACGCCGATCAGCCGAGACCTTGGGAAACCGGTATGCAGCAGGCGGCAACCGGCAACATGCATCAAATCCGCTGGTTTGAGGCATACACGCTTTGGTTTATCATTCCGATCACGCTGCTTGTTCTGGTCCTGCTGGTGGTGGTCATGGTCAAGTTCCGGGCGTCCAAGAACCCGGTTCCGTCCAAGACGAGCCACAACACGCTGATCGAAGTCGTCTGGACCATCGGACCGGTCCTCATTCTTCTCTTCCTGGCTATTCCCTCCTTCAATCTTCTGACCGATCAGCTGACGTTCCCGGAAAAGACGGATGTCACCGTCAAGGCGACGGCGACGCAATGGCAGTGGAATTATGAATATGAGGGCAGTGGCGCGACGCCGGTCGCCTTCGACTCCTTCATGCTGAAGGAGCAGGACCGCGCCGCCGCCGGCAAGGACGATAAGTCGAAATATCCGCGGCTGCTCGCCGTCGATAACGAAATGGTCGTTCCCGTCGGCAAGAACGTGCGCCTTCTCATCACCGCCGCACCGACCGACGTCATCCATTCCTTCGCCTTGCCTGCATTTGGTGTCAGGATTGACGCCATTCCGGGCCGTCTGAACGAAACCTGGTTCAATGCCGACCGCGAAGGCCTGTACTATGGACAGTGTTCCGAGCTCTGCGGCAAGGATCACTCCTTCATGCCGATCGCCATCCGTGTCGTCTCCGACGATCAGTACAAGCAGTGGCTTGCCGCTGCTGCAACCGATGTCGGCAAGGCGAACAAGGCTCTGATGGCCGCCGTCGACCAACCGACGACCGTCAAGGTCGCGGAAAACACGGCGAAGTAAGAGGGTAGGAACAATGGCTGGATCCAAGGCACACGACGATCACTCGCATGATCTTCACGACGCCCACGCGCACGACGATCATCACGCACACAAGCAATCTTTCGCTGATCGTTGGCTATTTTCGACGAATCACAAAGACATCGGCACGCTCTATCTGATCTTCGCGATCTTTGCGGGCGTGATCGGCTTCCTCCTTTCCGTTGCTATCCGCATGGAATTGCAGGAGCCCGGCATCCAGATCTTCAGCGGTCTGGCATCGATGGTCTACGGCTTTTCGGGCGATGCCGCCATCGATGGCGGCAAGCAGATGTACAACGTCTTCGTCACCGCCCACGCGCTGATCATGATCTTCTTCATGGTCATGCCTGCCATGATCGGCGGCTTTGCCAACTGGATGGTGCCGATCATGATCGGCGCGCCGGATATGGCTTTCCCGCGCCTCAACAATATCTCCTTCTGGCTGCTCGTTCCGGCCTTCCTGCTGCTCATCCTCTCGATGTTCGTCGAAGGCCCGGCAGGCGCTTACGGCGCGGGCGGCGGCTGGACGATGTATGTGCCACTGTCAGGTACGGTCGGCCATCCCGGCCCGGCGATTGATCTGGTTATCTTCGCGCTGCATATCGCCGGTGCCTCCTCGATCCTCGGTGCGATCAACTTCATCACCACGATCCTGAACATGCGCGCTCCCGGCATGACGCTGCACAAGATGCCGCTGTTTGCCTGGTCGGTTCTGATCACCGCCTTCCTGCTGCTTCTGTCGCTCCCGGTTCTCGCCGGCGCCATCACCATGCTGTTGACCGACCGCAATTTCGGCACGACCTTCTTTGCGCCGGAAGGCGGCGGTGACCCGCTGCTCTACCAGCACCTCTTCTGGTTCTTCGGCCATCCGGAAGTCTACATTCTGATCCTGCCCGGTTTCGGCATGATCAGCCACATCATCTCGACCTTCTCGCGCAAGCCGATCTTCGGCTATCTCGGCATGGCCTATGCCATGGTCGCGATCGGCGCCGTCGGCTTCGTCGTCTGGGCCCACCACATGTATGTGACCGGCCTGTCGCTCGACACGCAGCGTTACTTCGTCTTCGCGACAATGGTCATCGCCGTTCCGACAGGCGTCAAAGTCTTCTCATGGATTGCGACGATGTGGGGCGGTTCGATCCAGTTTCGCACGCCGATGATCTGGGCGCTCGGCTTCATCTTCCTGTTCACGCTCGGCGGCGTCACCGGCGTCCAGCTCGCCAATGCCGGCCTCGACCGCGAACTGCATGCGACTTACTTCGTTGTGGCACACTTCCACTATGTTCTGTCGCTTGGCGCCGTCTTCGCCATCTTCGCCGCCTGGTACTACTGGTTCCCGAAGATGACCGGCTACATGTACAATGAACGGATCGGCAACTGGCACTTCTGGATCACCTTCGTCGGTGTGAACATGGTGTTCTTCCCGCAGCACTTCCTGGGTCGTGCGGGCATGCCGCGCCGCTACATCGACTATCCGGATGCCTATGCCGGCTGGAACTTCGTCTCCTCCATCGGCTCCTATGTCGCAGCCGTTGGCCTTTGCTTCTTCTTCTGGGGCGTTATAGATGCCTTCGCAAAGAAACGCGTCGCAGGCGATAATCCCTGGGGTGAGGGCGCAACCACGCTCGAGTGGCAGCTGTCGTCGCCGCCGCCGCACCATCAGTGGGAAGAGCTGCCGCGCATCAAGTAGCTCATTTCCGGACGCCGTGATAAGCGGCGTCCGGTTCAACGGATAATTGGAACAAAGAATGACGGTCATCGACAATCACGAAGCGCTCGCAAAGCAAGGAGAAACCGGCCTGTCGGAAGCGGGTGCGCGCGATTATTTCGAGCTTCTGAAGCCGCGCGTGATGTCGCTGGTCGTCTTCACCGCCTTTACCGGCCTCGTATTGGCTCCCGGCCATATCAACCCCGTTCTCGGTTTCATCGCCATCCTCTGCATTGCGGTCGGCGCGGGCGCATCCGGCGCCCTGAACATGTGGTACGACGCCGATATCGATGCTGTCATGACCCGCACCAAGAGCCGGCCGATACCTTCGGGCCGTATCAATCCATCGGAGGCGCTGGCCTTCGGCCTGGTGCTGTCGGGCTTTTCGGTGACGATCCTTGGTCTTGCGATCAACTGGCTTTCCGCCGGCATTCTCGCCTTCACGATTTTCTTCTATGCCGTCGTCTACACGATGTGGCTGAAGCGCTCGACGCCGCAGAACATCGTCATCGGCGGTGCTGCCGGCGCTTTCCCGCCCGTCATCGGCTGGGCATGCGTCACCGGCAGCGTGCCGGTCGAAAGCATTGTGCTCTTCCTCATCATCTTCCTGTGGACGCCGGCCCATTTCTGGGCACTGGCACTCTTCAAGATGGGGGATTACGAGGCCGTCGGCGTACCGATGCTGCCGAATGTCTCCGGCATCCCAACAACGAAGAATCAGATCGTCGTCTATGCGGTGCTGACCGCCATCTTCGGCGTCGTGCCGGCTTTCATAGGCTTTGCGAGCTTCGGCTATGGCGTCGTTGCAGCGGTGCTCGGCGCGATCTTCGTGCACTGTTCCATCGCCGTCTGGCGCATGGCCGATGGCGACGTGAAGATGGTGCCGGCAAAGAAGCTCTTCGGCTTTTCCATTTTCTATCTCTTTGCGATCTTTTCCGCGCTGCTGATCGACCGGCTCGTTGCCGTGCTGATTTCGGGTGGTGCCGGAGGCTGGCTATGATAGAGCTCGTCAAGCTGACTGAGGCGCAGAAGAAGTCGCGGCGAGGGCGCAATATCGCGCTCGGCCTCGTACTTGCCGGTCTGGTGGTGCTGTTCTACGCGATCACCATCATCAAGGTCGGTTCCGGACACGTTTGAGGAGGCGTCATGGAGGGGGAGGTCACAAAAAGCACGAGGAACGGCACCCGTAGCAACGGGATGATCGTTGCCATGTGCCTGAGCTTCGTCGTCGGCATGAGCGCCATGTGCGCCGCCGCCGTGCCGCTCTATCGCATGTTCTGTCAGGTGACGGGCTATAACGGCACGACGCAGCGCGTCGAGCAGGTGTCGAACCTCATCCTCGACAAGCAGATCCAGGTTTCCTTCGATGCCAACGTCGCGCCCGGCCTGCCATGGGATTTCAAGCCGTTGCAAAAGTCCGTAAGCCCGAAGATCGGCGAGACGGTCGAGGTCAAGTTCCAGATCGAGAACAAGTCGGACAAGATGGAGCGCGGCCAAGCGATCTTCAACGTCACGCCGCTCGAAGCCGGGGTCTATTTCAACAAGGTCCAGTGCTTCTGCTTCAACGAGACGGATCTCGCGCCCGGCGAAAAGCGCGAGATGTCAGTGGTTTTCTACGTCGATCCCGAGATCGCCAAGGCTCCGGAAACCAAGACGATCAATGCGCTGACATTGTCCTATACCTATTACCCACGGGAAGGCACAAAGCCCGTGGCATCCAACGATGCCGCAGGGCGGCCGGTGGAAAAGAAGCTTTGATGGAGAGTGCTTCTCGGTTTGACCGGAAGCAATATGGGAAAAGTTATTCGGGGATTGCTGATATGGCCGAGGCGCATCAGAGAAAACACGACTATCACATTATCGACCCCAGCCCGTGGCCGATTACCGCGGCCATAGGGGCCTTCGTGCTCACATTGGGGGGCGTCGGCTTCATGCGCTATCTGAACGGCAGCGCGTTTCACTTATTTGGACTGAACCTAGCGCACCCTTGGCTGTTCTTCATCGGCCTCGCCGTGATTCTCTTCGTCATGTATGCTTGGTGGGCCGATACGATCAAGGAAGCGCATGAGGGCGCGCATACCCGCGTCGTCTCGCTGCATCTGCGCTACGGCATGATCATGTTCATCGCCTCGGAGGTGATGTTCTTCGTCGCCTGGTTCTGGGCCTATTTCGATGTCAGCCTGTTCCCGAACGAGGCGATCCAGGCATCGCGCACGGCCTTCCTCGGCGGCCAGTTCCCGCCGAAGGGCCTTGAGGTCCTCGATCCCTGGCATCTGCCGATCTACAACACAATCATCCTGCTTCTGTCGGGCACCACGGTTACCTGGGCGCACCATGCGCTGCTGCATGGCGACCGCAAGGGGCTGATCCAGGGGCTGACGTTGACAGTTCTGCTTGGCGCCTTGTTCTCCTGCGTCCAGGCATACGAATATGCGCATGCCCCCTTCGCGTTCAAGAACTCGATTTATGGCGCAACCTTCTTCATGGCGACCGGCTTCCACGGTTTCCACGTTCTGATCGGGACGATCTTCCTGCTGGTTTGCTTGGTCCGCGCCATCCGGGGTGATTTCACGCCGAAGCAGCATTTCGGCTTCGAGGCGGCCGCCTGGTACTGGCACTTCGTCGACGTGGTCTGGCTGTTCCTGTTCTTCTGCATCTACATCTGGGGCAGCTGGGGCGCACCGCTTGCGGCGGGCTGATCGGTATCGATCTTTCGAAAACAAAAGGCGGGCGCTCAGCGTCCGCCTTTTGTTTTTTACCCTCAATACATTGAGGCAATTCTTTCAAATGCAGTGGGATGGGGCAGGCCCTTGGCGAGCAATTGCTGGATCTCCTCGGCACAGGCCTTAGAGCTCTTTACTGATGTATCGATCTCCAGATCGTAGATCCCCGGTCGGTGGACCTCTTCCTGCCATGCAATGACCGGCGCGGGGATGGGCTTATCCGCTCCGACAGCAACGTAAGTGCCCTGTCTTTCTGGTCCTTCCACCAGCCGCCGCTGCAGCACAACATCAAGGGGGCAGCGTACGCCGACGAACAGGACGGGCAGACCTGCCAGAAGCCGGGCGCAGTCGGGGAGAATGCCGAGCGGTTGCGAATAGCTGTCGTGATGACCGAACTCGGCGATGACGTTGAGCCCCATGCGGCTATGCGCGGCGATCGACGCATAGAGTGCGGCATAAAGGCACGCAACCAGCGGCTCGAGATCAGGCCACTCGCCGCCGGGACGCAAGCCGATACCAGGACGGTAGCGTGGAGGCGTGACATGCCGCACATAGGTGTCGACGCCGAGATTGAGCCAAACGCCCTCGAAATCAGCCTGTATCGCCTCGACGATGCTGCTTTTTCCGGATCGCGGCGCGCCATTGAGAATGATGATCTGACCAAGAGGCGAGCCTTCGCTGGTTGCCATGAATCCAATCCTTTCTGCATGCTTTTCCCGGGCTGCTGGCGCGGCGTATCTGCGCTTTTCGATTGGACGGACGCGCACATCGCGGTTACTGATAGTGACAGGGGCGAGATCGATAGGTTCGCTCGCAATGGCAGCCGATCGAGACAGAACTTTGACCTCAGAGCAAGACAAGACGCCGGACAAGATATCCCATGATGATAGCGCTCTCTTTGCGCCCGTCGATCCATTCAAGGTCGGCATACAGGGATGTTGTCCGCGTTGCGGCCAGGGCAAGCTTTTCGATGGATTATTGTCGCTCAAGCCGCGCTGTGCCGCCTGCGATCTCGATTACGCCTTCGCCGATGCAGGTGATGGCCCTGCGGTCTTCGTAATCCTGATCGTCGGTTTCATCATCATCGGTTCGGTCTTGTGGATGCAGATCAATTATGCGCCGCCAATCTGGGTCTACATAGTGCTGTTCGCCCCGCTGACGATCATTCTTTCGCTTTTGTCCCTGCGCTGGTGCAAAGGCATTCTGATCGCCCTGCAATATCGCAACAGCGCCGCCGAAGGGCGCGTCCACCGTGACTGAGTCCGCAGTGCCTGTGCGCCGCGCCAATCCCCTGTGGCAGATCGCCAAGGCACTGCTTCTGCTCGTTGCGTTCGTCATCCTGATCGGGCTCGGCACCTGGCAGGTGGAGCGACTGCAGTGGAAGGAAGGCCTGCTGGCCGATATCGCCGCGCGCAAGGATGCACCCGCCATACCTTTGGCGGCGATCGAGGCGATGGCGGCATCCGGCGGCGACATTGAGTATCGCGTCGTCACGGCGACTGGTCATTACCTCAACGACAAGGAGCGGCATTTCCTCGCCACACACGATGGCGATCCCGGCTATCACATCTACACGCCGTTGCAGCTCAACGATGGCCGCTTTATTTTCGTCAATCGAGGCTTCGTCCCCACCGAGGCGAAGGACCCCGAAAAGCGCAAACAGGGTGAATTGACCGGCGAACAGACCGTTATCGGCCTCGCTCGGGCAAAACTCGTCGACCGGCCCGACGGCATGCCGGACAATGATCTCGGCAAGAACATCTTCTTCTGGAAGGATCTGGACGCCATGGCCTCCAGCGTCGGCTTGCCGAAGGACAAGGTGCTGTCCTTCGTCATCGACGCCGACAAGACGCCCAATCCGGCAGGTCTGCCGATCGGCGGCGTCACCATCATCGATCTGCCGAACAATCACCTGCAATATGCGGTGACCTGGTATGGGCTGGCAGCGGCGCTGGCAGCGATCGTCGCCATATCCTGGTGGCGCAAGCGCCATCCGGACGCGCCCCGACAATAGAGGCATGCAATAGAATAGCTTCATTTCGATGGAATATTCGGCTAGAGCATGATCCCAAAAAGTGCGCAGCGGTTTTTAGATAAGATCATGCGGACTGAATGGAGCAGGCGGCAGGACAGCCCTATCTATGGCTCAGCCATCGTCGCGCATTTCGGAAGAGACATGAACATAGCTGTTTCCAAACCTGACCTGACCATCCGGCTTTGCGGGCCGCGCGGCTTCTGCGCCGGCGTCGACCGCGCTATCCAGATCGTCGTTCTGGCGCTAAAGGCCTATGGCGCGCCGGTTTATGTCCGCCACGAGATCGTCCATAACCGCTATGTCGTCGAGGGGCTGGAGGCCAAGGGCGCCATCTTCGTCGAGGAGCTGGATGAAATCCCGGCCGAACATCGCGCCCAGCCCGTCGTCTTCTCGGCGCATGGCGTACCGAAATCCGTGCCGGCCGATGCCGATGCGCGCAATCTCTTCTATCTCGATGCCACCTGTCCGCTGGTCTCGAAGGTGCATAAGCAGGCCATGCGCCACAATCGTCTCGGCCGCCACGTCGTCCTGATCGGCCATGCCGGCCATCCGGAAGTGATCGGCACGATGGGCCAGCTGCCCGAAGGCTCCGTGTCATTGATCGAGACGGTCGAGGATGCCGATGTCTACGAGCCTGCCGATCCCGATAATCTCGGTTTCGTGACGCAGACGACGCTCTCGGTTGACGATACCGCCGGCGTCATCGCGCGGCTGCAGGAGCGCTTCCCCAATCTGACTGCACCGGCTGCAGATTCGATCTGCTACGCCACAACCAATCGCCAGGAAGTGGTGAAGGAGGCGGCACCCGGCTGCGATCTTTTCATCGTCGTCGGCGCGCCGAATTCCTCCAATTCCAAACGCCTCGTTGAAGTAGCGCTCCGGGCAGGGGCGAAGAAATCCGTGCTTGTCCAGCGCGCCTCGGAGATCGATTGGGACAATATCGGCGATATCCAGACGGTTGGCCTCTCGGCTGGTGCATCTGCGCCAGAAGTCATCGTCAACGAGATCATCGAAGCTTTCCGCGCCCGCTATAATGCCGTGGTGGAACTCGCTGAAACTGTGAAGGAAACGGAGAATTTCCTCGTCAATCGCGAGCTTCGCAGTATAGAGCTGACGACAGCAGACATGGCTTTCGTCAACGGCGAATAGCCGACCCAAGGCGCTCAAGTTCAGGACTGTTTCGTGGCCGTTTATACTGATATTACCGAAGACGATTTGAAGTGGTTCCTGACCGAATATGATGTCGGCGAGTTGCTCTCTTACAAGGGCATTGCCGAAGGCGTCGAGAATTCGAACTTCCTGCTGCACACGAGCCGCGATCCGCTGATCCTGACGCTTTACGAGAAGCGCGTCGATAAGGGCGATCTGCCGTTCTTCCTGGGGTTGATGCAGCACCTGGCGAGCCGTGGCCTGTCGTGCCCGCTGCCTCTGCCGCGCCGCGACGGCGAGTTGCTCGGCCATCTCTCCGGCCGTCCTGCCGCCCTGATCTCATTTCTTGAGGGCATGTGGCTGCGCAAGCCCGAAGCGCATCATTGCCGCGAAGTCGGCAAGGCACTGGCCGCCATGCATATTGCCGGCGAGGGTTTCGAGATCCGTCGCCCGAATGCGCTATCGCTCGAGGGCTGGCAGACGCTGTGGGAAAAATCCGAGGCACGCGCCGACGAAGTCGAAGCCGGTCTGCAGAACGAAATCCGCAGCGAACTCGATTTCCTTGGAAAGCATTGGCCGAAGAACCTGCCCGAAGGTGTCATCCATGCCGATCTCTTCCCGGACAATGTCTTCTTCCTCGGCGATACGCTGTCTGGTCTGATCGACTTCTATTTCGCCTGCAACGACCAGCTCGCCTACGATGTCTCGATCTGCCTGAACGCCTGGTGCTTCGAGAAGGATCACGCCTACAACATCACCAAGGGAATGGCGCTGCTGGAGGGCTATCAGAGCGTGCGGCCGCTGAGCACTGCCGAAATCGCCGCATTGCCGACGCTTGCCCGCGGCTCGGCCCTGCGCTTCTTCCTGACCCGACTTTACGATTGGCTGACGACCCCGGCCGGCGCAATGGTCACGAAGAAAGACCCGATCGAATATCTGCGCAAGCTGCGCTTCCACCGCCAGATTGCTTCAGCCGCGGAATATGGGCTGAAGGCATGAAGCACGTCGATATTTTTACCGATGGCGCCTGCTCGGGCAATCCCGGTCCCGGCGGCTGGGGGGCGGTGCTCCGCTATGGCGAGGTTGAAAAGGAGCTCTCCGGTGGCGAGGCGGAGACGACCAACAACCGCATGGAGCTGATGGCGGCGATCTCGGCACTCGGTGCCCTGAAGAGCCCATGCGAGGTCGATCTCTATACCGACAGCGTCTACGTCAAGGATGGCATCACCAAGTGGATTTTTGGCTGGAAGAAGAACGGCTGGAAGACCGCGGACAAGAAACCGGTGAAGAATGCCGAGCTCTGGCAGGCGCTGGACGAGGCTTATAATAGGCACAAGGTGACGCTTCATTGGGTCAAGGGCCATGCGGGACACCCGGAGAACGAGCGGGCCGACGAGCTGGCGCGCAAGGGCATGGAGCCTTTCAAGAGGAAGTAGTTCCGCTGGCGATGAGCCTGGACTCGCCGCGCCGGCCTCGAAGCGATCACATCAAGATGTGATCGAGCGCGCTTCTCACCCGTAGCTTTTCGGCAGCAGAGAGAGGCAGGATTGGGCGGGGTGGATCGATCCTGCAAAGATCGAGCGCTTCCGCAATCGCATACATAACGCGGAAGCTGCCGAACTCTTTGAACAGGCTCCATAGCGGCTGGAATTTCTGATCGAGCCGTTCGGCTTCGGCGGTGTTGCCTGCTTGGGCCGCCCTTGTGAGCGCCAGCGCTTCGACGGGCAGAAGGCCGGCGACGACGCTGTACCAGGCGTCGGCACCGGCTAGCAGTCCGGCCGCCGCTCCCCAGTCGCCGCTATAGCCAATGGAGAAATCCTTTGGCGTTTCCTCGCGCAGAAGTGCCATCTCTCCCTTGAAATCGTTCTCCGGCGGCAACGGCATCTTAACCGCCGTGATATTCGCCACTTTTGCTAGCCGCGTAATCAGCGCATGACTGAATGTGAATTTCGTCGTGCCGGGATTGTTGTAGATGCAGAGCGGCAGATCGCCCGCATCCGCGACTGAGATGAAGTGCTGGTAGACCTCTTCCTCCGTGAGTGGTGTATAGGACATGGGGGCCAGCAGCAGCCCATCTGCGCCAGCCGTCTTGGCATCACGCGCCAATACCTGAGCTTCGTCGGTTCGCAGCGCTCCAACCCCAACGATGACGGGGATCTTGCCGCCGACGCTTGTCATTGCCGTCTGTACGGCCCGCCGGCGCTCGTCGCGTGACAGGAAGGCGTAACCGCCGGTACTGCCGAGCAACCCGATGGAATCAACGCCCGCCAGTTGGATGCGTTCGAGCAGGCGGGCGAGCACTACAATATCAACGTGTCCGGAAGCATCGGTGGGGGTAATCGGAAAGGCCGAAAGGCCGGTAAAGAGTGTCACGATTGTTTCCTTCTCTGTCAGGCTTCGACCAGCGATAGCGCTCGAAAAGCAGAAGCTGAAATCGTCCTACGCTGAGCGTCGTGTGACTGTCCATGAATATGCCGCAGAAATCATACTCCGCGCAGCAGCTTGGTGGCGATCATCCACATCGTAAGAGCAATGAGCGTTTCCAGAATGCGCCAGGACGCGGGTTTCGCGAAGATCGGCCTCAGCCACCTCGCGCCAAAGCCGAGCGAAAAGAAGAACAGAAAGGAGCCCGTCATGGCACCCGCTGCAAATGAAGCCTCGTTCCCCGGAAACCGGGTCGAGATCGTGCCAAGCAATACGACAGTATCGAGATAGACATGCGGGTTGAGCCAGGTGAGCGCGAGGCACATGGCGAGCGTCTGCCGGAAGCTCGATGACTTCGCCTCTCCGGCGGCCAGCACCGCGGACGAACGCAAGGCGGAGTAGAGGCTCCTGGCTCCATACCAGATGAGGAAGGCTGCCCCGGCATAGCGCATGACAGGATCGAGCCAGGGCAGTAGCGCCGAGATCTGACGGAAGCTCGTCACTCCGAGCACGATGAGCGCTGCGTCGGAGAGCGCGCATGCAAGGCACACGGCGAATACATGCTCGTTGCGAAGGCCCTGACGCAGGACGAAGGCGTTTTGCGCGCCGATCGCGACAATCAGGCTGAGCCCCATCATCAGGCCGGTTAGATAGATCGAAAAATTCATGCTCAGAGCAATTCCAGGAAAAGTGCGAAGCGGTTTTCCGTCCGGAATTGCGCAAGAACGAAAGGCTCTAGCGAAATGCTCCAAAACGAATGAGCATTTCCGGTATCGGCATGTTAAGACTTAGGCTACTTAATGTTGCTAATCCAGATTAAGAAAAACTAATCTATGCTCGACTATTCCGCTCTCCGTGCCGTTTCCATGGTCGTCCAGACCGGCAGCTTCGAAAAGGCGGCAGCCATTCTTAACGTCACGCCTTCGGCCGTCTCGCAGCGGGTGAAGCAGCTTGAAGAACGCCTGGGCATCGTCCTGATCGTCAGGGGCAATCCCTGCACCGCGACGGAAAAGGGCGAATGGCTCTGCCGCCATATGGAGAATGTCGGCATGCTGGAAGACGAGCTGTTCGGACGTTTGCCGGCGCTCGTCGATCCCGGCGAGCCCAAACAAAGGGTCACACTTCATATTGCCACGAATGCCGATAGTCTCGGGACGTGGTTCGTAGAAGCCATATCCGGTTTTGCCAAACGCTCTTCCTATCTGCTGAATATCGCCATCGACGACCAAGATCATACGGCCGAATGGCTGCAGCGGGGGCGGGTGATCGCGGCCGTCACCGGCCTGGAAAAGCCAATTCAAGGCTGCCGGCGTATGTCCCTCGGCGCGCTTCGCTACCACGCGACGGCAAGCCCCGCTTTCATTGCCCGGCATTTTTCAAAAGGTGTTACCCCGGAAGCGATCCAGAACGCGCCGGCCCTGACCTTCAACCAGAAGGACAGGCTTCAGAGCCGCTGGATACGCCAGACATTCGGAGAGGATTTTGCCTATCCGAGCCACTGGCTGCCTTCGACACAAGGCTTCGTCGATGCCAGCCTTGCGGGCATGGGATGGGGCATGAATCCCATCCAGCTTGTTCGGGAGCATCTGAAGGCCGGGCGCTTGGTCGAGCTGATCCCCGACACGCCGCTGGACATTCCATTATATTGGCAGGTAAATCGTCTCGCCGCGGACCGGCTTGCGGAATTGACACGCGAAATCACTGCAACAGCCAAAGCCCATTTGTCAGCGTGAGCTGTGCTTCGAGCTGAACGCGTTGTCATTCGCCTCGCTGTCGGAACGCAATGTTCGCGAATTGATGCCTTGCCCGGTTGCCCTTTCCCTCTATGCTGCCGCCGACTTCCAGGGAGATTGCATTATGATCCTGCATTGCGTTTTTCTTAGACTCAAGTCCGCCCTGCCACAGGACGAGAAGGCGGCGCTCTTCGACTCCGTCGTGGCCTTGCAGAAGGTCATTCCGGGTATTGTTGACGTGAAATATGGGCCGAACGTCTCGCCTGAGGGCCTGCATGGTGGCTTCGCCGATGGATTTGTCGTCACCTTCGAGAGTGTCGAGGCGCGCGATGCCTATCTGGTGCATCCCGATCATGTCGCCGTCGGCGAGCGGATCGTTTCGTCCACGGACGGCGGTCTGGCCGGCCTGATGGTCTTCGATTTCAACATTTAAGTGAGTGATCGCAGGCAGTGTACGCCTGCGACCATACTCCTTGAATGATCAGCTCGACTTCGCCATGGCTGTGGCGAGTTGATCAACGTTATAACGGAACATTTTTTCGTAAGTCGAAGCTGGTCCGTTGGCCTTTGACAGCGATTCGACATAGAGCTCACCGCCAGGCTCGGCGCCGGTTGCCTTGGCGACCTGCTTGACGAGGCGCGGATCGTTCGAGTTTTCGAAGAAATAGGTCTTCACATGCTCGGTCTTGATCTGCTCGATCAGCTTGGCGACGTCGGCAGCCGATGCTTCCGTTTCAGTGGAGACGCCGAGCGGCGAGAGGAAGCTTACCTTGTATTCGCGGCCGAAATAGCCGAAGGCATCATGGCTGGTCAGCACCTTGCGGCGATCGTCGGCGATCTTGTCGAACTTGCTGTGGGCATAGGCATCAAGCTCGGTCAGCACCTTGGTATAGCGCTCGGCATTGGCCTTGAAGTCAGCCGCATCGGCCGGATCCGCCGCAGAAAGCGCCTTCTCGATATTGGCGACCCAGACCTTCACATTGACCGGGCTGTTCCAGACATGCGGATCGGTGACCGTCTTGCCGTCGTCGACCATGGTGCGCGTGTTGATGCCGTCTGAGGCGACAACAGGCGTTCCCTTGTAGCCGGATGCGCTGATCAGCCGGTCCATCCAGCCTTCCAGCCCTTCGCCGCTGACGAAGACGACCTTGGCGGCGTTCAGCGTCTTGGCATCGGCCGGCGAGGGCTCGAATTCATGGGGATCGCCGTTCGGGCCGACGAGGCTCGAGACCTTCACATGGTCGCCGCCGACATGCTTGACCACGTCGGCAAGCACGGTGAAGGACGCGACCACATTGAGGGTTTCGGCGGAAGCCGGTGCGGCGACGCCGAAGGCGACGAAGGCTGCTGATGCCGCCGAGAGAAGCAGTCTCTGTTTGTTCATGCGAGTCTCCTTGTTCGGATTAGCCCCGGAGATGGGGACGGGGGAAGAACCGCCGGGCAAGGCCCGAGGGCGCGAAGAGAATGGAGAAGCCGTAGATCAGGCTGGCGGTGATGATGATGGTCGGGCCGGAGGCAAATTCGAGGTGATAGGAGGCGATGAGGCCGATATAGCCCGACGCCATCGCAGTACCCGTCGCGATTATCATCATGGCAGGCAGGCTGCGCGACCATAGCTGCGCCACGGCGGCCGGCAGCATCATCAGCCCGACGGCCATCAGCGTACCGAGCGCCTGGAAGCTGGCGACGAGATTGAGCACGACCAGCAGCAGGAACAGGAAGTGATAGAGCGGTCCCCGCCCGCCGACGGCACGCAGGAAACCGGGGTCGAAGCATTCCACGACCAGCGGCCGGTAGATGACAGCGAGAGCCAGCAGCGTCACCGTCGTAATCGCACCGATCTGGTAGAGAGCCGGCGCATCGATTGCGAGAATGGTGCCGAAGAGCACATGCAGCAGATCGATATTGGAGCCACGCAACGACACGATAAGAACGCCAAGCGCCAGCGAGGTCAGATAGAAGCTGGCAAAGCTCGCATCCTCCTGCAGTACAGTCGCGCGGCTGACGAGGCCGGACAGCAGCGCCACCGAAAGGCCGGCGATAAGACCGCCGAGCCCCATGGCGGTCAGCGAAAGAGAGCCGGCAATGAGATAGCCGATAGCGGCACCAGGCAGGACGGCATGGCTCATGGCATCACCCATCAGGCTCATGCGCCGGAGCATCAGAAAGACGCCGATCGGGCCGGAGCCAAGGCCGAGGCAGACGCAGGCAATCAGGGCGCGCCGCATGAAGCCGTAGTCCGCAAAGGGTGCGAGGAAGATGTCGTAGACGGTCATTCGGCCGGCTCCCGCTTCACGAGGCCGCCTTCGTCATGCTCTTCTTCGGGCAGGCATGTCGCGGCCTCCTCGTCCCAGCGCTCGGCCATGGCGCGCGCCTTGATGAGGTTCCTTGGGCTCATGACATCCTCCGTCCTGCCCCATCCCACGAGTTCGCGGGCGATCAGCAGTGTCTCGGGAAAATAGCTTCGCACCTGCTCGAAATCGTGCAGGACGGCGATGACCGTGCGTCCCTCCCGGTTCCATCGCAGCACGAGTTCGAGAAGATCGCGCGTTGTCCGCTGATCGATGGCGGTGAAGGGTTCGTCCAGGAGAATCACGCGGGCATCCTGCAGCAGTAGCCGCGCGAACAGCACGCGCTGGAACTGGCCCGCTGAAAGCGAGCCGATATGCCTTTTTTCGAAGCCCGAAAGTCCGACGATGCCGAGCGCCTCTTGCGCCCGCTCGGCATCCTTGCGCGAGAACCGGCCAAAGGCGCCACCATTCTTCCAGGCGCCGAGCATGACAGTATCGGCCACCGAAATTGGAAAGCGTCTGACGATATCAGCCGCTTGCGGCAGATAGCCGAAATCGTTGCGCGTTAGCGCCCCGCGATCGATCGAGCCTTCCGCCGGACGCAGTTCTCCGACGATCGCCTTGAGCAAGGTCGACTTGCCGGCACCGTTCGGCCCGGCAATCGCCGTCAGGCCGCCGGCGGCAAAGCCGCCCGAGATGTGGTGAACGGCCGGATGGCGTTCATAGGTAACGGTGAGATTGTTGAGGCGGATCAGATCGTTCATGCCAGCGCCACCGCCCAGCCGATAGCCGCCCAAAGCACAGCAATGCCAACCGCTACATAGGCCAGGCGCATCAAGGCCGAGCGCCCCATGAGGGACGACGCGAAGGGATCACGATCAAAAGGCATTTCGGGGCTTTTCAATTATGTAATAACATAACACGTTGTAACCGATGAAATGAGGCGAAAAAGAGGCGAAGGGTGAATTGAGGGTTTTGACTACCGGTAATTGGCGCTCTCCACCGTTGATGCTATACATAGCGCATTATCTGTTATTCGATGGTTCATCGAGGCAGCAGGAGGTGACACATATGAATGTTTCTATCGGTGAACGCTGGGAAAAATTCGTTGAGAAAACCGTGGAAGAGGGGCGTTACAGCTCCGCCAGCGAAGTTGTGCGCGAAGGTCTCCGGCTCGTAGAGGAGCGTGAGGCGAAAATAGCAGCGTTACGGCGTACTCTGGAAGCATCGATCGATCGTGGGGGCGATATATCTGACGAGGAGCTTGGCGCCGCTTTGGAAGCCAAGGCTGCCGAACTGGCAAAAGAAAGCCATTGAGTGCCTCGGCTTCGTTATACAGCCGCCGCTCAGGATAACATCCTGGATATTCTTGTATTTATAACGCGTCAAAGCGGCAGCCCAAAGGTCGCTTTGAAATTCACAGGAGAGCTACGCCGCAAGTGCGCAAGTCTTGCGGCCCTACCCGGTCAAATGGGCCGCCTAAGGCCGGAACTGAGAGACGATATGCGAAGCTTCGCATTTCGTGGGTATGTAATCTTTTTCCGCTATGTTGAGGATGTTTTCGAGGTTTTGAATGTGCTCGAAGGACATCGAGATTTCGATACTCATTTCAATGAGGAAGAATAAAACAAAGGGCGCTTTTGAGGCGCCCTGTTTCTTCCGTCCATCAAAACCCTAAAGCTGCTCGATCATCGCAGCGGCGCCTGAAACCGTTGCCTGGCCGGGACTTTCCTCGATATTCAGCGTCTTCACCACGCCGTCTTCCACCAGCATGGAATAACGCTTGGAGCGAATGCCAAGGCCGCCGGCGGAAAGATCGGCTTCAAGACCAAGCGCCTTGGTGAAGGAGCCATCCCAGTCGGCGAGGAAATGGATCTTGCCGAGGCCACCGGACGATTGTGCCCAGGCGCCCATGACGTGCCAGTCATTGATGGAAACGACGGCGATGTCATCGATGCCCTTGGCAAGAATGGCGTCGCGGTTTTCGAGAAAGCCCGGCAGGTGATTGAGCGAGCAAGTGGGCGTAAACGCGCCGGGAACGGCGAAGAGAACGACGCGCTTGCCGGCAAAGAGCTGCTCGGTGCTGATCTCGACCGGGCCGTCGGCGGTCTTTTCCTTGAAGGTTGCGGCAGGCAGTGTGTCGCCGATCGCGATGGTCATGGCTCTCTCCTTGGGTCGTGTTTCGGGGCGCTCGAATGGTCGCCGATGGCTTGAAGACGGTCAGGGAACTATAGGCCGCGCCTATTCAAGTGCAAGGGTGGTTTCCATCGCCCGATCGCCATCGACGACGAGGATGCCCCAGCTCTTGCCCTTCGGACTATAATCCTTCGGCAGCTTGCCGATCTCGATATCGGCGGAGAAGGCGGTTCCCTCCCGCTTTGCATTTGCTTGCTGAAAGAACACATAGCCTGACGGCCCCGTGACGTAGATTTCAGGTGCCTTTCCACTCGCTTCCGGCAGTGTCAGCTGCAGCGAAAGGCTCTTGGCGTCGGCGGAGATCTGATGGCTCTGGATGGCGAAATCCGCAGAAGGAGCTTGGGGCAGCATCGCCTTTGCCGCATCGAGCAAGGCCAGCTCACGCGAGGTCGGCTGTGCATTGGCCGGCAAGGGCAGGGAGTATTCGGCCTGAAAAGGGATGCAGATATCCTTGCAGAGGCCGATGAAAGCTGTCAGCTCAAGCTTTTCCGGCGCCTTGCCGGCGACGCGAAGATCGAGCGGAAACGTCACCGGCGCGTCGTAGCCGATTTCCTGGATAGGGCCGACGCTGATCGGTTTTGGTGCCGGGTAGGCCGCCCTTTCCAATGTCACGCCGCTGCTAGGTGCCGGCGTAATTTGCGGTGGAATTCCACCCTGACCTGGCTCGCGCCAATAAGTGATCCAGCCCGGCTCCGGTTCGATCTGCAAGGCGGCGCGGATATGCCCTTCGGCGTCCGGCGCCAGCGCGATCAGACGCATCCTGCCGCCCTCATTGTCTACCCAGTCGCTCGTCGCGGCATGGACTGCCGAGGCGCTGAAAAACAAAGTAGCGAGAAGGGCCGACAGCCGGCCAACGGTACTGAATTCGATCATGCGACAAGGATTTAGCCGATTGAGTTGCCTGGAGCCAGCACGGACGAAGAAGCAAATGATCATTTTCAGTTGATTGATTTATGACATTGCCCCATCTTGATTACAGGCGGTGCAGTTGCGGACTGCGGTCAGGAGGCACGATGTCCCTATCGACGCTGAAGAATAGACGCGAAAGAGGTTTTCTCGACGGTCAGTTCCTGATCGCCATGCCGGGCATGGAGGATCGGAACTTCCATCGAACGGTGATTTATATCTGCGCCCATTCCGATGCCGGTGCCATGGGCTTCGTCATCAATCGGTCTCAGAAGCTAACATTCACCGATGTTCTGCTGCATCTCGAAATGATCAAGGACGACGATGCCATCGTGTTGCCGCAGAGGGCGCGCGATTTCCCCATCCAGACCGGCGGCCCCGTCGAAAGCGGCCGCGGCTTCGTTCTGCATTCGGACGATTACATCAGCGACGGCAGCATTCCGGTCAGTGATGACATCAGCCTGACGGCGACGCTCGACATCGTGCGGGCGATTTCCAAAGGGAGCGGCCCGAAGCGCGCCACCATGTTGCTCGGCTATGCCGGCTGGGGGGCTGGCCAGCTCGAAGCCGAGATCGGCAATAATGGCTGGCTGAACTGCCCGGCAAACGAAGAAATGATTTTCGATCGCAGCCTCGACAATAAATATGATCGCGCGCTGGCTCTGATGGGCATCAATCCTGCGATGCTGTCGCTGCAGGCGGGCCATAGCTAAGCCGAGTTGCGTTACTTTGGAACGAAATAGCTGTGGTGACGTTTTCCTGACAGAGCATCGGCAATTCCGCCGGGCCAGACCAGGAGGCGCCAGATATGAGCAGCACAACCGACAAGGTATCCGGTAAGGTGAATGAAATCGCCGGCAAGGCAAAGCAGGCAGCCGGCAAGGCAACCAATGACAGAGAAATGCGCGCGAAGGGCGCCGCCCAGGAAGCTAAGGGCAAGGTGCAGACCGCCGTTGGCAAGGCCAAGGATAAGGTCAAGGGCGCAGTCGACCGGATGTGACTGCTGAATTTTTCAAATCCATGGTCGCCGCTCCATCGGAATTGATGTTGTAGCGGCGATATTGGGAGGAAGGGCCTGTTACGGAAACGTGGCAGGCTCTTTACTATCGGCCAAGGATTTTTCGAGGGGAGACATGCGGCTTTTCACTTGTGACCATTGCGGCCAGCCCGTCCACTTCGATAACAGGCAGTGCGTGCGTTGCGGCCATCAGCTTGGTTTTATCCCCGACCGCTTGGCGATATACGCCTTGGAAGCTGAAAATGCTGACAGCTGGCATCCGGTGTCCGAGCCGGCACAACACGTTCGGTTCTGCGCGAATGCCGAACTCGATATATGCAATTGGCTGATCGATGCGGACGACCCGCAACCCTATTGCGTCGCCTGCCGGCACAATCGTCTCGTGCCGAACACCGGCACGGAACAGGGCATAGACCGCTGGCGGCGCATCAGTCAGGCGCAGCGGCATTTGTTTTATTCGCTTTTGCGCTGGAACCTGCCGCATCCCGACCGTCAGCAGGACCCCGAAGGTGGGCTCGTCTTCGACTTCCTCGAGGACGAGGTGCAGGGCGATACCGTGGTCCCCGCGATGACGGGTCATGAGGAGGGACTGATCGCCATCCGTGCCGCCGAGGCGGACGATGCACGCGCGAACAGGCGCGCACCTCGATGAACGAGCCTTATCGCACTTTGCTCGGCCACTTCCGCCATGAGACTGGCCATTTCATCTGGAACAAGCTTGTCCGCGACCGCGGGCAATTCGATGCCTTTCGCGCCGTCTTCGGCGACGAGCGCGCCGATTATGGCGCAGCGCTTCAGGCTCACTACGAGAACGGGCCACCGGCGAATTGGCAGGAAAGCTTTATCAGCGCCTATGCCAGCTCCCATCCCTGGGAGGATTTTGCCGAATGCTTCGCGCATTATCTGCACATCGTCGACACGCTGGAAACGGCACGCTCCTTCGGCGTGGTGATCGATCCCCATCGCTATCATGACATGGCGGCCGAGATAGATTTCAATCCTTACAGGGCGGAAAGCGCCGAGCAGCTCGTCAGCGCCTGGATCCCTTTGAGCGTGGCGATCAACTCCATCCAGCGCAGTATGGGGCAGCCGGATTCCTATCCCTTCATTCTCTCGCCGCCCGTGGTCGCTAAGCTCGACTATATCAGGGAGTTGATCGACAGCGCGTGATCGAATGCTCAGGCGCGCTTCGTCAGCGGAAAGCGTTCCTTCAGCAGGCGTATCACCGAATCCGAACCCATCGGCGGGCCGAAGATGAAGCTCTGGCCGTAGCTGCAGCCGATCTTGGCGAGCTCCAGCGCATCCTCTTCCGATTCGATGCCTTCGGCGACCACGCGCATGTTGAGTTCACGCGCCATGGAGATGACCGAACGCAACAGAACCGCCTTCTTGTCGCTATCGTCGCGGACCATCGCCTTGTCGAGCTTGATCGTATCGAAGGGGAAACGGGTGAGGTAGGCGAGAGAGGAATAGCCGGTGCCGAAGTCGTCGAGCGCCAGGCCGATGCCGGCATCTCGCAGCTTGTCGAGCACGAGCCGTGCCTGTTCCGGATTTTCCATCACCTGCGATTCCGTCAGCTCCAGCTTGATCCGGTGCGGATCGCAATGGGTTTTGGCGAGCAGGGCGCGGATATCGTCGTAAAGCTCGTTGTTGAGCAGCTGGACGCTGGAAAGGTTGATGGAGACGAACAGCGGCAGGTCGCCGGTCTGTCGCTGCCATGCCATCAGGTCATTCGTTGCCTGCTCGAGCGCAAACATGCCAAGCGGGCCAATGATATCGGAAGCCTCGGCGATCGGGATGAATTCCGATGGCGGAATATTGCCGCGCTTTGGATGCTCCCAGCGCATCAGCGCCTCGAAGCCGGCAACCTCCGCATCTTCGAGCCGAACGATCGGCTGATAGACGAGCGAGAGTTCCTTGCGTTCGACGGCCCGGCGCAAGTCGGTTTCCAGCTGCAGCCGGTCCGTCCCGAAGCTTCGGAAGGCCGGCTGGAAGGGTTCGACACGATTGCCGCCGGCGCGCTTGGCGCGGTACATGGCGAGCTCCGCATCGCTCAGCATACCAGTCGCATTCTCCTGCTGATCGACCCAGGACGTCAGTCCGACCGAAGCCGTCAGGATGATCTCGCGGTTGGCGAAATTGATCGGCACCATGATTGCCTTGCTGATTGCATCGGCGAAGTCGGCGACCTTGGCTGGATCGCGTTCGGAAACGAGGATGAGGCCGAACTGGTCGCCCGAAAGGCGAGCGAGCGTATCCTGCGGCTTCATCAGCCGGCGAAGACGTCGCGTCAGCGCGATGAGAATATTGTCACCAGCGGCAAAGCCAAGGGTATCGTTGACGAGCTTGTACCGGTCGATATCGATAACGATGACCGTCGGCCTGAGCTGATTGCCATCCGAGGCAAGTGTTAGAACCGCCTGCAGGCGATCGAGGAAGACTTGGCGGTTCGGCAGTCCCGTGAGATTGTCGTGCACGGCGTCGTGCAGCAGCCGCTCGATCGAATTCTTCTGCTCGGTGATGTCGACGATCGTACCGACGCAGCGAATGATCTCGCCGTTGGAACCAAGGACCGGCCGGGCGCGGATCGACAGCCAGTGGAAATGCCCGTCTTCGGCGCGAATGCGGAATTCATGGTTCAGCCGGCCGCGTCGATGTTCCAGAAGCACGTCGAGCGTCGCGCGGAAGCGGTCGCGATCGTCGGGATGCAGCCGCGGCAGCCAGTTGCGCGCAGCGCCGTGCATGGTGCCGGGAGAAAGGCCGAGCTTCATCGAGATATCGGGCGTCGTCACCACGCGGTCGCGCGCCACGTCCCAATCCCAAACGGTATCGCCGGAGCCGGTGAGCGCCAGGGATTGCCGTTCCAGATCCGAGAACAGGCCCTGCTGAAATGCGCCGCCGGCAAAGGCGTGCTGCATGACGGTGAAGCCGATCAGCAGGACGATGAGAACAAGGCCGCCGCCGAGTGCCGGCTGGATGATGTCGTTGTCGAGCTTGCCCATGACGGTCATCCAGGCCCCGAACAGCCAGACGAGGATCAGCGCCCAGGCGGGCACGAGCAGGATGGCCCGATCATAACGGCTGAAGCCGAGATAGATGATAAGCAGCAGGCCTGCCGTCGCGGTCAGCGCCAGCGACAGCCGCGCGATGCCGGCGGCAATCGACGGATCGTAGATCGCCACACCGAAGAGCAGCGCGAGACCGAGTACCCAGGCAAGCGTCACATAGCCGAGATGGGCGTGCCAGCGATTGAGATTGAGATAGGTGAACAGGAAGATCACCAGGCTCGACGCGAGCGCCACCTCCGCACAGGCGCGCCATATTCGCTGGTCGCTTGACGTGATGCTGATGAGCTTGCCGAGAAAGCCGAAATCGACGCAGATATAGCCGAGCACCGCCCAGGCAAGCGCCGCCGTCGCTGGCAGCATCGAGGTTCCCTTGACCACGAAAAGGATGGTCAGGAACACCGCCAGCAAGCCGGCAATGCCGAGCACGATGCCGCGATAGAGCGTGAAGGCGTTGACCGTATCCTTGTAGGCGTTCGGTTCCCAAAGATAGAGCTGCGGCAGGTTTGGTGACGAAAGTTCGGCAACGAAGGTGACGACCGCGCCGGGGTTCAGCGTGATGCGGAAGACATCGGCTTCGTCGCTCGGCTGGCGATCGAGCGCGAACCCTTCGCTCGGCGTGATCGCGACGATGCGCTGCGAGCCGAGATCCGGCCAGAAGACTTTCGAATTCACCAGGCGGAAATGCGGGGCGACGATGACGCGCTCCAGCTGCTCTTCGGACACATTAGCCAGTGCAAAGACGGCCCAGTCACCCTGATGGTTCGGCGAAGAGGATCGTACCTCAATGCGGCGTCGGATGCCGTCGGTGCCTGCGGCTGTAGAGACCTGAAAGGCTTCTCCCTGATTGGTATAGATCTCCGTCGTCGCCGTCAGGTCGAGAGCGGTATCGTCGCGCGAGATCTTCACAGGCTCGGCTGCGTCAGCCACTCCGGTGAGCAGCAGCAACATCACGGCTGCGAGCGTTGCGATCAGCGCGCATAGCCGCCGGGCCATCGGCCACGTCTGCATCATTCCGGCGATCATCGCTGGTCGAAGCTTCGGTTCGGGTTGGTGTCGGATGCCAACCTTGAAAACATCACATGGTCGCGCCACTGACCGTTGATTTTAAGATAACCGCGCAAATGACCTTCCCGTTGGAAACCGGCTTTTTGCAAAAGCCGCATGCTACGCTCGTTATCCGGAATACAGGCTGCTTCAATTCGGTGCAACTCAAGTCCGGAAAAGATATAGGGTATAACCAACTGAAGTGCGGCGAACATATGGCCCTGACCGGAGTAGCGCTCGCCCATCCAATACCCGATCATGCAGCTCTGCGCGGCACCTCGGCGAATATAGCCGATCGTGATGCCGCCAACCAGCGTCGTGTTTTCCCTCAGAAAAATGAAGAGCGGTATGGCCTGGCCGGAGCTGTATTCCTGCTTGCCCCGAATGATGCGCGCCCGATAGGCGGCCTCGGTCAGCTCGTCATGTCGCCAGGTAGGTTCCCAAGGTTCCAGAAAACGGCGGCTTTCAGCCCGAAGCCTGTGCCATTGGTTGAAATCGGAGTAGCGCGGCAGCCGCAGCAAATAATTGTCGTTTTCGAGTTCAACCGCGTCCGAATGACGTGAGAGAAACCGAAAGACAGATTTTTGCATGCCGCCAAGCACTCCCCCGAGAATTGCACCCATAGGCCTGCGGCGTGCCCTTAGCCGCTTGCGCTTCTGGAAGCAGGGACCGGCGACGACAGCGAAGTGACGATGTCCTCCATCGGCGCGAGCTGCTCCAGCGGCCCGATCGCAGAAAGCGTCGGTACTGTATCGAAGAACAGGCGGCCGGCAAGATCCGTCAGGCGCTCGATCGTGATACCTTCCAGGCGCTCCAGCATCTCCTGGTTCGGGATGGGGCGGCCATAAAGCATCATCTGCCGGGCGACCTGACCAGCGCGAGCGGCCGGGCTTTCCTGACCCATCAGCAGCTGTGCGCGGATCTGAGCGCGGGCGCGCTCGATTTCCTGCTGCTGAATGTCATGGGAGGATTTGTGCAGCTCGTCGACGATGACGGGCAGCAGTTCCGGCAGGTTCTCGCCACCGGTCGCGGCATGGATGCCGAAAATGCCGGTATCGGAGAAGCCCCAATGGAAGGCATAGACCGAATAACAGAGGCCGCGGAATTCGCGCACTTCCTGGAAAAGGCGCGAGGACATGCCGCCGCCGAGGATGTTAGCGAGAATCTGCGAACAGTAGAAATCGCGGGTGTGATAGGCGCGGCCTTCAAAGCCGAGCAGGATCTGCGCATCCATCAGGTCGCGCGTTTCGCGAATGTTGCCGCCGATATAACGCGCCGGTTCGATAACGGGCGGAGCGGACGGTTTGGTCGGAAGGCTGGAGAAGCGATCCTCGACCTGACGCACGAAGCTTTCATGGTCGACAGCGCCTGCCGCCACCACGAACATGCGGTCGGTCGTATAGTTGCGGCCGAGATAATGGCGGATCTGTTCCGGCGAGAAGGAGACAACTGTTTCCGGCGTGCCGAGAATGGCGCGTCCCAGCGTCTGACCGCGATAGGCGACCTCGGAAAACTTGTCGAAGACGACATCGTCGGGCGTGTCGTTGGCGGCATTGATTTCCTGCAGGATGACCTGCTTTTCGCGCGCCAGCTCTTCCTCGTCGAAGGCTGACTCCGTCAGGATATCGGCAAGGATATCGACGGCGAGCGGCACATGGTCCTTCAGCACGCGGGCATAATAGGAGGTGGTTTCCGTCGAGGTGGCGGCGTTGACTTCGCCGCCGACATTCTCGATTTCCTCGGCGATCTGCCGCGCCGTGCGCCGCGCCGTACCCTTGAACGCCATATGCTCGAGCAGATGCGCGATACCGTGTTCTGCTTCGGTCTCGTTACGCGAACCCGACTTGATCCAAACTCCGAGAGCCACGCTTTCGAGGTGTGGCATCGATTGGGTCGCTACTGTCAGCCCGGACGCTAGCCGGGTGCACTCCACTGTCATCGCCTGTCTTTCCGCGTCTGCTATTCGCCGGTCCGGATATGCTTGCCGATAAAGCTTTCGACGGCTTTAAGTTCCGGATCGAGAATGTCGAAACGCTCCTCCCTGGTCATCAGACCAGCAAGCCACGTCGGAAGCGCCGGGTCAATACCGGATGCGGATTTTACTGCGGCAGGGAATTTTGCCGGGTGGGCGGTCGCCAGTGTCACCATCGGGCTGCTGGGACGCTCGTTCTTGTTCGCAATGAAGACGCCGATCGCTGTATGTGGATCGAGCAGATAGCCCGTATCGGCAAGGGTTTTGCGGATCGTTTCGGCCACCTGCTTCTCGCTGGCACGGCCGGCGCGGAAGTCCTTCTTGATGAACTTCAGAGCCTCTTCGCTGACCGAAAATCCGTTCGACTGCTTCAGGCTTTCCATGGCGGCGCGCACCTTGGAGGCGTCCCGACCGTTCGCTTCGAACAGGAGCCGCTCGAAGTTGGAGGATATCTGGATATCCATCGACGGCGAGGTCGTTGCCTTGACCGCGCGCATCTCATAGCGGCCGGTCTTCAGCATGCGTGCCAGGATATCGTTCTCGTTGGTGGCGATGACCAGCTTTTCGATCGGCAGGCCCATGCGCTTGGCGACGTAACCGGCGAAAATATCTCCGAAATTGCCTGTTGGCACAGTGAACGAGATTTTCCGGTCCGGACCGCCAAGGGCGACAGCTGTCGTGAAGTAGTAAACCACCTGCGCCATGATTCGCGCCCAGTTGATGGAATTGACGCCGGAAAGCTTGACCGTGTCGCGGAAGGCGGCGTCGTTGAACATGGCTTTGACGAGGTTCTGGCAATCGTCGAAATTGCCCTTGATCGCCAGAGCATGCACATTTGCTGCCGTCGAGGTGGTCATCTGGCGCTGCTGCACAGGCGAGACTTTTCCATGCGGGAACAGAATGAAGATATCGGTGCGCTCGCGTCCGGCAAAGGCGTCGATTGCAGCGCCGCCGGTATCGCCCGAGGTTGCGCCGACGATGGTGGCTCGCTGGCCGCGCTTCTCCAGCGCATAGTCCATCAGCCGCGCCAGCAGCTGCATGGCGACATCCTTAAAGGCGAGCGTCGTGCCATGGAAAAGCTCCATGACAAAGCTGTTCGCTCCCGTCTGGACGAGCGGCGCCACGGCCGGATGCCGGAAGGTGGCATAGGCATCGTCGATCATGCCGCGAAAGACATCGGCCGGGATTTCGCCGTTGGTGAACGGCGAAAGGACGGCGAAAGCGACATCCTGATAGCTCTTGCCGCGGAACGCGCGGATTTCCTTCTTCGTCAGGACAGGCCATTCACGGGGAACATAAAGCCCGCCATCACGAGCAAGGCCGGCCAGGAGGGCGTCGCAGAAGCCAAGGGCAGGGGCTTCTCCCCGCGTTGAAATGTAGTCCACGGTCTAGAATTCCTTTGGTCGCAAAATTGCCTGAGTGATCGATTGAGAGGGTAGAGGAACGAAGCGACAGCGGCCGGTCTTTTTGCGTCGGATCAGCCGCGTGGTTTTCGCGTTTGCGCAAGGCGCGTGGGATCTGCGCCGGGCGGAGGCCATTTGTGGCAATCTGTCGATCTCGAAAAGTGAGCCAAAACGGTGTCTACCCAATCGATTTTTCGCTGCGTCGCTGGTATAGACCATCGCCAAGTGTCATAAAAGGCCCGTTTGACAGGCTGCTGGCCGATAATGTGAAATATATGGAGAGGGTGGAATTATAGTGTTTGGCAAGGTTTCGCGTCGTCTTTTCTCCGCTTCGCTTCTGGCATTGCTGACGGGCTGCAGCACTCTCGGCATCGGCGGCAAGAGTGAAAAACAGCCGGCAACGGATGTAACGGTGGCGCCGCAAACGGGAGCCGCAACAGCTGCTCCGACTGGCGGCCAGTCTTACGTCGCGGGCAAGTGCCCGCAGGCCGTTATCCGCGACGAGGATTCCGTCTATCGCACCTACGCCAAAGGCGCCAAGGACGACCCGAACCAGCTGATCTACCAAGCTTCGCTGGCGCAGGCGACCCGCCAATGCACCACGGACGGCACCAGCCTCGGCATTCACGTCGTGGCGCAGGGACGCCTGGTTGCTGGCCCCATGGGCAGCTCCGGCAAGGTAACCTTGCCTATCCATGTTGCCGTCATGGACAACGACAACGCGCTCTATAGCAAGACCGTTATGTATACGGCGGAAATCCCGCCGGGCGAGACGACGGCGCAGTTCCTCTTTACCGATAATGATATCCAGGTGGCCGGGGGCTCCGGCGGCTTCACTATTGTGCAGATCGGTTTCGATCAAGGCCCGCAGAAGCCCGTGAAGGGTGCGAAGCCGGTGCGCAAGAAGCGTCACTAAGCTTTTGATCACGACCCTTGCGCGGCGATGCGAGGGTGAGCGACGGTTGAAAAGAAAAGGCCCTGCCGATTGGCAGGGCCTTTTCTTTTGGTCTGTATTTCAATCCGTCTTAGAGGACGCCGTCCCATTCGGCGAGCGCCATGACGACGCCCGGCAAGTCGGCCATGCGGCTGACGACGGTTTCGGCACCGGCGTCGGTCAGACGATCGGCATGCGACGGATAGGTATGCGATGCCCCGGTAAAGCCGATGACGCGCATGCCGGCGGCGCGCGCGGCCTGAACGCCGTGGACGGAATCTTCGACGACGATCGTATTGGCCGGGCTGACATTCATCTGCTTGGCGCCATGCAGGAAGATGTCCGGTTTCGGCTTCACGCGGTCGGCACCGAGGTCCTTGGCGGAAAAGATGTTCGGAGCAAACAGCTTGATGTAGCCGACCTTCGTCAGCATCATCTCAAGGCGGGCGGAGCTGGAATTCGAGCAGATGCAGCGCGGCATCGGCAGCCGCGACAACGCCTGCGGCACGCCCGGGATAGCCTGGACATCACTGGCAAGCTTCAGGTCGAGCAGCTTCTCGGATTTGTCGAGCAGCGATGCAGAGAGCGGAATGCTGGCCTCGCGCTCGACTTCGAACAGGATGTTGCGCCAGGTCATTCCGGCGAAGCGCTCGCCCATCTCCTCGGTGCTGATCGGATAGCCCGCATCGGTCAGCAGTTTCGATTCGACCTCGGCCGCGATGATTTCCGAATCGACCAGAACGCCGTCGCAGTCGAAAATGATGAGGTCGAAACCATTGCTCATGAAATTACTGCCTTTGATGTGGCTGGGATCGGCACGCTCCAGGAACCATCGGTATTTCGGGAGGTGCTCTGAAAAACGACCGCCGGGCTTTACACGATATGTCGGCAAAGCTCAACCAATTGGCGGGCATGGCTGCGCTGCAGTGCGCGAAAGGGTCGAAATGCACAAAAGAGGTGACGAGGGTTTCTTGTCGCTCGACATCGGCCCTCGACATCGGATGGGCCCGCCTTTAAGGATCGGCCATGGCCAAGGAGCGCGACGACACCATTGCCAGCCGCATCAGCCGGGTGCTTGCCGACCGCATCATCCGCGGCGAGATCGCGCCCGATGCCCGCCTGCGGCAGGATCACATCGCCGAAGAGTTCGGCACGAGCCACGTGCCCGTGCGCGAGGCGTTCCGCCGGCTGGAGGCGCAGGGGCTGGCAATCAGCCTGCCGCGTCGTGGTGTCCGTGTCGCCTCTTTCGATCTCAAGGAAGTCCGCGAGGTTGCGGAAATGCGCGCAGCCCTCGAAGGTCTTGCACTCAAGCATGCAGCCCCGCATCTGACTTCAGCTATTCTGGATGGGGCGGAACAGGCGACGCGCGATGGCGATGCCGCCGGTGACGTCCACGCCTGGGAGGAGGCCAATCGGCGCTTCCATCGCCTGATCCTGGCGCCCTGCGGCATGGCGCGCCTTCTTGCCGCGATCGACGATCTGCATGCCGTGAGCGCCCGCTTTCTCTTCTCCGCCTGGCAATCCGGCTGGGAGAAGCGCACGGATCATGACCACCGCGCCATTCTGGCCGCGCTCCGCCAGGGGCGGGCCGAAGAGGCTGCCGCGATCCTGCAGAAACATGTGCAATGGATCGGCCGCGCGCCAGTGCGCACGCCTTCGGGATCGACACGCGACGCCTTCGCAATCGTCGGCTAAAATTATAGATAATTTTAAGGTGAATAGCCGGAAGTGCTCTGGAAGCGGTGCACCAGGGGAATGTTTGCTGCGCCAGTGTCGCGGTATTTTGTTCGATGCCCGGCTGTCGCCCGCTGCCTTTCCTGAATTTTATTAGCCTTATTTTTCAACGAAATCCCGAACTTTATCGGAATTTGGTACTGCTACTACTTGCCTGATTTCGCGATCTCTCTCATAAAATAGATGAGACTCAAAAATTATCTATAATTTTAGAAGGAGAGCCGATGTCCCTGTTGCAGCATCATGATGAAGTCGCTTTCGATCCGCTCCGCCTCGGGCGGCGTTCGCTTGTTACCAAGGCTGTGTTCGTTCTCGCCGGAACGCTGATCCTGGCGCTCGCATCGCGAATCTCTGTGCCGATGGTGCCGGTGCCGATCACCATGCAGACATTCGCGATCACCATGATCGGCGCGCTCTATGGCTGGCGTCTTGGTGCGATCACGGTTTTCGCCTGGCTGGGCGAAGCCGCGATCGGCTTTCCGGTGCTGGCCGGCGGGGCAGGCGGCGTTGCGCCCTTCATGGGGCCAACGGCGGGTTATCTGGTCTCCTTCCCGATTATCGCAGCCCTTGTCGGCTGGCTTGCGGAGCGCGGCTGGAGCGGCAACCGCATCGTGCGCAGCTTCATCGCCCATCTCTCGGCCAACATTCTTTGCCTTGCCATCGGCGGTGGATGGCTTGCAGCGCTGATCGGCGCGCAAAAGGGCTGGCTGCTTGGCGTCGCGCCCTTCATTCTCGGCGCCGTGCTCAAGTCCGCGCTTGCAGCTGCCGTGCTGAAGACCATCCAGGTCTATAGCGGCAAGGCGCGTCTGAATTGACCGTCAGGCTTCGCGCCCACCATCTGCTCTGCATGCTGACATTCGTTGGTGAAGGCTATACCTCGGCCTTCACCGACAATTATCGCCGCATCGCCGAGCGGCTGTCGGAAGGGGAGGAGATCAAACTGGTCTCCGGCCCCGATGACATCTGCGCGCCGCTGCTCGGCGAGGAAGAGCCGCACTGCCTCAAGGCTTCGGTCATCGAGCGGGATGCGGTAGCTCTCGCCGATATCTCGACATTGCTGGGCGAGGAGATCGGCATAGGTGCGGTGCTGGTGCCTGATGCCGGCTTGCTTGCAAAACTCCGTCGCAATTTCGCCGGCGGTGAAATCCGTCACGCCTGCCTCGGCTGCGAATGGGGTGAGCTCTGCAGCCGCATTGCTGCAACCAATTTCAGCGGTGTCCTGATCAAAGCAGCCTAGGGCTTATCATCCGGCTCAGGCTGCGAGGCGCCATCGCTTAGCTCAAGCGGAAAGAGCGCCAGAAAGCGGCGCTCGCCTTCGGGCGTGAAGAAGATCGAGCGGCTGTTTTCGGTTCGCCGCGCCCAACCCTTGTCGAGGAAATTCGAAAGCAGCGCCTTGCCGAGGCTGCCGGCGAGATGCGCACGGCGCTCGCTCCAGTCCAGGCAGGATCGGCAAAGCGGTCGGCGGCTCGAGCGCAACCCGGAGAGGTCGATGCCGATCGATCCCAGATGCTTTTCGCCGTTCGCCGTCAGGCTCAGACCTTCGCCCACGGCGGAGATCGACCCGGCCTCGATCAAACTATCGAGCATGCGCACACCATAGTCGCCGGCCAGATGATCGTAGCAGATGCGCGCCTTGCGCAGCGCCGGTTCCTTCGGGCCGGGACGATGGCGCAGATGGCCGCGGCTTGCGGCAAAGCCCATGATGCCCTCGAGCAGCTTGCCGACCCGATCGTCGGCCAGCGTGAAATAACGATGCCGGCCCTGCTTGCGCTGTGCCAGCAGGCCGCCTGCTTCAAGCTTGGAAAGATGCGCGCTCGCAGTCTGCAGCGTCACGCCGGCAGCCGCCGCCAGTTCCGTCGCCGTCAGCGCACGACCGCCCATCAGCGCCGTCAGAATATTCGCTCGCGCCGGATCGCCGATCAGCGAGCCGATCTGTGCTATGTCTGGACCTTCCTTCATACTTCGATCGTAACCGAACCATCTCCGTCCTGCAATGTGCGAAAACCTCTGCATCAGCAAAGGAGAAAGCCAATGATCACCTGTTTCATCCGCTACCAGATCGATCCGTTCAAGCAAGAAGCCTTCGCGGAATACGGCAAAGCCTGGGGCCAGGCCATCCCGCGCAACGGCGCCGACCTGATCGGCTATTTCGGCCCGCATGAGGGATCGCTGACGACAGCCTACGGCATCTACAATATCGAGAATCTCGCCGCCTATGAGGTCTATCGCAAGAGCCTCGCCGCCGATCCGCTGGCGCGGGCCAATCTTGATTTTGCCCGTCGCGAGCGTTTCATCTTGCAGGAGGATCGCATTTTCCTGAAGAATGTCTCGCTGCCGCACGCTTCGAGGGTATCGCCATGATCGCAGTCATTTTCGAAGTCGTTCCCCATCCCGACGAACGTCAGCACTATCTCGACATCGCCGCGAGGCTGCGTTCCGAACTGGAGACGATCGACGGTTTCGTCTCTATCGAACGTTTCGAAAGCCTCACTCAGCCAGGCAAGATCCTGTCGCTGTCCTTCTGGCGCGACGAGGGAGCCGTTCGCGAGTGGCGAAACCGCGAGGCGCATCGCGCCGCCCAGAAAGCGGGGCGCAAGACGGTCTTTGCCGACTATCGTTTGCGTGTCGCGCAGGTGCTTCGCGATTACGGGATGACGGAACGCGCAGAAGCGCCCGACGACAGCCACGCAATGCACGATATCTAGAGCTTTCAACGCGATAGCGCCTTTTGACGAGGCCTGCATTCTCGGCGGCTTCGTCGGGAATGCAGAAAATATGGCGCCGCTTTAGTCTTTGGTAACCAAGTTAGGTAACCATAACACTCGATTAAGAGCACCGAGTAAGTGTAACAGCGAGTATCACATGGCGTCAGTTTTCCCGCTTGCCGACCTCAGGACTTCAGCCGTTCCGGGGTCCTGGATCGACACGATCATCAAGGGCGATTGCGTGGCCGCTCTTGAGGCACTGCCCAATCAATCCGTCGACGTCATCTTCGCCGACCCGCCGTACAATCTCCAGCTTGGCGGCACGCTGCACCGTCCGGATCAGTCGCTGGTCGATGCCGTCGATGACGAATGGGATCAGTTCGCCTCCTTCGAAGCCTATGATGCCTTCACGCGCGCCTGGCTGCTCGCCTGCCGCCGCGTGCTGAAGCCGACGGGCACGATCTGGGTTATCGGCTCCTATCACAATATCTTCCGCGTCGGCGCGACGCTGCAGGATCTGAACTTCTGGATCTTGAACGACATCGTCTGGCGCAAGACCAACCCGATGCCGAATTTCAAGGGCCGCCGCTTCCAGAACGCGCATGAGACGATGATCTGGGCAAGTCCGAACGCCAAGGCGAAGGGCTATACCTTCAACTACGATGCCATGAAGGCCGCCAACGATGACGTGCAGATGCGTTCCGACTGGCTGTTCCCGATCTGCAACGGCAATGAGCGACTGAAGGGCGACGACGGCAAGAAGGTGCATCCGACGCAGAAGCCGGAAGCGCTGCTGGCCCGTGTCATCATGGCTTCGTCCAAGCCCGGCGACATCATTCTCGATCCCTTTTTCGGATCGGGCACGACCGGTGCCGTTGCCAAGCGCCTCGGCCGCCACTTCGTCGGCATCGAGCGCGAGCAGGATTATATCGACGCGGCAAGCGCCCGTATCGCCGCCGTAGAACCGCTCGGCAAGGCGGAACTGACCGTGATGACCGGCAAGAAGGCCGAAGTGCGCGTGGCGTTCAATGTGCTCATCGAAAGCGGCCTCATCAAGCCCGGCCAGGTGCTGACGGATGCCAAGCGCCGCCATAGCGCCATCGTCCGCGCCGACGGCACGGTCGCTTCCGGCGGCGAGGCCGGCTCCATTCATCGCCTTGGCGCGAAGGTCCAGGGCCTTGATGCATGCAATGGGTGGATGTTCTGGCATTTCGACGATGGGCGTTCCCTGCGTCCGATCGACGAACTCAGAGCCATCATCCGCAGCGATCTGGCCAAGGTTGAATAGTCTCAACCGCTAGACGGTTCCGGTTTCAAAGCCGCCCCGCGGCTGCCGGATGCCTTTCAGATCGACATATCCGTCTTCTTCCGTCGTGTACCTCCAGTTGGGAAGAAGACGAAACACCCAGGGCCTTATCGGATATATTGTACGGCAAGGCCCTGGGTTTTTCAGCTTCGGATCTCAGAACTCCTGATAATCCGTGACGTCGACACGCACGACGCGGCCGTCCTCGTTAAAGGTAATCGTTTCCTCGCCTTCGCGGATCAGTGGCTTGCTCGTCTTGCTGTTGGTGGCCCGGACAGACCAGACGGCACGGCCGGACAGTGGTGTCAGCGTCTCCACAAGGGAATTCGATGCCGTCTGGTCCGGATAGGTGTCGAAATAGCCGCGGAAGGCTTCCATGATTGCCGCACGGCCGGCAAGGCTGCCGACGCCGTTGGAGACATAGGTGGCATCCTCTGCGAAGAAGTTCTCGATCGCCTCATAGTCGAGGCGATTGATTGCGTCATGGAACAGATCGATGCGTTGTGCGGGATCGAAGGTCATTGGCTCAAACCTTTATGCCATGGGCGGCGAGATCGCTGCGCAGCTTCTCGGCGCCTGTGAAGTGAACTGCATGCCAGCCGGCAGCCCGCGCGCCTTCGACGTTCGGATAGGAATCGTCGATGAAAATCGTCGAGGCCGGATCGAGGTCGAAGCTCTTGGCGTGGGTATCATAAATCGCGACATCCGGCTTGATCAGCCCGATATCGCCGGAAACTGTCACGCCGCGCGGCTTCTTCAGGAAGGGATAACGCTCCTGCGCCTCGCGAAAGGTGTCCGAGGCGAAGTTGGTGAGCAAGGTGACGTCGCGTCCCTCAGCGATAAGCTGCTCCAGAATGGCGACGCTGTCGTCATAGGCATGCGGAACCATCTCGTGCCAGTATTTGCGGAAGCTGCGGATCTGTTCCTCGCGCTCCGGATGATCGGCGATCAGCAATGCCTCGGCATCGCTCCAGGTGCGGCCGCGATCCTGCTCAAGGTTCCATTCATGAGTGCAGACATTGGCGAAGAACCATTCGCGCTCGGCATGGTCCGGAATGATCCGGCTATAGGGAAGGTTTGGATCATAGTGGATGAGAACCTTGCCAATATCGAAAACGATATGCCGTATTTCCGTCGTCATGAATGAATTCCTAATTTTTAGCCCAAACGCATTTTTGCGAACGCATTGGGAATAGCCCGCGCGATCGCTTTTTTCATGACTGTCGGCAGTGCCTGGTCTTCAAGATTTGTAACCGGCGCCCACCATCCGTCATGGTTGTCATTCTGAGAGACCGACTTCGCGCGCCAGATCGACAGCCGCAGTTCGAAATGCGTGAAGACATGCGTGACCATGCCCGCCGGCTGCCAATCGGCCGGGAATGGGGCTGCCTCGATGCCGGTCTCGCCGTCGATCCGCGCCGTCCATCCCGTCGTCGGCACTTCCGTCATGCCGCCCAGCAACCCGCTTTCGACACGCCGCCGCAGGAAGATCTCGCCCTCGTCATTGACGGCAACGAAAGCCGCACCCTGGCGCACCGGCTTTTCCTTCTTTGCCGCCTTGACCGGGAATTGCTCGGGATCATGCCCAGCCAGCGCCTGACAGGCGCCGTTGAAGGGACAGAGCGAACAGACCGGACGCTTTGGCGTACAGATCGTCGCGCCGAGATCCATCATTGCCTGAGCAAAATCGCCCGGCCGGTCGGCAGGTGTCAGCAGGGCGACCTTCTGTTTCATCAGCGGCTTGGCGCCGGGCAAAGGCGCCGAAATCGCATAGAGGCGGGAAATGACGCGCTCGACATTGCCGTCCATCACGGCTGCCTGGCGATTGAAGGCGATGGCAGCGACGGCGGCGGATGTATAATCGCCGATGCCGGGCAGCGCGCGCAGGCCTTCCTCAGTATCTGGAAAACGGCCGCCATGATCGGCTGCCACCGCCTCGGCGCATTTCTTCAGATTGCGCGCGCGAGCGTAGTAGCCGAGCCCCGCCCAAGCCGCCATGACGTCTTCGTTCGCGGCGGCGGCGAGATCATCGACCGTCGGCCAGCGCGCCAGGAATTTGGCGAAATAGGATTTAACCGCCGGCACGGTCGTCTGCTGCAGCATCACTTCCGACAGCCAAACGCGATAGGGATCGGGCTTGACGCCGCGCGCGGCCATCGGCGGCGAGACCCGCCAGGGCAGGTCGCGGTGGTGGCGGTCGTACCAGGCAAGCAGGGATGCGGCCGTGGGTGATTCTAAAGTCGTCGTCATGATTTGCCGCGTCGAGGGGAAGTGCTCTATACTTGGCCAAGCTGCGTCGGGCGATCAAGGTCCGCGATGCACAAAGCATGTACCGGAAGCCGATTGAGATGAGTTATCCCCGAAAAGGCGAGAAGCAGATTTCCGAGCTGACCAACGGCATCGTCGATCCGGTGCTGGCAAAGCGTGCCGGCATCAACACGACGCTGCTCGGCTGCTGGGACGAAATCGCCGGCGAGGACTTTGCCGACTGCACGCGGCCGGAAAAGATCGCATGGGCGAAGCGAACCGGCCCCGGCATGGACGATCGCTATCAGCCCGGTGTGCTGACGATCGCCTGCGAGGGCGCGCGGGCACTCTTCCTGACCCATGCGCAAGGCGAACTCATCCAGCGCATCAACAGCTTCTTCGGCTTCTATGCCGTCAATCAGATCCGCATCGTGCAGAAGCCGGTATCGGTCGCCTCCAAGCGTTCCCGCACACCGCCGCCCTTGAAAGGCGAAGCGGCGCGCAAGCTCGCCGACATGATGGACGGCATCGAGGATGAGAAGATCAGGGCCGCCGTTCAGCGTTTGGGCACGGCCATGGTGTGGAAGCGGGGTAAGGCCTGATCCAGACTTGCTTTTGTTAATGACACTGTCATACTCAGGCGGAGTATTTGCAAGGGAACTGGATATGCGAAGCAGTAGGCCGATAACGGTTACACTGGGTAATCAGCAGCGCGGCGTCGATGCGAGACTGGAATCCGGAGTATACGATTCTGCCAGCGAAGTTCTGCGTGCTGCTTTGAGAGCACTGGACCGCGAAGAAGAAGTCATAAATCAAATCATGCGCGCAAAGATCCAGGAAGCGCTTGATGACCCGCGGCCCGGCAGAGATGCTGACGAGGTTTTCGATAGAATTAAAAGAATACATGCCGAACGAATGAAAGCTGCTGGACGTGAATTATAGGATTGTTTTCAGCGGCTCTTGCCGAAGACGATCTCGTAGGTATCTATGAATTCATAGCGAAAGATAATCCGAGCCGCGCATTGTCGTTTATCCAACGGCTCCAGCAGCAGTGCAAAACACTTGAGGCGATGGCCGATCGAGGTCCTCAGCGTGAGAATTTAGGGCCAGGTGCTCGGATATTGGTGTTTGAGCGGCGGGTTACCGCCGCTTACCATATCAAGAACGAGCAAGTCGTTATTCTGCGTCTCTTTTATGCTGGTCAGAATATCCCATCGACCTTGCTCGACGAGCACTGAACTCGCGTGCGTCTCTATCAATTCCGATGACAATTTTAGCTTTTTGTCTTTCCCAGGTCACAATTCTTTGAAGAAAGTTGGCCAACCGTGCCTTGTTAGCGGCAAGCTGCCGTTATATCGCATGAAACATTCGAAGACCTCTTTCAACGACGGGTGACTCTATGCCGATGTCCGACATGCTCTTGACCAAACGCCACCTGCTGGGCGGCTCTGCCGTTGCCGCCCTCTCCGTGGCGTTCTCTGCCGTTGCCGGCACCGCATCCGCCGCGACTGCCGAAGATGAAGTGCCGCCGTCCGACGGCAATGTCGACATGAACGAAGTGCTGAAGCCCGGCCCGCTGCCGGAGATCGCGCTCGGCAAGGAAGATGCGCCCGTCAAGATCGTCGAATACATGTCGCTGACCTGCCCGCACTGCGCGCATTTTGCCGTCACGACTTTCGACACGATCAAGCAGAAATACATCGATACCGGCAAGGTTCGCTTCATCATCCGCGAATTCCCGTTCGATCCGCGCGCTGCCGCAGCCTTCATGCTGGCGCGTTGCGCCCCGCAGGAACAATACATGCCGATGGTCGAAATGCTTTTCAAGCAGCAGATCGCCTGGGCCTCGCCCGACGTCGACGGCCGTGCCGCATTGCTCCAGATGTCGAAACTCGCTGGTTTTACTGAGGATAGCTTCACGAAATGCTTGACGAACCAGAAGCTTCTGGATGATGTCAACTCTGTACGGGAACGCGCAGCCAAGGATTTCGGCGTCAACGCCACGCCGACCTTCCTGATCAATGGCAAGCGCTATGCAGGGGACATGTCTATTGCTGCCATGTCGAAGCTTATCGACAGCCTGCTCTGATCCGCGCCTTTTTACATCACAGGCGGGCGGCTGGGGCCGCACGCCTGTTTTTTATGACCTCCTCCTGGGAGGAGGTTGCGCGGACTGCGCGAATGAGGATGATTTCCGGGGTGAACGCTTGATCGTTCCACCTCCCACCTCCAGTCCGATCCGCCCTCTCAAGGGAAGGGTGGAGATCAACCTATGAAATTCAACAGGCTGAGACTCGTCGGCTTCAAATCCTTCGTCGAACCGGCAGAATTCGTCATCGAGCGCGGCCTGACCGGCGTCGTCGGCCCGAACGGTTGCGGCAAGTCCAATCTTGTCGAAGCACTGCGCTGGGTGATGGGCGAGAATTCCTACAAGAACATGCGCGCCTCCGGCATGGACGACGTGATCTTCTCCGGATCCGGCAACCGCCCGGCCCGCAACACCGCCGAAGTCGGCCTCTATCTCGACAATAGCGACCGCACCGCGCCAGCCGCCTTCAACGATAGCGACGAAATTCAGGTCACGCGCCGCATCGAACGCGAGCAGGGCTCGGTCTATCGTATCAACGGCAAGGAAGCGCGCGCCAAGGATGTGCAGCTGCTGTTTGCCGATGCTTCCACAGGCGCCCGCTCGCCCTCCATGGTGGGGCAGGGGCGTATCGGCGAGCTGATCCAGGCCAAGCCCCAGGCGAGACGCCAGCTTCTGGAAGAGGCAGCAGGCATTTCTGGCTTGCATTCGCGCCGGCATGAAGCCGAGTTGCGCCTGCGCGCCGCCGAAAGCAATCTCGAGCGGCTTGACGATGTGACGTCGCAGCTGGAAAGCCAGATCGAAAGCTTGAAGCGTCAGGCGCGCCAGGCCAACCGCTTCAAGATGCTCTCGGCCGATATCCGCGCCCGCGAGGCCATGTTGCTTCATATCCGCTGGGTGCAGGCCAAGGAGGCCGAGGCCGAGGCCGATAGCGCGCTGAACCAGGCAACCGTGCTGGTCGCCGAAAAGGCGCAGATCCAGATGGAAGCGGCAAAGGCGCAGGGCATTGCCAGTTTCAAGTTGCCGGAACTGCGAGACGAAGAGGCGAAGGCTGCGGCCGCTTTGCAGCGTCTGCAGATCGCCCGCTCGCAACTGGAGGAGGATGTCAACCGTATCCTGCGGCGGCGGGATGAATTGATCCGTCGCTTGGCACAGCTGGCGGAGGACATCAGCCGCGAACAGCGCCTTGTCGCCGATAACGCGTCCATCCTTGCCAAGCTGGACGCAGAAGAGGCTGATCTTGCCGACATCCTCGCCGATTCCGGCCGGCTCGCGGAAGAGACACGTATCGCCTTCGAGGAAGCCGCCGCCAAGCTCGCCGACAGCGAGCGGGTTTTTACTGTTCTGACCGCAGAACGCGCCGAAGCCGCTGCCGCCCGCAATCAGCTGGAGCGCGCCATCCGCGATCTCGCCGATCGCAAGATGCGGCTCGAGCGGCAGGTCGACGAAGCAAACAACGAGCTTGCCGCCATCGACGAAAAGATGGCGGATCTGCCCGACCCAAGCGAAAAGCGCGACATGGTCGAAGCGGCTGAGAATGTCGTCGCCGATGAGGAGGGCGAGATCCAGCGCGTCGAAGCCGTTCTTGCCAAGGCGCGCGAAACCGAGGCGCTGTCGCGTGGTCCGGTCGAGCAGGCGCGGGCGCGCCTGAATGCGCTGGAAACCGAAGCGCGCACCATTTCCAAGATGTTGGCGGCGGGCGATACCTCCGGCGCCTTTTCGTCTGTGGCCGAGGAGCTGCGCGTCGACCGTGGTTTCGAGACGGCACTTGGCGCAGCGCTCGGGGACGATCTGGAGTCCTCGCTCGATTCCAAGGCGCCGGTCTATTGGTCCGACAATGGCAGCGGTGCCGGCGACCCGGCTCTGCCGCAAGGTGCCGCCCCCTTGATCACCCATGTCGGCGCGCCGGCGGCATTGACGCGGCGCCTGCGTCAGATCGGCATTGTTTCGGTGGAAGATGCGCTGCGACTGATGCCCGAGCTGAAGCCGGGACAGCGGCTGGTGACCAGGGATGGCGCAGTGTTCCGCTGGGACGGTCACGTGACTGGAGCGGATGCACCGAGTGCGGCTGCCCTGCGGCTCGCCCAGAAGAACCGTCTTTCCGAGTTAGAGGCCGAAGCCGAGCTTGCGCGTGATGTGCTAGCCGAGGCCGAGGAGCGCCTTGCGGCAGCCGCCGATGCGATCCGGGCCGAAGAGGGCCGTCTCGCGACCGCCCGCGACGCCAGCCGCCTTGCCGCCCGGCATCTGGCCGAGGCGCGCGAAGCGCTTGCTGCAGCGGAGCGCGCGTCCGGCGATCTCATCCGCCGCCGCGATGTGATTGTCGAGGCAGTCAGCCGGCTGCGGGAGCAGCTGGAAGATGTGGCCGTGCAGGATGAGAATGCCCGCATCGAACTGGAAGATGCGCCGAATCTCGACGCTATCGATCTGAAGCTGCGCGACCAGCAGGCTGAAGTCGCGACGGATCGCGGCGTCCTGGCCGAAGCTCGGGCGCGCCACGAAGGCCTGAACCGCGAAAACGAGGCGCGGCAGCGCCGTCTTCTGGCGATCCGGCAGGAGCGCGATACATGGCGCCAGCGCGCCGCCAGCGCCGAGGAGCACATTCAGACGCTACGCGACCGTGAGGAGGAAGCGCGCGAGGAAGCGGCCGAACTCGATTTGGCACCCGATGAATTCGATGACAAGCGCCGCGCCTTGATGAATGAGCTTCAGAAGGCGGAGGAGGCTCGACGCCATGCTGCCGATCGTCTTGCCGAAGCGGAGGTCGTTCAGCGCGAGGCCGATCGTCATGCGACCACGACCCTCTCCGAACTGGCGGAAAGCCGTGAGAAGCGCGGCCGCGTCGAGGAGCGGCTGGTGTCGGCTCGCGAGCGGCGGCAGGAAAGCGAATTGCGCATCCGCCAGTCCCTCAACGTCGAGCCGCATGAGGCCATGCGCCTGACCGGCCTTTCGCCATCGCAGAATGTACCTGATCTCCGTGAAGTCGAGCGCGAGCTGGAGCGGCTGAAGATCGAGCGCGAGCGTCTCGGTGCCGTCAATCTGCGCGCCGAGGAAGAGAGCAAGGAGCTGACGGAGCGGCTGCAGGCGCTGATCAAGGAGCGCGACGACGTCATCGACGCCATCCGGAAGCTGCGCGGCGCGATCCAGAGCCTCAATCGCGAGGGGCGCGAACGTCTGATCGCTGCCTTCGACGTCGTCAATGCGCAGTTCCAGCGCCTGTTCACCCATCTTTTCGGCGGCGGCACAGCGGAGCTGCAGCTGATCGAGTCAGACGATCCGCTGGAGGCAGGTCTTGAAATCCTCGCCCGCCCGCCGGGCAAGAAGCCGCAGACCATGACGCTGCTTTCTGGCGGCGAGCAGGCGCTGACGGCCATGGCGCTGATCTTTGCGGTGTTCCTTACCAATCCCGCGCCGATCTGCGTTCTGGACGAAGTCGATGCGCCGCTCGACGACCACAATGTCGAGCGTTACTGCAATCTCATGGATGAGATGGCCGCCTCCACGGAGACGCGCTTCGTGGTCATCACCCACAATCCGATCACCATGGCCCGCATGAACCGGCTCTTCGGTGTCACCATGGCGGAGCAGGGCGTCTCGCAGCTCGTCTCCGTGGATCTGCAGACCGCTGAACGGCTGCGCGAAATCGCTTGAGCGTCGTTCCACGTCTGGATTGAGAAAACTGTTCCCGTTTCGACAAGAAATTGCTGCGTCGGCTGCCGCGGTTCATGAAAGCGTGCTAGTTTCGTTTTTCGATCAACAACATGGGCGCTGATCCGCCCGGAAGGGAAGTATGTCTGGTTCGACTGGCGGTATTTTCGATATCCTCGGAATACTTGCCGTATTGCTGCTCGTCGCTGCCAACGGTTTTTTCGTTGCGGCGGAGTTCTCTCTGGTGTCCGTCCGCCGCAGCCGCGTGACGGAGCTTGTTGCCGAAGGGCGGATGAACGCCAAGGCGCTGCAGAAGGCGGTCGACAATCTCGACGCCAATCTCGCGGCCACGCAGCTCGGCATCACCATTTCGTCGCTGGCGCTTGGCTGGGTCGGCGAACCCGCTCTTGCTCATCTGCTCGAGCCGCTGCTCGATTTTCTTCCTGGCACATGGGCCGCGGCCGGATCGCATGCGATCGCCGTCGCCATTTCCTTCATCATCATCACGGCGCTTCATATCGTGCTTGGCGAGCTTGCCCCAAAGAGCCTGGCATTGCAGCGCAGCGAAGGCACAGCGCTTGGCGTCGTGCGCCCGCTCGGCCTGTTCCTCTTCCTGCTACGGCCGGCAATTAGCGTGCTGAATGGGCTCGGCAATCTCGTGCTTCGCCTCTTCGGGCTGCGTCCCGGCGCGGGCGAGGGTTCGCTGCATTCGCCGGCCGAAATCAAGCTTCTGATTGCCGAAAGCCAGGAAGCTGGCTTACTGGAGCAGGCGCAGCAGGATCTGGTGGAGCGCGTCTTCAATATCGGCGACCGCGACGTCTCCGATATCATGACGCCGCGGCTCGAGGTCGAGTGGATCGATGCCGAGGACCCGCCGGAGGAAATGCAGAAGACTATCCGTGAAAGCCGCTTCGAGCAGCTTCTCGTCGGCCGCGGCTCGATCGACGAGCCGATTGGTATGATCCTGAAGAAGGATTTGCTCGACCAGCTTCTGAACGGGGAACCGCTGAACCCTATGGCCGTCATCCGCCAGCCGCTGGTCGTTCACGAATCCACGGCCGTCTTCAAGGTGCTTGAAAACTTCAAGCGCGCGCCAGTCCGCCTCGCCATGGTGATCGACGAATATGGCAGCCTCGAAGGCATCGTCACACAGACGGACCTGCTGGAAGCGATCGCCGGCGACCTGCCTGATATGGACAACGACACGCCCGATGTCGTCGAGCGGGCCGACGGATCGCTGCTGATGGAAGGCATGATGCCCGTCTATGACGCCTTTGCGCGGCTGGGGCTTCGCTTCAGCGAGGAGGAGGTCAATTTCCATACGCTCGCGGGCTTTGCACTCTATCAGCTCGGCCATCTGCCCGAGGTGGGTGAAAGCTTCTCCTTCGGCGACTGGCATTTCGAGATCGTCGATCTCGACGGCATGCGCATCGACAAGATTCTGGCCCGGTGCGAACCGCAAGCTTAGCTCTGGATGGACCCGGAGGCTCTCGATTTCGATCAATCGATTGAAATCGGGAGCATTCAGGTCATATTTATTGTGCAGTGCAACATTTTGCCGTATTTGTCGATTTTCATTTGTGTTGCAGTGAATTAAGTTCAACCGGAGGAGTTGGACGGAGACGATGACGAATTGGGTCTATACATTCGGCGACGGCAAGGCCGAGGGGGGCGCCGGCGATTTTGAGCGGCTCGGCGGCAAGGGCGCTAATCTTGCGGAAATGTGCAATCTCGGCCTGCCGGTCCCGCCGGGCCTGACGATCGTCAGCGACGTCTGCACCTTCTATTACAAGAACGGCCGCAAGATTCCCGAAGAGCTGAAGCCGCAGGTCATGTGGGGTTTGCAGCGGATGCAGGCCATTACCGGACGCAGGTTCGGCGATACCGCGCGGCCGCTGCTGGTTTCCGTGCGTTCCGGCGGCCGTGCCTCGATGCCGGGCATGATGGATACCGTCCTCAATCTCGGCCTCAACGACGCCACGGTGCAGGCTCTTGGCCATGATGCCGGCGACGCTCGTTTTGCCTGGGACAGCTACCGCCGCTTCATCCAGATGTATGCCGATGTCGTCATGGGCCTCGACAACGAGGTCTTCGAAGAGATTCTGGAGGATGAAAAGGCGCGGTTCGGCCATGAGTTCGATACAGATCTCACCGCCGTCGAATGGCAGCACGTCGTCTCGATCTACAAGAGCGTCATCGAGGAGGAGTTGGGCGAAGCCTTTCCGCAGGAGCCGGAGGTGCAGCTCTGGGGCGCTGTCGGTGCCGTTTTTGCCAGCTGGATGAATGCGCGCGCCGTCACCTATCGCCAATTGCACAATATTCCCGAGGCATGGGGAACCGCCGTCAACATTCAGGCGATGGTGTTCGGCAATCTCGGCAATTCGTCCGCGACAGGCGTTGCTTTTACGCGCAATCCATCGACGGGGGAGAAGGAGCTTTACGGCGAATTCCTCGTCAATGCGCAGGGCGAAGATGTCGTTGCCGGCATCCGCACGCCGCAAAGCATCACGGAAGTCGCCCGCATCGCCTCCGGCTATGAAAAGCCGTCGATGGAAAAGCTGATGCCGGAAGCCTTTGCCGAGTTCCGCAGTATCTGCGCGCAGCTGGAAGCGCATTACCGCGACGTGCAGGATCTGGAGTTCACCATCGAGCGCGGCAAGCTCTGGATGTTGCAGACCCGCAATGCCAAGCGTACCACCAAGGCGGCGATGAAGATCGCCGTCGACATGGTCGACGAGGGGCTGATTACCGAGGATGAGGCGGTTTCCCGCATCGATCCGACGTCGCTGGATCAGCTTCTGCATCCCACGATCGATCCGCGCGTCCCCCGCGAGGTCATCGGCTCCGGTCTCCCAGCATCGCCGGGTGCGGCGACGGGCGAAATCGTGTTTACCGCAGAAGAGGCGATCGTTGCCGAGGAAGAAGGCCGCAAGGCGATCCTCGTGCGGATCGAGACGAGCCCTGAAGATATTCATGGCATGCATGCCGCCGAGGCGATCCTGACCACCCGCGGCGGCATGACGAGCCACGCGGCCGTCGTTGCCCGCGGCATGGGCATTCCCTGCGTCGTCGGCGCTGGAACCATGCGCATCGACATTCGCAATGAAAAGCTGATCGGCATCGGCGTCACCTTGAAGAAGGGCGACATCGTCACGATAGACGGATCTACCGGCCAGGTGCTGAAGGGCGAAGTGCCCATGATCCAGCCGGAGCTTTCGGGCGATTTCGGGCGCATCATGGCCTGGGCAGACCGCTTGCGCCGCATGACGGTGCGCACCAATGCCGACACGCCTGCCGATGCGCGCGCCGCCCGCTCCTTCGGCGCGGAGGGCATCGGCCTTTGCCGCACCGAGCACATGTTCTTCGAAGGCGACCGTATCCATGTGATGCGCGAGATGATCCTTGCGGAGGATGAAGCGGGACGCCGTGCCGCCCTCGCCAAGCTCATGCCGATGCAGCGGCTCGATTTCACCGGCCTGTTCACCATCATGCATGGCCTGCCGGTGACGATCCGCCTGCTCGATCCGCCGCTGCACGAATTCCTGCCGAAGACGGATGAGGAAATCGCCGAAGTGGCCGGGATCATGGGCATGGAACCTGCCGCGCTGCGCCAGCGGGTCGATGCGCTGCACGAGTTCAATCCCATGCTCGGCCATCGCGGCTGCCGATTGGCGATTTCCTATCCGGAGATCGTCGAAATGCAGGCACGCGCAATTTTCGAGGCAGCGGTTCTCGCTGCGCGCGAAACAGGCGCGGCGGTCGTGCCGGAAATCATGGTGCCGCTGGTCGGCCTCCGCTCGGAGCTGGATTACGTCAAGGCCCGTATCGACGAGGTGGCGCGCGCCGTGATGACCGAAGCGAAGATGAAGATCGACTATCTCGTCGGCACGATGATCGAGCTGCCGCGCGCGGCCTTGCGCGCCCATATCATCGCTGAGGCTGCCGAGTTTTTCTCCTTCGGCACGAACGACCTGACTCAGACGACATTCGGCATGTCACGCGACGATGCCGCCGCCTTCATTCCGACCTATCAGCGCAAGGGCATCATCGAGCATGACCCCTTTATTTCGCTCGATTTCGATGGGGTCGGTGAACTCATCCGTATCGCGTCGGAGCGTGGCCGCCGCACGCGCAACGACATGAAGCTCGGCATCTGCGGCGAGCATGGCGGCGATCCCGCCTCGATTCACTTTTGTGAGGACATCGGGCTGGACTACGTGTCCTGTTCGCCGTTCCGCGTGCCGATAGCGCGGCTTGCGGCGGCGCAGGCGGCGATCAAAGGACGGGCTTGATTTTCCAAATCTGGATGTTCGTGGATCAGTGGCGCCAGTAGCCGCGATGATAGTAATATCCAGGACCGCCAACGACGACGGTCGGACCCCAGAAGAAATCATCGTTGCTTTCCATGAAAGCCCGCTGGTCCGCGCGCCGGCTGAGATCCTGATTCATCAGGCAATTGGCGAAGCTCTGAGTGCCCGGTTTGAAGCCGTAGCCGCTGCATCTGGATGCGTCCGCGGCGCGGATTTCCTCGGCCGTCTGGCAGGAGGAGAGCGCAAGCATGATGGCGAGGAGAGATAGTACGGAAGCTTCGATACGCATGACATGTTATCCTGAATGCGGATTTACAGGCAAAAACTATAGCGCCGCGCGTGGCGGCGCGAAAGGCGTATTCCGCCGCAGGCAGGGTTGCTTACGCCGCTTCCCTCGGCTTTGCCGGCATCCGCTGCAAGAGATCGACGAAGGCATCGGCGAAGCGCAGCAGGTGCTCGGTCTCCCCGTCGGGTTGCAGGAGGCGGATTTCCGCGCCATCTTCGTCCAGCGCGGCAAAGAGGGTGCGCATCGTCGCGTCTCCTTCCGGAATTCGCAGCACCGCCAATCTGCGGCAATCCGGTATCAGCCCTTCAGCCGGCAGATCGAACAGGAAATCGCCCTGTACGGCCGAAGCCGCCTTGCGCACGGCTTCGCAGAAGCCGGGCTCGCCACCGGAAAAACCCTCGAGCGAAAGCTCCAGTTCAAGCAGTTCCAGCGGCAGAAACGGGTCGCTCGCTTCGGCTCCGGTAATCGTTACTCCTGGCAGCGACTGGGCCGCGACGTCTTGAGAAAGCATCGGTTCCATCTCATCAAGTCCTTTCACAGCCTCGATAAAACGCTAAAGAATGGCCTTTTTTAGGAATTTAAGCAAGTGCTCACGTTTTTGGTCTAGGCGTTACTGGTTTGAGCTTCGACAAAACATTGGACGACGATGCCGTGACATTCGATTTATTTTCGGCATTTCTTGATCTAAACATAAGTCGCTTTCCGGGATTCGGTGCATCCGGCTTCCGATCCGACGCGCCGACGAGCCTTTGATGACCATTCGTTTCGACCGTCCTGTCTCACATGCCGCCCGTGCCGCGCGTTTGATCGCTTCATTTGCATTGGTGCTCTGTGGCGTGACGCTGATCGGCCACCGTTTTGCGCCGCTGGAAACGCCTTATTTCGTCCTGCTGCTACTGATTTCTGCCGGCTGCGCGATCCTGGCGGTGCTACTGGCGCTGGTCGGTTTGGCCCAACTATGGCAGAGCGCTGCCATTGGCGGCGTCTCCGCCGTCAAGGCGCTTGTCTATGCCGCTCTGCCGCTCGCCATTCTCGGCCTCGGCGCCGAGCGCTACTGGACGCGCCCACATATCTACGAGATTTCGACCGACCTCAACGATCCGCCTGACTGGCTGGCGACCCCGGATGCGCGGCAACTGTGGCTGCCGCCGCGCCATCTGGTCACGCAGCAGGAGCGCGAGGCGCAGTTCGAGGCCTATCCCGCCTTGATTAGTCGGCGCTACGAAGGGGCGTCCGACCGCGTGTTGGAAGCGGTGCGCAAGGTCGCGCATGATCGCCACATCACCATCGTCAAGGCTGAAGGCGCCGATGTCGCGGACCCGAACGGCAACGTAAAGCCGAAACGCCGTACACGCCCGCAGACCGCCAATCCGGCGCAGGACGGCAGCGCCGCCGGCGATGTGCCCGCCATCGTTCCCGTGCCGACCCCGCGCCCCTTCCGCGATGGAGTTGCGGAACTCATCCGTCAGAATACCGACGTCATCCTGCAGGGTGAAACGCGAACCCGCATTTTCGGCCTGCCATGCGATATATTGATCCGCATTCGCGAGGAGGCGGAAACGACGCTCGTCGATATTCGCGTCGCCTCCCGCTACGGCCAGGATGATCTCGGCGTCAGCGCCGATCTGGCCGATGACTATTTAAAGGCACTGGATGCGGAACTGCTCGGCATCGCCGGAAGCTGAGTTTTCCAATCTCTCCTTCTCCCCTCGAGGAGAAGGTGGCCCGAAGGGTCGGATGAGGGGCTTGCCGCTTTGGATGCGGGAATTTTCGTGCTCTTGACACCCCCTCACCCTGCCCTCTCCTCGAGGGGAGAGGGAGAACCGTGCCCGCCATCAAACTTCTGAAATCGCCGATAATCACCCGTCTCAGCTCACACAGGACGATAGGCGCCCAGGAGCGCCGGCGGTCCATCGGTTTCCACCTGACCCTTCTCGACCAGGTCTTCCAGATGTGCCAGCACCGAAAGGGCGGCTGCGCCATGCAGGCGCGGGTCCGTATCGCGATAGATGGCTTTCACCATGTCCGGGATCAGCCGGTCGCCGGCCTTGATGCGCTCCAGCACGGCGCGCTCGCGCATGCGGCGGTGGGTTCTGAGGCCGCGCATGAAGGAGGCTGGCTCCTTTACCGGACCGCCGTGACCGGGCAGAAACAACCGGTCGTCGCGTGCAAGAAGACGTTCCAGCGAGGTCATATAGTCCGCCATCGAACCATCCGGCGGCGCGACGATCGAGGTCGCCCAGGCCATGACATGGTCGGCCGAAAAGACGATGCCGGTACCGTCGAGTGCGAAGCAGGCGTGGTTGGCCGTATGGCCCGGCGTCAGCAGCGCCGTCAGCTGCCAGCCGTCTCCGGCGACGCTTTGGCCATCGGCAAGCACGATGTCAGGCTGAAACTCCATGTCGGAGCTTTCGGCAAAAGGATTGACCTCGTCCTGATGGAGCGGACGCGCAGCACGGTGCGGCCCTTCGCCGACGGTCAGCGCCCCCGTTGCCTCCTTCAATCGCTTGGCCAGCGGCGAGTGATCGCGATGGGTGTGGCTGACGAAGATATGCGTGACCTCGCGCCCCTTCAGCGCCGCCATCAGGGCAGCGAAATGCTCGCCATTCTCCGGACCGGGATCGATGACGGCGACGGAAGGGCCGCCGACGATGTAGCTGTTGGTGCCGTGGAACGTGAAGGCGCTGGGATTGTTGACCGTCATCCGCTCGATACCGGGCGCAATGGGAACGGCCCGACCATAGGCGGGTTCGAAGGCGAGGTCGAAGTCAGGCGTGCTCATGATTACTTGTATTCGATTTCGATAAAGGACATCGGCTCGGTGCCGGCATTGACGACATTGTGCTCGGCGCCTGCCTCACGCCGATAGGCGGCACCCTTGGCGATATCGACCCGCCTGTCGCCGCCCGGCTCCTCCAGCAGAAACTGGCAATCGGTCATCGGCACCACGACATAGCCGAGGCCATGGACATGATGCCCGGTATCGGCGCCCGGCTCGAAATCCCAGCGCGTGATGCGGCAGACCGCGTCATCGAGAAGCACGGTAGGCACAGCCGGAGGGCGGGCGCGAAACTGGCTCATCAAGCCTCCTTATTTGGAATGCAGTGCAAAAGACCTATCATAGCCGCCTGGAAAGCACACAGAAATATGCGTCCGTGCATCACTTAGTCATTGTAGCGCGATGCGACCTTTGCTAATCAGACGCCGGTTTGGCTGGCGTGACAGCCATTTCCCATGTTGGGGCGTCGCCAAGCGGTAAGGCACCGGTTTTTGGTACCGGCATTCCCAGGTTCGAATCCTGGCGCCCCAGCCACACACTGCTATTGACAAAGCAATTGATTAGTTGACCTTTTTCGGTTTAACGACCGGAGGCTCAACAGGTGTCGATCCTACCCATGCAAGCTTGTTCACGAATGCGCCGCAAGTCTGCATGTCGCCAACCAAGATCGACGCGCCTACGAAGTTCCCGTTCACCCTGTCGCGAGCCTTCTTAACGTCCGCTTCCGTCGCGCCGAGTGCTTTCGCCTGGGCAAGGTTCTTTTCCGCATCGGCGCGCATCTGTGCCACCGAGCTGTATCCGCCATAAGCCGGACAGTTCGTAGCAATCGTTTCTGCGCCAGCATAGCGGTTAAGATAAGTTTCCATCGGCGATCCGGGGGTGGTTGCGCAGCTTGCGAATGCAGATACCACGGCTAATGCCGCAAGAGTTTTCAACTTCATATTAGCACCAATAAAAGTAAATTAACGCTGAAGTTGTAATCAATGACATAAGTTTTGAGATGTCTATAGTGAAATAACGAAGAGTGAGGGGGGAAATCTCTTAGGCGCGTGACTTGCAAACACAAACAGGCAGCCCTCGCAGGCCGCCCGCTGATATGATCTCGGGATGAAGCTTTTGGCCTTAGTCCGTTTGTTCAGCTTTTGCAGTCTTTTCCGGCGGAGCCAGAAGCTCGGCGCAATAGGACGAACCGCTGACGCCAGGCTGGTCGCCGAGAATCTTGACCGAGCGGATTTCGTAGCTCTGGTTGGTGACGATGTCGGCCTTGCAGCTGAGGGAGCGCTTGCCGGCTTTCTTGCCTTCCTTGTTGACGACGGTGACGTTCTTGTAGCCGCCACGCCAAGTGTAGACGCGATTGCCGCCTTCGTCGCGGTCGGAGAGCGGCGGTCCGTAAGCCGCGAAGAAGCGGCCTGCAGACTGGCCCTGCCAGCGATCCTGAACGGGGTTCTTCGCAAGCAGCGGCAGGGCTGCTGTCGTTGTTGTCGTCGTGGTGCTGCAACCGGCCAGCGCCAGCAACAGTCCAGCCGCGGTGATCATGCGGATATTCATCTTGTCGTCCTTGAGCTTCTGTCACGCAAAGGTCGCGGAAAAGCCGCGCTGTCCCACGACGTTTCCACCTGTCCCGCTTAGGGCTTTAGCGCCAAAGCCGGCAAAAGAAAATTCCTATCATTGTGTACAAACGGGATTTTACTTGATCTGTTGCGTCTTTTGCACGCCGGCATTTTCGGCCGCTGTTTCCTGCCGATTTTCTAGGCAGATGCGGGTGTAATTTTTTCGTCAAAAATCAAAAGGTTTTTTGAGATTGGTGCTTGTGCATCAAAAATGGCTGGTCTATAGAAGCGCCGCTGGTCACGGAGTGTAGCGCAGTCTGGTAGCGCACCACGTTCGGGACGTGGGGGTCGAGTGTTCGAATCACTCCACTCCGACCAGCTTAAAATACTGATCCTGTTCCCGAAAAATCCCCCGTTTAAGAATACCGTCTGGCTGGCTTGCACAAGGCCGTAGTGGTTCCGCCAATATCGTCGCGGCATTTCTATCACGCCGTCCCGCTCCCCGCTGCGGGCCGTATGGAGTTTTGCTACAATTCTTCTGGTGCCCGTCGGCCGTTTCCCCAGTCCATCGGCTCACATCCAAACCACGTCTTAGATATGCTTTTGCAAAACCGGCTCTTTTTGTCGCCCGAAGCACCATGTACAAGGAAGAGGGACGTGCATCCGACTCAGGGCGAGAGTTCGGCTGGCAGGTGCTGGAGCGGAGTAACGGAATGGATCTTATGGACGGGGTGGCCAGATTGGTTGGGGAGACGATCATGGGGTGGCGCCAGCGTAGCGATGCTTTGCGCGGTGATGCTGTCGGGAAGAGATTGAGTATCGCAACCTTCTTTGGGGTGCCGGCGTTGAGCGCCGCGTTTCTTCTGGGTTCCGGCGGTAGTGCCCTGCGCGCCGGCGATTGCGGCAATGTCGCCGGGCCGGGACTGGATTGGAGTGGCTGCAGCAAGGCCAATATCATGCTGCAGAGCAGCGACCTGAAAGGCGCCAATCTGGCCGGCGCGCATTTCGACAGCACCGATCTCAGCGACACCAACCTGACCTCCGCCAACCTCGAAAAGGCTACCCTCGTGCGTGCCTGGCTGAAGAATGCCAAGGCCGACGGCGCCAACTTCGCCAAGATTGAGGCATACCGCTCCGATTTCAGCAACGCTTCTGCCAACGGCGCGTCCTTTGCCAATGCCGAATTGCAGCGAGCCGAATTTGCCGGCGCACAGCTGAAGAACGCTGATTTTCAGAAAGCGGAACTCGGCCGCGCCGATTTCGACAAGGCCGTACTGACGGGGGCGAATTTCTCCTTCGCCAATCTCTCGCGCGCCACCTTGAACGGTGCGGTGATGGACGGGTCGACCTCCTTCAGCGGCGCCTTCATGTATCTGACGCGCATCGAGGGTCTCGATCTGTCGAACGCAAGCGGTCTGCAGCAGGCCCAGATCAATCTGGCTTGCGGGGACAATACGACCATATTGCCGTCTTGGCTGAAGGCGCCGTCCAGCTGGCCTTGCCCTCCCGACGATAAGAACTGATAGTCTCTCCAGGACGGAACTTTGAAAGACCAAGTCAATGTTTGCAGAAAAAGCGGTTCAGCACGACAGCAAATCCGAATTCTATCGAGAACTTGCGGATCAGCTGAAGGCCTTGCTTGACGGTGAGCACGATTGGATTGCCAACGCGGCCAATACTTCTGCATTGATCTACCAGATGCTGCCGGACCTCAATTGGGCGGGCTTCTATTTCCTTCAGCGGGAAGACGAGCTTGTGCTGGGGCCGTTCCAGGGCAAGCCAGCCTGCGTCCGCATTGCCGTCGGTCGCGGCGTCTGCGGTACGGCGGTCGAAAGGGCGCAGTCGATCATCGTTGAGGACGTGCATGCCTTTCCCGGTCACATTGCCTGCGATGCGGCCTCGCGCTCGGAGCTGGTCGTGCCGCTCCTTCGCAATGGAAAGGTCTTCGGCGTCATCGATCTCGACAGCCCGCTTCCCGGTCGTTTCGATGGTGACGATCAGGCCGGCATCGAGGCGCTTGCCGCGATTTATGCTGCCTCAAGCGAAGCGAATAAGTAAGGCGCGGGAAGGGCGAGACGTCACGCCGTCGTGATCGATATGGCAAATCGATCATGCGATGCCTATATTGGCTCTGCAACCACTCCCTTAGCGCTGATCGAGCTTATTCCGGCCTTCTCCAGTCCTCATTGAGGGCGTCAGGCCAAGCTCGGAAGGCGTGCCAAGGGGCAAGGAGAACAACAATGGGCAAATACAGCAAGACGGCAGAGGCCATCGCCAAGCTTACCCCTGAGCAGTATCGCGTGACGCAGCAGACGGCACGGAACGTCCCGGCTCCGGTGAATATCTCTACAACAAGCAGTCCGGCATTTATGTCGATATTGTCTCCGGTGAGCCGCTTTTTGCCTCGGCCGACAAGTTCGATTCCGGCTGCGGCTGGCCGAGCTTTACCAAGCCGATCGAACCCGCCAATGTCAGCGAATTGACCGACAAGTCGCATGGCATGATCCGCGTCGAAGTACGCTCGGCCAATGGCGATAGCCACCTGGGCCATGTTTTCCCGGATGGGCCGATCGATCGCGGCGGCCTGCGCTATTGCATCAATTCCGCCTCGCTCCGCTTCGTGCCGCGTGACCGCATGGAGGCAGAGGGCTATGGTGCCTATATCGATCAAGTGGAGGATGTAAGATGACAACGGAACGTGCAGTTCTCGCCGGCGGTTGCTTCTGGGGTATGCAGGATCTCATCCGCCGTTACAGCGGCGTCATCTCGACGCGCGTCGGCTACAGCGGCGGCGATGTCCGCAACGCCACCTATCGGAACCATGGCACCCATGCCGAGGCGATCGAAATCATTTTCGATCCGCAGAAGATCAGCTATCGCGATCTGCTGGAGTTCTTCTTCCAGATCCATGATCCCTCCACCCGCAACCGCCAGGGCAACGATGTCGGCTTGAGTTACCGCTCGGCGATCTTCTACACCAGCGAAGAGCAGAAGCAGGTTGCGCTGGATACTATCGCTGATGTCGACGCTTCCGGCCTGTGGCCTGGCAAGGTCGTCACCGAGGTCGCACCAGTCGGCGACTTTTGGCAGGCAGAGCCGGAGCACCAGGATTATCTGGAGCGCTATCCGAACGGCTATACCTGCCATTTTGTCCGGCCGGGCTGGAAACTGCCCCGCCGGCAGGCCGACGCAGCACAGCGCGCGGCCTCTTGATGAAAGGATCGGCCGGTACTGACCGGCTGAACCTCTATCTCGGCACATGGGAGGTGAAGCGGCGAATCCTCGATCGCTTCAACTGCTCAGTGCTCACATTCGAAGGGCAGGCGTTCGTCACGCCTGTCCAGTTCGAGGAGCACGGGGATACGCGAAGCGATCACGCAACGCTGAGAAGTAGCCGCACCTATCGGCTCGATGCCGCGTACGACTATCTCGTCGTGCGCTTCCCCAATCTTTCGGAATTCATTCGCATCGGAGACAGCGCCTCGCAGCGCGTCACCCATCATTGCGGTCCCGATCTCTATCGGGGCCATCTGTTCTTTCGCTCGCCGGATACTTGGGCGGAGATGTGGCATGTGCGCGGGCCTAGGAAAAACTATCTGAGCCTCGCGCACTACCGGCGCGTTTAACCTGAACCTGTCTCCCGAATGAGAGACGGCGTTAGCGTGCCTGGCGCCGTGCCTGAACGGCCTTTGCCAGGTCTTCCAGCGTACGGACCGAGGTCGGCCAGTCGATACAGCCATCGGTGATACTCTGGCCATAGACCAGCGGCTTGCCCGGCACGAGATCCTGGCGGCCGGCCACCAGATTGCTCTCCATCATCATGCCCTTGATCCGCCGGTCGCCGGCTGCAACCTGCTCGGCGACTGATGTGACGACGAGCGGCTGGTTTTCCGGATTCTTGCCGCTGTTGGCATGGCTGGCATCGATGATGATGCGCGGCTCGAGCCCGACCTTGAGGGATTGTTCCGCCGTTGCCTGCACGCTTGCGGCATCATAATTGGGCTCTTTGCCGCCGCGCAGGATGATATGGCAGTCCTCATTGCCGCGGGTGGAGGCGATCGCAGCAAGGCCTTCCTTGGTTACTGCCGGAAAATGATGCGGTTGCGATGCCGCGACGATCGCGTCGAGCGCGATGCGCACATCGCCATTCGTGCCGTTCTTGAAACCGACAGGGCAGGAGAGGCCGGATGCCAGCTGACGATGCACCTGGCTCTCCGTCGTCCTCGCGCCGATCGCCCCCCAGCTCACCAGATCGGAAATATATTGCGGCGTGATCGTATCGAGATATTCGCAGCCTGCCGGCAAGCCGATCTCGTTGACATCGAACAGCAGCTTGCGGGCAATGCGCAGACCTTCTTCGATGCGGTAGCTGCCGTCGAGATGCGGGTCGTTGATCAGGCCCTTCCAGCCCACCGTCGTGCGCGGTTTCTCGAAATAGACGCGCATGATGATTTCGAGATCGTCGGCGAAGCGATCCCGCTGTTCTTTCAGTCGCGCCGCGTAATCGAGCGCTGCGGCCGGATCGTGGATGGAGCAGGGGCCGATGACGACGATCAGCCGGTCGTCTTCATCACGCAGAATGTTGTGAACGGCGTTGCGCGCGCCGGTAACGGTCGCCGTCACGGCTTCGTCGCGAGGGATTTCGTCAATGATCCGAGAGGGCGGCGTCAGCGCCGTGATCTCGACAATGCGCAAGTCGTCGGTGGAATTCAACACGGTATCGGTTCCTTTTGGGGTCATACCGTGGCGACAAAAAAGCCGCCAGGTAGACTAGCGGCTGGTTCGGGTCTTTTGCTGTCGTGTCTCTTCTAACTACGCACAGGCCCGCCTCCGCTGAGAGCAGCGGTACGAATAAAATCGCGAGGCATATGCGAAGGTCAAAGACATTGGTCGTCTCTACGATAAAAAATGCCTGATGTCGATGAGGGAGAATGAGAATTGAGAGGGCAGCGTCAAGACGCCTTCATTCGGGAACGAAATGCCTGTCTGCCCGCTCCCGCACCCTTCTCGCCGAAGCCCCGGTAAGTTAATCCCCAGGCTCGCCGGAGAGAAATAACGAACCCCTGGCTCGGAAGGATCGGCCCCACTTCGCTGGAAGTCAGGCCGATCCCCATCCGATCAGGGGTCAAGTCAGATCAGATCTCGTAAACGAGCTATTAGAAGCTGCGCTGGAAGCGGAGAACGCCAGCCCACTGGTCCTGATTGATGGAGTCCCAGTTGGTGTAGGAAACTTCCGGCGTGATCTGGAGGTTCTTGACCGGGTTCCACTTGACGTTTGCCGTCGCTGCGAAGATCTTCGAGTCGGTGTAGGCAACCTGAGCGTTAGCCTGCAGCTTTTCGTTGATCGGAACGGTGACGCCGCCCCAAACAGCCCAGTCGCCCCAGCCGATATTCTTGGCAGGGCCGGCACCGTTGGCGTTTGCGTACTTGTTCAGCTTGTCGCCATCGGTGTTCCAGCCGCCCATCAAGAAGGCCTTGAAGACGCCGAAGTCGGCATCGACGCGAGCCTTGATGGCGCCTTCTTCGACGATCGAGTCGTAACCGCCGACGATCTTGAAGCCGAAGTTGCCAGCCTTGTAACCAGCACCGGCAACAACGTCAGGGATGTAGTGGTTGGTGCTGTCTTCGCCGTTGACGCCCTTAGCGCCCGAACCGGAATTGCTGTCTTCAACCGAGACCACAGCCGTGAAGCCGTTGCCGGCGTCGTAGTTGTAGGTCAACTGGTTGAGTTCGTACGGGCCGTCATTGACCACGTCGTCGTTGATGACGCCGCCAGCGTAACCGATGTACGAGTTGTACTGGGAGTCAGCCTTACCGACGAGGAAACCGCCGAGGCTGATGTTTGCGAACAGCAGCTTCGTGGTGGTCGCGCCGCCATCCTGCCAGTCGAAGCGGATGACCGTGTTGGTCTTCAGCGGACCGTATTCAGTGTCGGTTGCCGTATCGAGGCTCAGATGAGCACGCGTGTGCCACAGCGTACCGTTATGGCTGTCCGGGTTGTAGGCATCGTACCACTTGCCTTCGGTACGGACATAACCGCCGATCTTGAGGCAGGTTTCCGAGCCCGGGATGAAGAAGTAGCCAGCGCCGTAGGCGTCGCAGATGCGGACGTATTCGAGCGGTTCCGGCTCGGCAGCAACGATAGCGTCGGCTGCGTGAGCGCCAGAAACTGCTGCCAGGGCAGCAGCGGAGCCGAGAAGAAGGCTCTTGATGTTCATAAAAACTCCAATCCAATATAGATTGGGCACAGGCTATCGCGCCGAAAATCGACGTGCCCTTACCCTATCCCTGTTTAAAACCCCGACTCGGGAGAAACGGGCCCCACCCGCTTCTGGTCGCTATTAAAAGCGATTTCCTGCAAAGTTATATGATATATTTTTCTCGGGATGACTTTTTCGTGAAATTTAAGTTTCAGTTGCAAGAAAGCAACATTCAAGCACAAACATAATAAGAGCAGCATAATATTGGCTGCGTAATAGTCACTTCGAGGTATGATGGAGGGCTGTGCCCCTTCGAATATTATTTGATGATAATATTGCCGGCGTCCGGATATTCGGGCGCAATTGTCCATTTGACCGCCGGAGCATTACCGCCACGAAGACATATGCTCGCGATTGATATTGCGTTTCCCGTGCCGGTAGTATCAGGCGGGTCGCTTCGACGCCGAGGTAAGGAGCTTGCTCAGCATTGAGCCGATCATGATGCCCCAAAGCCCGCTGGTCATGCCAACGATAATGTCCAGCGTCGAACCAAAATTCCCGTTCGCCAGGAGATGCGAAACGGAAAGCGCCAATACGCTACCGATCATCAAAAGGCAGGTGAAAGAGGGGGATTGCGGATAAGCGAGGCGCGCAAGCATGCCTGCGACACAGAGTGCGGCGGCGCGAAAAATGTCGAACGGATTGCCGAATGCGGCCTGCCAATTGAAATGTGCGAGGGTCACGCCGACGAGCGCCGCTATATAGGTCCAGGCAATAATCTTCAAAAACCGGTCTGATATCATGCGGATATGATATAGCAGCGGTGGATATAAACGCCAGCCTGACACTGCTTTGCAGAGCGTTCGCGCATGGATCCGACGCGCACATTTTATGTGGTTTGGAAACATTCTGTTGCGGCGCGGTAATTTTCGACCGTTCTCGATCGTCACTTTGCCTTCTCGCCATGCCTAGGCCGAGGCGAGCTGACCGGGCAATTTTCCGGCCAGCCGCCACTGTTGCTTAAGCCTTCGATATGCGCAGCGTGTCTTCATCTTCTTCCATTTGTTCCGCATCTGCTGCAACGGAGCTTGCCGACGATCGGCCGAGGAAGGAGAAGACGACGACGGCCGTCAGAACGGTAATGCCGGTCAGGAGCCAGAGCAGCGTGCTGAAGGCGTCGCCATAGCCCTGGATAAGAGCGTCGTGTCCTATTGCCGGAATACTCGATGCTGCGGCGGCCAAATTGCCTGTCACGAGCTGCTGCGCAGCGCTCGCGGCGTACGTACCTGACGATGTGCCTAGGTTCGACTGGATAAAGGCGGAGAGAACGGCGCTGACGATTGCAAGCGCGACTCCTTCGCCGGCGACGCGGGTGGTGCTGAAAATGCCGGTTGCCATGCCGGCTCGCTCCTTGGGAACAACGCTGACGGCGAGCCCATCCATCAAGCCCCAGGGCAGGCTGATGCCGACGCCGATGGTCAGCAGCGGGCCGATGAGGACAAATGGAGCCGAGCCTGCTGCAAAATGGCTGAGCCAGAAAAGGCCTGCCGCCGAGATGATGAGGCCGGTGCCGCAGATCGTTGCGGGGCTGAACCAGCGGGTGAGAAGTCCTGCAACGATCGGCAGGACGAGCAGCGGTGCCGACAGCGCGACCATCATCCGCCCGGCGGCGATCTCGCTCATGCCCTCGATGCCGACGAACCGCACGGGCAGCAGGATCAGCAAAACGACGAAGGCATAGGCGGGCGCTGCCGCCAGAAGCTGTACGCCGACGAAGCGCGGATAGCGAAAGAGGCTGAGATCCAACATGGGCCGTTTCACGACGCGCTCGACGATGCCGAAAGCAAGGAAGAACAGTGCTGCGCCGGCCAGCAGGGCGAGGACGAGCGGATCGCTCCAGCCGGTTTCCGGCGCGCCCAGCACGCCATAGGTGAAGAGCGTCAAGGCAAGCGTGAAGCTCAGTGCGCCCGGCCAATCCAGCCCCGCCGCGTCGGGATCTTTGGATTCGCGCAGGAAGCAGGCGCCGAGGCCAAGAGCGAGCAACGCGAGGGCGACCACGAGAATGAAGATGGACGGCCAGCCGAAGGCATCGATCATCAGGCCGGACGCGATTGGCCCGAAGGCGAGACCGACGCCGAAGCTGGAGCCGACGATGCTGAAAGCACGCATCCGCGCCGTGGCGTCGAACTCCTGCGCCAGCGAGGCCATGCCGCCGGAAAAAGCGGCGGCTGCGCCAAGGCCCTGCAGGGCCCGCAATATATCGAACCAGACGATGTTGCCGGCGAGTGCCAGCCCGGCCGAGAAGAGCGCAAAGCAGCCGACGCCAGCCAGGAAGATACGCCGCCGGCCAAAGCTGTCTGCCAGCGCGCCGGATGCCATCAGGCAGCTGCCGAAGGTCAGCATAAAGGCGTTGGTGACCCAGTTGAGCGCGATTGGGCTGCCGCCGAGCGTGCGGCTGATGGCCGGTAGGGCAACAGCGGGGCCGGTGAATGTCAGCGGCATCGCCGCTGCAGCGCAGCAGACGGCGACAAGGACGAAGAATTTCTCGGTCGGACTTGCGACCTTTGTCTGGGGAGAAGTCATCGGATTACCGTGAGGTTTGAGCAAAGGGGAAGTGGCGGGCAATCCTGGGAGTGGTGCTGGCCAAAGGCCGGCGCCCGCGCGCTTCAAATGACTCAGGCAGGATATATTTGCTGTAATCGGATGATAATTGCGCTAGTTTTCCATATATACCGGAATAAAAATCTCGAATGGAATGCGCGCATGGATCGTTTGAGCGGCCTGACGGCCTTTGTTCGCACTGCGGATCTCGGCAGCTTTGCCGCTGCTGGACGCGTGCTCGGCCTTTCGGCATCCGCCGTCGGCAAGGCGGTCAGCAATCTGGAGCATCAGCTTGGCGTCCGGCTGCTGCAGCGTTCCACACGCAGCATCCGGCTGACGGAGGAGGGGCGTCTCTTTCACGAACGCTGCCGGCGGGTGCTCGACGATCTCGAGGATGCGCAGGCCTCGCTTGCGCAGGCGGTTGCCGTGCCACGCGGGCGTTTGCGCGTCAGTGTGCCGATCGTCAGCTATCACTTCCTCTTGCCCGTCGTGCCGGAATTCGTGGCCCGTTATCCCGAGGTCGAACTCGACATCGATTTCAACGACCGTATCGTCGATATGATCGAGGAGGGAGTTGATGTTGCGATCCGCAGCGGCGACCTGCCGGATTCCCGGCTGATATCGCGCACCTTGCGTCCGTTTCAGATGTTGCTCTGCGCCGCGCCCAGCTATCTCGAACGCTTCGGTATTCCCGGTTGCCCGCGTGATCTCAACGAGCATCTGGCTGTCAGGTTTCGCTTTCCCAACAGCGGCAAGCTGCAGGATTGGCCGCTGACCATGCCCGAAGGCGAGCCGGATCTGCGCATGCGAACGGCCTTCTCCTGCAACAATATGGAGGCGGTGCGCGGCGCGACCGTTGCCGGCCTCGGCATCGGCTGCATGCCGGATTTCCTCGTGCGCAGTACGCTTGCGGAAGGAAAGCTCAGAACCGTTCTCGATGATTTTATCGACGAACCCGGCCATTTTCATCTGCTTTGGCCGTCCAATCGCCATATGTCGCCCAAGGTTCGGGTTTTTGTCGATTTTCTGAGCGAGCGGTTGTTTGCAAAGAGCTGTGATGATTTGCCGGCGACGACCGCTGCCTGAGACACAGATCATCGTATCGGCTTGAGGCCCGCTTGCCTGCCGAGCGAGATAATTTCAGAATTGCTCGGGAGGCAGTTGTCGCAGGAGCTGGAGTTTGCAACGGTGTTTGCTCATATGCAGACTTGCTGCACGATCGGTCTGTAATCGCTAACTTTGGAAATCACCATGAGCCGCTTCTGGAGCCCGATTGTTCATTCCTTGACCCCCTATGTTGCCGGCGAGCAGCCGACCACGGGTGGAATAATCAAGCTCAACACCAATGAGAGCCCTTACGGTCCTTCGCCGCTTGCCCTGGAGGCGATCTCGAAGGCTACAGCCGACACACTGCGGCTCTATCCGGATCCGACGGCGCGGGAGTTGCGTGTTACAATCGCCGAGAGCTTCGGGCTCGACAAGGACGAGGTCTTCGTCGGCAATGGATCGGACGAGGTTTTGGCCCACACGTTCCAAGCGCTGCTGAACCATGATGAGCCCTTGCTTTTCCCCGACGTCAGCTACAGCTTCTATCCGACCTATTGCCGCCTCTTCGGCGTGGCGTACCGGCAAGTTCCGGTCGATGCCGAAATGCGGGTCCGCCTCGAGGATTATCGCCAGCCCTGCGGTGCAATCATTCTGCCCAATCCCAATGCGCCGACAGGCATCGGCCTGCCTCTGGCTGATATTGAAACTCTTCTTAGGGATCATCCGGATCAGGTCGTCGTTATCGACGAGGCCTATGTCGATTTCGGCGGCGAGAGCGCGGTTCCACTTGTCCAGACATATCCGAACCTCTTGGTGATCCAGACCCTGTCGAAATCGCGCGGGCTCGCCGGCCTGCGTGTCGGCTTCGCTGTCGGGCAACGGCCGCTGATCGAGGCACTGGAAAGGGTCAAGGACAGCTTCAATTCCTATCCTCTCGATCGGCTTGCGCAGGCAGGTGCGGTAGCGGCCTGGAAGGATCGGGACTGGTTCGAACGCCATCGCGCCACGATCATCGCCAGCCGGGAACGGCTAGCCGCCAAACTCGGGGAGCTGGGCTTTCACGTTCTGCCGTCATCCGCGAATTTTCTGTTCGCGCGGCATCCGAGCAGGCCGGGTGTGGAACTGGCGGCAGAGCTTCGGAGCAGGAACATTCTGGTAAGACGGTTTTCCGCCGAGCGTATCGACGACTTCCTGCGCATCACGATTGGAACGGATGAGGAGTGCGACCGCCTGGTGGCGGCTCTCGGCGAGATATTGCAGTGACACTGGCAGCTCGGAAGGATTGCTTCAAGACTGTCAAAAAGGAACGAGTGGCCTCTACCGTGGCCGCAATGGCGCCATTAAGCAGCAAATGAAAAAGGCGGCGGAGCCGAGCCCGCCGCCTTCTGTTATTACATGTGATAGCGATCAGATGTCGCTTGCCGCGTTCGCCCAGATTTCCGCGGCCTGTGCGGCGGTCACGCGGCGCACATCCGTTTCATCGCGGCGGCTGGCGAAGAGCTCGCTTGCCATGATCTGCTCGGCGAGATCGGCGGGCAGGGACAGGAGGACGCGCTGGCCATCCTTGTGGATGCCGCCGACATCGGAACGCTTGCCGGTGATCATCCCGCCCGCAACCGTGTTGTTGCTTTCCGGATCGATCAGGATGAAGGAGCCGGTCGAGCGGTTCTGCTCATAGGGATCGAAGATGGCGCTCTCATCGAAGGTCAGGCGAACCTTGCCGATCGCGTTCATCCAGAGCGCCTGCGCCGGAGCCCATGCGCCGGTCTTCAGCTCAAGCTGGGCGATCGGCTGAACCTGCACGCGCTGGCGGCGGCTGCCGCTCTTCAGCCAGTAGCGCTTGCCAGGCTCGATGCCCTCAGGCTGCAGCGCGACGATTTGCGCGTCGAAGGAGAGGCCCGTCTGCGGCTGGCTGTCGATGGCGACGATCATGTCACCACGCGACACGTCCACCTGGCGGTCGAGAACGAGCGTGATGGCATCGCCGGCGACCGCCGCGTTGCGCACGAGATCGAAGGTGACGATCTTCGAGACATTGGCGACCATGCCCGACGGCAGGATCATGACGCTGTCGCCCGGCTTCACCGAGCCGCCGGCGACCGTGCCCTGATAGCCGCGGAAGCTCTCACCCGGGCGGGAGACGCGTTGCACCGAAAGACGGAAGCCAACCGTCTGCGCCGAGCGAACGGTCGCCAGTTCCAGCGTCTCGACCAGCGTCGGGCCGGTGTACCACGGCATGGCAGCCTGGCCGGAATAGACTACGTTTTCACCCTTCAGCGCCGACATCGGAATGGCGGTGATCTGCTTGACGCCGAGCGACAGTGCGAATTCGCGGAAGTCGTTGGAAATCTTCTCGAAGCCGGCGCGGTCGTAATTCGTCAGGTCGATCTTGTTGATGGCCAGAACGAACTGCTTGATGCCGAGCAGCGACGCGATCGTCGCATGCCGGCGGGTCTGCTCAAGGATGCCCATGCGGGCATCGACCAACAGCACGGCGAGATCGGCGGTGGAGGCACCGGTTGCCATGTTGCGCGTATATTGCTCGTGGCCGGGTGTGTCGGCAACGATGAAGGAGCGCTTGTCGGTCGAGAAATAGCGATAGGCGACATCGATTGTGATGCCCTGCTCGCGCTCTGCCTGCAGGCCGTCGAGCAGCAGAGCGAAGTCGGGGAGGCCGAGATCGTTCTGCTTGCCGGTGGAATCGCGCTGAAGCGTGGCAGCCTGGTCTTCCTTGACCGCCTTGGTATCCCAGAGGAGACGGCCGATCAGCGTCGATTTGCCGTCATCGACGCTGCCGCAGGTAATCAGGCGAAGCGGGCGCGAGTCGCGAAGGGCTTTAGCCGGTTCGGCGGCAGGCCCGACAGCAGGAATTGTGACGACGTTTGCGTTTACGGTCATCTCAGAAATATCCTTCGCGCTTCTTCTTTTCCATGGAGCCGGACTGGTCGCGGTCGATGGCGCGGCCCTGTCGCTCGGAAACCGTGGCGATTTCCAGCTCTGCAATGATCTCTTCAAGGGTCGTGGCGGTGGAGCGGATGGCTCCCGTCAGCGGGAAGCAGCCGAGCGTGCGGAAACGGATGAGTTCCTCGCGCTTGGCTTCGCCGGGCAAGAGTTCCAGCCTTGGATCTGCCGCCATGATCATCATGCCGTCGCGCTCGACGATCGGGCGTTTCGCCGCGAAATAGAGCGGTACGATCGGAATTTCCTCGGCCTGGATGTAGCGCCAGATATCGACTTCCGTCCAGTTGGAAAGCGGGAAGACGCGAACGCTTTCGCCCTTGCGGATCTGGCCGTTGTAGATGTTCCAGAGTTCCGGGCGCTGGTTGCGGGGGTCCCAGCGATGATCGGGCGTGCGGAAGGAATAGATGCGCTCCTTGGCGCGCGAGGCTTCCTCGTCGCGGCGGGCACCGCCGAAAGCCGCGTCGAACTGGCCGGCATCGAGCGCGTGGCGCAGCGCTTCCGTCTTCATGATATCGGTGTAGCGGGCCGAGCCATAGGTGAAGGGCGTGATGTTCTCCGCCTTGCCACGCGGATTGATGTGCTCGATCAGGTCGAGATCGTACTTTTTCACGATCTCGTCGCGGAAGGTGATCATCTCGGCGAATTTCCAGCCGGTGTTCACGTGCAGCAGCGGGAAGGGGACGCGGCCGGGATAGAAGGCCTTGCGTGCCAGATGCAGCAGCACCGACGAGTCCTTGCCGATCGAATAGAGCATCACGGGACGCTCGAATTCGGCGGCGACCTCGCGGAAAATGTGGATCGCCTCGTTTTCAAGTGCTTTTAGATGCGGATCGAGCAGCGGCTTGACGCTTTGCGGATTGGAGATTTCCGTATCCGGACGGCTATCGGGCATTGATGACTCCAGAACTTTCAAATGTCCCGACCGAAACTTGGCCGGAAAGAATGGATGCGTTGGTTCCCTAGATATCGGCGGCGCGGGAGACGCGCTTCGGATCGATGCCGGGAGCCGGCGGGTGCTTTATTGTGCGGGTGCGGCAGCACCTTCTTCGTGGACATGCAGACCGCATTCGCGCTTTTCGTCGTTCTCCCACCACCAGCGGCCGGCGCGCTCCGGTTCACCCGGCTTGATGGCGCGGGTGCAGGGCTCGCAGCCGATGGAGGGATAGCCGCGCGCATGCAGAGGGTTCACCGGAACGCTGTTGTCGGCGACATAGACGCGGATGGCATCGATGTCCCAATCGGCGAGCGGGTTGATCTTGATCAGATTGCGCTCGGGATCGAATTCCGCAAAGGGCGTATCGGCGCGGTTGGCGGACTGGCCGCGGCGCAGGCCGGTGATCCAGATGCTGGCGCCCGAAAGTGCCCGTGCAAGCGGCTTCAGCTTGCGCACGCCACAACAGGCATGCCTGGCTTCGACGCTCTCATAGAAACCGTTCAGACCGTATTTTTCCGCATAGGCGTCGATATCGGCCTGTTCCGGCTCGTAGCGGACGATCTTGATATCATATTGGCTTTCCGTCTCGTCCATCAGAGCGAGCGTTTCCGGGAAGAGGCGACCGGTCTGCAGGGTCGCCACCTCGATCGGCAGGCGGTGATTGCCGATCTCCGCCGTGATCACCTGATCCTCGATCCCGAGCGACGTCGTGAACACGGCACGGCCACCGAGCCCGGCCACGAGAGATAGACGGCCGGCAAGATCGAGCGATGCAAGCTGGCTGTTGAGCGTCGCGGCATCTTCAATAAGGGTAATGGCAGTCATGGGGGATCCTGTCCTGATGTTGCCGGGAGTATCGCAGTTCGCAACGGCAGCGGACAGAAAAATAGATTTCGAAAGGGAGCGGCTGGAGAGTAAATATCTCCATGAAGCAGCGCCGATAAGGAAAAGCCACCGCCTCGGCTCCTAACCAAGGCGATTTGCCACCGATGGCGGCCCTTCGGAAGCACTTGATATGGCTCGCCATGTTTAAGTGCTTGCTTTAATGTCTATAGAAATAGTAGAGTTACACATAGCTTGTCAAATGGAAATCGGAAGTGATGCCCAAAATGATGCGCTGCGATGGATTTTGCGCTAAACTATTGGCATAGCGACGAAGAATGACAACAAGTCTGGGTTGCTAACGTTTCCTGGCCGTGCGCCAAGGATGTGAGTGCTTCGAAATTGCCTCGGGGACGAGGGCTGAGGAGTTCTGTAGCGGACCGGCCGAATCGCTCGACCGGACGTATCGCATGTGTGTGTGAAGCGGTTCGAAATGATTACTCAGAAAGCAAAATACGCGCTGCGGGCGCTGTCTGCCTTGGCCCAATCCGAGGCGGGTGAGCCGATGATGATTTCCGACATCGCCGCCCAGCAGAAGATCCCGAAGAAATTCCTGGAACAGATCCTTCTCGACTTGAAGCATCAGGGCATCGTCATCAGCCGCCGCGGCAAGCAGGGCGGCTACCTCCTGCGCAAGCCGGCAAACGAAATCACCTTCGGCGAAATCCTGCGGGTCATCGATGGGCCGCTGGCGCCGCTGCCCTGTCTGTCACTGACAGCCTATCGTCGCTGCGACGATTGCGACGGCGAGCAGACCTGCGAAATCCGCCACGTCTTTGCCCGGGTGGCGGACGCGACCCGAAAGGTGTTGTTCTCGACGACCATCGCCGATGCCATCGCTCAGCCGGAGGACGCGGAAGTTGCCAGGCTGATGGCCTAACTGATCAGGTCCAAGGGAGCTAACGGGTCTTCCTCGCAGCGCTTCGACAATCAGTGGGCGGCGTGTTCCTCGCTGCTTTCCTTGTCCATGGCGCGCCGGGCGCGGATGGCCGCGGCGATGAAGACGCGGGACAGCCCATGATACAAGGGCTCGCGCGAGAGCAGTCGCGACGTCACATAGCCGATCATCGATACGGCCATGATCGGGATGACGGCCTGGTGATCGCCGGTCATTTCCAGAATGATGACGAAGGCAGTCATCGGTGCCTGAACCACGCCGGCGAAATAGCCGGCCATGCCGAGGATCGCCGCAAGTGCGATGCTGCCGCCGATGAGCGTGCCGACCGTGCTGCCGAAGCCGGCGCCGACGGCAAGCGAAGGCGCGAAGATGCCGCCGGGAATGCCTGATATCATCGACAGGAAGCTTGCCAGTAGCTTCTCGACGAAGAAGAGCAGGGGCAGGGCATGTCCTTCCACTGCGCCGCGGGCTTGCTCGTAACCGGTGCCGAAGGTTTGGCCGCCGGAGAGCACGCCGATGGCAGCCACGACAAGACCGCAGAGGCCGGCAAGGATCAGCATGCGTTTCAACGGCTGAGGCTGCGCCCAGCGGCGGATGCGGATGCCGGCATAGAGCGCCAGTCCGCTGAAAGTGGCGCCGAGCGCGCCGCCGCCCACGCCGCAGATCAGCATGACGATCCAGTCCCGAAACATCGTCGGTGCCGCATCGGCCGCGCCGAAATAATTGTAACTGCCGGAAAGGCCGAGTGCTGCAAGGCCGGAAAGAATGACGGCGGTCAGGACCAGGCCGTTGGCGCGGGATTCATAGGTGCGGCTCATTTCCTCGATAGCGAAAACGATACCCGCAAGTGGCGTATTGAAGGCAGCGGCGATACCGGCGGCAGAACCGGCGAGGATCAGCCCCTTCGCCTGCGCCATGCCGCCGAAGCGGGCAACCGCCAGCATGAAGGACGCGCCGACCTGCACTGTCGGTCCCTCGCGGCCGATCGAGGCACCGCTTAAGAGCCCCAATATGGTCAGCACGATCTTGCCGAAAGCTAGCCTGAGCGACAGCAGCTTCGTTCGATCTTCCTCATGATGTAGGTGCCGCGCAGCGATCGCCTGCGGAATGCCGCTCCCCTGCGAATTGGGAAACAGCGTCGCTGCAAGATAGGCCGACAACACGAAACCGAGCGGTGTCAGCAGGAGCGGCAGAAGCCACATCCACTCACCCGATTGCGTCACGCCGGTAAAAGCCCGCTGCGCCAGATCGGCGAGCTTGGCAAAGCCGACGCTGATGACGCCGATCGCTAGAGCGCCCGTCCAGAACACCAGACGTGGCCGCCAAAGATTGAAGGAGCCCCAGATGACACGGGAACGGCGGAGGAGCTTGGACTTGCGGTAGATAGGGGGCATCTGACATGTGACCGATAGGCTGGCTCGCATAACTTTTCGAGATATTCTTGCGAGCGGCTCACCATAAAGCGAATTGCGATATCGATCTTTCTTGCAGAATTTCCTTTTGCGGCCAAGGCTTAATCTACGTGTTGACCGGTTCGAGCGATCGAATAGAATGTATCGCAATTGCAATGCAAAGGAGCCGGTGAATGAAATCCGCTTCCATTCCTCCCTTGAGGGTCGATCCCGCATTGCGCGCCGCTGCTGAAAGCGTGCTGCGAGAAGGTGAGACCTTGTCAGCATTTGTGGAAAGCTCGCTGCGTGCGCAGATTGAACACCGCCGAACGAAGGCTGAATTCATTGCTCGCGGTCTTGCTGCGCAAGAGGATGCGAAAAAAACCGGCATGTATCACAGCGCTGACAACGTGCTTGGCATGCTGAAGGGCAAGCTTGAAGCCGCCAAAGCTTCCAAGCACAAATGACATTTGCCGTACGCTACTCTCAAGGCGCGCTCGAAGATCTCGAACGGCTGTATGATTATCTGCTTTTGAGAGATATCGAGCTTGCGGAAAAAGCCTATGACGCCATCGTCAAGGCAACGGAATTTCTCGAGAATTTTCCGTTCAGCTGCCGCAAAGCGTCGGCGGACGCGTTTCTCCGCGAACTCGTCATCCCGTTCGGCTCTTCCGGTTGTGTCGCTCTATTCGAGATCGAAGACAGCGAGACGATAACGATATTGGCGATCAGGCATCAGCGCGAAGAAGACTATCACTGATACCTGCCCACCTTACCGATCGCTCGTCTCCCACCGCGGATTGATCCAGGGCTCCTGGTTCGAACGCGCCAGCCGCGGCTTGCCGAGAATGTGGTCGGCCGCCTTCTCACCGGTCATGATCGAAGGGCCGTTTAGATTGCCGTAGGTGACATGCGGGAAGATCGAGCTGTCAGCGACCCGCAAGCCGTCGATGCCGATGACGCGGGTATCGGGATCGACCACCGCCATTGGATCATCCTTCGAGCCCATCTTGCAGGTGCCGCAGGGATGATAGGCGCTTTCCAGGTGCTCGCGCAGGAAGGCATCGATCTGATCATCGGTCTGAATATTCGCCCCTGGCTGAATTTCCGTGCCCCGGTACTCGTCGAAGGCCTTCTGCCCGAAGATCTCGCGGGTGAGGCGAACGCAGTGGCGGAATTTCTCCCAGTCTTCCGGATGGCTCATATAGTTGAAGCGGATCACCGGATCGGCCTTCGGGTCGGAGGAGCGCAGCGTGACGTTACCACGCGATTTCGACAGGTTGTAGCCGACATGCACCTGGAAGCCGTGGCTCTTGGCCGCCGCCTTGCCGTCATAGCTGATGGCGACAGGCAGGAAGTGGTACTGGATATCCGGCTGCTTGACGCCGGGTGCCGAGCGCAGGAAGGCGCAGGCTTCGAACTGGTTCGAGGTGCCAAGGCCTTTCTTGAAGAACAGCCACTGCGCACCGGCAATCCCCTGCATATACCAGGGTAGCCAGGAATAGAGTGACACCGGCTTCAGGCTCGTCTGCTGGAAATAGAATTCCATATGGTCCTGCAGGTTGGCGCCGACGCCCGGCCGGTCGGCCTTCACTTCGATCCCCATGTCGCGCAGATGCTGCCCAGGTCCGATGCCGGACAGCATCAGCAGCTTCGGAGAGTTGAACGAGGAAGCGGAAACGATCACTTCGCGGTTCGCTCTGATGATCTCGATCTTGCCATTGCGCTCGACTTCGACGCCGGTCGCGCGGCCGTTTTCGATCATGACCTTGCGGGCAAAGCAGCGAACGAGGGTCACATTCGGCCGCTTCAGGGCAGGCTTGAGATAGGCTGTCGCCGCAGACCAGCGACGTCCCATCCAGGTCGTTTGCTCCATCAGGCCGAAGCCTTCCTGCTTGCTGCCGTTATAATCCTCCGTCGCCTCGAAGCCCGCCTGCTTGCCTGCTTCGATGAAGGCGTGGAACAGCGGATTGCGGGCATCGCCGCGCCGGACATGCAGCGGGCCATCCTTGCCGCGCCATCCTTCTTCGCCGCCATGTGAATGCTCCATCCGCTTGAAGTAGGGCAGCACATCGGCATAGGCCCAACCTTGGGCGCCGAGCTCCTCCCAGCGATTGAAATCCTCGGCATGGCCGCGCACGTAGACCATGCCGTTGATCGAGGACGAGCCGCCGATCACCTTGCCGCGCGGGGCGGTGATGCGCCGGTTGTTGAGCTGCGGTTCCGGCTCGGAGAGATAGCCCCAATTGTAGCGGTCCATGCTCATCGGCCAGGCAAGTGCCGCCGGCATCTGGATGAACGGCCCGAAATCACTGCCGCCGAATTCTAGGACGATGACCGAATGCTTGCCATCCTCTGACAGGCGATAAGCCATGGCGGAGCCAGCCGAGCCCGAGCCGACGATGACGAAATCTGCTTGCATGACCATGTGCTCCAAGTGGTAAGGGGCGTAAATCGAGGCGGTTCTGCACCCTCCCCCCGAGGGGGAGGGTCGGCCGCAGGCCGGGGTGGGGTGATTGCTGCTACACGCGCTGCGGCTGGTCACCCCACCCGCCGCTAAGCGGCGCCCCTCAAGGGGGAGGTGGATCAATAAGGCGCCTGTACCGGCCCCATGCCGACATAGACGGTCTTCAATTCCGAATAATGCTCCAGCGCCGCCAGCGAATTCTCGCGGCCGAATCCGGATTGCTTGGAGCCGCCGAAGGGGATTTCGACTGGGCAAAGATTGTAGGTGTTGATCCAGAGCGTGCCGGCCTCCAGCTGGTCGACCACGCGGTGGGCGCGGGTGAGATCGGCGGTGAAGACGCCGCCGGAAAGGCCGAATTCGGTCGCATTGGCGCGGGCGACCACCTCGGCCTCGTCATCGAAGTCGAGCACGCACATGACCGGCCCGAAGATCTCTTCACGGGCGATCGTCATGTCGTCGGTGACGTCGGCAAAGACGGTCGGCTGGATGTAATAGCCTTCACCGGAGACATTGTTCGGGATGCCGCCGCCGGTCAAAAGTGTTGCGCCCTCAGCCTTGCCCTTTTCGATGTAAGAAAGCACCTTTTCGCGCTGCGTCCAGGACACCATCGGACCGATCTGCGTTGCCTCGTCCATCGGATCGCCGATGAGCATGGCTTCTGTGCGGGCCTTCAGGCGCTCCAGGAATTCGGACTTGATCTTGCGGTTGACGAAAACGCGGGTGCCGTTGGAGCAGACCTGGCCCGTCGAATAGAAGTTGCCGAGCATCGCGCCGCCGATGGCGCTGTCGATATCGGCATCGTCGAAGACGATCAGCGGCGACTTGCCGCCGAGCTCCATGGTGACATGCTTGAGATTGCCGGCGGCCGAAGCCGCCACCTTGCGGCCGGTCGGCACCGAGCCCGTCAGCGATACCTTCGCCACGTCGGGATGGTTGATGAGCAGCGGCCCTGTTTCGCGGTCTCCCTGGATGACATTGTAGAGGCCCTTCGGCAGACCGGCCTCGATGAGGATTTCAGCGATCTTCAGCGCGCCGAGCGGCGTGTTTTCCGAAGGCTTGAACACCATGGCGTTGCCGGCAACCAGTGCCGGCGCGCCTTTCCAGCAGGCGATCTGCTGCGGGTAGTTCCATGCGCCGATGCCGACGCAGACGCCGAGCGGCACGCGCTTGGTATAGGCGAAATCGCCGCCGAGCGGGATATAGGAGCCGTTGAGACCGGCCGCCGCGATGCCGCCGAAGAATTCGAAGCTGTCTGCGCCCGAAGTCGGGTCGGCGACGATGGTTTCCTGGATCGGCTTGCCGGTATCCAGCGTCTCCAGTTCGGAAAGCTCGCGGTTACGCTCGCGCATGATGTCCGCCGCTCGCTTCAGGATGCGGCCGCGAGCTGTCGGGCTCATGGCGGCCCATTCGGGCTGCGCCCGCTTTGCGGCCGCGATCGCCTTTTCGACGATGGCAGGCGTTGCCGCGTGCAGGCGGGCGATCACCTCGCCGGTCGCCGGATAGATGCTTTCGATAAGAGTGCCGTCGGTGTCCTCGACATATTCCCCGTCGATGAAATGCGAGGCTTTCGGTTGTGCGCGCATTATAGAACCCTCAGTTCTTCATAGGACACCATGACATGCTCTTGAAAAGCAGGTCGTTCGGTGAGGTTTTCATAGTATCGCTCAAGCCGTGGATGGGCAGGGCGCTGGATATCGATGTCGAAATAGCGATAGAGAACGTGCCCGAACTGGATGTCGGCCAACATCAGATTATCGCCCGCAAGGAAGCGATGCCGTCCGAACTGCGACTCGACGATGTCAAGCTTCGCACCGAGTGCTGCAACAGCCGCAACGATCGCCTTCTCGTCCTTGAGAGCAGGGGCCGTGCGCGCCACCCGCCAGAAAATCGGGCCGGTGAAACTCTGGGCAATGTTGATCTTGGCCCACTCAGCCCATTTGTCGATCTGAGCGCGATGGCGCGCATCCTTCGGCCAGAAGGCATCGTCGCCATATTGTGTGGCGAGGTAACGCAGGATGGCGCCCGTTTCCCAGAGCGGCTCGTCATCACCGTCGCGTAGCACCGGTACGGTGCCGTTCGGGTTCATCGCCAGGAATTCAGGCGTGTCGTTGACGCCGTAGGTAAAGCCTGCATCGATGCGCTCATGGGCAAGACCGAGCTCGCTGATGCACCACATTAGCGCCTGTACATTCGATGACGATTTGCGGCCCCAGACGGTCAGCATGACGTCAGCCTTTCAACGCGTTGAGATGGGTCGTCAGATAGCCTTCGGTCAGCGCGATCGACGCCTCGGTGCTGATCGGCGCCGATTTGAGGCTCTGACGGATATAGAGCCCGTCGATCATCGCAGCTGCACCCTCGGCGATGCGCCCTGCGTCGCTGGCTGGGCACAGAGCCTTGAGATTGGCAACGAGATTCGAATGCAGACGGCGCGCGTAGATGACCAGAAAGCGGCGCGTCTCCTCGGAGCGCTGCGCCTCGGCATAGAAGGCGAGCCATGCCGCGATCGTTTCCGGTGCGAACTGATCGGCCTGGAAACTGACGCGGATGACGGCGGAAAGCTTTTCGCGGGGTGTCGTGGCGGCCCTAAGCGCCGTCACGACGCTGTCGCGCAGCCGCTGTAGATGGACGCGGACGGTTTCGATCAGCAGCTGTTCCTTGCTGCCGAAATAATGATGCGCAAGGGCGGGGGAAACGCCGGCCTGCTTGGCGATTTCGGACATGGTGACGGTCAGCGAGCCGTGATCGCCGATCACGCGCATTGCAGCATCCACCAGCGCCTTTCGGCGCACCGGTTCCATTCCGACTTTCGGCATTGCGTCAATCCCCAAGACTGAAGACGAGTGTATTTTTGATTGACTGATCAATCAATAAAAAAATCACGTGACCAGCCCTCCCTCAGGAAAAATCCGCAACCTCTTTCCGCAAAGCATTTCTGTGCCATAATTCCGAAGAGGAGGAGGTGCAGTCATGGTCGATATTCTTGATGAAGTTCCCCCATCAGCGATGCGCGACAAATGGGGTTGGTTCGTCGGGCTTGGAATCTTGCTGCTGATCTGCGGCGGTATCGCGCTTGGCAATCTGTTCATCGCCACCGTCGCTTCGGTCTATTATGTCGGCATGCTGATGCTGATCGGCGGCATCGTGCATCTGGCCCATGCCTTTCAGGTAAGGGGCTGGGAGCACATTTTGTTCTGGGTTCTCAGCGGCCTGCTCTATACGGTTGCCGGCGTGCTTGCCTTCGCCAATCCACTATTGGCGTCGGAAGCCTTGACGCTATTCCTCGCCATCGCACTGCTCATTGCCGGCACGTTTCGCGTCTGGGTCGGTCGCAAGCTGAAGCCGGAGCGTGGTTGGGTCTGGATTGTCATCAGCGGCCTTGCAACCGCCGCCGCCGGCATTGCCATTGCAGTTGGCTGGCCGGTCAACAGCCTCTGGATTCTTGGCCTTTTCCTGGCCTTTGACCTGATTTTCCAAGGATGGACGCTGGTGGCCTTCGGCCTTGTGCTTAGGCGGTAGGGCATCGCCTGAAAGGGGTAACGGACTGCCACTTTTTGACAAGGAGCGTGAGCGGCGTTACTCTTACCGCCTCTGCCATGTCGGGCAGAACGGCGTTGCGTTGATGTAACGACAGTGTCTTCATCCGAAATGCGTGTGTCGACAGACATGCGTGAAGAAACTGGTCAAAGCCGCGGAACATGCTTCCAGACAAATTTCCGCGTAACGACGTCAAGGGAGGAATATCATGCCGATGGTAACGGTTTCCATCTCTCCGCTTCAGGCTGCGGGCATCCGGGCAGCGGTCGATACCGGCACTTATGCCTCGAGCAGCGAAGTCGTACGGGAAGCCCTGCGCATGTGGGATGCAGCCCGCAGGCGCGGCGACATTTGCGATGTGCCTCATGCCGCCAACGATGGGGGGGAGACGGCAAAGAGCGGCCGCTGCGTCGCTGACATGTTTGCCGACTACGAGGCGGAGCGGCACTCGAGCAATCAGCACTGAACCCCCTCATCACGGCAGCCTCTCGGCTGCCGTGATGAGGGGTCTGCGGCCCGACAAATGGTTAATATTGCTTTACCATTCATGAAACTTTCACATAGGGGAAAGGTTTCGTTGACGCTTTATGACGCATCCTCGGCCGAAAATGCGGTAAACCCAAAGTTTTACTCAAATAAATTAGATTAGAATCCGCAAGTGGAGATGGGTATGTCCCTGACTGCCGCAGCCGAACCGGGCGTCTTGCGCCGATACGCCAGCGATCAGATCGTTACTCTCGCCAAACTCGTGATCGAAAACGCATTTCAGCCGATCGTGGAGGCCGGCACGGGCGCCGTTTTCGGCTATGAATCCCTCATGCGCGGCCAGGAGCGCATCGGTTTCGACAGCCCGGTCGATATCCTCGACGAGGCCGAGCGCAGCGGCCAGCTTCTTGGGCTCGAGCAGATGGTCAGCAGCCGCGCGCTTGCGAAGTTTGCCACTCTCCCCAATATGGTTGCCGCTACGCTTTTCCTCAACCTGGATGTCCGGTTGATCCCGCAGGGCGCCGCCTTGGTCGACGGCCTGCTGCAGCATATGAGAAAGGCCGGCATCGCCCCTTCCTCTGTTTGCTTCGAATTCTCGGAACGTTTCGACAATACCCTCGTGCCGGAGTTTTCGGCGCTGGTTGCCAAGATGCGCGATGCCGGTTTCAAGCTCGCCATCGACGACTTCGGCGTCGGTCACGGTGAAATGAAACTGCTGTCCGATTATCCGGTCGACTATCTGAAGATCGACCGGCATTTCATCGTCGATATCGATCGCAGCGCCCGCAAGCGCCATATCCTTCGAAATCTCGTCAACATCGCCCATGTCCTCGGTACGCGCGTCATCGCCGAAGGCATAGAGACTGAGGCGGAATTCCTGACCTGCCGCGAATTCGGCGTCGATCTCGTCCAGGGCTGGTTCATTGCCCGCCCGACCGTACTGGTCAATGAGTTGAAGCCGAGCTTTCCGCATTTGCAGGATCTCGGCAAGACGGCGCGCAACAGCCAGTCGCTCGATGAAATCCTTATCCGCAAGCAGATTGAAGTGCTGCCGACCATCCGCGAGAGCGACAGCATCGATAGCGTCTTCGAGCTCTTTCGCCGCAATCCGCGCCGAGCTTATTTCCCGGTCGTGAATGCCAATGACGAGCCGCGCGGGATCATCCACGAATACCAGCTGAAGGAATATATCTATCAGCCCTTCGGCCGCGACCTTTTGAAGAACAAGGTTTATAAACGGTCGATCTCGCATTTCGTTGAAATGGCGCCGATCGTCGGCCTTGATTCCGATGCCGACACGCTGATGACGATCTTCGCCAATATGGAAAGCAGCGATTGCCTGATCGTCACCGAAGGCACGCATTATGCGGGCATCGTCTCCGCTGCCTCTCTCATCAAGGTCATCAACGAAAAGCAGCTGAAGATTGCCCAGGACCAGAACCCCTTGACCGGCCTTCCCGGCAACAGGGCGATCCATGATTTCATGCAGAGCGCCGGCCGCGATGGTGATGAAGTCAGGCATTTCTGCTATTGCGACTTCGATAATTTCAAGCCGTTCAACGATGCCTATGGTTTCCATCTCGGCGACCATGCCATTTCGCTATTTGCCGCATTGATGCGCCGCTATTTCTTTGCCGAGCGCCATTTCCTCGGTCATGTCGGCGGCGACGATTTCTTCATCGGTGTCACCGGTTGGAGCATGCAGGAGCTGCGCGAAGTTCTGGACCGGCTGCTTGCCGATTTCCATGCCGACGTGCTCGATCTTTACTCGGCCGAGGATCGTGCCGCAGGCCGCATTCGCGGCCACGACCGCGCCGGCGCCGAGGCCGAGTTCCCGCTGATGCGCTGCTCGATCGGTATCCTGCAGTTGCCGGAGGGACTGGTGATCGACAATATCAATCGCGTCAGCACCTCCATCGCCGGCATCAAGACCAAGGCGAAGGAAAGCGCTGCCGGCGTCGCATTCCTCGGTCTGGCCGAGACGAATTGACGCCTTTCCGCCGTGCCATCTTTTCAAGCGCGCTGCGCTAAACTATCTCCACTGCTTTGCTGGGAGAGGAGATTGCGCCATGCCCTTGCCGTCTGAAATGCGTTTCGTGGATTTGCCATCCTTTGGCGGACCTGAAGTCATGACCATCGCCCGAAAGCCTCTTCCGGTGTTGAAGCCAGGTGAGATCCTGGTCCGCGTCGAGGCTGCCGGCGTCAACCGGCCGGATGTGGCGCAACGGCAGGGGATCTATCCGCCGCCGAAGGAAGCAAGCCCGATCCTCGGTCTCGAAATATCCGGCGAGGTCGTCGATGTCGCGCCTGGCGTGACCGAATTTGCCATCGGCAACAAGGTCTGCGGCCTAGCCAATGGCGGCGGCTATGCCGAATATTGCGTGCTTCCCGCCGGCCAGGTGCTGCGCTTCCCGAACGGTTATGACGCCGTCCGCGCGGCCGCCGTCCCCGAGACCTTCTTCACCGTCTGGGCCAATCTCTTCCAGATGGCGGGGCTGACCGAAGGCGAAAGCGTATTGATCCACGGCGGCTCCAGCGGCATCGGCACGACGGCGATTCAGCTTGCCCACGCTTTCGGTGCAACGGTCTATGCGACCGCCGGGTCGAAGGAAAAATGCGAGGCCTGCGAGAAGCTCGGCGCCAAGCGGGCGATTAATTATAAAGAGGAAGATTTCGCCGAGGTCATCAAGGCCGAGACGGAACATGGCGTCGATATCATTCTCGACATGATCGGCGCCGCCTATCTGGAGAAGAACCTCGCCTCGCTTGCCCGTGACGGCTGCCTTTCCATCATTGCCTTCCTTGGCGGCGCTGTGGCGGAGAAGGCCAACCTTGCGCCGATCATGGTCAAACGGCTGACCGTGATCGGATCGACTATGCGTCCACGCACGGCTGAGGAAAAGCGAGCCATTCGCGACGACCTTCTTTCCCAGGTCTGGCCGCTGCTCGACGAGGGCACCGTCGCCCCGGTCATTTATCGGACCTTCTCTTTCGACGATGTGGCCGAGGCGCATCGGTTGATGGAGACCAGCGACCACATCGGCAAGATCATGCTGAAGCTGGCTTGATCGTCAGCGACAGGGCGACGGCGATGAGGCCGGGTATCGCCATCAGCGCATAGAGCCATGTCGCGGCAGAGAGGCCGCCGGCAATGCCACTCGGATGGGTCAGACCTGCACCATTGACGATGACGCCTGCGAGCGCGGCACCGAATGCGCCGCCCAGCGACTGCGTCATCGAGATCGCGGCCGAGGCCTTGTCCTGTTCGGTCCTGCGGGCGATGCCGATGATCTTGGTCACAAGATGCGCCCAGCCGAGACCGACGCCGAATCCCATCAGGAACATCGTGATGACGGCGGGCGCAAACCTGGCGACGGTATCAAAGGGCGTGTTCGTTGCCAGGAAGGGGATCAGTGATGCGGTCGCGGCCGTTTCCAAAATGCAGCCGCTGATGATGGCAATGGCGGCCTGCCTGCCGGAAAAAGAGGCGCTGAAGAAGGCTGCTATGGTCCAACCCAATGCGACGAGCGCAACGAGATAACCGGAGACGAGCGGCGTGACGCCATGCAGGGTTTGCAGGAAGTAGGGGATATAGATGTCGCTCGTCAACACAAGCATCATCGTGAATATCGTCAGATAGAGCCGCGCGATGGGGTTGCTGAGCATGACGGCGCCATAGGGCAGAAGGCGCACTTCGCTCTTGCGCTCTATCAGCACCATCGTTGTGACGAGTACGATCGAAGCTGCGATCAGCACCGTCTTGTAGGATCCATGTTCGATCGTTCCGGCAATGCTGACGAATAGAACTGCGGCAAGCAAAAGTATGATCTGGATGAGCGGCGTTCTGGTGTCGATCCGATCGTCCGCGACATCGGGCAGCAGCCAGCGCCCCGAGAGCGCCATGAGAACAGCCACCGGCACGAGGATGAGAAAGGCCTCCCGCCAGGCGCTCCCTGCGGCGAAGAGGCCGCCGAGCGTCGGCCCGAGTACGGTCGCTACACCCCAGATGGCAGCGTAGAGCGTGGAGGCCCTGCGCCACAGAGGTTCGGGATAGATAAAACGAATGAAGGCGTAGGCGAGGCCGGACAGCATGCCTGAGCCGTACCCCTGAACGGCGCGACCGATCAGCAGCACGGGCATGGTCGGCGCGATGGCGCAAGCGAGGCTGCCGACGCCGAAGATGAGCGCCGCGGCAACATAGATGGCACGCAAGCCTATTCCCTTCGGCCGGGTCGCAACAGTGATCGAGCCGAGCACGCCTGCGGCGACGAAAAGCGTCGTCATCCAGGAGAACAATTCGAGGCCGCCGATGTCGCGGACGATCGAGGGGGCAATCGTGGCGGTGACGTAGGATTCGACGGCATAAAGCGTGACCCCTCCGCCAAGCATCAGAGTCGCAGGCAGAAGTCTTGGCGAGAACAGCGTGAAGATGGAGGCTGATTTGAGGGGAGCGGTGTTTTCGATGCTGGACATCGTGCGATCCTCGGTATTTTCCCTAGCGGTTGATTATTTTCCAAGTTATAATTTGGAAAATTACATCCTTGCCGGATTAAAACAAGAGAAAACTTGGAAAATGCGCCAGTCACCCGCCAATCGAATTCTGATCCTGTTGAAAACCGACGGGCCGCAACTGGCAGCCGCCGTCGGTGATGTGCTCGGCATATCGTCGGAGGCGGCACGCCAGCAGCTGACGAAGATGGCTGAGGAGGGGTTGGTCGAGCCGGTGGCGGAGGCTGCCGCCGGCAGAGGCAGGCCGCGCCAGTTCTGGCATCTGACGGCGGCTGGCAACAGGCAATTTCCCGATGGCCATGCCGATCTGACCGCCACCCTGCTTGCGACCATGGTCAGCCAATTGGGGCAGGGTGCCGTCGATACGGTCATCTCGGCACGTGAAACAGAGACGCTTCGGCGCTATCGAAGCGAAATCGACCTTTCAGCCGATCTGTCGTCGCGCGTCGCAAGCCTCGCCGCCATCCGCACGCAGGAAGGCTATATGGCCGATCACTGGCAGGATAAGGATGGCTCGCTGGTGTTGGTGGAGAACCATTGCCCCATTTGTGCTGCCGCATCTGCCTGCGCCGGCTTCTGCCGATCGGAGTTGGAGACTTTCCGCATGGTGCTTGGTGCTGATGTCGAACGGGATGAGCATATTCTGCTCGGTGCCCGGCGTTGCGCCTACAGGATCCGCGACGCAGCCTGAGAGATCGTTTTTTGATGCTCCCCACCAGCATCGGCGATTGGCAATCCCGGGGGCGGCGGCTATCACTGGCCGTCTAGCAAATCAGAGGCTGCATTCCGTCATGTCCAATCCCATCTGCGTCGAAGTCACCCGTGGCAATCTGGTTGAGAGCCGCCATCGCGGTTCCGTCGTTGTGGTCGATGGCGATGGGAAGCTGGTTTTCTCGCTCGGCGACATCGAAAGCGGCGTCTTTCCACGCTCGGCCTGCAAGGCGATGCAGGCCCTGCCGTTGGTCGAAAGCGGTGCCGCGGATACCTATGGTTTCGGTCATAAGGAATTGGCGCTCGCCTGCTCATCCCACAATGGCGAGGATGAGCATGTGGCGCTCGCCGCTTCCATGCTGGCGCGCGCCGGCCGCGATGTCGGCACGCTCGAATGCGGCGCACATTGGTCTTTCGATCAGAAGACATTGATTCATCAGGTCCGCGCCATCGACAAGCCGACGGCGCTGCACAACAATTGTTCCGGCAAGCATGCCGGCTTCGTCTGCGCCTGCTGCCATCAGGACATCGATCCCAAGGGCTATGTCGGTTATGACCACCCGCTGCAGCAGCAGATCCGCGAGACGATGCAGAGCCTGACCGGCGCTGTTCTGGCGCACGACAATTGCGGCACGGACGGCTGCTCGATCCCGACCTATGCCGTGCCGCTCAAGGGGCTGGCGCATGGTTTTGCCAGGATGGCGACCGGCGCCGGTCTGGAGCCGCTGCGCGCCAAGGCATCACGCCGGCTGTTCGAGGCCTGCATGGCCGAGCCCTTCTACGTCGCCGGCACCGACCGCGCCTGCACCAAGCTGATGCAGATCGCTCCCGGCCGCATCTTCGCCAAGACCGGCGCCGAGGGCGTGTTTTGCGCCGCCATCCCCGAGCAGGGTATTGCCATCGCGATCAAATGCGACGACGGCACCACTCGCGCGGCGGAAGTCATGGTGGCCGCAACATTGGCCCGCTTCTTCGAGAAGGACGGCCCTGTCCATGCCGGCCTGATGGCGATGGCCGACCGATCCTTCAAAAACTGGAACGGCATCCAGGTCGGCGATATCAGGTCGGCAGCGGCGTTGGGGGCATAGCTTACTCCTCGCCTCAGCCGCTCGTTTTACGAGCCGGTACATGGTGCCGGACGACCTTGTATTCCTGCCAGATAAGAACCATGACCAGGAGGTCGAAGATGGTGAGGATGATGAGCCCGATGCCATGCGTGTCGGTGAAGCGGTAAAGCTGGTAGGCGATGAAAAGCCCCAAGGCGGCAAGCGATGCCGGATAGGCCCACATCTTGCCCCGGAGCAGGCCGATGACCAGCAGCACCTTCACTAGCCCATGGCTCAAGAGGTAATAGGCATAGAAGTTCTTCGTACCGACCGAGAAATCCTGCGCCCACGTGAGCAGGTGCGTCGCGATGAAATCATGCGAGTCGTTGAGCAGCTCGGGCTGCGTGATCCGGTTCGCCAGCCGAAGGATCGACTCGGTGCTGACAAGCGCCAGCACTATGCCGCCAAGACATTCGATCAAGGCATGCGCACCCTTCAACAGGACGCTGATTTCAAAAAGCTGGTGAATGCGGCGTTCGTTCATGGGTGATCGTAACCTGTGGCGCATATGGAGGTAGGCCCGATCGGCGATGGCGGCAAGGTGGACAGATGTAGCGTTGGCCTCAGGCCAGGAAGATCGGCATCTCGGCATGCCGGTAGGGCGCCAGGCTTTCCTCCCGAACATCCGATGATACGATCAGACCGGAAACGCCGTGCAAGGGCAAGATCTGGCACGGCGAGGCGGCGTCGAGCTTCTCGGTCGTCGATAATACGTAGGTTTCCGCCGAGCATTGCGCGATATGCCGCTTGATGGCTGCCTCCTCAAAGTCACCGGTCGAAAAGCCGCGGGCGGGATGGATGGCGGTGACGCCCAGAAAGAAAATGTCGGCCCTTATCGATGCGACGGCCGCCATGGCGACGGCACCCGTCGCGACCATCGAATGCTTGTAGAGCTTGCCGCCGATCAAGATCACTTCGGCCAGTCGATGATGTTCCAGCTCGCCTGCGATCGTCGGGCTGTGGGTGACGATGGTGACGGGGAGATCCTTCGGGAGCTGGCGGGCGATCTCGGCATTGGTGGTGCCGCCATCGAGAAACACGGTCTGGCCCGGCTGGATCATGCTGACCGCATGCGCACCGAGCCGGCGCTTCTCATCGGATGAGACCGTCTGCCGCGCGGTAAAATCGGGCAGCTCCGGTGACAGCGGCAGTGCGCCGCCATGCACGCGCTTCAGCAGTTTCTCCGTCGCCATTTCCCGCAGATCCCTACGGATCGTATCCTCGGATAGCCCGAGATCATCGGCCAATGCCTTGGCGATTACCTGGCCGTCCCGGCGCAATCTTTCGAGGATGAGTGTTTTCCGTTGGCTGGTCAGCATGCCGATCTCTGCACGATATATCACGAATAATCGTGAATTTATCAGAATCGATTCGACATTCAAGAAAATATGCGCATATTCGTGCAAATTCCTGCAGCGAGCAGGAGCTAAAAACGGAGACAAGACATGTTGATCCTGATCGCGGGGCCTTATCGCTCCGGCACTGGTGATGATCCGAAGAAGATGGCTGAAAACCTCAAACGCCTTGAGGAGCCGTCCTACGCACTGTTCAAGGCCGGGCATCTGCCGATGATCGGCGAATGGGTTGCCCTGCCGGTCTGGCACGCCGCCGGCGGCAAGAGCATCGGCGACGATCTCTATGAGGAGATTTTCCACCCAACGGCCGGCCGCCTGTTGCAGCTTTGCGAGGGCGTTTTGAGATTGCCCGGTGATTCCAAGGGCGCCGACAATGATGTCCGCATTGCCCGCGAGCGCGGCATTCCCGTCTGGTACGCGCTGGAAGACGTGCCCGGCTGCGCCTGAGATCGACCGCCCATTCCCATTGAGCCAGCCAATGGGGATGGGCATACCGGCCCGACCGATCAAAACCTTTTGTAGCGCCTATCAGCGTCAGCCACTTCCGTATCGGCCGGGTTCGCTCTAGCTTCCTCACGGACTTCAATCGAGGAACGGAACATGCTGACATTCTATTTCGCGCCCGGAAGCTGCGCGCTCGCCAGTCTCATCGCTCTGGAAGAATCCGGTCTCGCCTACGAGCGCCGTCGCCTCAACCTCGCCAATGGCGATCAGCGTCAGCCGGATTATTTGGCCATCAATCCCAAAGGTCGCGTTCCGGTCCTGGTGACCGATCGCGGCGTCCTCACCGAGAATATCGCGATTATGGCCTACATCGCCCAGATCGTGCCGGCCGCGAAGCTGGCACCGCTCGACGACCCCTTCGAATTCGCGCAGATGCAATCCTTCAACAGCTACATCGTCTCCACCGTTCATGTGAACCATTCGCACAAGGGGCGCGGCTACCGCTGGACCGACGATGCGGCAGCCATCGAGACGATGAAGGCCAAGGTGCCGCAGACCATGACCGAAAGCTTCGCGCTGATCGAAGACAAGATGCTGAAGGGCCCCTGGGTAATGGGAGAGCAATATACCGTCGCAGACGGCTACCTCTTTACCATGGAGAAGTGGCTGCCGGGAGACGGTGTCGATATCAAACAGTTCCCCAAGGTCAACGCGCATTATCACCGCATGCTTGAGCGCCCGGCCGTTCAGAAGGCGCTTGCCATCGAACAGGGCTGATCGATCAGCCGAACATTGCCAGAAGTTTTTTCGGGGCGCGGTATCGCCACGCCTCGATCAAGCGTAGCTCCAGTTCCTCGTCGCCGATTGCTTTGATCCGCAGCGGCAGGGAGGGCCAGCCGATATAGTGATCCGTCTGGTAGTAGATCTCCGGCGCCATTTCGATCAGTTGCTCCTTCCGGTCGATCGGCAGCGACAGCACGATGGTCTCGTTGTTCTTGACGGTCACGAACGCCTTGCCACCAACTTTGAAGGCCGGCAGGCCGTAATGAAGGCCAGGTTCGACCTCAGGCAGCCGGGCTTGCGCCACCAGCCGCTGCAATCGTTCCGCTATGGCGTCCATGCCTACATTTAACGTCATGCGCGTTTGAGTGCGATGATTAACTCTCTTATGCGCATTCTTCCGGCTGAATGGTCCGCTTGTCCATAGGCCGCCCCAGATTTTCCGGCATCAGCGGCAGGTCGGCCAGTTCTTCCAACGACATGGCCGCAAGTATGGGATGCTGCAACGGATCGCTGTCCGGTTTGCGATCCTCTTCGAGAAGATGACTGAAGAAAAGCTTCAAGATCGACATGGTATGCCTCCTTGGATGCTCGCATCGATGCAACCATGAGGGCATCAGCTGAGCAAGCGGCGACGGTCTTCAATTTCATGGTGCGATAATCGCGCGAGCATGCGCTCAATGCAATTGAGAATGCGGAGATACTGATATAGATATTCTATAATGAGAAACCTCAACAACGTTCATCTGAATGGCTTGCGCGCCCTTGAGGCGGTCGGGCGGCTCGGTTCGCTGCAGGCGGCCGCCGACGAACTCGGTGTAACGGTCGGTGCGGTCAGCCAGCAGGTCATCAAGGCGGAGGCGCAGCTCGGTCGGTCGCTGTTCGAGCGAACTCCAAAAGGCATGATGGCCATGGCATCGGGGCTGGCAATATTGACGAGGCTTAACGAGGGCTTCCAAGCGCTTACGGCCGCAGTCGCGCTTGCGCAGCACGAGGATGAGAATATCCTTACGATTTCGGTCGCGCCGGTCTTTGCGGCCCGCTGGCTCGTGTACCGGCTGGACCGCTTTGCCAGCCGTCACCCCGATATCCGTCTACGTATCGATGCCACCACGCGCCTGATCAATCCGGCGACATCGGATGTCGATATCGGCATCCGGGTCGGCAGCGGGCAATGGCCCGGCGTCAAGTCTGAGCTGCTTTTGGCGCAGGAGGTGTTCCCGGTCGTCACGCCGCAGATCGCCGCAGGGCTGCAGGAGCCCGCCGATCTTCTGAAAGTCCCCGCCGTCATCGATGCACACGCCATGTTCGGCTGGGAGGTCTGGTTGCGCAAGGCGGGACTATCGGGCCATTGCATGGAAGAGCGGCACATCTTCAACGATGCGTCGCTCTGTCTGGATGCGGCCATAGCAGGGCAGGGGGTGATGCTCGCCTGGCAGACGTTGGCTGGCTATGCTCTGCAGCAGAAATGCCTCGTCGATCCCTTCGGCATCCGCGTAAAGACGGGCTTCGGCCATTATTTCGTTACCGCCCCCGGCGTGCGGGAGCCGAAGAAGGTGACCGCCTTCAAGGCCTGGATTCGCGAGGAGATGGAAGAGAGCATGCGTCTCTTCCGATAGGGTCTATCAGACCGGCTCGTGACCGCGGGTCGCGTGCATGGCCTTGTAGGCGTCGCGTGCCTGGCAGCGCTCGATCCAGGCCTTCATCTTCGGACGCGCGTCGAACAATTCCTGTTCTGTCTGGGCGTAGCGCAGCACCTCGGCCAGGTTGAGGTCGGCGGCGGTAAAACGATTGCCGACGAGATAATCCTGACTTTGCAGATGCTTTTCCAGCACGTCGAGCGGCTTCTTCAGCGAGCGGCAGGCAACGGCGATCCCGGCCTTGCCGGCCTCGCTGTTTTCCTGGGCATTGTCATAGATGCGAACGAGCGCAACACTGTAGGGCTCGACTTCGGTTGCCGCCCACATGGTCCACATCGACATCTGCCCTTCTTCCTCCACCGTCTTGCCGGCCAGAGGACCGCCATACTTGCGCGCGAGGTAAAGATTGATGGCGAGCGATTCATGCAGGACGAGGTCGCCGTCCTTGATGCAGGGGATCATGCCCATCGGATTGACTGCCAGAAACTCTGGCGACATCGTGTTGATTGGCGCATCGGCAGCCAGCGGATTGGCAAGCCGGCTGGCCTGGATGACGGGCACGGATTTGAACTCGACGCCGAGCTCCCCAGCCATCCAATAGTTGCGCGAAGCGCGCGAGCGATAGACACCGTAGATCGTCAGCATATGCGTCTCCCCGATTCGAGTGAGCGCGACCTTAGGGGGTGAGTCGCATGCATAAAACCCCTTGCGGCTGATATCTGCGATGAAAGCTCGTGATGGATGCTCGTATGCGACGGGTCGAAGCACGAAAATATCTGTCAGCAGCCCAAATTCTTTACAAATCATGCGGCCGACGCCCAGCCTTCGTTCGGAAATTAGCACGGGTGCATGTTAGAGTTCCGCTATGATTTTCGTTGGAAGCGGTAGGAGGTTTCCGGCGAGAAGAAAGCGCAATTGGTGACTGCGATCTCGGGAGGAGAGCAGATGCTTGCGACCAGTGTATCGCTAGACGACAAATATACCGCAGAGGAAGGCCGCGTCTTCATGACCGGCTTGCAGACGCTGGTGCGGCTGCCCATGACGCAGATGCGCCGCGACCGCGCTGCCGGCCTCAATACGGCGGCCTTCATTTCAGGTTATCGCGGCTCGCCGCTCGGCGGCTCGACCAGCAGCTCTTGAAAGCCAAGACTTACCTAGACGCATATGACGTCACCTTCCAGCCCGGGATCAACGAGGATCTTGCTGCGACGGCCGTATGGGGCTCGCAGCAGGTCGGCCTTTCCCCCGGCGCCCGCAAGGATGGCGTACTTGGCATCTGGTATGGCAAGGGCCCTGGTGTCGATCGCTCCGGCGACGTGCTGAAGCACGCAAACGCTGCGGGCACCTCCAAATATGGCGGCGTCCTCTGTATTGCTGGCGACGATCATTCTGCCAAATCCTCCACCATGCCGCACCAGACCGACCATGATTTCATGTCTGCAGTCATCCCGGTCATCTATCCCTCGTCCATCCACGAATTCCTCGAATACGGCCTCCTCGGCATCGCGATGTCGCGCTATTCCGGCTGCTGGGTCGGCATGAAGTTCATCGCCGACACCATCGAGACGACGGCGGCTGTCGATCTGTCAGGCGAGAGGCGGCAATTCGTGCTGCCGACCGATTTCGAAATGCCGCCCGGTGGGTTGAATTTGCGCTGGCCCGATCCGCCGCTGGTACAGGACGATCGTCTGCAGACCTACAAGGCCTATGCGGCCATCGCCTTTGCCCGTGCCAATCGCGTCGACGAAATCACGCACGATGTGCCGAACGCCCGCCTCGGCATCATCTCGTCCGGCAAGGCCTATGAGGATGTGCTGCAGGCACTGCGCGAGCTGGAGATCGGCCCACAGGAAATGGCAGCGATCGGCCTGCGTATCTTGAAAGTGCGCATGCCCTGGCCGCTGGAGCCCGAGGCTGTCAGGCATTTCTCCGAAGGGCTGGACGAGGTTCTCGTCGTCGAGGAGCGCCGCGAGATTATCGAGAACCAGATCAAGCAGCAGCTCTTCAACTGGCGGGCCGATGTCCGTCCGCGAATCGTCGGCAAGTTCGACGAACACGATAAGCCCTATCTCAGCCTCTCGGCGGCATTGACTGTCGGCGCCGTCGCCAGAGCGATTGCTGGGCGTATCGTCAAGCTCGATCTCGATCAGGGCCTGCATGACCGCATCGCCGCCAAGCTCGCCTATCTCGCCGAGCGCGGCCAGATCAGCCGCAGCCATGTGGCGCCGCTGAACCGCACACCCTTCTTCTGCTCCGGCTGTCCGCACAATACGTCCACCCGCGTTCCCGAAGGAAGCCGCGCCATTGCCGGCATCGGCTGCCACTACATGGTCACCTGGATGGACCGCAACACCGAGACTTTCACCCAGATGGGCGGCGAAGGCGTGCCATGGACGGCGATCGCCCGGTATACCGACGAAAAGCATATGTTCGTCAATCTCGGTGACGGCACCTATTTTCACTCCGGCATTCTCGCCATCCGCCAGTCCGTCGCCTCCAAGGTCAACGTCACCTACAAGCTGCTCTACAACGATGCCGTCGCCATGACCGGCGGCCAGCCGATCGACGGCTACCTGACGCCGCAGCTGGTGACGAAGCAGCTGCATGATGAGGGCGTCAAGCCGATCTATTTGCTCTCGGACAATCCCGATGCCTATCACGCTTCCGACCTCGCGCCCGGCGTCAAGGTGCTGCATCGCGACTATATCGATCAGGTAATGCTGACGCTGCGCGAGACCGAAGGCTGTTCGGCGATCGTCTATGTCCAGACTTGCGCGGCCGAGAAACGTCGTCGCCGCAGCCGCGGGCTGATGGAAGACCCGGCCAAGCGCGTCTTCATCAATCCGGCCGTCTGCGAGGGCTGCGGCGATTGCTCGGTGCAGTCCAACTGCATCTCGGTCGAGCCGCTGGAAACCGAATTCGGCCGCAAGCGCCAGATCAACCAGTCGAGCTGCAACAAGGATTTCTCCTGCGTCAAAGGCTTCTGCCCGTCCTTCGTGACCGTTCATGGCGGCAAGCGCCGCAAGCGAAAGGCGCTTGATCACGCCGATGTCGATGTGCCTATGCCCGAAATCCCCGTCATCGGCGATCGTCCGTGGAATATCGCGATTGCCGGCGTCGGCGGCACGGGCATCCTGACGATCGGCGCGATCCTCGGCATGGCCGCGCATCTCGACGGCAAGGTGCCGATGATCCTCGACATGGCAGGCCTTGCCCAGAAGGGCGGCGCCGTCATGAGCCACCTGCGCATCGGCCACAATCAGGCCGATGTCACCTCCTCCCGTATCGTCAATGGCGGCGCGGATCTCCTGTTATCAGCGGACGAGGTGGTGGGTGCCTCCAGAGATGCGATCACGCTCTGCTCGCCGACGCGCACCACGGCCATCGTCAACACCGGGCTGATGCCGGTCGCCGATTTCGTCCGCAACCGCGATTTCGATTTCAAGACCGGTTCGATCCAGCACGCGATCGCAAAGACCGTCAGCGACAAGTCTATTTTCCTCGACTTCGGCCATGTCGCGACGGAGGTGACCGGCGATGCCATGTCGACCAATATCCTGCTGACCGGCTTTGCCTGGCAGAGCGGCCTTCTGCCTCTCTCTTTGGAAGCGATCGAAAGGGCGATTGAGCTTAACGGTGTCGCCGTCAAGGCGAGCCTTTCCGCCTTCCAGTGGGGGCGGCTTCTGGCGCACGACCCGCAGGCCGTACATGCCATGATGGCTGAACCCCGGACGGGTAAGACGCTGACGGAGATGAGCCTCGATGAACTGATCAAACACCGCAAGGCGCATCTGACCGCCTATCAGAATGCGGCGCTTGCCGAACGCTATGCCGCCTTCGTGGCCCACGCCAATGCTCTGGCTGCAAGAGAGCGGCTTTCGGATAAGGTGCCTTTTGCCGTTGCCGTCACCTATGCACGCATTCTCGCCTACAAGGATGAATACGAAGTCGCTCGTCTTCTGACCGATCCCGCCTTCGAGGCGCATCTGCGCGAGGAGATGGAGGGGGATTTCAAGCTGGCCCTCAATCTCGCGCCGCCCATCCTTGGCGGTAAGGATCCGAACGGCCGGCCGAAGAAGCGCGAGTTCGGCGCGTGGATCCTGCCATTGCTCCGCGTCCTTGCGCCGATGAAGCGCCTGCGCGGCACGCCCTTCGACCCCTTCGGCTATATGGCGGAACGCCGGCTGGAGCGTCGCCTGATTGCTGATTATGAAGGGGTTGCCGAGCGGGTACTTGCCGGTCTGCGCCATGACAACGAGGCCGAGGCCCTTGCCATCCTCTCGCTATTTGATGAGATAAGAGGCTTCGGACCGGTCAAGGAGGAGGCCGCCCGCAAGATCATGGTGAGAATTGCTGACAAGCTGAAGGCCTATGAGGCGCCTGTGGAGACCCAGGGCAAACAGCCCATGCCTGCCGACGCCGCATGATGGCGATGGCCGAAACTTGAAGCGGGCATAAAGAGGTATAGGTTCGTAAGGATCGCGCGTTCGGGAATATCGGGAGGAGAAGCCGGATGTTTGCAGGGGGATTGAACTTCGCGCTGGGAGAGGACATCGACGCATTGCGCGAGCAGGTGCGCCGTTTTGCCAATAACCGCATCGCGCCGTTTGCCGATGAGATCGACCGCAACAACAGTTTCCCAATGCATCTCTGGAAGGAGATGGGCGACCTCGGCTTACTGGGGATCACCGTCGATGAAGCCTATGGCGGGGCGGGTCTCGGTTATCTCGCCCATACGGTGGCGATGGAGGAAATCAGCCGCGCTTCCGCCTCCGTCGGCCTGAGCTACGGTGCCCATTCCAATCTCTGCGTCAACCAAATCTACCGCAACGGCACGACCGCGCAGAAGGAGCGCTATCTGCCGAAGCTGATTTCGGGCGAGCATGTGGGGGCTCTCGCTATGTCGGAACCGAGCGCGGGCTCCGATGTCGTCTCCATGAAGCTGCAAGCGGAGAAACGCGGTCATCGCTATGTGCTGAACGGCAGCAAGATGTGGATCACCAACGGTCCCGATGCCGACGTTCTCGTCGTTTACGCCAAGACTTCGCCGGATGCCGGCCCGCGGGGGATCACAGCCTTCCTCGTCGAGAAAGGCTTCCCCGGCTTCTCCGTCGGCCAGAAGCTCGACAAGCTCGGCATGCGCGGCTCGAACACTTCGGAGCTGATCTTCCTCGATTGCGAGGTGCCGGACGAGAACGTTCTGGGGCAGGTCGATGGCGGCGTGCGCGTGTTGATGTCGGGTCTCGATTACGAGCGCGTCGTCCTCTCCGGTGGCCCCATCGGCATCATGGCGGCCTGCATGGACGTAGTGCTACCCTACATGCATGAGCGCAAGCAGTTCGGCCAATCGATCGGCGAGTTCCAGCTCATGCAGGGCAAGCTTGCCGACATGTATGTCACCATGAATGCCGCCCGTGCCTATGTCTATGCGGTGGCGGCCGCCTGCGATCGCGGCGAGACGACCCGCAAGGATGCAGCCGGCTGCATCCTCTATTCCGCCGAGAAGGCGACGGCGCTGGCGCTCGAATGCATCCAGGCGCTCGGCGGCAATGGCTATACCAATGACTATCCCGCCGGACGGCTGCTGCGCGACGCCAAGCTCTACGAGATCGGTGCCGGCACCTCCGAGATCCGGCGCATGCTGATCGGCCGCGAGCTGTTCGGCGAAACGGCCTGACTGCGAAATTCCATTCCCATCAACCGGTGAAGCGCATGACCGTCCTGAAATCAGAGATATCGACGCATTCGAATCGCTTCCGGGAAAATCGCGCCGCCATGTTGGAGGCGATCGGCATTGCCGAGGCTGCGGCGTCGCAGGCGGCAGAAGGCGGCGGCGTGCAGGCACGTGAGCGCCATCTCAGCCGCGGCAAGATGCTGCCGCGCGATCGCGTTGCCGGTTTGATCGATCCCGCCACACCGTTTCTGGAAATCGGCATGACTGCCGCGCACGGTCTCTACAGCGGCGACGCGCCGGGCGGCGGTCTCATCGCTGGTATCGGCCGCGTTTCCGGCCGCGATTGCATGATCGTCTGCAACGATGCCACGGTCAAAGGCGGCACTTACTATCCGATCACGGTGAAGAAGCATCTCCGCGCGCAGGAGATCGCCGCCGAAAACAATCTCCCTTGCATCTACCTCGTCGATTCCGGCGGCGCCAACCTGCCGAACCAGGACGAGGTGTTTCCGGATCGCGATCACTTCGGCCGCATCTTCTACAATCAGGCCAATATGTCGGCCGCCGGCATCCCGCAGATCGCCGTCGTCATGGGCTCCTGCACGGCGGGCGGGGCCTATGTGCCGGCTATGTCTGACGAGACCATCATCGTCGAGAAGCAGGGGACGATCTTTCTCGCCGGTCCGCCGCTCGTCAAGGCGGCGACGGGGGAGGTGGTCTCAGCCGAGGATCTCGGCGGCGGCGATGTTCACACGCGCCTCTCCGGTGTTGCCGATCATCTGGCACGCGACGATGCCCATGCACTTGCGCTCGCCCGCCAGGCGGTCGCCAATCTCAATCGCCGCAAACCCGAGAGCGTCGAGCGTCGTACGCCCGAGGCACCGCTCTACGATCCTGAAGAAATTCTCGGCATCGTCCCCTCGGATCTGCGCACGCCCTATGACGTGCGCGAGGTTATCGCCCGCATGGTGGACGGCTCCCGTCTCGATGAATTCAAGGCGCGCTACGGCGCGACGCTGGTCTGCGGTTTTGCCCATATCCATGGCATTCCAGTCGGCATCATCGCCAACAACGGCGTCCTCTTCTCGGAGTCGGCGCTGAAGGGCGCGCATTTCGTCGAGCTTTGCTCCCAGCGCAAGATTCCGCTGGTCTTCCTGCAGAACATCACCGGCTTCATGGTTGGCCGCAAATACGAGACGGAAGGGATCGCCAAGAACGGCGCCAAGCTGGTGACGGCTGTGGCCACAACCAGGGTTCCGAAGGTCACCATGCTGATCGGCGGCTCCTTCGGCGCCGGCAATTACGGCATGGCCGGTCGCGCCTACTCGCCGCGCTTCCTCTGGACCTGGCCCAACAGCCGCATCTCCGTCATGGGCGGGGAGCAGGCGGCGGGTGTGCTCGCCACCGTGCGCGGCGAGGCGCTGGCGCGTGCCGGCAAGCCTTGGGCGCCGGAAGAAGAGGTCGCCTTCAAGGCGCCGACGCTCAAGATGTTCGAAACCCAGAGCCACCCGCTCTACGCCTCGGCCCGCCTTTGGGACGATGGCATCATCGATCCGCGTAAGAGCCGCGACGTGCTGGCTCTGTCGCTTTCAGCAGCACTCAACGCACCGATCGAAGACACACGCTTCGGTCTGTTCAGGATGTGAGGAGACGGAGATGAAACGCGATGCCATCAATGCCAAGAATGCGCCGCAGCCCCGCGGCGGTTATGCCCAAGCTGTAAAGCTGGAGAATTTCGAGCGACTACTTTTTATCAGCGGACAGATACCGACCGATGTCGATGACGCCTTGCCGGAGGGATTTAAGGCGCAGGCTCGCCAGGTCTGGCACAACATCGACGCCCAGTTGAAGGCGGCCGGCATGACGAAGGACGATATCGTCAAGGTCACCACCTTTCTCGCCGATCGACATCATACGATTGAGAACCGCGAGATTCGCAGCGAATATCTCGGCTCGCTCGCGCCGGCCATGACTGTAGTGATCGCCGGTATTTTCGATACGGCCTGGCTGCTCGAAGTCGAAGTCATTGCCGCGCAATAGGGTCTGCCGATGTTTTCGAAGATACTGATCGCCAATCGCGGCGAAATCGCCTGCCGCGTCATCCGCACAGCGAGACGTCTCGGCATCCGCACGGTCGCCGTCTATTCCGACGTCGATCGGAATGCGCTGCACGTGGCGCTAGCCGACGAGGCCGTCCATATCGGCCTGGCGGCGGCGAGCGAAAGTTATCTTTCGAAAGAGAAGATCATTGCGGCCGCTCAACGCACTCAAGCGGGGGCCATTCATCCAGGCTACGGCTTTCTTTCGGAAAATGCCGATTTCGCCGAGGCGGTCGAGGGTGCCGGTCTCGTCTTCATCGGCCCATCGCCGAGCTCGATCCGGGCCATGGGCCTCAAGGATGCGGCCAAAGCGCTGATGGAGCGGGCGGGCGTGCCTGTCGTGCCCGGCTATCACGGCGATGGGCAGGAGGCCGGCTTCCTTGCCGATCAGGCGGCCGCAATCGGCTTTCCCGTTCTCATCAAGGCGCGGGCAGGCGGCGGCGGCAAGGGCATGCGCCGCGTCGACCGTCCCGAGGATTTCGAGGCTTCGCTGGAGGCGGCGAAGCGCGAGGCGAAATCCGCTTTCGGCGACGATGCGGTGCTCATCGAAAAATATCTCGTTAGACCGCGCCACATCGAGATTCAGGTCTTCGGCGACAGTCATGGCAATGCCGTGCATCTTTTCGAGCGCGATTGCTCGCTGCAGCGCCGGCACCAGAAGGTGATCGAGGAGGCACCGGCCCCCGGTATGACAGAGCAGATGCGCACCGCCATGGGCGAAGCGGCTGTTCGCGCCGCCCGCGCCATCGATTATCGCGGCGCCGGCACGGTCGAATTCATCGTCGATGTCTCCGACGGGCTGTCGCCGGATCGCTTCTTCTTCATGGAAATGAACACACGCCTGCAGGTCGAGCATCCCGTCACCGAAGCGATAACCGGCGTCGATCTGGTGGAATGGCAATTGCGCGTCGCGAGCGGCGAGCCGCTGCCGAAGGCTCAGGATGAGTTCACCATAAACGGCTGGGCGTTCGAAGCGCGTATCTATGCGGAGGATCCGGCGCGCGGCTTCCTGCCGGCAACCGGCACGCTCTCTCGCTTACGCTTTCCCGAAGGTGATGTCCGCATCGATGCGGGCGTGCGCGAGGGCGATACCATCACCCCGCATTACGATCCGCTGATCGCCAAGCTGACGGTGCACGCGCCGGATCGGGCAGTCGCCCTGGCGAAGCTCACGCGAGGCCTGGAGCAGACGCAGGTCGCAGGGACCACGACCAACCTCGATTTCCTCATTCGCCTCAGCCGCCAATCGGATTTCGCCGCCGGCCATCCGGACACTGGATTGATCGACCGTGACGTGGAGGCGCTGACTTCGGCGCGGCAGCCCGACGATGCGGCTCTTGCCATTGCCGCCATTGTTGAGGCGGGTGGGTTCGCGCAAGCCGCTGGCGATGACCCGTGGCTGTCGCTCGGCCGTTGGCAGCTCTGGGGCGAGGCGAGCCGGCCCGTCACGGTGCATTTTGCCGGCGGTCATCAGACTTGCCGCGTGACTGCAAGGGGTCGGTCGCTGTTCGGCGTCGCCTTTGACGATCGCATCATTCTCGTTCGCTTGCTCGCGGGTGAGGGCCGTTCTCGTCACGTTGAGATCGACGGCCGTCAATCTCAACTGGATGTCTTCGAGATATCGTCAGGTGTGACTTTGTTCCTTGATGGGCAGACGCATCATTTCCATCGCCTCGATCTTCTCGACGGTGGAGAAGAGGCGGCCAGCGGCGGTGACCGCGTCATCGCGCCGATGCCGGGTCTCGTCAAGATCGTCCGCGTGCGCGAAGGCGACTCGGTGACCAAAGGCCAGGCCCTGATCGTCATGGAGGCCATGAAGATGGAACTGACGCTGACGGCCGCCCGCGACGGCATCGTCGAAAGTCTGCATGTCGGCGAAGGTGACCAGACCAGCGAAAGCGCCGTGCTTCTGTCGCTTCGACCGGAGGATGCGCCATGATCAACAAGCCTTCCAATCATGTCACCATCGTCGAGATGGCGCCGCGCGACGGCCTGCAGAATGAAAAGCAGCTGGTCGATACCGCGCGGAAGATCGAGCTGGTAAACCGGCTTTCCGATTGCGGTTTTGAGCGCATCGAAGTTACGAGCTTCGTCAGTCCGAAATGGGTGCCGCAACTGGCCGATGCCGCCTATGTCATGGCCGGCATAGAGCGGCGTTCCGGCATCCGCTATGCAGCGCTGGCGCCCAACATGCAGGGCTTCGAAGCCGCCCTCGCCGCCGGCGCCGATGAGGTCGCGATCTTTGCGTCCGCTTCCGAAACCTTCTCCATGCGCAACATCAACTGCTCGATCGCCGAGAGCATTGAGCGCTTCCGGCCGGTTGCCGCTGCCAGCCGGGATCGTGGCGTCCCGTTGCGCGGCTATGTCAGCTGCGTCGTCGAATGCCCCTATGAGGGCGGCATACCGCCGCAGAATGTCGTCAGCATTGCCTGGCAGCTTCGTGCCCTCGGCTGCTATGAAATCAGCCTCGGTGACACGATCGGCAAAGGCACACCTGAAGCGGTCGACCATATGCTTGCCGCCGTGCTGGGCGAACTGCCCGCTATGGTTCTGGCAGGGCATTTTCACGATACGTCGGGACGCGCGCTTGAGAATATTGCCGTCGCCCTGGAGCGCGGCCTGCGCGTCTTCGATGCTTCAGCCGGCGGCCTCGGTGGTTGCCCCTTTGCCCCCGGTGCCAAAGGCAATGTCGATACCGTGGCGGTCTGCGACTATCTGGAGGCGCGGGGATACGAAACCGGCCTGGACAAGGACAAGCTTGCGGCCGCCGCCGCCTTCGCCCGCAGCCTCAGGAGTACCGCATGATATCGCCAACGATCCGCATCACCACAGACGGGCGCGGTATCGCCTATCTGACCCTGACGCGCGCCGAAAAGCACAATGCCCTGTCGGCCGAGATGATCGATGATCTCACGGCTGCAACGAATGAGCTTGCGCATGACAAAGCGGTGCGTGTCGTCGTGCTCACCGGTGAGGGTGCCAGCTTCTGCGCTGGCGGCGATCTCGGCTGGATGCGCGCCCAATTCGACGCCACGCGGGACGGACGCATGGTGGAAGCGCGGCGGCTGGCCATGTTGTTCAAGGCGTTGAACGAGCTCCCCAAGCCGCTGATCGCCCGCGTTCACGGCAATGCCTTCGGCGGCGGCATCGGCATCCTCAGCGTCTGCGACATGGTGATCGCGGCATCGACAGCCCGCTTCGGTCTGACAGAAGTACGCCTCGGCATCATTCCCGCCACCATCAGCCCCTATGTCGTCGCCCGGATCGGCGAGACGAATGCCCGCCCGCTCTTCCTCTCCGGCAAGATCATCGATGCCTGGCAGGCACATGCAACAGGTCTTCTGTCACGAGTCGTGGCGGAGGAGGCGTTGGACGAGGCCGTGGAGTCGGAAGTCCGCCATTTCCTGGCGGCATCGCCGCAGGCAGCGGCCCGTGCCAAGGCCTTGGCACGCTCTGTCGGCAGGCCGGTTACCGATAGCATGATCGATCACGTCGTCGAGCAACTGGCGGATGCCTGGGAGACCGACGAGGCGAAGGAAGGCATCACTGCCTTCTTCGAAAAACGGCAGCCGAACTGGCGAACGGGTTAAAGCGCATGCCGTTATCGCAAAACCGCTGCATATTTTTGCGCGGCATGCGTTAAGCCAGTCTGTTGTTTTCGATGGTCAATTGCGGGAACTGCGCGCTTCCCTTGGTGAGGTCGTCCGATGCTGGCTTGTCCCAGCGAAAGCCCATGATCGCAGCTTGTTGCATCTCCTGGAAGAGATTGCCCGCAATCACCGCCGAGCCGGCACCATCCGCAACCGAGACGACGCAGCCGATGCCGGCATGTCTGACGATATTACCTGTCGCGACGACATTGCGGAGATATTGCCCCCAGCCGAGCCGCATGCCCCAGAGCGGCGCATTCTCAATGACGTTGTCGGCAACAAGCGTATCGGCCTCGGCCGATATACCGATGCCAAAGCCGCCATCCTGCGCATAGGGTGCCGTCAGCGAAAGATTGCGGATGACATTGCCCGTTACCGAGGCGAGCCTTCCGCCCTTGTCGAAATTGGTGACCGAGATGCCGTTCGTTGCGCCATCGACAAGGTTGTTGTTGATCGTGGCGCCGACGAATTCGAATTCGCAGTAGATGGCCGTTTCGCCCGAACGCAGGCATTGATTGTTCGAGATCTGCACATTCGATGCCGAATTGGCGCGGATGGCGGTGAAGGCGCAGTCGGCGATCTGATTGCCAGAAACCGTGACGCCGTCGGCGCGGAAGACGTTGATGCCATTACCGTTCTGGCCGGTGCCGCCGCCATTGGCGCGAATGCGGGCAATGCGGTTGTTGATGACACTGCTCCCATCCTCGGCCTTGTCCCAACGATGGATGAGGATGCCGCCATTGCCGCAATCCTCGACGCGATTGCCTGCCACCGTCAATCCGGTTGACTGGACGGAGTAGATGCCAGCGTCCGCCGCGCCGGAGATGCGGTTGCGCTCGATCCGGCCGCCGCAACGTTCGAGCTGCAGGGCATGCTTGCGGCTGCCGGTAACTTCGCAATTGTCGATCAGCACCTCATCGACGCCGGTAAATTGCAGAAGGCCGCTGGCATAATCGGCAAGCCAGCGATTGCCGCCATCGAGCACGAGGCCGGAAAGCTCGATACGCTTGGCCTTGTCAGCATTCATCAAATGGCCGTCGCCGCTATAGATGAGCCGCGAGGCGCCGGGAACGCCTGTAATGCGGGTATTATCCGGCAGCGTCAGGTTGGAGATATTGTATGTGCCCGGCGGCAGGAAGAGCGGCATGTTGGCCCGTGCCGCATTGTCGATCATCGCTTGCAGCTTGCCGCTCTTGAAATCGCCGGCGCCCGGCGTCGTTTTCAGCGCAATGGCGTCGATTGGTCCGCGTAGCTCGGCACCGGCCATCTTGGCGAGCGGCGCGGCGAAAACGCGCGGCGCAAGCAGGCCGGTCGCTGCCGAGGCGGCGAGGGAAGCGACGAAGGTGCGGCGTTGGATCATTGCGAGCTCCTGGAACGGATCTTACGAAGCAGAAATCGTGCCAACGCTGCCTGTGCCGTTTTGATACAGATGGCGCTCTTCAAACGCTTTCGGTCGGCCAAGAGCCTCGACCTCTTTCTATTCCATTTACCAGTCCTGTACAGGCGATGACCTGCACCTAATCCATTTGAGCTAGGGGCGACTCGCCGTGCATGTTACCCCTCCAGCATGCGGATCGCGGCCTTTCAACGTCTGGCACTTTTCGACGCCGTCGAGCAGGCGGCCGAGGTTTTGGCACGCGATCTCGCCTGGGCGGAAGCTGAAGGCATTGATCTCGCCCTCTTTCCAGAATGCTATCTGCAGGGGCACAGCTACAACGAAGCCATCGCCAGACGCCGCGCGCTTTCGTTGAACGATCCCGGTTTGAATGCGCTTGTCGCCCGGTTCGCAGGGGGGAAAACGACAGCCGTCGTCGGTTTTTTCGAGCGGAGGGACGATGGGGTCTACAACAGTGCTCTAGTCGTCAAATCTGGTCGAATCATCGGGGTCTATGCCAAGGCACATCCGCTAGAGAAGGGTTGCATGCCCGGAACGGATTTTCCGATCTGGGAGGAGGGGAATTGGCGCTTCGGCATCAATATCTGCGCCGATCTCCGATATCCCTACACCGCTCGCCGCGTGGCCAAAAAGGGGGCAGGCCTCATCTGCAATCCCGTCAATCTCATGCTTCGGCCCCATAAAGCCGAGATGTGGCACAAGCCGGGGATCTCGGGGCTGCAGATCTGCGCCAGGCATACGAGCTGCTGGGTCATGGCGTCGGATGTCGTGGGCAGCAATGACGACGGCTGGGTGAGCTACGGCAGCACCGCTATCGTCGATCCGAACGGCGTCGTCGTCGCCAAGGCCAAGCCCTATTGCGAGGATGCTCTCGTCTTCGATCTGCCGTATCGGCAACCGATACCCGGATTCGATCAAAAAGCTGCCGCCATCGCTACCTAATCGTGCAAATCGCGCTATCCTCTTTACTCATGAGACCCGATCAACTGCTTTATCCGGCGCCCGAGGGCTTGTTCTGCCCGATCGGCGGCTTCCATATCGACCCCGTGCAACCGGTCGAGCGGGCTCTTGTTACACATGGTCATTCGGATCATGCCCGCTCCGGCCATGCCCATGTGCTCGCCACGCGCCAGACGCTCGATATCATGCGCATCCGCTACGGCGATGATTTTGCCGGCTCGGAGCAGGCGGTTGCCTTCGGCGAGGAAGTGACGATCAATGGCGTCAAGGTGCAGTTCTATCCGGCCGGCCATGTGCTCGGCTCGGCGCAGATCGCCGTGGAGAAGGATGGGCTGCGCATCGTGGTCTCAGGCGATTACAAACGCCGGCCGGACCCGACCTGTGAAGCCTATGTCCCGGTCCCCTGCGACGTCTTCATCACCGAGGCGACCTTCGGGCTGCCGGTTTTCCATCACCCGGATCCGATGGCTGAGACGCGCAAGCTCCTGGGTTCGCTTCGCCAGTTTCCGGAACGAACGCATCTGATCGGCGCCTATGCGCTCGGCAAGGCGCAGCGCGTCATCCGCCTGCTGCGCGATGCCGGCTATGACAAGCCGATCTATATTCACGGCGCATTGGAAACACTCTGCGATTATTATGTGAGCCAGGGCATCGCGCTCGGCGAACTCAAGCCGGCCACCATCGAAAGCCGCGATCAGTCGATCTTCCACGGCGCCGTCGTCGTCGGCCCGCCTTCTGCGTTTCAGGATCGTTGGGCGCGGCGCTTTCACGATCCTCTGCCGGCTTTCGCTTCCGGCTGGATGATGGTGCGCCAGCGTGCCAAGCAGCTTGGCGTCGAGCTGCCGCTGGTCATATCGGATCATTGCGACTGGCCCGAACTGACCGAGACGATCTCCGATCTGAAGCCGAGCGAGGTCTGGGTCACCCACGGCCGCGAAGAGGCGTTGGTACGCTGGTGCGAGCTGCACGGCATCGCCGCCAAGCCGCTGCATCTCATCGGCTATGAAGACGAGGGCGATTGATGAAAGCCTTTGCCGACCTTCTCGATCGCCTGGTGCTGACGCCGAGCCGCAACGGCAAGCTGAAGCTGCTGACCGATTATTTTCGCGATACGCCCGATCCCGACCGTGGCTATGGTCTGGCCGCCATTGCCGGCACCCTCGAGGTGCGCAACGTCAAGCCCGCCATGCTGCGCGAACTTGTTCTCGAGCGTATGGACGAGGTGCTGTTCCGCTACTCCTACGATTATGTCGGTGATCTCGCTGAGACGATCTCGCTGGTATGGGACAAGGAGAGTGACATCGAGCGCCCTGCCGGCGAGCAGCCGAAGCTTGGCGAAGTCGTCCGCAACATAAATGCACTTGGCCGGACGGAGGTGCGTAGCTTCGTCCGCGATCTGCTTGATCGGCTGGATACTTCGGGCCGTTTCGCATTCTTAAAGCTCGCGACGGGTGCGATGCGCATCGGCGTCTCAGCTCGGCTTGCCAAGCAGGCGCTGGCTGAGATGAGTGGTAAGGATGTAACGGAAATCGAGACGTTGTGGCATGGCCTGCAACCGCCCTATGAAAGCCTGTTCCACTGGCTTGAGGGCAAGGGCGAGAAGCCGATTTTGGCGACGCCGGCGATCTTCCATTCCGTCATGCTTGCCAACCCTGTCGAACCGGGCGATCTTGAGGGCCTCGACCCCAGTGATTTCGCCGCCGAATGGAAATGGGATGGCATCCGCGTCCAGCTTTCGCGCTCGGGCGCCACGAGCAAGCTCTATTCCCGCTCCGGCGACGATATTTCAGGCGCCTTCCCGGATATCGTCGATATGATGAACTTCGAAGGCGTGATGGATGGCGAGCTGCTGATCGGCGGCACGGTGCGTTCCAACAACCCGACGCGCAGCTTTTCCGATCTGCAGCAGCGCCTCAACCGCAAGACCGTGACTTCGAAGATGCTGGACGAGTTTCCGGCCTTCATCCGTGCCTATGATCTCCTCTTTGACGGCGCGGAGGACGTGCGCGCCCGCGGTTTCCTCGATCGGCGCGAGCGACTGACGGAGATTATCGAAGCAGCACCGCACGACCGTTTCGATCTGTCGCCGCTCGTTGATTTCTCCTCCTGGGAGGAGCTCGACCGGTTGCGCTCCGCGCCGCCCGATCCGGTGATCGAAGGTGTGATGATCAAGCGCGGGGACAGCGCCTATCTCGCGGGCCGCGCCAAAGGCCCATGGTTCAAGTGGAAGCGCGATCCCTACAATGTCGATACCGTGTTGATGTATGCACAACGGGGCCATGGCAAGCGCTCCAGCTACTATTCCGATTTCACCTTCGGCGTCTGGGCGATGACGCCCGAGGGCGAGCAGCTGGTTCCGGTCGGCAAGGCCTATTTCGGCTTTACCGATGCCGAGCTGGAAGTGCTCGACAAGTTCGTGCGCAACAACACGGTCGATCGTTTCGGCCCGGTGCGTGCCGTGCGTGCCGATCGCGATTTCGGTTTCGTCCTCGAGGTCGCCTTCGAAGGCATCAATCGTTCCACCCGCCATAAATCCGGCGTTGCCATGCGCTTTCCCCGCGTTGCAAGGCTACGGCCCGACAAGCCACCCTACGAGGCCGACAGGCTGGAAACTTTGATCGCGATGATTGACGCCAAGGCTCCGGTTGTCGATGAATAGGCGAGGGCGATTCCTCACCACAAAGTGAGTTGGCCTTGCCTTTCAACCCGTGCAGATTTGCGCTGCGCCGGGACATTTAGACAGAGCTCATGACCATGTCTCACGACAACGCATTTCGTCCCAATCGCCGCGGCGTTCTTGCCGGCATCGCCGTCACGCTTTTTGCGCCCGCAATCGTCAGGGCGGCTGATGACAGCACCACAGGCAGCAAGCCCGCCGAGACAAAGGCGATCGCCCGGAGCGATGAAAAGGCCGAGGATGCCCCGCCGCTGCTTTCGGGTGACTATGCCAAAGAACGCCACCTGTTTCGAACCGATCTCCTGAGCAAGGGGCCAGCCCCCGATATCTACGAGCGGCTTGTTACGCCATCGACGGCCGAACGGCTTTTCTATCGCAGCGGCGTCGGCGAGGAACTGGAGCTCGTTGCCTGGGTTTCCCGCTATACGCGCTCGGAGAAGCCGAAGCCGGCCGTATTGTTCCTGCATGGCGGCAACGCCATCGGCCAGGGGCATTGGCAGCTGATGAAGCCTTATGTCGAGGCCGGCTACGTCGTCATGATACCCTCCATGCGTGGAGAAAACGGCCAGAAGGGCAATTTTTCGGGTTTTTACGACGAAGTTGCCGATGTGCTGGCCGCTTCCAACCGGCTGCGGCATCTGCCGGGTGTCGATCCACACCGCATGTTCCTGGCCGGGCACAGCATCGGCGGCACGCTCGCCATGCTGGCAGCAATGTCGACCCATCGCTTCCGGGCGGTCGCGCCCATATCAGGCAATCCGGATGCCTATGCCTTCTTCGGCCGCTATCCGCAGGATATCCGCTTCAACACCGGGAACCCGCGTGAATATCAGATGCGCTCGCCGCTCTGCTATGCGCACAGTTTCAAAAGCCCTGTAAAGCTGTTCCACGGGACTGAAGAGGCGCATTTTGATTCGCGCTTGGCATTGCTTTCGAAGCGAGCGACAGCCGCAGGCGTGAAGATGGAGATGGCGACCGTACCGGGCAGCCATAATTCGGCGCTGCCGGGTGAGATCGCGCAGAGTATCGAATTCTTCAAGAGCGTGGCCGTCTAAACCAGCCCCTAAAGAGCGGTGCGGGAAATGAGCCGGAGCCTCTTCGCACGTCGCTTTTTACGCCATAAGCTTCTCGATCAGTGCCGTCGCCGCTTCCGCAATCACGGTTCCGGGCGGAAAGATTGCGTCGGCGCCGGCGGCCTCCAGCGCCGCGAAATCCTGCGGCGGAATGACGCCGCCGACCGCAATCAGAATGTTGCGGGCATGACGCCGGATGAGCGCCTCCTTCAATTCCGGCACCAGCGTCAGATGACCGGCGGCAAGCGACGATGCGCCGACGATGTCGACGCCTTCGCGCACGGCGACGTCGGCGACTTCCTCAGGCGTCTGGAACATCGCGCCGACGACGACATCGAAACCGAGATCGGCAAAGGCCGTAGCGATGACCTTCTGGCCGCGATCGTGCCCATCCTGGCCCATCTTGGCGATGAGGATGCGGGGCTTTTCGCCGCGCATCTTGCGGAAGGCTTCGACCTTGGCGACAGCCTTGTTGAAGGCGGGGTCGGCGTCGCCGACTTCCTGGCGATAGACGCATGAGATGGTCCTGATCTCGGCGACATGCCGGCCATAGGCCTTTTCCAGCGCCAGCGAGATTTCGCCGACCGTGGCTCTTGCTCTCGCAGCCTTGACGGCAAAATCGAGCAGGTTGCCGGTGCCGGTTCGTGCCGCTTCCGTCAGAGCGTCGAGGGCTGTTTCGACGACGGCCGTCTCGCGGGTGCCCTTCAGCTGCTGCAGCTTGGAAAGCTGGCGTGCCCGCACCTCGGAATTCTCGACCTTCAGGACATCGACTTCGATATCCTGCGCCGGTTTGGAAAAATTCACGCCGACCATGGTCTGATGGCCGCTGTCGATGCGGGCCTGCGTTCGGGCCGCGGCTTCCTCGATCCGAAGCTTCGGAATGCCTTTCTCGATCGCCTTCGCCATGCCGCCGATCGCCTCGACCTCCTCGATATGGGCGAGGGCGCGCGCGGCGAGATCATGGGTCAGCCGCTCGACATAGGCCGAGCCGCCCCAGGGGTCGATGATATCTGTCGCGCCTGATTCTTTCTGCAGCAGGATCTGCGTGTTGCGGGCGATGCGGGCGGAATGATCCGTCGGTAGCGCCAGCGCCTCGTCGAAGGAGTTGGTATGGAGTGACTGCGTGTGCCCCTGTGTGGCCGCCATCGCCTCGACCATGGTGCGGATGATGTTGTTCATCGGATCCTGCGCCGTCAGCGACCAGCCGGAGGTCTGGCTGTGGGTCCTGAGCGCGAGGGATTTCTGATCCTTCGGCGCGAAATTCTTCTGCATCAGCGTCGCCCAGATCAGCCGCCCGGCGCGCATCTTGGCGACCTCCATGAAGAAGTTCATGCCGACGGCCCAGAAGAAGGAGAGGCGGGGGGCGAAGCTGTCGATATCGAGCCCGGCTGCGACGCCGGCCCGCGCATATTCGATGCCGTCGGCAATCGTGTAGGCGAGCTCCAGATCCGCCGTCGCACCAGCCTCTTGCATGTGGTAGCCGGAGATCGAGATGGAGTTGAACTTCGGCATGCGCCGGCTGGTATAGCTGAAGATGTCCGAAACGATCCGCATGGAGGGCTGCGGCGGATAGATATAGGTGTTGCGGACCATGAACTCCTTGAGGATGTCGTTCTGGATCGTGCCCGACAGCTTGTCCTCGGAAACGCCCTGTTCCTCCGCTGCGACGATATAAAGCGCCATGATCGGCAGCACCGCGCCGTTCATGGTCATCGAGACGCTCATCTCGTCGAGCGGAATGCCATCGAAGAGCTGGCGCATGTCGAGGATGGAATCGATCGCCACACCCGCCATGCCGACGTCGCCCGCCACCCGCGGATGATCACTGTCATAACCGCGGTGGGTGGCAAGATCGAAGGCGACGGAAAGGCCCTTCTGTCCGGCCGCAAGGTTGCGGCGATAGAAGGCGTTGGATTCTTCCGCCGTGGAGAAGCCGGCATATTGGCGGATGGTCCAGAGCTGCTGGACATACATGGTCGGGTAGGGGCCGCGCACAAATGGCGCAGCGCCAGGATAGGTGTCCAAAAACTTCAGGCCGGCAAGGTCGCTTTCGCGGTAGGAGCGCTTGACGCTGATGCCTTCGGGAGTTTCCCAGGCTGGGGCGTCGATTGTTGGCGCCGTTGCCCGTGGCTTGGCCCAGGGGATGGTGGTGAAGTCGGGGATACGGGTCATTGAACCGGTGCCTTCGTGAATATGGAGGCTGCGTTACCCCCCACTGTCGCTTTCGCGACATCTCCCCCACGAGGGGGGAGATTGGAAACCCGCGGAGCCATTCCGCCCCAAACAAGCATTTTGTCTGCGGTGGTGGAGGTTGCAATAGTCGATGACGTTAAATCTTGGCGTGAAACGATCTCCCCCCTTGTGGGGGAGATGTCACGAAGTGACAGAGGGGGGTGTGCACTCTCCGCGGATGCGATATTCATTCTCATCTCTCCGCCCCCTCATCCAACCGTACCGGCATCAACCCCATCCCGCCGGCAATCGGACCCAAGGGCCCCAAAACCGTCACCGGCCGCTCGGTCTTCATGGCAAACAGCGTCGTCCCCACGATCGGCTTGGCGATGCGGCTCGCGCGCGCCTCCGCAACCATCGCCGCCAGGCGACCCCTGGAAATGACCTTCGCCAATCCACCCTGGCCTTCGATCTCGATAAAGATATCCCAGGCCCGCTCGGCTAGTGCATCGGTCAGCGTCTCGATGCCACCGGCTCCAGCGGCGGGATCGACGACATGATCCAGGTGGCTCTCTGCCACCAGAATCGTCTGCGTATTGCGCGCCAGACGCCGCGCCAGCGGATCGGGAATGCCGTGTGTCAGGCTGTGCGACAGAACGGAGATCTCGTCGGCGCCGCCGACGCCGGCTGAAAAGACCGCGATCGTATTGCGCAGAATGTTCGTCTCCGGATCGAGGCGGGTCAGCATGCGATAGCTCGTCTCCGCAAAGAGATGCGCCGGCTGTGGATTGGCGACGCCGCAGGCCTCGGCGATCCGAGTAAAAATCAGCCGTGCGGCGCGCATCTTCGTGGTTGTGATGAACTGGTTCTGATCGGCCGAAAGGCAGAGGCTGGTTGCCGCAAGCGCTGCTTCCGGCGAAAGGCCAGCCTCTTCGAGCAATCTCAGATGACCGACGAGGCTTGCGGCCATGACCGCCAGCTCCTGCACCTCGGTCCCGCCGGCATTATGCACCATGCGACCGTCTGCATTGACGATCGTCCCAGCCGGCTTCAATTCTTTGAAGTATTTGATGTCGCTCGAAAAATTGGCAAAATTTTCGGCTGCCAAGAAAGCGTCGAGTCCAAGATGCAAACTTTGGGCACCCCCATCAACAATCGAGGCTGCCGTCATTTTCGCGACGCTGGAAGAAAAGCCATCGAGGCGCAGAGTTGTCGTCTTGGCGGATGCTGCTGCCAGCACTTCGGAAAAGATTGGCAACTGAGCATCCATGCCGATGCCGAAGGCCGAAGGGGAGCTGCTGGAGACGAGGCTGATACCGCTTGCGCCATTGGCAAGATCGTCGCTGAGCTGCGCCATTGCTCGCTCGGGGTCCGGATCGTCCATGCGCTGCGTCACCGTCCAGGGAAGGTCGGCCCGCTGACGCGAGAGCGGAGCATAATCGCGCCGCCGCTCGTAAAGCGGCTGGATGGCGATGCCATCGTCCGTTCGCGATACCAGCGCTTCCTGGAAATCCTTGCCTTTCAACGCCCGTTCCACCAGCTTCAGCCAGGTCTTTTGGTCGGTGTGGCCGAAGATGCTCGGGTCGAGACTGTCGATATTCATGCGATCCTCCGTCCAACAATGATCTAGCTCATGATGCCGCATGGGAAAACAGAAGTTTGGTCGATCCGCGCAATATCTTCGCTCGCGCTATCTGGTGCTCGACGCCAGCCTCGCTCCAGCCGCGGCGGTCATTATGCGGTCCGATGTGTCCCAACTGGTTTCCGAGAATGGTCGATCTGCTGCCCGTTTCCTATCGCCTGCTCGCTCTTGCCTCTCTGGCAGCATTGTCCGCCTGCAGCATCATCCCTGACACGGGCGCCACCGACCCGGATCGTTTCGTGCAGGAAACCACCCCGGTCTTCTATCGTCCCGAGGGTATCGAACCGAACAGGGTAAAACGCCTGCCGGTGCAGCCCGTGCCGCAGGCACGCGATCTCTTCCAGACGCAATTCCATCAGACCTATGGTCTGCCGACCTTCAATCCGGTGCATCAGGCCATGTATGCACAGCGCAGCGAGGATGATTTCACGCTGCCGGCCATCCCGTATAAGCGCATCGACACGCGCTTCCTGCGGCAGGAAGTGGACTACCAGACCAAGGAGCGCCCCGGCACCATCGTTGTCGATACGCGCGACCATTTCCTGTATTTCGTCGAGCCGGGTGGCAAGGCAATGCGCTATGGCGTCGGCCTCGGTGCTGCCGGATATGCCTGGCATGGCAGGGGCGTGATCCAGTGGAAGCAGAAATGGCCGCGCTGGACGCCGCCGGCCGAAATGGTCGCGCGCGACCCGCAGATCAGGCCGCTATCGGCCGAGCGCGGCGGCATGAATCCGGGGCCGACCAACCCGCTTGGCGCGCGTGCTCTGTACATCTATCAGGGCGGCCGGGATACGCTTTATCGGGTTCACGGTACGCCGGATTGGCAGTCGATCGGCAAGGCCGCATCCTCTGGGTGCGTTCGTATGCTCAACCAGGACGTGATGGATCTCTACAATCGAGTGCCTGAAAAGGCGGAAATTGTCGTTCTGTAGCAGTATTTTACCACAAATTTTCGTGATGTTGCATAAGTGCGATAGTCGGGATGATTAGCGCTCTTTAGTTTTGCCTCTGTCTCTGCGAACCTCTTGGGGAACCGAATCAGCCTGTTGATGCGGGTTTTCGCTTCCTCCACCAAAGGAACTATGCTGTCGACATGAGCCTTCCTTCATCCTTATCCCGACGTAACTTCCTCGCTCTTGCTGGTCTCGGCGCTGTTTCGACGCTTGCCAGCTGTGCCTCCACCATCAACAGCGGCCCCGTCGTCAGCCCGGTTCAATATACCGGCTCGCCGAGGCCGTTCCGCACCTGGTTCTCCAGCTATGACGGCGAGCAACCCGATCCAGCCGTAATCTACGCTTCCGTCGAGGATGGCGGCTTCATCATTCCGGCGGTTCCCTACCAGCAGATCGATCCGCGCTTCTATCGTCAGCGGGTGGTCGACCCCACCGGCGAGGCACCCGGCAGCGTGATCGTCAACACAACCCAGCGCATGCTCTATGTCACAGAGCAAGGGGGCACGGCGATGCGCTACGGCATCGGCGTCGGCCGCGAAGGTTTTGCCTGGCAGGGCCGGGGCGTCATCCAGTGGCGCAAGAAATGGCCGCGCTGGAATCCGCCGGATGAAATGGTCGCCCGCCAGCCGGAGCTTGTGAAATATTCCATCGCCAACGGCGGCATGGACCCGGGCCTGAAGAACCCGCTAGGAGCGCGTGCTCTCTATATTTTCGAGGATAAACAGGATTCGCTTTACCGCCTGCATGGCAACCCCGACTGGCGCTCCATCGGCAAGGCCGTTTCCTCTGGCTGCGTCCGTCTGCTGAACCAGGATGTCATCGATCTCTATGATCGCGTTCCAGAGCGGGCGCCGATCCTGGTCACGGCCTGATGCCGCATCATTGAAAAAAGGGGCGTCACTGGCGCCCTTTTTTGTTTGCCGCCCTGACCGGAATTACCCGGTGCCCCAAAACCACTGCCAACTTGACCCTCGGCTGCCGGCGCTGGTCGCGTAAACCGGCTCTCCATTATATCACACCATCGCTATCCTCGTATTGACGGCATTGTCGCATTCACTTTCTCGAAGCAATTGCAAAATATATATTGCGCGCGATTAAATCGCGATGTATATAAAATCCATCCAACCGAAGGAGACATGACATGCCTATTCTCTATACGACCAAAGCTTCCGCCACCGGTGGCCGCGCCGGCCATGCAGTTTCCGAAAATGGCGTCCTTGACGTTACGCTTACTGTTCCTAAGGAGCTCGGCGGTGATGGCGCTACCGGCACCAATCCGGAGCAGCTCTTTGCAGCCGGCTATTCGGCCTGCTTCCTGGGCGCTTTGAAATTTGTCGCAGGCCAGCAGAAGGTCAAGATTCCGGAAGACGCAAAGGTCACGGCGACTGTCGGCATCGGCCCGCGCGCAGATGGCACCGGCTTCGGCATCGAAGTGTCTCTGGCCGTTCATATCCCCGGCATGGACAAGGCAGAGGCCGAAAAGCTCGCCGCTGCCGCCCATATCGTATGCCCCTATAGCCACGCCATGCGCACCTCGACCGAAGTGCCGGTTGCTGTTGTCTGACGCGAAACGCGCCGCCGGTCGATTGAAGGCCGGAAATACGGAATATATTGAAAAGGAGCGGCAGTTTGATCTGTCGCTCCTTTTCTTTTGCAAGAAAAATGCTATATCTTTTCTTAGGAAAGGAAGTAGCCATGATAAAGACCCAGGCAATAGGCCAGACGATGCCCGGCGAAGCACTCGTCATGACAAAGGCCGTCGTCAATGCTGCCGAAAGGCTGGGATTGAACGCCCGTATCCTGGCGGCCATCATCGGCGTGTCGGAGGCGACGGTGTCGCGCATGAAGAGGCAGGATCATCTGTTGGAGCGCGATAGCAAGCCTTTCGAACTTGCCGTGCTTCTTGTTCGCCTCTTCCGTTCGCTCGACGCTATCGTCGGCGGCGACGAGGCTGTGGCGCGGCAATGGCTGCGTAACGGCAATATCGCCTTTGGTGCAGCGCCGATCGACAAGATCATCTCGATTTCTGGTTTGACCGATGTCCTTGCCTATCTGGACGCCCGCCGCGCTCTCGTCTGAGGCAAGGGCTATTTCCGGCCAATATTGGCGGCTGGTGGAATCGCAGCATCAGGTCTCGACGCTGAAGCTCGTGGACACGATGGAGGAGCAGGCGCTCCTCGAAAGCATCCTCGAGGAAAGCAAGCCGGTTCTACCGCCTGAATGCGCCGGGCTCGACTATCTACTTGCCACCCCCTTTCGCTATGGCGCGATCTATCCCCACGGTTCCCGTTTCCGTCGCGCCGGCCGCACGCTCGGAGTCTTCTATGCCTCGGAGCAGGTGGAGACGGCCCTGGCTGAAATGAGCTTCTATCGGCTGCTCTTCTTCCGTGATTCCCCCGATACGCCGTTGCCCGCCAATGCCGCCGAATATACCGCCTTTGCTGCTGCAATTACGACGAAGGCGGCGATCGATCTGACCGCGTCTCCCTTGGATCGCGATCGGAAGCTGTGGACCGATCCGATCGACTACGAGGCTTGCCAGTCGCTTGCAGAGGCAGCGCGAACCGGCGGCATCGAGGCAATCCTCTATCGTTCCGTCCGCGATCCTCGCGGAGGTATGAACATAGCGCTGCTCGCGGCCAGAGCCTTCTCTGCCCGCGAACCCGTTGAACGCCAGACCTGGCGCATCCGGCTGTCGCGCGTCGGGGTACAGGCGCTGTGCGAATTCCCACGACGCCGCATCGGCTTCGAAAGACAGGATTTCGAGGGCGATCCACGTCTATCTGAGGCGCAATTCAAAGCAGAATAGCAAGATCGCTGCGCAGGCGGTCACCGCTGCCGTCGGGCAGCCGCTCTTCGAGCGCGGCGTGCGTCGTCTTCCAGATTGGCACGGCGGCGGCGAGTGCTGCCTTGCCGGATGGGGTGAGGCTGAGCAGGCGGGCGCGTCGATCTTTTGGATTCGGCATGATATTGACCCACCCCCGCCGTTCCAGTGGCTTTAAGGCCGCCGTCAGCGTCGTCTGGTCTATTGCCAGGAGTGCTGTGACCGATCCCATGGATGCCGGCACGGGCCGGTTCAGGGACATCATCAGGGAGAACTGGCCGTTGGTAAGGCCGAACGGCCGTAGCGCCTCGTCAAAGCGACGGGCAAGAGCGCGCGCTGCTCGCTGAACATGCAGACATAGGCAGGTGTCGCGCACTAACAGGGTGGTTTCAAAGGGGATTTCGACTGCGTTTGACATGCTTCATTAATATTGATATCAATATATTTGTCAAGATTTGGGAATGAAAACGCCAGAGGAGGGCGCGGACAATGAACCAGGTCGTTTCCAGGGAGGTGTGGCTGGAAGCCCGCCGTCAACTGCTCGCCAGGGAAAAGGAGGCCACGCATCTTCGCGATCGCGTCAATGCGGAACGCCTGGCCTTGCCTTGGGTAAAGGTCGAGAAGGACTATGTTTTCGACACATCGGCCGGCAAGAGGACACTTGCAGATCTCTTCGACGGCCGCAGCCAGCTCATCATTTATCACTTCATGCTCGGCCCGGACTGGGATGCCGGATGCACCGGCTGCTCCTTCCTTGCCGATCATTTCGATGGAACGCTTCCGCATCTCAACCATCACGATGTCACGCTGGTCGCCGTTGCCCGCGCGCCAATCGAAAAGATAGAGGCCTACAAGAAACGCATGGGCTGGAAGTTCCCATGGGTGTCGTCCTTCTCCAACGATTTCAATTTCGACTATCACGTCTCTTTCACCAAAGAGCAGCTCGCCGGTGAAAAGGTGTTCTATAATTTCAACGATATGAACGCCGCCGACGGCAACGACGAGTTGCCTGGTCTCAGCGCCTTCTACAAGGATGAAGCCGGCAATATCTTTCACACCTATTCCAGCTATGCCCGCGGCGGCGAAGAAATGATCGGTACGCTGATGATCCTCGACAATGCGCCAAAGGGCCGGAATGAAGGCCACACCATGGATTTCGTGCGACGCCACGACGAATATCAGGAGGCGGCGAAGGCGGGCTCCTGCTGCCATTGAAGCATGACGAGACTGCCAAATTTACTCCATGCGGCGCGAGGGGTCGAATTATTACTCCTTGCGCCTAGTTAAGACCTGGAGCCTGCTCGCCAGGAAGCGACGGATCAACCGATTGACCATCGTTCGGCCGTCACGTTCATCGGCCATCATGTACCTGCGTCGACATCAGGCTCAGGATGAGACGGATGACCGTCACAATCAAAAAAGGGAGAGAGATCATGGCAGAGAAGGGATATTTTGTCTGGTACGAGCTGATGACGACGGACATGAAGGCGGCGGAAGCCTTCTATACCAAAGTCGTCGGCTGGGATGCGGCGGATGCCGGCATGCCGGAAGTCGGCATGGACTATACATTGTTCAGCGCCGGCGCCGGCCCCGTTGCCGGTCTGATGATCCTGCCTGAAGAGGCCAAGGCCATGGGCACGCCACCCTGCTGGACCGGATATATCGGCGTCCCCAATGTCGATGACGCCACCAAGACCGTTGTCGCCAAGGGCGGCAAGACCTATCGGGAGCCGGCGGATATTCCAGGCGTCGGGCGGTTCTCCGTCGTCTCCGATCCCTACGGCGCAGCCTTCTGCCTGTTCACGCCGCTGCCGGGCCAGGATTGGGAGCCGCCTGCTCCTGCCACACCGGGCTATTTCGGCTGGCACGAGCTCTATTCCAACGATGGCCCGAAGGCCTTCGATTTCTATAGTGAGATGTTCGGCTGGGAGCTGAGCTCCGATTTCGACATGGGGCCGATGGGCAAGTACAAGATCTTCAAGATCGGCGATCGCGACTTCGGCGGCATCATGACCAAGCCCTCGGAAATGCCGATGGCTGCCTGGAATTTCTATGTCAACGTCCCGGCGATCGACGCTGCAATCACCCGTATCACGGAAGGCGGCGGCAGGATCGTCAACGGCCCGATGGAGGTCCCCGGCGGCAGCTGGATCGTCCAGGCGACCGATCCTCAGGGAGCGTTCTTCTCGCTGGTCGCCCCGGTACGGTAGTTTTTATCCCCGTTGGGGGTAACACCTCCCCCTTGAGGGGGGAGGTCGCCGCAAAGCGGCGGGTGGGGGTGATATTCGGACCTGCAAAGGTCGCCAAGTTCACCCCACCCCGGAGCTGCGCTCCGACCCTCCCCCTCAAGGGGAGGGTGGCTTTTCTACCGCTTCAGGCTGCCGAGGATGCCGCGCACCAGCGCCCGTCCCACTTGCGTTGCCACCGTGCGGGCCATGCTTTTCATCGTCGCTTCCAGGATCGTCTCGCGCTGATAGCCCGAACGGCCGCGGCTTGGCGGCTTGCTGCTGTCGCTGCCGAAGCCGGGCAAGGTCCAGCCGTCGCCGGCACTCTCGCTCTGCGGCGCAGCCGCCTTGCGTGCCCGCTCGGTCAGGATCTCATAGGCGGATTCGCGGTCGATCGTTTGGTCATAGACGCCGGCAACCGGACTGCCGTTGATGATGGCTTGGCGCTCGCCATCGGTGACGGGGCCGATACGGCCGGATGGCGGGCGGATCAGCGTGCGTTCGACGACGGACGGCGCACCCTTGCCCTCAAGCATCGACACCAGCGCCTCGCCAGTGCCGAGCGTGGTGATGACGGTGGCGCAATCGAAAGCCGGATTGGGCCGGAATGTCGAGGCTGCTGTCTGCACGGCCTTCTGCTCGCGCGGCGTATAGGCGCGAAGCGCATGCTGCACGCGATTGCCGAGCTGCGCCAGTACCGTTTCTGGTACGTCGAGCGGGTTCTGGGTGACGAAATAGACGCCGACGCCCTTGGAGCGGATCAGGCGCACCACCTGTTCGACGCGCTCGATCAGCACCTTCGGCGCGTCGTTGAAGAGCAGATGCGCCTCATCGAAGAAGAAGACCAGCTTCGGCTTTTCCGGATCACCGACTTCGGGCAATTCCTCGAACAGTTCTGAGAGCAGCCACAGCAGGAAGGTGGCATAGAGGCGCGGGTTCATCATCAGCTTGTCGGCTGCAAGCACCGAGACCTGCCCGTATCCGTCATTGCTGACCCGCATGATGTCGGAGATTTTCAGCGCCGGTTCGCCGAAGAAGTTTTCCGCGCCCTGCTGCTCGAGCACGAGCATTGCCCGCTGGATTGAGCCGACAGAGGATTTTGAGATCAGGCCGTATTTGCTGGAAAGCTCGCTTGCATTGTCACCCATATAGTTCAGCAGCGCCTGTAGGTCCTTGAGATCGAGCAGCGCCAGGCCGTTCTCATCGGCGATCTTGAAGGCGATGTTGAGCACACCTTCCTGCGCCTCTGACGCATCCATCAAGCGCGCCAGCAGCAGCGGTCCCATCTCGGCGATGGTTGTGCGCACGCGATGGCCCTTTTCGCCATAGAGATCCCAGAAGATGACCGGGAACTGATCGAATTCATAGGGTGAGAGACCGATTTCTTCGGCGCGCTTCAGCAGGAAATCCTTTGGCTCGCCCTTGACGGCGATGCCGGAGAGATCGCCCTTGATGTCGGCACAGAAAACGGGCACGCCGGCCTTGGAAAATCCTTCCGCCAGCACCTGCAGCGTTACCGTCTTGCCGGTGCCGGTCGCGCCGGTGACAAGACCGTGGCGGTTGCCGAATTTCAGCGTCAGGAACTCGTCCTTATTGATGCTTTCATCGGGGTTGCGGCTCGCGCCGACGAAAATCTGTCCATCCTGCTGCTGCATTGTGTCGTCTCCCTTAGAGCATGGTGCCGAAAAGTGTCACCGGTTTTCGGCTTTATGCTCTACCTATTTGATTCTAGTACCGGATGATCTTGGATCGAATCGATCCAAGATCATCCGGTACTAGGGCGGCGGCACAGCAGCGTTTCAAGGCTGCCAGGGCCATTCATCGATTTGTCCTGACACTGTTATAAGAACTCGCATGAAGAGGGACAACCATTCGCTTCAAGGTTCCGCTTCTGGTAGAATGTTGACCTCCGGCGCGGCTTGTGTCGGTTGCTTCATTCAGTTACGTTGACGTTAACGTTATAAAGGCAGGAGGCCACAGTGAACGAAGTTATTGATCAGATCGCGACCAAAGCCGGCATCGCTCCCGACCTTGCGGAAAAGGCCGTCGGCATGATTCTCGGTTTCCTGCAGCGCGAAGCTCCGGATGGTCCCGTCACCAAGATGATCGAATCCATTCCCGGCGCCTCCGATCTCGTTGCACAATATAACGGCGAGGAAACGGGTGGCGGTGGCCTGCTCGGCGGCCTGCTCAGCGCAGTCGGCGGCGGTGGCGGCCTGATGGCCCTCGGCCAGCAGCTGATGAGCAGCGGTCTCAGCATGGGCGAAATCAGCTCGCTCGCCAAGGAGACGATTGCAACCGCTCGCCAGCATGCCGGCGACGAGGTCGTCGACCAGGTCGTCAATTCCGTTCCGGGCCTGCATCAGTTTATCTGAGGCCGCTATTGCCTTGAAAAGAAAGCCGCCGGCCAAATTCCGGCGGCTTTTTGTTGTTCAGAAAGCAGGCCCGACCTCGCGACGTTGCGCCCCATAAAAGGCAGGCAGTCGGCCTCCATCCGCTGATCTTCTTCAGCGTTAGAATTTCCTGCCCTTCGGTGTCCCATCAATCTCATGCCATTTGCGGCCGTCGCGCTCGATAAGTTCGTCGGCGCAGGCCGGGCCTGTGCTGCCGGGGGCGTAAGGATCGGGTTTGCCGCCTTCTGCCCAGAGGTTGAGGAAGGGCTGCACGGCCGCCCAGCCGGCTTCGATGCCGTCGGCGCGCTGGAAGAGCGTCTGGTCGCCGACGAAGAGTTCGTAGAACAGGCTTTCGTAGCCGGTCTGCTTGCCGATGTCGAAACTGTCGGCATAGCGGAAATCGAGCGAAACGGGCGCGGTTTTCAGCACCAGCCCCGGCGATTTTATCGAGATTTCCATATCGAGCCCTTCGTCGGGCTGCACCTGGATGATGAGCCTGTTCGGCGGCAATTCGGGGCGAGATTCGTGGCGCGGGAACTGGGCAAAGGGCACCGGCCGGAAGGTGATGACCACTTCCGTGTCCCGCGCCTTCATCGCCTTGCCCGTGCGCAGATAGAAGGGCACGCCGGCCCAGCGCCACGTATCGACCAGGAGTTTCAACGCCACGAAGGTTTCGGTGTTGCTGTCGGGCGCGACATCGGGTGTCTGTGTAAAGGCCGGCAGATCCCGCCCGGCAATCGGACCGGCCGTATAGGCGCCGCGTACGCCGTTCTTGATTGCTTCCTCCCGCGAATAGACGCGCAGGGCCTTCAGCACTTTGCCCTTTTCATTGCGGATGGATTCGGCATCGAAGCTGTTCGGCGGCTCCATTGCCACCATTGCCAGCAGCTGGAAGAGATGGTTCGGTATCATGTCACGAAGCGCGCCGGTCGCATCGTAGAATTTGCCGCGCGTGCCGACATCCACGACTTCGGCCGCCGTGATTTGCACGTGGTCGATATAGTTGTTGTTCCATAGTGCCTCGATCATCATGTTGGCGAAGCGTGTCGTCATGATGTTCTGCACGGTTTCCTTGCCGAGGAAATGGTCGATGCGGTAGATCTGGCTTTCGGACACATGGTTCAGCAGCCGCGCATTCAAGGCCTGTGCCGAGGCAAGATCATGGCCAAAGGGTTTTTCGATCGCGATGCGGCGGAAAGCCCCGGTCGCTTCGTTCATCAGCCCGTTTTCGGAGAGTTTCTCGGCGATATCGCCGAAGAAGCGCGGCGGTACGGCAAAATAAAAGGCTGCGTTGGCGCTCGGCGCATGCGAGAGATAGTCCGAGATTTCCTTGTAGACGTCGTTCTGGGTGAAATCGCCGGAGATGTAGCTGATGCGCTTGCGCAGGCTCTGCCATGCTGCCTGCCGCTCCGGATCGTCCATGTCGCCTGATGTCTTCAGGAACGATTCCAAGCGATCGAGCAGCATGTCGGCGCCGCCGGTCTCGATACCGATGCCGAGGATATGCAAGTCCTCGCCGATAAGCCCGCTGCGGGTCATGTTGATCAGCGTCGGGATCAGCAGGCGCCGGGTGAGATCGCCGGCGGCGCCGAAGATCACGAATGTCAGTGGCGGGGCCGGTGCGACGTCGGGGGTGGTCATGCGCGGATCTCCTTCTGGAGGCAATATTCGGGGCTTCTGAACGACATCGACTATCTCCTCGGAGCTGTTGCTGTTTCAGCTTTGGCTTGTCATGTTCTAGCGCGGGCCGGCGCTGGTTGTCGATGGGATCGACGCACCGCCGGCAGCCAGCATTTCGGGGCTGATAGATAACCTATTTCTTCACCGCGACCAGGAAGAGCCGCGGGAAGCGCAGCAGCACCTTTCCATCGACAAGCGGGGGATAGGCTTTCTCGATATGTTTCAGATATTCGGCGGTGAACGCATCGCGATGCTCGTCGCCGGCATGGTCGAGATAAGGACGCAGGGCAGTAGCTTTCACCCATTCGACGATCGCGGTCGCATTCGCCAATACGTGATTGTAGTTGGTGTGCCAGATATCGACGCGCTGTGACTTGCCGATCAGCCTGTTGTAATAAACCGAAGGGGCAGGCAGCGGATTGCGCCGGATGCTCTTCTTAGCGAAGGCATCGCTCCAGGGACCGTTCTTTGCGGTTTCTTCCATCATCAGATGGCTATGCTCCGTCAGATTGTCGGGCATCTGCACGGCAAGCACGCCGCCGGGTTTCAGCCCGTCCATCAGGTGGTCGAGGATATCGAGATGATTTGGGAGCCATTGGAAGACCGCATTGGCAAAGAGCAGATCCACCGGTTCTTCCGGCTGCCATGTGGCGAGATCCGCCTTGACGAAGCTTGTGCCGGGCAAGCGCTTGCGCGCCGCCTCCAGCATGTTGTCGTCGCTATCGAGGCCGGAGACGCCGGCAGCACCATAGCGCTCGATGATCAGCTCGGTCGAATTGCCGGGGCCGCAACCGAGGTCGATCGCGCGTTCGATCCGATCCAGCGGTACCTGAGCCAGCAGGTCGCGCGAGGGGCGCGTGCGTTCATCTTCGAATTTCAGATATTGACCGGCAGACCATGCCATGAGCGTTTCCTCTTTCTGGATTGCCGTTTCTCTGGATGCGCATAGCACCGGGATATATCAGAACCGTGTAATGACGCTGATGCCCTTGCCTTCGGCTTTATCAAGAGACATCAGCGCCGGAACGGCTTCTTCCAGGCTGATACTGCGACCGATGAGTTTCTGGGGCGCTATCTTGCCGGCGGCGAGCATGTCGAGCATGGCATCGTAGCGCCAGGCCTGCATGCCGTGGCTGCCGTAGATTTCCAGCTCATGGCCGATGACCTGCGCCATCGGGATCTGTGGCGTCGCATAATCGCCGAGCATAAGGCCAACCTGCACATGCCGGCCGCGGCGACGCAGGTTCTTGATGGAATTGAAGCAGGTCGTGGGATGGCCGAGCGCGTCGATCGAGACATGCGCGCCGCCCTTGGTGATCTCGCGTACGGCCTCGGCCACATCGGCGACCTCGGCCGCATTAATGGTCGCGACTGCCCCACATTCGCGGGCGAAGGCGAGCTTCTCGTCGGAAATGTCGATGGCGATGGCGTTGGCGCCAAGGGCGCTCGCGATCATGATCGCCGACAGGCCGACGCCGCCGCAGCCATGAACGGCGATCCATTCGCCGGGACGGGTCTTCGCCTGATCGGCAACGGCACGGAAGGAGGTGGCGAAACGGCAGCCGAGGCTTGCCGCCGTCGCGTCGTCTACCGAGTCCGGCAAGTGGACGAGATTGGTGTCGGCATAGTCGATCGCGACATATTCGGCAAAGGAGCCCCAATGGGTGAAGCCGGGCTGGAACTGGCTGGGGCAGACCTGCTGGTTGCCGGAATGGCATTCGGCACAGTGGCCGCAGCCGGAGACGAAGGGAACGGTGACGCGATCGCCCACCTTGAAGCGGACGACGCCGCGCCCGGCCGCCACCACCTTGCCGGCAAGCTCATGGCCCGGCACATGCGGCAGCCTGATATCGGGATCATGACCCATCCAGCCGTGCCAGTCGCTACGGCAGAGCCCGGTCGCGCCGACGGCGATAACGACGCCATCTTCGCCCGGTGTCGGATCTGGCAGGGTGCGGATTTCGGGTGTTGCCTCGAAGGCCTCGTAGTACATGGCTTTCATGGGGTTCTTCCTGTCTCTTGACGATTCCTACGGTTCATCACTTTTCCTGATGGATCTATTCGTCAAGTTGTTGTTTCGACGCATGAAAATTGCGTTATGAATGCGGTATCGGGCGCTTTGTTGCAAATGAATTTTACCGCGTAGTTTCCGCTTGACCCTAGGATTATGCGGCTATTTGGTCTTTGCCACCTAGAGCAATTCCAGGAAAAGCGCTGAGCGCTTTTCCTGGAATTGCGAGAAAACAAAAAGATGGAGCGGTTCCGCGATCCGGCGAAAGCTGAACCGATCAAAGGGAGGAAACCACCATGGCAGTCGATACGTCGCCCCGAACCACCACCTGGACCTATGTCGAAGGAGAATGGCTTTCCGGCAATCCGCCGCTGATCGGGCCGACTTCGCATGCCATGTGGCTTGGCTCGACCGTGTTCGATGGTGCCCGCTGGTTCGATGGCATCGCCCCTGTCTCGACCTCCATTGCCAGCGCATCAATCGTTCGGCCATCGCCATGGGGCTGAAGCCAATCAAGACGGCTGAAGAGATCGAGGCGCTCGCCTGGGAAGGCATCAAGAAATTCGACGGCAAGACGCCGATCTATATCAAGCCGATGTATTGGGGCGAGCATGGTTCGCCGGGCAGTGTCGTGGCTGTCGATGCGGAATCGACACGTTTCGCGCTCTGCCTGTTCGAGGCGCCGCTTGGCGGCAATGGCGGCATCACGCTCACGGTCTCGCCCTTCCGCCGCCCATCGCCGGAGACGGCGATGACCGACGCCAAGGCGGGATCGCTCTATCCGAACAGCGGCCGCATGATCCTGGAGGCGAGGGGCCGCGGTTTCAACAATGCGCTCGTGCGCGACATGAACGGCAACGTCGTCGAGACGGCGTCGTCCAACGTTTTCATGGTCAAGGGCGGCATCGTCTATACGCCGGTCGCCAACCGCACCTTCCTTGCCGGTATCACGCGGGCCCGCGTCATCGGGCTATTGCGTCGGGAAGGCTTCGACGTGCGGGAGGAAACTCTATCCGTCGAGCAGTTCATGGCGGCAGATGAAATCTTCACGACCGGCAACTATTCCAAGGTCGTCAGCGTCAATCGCCTCGATGGCTGCGAATTCCAGGAAGGGCCGGTCGCCCGCAAGGCGCTGGAACTTTACATGGATTGGGCGCACGGCCGCAGCGCCAGCGAAGAGTAGTCAGGCCTGACAGGTTACAATCTATCGAGCTTCGAAAGCGTCCCTGGTCATCTGATAGGACGCAAAGGGCTGGCCGAGATACGTTGTCTCGCGCGTCGGGGACAGGCCGAGCTTTTCGGCCACGCGAATGGAGGCGGTGTTGCCGGGTGCGATATCGGCAATCAGCCGTTCGAGGCCAAGTGTTCCGAAAGCATGCGTGAGAACCGGCCTTGCCGCTTCCGTGGCATAGCCTTTGCCCCAGGCGAACCTGTTCAACCGCCAGCCAATCTCGATGTCTGGCCCGACCGCGTCGACGGGGATCAGTAAAATCCAGCCGAGAAATTGCTTCGGATCCTCCTTGGCGAAGATTGACCAATAGCCGAGGCCATCACCGAAATCAGCCTCCATGCGGCTCGTCAGGAATAGTCGGTGTGCCTCGGGATCGCCCCATGGCCCCGGAATGAATCTCGTCACCTCCGGATCGCGATCCATGGCGAGGCAATCGTCGATGTCCGCCAGGGTGCGCGGGCGCAGGATCAGGCGGCCAGTTTCAAAAGTCGGAAGCACTGCTGTTCTCCAAGACTATCGAGATAAGGCGAAGATCCCACACGGATAATGTTGAAGCGCAAACCCAATCCAAATTAAACGGCGCGAAGGGGGCTTTTGTGATATTGTGATCTCGGTTGGCAAAACCCTTAAGGAGGCCGCCATGAAAATCTCTCTTCCTGCGTCTGTCTATCTCTTCGACTATTACAGGGCTTTCCTCCAGCTCTGCGTCGTGTTGGCGATTGCCTTCGTCGTCTATTCGACGCTGTTCGGATTGACCTGGTGAAGTCGGAAGCAATTGAAACCGTCGGCCTTAATCAGGCCGCCGGGTCGGTTTTGTTTCGAGGTAGTTGACGATGAGCCTGAGCTTTCCCAATCGCAGCCGCAGTTACGACGCTTCGGCGAGGCGTATCCGTTTCACCGGCTATGACGGCATGTTCGAGGTTTCGTTTCTGGTCGACGCGGATGTCTTCCCGGGTTCGCATACCGAAGCTGGATATCTTGCCGCCTTCGATGACGGACGAGACGCGATCCAGAAGGTCGCCGCCAGAGCCTACGGCCATGCCCGACGACGCCTGTACGTCCTGACCGCTAGCGATTTTCGCTGACGAGACTATTCCGCCTCTTTCTTCGGGCTGACCCACCAGCAATAGACCGCCCCGATCGCCAGTAGAACGCAGGTTCCGAGGAACACGGCGCGCATGCCGATATGACCACCGACGAAGCCGCCCAGGACCGGGCCTGCCACCTGACCGACATATTGCGAGGAGATGGAGAGCCCGAGAATGCTGCCGGTGGCCGCATCGGGCACATTGTGCCTGATAACGGCGGTGATGCAGGGCAGGAGGCCGCCGAGCGCCACACCCATCAGGAAGCGCAAGCCGATCAATTGCCAGGCCGAGGTGACGAAGGCCTGCGGTATCAGCAGCAGCGCAGCGGCGGCGAGGGCGACCATGATGACGCTCCAGTATCCGATGCGATCGGCGAGCTTGCCGAGCCACGAGGACGACAGGATGCTGCCGAGCGCCGCTGCGGCCATCACGACGCCCGACACCATCGTCACCCTGGCGTCGCTAACGAACTGCGCGACATAGACCGTTATGATCGGCTCGATCGACATATTGGCGAGCATCAGCAGCAGGCCGAGCGACAGCATGGCGATGACGGGGCGCTTGTCCGGAATGGAGGCCCAGCTGCCGCTGGCCTTCGCAGCCTTCTTGCGCGCGGTGGATTTCTCCTCCTTGATCAGGAAGGTCGTTGCCAGGAAGGTCAGGAAGATTACGCCTCCTGCCAGCAGGAAGGTGCCGCGAATACCGATAACAGGCGGCAGTGCGCCTCCGATCAGCGGTCCGACGAGATTGCCGGCCATGATACCAGCCGAAAGCGTACCCAGCGCCCAGGCGGAGCGATGCTTCGGCGTCTGGGCTGCCACCAGCACCATCGATCCCGAGGCATAGCCGCCGGCGAGACCGGTGAAGAGGCGCAGCGCCACCAGTTGCCAGACATTGCCGGCCATGCCCATCAGAGAGATGGCGACCGTCATGCCGAGGCTGGCGCGGATCAGCATCAGCTTGCGGCCATAGATATCGCCGAGCCGCCCCCAGAGCGGCGCGACGAAGGCGGCGGCAAAGAAGGTGGCGCCATAGGCGATGCCGGACCATTGCACGATCGCGGCTTTGTCGCTGACGCCGAGTTCCTCGACATAGAGCGGCAGGAAGGGGAGTAGCAGCGTCATCGCGACGATCGTCGTGAACGAGCCGACGAGGCAGATGATCAGGTTCCGCATCCAATGCGCGGTTTCCGGCTCGGCGGGTGCTGCTACATCCCATCTCGTCTCGGTCATTTCTCGGCCTTTGCATTCAATGTGTAAAACAGTTCCTGGCTGCCCGATGCCAGGATATGACCCTTTGCTGCGGCGAGCAGGTCGGCACGGGTGAAGAGATCGGGAAGCTTCAGCCGGTCGACATCGAGCGCATAGACGGTGACATGGTAGCTGTGAACACGTTCGTCATTCCAGGGCGGGCAGGCGCCCATGTAGCCGCCATGCGGTCCGTCCTTCAAATTGCCGCCGCCGGCGCCATTCTGGCCGCGTCGCCCATAGGCCGTGCGTTCGAGCGGTAGGCCATTGGCCGAAGGGCCGTTTCCGTCCGCGCCTTCGGCAAGGCTAGTGCGCGATGGAGGAATATCGGCCAGCACCCAGTGAACGAATTCCATCCGTTTGAAATCCTTCGAGATGGTTTTGTCCGCCTTGTTGAACAGCGAGAAATCGGCGGGCACGTCCGGGTCGACCATCGTCAGCGCATAGGATCGCGTTCCCTTCGGCCCTTTCGACCAGGAGACGGCAAGGCTCTTGTTAGGGCCGGGCGCCGATTTGTCGGACGCTGTCGAAATGCAGGAGGCGTTTTCCGGCAGCAGCATCTGGCCGCTGCTCTTGGCAAATGTCACCTTGAGATCGGCCGATAGCGCCGGCGTGGCGACGGCTACTGTGATGACGATGACGTTCAGAAGGTTGAGCATGGTTTTCATGATGTTGCCCTTTCGCGGTTCGCTCCTGTGAGCTTCGAGGGCAGGGTCTAACAAATTCGTGCCAGTCGGCTGCGCACCCAAACGCTCAAAATGCGGTCGGAAACGCTCACGCGCTGCGAAGTCGATCAGCGAAACGGCGCGGTGAGCGATAGCCTGTCGCAAGGGCGGCTTCCCGCAGCGACAGCCCGTCCTCCGCGAGAAGGGTCGTTGCCAGCGCCACACGTTCGCTTGCCAGTACCTCTCGCAGGGAAGCGCCCTCGCGTGACAGGCGGCGGCGTAATGTCGCGTTGCTCGTACCAAGCTCGGCGGCGATAAGATCGGCTGTCCAGGCACGGTCCGGCTGCCAGCGCACCAGCGCCCGCACCGCCTCGGCGGTTGTCTCCGGCGATCCGGGCAGGGCGCCACGCATGCCGAGCACCATGAGTATTTCCACGAGTCTGTGCTCGATCAGTGGGATCGGCAGGCTTCCACTGGCAATGCCTTCGCCGGCATGGCCGATGGCAGCGGCCAGTAACGAATCGAGCGGCAGGTCGATCTGCGATGCGGTTTGGGCTGGCGGAAAGGCTTTTGCCGCCCGCCGTGTCAATTCCTCGGGAAAGGTGATGAAGATCGCCCGATAGACGCCGGTCTGCGGATCGGGGTCGTTGACGACATCGCCGCTCCACCCAGCCGGCAGCACGAGCACCGTACCGGCCGAAAAATGCCGCTGCCGTCCCATGCTGACGATTTCCTTGGAACCTTCGAGGATGGCGACGATTGAAACCTGGGAAAAGGCGGAGCCAGCAATGCGTTCGCGTTCGCGCGTCACGAAGGTAAAAAGCGTGGAATAGCTGCCGATGCCGGTTGGCTCGACCGCCGGACGATTGTCTTTGGCCGCCAGCCGACGCAGCTTTTCCAACATGTGGTTATGAGCCTCGGACACTTGCGATGGCTTTCTGCTGATTGGGGTGTTCGAGGAGTTTGGACCACGCGGACGGCAATGCCAAGTCCGCAAAGCGCCTTGTCGGTTCGCCGGGCTGATGTTATAAACTGATTGCATTATGCAATCAGTTTATGGTTGGCGGATCAAACCCCGTCCTGATGCAAAGGAGGAGGTAGATTATGAACTCTCTCGAAAATGCCCGTTGCGATACGGTCCGGCGGCTGTTTGCAGCCTATGTCGCTCAGCATCCCGATATTGTCGACCCGATGCTGACCCGGGATTTCACCTTTTCCAGTCCGCGCGACGATCACATCGACCGGAAGCGGTATTTCGAGCACTGCTGGCCGAAGGAGAAGGTGTTTCGCGATATTCATATCGAACATCTGGTCGCGGATGGTGACGATGTGATCGTCGGCTATCGCGCCGAGAAGATGGATGGCGCCAGCTTTCGCAATGTCGAGCTGATCCGCTTCGCCGGCGACCGCATAGCCGAGGTGAACGTCTATTTCGGGCGGAATTTATAATGCTTCAGCTGCCCGTAATCTTCGCCATTGCGGCGGCAAGTGCGGTCGCCGGACCAGTCATAGGTTGCGGGCAGTTTTCCGGAAGAAGGTGAACGGCATCCGTCATCGAGGCTTGAGCGAAAGCGATCGTGACAGCGCTTTCGCCGCTGAACGCTTTCATCGCATCGGCAATAGCCGCAAGATAGGCCGAGAGATCCTCGGCCCGGAAGTGCGCCCATGCACCCGGCACCAGCCGAACCTCGATTTCGGCACCCGTCGCCTTAGCCGCCGCTTCGAAAAGTGCAGTCGTCGGGGCGATGGTCGTTTCGACGGTGCACAGCACGATAACCTTACCGCCCGCCTTGACCGCCTGCTCTGCCAACACTGCATCTGCCTGGATGATCGGGGCTCCGGCGCCGGCCGCGATCTTCGACGCTGCTGGGCCTAGTGTCGAGCAGTTGAGCACGACGGCATCGGCATCCTCCGCCAGATGCCAGAGAAGCGCTGCCGTTTCGGCCGAAATCTCATCCGTCAGGCGTCCCACCTTTTCGGCGGCGAGAAGAAGATCGGCACGGACATGATGATGCAGCATGCCATCAGGCAACCCGAGTGCCTTCGCCGCCGCTTCATAGACGGTGATATTGCTTTCGGCGGTGTGCAGGCAGGCGATCGTCACAGATGTTCCTCATCACGACAGGAGATCCGTAAACTAGCCTTGGGGCTATGCCTTGTCGATGTTTTGCCGCGGCAGTCCGCCCTGTATCGAAACATCATCATATGCAATAAGGTAAACCTCTAAGTCGATGCTATACCTATTTGAAAAGTAGGGCAATTTTTGCTCCTACGTGCAACTTTTTTGGCATGTCGCCGGTTGCTCTTCCAGGCGACGGCTCCTATGTTCCGCTTCACCTGCCGACGCAATTTTTTGCCAAGAGGAGATATGACCATGGCTTTCGAATTGCCTGAACTTCCTTATGATTACGATGCACTTTCGCCCTTCATGTCGCGTGAGACCCTCGAATATCACCACGACAAGCACCACAAGGCCTATGTCGACAACGGCAACAAGCTCGCTGCGGAAGCAGGTCTTGCCGATCTTTCGCTCGAAGAAATCGTGAAGAAGTCCTTCGGCACCAATGCCGGCCTCTTCAACAATGCTGCCCAGCACTACAACCACATCCATTTCTGGAAGTGGATGAAGAAGGGCGGCGGCGGCAACAAGCTGCCGGGCAAGCTCGAAGCAGCGTTTGCTTCCGATCTCGGCGGCTACGACAAGTTCAAAGCCGATTTCGCCGCTGCCGGCGCCACTCAGTTCGGCTCCGGCTGGGCATGGGTTTCCGTCAAGAACGGCAAGCTGGAAATCTCCAAGACCCCGAACGGCGAAAACCCGCTCGTTCACGGCGCCGACCCGATCCTCGGCGTCGACGTATGGGAACACTCCTACTACATCGACTACCGCAACCTGCGCCCGAAGTACCTCGAAGCCTTCATCGACAGCCTTATCAACTGGGACTACGTCCTGGAGCGCTACGAAGCCGCGACGAAGTAAGGTTTGCCGCATAGGCTGGCTTTCGCACCCGGCGTCTTCCTGGCGTCGGGTGTTTTCTTATGAGCAGCCTTATTGATATATCCGTGTGCCGCTTGGCGGCCCGGGAGATCGCCACAGGAGGCTGAATGCCATCAGCGCCGCTTTTCCGCTTCGGTGTCATCGCCGATCCGCAATATGCCGATCTCGCGCCCAATCTCACCCTCAATCGCTATCCCGCGAACAGTCTCGACAAACTTCGAGCGGCGATCGAGGAGTTCAATCGGCACGATCTCGCCTTCGTCGTCACGCTCGGCGATATCATCGACCGCGAATGGAAGAGCTTCGACGCCGTTTTGCCGGTCTACCAAGCCTTGCGTCATCGCAAGCATTTCCTGCTCGGCAACCATGATTTCGCCGTTGCTCCGCAACATCTCGGCACGGTGCCGGCGCGGGTCGGCATGCCGTCGCCCTATTACGATTTCAGCCTATCCGGCTATCGCTTCATCGCGCTTGACGGCAATGAAATCAGCGTCTTTGCCCCGCCGGAAGGCGATCCGCGGCGGCAGGAGGCGAAGGATCTGATGAAGGCGCTGGAGATCGCCGGCGCGCTCAATGGCCAGCGCTGGAACGGGGCGATCGGCGACACACAATATGACTGGCTCGCCGCGAAACTTAAGGAAGCAAAGGCGGCAGGCGAGAAGGTCATCGTCATGAACCACTATCCCGTCTTCCCAGAGGATGGACATAATGCCCTGAACAGCGACCGCTTGCTGGCCCTTTTGGCAGAGCATGATCACGTCGTCGCTTACCTTAACGGTCACAATCATGCCGGCAATTTCGGCATGTCGGATGGCACTTACTTCGTCAATTTCAAGGGCATGGTGGACACCGAAGACACGAGCGCCTACGCGATTGTCTCGGTCTGTGAGGACCGGCTGGAAATCAGCGGCTTTGGCCGCGAGACGAGCCGAACCCTGGCGCTACGCTGAACCTATTCCGCTGCGGTATGCGGATGGGAGGTAAGTTTGTCTGGTTTACAGGATCTGGCCTTGCGATCGATGTTGCCAACGCCTCAGCCGGCCGCGACTGGGGTGTTTGTCTGCCAGCCATTCACCCAGATCTGCCTCAAACCGTCGCCTTCGCCCTTGAACCATAATCCCGTCGCCTCGCAGCCTTCGATCCGATCGCTGCGGAAATTGCGGATAGCCTGGCGCAACTCGCACCAGGCCACGATGTTGGCCGTTTCGGCATAATAGATCAGCGCGATCGGCCGGATGATGCGTTCCGTGGCGCGGCCGAGCTCGTCACGATAGGCAAGGTCCAGCTTTTCCTCGTCGCGAATGGCGCGACGAACCAGCGAGAGGTCGATCGCCGCGGCCGAAGGCGCGGCAAAGCCCCAGGCATGCAGCGCATTGGCATCGAGGGTCTGACGTAGCGGTGGCGGCACGGCGCCGGCGATCTTGGCGGTGACGCGCTTGGCCGCCTGCTTGAGCTCGGCGTCGCCGGTGCGTTCCAGCAGCGCCAGCGACAGCACGATCGCCTCCATCTCCTCGATGGAAAACATCAGCGGCGGCAAGTCGAAGCCGGGCCGCAAGATGTAGCCGATGCCGCGCTCACCCTCGATCGGCACTCGCATCGCCTGTAACGCGGCGATATCGCGATAAACCGAACGCACCGTCACCTCCAGCCGGGCGGCAATATCGGCCCCCGTCACTGGCCGCTTTGCCAGCCGCAGGATCTGGATGATCTCGAACAGGCGTGATGCCTTGCGCATTTGTTGTCCCAAAGATGAAGGCTACTGACAATACCCCGTCAGTTGGCTCGTTTTATAAGACTGCCTATCGACTTGAAAATCAACCATTTCCTCTCCTGTTTCCATGGAGAGCTCGATAGGCAACTGACATGGGTTACGCAGAAAATCTCTGGCTCTTCTTCATCCTTCTTTTGGGCATCATAATCGTACCGGGTATGGACATGCTGTTCGTGCTCGCCAATTCCCTTACCGGCGGCAGCAACCGCGGCCTTGCCGCGACGGGCGGCATCATGCTGGGCGGTGCGGTGCATTCGCTGAACGGCGCCGTCGGCATCGGCCTGTTGATGCATTTCGCACCCGTTCTCTTCAATCCGCTGCTTGTTATCGGCGGCGCCTACATGGCCTTCATCGGCTATACGCTGATGCGCAGCTCCATAACCGTTGGGGAGAGTGGGCCTGGCGGCAGCCGCTCCGCCTGGAAAGCCTTCCGGCAGGGAGCGGTCACTTGCCTCATCAATCCCAAGGCCTATCTCTTCATCTTTGCCGTGTACCCGCAATTCCTGAAGCCGGATTACGGCCCGATGTGGATACAGGCCGTCATCATGGGAGCCATGACCATCGCGACCCAATTTGCTGTTTACGGCGGACTTGCCATCACTGCCGGGCGCAGCCGCGAGCTGCTGGTTTCCAATCCCAGAGCAACTGCCTTTGCGGGCCGCGCAGCCGGGCTGCTGCTTGTCGCAGTTTCAGTGTTTACTGTCTGGGAGGGCTTGAAATTAGCGTGAGGGCTGAAGCGGCGAATGAGTGTGTCGGTAGCATGACACTGATTTCACTTGCATCTCACCACTTTGTGACTTCATTGCCGGAAAGGAAACCGGCAAACATGTCGCCGTAATCATGCGCCGGCCGCGCAAGCGGTCCGCACCATTTGCGAAGAGGTAGGAGAACGAAATGAAGTGGAAAGCGATTGTGATGGCGACGGCTCTGGCCGGCATCGCACTGGGTTCGGTCGTCGCGGCCGACGGCACGCATGACTCCCGCATCGGCATGATGAAGAAGATCGGGGGCGCAACGGGTGCTCTCGGCGCGATTGCCAAGGGCGACAAGCCCTATGACGCCGACATCGTCAAGGCATCTCTGACGACGATCGCCGAAACCGCCAAGGCGTTTCCGGATCAGTTCAATCCGCAGAGCGACAAGACCGATCCCGAGGTCAATCCGAAGATCTGGGACAATCTCGATGACTTCAAGGCGCATGCCGCCAAGCTTTCCACCGATGCCGAGACAGCGCTTGCCCAGCTCCCTGCCGACAAGGACGGCGTCGGCGCGACGCTGAAGACGCTCGGCGGCAGCTGTGGTGCCTGTCATCAGGCCTATCGTATCAAGAAGGACTAAGCGGTAGGTCGGCCTAGTTTGAATATCGATTTTGGCCTCCGCACAATTCTACCGCTGCGGAGGCTTTTGGCTTTGGAGCTGGGCTAAGGGGTGGAATGATGGCGCGGTTTATTCGGTGGCTGCTTTGCCTTTTTGGCGTGATCATTCTCGGCGGTGGTGCATTCTATGTCATCACCGCGCCGTCGCCCTTGCCCGCCAGCCATTGGGCCAATCTCGGTGACCCAGATGTTAAAAACGGTCAGCTGGTCTTCTGGGCCGGCGGCTGTACGAGCTGTCATGCGGCACCCGGCGTCCAGGGCGATGCCAAGCTGGTGCTTTCGGGTGGTCTCGCCCTTACCAGCCCATTCGGAACCTTCCATGTCCCGAATATCTCGCCGGATGAGAAGGCGGGGCTTGGCAGCTGGACGCTGGCCGATTTCGGCAATGCCATGAAGCGCGGCGTCGGCAGAAACGGCGAGCACCTCTATCCGTCCTTTCCCTACGGCTCCTATACCCGCATGAGCGACAAGGACATCAACGATCTCTGGGCCTTCCTGAAGACGCTGCCGAAAAGCGACAATGTCGTTCCGCCGCATGAGCTGCCCTTTCCCTTCAATATCCGGCTCGCGCTGGGCGGCTGGAAGTTCCTATATCTCAACGATCAGCCGCGCGTCGTGCTTGCCAATGCCGACGAGAAGGTCAAGCGTGGTCAGTATCTCGTGGAAGGGTCGGGACATTGTGGCGAATGCCATACGCCACGTGACAGCCTCGGCGGCTTCGTGAGCGGCCAATGGCTGGCAGGCGCGCCCAATCCGGAAGGCAAGGGCCAGATCCCAGATATTACCCCGGGCTCCAAGGCAATCGGCGGCTGGAGCGCCGGCGACATCGCCAACTACCTCGAAACCGGCTTCACCCCGGACTATGACTCGGCCGGCGGCTCGATGGCCGAAGTCCAGCAAAACATCGCCCACCTGCCGGTATCCGACCGGGAGGCGATCGCAGCCTATCTGAAGGCGCTTCCGGCGAAGTAAGCCGCAAGATGCTCAAACCGCGCCCGCGCGTCTGGCGAGATAGAGCTGCGTTTCGTAATGCAGCTCGAATTTGCCGCCGTGTGTGTTTATCGCATCGGCAAGCTCGAAAAGCAGCGCTTCTCTCCGATCCTCGCTCAAAAGCCGGTAGCTGGAGAGCGTGCGCAAGAGGTCCGTATAGCTCTGCGCAGTGTGCGACCGACCCCAGGAATAATGGTGGTGTACCGGAGCTTCAAAGTGGTCTGATTGCTTCAGCTCCCGAGCAAAGGGGCCATCAGGCAGATACCAGGCTTCCACGGGCGGACCGGCAAGCTGCGGGGCATGGCGGCGTAGATCCCCGCGAACTTTTCTGACAGCGGCGGTTCCGGCTTCATCGGCACATTGCCGAAGACGGCGAGTGTTCCTTCCGGCGCGAGGAGGGTGCCCGTCCTGGCGAAGCGCAGTTCCGGCGAAACCCAATGGAAGGATTGGGCCGCGAATATCAGCCTGAAGCTCTCCGGCTCGCCCGGCCATGCTTCGAAGGTGGTTTGCTCGAACCGCACTCGCGGAAATTCCGCCAATCTTTCCTGCGCAACTGCAATCAGTTCCGCGCCGGGATCAAGCGCGAGAACGGAGAGGCCACGGCGAGCAAAGCTCTCTGTCGCTTGTCCGGTGCCGCAGCCGATTTCGAGGACCCGATCCTTGGCTTCCAGCCTGGCAAAATCGATGACATCGGCAAAAAAGCGCATCGGGATAGAGCGGGCGGGAAGCATTGTAGAGGGTGGCGACGCTGTCGAATGTGAACCGCTGTTCCAAGTCGCATCTCCAGTTGCAGATCGAAGTCGACAGCCATTTTTCTAGCGCATTTCCGGTCAAGCTTGTAGCCATGGGATTCGGCAATAGGAGAGGGTGGTCGTGGACGCAAGGGTGGCGCGGAAGGTTCCCTATTTCAGCCAATGGGAAACGTCTGACATGACGCTGGCGGTCGTCGCCGAGGGTGCACAATCGGCCTTGCTGAAGGACCCGCTCTGGGCGTCATCCGGCGCAAGCAGCGTCGAGGATTATGCGCGCTGGGCCGGCAATCTCTGCGGCATGGCCTGCCTGAAGATGGTGCTCGCCGCCCGCACCGGCAAAATCATCCCGATCATGGATCTGGCCATGGGTTGCCGGGAATATGGCGGCTATGTCGAGGAGGCGGATGGCCGGATCAAGGGATTGATCTATGCGTCGTTCGTCCCATTCGTTCGTGATCGCTTCGATCTGAATGCTCGCGTCGTCACCGGCATTTCCGTCACTGACATCGCCGATATCCTCGCGCAATCGGAGTATTTCATCGCGTCGGTGCATCATTCGATCCGCTGGCCAGAGACCGAGCCGCCGGCCAAGGGTGGCCACCTGGTGCTGGTGACGGCCATCGACGGCAATAATATCCGCTTCCACAATCCATCCGGCCACATCGATGCGACGCGCGAGAATGCCGAAATGGCTCTGGAGGTGTTCGAGAGGTTCTTTGCAGGCCGCGGGATCGCCATCGATCACTGACATCGAGCGTTAGACGGCGATCCTCTTAAAGGCCGGCATCAGGCCAGAGCCTGAAGGTAGCGCATGCCGGTGACCGGACGCGGCTTGAAATCCATGTTTTCGTAGAAGCGGTGGGCCTGGAAATTCCCCGTCGCAGCGCCGACCGAAAGATAGCTGCAGCCCGCCTTGCGGGCGATATCGCGGGCGCGGTCGACGAGATGCTGCCCGACGCCATAGCCGCGATGGCCGTCGCGCACGAAGAGATGGTGCAGATCCATGCCTCGCTGTCCCTCTTGCGCCTTGTAGAGCGGCACGAGGATGGCGTAGCCGATCAGCCCCTGTTCGCCTTCGGCAACAAGCGCCGTGATCCACGGCATAGGACCGAAGAGATCGCGCTCGAGCTGTTCGGGTGTCGTGCCGGAGGGGTCGCCATGATGGGCGGCCAGCAGCCGGATCATGTCGTTGAGCTCAGGCAGGTCACGTGGCTGGGCATTGCGGATGGTCAGAACCGGAGGGCGGAGAAGTGAGATGTCGCTATCGTCTAGCATGGCATTTTGCGTCCTTGTTTTTCAAATGAGCCGTCAGGACGCTGCCGATACAACAAAGCCGCCTGACGGCGGCTTGTTGACAATATGATCTGTCTTGGCCGCCCGTTACAGGTACAGCCAAAAATACGAGCAATTATGGAGCGCGTTCGTGATCATGGGCGCATCAATGATCCGGTTCAGCGTATTTGTCAATGGGGGCTCAGTGCTCGTGTTCGCATAGGCCGTGATCGGAAAGCGCGCGGATCACATAGCAGTCTTCGATGCTATGGCCGTCGCAATGCGAGACGATGCGCTCCAGCTCGTGCTCCAGCTTCTTCAGCCGTGTGATCTTGGTGCGAACGTCATCCAGATGTTCCTTGGCGATACGGTCGGCGCCGACGCAGGGGCGGTCCGGATGTTGGCTGAGCGAGATCAGCTCCTTGATCGCATCGATCGTCAGTCCAAGGTCGCGGCCATGGCGGATAAAGGCGAGACGCTCAAGATCGGCTTTGGAATAACGCCGCTGATTGCCTTCGCTGCGTTCCGGCTCCGATATCAGACCCATCTGTTCGTAATAGCGGATTGTCGGCACTTTCACGCCGGTCCGCTTGGATAGATCGCCGATGGTCAGCATTGTATGGTCCTCAAATACCTCTAGTCTCTAGAGAAATATATGAGGCCATTCGTCGAAATTGCAAGGCCGGGTAGCTGTGACCGCCGGCTGGGATACCGTCGGCTCACCTCATTGTCCGGTCGTCGCCACGAAATCTGGCTTCCAATTCATCATCATAAATAGTATACCCCCCTATAGTATAATCGAGGCTACGATGTCCCATACCATTCGTCAGCAAGCCAAGCTTCTCTCTCGCGTCCGTCGCCTCAAGGGGCAGATGGAAGCGGTGGAGCGCGCGCTCGAGGCCGAGCGGCCGTGCGGGGAAATCCTGCAGCTCCTTGCCTCCATTCGCGGTGCCCTGACGGGCCTGACCGGAGAGGTGCTGGAGGACCATCTGCAGGAGCATGTGCTCCATGCCGAAACTGATGAGGCCCGCCGGCAGGCAGTCGATGAGATAGCCGACGTGCTGAAGACCTATCTGCGGTGACCAAAGCATGTCGCGCAAAAGTGTGCGGCGGTTTTGCGATAACGGCATGCGAAAAATCGAAGACGTAAAGCGCCAGAAGTGCATCTGAAAGATCGGGACGCGTTTTATGGTTTCAGGCGTTCAAAGAGAGACCAATGTCATGAGTATTTCCTCCGAAGCGGGGCACAGCCACGTTTTTCTGGGTTCCGACCACCAGCGCAACGAACGCCGCATCTGGCTCGTCATTGCACTCACAGCGGTCATGATGGTAGTCGAGATCGGCGCGGGCACGATTTACGGCTCGATGGCGCTGCTCGCCGATGGCTGGCATATGTCGACCCATGTCAGCGCCATGCTGATCTCGGCGCTCGCCTATCTCTACGCGCGCCGACATGCGCATAATGCACGCTTCACCTTCGGCACCGGCAAGTTCGGCGATCTCGCGGGCTTTGCCAGCGCGATCGTGTTGGCGCTGATCGCCCTGATCATGGGCTGGGAGAGCATACTGAGATTGCTCGATCCGGTGGCGATCAATTTCCGCGAGGCCATCGCAATTGCTGTTGTCGGCCTTATCGTCAATCTCGTCAGCGCATGGCTTCTGCGCGACGATCACAGCCATCATCACCACGGTCACGCCGGCCATGGGCACAGCCATGGCCATGCCCATGACCATGACCATCATCATGAGCATGGCGACGATCATCACCACCACGACCATGGCCAAAAAGGTGGCAGGGATAACAATCTGCGCTCGGTCTATGTCCATGTCATCGCGGATGCGATGACCTCGGTTCTGGCCATCGCTGCCCTGCTGCTTGGCAGCCGTTTCGGCTGGACCTTCCTCGATCCCGTCATGGGCATCGTCGGCGGCCTGGTCATCCTGCAATGGGCCTGGAGCCTGCTGCGCGCTTCCGGCGCCATTCTCCTCGATTTCATTCCGCAAGGCGAGGATCTGCCTGAGGAGATCCGCGAGGCGATCGAAACGGACGAGGATCGGATTACCGATCTGCATGTATGGCAGGTCGGCCCTGGGCATCATGCCGCGATTGTCGCGGTCGCGACGCTCGTCTCGCGCGATCCGTCTTTCTACAAGGCGCGGCTTGCCAGTATTCACGAGCTCTCGCATGTAACGGTCGAAGTTACCGTCGACAAGGCAGCATAAAATCCGCTAGCAATCGGTAAGGTCAGAGCTTGCCATATTCCTCGCATAGCCCAAAATCTGCCCGATTCTGCTGGAGGCCTCTCGCATGCCCACATTGCTAACCCGCCGCCGCCTCATGGCAGGCTCGGCGCTGCTTCTTCCCGCCTTGACGCTCGGCCCCGATGCGCTTTTTGCACAGGATAGCGGCACATCACCCCAGACGCCTGCGACAACGGATAATTCGGCGGCACCCGGCGCCGGCAGCCAGGGAATGGAAAGCGACAGCGCAGCGCCGGATAATTCGCAGCTGTCCGACGATGTCGACAAGCAGCTTGCCGATCTGGAAAAAAAGACCGGCGGCCGCCTCGGCGTCTCCGTACTCGACACTGAAACCAATATTTCTCTCGGCCACCGCGAGGAGGAGCATTTTCCCCTGTGCAGCACCTATAAGGCGCTCGCCGCTGGCTTTGTGCTGGCGCGCGTCGATCAGGGCACGGAAAAGCTCGACCGCCGCGTCACCTACGGCAAGGACAAGATCGTCACCTATTCGCCGGAAACAGAAAAGCACGCCGACGGCGATGGCATGACCGTTGCCGAGCTCTGCGCAGCTGCTATCACGCTGAGCGACAATACGGCTGGCAATCTTCTGCTCGAAAGTTTCGGCGGACCTGCCGCGTTGACTTCGTGGCTGCGCACCACAGGCGACACCGAGACCCGCCTTGATCGCAACGAGCCGGATGTCAACCAGGCCGTCAAGGACGACCCGCGCGACACGACGACCCCGGATGCGATGCTGGATTCGATCGGCCTTCTGACACTCGGCAATACGCTGTCGGAAACATCAAGGGAGCAGCTGGTCAACTGGCTCGTCGCCAATACGACGGGAAATAATCGCTTGCGGGCCGGCCTGCCGAAGGAATGGAAGGTCGGCGACAAGACCGGTACCGGCAATAACGGCTCCTACGCCGATATCGCCGTCATCTGGCCGCCGGACCGGGGTGCGATCCTGGTCACGACCTTTGTTGCCGAGGCGACTGCGCCTGCAAAGGACGTCGAGGCAGTGTTTGCCGAGATCGGCAAGATCGTCGTCGGCATGGTCGGGCAATAGCGAGATATCGATAATGAAAACAAGACGATAAGAGAGAAATGTGAATCAGGTCCGTATCGTCTTCAAGTGGTTTGGCAATTGACTCAGACCAGCGCCAATGCCGCAGCTGCGCTGTCCGTTTCCTGATCGCTATCATCATCAGTGTTGCCGGCTCCGAGCTTCTGCTTGATCTCATCGGCAATCTGGTCGTTGATTGCCTTCTGCTCGTCGGCCGGCAAGGACTTGAACGAATCTTCCGTCAGGCCATGCGCCTCGAGATATTGCGCGCGGATCTTCTGAGCCGGCGTCATGTTCGCCCATTTGGCAAACTCGTCGAGAATGTCCTGATCGGATTGCCCGCTTGACGATGCCGAGCTGCTTCCGTCCGCGGCCGCCACGCTATCCTGCTCGCCGCCGTCGGCCGAGGTCGAAGACGACGTGCTGCCGAACTGGCTGAGCCAGAAGCCGGATGAAATCGAGGAGGGGACGCCGCTGGACGAAATGGACGGTCCCTGCGAATCCTCCTGCTGGCCGTCGCCGTCGTCCGGCAGCGAGAAGGGTGTGCTGTCGTCACTGTCGCTGCTTTGCTGGCTGCGGATCGGCGTGCTGAAATAATTTTTGGTGCTGCTGTGCACTTTCATCGTCATATCTCCCGGTGGGTTGCCGGGACGATGACTCTGCAAACCTGTCCGGAGCTTATGTGCTTAAGCTTCCTCAGGTGCCGCAGAAGGTCTGAAGCACCCGTTCTGCCGGCAATGGAGGATCCGCGTAAGGCGCAAAGGCCGGTTGATCCTCGTAAGGGGTCGCTAGCACCTTCAGCAGTGCCTCGAACAACGAGAAGTCATCATCCTCGACGGCAGCTTCGATGGCCTGTTCGATTCGGTGATTGCGGGGAATGAAGGCCGGATTGACCTTGCGCATCGCTTCAGCTCGCGCTGCCGGCGCCTGCGGATCGCGAGCAAGCCGCTCGCGCCAGAGTTCCAGCCATGGCGCAACAGATTGCGGATCGTTGAAAGTGGCGGCGAAATCGCTGACGTCCCCGTCGCCGGCAAGTGCGGCTAGGCGGCGAAACGCGAGCGTGAAATCCGCATTCTGCTGCTGCATCGTCGCCAGCAGCGACTGGATCAGGTCCAGATCGCCGTCCTCTTCGCTCACAAGTCCGATCTTGGCGCGCATGCCGGCAAGCCAATAGGCCTGAAAGCGTTCGCCATAGGCTTTGATGACCGTGTTTGCCAGATCGATCGCCGCATCGACGGACGAGTCGATCAGCGGGATCAGCGTCTCGCCGAGGCGCGCAAGATTCCATTGGCCGATCGCGGGCTGATTGGCATAGGCATAGCGGCCGTTGCGGTCGATGGACGAGAAGACGGTCGCCGGATCGTAGGCATCCATAAAGGCGCAGGGACCGAAATCGATCGTCTCTCCCGATACCGTCATATTGTCGGTGTTCATCACCCCATGGATGAAGCCGACATGGAGCCAGCGCGCGATCAATGAAGCTTGCCGATCGGCCGCGGCTTCTAGCAGTGCAAGATAAGGGTTCTTACGGTCTCTGATTTCCGGGTAATGCCTGGCAATGACGTGATCCGCCAGGGTCCGCACGCTCTCCGTATCGCCCCGCGCCGCAAAGAACTGGAAGGTGCCGACGCGGATATGGCTCGCCGCCACGCGGGTAAATACCGCACCGGGCAATACTTCCTCGCGATAGACAGGCTCGCCTGATGTCACGGCCGCGAGCGCCCGCGTCGTCGGAATGCCAAGCGCATGCATGGCCTCGCTGACGATATATTCGCGCAGAACCGGGCCAAGCGCGGCGCGTCCATCGCCGCGGCGGGAAAACGGCGTCGGTCCCGGACCCTTGAGCTGAATGTCTCGGCGCCTGCCATTGCGATCCTTCACCTCGCCAAGCAGGATCGCGCGTCCATCGCCAAGCTGCGGAACGAAATTGCCGAACTGGTGGCCGGCATAGGCCATGGCGATCGGTTGCGATCCCGGCAGCAGCTCGTTTCCGGAGAAAATCGCCGCAGCATCCAACCTCAAGGCATCGACGTCGAGCCCGAGTTCCCGTGCCAGCACCTCGTTGAACTTGATCAACTGCGGCGCAGCAACCGGCGTCGGCGCCTTGTCCGCAAAGAACTGCGGCGGCAGGCGCACGTAGCTGTTGTCGAAGGCGATCGGCGGCGCCCGAAGCGCGGTGTCATCGTGAAGAGGAGAGCTCATGCTCCTAAGGTAGGGCCGGTGCGTGGGAGGCGCAAGGCGGATATCGTAATCGGCTTTGCTGTTGCCGATTTCAAATTCCGCTGTCCTCCAGCTCCCGTGCCATCTCCGCAAGCTTGCGCACCGTATTGAGATTTCTGGACGTGCCCGCCTTCAGGGCCGGCAGCTTCAGCTTCGAGCGTCCGGAGCCGTCGGGGTAATGCACGTAGATTTCGCGGCCGGCGATATGCACTTCCTCGCCCTCGGGTGCGACGAGCTTGGTGAGTGCATCTTCCGGTGCCGCCTCCTGTAGGAAAGTCACCAGCAGGTAGTTCGGCTTGGCGTGCGGGAAGGGCGAAGTATCAGCCGCCCTTTCTAGAGCCTCGCGGCTGCGTAGGATCACGCCCGGAGATTTGCCCATCTTAGCCGCCAGTGCCTTTTCAAGCCGAGCCTGCACCGTTGCCTCATCCTCCCCGGCGCGGAAGACCACATTGCCGCTCTGAATATAGGTGCGCACATCCTTGAGGCCGATCTCTTCGCACAGTGCCTTGAGATCGGCCATGGACAGCATGCCGGTGCCGCCGACATTGACGGCACGTAGCAGGGCGACGAAGACGGTCATGGTTTCCTCCCGCCGTTCCGTTTACATCTTTTCTGCGACCTTGACGGCGAAGGCGTATTCGAACGCCACTTCCTCGAGCCGCTGGAAGCGGCCGGAAGCGCCGCCATGGCCGGCATCCATGTTCGTCTTCAGGAGAATAGGCGCATTGCTGGTGGTTTTCTCACGCAGCTTGGCGACCCACTTGGCCGGTTCCCAATAGGTGACGCGCGGATCGGTTAGGCCGCCGAGCGCGAGGATCGGGGGGTAGGGCTTCTCGCCGACATTGTCGTAGGGACTATAGGCGGCGATCTGCTCGTACTCTTCCTTGCTCTCGATCGGATTGCCCCATTCCGGCCATTCCGGCGGCGTCAGCGGCAGAGTGTCGTCGAGCATGGTGTTCAGTACGTCGACGAAGGGCACGGCGGCGATGATGCCGGCGAATTTCTCCGGCGCCATGTTGGCGATGGCGCCCATCAGCATGCCGCCGGCCGATCCGCCCTCAGCGATGATCTTCGTGTAAGAGGTGAACTTCTCCTGATTCAAATAGTCGGCGGCTGCGATGAAGTCCTTGAAGGTATTGGTCTTCTTTTCCATCTTGCCGTCTTCGTACCAGGCAAAGCCCTTGTCCTTGCCGCCGCGGATATGGGCGATGGCATAGACGAAGCCACGGTCGGCGAGCGACAGGCAATTGGTGTTGAAACCGGCCGGGATGGTAACGCCATAGGCGCCATAACCGTAGAGCAGACAGGGGGCCGAGCCGTCGAGGGGCGTGTCCTTACGATAAAGCAGCGTTACCGGCACGGTCTCGCCATCCCAAGCGGGTGCGAAGACGCGGCGCGTCACATAGTCTTCCGGATTGTGGCCAGAGGGCACTTCTTGCGTCTTCAGCAGAGTGCGCTCGCGCGTCACCATATTGTAGTCGTAGAGCTGGCTCGGCGTCGTCATCGAGGAGTAGGAGAAGCGGATGACATCCGTATCGTATTCTGCCGCACCCTGCAGGCCGAGCGCATAGGCCTCCTCCTCGAAGGCGATCGCGTGTTCCTCGCCGGTACGACGGTCGCGGATGATGATGCGCGGCAGGCCGTCCTTGCGCTCCAGCCAGAGGAGATGGCGGGCATAGGCGAGATGGCTGAGGATCAGCGTGCCCGGCTTATGCGGCACGACTTCACGCCAGTTTTCCTTGCCTGGGTTCTTCGCCGGCGCTTCCATGATCTTGAAATCCTTGGCGTCACCGTCATTGGTGAGAATGTAGAAGACGTCGCCGCCTTCGCTGATCTCATATTCGATCTCGGTTTCGCGCTCGGCCACGATCTTGGGCTCGGCGGTCAGATCCGAGGTCGGGATGATGCGGTATTCGCTGGTCTCGTGATCGTGGATATCGATGAAGATGTAATCGTCGAGCAGCGAGCCGCCGACGCCCATGAAGAAGCCAGGATCCTCCTCCTCATAGACGAGCCGGTCGTCCGACTGCGGCGTGCCGATGCTGTGATGGAAGATCTTCGAGGGGCGGTGGTTCTCGTCCTGATGCGTGTAGAAGAAGCTCTTGCCGTCGGGCGCCCATACGGCATCGCCGCCGGTATTCTCGATCACGTCGGGCAGATCTGCGCCGGTCTCGAAATTGCGGATCTTCAGCGTGAAATATTCAGAACCCTTGTCGTCATAGCCCCAGATGCCGAGGCTGTGATCGGAGGAATGATCGAGGCCTGAAAGACGGAAATAGGATTTTCCCTCGTTCTCCTTGTCACCGTTCAGCAGCAGCTTGCGTTCGCCGCCGTTGCGCGGTTCGCGGAAGAAGTGGGGCTGCTCGCCGCCGGTGACGAAGAGCGTGCCGTAGGCATAGGGGCCATCCTTCATCGGTATCGAACTGTCGTCTTCCTTGATACGACCCTTCATTTCGCCGAAGAGAACCTTCTGCAGCTCTTTCGTGTCCGCCATCGCCGCGTTCATGTAGGTGTTCTCCGCCTCCAGATGCGACCGGATTTCCGGCGCCAGGATCGACGGGTCCTTGAACATGGCCTGCCAGTTGTCGGCCCGCAGCCACGCATAATCGTCGGTGCGGGTAATGCCGTGACGTGTATCGGTAAACGGCTTCTTCGGAGCGGCAGGCGGGGTGGGAAGATTCTTGAAAACTGACACGAGGGGCGCTTTCTCTGGAGTGAAAGTCGGATGTGAAGTGAAGAGAGAAATAGAGGGCAGCGACGTGAGGTTCAAGCGGCAAGTCTCTTCCTCAAGCTCCATGCAAGCAGCCGATATTAGTCTTGCTGAACCGTGCAGCTTGTGGGAGGCCGCATCGGGGCGTGCCTTGATGAGACCACATTCTTTCTCGAAGTCGGCATACAGTGCGTCGACACGAAGGCAATCAGCCTTCTCCGATGGAGCGAACGCACTCAAATCCAAAACAATGCAAGGGACCGGTTCTTCATGCTGAAACTCTTCGCCATCTTAATTCCATTGGCCAGCGTCGCTACCTCCGCCTTCGCCGTCGATGCGGCTATCAAGAAGCAGCTGGAGAAGCTCAATCCCTCGGAACGAATGGAGCAGGCGTGCGATGCAGAGGCCATGAAGCGGATCGGCACGGACAAGACGGGTTTCAAGCCGGACAAGGTGATCGCCTACACATTCGGCGATCCGGATATGCAGCCGGATGCCATGAATGCGCCCGGCGCCGTCTTTCGCAGCAAGGGTGACTGGTATCACCTCTCATATACGTGCGTGACCGGGCCGCAGCATATTCATGTCCGCGATCTGAGCTATCAGATCGGTGACAAGGTGCCGCGCGACGCCTGGCAGGAGCATTATCTTTACGATTGAGCGTCCGGGTGAGACACCAAGGGTCTCCGGACATCACTTCATGGCGGCCATGTTCTATCCTGAGCTAGCTCGCTGCCTTATCGCCGTCTCAGCGATTCCACACGGGTCAGCTCCGCTAGGATGTGGTCCTGCACATCGGGCGGCTGCCGGCATACGGCATCCGTCAGGTCGCGCAGTGTCGCCCTGAGGCTGTGAAGCTGATCCACCAGGTCCATGACGACATCGACGCCCGGTTCATTGACACCCATCGCGCTGGCGAGATCGAGGATGAGCCGGCCGCGCGCAATGTCGGCTTCGCGAAAGTTGCGTCCCTCATCCGTGACCTCGGGCACGACCCAGCCCTGAGATATCCAGACTTCCAGCACCGTGGTTTCGATCCGGAGATGCAGCCGAAACTCGCTCTCGTTCATCGCTTATCCTCCCATGGTCTTTCTGGGATCTTGCGCCTTACCTGCCTCCCATTCGGAAACGAAGCGCGTCAGTTCGGGATCCGGCGCATCTGGAAGGACGATCTTCAGCGAGACATAGGCATCGCCATTGTCTTTGCCGCGGACAGGGGCACCCTTGCCCTTCAAACGCAGTACTTTGCCCGTATTGGAGTTCGGCGGCAGCGTCACCGTAACTGCGCCGGATGGCGTCGGAACCCGGATCTTGCCGCCAAGCACTGCCTCGCTCAGCGAAATCGGCACTTCCATCCGGATATCGTCGCCATCGCGAGTGTAGACGCTGTGCGGGCGGACACGCACCGCAATCAGCGCATCTCCTGGCTTGCCACCGTTGAAGCCTGGATCGCCCTTGCCCTTTAGCCGAAGCGTCTGCCCATCACGTGTTCCCGGCGGGATTTGAACGTCCAGAGCGGGGCCGTCCGGCAGACTGATCTGCTTCTTGGCGCCGTTGATGGCGTCGAGAAAATCGACCTCCATCGTGTAATGACGGTCTTGACCCTGCATTTGCGATTGGCCCCGGCTGCGCCGCGAGAAGAAGCTGGAAAATATATCGTCGGCATCGCCAAAATCGGCAAAGCCGCCCGCATTCTGATAGGGACCGCGATGGCCTTCCTGTGCCGCATAATCACGGTAGTAGTTGCGCGGCGCCTGTTCGGCGCCGCTGTTGTCGATTTCTCCGCGGTCGAATCGTGCACGCTTCTCCTCGTCGCCGAGGATGCCGTAGGCTGAGGAGACCTCCTTGAACTTGTCCTCGGCTTGCTTGTCGCCGGGGTTGAGGTCCGGATGCAGCTTCTTGGCAAGCTTGCGATAGGCGCTTTGAATATCCTTTTGCGGGGCGTCCCGCTTTACGCCCAAAACTTCATAGGGATCGCGACTCATACATGTCTCTCTTTGGGAGCACGGAAAAATACGCAGATAGTGTCACGCCAATCTCATATCAATCGTAGCATAGACGCGATGAGGTTGAAGCCCGTTTCACGCCTGATGCATTTCCGATGTGAAATGGCATAATGCCGCCAGTCTGCCATATTTCCGGCGTGTTGCCGGATGATGGCGGGCATTGCGGCTGGGAATGGCATCATCTTCCTGCCGCCAGATTTCGTTTGCTTGATCGATCCGGTGGCCGCCTGATGAAACGCCTTTTGCTGACATCCATGCTCTTGTTTGCCGCAAAGCTTGCTTTTGCCGCCCAGTCGGAGCAGCCGCCTGCCGGTTGGCCGCAATTGCCGCCGAAGGCCCCGGTTTCGAAGGTCAAGCTCGTCGAGCCGCATCTGCACGTCGATCGTGCAGGCAAGGGCACACCCCGCATTGCGCTTACCTTCGATGCCTGCATGGGCAAGACGGATCCGCGCATCTTGAGCACGCTCGTCGATCAGCGCATCCCGGCAACCATCTTCGTCACCGCGCGCTGGCTTCGGACCAATCCGGACGCATTGAAGGTTTTCCTTGCCCATCCCGATCTCTTCGAACTGGAAAACCACGGGCAGAACCATATCCCGGCTGTCGATGTCCCGACCAAGGTCTATGGCATTGCCGCCGCCGGTTCGCCGCAGGCGGTTGCCCAGGAAGTTCAGGGCGGCGCCGATGCGATGACTGCCGCAGGCATCCCGCAGCCGCGCTGGTTCCGCGGCGCGACCGCGAAATACACACCCGCTGCCATCATGCAGATCCGCGGCATGGGCTATCGGATCGCCGGCTATTCGGTGAATGGCGACAGTGGGTCGCTGCTGCCGGCCAAGATGGTGGAAAAGCAATATGCCTCCGCGAGGGATGGCGATGTCATCATCTCCCATATCAATCAGCCGACGCACGCGGCGGGTGAGGGGGTAGCGGCCAGCATCCTAGCGCTAAAGGCAAAGGGCGTTAATTTCGTTCGCCTGCAGGATATCGCCGAAAAGGGCGATGACGACACGACGAACTGATCGCCAGATCGGCCGGAATATTTCCAGGAATAGTGCGCGGCACTTTTCCGTGCGGGGCGGCAAAAGACAATGCTCTAACCCGGCAATTGCGGCTGGGCTTTTTCCTCGATGAAAAGCTCGTCGATGACGGTCATGACGATCAAAGACAGTGGCAGGGCCAACATGGCGCCGACGGCGCCCCACATCCATGTCCAGAAGATGATGGCAAGGAAGACGACAAAGGGATTGAGCTCCAATTGACGTCCCATGACTGCGGGAAAGACGAGGTTTTCCACGGCCATATGCACCCCGAAGAAGGCTACGGCCGGTGCCAGACCGAAAATGATGTCCGAATGGGTGACGATGCCCGCGATCGCGAGCGAGAGCGTCATCGTGGTCACGCCAAGGAACGGAATGAAGCTGGATACGAAGGCGAAAACGCCCCAGAGAATCGGCACGCTCATGCCGCCGACATAGGCGATCACAGTCATCGCCACGCCGATCCCGACATAGATCAATGAAGCGGTCGCGAAGTAAAAGCCCAGCACCCGCTCCACGGCATTGATGATGCGGATCGCAGCCAGGCGGGATGCTCTCGTGGAAAAGGTCATAATGATCGTCTTGCGCAAGCTCACCCTGCCGGCGAGGAACAGCAGCAAGGCAGCAAAGAAGATCAGGATCTGTACGATTGCAGGCGTGAGGCTCGTGGATACGAGGTGCAGCACATTGCCGCTGTTTTCGAGCACGGTGCTGATCGAGACAGGGCTGCCCTGAAATGTTTCGGACGAGATATGCAGCCATTTGAAACGGCCGAGATAGGGCATCAGCCGGTCGGAGGTCCGTTGGACGAAATCGGGCAGCTCCTGTGCGAGCGTGGCCACAGGTCCGGCAAGCGCATTGACAATGAGGAAGATAACCAGCGCGACGCCCGATGAAAGGAGGACAGCGTTCAAAACGCGAGGCACGCCGAGCTTGCTGAGCTTTTCTGCCGCAAGCCCAAGAATCATGCCGACGACGACCGCAAGCGTCACCGGAATGAGGATCAGCGACATCATGTAGACGCCCGCCAAGGCGAACATGAGGAAGATGCCTATGATCGCCCAGGAGGCGGCGACATCAAGCCTGCTGCGCCTCGAGCCATGGGACATGTCGAAAATACTGTCCTCGCCGCCGTCATCGGCGGATGCATTGCGTTCCGCGTCGGGCCTGCCTTCGCGTATAATTGTTGCTTCCGATCGCTGCGTGACGAATTTATCGACTTCCATGCCCTGCGGGTTCCTGAAGGCACGATCGCCTCACCATTCAAACGCGGAAAGGCTTGTTCCGGTTCCGTAACGGGCATGAAGCGATAGCGAATAGAAGCAAATCAGGCGATCAGGTTCAGCCCAATGCCCCAGGGATCGCGCAGCGATATGCCACCATCACGTTTCTCGGTCTTGATTTCGTGCTTCTCCAGAGCCGCTGCTGCCTTGTCGAGCGCAGCCTTGTCGTTGAACCGCAGCGTATAGTCGGAAAGGCCGGTCATATGCTCGCTGCGCACGCCGGCACCCCGGCTGTTCCACGTATTGGCGCCGAGATGATGGTGGTAGCCGCCGGTGGCAAGGAAGGTCGCGCCCGGATAGCGCGCCGCCATGACCTTCATGCCGAGCACGTCGCGATAGAAGGCGTTCGCTTCGGCCACATCGCCGACCTGCAGGTGGATGTGGCCGATGGCCGAGCCCTCAGCCATGCCGTCCCAGCGATCCTGCGGAGCGCTTTCGTAGAGCTTCTGCAGATCGAGCCGGAGCGTAGCCATCTCGACCGTGCCGTCATCGTGAAACGTCCATTGCTCATGCGGCCGGTCGGCATAGATCTCGATGCCATTGCCTTCCGGGTCGGACAGGTAAATGGCTTCACTAACGATATGGTCCGAAGCGCCTTCCAGCACGACATTGTTTTGGGCGGCATGGCGAAGCCAGCGCGCCAGCTCGACGCGGCTCGGCATCAGGAAGGCGGTGTGAAACAGGCCGGCGGCCGTTGTCGGCGCACGCGTCGCGGCCCGATCCGTCGTCAGCGTCAGAAGGGGATGACCGGTGACGCCCAAAACCTCGCCGCTTGCCGTCTTCTCGATGACCTTCAGGCCAAGCATATCCTGGTAGAAGCGCGACACGAGCGGTAGATCGGTAACGACAAGATGGGATCCGCCGACATAGGCAGGACGGGTCAAGGCGTAGGAGGGGGCGGCTTCGGTCATGGGGTGAGTTCCAACCTCGATAATCTTGAAAAAGGCAACCGGCGTCGGCGGCAATGGCCGCCAGCGGCGGGCAGGAGGGTTTCGCCGGTTGATATGCCTCTTTGATCCCCTGGCCCGCTGTACTTGCACATTCATATGGCGGATTTCGATTGTTCACAGAAGGCCATAAATTGCGGATTGAGCGTTCGCTTTCCATTGACGGGGCGAGCAGGCCGGCAGCACGCCATTCACGAAGATTGATCGATGCGCGCGTTTGGCGCAGTTGCGTCCTCTTCGCTCCGGTGCAAGGATCGATGCGCTACGGAAACGGAACCGGATGAAATGACCGAGTACAGAGGCATCCGTTGGGCCTATGACCGATATGAGATTATCGCGGACGGCATCGTCAATGGTGTCGGCGTGGTCTTCGCGCTGATCGGCGCCACCGTATTGATCTTCTATGCGACGGTTTGGAGCTCCTACGGCGGTATCGCCGCCGCCTGGATCTATGGCGTCGGTCTGGTGCTGACGCTCGGGATGTCCTTCACCTACAATTTATGGCCCGTGTCCAGGACGAAATGGTTTCTCCGCCGCTTCGATCATTCCTTCATCTATGTCCTCATCGCCGCCACCTATACGCCGTTTCTGGAGCGGGGGGCCGAAGATCCGCTGCTTTTGGGCGTGCTGATCGCCGTCTGGGTCTTTGCGGCCTTCGGCATCATCCTGAAGGTCCTTTTCCCGGGACGCTTCGATCGACTGGCGATCCTGCTCTACCTTGCGATGGGCTGGAGTGGCGTCCTCGTCGCCGAGCCCGTTTCCATGCATATCCCGTTTGCCTCGATGCTGCTCATCGTCATCGGCGGCGTGATCTATTCGCTCGGCGTGGTCTTTCACGTCTGGGAAAGGCTGCGTTTCCAGAACGCCATCTGGCATGGCTTCGTCGTTACCGCGGCCGCCGTACACTATTCTGCGGTGCTGACCTGTTTCAGCCTGTCGCCGGAAAATTTTTGACGATCTCGGCTGTGGGCGCGCATTTCTTCGTCGAACGCAGGCTGCGCACCAGGCGCATGACGACGGCGTCGTAGCGCTGCATATCAGCCTTTGAATAATCCATCTGGAAGAAGGCGGCGCCTCCGTTGCAGAGCGCGACCCCACGCACATAAACGATGCGCCCCTGCCTCGTGCCGGAAAAGCTGATGCCGCGAGAGTTCGATTTCGAATAGGAAATTTTCCAGCCCTGGTCCCTGGCGAGCGCCACGCGCCCATTCGCCTCCGAAATGAAATCGCCATTGGCGATCATCGTGCCGAAGACCTGCAGCGAAGCCGAGCGATCTGCCGGCGATAGCGAAAGCCGGTCGGTATCCTCGGAAGGGGCGGTAAGACGGAATTCCGACGGCAGCTCGATCGCATAGCCAAGACCTGCATTGTCATAGGACCACCAGTCCGCGGCAGAGACCGGGATGGTCGAAAGGAGCAGGAGGCTAATGACGCGGGTGAGCATTGCGGTTTCCGGGAGGCAGGGTCTGCAAACCGGTCAAGAGTAGCGCTTTTTTGAGCGCAATTTCCATAGCGGTTCAGAAAATACCGATAAATTAGCGCAAATTCATTACAACTTCATTGCGAGCCATGCAGTAATGACGGGAATTCGGCAATGATGCGACGTCCAAACCGGCATCGTGGGCTTCCGGACGATCCGTTATGTCCGGCAACCGCTAAGGCCGCTGGCAGCAAAAATCGATTTCAGTGGTTTAAGTCCGGTTTTCCCTCGGCAGGGCTTGAGGCCATGTGCCCTTTCGCCTATCCCTTCAAGACCGCTACGGCTTTGCCGGATTCTGCATAAACGTTCAGTTTGGGGGGAACATGGCCGCCGCCGCCGCGGGCCTGACATTCCTGGCTCTATGCCTGCCCTTTCTCGGTGCGCTGATCGCGCCGGTTGTCGTTCGGCGTTTGGGCCACGATGCGGCGTGGCTCCTGGCGCTGCTTCCCGGCTTCGCCTTCCTTCATTTTGCGAGCCTCCTTCCCACTGTCGCCGCCGGTCGCGTCCAGCTTGGCGGTTTCGATTGGGTGCCGAGCCTTGATCTTAGGTTTTCCTGGCTGATTGACGGCCTGTCGCTCACTTTCGCTCTGCTCATCACCGGCATCGGCACGCTGATCGTCCTCTATGCCGGCGGCTATCTGAAGGGGCATGTCGATCTCGGCCGATTCTTCTCGTTCATCTTTCTTTTCATGGGCTCGATGCTCGGGCTCGTGGTTTCGGACAGTTTCCTGACGCTCTTCGTCTTCTGGGAGCTGACCTCGATCACCTCCTTCCTGTTGATCGGCTTCGATCATCATCGGGAAGCGTCACGGCGGGCGGCGCTGCAGGCGCTCGTCGTCACTGGCGGCGGCGGGCTTCTGCTGCTGGCTGGCCTGCTGTTGATCTGGCAGGCGACCGGTATCGGCGCAATATCTGATCTCCTGAAGGCGGGCGATATCATGCGCGCAAGCCCGTTCTATCTTGCAGTCCTCATTCTTGTGCTCGGCGGCGCCTTTACCAAATCGGCGCAGTTCCCGTTTCACTTCTGGCTGCCGAATGCCATGGAAGCGCCGACCCCGGTCTCGGCCTATCTGCACTCCGCAACCATGGTAAAGGCAGGCGTCTACCTTCTCATGCGGCTCAATCCGGTCATGGGCGGGACAATGGCCTGGCAAACGATCCTGCCGGCCTTCGGCGCAGCGACACTGCTCGTCGGAACTCTACTTGCCATTCGCCAGACCGATCTGAAGCTGAAGCTTGCCTATACGACAGTCTCCTCGCTCGGCCTGCTCGTGATGCTCACCGGTTTCGGCACGGATTATGCCGTCGAGGCCGCCGTCCTCTATCTCGTCGCGCATTCGCTCTTCAAGGGCGCCTTGTTCATGGTCGCCGGCATCGTCGATCATGAAACCGGGACGCGCGATATCACCCGGCTTGGCGGCCTGCGTTCGGCCATGCCGCTGACCTTTGCAACCGCGCTTGCTGCGGCGGTGTCGATGGGTGGTCTGCCGCCGGCTTTCGGCTTCCTTGCTAAGGAAGAAATCTATGCTGCGCTCGCGCAGTCATCGCCGGCTGCGATCCTCCTCACCATCATCGCCGTGGCCGGCAATGCGCTGATGTTTGCCATCGCCTTTGCCGTGGCGTTGAAGCCGTTCATAGGGCCGCGCATCGAAACGCCTCACCAGCCGCATGAGGCGCCACCGTTGCTCTGGTTGGGGCCGGTGGTGCTCGCTCTTCTCGGCCTCCTGTCGGCTTTGTTTTCGGCCCCTTGGCACGCGTATGTCTCTTCGCCAATGGCGAGCGCGGTCGGCGGCAAGCGATTGGAGATTTCGATCTCCTTGATCCCGCATATCGGCTTGCCTTTGGCGCTTTCGCTGGTCACCGTCCTGATCGGCGTCATCGTCTACTGGCAGCTCGATCGCGCCCGCTTCCTGATGTCCGTCGTGCTGCGCGCCCTCGGGCCTGGACCGGATCGCGGCTTCGACGGCTTCATTTCCGGCCTGGTGCGGCTGTCGCATGGCGTCTTCCGTCTCCTGCAGCCCGGCCGGCTGGAAATCTACGTCACCATCACCTTCCTCTGCCTGGCGGCAATGCTGCTGATTCCTCCTATGATCCACGGCGAACTGCCCGCCATGCCAGCCTGGCCGAACCTGCAATGGCATGAGGCGACGATCTTCCTGATCGCGGTCATCGGCGTTGCGGCGGTGGTCTTTGCGCGCGACCGGCTGACGGCGATCGTTTCGCTCGGCATCCAGGGCTTTGCCGTCGCCGTCATCTTCCTGCTGTTCGGCGCGCCGGATCTTTCCTTCACGCAGTTCATGGTCGAGACGCTTGCGGTGGTGATCCTGGCGCTTGTCATGACGCGCCTGCGGCTTTCGCCTTCCGATCGCCGGCCACCGCTCGCCAGGACCGCCCATGCCGTGCTTGCCACTGCCTGCGGCAGCGGCTTTGCACTCCTGCTGCTGAAGGTGACCCAGGCGCCGTTCGATCTGACGCTGACCGCCTTCTTCAATCAATATTCGAAGCTGATCGCGCATGGCGACAATGTGGTGAACGTCATCATCGTCGACTTCCGCGGCACGGATACGCTCGGCGAAATCGCCGTCGTCGCCATAACCGGTCTTGCGATCCTGGCGCTGATCCGTATCCGGGCGGGCGGCGAACGCAAACTGGCGGCGAATGACCCTGATCTTGAGGAGAAGCTCGGTTTCGAGGAAGGGATGGAGGCCAAGCGCTCATGAATACGCTGATCTTCCGCACCGCCGCGCCGTTTCTGACGGCCCTGATGTTGCTCTTCTCCGTCTTCGTGCTGCTGCGCGGCCATAACGAGCCCGGTGGCGGCTTTATCGGCGGCCTGATCGCGGCTTCGGCGCTCGCGATCTATGGCATCGCCTGTGGTGTGACCGCGGTCCGGCGCGCGATTGTCTTCCATCCGCTGTCGATTGCCGGCTTTGGGCTGCTTGCGGCCACCATCGCAGGCATCCTGTCCTTGTTGGCTGGCGTGCCGTTCATGACGGGGCTGTGGATCTATCCGCATCTCTTCGGTGTCGAAGTGCCGCTTTCCACCGTCATGCTCTTCGACACAGGTGTCTATCTGGTCGTCGTCGGTGCCATCACCTCGATCGCGCTCGCGCTCGAAGAGCGGGAGGTGGATTGATGGAAGCCGTCTTCGCCGTCGTCGTCGGCATCTTCTTCACCGCTGCGATCTATCTGATGCTGTCGCGATACTCGATCCGCATCATGCTCGGCATTGCGATCCTCGGCAACGCCGTCAACCTTCTGCTGTTCACGGCCGGCCGGGTCACGCCCGAAGTGCCGCCGATCATTCAGAAAGGGGCGGCCACGCTCGATCTTGCAGCCGCCAATCCGCTGCCGCAGGCATTGATCCTGACTGCGATCGTCATTTCCTTCTCGTTCCTGGCCTTTCTGCTTGTCCTGACTTATCGGGCCTATCAGGCCTTGAAAACCGACGACACGGACGAAATGCGGCTCGCCGAACCGGAGGAGCGGCCACTGCCGCCCTTGGGGTACTGACGCCATGGCCGGACCCACGGATACCGCAATTGATCTCTCCCAAGCGCTGGTTGCCGCGCCGATACCGATGGGACATTGGCTCGTTATTTCGCCGATCGCCTTGTGCATCGGGCTCGGTGCGATCCTTCTGATGCTGCGCAATCGCACCGAATGGCAGGCGGCGGTCGCCATTCCCGGCCTTGTGCTGCTAGTGCTGATCGATGCCGCCTTGCTCTATAGGGTCCTCCGCGAGGGCGCCGTGACCATGGTCATGGGGCGATGGCTGCCGCCCTTCGGCATCGCCTTCACCGTCGATATTTTCGGCGCGCTCATGGCCTTGACGGCGGCGGTCGTCGCGCTAGCTGCCAGTTTCTATTCGCTTGGCGAAATCACCGGGAGCAGCCGGCGATATGGCTTCTTTCCATTCCTGATGCTGCTGCTTGCCGGCGTCAGCGGCGCCTTTCTGACAGGCGACGTCTTCAATCTCTATGTATGGTTCGAGGTGCTCCTGATCTCTTCCTTCGGCCTGCTGATCCTTGGCTCGGAGCCGGAGCAGATCGACGGCGCCCTGAAATATGCCGTATTGAACCTCATCGCGACCACGCTCTTCCTCGTTTCCGTGGGTTATCTCTACGCTGTTTTCGGCACGCTCAACATGGCCGATATCGCGGTGAAGGTGAGGGCGGGTGACAGCAACGCGCCGCTGATGACGCTCGCCGGCCTGTTCCTGCTGGCTTTCGGCATGAAGGCCGCCGCCTTCCCGGTCAATTTCTGGCTTCCAGCCTCCTACCACACCCCGCGCATCACCGTTTCGGCTTTGTTTGCCGGCTTGCTGACCAAGGTGGGCATCTATGCACTGATCCGGATTCTGGTCATGCTGTTGCCTGTCGAGCGGGCAGGGCTCGGCCCGCTTGTTACGATCATCGCCATCGTGACTATGCTTGTCGGGGTGATGGGTGCGCTGGGTGCAAATGATATCCGCCGAATGCTGGGCTACATCGTCATATCCGGCATCGGCACGATGCTGGCGGGCGTGGCTCTCGGCAGTGTCGACGGTCTCAGCGGAACGATCTTCTACGCCTTGCATTCGATGGTGTTGATGACGGCGCTTTACCTGATTGCCGGGCAGGCGGCGCATCTCGGCGGAGGCTTTTCATTGACAGTCCTTGGCGGCATCTATCGCCAAAACGGCTGGTTTGCCGGCCTCTCGCTGGTCCTGTTCTTCGCCATTAGCGGCCTGCCGCCATTTTCGGGCTTCTGGCCTAAGGTCGTACTCGTCAAGGCGGCGTTTGCGGCGGGGGCCTGGTGGCTCGCCGCGGCAATCCTTCTTGTTGGATTCCGACGACCATCGTTTTCGGGCGGGTGTTTCTGCTTGCCTATTGGCGTTCCGCCGCAGCCAGCGCCACGGCGGAGCGGATGAAATGGCATGCCACGCTGCCGCTTCTTGGTCTGACCCTGCTTGTCGTGGGCTTCGGCTTGTTTCCGGAATGGCTCCTGCGCTTGACGCATGCGGCCGCTCTCGGCCTCGAGCAGCCGACGGCCTATCTGCAATCCGTCTTTCCGGCGGCGGGAGGCGCTCAATGATCCTGTTTATCTTCAACCTGCTGCTTGCCATTGTTTGGGTGGCCATCACTGGCAGCGCCTCTTTCCTCAACCTCCTGTTCGGCTTCGTCCTTGCGGCAGTTGCCCTGTCGATCGTCCGGGCGTCCTATGGAGGAGGGCTCTATCTGGGCCGGGTGCGCAAGATAATTTCGCTGTTGCTGCTGTTTCTGGGTGAGCTTGCCAAATCGGCCTGGGCGGTCGCCGTGGCGGTCATGAGCCCGAAGATCGACGTGAAGCCCGGGATCTTTGCATTTCCGCTGACGGTCGACCGTGATTTCGAAATCACTCTACTTGCCAATCTGATCACGCTGACGCCCGGCACCCTATCCGTCGATGTTTCCGACGACCGTAAGATACTCTACGTGCACGCGCTCGATTGCTCCGATCCGGAGGCCATCCGGCGCAGTATCGCAGATGGTTTCGAACGCCGGATCATGGAGGCTTTCCGATGATCGCCGCATCCGTTGTTTCGGCCGGTGCCATGGTGGCGCTCGGCATTCTGAGCGTGGCGTTCCTGCTGACCGTCTATCGTGTCGTTGCCGGCCCGACATTGCCGGACAGGGTCCTGGCACTCGACATGCTGGTCGCGATCGCCATCGGCTTCATCGCTGTCATTGCCATCAAGACCGGGTTCACGCTGTATATCGATATCGCCATTTCGCTCGGTCTTGTCGGCTTTCTCGCCACCGTCGCCTTCGCGCGGTTTATCCTGACGCAGGCACAATCGAATGCGGCCGAACGGGTCGGCGCTGGGCAGAATGCCGACGTCATTGCTGAGCGCGGAAAGATACGAAGGCGCAAGCGAAAGAAGGGAGGCCGATAGTGGATATGCTTTGGGCCGTCATAGTAACGGCGCTTCTACTTTCGGGTGCGTTGTTCTCGCTTATCGCGGCGATTGGCATCGTGCGTCTACCCGATCTCTACAGTCGCATGCATGCCGCGTCGAAGGCGGGCACCGTCGGCTCCGGCCTGTTGTTACTTGCCGTCGGCATCCACTCGCAGGACATGGCGATTCTGGCGCGGGCATTGGCCGGGTTTGTTTTTTTCATCTTGACGGCGCCCATTGCGGCGCATCTTCTCGCGCGTGCGGCACACAAGGCAGGCCATCGGCTAACGCCGCCTTCAGTACGGGATGAACTCCTCGCAAGAGAGCAAATCGCAGTACGAGGATATAGAAAAAAGGGCTAACAAACGCGGAAATTGTTCTATTAGGAATAACTTTTCGCGTTATTAGTTACCTGCTTTTTAATAGATGAATTTTTTGCAAAGAAATGTAGGGATTAAAAACTGGACATTTGGGTAAAGAGTGCTAATTCAGATTCAAGTAGAGTTCTGATGTTAAGTTAGTCTCGACCGGGTTTAAGCTCTCGATGCTTTTATCTTTCTTTGATAAAACGCTGAGCAAAACTTTCTTCCGGTAAGCGATTAAAGATCGTTATCGCGGGTCACTAATTTTGATATCAGGCGGCAAGGGGCGGTTTTCTCTCGCATGAGGTCTAGGGGTGGATTTCATGCTGCGGGAAATTTGGCTTTATCCACCGTTTTCTTGCTGTCGACTGCTACGAATACGGGCAGTGCGTTCGCGCGGATTGCTCGGCGCTGGGAGATAGCGAAATCAACAGATTTCTTTAGCCGGGCGCAAAATTATTTAGCAACGTTGCGTCCTGCGTGCTCTTCGTAGGCGTGGACGCAGCAGGCAAGCCGATGAACAGGAGAACACAATGACAGATGCGGCCCTCGGCAACGGGCAGGAGTTACTGGTTGAACTGACTGCCGACATTGTTGCGGCCTATGTCAGTAACCATGTCGTACCGGTCAGCGACCTTCCGAATTTGATTTCCGACGTACATTCCGCCTTGAGCAGCACCTCGGCTCCGGCACCTGCCGTAACCGTGGTCGAAAAGCAGAAGCCGGCCGTATCCGTTCGTAAATCCGTACAGGATGACCAGATTACCTGCCTCGAATGTGGTGGCAGCTTCAAGTCTCTGAAGCGCCATCTCATGACTCATCACGGCCTCTCGCCGGAAGAATATCGTGAAAAGTGGGATCTCGCTGCCGATTACCCGATGGTAGCACCGGCTTATGCGGAAGCCCGTTCACGCCTTGCAAAGGAAATGGGCCTCGGCCAGCGCCGCAAGCGCGGCGCCCGCTAAGGGCTTCATGACAGACTGAAGATAATCCGGCTTTCGGGCCGGGTTATCTGCAATGATTGCTGGAAATCCAACCTACGCCGCGGTCCTGACCCGAGCCTCTTCGCGAATACGCTTGATCATCGAGCGCAATCCATTGGCGCGCTGCGAGGAGAGATGCTCCACCAGGCCGATCTTGCCGAAGACGTCGAGTGCGTCGAGAACGGCGATTTCCGAAGCCGGCTTTCCGGAATAGGTTGCAAGCACGATCGCCACCAGCCCACGCACGATATGTGCGTCTGAATCGCCTTCAAAGGTCAATATCGGATTGTCTGGATCGCCAGATGCATGCGTGACGAGCCAGACCTGGCTCGCACAGCCCTGCACCTTGTTTTCCAGCGTCCGCTTTTCCTCCGGCAGGTCGGGCAGCGCCTTGCCGAGCTCGATCACAAAGCGGTAGCGATCCTCCCATTCGTCCAGGAAGGAAAAGTCTTCGATGATCTTCTCAAGCGGTATCATTGCAGCAGTCCAAATTGTCCGTTGCCTTGGATATAGGCGAAACCATGCGTGATTTGAACCCGGGACAAGAAAGAACGCCGCTGCCCCTAAAAGGTCCGCGGCGCTGAAGTTGGGGCCAATGGAAGAAATGTCAGATATGTGGGCGCGGCATCGGCAGCGGAATAGAGGACGGCAGCTTGACCGTGCCGGTAACGACGACGTCAGCCGTTTCTGTACCAGTGATGCGCTTGGCCGGCATCGGCTGCGCCATGGCGGCAACCTGATCGGTGTTAGCGTGAGGCGTCGCGACATTGGCTTCGGCGGCAGACTGCTGATCCTTGAAGTGGCGGCCGAGCATATCGTAGGCGACGCGGGCGCCGTCGCCAACCTGATAGCCGAGCGCCGTCAGTGTTTCGCCGCCCTTAGCACATACATCCGGCTTCTCATTGCACATGGCGCCGACATATTGCACGACACCGGAGGCGGCTGAAATCGCATCGGAAACCTGTAGCGTCGTTTCACCTGCCGGCCGGGGAGCACCCTCGGGCTTTGCAAAGATCGGCAGGAACATGAGAACCAGCGAAAACCAGAACCCTGCTCTAATCAGAAACCACATCGCCTAGCCCATCCTCTCTGTCGATCGGCTCGATCGCCGATTCGGACTTGCCCGCCCGATCTGGTTCGAACCTACCCGGCAGAGGACAACAGCGCTTTTCAAAACTCGGCAGCATTTTCTGCAATTTTGATTCAAATTTTAGCTTTCCGACTTTGAAGAACACTTTGGTTCAAATTGTAGCAATTGATGTTAAGCATGTCTCGCCGGATGCCGTTGATATGCAGGGCTTTGCGGCGGCCGGCCTCGTCACAAAAGTTAACGCGCAGCGGAAATATGAATAAAATCCGTTGCTTACCTGCTGTTAACCACAAAAAGCAAAGGTCGCTCGTTCTGCGCCAAAACGGGATTTTGAAGGCTTTTCGGCCGCCCGGCCCGTTCCTTCTTTATTCTTTCCTTAAGCCGCCGGAGCCTATTGTGCAGTCCGATAAGTGACCGTTTTGACGGGTTGTAGCGTGCGCGTATTGAGTGACATTTCTGTCGGGGCTGAAGCTCTCGTGGACCGGGTAGGCCGAAGCTGGCTCTCCCGGACGAGCGGGAATGGCGAAGTCCGTGGGCAGGAACTGGCGATCCTGCGCCGACTTGCGCTCGCCTCTTCCGTCGCGCTGTTTGCTGTTCCGGCCGGCCTTTCCTTTATTACCAGTCCGGCCGTGGCGCTGCCTGCCGGTGTGGCCACAGTCTGCGCGGCCTTCCTCTTCTCGGCCGTCGGCAGCATCGCGCTGTCGCGCCAGCGGCCCGAATCTCGTCCGGCCGAGGCCGTTGTCGTCGAGCACCGCGACCTGATGCTGGAGTCGGCCTTCGGTCTCGTCCTGCTCTTCGATTCCCAAGGCAATGTGACGACGGTGGGTGGTCGTGACCGCGCAGAATTCCTGAGCTGGATGCGCGATCCCACCGGGCGTGGTTTCGTCGAGCAGATTCATGTCTCGGACAGAATCGTCTTCCTGCAGGCAATCGATGTGCTGCGCCAGGGCAGGGATGCCCATGGCGCCGATTTGCGGCTGGAGCGCTCCGCGGTCGTGGGTGGCGATCAGCAGTTCGTTCATGCGCGGATGGAATTGAGTGCACGCCGCGATGCCGAAGGGCATCTGACGGCGATCATCGGGCAATTGCGCGATATATCGCAGGACCAGCAGCTTCGCGATGATGCGGCGCGCAAGGCGGCCGAAGCGGAATCCGCCAACGACGCCAAGTCACGCTTCCTCGCTGCCGTCAGCCACGAGCTGCGCACGCCGCTCAACGCTATCCTGGGCTTCTCCGATATTCTGAGCGGCGAATATTTCGGCAAATTGGAAAATGACCGCCAGCGCGAATATGTCGGCTTGATCCGCCAGTCGGGCGCCCATCTTCTGTCTGTCGTCAATACCATGCTCGACATGAGCAAGATCGAGGCCGGCCGCTACGAACTGCTGCTCGAATCCTTCGCGATCGAAGACACCATTGCGACGTGCGAAGCAATGCTGGGACTGCAGGCGAAGGAGAAGGGGTTGACGCTGACAAGCCGTATCCAGCGCGGTCTCGGCGAGATCGTCGCTGACCAGCGGGCGATCCAGCAGATCCTCATCAACCTGGTCGGCAACGCCATCAAGTTTACCGATGCCGGCGGCGCGATCACCATTGACGCGGCGATGGCCGATGGCATGCTGAAATTGTCGATCGGAGACACGGGCATCGGCATTGCCAGCGAGCGCCTTGCCTCGCTCGGTCAGCCCTTCGTGCAGATCCAGAACGATTACACCCGTCGTTACGCCGGCACCGGCCTCGGTCTGTCGCTGGTCAAGGGCCTGGTCGGCCTGCACGGCGGAAACTTCTCGATCGCCAGCGCGCCGGGCGAGGGCACAGTCATTACCATCCTCATTCCGTTCGACGGCTCTGGTGCCGTGACGATGCAGCAGCCTGTGGATGTCAATCGCCCTGTCGATTTTCCGCCGCGCCTGAAACATATTGTGGAGATAGATGAAGGGCGAAATAAGGAACTGATGAATGGCCCCGCAAAAGCGAAAATCGCCTAAGGGAAGGGGGAAGGGCAGGCGCAAGCAGCCCGGCCTGGCTTCCCGTGGTGCGGTTGCCCTTGGCAGCCTGAGCCTGCGCGGCAGCACCGCGCTGGGCGGCCTTGGCCTTCGCGGTGCGGGTGCGCTCGCCGCTCTGATCGGCAGTGCAGTCGGCCGTCATCCCGCCATTGCTGGCGGCGTCGCGCTCTTCTTCGGGGTTTTCGGTTTCGTCACCGCCAACGCGCTCTGGTATCAGACGGGCGCGCATCCATCGCCCATATTGCGAACCCGTGATCCGGCGTCTCCCTATCAGATCCCCGGCCGCAAATCCTTTTTGCATGCACAGCAGGCCGACGCAGGCAATGTCACCACCTTCCGGATCGAGCGGCAGGATTCGGCGTCTGATCTCGCCCCGCCGTCGTCAACCGGCCAGGTCGCAGCACAATCGTCCAGCGCGCCGTCGAAACTCATTGCCGATATCCAGGGCGAACTTATCCGACACGGCCTTTATGACGGCGCCGTCGATGGAAAGCCGGGATCGCGCACGACATCGGCTATCCTTTTCTTCCAGGAGGCGTCGGGCCTCTCACAGACCGGCACGCCGACGCCGGAACTTCTCGCCGCCCTTAAGGCCAGCAATGCCGCAAACGCCCAGGCTGCAAGCTACAAAATGAATACGACAGCTGTTGTTCCCGCCGCACGCCCCGTCAATATTTCCGCTACGGCGGATGCGATCGACCCGGTTGCCGCCGCCATCCAGAATGCCGAGAAGAACATTAAGACCGGCGCCGTCGCGGCCAAGGCGACGCCCAGCGATGCGGTCAACATGGTCATGCAGATCCAGAAGGGCTTGAGCAACATCGCCTACAGCAACGTCAGCATCGACGGTGTTGCCGGAGAGCAGACGAAGGCAGCTATCCGGCGTTTCCAGAAGCACTATCGCTTGCCGGAGACCGGGGAGCCGAGCATGGCGGTCCTCAAGAAGCTGCAGGATATCGGCGCGCTTTGAGCGTGTCGTCCGAACGCTTATCCCTCGAGTTGGCACAATCGGGTAGGGGACGGCTTCGATTGCCTTGGCGGCCCGCCGTCGTTATAGCTCCCCTATGAGATTGCGCAGCGACATCTTTGTTTCCGCTCTTGTCCGCCGCCTGTTCGCCAGGGGCGATTTTGCTGCTGTGGAGCGCAAGGGCGAGGAGCAGGCAGGCGCGATCTTCATCCGCCAGCGTTTCCGCGACGGATTAGAGACCCTCTACGCGCCGGCACCGCAGAGCCTCTTCGATGAGGGGGAGAGCGGCACGCGGCTTTTCGAAATCCGCGTCGACCGCAGGGAGCCGCAAGAAATCCGCGAAACCCTTGATCGCGAGCTGAAGTTCGATCCCGATTTGTGGATCGTCGAGCTTGAGACGGACGATATCGGCGATATCGTCCCCTTGGCCGGTTTCCGCGCCAATCCGTTGGATTGAGCCGTCCTTATCGACGGTTCGCCACGCGTAACGCGCGCGTGGACGCCGAATTCGGCCCGAACAGCGGTGTTGCAGGACGATGGGAAGGTTTTTCCTGTGGCAGGTAGGTGTAGCTGTCGGCGCGGCGCCAGGCCTCGACGCGCGCCTGACTTTCCTCCGCATCGATATCATCGAGCACCAGCCATGCCCGGCTGACGCTGCCGTGCCGTTCGGCGAGGTGCGGATAGAAGCGCTCGAGCGAATAGACGGCATCGGCAATGCCCATGCCGAGGCTGACGAGCGTGACGGCGAGTTGTTGCCCCGAAGTGTCGAGCAGGATGCGTTCGGCGAGCCAGTAACTGGAGGAGAGGGCATCGGCGAGCGTCGTTGCGAACTGCACCGCATCGCGCTCGCGCGCAAAGCGGACGAGGAGTGCCTCCTGCGTCTCGCTGAGACTGCGCAGACCGAGTCTGTCGCTGTCGTCGCGGGTCAGATGGCGCGCAGCCTGTTTGATCTGCTGCCGCAGGATTTCCTCACGCGATTGCCGTTCGGTTTCTGACGTCTGGGCCTGCGATGAGACCATATCAACCGGCTGCTCCGCCACTGTCATACCGCGTTCCGGCTCTGCCTGATGCAGACCGACGAGCGCGTCTATGACTTTCGGGGACAGGGACGAGCGGCGGACGATCGCGCGCGCGTGGGCGGCCCCTTGCGTGCGGGCAATGGTGATAAGCGTTTCGTCATCGATCGCTTGCGAGCTTGTCAGGAAGGGAGCGGCGATCGCGATCGGCTGACAGCCGATGAACAGGGCAACGGCCTGCGGCACCGTTTCGCATTGGGAAAGGGCGGCAACTGCCTGTCGCTTCGCTTCGTCGGAGGATGCCTGGAAAACGGGGGTGAAAAGCTCCGCGAACTGTCGAAGCTCCGATTTGGACGGATGGCCCATGCCCTCGAAGCTGGTGATCGTCGCCATCAGAACCACGTCCTTCTTGCGGACAGTCGCAGGCTCTTCAAGGTCTCGAAACCGATCACGCACGCCAACACCCATACTGATACGCCGAACAAAAAAGCAGGGAGCCCCAAGATCGACCATGGCTTCCGCTTCGATTCATTCCAGTCGAACCGGACGACTCTTTCGATAAAGAGGGCGTTCTCGGCGATGACTATCGAAACGGGTATGGACACGGTCGTCCTTATCTGGCTTTCGCGAAAGACTAAGGCCGGCAGGGTTAATGCTTCGTGAAAACTTTATTAAAATCCGAATAAAAATTGCGCGTTAAGCTTGCGCGAGGAGTGCAGCGGCATTTTGTCCGCATGGACGGCAGTTTGGGCGCAAGCGGGCCTGTGGAAAACCTTTCTCGGCATAGGTTCCCATAGCGAAATTCAACCTATGAGTGCTTCCGTTGCGGAGATAGTCAAAAGCGACGTCACTCGCTGCAAAAGCGGAGATCCGGCCTCTTGATGCTGATGGGATTCTTTAGATGCCCTTGTGCTCGCGCAAGGCCGCGAGCAGCTTTTCCGAGGTGTTGTAGCCGGATTGAAAAAGGCCGATTGCCGCCGTGGCCGCGAACTGGGCTTCCGTACTTTTAATATCGATCCGCTTTTCCAGGCACCACCCGTCCAACGCATTACGCAGGACCGTGACATCCTCCGGTGAAAAGACGGAACTGCCCGTCGCAAACATTGATTGCCCTCGAATTTCAATTCTTACATTACGTTAATTTTTCGTGAGCGCAAATAATATTTGTGTGACGCTTTTCTGCAACGCGATGCCTCCCGCTCTGTTTACGTGGAAGCTCATCGTCGCAGTTAAGTATATAATATTATTAGATTTTATAGGAAAGCCGGCAGTTGGAATTTTTCCACTGGTGATGAAACCAAAACTGTCGCCCGAGCGTTAATAGAGCATGGAGAACGATACCGGAAATGAGTCGCGACGAGAATTAGCATTCTGTTAACTGCGATATGTATGAATTCCGATTGACAGCAGCCATTGGCAGAATGTGATCGAGTGTAAAGACAGCATGGGAGCCAAAAATCGGTGCTCATGCCACGGTGTAAGGGAAATGCCGTGAGAAGGCGTAGATGCCTCCATCGAAGCCCTAGCAGAGAGGTTGGATGGAGGAAGCGCTAGCCCGCTTCAGCAGCGGGCAGGGTGAAATCTAGTCGCAGGTTCATCCGTCTCGAGACGTTAATGGAGACGAGAATGGCAAAGATCATATCTCTTTCGGATTGGCGTTTGCGTCTGCCGCCGCGCGCCCAGAAGGAACCGGTGGAGGCGAGAATACTCTTGTTCACCGGCGTGCGTTACGAACATCTTGATACGCCAACGCATCGGCCCGGCGCAGGACCGAAGCGGGCAAAAGGGAAATAATCACGTCAAACGAGCAAGTGCGCAGCGAATTCGCGCGCACTTGCCAGCTGCGGCCGCAATCAGCTGTTCCGCGCTCATACCGGCAGCTATCCCGGATCAACCTAGCTCCAGCCGCTTAATTGGCGGCCTGCGCTTCCAGCAATATCTCAGCCCAAGAATATCTCAGCCATTGTCGAATTCATCGCACCCGGCCTGTGAGAGAAATTCCCGCGCCGCATTGTCGAAGCTTGCCTGCGGCGCCATCGTGCGTAGGACCGCATAGCCTTGAGACCGCGGCACTTCCACCAGGATCGACTGGGCAAGGGCGGGCGGTAGTGCCTTGCGTATGCCCGTCAGCTGAACGGGGGATGCAAGCAGCAGATCGAGCGCTCCGCCGACCGATGTGCGGTCGCTCATGCTGAACACTTCATTGGATGCCGCGTCATAGATGGCAAGCGACCAGAACGGCACCTTGCCCTTCGCGGTCAAATGAACAGGCGTATCCTCGATGTCGAAAGCGCAGACGGCCGTGCGGATGTAGGGATCAGCGTTAGAAAGCCCCGCGTCATCGTCCTTGTTGTCGAGCATATAGAAATGGTTCTCGTCACCTTCGTCCGACACACGTGTATAGGCGTCACGATCGGAGAAGTGCGGCAGCGACAGAATGATGATGATATGCAGCAGTACCGCACCGAATAGGCCGGTCAGAATCGCAAAGACGAATCTAAACATTGCCGCATCCGATCTTCTCGAGTTTCGGCATACCGAGATCGATCAGGCCGGAATTGCTGGCCGCCGGCGAATCCAGGAGTGTCCATACCAGACGGAAATTGCCAGACGGGGGCAAGGCAAGCCAGTTGCCCGCCTGGGCTGAGGACGAAACGGTGATGTTGAAGGTCGAATCCGGCTTGCGCAGCACCACCCAGGAATTGATGGTGGAGGGGCGACCGGCAGCATCCTCGACCGGACGGCCGTCATTACCGGCGATGAAAAGGGTCCATAGTCTCGCCGGCGGCGTCTGGCCGCTGATGCGGTAGGTGCAATTTGCGGTCAGCCGCGCTTTGCCGTCATCGTCGGAGGCAGTAAACACCAGCCCTTCGGCGGTGCCATAGAGCAGCCGCCCGGCACGCGCTCTATGGGATTTCGCATAAGGGTCCGCATCCGCTGTCTGCATTTCGGGGAAAGCCTGCCAGGCGCCAAGCTTGATCGCGCCGAAGCCGGAGGTGGCATCCAGCGCCAGAAGCGTGAACACGATCCCGCCGCCGAAGGCGATGACAAGCGAAAGCGCAACAAGAAGGGGAACTCGGAACACCCTGGGATCGTCCTCGTGACAAATCAGTGCCGATTTATTCCTGATTCTGGCGGTAGGGGGAAGGGCAAGCCACTATTTACGGCTGTCTTGAGAACAATGGCGAAGATCGGGAATAGCAGCGGACATGCAAAACACCGGCCTCCATCCTTCAGTTCGACCGCGGGTTTGCCGCTGCCATCAGCGTCGCGCCGCCGCGCATTTCCTGGGGGAACTGGTTATTCAGGCGCTGTCGTGCTGCGATGCTCCGCCGTCGCCACCTTCTGTGCCCCGAGTGGTGTTGCGGCCTTCAGCCTTTCGCCGATATCGCGCAGGATGCTTGTGGAGTCGACCGAAAGCGAGCGCGGACGCACCAATGGCGGCAGGCCGCCATTGGCAGGGTCGGCGGGCTTCTTGGCCGCAACCGTTTGTGGTTTCTGTACAGGAAAAGGGTTGGCGATGCCGGGGATCGGTTTCAGCACGATGCCCTGATTGGCGTAATCCATGATCTTCTTGAAGGTCATGGCCGGCAGGGTGCCGCCCGTCATGTTGTTGGTGGAGGTATAGTCGTCGTTGCCGAACCAGACCGCGCAGGTGTAATTGCCCGTAAAGCCGATGAACCAGGCGTCGCGATAGGCCTGAGTGGTGCCGGTCTTGCCGCCGACCACGATGCCGTTGTCGAGGGCTGCCTTGCGGCCGGTGCCGATCACCGGAACCTGCGTCAGCATCTGGTTCATGTAGGACGTGGCTTTTTCGCTGAGAACCCGTTTTGCAGGGAACTCGTCGTGACTGAAATCATAGAGCACCTTGCCGTCATAGCCGGTGATCTGCTCGATGCCGTGACGCCGCGACTGCATGCCGTTGGCCGGGAAGACGGCATAGGCGGTCGCCTGGTCGAGAACGGTCACTTCCGATGTGCCGATCGGAATGGTCTTGTCGTTGCGGATCGGCGTCTCGACACCCATGGCCTTGGCCATGTTGCGGATCGGTTGAATGCCGAATTTCTCCTTGGCGAGCCGTACGGGGATGGTGTTGATCGACTGCGTCAGCGCCTGGGTGAGCGTCACCTTGCCTTCATAGCGGTTCTCGTAATTGTGCGGGCTCCAATTGCCCCAGCTGATCGGCGCATCGACGATGGTGGATGTCGGCGTCATGCCATTCTCCATCGCCACTGAATAGGTATAGATCTTGAAGGATGAACCGGGTTGGCGCAGCGCCTTGGTCGCACGGTTGAATTGGCTTTCACCGTAGTCGCTGCCGCCGACCATGGCGCGCACGGCGCCACCGTTTTCGATGACGACGGAGGCACCCTGTTTGGCCTTATAGCGCTCGCCGAATTCCATCAGACTGGATTGGACCGAATCCTCCGCCGCCTTCTGCAGCCCCATATCGATGGTGGTGCGCACGATCAACGAGCGCTCGGGGAACCGGTTTGAAAGCCGCTGTACCTCGTCAAAGGCCCAGTCGAGGAAATAATCCGGGGATTCGATCTGGGCGCGGTCGACCACTGAAGCCGGGTTGCGCCGCGCGGCGACGACCTGTCCCTCGGTCATCAGCCCGCTCTGCACGAGATTGGACAGCACGTCGTTGGCGCGGGCACGAGCGGCGGGCAGGTTAACATGCGGCGCATATTTCGCCGGCGCCTTGAAGAGGCCGGCGAGCATTGCAGCTTCGGCCAGATTGACGTCGGTAATGCTCTTGCCGAAATAGAATTGCGCCGCCGCCGCTGCGCCGAAGGTGCCGCCGCCCATATAGGTGCGGTCGAGATAGAGGCTCAGGATCTCCTTCTTGGAGAGATTGGCCTCGAGCCAGATCGCCAGGAAGGCTTCCTTGACCTTGCGTTCGATGGAGCGCTCGTTGCTGAGGAAGATGTTCTTGGCAAGCTGCTGCGTCAGCGTCGAACCGCCTTGGACGACGCCGCCGGCCTGCGCATTGACGGTCAGCGCGCGGAACAGGCCGATCACATCGATGCCGAAATGGTCGAAGAAGCGCCGGTCCTCGGTCGCCAGCACCGCCTTGATGAAATAATCCGGCAGCTGGTCGACCGGCACGGAATTTTCGTGAATGATGCCGCGATGGCCGATGACATTGCCGTAGCGGTCGAGGAAGGTGACGGCGAAATTGCCGCGGTTGCGCCAATCGCCCTGTGTGGCCTCGAAGGCCGGCATGGCGAGCATCAGCATGACAACGGAGCCGGCGGTCCCCAGCGTCAGGCCTTCACCGAGCAATTCGAAAAAGATACGTTTCCAGCCGCGAACGCGGAAGCGGCGGAAGAAGATGGTGATCTCTTCCCACGCCTCGGCGAGACCGAAGCCGGCATTCCACAAAGTGGAGTCGATCCATGAATCGAGGCGCAAAAAGAAATAGCGCTTCCGACGCCGCGGCTTTTCGGCCCCGTTATCCCTAGGCGTCTCGGGCTCCATCTTCGGCCCGTTTTCTGGATTGGATGGGTCTTCCACGCTCTACTTCCCGACCACATTGCTGCCGCGTGTCTCCTTGTGGCACACGCAAAGCCCATTATCTCATAGAACGGCTAATTGAATAATTGGTTGATTTAGAGAAAAGAACAAGAGACATGCATGCCGCAGCCCGAATTCCCCTTGGCCGGGCGAGGACGATGATGATGACAGACGAGATACCCTTCTGGAAAAGCAAGACCCTGACGGAGATGAGCCCGTCGGAATGGGAGAGCCTTTGCGACGGCTGTGGCCTCTGTTGTCTCAACAAGCTCGAGGAGTGGGATAGCGGCGACGTCTATTTCACCTCGATCCGCTGCAAGCTGATGGATGGCGAGAGCTGTCGTTGCACCAGCTATCCGAACCGCTGGGATTTCGTGCCGGATTGCGTGCAACTGACGCCCGAGAAAGTGCCGGAGCTGCAATGGCTGCCGCCCACCTGCGCCTATCGCCTCGTCAACGAGGGCCGCGATCTCTATTGGTGGCATCCGTTGATCTCGGGCGATCCGGAAACGGTGCATATAGCGGGTGCCTCCGCACAAGGGCGCACCATCAGCGAAAACGATGTCGCTCTCGATGATTTCGAGGATTATGTTGTCGACTGGCCGCTGACCGTCGAGGACGACATGATACCTAATCCTCCGGCAAAGCCATAGATTTCGGCGCTGTATTCCGCCAGGCCTGACGCACCAGCCTTCTGACCTCCTCGCTTCCGGCATCGCGATGGAAAAGTCGGGTCCACCCCTTCAGGCCCCAGCTGCCGGGCACGGCGGCGACATGTTCAGGCATGATGGTCGAAGCCATCTGCTGCTGGTCCGGCGTCAGCTTGAGGACGCAGAAATCCGGTCCGCGAAGTGTCATGAAGATCTTGCCCCCCACGCGAAAGTCACGGGTTCCGAAGTGTGAGCTCTCTGCTGCGTACGGCAGGCCAAGGGCGAGGGATATAAGGTCCTCATCGGTCATGGCCGCGATGATAACACGCCGCGCCGCCGTGCCGTAAATGGGCGCCTGCGTGACCTGCGACGAAACGGTTCGGGAAGCGAAGGGGCGTTTTATTGAATTGCACCCACACGCATGGTATCGCGCGATGCCCCGCGCATATGTACAAGGAGCCGCCGCGTGATCCGTCATATCGTCTTCTTCACCGTTCCCGATCGCGCCAAGCTTGAGGAGGTCCGTTCCGGCCTCTCGATCCTCACGGCCATTCCGCATGCGCGGCTTTTGGAGATCGGCACGAACGTCAAGACCGATCAGCTCGGAACCGAAGTCGATCTGGTGGTCTACGGCGAATTCGACGACGAGGCGGCATTGGCGGCTTACAAGGCCCATCCGAACTACCAGCGCTCCATCGAGCGCGTTCGTCCGCTGCGCGAAATGCGCATTGCGGCAGACTATGAGACGGTGACGGCCGTCCGTGAACCTTTCTGAACGTCTGGCCCCGTAGAACCATTTCCCGCCAGCCCTTTCAACGGATTGAGCACGCGAGCGGAATCGGATTGTCGGCAACCGGATTCTCGGCTTGAGGTTCTTGAATCAACTTTTGAAGCTCCGGATTCAACTTGAGAAGAAATCGCGGCAAGCGATTCAAAGGACTCAAGGAAATCGCCACGCCTTATGTCGACAAGACGCTTGCAGGCCGGTTGCATTGGCCACGAAAGGCGACGTTTCATCCCGCCTCTATGAACCGATGATAAGCAAGAATGATTAAAAATGGCTAAGCCTGCGGCTCCGGGCGTGTGGTGCCCGCGAACGCGGATACGTATCGATTCACGCATATCGCCGATAGATTGTATGGATGCGGCGCTCCGGAACGACAGCCGGTTGCCGTTATCACGCTACGGCAGATGCGCGTTCAATAATTTCAAATGGTTAGAGCACCAGTCAGGTGACCCCGACGCATGGTCGGCCGAAAATTACAGCCCATTCATTTGCCATTCAGACGTGTTTGGGTAAATAATCGGCCAAGTTCATATCCCTGTGGGAAGCCCGAAGCATGGCCTCATTTTCAAGCATAGCAGCAGCGGCCCTCGTTCTGGCCGGCTCGTCTGTTCTGCCGGCGCCAGCGCCGACGTCGACCCTGGTCGCGCGCGCCAACAGCGATTGCAGTGAGGCCGCTGACGAGGTGGTCGCCAAGACCGGCGGTCAGCTTCTCTCGGTACAACCATCCGGTGACAGCTGCATCATCACTGTTCTCGTCCAGGGCAACGGCCAGCGTCCGCGCAAGGTGACGATGAAGGTGCCGATGTGATTCCCGCGCATTTTGGTGCCACCTAACGCCTTGAATCTTACACGAAATCTTATTGTTTCCGTGATTCCACTGCGCCACGATTTGCGGTACTGTTTATCGAACCGGGGAAATTGGATTTAGAGATGCGCATTCTCATAGTCGAAGACGATATCAACTTGAACCGTCAGCTTGCCGAGGCCTTGAAGGAGGCAGGCTATGTGGTCGATACGGCCTTTGATGGCGAGGAAGGGCATTTCCTCGGCGATACCGAGCCTTACGATGCTATCATCCTCGATATCGGCTTGCCTGAAATGGATGGCATCACAGTGCTTGAGAAATGGCGTGGCGCCGGGCGCACTGTGCCGGTGCTTCTTTTGACCGCACGTGATCGCTGGAGCGACAAGGTGGCAGGCATCGACGCCGGCGCCGACGACTACGTCGCCAAGCCCTTCCATGTCGAGGAAGTGCTTGCCCGCATCCGCGCTCTCATCCGCCGCGCCGCCGGGCATGCCTCTTCGGAAATCGTCTGCGGCCCGGTGCGGCTCGACACCAAGAGCTCGAAGGCAACTGTCGACGGCAAGCCGCTAAAGCTCACCTCGCACGAATATCGTCTGCTTGCCTATCTCATGCATCACAAGGGGGAGGTCGTCTCACGCACCGAGCTGGTCGAGCATATGTACGATCAGGATTTCGATCGGGATTCCAATACGATCGAGGTATTTGTCGGTCGTCTGCGCAAGAAGATGGGTGTCGACCTGATCGAAACGGTTCGCGGCCTTGGTTACAGAATCCAAGCTCCGACCAATGCGAATTAAGTCGCTCACCGCTCGCGTCCTGCTGCTGACCACGCTTTGGTCCGCCGTGGCGCTGGTGGTGATCGGCCTCGTCATCTCGAATATCTATCGCAAGAGCGCCGAGCGCGGTTTCCAGGACCTGTTGCGCGCGCAGCTCTATAACGTCATCAACTCGGTGACGATCGGCGACCAGGGCACATTGTCAGGCAGCCCGCAGCTCGGTGATTTGCGTTTTGCCCAGCCGAAGACCGGCTGGTACTGGATGGTCGAGCCGCTTGGCACCTATACGGCGACGCCACTGGTCTCGCCGTCGCTCGGCGCATCGAACTTGCCTGTTCTCTCCGTGCTGGAAGCGCCCTTCGACAAGAATTACGAACGCTATTACATCGTCACCGATGCCTTCGGAAACCGCGTCCAGGTAGCCGAAACGGAAGTCGTGCTCGACACGGACGGCCGTGCCGCACGCTTCCGTGTGACTGGCAATGTGGCCGTGGTCGAGGACGACGTCCGCAATTTCTCCCACAGCCTCTACTTCGCACTCGTCGGCTTCGGCGTCGGAAGCTTGATCGTCAATGCGCTCGCCATTCTCTACGGCCTGAAACCGCTCGACAAGGCGCGCGCCGCGCTGGAGCGCATCCGCGCCGGTGAAAGCGAACGCTTGCAGGGCGATTTCCCGCGTGAGATCCTGCCGCTTGCCAATGAGATCAACGCGCTCATCGAGAGCAACCGGCGTATCGTCGAGCGTGCCCGCATGCAGGTCGGCAATCTCGCGCACTCGCTGAAAACGCCGATTGCGGTGCTGCTCAACGAATCCCGCGTCTTGGAGCGCTCACATGGCGATTTGGTGAAGAACCAGGCAGAAGCCATGCAGGGGCAGGTGCAATCCTATCTCAATCGTGCCCGCATCGCCGCCCAGCGCGAATCCGTGCTGGCACGCACCGAGGCCGAGCCAGCGCTGGAACGGCTCGTCCGTGTCATGCGACGGCTGAACGCCGACAAGGAGTTCGAACTCTCCGTCTCGCCCAATCTGGCGCTCGCCATGGAGCAGCAGGATCTCGAGGAGACGGTCGGCAATCTCCTCGAAAATGCCGCCCGCTTTGCCGAACACAAGGTGCGTCTGGTTGCAAACGAGGCGCCGGCCGAGATCAAGGGTATCGATCCGGCGCGGCGCCACTGGGTGGAACTGGTGGTTGAGGACGACGGTCCCGGGCTGGAGCCGGATCAGATCCGCGAAGCCATGAAGCGCGGGCGCAGACTGGACGAGAGCAAGCCCGGCACGGGGCTTGGGCTTTCGATCGTCAGCGAGATCACCAATGAATATCAAGGCCGTTTCGAACTCTCCCGGGGTAGCTGGGGCGGGCTTCGGGCGAGCCTAATTTTGCCGGGTCTGATGAAGGATGTTGCGTGAGGAACGGCATGATGCCAAAAGACGTTGTGGGTCATGATGATGCCGCAGCGCAGTACCTATTGGTTTTGCTTTTTGATACTGGTTCGGTTGTATGAAGCTTCGTACCTTTTTCCTGGTCGTCCCCTCTCTTTTCGCCGCATTCGCGCTTTCTGGTTGCTCGACCACGAGCAGCTTGGGAGGCGGCAAGAGTCTGTTTTCGTCTGCGAAGCCTCCGGCCTCCGCGACCTTCATCAATGCTCTTGATGGTGGCATCGTCGAGCGCACCGGCATCAAGCTCAGCGACAGCGACAAGCAGCGCGCGCTGGAAGCCGAATATCGGGCGCTTGAGACCTCGCCTCTCGGCCAGCCTGTGGCATGGAAGGGCAGGAATGCAAGTGGCGAGGTTGTCCCCGCTGCGCCCTATCAGGTCGGCTCGCAGAATTGCCGGCAATATACGCATACCGTCACGGTCGACGGCAAGCCGACGACCGCAAGGGGCGCGGCCTGCCGCAATGACGACGGCACCTGGACGCCGCTTGAATAGGCGTCTGCAATGAAAGGCGCGGCCAAACGCCTCAAATCTTCGTCAGATGGCCTTTCCCGGTTGGAATAAGCGCCCCGTTAAAGTATTGGGCGTCTATGCTGTTCTGGATTCTCGTGGCCGTTCTTACGGCGGTTGTCGGCGCTGTGCTGCTCTATCCTCTTCTGCGTGGTGCGAAGGAGGCGAAGGGCGGCCGTTCCGGCGAGACTGAGGTCTATCGCGATCAGCTTCGTGAACTGGAGCGCGATCTTGCCGGCGGCCTCATCTCCGCGCAGGAGGCAGGCTATGCCCGCGCCGAAATAGGACGGCGCCTCATCGCTGCCGCCAAAGACGAGAAGACGGCGGCAAAATCGCCTGCGCGTGGTAACTATCGTCTTGCTCAGGCCTTCATCATCGTCCTTCTTCCGGCCGTTGGTCTCTGTCTTTATCTTATCAACGGCGATCCCGGCCTGCCGGCGCAGCCGCTGGAAGCGCGGCTGGAGAAGCCAGGAAACGATCTCGCCATCTCGATCGTCAAGATCGAGCAGCATCTGGCCAAGAACCCGGATGACGCCAAGGGCTGGGAAGTCCTGGCACCCATCTATTTCAAGACTAACCGTATCGGCGATGCGGAGCTTGCCTATCGCAATGTCATCCGTCTGTTGGGGCCGAATGCGGCCCGGCTTGGCGATCTGGGCGAGGTGCTGGTCGTCAAGGCCAATGGCATAGTAACGGCGGAGGCGCGGGGCGTGCTGCAGCAATCGCTTGCGCTCGATGCCGCCAATCCGCGCACGCTTTTCTATCTGGCGCTCGCGCTGGAGCAGGAGGGCAAGGCTGCCGATGCGAAGACCGCCTTCGAGGCTCTCGCCAAGCAATCGCCGCCTGACGCGCCCTGGCTTGCTGTCGTTGATCAACACATCGTCAAGAACGGCGGCCAGCCGACGGTATCGGCGAACGACAAGGCCCCTGGCAATCCGACGGCGGAGGACGTCGCTGCGGCGAATGCGCTGAGCAGCGGCGATCGCCAGCAGATGATCCGCGGCATGGTCGACAGCCTCGATGCCAAGCTCAAGGAAGATCCCAAGAATTTCGAGGGCTGGATGCGGCTAATCCGCTCCTATGCGGTGTTGAATGATCGGGAGCGCGCAGCGGATGCGTTGAAGCGCGGTCTCGCGGCCTTTCCGGCCGATGGAGGGGAGGGCCAGCAGCTTCTGGCGCTGGCGAAAGAATTGGGATTGCCGACGGAGGTGACGCAGCAATGACCCGCAAGCAGAAACGTCTGGCTGTGATCGCCGGCGGCATGGGTTTCATCGCCGTTGCCGTGCTGCTCGTGCTGTTCGCCTTCAGCCAGTCGGTCGCCTACTTCTATATGCCGGCGGATCTCGCCAAGACGCCGGTCAATGCCGGGACGCTGATCCGCCTCGGCGGGCTTGTCGGTGAGGGATCGATCGTGCGTGGTCAGGGTACGCAAGTGCAGTTCTCCGTCACGGACGGCACCGACACGATCAAGGTCAAGTATGACGGCATTCTGCCAGACCTGTTCCGCGAAGGGCAGGGTGTGGTGACCGAAGGCAGGTTCGAGCCGGGCAGCGACGTTTTTGTTGCCGACAGCGTGCTCGCCAAGCATGATGAGCGCTATATGCCAAAGCAGGTCGCCGATAAGCTGAAGGCCGATGGCGTCTGGAAGGGCGAGGAGGCCACCCGATGATCATCGAGCTCGGACACTATGCGCTGGTGCTGGCGCTCGCCACCGCACTCGTCGTCTCCATCCTTCCCGTGATCGGCGCCAGGCGCGGCGACGTGTCGATGATGGATATCGCCCCCGTCGGCGCGATCGTCATGTTCCTGCTGGTCGCCTTTTCTTTCGGCGTGCTGACCTATGCCTATGTCGCCTCCGATTTCTCCGTCCTCAATGTCTGGGCAAACTCCCATTCGCTGATGCCGCTGGTCTTCAAGATCTCCGGCGTCTGGGGCAATCACGAGGGATCGATGATGCTCTGGCTGCTGATCCTGGCGCTGTTCAGCGCGCTGGTCGCGCTCTTCGGGCGCAATCTGCCCGACGTGCTGCGCGCCAATGTGCTGGCCGTGCAGTCGTGGATCTCCTCGGCCTTCCTGGTCTTCATTCTGCTCACCTCCAATCCGTTCCTTCGGCTCAATCCGGCGCCGGCGGAGGGCAAGGATCTCAATCCCGTCCTCCAGGATATCGGCCTCGCGATCCATCCGCCGCTGCTCTATCTCGGTTATGTCGGCTTCTCCGTTTGCTTTTCCTTCGCCGTCGCCGCACTTTTGGAAGGTCGCATCGATGCCGCCTGGGCACGTTGGGTCCGCCCCTGGACGCTGGCCGCCTGGAGCTTCCTGACGCTTGGCATCGCAATGGGTTCCTATTGGGCCTATTACGAGCTCGGCTGGGGCGGCTGGTGGTTCTGGGACCCGGTGGAAAATGCCTCCTTCATGCCCTGGCTTGCCGGCACGGCGCTGCTGCATTCGGCTGTTGTCATGGAAAAGCGCGATGCCTTGAAGATCTGGACGGTGCTGCTGGCAATCCTGACGTTTTCCCTGTCGCTGCTCGGCACCTTCCTCGTCCGCTCGGGCGTGCTGACCTCCGTCCATTCCTTCGCCAGCGATCCGACGCGCGGTATCTTCATCCTCTGCATTCTCCTGATCTTCATCGGCGGGGCTTTGTCGCTGTTTGCCCTGCGCGCACCGAAGCTTGCCGCCGGCGGATTGTTCGCGCCGATCTCGCGTGAGGGCGCGCTTGTGTTGAACAACCTGATCCTCACGGTCGCCTGCGGAACGGTGTTGACCGGTACGCTCTATCCGCTGGCGCTCGAAACACTGACCGGCGACAAGATTTCCGTTGGGCCGCCCTTCTTCAACATGACCTTCGGATTGCTGATGACGCCGATCCTCGTTGCCGTGCCGTTCGGCCCGCTGCTCGCCTGGAAGCGCGGCGATCTGCTCGGTGCGCTGCAGAGGCTTTATGTCATTGCGGGCCTGGCCTTCCTGGCCGGCCTTGTCCTGTTCTATGTCGAGCATGGTGGGCCAGTGCTTGCCGCTCTCGGCCTCGCCGCCGGCTTCTTCCTGGTCTTCGGCGCCTTGGCCGACCTCTGGTATCGCGCCGGCGTCGGCAAGGTGGCGGCTGGTGTCGCGTGGCGCCGCCTGAGCGGGCTGCCGCGCTCTGCGTTTGGCACGGCGCTTGCCCATGCCGGCCTCGGCATCACTGTCCTCGGCATCGTCGCGGTGACGACCTTCGAGGCGGAACACATCACCAGCATGAAGCCGGGCGAGACAGCCGAGCTCGGCGGCTACAGCCTGCGCTTTGACGGCGTGCAGCCCGGCGTCGGCCCGAATTTCACCGAGGATCGCGCTCATTTCACCGTCAGCCGTGGAGGCGTTGTCTTTGCGGAAATGTCGTCCGCCAAGCGCGTCTTTACTGCGAGCCGCACGGCGACCACCGAATCCGGCATTCTCACCCTAGGTCTCAACCAACTCTATGTATCGGTCGGCGACGCCAACAAGGATGGCGGCATGGTCGTGCGCATTTGGTGGAAGCCGTTCATTCTTTGCATCTGGCTGGGAGCGCTGGTTATGGCGATCGGCGGTTTCGTGTCGCTCAGCGACCGTCGTCTGCGCGTCGGCGCTCCGAGCCGGAAGACGAAACCAGTTCGTTCGACCCTGGAGCCGGCCGAATGACCGGCCGTCGGCAGACATCGCGCTTTGCCGGAATCCGCAGTCTTTGCGGCGCAATATGGCTGGTTCTTTGCCTTGTTGCACTTCTGGCGCCAATGAGTGCCTTTGCGGTCAATCCGGACGAAGTTTTGCCCGATTCGGCCTTGGAGGCGCGGGCGCGGACGATCTCGGCCGAACTGCGCTGCATGGTCTGCCAGAATCAATCCATCGATGATTCCAATGCCGATCTCGCGCGGGACCTGCGCTTGCTGGTCCGCAAACGCCTGACCGATGGCGACACTGATCAGCAGGTGCTCGATTACATCGTCTCCCGCTATGGCGAGTTCGTGCTGCTCAAGCCGCGCCTAAGCGAAAAGACATACATCCTCTGGGGAGCACCGATCGCGCTCTTCGTAGCGGGCGCATTGGCCCTTGCCGTCTATGCGCGCCGCCGCGCGGGCAAGCCCACCGGTAGCTCTCTGAACGCCGATGAAGAGGCGCAGTTAAAAGATATCCTCGGGAAGTGACGCGGCCGTCGTCTTTCGTCATAACGTTGCATCGATACCTTACATTACGAATTTTTCATGGGGCGGACAGTTCGTTGTAAGGTGCCGTGCCCTATATCTTCATTATGATGCACCATAGCCGGTTTCGCCCGGCGCAAATCTGACGAGAAACGAAAAGGTAATTCGCATATGTTCAGGAATATCAAGGACACTTTGTCCCGCAGCACTGCTATGAAGGCTTCCGTCGTCGCAGGCCTCGCTGTTGCTGCCTTGGCAACGGGTGTTCCGGCCGTGGTCCCGGGTGCCTATGCCGATGCCGTCAACGTTCAGGCGCCGCAGGTTCCGAGCTTCGCCAATGTAGTGGATGCCGTTTCGCCGGCCGTCGTGTCGGTTCGCGTCGAATCCCGTGTCAACTCGGTTGCCGACGAGGATGATTCTTTCGGTCTCGGCCGTGGCTTCGATGACCTTCCGGACGATCACCCGCTGAAGAAGTTCTTCCGCCAGTTCGAGCAGCAGCAGGGCCGCGGCCAGCAGCGCGGCCAGAACCAGCAGAAGAATTCTGACGACAAGGGCCACCTGCGCCCGGTCGCTCAAGGGTCCGGCTTCTTCGTTTCGGAAGATGGCTACATCGTCACCAACAACCACGTCGTTTCCGATGGTGCAGCTTTCGTCGTCGTCCTCAACGACGGCACTGAACTCGACGCCAAGCTCGTCGGCAAGGATAGCCGTACCGATCTCGCTGTCCTGAAAGTCGACCCCAAAGGCAAGAAGTTCACCTATGTCGGCTGGGCCGATGACTCCAAGGTTCGCGTCGGCGACTGGGTCGTTGCCGTCGGTAACCCGTTCGGCCTCGGTGGCACCGTGACCGCTGGTATCGTTTCGGCCCGCGGCCGTGATATCCATTCCGGTCCCTACGATGATTACATTCAGATCGACGCACCGGTGAACAAGGGCAATTCCGGCGGCCCGACCTTCAACCTCAACGGCCAGGTGGTCGGCATCAATACCGCCATCTTCTCGCAGTCCGGCGGCAGCGTCGGCATCGCCTTCGCGATCCCGGCAACCACGGCCAAGGATGTCGTCGCCGACCTGATCAAGACCGGCACGGTTTCGCGCGGCTGGCTTGGCGTACAGATCCAGCCCGTCACCAAGGATATCGCCGAATCCCTCGGCCTGTCCGAAGCAAGCGGTGCTCTCGTGGTTTCTCCGCAGGATGGTTCGCCGGGTCAGAAGGCCGGCATCAAGAACGGCGACGTCGTCACCGCAGTGAATGGCGACCCGGTCAAGGATCCGCGTGATTTGGCTCGTCGCATCGGCGCGATGCAGCCGGGTTCCAAGGTCGAGGTTTCTATCTGGCGCGCTGGCAAGTCGCAGTCGGTCACGGTTGAGCTCGGCACGCTTCCGGCCGATCAGAATCAGGCCTCGAATGACGACTCGCAGCCGAGCCAGCCGCAGCAGCCGTCCTCCGAGAAGGCCCTGGCTGACCTTGGCCTGACCGTCGGCCCTTCCGATGATGGCAAGGGCGTAGCGATCACGGCCGTCGATCCCGACTCCGATGCCGCCGATAAGGGCGTGAAGGAAGGCGAAAAGATCACGTCGGTCAACAACCAGCAGATCTCCAACGCCGGCGATATTGCCAAGATCATCGAGCAGGCGAAGAAGGACGGTCGCACCCGCGCCCTGTTCCAGATTCAGTCCGGTGACGGCAGCCGCTTCGTTGCTTTGCCGATCAACGCCGGTTGATCCTTCAGGCGGATGAAATGCATTGGGAAAGCCGCGCAGGCCACGGCTTGTGCGGCTTTCCCTTTTAGAACGTGTCAAATGACTGGTTCCAAGGCAGGTGAAAGATGACAACCGCTAGCCAACATGCCGTGAGTTCTCCCGATTCTGGTTGTGCCGAGGCAGCGTCGGCAGGTAATGTCGCTCACATGAAGATTCTGATCATCGAAGACGATCTTGAAGCGGCGGCTTACCTTACCAAGGCGTTTCGCGAGGCCGGCATTGTCGCCGATCACGCGAGCGACGGCGAGAGCGGTCTCTTCATGGCCACCGAGAACACCTACGATGTCGCCATCATCGATCGCATGCTTCCGCGTCGGGACGGGCTGTCTGTTATCAGCGAATTACGCCGCAAGGGCGTGCATACGCCGGTTCTGATCCTTTCTGCGCTCGGCCAGGTTGACGATCGTGTCACCGGCCTGCGTGCTGGAGGTGACGACTACCTGCCGAAACCCTATGCCTTCAGCGAGCTTCTTGCCCGTGTCGAAGTACTCGGCCGCCGCAAGGGAACGCCGGAGCAGGACGTCCTCTATCGTGTTGGCGATCTGGAACTGGACCGCCTCTCGCACGAGGTGCGCCGTGGCGGCAAGGAAATCCTGCTGCAGCCGCGCGAGTTCCGTCTCCTGGAGTATCTGATGAAGAATGCCGGCCAGGTCGTCACCCGCACCATGCTGCTCGAGAATGTCTGGGATTATCATTTCGACCCCCAGACGAACGTCATCGACGTCCACGTTTCGCGCCTGCGCTCCAAGATCGAGAAGGATTTCAGCCAGCCGCTGCTGAAGACCATTCGTGGCGCCGGATACATGATCAAGGACGAGGGATGAGTCGCTTCCGCGTCCTCTTCAAGTCCACCGCAGTCCGCCTTTCCGCCCTCTACATCCTTCTTTTCTCGCTTTGCGCCGCGACGCTGGTCTTCTATGTCACGGCCATGTCCGAACGGCTGCTGACGGGGCAGATACGCGATGCCGTCCAGCAGGAGGTCAGTCAGGTCAAGCGTGCCTATGACATCGGCGGCCTGAACCTGCTTCTGCGCACCATGGAGCGTCGCGCCCGCCAGCCGGGTGCCAATCTCTATGTCATTGCGGGTCCTTCCGGTGACATCCTGGCCGGCAACGTCGCTTCCGTACAGCCAGGCGTGCTCGGGCAGGCCGGCTGGACGGAGCTTCCCTTCTCCTACGAGCGCTACACCGACGCCTCCAACGATCCGGAGCGCCGTCATCTGGCAATTGCCAATATCTTCATTCTCGACAATGGCTTGCGCATCCTCATCGGCCGCGACCTCGGCGAGCCGGAGCGTTTCCGCGTGCTGGTGCGTCAGGCGCTGATGCTGGCACTGGCGATCATGGGTCTCGGCGCATTGGTCATCTGGTTCGGTATCGGCCGAAACGCGCTGAAGCGTATCGACCGGATGACGGATGCGGGCCGCAAGATCATGGCGGGCGATCTCTCGCAGCGCCTGCCAGTCGGCGGTTCCGGCGACGAATTCGACCGGATGTCGGCGTCGCTGAATGCCATGCTCGAGCGTATCGAGAAGCTGAACGAAGGGCTGCGGCAGGTCTCCGACAATATCGCCCACGACCTCAAGACCCCGTTGACGCGCCTGCGCAACAAGGCGGCCGATGCGCTCGACAATGCCGACGGCGAAGGCCGCCGCACAGCGCTTGAGGGCATCATCGGCGAATCCGATCAGCTGATCCGCACCTTCAATGCGCTCCTGATGATTTCCCGCGTCGAGGCGGGTTCCGTGGCCGCAGAAATGACCGCGGTCGATCTTTCCTCCATCGTCGCCGATACGGCCGAACTTTACGAGCCGGTGGCGGAAGAGGCGGGTCTGGCGCTCACCGCCGAGATAGAGCCGGAAGTCGAAGTGCAAGGAAACCGCGAGCTGATCGGCCAGGCGCTGTTCAATCTCATCGACAATGCCCTTAAATATGCGTCGGGCTGCAACGGAAAACCGGCGATCACGTTCAAGCTGGCGCGCACGAGTGACGCGGTGACGCTCGCCGTTGCCGATCATGGGCCGGGCATTCCTGCCCATCAGCGTGCCGATGTGGTCAAGCGTTTCTTTCGGCTGGACGAAAGCCGCTCCAAGCCGGGAACCGGGCTTGGCCTTGCGCTGGTGGAAGCCGTGATGGAGTTGCATGGCGGCCGGCTGGAGCTTTCCGATACCGATTCCGAAAATCCAGCCGCCAAGGGATTAACGGTCACCATGATCTTCCCCATGCAGAAACAATAGGTTAATCCTGCAGTATCCGCTTGCTGTTTGGGGAGAACTGCATGACGACGACGCAAAGCGATTTGCTGCGGGAGGTTTCTGCCGGGCGGCTGCGGGCGTTGAACCAGACGGAAACGAAGTCTGTACTGGCGGATCTCAAGCAGATCGCGGGAGGCGAGCCCGTCATTGCCGATCTGCTTGCGAGCGAAAGTGCGTTGCGGGATTTTGTCGTCGCTGCCCTCACTCTCTCTCCTCATCTGCGGGAAACCGCCAATCTCGAACCGTCTCTTCTGGTCGCCGCCATCGAGAAGCCGCTGTCGCCGCAGATCGAAGCATTGGTCCAAGAAGCTCGGCAAGCCTGGCTGCCGGGGGAGGACGGGGGAGTTTCGCCTTCCGAATCCGAGGTGATGAGCCGCTTGCGCATCGCCAAGCGCCGCGCTGCCTTCCTTGTCGCACTCGCCGATCTCGCTCGCATTTATGATGGCAAGCAGACCACCCGTTGGCTGAGCCGGCTCGCCGAGGCCTCTATTTCAGCGGCCATCGACCATCTCCTGCTGTCGTCGCATGAGGCCGGCAAGATCACGGTTCCCGATCCCGCCACTCCGAGCGAAAATTCCGGCCTAATCGTGCTCGGCATGGGTAAGCTCGGAGCGGAAGAACTGAACTATTCCTCCGATATCGATCTGGTCGTCTTCTTCGATGAGGCCGCGGGCATCGTTCCCGATCCCGACGACGCCATTGACATCTTCCCGCGGCTGATGCGGCGGCTGGTGCGGATCCTGCAGGAGCGTACGGCAGATGGCTATGTCTTCCGCACCGATCTTCGTCTGCGCCCCGATCCCGGCTCGACGCCGCTCGCGATCCCTGTGGACGCGGCGATGATCTATTACGAGGGTAGGGGGCAGAACTGGGAACGCGCCGCCTTCATCAAGGCGCGGCCCGTCGGTGGCGATATCGCCGCCGGTCAGGCCTTCATCCGCGATCTCGTGCCCTTCGTCTTCCGTAAATATCTGGATTATGCCGCGATATCGGACATCCACTCCATCAAGCGGCAGATTCACGCGCATAAGGGACATGGCGCGATCGCGGTCAAAGGTCACAACGTCAAGCTCGGCCGCGGCGGCATTCGCGAGATCGAGTTCTTCGTGCAGACGCAGCAGCTAATCGCCGGCGGTCGCATGCCGGCCTTGCGCAGCCGATCGACGGAGCAGACGCTTGCCGAATTGACCGAGGCAAAGTGGATCGATGCGGAAACCCGCGACGAGCTGACATCGGCCTACTGGTTCCTGCGCGATGTCGAGCATCGTATCCAGATGGTGCGGGACGAGCAGACGCATCTGCTGCCGGAAACCGATGCCGAACTCCGGCGCATCGCCTACATGATGGGCTTTGCCGATGTGTCGGCTTTCTCCGAAGCGCTGGTGACGACATTGAAGACGGTTGAGCGCCGCTATGCGCGCCTCTTCGAACAGGAAACGAAGCTGTCGAGCGAAACCGGCAACCTCGTTTTCACCGGCCAGGGCGACGATCCGGATACGTTGGAGACGCTGCGGCGCCTCGGCTTCGAGCGACCGTCCGACATCGCCAATGTCATTCGAACCTGGCACTACGGCCGATATCGCGCCACGCAATCCGTCGAAGCGCGTGAGCGGCTGACGGAACTGACGCCGGAGCTGTTGCGCGTCTTCGGCGAAAGCAAGCGGGCCGACAAGGCTTTGTTGCGCTTCGACAGCTTCATCTCCGGCCTGCCGGCCGGTATCCAGCTCTTCTCGTTGCTCGGAACCAATCCGGCGCTTCTCTCGCTCATCGTCAACATCATGTCGTCGGCACCTAGGCTTGCCGAAATCATCGCGGCTAAGCCGCATGTCTTCGACGGCATGCTTGACCCAAGGCTCATGGCCGAGCTGCCGACGCGCGATTATCTCGCCGAACGCCTGAAAAGCTTCCTGGCCCCGGCGAGGCATTATGAAGAGACGCTCGATTTGCTGCGCATCTTCGCCTCCGAACAGCGCTTCCTGATCGGCATTCGCCTGTTGACGGGCGCAATTGGCGGAACGATGGCGGCCCGCGCCTTCACCTACCTTGCCGATCTGATCGTCGAGGCGGCTCTGGATGCTGTCATGACGGAAATCCGAGCGACGCATGGCGAATATCCCGGAGGCCGCGTCGCTGTCGTCGGAATGGGCAAGCTCGGCAGTTTCGAGCTCTCGGCCGGGTCAGATATCGATATCATCCTGCTTTACGATTACGACGACACGGTCGGCGAATCCGATGGTCCGAAGCCGCTCGATGCCACGCGCTATTTCACCCGCATCACGCAGCGCCTGATCGCAGCCCTTTCGGCGCCGACGGCCGAGGGCGTGCTCTATGAGGTGGACATGCGTTTGCGGCCCTCCGGCAACAAGGGGCCGGTCGCTACGCGCATCAATTCCTTCGAGAAGTACCAGCGCGAGGAAGCCTGGACCTGGGAGCATATGGCGCTTTCGCGGGCACGGCTGATCTGCGGCGACGAGGAGCTGGTGAACGATGCGGAGCGCGTCATCGGCGAGGTTCTTTCGACAAAGAGAGATGTCGCCAGGATCGCTAGGGATGTTCGCGAGATGCGCGGCATGATCGAACAGGAAAAGCCGCCGGAGAGCATTTGGGATCTGAAGCTTATCCCTGGCGGGCTGATCGATATCGAATTCATCGCGCAATATCTGCGGCTGATCGCGTCGGTCCGCGGCGTTGGCATCGATGCAAACGGTCTCAGCACGGCCGAAGCGCTGAAACTGCTCGGCGGCAGCCTGATGGATCGCAATGATCTAGACGTCTGTCTGCAGGCTCTGCAGCTCTATACGGAAGTGTCGCAGCTTATCCGACTTTGCATCGACGGTACGTTCGATCCGAAAAACACGCCTTCCGGCCTGATCGAACTGGTCTGCCGCGCCGGAGATTGCCCGGATCTCCGCACGCTGGAGGCCGAGCTGAAGCGCCTGTCGAAAGCGGTACGGAAAGTATTCCAGGCGACGGTGGGAAGCTGATCATCTCTGATCCGGAATGCGGATCGCGATCACGGTGCCGATGCCCTCGCGGGAGCGGATGCGCATACGGCCGTGATGCAAAGCGGTCAGTGAGCGCGAAATGGCGAGTCCCAGGCCGGAGCCTCCCTTGCTCTTCGCATATTGGCTCTGCACCTGCTCGAAGGGCTGGCCGATCTTGCTCATTGCCGATTTCGGGATGCCGATGCCTGTATCGGCGATGACGAGCATGACGGCATCGCCGATCCTGCGCGTGCGAACCGAGATACGGCCGCCGTCGTTGGTGAATTTCACCGCGTTGGATAGCAGGTTGAGCACAATTTGCTTCATCGCCCGACGATCGGCGCTCAGCTTGATATCGGAAGAAATGCGCTGTTCGACGAGAATGTTCTTCTGCGCGGCCGGAATGCGGGTGAAGCGCAGGCACTCCTCTATCAGTGGCGCGAGATTGATCCGCTCGCAGCTGAGCTTCATATGCCCCGCTTCGATCTTCGACATATCGAGGATGTCGTTGATGACGTTAAGCAGATGCTTGCCGCTGTCGTGAATGTCCTTGGCATATTCATTGTAGCGGGCCGAGCCGAGCGGACCAAACATCTGATCCTGCAGGATTTCCGAGAAGCCGAGAATGGCGTTGAGCGGCGTGCGCAGCTCATGCGACATGTTGGCCAGGAATTCCGATTTCGCCTTGTTAGCCGCTTCGGCGCGTTCCTTCTCCGCAAGATAATTGGTGTTGGCAGTCGAAAGCTCCGCCTTCTGCTTTTCCAGAATCCGCCGCGATGCCGAGAGGTCGTTGATGGTCGCCATAAGCCGGCGTTCCGATTCGCGAAGCCGCTCCTGATTACGCTTGAGTTGGGTAATATCGGTGCCGACCGAGACGAGGCCGCCGTCGCGGGTGCGGCGCTCGTTGATCTGCAGCCAGCGCTCGTCGGCAAGCTGCACTTCCGTCGTCTGCGAGTGATTGGAGCGGCCGGGATCGACGATACGGCGCTCGATGACCGGTCGCGCGGCAGCGGCATTGACGACGGCGCGCTCGGTGCCCGGCACGAGCACATTGTCCGGCAGGCCGTATGCCTGCTGGAAATGGGCGTTGCACATGACCAGGCGATCGTTTTTATCCCACAGCACGAAGGCTTCGGAAGTGCATTCGATGGCGTCGGCCAGGCGCTGATCGGCCTCTGCATAGCGCTGCGCCAGCCGATGCTGCTCAGTCACGTCCATGGCGATGCCGATCATGTGGACGCGGCCGGAATTGGTCCGGATCACCTGGGCGCGGGCGCGCATCCAGACATAATGTCCCTTGGCATGGCGGATGCGCAGGATTTGATCCACCTGGCCGGCATTGCCGCGGGTGACGGTGCGGGCGAGCATATGCAGGCTGTTATCATCCGGGTGCATCAACCGCGCCGCGTCCGTGAAGGCGAGCGGCCTGTCGGCGACCGGCAACCCGAGCATGTCGTACATCGACCGCGACCAGAAGAACTGGCGGCTGGTGAAATCGAAATCCCAGAGGCCGCAGCGGCCGCGCGACAGTGCCGTTTCGACTCGCAGGTTGGATTCGAGAAAGATTTCGTCCGCATCCCGGGCGCGCTTCACCTGGGTGTAGTAGGCATAGAGAATGACGAGCAGGATGGAGGATATGCCGGCAAAGAGCGTGACGTTCAGGGTCAGCTCGTCGCGCCAGAGCTTTTCGATCTCATCCATCGATGCGGCCGACAGAATGAAATCGCCTTTGTCGCCGATCAGGGAAATCGCGGCATAATAGGGCTCGCCGCCGATCATGGTTTCGATCACGCCGGCATGATCGCCGAAACTGCGGATGGCCGTCACTTCGGGAAAGAAGTCGGAGACCAGCATGCCGATATAGCCGGAGCCAGCGGCCGACGAGCCGAATACACGGCCGCTCGACTGCACCAGCAGGACGAAGGCGCCGCTGTCCAGCCGATCCTGCGGCAGGTAGGAGGCGAGCTTCCGCTCCGCGCCGTTGCGGTCGCCGGCCTGGAACAGGCTGGCATCGTTCGAAAAGGCGGCGGCTGCCGCGGCGATGGAAAGCGAGGTCGTTCGGCGGGCGGAAGCCGCCATGCGGCTATGTTCCGTGACCATGCCGAAGAAATGCGAGGCGGCAACGACCATCAGGAAGGAAACGATGAGGACGGGGATGATGCGCTTGAGAATATGTTCCGTCTGCGGAAAACGACGCGAAATCGTCTCCACCCGCACTCCGGTTCGATCGGTAACGCCGCTATGCCAGGATTTCAGACCGTCGAAATTAACACGCAGCCGTCCATCGGCCGCGGTTGCCCGCCGCACGTCCACCATCGCTTTAGCCTTGTCCCTCGTGTGATTCGCTGCGCCGCTCGCCCGAATCTGCCTTAATGAATCATTCGTGATTCGGCTTGTCCAGAGGGTGCGGTAAAACTTTCTTAACCATCTGCGATTTCAGCATATTTTACACACGCAGCGGTAAGTTGCACGCGTTTGGGACTCGTTGAAGCTGAAAAGGACGACGCAAATCAGCCTTTGAAATCAGTGCGCCGGTGATCGAAATCACTCCTTAAGGATACGCTCGACGATGTCACGCACGTCGGTCGAAAGGCCGGCCGCACGCTCGATCCGCATCAGCGCCGAGCGGGCATGATCGGCGCGCACGGGTTCGAGCAACCGCCACGAGCGCATCGAGGTCAGGATGCGGGCCGCAAGCTGCGGATTGCGCTGATCGATCTCGAGGATTTCGTCGGCGAGGAAATGGTATCCGGCGCCGTCCGCCCGGCCGAAACCCGTGGGATTCGTAAAGACAAAAGTGCCAATAAGCGAGCGGACGCGATTGGGGTTGGTCCGTTTGAAGAGTGGGGTTTCCATGAGCAGTCGGATGCGCTCCAGCGCCCCAGCGCCCGGGATTGCCGCCTGAATCGCGAACCATTTGTCGATGACGAGCGCATTGTCCGCGAAGCGGTCACGGAAATGCGCAAGCGCTGCCGCCGTCTCCACTGTGTCGGGGAACCGCTGAGCGAGAATGGTCAGCGCGGCGCTAAGATCGGTCATGTTGTTTGCCGCATCATAGGCGGCCTTAGTCCTTGCCGGCGTTTCATCCAGTTGCGACAGATAGCCCAGTGCCGCATTGCGCAGGGCGCGGCGGCCGGCGCTTGCCGCGTCGGGGGTGAACGGTCCCGGCGTCTGCATGCCATCATAAAGCACGGTGAAGATGTCCTCTCCGGCTTCGGCGATGCGCTTAATGATTGTCTGGCGCGCTGCATGGATGGCATCAGGATCATTGTTGCCGCCAAGCTCGCGGGCAATGTCGGATTCACTCGGCAAGGCGAGCGCCTGAGCGCGGAAGGCCGGTTCCAGACTTTCATCGGCTGCGGCGGCCAGCAAGGCGTCGGTGAAGGCCGAGCCGCATGTTATGTCGGCACCCTGGCGGGCATCTCGCGCCGCCTGCAAGAGGTTGGGCAGGCCGAGATCGATCAGCGCCTGCCAGCGGGCGAAATGATCGGTCTCATAGCGGGCGATCAATGCGAGATCCTCAGTGCTCTGGCTGAATTGCAGATTGATCGGCGTCGAGAAGCTGCGATTGAGCGAGAGGACCGGCCGGGAGGGAACGCCGTGGAACTCACCGTTTGCGCCTTCTTTGTCAGGTGCAGCACGTCGTCGGTCAGCTCTGCTCCGGTCACGGATGCCGGCGTGATGAGACCGCCGTCTTCGGCGAGCAAGCCCAGGCGGAGCGGAATGTGCATCGGCTTTTTGACCGTCTGGCCCGGCGTTGCCGGTACCATCTGTTCGAGCGACAGGGTGAATGTCTTGGCATTGACATCATAAGCGCCCGATGCGGTGACGAGCGTCGTACCGGCCTGATGGTACCAGAGCGAAAACTGCGTGAGATCGCGGCCGCTGACATCCTCGAAACACCTGACGAAATCTTCGATCGTCACCGCCTGTCCGTCGTGCCGATCGAAATAGAGATCCATGCCCTTCTTGAACAGATCGCGGCCAAGCAGCGTCGCGATCATGCGGGTGACCTCGCTGCCCTTCTCGTAGACGGTCGTCGTATAGAAGTTATTGATTTCACGGTATGTCGTCGGCCGCACCGGGTGGGCAAGCGGGCCGCTGTCCTCCGGAAACTGTTCCGATTTCAGATGGCGGACTTCGGCAATCCGCTTGACGGGACGCGAGCGCTGGTCGGCGGAAAACTCGTGATCGCGATAGACGGTCAGGCCTTCCTTGAGGCAGAGCTGGAACCAGTCGCGGCAGGTGATGCGGTTGCCCGTCCAGTTATGGAAGTATTCATGCGCGATGATGGCTTCGATATTGGCGTAGTCGGCGTCAGTTGCCGTCTCGGGATCGGCCAGGACGTACTTGTCGTTGAAGACGTTGAGGCCTTTGTTTTCCATCGCTCCCATGTTGAAGTCCGACACGGCGACGATCATGAAGATGTCGAGATCGTATTCGCGGCCGAACCGCTCTTCGTCCCACTTCATCGAACGCTTCAGCGCGTCCATGGCGTAAGTCGCGCGCGGTTCCTTGCCGTGCTCGACATAGATTTTCAGTGCGACCTCACGGCCGGACATTGTGGTGAACGTGTCCTCCACAACGCCGAGGTCGCCGGCGACGAGTGCGAAAAGATAGCTCGGCTTTGGATGCGGATCGAACCAGGCGGCAAAATGCTTGCCTTCGCCATAGCCGGCGCCACCGAGGAAATTGCCGTTCGACAGCAGCAGCGGGTTTGCTTCCTTGTCGGCGATGATATTGACCGTATAAGGGGCGAGCACATCCGGCCTGTCGGGGAAATAGGTGATGCGGCGAAAGCCCTCGGCTTCGCACTGCGTGCAATAGATGCCGCCGGTGCGGTAGAGGCCCATCAACTGGGTGTTGGCTTCCGGATTGATGACGGTCGTGATCGTCAGTTCGAAAGGGGCGCTTTCCGGCAGGTTGCGAACGGTCAGGCTTTCTGGCGTTGCATCATATTGCGTGGCCGGAAGTTCGCTCTGATCGAGCAGCAGGCCGGAGAGCACCAGCTCGTCGCCATCAAGCACGAGCGGCGCATTCGCATCGACACCCTCGCGCCGATGGAATATCAGCCGCGTCTCTACCTTAGTTTCTGTCGGATGGAGATCGAAGGTGAGATCCACGCGCTCCAGAACGAAGTCGGTGGGGCGATAGTCTGCCAGATTGATGATCTGGCCGGTGTCTGTGCGCATGGTCTATCCTGATCAGGCTATGCTTTGGCGGGCACGGTCCGAAGCTTTCCTTCGAACCGAAAGTGGCCGCATCATTACATCGAAATCTGAACCAAAGTTAAAGTCATATCGCAACATCAATTTGTTTTGTTATGGCACGGTAAGTATTTGCTCGATGTGCCGCTCCCGTTTCAGCTATTCGAATGAAAAACAGAAAATCTGAAGCTGCATTTGCAGGTCAACAGTAGAATTGCTAACATAATGTTTAGGTTAAACATCATGGTTGCATTACCGTCAAATGTTGACCGTTACGGTAAGGAAACGATAATTTAAAGTAAATTATCGTTTAACCTCTTGCGATATCGGCAAGCTTGCATAACTATAGCATGCTATTAGATATCGGAATTATGATCGATTCCGGCAATTTTGTTCATAAAAATGAAACATCAACTTTCTGCTGCTTTTTAAGAAGGGCGCCCAGGGAGGCCCGATTGAGTTTTCCCATCGAGCAACTTGCTCGCCATCCCAAGTTCGTAGCGTCCTTGCGCTTTCTCTCCGAGACATTGCGTAACCGTTACGACAACGGTCCGAGGATTGCGCGTATGCTCGCCTCACATCAGCGCTGGCTGCTAAGCCAATCCGCCTATGCGCTCCATCTTGAACATGATCCGGAGCATCCCCGCTCCGGGCTGACTGTCGTCGCGCTGCGTGACCTCATCACCCATTATCGCATTGCCAGCCGCAATACGGTCTTGAGTTTTATCGAGGAGTTGTTGACCTATCGCTTTCTGGAGTTGGCACCTGGGCCGGCTCGCCGCCCGCGGCGTTACGTGCCGACTGAAACCGCCTATTCGGGAATGTTCGGTTGGTATCTCGCCAATTTGGCGGCGCTCGATCTGATTGACGACGGCAGCCGCGCAGCCGCGCTCGTTGCCTCACCCATGCTCCTGGACCTAGCGCAGCCGCGTATGGCGCGCACCTGCCTGGCAGCCGATCTTTGGCGCGAACCGCCGGAGAGTGTCGGTCTGTTTCTTTGGACGGAATCCGGAGGTCTGGTCGTCGATTACATCATGTCGAGGCTCGAACTCGACGGGAAGGCGGGCGATCGGATCGATATCGGTCACGTCGATGCGCGCGCTTTGGCGACCCATTTCATGATATCGCGAACGCATCTGCAACGTATCTTGCGCAAGTCGGCTGATCGCGGCGATGTCGGCTGGTACGAATCCAAGAAGACCCAGATGTGGATCTCGCGCAATTTTCTCGATCAATATTGCGGCTGGCAGGCCATAAAATTGGCGGCGGTCGATGAGGCCTTTGCCTGGGCGCAATCAGCCTCCCGAAGCTGATCCCGATCCTTAAAGTGGGATGCTGGCTGCCGCACTTCGTGCGTGGAAGGTGCCGTCTTTGCTGACGTTGCGCGCACGCTCGAATTCTTCGGCGGCGCGAACCGCCGCGCCGATATGGCCGACGGAATCGAACAGGGCGATGAATGGACGCAAACCCGAAGACATGGTGTCGTTCCTGATACTCAAACTTTTTAGCTGGATTGCTGGCCTAGTCGCGCCTGTCGGTTAGCAGGCGCGGAAATCGGCGAAGATCGTCGTCGGGCGGCTCACACGAGCCGACAGCCCGGTGCCTCGCGCGGTCATCTGCTCATTGGCAGCGATGCCGAGGTTGCGATGTCCATTTGACGCGCGCACAGGCTCCAGCGCGCGGCGCAGGGTATCAAACCCGCAGTGGATAGGACGAAAACGTGCAGTCATGGCCTTGGTTCCTTTCGAGATTCCTCCCAAGACACCAGCATATATTGCAATGCAACATTGATTCCGCAATGCACAACAGAGGAGAACTGCCATGCGAAAAATGCATGACCATGATCATATTTCGTTAGTAATTGGGAGAATCAGCCTAATATTTCAGCGGCGATATAATTCTTGAAGGTAAGAAGATCGCTCCAGGCCAGCCGCTTGTTGACCGGCGCGGTCAGTAATTCCTGGGGATGAAGGCTGGCGATGGCCGGTATTGTTCGACCGGAAACGCTTATTTCCCGCCACTCTCCACGCAATCCATGGATGGTTTCAGTACTTCCGAAAAAATGCCGGGCGGTGAAATTGCCAAGCAGAAGCACTGCCTTGGGCTCGGCCAGAGCAATCTGCCTTTCTATGAACGGACGGCATATCTCGATTTCGGGTGGGGAAGGGGCTCGGTTGCCCGGCGGCCGCCATGGAATGACGTTGGTCAGCAGGATCTCATCGCGCTTCAGGCCGATGGCGGCAAGCATTCTGTCGAGTAACTGTCCCGCGCGGCCGGCAAAGGGCGCCCCCTCACGATCGTCGTCGGCGCTCGGCATCGGCCCGATTACCATGATGCGGCCCTCCGGTGTGCCACTGGCAAAGATCGTCGAGCGTGCGCTGTTCTTGAGATTGCAGCCGTTGAAGGCTTCGAGTGCAGTTTTCAACTCGCTGAGTGACCGCGCGCTTTCGGCGGCGAATCGGGCCTGCTCTACAGCTTGCTCGTCAGGAATGGCGGGCGTCGCACGCGGCGGCGCTGCCGCTGGCTTAGTTGCCGGGCGGCGCTCGGTTCGGGGCCGCGCCGCAGGTGCTGTAGCTTCAGGCCGAGGCTGCGCTGCCCGCGCGCCCTGCCTAGCTGCGCGCATGGCCTCGAATTCGGCAAACCGATCCACCGGCTGATCTTCCAGCAGCCAGTCGACTCCGGCATCCGCATGGAAATGCAGAAGGGCGGCAAGCTCGGCCGGTGTGAGGTCGCTGGCGGAAATCATGTGCGAACTCTATCCAAAGCGGCGCACGAACGAAAGGGCAGGGTGGGCGCTATGTCAGGCCGTCCACTGGGCGATATCGTCGCGCTCGCCGATCAAGGCCAGGCCATGGGCGATGGACAGCAGTTCGCCGCCCGTCTCGATCCGCTCCTGGCCGAAGCGTTCCGTGAAGATGCGCCGAACGGCCGGCACGAAGGAGGTGCCTCCCGTCAGAAACACTTTGTCGATCGCATCGGGTGATGTGTTCGTCGTTGTCAGCACGTCGTCCAGCGCCCCTTCGATGCGGGCGAGATCGTCGGCGATCCAGCTTTCGAAGTCGGCGCGGCGAACGTGCTTGCGGCCGGCCTTACCGAGCGGCGGGAAGTTGAATTCGGCCTCTTCCTCGCTCGAAAGCGCCATTTTCGTCGCCGATACGGCCTGATAGAGCGGATAGCCTTCGTCATGCTCGACGAGCTCGATGAAGGTCTCCAGCTTCTCCGGCTCCAGGCTGCTGCGCACCAGCGTCTTCAGGTCGGCATATTCGCGCGAGGTCTTGAAGATCGAGAGCTGATTCCAGCGGCCGAAATTGGCGTAATATGAGGTCGGTACTTCCAAAAGCTTGTCGAAGCTCTTGAAGAAGCTGCCCTTGCCGATGACTGGCGAGACGACGTTGTCGATCATCCGGAAATCGAAATGATCGCCGGCGATGCCGACGCCTGAATGGCCGATCGGCGTCGCCGTCAGCTTTCCGGCGTGGGTCTCGAAGCGGATAAGCGAATAGTCGGTCGTGCCGCCGCCGAAGTCGGCCACCAGCACGGTCGCATCCTTCTTCAGGTGTTGGGCGAAATAGAAGGCTGCCGCTACTGGTTCGTAGACGTAGTGGATTTCCGGAAAGCCGAAACGCGCAAGAGCGGCGTTGTAGCGCTCCGTCGCAAGGGCAGGGTTCGGATTGGCACCGGCAAAATGCACCGGCCGGCCGGTAACGATGCGCGAAACATTCTCCGGCCATCCCTCTCCGGCATAGGCGCGCAGACGGCGCACGAAGATCTCCATCAGGTCTTCGAAGCTGTGGCGTTTGGCGAAGATCAGCGTGCCCTGGAAGAGAGCGCTCGCCGCAAAGGTCTTAATCGACTGCAGGAAGCGACAGTCACCGGGATTGTCGATGAACTGTTGGATGGCCGCGTGCCCGGCTTCGACCTTGAGTGCGGCCGCGCCCAATCCCGGATCCTTCATGAAAGAGAGCGCGGTGCGCATGCTGTCCGCCGTGCCGGCAGCGCTGTTGAAGGCGACCGATTGTGTCGCGGGTCCATCGGCCATCGCCAGAACCGTATTCGTCGTGCCGAAGTCGAAACCAAGCGCCCGAGCCATGCCCGCACTCCCTTCCGTCCAAATTGTCTGGATTGGGGCCAAGCCCCTATGAGACGCTGACGCGCCCTGTCGCAAAGAGGGCGCGTCATGACATGGCTAAGCTTCAACTTCAAGCCGGGGTGATGCTTTTATTTTTGCCCGCAGCGACGTCAGCCGGCAGCCCTTCCGCACCCGGTTAACTGGCAAAAGAACGGGCGCCTTTTGGCGCCCGCTGACCTTATTCGGCGGCGATGGCCGCTGGCGGATCCTTGTGATGCGGGTCCGCCTCCTTGCGCTTGGTGAGACGGGCAAGGAAGTCGTTGAGGCGATTCATCTCCAGGAAGATGACGGGTGTGATGAACAGCGTGAGAAGCTGGGAGACCACCAGGCCGCCGACAACGGCGATACCAAGCGGCTGCCGGAGTTCGGAGCTCGCACCGCCGCCGACCGCGATCGGCAGGGCGCCGAGCAGCGCGCAGAAGGTCGTCATCATGATCGGGCGGAAGCGGCGCACGCAGGCCTCATGGATGGCCTCTGCGGGCGATATGTCTGTTGTCGAGCGCAGCGTTTCCAGCGCGACGTCGATCATCATGATCGCATTCTTCTTCACGATGCCGATCAGCATCAGCAAGCCGATGAGCGCGATGATCGAGAGATCGAAGCCGAACACCTTCAAGGCGAGAAGGGCGCCGAGAGCAGCAGCCGGCAGGCCGGAAAGAATGGTCAGCGGATGGATGAAGCTTTCATAGAGAACGCCAAGGACCACGTAGATCGTCAGCACGGCAGCCAGGATCAGGTAAGGCGTGCTGCCCTGCGACTGCTGGAAGATCTGTGCTGTACCGCCGTAGGACGTGAAGATGTCCGCCGGCATGTTGATGTCCTTCTTGATCTGATCGATCTTCGCCGTGGCATCGCCAAGCGCTTCGCCGGCCGGCAGGTTGAAGGAAACCGTCGTCGACACGAGCTGGCCCGTCTGGTTGATGGTGACCGGACCGGTGGTGCGCTGGACATGAGCGAAAGCGGACAGGGGAACCAGCGCGCCTTTTGATGAAGCAACGTGGATATCCTGGAGCCTTTGGTCGTCCCAGGGCTTGCTGGTGTCGAATTCGACCATAACGTCATAGCTGTCGCCGGTCGTCTGGATCTGTGCGGCGTCATAGCCGCCGAACGCTTCTTCCAGCGTGGTGCGCAGCTGATTGTTGTTGATCCCGTATTGTGCCGCCTTTTCGGTATCGATGACGATGTTGGCCTGCAAAGCGTTGTTCTGCTCGTCCGAGGCGACGTCGGTAAAGCTCGGATCGCGGCGCATCGCATCCAGCATCTTGTTGGCCCAGAGGTTGGTCTGGTCGGCACTCAGCGCCTGGATAATGAGCTGATATTGGCTGGCGGTCTGCCGGCCTCCGAAGCGCAGGCTTTGCTGGGGCGTAAGATAGGCCTTCAGGCCGGCGATGGTGCCGATGCTGGACCGCAATTCACGCAGCGTCTGATCGAGCGGTGCCCGCTGCTCCTTCGGCTTCAGCTGGACAAACATGGTGCCGTTGTTCAGCGGCTGGCGCACACTGCCGCCGACGATGGACATGACGTGGTCGACGGCTGGGTTCTGCCTGACGAGTGCGGCGGCCTGGTTCTGTAGGTCGCGCATCGCCGGATAGGAGATGTCCTGACGCGCCTGGGTGGAAATCTGCAGGCGGCCGATATCCTCGGTCGGAAAGAAGCTGGCCGGCAGCACCATGAAGAGATAGACGGAAAGCGCGACCGAACCGAGGAAACTCAGGAGAACGAAACCGCGATTGCGCAGGCACCAGGCGACGCCCTTGTCATAGCCGCGCTGCGTCCAGTCGAAGCCGCGGTTGAACAGGCGTACCGGATAGGGGGGCTGGCTATGGCCCGCCGAAAGACGCGAGCTGAGCATCGGCGTGACCGTGAGCGACACGACCGCTGAAGACACGATAGCGATGGCGACCACCATGCCGAACTCGTTGAAAATACGGCCGACTACGCCGCCCATCAGCAGGATCGGGATGAACACCGCGATCAGCGAGATGGACATGGAAATGATGGTGTAGCTGACTTCGGCCGATCCCTTGATCGCCGCCTGCAGCACCGGCATCCCGTCTTCGACATGCCGCAATATGTTTTCCAGCATGACGATCGCGTCGTCCACCACAAGGCCGACGGCGAGCGTCAATCCCAGCAGTGATATGTTGTCGATGCTATAGCCGAGCACATACATCATGCCGAAGGTCGAAATCAGCGACAACGGCACGGCAAGGCCGGGGATGATCGTGGCCGTGACGTGACCGGTGAACAGATAGATTACCAGCACGACGAGGCCGATGGTCAGCATCAAGGTAAACTTGACGTCCTTGATCGCGTCGCGGATCGGCTGAGCCGAGTCATTCATGATATGCGTCTGCACCGAAGCCGGAATTTCCGCATGGAGCTGCGGCAGCTTGGCGTTGATCGCATCGACCACATCGACCGTATTGGCGTCCGGCTGGCGCTGGATGGCGAGAATGATCGCCTGCTTGCCGTCATACCAGGAGCCGGCATTGGTGTTCTGCACGCTGTCCTGAACGTTGGCGACATCGCTCAGATGGATCGGCGCGCCATTGGGATTGGCAATGACCAGCGACTTGAATTGCGCGGCATTGGTATTCTGCGTGTTGGCATTGAGCGTCATGCTCTGCTTGTTGTTCTGCAGAGTGCCGACCGGAACCTGGCTGTTGGCATTGACGATGGCGGTGTTGACGGTATCGATCCCGATACCGCGCGCCAAGAGCTTGTCCGGATCGACTTCGACACGCACGGCATAGGTCTGGGCACCATAGACGGTCACTTCGGCAACGCCCGGAAGCGTCGACAGCGACGGTGAAATGATATCTTCGGCAATTTCGTCCAGCTTGCTGCGCGGCATCGTATCGCTCTGCACAGCAAGCAGCATGATCGGCGCGTCGGCCGGATTCGTCTTCCTGTAGCCCGGTGGCGTCGTTAGATTGTTGGGCAATTGACGCGTCGCATTCGAGATCGCCGCCTGAACGTCGGCCGCGGCGGCGTCGATGCTGCGGTTGAGATCGAACTGCAGCACGATGCTCGTATTGCCGAGCGAGTTCGTGGCTGAGATTTCACTGATGCCGGGGATGGTCTCGAACTGCTTGATCAGCGGCGTGGAGACTGAAGTCGCCATTGTCTGCGGCGAAGCGCCGGTCAGCTGTGCCGAAACGTTGATGGTGGGAAAATCCACCTGCGGCAGGGCTGCGACGGGCAGGAGCTGATAGCCGGCGAGGCCGGCCATGACTACACCCAACGCCAGAAGTGTGGTCGCGACCGGTCGCTGGATACAGAATTGTGGGATCATTGCTGTGCTCCAACGGAAATCGTTTCGCTCTTCTGGCTCGACTGATCGTTGGCGGCGGCCACCTTCTCAGGTTTTTCGTCATTGAACTGCTCGACGACCGTCTGTCCGTCGATCAGCTGCACCTGTCCTTCAGTGACGACATGATCGCCTTGCGAAAGTCCCTTGGCGACTGCGGTGAAGCTGCCGTTCTGCCGTTCCACGGTGACGGGCGTCAAATGAACCTTGTTGTCCTTGACGACATAGGCATAGAAGCCATCCGGGCCGGGGCTGATCGCAACCGTCGGAGCGACGATCACGGGCTCGTTGTCGGTCAGATGAACGACGACGTTGACCGATCTGCCAGGCCAGATCGCGCCATTGGCATTGTCGAACTTTGCCTTGACGAGGATGGTGCCGGAGGCGGTATCCACGGAATTGTCGAAGAAGCTGACTGCGCCCTGGCGGGATTTGCCCTTGCTCGAATTCGGAACGGTGCTGACCGGCACGGTGCCGGCCTTCATCGCTTCCTCCAATTCCCGCAGCTGATTCTCCTGCATGTGGAATTGCACGTAGATCGGATTGTATTGCGTAATGGTCACGATGGCAGTACCCGGCGTCACATAGGCACCGGGGCTCGGAACGACATTGCCGAGACGTCCGTCATAAGGGGCGCGGATCTCAGTGTTTTCCAGGAGAACCTGATCGGACGCGAGCTGGGCCTTGTCGGCATTGACGTCGGCCGCCGCGGTATCGCGGGCCGCCACGGCCTGATCGACGGTCTGTTGCGTTCCGGCATTGTTGAGCAGGCTCTTGGCTCGGGTGAGCGCGGCTTCCGCCGCCACGAGCGTCGCCTGATCCTTGACTATGGTCGCCTGGTCCTTGTCGACGGCGGCCTGCGCGGTTCGCGCATCGAGCTTGGCGATCAGGTCGCCGGCCTTCACCATCACGCCGTCCTGCGCTTCGATCGAGGTAATGATCCCGGATTCCTGCGCGGCGATGGTCGTCGTATTCTGCGCAACAGCCGAGCCTGTTGCTGTAATATCGTTGGGCAGAGTTCTCTTCTCAACCGCGGCCGTCTTGACGACGGAAGACAGCGCCTTGTGCTTTTGATTGCCTGCCGCTTTTCCAGCATCTTTGGTTTCTGCGGAGGCTTGATCGACAAAGGCGGAAAGGAAAGGAATACGGTCGCGATAGCTCCATGCTGCAAGGGCTGCGACGACAAGAAGGCCGAGGGGAAGCCAAAGTTTTTTCATATTTAAAGAACCGGTCGGGGCTTGTTGCAGGAAGCGCGGTGACGGTGAAGTGTATCTGCTGCGCCGCACAACAAAGACGCGCCTCGCTGCAGTTCATCACATAGCCGTCGCCGCTAACGTTCGGTAATTCTGTCCCTTTTTACGCGAATTCATGAACGCTGATGCCGTGCAATTTATCACAGTTCCGGAGGGCGAAAAATTAAAGCTTGGAAAGCTTTGGAATAGGTTCTGTTTGTGCAGTGCAGCAAACAGTCAAATGACTATTTTTTGATTGCCATTGCGTAATATTCGGCAGGAAAAACAGCCTGAGGCAGCATTTATACTCCGCAGACGTGCTGCAGCGTGTAAAGAAGCGTCGCGCCGCTCACGGAATTGTGTTGTCAGGCCCTATGGCAAGGGCCCGCACTGTTCGCCGGTGGCGACCTTATAGTGAGCGAGCAGCTCCCCCATCGCAGCGAACCATGGTGCCCGTGACGTAGCTTGCCGGTTGGCTGCAGAGGAATGCTGCTGTAGCGGCGAACTCCTCGACGCGTCCGTAGCGGCCGGCCGGGATGCGCTGCTGGCGTTCGGCGCTTACATCTTCTAGGCTCCTGCCTCCGCGCTTGGCCGTCGCGGTATCGAGCTCCGCCAGCCGGTCGGTCGCAATGCTGCCCGGCAGCAGCATGTTGACCGTGACGCCATGCGCGGCCACTTCGCTGGCCAGCGTCTTGCTCCAGCCGGCAAGCGCCGGGCGAAGCGTGTTGGAAAGCGCGAGATTGGGAATGGGCTCGATGACACCGGAGGAGGCGACGGTGAGAATACGTCCCCAGCCTTGTGTTTTCATGCCTGGTAAGAGCGCATTGGTCAGGGTGATGATCCGTGACACCATCGAGATGAAATAAGTCTCCAGCCGTTCGGCGGTCATATCTTCCGTCATCCCCGGAGTGGGGCCGCCGCTATTGTTGACGAGGATATCGATGCCGGCCAGCTTCTCTATGGCTGCCTTGGTGACGACATCCACGAAGTTCTCGTCATTGAGGTCGGCCCAGATCCAGTCTGCCCGACCCTTGCCTTCAGCATTGATGGCCTTGCAATTGTTCTCGAGCCTGTCGCCGCTTCGGCCACAGAGCAAGACATTCGCGCCCTCGCGGGCGAGCGCCACTGCAATGCCATGGCCCAGCCCCTTCGACGACGCGAGCACCAGTGCGCGCTTTCCGCCAATACCAAGATCCATCCTGATCACCCTTCATGCTATTCGGATTGTCTGATCGGCATTTATAGAGCCATCGGAGGACTATGGAAGGCGCACTTCGCAGGCGGTCGCAAATACCAGCGGAATATTGACGTTAACGTAAGAGTAATTTAACTTGTTTTACGTGTTGGGCGAATTGGAGGATTGCCTGTCGCTTCCCGGCTCGACAATCCCCTCTCATTTTGACAAGAGATAACCGAAACGGGGAAGACGCCCAAAGGGGATGAGGCCGTGGTCCGAGATCATCGGACGCCGGCCAAGCGGAGAAGATGAATGACAGACGCCAGCGAGCTGCCGGAACGCGAGAGCATGGAATTCGACGTTGTGATTGTCGGCGCAGGTCCTGCGGGCCTGTCGGCTGCGATCCGGCTGAAGCAGATCAATCCGGATCTGACCGTCGTCGTGCTCGAGAAGGGAGCCGAGGTCGGCGCGCATATCCTGTCAGGCGCCGTCGTCGATCCGATCGGCATCGACCGGCTGCTGCCGGGTTGGCGCGAGGAGGAGGGGCATCCCTTCAAGACCGAGGTGACATCGGACCACTTCCTGTTCCTAGGCCCCGCCGGCTCCGTCCGCCTGCCGAATTTCCTGATGCCGCCGTTGATGAACAATCACGGCAACTATATCGTATCGCTCGGTAACGTCTGTCGCTGGCTGGCCGAAAAGGCTGAAGCCCTCGGCGTCGAGATCTATCCCGGCTTTGCCGCGACCGAAGTGCTCTATAATGACGAGGGCGCCGTCATCGGTGTCGCGACCGGCGACATGGGCATCGAGAAGAATGGCGAGCCCGGCCCGAACTATACGCGCGGCATGGCGCTCTTAGGCAAATACGTACTGATCGGCGAGGGCGTGCGCGGTTCGCTCGCCAAGCAGCTCATTGCCAAGTTCGATCTTGCGCGGGACAGCGACGTGCCGAAGTTCGGCATCGGCATCAAGGAACTCTGGCAGGTCAAGGCGGAGAACCACAGACAAGGCCTCGTGCAGCACTCCTTCGGCTGGCCGCTCGGCATGAAGACCGGCGGCGGTTCGTTCCTCTATCATCTGGAGGACAATCTCGTCGCCGTCGGCTTCGTCGTGCACCTCAATTACAAGAACCCTTATCTCTATCCCTTCGAGGAGTTCCAGCGCTTCAAGACGCATCCGGCGATCCGCGGCACTTTCGAAGGCGGCAAGCGCATCTCCTATGGCGCGCGCGCCATCACGGAGGGCGGATACCAGTCGGTGCCGAAGCTCACCTTCCCCGGCGGCGCGCTGATCGGCTGCTCGGCCGGCTTCGTCAACGTGCCTCGCATCAAGGGCAGCCACAATGCGGTACTATCAGGCATGCTGGCGGCGGACAGGATCGCTGAGGCGATTGCTGCCGGTCGCGGCAATGACGAAGTGATCGAGATCGAGAACGAATGGCGCCAGTCGGATATCGGCAAGGACCTGAAGCGCGTCAGGAACGTCAAGCCGCTCTGGTCGAAGTTCGGCACGGCAGTCGGCGTGGCGCTCGGCGGCCTGGACATGTGGACGAACCAGCTGTTCGGCTTCTCCTTCTTCGGCACGCTGAAGCATGGCAAGACGGATGCCGCCTCGCTGGAGCCTGCCGCCCAGCACCAGAAGATCGACTATCCGAAGCCGGATGGCGTCCTGACCTTCGACCGTCTCTCCTCGGTGTTCCTGTCGAACACCAACCACGAGGAAGATCAGCCGGTGCATCTGCAGGTCAGGGACATGGCGTTGCAGGTATCGTCGGAGCACGATGTCTTCGCCGGTCCGTCGACGCGCTACTGTCCGGCCGGCGTCTATGAATGGGTCGAAAAAGACGGCAAGGAAACCTTTGTCATCAACGCCCAGAACTGCGTCCACTGCAAGACCTGCGACATCAAGGACCCGAACCAGAACATCAACTGGGTTCCACCGCAGGGTGGTGAGGGACCGGTCTATCCGAATATGTGAGATGCGATGACGGAGATCGAACAAGGCGCCTGGACGATCCGCTCGGCCAGGGACGACGAACTGCATCTGCTCGCTGCCATCGAGATCGATGCCTTCTGGGCTCTGCATGGGGCCGGCGCGGTCGCCTGCGAGCCGACATCGCTGCCTCTCGACGTGTTGGAGCAATCCCTTGCGGAAGGCTTGCTGTTGGTTGCCGTCGACGATGAAGATCAACCCTTCGGCTTTCTGGCCGGCATTATGAAAGATGGCTCGGTTCATATTGCTGAACTCGATGTTGTCAGGCGTTGGCAGAAGCGAGGTGTGGGACGTCGGCTGATGGAGGCTGCGATTGAAGCGGCCAGGGCTCAAAATGCCGCAGGCGTCACTCTGACGACAGATCGGCAAGCGGCCTTCAACGCGCCGTTCTATGCCTCGATGGGGTTTCGCATACTGAATGACGATGACAGGCCGGCCGTTCTCACGCAGATCCTTGAGAATGAGATTGCCCACGGTGCCGATCCGGCGAGGCGTGTGGCCATGGCGCTTCGATTTTGACTCTTGTTTCGTAAATTGCAGGGGCAAATAGAAAGAGCGGCGCAGCACTTCGCTGAACCGCTCCATATCTCCGCAAGATGCGATTCAGTGCTGAATGGCCTTCCGAGCGAGCAGGCCTGTGGAAAGGGCAACGCCGATGCCGGTCACGATTGCGGCTGCAATGCCACCCATTCCGATTTCCTCACCGAGCAGAAAGCCGCCGCCGATCGTGGCAAGAACGGGGGTGATGGCGGTGAAGGCTGCGGCCTGCGTGCCACCGAGAGCCTGGACAGCAAGACCATAGGCAAGCGTGGCGGCAAGACCTGACAGCAGCCCTTGGCTGACGATCTGCAGACCGATTTCCGGTAGCGGCACCGAGGCAAGCGAGCTGCCGAAGATGGCGGCCAGTGCGACATGGATCAGGAACGACCAGACGGCGATGATGGCGCTCGACTGCACGGCGCTCAGCCCGGAGCGGCGGAAGGCGTGGGTATAGGTTGCCCAGAGCAGGGCGGCAAGCGGCAGCAGCGTAAAGCCCTCCCGGGAAATCTGCACGCCATAGAGGCTGCGGGCAAGCAGGATGACGACGCCGGCGACGATGCCGCCAAGACCGAGCCAGCGCGTGATGTCGAGCCGTTCGCGGAACAAAGCCATACCGATCAGGGCTGCTGCCAGCGGCATGGAACCGCCGAGCAGAATGCCGGCCGACGATGCCGGCGTGAACTGGATGGCGAAGGTGGTGAGCTGGAAGAAGAGGGCGCCGGAGCCGCAGACCATCAACGCCAGCAGCTTCAAAGGTACGCCCTTCGGCAGCAGGCCTGTCCGCCACCAGACAGGAGCCAGCACCAAGGCCGGCACGCCGTAGCGGATCAGGCCGAGATCGATCGTGCCCATCTGCGTTTCGGCTGTATGACGGGTGGCAAGAATCCAGTTTGCCCAGATCAAGACGGTCACGATGGCACCTGCATAGCCGACCATGGTGGGGGTTGCCTTGCGGGTGGAGAGAGACAAAGCGGTCATCGACATATCCTTTCCAACGATCCGGTTATCTTTCGAATGAAGAGAAGATAGCTCCGAAGGCCGAGGCATGTCCTTGCTAGTTATGGCTCAAAAATCATGCTACGAGCAATGATCTGCCAAAATTCATGATTGAGTTTCCCGGAAATGCCAAAGCTGGATAAATTCGATATTGCGATCCTTAACTGCCTGCAGGAGGATGCGCGCGCCACCAATGTCGAGATTGCCGAGCGCGTAAATCTCTCGCCGTCTCCCTGCCTCAGGCGCATCCGAAATCTGGAAAAATCCGGGCTCTTGCGCGGCTACCGCGCAGATATCGACCGCAAGCAGGCCGGCCTCGGCCTCACGGTCTTCGTGGAACTCAAGGTCGGTCATCATTCAAAGGAGAATTCCGAGACGCAGCAGGCAGCATTACTCGCCATTCCGGAAGTCGTCGCCTGCCATCTAATTTCGGGCACGGCCGATTTCCTGGCTGAAGTCGTGGTGGAGGATCTTGCGGCTTATGAAAAGGTGATGTCGGAAAAGCTGCTTGTTCTTCCCGGCGTGGTCGACCTGCGTTCGAACTTCGCCATTCGCACCATCAAAACCAATGGTGCGTTGAAGCTGCCAGTGCCGGAATAAATAAAAAAGGGGCCGTCGCCAGCCCCTTTACGATGAGAGTTTGATTATCCTCAGAGCATCGTGCCGCTGAGGATCAGCAATGCCACGGAGAAATAGATCACTAGGCCCGTGACATCGACCAGCGTTGCTACAAACGGAGCCGATGCGCTGGCCGGATCGAGCCGCAGCTTCTGCAAGACGAATGGCAGCATCGAGCCGGCGAGCGAGCCGAAGGTGACGATGCCGATGAGGGCAGCGAAAACCGTAAGGGCGACCAGCTGCCAATGCGGGCCGTAGTCGAAGAGGCCGATATTCTGCCAGAGCACGATGCGGGCAAAGCCGACAAGGCCAAGGATCGCTCCGAGCACGATGCCCGTCGGCAGCTCGCGGAAGGCCACGCGCCACCAGTCCGAGAGCTTGAGTTCGCCGAGCGCCAGCGCCCGGATGATGAGCGATGTCGCCTGCGAGCCGGAATTGCCGCCCGAGCTCATGATGAGCGGGATGAAGAGCGTCAGCACGACAGCCTTTTCCAATTCGCCTTCGAAGTGCTGCATGGCGCTTGCCGTCAGCATTTCGCCCAGGAAGAGGGCTGCGAGCCAGCCGGCGCGCTTGCGGATCATGCCCGCAAAGCTGATCTTCATATAGGGCTGGCCGAGAGCTTCCATACCGCCGAACTTCTGGGCGTCCTCGGTGGTATCGGCGATCATCGTATCGATGACGTCGTCGACCGTGACGATGCCGAGCATGTGGCCCTTGTCGTCGACAACAGGAAGCGCCAGCAGATCGTGGCGGCGGATCAGGCGGGCGACATCCTCCTGCTTCATCAGCGGCGGTGCCGTGACGGGCACGCCCTTCTGGGCCACGGTCAGGATGCATGCATCCGGCTCACCGGTGATGAGGCGACGCAGCGTCACGACATGCAGCAGCACATGCGTCTCGTCATCGAGCACATAGATGGCATAGACGGTTTCGCGGGAACGCTCGACCTGGCGAACGTGGTCGAGCGTCTGGGCCACGGTCCAGCTCGCGAAAACGCTGACGAATTCCGTCGTCATGATGCCGCCGGCCGTGCGCGGCGGATAGCCCATCAGGCTCTGAATCGCCTGCCTTGCATGCTCGTCGAATGTTGCGAAGAGACGGGCGCGCGTGTCGACATCCATTTCGAGCAGCACGTCGGCGACGCGGTCGTTTGACATGCCATGCAGCAGGCGTGCGGCATCCGCATTGCCCATGACTTCGAGAATGGCGGGTGCGTTGCGCAGTTCCGGCCGGTCGAGAATGCGCACGGCGCGCTCTTCCGGCATTTTGGCGAGAATGCGGGCAGCCTCTGCCACGTCTGTTGCGTTCAGAGCCTCGACACGTTCCGCGATGGTGACGGCGCGATTGTTATTGATGAATGCGCGAGCGGCATTGCCGGCCCGCATGGGAAAGCTGTTGATGTTCATTATAGCTCGCCTTTCCGGTCGATCCGCCGTCGTAGCGGATCGTGGCGAGCCGACAGGAGTCGGTTAGTGCACGAATGCTACTGACGGCAAAGGCAATCGACTACTACTGTCGCTAGGCATCGAAAGATGGCTCCGGTTAATCGGTATGGAAAACGCTGTTCCCCATGTGCGGAGAAGTCGCGCCGAAGGCATAAAAAGTCAAGAGGCGGACGTGCCTAAACGCTCGATCCTGCGATAAAAATTTGTTTAGGCGGCTGCAAATTTTTGCGATGCAACAAAACCTGGTGCCAATGCGTTAAAACAATGCGGCCGGACGACATTCGCCCGGCCTGATCTGTCGTGAATATTGGTACTCAGAAACCGGCCAGAACGACCTTTCCCTTCATCTTGCCGGTCTAGACGAGGGCATGCGCCTTCTTGAGATTGGCGGCATTGATCGTGCCGGCGGTCTCGGTCAGCGTCGACCTGATCTTGCCTGCATCCACCAGTTCGGCGATCTTCGTCAACAGCTTGTGCTGCTCGATGATGTCGGCAGTGTTGTAGAGGGGGCGAGTGAACATCATCTCCCAATGGATCGATACCGCCTTCCACTTGAAGGGCACGACATCGAGCGTTTTCGGATCGTCGATGAGGGCGAACCGGCCCTGGGGCGCGATGGCCTCAGCGATCGAGGCGATATGATCCAAGGTGTTGGTCGTCGAGAAGACGAAGGCGGGGGCGCCGATGCCGAGCGCCTCGATCTGCGGTGCAAGCGGCTTCGAATGATCGATGACGTAATGGGCGCCCAATTCCTTCACCCAGGCCTGCGTTTCCGGGCGGGATGCTGTCGCGATGATGGGGAGATCGGTCAGCGCGCGGGCGATTTGGATGGCGATCGATCCGACGCCGCCGGCCCCGCCGATGATGAGAATGGCATTGGCTGCGCCGGGAACCGGATCCTGCACCTTCAGCCGGTCGAACAGCGTTTCATAGGCCGTGATCGAGGTCAGCGGTAAAGCGGCAGCAGCCGGAAAATCCAGGCTTTTCGGTTTAGCGCCGACGATGCGCTCGTCGACCAGATGGAATTCAGCGTTAGAGCCGCCGCGATTGATGGCGCCCGCATAGAAGACTTCGTCTCCCGGCTTGAACATGGTGACCTCGGACCCGACCGCCCTGACGATGCCCGCGGCGTCCCAGCCAATGATCTTGTACTCCCCCTCTGGCGGGGCAACGTGGGCACGGACCTTGATATCGACCGGATTGACCGAAACCGCCTTCACTTCGACCAGCAGGTCACGGCCCTTTGCCTGGGGCGTCGGCAGCTCGATGTCGATCAGCGATGTCTCTGCGGAGATGGGTTGTGGCTGCTTGTAGGCGACTGCGCGCATGGGAGAAGCTCCTGGGTTGGTTGCACAGAGGCTAGATGCGCATTATCCTTAAGAGGCGCAAGAATGCACAATTTCTGTACGTAGGTACAAAAAGGATACTGTCGATGTCCGTTCCCCGCTCCAAGCTCGTCGGAAATTTTCCAGGTTGCCCGGTCGAGGCGACGCTGAGCGTGCTCGACGGCAAATGGAAAGGCGTGATTCTGTTTCACCTCATGGAGGGAACGCTGCGCTTCAACGAAATCCGCCGCAAACTGCCGTCGGTGACGCAGCGCATGCTGACCAAGCAGCTGCGGGAACTGGAAGAATCCGGGCTGCTGTCACGCACCGTCTTTCCGGTGGTGCCGCCTCGCGTCGAGTATGCGCTGACGCCGCTTGGCGCCAGCTTGGGGCCGATCATCAAGGCGATGGCCGTGTGGGGTGAGGAGAATGTATTTTGCCATGACGGGCGCCAGCAGCTGGTCGCCGCAGGCATGTCATGCGCGCCCGGTGCGGCGCTCCAGGCCAACTGAAACGGCAAAGACGGCAAGACCGGCAACGGAAAGTACTGCGCCGACATAGCCGGTGGCCGCAGCCGTGAAGCCCCAGGAGATTACCAGCCCGCCCAGCCAGGCGCCGAGTGCATTGGCGATGTTGAAGGCGGAGTGATTGGAGGCGGCGGCCAGCGTCTGCGCATCTGCGGCAACATCCATCAGGCGGGTCTGCACTGCCGGGCAGGCGGCAAAGCCGCAGCCGATCAGGAAGACGCAGATGCAGAGCATGACGGGATTGGCTGCCGTCAGCGAGAAGAGCGTCATGATGACGATATTGAAGATCATCATGCCGCCGATCGTGCCCTTGATTGAGATGTCGCCAAGGCGCGAACCGACGATGTTACCGACATTCATGCCGATGCCGAAGAGAGCCAGGACGATCGGCACCATGGCGGAGCCTAGGCCGGCGACCTCGGTCGTCGTCGTCGCGACATAGCTGAAGATCGAGAACATGCCGCCGAAGCCGACGGCAGCGACGCCGAGCGAAAGCCAGACCTGGATGCGCTTCAGCGCACCGAGTTCACGGGCGATGCTGGCGCCTTCCTCGACCCTGTCCTTGGGAAGGAAGAGGGCGATCAGCAGCATGGTGGCGAGGCCGATGGCCCCGACCATCATGAAGGCCGCGCGCCAATTCAGAAGCTGTCCGAGGAAGGTGGCGATCGGCGTGCCGATCAGCGTCGCGATCGTTAGGCCAAGCATGACCTGGCCGACGGCGCGCACGCGGCGATGCACCGGCACCATCGAGGCGGCAACGAGTGCCGCGACGCCGAAATAAGCGCCATGCGGCAGGCCGGTGATGAAGCGAAGCGCCGTGAAGCTTTCGAAGGTCGGCGCAAAGGCGCTGGAAATATTGCCGGCGGCAAAGATCGCCATCATCAAGAGGAGCAGCGTGCGGCGCGCCATCTTGGCGGCGAGCACGGCAATGATGGGCGCACCGACGACGACGCCGAGCGCATAGGCGCTGATGACATGGCCCGCCTCCGGGGTAGTAACGCCAAAGGTGTCGGCCACATTCGGCAGAAGTCCCATGATGACGAATTCACCCGTGCCGATACCGAAACTGCCGACGGCCAACGCCAAAGTCACCAGCGCGATCGCGGTGCGCGACGGCGCTTCCAGGGCGGTTTGGGTGTCGAGGGCCTCGACGGCAATATCGCTCACGAAAACTCCTTGGGCGACATACGAAGATCACATGCCGCGAATCAGACGGTAAACTCCGGTTATGCGGCGTTCAGTGCATCAAACTGGAATATGGGACTGGCGAGGCACGGACATGCCTCGTTGATAGTATCAATGACCGGGGCGCATCTGTCGCGTGCGTTTTTTGCAGTGCAGCATGTCGGATCGCGCATAAGTGTGCTGCAGTCGATATCGGCGAAACGGCTATAACGCTTGAAATCGTTCCATCCAAAACCATCTGAGAAGAAGCGCACGGGCCTCAGCCCCTGATACAATTTGCGGAAAGACCGAGAGCCCCAATGAAGTTGATCGGCTTTTTCAATCGCGATGGCGGAACGTTCCGCACGACTGACATGGCTGCCTATGAAAAGAAAGCGGAACAGGTCTTCCGCGACGCCGGTCACGATTTCGAAGCTATTGTCGTCGAGGGGCGCAATGTCGTCTCGGCGATGGAGCGTGCTGCGCGTCGTAATGATATTGACGGGATTGTCGCGGGTGGCGGCGATGGCACCATTTCGGCGGCCGCGGCCATTGCCTGGAAAAACGGCGTTGCTCTCGGCGTCATTCCGGCCGGCACCATGAACCTCTTTGCCCGCTCGTTGCGGCTACCGCTCGACATCTGGCAGACGCTGAACGTTCTTGCGACGGGTGAGGTCGACAATGTCGATATCGGTAGCGCCAACGGTCGCGCTTTCATTCATCAGTTTTCAGCGGGCTTGCATGCGCGCATGGTCCGCTATCGCAATGGCTATACTTATCGCTCGCGCATCGGAAAGATGTCGGCCAGCACGCGCGCGGCATTCGGCGTCATCGCCAATCCGCCGGAATTCGACGTCGACTTCGAGGCCGGCGGCATTCGCGAGCGCAGGCATGTTTCGGCAATCTCCGTCTCCAACAATCCCTTCGGCGCAAATGCGCTGCTGTATGCCGATAGCCTGCGCAGCGGTGAGCTGGGCTTCTACATGGCTAAGCCGCTGCGACCACTCGGCGTCGCCCGTCTTGCCATCGACATGCTGCGCGGCCGGGTTCGCGAGAATGCCGATGTCATGGTCATGCACGCGCCGGAAGTGCATCTGCATTTCCCGAAGCTGCGCCAGCTTGCCAACTGCGTCATGGATGGCGAGTTGCTGCCTCTCGAGCGCGACGTGACGCTCAAGGTGCATCCGGGCGAGCTCAAGGTGATGGTGCGGGAAGGGACGGCCGCCAGCGTTGCGCGCGAAGGCGTAATCGACAGCGTCGCCATCTGATGGATTCAGAGGCGGGGTAGGTAGGTCCTGTAATCGAAATCGGAAACCGTGCGCAGGTGGCTGAGCGCTTCCTTATGCTTCGTCTCGCCATAGAGCTTCTGATACCGCTCGCCGAAAATGTCGGCGATGAAGGCCGAGGCGCGGAAGCGCTCGACGGCCGTCAGGAAGTCATGCGTCAGCTTGGGCGCATCGGCCGGCACGTAAGCCGGCGTCGTCTCCTCACCGGGATCGAGGTCGTTCTCAAGGCCCAGCAACATACCGCCCAGGATCGCCGCCAGCATCAGATACGGATTGGCATCGGCGCCGGCGACGCGGTGCTCGATGCGCGCGCCCGGCCCGTCCTTTTCGGGGATGCGCACGGCCGTTCCGCGGTGGCCGAAGCCCCAGGTGAGATCGACCGGGGCAAACGAGCCCGGCTGGAAGCGGCGGTAGGAATTGGCATAGGGTGCAAAGATCAGCTGCGCATCCTGCAAGGTCTGTAGCAGCCCCGCGCAGATCGACTTCAGTCTCTTCGGCTCACAGCCCGCAGCATCAAGGACATTGCGCCCTTGAGCGTCGACGATGCTGGCATGCACATGCAGCCCTGAGCCGGCATGATCGGTATAGGGCTTGGCCATGCAGGTCGATTTCAGGCCATGCTTGCGGGCGGCTTGCTCGGCCACACGTTTCAGCATGATGCAGTCATCCGCGGCCGCCAGCGCGTCCGGGCGGTGCAGCAGGTTGACCTCGAACTGGCCTGGGCCGAATTCCGCCGTCGTTGCGTCTGCCGGCAGGCCCTGCGCCCGCGCGTAGGCGCGCAGCGTTTCGAGATAATCGTCAAGGAGATCGACGGCATCCATGTCGTAGAGCTGAAAGCCGTTGGGCTCGCCCTGATAGGTCAGGGCAGGCGGCGGCGAGGGAACGCCTCTGTCGCGCCAGTCTCCGGCAAGCAGATAGAATTCCAGCTCGGTCGCGATGACAGGTGTCAGGCCGAGCGTCTTGTAGCGATCGACCACCGCCGCAAGAATGGCGCGCGGATCCTGAAAGCTCGGGCTGCCGTCAAGCTCATGCATGGTGGCGAGCACCTGCTTCGATCCCGGCGGCGCCCAGGGCATGTTGGCGAGCGTGCGCTGATCGGCGACGCAGGTCCCGTCCGGATCTCCGATCGTCATCGAAAGCCCGGTGATCTCGTCATTGTCGTAACCCCAGATATCGAGCGATTGCGTCGAGGTCGGCAGCCGCACGGCGCCGGACCAAACCTTCTTTTCGGCTGAAATCGGGATCTGCTTGCCTCTGAGCCGGCCGTTCATGTCCGAGATCAGCACTTCGATGCGCGCGTTACCTTCGGTTGCGTTGTCGATCGCCATGCTCTTGTAAATCCCCGATGCTCACGGCATGGTCGTAAACCAAGATAGCTTGCAGTCAAGTCCGGCTGCGTCGCGGCGTCGGTGGACTTGCCTGACAAATGCCAATTCAAAGAGGGTTCGAATAAGCCATGTCCGATACGTCCAGCCGCTCCAATCTCGCCGCCCTCGATGCCGCGCATCACCTCCATCCCTTCGCCGACATGCGCAAGCTCAACGCCGACGGCGCGCGCATCATCCAGCGCGGCGAGGGTGTCTATATTTTCGATGCGGAAGGGCGAAAGTATCTGGATGGGTTTGCCGGCCTCTGGTGTGTCAACATCGGCTATGGCCGAACCGAGATTGCCGACGCTGTCGCCAGGCAGATGAACGAGCTGCCCTACTACAACACCTTTTTCGGTACCACGACCACGCCGGCGACACTTCTCGCCGAAAAGGTCTGCGCCCATGCGGGGCCGCAGTTCAACCATGTCTTCTTCACCAATTCCGGCTCAGAGGCCAACGATACCTGGTTTCGCATGGCGAGGGTTTATTGGGCTGCAGTCGGCAAGCCGACGAAGAAGACCATCATCGCCCGCAAGAACGGCTATCACGGCTCCACGGTTGCCGGTGCCAGCATGGGCGGCATGAAATACATGCACGAGCAGGGCGATCTGCCGATCCCTGGCGTCGTCCATATCGGCCAACCCTATTGGTATGCCGAGGGTGGCGATTTCTCGCCGGAGGAATTTGGTCTCAAGGTCGCTCGCGAACTCGAAGCCAAGATCGACGAGCTGGGTGAAGACAATGTCGCAGCCTTCGTCGCCGAGCCGGTGCAGGGTGCCGGTGGCGTCATCATTCCGCCGTCGACCTATTGGCCTGAGATCGCGCGCATCTGCAAGGCAAGGAGCATCCTGCTCGTCTGCGACGAGGTGATCTGCGGCTTCGGCCGCCTCGGCGCATGGTTCGGCTATCAGCATTTCGGTGTCGAGCCGGATCTCGCCCCGATCGCCAAGGGACTGTCGTCGGGCTATCTTCCGATTGGCGGTGTGCTCGTCAGCGACCGCATCGCCGATGTGCTCATCAATGAAGTCGGCGAATTCAACCACGGCTTCACCTATTCCGGCCACCCGGTCTGCGCGGCCGCCGCCCTTGAAAACCTCCGGATCATCGAGGAGGAAGGGCTGGTCGAGCGCGTGCGCGACGATATCGGCCCTTACTTCGCCAAGGCTTGGGGCAGCCTTGCCGATCATGACATGGTCGGCGAAGCCGTCAGCATCGGCTTGATGGGCGGCCTGCAACTCGCCGCCGATAAATCCACGCGTCGGCGCTTCGAGAAGCCGGATGCAATCGGATCAGCCGTGCGCAACCATGCTTTGGTAAACGGCCTGGTCCTGCGCGCCACGGGCGACCGCATGCTGGCCTCGCCGCCGCTCGTCATCAGCCATGAGGAAGTAGATACCATGGTACGGATCGCGCGTGGCGCGCTCGATGCCGTCTGGGCGGAAAGAAAATCGTAGTCAGGGCTTGGGTTTCGGCACGTCCCACTTGCCCGCCTTGTGAAGGGCAAGCGTCAGTGCCGCAACGTGGATGACCTGGATCATCTTGCCTTCCAGCACCAGTTGTATAGCCTGGCGGATCGGCATGCGGATCAGGCGGATGCGCTCGGTCGGGTCGTCCGCCGGCCTGCTTGCAAGCTCGACATTGCGGGCAATGACGATATGCGAGTGGTTGTTATGCGTGGCCGGATTGGGCGCGAGCTTGCCGACATAATCCCATTCGGTGGATGAAAGGCCGGTTTCCTCGCGCAGCTCGCGCGCGGCCGCTTCGACCGGACTTGCATCATTCGCATCCACGGCTCCGCCAGGGAGCTCGAGCGCTACGACGCCGAGACCGTGACGATACTGCTGAACGAGATAGATATGATCCTCGGCATCGAGCGCGATGATCCCGACCCAATCGGGATATTCCAGCACGTAGTAGGGCGCGATCTCCACACCCTCCGCCGTCACGCAGTTATCCGCACGAACCTTCAGCCAGCGATCATGAACAAGGCGTGTCGAGCTTGTTGTCCGCCATGGTGGCAGGTCTGCCGTGTCCGATAGCTGGCTGTTGATGTCGTCTTTCGAGCTCATGCGCGGCTCAGCTCCTGTTGCCGATAGGCGCGGGCCTAAGCACGATAGGCTAGGCGTCCTGATGATCGCGATCGAAGATCTTGCGCACGATATAGTTCGGCGAGAGATCGTCGCGATAATAGATACGGGCGATCATTTCGGCGAGGATGCCTGTCGTGATCATCTGTACCGAAGACAGGAGCAACACGACGCCGACCATCAGCAGTGGGCGGCTGCCGATATCGTCGCCGAAGATGAACTTGTCGATGAAGAGCCACAGCAGGATCACGCCGGCAAGCGCGCCGAGGCCGAGGCCGAGCGAGCCGAAGAAGTGCCCCGGCCGCGCCTTGTAGCGCATGAAGAACATCACCGACAGCAGATCGAGGATGACGCGGAAGGTGCGTGAGATCCCGTATTTCGATGTGCCGTGCTGGCGGGCATGGTGGGTGACCGGCACTTCGCCGATGCGCGAGCTCGGCACGACGCCGGCGACCCAGGCGGGAATGAAGCGGTGCATCTCGCCCATTAGCTTCACCTGCTTGATGATGGAGGCGCGATAGATCTTCAGGCTGCAGCCATAATCGTGCAGCTTGACGCCGGTGATGCGGCCGATCAGGTAATTGGCGCACCAGGAGGGGATCTTGCGCAGCAGGAGGCCGTCCTGGCGGTTCTTGCGCCAGCCGACGAGCAGGTCGAGCTGGCGCCGCTCCAGTTCGTCGACCATCGAAGGGATATCCTTCGGGTCGTTCTGCAGATCGCCGTCCATAGTGGCGATCAGGCGGCCGTTCGCCGCATCGATACCGGCCTGCATCGCCGCGGTCTGCCCGAAATTGCGCTGAAGCTCGACGATGCGCAGCGTCAAGCCTTCCTGCGAAAGTGACCGGCGGGCATTGACGAGCGTGGCGTCCGTGCTGCCGTCGTCGACCAGGATCAGTTCCCAGGATTTGGCAAATCCGCTCATGGCGGCGCAAATACGCTCGATGAGCGGTCCAACGCTTTCTTCCTCGTTGAAGACGGGCACGACCAGCGAAAGCTCGAGAGGGCTTGCCGGATCGGCCTGGGGGAGGGTCGACTCTGCCGTTGTCTGCAACACTTCTTTCTCCTAAAAGACCGGCAGTACTTGCCGGACGAAACGAGCGAAAAGTCCGGTTTCAGCCTTCCGCTCGCATTTGGGTGCCCTAACTACATGAAGACTCCGACGGTTGCCAGCCGACAGAATTGGTTTATTCGCAACCGAATGACACTGCTGACGCTCGCAGTCGTCCTTACCTACGCCGCCTTCATCGAATGGTTCTGGGGCTGGACCTCGATCCTGGCGCAATGGGGCAAGGTCGGCGCCTGGCCGATCCTTCTCGCTCTCGCGCTCCTGACAAGCACCTATTTCCTGCGCACCTGGCGCATCTACGATTACTTCCCGAAGGAAACCTCGGGTCATTTTGCAGCGCTCTTCCGCGTGACGCAGGTCCATAATCTGCTGAATATCATGATGCCCTTCCGAACGGGGGAAACCAGCTTCCCGGTGCTGATGCGCTCCGAATTCGGCATTCCTCTGGCGCGGGGAACTTCGGCGCTGTTCGTCATGCGGCTGCTCGACCTGCATGCGCTGCTGGCCGCAGCCGGCGTCGGCCTTGCGCTTGCCTCGCCCTATCACGTTCTTGCCTGGATCGTGTGGGTGGCCTTCCTGCTGCTGCCGGTCGCGGGTTTCGCTTCCCGCCGACCGCTGATCCGCCTTGCCGCCCGCGTCCTGCCGAAGAAGGCGCAAGGGCTGGTGCATGAGCTGGAGCGCGGCCTGCCGGTTGATGCCAGCGCCTTTGCGCGCGCCTGGCTGACGACGATCGTCAACTGGCTCGTCAAGGTCGTGGTGCTCGCTTGGGCGCTTGGCCTCATGAACGTCACGCCGCTTTCAGCAAGCTTCGGCGGCGCTCTCGGCGGCGAATTATCATCAGTCCTGCCCGTGCATGCGCCCGGAGGCGTCGGCACCTATCCGGCCGGGATCACCGCCGGCGCCATGGCTTTTGGTGCTTCGAGCGCCAAGGAGGCAATCGAAAATCTCGCACAGGCGAGCATCAACGCTCACCTGCTCATCGTGGTTTCTGCGTTGACGGGGACTGCGATCGGATTGCTGATCTCGCGCAAACGCGTACCCATGGCTTAAAAATCGCAGCATCTTTAGTGCCGGATCTGATCGCCGAGCTCGGCCAATCGCTTGCGCAGGAATGCCTGCTCCGGCGCCTGCTGGCATAGCGAAAGCGCTGTTTGATAGGATTGTCGCGCCTCATCCGTCCGGCCAAGCTGGCGCAGAAAATCGGCCTTTGCGGCGTGGGTGAGGTGATATCGCGCCATCCGTTCCTCTTGCAGCAGCCCATCGACGATGGAAAGCGCCGCCACCGGACCATCGCGCATGGAGACTGCCACCGCCCGATTAAGCTCGATCACAGGGGAGGGGCTCGCCGTCAGCAGCAGGTCGTAGAGCCTCACCAGCTTTCGCCAGTCGGTATCCTCTGCGGTCTTGGCGCGAGCATGTTCCGCGGCGATCGCCGCCTGCAGTGCATAGCTGCCGACGCTGTCTGCCGCCATCGCTCTTGCTGACAGCGCCAAACCTTCGCGGATCTGACCACGATCCCACAGCGCACGATCCTGATCGACGAGCAGAACGAGATCGCCGGAGGTATCGGTGCGCGCATGCCGCCGCGAATCCTGCAGCAGCATGATGGCCAGCAGCCCCTCGACTTCCGAATCCGGCAATAGCTGCAGCAAAAGCCTGCCGAGTCGTATGGCCTCCTCGGCGAGATCAGCGCGCACGATCGCAGAGCCGGAGGATGCCGAATAGCCCTCGTTGAAGACGAGGTAGATGACATGCAGCACCTGCGCCAGACGCTCCGGCAGTTCGGCCTTGCCGGGTACCTCATAGGGAATATGTTCGGCGCGGATGCGGTTCTTGGCGCGGACGATGCGCTGCGCGACTGTCGGGGCCGGAATCAGAAAGGCATGGGCAATCTCTTCCGTCGTCAGGCCGCAGACCTCCCGCAAGGCCATCGCCATCCGCGCCTCGGCAGGAATAAGTGGGTGACAGCAGGTGAAGAGCAGCCGCAGCATGTCGTCCTCGATCTCCTCGCTTCGCGATGTCTCCAATATCTCGCCCTCCGGATAGAGGCTGTCGGCGATATCGAGCTGGGCCGCATCGAAACGCGAGCGCCGCCTTATATTGTCGATGGCGCGAAAACGTCCGGCGGAGACGAGCCAGGCATAGGGATTGGCCGGGATGGTCTCCTCCGTCCATTGCTGCGACGCTGCTGTAAAGGCATCATGAAGGGCTTCCTCCGCTCGGTCGAAATCGCCAAGCAGACGGATCAGTGTTGCCAGCACGCGGCGTGAATGGCTGCGATAGATGCCTTCAATGGTTCGGTTCAGCGACACGGCGTCAGCCTTCCTCTGCCAGGTCTCCTCGAAGGGTCAAGATACGAACCGGACGGATTTCGACGGCGCCATAGCGCGCTGAGGGAATGCGTTTGGCGATATCGACAGCGCCATCGAGGTCAACGGCTTCGATGAGATAGAAGCCGGCCAGGTGCTCCTTGGTCTCCGCGAACGGGCCGTCCGTGACTGAAAATCCGTCGCCGCCGTTCGGCCGGATGACGATCGATTTGTCTCGGAGCGCCAGTGCATCGGAAACGATCATGGTGCCGTTCCGCCTCAAGCCCTCGTCGAAGACGAAGTGCTCGCCAATCAGATGGTTCATCTCGTTCGGCGACAATCGTCCGTCGACATCCACGGATGTGTAGATCAGGCATAGAAACCGCATGTCTTCTCCTCTCGCTGCTATTCGTTCGGAAAGCGGATGTCGAAGGCGGCGCGAACCTCGATCATGCCGTATCGGGCAACAGGGAAGGTGGCGGCAATTTCAGTCGCTTCCTCCATATCCCGGGCCTCGATCAGCACGAAGCCGCCGAGATGCTCTTTCATTTCAGTGAAAGGACCATCCGTCACGGCTGTTTCGCCGCTACGCACGCGAACGGTTTTCGCAGTCTCCGGTTCGCGCAGGGCATTGGCGACGATGAGGTGGCCGCTCTCGCGCAGCCGGTTGTCATTGTCGACCGAATCCTGGGTCAGCTTTCGCCCTTCCTCTTCGGAAAGCTTGGCGATCTCGGATGTCTCGAACCAGACCTGGCAAAGAAACTTCATCTGAACCTCCTCAAGCATCCGGGCCGAAATTATAGATCGGCCGCACCTCGATGGCGCCGAGCTTGGCGAGCGGAATGCCGGCGGCAATCCGGATCGCATCGTTCAGATCCTTCGCCTCGATCAGGATGAAGCCGCCAAGATACTCCTTGGTCTCGATGAAAGGTCCATCCGTCACCGACGTCTCGCCATTGCGGACCCTTACCGTCACCGCAGACTTCGGCGATTGCAGCGCTTCGGCATGGATCATATTGCCGCTCGCCATCAGGTCGCGGTCATAACCGAGCGAATCCGAATCGAGCTTATGCTTTTCATCCTTGGACATGACGTCGAGCGTCGTGCCATCGAACCAGACCTGGCAGAGATATTTCATTGCAGCGTCTCCTCTTTCAATTTGCTGACAGCCATAGACGAGTGGCCGCCAAGCAAATCGACATCCCGATCCGCAGCATGACAAAAATTTTTGGCGCTGTCGAAAAAGCCTAAGCCCGGTCGACCAGTTCCGTCATCTCAAAAAGGAGAAACGGACATGTACAATCTTGAAGCAGCCCTTATCTACCACTGGCAGAAGAAGACCCTGTCGGACGAGGAGTTATTGCAAATGTCAAATCCGGGCGAAGTGATTGCTCGCACAGTGATCGGATTTGCCATTTTTGCCGTGATGATCCTTGGTCTAAATTTGTGGGCGACGCCCAATGACCAACGGCCGCAAGTCGCGGCCGCTTACCAGGTGCATTCGTTGTCGGCAGAAAAGCAATAGGATGAAGCTCCATTGCCTTGTTGGCTCGTGGCTTACTGAAATGCCGTTTCGAAGAAGCTGCGCAGCTTGCGCGAATGCAGCGCTTCCGGCGGCATGGCGGCCAGTTTCTGGATCGCGCGGATGCCGATCTGCAGATGCTGGTTCACCTGGGTGCGATAGAAGGCCGTCGCCATGCCCGGCAGCTTCAGTTCGCCATGCAAAGGCTTGTCTGAAACGCAGAGCAGCGTGCCGTAGGGAACGCGGAAGCGGAAGCCGTTGGCAGCGATCGTTGCCGATTCCATATCGAGCGCGACGGCGCGGGCCTGCGACAGGCGCTTCACCGGGCCTGCCTGATCCCGCAGTTCCCAGTTGCGGTTGTCGATGGTGCCGACCGTGCCGGTGCGCATGATGCGCTTCAGTTCGAAGCCCTCATAGCCGGTGATCTCGGCAACCGCGGCCTCAAGCGCGACCTGCACTTCGGCGAGCGCCGGAATCGGCACCCAGACCGGCAGGTCGTCGTCAAGAACATGGTCTTCGCGCATATAGGCATGGGCGAGCACATAGTCGCCGAGCCGCTGACTGTTGCGCAGGCCGGCGCAATGGCCAAGCATCAGCCAAGCATGCGGGCGAAGCACGGCGACGTGGTCGGTGATCGTCTTGGCGTTGGATGGGCCGACGCCGATATTGATCATGGTGATCCCGGCATGGCCCTTTTTCTTCAGATGGTAGGCCGGCATCTGCGGCAGCCGCGGCGCGGTCACATCGCCCTCCGGCTGGCTGGAACCCGCCTTGGTGATGATGTTGCCCGGTTCGACGAACTCGGTATAGCCGTCGCCGCCGCTCGCCATCAGGTCGCGCGCCCATTTGCAGAACTCGTCGATATAGAACTGATAGTTCGTGAACAGCACGAAATTCTGGAAATGCGCCGCACTGGTCGCCGTGTAGTGGACGAGGCGGGCCAGCGAATAGTCGATGCGCTGCGCGGTAAACGGCGCAAGCGGCGAGGGCTCGCCCGGCGGCGGGATATATTCGCCGTTGGCGATTTCGTCGTCCGTGGTGTTCAAGTCCGGCGTGTCGAAGAGGTCACGCAGCGGAATGTCTTCGAAAATACTGGCGGTTGCTTCGACGTGAGCGCCTTCGCCGAAGGCGAAATGAATCGGGATAGGTGTCGTCGATTCCGACACGACCACCGGAACATTATGGCTGCGCATCAGGAGCGTCAGCTGCTCTTTGAGATAATGCTTGAAGAGCTGCGGGCGGGTGATCGTCGTCGTATAGACGCCGGGCGCGGTGACATGGCCGTAGGAGAGGCGCGAATCGACATGGCCGAAGCTCGTCGTCTCAATGCTGACCTGCGGGTAGAAAGCGCGATAGCGCGCTGTGATCGGCGCGCCTTTGGCGAGCTTGGTGAAATTGTCGATCAGGAACGCGGTGTTGCGATCGTAAAGTTCCGTCAACGCTTCCACGGCCTTGCCCGGATCATCGAAGGTCCGCAGCTGGAACGGGCTGGGAGAGGAAATGTCGAGGGGTGAAAAGGGAGAGATTCTGTTGCTCATGCGCCATTATAGAGTGTCGTTGGTTACAAGCAAACGACGTTGCAACAGGCGGCCCGGATTCTCGCAGCTATTTTTAGAGCCGCCCACTGGCCTGCGCGAGGATTACGCGCAGACGTTTGTTATTGTACCGTCGTGCAGTAAGGCGCGCCGGTCTGCACGCAGGTGAAGCTTGCGCCGAAGTGCGATTGTGCGCCGCTGCGGCCGGCGTGTTCGACCGCAACCGAGAAGCTGAATGCGAAGACGGCAGCAAACAGCATGATAACAACGAAGCGCCGTGCGATGATGATCGAGTCCATATTCCTGGCCTACCCGTGCCCTATACTGGACACTGTTTTGCCATGGTCAGGCTGAACAGGTGCTGAGATACCGGTTCATCCGGCGTTCAGAAATATTACCAGTTTCGAATGGTCGCCGGCCTCTCCTCGCAGGCAAATAACAAGAGCGCCGCCGGCGTCAGGCGGCAGCCACGTCGAGTGCTTTCTGGGACAGGCAGGTGCTGTTTTAGAGCTTCGTCCAGGTCTGCGATTTGCAAAATACCTTCAGCACGCAGCCCTGCATCTTGATCTTGTTGCCGCTGACCGTGCCGGAGCCACTATAGGTCTTGTCTTCGGAGGGGTCGGTAAGCTCGCCCGTATAGCTGTTACCTGTGCCCTGCATCTTGCCGATCTGCTTGCCGGCATATTTGCCTGTCTTCAGGGTCACGCAGTAGCTGTCGCCGCAGGGAGCGATGGCAGCCGTGTCGCCAGCAACCGTTTTCCAATTGCCGACGATCGGCTCTTCGGCGAGAGCGGCACTCGCACTCATCAGCAATGCGATCGCAAGAACGGTCGTGCGGATCATGGTGTCATTCCTCCCCCAAGGCGCATCCGGTTCTGTGACCGGGAATGCATTGAGATTATCTAACGCGAACGTAAAGGTAAATACGGTTTTCGGAGCTCAAATACCCGTTTCGGCGGGTATCCGAGCGCCGTCGAAACACGACATCGAATTCAACTGCGCTCTTTTTGTGGTGAAGAAAGAGTTTAAATCCAAATCTTAACGGAAGGTTAAACTCGCCCGAAAATCCTTAATTTGCAAGGGAAGCGATGTTTAACAAAATCCCAAGTTTACCAAGCATTTGCACTTTGTTTGCATCGAATTAATCATGCATTTTAGGCGTTTTTTGAAAGCCGTCTGCGATAGTGAAGCCATCAAACGAGCGGGGCAAACCCGCCGGCCGGAAGAACCGGAAAGCCGCGAATGACGGCAAGGTTCGGACGGAAAACAGGGCAGATACGAACAGAAGTCAAACAGGGATAATTGCAATGGCACGCTTTGAAACGCCGATGTCTGGAAATGCCATGATGGGTGGTAACAGCGCCGATGCCCTTTGCGAACTGGGCGTGAACTACGCGACCGGCAGGGGCTGCAATGCAGACCTCGTTGCCGCCCACAAATGGTTGAATATCGCCGCCATTCGTGGCAGCGAGCGCGCCGCCGAGCTTCGCGCCGACGTTGCCGCGACCTTGACCAAAATGCAGCTCCAGCAGCGCTGCGCGCCGCCCGCGAATGGATGACCACGCACTGAGGCGTGCTGTAGGCAATAAGACTTCCTGATCTCGAAAGAGGGGATGTCGGCGGCCGACGGAGATGCCAGCCGAATGATGAAAACCGCGACCGGCCGGAACAAGGCTGGCGCGGTTTCGTCGTTTAAGACTTAGCTGATCGCCTTCAGCACCTGGGGCAGCGCTTCAGCCAAGAGATCCAGATCTTGCTTCGGGCCGACGCTGACGCGGATGCAGCGGTTGAGCGGCGCAACCCCCGGCATGCGGATGAAGACGCCGTGCTGGATCAGCCCATCGACGATGGCGCGGGCATAGGTGCCGTCGCGGCCGCAATCGATGGCAACGAAATTGGTGGCGGAGGCGAGAGGCAGCAGCCCGTTGACGCGGGCGATCGTGCCGATCTCCTCGCGCGCAGCCCGGATCTTGCCGATTACTTCGGCAAGATAGGCCTGATCCTTCAGCGCGGCGAGCGCCGCTACAGTCGCGAGCCTGTTCATGCCGAAATGATTGCGGATCTTGTCGAAGGCCAGCACGGTCTCCGGTGCGCCGATGACATAGCCGACGCGGGCGCCGGCAAGGCCATAGGCCTTGGAGAAGGTGCGGGTGCGCAAGACATTCGGCAGGTCGATCAGGGCCGTGATATCAGGAAGCGAGCTGGCAGGCCCCGTTTCGCTATAGGCTTCGTCGAGGATCAGCAGGCAGTTTTCCGGCAATGCACTGGCAAAGGCGACGATCTTGTCGGCATCCCACCAGCTTCCCATCGGATTGTCGGGATTGGCGAAATAGACGAGCGGCGCATTCTCGCGCTTCACCGCTTCGAGCAATCCATCGAGATCCTCGCGATCATTGACGTAGGGCACAGTAACGAGGCGGCCGCCGAAGCCGGCAACATGGAAATTGAAGGTCGGATAGCCGCCAAGCGAGGTGACGACGGGTGTGCCCGGTTCGATCACCATACGCGCGATCAGGCCAAGCAGGCTGTCGATCCCTTCGCCGACGGCGATATTGGCGGATTGAACGCCAAGATGCGCCGCAAGCGCCTGCTTCAGCTCGAAATTTTCCGGATCGTTATACATCCAGATATCGCCGGCCCGCTCGCGCATGGCCGCGATGACGGAGGGCGCTGGTCCAAAGCCGTTCTCATTGGCGCCGATACGGGCCTTGACCGTCAGCCCGCGCTGACGCTCCAGCGCTTCTGGGCCGACGAAAGGAACGGTGGAGGGAAGGGCGCTGATCAGCGGCGTGAAGCGCGAGAAGGCGGACATGCTGGCTTTGTTTCCCGAATTCGGTTGCTGGGTACGGCAGAATAGGCGCTTGGCGAGTGGTTGCAAGGGCGGAAAGATGCGGCCTTCGGATTGCGTCGTCGCACTCATTGAAAATCCGTATCAGTTGCCATTAAAGGGAGTCTCGGTCATCGCGATAGCATCGATCAACGAGGCGCTGATGGATAAGCTCGTAATAGCGTTCCTTGCATCAAACAATGGAACCTCATTTCGGACGGTCAACGAAGCCATCCGAGCGAACACAGTGAATGCTGCCGCTGTCGTGCTGGTTAGCAATAGGGCGTCGTCCGCAGCACTAGCATATGCTGAGGCCAACGGTATTCCCTCGTTTCATATTCCGACCAAGGACAGGGAAGCTGAGGCGGACAAACAGCTTCGCGACACGCTTGTCGCCTATGAAGCTGAACTCGTTATCTTATCCGGCTATCTCAAGAAACTTGGCCCGCTTACGCTAGCCGCGTTTGATGGGCGAATATTGAATGTTCATCCGGGGCTGCTACCCAAATACGGCGGATTGGGGATGTACGGGCGAAGAGTTCACCAGGCCGTGCTCGATAATCGCGAGACCGAAACAGGCGCAACGATCCACCTCGTAGATGGAGAGTATGACCACGGAAGAACTGTGGCCACAACGACCGTTCAGATCCATCCCGACGATAGCGTACTTTCGCTGGAACAACGGGTCATGGTTGCAGAGTGCGATCTTTTCACCGATCTCATCCGCCGCATATCAATAGGCGGACTGCGCCTGCCGTTATGAAATGAGACGTTCGCAAAAGGCCGAACGCAGTCGCCGGACGCGCTCCCAGGATCGACGGCTGCGTGTTCCCTCTAATGCACCGTCGAAGTCGGAGCGGCAGCAGCTTTTGGGCTGCCACCGATTCCGGTTACAAACCTGCCTCAGCCATCCAGAGTTCAGCATCCGCCCCGCCCGGAATTCGCAGCGGGGCGGATGAATCGGTGGCTGCCCGCCACACTGCCTTCGCCACGTCGGGCGCGTGGGTTACTGGACCGGTATCGTCCTGCACATTCTTGACGAATTGCTGAATGAGCGGCGCATAATCAGGATCGTCCAGACCACGCAAATGTGGACGCGCATTCTCCCCAAAGCGAGTTTCCGGCGACCGGCCTGGTAGGACAATATGCACCCGCACGCCAAATGGCTCCATCTCTACCGCCAAGGACTCGGTGAAGGCGTTCACCGCTGCCTTGCTCGCCCGGTAGATCCCAATCACCGGCAAAGGCTTGACCGTCACCGTAGAGGTGACGTTGACGACGACCCCGGCCCGACGTTGACGCATCTGGGGCAATACGGCCTGAACCATCGCCAATGTGCCGATCGTATTTGTCTGGAATAGCGACTGCACCGTCTCCGGCGCAGTCAGCTCGATCGGTGAGGGCGCTCCGAAACCGGCATTGTTGACCAGTACGTCTATCGGGCCGGCGGCCTTCACGGCGTCCGCGATGCTTGTCGGATTGGTGACGTCGAGCGCGAGAATACGCAAGCGTTCGGAAACCGGTAGCAGCTCGGGTTTGGGCGTGCGCATTGTCGCGATGACATCCCACCCTCGTTCAAAAAACAGTTTCGCAGTCTCCAGGCCGAAGCCAGACGAGCAACCAGTAATCAATATCGTGGACATGAGTCTCTCCAACAAAAGGGATGATGCCATGGTAGCGACCGGGAGAGAGACTTTATATATGCTATAGTCTCCATTTCTTTAGCGTTAGTCCTGATTATGACCGTCGATCCCCTTGCCGAAATCGTCACGCTGCTGCAGCCGGCCGCACGCTTTTCGAAGCTGGTGGAATGCGCCGGCGCCTGGCGAATTCATCGCGAGGCCACAGGCGAGCCATTCTACTGCGCAATCCTTGAGGGGCGTTGCCGCGTAACGTTCGGAGGACATCAGCCTTTCATCCTCCGAGCCGGCGATTTCGTGCTCGTGCCGGCCATGCGCGAGCTTGTCAACGAGAGCGTCGACGCACCGGTCGGTCTGTCCGCCATGGTTCCAACGCAGCTGAGTGGCGGCCATTTCCGCGTCGGCCGCCTCGAAGGGCCGCCGGACCTGCGCATGCGCATAGGGCATTGCAGCTTCGGCGCGCCGGATGCGGCCTTGCTCGTTTCCCTCTTGCCTGATGTCGTTATCGTTCGCGGCGAGCCCCGACTCGCGACGCTGATGCAATTGGTCGGTGAGGAAACGCGCGAGCGCCGGCCGGCACGCGAACTCGTGCTGGAGCGGCTGCTGGAGGTGTTGTTGATCGAGGCATTGCGATCCGGCACGGAAACAACCGTCACGTCGAGCTTGAGTCGCGGCCTTGCCGATGAACGCCTAGCCGCAGCACTTCACGCGATGCATGCGCGTCCTGCCCATCCTTGGACTGTCGCGGATCTTGCGACCGAAGCGGCCCTGTCCCGATCGGCTTTCTTTGCGCGTTTCAGCCGCGTCGTTGGCCTGCCGCCAATGGAATATTTATTGGCTTGGCGCATGGCTCTTGCAAAGCAGCTATTGCGCAGCCGCGAATTGGGGATTGATCAGGTAGCTGAACGCGTTGGCTACGGATCGGCAAGCACTTTCAGCGTCGCCTTTGCGCGATACGCAGGCATGCCGCCTGCACGATATGCCCGCGGCGACGTGCGAAGCGATTGAGGACGTGAAGCCGAATTTAAACCGGCCGCCTTCTGCCGCGCGCAGCCAGCGCTTCGACGTTGCCGATCATGAAATCGGCGCGCACGACGCGGCGAAGCGTCTCCGGTTCGATCAGGTTGATGAAGCGAACATGGACGCGGTTGTCGATGCGGCTGACCTCGGCGCAGGCTATGCGGTAGGCGAGACCGAGGATGTTCAGATAATAGTGGGTCGGCAGGCCTACCGTCGTGGCGACGGTGAAGCTCGCGCCACCGCGCGAGATGTCGGTAATCTCGGCGCTGCGCACCGAAATGCCGTTGAGACAGGGACGAACAGCCACGAGACGCGCCGGCCGCTGGACGTAGAAACGTTCCCAGCTGCGTTCGTAGACTTCGGATTTGACTTTCGCCAGATGGGTTGCGCGAATCATTGTCATTCCCTGTTGGAAAACAGACCGAATTCATCTCGGTTACAGCATGAACCTTGCACGGAGATTTTGCAGAAGCGTCAATTGCATTGGTAGAATTTTAACGGGTTCGTCTTTTGTACCGATTTGGGCGCATCTTGACAGGAGCATCGGCTTCGATCATACGAACGAGCGGTTCGAGGCGCCTGCCGCTCGCGGATGAAAATCCAAGGTGAAGTCCTCGCTGTTTTAGGTCACGGCCATTCAGGGCATGCTGACTGACGGTAATGCGAGCTCCGTTCCACAGTCGTAAATGCGTGCCTTAGCAAAGGCTAATCCTATGACGACGTATCCGTCCATAGATGAATTGAAGGCTCAGGCCCGGCGTCTGCGTCAGGCGATGGCCGAGCGCGGCGACGACATGAGCCACTCGACAGCGCTGGAGCTGATCGCGAAGCAACACGGGCTGTGCGATTGGAACACGCTCTCGGCGCTTGCGGCAAAACCGAATGACGGGCCGGATGCGCCCCTCGATGTCGGCTCCGCCGTTCGCGGGCGCTATCTGAACAAGCCGTTCACCGGCAAGGTTCTCGCGATGTCCGCGAAATCCGGCGGGCTCTACAGGATCACCATCCACTTCGACGAACCGGTCGATGTAGTGGAGTTCGAGAGCTTCTCGGCATTCCGCCAGCGCATAAATGCCCAAGTCGATGCCGACGGCATTTCGCCGCGCAGGACATCGAACGGCGTGCCGCATCTGGTTCTCGACCTTTAATCTTCATCCCTGCTTGTCACGCCGCTATCTTTGCCGCTCGCGAGCGATTCCGTCCGGATACCACCATGACGCACACCCTCGAAAACAATATGTTTCTCACCGGCTGGCTGCCGGGCGTCTTTGCCAAGACAGCCGCGCCGATCATCATCATCACGACAGTCAGCGGCCTCTTTGCCGTCGTCGACGCCTATTTCCTCGGCGTCTATGTCGGCGCCGAGGCGCTCTCCGCCGTCAGCCTCATCTTTCCCGCGCTGATGCTGCTGATCGCGCTGCAGACGCTGGTTTCAAACGGCATGGCGAGCATTCTCGCCCGCCGTCTCGGCGCCGGAAATCGTGACGCCGCGAAGTCCGTGTTTACCGGCGCCCATACGCTGGCGCTTGCCGTCGTGGTGGCGATCAACCTCGTCTACTGGCTCGCAGGCCGGCAGTTCATTGCCGTGGCAGCGGCAGGAAACGCCGATGTTATCAGCAGCGCCGAGGCCTTCATGGGCGTCATGGTCGCCTTCGCGCCGATCAGCTTCTTTCTTTCGATCCATCTCGACGGGCTGCGTTGCGAAGGAAAGCTCGGCTTCATGACGCTGGTGACGCTTGCCTCGACGCTGCTGAACATTCTGGCAAACTGGCTGCTGATGGCGGTCTTTCAGTGGGGCGTCGTCGGCTCCGCCGGCGGCTCGGTCCTGGCGCAATTCATCTGCCTAATGATCGTCATCATCTATCGCCTGCGTCGGCCGAACGGGCTTTGGGTCGACATGGCGCTGCATGTTCGCGAGTGGCGCGGCATCTTCGCCTTCGGCGCTCCGATGAGCCTCGGTTTCATCGGTATTTCGCTGAGCTCGGCGGCGATCCTCTTCAACGTGTCGATCTGGCATGAGGGGGATTATGTCGCGACCGTCGGCGCATACGGAATCGTCACAAGAGTAATGACCTTCGCCTATCTGCCGCTGCTGGGCTTGAGCATCGCGTTGCAGACCATATCAGGCCATAATCATGGCGCCGCCCTTCCAGCCCGCGTCGGTCATAGCGTCCTGATCGCCCTGATTTCGGCTCTGGTCTATTGCGGCGCCGTCGAACTCATCGTCGAGCTGCTAGCGAGACATCTGGGCTCAATCTTCGTCGCCGATCCCCTGATCGTCACGGAAGTCGGGCGCATCCTGCCCTGGACGATCGGGGCCTACTTCCTCTTCGGCCAGGCGATCATCCTGTCGTCCTATTTCCAGTCCATCGGCGATGCGAAGCGTGGTGCGATTTTCGGTCTGTCACGGTCCTATCTGTTCACCTTGCCGCTGACATTCCTCCTGCCGCTCGTCTTCGGCGAACGCGGGATCTGGATGACGCCGATCTTCGCTGAGATGGGAATGATCCTGCTCACCTGGCTGGTATTGTCGCGCAATGCCAGGGATCGCAAATGGCGCTATGGCTTGTTGCCGGCATGAAAATGGAAAAGGCCGCGCTTTCGAGCACGGCCTTTTCGCTATGAGCCTATATCAGGCGTCATTCAGGACTTGAGCAGCCATTCATGTTCCACGGCATTGTGGAATTTCCAGATCCGCTTAGGCCCGGCCATGACATTCAAGTAATAGAGGTCGTAGCCATGGCAGGCGGCGCAGGGGTGATATCCCCTAGGCACCAGCGTCACGTCGCCATCCTCCAGCACCATGACTTCGTCCAGCGATCGGTCGTCGGTATAGACACGCTGGAAGCCGAAACCCTGTGGCGGATTGAGGCGGTGATAGTAGGTCTCCTCCAGGAAGCTCTCGTTTGGGAGATTGTCCTGATCGTGTTTGTGCGGAGGGTAGGAAGACGTGTGTCCGCCCGGCGTGATCACTTCCACGACGAGCAGCGAATGCGCCGCGCCATCGTCTTCCGGCATGATGTTGTTGACGTGGCGGACATTGGTGCCGTTGCCGCGCGTCAGCGCCGGATGCGTGCCCGGCGGAATGGCGCGAGCTTCATGGGAGCCGCCGCCCGGGGCCGAGCAGACGGCCAGTTCCAGATCGGTCTCGGCGGTCACCGACCAGCTCGAGCCTGCTGGAATATAGAGCGCGTGGGGGGCGCCCTCGAAGGGGCTCATGCGCCCGCCGAGCAAGCCAAAATCCTTAGTCCCCGCCTTGGCGCTTCCCTTGCCGCTGACCCAGACGAGGCAGACTTCGCGATCGCCGGTTTCGGCCGAAGCGGTTTCGCCCGGCTTCAGGCGGTGGAGATCGAAGCCGACATAGGTCCAGCCGGCGCTTTCTGGTGTGACATGGGTGACGCGGCCATGCGAGCCGCTAGGTTTGACCTTCAGATTGGGCATGGTCTTGCTCCATTGCTTGGAGAGTGCCCCTCGCCAACCTGTGACGGAGGAGAGGGGTGCTCGTCTTCCGTTATCCCCTGGGAAAGCCTTCGGTTTCCACCGTGTAGCCTGCGGCCGTCATGACGCGCATCAGCTCGGCATGGCCGATCTCGGCCATCTTCTGCGGGGGTGCCTTGTGCGGGTCCTGTTCGGCCTCGACCACGAACCAGCCTTCATAGCCGTAATCGGCGAAGCGCTGGACGATCGCTCCGAAATCGAGCGAACCATCACCCGGCACCGTGAATGCGCCAAGCGCGACGGCATCGAGGAAGGACTGCCGGCTGCGATCCAGCCCGTCGACGACCGACTTGCGGATATCCTTGACGTGAACGTGGTTGATACGGGCGTGGTGATTATCGATGGCGCGCAGCACGTCGCCGCCGGCAAAGGCGAGATGGCCGGCATCGAGCAGCAGCGGAATGCCTTCGCCGGAATTGCGCATGAAGGCGTCGAGTTCCGGCTCAGTTTCGACCACGGCCGCCATGTGGTGGTGGTAGGAGAGCGGCATGCCTTGGTCGGCACACCATTCGCCGAACTCGGTGACGCGGCGGGCATAGGCCTTCATCTCGTCATCCGAAAGGCGCGGCTTGGTGGCGAGCGGCTTGGAGCGGTCGCCCTGAATGGAGCGGCCGACTTCGCCATAGACGATGCAAGGCGCGTTAACCGCCTTGAATAGCTCGATCATCGGCGCGATGCGGTCCTTGTTTGCCGCAAGCTCCTCGTTGACGAGCGTGCCCGAGAACCAGCCGCCGCAGAGCGTCACGTCGGCGGCGCGCAGGATTGGCAGCATCTCATCAGGGTTGCTGGGGAAGCGCCGGCCCTGTTCCATGCCGGTGAAGCCCGCGCCGCGCGACTGGCGAAGGCATTCCTCAAGGGATACGTCGTCGCTGAGCTCAGGAAGATCGTCGTTCCACCAGGCGATGGGCGACATGCCGAGTTTGGCCTTCATCAATGGTCTCCTTGAAACATGGTTGGAGGAGCTGAAACGCTCCTCCAGAAATAGGACAGAAATCAATCAGCCGATGCGCTGGGCGGCGCGGGCTTGTTCGTAAGCAGCGCGGGCCTTGTTGACCTCGGCGCGCGGGCTGACCTCGGGAACGGCGACATCCCACCAATGACCGCCTTCGTCCGTCGTGATCAGCGGGTCGGTGTCGATGACGATGACCGAGCTGCGATCGTTCTTCTTCGATGCTTCGATGGCCTGTTCCAGCTCAGCGATGGAAGCGACCTTCACGGCAATCGCACCCATGCTGGCCGCATGCGCCCGGAAGTCGATCTCCGGCATCACTTCGAACCGCGAGTCCTTCAAGAGGTTGTTGAAGTTTGCGCCACCGGTCGCCATTTGCAGGCGGTTGATGCAGCCATAGCCGCGGTTGTCGAGCAGCACGACGGTGATCTTCAGGCCGAGCATGACAGAGGTCGCCAGTTCGGAATTCATCATCATGTAGGAGCCGTCGCCGACCATGACGACGACATCCTTCTCCGGCCGCGCCATCTTCACGCCGAGGCCGCCGGCAATCTCATAGCCCATGCAAGAGAAGCCATATTCCATGTGATAGCTGCCGGGTGCGGTCGCCGGCCAGAGCTTGTGCAGCTCGCCGGGCAGGCCGCCTGCCGCGCAAACGAGAATGCTGTCCTTGCCGCCGAGCGTCCGCGTAACAGCGCCGATGACCTGGGCGTCGGAGGGCAGAGCGGCATTGGTCGTCGCCATAGCCTTGGCGGCAGCCTCCATCCAGACCTGCTTTTCTTTCGTCGCCTTTTCGGCCAGCAACGCCGGAGCGCGCCAATTCGCCAGGCCGGCGGAAAGCGCCTTCAGCCCCTCGCGCGCATCCGTCACCAGTGGGTGACTATTGTGCTTGAGAGCGTCGTAGGCCGCGATATTGAGGCCGATCATGGCCAGCTTTTCATTCTTGAACAGCGCCCAGGAGCCGGTGGTGAAATCCTGGCAGCGGGTTCCCACAGCGATCACCAGATCAGTCTCCTCGGCAATGGCATTGGCCGCCGATGTGCCGGTCACGCCGACGGAGCCAAGCGCCAGGGGATGCGTCTCGTCGATGGCCGATTTGCCGGCCTGCGTAACGACGACAGGAATACCATGAGCTTCGGCAAAAGCGGCCAGTTCCTTCGTCGCCTGCGAATAGAGCACGCCGCCGCCGGCAAGAATAACCGGCTTTTCGGAGCGGCGGATCAATGCAATGGCATTGGCAAGTTCGTCTGCATCCGGCTGCGGACGGCGCGGCACCCAGACATGCTCCTCGAAGAAGCTTTCCGGATAATCGAAGGCTTCGGCCTGCACGTCCTGACACAGCGACAGCGTCACAGGACCGCAATCGAGGGGATCGGTCAGCACCTGCATGGCGCGCTTCAGCGCCGATATGATTTGTTCGGGGCGGGTGATGCGGTCGAAATAGCGCGAGACGGGGCGGAAGGCGTCATTGGCCGACACGGTGCCGTCGCCGAAATCCTCGATCTGCTGCAGTACCGGATCGGGCGCACGGTTGGCAAAGACGTCGCCGGGCAGGAAGAGAACGGGGATGCGGTTGACGTGCGCAACGCCGGCCGCCGTGACCATGTTCAACGCGCCAGGGCCGATGGAGGTCGTGCAGGCCATGAAGCGCTGGCGGAAGCTTGCCTTGGCATAGGCAATAGCAGCATGGGCCATGCCCTGCTCATTGTGGGCGCGAAAGGTCGGCAGCTCCTCGCGCACCTGATAGAGCGCCTCGCCTATGCCGGCGACATTGCCGTGGCCGAAGATCGCCCAGACGCCGCCGAAAATCGGCTGCTTCTGCCCGTCGATGACGGTCATCTGCTTCTTGAGGAAATGCGTGACGGCCTGTGCCATCGTCAATCGGATCGTCTTGCCCATCGGGCGCCTCCCAAATGCTTGTTTCTTACAGGCCGCGGGTTTTAAGCCACGCTTGCGTCAATTGCCGGAAGCGGCCGGCCATATCGGCAATCGCTTCCTCGTCGTTCATGCCGCCCGACAGCCACGCGCGGGCCGCATCGGAGAAGATAGTCCGCCCGACGGCGAAACCCTTGACCGAAGGGGCCGCCAGCGTCGCCTCGAAACTGCGGATCAGTTCCTCCGCCGGTGCCTCCAGGCCAAGCAGCACGATACCGCGGCACCATGGATCATTTTTGGCGATCACGGCATCGATTTTTTTCCAGGCAGCCGTCGATTCCTGTGGCTCCAGCTTCCACCAGTCCGGCTTGATGCCGAGCGCGTAGAGCTCTTCCATCGCCGTCGGAATCGTGTCGTCGGTCAGCGGACCGTTTTTGCTGGCAATGATTTCGACCAGAAGCTCGCGGCCAACCTTGCGCGCGGCTTCGAACAGCGTCCGCAGCTTCTCCTGCTGCTCCGCCTTCAGCTCCTTCGGATCGTCTGGATGGTAGAAGCACAGGCATTTGATGCAGTGATTGAGCGGCCATTCAACGAGCTGCGAGCCGATATCCTGGCTGAACTCGAATTTCAGCGGCTTCGATCCCGGCAGCTCGACGGGGCGGCCGATCCAGGAGAAATTCTTGGTTGCCGCATCGAAGAAGGCGTCGCGCCCGAAGCGTTCATCGATCAGCATGCCATAGCCCTGGCGGCCGTCGGCCACACGCGCCGCAGCCTCGACCGCGAGCCGCTTGAAGGCGACGATCTTGTCGTAACCGACGCTTAGCTCATCGCAGACGCTGACGAGCTGCGAACGATGGTCGATCGCAAGCGCCATCAGCAGCGGGATTTCGTCGCCGCGACGGGTCGTTGCCCAATGAATGTGATTGATCGCCTCGTCCTTGCGGAGCGCCCTGTGCTCGCTGCCCGTCTTCAGGAAGAAGTCGAGTTCCGTCCAGGTCGGATATTCCGGTGAGCAGAGCAGGCGGGAAACGGCAAAGGCGCCGCAGGCATTCGCCCAGGTGGCGCAGGTCTTCAGCGGTTCGCCGCGCAGATAGCCGCGCAGGAAGCCGGACATGAAGGCATCGCCCGCGCCGAGAACATTGAATACCTCGATCGGAAAACCCTGGCCGACGATGCCGGCTTCGAGATCATCGGAGATCGGGCCGTCATAGACGATGCAGCCCATTGCGCCGCGCTTGAGCACGATGGTCGCTGGAGAGAGGCGGCGGATTTCCTTGAGCGCGCCGAGCACGTTGTCGACGCCCGAGCCGATCATGATCTCTTCTTCGGTGCCGACGATCAGGTCGCAATCCGGCAGCGTCTCCCTCATCTTCGAGGAAACGCGATCCGATTTCACATAGCGCTCGAAACCCTCGGCATGGCCGGCAAGACCCCATAGATTTGGCCGGTAGTCGATGTCGAAGATCACCTTGCGGCCGTTCGCCTTGGCAATGCGGATCGCCTTGCGCTGCGCCGCTTCGGTATTGGGCTTGGAGAAATGCGTGCCTGATACCAGCACTGCGCCGGAGGACTTGATGAAGTCTTCGTCGATATCGTCCTCATTCAGCGCCATGTCGGCGCAGTCGGAGCGATAGAAGATCATAGGCGAGACGCCCTCGGCCTCGACCGCCAGCAGCACCAGCGCCGTCAGTCGCTCCTTGTCCGTCGCGATCCCATCGACCGCCACGCCCTCGCGCGCCGCCTGTTCGCGGATGAAGCGGCCCATCTGCTCGTCGCCGACGCGGGTGATCAGACCCGATTTCAAGCCGAGTCGTGCGGTGCCGATGGCGATATTGGCCGGGCAGCCGCCAACCGACTTGGCAAAAGAGGCTATGTCTTCCAGGCGCGAGCCGATCTGCTGGCCGTAAAGGTCGACGGAGGATCGGCCGATAGTGATCACATCGAGTTTTGTCTCCGGCTGTGCGCCAGGATTGTCGTGTGCCATGATGTCCTCCCGTCGGGGCATGACCTCTTCTGCTTTTCAGCCTGCGCCGAGATCATGCGTTATTGAAAGTGCCGGTGCTCTTTTCGTCCCGGCTGCTATGGATCTGGCGACCATCTCCCGCGGCCGTGATCTTGGTTGTAGTGAAACATTGGTTCCGAGATTTTGTCAATTCGGAATATTTATTCCATTTTCGTTTTATCGGCTTTTGTCGCAGCTTTTCGCCGACGCTCGGCAATGGCAACCGGAAAGGCCATGATTAGCGCCATCGACGCCGACAGCGAGCGGAAACCGGCAAAATCGGCTTCCGCCACTTCAAACCAGTAATCCGCGCAGGCAGTAAGCGGCGAGAAGGCCGAATCGGTAATGGCGATGACGGGCACGTTGCGCGAGGCGAGGTCCTGTGCCTGCGCCAAGCTGTCGGCGGCATAGGGCGAAAAGCTCGCGGCGATCGCTGCGTCCTTCTCCGTGGCGAAGCGGGTGATCTCGCCGTCGATGCCGTTCGGCGAGGCTACGATCTGGTGACGTATGTTGAGCTTGGAAAAAGCATAGGTCATATGTGCCGTCAGCGGATAGGAGCGGCGCTTGGCGATCAGATAGATTGTCTCGGCCGCTGCAAGCACGTCGATGGCTTTTGCGAAGGTGTCGGTCTCGATGGTTGCGGCGAGCTTGTTGACGGATTGGCTCGCCGCAGAGAGGAAGCCGGAGAGAATAGTGGCCTCTTCGTTCTCTACGCCGGAGCGTTCGAGCGTTACCAGCCGCTCCTCATAGCTCAGCGTCCGGTCGCGCAGCCGTTCGCGAAAGATGCTCTGAAGATCGGAAAAGCCCTCATAGCCGAGGTGATGGGCAAGGCGCACCAGCGTGGAGGGTTGAACTTCGGCGGCAGTGGCGATGCTCGCCGTCGTGCCGAAGGCGATCTCATCGGGATTGCCGAGCGCGAAGGCGGCAACCTGCGCGAGGCGCTTTGGCATGGCGTTCTTGCGCTCGATGATGATGCTGCGAAGGCTTTCGAAGTCGCGCGGCACCCTGGTTTGCGTCTCGACATTGTTGTCCATGCGCCGTCCTTCAGCTCCCTACATGCCCTCAATGAAACAGATATTCCATATTTGCAACGATACCGGATTTTGAATCGTTCGGCACGAATAATTTTAAGCTAATGAATTTACACATATAAATACGGGTTTTCGTCATTTCGGATTGAAGTCGATACCATGAGTGCGCTTGTCAAAACGGTCTAAATATTCCAAAAATCGTCCACTTCGGGAGAATATGTGAGGAGGAAAGGCAAATGAAGCCATTGGGCGTTGGATTGATCGGCACCGGTTATATGGGCAAATGCCATGCGCTAGCCTGGAATGCGGTCAAAACAGTATTCGGTGATGTCGCGCGGCCGCACCTGGTGCATCTTGCCGAAGCCAATGCCGATCTGGCAAAGGCGCGTGGTGACGAATTCGGCTTCGAAAAGGCAACGGCCGACTGGCGCGTTCTCATCGCCGATCCCGATGTCGACGTCGTCTCGGTCACGACCCCCAACCAGTTCCACCCGGAAATGGCGATCGCAGCCCTTGAAGCTGGCAAGCACGTTTGGTGCGAAAAGCCGATGGCGCCGTCCTATGGCGATGCCGAGCGCATGCTGGCCGCAGCTAACGCCTCGGGCAAGGTCGCCATCCTCGGTTACAATTATATCCAGAACCCGGTGATGCGGCACATCAAGGCGTTGATCGCAGAAGGGGCGATCGGCGCGGTCAATCACGTCCGTGTCGAGATGGACGAGGATTTCATGGCCGATCCGAACGGTCTCTTCTATTGGAAGAGCGAACTTGCTTCCGGTTACGGCGCTTTGGATGATTTCGCCGTGCATCCGCTTTCGCTTCTCTGGTTCCTGTTCGGCCACGTGGAAGCTGTGATCACCGATATGGTGAAGCCCTATGCCGACCGTCCCTTAAAGGACGGCGGCACCCGCGCCGTCGAAAACCACGATCTCGCCAATGTGCTGATGCGGCTTGGCGGCGGCATTTCAGCCGTGCTCATGGCCAATCGCTCTGCCTGGGGCCGCAAGGGGCGGATAGCCCTGCAGATCTTCGGCTCCAAGGGCTCGATCTCCTATGACCAGGAGCGCATGAACGAATTCGAGCTTTATCAGGCCGAGGGCAGGGACAGCGAGCAGGGCTTCCGCAAGGTGTTGGCCGCACCCGCGCACAAGCCCTATGACCGTTTCATCCCGGCGCCCGGTCATGGTCTTGGCTTCAACGATCTGAAGATCATCGAGTGCCGAGAGCTGATCAGAGCCATATCAGGCGAGGCTGCGTCAGTCGTGGCTTTCAAAGACGGCCTGCGCATCGAAAAATCGGTGCACGCCATGGCCCAATCCTTCCACGAACGCCGCTGGGTCGAAATATCAAGCTGAGCGTTTGGCCTAATTTTCTCCCGATCCGGGGCGCAGGGTCAGCCGTGATTGACGCTTGCGGATGCAGGCGTTACCCCTGAAGTCCATAGGCAGCCTTCCGCGCAACGCGGAAGGAGCGCCATAATAACATGGAGTACGGAACGTGACGGGCAGATTGGTCATTGTCGGGGCCGGACAGGCGGGTTTTGCGCTTGCGGCCAAGTTGCGCGGGCTGGGTGATTCGCGGCCGATCACCATCGTCGGTGCCGAGGAAAACCTTCCCTACCAGCGCCCACCTTTGACCAAGAAGTACCTGCTGGGCGAGATGGCTTTCGATCGCCTGCTGTTCCGGCCCGAACATTGGTACGCCGACAATAATGTCGAGATTCGTGTGTCCACCTGGGTCGAACAGATCGATCGTGCCGCAAAGCAGATCGTCATGCAGGACGGCTCCAGGGTGGATTACGAGACCCTAGCGCTTGCGACTGGCTCGACGCCCCGCCGCCTGCCGCCCTCCGTCGGCGGCGCGCTCGAAGGCGTCTATCTCGCCCGTGACAAGCGAGACGCCGATCTTCTTGCTGGCGAAATGCGCCCAGGCCGCCGGGTGCTCATCATCGGCGGCGGCTATATCGGGCTTGAGGCCGCTGCTGTCGCGCGCCATCGCGGCCTTGAGGTCACGCTCATCGAGATGGGCGACCGGATATTGCAGCGTGTGGCGGCCAAGGAAACCGCCGATATTTTCAGAGCCATTCATCAAAAGCACGATGTCGTCATTCGTGAGAAGACCGGCCTGAAGCAGCTCATCGGGCGTAACGATCATGTCATCGCCGCCGAATTGTCCGACGGGTCTACCATCGATGTCGATTTCGTCGTCGTCGGCATCGGCGTCGCCCCGAATGACAGGCTCGCCAAGGAGGCCGGTCTCGAGGTCGGCAACGGCATCGTCGTCGATTCGTTCGCCCGCACCTCTGATCCCACGATCTTCGCCATGGGCGATTGCGTAGAATTGCCCTGGGAGGGCGGCCGCATCCGGCTCGAATCGGTGCAGAACGCCGTCGATCAGGCTGAGGCCGTGGCGGGAATCATAGCCGGCGGCGAAAAAGCCTATGATCCAAAGCCGTGGTTCTGGTCGGATCAATATGACGTCAAGCTGCAGATCGCCGGCTTCAATCTGGGTTACGACGAGACCCTTCTGCGTCCGGGCCTCCGCGAGGGCGCGGCTTCCGTCTGGTATTTCAAGCAGGGCCGCTTCATCGCCGTCGACGCGATAAACGACGCAAAGGCCTATGTGACCGGCAAGAAGCTGCTGGAAACCGGCGCCAATCCATCCAGGGAGATCCTTGCCGACCCGGCCGCGGATTTGAAGCAGCTGCTGGCTTGATGTGAATTTTCGAGCCCGCCGGAGCATGGTTCGGTCGACAATCGCCTGTTGCTGAATCATGGAAAGAACGTACACAAGCGCGAAAAAGCGCTTGCGTCGATAAATGAATGGCCCTATCAGGGCCGCACCGGAGAGGTGGCCGAGTGGTCGAAGGCGCTCCCCTGCTAAGGGAGTATACCAGAAATGGTATCGTGGGTTCGAATCCCATCTTCTCCGCCATTTTCCCGATTATCCTACCCTGCATGCGACGGCCCGCGATCTTGGCGCTGCGCCAAGCCGATCAAGGCCAGCTATTATCGGGAATTTCGGCCTGCAAAGCCTTCGTAGCGCTTCAGATATGCTATGAGCGCGCGCAGCTTGGGAGCCATGTTCCGTCGGTTGGGATAGTAGAGGTAGAAGCCCGGAAAATAGGGGCAATATTCCTCCAGGATCGGCACCAGTTCGTTTTTGCCGATGAAGGCGCGAAAGCTTTCCTCCATTCCGAAAGTGATTCCCGCTCCGGCGACGGCCAGCCTGATCATCACGCCCATGTCATTCGTTGTCACCTCCGGCGCGACCTCCACCCGAAATTCCTTGCCTTCCTCCGCAAACTCCCAGCGGTAAGGGACAGCCGTCGGTGAGGATCGCCAGCCTATGCATCGATGCATCGAGAGTTCTTTCGGATGCCGGGGGATGCCGAATCGGTCGCGATAGGCCGGGGAACAGACGGCCAGTTGCCGCTCGTCACCCGCGACCGGTACGGCAATCATGTCCTGCTCGATGACTTCACCAAGCCGGACGCCCGCGTCATAGCCTTCCGATACGATGTCGAATTCCTCGTCCGTGACGGTGATGTCGAGCTGAATTTCGGGACTGGCCTCCGCAAAGCCTGCGAGAAAGTCGCCGGCGAGAAAACGCTCCGCGATCGACGAGACGGCAAGCCGTAATTGACCGCGAGGTTGGGTGCGCAAAGTCTCCGTCTTTTCCATAGCGGTGCGTATGTCCGAGACTGCCGGCTCTACGTCCGCATAAAGCCGTTCGCCAGCCTCGGTCAGGCTGACGCTGCGGGTTGTGCGCTGCAGCAGCGCGATGCCCATGCTCTCCTCCAATCGCCGGATCGTCTGGCTGACTGCCGAGCGGGTGACGCCGAGCCTATCGGCAGCGGCGCGAAAATTGCGCTCCTGAGCGACCAGGATGAAGACGGAGAGGGCATTGAGATCAGGCCACATTGGTAACTTTTACTTTCCAAGCTGTCACTGAATGGATGTCTTATCACGACAATGATGCGCTGTATCCTTCTCGTATCCGCTTCTGGAAGAGAACTGTTCACATAAGAAGGAGTGATTGAATGCCTATCGACAAAGTGATCCTCATCACCGGTGCCTCCAGCGGTATCGGCGCGGGCATCGCCTGCGAACTCGCTTCTGCCGGCGCAAGGATCATGCTGGGCGCCAGGCGCATCGACAGATTGGAAGCATTGGCGGCCGAGATGCGGGAAAAGGGCGGCACGGTCATGACCCGCCGGCTCGATGTCACCGACAGGGTTGACGTAGCTGCCTTTGCAGAGGCGGCACGCCTGGCGTGGGGTGGCGTCGATGTGATCGTCAATAATGCCGGCATCATGCCGCTTTCCCTAATGGCCTCGATGAAGGTCGAGGAATGGGACAGAATGGTCGACGTTAACATCAAGGGCGTGCTTCACGGCATTGCGGCGGTCCTGCCGGAAATGACGGCGCGTGGTTCTGGCCACATCATCAATATCGCCTCGATCGGGGCGCTGGCTGTCTCTCCGACCGCCGCCGTCTATTGCGCGACCAAGTATGCCGTTCGGGCGATCTCCGATGGGCTGCGGCAGGAATGCCGCGATATCCGGGTCACCTGCATCCATCCGGGCGTCGTCGAGAGTGAGCTGGCCGACACGATCACCGATCCGGTGGCAGCCGAAGCGATGAAATCCTATCGAGCCATTGCGCTGACTCCCGATGCCATCGGTCGGGCGGTGCGCTTCGCCGTCGAGCAGCCCGATGATGTCGATGTCAATGAAATCGTCGTTCGCCCGACGCGGGCGGCGCATTGATCCGCTCCCTTGCTCTCATCCTGGCAGGCATCCTGTTCGCTTCGCCCGCACTTTCCGAGGATCGAATCCAAATGAAGAAACCGACTCGCGCTTACGCCGGCATGTGGGTGACTGCAGACGGTCATATCCGCCATGAACTCCTGCCGAACGGCCGCTATATCGAGGCGCGGGGTAGCCGTGAGCGTGCCTATCAGGGGCGCTACGTGTTGACTGGGGATCATATCGACTACTGGGACGACACCGGTTTCACCGCAGACGGTGACTTTATCAATGGCGTGCTCCATCACGCCGGGATGATCCTCTATCGAAGGAAATGATGGTTCGGAGCGGTGTTTGGTACTCAGCGGCCCTTCCTTTTCCAATGGCTGCCTGCACTTGTCCGAATCGCTCATCCTGGAATCACCCGCGTCCTTGCTTCGTTTTGGGACGCGGGTGGAAGTCACAAGTGGCTATTTGTCCGGCGACGAAGCGAGGCCAGTGCCGCAAAGAGCTTGCCGGACCGCGCAAAAATCCGCCGGTTAGCCATGGAATGGCCATTTCCCCGCCTTTTTCCAGCTGACTGAAGCTATTCCAGCCGTTGGCGTAAGTACCCGTAGATTAAGACGTTTCTTAACGAAGTCTAAATAAATGCGGCCACCGTGTCGCCGACTTGTGTCCTTTCAGCAACAGGAATTGCGGAAGGCTTACGCAAATCCCCCTTTCGGAGAAGATGTCGATTGCGTGACAGGCCGCGTCTTGTATTTTCACTCTCGGAAGCGAGGGCGATTGATCGTCCACTTCTTGAAACACGAGGATGGGGCAGGGAATGCCTTCGGGTAGTTCTCATTCTCGAGATAAAACTTTGACTGGAGGTCAATATGAACATCAAGAGCCTTCTTCTCGGCTCCGCTGCTGCGCTTGCAGCAGTATCCGGCGCTCACGCGGCTGACGCAATCGTCGCTGCTGAGCCCGAGCCGCTGGAATACGTTCGCATCTGCGACGCATACGGTGCTGGTTACTTCTTCATCCCGGGCACCGAAACCTGCCTCAAGATCGGCGGTAAGGTTCGTACCGAAGGCAAATGGTACGATGCTTACGACGCAGACAGCCACAATGGCACTCTCTGGCACACGCGTGCTGAGCTGCAGCTGCAGACGGCAACCGACACCGAATACGGCCCGCTGAAGACCAACACCGAAATGCGTTGGGACTGGAATGACGGCAACGCGACGTCGACCAACCTGCTGCACGCCAGCATCAGCCTCGGCGGTTTCACCGTTGGTAAGGAAGACTCGCAGTTCAACGTCTTCACCGGCTACGCCGGCGACGTCATCAACGACGACGTGGTCTATGACGGCCCGTACGAACTGAACCAGATCACCTACAACTACGACGCCGGCAACGGCTTCACGGCTGTGATCTCGGTTGAAGACAGCAACTCGGGCGCTGGCGCAACTGGCGCAAACGGCGAAGACAGCACCAACCACTACCTGCCTGACGTTGTTGCCGGTGCTGGTTACAAGGCTGGCGCATGGTCCTTCAAGGTCGTTGGCGGTTACGACTCGATCGTCGAAGAAGGCGCCATCAAGGCTCGTGTAGACGCTGACTTCGGCGTATTCTCGGCCTTCTTGATGGGCGGCTGGAACACCGACGGCGACAAGCTCAACAAGTACGCTGGTGCAGGCAGTGAAGGCATCGGCTGGGGCGACTGGGCTGTCTGGGGTGGCGTTGGCGTACCGGTCAACGAAAAGCTGAAGTGGAACCTGCAGCTCGCTTACACCGACTCCAAGGTCTTCGCCGCTACCACGAACGTCAAGTGGAACCCGGTCAAGAACCTGCTCATCGAGCCGGAAGTCTCCTACACCAACTGGGACTCCATCAACAAGGACCAGTGGGCTGGTATCCTTCGCTTCGAGCGCTCGTTCTAATCTGATTTGACTTCGGTCATATGAGATTTCTCACTTCGGTGAGGAAAAGCCCGGTCGAAAGGCCGGGCTTTTTGCGTTATCGGCAGCGGCATTTCTTTCTGATCTTGAAGATAGACGCGACCATCTTGGTATGGCGCATTTTTCTCTGCGGATATTGCCTATCGCGCGAAAGTTCTTTTCATGCAATTTTAGAGTTCGCTCCGGGTGCTTCGGAAGTATGACAGATTTGCGACGTGATTTTTGTGCAACGCACTCTTTTGAAACAGCTGTCACAATTGTTCATAGTTTCCCTCTGATATTGCTCTGAAAAAAACGATCTGTAGGTTCCAAATCGGAAGCAAGACTTAGCGTCTTGGTTCTCCCAGATCAGGGGTCAACTTTTAAAGCTAGGTGGGGTAGGGCGCGTCGTTTTTTGCGATGTGATTTCTCATACCTAATTGATATTGAAACTGGAGTTACTATGAACATCAAGAGCCTTCTTCTCGGCTCCGCTGCTGCGCTGGCAGCAGTATCCGGTGCTCATGCGGCTGACGCGATCGTCGCTGCCGAGCCCGAGCCGCTGGAATACGTCCGCATCTGCGACGCTTACGGTGCAGGCTACTTCTTCATCCCGGGCACCGAAACCTGCCTCAAGGTCGGCGGCCGCGTCCGTACCGAAGGTGGCTGGTACAATGCCTACAAGGCTGGCCAGGACGCTGGCGGCCGCGGTACCTACTGGCATACCCGCGCTGAACTCTCTCTCGACACCGCGACCGATACCGAATACGGCCCGCTGAAGACCAATACCGTTGTTCGTTGGGACTGGAATGACGGCAACGCGACCACGACCAAGCTGCTTTGGGCCAACATCAGCCTCGGCGGCTTCCTCGTCGGTAAGGCTGATTCGGTCTACTCGACCTTCACCGGCTACGCCGGCGACGTCATCAACGACGACGTGATCGAATACGGCATCAACAACACCGACGAACTGAACCAGATCACCTACAAGTACGACGCCGGCAACGGCTTCACGGCTGTGATCTCGGTTGAAGATAGCAACTCGGGCGCTGGCGCCAAGGGTGCCAACGGCGAAGACAGCACGAACCACTACCTGCCTGACGTTGTTGCCGGTGTTGGCTACAAGGCCGGCGCCTGGCAGTTCCGCGTCGTCGGCGGCTACGACTCGATCGTCGAAGAAGGCGCTGTCAAGGCTCGCGTCGATGCCGACTTTGGCGTTCTCACCGCTTTCGTTATGGGCGGCTGGAACACCGATGGCGACAAGCTCAACAAGTATGCCGGTGCTGGCGGTGCTGGCCTTGGCTGGGGTGACTGGGCCGTATGGGGCGGCGTTGGCGTTCCGATCAACGACAAGCTGAAGTGGAACCTGCAGCTTTCCTACGACGATCTGAAGACTTTCGCTGCAACGACGAACGTCAAGTTCAACCCCGTCAAGGACCTGCTGATCGAGCCGGAAGTGACCTACGTCAACTATGACGCCGTCAACAAGGACACCTGGGCTGGTATCCTGCGCTTCCAGCGCACCTTCTAATTCGGTCGCCGAATCGAATTTGACAGATCTTCCGATCAGACCTCCGATCGGAAGAGGGAAGGCCCGGTTTCCCACCGGGCCTTCTTGTTTCATTAGGACTGAACGATTTCGGGCTTCGTCCTCAAAGCTCCGAGATGAAAGCGCCGATCGCCTCCGGAATGTCGCCGAGGTGCAGGATAGGAGCGTGTCCTTGTCCGCCGGCGATTTTAACGACGATGCCCGGATGGCGCTTTGCCATTTCATCGGTCGTGGATTGCGTCAGCAGCTTCGAATTCTCGCCGCGAATCACCATCAGCGGAATGCCCTGAAATCCTTGGAACTGCGTCCATAGATCGGGAATCGGCGATTCCAGGTCGAGCGCCTGCATTTGCGCGGCAATAGCGGGATCGTAATCGGCGACGGGTTTATCGTCGGCTATCGCGTAGATCGCTCGCGCCATGTCTTGCCAGTCTTCTTCGCCAAGCGCGATAAAGGCATTGCCATGGTTCTCTCGCAGGATCTCGACCGCCTCGCTCCAACTGGCGGGCTTCCGGTCGCGATTTAGATAGTCGCGAATATCTGCGAGCCCCGTCTTCTCCAGCACAGGGCCAATATCGTTGAGAACGACCGCTTTTAGGATGTCCGGTCGGCTGGCCGCAATCATATGCAGAACCAGCCCGCCGCGCGAGGTGCCGATGAAGATGGCTTGCGAGATATCCAGAGCGGCGCAAACGGTCAGGACGTCCCGCGCTTCGACAGCGAGATTGTAGTGGGACTTGTCGGGATCTCGTTCGGATAGGCCACGTCCGCGGGCGTCGAGTGTAATCACCCTGTGTGGGCGTAAGGAATCCTGCGATAGAAGCAGCGCCAACTGGTGAAAATCGCGCGAGTTGCGTGTTAGTCCCGGCAGGCAGAAGACAGGCGGCCGGTTGTGCGCCGTCGCTTCGCTGCAGACATAATCCCGCACATAAAGCTTTAAACCGTCCTCGGCCGCGATCGTTCTGGCAAGGAAGCCGCTTTCATCGTCGCTGCGCATGTATCACTCCCTCAAGTTTCGGATATCGCGAGGGATGTAACGGCATTTCCGCAGCACGCACAACTGGGGTTACCGGCTAGCCGCGACCGCTTATCAGATCGTGTACGATGTCGGCTTTCTGCCCCAGTCGCGCCTTGTAGACCTGATAGTTCTCCATCACGCGCTGCACGTAGTTGCGGGTCTCCGGGAAGGGAATGCGCTCGATCCAGTCGATCACGTCGTCGAGCGACTTGCCGCGCGGATCGCCATAGCGGCTGATCCATTCCGGCACCTTGTTCGGCCCGGCATTGTAGGCGATGAAGGTCAGGATGTAAGATCCGCCGAAGGTGTCGATCTGCTCGCCGAGATAATGGGCGCCGAGCGTGGCGTTATAGCCGGCATCCTGCGTCAGCTTGTCGGCGGAATAGGTTATGCCGTGCCGCCCGGCAACGGCCTTTGCCGTCTTCGGCAGCAACTGCAGCAGGCCGCGGGCATTGGCAGAGGAAACGGCGGCCGGATTAAAGGCGCTTTCCTGCCGGGCGATGGCATAGGCGAGTGCCTTGCCCGAGCCCGAAATATTGGCGTTGTCCGGAATGACGCCGATCGGGAAGGCGAGGGCTGCGACGTCGATGCCGCGCCCATAGGCGATCTTGCCGATCTGCAGCGAAAGCTGGTGATTGCCGGAACGCTCGGCGCGGGCGGTCAGCATGGCGACTTCGCCGGGGCTATCCAGCTGTTTGGCGAGAGCGCGATAGAGTGAGTCGGCACGCCATCCGTGCCCGGCCGCCTCAAGCCTGGAAATCGCCTGCACCGCCTCGCGTGTCTGGAAGCGCTGGCGGTCCGTAGCCGAGGGCGAGGGATAGGTGACATCAAGGGTCCGGCGGCCAAGCTTCTCAGCGGCAAGCTGGCCGTAGAAAGTGCTCGGATAGGAGGCGGCCTTCGCATAGAAATCGGCAGCCTTACCCGGTCCGCCCGCCTCTGCTGCCCGGCCGAGCCAATACCAGCCGCGCGATTGCGAGATCGGGCCGTTCGAGACCTGCAGGATCTTGCGGAAATGGGCTGACGCGTTTGCGCCGTCCTGCAAGCCGCGCAGAGCGTACCAGCCGGCATGGAATTCGGCCTCGCCGATATCCTGCGGGCTTTCCGCAACGCTGGCGTCGACGATGCGATAGGCAGCCTTGAATTCACCCTGATCCACCAGTCCGCGGCTGACGATGCGCTGCTCGGCCCACCATGCGCCGGGGCTGACAAGCACGCTGCGGTCTTTCGGCATCTGCGCCAGAAGACTGGCGGCATCGTCATATTTGTTCTGGCGGCGCAGGTTCTCGATCCGCATGAAGAGATAGGCAGGGTCCTTGCGCGATTGCGCATCGACGCCCGCAATCAGAGCTTCGGCTTTCGGCGAGCGGTCATTGACGGCCGCCCACGCCTTGTAGAGCGATTGCGCCTTGCCGAGGTCGCCGAAGCGTTTGGCCTGTGCCGTCCGGTCGCGGTAAAGCAGATAATCCATGCGGGCCTTGTGATCGGCAGGCGAAAGCAGGCTGGCGAATTCCGCAAGGATCTTGTCCTCAAGAGGCTTGTCCAATGGCTCATCGCGCCAGATCTTGCGGATCAGCCTTCCGGCCTGCGCCGACGCGCCGCGCGCCATAAGAGCACGTGAGAGGACGATGCTGCCTTCTACGGTCTCCGGCTGCGAGTTGCCGAAGGCGGCCAGGACCTGATCCGTCGCCGGATTTTCCGTGTAAAGCGCCCGCTCGGAATTGGCGCGCAGGCTACCAAGCCCCGGCCAGCCGACAAGCTCACGCGCGGCGGCGGCAATCTCGCCGGAGGGAATACCGGGCTGGCCTGAAGTGGCGATTGCCCAGGTCAGGATATGGCGGTCGAGCGTGCCTTCCCCCATGCCATTGCGAATGGCGAGCGCCTGCATCGGGTTCTTGTTGGAAAGGGCGTCTAGGCCTGCCTTCAGGTCGCCGCTGACAGGCGCGATAGCGCCGCTGCGCGGGATCGCGGCCGTGCTCATGGGATCCGGCGCCATGGCGACATAGGCGTTGGCGCTCGTCGGTATCTGCTGGCCGGGAAGTTGCGAGGCGACGGCGCCCCAGGCGACCGCCAAGCCCGCGGCGGTCCAGATCATGACAGGTCTCTTCATCCGGCTACTCACAAAACAAAAGGCCCCTTCCATTTGCCAAATGCAATATTAACGAAACCTTACCGGTGGTCCGAATTTCAATCAATTATGATATCGGAAACTGCCCTTTACCATTCAAAGCGTGCTTGTCGCCGTCAAGCCTGCGCTTTATGGTGCGCGGATTCATAACCATGGATTGCGGCTGAAGCATGAATGCCGCACCGCTAGGAGACTTGCATGTTCCAGGGATCCATTCCCGCTCTCGTTACGCCCTTTACTGACGCCGGCAAGGTGGATGAGGCTTCCTTCGCCTCGCATGTCGACTGGCAGATAAAAGAGGGCAGCAAGGGACTGGTGCCCGTGGGTACGACGGGTGAATCGCCGACCCTGTCGCATGACGAGCACAAGCGCGTCGTCGAGCTCTGCATCGAGATCGCCAATAAGCGGGTCCCTGTCATGGCGGGCGCGGGTTCGAACAATACCCGCGAGGCGATCGAGCTGGCGCAGCATGCCGAAAAGGTTGGCGCCAATGCGGTTCTTGTCGTCACGCCCTACTACAACAAGCCGACCCAGAAGGGGCTTTACGCGCATTTCGCTGCGATCGCGGAGGCAGTAAAGCTGCCGATCTATATTTATAACATTCCCGGCCGTTCGGTTGTCGACATGACGCCGGAGACGATGGGCGCGCTTGCCAAATCCTATTCCAATATTGTTGGTGTCAAGGATGCGACCGGCAAGATCGAACGCGTCTCCGAACAGCGTATTAGCTGCGGCCGCGATTTCCGCCAGCTTTCCGGCGAGGATGCCACGGCGCTCGGCTTCAACGCCCATGGCGGCGTCGGCTGCATCTCGGTCACCGCCAACGTCGCACCGCGTCTTTGCGCCGAATTCCAGGCGGCGACACTCGCCGGTGACTATGCCAGGGCTCTGGACTATCAGGATCGATTGATGCCGCTGCACAAGGCGATCTTCCTCGAGCCAGGCCTTTGTGGCGCCAAATACGGCCTCTCCCGGCTTGGCCGCATGAGCCGCAATGTGCGCTCACCGCTGCTTTCGACCCTGGAGCCGGGCACGGAGGCTGCGATCGATGCGGCCCTGCGCCATGCCGGCCTCTTGAACTGACGCTATTCGAGGCCATTGCCAAACTCTGCCGGACCGCTCTCTTCACAAGGAGGGCGGTCTCGCTTATTTAGGAACCAGGATGTGGCGCACCTCTGGTTGCCGCCGGAACGACGCAGGAAAAGAAGAAGAATTATGGCACCCAAAGGCAGCCAGCGCGTGGTGAACAAGGTCGTGGCGGAAAACCGCAAGGCCCGCTTCAACTACGAGATCATCGATACCTATGAGGCTGGTCTCGTGCTGATGGGCACCGAGGTCAAGTCGCTGCGTGAAGGCAAGGCCAATATCGCCGAATCCTACGCTTCGGACGAAGGCGACGAAATCTGGCTGATCAACTCGTATCTGCCGGAATACCTGCAGGCGAACCGCTTCAATCACGAGCCGCGCCGTCGCCGCAAGCTGCTGCTTTCCAGCCGCGAAATTGGCCGGCTGCGTTCGGCGATCAACCGTGAAGGCATGACCTTGGTGCCGTTGAAAATCTATTTCAACGACCGGGGCCGCGCCAAGCTGGAATTGGCTCTCGCCAAGGGCAAGAAGCTGCATGACAAGCGCGAATCCGAGAAGGAACGCGATTGGAACAGGCAGAAGAGCCGCCTGCTCAAGGACAATGGGTGAAGGTGAGGAGCGATCGGGCAACGCCCGAGCAATCGATCCAGTGAATCGATTGCAGCGACGAACGCCCTGAGCCCTAGCGAAGGGCCGGCTGTCGCGGCAAACGCAAAATGCTTCCACCGCGCGCAATCCCTGGGCAAAGACAGCTGCGCATGAAACGATTGCAGCGACGAACGCCCTGAGCCTTAGCGAAGGGCCGGCTGTCGCGGCAAACGCAAAATGCTTCCACCGCGCGCAACTATCCCTGGGCAAAGACAGCTGCGCATGAATCGATTGCAGCGACGAACGCCCCTTCGGCAGGCTCAGGATGCCCTAGCGAAGGGCCGGCTTGCCGCGGCAAACGCGAAACGCTTTCTGCCGCGTGCAGCGAACCCGTCTAATACAGTCCCTAACTATTCCTCGGATTCCGCAGCGGCGTGACCTCCCTCGTGCGCGCGCGGGGGCCGTTCCGAGGCTTCACGGCCGATCTCGGCCTTCAGCGAGACAAGGTCGATGAAATGGTCGGCCTGGCGGCGCAGATCGTCGGCGATCATCGGCGGCTGGGTCGACATGGTCGAGATCACAGAAACCTTGCGTCCGCGGCGCTGGAGGGCTTCCACGAGGGTCGTGAAGTCGCCGTCGCCGGAAAAGATCACCAGATGGTCGACGGTCTCGGATTGCTCCATGGCGTCGATCGCCAGCTCGATGTCCATGTTGCCCTTGATCTTGCGGCGTCCCATGGAATCCGTGAATTCCTTGGCCGGCTTGGTGACGACCTTGTAGCCGTTATAGTCGAGCCAATCGATCAGCGGGCGGATGGAGGAATATTCCTGATCTTCGATGAGTGCGGTATAATAATAGGCCCGCAGCAGATAGCCGCGTTTTTGAAATGCCTTCAGCAGCTTGCGGTAATCGATATCGAAGCCGAGGCTCTTGGATGCAGCGTAGAGATTGGCGCCATCTATAAAGAGTGCAATTTTTTCGCGTGGGTCAAACATTGCTTACTTATCCACTGTTATAAAAACGTAATCACTTCATTCAAACGCTAGCTAAAACAATGCCTTGTAAGGCGTTGCAGAATAATTCGTATTACTTTATGAATTATTCATATAACCGAGATTTAGGGCACGCAATGGGATATTCCAAGCAACTTCAGGTGGAAATCGCCGTTTGTCTAGGGGAATTTTAGCACTTTCCCGGGGGCTGCAAAGGCGCTGAAACAGGAAAAACTTGAATTTGCCATCGTTTGCTTGTATCGGCGTGCTACTCCGAGACATGATGACGACATCACGACCGCAAAGGACAGGCAATGGCCCGTGTCACAGTAGAAGATTGCATTGATAAAGTAGAGAACCGGTTCGAGCTCGTGCTGCTCGCCAGCCACCGCGCCCGCCTGATCTCGCAGGGATCCTCGATCACCATCGACCGCGATAACGACAAGAACCCGGTCGTCGCGCTACGCGAAATCGCCGACGAGACCCTGTCGCCTGATGATCTCAAGGAAGACCTGATCCATTCGCTGCAGAAGCATGTCGAAGTGGATGAGCCTGAGCCCGATCCGGCAAGCCTCCTGGCAGCAGGTGCTTCCACCACCAGCGAAGAGGAAGAAGACGCTCCTGAAGCCGTTACTTTCGACCAGATGTCGGAAGAAGAACTTCTGGCCGGCATCGAAGGTCTGGTTCCGCCGGAAAAAAGCGACGATTACTGATCGTCGATCTTGATGCTCCGGGCAGGAGCGATATGATGGCAAGATGCGTGCGCCGGTCAGATGACTGGCGCGCTTTTGTTTTTGCGGGAGTAGCTTCGGAATGATGCGGCAATACGAGCTTGTTGAGCGCGTGCAGAAATACAAGCCCGATGCCAACGAAGCTCTTCTCAACAAAGCCTATGTTTATGCGATGCAGAAGCATGGCCAGCAGAAACGTGCCAGCGGCGATCCCTATATTTCCCATCCTCTCGAAGTTGCTGCGATCCTGACGGATATGCGTCTGGATGAATCGACCATCGCAGTCGCTCTTCTCCACGATACGATCGAGGATACGACGGCGACGCGCGCCGAAATCGACGAGATGTTCGGCGAGGACATCGGTCGCCTGGTCGAGGGCCTGACGAAGATCAAGAAGCTGGATCTCGTCACCAAGAAGGCCAAGCAGGCCGAAAACCTGCGCAAGCTGCTGCTTGCCATTTCCGACGACGTACGCGTGCTTCTGGTCAAGCTTGCCGACCGCCTGCACAATATGCGCACGCTCGATCACATGTCACCGGAAAAGCGCGCGCGCATTTCTGAGGAGACGATGGAAATCTATGCGCCGCTCGCCGGCCGCATGGGTATGCAGGACATGCGCGAGGAGCTGGAGGAGCTCTCCTTCCGCCATATCAATCCGGAAGCGCATGATACCGTCACCAAGCGCCTGGAGGAGCTGTCGCGCCGTAATGAAGGGCTGGTCAAGAAGATCGAGACCGAACTGCGCGATCTGCTTGTTGCCAACGGCTTGGCCAACGCCATGGTCAAGGGCCGGCTGAAGAAGCCCTATTCGGTCTTCCGCAAGATGCAGTCGAAGTCGCTCTCTTTCGAGCAGCTTTCCGATATCTACGGCTTCCGTCTTCTCGTCGACGATATTCCGTCCTGCTATCGGGCGCTCGGCATCGTCCACACCCGCTGGCGCGTCGTTCCCGGCCGCTTCAAGGACTATATCTCGACGCCGAAGCAGAACGATTATCGCTCGCTGCACACGACGATCGTCGGCCCTTCCAGCCAGCGCATCGAGTTGCAGATCCGCACGAAGCGCATGCATGAGATCGCCGAATTCGGCATCGCCGCCCATACGCTCTACAAGGACGGCACGAATAGCAACGGCAATGGTGCGGATGGTGAGCTCCTGTCGCGGGAAAGCAACGCCTATTCCTGGCTGCGCCATACGATCGAGGCTTTGGCCGAGGGCGACAGCCCGGAAGAGTTCCTCGAGCACACGAAGCTTGAGCTGTTCCAGGACCAGGTCTTCTGCTTCACGCCCAAGGGCAAGCTGATCGCCCTGCCGCGCGGCGCGACGCCGATCGACTTTGCCTATGCCGTCCATACGAATATCGGTGACACCACGGTCGGCGCCAAGATCAATGGCCGCATCATGCCGCTCGTTACGCGGCTGAACAACGGCGATGAAGTCGAGATCATCCGCTCGGGCGTGCAGGTGCCGCCGGCCGCCTGGGAAGAAATCGTGGTCACCGGCAAGGCACGTGCCGCCATTCGCCGCGCAACCCGGCTTGCCATCCGCAAGCAATATGCCGGCCTCGGCCACCGCATTCTGGAGCGCACTTTCGAGCGTGCCGGCAAGGTCTTCTCGCGCGATGCCCTGAAGCCTGCCCTGCATCGCCTCGGCCAGAAGGATGTCGAGGATGCGATCGCCGCTGTCGGGCGAGGGGAGATGTCGTCGCTCGATGTCTTGCGGGCGGTCTACCCGGATCATCAAGACGAACGCGTGACGGTCAAGCCTGCCGGCGACGAGGGCTGGTTCAACGTTCGCAGCGCCTCGGGCATGATCTTCAAGATCCCCGGCAAGAACAAGGCCGAGGTTTCCGATGGCGCCGATATCGATGCGCCGCCGATCCGCGGCATTTCCTCGAACGTCGAGGTGCATTTCGCGCCGACCGGCGCGGTTCCTGGCGACCGCATCGTCGGCATCATGGAAAAGGGCAAGGGCATCACCATATATCCCATCCAGTCCCCGGTCCTGCAGCGGTTCGACGACGAGCCCGAGCGCTGGATCGATGTGCGCTGGGATCTGGACGAAGCCAACAAGTCCCGCTTTGCCGCCCGAATCCTGATCAATGCTCTCAACGAGCCGGGCACGCTTGCAAAGGTGGCGCAGACCGTAGCGGACGTCGACGTCAACATTCGCGTGCTCAATACCGTTCGGGTTGCGGCCGATTTCACCGAAATGGCCCTCGACGTCGAAGTCTGGGATTTGCGCCAGCTCAATCAGCTTCTGGTGCAGCTCAAGGAACTCGATTGCATTGCGACGGTAAAGCGCCTCTACGAGTGATGTCGGCCGATCTCAAAGCATGCTGCATATTTTGTGATCATTTTATGACCAAATTCGAGCGCATTTCCGGGTAGATATGCGTCATGCGCATGGCTGCGTATATTTCAAAGCGGTGGTAATTAACCTTTGTTGCGCCTATCTTCTGGTCATCGAAGAAACGAAACTGAAATGAGAGAAGATAATGTTTAGCCCGATCAAGAAAATCGCCCGTGCCCTGCGTGTTCCGAGTGTTGAAGAACGCGAAATGGCTTATCTGAATGGTTCGCATGACCGTTTTGACCTTGAATATCGTCAGCGTCAGGTCGACCGCGGTTTGTTCCGCACGCGTTAATAGCCGTTAATACTTGAAAGACCAGGAGGGGCGCGTCGTTGTTGCGCCCTTTGGAGCATCCCGATCTTGCGGGATTGCTGCCCGCCGCTAAAGAGGAACGTCCACTTTCTGCTTCAATAGCAGCTGACGTTCCAAAAAAGAGCCGTACTTTCGGTTCTTAATCGGTGCATGATACGCCTGGCCGCTCTTGTCATGACGGCCCCCGTTGCACTAGATAAGCCGCATGCTGTTTCGCCGCCGAAAACCACTGACATTCAAGGAAAAACTGCGGGAGCACCTTTGGCCCCGCAAGGGCTTCATCCGCTCGTTCCAATATTTCGGCAAGCGCCTCGTTCGCCTTGCCGCATCGCCGCATTCGGTCGCGGCCGGCTTCGCCGCAGGTATTGTCGTGTCCTGGACACCGTTCATTGGCGTACATTTCGTCATGGCGATCATCATCGCATATCTGATCCGCGGCAATGTCATCGCTTCGGCGCTAGGCTGTCTGGCCGCCGGCAATCCGATTACCTACCCCTTCATCTGGGCCCTGACTTGGGAGATCGGCCATCTGATCCTGTCACGCGATAGCGGCGGCCAGGGCGGAAGCATCGATCTGCCCGCGCTTTGGCACAAGGGCGATCTCTCGCAAATTTGGGATCCGGTGTTGAAGCCGATGCTGATCGGTGGCATTCCACCTGCCATCGTGACGGGCGTGATTGTCTACGCGCTGACCTATTATGGTGTGAAGACCTTCAAGACCCGCCGCAAGGAGCGCCTTATGGAGCGCGCCCGCGAGCGGCTGGCGCTTGCCGAGAACGCATCGAGCGTCTGACCCAGACTTGACCTTGTCCGGGCCGTCAGGAGGGCCTTCCCATGATTATCGGCATAGGCAGTGATCTCATCGACATCCGTCGTGTGGAAAAGACGATCGAGCGCTTCGGCACTCGGTTCATCGATCGCTGCTTTACCGAAATCGAGCGCGCAAAGTCCGAGCGCCGCAAGAACAAGGCGGCCTCCTATGCCAAGCGCTTTGCTGCCAAAGAAGCCTGCTCCAAGGCCTTGGGTACAGGATTGGCGCAGGGCGTCTTCTGGCGCGACATGGGCGTCGTCAATCTGCCAAGTGGAAAGCCGACCATGCAATTGACCGGCGGTGCCGCAGAAAGGCTGGTTTCCATGTTGCCGGTAAATCACCGCGCTGCCATTCATTTGACGATAACGGATGATTTTCCTCTTGCTCAGGCCTTTGTGATTATCGAAGCGCTGCCGGTGGATGCCTGAATCATGACTGTATGTCGCTTTTGGCACCCGCGCCATTGCCGCGATGATATGAAGCGAGTAGACAGTGCCTGAATATAAGTGCGCCGGTGGGGTGCGAAAAAGGAACAAGACTGCGTGTCCGAGAAAGCCGTAAAACAGCAGAACGCCCTGTGGGAGAACATTAAGGTCATCGTTCAGGCGCTCGTCCTGGCCATGATCATCCGCACGGTTCTCTTTCAGCCATTCACCATTCCGTCCGGCTCGATGATGCCGACGCTTCTTGTCGGGGACTATATCTTCGTCAACAAGTTCGCCTACGGCTACTCGAAGTACTCGCTGCCGTTCTCGCCCGATCTGTTCAGCGGCCGCATTTTGGGCAGCGAGCCGAAGCGTGGCGATGTCGTGGTCTTCCGCTTCCCGCCGAATCCGGATGTCGATTACATCAAGCGCGTGATCGGCCTGCCGGGCGACCGCATCCAGGTCAAGAACGACATTCTCTATATCAACGGCCAGGCTGTTCCGCGCGAGCCGCATGGCACCTTCTCGTCCGACTACAGCCAGGAGCCGGGTGACCATATCGCCGTCTACAGCGAACGTCTGCCCGATACTGGCAAGGTCTTCGACACGCTGGATCTTTCGCCGAATTCGCGTGGCGACAACACCCAGGAATATGTCGTTCCGCCGGCCCATTACTTCATGATGGGCGACAATCGCGACAATTCCGACGATAGCCGTTTCGATGTCGGCTATGTCCCCGCTGAGAACCTGATCGGCCGTGCCAGCGTCATTTTCTTCTCGTGGGTCACGACACCTCGTTCCGTGAAATCTGGAAATGGCCGACCAATATGCGTTGGGACCGTATTTTCAAGGTTGTCGAATGACGAAGGCACAGACGCTCTCCCAGGCGGATCGTGCCAGGCTTGAGGTCGTTATCGGCCACGAATTCGCCGAGAAGGAGCGTCTCGACCGCGCGCTGACCCATGCCAGCGCGCGTACGCACAAGACGGGCAACTACGAGCGGCTGGAATTTCTCGGCGACCGTGTTCTCGGCCTCTGTATCGCGGAATTGCTTTTCAAGACCTTCGGTGCGGCAACGGAAGGCGAGCTTTCGGTTCGCCTCAACCAGCTCGTGAGCGCCGAAACCTGTGCCGAAGTTGCCGATGAGATGGAGCTGCATCTCTATATCCGCACCGGCGCCGACGTGAAGAAGCTGACGGGCAAGCGGATGCTGAACGTGCGCGCCGATGTCGTCGAAAGCCTGATTGCGGCACTTTATCTGGATGGCGGACTTGAAGTCGCCCGTGCCTTCATCCTGCGCTTCTGGGAGCGCCGCGCCATCCGGCCGGAGGGCGCAAGGCGCGACGCCAAGACGGAGTTGCAGGAGTGGGCGCATGCGAAATTCGGCGTCACCCCGGTCTACAGGGTTGATGATCGCAGCGGACCGGATCATGATCCTCGCTTTACGGTGACCGTGGAAGTCAAGGGAACGGCGCCTGAAACGGGAATAGAACGCTCCAAGCGTGCGGCCGAACAGATGGCGGCGACACGGATCCTGGAGCGCGAAGGTATTTGGCAGCCTCAGTTGACTGAGAAGTGACTGCCGGGGAATAGTGGAAAATGAGCAATCACCAGGACACGCCCGCCGAAGACGGCGCGGTTGAACATATCGGCCCGACGCATTCGGGCTTCGTTGCCCTTATCGGCCCCACCAATGCCGGTAAGTCGACGCTCGTCAACCGGCTCGTCGGCGCAAAGGTCTCGATCGTCAGCCACAAGGTGCAGACGACGCGCGCCATCGTGCGCGGCATCGCCATTCACAACAACGCGCAGATCGTTTTCATGGACACGCCCGGCATCTTCAAGCCGCGCCGCCGTCTTGATCGCGCCATGGTGACGTCCGCCTGGGGTGGCGCCAAGGACGCCGATCTCATCATGCTGCTGATCGACAGCGAGCGTGGTCTGCGCGGCGATGCCGAAACCATCCTGGAAGGGCTGAAGGATGTTTCCCAGCCGAAGATCCTCGTCTTGAACAAGATCGACCGCGTTCGCCGTGAGGACCTGCTGGCGCTTGCCGCCGCCGCCAATGAGAAGATCGCCTTCGAGCAGACCTTCATGATCTCGGCGGAAAGCGGCTCCGGCTGCGACGACGTCATGGATTATCTGGCGAAGACCTTGCCGGAAGGTCCCTGGTATTATCCGGAAGATCAGATTTCCGACCTGCCGATGCGCCAGCTTGCCGCCGAAATTACCCGCGAAAAGCTGTTTCTGCGTCTGCATCAGGAGCTTCCCTATTCCTCGCATGTCGAGACGGAAAAGTGGGAAGAGCGCAAGGACGGCTCCGTGCGCATCGAACAGGTGATCTATGTCGAGCGCGAAAGCCAGAAGAAGATCGCTCTCGGCAAGGGCGGCGAAGCGATCAAATCGATCTCGACCGCATCACGCAAGGAACTCTCCGCGATCCTGGAGCAGCCCGTGCACCTCTTCCTCTTCGTGAAGGTCCGTGAAAACTGGGGAGACGACCCCGAGCGCTTCCGGGAAATGGGCCTCGACTTCCCGCATTGACGAGAGTTTGCGTTCCTGCAACGCTTAATATTACAGTGGCTTATTGGGCATATTCTGTTTGCCGCTGTAACTTGAGGGGTGTTTCATGGCGAAGGCAGCAGCGACGGTGCATGGACGACGCACGCCCTGCCAGCAATGTCCGCTGAGATCACTGCCGCATTTCCGGGAATTCGAGCGCGACGAGCTGAATTTCATCAGCGGCTTCAAGAAGGGTGAGCTTCTTGTCGATGCCGGTGCCACGATCTTCCTCGAAGGCGCGCATAGCGCTCACCTTTTCACCATCCTCTCCGGCTGGGGTTTTCGATACAAGACGCTGGAGGATGGCCGCCGCCAGATCCTGAACTACGTGATGCCCGGCGATCTTATCGGATTGCAGGGGTCGATCATGGGGGAGATGCAGCATTCGACGGAAGCGCTCTCGCCGATATCGCTCTGTGTTTTCGAGCGTACGGAGTTGATGACGCTCTATAATTCTCATGCCTCGCTGGCCTATGATCTGACCTGGATCGCATCGCGTGAGGAGCGGATTCTCGATGAGCATCTGCTGAGCATCGGCCGCCGTTCCGCGATGGAGCGGGCCGCTTATCTCATTGCATATCTGCACCAGCGCGCCAGCACTCTGCGCCTTTTCAACGGCAGCAAGGTTATCCCCATCACGCAGCAGCATGTCGCCGATACACTCGGCCTTTCCGTCGTCCATACCAATAAGACTTTGAAAAAGCTGGCGGCCCGAGGTTTGCTCCTTTGGCAGGAGAGGGGCTGCGAGGTTCTGGATGGGAAGGGGCTTGCAGAACTTGCGGGCTGGGACGGTCTTGATTCGGGCAAGCGCCCCTTCATCTAGGCACTGCCTTTTTAGCAAACGCATGTCTTTTTTAAATGCCGGCAATAACTGTATCAGCATAGATTACTGTTATCGTCACTTTTCTACCAGTTTCACCTTTTACTAACCCCGGCGACAAAAGCGATTGGAGCATGGTGACGAGCCCATAGTGCCGCAGTGCAAAAAGTGCGAAGCGGGTTGGAGGCAAAGTCATGTCACAAGAGACTGAGCCATGGCGGATGGGGCAAACCATCCATTCAATACGGGCCGATGATTGGCGCCGGAGGGATAGATGCGGGACTTTTTACGGGCTGCGCCAGCTGGCGCATACGTGCAGGGATGGCGCTGATATGACGTTTCAGCGCGTGCTTATACTGGAAGATAATCTCATTATTGCAATGGAGACTGAGGAAATCCTTCGTCTTGTAGGTATTCAGCAGATTGAGATTGCTTCGAATCTGGAACAGGCGGTCAACGCGATCCATTCCGAACATTATGATTTTGCGATGCTTGACGTGAATCTTGGAGAGTCGACGAGCTTCGGCTTTGCCAGATTGCTGATGGAACGCGGCATTTCCTTCGGCTTCGTCAGCGGTTATTCCGATACGCTCGATTTTCCGGCCGATCTGCGGCATGTGCCGCTTTTGAACAAGCCCTTCGACGAGCAATCCATGCGTCTCTTTGTCGAGGCCCTGGCCGGCGGCTCCTCTCTTGCCATGTGACAGCCGCGGCCGTTTACCCTAAACTCGAATCGCGGAAATTTTTCGGGGCAGCCGGCCGATGCAATGGCAGGACCATGCGATCATTCTGGGTGTCAAACGTCTCGGCGAGACCAGTGTCGTCGCCGAGGTGATGACGCGTGGCCGCGGCCGCCATATGGGGCTGGTGCGATCCGGTCGCTCGCGCGCCATGCAGCCAGTGCTGCAGGCCGGCAATCTCGTCGAGGTGACCTGGCGGGCCAGGCTGCATGAACACCTCGGCGAATTCCGCATGGAACCGGTCACGCTCCGGGCTGCTCGGCTGATGGAGACCGCGACTGCCGTCTATGGCGTGCAGGCAATGGCCGCATTGCTGCGGCTCTTGCCGGAGCGTGATCCGCATCCACATCTCTACGATGCGCTCGATGTCATTCTGGAAAACCTCCAGAATCCTGCCGATGCCGGCGAACTCTTCGTGCGCTTCGAGCTTGCCGTATTGAATGATCTTGGTTTTGGCCTCGATTTAACGGAATGCGCAGCAACTGGCGTGCGTGAAGATCTGGCTTTCGTTTCGCCGAAATCCGGGCGTGCCGTTTGCCGGGCAGCCGGTATGCCCTGGGCGGATAAGATGCTGGCGTTGCCGCCATTTCTCTCGACGGGATCGACGGTCGCCGCGGATCGGGAAAGCCTTTCCGCCGCTTTCCGCCTGACCGGCTTCTTCCTGCATCGCCATGTCTACGAGCCGCGCGGCATCGAGATCGCTGCAGCTCGCGATGGCTTCATGCAAGCCGCCTTGAAGGCAGTTGCCGTCGCTTCGCCGGACGATGCCATGGCATCGCCGACTCTTGTGGCCAAAGGCTGAGTGAAGGACGCGAAAAGGGGGCTTTCTAGCGCCGCTTGAGCGCCCAGCCCTCCGGGCGTTCCTCGATCACCGTCACCGCATCGCCGATCTTCACCGAGCCTTCGCTGCGCGGCACGGCATTCCAGCCGAAGAGCGGGCCGGGCACGCGCCGGTCGGCTGACATGCGGATGCGGCCCATGGCGGGCATCGGGTTCGGCACGTCGCGCGAGCCGGTCTGCTGGTCCTGCGTCGTCATGATGCAGCGCGAGCAGGGTTTGACGAGATCGAGGCGGATGCCACCGATCTCGATTGCCGCCCAGCGATCTTCCGGCCACTCCTCGTCGATATCGATGACGATATTCGGACGGAAGCGCTCCATGCCGACCGCGCCTTCGCCGTGAGCGGCGAGATTGGCGTTGAGCGCCTTCAGTGAGCCGGTGGTGGTAACGAGAATCTGATAGCCATCGGTAAAGGTGACGGGCGTATCCTGTCCCGCCCATTCCGGACTGGCGATACGCTTGGCAAGCCTGTCGAAGAACACCATCCTGACCTCACGACCCATCCATGCCGACAGCGCCTTGTTGGTGTCCTCGTCGGCAACGGAGGCGTTGACGGCTGATTTCCAGACGACGATGTCCATACGGTTGTCGGGATGCGGCGGCGGCACTAGGATGTCGGGCTTGCCCTCCATCTTCAGGCGCAAATGGGAGGGTGCCGGCTGGATGTCGATCCGGGCCAATGCCTGTAATTCGCGCTGGGTAATGAAATTGCCAGAGGGATCGACCAGCATGGCGCGGCGATCGCCGGCGAGACCGAAAGCATCGACCGCTGCCGACGGAATGGCGATGCCGCGGGCGCTCTTGAGGGGATAGATGAAAAGATCGCTGACGCGCATGGGTGGCCCTCAGATTTCGTCTATGAACATTGCCAGCACGGTTTTCAGGCGGTCGTGCCGTGCTTCGGCAAACCTGGCTCCGGTCTCGGTCTGGAATCCATCCGCCAGTTTGAACAGCTTTGTCTCGAAATGGTCAATCGCGAAGCGCTTGTCGTCAAGCGGCCGCTCCGTCGCAAGCGGATCGAACGGGTCGTACAGGCCGGAGCCGAGACGCCCGGCAATGTAGAAACAGCGCGCAGCGCCCACCATGCCGATGGCATCCAGCCGGTCGGCATCCTGCAGGATCTTCGCTTCCAATGTTTCCGGTGGCAGGTTGGCAGAGAAGCTATGTGTGGTGATCGCATGCGCAGCAGCGGCAATGTCGTCGTCTGCCCAGCCGAGTTGCCGCAGAATGCCCGAAGCTTTCTCGGCCGCGAGCCGCGAGGCCTGCGCGCGATGCGGCGAATTCTTTTCGACGGCGACGCAATCATGCAGTAGCACGGCCGCGGCGAGAATGCGCGCATTGCCGCCTTCTTCGGCCTGGATGGCCATGGCATTGCGGAAGACGCGCAGGATATGGGCGATATCGTGCGAACCGTCATCGCCATCCGCGGCGTGGGGAATGAGATCCGCAGCCAGCACTTCGAACGGGGCGAAAGCCCGCGCCATCTTGTCGGTGTCCATAGCTGCACTTGCTCCGGGATGATCAGTCGGCAGGTTTTATTGTCCTATCGGGTCAATGGATTCGCCGCAATCATTCCGTCGCCTTCTTACGCGTCAGGATTTTTTGGTAGAACAGGCCGATACCGATCAGGACAGCGCCGAGGCCGATGAAGGACAGTGCCCGCAGGAAGCCTTCGAGATTCGCCATGTCCATGAGGAAGGCTTTGACGACGGCGATGAAGACCAGCACCGCCGAGGCGATGCGTAGGCTCCGGGCCTCGAAGCGGGCGCCGAGCCCGAGAAGTGCGATGCCGATCAGCAACCAGACGACAGAATAGGAATAGAGCTCGCCCTGGATGAAGCCGTTCCAGAAGGGAATGTACTCGCCCTGCCAGAAGCGTCGCACCGACAAGGTCGCCCATGCGAAGGCCATCACGGCCGCCGCGATAGCCAGCATTGCGACATAGGGGAGAGGACGCCGGTTGCGAGCAAAGAGCGCCAATCCGCCATAGGCCGCGGCAGGCAGAAGATAGGCGAGTAGCAGCAGGTTGAAGAGTGGGATGCGACCCGTGCTCTCGCCTGTCATGAACGGGTTCAGTCCCAGCAGATGCAGGGTGAGGATCATTGCGACCGAAATGACGCCGAGAGCCATGCCGCCGTAACGGAAGACAGGGCTCGCGGCGCTGAGATCGAGCGCCATCAGCGTTGCGGAAGCACCGATTGCCAGCAGCGTATAGATCGACTGTTGCCCGAGCGTTGGAGCCGCATCGTTCAGAACGCCGCCGTTCATGGCGTGGCGCACGAGAATGGCGATCGTTAACAGTACGAGGAAGCAGGCGAGCGCCTGCAAAGTGTTGCGCAGTCGCAGGCTCGGCGAATGACGCGTGATGAACGCCGCAAGGACGGCAAGAGCCGCCGGAATGCCGTAGCCGGCAAGCAGCATGTTGAAGAGCGGCGTCGTGCCGAGCTCCGAGGGGTCGACGATCGTCGGTTGCCAGGCGATGCGCCCCATAGTGATGACAAGCGCGGCAACCATGGTCCATGGCAGAACGGGCCAATTGCGCAGGCGTCCCGCCAAAAGATAGGCGATGCCGAGAACCGGCAGCAGGATCGTCGCGGTGGCATGATGCGCAAGCGTATGCAGGGCGAAGACTGCTGCGGCAAACGAACCGGCCGCGAGGATGTTCGTCGGCAGGTTCAGTTCTTCTCCGTCGCTGCGATCCTGCCATTCCGCAAGCCCGATGAGAACTAGCGCCAGTCCGATGCCGTAGAGCCCATGCAGCCAGTCGAGCGTCCAGTTGCCGAAGTTGACGAAGCTGATCGTCGCGATCGCTAAGGGCGTGGCTGCCATGACAAGGCTCCAGAGAGCGGCATAGGGCTTCTCCGCCTGGGCGAAGCGCCGGAGGAAGAAGGCGCCGATGACTACGAAGAGGGCGCCGAGGCCGAGGACCTCATAGAGCACCGTGCTCTGCAGGCTAGCGGTTCCATCCGCCGTGGATTCGATCCCGGCGATCCAGTTGGTCAGAATGCCGGACGTGCCGACCACGGCGACGAGCGCGGACAGGATCGTTGCCCAGGCTGCATGCAGGCGGCCGGCACCGAAGGCCGCAACCGCTGCGACGATCGCCGCAAACATGAATGTCGCATCGACGATTGGATATCCATATCGAAGGCTGAAGCCGACGATGCAGAGTGATACCGTGAGCGCACCGATGGCGGCCGTCAGCGTCATGCCGAGGGGCTGTCGGGCAAGAAATGCCGCCCATTCTATACCGGAGCTTACTCGCTGGGGCGTGTCTTCGGCCGGTGCCGTTGTTGCGTCTTCCTTCACCGCTTCTGAGACTGGATAGCGTCCCGGCCACAAGAAGATGGTGCCGCCGATCATGGCCAGCATGGAAAGCGTGACCGGCGCGAGATCCACGACCGGGCTGAATGTAATGTAGAGCAGCGGCCACAGGCTCAGAAGCCCATTTGCGAGCGATGGCGCGATCAGCCAGCGGCGCAGGCGCGACGCCAAAAGGGTCGCAAGCCAGGTCAGAACGAGATAGCCGAAGAGTGTCCAGGGACGTGGCGCGGTAGAAGCGATGAGGGCAGGGGTCGCCATCGACGCCAGCAGGCCGAGGCCGGCGAGCGCCTGCCCATGCAACAGCGATAGGCCGAGCGTCGCAAGCGAGATCAGCGCGAGAAGAGTGAAGGCGGTCGTAGGGCCTATGAATTCGTAGATGGCATGGGCCGCATAGGTCGAGCCAAACAGGGCCACGACACCGGCTGCCGTCAAGACGCCAGGGATCATCGCATTTTGAAAGGCGCTGTTCAGAACCGGCGCGGCGCGGCGGCGGATCACTTCGCCTGCAGCAATCAGGGCAAGGCCGAAGAGTGCCGCAAGAGCCAGACGCACGCCGGGGCTGAGAAGGCCGCTCTCGATCGAATATTTGACCATGAAGATGCCGCCGAGTGCCAGGGCGATGCCGCCGACCCAGACGGCCCAGCGTGCGCCGATTGTGCTTTCTAGGCTTTCCTTCGGTGGGGTGGAGGTCTGGCTCGCAAGAGGAGCGTCTTCTTCCTGGCCCGCATCCGCAATGTTGCGCGCAGCGAGAGCGGGCTCCTCGATTTCGGGCGCGGAAGTATCTTCGGTCGCGACTTTCGGTTCGTCGTCCATGGGTTGCGCGACGGCATAAGCCGCCGGAATCGATTCGCCCGTATCCGGCGTCAGCACCTTGCCCTCGAGAGCATTTTGCAGCTCCTGAACGCGCGCCTCAAGCTGCTTTATCCTTAGGTTGTGGCCCCGCAATACCACGATACCGACAATCAGGATGACGAGCGGCAACAATTCCATCATGTCCCCTCCATGGGCAATCCGTCGCACCATATACGAAACTGTTCATCGAGTAAGGCTGGATAGCCGGATTAGCCTATGATTCCAGGGGATTATGCCCCGTCGCCTGACAAGGCATCACAAAACCAATATTAGAAAATCCGGATTTGCCGCTTGGGAACTATGGTTAATACTCATTAACAATTTGTCTTTACCGGCAGCGCGAAGCAGCTTAATACCAGTTCCTAGTTTAGCTCTGAATGTATTGAGTACAAACGACGTCGCATGAGGCGGCTCCTACCCTAGGAGGTTTGTATGTCCCATGTTTCTTCCATATCCAATAGCTCCTATCCGTATCGTGGCACGCTCTCGCGCCTTGATGCGAATAACGACGGTCTTTTGAGCGAAGGGGAGCGCGCGGCGGCCGAGCGCCCCGGCATTCTCGAAGCCGACGATCCCGGTGCTGCTGCCGATGGTTCCAACAGCGCTTTGGGTAACCTGATCGCTAAGCTCATGCAATTGCCGGGCGCCGACGCTGCCTCTACGGCAAAGTCGCCGGAATCCAATGCCGTCTACGATCTTAATCTGCTGTCGCCGATGGATGCCTACAACAGTACCTACGGCCAATATGATGCCGATAGCGTAGCGGCCTGATACGTACTTTCATCCGATGAAAGGGCGGCCTGCCGGCGCACCGGCAAGCTGCCTTATCATTTTGATGTAGGATCATTTTTTCCAGTTACCGGAACCGTCATGCCTGCCATGCGTTGGGCAACAGCCACGCAGAACAGGGAGGGTGGTCCATGAAGCGGATAATGATCGTTGCAATTCTCGCTCTTGCCGCAGCCGCGCCCGCGGCAGCACAAACCCAAAGTCAAAATACCGCTACTGCCGATTTTGTCGGCCTCGACGGTAAGCAGGTCGGTCGGGCGACGTTGACTGAAGGTAAAAAGGGCGTGCTGATCGAATTGGAAGTGTCCGGCATGCCCGCCAATCGCTGGGTCGCCTTCCATATCCATGAGAATAGCCGGTGTGAGCATACGCACGGCTTCGAGTCCGCCGGCGGGCATTTCAATCCCACAAAGGCGGAACATGGCTTTCTGGCCGCCAGCGGGCCGCATGCCGGCGATATGCCCAACCAGTATGTCGATCAGGATGGCAAGCTGCGCGCCCAGGTCTTCAACGGCATGGTATCGCTGAACGGCAAAGACGGCATTCGCGGCCGCACGCTGATGATCCATGCGGAGTCCGACGATTACCGCAGCCAGCCCGTCGGCGGTGCGGGCAAGCGTCTGGCATGTGCCGTCATTCAATAGGGGCCGGCGGCCAGACAATCGAGAGTGAATCCAGCTATTGACGCGGTCGGCATCCGGCAGCGATTTTTCTGTCGAGGGCGTGCCTGCTGGCGATGATTTGATGGCCGTCGACGCGCTAGCTGTCCAAGGACAGTGTGAAAGGTGCATTGCCGTCGGCATCGGCGCCGCGGCCGATCTCTTTGACTGCGGCGACCAGGCGCCCCTGGCGTCCCAGCAGCTCATCACCGATGGCGACCAGTCGGGCGTTCGGCGTGACGAATGGCGAGCTTACCCGCAGCCGACGCACCAGCACTAAATCGTCTTGCTCGGGGTGAACGGTCAAAGCCGCGATCAGCGCCGCCGCCGGCGAGCGGGAGACGCCCATCCAGCAATGGATGAGCAAAGGCGCGCTTCGATCCCAGCCGGAGGCAAAATCGATAATCGCGCGAACATGCGCCTCCTGTGGAGCGACGAGATCGCCTGTCCCGGCAAAACTGATGTCGTTCATATGGAGCAGCAGATGCCGATCCGCCTGGATGACCGCTGGGCGGTGGAAGCTGTGCTCCTTGGCCATAAGGCTGATCATTTCGCGCGCGCCATGATGAACGGCCATTTCGGCAATGCGGGCGAGCGGCGATACGACGATCCTGGTCACGCCCCAACCCTCATGGCAGCGCGCTCCGCCTCGATCGCTTCGAAGCGCTTCAGAAACAGCCGCTGCGCCTCGATTGCCGGCATCGGCTCGATCGGCAGCATCTCGCGTGTGATGTCGCGCGGCTGGCCGAAGAATTTGCGGGCTTCATCGGGCGTGAAGCCTGCAAGCAGCGTCGCCTCGAAATATGCAGAGATCGTGTCGGCCTTCTTGATCTTTTCCTTGAGCTTCGGCGCGCAATGCGGAGGCAGGGCGAAGCGCCGGTAGATGGCTGCTTCGAGCCGTTTCTCCACGACCTTGTAATCGCCGCCGACGACGGACTTGAACGGTGAGATCATGTCGCCGATCACATATTCCGGTGCATCATGCAGCAAGGCGGCAAGCAGTTCGTCCGGCGTTGCCGGGTTGAGATGACGAAAGATCGCTTCCACCACAAGGCTATGCTGCGCCACCGAAAAGGCATGGTCGCCGGAGGTCTGGCCGTTCCAGCGCGCGACACGGGCAAGCCCATGCGCAATGTCACTGATCTCGACATCGAGCGGCGACGGGTCCAGCAGGTCGAGCCTGCGCCCGGATAACATGCGCTGCCAGGCGCGCGCAGTCGTCGCCGATGTCATGCCGACGCCTCGTCGGCGCGGGCGGGGAAGGAGAGGCCGGACCAGGCCGGCAGAGACACGGTGACGTCGATATCGCCAGCCCTTATCGGAGCTTCTTCGGCAATGGCTTCGCCGGCCCGGTCGATACGGACGATGGCAAGGCCCATATTGCCGGCGGTCGAGCCGAGAGTTCCGATCGGCTTGCCGCCGACGGTCAATTCCGTGCCGGAGGAGGGCAATTCGGCGCCGCCGCTGACGATGACGACGCGCCTGCGCGCCGTGCCGCGGTGGTGCACGCGCGAAACCACTTCCTGGCCGATATAGCAGCCCTTGCGGAAGCCAAGGCCGCCGTTCAGATCCATCAGCACATCATGCGGAAACGCGTCCTGCAATGCGAAATCGCGGCCGGAAACGGCAATACCGTTGGCGATCCGCAGCGCGTCATAGAGCGTATCGGGGTCGCTGCCGTGCTCGCCGGGCGTCCGGCTCAGCACAATCCCGGCCTTGGCGAAGCGGCTGTCCTTTGGCCCGTGCGTCGCATTATCTCCCCATGCGACCGTGACCCCCTGGGTATCCTCTGCGACGAAATCGACCTTGGCGCGCAGTCGATACATGGTGAGCCGCTTCAGCAGACCTTCCCGCTGTGCCGTGTCGGTTTCGAGTAAAAACTCTGCACCATCCCGCCAGATCATGAAGTCGAACAGGATCTTGCCCTGCGGCGCCAGCAACGCGCCGGGGCGAGCCTCATCGGCGCCAAGCCAGACGAGATCGGTGGTGATGAGATTGTGCAGAAACGCTTCTGCTTCCGCGCCGGTGATGCGGATGAACGAGCGCTCTCTGAGGAATACGGCTGGCATGATGGTTCCGCTGATTTGGCCTGAAGCACGTTGCGATCTCTAAGACTCGCTTCCGGCGCTTCAAGTCTTTGTTCTTGCGCATGTCGTTGTCACAAAACCGCTGTGCACTTTTGCGCGACATGCTTCATCACGCAGAGGTAGGGCCTTCAGCGAAGAACCGCAAGTTCTCCGGTCGGATCATTCGCCCGAGGTGAAGAATTTCCAGCGGCCGTCCGGCGTGATGCCGACGCGATAGAAATTATAGCCGCCGAATTCCTGCATGTCGGCATAGTCGCCGGCCGTCACGATACGCATCAGGTCGACCTTCTCCGGCGTGGAGAGGGTCTTGATGTCCTTCTCGGCAAAATAGGGCCAGACATAGACCTCATCCGGGGTTCCCTGGCCGACATGGGCAAAGCCTGACGACATGATGTCGAGGAGAATGGACTGGATTTCTATGCCGTCGGGATCGCCCGAAAGGTCATGCAGCGTCTTGATCGGATCTTCGCCGGGATCGTCGGCCGTAACCTGGGTCTGTTTCAGGCCTCCTCCGATGTTCATCAGCGGGCGCAGACGCTCAAGATCGCCGGAAGCGGCAGCCTCGACGATCGCGGTACGGAGCTTCTTTACTGGCTCGGGCGCCTTGTCGATATCGAAGAGGAATTCGACCGATTTGCCGGTACTGGAAGCGCCACCGCTGCTCTGTGCAGCCTGCTTGTTGATCAAGGGCTCAGGCGCCGGCAGCGCATTGTTGGCAGGTGCTTCCAGCGCCTGCTCGATCGGTTTCTCGTTTTTCTGTTGCGCGGACTTTGCTGTATCTCTCGCCTGGGGGGCTGGCGGATTGAGCTGAGAAAAGGCGCTAGCCGGAATGGGCAGAGCCACGCTGCCCAAAAACAGGGTTACGGCAGCGAAGGAGGCAATGGAACAGATGAGCGCATTGCCTGGAAAGATACGCATAAGCAATCTCTGGTTGTTATTGCAGGGTCCGGTTCGGAGAGAATTCACCAGCGAGCATGCGTTCACGCAGCGATTCGAGCAAGGCTTCGGCGCCCTGTTCCCCCTGAATCCTGATCGTCTCGCGAATTGCATGGGCAATGGCGGCGTCGGCGATGATTTCAGGCTCGATGCCGTCAGCCATACCGTCTGCCCAGGCTTCGTTCTGGTATTCCAGCGCTGCCTGCATCTTTTCATGAACGATCATGTCGTCGATTTCGTTCAGGCTGGCTTCCATTGTTTCTTTCCTCGAGACGTTCATGTCCTTACCACTTGCTTAATAACTTTATCAGCCTTTTCTCAAAACGACACGGCTCGCTGTCAAAAGAGGTTAATAAATCGTCAATTTCCAAAGCGCGCGGTGATTTCTGTTGCCAGTGTTGCACCTTCGTTACGGTATCGCTCTTCCGCAGTGCGGGCCTGCGGCGTGCAATTCGTGTAAACCGACGCAAAGGACCGATACCCACGGTTGAAAGCCGCAATCAGTCTTTCTCTTCGTTTCGGCTCGTTCTTAGTTTCCGTGTCGAGCAACTGCTGCATATCGCCCCGCCAACCATCCTCGCGCGTCGGACTGCAGAGATTGCGCAGATAGTCGATCGAGCCGAGGATTTCGGAGAGCCGCGACAGCTGTTCGTCGTAGGGTACCGGCTGCTCCGCACTCCCGCTATCCGGCACCTGTGCCGGCGGCCCGCTTGCTGCCGGCTGTGCGGCAGCGGGAAAGGCTGCGGCAAGCGCGATGCAGATCAGAAGCGGTCGGCCAAGGTTGTTATGAATCATGTAACCATGTTGACCGGACAAGCATGACGGGAACAAGGCATGGCAGGTGGTTTCCACCCCGATATTGCTCAGCATCGTTAATTTCGGGGCCGAGCTATGCGTTTTCTGCAGCAAGCCGTTCCACGCATTCGAGCACGCTGGCCGGAACGGGCAGGGCGCGTACCTCCTCCACCGTGTACCAGCCGATGGCAGCCGCATCGTCGGCAGCCTCGGCGACGGCATCCTCATCGGCGTCCACGAGGAAGACCGAGAGCAGGAAGTGGCTCGTCAGGGTCCCGTCTGCCGCGTGGGAGCGCAGGTCGTAAGTCTCGAACAAGCGGGGATTGCGGGCTGAGATGCCGGTCTCCTCCTTGAACTCGCGCAGTGCCGCGTCGGCCGGCGTCTCTCCGTCTTCGGCCCGCCCGCCCGGAAAGGCGTACATATCGGCGGACGGCGGATTGCTGCGCAAGACTAGCAGGAAGCGGCCGTTGCGCTCGAGAATGGCAGAGGAGGCAGGGCGGGGATTGGAAGCCATAGGTCGCTTTGCATCGGATGGGAAGATCGGTGTGTGACGACGAAGGTCATCGGCGACCAATCTCTACAGGAAACGCCGCTTGCTGTCCCGCGGGAAAGCCCCTTAACTCCGTTCCGGCGGAAGCCGCGATTCTGAATGCATCGAATATGGGAACGATCGGGGATGATCTACGGGCTATATGCTTTGGCTGCTCTCGCCGAGATCGCAGGCTGCTTTGCCTTCTGGGCGTGGCTGCGTCTGTCGAAGCCCGTCTGGTGGCTGGCGCCTGGCCTTGTCTCGCTGGCGCTCTTCGCCTGGCTGCTGGCACTGGTGCCAAGCGAGGCGGCGGGGCGCACCTTTGCTGCCTATGGCGGCGTCTATATCGTTGCCTCCATTCTCTGGCTCTGGCTCGCCGAAGGGCGGCTGCCGGACCGGTGGGATATTTCGGGCGCCATCATCTGCCTTGCCGGCGCGGGGATCATTCTCTTCGGTCCGCGCGGCTGACATCAGACTTGACCCTCCGCTTCTCGGGTGCAACACAGGCCTCATGTGCGGACGTTTCGCTTTGACATCGACGGCAGACCAGGTGGGCGAAGCGCTCGGCGTCCTGCTGAACGAGGCATTTCCCGCGCGCTATAATATTGCGCCGACGCAGCCGATCCTTGTCGTCATATCGGGCGATAGGCAGCGGCCGGGCAGTAACCTGCCGGATCGCCGTGCTCTGCTCGTGCGCTGGGGCTTTATGCCCGACTGGGTGAAGGACCCCAAGGATTTCCCGCTGCTGATCAATGCGCGAGCGGAAACGGCCATCGGCAAGGCCTCCTTTCGCGCGGCCATGCGCCATCGTCGTATCCTCATCCCGGCATCCGGTTTCTACGAATGGCATCGACCGCCGAAGGAAAGCGGCGAGAAGTCGCAAGCCTATTGGATTCGGCCTCGCAGCGGCGGCGTCATCGCTTTTGCCGGGCTGATGGAAACCTGGTCGTCGGCCGACGGTTCCGAGGTCGATACGGGTGCGATCCTGACGACGGCGGCAAACAGCGCCATTCGATCCATCCATGACCGCATGCCCGTTGTCATCAAACCGGAGGATTTCGCTCGCTGGCTCGATTGCAAGACGCAGGAGCCGCGCGATGTCCTTGATCTGATGAAGCCGGTTCAGGAGGATTTTTTCGAGGCGATCCCGGTTTCGGATCGCGTCAACAAAGTTGCCAATATGGGGCCGGATGTGCAGACACCCGTAGTGCTCGATCCGGTCAGAAAACCGCCGAAGAAGGCGGATCCGGACGATGGCCAGCTAAGCCTTCTCTGAGCGGCCGCCATTCGGCGGCCAGTGATCGGAAGTGCTGCCTGCCGGTATCGGTCGGCGGCGAGTGCAACGTTATTCTCAGGCGATCTTCTTCTTAAGAGGCTTCGTCTTCAGCATCAGATGTGCTGCAAGAACGGCTTTCAGGCCCAGCGGACGATAATGCTTGCTGGGGTCGATCTTTGCCTGCGGTTGTGCCGGCTGGTCTTTCTTCTGCGTCATGTTTCACTCCTCACCATGCTCCCCCGGAGCATTTTTCGATTCACAGTCGAGTAGTGGTTTTTGTCGTAAATCATGACAAATCGAAGGCGTTTTCCAATCAGCTTTTGTAAACAACGACCATATTTCGAGAGATTAGCGCCGAAACCTCGTGTAGAATCCGCACTGCCGCAATGTTTGAATCTGCGGAAATATCGCGCCGCGCCAGCTCCCCATTGCGCCGTTGAGCGATCACCATGTCTCTGATTGATAAGGAAGACTTGCAGACTTGTGGTTGCGGCGCAGCGAAGCTGCCGAAGGGCTGCCGCGCGGCAATTTAATATGCCGTCGTTAGATATGCCGGCCGATGTCGTCGTTGGAATCGTCGACATTAGGATCGGCGGGGCCGTTGATGGTGTAGGTGCCGTATTTCTTCGCCCAGGAGCGCGCACCGAAGGGCAGGGACAGCAAATAGATGACGACGGTTACGACCATGACATGCCATGTATAGCTCATCAGCAGCGCGACATAGACGACAAGGCCGAGCATGATTGGCAGCACCAGATCGCGCCTTACGCCGTTGCCTTCCGATTTGCCCGACCATACCGGCAATCGGCTGACCAGAAGAAAGCCGATGAGGACGGTGTAGGCAGCGCCCCATAAGGCGAAGGTGCGGTCCGGCGTCACGCCGAGAAAGCCGAGATAAACAGGCAGCAGCACCAGCATGGCGCCGGCAGGCGCGGGTACGCCGACGAAATATTCCGACTGCCAGGAGGCCTTGTGCTCGCGCTCGGCCATGACGTTGAAGCGGGCGAGCCGCAGGCCGGCGGCGATCGTGTAGATCAACGCGGCGATCCAGCCGAGCGAACGGGCCTGATCGAGAAGGAAGACGTAGACGACGAGCGCCGGGGCAACGCCGAAGTTGACGATGTCGGCGAGCGAATCCATCTGCGCGCCGAACTTCGAGGTGGCCTTCATCAGCCGCGCGACGCGCCCGTCGATACCGTCGAGGAAAGCGGCGACCAGCACGGCCACGACGGCGAGCTCGTAGCGGTTTTCGAAAGCGAGGCGAATGCCTGTCAGGCCCGAGCAGATCGCCAGCACGGTGATCATGTTCGGCACGATCAGCCGCAACGGAATTTCCCGGAGACGCGGTCCGCGTGCTTCGTCGTTGGGCCCGTGTGGCTCGAAAGGCGGAAAAGGCGTCTTCATCTCGCTCGTGTTCCTAGAGCAATTCCAGCAAAAGCGCGAAGCAGTTTTGTGTCCGGAATTGCGTGAAAGCAATGGTGTAGAGTATTTCCGTACCTCAATTTAGGGGGGAAATACTCTCGGATTCAGCTGCGGCGGCTAAGGGTTGCGCCCTTGGCCGAGCCGAATTCGGCAATAACGGTTTCGCCGGCGATCGCCCGCTGGCCGACGGCAACGCGCGACGAAGCACCTTCCGGCAGGAAGACATCGAGGCGCGAGCCGAAGCGGATGAGGCCGATGCGCTCGCCGGCATCCAGCGGCTCGTTCGGATGAACGAAACAAAGAATGCGCCTGGCAACGAGGCCGGCAATCTGCACGACGCCGATTTCGCCATGCTTTGTTTCGATCACGAGGCCGTTGCGCTCGTTCTGTTCGCTGGCCTTGTCCAGTTCAGCGTTGAGGAAGCTGCCCTGGCGATAGGCGACGTTGGTGATGCGGCCGCGCATAGGCGAACGGTTCACATGGCAATCGAAGACGTTCATGAAGATCGAGATACGCAGCATCGGCTGGCTGCCGAGGTTGAGCTCAGCCGGTGGCGTCACCATCTGCACGCTCGAAACCTTGCCGTCTGCCGGCGATATCGCCAGATCATCGTCCTGGGGCGTCAGGCGTTCGGGATCGCGGAAGAAATAGGCGCACCACAGCGTCAGGATCAGGCCGATCCAGAAGAGCGGCTTGAAGATCCAACCGAGCACCAGCGACGCGACGAAGAAGCCTGCAACGAAGGGATAGCCCTCCTTGTGTACGGGAACGATGACGTTGCGTACGCTGTTCATCAAGCTCATCTATGGCCTACTCCGTTAGGGCATTCCCGCCAGGAACCAGGCTCCGGTTCTCCGTCAAGATCATGCCAGTCAAAAGAATGAGAACAAGATAAGCGGTCTTGCTCTGAATACCAGTCGAGCGTGACTACAGGCAAACTCTGTCATGGGCAATGCTTTCGCACACTCGTCCTCAACGCAATCCGTGTCGAGCAAGATGCCAACGTTCCCCGGACTTGAAAAGCGTAGCCCATGGAAACCCGTGTGGGACGCAATGAAAAAGCCGCCGATGACGGCGGCCTCCTATGTTCTGCGTCGGCCGATCGGAAATCAGAGGCCGAGAGCAGCGCGGAGTTCCGCCTTGGCGCCTTCATACTCGGTCTTGTAATCGTCATGCGTCATGATGGTTTCGGCGATGACGGTACCCGCAATATGGGCGGCTTCGATATCGGAGGCGTAGTGGATGCCGCCGACGATGCGATTATGGCCGTATTCCCAGGCACGCGCCATGATGGCGGCGCGCTTTTCCGGCACCATATTCGCGAGCACGATGCCCATCAGCGTGCCGACAGTGGCATGGCCGGACGGATACGAGCCGGACTTGGAGAGCGGAACGATCGGCTTGACGAGGTCGCTGTAGAGATGCGGGCGCGGGCGCTTCCAGACATCCTTGGCGGGATCGACGACGGCGCCTTCGGTCTCGACGACGCGATCGAAGAAGGCCGAAAACTTCGGCAGGTTTTCCTTGGTGAATTTCGGATTGTCGATGACGTCGGAGAAGCGCCAGACGTTCTCTTCGGCATCGGCCACGGCGCGAGCCGCCATTTCCGGCGTGCGGGTCACCTGGATCGTCAGGATTTCGCCGAGCTCCGCCTTCATCTGCGCGGAATCATTGGCGGGTGGCGGCGGCAGCAGATCGAGAAGGTTGATCTCCTTGGCATCGGCGAAAGGCTTGGCATCTTCGGCGAAAACCGGCGAGGCCAGGCCGACGACGAGCAACAGGCTTAAAGCTTTGGCAAAAGTACGCATTTGGGGGCTCCCTTCAAAAGACCCTCGTACCTAGCAAGCTGTCATCTCAGTCTCGTGACAAAAATCGGTGCATAACCGCTACGCCTCGGTGCTGCCATGGGGAAAGGATTCAATGCATCCGCAGTTTTTCACCTTGCCGGCGCCAGGCGGTCGATAACGCCCAGGTCGTCGTTCTCGCGCACCTGCTTCAGATGCTCCTCGGCCTGCGTCGCCTCGCGCTGGCGGTTCCACATGGACGCATAAAGCCCGTTCCGTGCCAGCAGCTCGGCATGTGTGCCGCGCTCGGCGATGACGCCGCTTTTCAGCACGATGATCTCGTCTGCGCCTATAACGGTCGACAGGCGGTGAGCGATGACAAGCGTCGTGCGGTTCTTGGAGACGACGTCGAGGGCGGCCTGTATTTCGCGTTCGGTCGTCGTATCGAGCGCAGAGGTCGCCTCGTCGAGGATCAGAACGGGCGGCGATTTAAGAACGGTGCGCGCGATCGCCACGCGCTGCTTCTCGCCGCCAGACAATTTGAGACCGCGTTCGCCAACCTTGGTCTCGAAGCCTTCCGGCAGTTGACGGATGAAATCGCCGATCTGCGCGATCTCCGCGGCCGCCGTCACTTCCGCCTCGCTTGCGCCCGGCCGGCCATAGCGGACGTTGTAGGCGATGGTGTCGTTGAAAAGCACGGTATCCTGCGGCACCATGCCGATGACCTTACGCAGGCTCTTCTGCGTGACGGTTCGCAGATCCTGGCCGTCGATGGTAATCGTACCGCTCTGCACATCGTAGAAACGATAAAGCAGGCGCGACAACGTTGATTTTCCGGCGCCTGAAGGCCCGACGACAGCGACGGTCTTGCCTGCCGGAACTTCGAAAGAAATGCCCTTCAGGATCGGCCGGGCCGGATCATAGGCGAAATGCACGTCCTTGAACGCGATCGCGCCACTACCGATGACAAGTTCCTTGGCGTCAGGCGCATCGACCACCTCGGGCTTAACCTCGAGCAGATCGAACATCTCCTCGATATCGGTCAGGCCCTGGCGTATTTCGCGATAGACGAAGCCGATGAAGTTGAGCGGCACGGAAAGCTGCAGCAGCATAGCATTGATAAAGACGAAGTCACCGACCGTGTGTTGGCCGTTCAGGACCGACAAGCCGGACATGACTAGCATCACCGTCGTGCCGAGGCCGAAGATCAAGCCTTGACCGAAGTTCAGCCACCCGAGTGACGTCCAGACGCTGGTGGCTGCCTTTTCATACCGCTCCATCGATTGATCGAAGCGTTTGGCTTCCATCTCCTCGTTGCCGAAATATTTGACCGTCTCGAAGTTTAACAGCGAATCGATCGCCTTGGTGTTGGCGTCGGTATCGCTGTTGTTCATCGTCCGGCGGATGGAGATGCGCCAGTCGCTCGCCTTGACGGTGAACCAGATATAGAGCCAGACCGTGACGGCCGTGACTGCAAGATAGGAAAAGCCGTAGCCGCGCCAGAAGATGATCGCGGTCAACAGGAATTCGATGAAGGTCGGAAACGTGTTGAGGATCGTGAAGCGGACAATCGTCTCGATGCCCTTGGTGCCGCGCTCGATGATGCGCGAGAGGCCGCCGGTCTTGCGCTCCAAATGGAAACGCAGCGAGAGCTCGTGCATGTGCACGAAGGTCCTGTAGGCGAGCTGGCGCACCGCATACTGACCGACACTCGCAAACAGCGCGTCGCGCAGCTGGTTGAGGCCGAGCTGGATCAGGCGCGTCGCGTTCGTGGCGATGATCAAGGCGACAGCGCCGACCAAAAAGGCAGGCAGAATGCCCTGCATGTCGAGCTTGCCGTTCAGCGCGTCGACGGACCATTTGAAGAAGTAGGGGACCAGCAGCAGGAAGAATTTCGAGACTAGCAGGAAGACGGTCGCCCAGACCACCCGCATCTTCAGATCCATGCGCCCGCTCGGCCACATATAGGGCCAGAGATTGACGATTGTGTTCAATGGATTGCTGGAATCCGCCGATATGGTTTTCTTCTGGCCTGCCATGTCCGTCTCCGGCGAATAATTGGGCAGCCGGGCGTGGCAGCGTTTGCACAGCCGACTGGCAAGCCTTCACAGCCAAGACATGGCCATTGCACGAAGGCTATGGGGTCGGGGGACGCTTATACTATTTTCATGCCGTATAAAAGCAGCGGCCAGGTGTTGATGCACCTGGCCGCTGCCAATGTTCGCAACGCAACGTTGTTGCTGCTAGAGATGCTCGCCCGAAAGCCGCTTGCGATGAAGCGCCTCGGCATTCGGCAATGCATCCTTCGGCAGACCGAAGACCTGCCCCGGCAGGATCCGGTCCGGATTGTTGATCTTGTCCTCATTGGCCAGATAGATCGTCGTATAGCGCACTCCCGCACCGTAGATGCGGCGCGAGATCTGCCACAGCGTATCGCCGCGACGGATAATGACGGCATTGGTGTCCTGCGACAGCGGTGCCTGCTCGAGCGTTTTCGGCTCGTTGGACGAGACTTCGGCATTCGGCTGTGCTGGCGCCGTCTGCGCCGGCGCCGTGATAACGGCGATCATCTGTTCGAGTCCAGGCAGCGCGGCGCCGACCGACTTCGGGTCCTTCGGCAAGGCGACGAGAGCAGCTAGCGCCTTGCCGGCCACGCTGGAGGCATCGGCCGCAGCCTTCTTGAGCGCGGCGCTGGCGCTGATGGTCGGCCGGAATTCGGAGAGCGACTTCAACGCGATTTCCGTGCCGGAGCGGGCGGCTGCGAGCTGCTCCGTATTCGGTTGCTTACCGTCGATAAAGAGGCCCTTCAGCAGCGCGAAAGCCTTGCCGGCGCCTTCCTTGAGCTTGGCAAGCTCGCCCTCGTCGAGCGGTACCATGTTTGCCGTGGTCGCTTGCGCTTGACCATTGGCGGCGGGCGTCTGCGCCGCAACCGTCACCTGATTGCCCTCGGGGCGCGTGAAGTTGACGCTGGTCCGCACCACGACTTTGCCGGCACCGTCAAGCACATCGACGCGGATCTTGTGATCGCCGACGGCCAGAGGCATGGGTCCGTCTACGACGAAGTGACCGTCCGCACCCGCGACGTTCTCACCGATCAGCTTGTCGTCGGCATAGGCGCGGACCTTGGCATTCGGCTTCGCGGTGCCGGCAACGAAGATATGGTCGTTTTCGATCTCAACCGCATTGACCACGACGTCTTGATCCGCCTCCACCTTTGCTGCCGACGGCGTTGCCGTGCCTGCCGCAGGATTGGCGGATGCAACCGTGGTACCGTCTTGTTGCGGCTTGGCATCTGCCGTGGCTGCCGGCTTATCCGTCGCTTTGGCCTGAGTGTCGGCTGCGGACGCGTCCTGTTCGCCGGCGGTCACGCGGCCCTGCTTGGCGGAAGGCGCGGTGATGATGCGGCTTGCAGCGCCTGGCTTGGACACCATCGCGAGGACCTGGGTGGAATTGTCTTTCGGCACGGAGACAGTGGCGACTTCCTCGGAATTGACAGCCTTGCCGTCCTTGCCGGTAGCGCGCAGCACCAGTTCGTGGTCCCCAGGCGGCAGCGGATTGTCGAGCACGGCCGCAAAGTCGCCGCTCGGGCCGGCATTGGTGGTGGTGACGACCTTTTCGCCGTCGACGATTTCTAGCTTGGCATTCGGCTCCGCCGAGCCTGCGATAACCGTCGAGCCATCCGGCTCGACGCGCAACACGTCGAATGAGGGTACGCGAGGATTGGCAGCCGCGTTGGTCTCGGGCGCTTGTTGGCCTGTCAGCGCTGCGAAAGCCTTGTCGATCGCTGCACTCGCTTCGGCGGCATTGTCGGGGAGAGACTGGATGATGGTGAGCGCCTTGCCAGCGCCGTCCTGTACCTTCTTCACAAGCCCCGTGGTCGCTGCGTCGATTCCCTCAGGAAGCGCGAAGCCGACGATCGATTGCAGGGCGTTGGTTGCCTTCGTCTTTGCGGCCGTGAAGGTATCCTGGGACGGTGTGTTGCCATCCTTGAACAGCGCCTTGAGATCGGCAAGCGAGGTGGTTGCCGCACCCGTAAGCTCGGTCAGTTTCTTGGTGAGATCTGCGGTGTTGGCGGCATTCTGCGCGGTTTTGGTCGCGTTCTGTGCAGTCTCGCCGGCCTTCTGCGCGTTTTGGTCGATGGTGTTCTTCACCGTGTTGCTGGCTTGATTGACCGCATCGCCGATCGGGGTCTTGTCGCCGTTGATGCGCGGCATCACGAAGAAGACCATCAACAGGGTTGCAATTGCCAACACCAACAGAGCCAGCCACCCGGCAGGGTTCTTCATCATCATTCATCTCCACGCGGCGAAGTCGTCGCAACTCCTGAAATTGCTAGCGATTTCGGCTGCTTTTACAAGCTTTCTCAGCCATTTTCGCATGTCCCGGCACAAGTTTTCCTTTGAAAAATCTTGACTGAGCATCTGCAGCATAGTTGTTTGCATCCATGACCGACGATTCCACGCCAATTCGAACCATTTGCGTCTATTGCGGCTCACGGCCGGGGCGCGATCCCTCCCACATGGCTGCCGGCCGCGAATTGGGCAAAAGCATTGCCGAAAACGGCCTGCGCCTGATCTATGGCGGCGGAACGAAGGGCATCATGGGCGCTGTCGCGAGCGGCGTGCTATCGCACGGCGGTCAGGTTACCGGCATCATTCCGGAATTCCTCGTCGATATGGAAGCGACGCGCCATTCGCTCGGTCAGCTCGACGAGCTCATCATAACGCCTGACATGCATGCGCGCAAACACGGCATGTTCGAACGCGCCGACGCTTTCGTGGCATTGCCGGGCGGCATCGGCACTTTGGAAGAGATCGTGGAGATCATGACCTGGGGTCAGCTCGGCCGTCACGAAAAGCCGATGGTCTTCGCCAATATCAACGGTTTCTGGGATCCGATGATGGAACTCATCCGCCATATGACGGAAGAGGGCTTCGTCCATACCGCCCACCGCGTCCAGCCGCTGGTTATCGACAAGATCGCCGATATTATCCCGGCCATCCGCAAGCACGCTGCGGAGGTTCCCGGAGATCGCGGCGGCGAAGAGGCCGTCATTTCCAAGCTTTGACTGGGGATCTGCTAACAGGCCCGCTGGTTAGCCTCCTCTACTCTGACGCAGCATCGACCAGCTGTAGAGCACGAGACCGGCCCAGATCAGCGAAAATGCAACGAGCTGCGTCGTGCCGAAGGGTTCCTTGAACAGAAAGACGGCGATCAGGAAGACCATGGTCGGCACGATGTATTGCATGATGCCGATGGTCGACATTCTCAGAAGCTTCGCGCCGTTGGCGAAGATCATCAGCGGCAGCGCCGTCACGAGCCCGCAGCCGAGCAGAAGCGCGGTATCCGAAATGCCGGTTTGGTAAAAGTGGCCTTCCCCGCGCGCTTCCAGATAGAAGATGTAAAATGCTGCCGGGATGCAGAGCAGCAGCACCTCGATGAAGAAGCCCTGATTGGCTCCCACAGGCAGGGTCTTGCGAAAAAAGGCATAGAAGCCCCAGGAGAAGGTCAGCGACAACGCGACCCAGGGCAGGGTGCCGGCTTTCACCGTCAGAATGATGACGGCGGCGGCTGCAAGGCAGATCGCGACGATCTGCGTCGGCGCCAGCTTTTCCTTGAGCAGGATGGCGCCGAGCGCAATGCTGAATAGCGGATTGATGAAGTAACCGAGGGCGGCATCGAGCGAATGGCCGGCGCCGATCGCCCAGACATAGGTTCCCCAGTTGATGGTGACGAGCGTCGCCGTCAGTGACGCCATGGCGATTGTGCGTGGATTGCGAAACGCCGCCTTCACGTCCCCCATGCGTCCTAGCGCCAGAAGCACTGTGCCGGCGACGGGAACCGACCAGACGATACGATGGGCGATGACCTCGAAAGCCGGAATATGCGCCAGCGCCTTCATATAGAGCGGCAGTATGCTCCAGAATAGGTAGGCCGTCATCGCAAAGCCGAAGCCCCGGACTGCATCGTTGTTCTTGATTTCAGGTTTGACCGCGTCGGTGGCCATGAATTTTCCCGTCATTCTCTGTTATTTAAGACGGGATTACCCCAATGCATGCGGCATGGCTAATTCATTTCATTGACGGCATCGTCAAGCTTTTTGATGGGCGGCGGATCACTCCGCCGCGATCCTGCCGGCCATGTGCCGGTTTTTCATCAGCTTGTAGATGACGGAATCCATCAGCGCCTGGAACGATGCGTCAATGATGTTCTCGGACACGCCGACAGTCCACCAGCGTACGCCGTCGCTATCCGTAGATTCGATCAGGACTCGAGTTATGGCCTCCGTACCGCCATTGAGGATACGCACCTTGAAGTCGGCCAGTTCCAGGTCGTCGATCTCGTGCTGGTATTTGCCGAAATTCTTGCGCAGCGCCAGGTCGAGCGCGTTGACCGGGCCGTCGCCCTCGGCAACCGACATGATGGTCTCGCCATCGATGATGATCTTCACGACCGCTTCCGAGACGATTTTCACCCGGCCGTGGGAATCGAAGCGGCGTTCGACCATGACGCGGAAACCATCGATTGCGAAGAATTCCGGGATGGTGCCGAGCGTGCGGCGCGCCAAAAGTTCGAAGCTCGCATCCGCGCCTTCGTAAGCATAGCCTGTCGCTTCACGCTCCTTGACGATCTGGATCAGCTGGTCGAGCCTGGGATCATCCTTGCCGACCTCGATGCCGCGCCGTTTCAGCGCATTGATGAAATTCGACTTGCCCCCCTGATCGGAGACCATGACCTTGCGGAAATTGCCGACGCTTTCCGGCGGCACATGCTCGTAGGTGCGCGGATCCTTCAGCAGTGCCGAAGCGTGGATGCCGGCCTTGGTGGCAAAGGCCGAAGCGCCGACATAAGGCGCCTGATGATCCGGCGAGCGGTTCAGCAGCTCGTCGAAGGCGTGCGAAAGGCCGGTCAGCCCGACGAGTCGCTCCGCATCGATCGTCGTCTCGAAACGTTCGCTATAGGCCCTTTTCAGCGCTAGGGTCGGGATCAGCGTGATGAGATTGGCATTGCCGCAGCGTTCGCCGATGCCGTTCAGCGTGCCCTGGATCTGCCGCACTCCGGCTTCGACTGCGGCAAGCGAATTGGCAACCGCCTGGCCGGTGTCGTTATGGGCATGGATGCCAAGACAGTTCCCCGGAACGCCGCAGGCAATGACGGCCTCGACGATGGCGCGCACCTCAGGCGGCTGCGTGCCGCCATTGGTGTCGCAGAGCACGACCCAGCGCGCTCCGGCATCATAGGCCGTCTTGGCGCATGCCAGCGCATAGGTCGGATTGGCCTTGTAGCCGTCAAAGAAATGCTCGCAATCGACAAGAGCTTCCTTGCCGGCGCCAATGGCCGCCTTGACGCTTTCGGCGATGCTTTCGAGGTTCTCTTCGTTGGTACAGCCGAGCGCCACCTTGACGTGATAGTCCCAGCTTTTCGCGACGAAACAGATCGCGTCGGATTTCGCCTGCAGCAGGCTTGCAAGGCCGGGATCATTGGAGGTGGAGATACCGGCGCGCTTCGTCATGCCAAAGGCGACGAAGGTGGCCGATTTCGTGCGCTTCTCATCGAAGAAGGCCGTATCGGTCGGGTTGGCGCCGGGGTAACCGCCTTCGATGTAGTCCAGGCCGAACTCATCCAGCATGGTCGCAATCGCAATCTTGTCCTCGACCGAGAAATCGATGCCGGGCGTCTGCTGGCCATCGCGGAGCGTCGTGTCGAAGAGATAGATTTTTTCGCGTGTCATACTGTTTCCTCCGGCGGACCGGTTCTTGATAATGGCGTGCCCCTCATCCGTCCTCTCTCGGTTTCGCCCTTGCTAAACCGTTTGAGTCCACCTTCTCCCCGTTTGCACGGGGCGAAGGGCTTTTGAGGTCGTTCCCTCTCCCCGCGCGCGGGGAGAGGGCTAGGGTGAGGGGCCTTATATGGCCGATACCTTGCCTGCGAACTTGTCGGTGGCGCGGATGAGCTGGTCCAGGATGCCCGGCTCGGACGAGGCATGGCCCGCGCCCTCGATCAGGTGGAATTCCGCCTTCGGCCAGGCTTTGTGCAGCGCCCAGGCATATTTGGCCGGGCAGGGCATGTCGTATCGGCCATGGACGATGACGCCGGGAATGTCTTTCAGCTTGTAGGCGTCGCGCAGCAGTTGGCCCTCTTCGAGCCAGCCGGCATTGACGAAGAAATGGTTCTCGATACGGGCGAAGGCATGCGCATATTCCGCATCCTCGAACTGGGCGCTGACGGTGGGCTCCGGCAGCAGCGTGATCGTCTCACCCTCCCAGATCGACCACGCTTTGGCGGCCTCGAGGCGCGCAGCCTTTTCAGGGTGCGTCAGCAGCCGATGGTAGGCGGCCATCATTTCATGACGCTCTTCCGGTGGGATAGGGGCGATGAAACGCTCCCATTTGTCGGGGAACATTTCGGAGACGCCGAACTGATAATACCAGTCTAGTTCGGCCTTCGTCAGGGTATAGATGCCGCGCACGACCAGCTCAGAAACACGCTCCGGATGCGTTTCGGAATAGGCGAGCGCCAGCGTCGAGCCCCAGGAGCCGCCGAAAACCAGCCACTTTTCCGCGCCGGCCATTTCGCGCAGCCGCTCGATGTCAGCAACGAGGTGCCATGTCGTATTGGCTTCCAGGCCTGCATGCGGCGTCGAGCGCCCGCAGCCACGCTGATCGAACAGGGTCACGTCGTAGAGCCTGGGATCGAATACGCGGCGATGGCTGGGCGAGATGCCGCCGCCCGGCCCGCCATGCAGGAAGACGGCGGGCTTGGCGCCGGGCGTTCCCACCCGTTCCCAATAGATCACATGCCCGTCGCCGACATCGAGGTGACCGGAAGCATAGGGTTCGATTTCCGGATAGAATGTGCGCAGGACTTCGGTCATATTTTTAGTCCCTCCGCCGGCCAGACATCCGTATCATGGTCGGGATGCTGGAACGATATGATCTGCTCCTGTCGCGAGTAGAAATCCGGATCCTGATGGACTGGCTTTTCGAAAATCGTCTCCACCCAGGGCAGACGATAGGCGTGGTTGACCTGGATCTGAGGGGCGAGATCGTCGCGTTCGTCGAAGGCGCCGATGGCGATTTCGAGGCCGCCCGGATGACGGTAGGTCAGCGGTGTGCCGCAGTTCTTGCAGAAGCCGCGATCGATGTTGACGGAGGACTGGAAATAGGTCGGTTCACCGCGCGTCCATTCCAGGCCATCTTCAGGTGCCGTAACGAGGGCGGAGAAGAAGTTGCCGAACTGCTTTTGGCACATGCGACAATGGCAGATCGACGGACGGCCAAGCTCGCCGCGAATGCGAAACCGCACCGCACCGCATTGGCATCCTCCGCTTCTGATGGCTTCACTCATGGTGCTTCTCCTCTGGCCAGCTTCGGGTGTCGTAATCGGGATGTTGGTAGGATACGATGTCAAGCACGAAAGGCGCCTGCTCGGCGTCCTCTTCGGTCCGGTGTCCAGGCAGCAGATGCAGCCGATCGACGAAGCCGATCTTGGCTTCCGTGCCATATTGGACGACAGGCGGCAGTTGCGAGGGATCGTCGAAGGCACCGGCCGCAACTGCAATGCCATCGGGCGCCTCATAGGTCAGCGGCGTTCCGCAATCCCCGCAGAAGCCGCGCTTTACGAAGTTCGAGGATTGAAACGCCTTCCGCTGGCCACGTGTCCATGTAAGCTCGGCGCCGCGCACCGAAACCAGCGGCGCATAATAGGCGCCGAATGCCTTCTGACACATGCGGCAATGACAGATGGAGGCATCCTTCAGCTCGCCTCGCACCCGAAAGCGAACCGCGCCGCACTGACAGCCGCCGGTGTAGGTCATGCTCACCGCTTGATCTCCCAAGTCGTGATGCGCTCACCCGTCGCCGCATCCTTCCCATCCTTGAGCTGAACACCTCTTGCCGTCAGCTCCTCGCGAAGCTTGTCAGCCTCGGCGAAGTTCTTTGCCTTCAGCAACTCCAGACGCTGGCGCACCTTGGCATCGATCTCTGCGGCTACAGCTTCGTCGATCTCCGCCTTCTTCGGCAGCAGGCCGAGAAGATCGGCGCTGGCCGCGAAGACCGACAGGAGGCGGGCATCGGCATTGGCAGCTTGCGCCAGGGCATGCAGTGCTTGGATGGCGGCAACGGTGTTGAGATCGTCGCCGAGTGCGGCAAGCACGGTTTCATCGGGAGTCGCCCCACTTACTTCGGCAGCCGGCCATTTGGCGATCAGCCGTTCGGCTTCTTCGAGGCGCTTCACGGAAAAGTCGATCGGCTCGCGATAATGCGTCATCAGCATCGCAAGCCTCAGCACCTCACCCGGCCACGTCCGGCCGCCGAGTTTGTCCGTCTGCAGCAGTTCGTGGATAGTGACGAAATTGCCCTCCGATTTCGACATCTTACGGCCTTCGACCTGTACGAAGCCGTTATGCATCCAGACGTTCGCCATCGCATGCGTACCGTGCGCGCAACGCGATTGGGCGATTTCGTTCTCATGATGCGGAAAGATCAGGTCGAGCCCGCCGCCATGAATGTCGAAGACATCGCCGAGATAGCGCCCGCTCATGGCCGAGCACTCGATATGCCAGCCCGGGCGGCCGCGGCCCCAGGGACTTTCCCAGCCGGGCTCGTTCTCAGCGGAGAGCTTCCACAGCACGAAATCGCCAGCGCTCTTCTTGTGTTCGTCGACTGCGACGCGGGCGCCAGCCTGCTGCTCGTCGAGATTGCGCTTCGAAAGCTGACCGTAATCGGCCATCGACTTGGTGTCGAACAGCACCTCGCCGGCCGCCCGATAGGCATGGCCCTTGGCGATCAGCGTTTCGATGATCGCGATCATCTGCGCGATGTTTTCAGTCGCCCGCGGCTGCACAGATGGCTCCAGGCAGCCGAGCGCCGTCGTATCCTCGCGGTACTGCCGTTCGGTCTTTTCCGTCACCAGGCGGATCGCGTCGTTCAGCGGCAGGCCAGGATGGTCGCGTAGCGCTCGCGCGTTGATCTTGTCGTCGACATCGGTGATATTGCGGACATAGGTGACACAGCTCTCGCCGTAGACATGCCGCAGCAGCCGGAACAGCACGTCGAAAACGATCGCCGGACGGGCATTGCCGATATGGGCGAAATCATAGACCGTCGGGCCGCAGACATACATGCGGACGTTGTTGCGGTCGATCGGCTGGAAATCGACCTTTTCGCGCGTCAGCGTGTTGTAGAACTTCAATTGCGGCTCGGCGGCCATATCATTCTCCCAAGGCATAAATCCGAAAATACCGTCACCGGCAGGCCGGACGTTTGTCATCTTGGATTTTGGGAGACGAAAACGGCCAGGCCAGCGAAACGCTAGCGAATAATCTTCCGGCAGATAATGCAGATAACCGTTTTCATGGGCGGCTTTATCGCGCGCCGGATGAATTTGGTCAAGTAGGGATAAGGCGTCTCGCGCAAAGGCCTGGGATGTTTTTATTCCGGCATCCGATAGTCGACGAGCCTGTTCTCGCGCGCGACGAAAAGCTTGCCGGTTTCAGTGACGTCTGGGCCGGTGAGCGGGACGATCGCCTGGGCGATCTCGCGCGGATGCGGCAGCGTATCCGGGTCTTCGCCGGGCATCGCCTGGGCGCGCATGGCGGTGCGGGTAGCACCGGGATCGACGCTGGTGATGCGCAGCGGCGTGCTCTGCGTTTCCCCGGCCCAGGTGCGGGCCAAAGCCTCGACAGCCGCCTTAGAGGCGGAATAGGGACCCCAGAAGGGCCGGCAGCGATGAGCGGCGGCCGAGGAGAGGATGACGGCGCGACCGGCATCGGAGCGCATCAGCAGCGGCTCGACGGAGCGGATCAGTCGCCATGTGGCGGTGACATTGATCGTCATCACCTTCTCGAACACCTTGGCTTCGACGTGGCCGATCGGCGAGATCACGCCGAGGACACCCGCATTGGCGACCAGAATATCGAGTTTGCCCCACCGCTCGTAGATGGAAGCGCCGAGCGCGTCGATGGCATTCATGTCGGCAAGGTCGAAAGGAACGAGAGTTGCCGAGCCGCCGGCAGCCTTGATGGCATCGTCAAGCTCTTCAAGCCCGCCAACCGTGCGAGCGCAGGCGATCACGTGCGCACCAGCCTTGGCCAGTTCCAGTGCCGTGAAATAGCCGATACCGCGCGATGCGCCGGTGACGAGGGCGATCTTGTCCTTGAGATTGACGCTCATGCTGCCTGGATCCGGATATGTAAGGGAAGGGAGAGGAGCGAAATGCCCCTCTCGGCCGTTACTTGGGCGTGTCAGCCGTTGCTGGCGAGAACGGAAAGCTTGCGCACGTTGCTGGTGCTTTCCTTGTCGAGCAGGCGCGTCGGATAGTCACCGGTGAAATAATGGTCGGTGAACTGCGGCTGCGCATTGTTGCGGGGCTCGCCGCCCACGGCTCGGTAGAGCCCGTCGATCGACAGGAATTCCAGCGAATCCGCGCCGATGAAATCGCACATGGCCTTCAGGCTGCTGTACTGGTTGGCGAGCAGCTTGTCGGCGTCCGGCGTGTCGATGCCGTAGAAGTCCGGATGGAAGATCATCGGGCTGGCGACGCGGATATGCACTTCGCTGGCGCCGGCCTCGCGGATCATCTGCACGATCTTGACCGAGGTCGTGCCGCGAACGATGGAATCGTCGACGAGCACCACGCGCTTGCCGGCAATGATCTCGCGGTTGGCGGAATGCTTGAGCTTCACGCCGAAGGCGCGGATCTGCTGCGTCGGCTCGATGAAGGTGCGGCCGACATAATGGTTGCGGATGATGCCGAGTTCGAAGGGAATGCCGCTCGCTTGGGCAAAGCCAATGGCAGCAGGCGTGCCGCCGTCCGGCACCGGCACGACCACGTCGGCCGCGACAGGCGCTTCCTTGGCAAGGTTGATACCCATGTTCTTGCGGGCGACATAGACGTTGCGGCCGCCGACGACGGAATCGGGACGGGCGAAATAGACATATTCGAAGAGGCAGAGACGCTCGGGCTGCGAAACTTCCGGCTTGCGGGCGTCGATGGTGATCGAGCCGTCGGGCTGGATCTCGCAGATGACGACTTCGCCATTTTCGACGTCGCGGACATATTTCGCGCCGATGATATCGAGGGCACAGGTCTCCGAGCAGAAGATCGGCTTGCCGTCGAGTTCGCCCATAACCAGCGGCCGGATGCCGATCGGGTCGCGGGCGGCGATCAGCTTCGTGCGCGTCATGGCGAGCATCGAATAGCCGCCTTCCATCTGCCTGATAGCATCGATGAAGCGATCGGAAGAAGAAGCCTGTTTGGAGCGGGCGATGAGATGCAGGACGACTTCGGTATCCGAGGTCGACTGACAGATGGCGCCGTCGGCGATCAGCTGACGGCGCATGGTCAGGCCGTTGGTGAAATTGCCGTTATGGGCGATGGCGATGCCACCGACTTCCAGCTCGGCAAACAGCGGCTGGACGTTGCGCAGGATCGTTTCGCCCGTGGTCGAATAGCGGACATGGCCGATCGAACGGTCGCCAGGCAGCCGCGCGAGCGTCGCAGGATCGGTATAGTGGTCGCCAACCAGACCCATCCGCCGCTCCGAATGGAAGCGTTGACCATCGAAAGAGACGATGCCGGCCGCTTCCTGGCCGCGATGCTGCAGGGCGTGCAGACCGAGCGCCGTCAGCGTCGCCGCATCCGGATGCCCCAGAATGCCGAAGACGCCGCATTCTTCATGCAGCGTGTCGCCGTCGATATCGTCCTCGAAGGAAAGGGAATGATTCATGGCTGCGGGCCTTTTCTCTCAACGTGGGCGGATCGGGGCGGCGTCACGAGTAACCATTAAAATAGCTCAAAATCCGGCCGGAAAAAATATCGGGCCGGATCTTCTATTGTCACGCCGCTCAAATGGCGATTCTCGAGCGGCAGGTCAAGCCTGTAAACGCACCGTCAATTGTTTGTCTGCGGCGCCGGCGCGTCATCCGAGGGCGCGGTATCGCTCGGCGCGGCGTTATCGCCATTTCCTTGCTGCTTCGGCGCGATCTTGTTGAGGATCTCGGCCGGCAGCCTGGCCTGAATGTCCTGCGGAAGCGCTGCGGTCAGCTTCTCGACCATCGAATCGAGGAACGGCTTCGACTTGGCGTTGTTGACCCAGTCCGGACGTGCGGCCGGTGCCACCAGCAGTTCCAGAAGGCCACGACGACGACCATCAGGAGCAGGCCGCGAGCCGCGCCGAAGAGGAAACCGAGCGTGCGGTCGAGCGCGCCGATGCGGCTGTCGATGATGAAATCGGCAATCCGGATGGTGATGAAGGAAATGATGATGAGCGCCAGCAGGAAGATGACGGCGGCTGACGCGATCGTCGCGATCTTGGTGTCGGCCTTGTATTGAAGGGCATAGGGAACGAGCAGCGGATAAAGATAATAAGCGGCGACTGCGGAGCCGCCCCAGCTGACGATCGAGAGGATTTCGCGCGAGAAGCCACGGACCATGGCCAGAACGGCGGAGAAGAGAATAACGCCGATAACAATACCGTCGAAAATCGTAATGGGCATTTATAATCCACTTCAAGACTTGCCAGACCTTTTGGTCGGCATCGGCCTCAATCAGGAGCCTCTTCTTCGCCAAGAACGGCTGAAGTAAGGCTCAGTCTTCATCTTCCGCGCGTTTCAGCGCGCCCTTCGATCCGGCAATGCGCGCCACCAGATCCGGCAGGCTATCGATCTCGCTCCAGCGTCCGCCGTTGACCTTCGGCAGATCGGCGGAAGCGGCAGGCAGAACAGCCCCGGAAAATCCCAGCTTCTCGGCTTCCTTGAGGCGCTGGGCGGTGTGCGCAACCGGCCGGACGGCGCCCGACAGGCTGACTTCGCCGAAATAGACGCAATCGGCGGGCAGAGCAAGACCGGCTAGGGAGGAAACCAGTGCAGAAGCGACGGCAAGGTCCGCAGCCGGCTCGGAAATGCGGTAGCCACCGGCAATATTGAGGTAAACATCGTGCTGGCCGAGCCGCACGCCACAATGCGCTTCCAGAACGGCGAGAATCATGGAAAGGCGCGCAGAATCCCAGCCGACGATGGCGCGGCGCGGGGTGCCGAGCGATGTCGGCGCGACCAGCGCCTGCACTTCGACCAGCACCGGACGTGTCCCCTCGATGCCGGCGAAGACAGCCGCACCGGGCGATTTTTCGTTGCGCTCGCCGAGAAAGAGCTCGGACGGATTGGGCACGTCGCGAAGCCCGGCGTCGGACATTTCGAACACGCCGATCTCGTCGGTGGGACCGAAGCGATTCTTCACCGTGCGCAGGATGCGGTAATGATGGCCGCGGTCGCCTTCGAAATAGAGGACGGCATCGACCATATGCTCGACGACGCGCGGCCCGGCGATCTGGCCGTCCTTGGTGACATGGCCGACCAGCACCATGGCCGTGCCGGTCTGCTTGGCGAAGCGGATCATCGCCTGCACGCCGGTACGCACTTGCGTTACCGTGCCGGGCGCGGATTCGGCAAGCTCGCTCCACAGCGTCTGGATGGAATCGATGATGACGAGATCCGGCCGCTTGCCTTCCGCGAGCGTCGCGAGAATGTCCTCGACATTGGTCTCTGCGGCCAGCAGCACTTCCGTATCAGCCGCTTTCAGACGTTGGGCGCGCAGGCGAACCTGCGCCACGGCTTCTTCGCCGGAGACATAGACGATCTTGTGCCCCTGCCGGGCGAGGGCGGCCGCGGCTTGCATCAGCAGAGTCGACTTGCCGATGCCGGGATCGCCGCCGACAAGGACGGCCGAGCCGCGCACGAAACCGCCGCCTGTCGCGCGGTCGAGCTCGGATATGCCGGTATGGATGCGCGGGGCTTCCTCAATCTCGCCCGAAAGCGTCGTCAGCGTCACCGGCTTGCCCTTGCGGGGTGTCTTGGCCGGTCCGCCGCCGATCCCGCCCATCGGATCTTCCTCGACGATGGTATTCCATGCGCCGCAACTGTCGCACTTGCCGACCCAGCGATTGTGGACCGTGCCGCAGTTCTGGCAGATGAATTGTGTACGGGCCTTAGCCATCGGATGCTGTTCTCAAGTTCAAATGCTTCGCTCTTTGCGACGAATCGCGATCGGCTGACAGATAATGTCTTTCCCGGCCTATCAAAACTAATGATTTCCGTATCAATGGCGATCGTGTCAGTTTTTATGCTGGGTTTTTATGGACGATGACCGATGTTTGACTATTCGCTTGCGCACTGGATCGCCTTTCTCACCGCTGCAACCCTCCTCAATCTGTCGCCGGGGCCGGATATCGCTTTCATTCTCGGCCATACGATCAGAAGCGGCATGCGCTCGGGCTTTGCGGCGCTGTTTGGCATCTGGAGCGGCGCGTGCCTGCATGTGCTGATGGCGGCTGCGGGACTTTCGGCGATCCTTGCTGCCTCCGCGCTGGCCTTCTCGACGGTCAAATGGGTCGGTGCCGCCTATCTGATCTGGCTCGGCATCCAGGCGCTGCGCTCGAAGGGCGAGGCGGCCTGGATCAAGGAGGCTGGTAAAGCCTTGTCCTTTGGCCGCATCTATCGGCAGGGCATCATGGTTTCGCTGCTCAATCCGAAGGTCGCGATCTTCTTCCTGGCCTTCCTACCGCAATTCGTCGTCGAAGGCGCCGGCCCGGTCTGGGCGCAGCTTCTTCTGCATGGCAGCCTCATCATTGTCGTCGCCGCCTTCATCGAGCCGCCGCTCATCCTGCTCGGCGGCCGTCTGGGCGAGGCGCTTCGGCGCAATCGGAGCCTCGGCCTGTGGCTCGATCGCGGTCTCGGCACGCTGTTCGTCGCCCTTGGCGTCCGGTTGGCGATCAGCGCCCGCTAAATATTCTGAGGAGTAGCCGGGCTATTCCTCGGTTTCTTCCGAGATATACCGGCGCTCGTGCCGCAGCCCCATGCTGGTCAGCATCTCGTAGCCGATCGTGCCTGCCGCCCTTGCGGCCTCGTCGACCGAGATGTTGCTGCCGAAAAGCTCGACATAGTCACCGGCTCTGACTAGGTTCTCCGGCAGGTCGGTGACATCAAAGATGGTCAGGTCCATGGTGATGCGGCCGGCAACGGGCACCTTATGACCGGCAATGAAGCCATGACCGCCTGCAATGCCGGTCTCGCGCAGCGGCACGCCGGCGCTCGATAGGCTGCGCATATAGCCATCGGCGTAGCCGGCGGAGACGATTGCCAGCCGGCTGTCGCGGGTCAGTTGCAGCGCACGGCCATAGCCTACGGTTTCGCCCGATTTGACCGAGCGGGTCTGGATGATCCGCGCCTCCGCCGTTGCCACCGGGCGCATCTTATTGGCCAAGCCGGGCACCGCCTCGCCGCCGTAGGTGGCGATACCTGGACGGGTAAGATCGAAGTGATAGTCGGCGCCGAGAAAGATGCCGGCCGAATTGGCAAGGCTTGCCTCGATGCCTTCGAAGGCAGCGCTGACCTTGCGAAAGGCCTCGAGCTGCTGCCTGTTCATTGCATTGGAAGGATCGTCGCCGCAGGCGAGGTGACTCATGACAAGCACTGGTGCAAAGCTTGCCGGGCGGGAGACGTCATCGGCAAGCGCCATCGCATCGTCCATCGGCAGGCCGAGCCGGTTGAAGCCAGTGTCGACCTGCAGCGCACAGGGATAGTCGCCATAGTCGGATAGAACAGACATCCAGAAGGTCAGTTGCTCCTCCGAAGCGATGACGGGCACGAGATCGTTTTCGAAGAACCGCCGCTCCATACCCGGCCAGATGCCGCCGAGCACGAAGATGCGGGCCTCGGGGGCATAGAGCCGCAAGGTCGCGCCCTCATCCGCTGTCGCAACGAAGAAATCGCGCGCGCCGACGCAATAAAGCGTTTCGCCTACATCCTCGATCCCGAGCCCGTAGGCATCGGCCTTGACCACGGCTGACGTGCGGGCTTTCCCCGAGCGGCGCGCGAGGTCGCGCCAGTTTTCGACGAGCGCGCCGAGATCCACCGTCAGCCGCAGGCCGGCGGAAGCGAAAGCATCGTCGTCATTGAAATTATCTGTCATGGGGCGCCCTAAATAAGGAAGTGGCCGGAGGTGATTTGGCTTGAGCCAGGATACCGGTCGTCGATGAAAAGAAAAAGTGCTGCGAGGCATGTATGCGGAACTAGGCAAAAACTGCCGCCACATGTCTGACGACAGCTTCCGGCTTAGCGCCTGAACCACCGGCTGCTTCGAGGCTCGAATTAGCTGAAGAACAAACCTTCATGCACGCAGCGCGCATCATCTTGGAAGTAGGCAGTCGTAGGCTTTAGTTTCCGGGATGATGGCTATTTCGGAATAGCGGCAACGGACAGTACCCCGCCGGCAATCGCCGGAATAGGACTCAGTCGTTACGCCATCTCACCGGCCATGAGGCGGTATCGCGATCAGGATGCTGGTTGTTGCTCGTCTTGATCGCCGCAGCCCAATCGGCGCCGTTATTTTCGGTCGCACCGGTATTTTCTATGCCCGTGATCGTATTGAACCAGGCCACCATGTTCTCGGTGCAGGTATTGGCATGCGGCGGGAAGGCGTGCGGATCGTCCAGCGAACCGATCATCAGGTTGGTGCGACCGTTTTCGAGGTGATGGAAAAACAATGGCGTGCCGCAATTGGCGCAGAAGCCGCGCTCGACAAGCTCCGAGCTCTTCCAGACGCTCGGCTTGCCGCGTGTCCAGGTGAGCGCATCATTAGGCGCGGCGACGAGCGCGGCAAAGATGTTGCCAGAGGCTTTCTGGCACATGCGGCAGTGGCAGAGATGCGAATTATCGAGCATAGCGCTTGCGTGGTAGCGCACAGCACCACACTGGCAGCCGCCGCTTATCTTCATCTCGATGCGCTTCAATTTTTCTCCTCCTTCAAGGGCGGGTTTGGGCTTAATGCTTTTTAGGTTTTCATCTTTTGATCGTCCAGCAGAACGACGGATCCGATCACGCCTTCAGACGTCTACCTATGACTTTCGCTTCGGCCACCGGTTATAAGCGGCGGCCGAAGTTCGCAGAGACTGTTTGGATGGCCTCGCGGCAGCGAAGTTCTGGTGCGCGCTGGTAGGCCAGAGGCAGGCGGCTAGCGTTGGAAGGTGAGATGGATAGTGCCGCTCGGTGCGGTTTCTGATTTGACCGCATAGCCAGCTTCCAGGCCACGCAGATCGTCCCACAGGCGTATGCCTCGTCCGAGCAGAATCGGCGTGATCGCGACATGAAGACGATCGACAAGGCCCGCCTTCAGAAAGTCGCGAACGACCGTAGGGCCACCGCCGATCCTTACGTCTCTACCGTCCGCCGCCTCGACGGCTTGCTGGAGCACATCGGTCGGCGCCGCGCTGAGGAAATGGAAGACGGTGCCGCCAGCCATCTCCAGGGAAGGTCTGGGAGTATGAGTGAGGACGAAGACTGGGACGCGGAAGGGCGGTTCTTCGCCCCACCAGCCCTGCCAATTCGGGTCGTCGGGGAAGTTGTGCAGCCCGAACATGCCGGCGCCCATGATCTCGGCACCCACGTTCTCGAAGTATTCTCTGGCGTAATTATCGTCGACACCTGTGGTCCCGGTTCCGCTGGTATCCTTGAGGACGCGCTCGCGAAACGTTCGCGTTGCAACATATGCGCCGACGAGACGCGGCCAGTCCTCGCCAAACGGGGTTTCGGGTGTCTGATCCGTCGTCGTTGCGAACCCGTCGAGCGAGATCATGAGATCGACACGTATTGCCACTGGAGCTCTCCTTGCGAGTGGTTGCACCATAGTTGCTCCAGCAGTCCGGAGCTCAACACTAAGGTAAGTGCCTTTATATAAGATGCAGACACTAAGGCAAGTACCTTATTGTTGTTGACTAAAGGTTGAAGACGTTTTACCGAGTCATATGCCTTACCATTCGACGCCCCTCGATCTTGCCTTTCATGCTCTCAGCGACCCGACCCGCCGCGCGGTGGTATCGCGGCTGGCTGAGGGCGAGGTGCCAGTCAGCATCCTTGCCGAACCTTTCGACATGGCACTGCCCTCCTTCGCCCAGCATCTCAAGGTGCTGGAGGATTGCGGACTGATCGCTAGCGAGAAGCGGGGGCGCAGCCGCTGGTGCCGACTGGTGCAGGCGCGCTTCGACGAGGCTGCGGACTGGATGGAGGCAGAGCGCAGGCGCTGGACCGAACGATTGGATCGTCTGGAAGTCTACTTGGACAAGAAGGAAGAGGATGATTGAGAACATGGCAAACCCGTTCGAAACTTGGGCGCTCGATAGGGAAATCGTGCTGGTGAAACTGCTGAATCATCCGCGCGACAAGGTCTTTGCCGCGTGGATGGACCCCAAGGCCCTCGCCGAATGGTACGGTCCGGCCGGATTTGAAATTGAGAACCACGAAGCCGACATCCGCGAGGGCGGGATCTGGCGGTTCGACATGGTGGGCGTGTTCGAGGGCCGGAAGCAGCGCTTTGCGAACCTCATGCGCTTTCTGGAGATCGTCCCGAACGAGCGGATTGTGATGGATCATGGCACGCCGGAGCCCAATGACCCCGATCGTTTCCGCGTCACAGTGACCTTCGATGAGCAAGCCGACGGCAAGACGGTTCTTACCCTGCGCCAACTCCACCCCAGCCCCGAGCGGCGCCGGTTCGTCATCGGCTTCGGCGCGGTCGAATACGGCCTACAGACGCTGGATGGCCTCGCAGCATGGTTGGACGGCTGACGTGTGATCCATCAAAGCAGAGGGGTCTCTCTACGCAAATCTTCACCGCCCATGCTTGCGCCGGTTTCGGCGAGCGCGTCGAGATCAGGCCGCGAAAGTGAAGGCATCGCCGCCTCAGAAGGGGAGGGAAAATCTGTCATGAATCGCCTCAATGATAACCAAGTTGTAGAGAGGATTGTGGCAAGGAGAAAGCGCGGAAAGGCTGGATACCAGCCTTTCTCATATGCGATCACTTTTGTTCAAGACGCGCGGCAGCCGGCTCGATAATGTGCTGATATGCAGAACGTTTCGCAGAAAGAGGCGGCTGACGCCATGCCGCTTGCCAAGGTGGAAACGACCCGCTTCTGGCGGGACGGTCGCTTTCGCGGCATGGAATGCCTGAGCGCAAGCTTTGTGACGCATGAATATGCGCCGCATGCGCACGACACCTTCAGTATCGGGGCGATCGAAAGCGGTAGCCAGATCGCCACGCTGCGCGGCAGGCGCGAAGAAACCGGGCCGGGCGATCTCTATCTGATCAATCCTGGCATCGTGCATGACGGCGCTCCGGGCGGCGGGGGCTATCGCTACCGCATGATTTACCCGGACGCGAAGCTCTTCGTCGACATTCTGGAAGACGTCACGGGCAAAGCCTTCAACGCGACGCCATCTTTCGCTCGTTCGTTGTTGCGTGATCCGCAGCTTGCCAGCGCCTTCCACAAGGCGCACCGCACACTTGAGAGCGGCGCCGGCGCGCTGGAATCCGATGAAGGCATGTTCTCGGTGCTGGCGGCGCTCTTTGCGCGCTACGGCAGCACTATCATCCTTCCCGTCGATACGAAGGAGCGTAGCGCCGTCGCGCGCGCCCGCGATTACCTCAGTGAGAATTTCGACAGCGATATCGGATTGGAGGAGTTGGCCAAGATTGCGGGGCTGAGCCGCGCGCACCTGATCCGCGCTTTCCGGAGGGAGTATCATATCACGCCCCATGCCTTTCTGACCGACCGGCGCGTCATCGTTGCCCGCCGATTGCTCAGGGAAGGCCGCATGCCGGCCGATGTCGCCATGGAATGCGGTTTCGCCGATCAGGCGCATTTCACGCGCCACTTCAAATCGCGCACCGGCGTCACCCCCGGTCAATTCCGCGTCGGCTAGAGCATTCCCAGGAAAAGTGCGCAGCGGTTTTCCATCCGGAATACGTAAAGAAACAAATACATAGAGCATTTCGCTTTCCTGCGAATGTTGAAAACGCTTTGCCGATTCTGGATGGAGCTCTAGTCACTTTCGTTCAATACAGCGCCAGATGCCGTCGGCTACCTCTTCGTCATTGTTGAAGTGGAGGTTGCCAATGTTGCAGCAAAGCCGGCCGGCCGGCGAATTCAACGCCGGGATGCGTGCCATTTTTCCGCTGATCGTCGCCGTCCTGCCGATCGGCCTCGTGTTCGGCGCGGTTTCGGCGACGAAGGGGCTTTCGCCGCTTGAGACCACACTGATGAGCGCGCTCGTCTTCGCCGGCGGCTCGCAATTCGTGGCGATGGATATCTGGACACATCCCGCAAGCTGGATTGGCGCCGGCTTCGCGGCCTTGCTCGTCAATGTCAGGCACTTGCTGATGAGCGCTTCGATCGGCACGAAGATGCAGTCTTTCTCCGGCATCAAACGCTATATCGCCATGCTGTTTCTCGCCGACGAGATTTGGGCTATGGCGGAATTCCGCGCCGGCACGTTGCGGCTCACACCCGCCTGGTATGCGGGCATCGTCACGCCCTTCTATTTGGCCTGGGTCGGCTCGTCGCTTGCGGGTGCTCTGCTTGGCGCCTTTCTCGGCAACCCCGCCGTCATCGGTCTCGACTTCGCCTTTCCCGCTGTCTTCATCGTGCTGGTCATGGGCTTTTGGAAAGGACCGGAAACCGGCGCGGTGCTTGCTGCGAGCGGAATTGCAGCCGTTGCTGTCCACCAGTTCGTGCCCGGTGTCTGGCATATTGCAGCCGGCGCGCTGGCGGGACTGGGAATGGCTTTCTGGAAAGGCCGGGCGCGGGAGCAGGCGGCATGACGCTCGATCTCAACACACTGCTGGCCATCCTCGCCATGGCTGCCGCAACGATCTTCACCCGTGTTGGCGGTCTTGTCTTGATTCGCTACGTGAAGATCGACGAGCGCCGGCGAACCGCAATCGAAGCTATTCCACCGGCTGTGCTGATGGCCGTCATTGCTCCGACGGCTTTTGCTACCGGCTGGGCGGAGGCGCTGGCCTGCGCGGCCACCGCAATCGCCTCCCGCCGCTTGCCGATGCTGGCAAGCGTTGTTGTTGGTGTTGCGACGGTGGCTTTGCTGCGAGCTGCGGGACTGTGAAGCGTCTCCGGGAAAAGTGCGAAGCGGTTGTCCGTCCCAGCGGAATATTGACGCGTCAAGCTTCGTGTCAATGTTCCTCATATTGCGTGAAAGATGGGTCGGCGAGATCGGCAAAGCGCGTGAATTCCGACTGGAAGGCGAGCTTCACCGTGCCCGTCGGTCCGTGGCGCTGCTTGGCGATGATGACGTCGGCCGTGCCTTTGACGCGGTCGAACAGGGCTTCCCATTCCCCATATTTCGGGTCGTTCGGATCGCGCGGCTCCTGGTTCTTGACGTAATATTCCTCGCGAAACACGAAGAGTACGACGTCGGCGTCCTGCTCGATCGAACCGGATTCACGCAGGTCGGAAAGCTGAGGCCGCTTGTCGTCGCGGCTTTCGACTGCACGCGAGAGCTGGGAGAGCGCGATGATCGGCACGTTCAATTCTTTGCCGAGCGCCTTCAGTCCGGTGGTGATCTGGGTAATTTCCTGAACACGGTTCTCGTTCGATTTGCCGGAGCCGGTCATCAGCTGCACATAGTCGACCACTAGAACGTCGAGGCCGCGCTGGCGTTTCAGGCGTCGGGCACGCGCGGAAAGCTGGGCGATGGAGATACCGCCGGTCTGGTCGATATAGAGCGGCACCTTCTGCATCATCATAGAGCAGGCGACGAGCTTTTCGAAATCGGCGTCATTGATATCGCCGCGTCGGATCTTCGACGAAGAGACCTCCGTCTGCTCGGAGATGATACGCGTGGCGAGCTGTTCGGACGACATTTCCAGCGAGTAGAAGCCGACGACGCCGCCGTTCTTCGCCTTCATCGAGCCATCCGCTTGGACTTCGCCCTCGTAAGCGGCGGCGATATTGTAGGCGATGTTGGTCGCAAGCGAGGTCTTACCCATGCCGGGGCGGCCGGCAAGGACGATCAAGTCGGAGCGCTGCAGGCCGCCCATCTTGCTATCAAGCGAGTGGATGCCCGTGGAGATGCCGGAGAGGCCGCCGTCACGCTCCTTGGCGACGGCCGCCATGTCGATTGCGAGCGCCACGGCATCGTTGAAGGACTGGAAACCGCCGTCGTAGCGGCCATTCTCGGCAAGCTCGAACAGCCGGCGCTCCGTATCCTCGATCTGCGTCTGCGGAGGCATGTCGAGCGGTGCGTCATAGGCGATGTTGACCATGTCCTCACCGATAGTGATCAGCGCGCGGCGCAGCGCCAGATCATAGATGGCGCGCCCATAGTCTTCCGCATTGATGATCGACACGGCTTCGACGGCAAGCCGCGCTAGATATTGCGCAACCGTCATGTCGCCGACCTTCTCGTCCGCCGGCACGAAACTCTTGATCGTGACGGGGTTGGCGGTCTTGCCCATGCGGATGATGTCGCCGGCGACCTCGAAGATCTTGCGGTGCAGCGGTTCGTAAAGATGAATCGGCTTCAGGAAGTCGGAGACGCGGTAATAGGCATCGTTATTGACGAGAATGGCGCCGAGCAGAGCCTGTTCCGCCTCAATGTTATTGGGCGCTTCGCGATAGTGCTGGTCGGCGGGAGCAATGGCGGCGAGCTTGCGCGCAGCTTCGTTCATTTTCCATCTCTTCATGCTTTAGGGTGTCGACTGGTTTGCGACGATCCGATGTCATGGTCAACCGTGCAAATGAGCGTCCACGCGAAGTGGGGCGAATAGGTCCGGCCTATCAACGTTTTTCCACTCGTCCACAGGCGCAGATTGCCGGGACGTAAAAAATCTCTTGTGACCACTTTGCAACGAAAAGATCGACACACGAATCACATATGCAAATCATCCGTGGGGATATTTTAGCCGGGTCTTTCGCCGTGTACATCAATTGTTGCGGCTATCATGCTTGAAAAGCTGGGAAAATCCGGGTATTCCCTTTAAATTAGGGTAGGATGCTAATAGTATAAAGTTGCAATAATGCCAGGTGCGCCATCAAGACAAGAACTTTTCGACGACCTCTCTTCGTTCAATCGCAAGCTGAGGGCGGCTTTTGACGCCCTCGTTCGCGAGCACGGCATGACCCTCTCCCGTGCGAGGGTTTTTCGCAAGCTCTCCCGCCGGGATGGGATAAACCAGAGAGAGCTCGCCGACGAGCTGGAGCTGGAAACGCCGACGCTCGTACGCATCCTTGATGCGATGGAGGCGCAGAATTTCATCGAACGTCGGGCCGCCGTATCCGATCGCCGCGCCAAGCAAATCTTCATAACGGAATCCGGAAAAGTCGTTGCTGCGGAGGTCGAAGCTCTTGCCACCGGTGTGCGCGCGGATATCTTGGAGGGGATTTCGGACGAGGATGTCGGCATGGCGCTGAAGGTTATTCGCGCCATGACTGCCAATCTTCAGAATATCGGCAAATCATGAGGTAATGCATGAGCGGGGATCCGGGCCCGGTAGCCAATGCGCAAGCCAACGCCGTCCAGCCCGCTCCACCGCCTATGCCGGGCTGGAAAGTGCCGCTCTATATTGCGGCATCCGTTCTGTTCTTCCTGACCCAGGGTCTGGGTCTTAATCTTGCCTTCGCCAACCTTACGCAGATCCAGGGAACCATTGCGGCGACCACCACAGAATCGGCGTGGCTTTCTGCCGCCTACATGGCGCCTAATGTCAGCCTCGCCATCGCTCTAGTGAAGATTCGCCTTCAATATGGCGTGCGCAATTTCGCCGAGGTCAGCATTCTCGGCTTCGTGCTCGCCTCGCTGCTCAATCTCTTCGTCTCCGACCTGCATTCTGCGATCGTCGTCCGCTTCCTGAGCGGAATTGCCGGCGCGCCGCTATCGACACTCGGCTTCCTTTATATGCTGGAGGCCTTCGAGCCGGCGAAGAAGATGACTGTTGGCGTCAGCCTGGCGATGATGAACACGCTGCTTGCCGCTCCCATCACGCGCCTCGTGTCACCCTCGCTGCTGGACTATGGCGAATGGCGTGGCCTGTACACGCTCGAGATGGCGTTGGCGCTCCTCGTCATGCCGATCATCTATCTGCTGCCGCTGACACCGCCGCCGCGTGTAAAAGTCATCGTGCTGGGCGATATCTTCAGCTACCTTCTCGTGGCGATCGGTTTCGGCTGTCTGGCCGTCGCCCTGTCGGTCGGGCGCCTCTACTGGTGGCTGGAGGTGCCATGGCTCGGGCTCGTCCTGGTGATTGCCATCGCGTCCCTGACCGTTGCCATTGTCGTCGAGCTGAGGCGGTCGACGCCTTTGATCGACGTTCGCTGGCTGCTTCGGCCGGAAATTCTACATCTGACGGCGATCCTGCTGGTCTTCCGCATCATTGCCGCCGAGCAGACCTCGGTCATCATGACCTTTTATCAGAACGCGGTCGGGCTCCTCTATGATCAGCTTTCCATTCTGTACTGGATCATCCTGGCCTTCTCCATCATAGGCGGGCTCATCTGCACCGTGTTCATGAGCTACGGCTACACGTGGCAGATCCAGTTCGCCGCGCTTATCCTGATGGGGGTGGGCTCGCTGATGGATTCGCAGGTGACGAACCTGACCCGTCCTGAGCAGATGTATTTCAGCCAGGCGCTGGTCGCAGCCGGCGCGGCCCTGTTCCTGCCGCCCTCCATGTCGCAAGGCTTCAAGGAGGCTATATCCAAGGGTCCCCCCTATCTGGTGACCTTCTTTGTCGTCTTCACCTTCACGCAAAGTATCGGCGGCCTGATCGGCTCAGCCTTCTACGGCACGCTGATCACCATTCGCGAGAAGTTCCATTCCGCCGTCCTGACCGAGCGCGTGCTGCTGACGGATCCGCATGTGGCCACCCGCGTCAGCCAGCTTTCATCCTCCTATGGCAAGGTGATCGGGGATAGCGCGCTCCTGAAGGGGGAGGGGCTGGCGCTGCTCGGTGCGCAGGTCAGCCGCGAGGCCAATATGCTCGCCTATGGAGATGCCTTCTTCACTGCCGCCGTAATCGCCTTCCTGTCGCTTGCCGGCCTCTCAATCCATGTCTTCTTCCGATTCGTCAGGGCTCGCCTGGCCGACGGTCGGGCTGAGGTCGTGACATCCAACCCATGAGGATATGAAATAGCTCCATGTCGAGGCTCGTTCGCTCTCCAATCGAAGTCATCGCCGTGCTCGCCGGTGTCGGCGGCGTCATGCTGATACTTTATGCCTGGCATCTGCCGCCGTTCAAAACCTCCGTCGAGACCACGGACGACGCCTATGTCAAAGGCTATGTCACCACGATCAGCCCGCAGGTCAGCGGCTATATCACCGACGTGCCGATCAAGGACTACAAGCTCGTCAAGGAGGGCGATGTGCTCGCCCAGATCGACGACCGCATCTACAAGCAGAAGGTGGCGCAAGCCCACGCGACGCTGGACGGGCAGAAGGCGGCACTTGCCAATTCGCAGCAGCAGGAGCAGGCCGCCAAGGCCGGCATCGTCTCCAGCCAGGCGCAGATCGACAGCGCCAACGCAGCGCTGAAGCGTGCCCAGCTTGCCTTCGATCGCGTCACGACACTGGTCTCCAGAGGTGTCTCGACCACGAGCGATTCCGAACAGGCGCAGGCGACGCTGCAGCAGGCTCAGGCATCGGTCAATCAGGCAAAGGCCGCTCTCGACGTCTCTCAGCAGAACCTGACGACGATCATCGTCAACCGCGCCTCCCTGGAAGCCGGTGTCAGCGGCGCGGAGGCTGCCGTGCAGCTTGCCGATATCGATCTCGACAACACGACCATCAGGGCGCCGCAGGACGGCCGCATTGGGGAAGTTGGCGTACGCCTCGGCCAATATGTGACACCAGGTACGCAGCTGATGAACCTGGTGCCGAAGGACGTCTGGGTCATAGCCAATTTCAAGGAAACGCAGCTCGATGGCATGAAGCTCGATCAGCCCGCCACGATTTCCGTGGATGCGCTCGGGCATCGCGAGATCAAGGGCCGCATCCAGCGTTTCTCTCCGGCAGCGGGTTCCGAATTTGCCGTCATCAGGCCCGACAACGCCACGGGCAATTTCACCAAGGTCGCCCAGCGTCTCGGTGTAAGGATCAAGATCGAGGATGGACAGCCACTCGCCGACCAGTTGGCGCCTGGCATGTCCGTCGTCGTTTCGATTGACAAGGATTCGGCTCCACTGCCGGAGCCCAGGAATAACGACTGACAGAGGCGTTCGCTTTATCGTCTGCCAATAACCAAAAAGCCTGGGTCGAGGACCCAGGCTTTCTTTCATTCACAGTTTTGGAGAAGGCTTGAGGATCAAGCTTCTTCTTCGCCGTCGCGGTCAGCTTCCGGATCGAAGAAATCTTCCGGACGCAGCGCGTCTTCGTCAACGCCGTAGATGGCGTCTGCGGAGGTGAGGGTTTCGCCCTTGGCCTGACGCTCGGCTTCTTCAGCGGAACGGGCGACGTTGAGTTCAACCTTGATTTCGACTTCGGCGTGAAGCCCGATGGCAACATCGTGCAGGCCGATAGCCTTGATCGGCGTGTTCATGTGAACCTGACTGCGGCCGATGTTGAAGCCTTCGGCGGCGAGGATTTCGACGACGTCACGAGCAGCGACCGAACCGTAGAGCTGGCCGGTTTCGCCAGCCGAGCGAACGACGATGAAGGACTTGCCGCCGAGAACGTCGGCAACCTTCTGGGCTTCGCTCTTGCGCTCGAGGTTGCGGGCTTCGAGCGTGGCGCGCTCGGCTTCGAAACGAGCCTTGTTGGCGGCGTTGGCGCGCAGCGCCTTGCCGAGCGGCAGCAGGTAGTTACGGGCAAAGCCGTCGCGAACCTTGACGGTTTCGCCCATCTGGCCGAGCTTGGAGATGCGTTCGAGAAGAATGACTTCCATTTTCTTGTTCCTTTCGATGTCAGGTTTTCGTGTCTTGTTTGGGTGTGTCGGCATTCTTGTTCGGGGTGAGCGATATCGCCTTGCGAGTATCGTAGAGGCCGAGAACAAGGATGATGAAGAGCGGCAGCGTCACAAAGAAGCATACCAGGTAGCAGATGATCAGAACCGGCAGACGCCAGTCCTTGCCCCGCGTCCGGTAGTGCAGCGAGGCAAAGCCGGAAACGATGAAGCCCGCGCCGAAGGCGCCAAGCACGGCGGCGGCGATGAGGCCGAGAACGCCACCGAAGAAGATCGCGACGATCGCCACGAGAAAGACGAAGATCGCATTGCGGTTCATACGCAGCGACGAGGGGATATCGTCGCGCGGACGCAGATTGTGGCTCGATGCCGCGACGATGCGGGTCGCTACATAATAGGCGGCGAGCAGCATCATGACCCAGATCATGCCCCACGCGATCGGAATCATGTAGAGCATCAGCGACTTCATCTTCGCGATCGCAACCGGATTGAGCTGAAGATCGGGAGACTGCTGGTTCACCGCGGCCATGTAGGCGTCGACGACTTGTCCCACTAAATCGGCACCGTAACCCATGACCGCGCCGGCGACGATGATGACGACGGCTGCAAGGCCGCACAGATGCAGCATGATGTCGGAGAGCGGATACCAGGCCATCAGATTATCCGGCCCGCCAAGTTCGGAGGCAGGACGCGCCAGATTGGCGAGATGGCTGAGCCAAGCGGGGATCAGCGTCAGGAGAACGACGAAGAGCCCGAAATAGACGGAGGGTGCGATGATCGTGCCGACGATGCCGGCGACCACGACGGCAACGATGACGGCGATATTGCCCCAGCCGAGGCCGACGATCAGAATCGGGAGAGCGGAAAGCGCGCCGAACAGGATGAACAACAATGGCTGAAGGGTCGCGCCATACACGAGTAGGGCGGCGGTCAGACCGGCGAGCGTGCCGATGCCAAGCTCTTTTGCGTTCAACTTTTTCACGTCGCTGTCCTGCTTCGTATCGAGCAGTTAGAGGATGCCTTCGCCACGCGGGCGTGAAAGCTTATCCCCAACATGGGGTTTCAAGGTTCCGATCCGCGCCCATCGCGAAAGGGAGAAGGGAAGGCATCGCTGCCTTCCCTCTAATTCGGTCGGCGTCAGCTTATATTAAGCGACGACGTAGGGCAGCAGGCCGAGGAAGCGCGCGCGCTTGATCGCCTGGGCGAGTTCGCGCTGCTTCTTCTGGGAAACGGCCGTGATGCGGGACGGAACGATCTTGCCGCGCTCGGAAATGTAGCGCTGCAGGAGACGAACGTCCTTGTAGTCGATGCGCGGCGCATTGGCGCCCGAGAACGGGCAGGTCTTGCGGCGGCGATGGAACGGACGACGGACCGGTGCGGAGGAAACTTCAGACATTCTCAAATCTCCTTATACGCGGTCTTCGCGCGGACGGCGCGGACGGTCTTCGCGGTCACCACGATCCGGGCGCGGACCACGATCGCCGAAGCTGCGCTCCGGACGGTCGCCATCGCGGCGCGGACGGTCGTCACGGTCGCGCTTCTGCATCATGGCCGACGGGCCGTCTTCGTGCTTCTCGACAGCGATCGTCATGTAACGCAGGACGTCTTCGCTGATGCGCATCTGGCGTTCCATTTCCTGGATCGCAGCGGCCGGAGCATCGATGTCCATCAGGGCGTAGTGAGCCTTGCGGTTCTTCTTGATGCGGTAGGTAAGGGACTTGAGGCCCCAATTCTCGATACGCCCGACTTTACCGCCGTGAGCTTCGATGACACCCTTGTACTGTTCTACGAGGGCGTCGACCTGCTGAGCGGAAATATCCTGCCGGGCAAGGAATACATGTTCGTAAAGAGCCATGGATAGCTTTGCCTTTCTTGCGTTGGTCTGAACCCGATATTCGGCGGCTAAGCCTCAACGACTGCTCCTGAGAGGGTAAACCCAAGCAAGAAAAGCGTTTCCGAGACGGTCGAGAGCGGAGACACGGGAGGCTGGAACGCTTCCGTTCCGAACGATTCCCCTTGCGGAAAACCGGCCCTCCGTTCAGCCACCAGCCAGAAGACCGGGTTGCGAACAGGGCGGCTTATACGGATTTTTCTCCGAAAGGCAAGGGTACGAGCGAAATTATGCCGTTTTGCCCGTGAGCGGCGTTGATGCTCGGGCCAAATCGTGAGCTCCTGTTCGCCGCAGCGTTGCACCCGCCGCGCTCTCCCATATGATGGGATGCGAATTGCAGCAACAGGGATGGTTCATGCGCATCTTTCTCGTTCGGCACGGCGAATCCCTTGGCAATATAGACGACCGAGCCTATCGGCAGTTCGGCGATCACAATGTGCCCTTGACCGAATGGGGCTATCGGCAGGTGCTGGAGGCGGGGGAGGCGATATCAGCCTATCTGAAGGCATTGCCATCAGCCGAATTGCGCAAGCTGTGCGTCTGGTACTCGCCTTTCCTGAGGACGCGGCAGAGCAAGGATGCCCTGCTGGAGGTTCTGTCTGCCGAGCTCATCGGGGATGTCAGAGAGGATTATCTGCTGCGCGAGCAGGATTTCGGGCTCTTCACCGAAATCTACGATCACGCCGAACAGAAGCGGAAATTCCCCGACGAGTTCGAGAAATGGGCCAGGCTGCGCAACAACAACGGCAAGTTCTATGCGCGTCCGCCCGATGGCGAAAGCCGCGCCGATGTCGCCCAGCGCGTCCGTCTGTTCCTGCAGACCGTCATGCACGACGCCGAAACCGGCAGAAACAACGTCATCATCGTCGGCCACGGCGTCACCAACCGGGCCCTCGAGATGAACTTCCTGCACCACCCGGTCGATTGGTTCGAGCGCTCGGACAATCCGGGAAATGCCGATGTCACCTTGATTGAAGGGCGCAATTCGGAGGGTTATCGGTCGATCCTGCTTCACAAATCCACGGACCGGGTGAAGGGGCAGGAAGAATTGAAGGAGGCTTATGGTTCCGAATTGGCGATTGCGCCGAAGGCGGAGTAATAGTTGCTTGCAGTAGGCATGGCTCTTCCGCTGCTGCATGAGCCTGCTTTTATTTGAGCGGCAAGGCTGGCTCTCGAATGTGTTTGCAATCATGGCTTGTGAAACGGCTGGAGCTGTGGAATTCATGGCTTGGGTGCGATGGGGATGGGCTGTGAAGACTGTGAAGAAAAGCTTTGCTTTGCTGGGTTTTGCTTTGGGCTTCGCCCTTCTTGCGCAAGAGGTCGCGGCTCGGCTGAGCTACGACGTTCGAACCGCGGATGATGGCATTACCTATATCACGGTCATTGGCAGCTTCGAAGCCGATGATGATCTGAGCCTTTTCCGTAATAAGGCTGTTTCCAGCCGCGCTATTTATGTCGGCTTCGACAGTCACGGTGGCAATGTCTATAAAGCGCTGGAACTTGGTCGGCTGATCAGATCTCTGGGGCTCAGCACTCTTGCTGTCAGAAGCGCTGAATGCTCCTCGGCTTGCTCCCTATCGTTTCTCGGCGGAGTGGGCCGTTTTGCCGAACCGGGCTCGATCGGCGTTCACAAATCTTCGTTCAGCGATACAAAGGGGATGGATGTCGAGATCGCTGTTGCAGCCGTCCAGCGGCAGACCGCCGACGTGATTGCCTATATGAATGAAATGGGCATCGATCCCGGTTTGCTGCAGCTCACTCTCAAATACGACAGCAACGATATACGCTATCTGTCCTCGAGCGAAATGACACAGTTTAGGGTAACGACAGTGTCATACCAGGAGCTTCAGGAGTTCGAGGCAAAATCGTTGTCTAACGATGCTCCGGTGGCGAGTGCTGAAGCGCGCAACGCGGCTCAGCCAACGAGCGAGGATTCGCCGCTTCTGCAAGTTCCGATCTCAAGAAACGGCATTGTTCAGGACGACACAGGTGCAGCCCCGCTGAAGGCAAGCCGGAACATGAGCGCCAAGACGATTGGGACTTTCCCGAATGGGAGCGAGCTGACGATCAAGAAGAGCATTGGCGACTGGTATCGTGTGTCGATCGGCAAAAAGTCTGGCTATATGCATCAGACGGCGGTGTGGGTGCGCGAATTTGAAGAAAATCGCTTTGGCAAACAATATATCGAAATAACCGTCCATCCGGTGTTGAAGACAGCTATCCAGCTGGCCAAGGGGGCAAATCCTCCCATGGCGGTCCATTTGACCGCCCAAGGCCGGTATGCAGTTACCATCAAGGACGTCTACGACAAAAATATCGCGCCACTGGTATATCAGCACCTTATGGGGAGTAAACAAATCCCTCTCAGTGCGATCATAACTCACGGCAATAATTACGTTCGGGAAATCTGCTGCAGCGCTTCCACCGCAACGGCCGAATAAACGGGCGAACTCGCCCGTTTATTCGTTGTTTTGCATCTTACCGGCACACGCTTTACATCGGCATCGGATACTTCCGATGCACCTGCTCGATCTCCGCCAATGCCTCTTCCGGCAGCGTCACATAAGCGGCGGCCACATCGGTCTCGAGTTGCGCCATCGTCGTCGCGCCGATGATAGCCGAGGTCATGAACGGCTTGGTGAGGCAGTAGGCTAGCGCCAGTTTCGAAGGATCGATGCCGTATTTGGCGGCGATTTCGAGATAGGCCTTCACCGGCGGTTCCTGCAGCGGCTGCAGGCGGCCACCGATATCGAGATTGATCGAGCCGCGCGAGCCGGCCGGCCGGGCACCGCCGACATATTTGCCGGTGAGGATACCGCCGGCGAGCGGCGAATAGGCGAGCAGCCCAACATCTTCGTGATGCGACAGTTCCGCCAGATCGAGGTCGAAATGCCGGTAGAGCAGGTTATATTCGTTCTGGGTCGTGGCGACGCGCGGCAGGCCCTTCTGCTCGGCAATCGTCAGATATTTCTGGATGCCCCAGGTCGTCTCGTTCGAGAGGCCGACGGCGCGGATCTTGCCGGCCCTCACCAGTTCGCCCATCGTTTCCAGGATCTCGGTGATCTCGGCTATGACTTTCTCGCGATCCTGGTTGAAGGGGTTATAGCGCCAGTTCTGGCGGAAATGGAAATGGCCGCGGTTCGGCCAGTGGACCTGATAGAGGTCGATGTAGTCGGTCTTCAGCCGCTTCAGGCTGGCATCAACAGCTGCGTTGATATTGGCTGCGTCCGGACCTTGTCCGCCGCGCAGATATTCGCGGCCGGGACCGGCGACCTTGGTGGCGAGCACGACATCCTTGCGCTTGCCGCTCTTCTCGAACCAGGTGCCGATATATTCTTCGGTGCGGCCTTGAGTCTCCGGTCCCACCGGTGTCGTCGGATACATTTCGGCGGTGTCAAAGAAATTGATGCCCTTCTGAACGGAATAGTCCATCTGTTCATGGGCTTCGGCTTCGCTGTTCTGCGTGCCCCAAGTCATCGTGCCCAGGCAGATCTGCGAAACGGAAATATCGGTGCGGCCTAATCTGTTATATTTCATGGGAAAACCTTGGGGATGGGAGAAGGTCAAAATGAACGAGGTCGCGCAAATTTAGGCCCGATCTGAGCGAGCGCAAGAAAAAAATCATTGCACTTCGCAGCCGCAAAAGCGCGCGGCTGCGGGGCTTGCACTATTGACTCCGCTGCAAACAATGTCATTGGGAAGCAAAACGACCCCCAAAAGGACGCTTTATAATGACTGTTGCTTTCACATTTCCCGGCCAGGGCAGCCAAGCCGTCGGCATGGGCAAGGACCTTGCCGACAATTTCGCCGAGGCGCGCGCCGTCTTCGAGGAAGTCGATGATGCGCTCGGTGAAAAGCTCTCCGACGTTATCTTCAACGGCCCGGAAGATAAGCTGACCCTGACCGCCAATGCGCAACCTGCGCTAATGGCAGTGTCGATGGCAGTTATCCGTGTACTGCAGGCGCGTGGCCTCGATTTGAAGAGCAAGGTCGCCTATGTGGCTGGTCATTCGCTCGGCGAATATTCCGCTCTCTGTGCCGCCGGCACCTTCTCGCTTGCCGACACGGCGCGCCTGCTGCGCATCCGCGGCAATGCCATGCAGGCGGCTGTTCCGGTCGGCGTCGGCGCGATGGCTGCGATCATCGGCCTTGAACATGCCGATGTCATCGCGGTTTGCGAAGAAGCTTCCGCGCTCGGCGCCTGCCAGATCGCCAATGACAATGGCGGCGGCCAGATCGTTATCTCCGGCGAGAAAGCCCCGGTCGAAAAAGCAGCGGAACTTGCGACCGGCAAGGGCGCGAAACGCGCGATTCTGCTGCCGGTCTCCGCGCCGTTCCATTCCGCATTGATGGCGCCTGCTGCGGACGCCATGCGGGAAGCGCTTGCCGGCGTCGCCAAGACCAAACCGGTCGTGCCTGTTATCGCCAATGTGAAGGCGGCTCCGGTTACCGACGCCGATGAGATCGCGCGGTTGCTCGTCGAGCAGGTCACCGGACAGGTGCGCTGGCGCGAGACGGTGGAATGGTTTGCCGCCAACAACGTGACGACATTGTATGAAATTGGCGCCGGCAAGGTGCTGACGGGTCTTGCCCGCCGCATCGACAAATCGGTCAACGGCATCGCCGTCAACAATGCTGCAGATATAGATACGGCGCTTGCCGCATTGCTTGCCTGATATATTCAAGGAACGAGGGACACACATGCTTGATTTGACCGGCCGCAAGGCCCTGGTAACCGGTGCATCCGGTGGCATCGGCGAAGAAATTGCTCGGCTCCTGCACAAGCAGGGTGCAATCGTCGGCCTGCACGGCACGCGCGTCGAAAAACTCGAGACGCTGGCCTCCGAACTCGGCGATCGCGTCAAGATCTTCCCGGCCAACCTGTCGGACCGCGACGAAGTCAAGGCGCTCGGCGCCAAGGCCGAAGAGGAGCTTGGCGGCGTCGATATTCTCGTCAACAATGCCGGCATCACCAAGGACGGCCTATTCGTTCGCATGAGCGACGATGACTGGGACGCCGTTCTGGAAGTCAACCTGACGGCCGTTTTCCGCCTGACGCGCGAGCTGACCCATCCGATGATGCGGCGCCGCTATGGTCGCATCATCAACATCACTTCGGTCGTCGGTGTGACCGGCAATCCGGGCCAGGCGAACTATTGCGCCTCCAAGGCCGGCATGATCGGCTTCACCAAGTCGCTAGCCCAGGAAATCGCGACGCGCAACGTTACGGTCAACTGCGTTGCCCCGGGTTTCATCGAAAGCGCGATGACGGGCAAGCTGAACGACAAGCAGAAGGAAGCCATCATGGGTGCCATTCCCATGAAGCGCATGGGCACTGGCGCGGAAGTCGCTTCCGCCGTCGCCTATCTTGCATCTTCGGAAGCCAGCTACGTCACGGGTCAGACGATCCACGTCAATGGCGGCATGGCAATGATCTAAAGGAATTGCTGTTGGAGGGTACTTTCCCGCCAATAGCATGTTGAGCAACCCGGAGCCGGCTATTTTCTGGCTTTGCGACAGACTTAAACCGTGTTAAGCGGGCCATGACTGTGAACAGTCGTCCGGAAAATTCAGGCGGACTGGGCCGTATTCAAGGCGCTGGACCGGATCTCAATGCCGGGTTGAACGGGTTTGCCAGCGGCGTCGGAACAGATGCTGCAGGTTTGAATTAGGGTAGGGATGTCACAAGGCATTCTCATCAGGATATAAGGTCGAGGAAACCGACATGAGCGATATCGCAGAACGCGTAAAGAAAATTGTTGTTGATCATCTTGGCGTTGACGCCGACAAGGTTGTTGAAAGCGCAAGCTTTATCGACGATCTGGGTGCGGACTCGCTCGACACCGTCGAACTGGTCATGGCCTTCGAAGAAGAATTCGGCGTTGAAATTCCGGACGACGCTGCCGACTCGATCCTGACGGTCGGCGACGCGGTAAAGTTCATTGAGAAGGCCCAGGCCTAATCATTCGCGCTTTTTAACAGGGCGGGCTGAAGAGTCCGCCCTATTTCGTCCGGCGATGCCGGCCGAAACCTATTTATACGCATATCATCATAAAAAGACGGGGGTCTGCGGGCGATGAGACGTGTCGTTATCACGGGTACCGGCATGGTATCACCTTTGGGCTGTGGCACTGAGGTGTCTTGGACGCGGTTGCTCGCTGGGCACAACGGCGCTCGCCTCGTAACTGAATTCGAGGTCGAGGATCTTGCGGCAAAGATTGCCTGCCGAATTCCCGTAGGCGACGGCACCGATGGCACGTTCAATGCTGACGATTGGATGGAGCCGAAGGAGCAGCGCAAGGTCGATCCCTTCATCATCTATGGCATGGCGGCCGCCGATATGGCGCTGGCCGATGCCGGCTGGCATCCGGAAACGGACGAGGATCAGATTGCAACGGGCGTGATGATCGGCTCGGGCATCGGTGGCCTCGAAGGCATTGTCGAAGCCGGCTATACGCTGCGCGACAAGGGTCCGCGCCGCATCTCGCCCTTCTTCATCCCAGGGCGTCTCATCAATCTCGTTTCGGGGCAGGTCTCGATCCGCCATAAGCTCCGCGGCCCGAACCATGCCGTCGTCACGGCATGTTCGACCGGTGCGCACGCGATCGGCGATGCCGCCCGCCTCATCATGCTCGGCGATGCCGATGTCATGGTTGCCGGCGGTGCCGAAGCTCCGGTCTGCCGCATTTCGCTTGCCGGCTTTGCCGCCTGTAAGGCGCTGTCGACGGACTTCAACGATACGCCGCAGAAGGCCTCGCGCCCCTATGATCGCGACCGTGACGGCTTCGTCATGGGCGAGGGCGCCGGGATCGTCGTGCTTGAAGAGCTCGAACACGCCAAGGCACGTGGCGCCAAGATCTATGCCGAAGTGGTAGGCTACGGCCTCTCGGGCGATGCGCACCACATCACTGCTCCGTCCGAGGATGGCGAAGGCGCATTCCGCTGTATGACATCGGCTTTGAAGCGCGCAGGTCTGACGCCGGCCGATGTCGACTACATCAATGCACACGGTACCTCCACCATGGCGGATACGATCGAGCTTGCCGCAGTCGAGCGGCTGGTCGGCAATGCCGCGTCGAAGATCTCCATGTCGTCCACCAAGTCGGCCACTGGCCATCTGCTCGGCGCCGCTGGTGCGATCGAAGCGATCTTCGCCACGCTCGCCATCCGCGACAATATCGCCCCGCCGACGCTCAATCTGGACAATCCGGAACGCGAAACCGCCATCGATCTCGTTCCGCACAAGGCCCGCAAGCGCGAAATCAACGTCGCGCTATCGAACTCCTTCGGCTTCGGCGGCACGAATGCATCGCTTGTTCTGCGTCGCTATGAGGCTTAATAACAACGCATAACGGTGACAGCGGGGATGTCTTTCGGCAACCTCGCCCGCATTCTTCATTGTTGCTGCGCCTTCGTCTTTTTCGGGAATGCGGTGCGGGAACGCCTGATCGGTCGAAGTCGGAGCCTCGGTTCCGCCTTATCTTCTGAACCTGTTTTTTGCCGCATTGCTTGGCCAAAGAGCAGGCAATCACAAAAGGGAAGGGATTGCCGGTGAGCGATACGAACCAGAGCAATGGAACTCCGAACGGGCAGAAAGGGCCGATCATCCCGAAGTCGGCCAATGAAGCCTTGCGTCCGGAGCGTGTTCCGGACCCGCCGAAGCGTTCGCGCAAAGCCCGCAGCCAGATGGTCATCTTTCTGAACTTCCTGATGACGCTGGCAGTTTTTGTTGCCGTCGTTGCGATCGGCGGCGCCTATTACGCGTTTTCGATCTATCAGGGCCCCGGTCCGCTGACGACCAATACGAATTTCATCGTTCGGAATGGTGCCGGTCTCGGCGAGATCGCCAATCGCCTTGAATCCAACAACATCATCAGCGATCAGCGCATTTTCCGCTGGCTGACGGCCACCTATCTCCATGACGGCGAAACTCTTCGGGCCGGCGAATATGAGATCAAGGCTGGTGCTTCCATGAAGGATATCATGGAACTGCTGAAGTCCGGCAAGTCGATCCTCTATTCCGTTACCCTGCCTGAGGGCCTGACGATTCGGCAGATGTTCAATAAGCTGCAGGCCGATACCGTGCTGGAAGGCGATCTGCCGTCGGCGCTGCCGCCGGAGGGCAGCCTGAGGCCTGACACCTATAAGTTCACGCGCGGCACCAAACGCACGGAAATCATTCAGCAGATGGAGGCCGCGCAGACGAAGCTGGTCGAGCAGATCTGGGAAAAGCGCGACTCAAGCGTGCAGTTGGCGAATAAGCAGGATTTCGTCACGCTGGCCTCCATTGTGGAAAAGGAAACCGGTCTTGCCGATGAGCGTGCGCACGTCGCATCCGTCTTCCTGAACCGCCTCGGCAAGGGTATGCGTCTGCAATCTGACCCTACCGTCATTTACGGCCTCTTCGGCGGCGAAGGGAAGCCGGCCGACCGTCCGATCTATCAGTCCGACCTGAAGAAGGACACGCCTTACAATACTTACCTCATCAAGGGTTTGCCGCCGACACCGATCGCAAATCCTGGGAGGGACGCTCTGGAGGCTGTTGCCAATCCGTGGAAGACGCAGGACCTTTATTTCGTCGCTGACGGCACGGGCGGACACGTCTTCGCCGCAACGCTGGACGAGCACAACGCCAATGTCAGGCGTTGGCGCAAGCTGGTTGCCGAGAAGGGTGAAGATCCCAGCGCCATTGCCGTGGACGGTCAGCCCGACGATGCTGCCGTCGCTCCCGGCTCAGGCGCACAGCAGAAGAAGAAAACCAACTGATCCTCACTGCGCCGCGGCTTGCATAGGAAGCGCGGCGCGGATTCACTTTACATTGACCCATAATGCGAAGACTTTCGTTGGATGGGGATAGAATTATCGGAGGCTTGCATGGCATTGCAGTCCATGACCGGTTTTGCCCGGCGTGAGGGAACGAGCGGTCGTGGCCGTTGGGCATGGGAGCTGCGCTCCGTGAACGGCAAGGGATTGGATGTCCGTCTGCGTCTGCCGCCAGGCCTGGAGCGCCTTGAGGCTGATGTCCGCAAGTCGATTGCGGATCGGCTCACGCGCGGCAACCTGCAGGTCAACCTTTCCCTTTCCATCGAAGAGAGCCGCGTCGAGGTCGTCGTGAATCAGGATGCGCTGGCGGCGGTCCTGGCGCTGCGCGATCAGCTGGCCGGCATCGTCGATCCCGCGCCGTTGCGACTGGAAAGCCTGATGGCCGTGCGCGGCTTGGTGGAATTCAAGGAAGCCGAAGAAAATGAAGATGCGGTCGCTGCCCGAGATGTCGATATCATGATCGGCCTTGAGGCCGCGCTCGGTGATCTCAGCGACATGCGCCGGCAAGAAGGAGATGCACTCGGCAAGGTGCTGCTCGGCCATGTGGCAACGATCGAGGCATTGACGACGACGGTCGAGCGTGATCCCACTCGTTCGCCGCAGCAAATTGCTGCAAGGCTAGCCACGCAGGTGTCGATGCTTCTCGATGGCTCGTCCGGCCTCGACCGCGACAGACTGCATGCGGAAGCGGCCCTTCTCGCCACCAAGGCCGATCTGCGCGAGGAAATCGATCGTCTCAAAGCGCATGTGGCGGCGGCGCGCGATCTCATCTCCAAGGGCGGCCCTGTCGGACGAAAGCTCGATTTTCTTGCACAGGAATTTAACCGGGAATCGAATACCATCTGTTCGAAGTCGAATGCAGCGGCGGTTACTGCCGCCGGCATCGAACTGAAGGTGGTTATCGACCAGTTCCGCGAACAGGTCCAGAATTTGGAGTAGGCCATGAAGCCGGCGACATCCACATCCATTCCAATCGCCCGCCGAGGGCTGATGCTAGCCATCTCCTCGCCGTCAGGTGCCGGCAAGTCGACGATCGCGCGCACACTGCTCGATAAGGACAAGCAGGTGAGCCTCTCCGTCAGCGTCACGACGCGGCAGCGCAGGCCGAGCGAAATCGAGGGCGTGCACTACCATTTCGTCTCACAGCGCGAGTTCGAGCGCCTTCGCGATTCAGACTCCCTGCTGGAATGGGCCGAGGTGCATGGCAATTTCTATGGCACACCGCGCGAGCCCGTGGAGACTGCCATGGCAGAGGGCCGCGACATGCTTTTCGATATCGACTGGCAGGGTGCGCAACAGTTGCAGGAGAAGATGCCGGCCGATGTCGTCTCCATCTTCGTGCTGCCACCGACCATGACGGAGCTGCAGTCGCGCCTGCATCGCCGTGCTGAGGATTCCGAAGAGGTCATCGCCATGCGTCTCGCCAATTCCCGGGCCGAGATCGCTCACTGGCGCGAATACGACTATGTCATCGTCAATGACGATCTGAACGTTGCTTTCGACGCCGTTCAGTCGATCGTCAAGGCCGAGCGCCTGCGCCGCGACCGCCGGCATGGCATGTTCGATTTCGTTCGCGATCTGCTGGAAGAGACGCCGAAGCTGTAAAGCCGGTTACAGACAGTTTGCCAGCCGGCAGAATTCTTCTACCGAAAGCGTTTCTGCGCGGCGCTGTGGGTCGATATCGGCCTTTAGAAGCAGGGCTTCGCCACCAATTGGCTTCAGGCTCTGGCGCAGCATCTTGCGGCGCTGGCCGAACGCGGCCTGTGTCACCTTCTCCAGCTTGTCGACTGAGCAAGGAATGGGGTTTTCCCTTGGTGTCAGATGCACAACCGTCGAGGTCACCTTCGGCGGGGGCGTGAAGGCCTGCGGAGATATGTCGAACGCCATATGAGCCAATGTCCGCCAGCCGCAGAGCACGCCAAGCCGGCCGTAATGGTCATCATCCTCCTGCGCCACGATCCGCTGACCGACCTCCTTCTGGAACATCAGCGTCAGGGATTGCCAGAAAGGCGGCCATTGCGCCGGCAGCAGCCAGTTCACCAAAAGCTGCGTTCCGACATTATACGGCAGATTGGCGATGATTTTGACTGGCCCTTGCGGGGCAAGGGCGGCGAAATCCGTCTTCAGCGCGTCGCCTTCGATCACCTCGAGCCGGCCCGGATAGTGATCGGCGATTTCGGCCAGCGCCGGCAGGCAGCGCGCATCGCGTTCGACGGCGATGACCTTGGCCGCCCCGAGCGCGAGGATGGCGCGCGTAAGACCGCCCGGTCCGGGCCCGACCTCGAAAACGGTAACACCCACGAGTGATCCCGCTGTGCGCGCGACCTTCTGAGTCAAATTGAGATCGAGAAGGAAGTTCTGCCCAAGCGCCTTGCGCGCATCGAGGCCATGGCGCTGGATTACATCGCGAAGGGGTGGCAAGCCATCGAGAGCGGCCATCAGGGATTGTTTCCGGTCTTGCTGCTGATCTCGCTCGCCAGCTTCAGGGCGGCAACCAGGCTGTCTTCCTTGGCAATGCCCTTGCCGGCGATGCCGAAGGCCGTGCCATGATCCGGAGACGTGCGGACAAAGGGTAAGCCGAGCGTGACATTGACGGAATCGTCAAAGCCGAGCGCCTTGGCTGGGATTAAGGCCTGATCGTGATACATGCAGATCGCGACATCGTAACGTCGACGGGCATCGTCATGGAACATGGTGTCGGCGGGCAGGGGGCCGAATGCATCGATGCCCTCGGAGCGGAGCTTGTCGATTGCAGGCCGCACGATTTCGTCGTCTTCCTTGCCGAGCGCGCCATTCTCTCCAGCATGCGGATTGAGGCCTGCCACGGCAAGGCGCGGCTTGGAGATGCCGAAACGGACGCGGAGGTCGTGAGCGGTAATCCGGCATGTCTCGGCGATCAGGTCGGAGGTCAGCGCTCCCGGCACTTCCTTCAACGGAATATGGATGGTGACTGGGATCGCGCGAAGCTTCGGCCCGGCAAGCATCATGACCGGCATGACCGGCTTTCCAGTGGCGCGCGTTGCAAGATCCGCCAGGAATTCCGTATGGCCGGGAAAGCCGAAACCGGCATCATAGAGCACCGATTTGGCAATCGGATTGGTAACGACTGCGGATGTCTGGCCGCTCATACTGAGAGAAACAGCCATCTCTATGGCGGCGATCGTACCCTTGGCGGTGGCGACATGCGGTTCGCCGGCGATAACATCCATTCCGGCCTCGATCGGGAGGACCGGCAGCGCACCCCGAAAGATATCGCAGGCAGTCGCCGGGTCGGCCACCTGCAGGGGTACGGTCAAGCCGAGCTGCGAGGCACGCGCCGCAAGCACGGCAGCATCGCCGAGGAACAGAAAGGGCGGCAAATTCAACTCGCCACGGCGCAGCCAGGCGGCGAGCGTAATGTCGGGGCCTATGCCAGCCGGATCCCCCTGCGTGAGCGCAAGGGGGAGGGAGGAGCGCGGCGGCATCGTCAAATCAGCGATAGACGATCTGCGCCTTGGAGCGCAGTTCATCCATGTACTTCTTATCGTTGGCGCTGACGCCTGCGGCCTTATCTTTGCCGATATCCTCGGCGCGGAACACGGCGGCAGCGGCGACGTCATCGTTCACCTGGCGTTGCGAACAAATGGCCACATATTCGACGCCACGATCGGTTACGATGGGAGCGGTTGTATTGCCGGAAGCCTTCTCCAGCATCGGCTTCCACATTTCCGGGACTTCCGGTGCGAGCACACGGCCGAGATCCTGGACGGAGACATCGCGCATCGTAGCGGCAAAGACCTTCGCCTGATCGCAGCCAGGGAACTTCGACCGTGACGCCTCGGCTTCTGCCTTGCGCGCATTCAGGATCGCGTTGCGCTTTGCTGCCGGTACGACGAAAATGATCTGCTTCAGGAAATACTCGGTCGTAACGGGCTTTGTCTTGTTTTCCGTCATGCGCGTCACGAGATCGTCGTTCGACATCCGGCTTCTTGCGCCGAAACGTGCATTGACAACCCGTGGCCAGCTCATGGAAACGGCGATATAGGACTTGAAATGATCAACGCCGACGCCGGCCTTTTCCAGAATCTGGCTAAGCTGCGCCGGTGTCATCTTGTTGCTGGAGGCGAAGCGGCCAAAAGCGGCATCGACGTCCGTCGTTGAAACAGACATGCGCAGGCGGGAAATCTCCGCGCGCTTCAACGTTTCGTCGACGAGCTGCTCCTTGGCGAGCTTGTTCAGATCGCCCTTCTGACGCTGCAATTTGAGAAAGGCGACGCGTTTGGCGATGTCACCGGATGTGATCACCTGGCTATTGACGAGAACTTTCACTTCGCTTGCTGCGAAAGCAACATCGCTGCTCGGCACGGCGAAGCTCGCCATAACCAAGGCCGCCGCTCCAAACGCCAGAGCGCGCATCGGTGCATTTCCAGAAAACATCAATTACCCCTTCCCAAAGGTATTTCCTGCCAGCATTGCGCCGTTTTGGTGCGCCTGTCGCGCAATACGGCAACTTTGCGCCACATGTCTACATCAAGCGCGATGAATTGCAAAATCCTTGCGGCGAAACAATGACGTCGGAAACAGCAAGCCGCATCCATGCAAAAGAGCCGGCGGTGAAGCCGGCTCTTTTGCAGTTTCGATTCATATCAGAATGTCGCGTCCTGGACGCTGCCAAGGTTGACATCGCCAAGCGTACGGAAGGTCAGGCGAGCGCCGATCGACCAATTGCTTGCCGAGCTGGCCGTCGAATCCTTCTTGTCGAGGAAGGACACGGTAAAGATCGTGCATTCGTCCTCGTAGGAAAGACCCGCGCCCTGGCGGGTGATCTCATTGCTGTTGAGATCATAGCTGACTGTGCCGAAGACGGACCAGTATTCCTTGAACTTGATCTGCGCGCGCGACTGGATTTCATCCTGATTGCTGGTGAAACCATATTGCGGCTGGGCTGCAATATGCGTGTAGATCAAGGATGTCTGGAACACATCGTTCGAGAAGCCGACAGATGTATCGCCGCGCTTGAAAGCGAAATCCTTCTGGTCGAAGCGATAGGATGTCGCGAGCGAAATACCTTGCGGTGTCGTCAGGCCGAACATGGTGACGTAGTCGGAACGGGTCGTTTCAAGCCCCGAATCCGAACCGACGCCAGCCAGATCGTCGGTCGCAAACGAATTGCGGCCCGCGAGCTGATAGGACTGTCCGAAGATATGCTGAAGCTTGTAACCGCTGTCGAAGCTGGCCGTATAACGCCATCCGACATTCGCGCGTGTACCACCCTCGATGCGATCGAAGCCCGAGAACTTGTCACGATCGAAGAGATTGGTGGCGTCGAAAACGAAGCTCTGTGCATCTTCGTTCGGCAACCGACCAGCAAGCTGCTCGTCCGGCCGCACATAGATCTGCGCGATCGGCTCGAACACGTGCGTGCTGTTGCTTGTCGTGATGAGGAACGGATACTTGGCTTCGAGGCCCGCCGTGACCATGCCACGGGTCGCATAGTCGCTGGTGTCGTAATTGCCGGGATAGTTGAACGATGTGCCGAAAGAGTTGGGCGAGTTCATATCCAGACCATAGACGTCACCGCGCGCCGCCGCCAATGGCGTCAGCACAAGGCCTTCATCGGTCGTAAAGGTACGCTGCCACTGCACCTCGGTGCTCAGGCGCGTATAGTCGCCGGAGAGGCCGAGGAAACGGTCGTTCAAGTTGGCATCGCCAAGATTGACTACGTTGTCGAGTGCGGATGTCTTCTCGCGCGACAGGTGCGTGAAGTTCATCGTTGCCGACAGCTCGCCGCCGTAAACCGACTTCGGGTCTACGTAGTGATAGTCGATGCTCGGATAGACATATGCCTGCTGCTTTTGTGCCGTGGCATTATTGTCTGTATCCTGCACGTTATAGTAGAAAGCGCGCATATCGAAGAAATTGCGCTTTCCGATACCTGTCAGATAGGCCTGGTTCGTATGGGTGCTCTGGGTGAGCCCGTCCAGTCCATAGGTGCGCGAGAAATTGTTATCGCTTTGCACCATGACGTCCCAGCCGAAAGTCCAGCGAGGATTGATCCTGAAGTCGGCCTTGGAATTGATCATGCCGCGAGTTTTGTTCTCGGCATCGGTCGTCCCGGCCGTGAAGGCGTCCGGATTCATCTGGCTGATGCCGGCAACGCGCAGGGTATGCGTGCCATTCTCGAAACGCTGGCGGAATTCACCCTCGAGCAACAGCCCCTGGTTGCTGAAGCCCGTGGCAGTGACCGTCGCATCCATGCTCGGCGAGATGACGTAATAGTAAGGAACCTTTACGCCAACGCCGAGACGCTGCGAAACGCTGACCGACGGAAATAGGAAGCCGGACTTGCGCTTGACCGTATTGTCGGGAACCGTGACCCACGGAACATAGGCGATCGGCAGGCCGAACAATTCGAAGCGAGCGTGCTCGAGACGAATGGTATGGGTCACGCCATTCTGGACGACGCGTTGTGCTTTGACCTGCCACAGCGGCGCACGTCCCTGTTCGGAGCAGGCCATGCAGGCGGTGTAAACGCCCTTTGTAAGAATCAGCTGATTGCCGCCGACACGCTCGCCCTTTTCGGCGACCATTCGGGTGTTGTCAGGCATTTCAATACGAAGGGCGTTCACGAACCCGTCGGAGAAGCTGTCGGTGACGTCCATTTTGTCACCGTACATGCGATTGCCGTCCGGCGTGATCAGCTCGACATTGCCGAGCGCCGTCATTCGTCCGGATTTCTGATTATATTCGACCCGCTGAGCGACCATCCTGTAGCCGCCATAGTTGATCTGGACCGCACCGCTTGCGGTGACGATCTGCGTATCCTTGTTATAGACCAGTTCGTTGGACGAAAGGACTAGCTTTGCACCGTCCGGCACCTTCACCTTGATAGGGGAGGTCGCAGTGCCGGCACCGCCATTGTTATTGCTGGCATTATTATTGTTGACCTGGGCGTAAGCGACGACCGGGCTCAAAATATATGCACATGCGGCCGTGCCCGTAACCAGGGCAGCCACAAACTTTCTGATACTCTTGCGGTTGCCTGCCGCCACTTAGCCGTCCTCCTGATGAAGCAGGATCGTTGCTCCGAATGCCAATGCGACGATCACGGGTATCCATGTCGCCACATAGGGAGGAACCACTCCGCTGCTCCCGAATGCCTTTACAAGCACGGTGACAACATAAAGCACGAAGCCGGAGAGGATTCCACCCAGAATCACAGAGCGCGATTGATTGAATCTACTGAATTTTAGGGACACGGTTGCCGCAATCAGCGTCATTGCCACCAGAAGGAATGGCTGTGACAGAAGCGAATAAAACTGTGTCTCAAGTGCGTTGGTCGATATGCCGAAGGAGCGTGCGACCCTTATTCGATTAGAAAGATCATAAAAAGCAATGGTTTCCGGTTGAGCCAAGCGTTGCGAAACGAAATCCTGTTTCAGATTCGTACGAACTGTACCGAACTCTTGTGGTCGGGAATTTCACCAGGCCGCCGCTCGACGACATTGTTAAGAAGCCAGTAACCATCTTGCAACTTAGCCGAGTCGGCATCCTGCCGCAGGACGATATTCCCCTGTGAATCAAAGTGGATAAACACGACACCGGTCAACGTCGTTCCATTGTTCAGAATGGCCTTGGCACCGATGATCGTGTCGTCTTTTCCGCTGGATTGGCGCAGCCACGGAACAGAAAGCGTATTGCGATAGGACGGGTCTCCGCGCAGGTCGGCTTCGATTGTTTCAGCATGTCGCTGACCCCATGCCGCAATCGGATTAAGCGCGAGCATGGTCATGAGACCGACGCAGAAAGCGCCCATCACGAAGGGCGTCATGAATTGCCATACGGAGATGCCAGCCGCGCGCGCGATAACCAGTTCGCGGCGGCGGTTGAGGGCGATCAGCACCGTCATGCCCACGAAGAGCGCGATGAACGGTACTGTCTGCTGCAGTATGAACGGCAGCCTGACCGCCGTCATCAGCAAACCGACGGACACGGTGTATCCGGGCAGTCCGGCAAGACGCCCGGCGGTCTCGCTGAAGTCGACGAGATAGACGATCGAGACGACGCCAAGGAAGAACCAGAACGTCGTTACGATGTAACGCGTGAAGAAGTAGCGCCAGAGCGTGCCGAAAATCATGCACCGCCCCCGTTCGAGCTGCCCGGTGCGGTCGGCATGCGGTCCTGGATTTTTTGTCTCCAGTTGTTGAGGCGGTTGCGGATCGAGACGGGCATCGCCATCTTCCGGCTTCGCAGCAAGAGGACAATCGCGATAAGTGCTGCGATGATATTGATGCCGTAGAGAACGCCAATGAATTTGGTCGAATGGTCAATCTGGTTGGCGGCGTAGAAGTCGGCCCAGCGTAGCGCGAACGCTATGCCCAGCGCCGACACCATCGGATGCAGCCGCGCCTCGCGATGTGACCGCGCATCGCCCGCAATCACCAGAGATATCAACGCGAAGATTGCCGGCAGTGCCCAGTCGTTGAGCCGCCGATGCAACTCGGCCCGATAATCGCCAGGCCTTTGCTTATAGTCCGGATCGTTCGTGTCCGGATTGAGTAGGAAACCGAGGCTGCGATCGCTGGCTCGCGCATTTGGCTGGCCGCGACTTTGCGTCATGTCCGAGAGGTCGAAAGAGTAGGAATCGAACTTGATGACCGAGACGGTGCCGTCGGGTGTTTTGCGGTGAACTTCACCGTCCTTCATGAGCAGCGACGTACCGCTTGGGTCGACCGCCCCTTCCTTCGCATAATAGATGAGATCGAAGGCGGGATCGCGCGAATCGACCACAAACAATCCCTTGAGGATGCGTCCCGACAGACGCTGCGAAATCTGGACATAGAGCCCGTCCTCGATGCGCCGGAAGTTCTTCTCTTCGATCACTGTGGACAAAAGGTCCGCATAGGCCTCGGCCACCATCTGACGGGCAGCGACGCGGGCTCTCGGCTCGACGACATTGTCGACGAAAAAGGAGAACACGCTAATCGCAATGGCGAGAATCATGATCGGGCGGATGATGATGCTGCGCTTCGCGCCGGCAGCTTCCATGACGGTCAGCTCGGAATCGCTGTTCATCGCGGTCAAGGTTTGCGTGATGCCGATGACCAATGCGAAAGGCAGAACGATCGGGATAATCGTCGGCAGAATGAGCGTCGCGAGCTTTGCGAAGGAGCCCATGGACTGACCACTATCGGTCACGAGGTTGATGCGCTGCAGAACCTGGGTGGTCCAGATAATAGCGAGCACCGGCAGCAGTGCCACCAGGAACATCATACCGACACGCCGTACGATATATGTCTCGAATAACTTCATGCCGGCCCTTAAACGCAACAGCTGCCGTGCAAGCCGACAGAGATTCACCCTCCTCTACGCTGTTTGCGTTTTTTTGGCGACAACCAACTCGAAAAAAATTCGTTAATTTTCCGAGATTTTTTTGTCGTGTGTCGTTTGGGATAAAGCCAGCAGAGCGGCGAATATGACAGGCGAAGAAAGCCAGCCGAGGACGGCATCGGAGAGATAATGAGCGCCAAAAGCCACTCTCAGCGCAGGGATCAGCAGTGAAACCGCCGCGATCGGCAGAGCCGCGGCCGATCGGAACGGCTGCGGGATGATGAGAATAAGACAAAAGAGCCAGCCGGCCGCCGCGGCCTCACCGGAGATGAACGAACAGTTGCTGACACATTTGCCGGCGAAGGACCCGGCATGCACAAAATCGAGCGTGCCGCCGAAGAGATCGGTCTGCCGGGGCCGCGGGCGGCCCGAGAATGCTTTCAGCCACAGATTGACGATCAGCACCGGACCGACGAGCAGGGAGCCGAGCGCGACCTTGAGATTTCGGGCTCTGGGCGCATTGAAGGTCGCGCCGTGATCCCGCCAGCATCTGAGCAGCATCCAGAGCAGCATGAAGGCGACGACATAGGGCAGTTGAAAGAAGATTTCCCTCAGCAGGCGCATGTGCTGATCGCTGCTAAAAGGAAAAATGCCACAGATCTGGTCAGGCCTTGTGCTTCCAAAGCATTGCTGCCGTTGGAAGAACATGTTCGCGATGCTGAGATCGATCTGTGGAAAAAGGGAAAACAGACCCAGCAAAGCCCACCAGAGACAGAAGAGGGCAATGAAGGCATCGCCTGCCGTGCGCGGTCGCAGAACCTCCGGAAAACGATCTTCGCGGTTGATGCTGTTGAAATCTATGATCAAGGCGGCTTCCCGGCGAGAATTGAACCGCCGAGGCGGTTAGACACCATCGCGCCAGCCTAATCCCGCTGAATGACAGGGATTTGAAGAGGCCGGACATCTCTTATGAAGAGAATACCGCGTCGAAAGCTTGTATTCCTTAGGGAGACCTTGAATGATGGTTGCGCAAAATTCTCTCACTACGACGTATATTTATCGGAGCAGAAATGTCTGTGAAATTCGAGATTTCCTTCGCCAAGTCGGCTCGTCTCAGCGGCGGTCTGGCCATTCTCCTGAAAGACACGGACAGTGAGCTGCCGGCTGGCGCCGAAAGCGCGGATCCCGCGAACGTTTTCGCCAAGGCGGCGCCGGTATCCGGCTTCAAGAGCAAAGCGTTGAGCAGTCTGGATATTATCGCCCCCGAGGCCTCGCCTGTCGATCGGATCATCGTCATCGGTGCCGGCAAGGCCAAGGACCTGACAGCGCACGACTGGCTGAAGCTCGGCGGCACCGCAGCTGCAAAAATCCGCAACACGGAGAAGGTCGCGATCTTCCTCGATGCATCCAACATCGAAGTCGGAGCTAAGGAAGCGGCCGATTTTGCCCTGGGCATGCTTCTGCGCGCCTACAGTTTCGATACCTACAAGACCAAGAAGGGCGATGATGACGAGAAGAACGCTTCCCGCAAGGCGATGAAGGTCACGATCGTCACCCAGGAAGCGGCAGCCGCCAAGAAGCTCTACGCGACCTCCGAAGCCGTGGCCGGTGGCGTGATTCTCGCGCGCGATCTCGTGAACGAGCCGCCGAATGTCCTCGGTCCCGTGGAATTTGCGGCCAAGGCCAAGGAATTGGAAAAGCTTGGCGTCGAGATCGAGATCCTGACGGAACGTGAAATGCGCCGGCTCGGCATGGCGGCTCTGCTTGGGGTCGCGCAGGGTTCGGCCCGGCCGCCGCGGCTCGTGATCATGCAATGGAAGGGCGGCAAGGCGAAGGACAAGCCGATCGCCTTCATCGGCAAGGGCGTCGTCTTCGACACCGGCGGCATTTCCATCAAGCCGGCTGCTGGCATGGAGGAGATGAAGGGCGACATGGGAGGGGCTGCGGCCGTTACCGGCCTCATGCATACGCTTGCCGCACGCGAAGCCAAGGTCAACGCCATCGGCGTCATCGGTCTTGTGGAAAACATGCCCGACGGCAATGCGCAGCGTCCGGGCGATATCGTCACCTCCATGTCCGGCCAAACGATCGAGATCATCAATACCGACGCCGAAGGCCGGCTCGTTCTCTGCGATGCACTCTGGTACACGAACGACCGCTTCAAGCCGCAGTTCATGATCGATCTGGCGACCTTGACCGGCGCGATCCTCGTGGCGCTCGGCAATCTGCAGGCCGGCCTCTTCAGCAATGACGACAAGCTGGCGGGCGAACTGACGGCGGCGGGTCTTGCGACCGACGAGCGTCTCTGGCGCATGCCGCTTGGCAAGGACTACGACAAGATGATCGACAGCAAGTTCGCCGATATGAAGAATACCGGCGGACGCCATGCCGGCTCGACCACAGCCGCCCAGTTCCTGAAGCGCTTCGTCGGCGACACGCCCTGGGCGCATCTCGATATTGCCGGCACGGCGATGGGCTCGGTTCAGGACGAGATCAATCAGTCCTGGGGTTCCGGCTTCGGCGTGCGCCTGCTCGATGAACTGGTCCGTGCCAATTACGAATCGTGACCAGCCGGATTTTGTAGGATAGAAGAGGCGCCATGACCGACGTTCTCTTCTATCATCTGACGGAATCGAAGCTTGAAGACGCCCTGCCGCCGCTGATCGACAAGAGTGTCGAACGTGGCTGGCAGGTCGCCGTGCAGATGCGCGAGCCAGCCCGGCGCGATCTCCTCGATAGCCATCTATGGACCTATCGCGAGGACAGCTTTCTGCCGCATGGCACGGATGAAGGCGACATGGCAGACAAGCAGCCGGTGCTGCTGACCATTTCCTCTGACAATATAAATAACGCTTCGGTGCGTTTCTTCATCGACGGGGCCGAGGCAACGGATGTTGGAACCTATCAGCGCGTCGTGCTGATGTTCGACGGCTACGATCAGGAACAGTTGGAAAGCGCGCGTGCCCAATGGAAGCGCCTGAAAGGCGAGGGGCATAGCCTAACCTATTGGCAGCAGACGCAGGATGGCCGCTGGGAGAAGAAGGCCTGATCTTTCTTCCGATTGGCGGGAAGGTGCTTTACGCGCCTTCCGACAGGATCTTCTGGATGAAATCCTTCTTCGCCGCCGTATAGGACGCGCGATCATTGGCATATTTTGCCGCAAGCTCGACTTTCAGTGCCTCATAGGCATGCGCCAAATCCGGCTCCCTGCGCAATCGGTCGCGAAAGATCAGGAAGTTGCGCCAGGTAGGGCCGCCATATTCGACCACATGCACGAGGTGCGTGCGGGTATCCCCTTGAATGTCACGACCGAAAATATGGTCGTCCGGCACGATATTGCTGCCGGCATAGACGTAGCCGATAGACGCCATCGGCTCGACACAGGCAAGCCCATCTTCGAAACGCCGCACGCCGACGGCAATATCGATGATCGGCTTGGCCTTTATCGTTGGGATCGAGGTGCTGCCGAAATGCTGGACATCGACGGCAAGGTCTCCGAGAGCCTTGCGAATGGCAGCTTCCTCCAGCAAATAGGCTTCATGCCAGCTCTGGTTCGGGTCGGCGAGCTTGACGGATTTGTTGCCGACGCCGAGGCCAAAAGATTGTTCATGCTCCGATGCCATAGGCATCTCTCCAGTGAAGACGATGCGCCACGCTAGCACGCCGCGGGCGGCATTGTCTTCACCGGGAAAGCCTCATCAATCGTAAAATGCTTCAACAAATTTGCGCTTGCCCAGCATGAAGGCATCGGCGACGTGGCGCAGCGGCGAAAGATCGACGTCGGATGTACCGGCTTTGACGATCTCGGCAAAACGGCGATAGAGCGAGGGATATTCGGCCTCGGGCGCCGAGAATGTGAGCTCGCCATTGACGGAAAGCTTGGAGCCGCCTTCGGCGAGAACCATCTGGCCTGCATCCGTCTCGGCGACGATATCCCAGCTCTGCTTGCCGGTCTGGCGCCAGTCGAATTCGGCGTGGACCGGAAGGCCGGTCCCGCTCTTGAAATGCAGGTCGGCGGCGATCGGCGAATCGCGATTTTCCGGGAATTCGAGTGTCGCGCCGGTCAGGAAAAGCGGCGGCAGGATATGGGTGACGATCGACAGCGCATTGATGCCCGGATCGAAGACGCCGAGCCCGCCGGCCTGCCAGATCCATTCCTGGTTCGGATGCCAGTGGCGGACATCTTCCTTCCAGATTACGTGAGCACTCCGGATATTGGTGCTGGCGAGGAAGCTCTTTGCAGCCTCCACCGCCGGAGCATAGCGCGAGTGCCAGCTAGCAAAGAGAGATACGCCCTTGGCCTTGGCGAGGTTTTCGAGGTCGGCGACTTCACTCAGCGTCGCACCCGGCGGCTTTTCCATGAAAACATGCTTGCCGGCCGAAAGCGCCTTGTATGCGGCTTCATAACGATATTGCGGCGGCATGCAGAGAGAAACGGCATCGATGTCAGGCACGGCATCGAGCATGGCTTCGATCGTCGTGAAGGCGGGGATACCTTCAACGGTGCCGTGGCGGCTTGCCGTGGCGATCAGTTTGAAATCCGCATTGTTCGCGATGGACGGAAGATGCTGGTCGCGGACGATCTTGCCGACACCGACGATAGCGAGGTTGATGGGGGACATGGGTGTCTCTCGATTAGTATGATTATTGATGCGATCTTTATCAGAATGCCGCATGTGGGCAAGGGCAGCAAATCGCAAATGCAGGAGTCAGGTCCAATCTTGGACCATCGTGCCCAGGCGTCATCATGCTTGGAAAACGGGTGCGGGCTCTTGATTCACAGCTTGAAATCGGCACTCTTCCACTGCGCGGCCAAAAGATCCGGGAAGAATCGCTGCGGGGGGAAATCATGAAAACATTGCTCGGCTTCAGCCGAATCGTCGACTATGTGACTGAGATCATTGGAAAATCAGTCTCATGGCTTATTTTGGTCGCCGTCTTGGTGAGCGCCGGAAACGCGGTCGTCCGTAAGGTCTTCAACACCTCGTCCAATGCGTGGCTGGAAGCGCAATGGTATCTGTTCGGCGCAGCTTTCATGCTCGCCGCCGCATACACGCTCCGGCAGAACGAGCATATCCGCATCGACATCGTCTACGGCTCGCTGCCGCGCCGGGTGCAGCACTGGATCGATCTGCTCGGTCATTGTCTGTTCCTCATGCCCTTCGTGCTCCTGATGGTCTATGATCTGGTGCCTTATGTCCGCACATCTTTCCTGTCCGGAGAGGTGTCTTCCAGCGCCGGCGGCCTGATCATCTGGCCGGGCAAGGCGCTGCTGCTGGTTGGGTTTTTCCTGCTGGCGCTGCAGGGGATCTCCGAGATCATCAAGAAGATCGCAGTCATGCGCGGCGATATGGATGATCCGACGCCCTATGTACCGACGCATGCGCCGCTCGATATCGAAACCCCGGCCGGGGAGGCGCGCTGATGATCGAATTCATCGCCGTGAACATGGCGCCGATCATGTTCGCCTCGCTGATCATTTTCCTGCTTCTGGGTTATCCCGTCGCCTTTGCGCTCGCTGCCAACGGTCTGCTGTTCTTCTGGATCGGCGTCGAGCTTGCACCCTATTCGGGCGGCACCATCCATCTCTCATGGCCGCTCCTCAATGCTCTGCCGGATCGGTTCTGGGGCGTCATGTCGAACGACACGCTGCTGGCAATCCCGTTTTTCACCTTCATGGGCATCGTGCTGGAGCGATCCGGCATGGCCGAAGATCTGCTCGACACGATCGGCCAGCTGTTCGGCCCTATTCGCGGCGGTCTTGCCTATGCGGTGATTTTCGTCGGAGCGCTGCTGGCGGCCACCACTGGTGTCGTCGCGGCTTCGGTCATCGCCATGGGGCTGATCTCGCTGCCGATCATGCTGCGCTATGGCTATGACAGGCGGGTCGCCTCCGGCGTCATCGCCGCCTCGGGAACGCTGGCGCAGATCATTCCGCCATCGCTCGTCCTGATCGTGCTTGCCGACCAGCTCGGTCGTTCCGTTGGTGACATGTATGCCGGCGCCCTCATTCCCGGCCTCGTGCTGACCGGTCTCTACATGCTCTATGTATTGATCATGTCGATCGTGAAGCCGAACTCTATGCCGGCATTGCCGAAGGAGGCCCGCTCGCTCGGCTCGAGCGTCACATCCTTGCTGATCGCATTGCTGGTGTGTGCCGGCGTGGCCTATGCCGCCCACATCTATCTGACCCCGACCTATGGCGGGGATGCGGATATTATCGGTGCCACCGTCGGCGTTGCCTTCATCTATGCCATTGCAGTCCTGGACAAGGGGCTGAAGCTCAACGTGATGTCCCGGTTGGCCCAGCAGGTCATCATCGTCCTCATCCCGCCATTGGCGCTGATCTTCCTCGTTCTCGGCACGATCTTTCTCGGCATCGCGACGCCGACGGAAGGCGGCGCGATGGGAGCGGTGGGCGCGCTCATAATGGCGGCTGCCAAGGGGCGGCTGAACATGGAGGTTATGCGTTCGGCACTGACCTCGACCACGCGGCTTTCGGCCTTCGTACTGTTCATCCTGATCGGCTCGCGCGTCTTTTCGCTGACCTTCTATGGTGTCAACGGCCATGTCTGGGTCGAGCATCTGCTGGTGTCGCTGCCCGGCGGCGAGGTAGGCTTCCTGATCGCCGTCAACCTCCTCGTCTTTGTGCTGGCCTTCTTCCTCGACTTCTTCGAGCTTGCCTTCATCATCGTGCCGCTGCTGGCACCTGCGGCCGACAAACTCGGCATCGATCTCATCTGGTTCGGTGTTCTGCTCGGCGTCAACATGCAGACGAGCTTCATGCACCCGCCCTTCGGTTTCGCGCTGTTCTATCTCCGCTCGGTCGCTGCCCGCGTGCCCTATCTCGACAGGGTGACGGGCAAGCAGATCGCGCCCGTCACGACCGGCCAGATCTACTGGGGATCCGTGCCCTTCGTCGGCATCCAGATCCTGATGGTGGCATTGACGATCATGTTCCCGCAGATGGTCATGCACTACAAGGGAGCGGGAACGGGTGTCGATCCCAACACGATCAAGATCGAGGTCCCCGGCTTCGGCGCACCCGGCCAGGACAATGGCGGCGGCCTCGGTCTGCCGGGGCTGCAGCTTCCAGGCGGCAATCCGCTTGACGGCAAGCCGGCGGATCAGGGCGCCGGCGATCAGCCGAAGCCCCCGGCCAACGATCTCAGCCAGCCTCCGTCGTTCAATTGATGCACACGGCACGCATCGGCCTGCTTGTCGATCTAACACAACGAAAACCCCGGAACATCGCTCCGGGGTTTCCTCTTTTGAGATCGGCTATTCGCTCAAATCTTCCCGGCTCGCTGCAGCGTCATCATGTAGACGTCGTAGCTGTATTCGGCGACCTGGGTATAGAGATAGTGCTGGCCGCGGAAGCCCTTGATCGATTCCCAGATCTTCTTGAAGGTCGGGTTGTTGGCTTCCATCTCGGCATAAACCTCGTTGGCCTTGTCGAAGCAGGCATTCATGATCTCGGTGCTGAAGGGTCTCAGCTTCGCCCCTTCGGCAACGACCCGCTTGATTGCGGCCGGGTTCAGGTAATCGTATTTCTGCAGCATGTTCGCGTCCGTCGCCTGCGCGGCCGTGCGCAGCAGCGATTGATAGGCCTTCGGCAGGCCTTCATAAGCCGCCTTGTTGAACATGACGTGCACGGTCGGGCCGCCTTCCCACCAGCCGGGATAATAGTAATAGGGCGCAACCTTGTAGAAGCCGAGCTTCTCGTCGTCATAGGGGCCGACCCATTCGGCCGCATCGATCGTGCCTTTTTCGAGCGCCGGATAGATGTCGCCGCCGGCGATCTGCTGCGGCACGACACCGAGGCGTTCGACCACCTTGCCGGCAAAGCCGCCAATGCGCATCTTCAGGCCCTTGAGATCGGCGAGCGTGTTGATTTCCTTGCGGAACCAGCCACCCATCTGCACGCCGGTATTACCGGCCGGGAAGCCGATCAGCCCCTGCGTCGCCAGGAATTCGTTGAACATGTCGATGCCGCCGCCGTGATATTGCCAGGCATTCATGCCGCGGGCGTTGAGCGCGAAAGGAACGGCAGCTCCCAAGGCCCAGACCGGATCCTTGCCCCAATAATAATAGGCGACCGAATGGCAGGCCTCGACGGTTCCGGCCGAAGTTGCGTCGGCCGCCTGCAGGCCAGGCACGATTTCGCCTGCCGCAAACACCTGGATGTTGAAATTACCGTCTGTGGCCTCCGACACATATTTCGACAGCACTTCGCCGCCGCCATAGATCGTATCGAGCGATTTCGGAAACGACGATGTCAGGCGCCAATTGATCTTCGGATTGCTCTGGGCAATGGCCGGAGCAGCAAGCGTTGCGGCAGCTGCCACCGAACCCGCACCGGCGACGCCGGCCTTGCGCAGAAATGAACGACGATCCATCTATTACTCCCCCCGGATACGAGCGGGCGGGCTCGCCCGCTCTTCGTGATCACGGCTGCAGCTAATCACGCCCCTCGACGCGTTTCAAGCGTATCGGAAGCTCGTGCAACCATTGATTTTTGCTCGAACCCGGAAGAGGGGCGGCCTAGAGGTTTTTGCCTTTCACGATCGTTTCCCGCAGGAAGCTGTAGCCCAGCGCGGTACGTGTCGCGCGTTCCGTCGAAGCACCGTCGCCGCCATGGCCGCCCGAGCCGAATTCGTGGAACAGCGGGTGATGGCCGAGCGCTTCCAATTGAGCCGCAAAACGCCGGGCATGAGAGGGGTGAACCCGGTCGTCATTGCTCGAGCTTTCGATGTAGATCGACGGATAAGTGATCTCGGAGGTAGGCTTGACATCGTGCAGTGGGGAATAACTCAGCAGGTAATCGCGGTCCGCCGGATTGTCGGGATCGCCATATTCGTCGATCCAGGCTTTTCCGGCCGGGAAGACATGGAAGCGGGTCATATCCAGGACAGGCACCTGGCACCAGATGGCGCCGAAATCCTTTGGGTAGCGTGTCGTCATGACGCCAGTCAAAAGCCCACCATTGCTGCCGCCATTGCCGGCTATGCGCGATGGCTTGGTATAGCCACGAGCGACGAGATCGCGGGCGACGGCGGCAAAGTCCGCGAACGCCTTGTGGCGCCCGTGCCCTTTGGCAGCACGGTGCCAGTTCGGCCCGAATTCGCCGCCGCCGCGAATATAGGCCATGACATAGGCGTTGCCTTGCTCCAGCCAGCGGCCAATGACGCCGGAATAATAGGGGCCAAGCGAGACGTCGAAGCCGCCATAGCCATACATCAGCACCGGCAGTTCACCCTTGGTCCAGCTTCTCGGCAGGACGATATGATAGGGAACTTTCGTGCCGTCTTCGGAAGTGGCTTCCAGCAGAACGGAAGTCATGCCTTCGCTGTCGAAATAGGTTGGGGAGCTGGCAATGTGCTTGAGTTCAAGCGGGTTCTGGCGATCGCCAAGATCCAGCCGGTAGGAGGAGGGCGGCTGCAGAAAGCCCGCGCCATAGACCTGCAGCGTATCGTCGCCGAGATGCAGATCGGAATAGAGCGGTGCGACCGACACCGTCTGAACATCCGCCGGCAGCGCGATTTCGCGGATTTCGGCATCGGTTCTGGTCAGATCGAGAACGAAGAGATGCGGTTGCATATTGTCCGAGACGATGAAGACGCACCATTCGCGCAGCAGCAGGAATTGCGAAACCGATTGCCGCTCATTGGGCGAAAACAGGATGCGTCTTTCTTCAGCATCGCTCTTGCCGGGCTCCCGCGGCAGGGGCTGCAGGGTCAGGCTGCCTGCCGGAAGCCGCTCATCGGTCTTGGCAAGCCAGATCAGATGGGAGTGGTTGAACCCGAACTCGGCATCCTTCGGGAGGTCGATCCGTCGCAGCGAACCGTCCCCATCCTCGATGAAATGGCTGGCGCTGCCGATTTCGTGACCTGTGCTGAAGATCCGGATCGGCTTGGCCGCCTCTCCCGTCGCAAGACCGGCGAGCTGCGGATCGAAGATCGAACAGGAGCCATAGATGTCGCTGTCATCGGCGGCATAGAGCGCGGGCGCATCCGCCGGCGACTGTCCACGTTTCAGGCGGCGGCCGACGCGCGGCCAGCCGGAACGCGTCGAGGATTCGCGGTCGATGGAGCCGAAATAGGCGATTTCGTCGCGGCTGAGCCAGGTCGCGTGACTGCGCACGGCCGGCGTGTCGAAGCCGCCTTCGACGATGCTCTTCGTCTCGCAATCGAATTCGAGCATGCGAATGGGATCGGAGCCGCCGTCGGAAAGGCAAAGCAGCACCCGCGTCGGCTCCCACGGGCAGGTGATGGCGCCGCGCCAGAGCCATTTCCTGTCTTCCTGTGCACAGAAGGCATCGAGATCGAAGATCGGTTCCCACGGCGCATCGGGCAGGGGTGCGCGATCGGCCGGCAGCCGATACCAGCGACCGAGCGGATGATCGGCGCTGCGATGAAAATCGAACAGCCAGTTGCCGCGCCGAGTGGTGGTGATCAGCCGGTCCTCGCGCTCGATCATGTCCTTGATCGCGATGCAATCCGCCTCAAATTCCGGCGTCTTCAGCAGCCGCTCGGAGTCCGCATCCATTTTGGCGACGAATTGCAAGGTTTGCGGATCGTCGTCGCGTTCGAGGTGGAGGTGCATGGCGGCTCCGGATTCTATTGCTGATGGTGATGAGGCATCAACAAACCAAAATACGGGCGCTGAAGCAACCGTGCTTCCGCGCCGTGTTGGGCATAGATTTTTCGGTATTGACCCGGCTCAGCGGACCATCTTGGTGCCGGCCTGCGCGACGAGATTGGTCGCCGGACCCCGTTCGCGCTTGTATTTGAGCGTGACGACCTTGTAGCCCTCGTTCTCCAGCCTGCTCAGGAGAGCAGGCAGCATCCTGACAGTACGCTGATGAATGTCGTGCATCAGGACGATACCGCGGCCGCGCTGATGGAGCTGCTTCATGGTGCGATCGACCACCGAGGCGGGCGTCGAGGTGAAGTAATCCTTGCTGTCGATATCCACGTCCATGACGATCATGTCGCGGGCCGCGATGGCGGAGCGCAGGCGCTTGGAGTCAGCGAGATAGGGGAAGCGGAAGAAAGGAACATCCGTGCCGATCGCCTTGGTGACGGCATCCTTGCCGCGGGCGATCTCGGTCATCGCCGCGTCGAAGGTCATCTTGTCGAGATCGGGATGGCGGAAAGTGTGGCTGCCGATCGCATCGCCATGCGCAAGCACTTCGCGTGCCGTCGCTGGATGAGCCTTCGCCATTTCGCCAACCATCATGAAGGCGGCCTTGACGCCGAATTTGTCGAGCGTGGCGAGAATGCGTTCCGTCTTGCCGGGAGCCGGGCCATCGTCGAAGGTCAGAATGACCTCCTTGTCGGCGAGCCTGATATCCTTGAGCGAGGAGACTTCCAGGGTACGGCCGGCGAGATTGTGCGGACCGTTCATGCCGGCCAGGTCATCGCGGGTTTCGAGATCGGCAACGAGCCATTTCTTCGGCTCCATCTCGATGGGATCGTTGGCTTTCAGAGACTTGTGGCGCGGCTCCTCGGCGGCATAGCTGCTCTTCAGCGACGCTTCATTGCCTGGCTTCGTGGCGCATCCTCCGAGAGCCAGGGACACGGCAAGGCCAGCCAGCAACAGACGGTAGTTCATCAGAATCGCTCAACACTATGTCTATGAAAGTTGAGCGCATATTCTGCAGTTATGGTTAATGATCGGTTAGGAGCGACCGCGAATTCCTTAACAAGCAGTCAGCTTCAGCCGGCCATGCCGCTTTCATATTCCGATGAAAGTTCCAGCCACTGCTCCTCGGCTGCCGCAAGCTTCTCGGCGGCATCGGCGCGCTGCTTTGCCTTTTCCGCAGCCTTTGCCGGCGCCTTCTCGTAGAGGGCGGGGTCCGCAAGTTCTGCATCAAGAGCCTGAATCAGTTTCTCAAGCTTGCCGGTCAAGGATTCGATTTCGTTGATCTTCTTCTTGAGCGGCGCCAGCGACGCGCGCCGATCGGCGTTGAGCTTGCGCTGATCCGCTTTGGAAACGGAATCGTCGATGCCGTTCGTCTTGGCCTTCTCGTCCTTCGACTTCGGGTTGGCGACGACGAGGCTGCGGTATTCTTCCAGGTCGCCGTCGAAGGTCGTGACCGTGCCGTCGCGCACCAGCCAGAGCCGGTCGACGGTGGCTTCGATCAGATGGCGGTCGTGTGAGATCAGGATGACGGCGCCGGAATAATCGTTCAGCGCCTGGATCAGCGCATTGCGGCTGTCGATATCGAGATGGTTCGTCGGTTCGTCGAGGATCAGCAGGTTCGGTGCGTCGAAGGCGGCAAGGCCCATGAGCAGCCGCGCCTTCTCGCCGCCGGAGAGATCCTTGACCTGCGTGTCCATCTTCTCCGTCGCCAAGCCCATCTGCGCGACGCGGGCGCGCACCTTCGCCTCCGGTGTCTCCGGCATCCGGCGGCGGACATGCTCGACGGCTGTCTGGTTCGGAATGAGATCGTCGAGCTGATGCTGGGCAAAGAAGCCGATCTTCAGGTTCGGTGCGAGCCTGACTTCGCCGCTCTCCGCGCCCAGCCGGCCTGAAATGAACTTCGCGAAGGTCGATTTGCCGTTGCCGTTGGAGCCGAGCAGCGCGATGCGGTCGTCGGCATCGATGCGCAGGTTCAGGCGCTTGAGGATCGGCTTGCCGGGCTCATAGCCGACAGCGCCGCCGCTGATCGCGACGATCGGTGAGGCGGGCTGCTTTTCCGGCTCCGGAAAGCTGAAGCCCATCACATGGTCTTCGATGACGGCGGCGACGGTGCCCATGCGCTCCAGCGCCTTGATGCGCGATTGCGCCTGCCGTGCCTTCGAGGCCTTGGCCTTGAAGCGATCGATGAAGCTCTGCAGATGCTTGCGCGCCGCATCGTTCTTCGCCTTCGCCTTCATCTGCAGCTCGTCGGCTTCAGCTTTCTGCCGCTCGAACTGGTCATAGGAGCCGCGATAGAAGGTGAGTTTCTTCTGGTCGAGATGCACGATGGAGTTGACGGCCGTGTTCAAGAGATCGCGGTCGTGCGAGATGATGATGACCGTGTGAGGGTAGCGGCGGATATAGTCCTCAAGCCAGAGCGTGCCTTCAAGGTCGAGGTAGTTCGTCGGCTCGTCGAGCAGCAGCAGATCCGGCTCGGAAAACAACACGGCCGCAAGAGCCACGCGCATGCGCCAGCCGCCGGAGAACGAGGAGGCGGGACGCTTCTGCGCGTCGTGGTCGAAGCCGAGGCCGGCGAGGATGCTGGCGGCACGCGCTTCGGCCGAATGCGCATCGATATCGGCAAGCCGCGTCTGGATATCGGCGATGCGGTGCGGATCGGTCGCGGTTTCAGCTTCCGCGAGCAGTGCGGAGCGCTCCTTATCCGCTGCGAGGACGATATCGATAAGGGGTTCCTCGGTGCCGGGGGCCTCCTGCGCAACCTGGCCGATGCGGGCATTGCGCGGGATCGAGACCGAGCCGCTTTCGGCAGCAAAATCGCCGGTGATGATCCTGAACAGCGTGGATTTGCCAGCACCGTTCTTGCCGACGAGGCCAGCCTTCGTGCCCGCCGGAAGCGTCACGCTGGCATGATCGATGAGAAGGCGGCCGGCAATGCGGGCGGAAAGGTCTGAAATCGAAATCATGGCGCGGTTTTGGCCGAACTCGACGCCGAAGGCAAGAGCGCGAAGTCGCTTAGGCGCCAGCCTTTTGCGAGGGCTTCGTGAGGTTGGCGCAGTTGCGCAGCCGCTCGGTCAGCTCAGTTTCGTAGAGCATGAGATTGCTGAGAGAGGCATTGAGGCTGTCGAGGGCGGGGTTCGCATTCGCTGCCGTTTCGGTCTCGCGGCTAAATCGCTGTTTCTTCATCAGCCCCTCGGCGAGCTGATCTGCGACTTCGCGGAGCATTTCGGCAGCATCGCTTTCCGATTTGCGCGCCACCAGCCCGCAATGGCTGACGAGACGATACTTCAGGCCGATTTCGTCGAGCCCGCTTTGTGAGGGAAGGGGGCCAAGCGCCTCGATTTCTTCGGCAAGACGGCGATCCTGCCCGTAAAGCGCCTCATGAAAGAGCTGATAGTTGCGCGGCAGGTTCTTGACCTTCAGCCGCGTCATGAAGCGGCCGATGATCTCGAGCTCGGTTTCCGTTTCATCATTATCGATGGAATATGCCGAAACGCTTGTTTGCGAGTTCTTCATGCCTGCTTCTGACCGTGAGCTGATATATCTTATCAATCTGCAGGTCGGCAGGTTAAGGGAACATGAACAAGATGCCTTATTCACGCTGCATCGCAACAAAATGAGGCAGGTGCTCAACGCTTTGGCGTAAGCGGAAAACAGCAATTCGCTTTCCGCTCACATCCAGCGTGTTCCTTCACTGCGCAGGAAGTTCAGCAGGTCCAGCGCCAGCGACGGCTTGCCCATGGATGTCAGGATGGTATGGCACTGGCCGCGGTGGTGGGTGTGGTGGTTGAACATATGTGATATCGCCGCATGGAGGGAACGGTGATGGCGCCCGGTCGCAGGATCGAGGTATAGGTAATATCGACGGCAAGCGCGTCGGCATCGAGTGTTTCCAGCCAGGTGATGATATTTCGATCTTCCGCCTCCCGTAAGCTGTAGAGTCCTTTAAGCGTGTCGTGAAGGACGGTCTCGAGTGACGCCGGCACCCCGCCGGTGCCGTTGAAACGGTGCATCCACAGCCGATCCGTGACAAGCAGATGGTTCAGCGTTCCGTGGAGCGAACCGAAGAACGCGCCGCGATCCTCGTGGAATTCTGCATCACGGAGGTCTGCCGCAGCGTTGTAGACCTGAACATTTGCCCAACGATTGTAGTCGGCAAGCATCCTGAAATGTTTGAGCATATGACCTCTCCTCAATGGTGCGGCGATGTTGCCGCCGAGTTTGCGAATAAACCGTCGCAATGCCATCGGTCGATTGCGAATCGGATGACCGGACTGTGACAGCGGCGTGAAATTGGCCGATCCCCCTTGTTTTCGGGCCTTGGGGCAGGTAAAGACCGCCCACTTTTCTCTGATTACAAGGAATGGACCCATGGCGATTGAACGTACTTTCTCGATGATCAAGCCGGACGCGACGAAGCGCAACCTGACCGGCGCCATCACCAAGGTTTTTGAAGACAACGGCCTGCGCGTCATCGCCTCCAAGCGTGTCTGGATGAGCAAGCGCGAAGCTGAAGGCTTCTACGCCGTTCACAAGGAACGTCCGTTCTTCGGCGAACTCGTTGAAGGCATGACCTCCGGCCCGACCATCGTCCAGGTTCTCGAAGGCGAAAACGCCATCCTGAAGAACCGCGAAATCATGGGCGCGACCAACCCGGCCAACGCTGACGAGGGCACGATCCGCAAGACCTTCGCTCTGTCGATCGGCGAAAATTCCGTTCATGGCTCGGACGCTCCGGAAACGGCTGCCGTCGAAATCGCCTACTGGTTCTCCGAAACCGAAATCGTCGGCTGAATCAGCCTTTCGGCTTCAGCGCTGAACGATTTGAAATGACTCATGAAAGCCGGGACCTTGCGTCTCGGCTTTTTTTCATTTCAGCAAATTAGACTCCCTCTCCCCGCGGGCGGGGAGAGGAGAGTACCCACCGCACCCTTCACGCCGGGCAGGCGGCATCATGTCCATAATCGGCGCTGCCATCGCCCTTGAAGACATCTGGATTGGCGGTATAGACCGGGCCGACGACCAGTGGCTTCGTCGGCAGCACGGTCTGGTCGAGATCGGATTTGACCTCGGTCTTGATCGTCTGGATCGTCTTGTCGCTGGCATCGACCAGCTTGATCGAGACGGAGTAAGGGCGGTCCTTGCGGACGCAATGGAGATCCGGACTTTCCAGCGTGATCTTGTCCCAGAATGTATAGATCTTCTGGTTGACGACAAGCGGATCGCCGCCGGCCGGATTTTCGAATTCCGCGATCGCCTTTGTTCCCTCCGGGATCGGGGCGATCTTCTTGAGCGTGATCATGTAGCTCGCGCTCGCCACCCGGTAGTTGAAGACGAAGAGGCGGCCGGTGAGCTGGGTCGGGCCCTCATCGTCCTTCCGCTGGCAGCCGGCCAGCGCCAGGCCGGCAACGATCCCGGCACCTGTCATTGTCAGCATGATCTTTCGCATCGTCATGGCGCAGTCTCCTCTTTCTTGCGCCGGTAATGCCGGCTGGCTTTGGCCCGGTTGCCGCAGACCGCCATGTCGCACCAGGCGCGGCTCTTGTTCTTGCTGCGGTCGATAAAAAGCCAGCCGCAGTTGCGGCATATCTTCATTCGTTCCGGATCGGGCATGGCGATGAGGCGCAGCGTCGAATGCACGGCTGCGGCATCGAGCCCATCGGAGGACGCGCGCTTCAGGACCCCAGCCAACGCCGCAAGCAGATCGGCGAGCAGCAGATCGGTAGCCTCCCCAAGGACGCGTGCCCGGAAATAACGATCGATCAATTCGCGGAGTGCGATGAAATCGGTTCGGTTTTCCCGCTTCACCGGCAGGATATCGCCGAAGAGAGCCCGTTCGGCGCAGAAATTGGCTGCCGCCTTCGGAAAGCTATCCATCTGTCCTGCCGCCTCGAAACGGTCGATCCGGCGCTCGTCGTCATGGCGCAGGATCACGCTGTTGGCGATATCGAGCGCAAGTGCGCCACCGGAAAAGCGATGTGGGGTCCAGGTAAAACTCATAACAAAAATTATAACTGGTAAAATGAATTTTGCCAGTTACTATTTGCTCGTTCTTCGGAGGGGTGGAATGGCTTATCTTCTGCAGCAACTGGCGAATGCCGTTCCTCTCGCTGCACTTTATGCGACGTTGGCCTTCGGCTATTCCATTGCCTTCGGGGTTATGAAGCGAGCCGATATCACCTACGGCGCGCTCTTCGCCTTTGCCGGCCAGATGCTCGTGCTCTTCACGGACGTCGGTTATACGAAGATGTATCTCATCCTGCCGGCAGCCTTCGCCTTCGGCGCCGTCATCGCCATCAGCTATACGATCGGAACCAGTTTTCTGATCGGCCGCGCGATCATGCTGCCGCTATCGCGCAAGTCGCCGAACACGGTTATCGTCGCAGCACTCGGCATGATGATCATCCTGATGGAAACGGCGCGCCTTGCCTCGAATACGCGCGGCATCTGGCTGCCGCCTTTCCTGAACGATGCCGTCGTCTTCTGGGACAGCGGTAGTTTCCGCGTTACACTGACCGAGATCCAGCTGCTTAACACCGTGCTGATGATCCTCGTTATCTTTATAGGTGCCTATGTCCTCAAATGCACCGGATGGGGCCGCATCTGGCGTGCCGTCACCGACGACGCGCTTGCAGCCGAACTGTGCGGCGCCAGCGCCAGCCGTGTCTTTCTGACGGCCTATGTCGCCTCCGCTATGGTCGCAACCATCTGCGGTCTGCTCGCCACTTCCTACTACGGAACCATGGATTTCGGCGCAGGGCTGATGTTCGGGCTGAAGGTGCTGATGATTGCGGCGGTCGGCGGCTATTCCGAGCCGCTGAAGTCGGCCGGCGGGGCTGCGCTCCTCGGCCTGACGGAGACGATGTGGGGAGCTTACGGTCCGTTCCTTTGGCGCGATTTCGTCATCTTCTCGTTGCTGGTGCTGCTGCTGGTGTTGAGCCGCCGTGAACGAGTGGTGCCCTGAAGCCTACTTGTTACCAGCCCACTTGGCCCGCGCGGCATCGTCGGCATCCTTGGCGGAAACCCAATCGCCTTGCGTGCCATCCTTGCCGTGTTCCTTCTTCCAGAACGGCGCGGAGGTTTTCAGGAAATCCATGACGAAATTGGCGCCGTCGAAGGCGGCCTGGCGATGCGGCGCTGCGGCAATGATGAGCACGATGTTCTCGCCGGGCGCGATCTTGCCGTAGCGATGGATAGCGGTGAGGCCGAGAAGTTCGAAACGCTCGATGGCGAGCTTGGCGATGCGAGTGATCTCCGCTTCCGCCATGCCGGGATAATGTTCGAGTTCGAGGGCACCGAGCGCGCCCCCTTCGTCACGACAGAGGCCCGAGAAGGTCACGACAGCGCCGATATCGCGCCGCCCGTCGGTCAGCCGATCGATCTCCGTATGGAGATCGAAATCCTCGCGCTGAACGCGGACTACCGGCTGAATAGCCATCGACTTATCCCCCTGTCATCGGCGGAAAGAGCCCGATCTCCCGCGCTCCGGCGATCGGCTCATCGTGCTCGGCGTGCTCCATATTGATCGCGACGCGGATCGCCTGGGGGAATTGAAGTGCCGCCTCGTATTCTTCGCCCAAGCCCTTCAAATGACTCAGGAGATCGCCGACGGTAACGACATCGGCGGGCAGGGAAATCTCTTCCTCCGCTTTGCCGATCCGCTCGCGCACCCAGGCGAAATAGACGAGCTTCGTCATCATTCTTCATCCACGACATGCTTCAGCCCGGCCCGGAAATAATCGTAGCCAGTATAGATGGTCAAAAGCGCTGCGATCCAGAGCAGGACGATGCCTATCTCCGTCGTATAGGGTAGCACCTTGTCGCCCGCAGGCCCAGCCAGCAGGAAAGCGATAGCCACGAGTTGGGCCGTCGTCTTCCATTTCGCGATGCGCGTCACGGGAACGCTGACCTTTAGCGCCGCCAGATATTCGCGCAGGCCGGAGACGAGGATTTCGCGGCAGAGAATGATGATAGCGGCCCAGAGCGACCAGCCGGCAATGGTACCGTCGGCGGCGACCAGAAGCAGGATCGCCGAGACCAGCAGTTTGTCGGCAATCGGATCGAGCATGCGGCCGATATTGGAGGTCTGGTTCCAGATGCGTGCAAGATAACCATCGAGGAAATCGGTGATCGAGGCGATGACGAAGATCCAGAGCGCGACCCAGCGGGCGAAATCGGAACCCTCCAGCTTGCCTTCGACGAAGAAGCAAAGAACGATCAGAGGAACGCAAAGGATGCGGCCGTAGGTGAGCAGGTTGGGGATGCTGTAAGCGCGCGAAGCCATGGAAATCGTTTCGTTTCGGTTGTCTCGGCGGATCGCGATGAGCCTCGATTTCGGGTTTCATCGCGCTCCGAGCATTTGATTTTCTTGATCTTCTCCAAAAACCGCTTCGCACTTTTTGGGATCAAGTCATAGATGATGGTTTGGCGACCTTATCGTCAATATTGTTTCTGTTTTTTCACCGCCATTGCGTGGAATTTGCGACCGGCATTGCTTATTTCGCGGCGTCCTCGTGGAAATGGTTGTAGACCTGCCGCGCCACGGTTTCCGATATGCCCTCCACCGCCATCAGATCCGATAGCGCTGCCCGCGATACGGCTTTGGCGGTGCCGAAATGCTGCAGCAGCGCGCGCTTGCGCGAAGGGCCGATGCCGCCGATCTCGTCCAGCGGATTCCTAACCATCTCCTTCTTGCGCCGGGCACGATGCGAGCCGATCGCGAAGCGGTGCGCCTCGTCGCGCATGCGCTGGATGAAATAGAGCACGGGATCGCGCGGCGGCAGCGAGAAACTTTCGCGCGCTGGAGCGAAGAAGCGCTCGCGCCCGGCCTCGCGATCGACGCCCTTGGCGACGCCGATGGCGATAACGCTGTCGGTGATCCCGAGCTCCTCGAGAATGGCGCGTACGGCCGTCATCTGCCCCTGGCCGCCATCAATGAGGATGACATCTGGCCAGGCCGGGAAGGGCTGGTCGGCTGCATCGGTGCCGGATGCTTCTGCGGCAGCTGTCCGATCAGGCCTTCCTTCCTCCTTCAGGAGGCGTGAGAACCGGCGGGTCATGACCTCGCGCATCATGCCGAAGTCGTCGCCCGGCGTGATGTCGGTCGATTTGATGTTGAATTTGCGGTACTGGTTTTTGACGAAGCCTTCCGGCCCGGCGACCACCATGCCGCCGACCGCATTCGTGCCCATGATATGGGAGTTGTCGTAGATCTCGATGCGCTGCGGCACATAGGGAAGCTTGAATGTTTCCCTGAAACCTTCAAGCAGCCGCGATTGCGAGGCGGTTTCCGCCAGCTTGCGGCCATGCGCCTCGCGCGCATTGGCGATGACATGCTCGACCAAATCGCGCTTTTCGCCGCGCTGCGGCACGAGGATCGCGACCTTGTGGCCGGCCTTCTCGGTAAGCGCTGCCGCCAAGAGTTCCATTTCCTCTATGCTCTCCGACAGCAGGATCTGCCGCGGCACGGGCTTGTCATCATAGAATTGCGCAAGGAACGCGTTCAGCACTTCGGCGCCCGAGAGCGATGGATCGGCCTTGGGGAAATAAGCGCGATTGCCCCAGTTCTGCCCGGTGCGGAAGAAGAAGACCTGGATGCAGGAAATGCCGCCCTCGTGATGGATGGCGAAGACATCTGCTTCCTCCACTCCGGCCGGATTGATGCCTTGATGGCTCTGCACATGCGAGAGCGCGGCAAGCCGATCGCGAAAGATCGCGGCGCGCTCGAAATCCAGATCTTCGGCGGCGGCATTCATCGCCTCGGCCATATGCGCCTTGACGTTCTGGCTCTTGCCGGAAAGGAAGTCCTTCGCTTCCTGCACCAGTTCCGCATAGCCTGCATCGCTGATCTCATGGGTGCAGGGGGCGGAACAGCGCTTGATCTGATAGAGCAGACAGGGCCGCGTGCGCGTCTCGAAGACGCTATCGGTACAGGTGCGGATGAGGAAGGCGCGCTGCAGCGAATTGATGGTGCGTCCGACCGCGCCGGCCGATGCGAAGGGCCCGAAATAGTCGCCCTTGCGAGCGCGGGCGCCGCGATGCTTGAAGATCGCCGGCGCGCGATGATCGCCCGTGATCAGAATATAGGGGAAGGATTTGTCGTCCCGCAGCAGCACGTTAAAGCGCGGGCGCAAGCGTTTGATGAGATTCGCTTCCAGCAGCAGCGCTTCCGTTTCAGTGCGCGTGGTGACGAATTCCATATTGGCGGTTTCGCGCACCATACGGGCGATGCGGTTGGAGTGCACCTTGCCCAGAGCGTAGTTGGAAACGCGCTTCTTCAGGTTTCGCGCCTTGCCGACGTAGAGTACGTCGCCGGCTTCGTTGAACATGCGATAAACGCCGGGATTGTTCGGCAGCCGCTTGACGAATTCGGCGATCAGTTCGGCGCCGCGAAGCCCGGTCTCGTTCTTGCCGCCTTCATTCCAATCGACAGGCGCAACAGGGGAGGCGGCGGCATCGCCCTCCACCTCGATGTCGTCTTCGATATCCTCTGATTCGTCATAGAGAACGCCGCCATCGGGCAGCTTTCTTCCATTCATTCCGCACTCTCCGACACGTCTGGCGTTTCCCAGGCAAGGTGCTGGCCGCCATCGAGCGCTATCATTTGGCCCGTGATCGAGGGCGTGTCAAAAAGAAAGCGGATGGTCCGGCCGAATTCTTCGAGCCCCGGCGCCGCCTTCAATATGAGGCCGTCGATCTGCGCTTGAAAGTCCTCCTCGCTCTGCCGCACGCTGCGCACCGTCGGACCCGGGCCGATCGCATTGACGCGGATACGCGGCGCAAAGCTCTGCGCCATCGTCTGGGTTGCGGTCCAGAGAGCAGCTTTCGACAGCGTATAGGAGTAGAAGCGGGGATTAAGCGCCCAGACCCGCTGATCGACCATGTTGACGATCAGGCCCGGATAGGGTTCGGGAAGCTGCCGGACGAGATCGGCAGCCAGAATGGATGGCGCGCGCACATGCACGGCGAAGTGCGCTTCGAAGGCTTCGGCGTCGAAATGATCGGCGGAATCACCGAGGAAAGCCGAGGCGTTGTTGACCAGAAGATCGAGCGGACCAAGAGCATCCGCGGCCCTTTCGACAAGGGTTGACGTCTCGGCCAAATCTCGCAGATCGGCCTTGATCGCAATCGCCTTTCGGCCCGCTTGCCGCAGTTTCGCCGCAATTTCTTCCGCCTCGGCAAGGGACTGATGGGCATGCAACGCCACCGCGAAGCCATGAGCCGATAAATCCTCGGCAATTGCCAGACCTATTCTTTTGGACGCGCCGGTTATCAGCGCCGTGCGTAGTTTTTCCTGGCTCAAGAGATCGCCTTCTGCTCGTCGTTACCCGATCGATGTTCATATAGGGCGTCGATACACCATATGAAAAGATGTGTGAGCAAATGACACGCTTCGGAGTTTCTTATGTAAAACTTGCGATATATTTAGTTTAAAATAAGTATACATGCTTTAACCATTGGTTATGGTTAATAATTCCTCTGTTGCGATGAAGCAACATCGAAATTCAGCCACCTCTGTGCCACAATGATATCATATTTTGGCTCTTCCAATTCCTCATTTGCATTCCAATTTCAACCTCGATCCGGGAGGGATATGTTTAATTGCTCGTGGCGCTTCACAGTCGAAGACAGTAAGCGAAGCACACGGGCCTGAAAGGAGAAAAGTATGCGTACTCTTATCAAGACCCTCATGGTCTCCACTCTCGCCCTCGGTGGCTACACCGCAGCTCACGCCGCTGACGCTGTCGAGCAGATTCCGCAGCCGCCCGTCGCTCAGGAAGCAGCTCCGGCCGTCAACAACTGGTCCGGCTTCTACATCGGTGGTGCAGGCGACTGGAGCAAAGGTCATTTCAGCCACAATGGCAACGGCTATGGCTTCGGCGGCCAGGCCTTCACCGGCTACAACTGGCAGCAGGGCCAGATCGTATACGGCGTTGAAGCAGACCTCGGCTACGCCGGCATTGACAGCACCCGCAACGGTCTGACCGCCAAGAATGGCGTCAATGGCTCGGTTCGCGGTCGTATCGGCTACGACTTTAACCCGTTCATGCTGTATGGCACGGCCGGTCTGGCGCTCGGCCAGAACAAGCTCGAAGACGCTACCTCGTCTGACAGCAAGACGGCTGTTGGTTACACGGTCGGTGCAGGTGCTGAAACCTTCATCACCAACAACATCACCGCTCGCCTCGAGTACCGCTACACGGACTACGGCAAGAAGAACTTCGACCTCGACTCCGGTCGCTTCTCTCGCGGTTACGACGAGCAGAGCGTAAAGGTCGGTATCGGCGTCAAGTTCTAATCATCTGAAGGCATAGCCTGAAGAAAAGGCCGGGGTGAAAACCCCGGCTTTTTTGCATTACGCCTCGGAATGTTTAGGTGGCTTCCTTCGGGAAGTCAGTCGAGACGGCCAGTTCGCGCCAATCGGCCAGCTCTCTGGCGACATATTCGTTCTTGGTCTCGATCGCGCCGACCGTATCCGAGCCGAAAGGCATGCGCAGAGGCGGGTTCGCCGAATGGGCAAGCGTGATCATCGATTTTGCAAGACGTTTGGGATCGCCGGGCTGAGCGTGATTATGGTCGGCCGCGAAATCGCGCATCGCTCCGGCCGGAGTGTCCCTGTAGTCGGCAATCGAACTCGGGCTGACTGCAAGCGAGCTTTCATCGAGGAAGTCGGTGCGGAAAAAGCCGGGTTCGACAACGGTGACCTGGATGCCGAGCGGCTGCAACTCCGCTGCCATCGCTTCGGAGAGGCCTTCGATGGCGAACTTTGTCGAGCAATAGACGCCCCAGCCGGCAAAGCTCTGATAACCGCCGACCGAGGACATGTTGATGACATGGCCCGAACGCTGCCGGCGCATCTGCGGCAGGACGGCGCGCGTGACCTTCAGCAGGCCGAAGACGTTGGTCGCATAGAGCTTTTCGATTTCCTCGGCAGTTGCTTCCTCCACGGCACCCAGAAGCCCGTAGCCGGCATTATTGACAAGGACGTCGATCTTGCCGAAACGCTTGACGGCGATCTCGGCGGCTTCATGGGCCTGCGCCTCGCTCCATACGTCGAGGGCGACGGATAGGAGGTTCGGGTGATTGCCGAACTTCTCCGCCAGCCCAACGGGATTGCGAGCTGTAGCGACAACGGCGTCGCCGGCGGTGAGGGCTTCTTGAGTGATAAGGGCACCAAACCCGCGGGATGCACCCGTAATGAACCAAACACGCATGGCTTTCTCCTTCGTGAGTTTGCAATTCCATAGATGGAATTCGCTTGCAGGAGAAAGGTAGCTTGATGGTATCGCTGAGATAATCTACTTTCTCTTCCATGAAGAGTTGAGAAAATCTCACCAATGCGACGCATCCGTTCGATAGATCTGGCGATCTTCCTTGCAATTGCCGAACACCGTAGCTTTCGCAAAGCGGCGGTGGAATTAGGGGTGACTCCCTCCGCGCTCAGCCATTCGTTGCGCGCCATCGAGGAGCGGCTGGATGTGCGACTGGTCAATCGCACCACCCGTGGCGTCGGCTTGACGGAAGCCGGCGAACGCCTGTTCGATCGCATCCGCCCGGCGTTTCTCGATATCGACGATGCGCTGGAGGATCTCGATAAATTCCGCGGCCAGCCCTATGGCAAGCTGCGCATCAATGCCCCGCGTCCTGCAGCCAGGATGGTATTGCTGCCGATCGTGTCGCGGTTCCTGAGGACTTACCCCGCCATCGAAGTCGAAATCGTAGTGGACGATGCGCTCGTGGATACGGTTGCCTCCGGTTTCGACGCCGGCATACGGTTCGGCGAACGCATCGCCGCCGACATGATCGCTGTCCCCATCGGGCCTCGCCAGCGGACGGCGATCGTCGGCTCGCCCGAACATTTTCAGCGTTTTCCCAAACCGCTCACGCCCCACGATCTGAAGGATCACCCCTGCATCCGCTACCGTTTCGCGAGCGGCACCTATTATCGCTGGGAGTTCGAGCGCGGGGGCATCGAGCTGGAGATCGAGGTGCAGGGGCCGCTCACGCTTGGCGATCTCGATATCATGCTGGATGCCGCTATCAATGGCTCCGGTCTTGCCTTCGTATTTGAAGATCACGCGCTACCGGCCTTGCGGGATGGCCGGCTGATCCGCGTGCTTGAGGACTGGTGTCCTTATTATCCCGGATTCTTTCTCTATTATCCGAGCCGCAGGCAGTTGCCGACGGCTCTGCGCGCCTTCGTCGATTTCGTAAAGGCCGACGCTGCCCGCCAGGGCTAAGTCGACCGCTTCAGACCTGCGGTTTCATCGCCGGAAAATCGGGGAAATGCTTCTCGAACTTGCGTGCCCAGTCCGTCAATCCCGCATAGTCCCCTTCCCATTGTCCTTCGAAGCGGAGCTGCAGATAGCCGATGAGGGAGGCAAGCGCGAAGTGACCCGCATGCAGCTTCTTGCCGATCTTCGGCGGCTCGGCGTCGAGATGGGTGAGGGCGCGGCTGACCTTTGTCCACTGGCGGTCGATCCAGGGCTGATGCTGCTTCTCGGGTTCGCGAAGGCGCCGCTCGTAGACGATCGACAGCAGGCACTCGTTGGTGCCGTCGATCAGCGCTTCCAGAACCTCGATTTCGGTGCGCTTGCCCCTCTTCGAAGGATAGAGCCCGCCCTCGCGCCGGTCGAAATAATGCATGATGGCGCGGCTGTCGAAAATGGCCTCACCGTCGCCGGTCAGCAATGTCGGGATCTTGCCGAGCGGATTGTTGTCGATCAGCAGTGTTGGACCGGCATTCGTATCGACGTGGATTTCCTCGAGCTTGATGCCGAGATGGCGTGCGGCCATGCGCACCTTGCTGGAGAAGGGGGAGGTGGGCGAGCAAAGAAGTCTCATGAAATCACCTGTCGGATATATGTGTGAAAAGTCTCAATGTTCGCCACGCAGCCAGAAGGCGCGCTGCGAAGCGAAGCGGTCCTGCGCCAGAATATCCTTCAAGGCCGGCAGCAGCGCGTGCAGCTCGTCCTTGAGCGTGAAGGGCGGATTGACGATGATGAGGCCGGAGCCGGTAAGCCCGGTGAAGCCGCGGTCGCTTTTGACGCTCAGCTCAGCGCAGAGCATCTTCGGAATTTCCAGTGCCTGCAGCGCCTCGTGAAATGGCTTGATCGGCGCGTCCTTCTTGATCGGATACCAGAGGCAATAGGTGCCACCGGGAAAGCGGCGCGAGGCCTTTGCGAGCCCATCGATCAGCCGCTCATATTCGCCTTCTTCCTCGAAAGGCGGGTCGACGAGCACGATGCCGCGCTTTTCCTTCGGCGGCAGATGCGCGCCGAGCGCCAGCCAGCCGTCGAGCTCGGTAATGCGGGCGTGGTGATCGCCCTCAAACAGCCGGTGCAACCGCTGGAAATCGTCCGGATGCAGTTCCATCGCCGAAAGCCGGTCCTGCGGGCGAAACAGCATGCGCGCGAGTTTCGGCGAGCCGGGATAGAGCCTGACGCCGCCTTCGGGGTTCAATTCCCGGATGGCGGCAAGATAGGGCTCCAGAAGCTCGGCGACCTGCGGCACGAGTTCCGCCTCCAACACCCTGCCGATGCCATCGCGCCACTCGCCGGTCTTCTGCGCTTCCTCGGAGGAGAGATCGTAGAGCCCGATGCCGGCATGCGTGTCGAGGACGCGGAACGCCTTGTCCTTGTTCTGCATGTAGCGGACGAGGCGCGCGAGGATTGCGTGTTTCAAGACATCGGCAAAATTGCCCGCGTGGTAGATGTGCCGATAGTTCATTGTCGGTGAAGTCCGCATGAATTGTTGAGATGGGCCGGATTGTCTCTAGTGGCCGGACATCGCTTGAAATATACAAACATCATGAACATTGCGACCCCCATCCAAGCCAAATCGCGCATCGGCCACACGGCCTGTCCGCATGACTGTCCTTCCACCTGCGCGCTGGAGGTCGATCTGACTGAAGACGGCAGGATCGGCCGGGTTCGCGGGGCCAACGACCATTCCTACACCTCGGGCGTCATTTGCGCCAAGGTCGCGCGCTATGCCGAGCGGCTTTACCATCCTGATCGCCTGATGAAGCCGCTTCGCCGCGCCGGCACCAAGGGCCAGGGGCGCTGGCAGGAGCTTTCCTGGGACGCGGCGCTGGATGAGATCGCCGAAGCCTTCGTGAAGGCGGAAGCGAAAGACGGCAGCGAGGCGATCTGGCCCTATTTCTATGCCGGAACGATGGGCTGGGTGCAGCGCGATTCCATCGAGCGGCTCCGCCATGCCAAGCGCTATTCCGGCTTCTTCTCATCGATCTGCACCAATCCGGCCTGGACCGGCTTCACGATGGCGACAGGCGTGCTGCGCGGCCCCGATCCGCGGGAAATGGGCCGCACGGATTGCGTCGTCATATGGGGCACGAATGCCGTGGCGACGCAGGTCAATGTCATGACCCATGCGGTGAAGTCCCGCAAGGAGCGCGGCGCCAAGATCGTCGTCGTCGATATCTACGACAACCCGACGATGAAGCAGGCCGACATGGCCCTGATCGTCAAGCCGGGCACGGATGCGGCCCTTGCGTGCGCCGTCATGCACATCGCCTTCCGCGATGGCTATGCCGACCGCGACTACATGGCCAAATATGCCGACGATCCCGCCGGCCTGGAAGAGCATTTGAAGTCAAAGACCCCGGCATGGGCTGCTGGCATCACCGGCCTTTCGGTTAATGAGATCGAAGCCTTCGCCAAGCTCGTGGGAACGACGAAGAAGACCTACTTCCGCCTCGGCTACGGCTTTACCCGTCAGCGCAATGGCGCGATCGCCATGCACGCGACAGCCTCGATCGCCACAGTTCTCGGTTCCTGGCAATATGAAGGCGGCGGCGCCTTTCATTCGAACAGCGATATCTTCCGCATGGACGCGAGCGAACTCACCGGCCGCGCCATGAAGGATCAGGATATCCGCATGATCGATCAGTCGCAGATCGGCCGCGCTTTGACCGGCGATGCCGTGGCGCTGCGCCATCGCGGCCCGGTGACCGCGATGCTTATCCAGAACACCAATCCGGTGAATATTGCGCCGGAGCAGCGGCTGGTGAAGCGCGGTTTTGCCCGCTCCGACCTCTTCGTGGCTGTACACGAGCAGTTCATGACCGATACGGCCGAGATGGCCGATATCGTCATCCCCGCCACCATGTTCGTCGAGCATGACGACATCTACCGCGCCGGCGGGCAGAACCACATCCTTCTCGGCCCGAAGCTCGTGGAGCCGCCGCCGACCGTTCGCAGCAATCTCTTCGTCATCGAGGAGCTCGCAAAGCGCCTCGGCGTCGCGGATCGCCCCGGCTTCGGCTTTTCCGCCCGCGAGATGATCGACAGGATTCTGTCGAGGAGCGGTCTGCCGGATTACGATTACTTCCTCGAACACAAATGGTTCGACCGCCAGCCGGATTTCGAGGATGCACATTTCGTCAACGGCTTCGCTCATCCCGACGGCAAGTTCCGCTTTCGCCCCGATTGGACCAATCAGCCGGCGCCGAACCGCCCGCCAGCATCCGTCGGTCTGCTCGGCCCTCACGTCGAACTGCCGGAGTTTCCGGACCAGGTCGATGTGATCGAGGTGGTCGACCCCGAGCATCCTTTCCGGCTCGCGACCTCGCCCTCGCGCAATTTCCTGAATTCAAGTTTCGCGGAAACGAAGACGTCACGGCAGAAGGAAGGCCGTCCCGAGGTGATGATCAATCCGGCCGATGCCGAAGCGCTTGAGATTGCACACGGCGATCTGGTGTGTGTCGGCAATGGTCGCGGCGATATCCGCCTCCACGCCCGCGTGACGACGGAAGTGAAGCCCGGTGTGCTGATCGCCGAGGGGCTCTGGCCGAACAAGGCTCATGTCGATGGCGAGGGGATCAATGTGCTCACCGGCGCGGACCCGGTCGCGCCCTATGGCGGCGCGGCTGTCCACGACAATAAGGTATGGCTTCGCAAGGACGTGGCATGAGTAAATTCGAAAACGCGAAAGCCGAGATCGTCAGCGAAAAGACGCTGGCGGACCAATGGACGCGGCTGAGTACCTTTGAGGTCGATTACACGGATTCACGAGGCGAAAGACATCGCCTGAAGCGCGAGGTCTATCATCGCACGCCGGCGGCCTGCATCCTCCTCTATGATCCCAAGCGCGAAACCGTGGTGCTCATTCGGCAATACCGTCTGCCGGCCCGGCTGGTCGGCGAGACGTCCTGGATGATCGAAGTGCCCGCCGGATTGCTCGACGGCGACCAGCCGGAAGCCGCGATCCGCCGCGAGGCTATGGAGGAGACCGGCTTTCGCGTGCGCGACGTCCGCTTCCTGTTCAAGGCGATGACCTCGCCCGGCTCCTCGACGGAGGTCATTCATTTCTTCGCCGCCGTGATTGACACGTCCGACCGTGTTGCCGATGGCGGCGGGCTTGCGGAAGAGCATGAGGATATAGAGGTGCTGGAAGTTCGCCTGCCCGATGCGATTGTCATGATCGAGACCGGCGATATCTGTGACGCCAAGACGATTATGCTGCTGCAATGGGCGGCCTTGAATGTCGCCAGCCTGAAATAGGCGGCTGCGTGGGTGGGAGCTTGCTCTCCCATTCATCACATTGTCACGAATCGAGCTTACCGGGGCGTGCGGCCGAAGACACTTGAATGCTTCCGCCCTTCCTTCGCTTATGGATGTTTCAGGAGAAAGCCGATGTGGCTCAGCAATTTCACGCTCGTTCTTCCTAATGAAGTCGTCGAGAAGGGCGCAGTGCGCATCGAGGACGGCGTGATTGCCGAAATCCGCTCGGAGCCGGTGGCGCAGCCAACGTTCGATGGCGGTGGCCGCTTGCTGATGCCGGGCTTCGTCGATCTGCATTGTGACATGGTGGAGCGCGAGATCGCGCCGCGGCCGAATGCGATGATGCCGATCGATTTCGGCATTCACGAGCTGGACAAGAAGCTGGCGGCGGCTGGCGTCACCACGGCCTTTGCAGCGCTCTCCTTTGCGACCGAAAGCGTCTACGGCCATGTCCGTTCGCTCGAAACCACCTCGGCGGTCATCCGCGGCATCGGCAGCCTGCGCGATGAGCTCCTGATCGACCACCGTGTCCATGCACGCTACGAAATCACCAATCTCGGCGCGGCGCCGACCCTGGAGCGGCTGCTGGAAGAAGGCTCCGTCGATATGATTTCGCTCACCGACCACACGCCGGGGCAGGGGCAGTATAATGACATCGAAAGCTATATCCGCAGCATGTCCGAGCGTCGGTCCATGTCGCGCGAGGCGGCCGAGGAAGTGGTGGCAAAACGCATCGCACAGCGCGAGGATCCTGAGATCGAACGCAAGCTGCATGACGTGGTTGAACTTGCGCTGAAGCACAAGCTGTCGCTCGCCTCGCATGACGACGACAGTGCCGAAAAAGTCGCCGCGATGCACGATCTCGGCGTGACGATCAGCGAGTTTCCGGTGACGGGACCTGCCGCGGAGGAAGCCTGCCGTCGCGGTCTCTGGACCCTTATGGGCGCGCCGAACGCACTGCGCGGCCAGTCCATGTCCGGTAATCTCAGCGCCCTGGATGCGGCGCGCTCCGGCCTGCTCGGCATCATCGCGGCTGATTATCACCCGGCGGCCTTTGTGCCGGCGATCTTCAAGATCGCCGATGTTGTTGCCGGCGGTCTGCCGGCGGCTGTTGCGACGGCAACAGCCAACGCTGCCCGTTCGGCCGGTCTGACGGATCGCGGCGAGATTGCTGTCGGTCAGCTTGCCGATCTGGTCGCCGTCGAGCCCGGCTCGGTTCACCGCATCCGCGCAACCTTCCGCGGCGGCCGCATCGTCTATAGCGACGGCACGCTGCATCCGTTGATGGCAATTGCGGCTTGAGGAAGGGCGATTGAGAGCGGCGGATGAGGGGGACTGTTTGCCGCCGGAATTCCTTATTTAACCTATGTCCCCAAGCAGTGACAAAACCTGCCGTCCATCGACAGCAGGTGTTTTGCCGAGGCTTATGGCCTTGCCGCCTTCCATCCTGACCTTGCCTTCCGCCAGAAGCCGCAGCGATTGCGGATAAATCTGATGCTCCACCGTAAGTACGCGGGCGGCAAGGCTTTCGGCGGTATCGTCGGTCAAGACAGGCACGGCAGCCTGGCCGACGACAGGACCTTCGTCCATGCCCTCGGTGACGAAATGCACGGTGCAGCCGGCGATGCGCATGCCGGCGTCGATCGCACGCTGATGCGTGTGCAGGCCGGGAAAAAGCGGCAGCAGCGACGGATGGATATTGATGATCCGGCCCCATAGGCCTGGATGAAGCGGCCCGAGAGCAGCCGCATATAACCGGCAAGGCAGATGATGTCGGGGGAGAGGGCTTCCAGCTGCGAAAGGATCGCCTCTTCATGGGCTTCCTTGCTGACAAATTCCTTGCGCACGAAAGCGAAGGTCGCAATGCCTTCAGCCGCGGCTTTTGCCAACCCGCCCGCATCCGCCTTGTCGGAGATGACGCCGACGATCTCCGCTGGATAATCCGCTGCCTTGGTGGCTTTCAGAAGAGCCAGCATGTTGGAGCCGCCGCCCGAGATGAAGACGACGACGCGTTTGCGCGGCGTGGTCATAGAGCGAGCGTGCTCTTGTAGACGGTGCCGGGAGCGCCTTCTTCACGGGCGACCATGCGGCCGAGCGTAACGACCGCTTCGCCTTCAGCTTCAAGCGCGGCCTTCACGGCGTCGACATTTTCCTGAGCGACGACCACGATCATGCCGATGCCGCAGTTGAAGGTGCGCAACATTTCCTTGGCCTCGACGCCGCCCGTCTTGGCAAGCCAGGAGAAGACCGGCGGCACCTTGACGGCGGCCAGATCGATCTCGGCGGCGAGATGCTTCGGCAGTACGCGCGGAATATTCTCCGGGAACCCGCCGCCGGTAATATGGGCGAGAGCCTTCAGGGCATGGGTTTCACGGATGGCTTTCAGCAGCGGCTTCACATAGATGCGCGTCGGCGTCAGCAGCGCTTCGCCGAGCGCCTTGCCTTCGGCGAAGGGAGCCGGCGCATCCCAGCGGAGGCCGGAAAGCTCGACGATCTTGCGCACCAGCGAGAAGCCGTTGGAATGAACGCCTGACGAGGCGAGGCCGAGAATGACATCGCCCTCGGCAATATCGCCCGAAGGAAGCAGTTGGCCGCGTTCGGCCGCACCGACGGCAAAGCCCGCCAGATCGTAGTCGCCATGGGAATACATGCCCGGCATTTCCGCAGTCTCGCCGCCGATCAGCGCACAGCCTGCATCGCGGCAGCCGGCAGCGATGCCGCCGACGATCGCCGCTCCCTGGTCGGGGTCGAGCTTGCCGGTGGCGAAGTAATCGAGGAAGAACAGCGGTTCGGCGCCCTGGACGACCAAATCGTTCACGCACATGGCAACGAGGTCGATGCCGACGGTGTCGTGATAATTGGCATCGATCGCGATCTTCAGCTTGGTGCCGACGCCGTCATTGGCGGCGACCAGCACCGGATCGGTAAAGCCGGCAGCCTTGAGGTCGAACAGGCCGCCGAAGCCGCCGATCTCGCCATCGGCACCCGGCCGGCGCGTCGAGCGGACGGCAGGCTTGATCTTTTCGACCAGCAGGTTGCCGGCGTCGATATCGACACCCGCGTCGCTATAGGTCAGACCGTTTTTTCCAGACTGGCTCATGCTTCCGCCTCCGATGGCCGCCCGTCCAGTATGACAGGGCTTTGATCGGGTCGCCATTGCATGATAGGGGCCTTTATGCAAGGCGCAAGCGCCGCAACACCCTCAATTTTCCCCGCTTCCCATTGCTCAGGGCAGATTTCCGGCCGCAGACTTGACCATAATTGCGGCATCATCCTATGTCCTAAGCACACGGCAAACGGGCGCGGAGTGACGGGGAAGACGATGGAGCAAAAGGTCAGCGGGGCGAGCCTCAAGCGTCAAGTCACCTTCTGGGTGATCGTGCTCGTCGTTTTCATCGCCTTTATCTATATCTTTAGCACGATCCTGTTGCCGTTCATCGCCGGCATGGCGGTCGCCTATTTCCTCGATCCGGTCGCCGACCGGCTGGAGCGGATCGGCCTCAGCCGCCTTATGGCAACGGTGGTGATCCTCGTCTCCTTCGTGCTGGTCTTCGCGCTGGCTTTGACGATCTTCATCCCGATCATCGTCAATCAGTTCAACGATTTCATCCAGCACATTCCGACCTATGTGCAGCAGATCCAGCAGCTGATCGCCAAGGCGCAGACCATGGTGCTGCCGGATTGGATTCGCAACCAGCTCGGCGCGATCAAGGACAATTTCTCCAGCATCATGTCCGAAGGTCTGAGCTTTGTCGGCGGTCTGTTCGCGCAGCTCTGGAGCTCCGGCAAGGCGCTGGTCAACATCCTCTCGCTGATGGTCGTCACACCCGTCGTCGCCTTCTATATGCTGCTCGACTGGGATCGGATGGTCGCCAAGGTAGACGACTGGATCCCGCGCGATCATGTTGCCACCGTTCGCGAAATCGCCCGCGAGATCGATCAGGCGATCGCCGGCTTCATCCGCGGGCAGGGCTCGCTTTGCATTATTCTCGGCGTCTACTACGGCGTCGGTCTGTCGCTGGTCGGCCTGAATTTTGGCCTGCTGATCGGCCTCTTTGCCGGCATGATCAGCTTCATTCCCTATGTCGGCTCGATGGTTGGCCTCGTTCTGGCCGTCGGCGTCGCGCTCGTTCAGTTCTGGCCCGACTATCTCTGGGTCGGTCTGACGCTCGTCGTCTTCTTCACCGGCCAGTTCCTGGAAGGCAATGTGCTGCAGCCGAAGCTCGTCGGCGAAAGCGTCGGCCTGCATCCGGTCTGGCTGATGTTCGCGCTTTTCGCCTTTGGCGCGCTCTTCGGCTTCGTCGGGTTGCTGATCGCCGTTCCTGCCGCTGCAGCCTGCGGCGTTCTTGTCCGCTTCGCCCTTTCGCGCTACCTTCAGAGCGATCTCTATTACGGACGCTCGGAAGCGGGCAAGGCGCGCAGAGCCAAGGCCGGCAAGATCGAGAATAGCTAGACATGACCGACGCAAAGAACGCTGATCTAAGGCGCAAGGCCGCCGAGCAGCTGCCCTTGGCCTTTACGCATGACCCCGCAAACGGGCGCGACGATCTGCTCGTCGCCGATCCCTTGAGCGCGGCGGTGAGGATCATCGATTCCTGGCCACACTGGCCGTCGCCGGTGGTGATCCTGGCGGGGCCTGTCGGTTCGGGCAAATCGCATCTCGCCAGCATCTGGACCGAGCGGTGCGGCGCCGTCCACATTCATCCTGTCGCCGGCTCCGATGCCGCAGTCGTAGCGGCGAACGGCCCCGTCATCTTCGAAGACGTGGATCGCCTCGGCTTTGACGATACCGAACTCTTCCATGTCATCAACAGCGTTCGCGAAAACGGCACCAGTCTTTTGATGACGAGCAGGCTTTGGCCGATGTCCTGGCCGGTGACACTGCCCGACCTGCGCTCCCGCCTGAAGGCGGCAACGGTGGTCGAGATCGGCGAACCGGACGAGGAATTGCTGTCGCAGGTGATCGTCAAGCTCTTCGCCGACCGCCAGCTTTATATCGATGACAAACTCGTCCTTTATATCGTCAATCGCATGGAGCGTTCCCTGAACGCGGCGCAGCTGATCGTCGACAGGCTGGACCGGCTGGCGCTTGGACGGGGAACAAGGATCACGCGCCTGTTGGCCGCCGAGGTCCTGAACGAGCTGGGCAGTTCCGGCCAGCCGGATTGAGCTGGCTGCGACTGTCACAGTTCCGTCGTCAAACTGATATAGGTGGCACAAGATTGGAAAGAGGGTAGGTGGAACATGGACTCGGCACTCACGGAACATCAGGACGCCAACCAGGAAAATCCAGAGGCGGCACCTGCGATCAGCGAATTGATGACCAGCCCCGAGCGCTTCATCAACCGCGAATTTTCCTGGCTGCAGTTCAACCGCCGCGTTCTTGAGGAGACGCTGAACACCGCCCATCCGCTGCTGGAACGTGTCCGCTTTCTCTCGATTTCCGCCGCCAACCTCGATGAATTCTTCATGGTGCGCGTCGCCGGCCTCGAAGGCCAGGTGCGCCAGAAGATCCTCGTGCGCACTCCAGACGGCAAGACACCCGCCGAACAGCTCGATGATATCCTGCGCGAGATCGACAATCTGCAGATGGAGCAGCAGGCCTCGCTGGCTGTCCTGCAGCAATATCTCGCCAAGGAAGATATTCTGATCGTCCGGCCGGCTGCCCTTTCCGATGCCGATCGCCAGTGGCTGCACACCGAGTTCGAGCAGGCGATCTTCCCGGTCCTGACGCCGCTCTCCATCGACCCGGCCCATCCGTTCCCGTTCATCCCGAACCTGGGTTTCTCGATCGCGCTGCAGCTCAAAAGCATGAACGGCCGCGAACCGATGACGGCGCTGCTGCGCCTGCCGCCGGCGCTAGACCGCTTCGTGCGCCTGCCGGACGCCAGCAACGTCATCCGCTACATCACGCTCGAAGATGTAGTGAACATCTTCATCCATCGGCTCTATCCGGGCTATGAGGTTCAGGGCTCGGGTACCTTCCGCATCATCCGCGACAGCGATATCGAAGTCGAGGAAGAAGCCGAAGACCTGGTGCGCTTCTTCGAAACCGCGCTGAAGCGCCGCCGCCGCGGTTCCGTGATCCGCATCGAGACCGACTCCGAAATGCCGCTCGAGCTCCGCCAGTTCGTGGTGGAGTCGCTGAACGTCCCGGGAAACCGCATCGCGGTTCTGCCGGGCCTGCTTGCCCTCAACACGCTCTCCGAAATCTGCAAGGCCCCACGCGACGATTTGCGCTTCGAGCCCTACAATGCCCGATTTCCTGAGCGCGTCCGCGAACATGCCGGCGATTGCTTCGCCGCGATCCGTGAAAAGGACATGGTCGTCCACCACCCCTATGAATCCTTTGACGTGGTGGTCCAGTTCCTTCTCCAGGCTGCTAGGGATCCTGACGTTCTGGCGATAAAGCAGACGCTTTACCGCACCTCCAACGACAGCCCGATCGTTCGCGCGCTGATCGATGCAGCCGATCTCGGCAAATCGGTTACGGCGCTGGTGGAACTGAAGGCCCGCTTCGACGAAGAAGCCAACATCCGCTGGGCGCGCGATCTGGAACGCGCCGGTGTGCAGGTCGTCTTCGGCTTCATCGAGCTCAAGACCCATTCGAAGATGTCGATGGTCGTCCGTCGCGAGGACGGCAAGCTGCGCACCTATTGCCATCTCGGCACCGGCAACTACCATCCGGTCACCGCCAAGATCTACACCGATCTTTCCTACTTCACCTGCGATCCGAAGATCGCCCACGACATGGCGAATATCTTCAACTTCATCACCGGCTATGGCGAGCCGGAACACGACATGAAGATCGCGGTCTCGCCCTATACGCTGCGTCCCCGCATCCTCCAGCATATCGAAGGCGAGATCGAGCACGCCAGGAACGGCCATCCTGCCGCGATCTGGATGAAGATGAACTCGCTTGTCGATCCTGACATCATCGACGCGCTCTATCGCGCCAGCAATGCCGGCGTCGAGATCGATCTGGTGGTGCGCGGCATCTGCTGCCTGCGTCCGCAGGTACCGGGTCTATCGGAAAATATCCGCGTCAAGTCGATCATCGGCCGCTTCCTCGAGCACAGCCGCATCTTCTGCTTCGGCAATGGTCAGGGCCTGCCGTCGGACAAGGCGCTGGTCTATATCGGCTCCGCCGACATGATGCCGAGAAACCTCGACCGCCGGGTCGAAACGCTCGTGCCGCTCACCAACAAGACCGTGCATGAACAGGTGCTTTCACAGATCATGCTGGGCAATATCATTGACAATCAGCAAAGCTACGAGATATTGCCGGACGGGACTTCACGGCGCATGGAAGTGCGTCAGGGAAAAGAGCCATTCAATGCGCAGCAATATTTCATGACCAATCCCAGCCTGTCTGGCCGTGGTGAAGCCTTGAAATCCAGTGCTCCGAAACTCATCGCTGGACTGCTGTCGGGCCGCAACAAATAAATTGGACCTGCATGGTTGAATCAGAAGCCCAGGGGCGTCTTCCGGGCATCGCCCCTGTCTCCGTTGTCGATATCGGGTCGAACTCGGTCCGTCTTGTCGTCTATGAAGGCCATTCGCGGTCGCCAACCATCCTCTTCAACGAAAAAGTGCTGTGCGGCCTCGGCAAGGGCATAGCGCTGACGGGGAAGATGGATGAGGAAAGCGTGGCGCGGGCGCTTGCAGCCCTGCATCGCTTCAAGGCGCTGTCCGATCAGGCGCGTGCCTCCACCATATACGTTCTGGCAACGGCCGCAGCCCGCGAAGCCAGCAACGGTCCGCAGTTCATCCATCAGGCCGAAGCCATCCTCCAGCGCAAAGTGCGCGTGCTGTCTGGCGAAGAAGAGGCACGCTTCTCCGCGCTCGGCATCATCAGCGGGTTTTTCCATCCCGATGGCATTGCCGGGGATCTTGGCGGCGGCTCGCTGGAGCTGATCGACATCAAGGACCACGAGATCGGCAAGGGCATCACGCTGCCGCTCGGCGGCCTGCGCCTGTCCGAATATGCCGGCGGCTCGATCGATAAGGCGCGCAGCTTCGCGCGCAAGCATGTCAAGACCGCGAAACTATTGAGCAAGGGCGAGGGCCGCACGTTCTATGCGGTCGGCGGCACATGGCGAAGCGTCGCCAAGCTGCACATGGAAATCCGCAAATATCCGCTCCACATGATGCAGGGCTATGAAGTGCCGCTCGATGAGATGCTGCGGTTCCTGGATCAGATCGTCGAAGCGAAGGATTCGAAGGATCCGGCATTTCAGGCGGTGTCCAAGCATCGCCGTTCGCTGCTGCCTTTCGGCGCAGTCGCCATGCGCGAAGTGCTGACGGCCATGAAGCCGTCCGTCATCTCCTTCTCCGCTCAGGGCGTTCGTGAAGGTTATCTCTATTCGCTGCTGACCGAGGCCGAGCGCAACAGCGACCCGCTGCTCACCGCCGCCGGCGAGCTTGCCATCCTGCGTGCGCGCTCCCCGGAACATGCTCGCGAGCTTGCCGATTGGACCGGACGAATGATGCCCTTCTTCGGCATCACCGAGACGGACGAGGAAAGCCGCTATCGTCAGGCAGCCTGTCTGCTTGCCGATATCAGCTGGCGCGCCCATCCGGATTATCGCGGCCTGCAGGCGCTGAACATCATCGCGCATACCTCCTTTGTCGGCATTACCCATGCCGGCCGCGCCTTCATCGCGCTTGCCAACTACTACCGTTTCGAGGGCTTGAACGACGACGGAGCGACCGAGCCACTGGCGACGATCGCAACGCCGCTCTACATCGAACGCGCCAAGCTGCTCGGCGGCCTGCTGCGCGTCGTCTATCTCTTCTCGGCGTCGATGCCCGGTATCGTGCGCAATCTGTCGTTCCGCCGTTCGACAAAGCCTGATCTCGATCTCGAATTCGTCGTTCCCTCTGAATATCACGACTTTGCCGGCGAGAGGCTGGACGGCCGCCTGCAGCAGCTCGGCAAGCTCACCAATCGCCGCCTGGCTTTCTGCTTCGAATAAGCTTTGTGTTGCATGGGATTGAAGCCTCCCCCTGCACGGCAGGGAGAGGCGGTTTCATTGTGCTTACTTCGCGTTCAGGAAATCGCCGACTTCCAGCAGGCTGAATTCGTTGTCGTCAGCCTTGTCGACGGCGCGGCCGGCGGAGAAGGGCAGGTTATTGTCGTTGCCGATGACGATATGCGTGGCATCGACCCGATCGACATTCTCGATGGTGACGAACGGCATGTCGTAGAAGCCTTCACCGCCGCCCTGGCGACGCTTATGGTCCGGATCTTCGATGCGCATCAGATCGATATAGCCGATCTTGCGAACGGACTTGCCGACATTGGCGTCGCTGAATTCGATCTTGTAGACGCGCTTCAGCTCTGCCGGGGCCTCGAAGCAATCCGGCTTCGGCTGCTTGGGATCGGCGCAAGCCTTGTCCTTCGTGCCGGCGCCATTGTCGCGTTCGATGACGAGGGCAGTCTTTTCATCGAGCATGTTGAAATCGCCGATCGACACACCCTTGTCCGCGAAGGGATAGAGCCAGCTGCGGCCGGTCCAGCTCTTCGAGGTGACGTCGAATTCGATGACGCGGATGGCCGTCTTGCCATCGACGCTCTCCATCTGGCCGTCATCCTTGTAGATCGGGCCCTCCAGCAGGCCGTAGAGCTTGGAGCCGTCCTTCGACATGGCGAGACCTTCGAAGCCGCCCGAGCGCTTCAGATTGAAGGCCGGCATCTTCTGTGTGGGGTTACCCGGCAGCTGGATCAGCGGATTGTCGGGCGACATGACCGGCTTGCCGTCGAGCGTCGTTGCGAAGACGTCGGTCAGTTGGCCATCCGTGTCGAATTTCAGCAGGTAAGGACCGAACTCGTCGCCGATCCAGAAGCCGTCGGCAACCGGCTGAACCGATTCGATGTCGAAGTCGGCGCCCGTCAGGTAACGCTTTTCGGCGCCTTCCATAACGATCGGAAAGGGAGCCTTCTTGTTCGGGTCGGACAGGAACAGGTTCTTGACGACCTCGACTTTGCCGCTGTCCCAGTTGAATTTCAGCTGATGCAGGAAGAGCATCGCGTCCGACGAGTTCTGCTTGGAGCCGAAGCCGTTGTCGGAGAGTGTCCAGAATGTGCCGTCGGGCATGGTCTTGATGCCAGAGAACCCCTGGATCGGCTGGCCCGCGAAGGGCAGCTTCAGGTCGGTGACGCGGGCGCCATCCTTGCCCGGCACGGTGCCGAGAGCGTCCGTGCGCTTGCGATCCGGCGTGGTGAACTTGCCTGAAGTCTTCAGGAAATCTGGTGCATCGGCAGGAGCGGCAGTGATGGTGTTGGCCGGCAGGATCGCCTGGCCGACGAGCTTTGCCTTGAACTGCTGCTCGTCTGCTAGGGCCGAGCCGGCAAGCAGAATGAAGAGTGCCGTGGAAGCGGAAAGGATTCGAGTCATCGTGTCACCTTGTGGTGGAGAGTGGCAAAAACAACTCCGCTTAACAGGCGACCCATATCTGCAAATTAACGCTTAGGTGAAGATTTGGTGACTGTGGACAACCCATAGGCTGTGAAGCCCAGGCGTGCATCAATAGCGAAATGCAGCCTAAAATTCGTATTGCTTACGATCTGCCGCGAACGGTCTTCAACGCTTGCCGGTCCTGCGTATGAAGGGCGATGACGCCAAGGTGCTGATCGCGGCCGCGAACGGCATGTTCGCCGAGCTCTTCCTTGATGATCCCTTCGGGAAGCTCCATCCGTCTGGCAAGGTCGCTGGAAATCAGCACCTGGCGCTCCAGCGTTTTGCAGAGAGACTCCAGCCTTGCGGTCGTATTCACCGTATCGCCGAAATAGGCGATCTTGTGGTGCTCGACGCCGATTTCCGCCGTCACGATGCTGCCGCCATGGAGAGCGGCTCTAAGACGCGGCACCCTGCCGTAAGATTTCAGCCATGCTTCGGCGTTTCTTTCGATATCGTCGAGGATATTGAAGACGCAGCGGACGCAATTGGCATTCTTGACCCCGCGTCGAAGCGGCCAGGTGATGATCGCGGCATCGCCGATATAATCGTCTATCGCGCCCTTGTGCCGCCGTACGGGTTCAGCCATGGCGGCGAACACCGCGCCCAGGAATTCCTGTGTTTTCAGGTCGCCATGCTCCTCGGCGAAGGCAGTCGAGCCGACGAGATCGACGAAGAGGAACACGCGCTCTTCCTGTACCGGATTGCGGTACCGGCCGGTCAGCAGGCTGAGAAAGACGTCGCGGCCGAGCAGTTCCCGCACACGGCCGATGAAGATGATGATGGCGGTCACAACGACAGCGTAGAGATAGACGTCGATCTTCAGCAGCGTGAGATCTTCCCAGGAGCCGTCGACCAGGCCCAGCAGTTTCATGAGGCTGCCCGCCGTGGCATAGCCAACGCTCATCAGCAGGAAATCGACGATGAGAGCCGAAGGGATGAAGGCCGGCGTTGGCAGGAGATGCATCCAGACGTTCAGCCGCGGCAGGATCATGCGGCGTTCGAAGGCCAGCAGCGGCATGCCGCAGAACAGGGCGAAGATCGCACCGATATACATTGGCGCTTGCGGGAAGAATATCTTGCCGTAGATGACGCCAGTCGAAGCGACAAGCAGCGATATCAGGATCCAGTTGCGTATCGAATGGAGAATACCCATTCACTTTTCCGCCGAGAAACGACGCCTGTCATCGACGCGGGATTGCGCCAGCAAACTGGAACGTCATCTAATAGAACGATTACACAGGACGTTCATTCCACGAGATTTGCGGCGCAATCGTGATCGCGGCGGGCCTCTCGGTTCGCGAATCATACGCAATCGCAACGCGCCGGGAAAGGGGAATCGCGGCTAGAGGGCGATGGTCTCGATCCGCTTGCCGACGAAGCGCAGGGCCACCTGGCCTTGGATCAGTTGCAGGGCCGTCTCGCCGAAGAGATCTCGACGCCAGCCGGTCAGAGCCGCCACATCGGCCTTCTCCCCCTCGGCGGCGATCTTGTCGAGATCGTCGCTGTTGGCGATGACCTTCGGCGCAACGCCGTGCTTTTCGGCAATCAGCTTCAAAAGGACCTTCAACAGTTCGGAGGCCGCTGCCGTGCCCTCGGGAGCCTGTTGGTGGCGCGGCGGATGCGGCATTTCGGCCTTCGGCAGCGCCAGCGCCGCGTTGATCGCTTCAAGCACCGCCGTACCGGCGGCAGAGCGCTCCCAACCCTTCGGGATGGTGCGCAGCCGCGCAAGCGCTTCGGTATCCTTCGGTTGCTGCTGGGCGATCTCATAGATCGCATCGTCTTTCAATACGCGTGCCCGCGGGACATTGCGTGCGCGGGCCTCGCGCTCGCGCCAGGCGGCCACAAATTTAAGGACGGCCAGCTCCTGCGGTTTGCGCAGCCGCATCTTCAGCCGCTGCCAGGCATCGTCGGGGTGCAGGTCGTAGGTCTCGCGCGCCTCCAGGATCGCCATCTCCTCCTGCAGCCAGGAGGCACGTCCTTCGCGCTGCAATTGCTCCTGGAGCGAGAGATAAACGTCGCGCAGATGCGTCACGTCGGCAAGCGCATAGTCGAGCTGCTTTTCCGAGAGCGGCCGCCGGCTCCAATCGGTAAATCGCGAGGATTTATCGATATGGACGTTCTTGATGCGGCTGACGAGCTGGTCGTAGGAAACCGAATCGCCGAAGCCGCAAACCATTGCCGCAACTTGCGTATCGAAGATCGGATGCGGAATGAGATTGCCGCGATGGAAGATGATTTCGATATCCTGGCGGGCAGCATGAAACACCTTCAAAACCGATGAGTTGGCCATCAGTTCGAAGAAGGGTGCCAGATCCAGCCCCTTGGCCAGCGGATCCACCAGCACTTCGGTGGTGGGGCTTGCCATCTGTATCAAACACAGCTCCGGCCAGAAGGTCGTTTCTCGCAGGAATTCCGTATCGATGGTAATGAATTCCGACTTGGCCAGCTCTTGGCAGGCCGCCTCCAATTGGGCGGTAGTTTCGATCATATCAACACATTCAATGGTAAAATACTTCCTTAACTTCCTTCTCCTTTCAGCCCGATATGTCAATACTTTCGCGGACAAAGCCCTTGCCGCATTTCGCTTTTCGCTGAAATTGCCGGGGACTGTGACAGCTTCGACCGAAACTGCCTGCAATCGGGATGGCTTGTGACCGCCTATGCCACGCGCACGTAACTCGTCATGCCCGTCTTCTGGTGTTCGATGATATGGCAATGCAGCAGCCAATCGCCGGGATTGTCGGCAACGAAGGCCAGCTGCACCTTTTCGTCCGGCTGGATCAGATAGGTATCGGAGACAAAGGGCTGCACCTGCCGAGTCGAAGAGGAGAGGACCGTAAAGCTCATCCCGTGCAGGTGGATCGGGTGGCTATGCGGCGTGACGTTTTCCATGTCGATGACATAGCTCTTGCCGAGCTTGAGCTCGGCAAGCGGCGCCGTGGGATCAGGCGTATCGCCCGGCCAAGGCACCTTGTTGATAGCCCAGAAGCTGTAGCCGAGCGAGCCGCATATGCTGTTGTCGGCGGTGTTCTCCGCCGTCGAGCTCAGGATCAGCGGAATATGGGTGGCGGAACCGAGGTCTGCCTTCAGCACGGGATTATCTTCGAGCGGCGCCAGATCGCGCACGTCGCGCTTTAATGATGCGCCCACGGCGCGCAGCGTCGCCAGCACTTTCGGATTGGTGCCCTTGATGTCTTCGAGCTTGACGACTGCGCCTTCGCTGTCGGGCATGCGTACGGCAAGCTCCAGCCGCTGCCCCGGCCCAAGCTGCAGAAGATCGAGCGGAAAGCGCTGTGGCACGGGATTGCCGTCTATCGCGATCACTGTCGCCTCGGCGCCGTCCATGCGGAAGGAATAGATGCGCGTGACATCGGTAATGGCAATGCGCAGCCGCACCAGCCCGCCGGAAGGCGCGTCATATTGCGGTTCCTGTTTCCAGTTGGCGGTCCGGACGGTGCCGTAGGTGCCGGATTTCGCGGCATCCCGCGGCCTGAATTGCGCAATGAACTGTCCATCTCCCCCCAGGCGCCAATCGCGCAGATTGAGCACCACTTCCGAATCGAAGGCAGGATCCTTGGGGTTCTCGACCACGATGACGCCAGTCATGCCGTGGCCCATCTGCTCCAGCGTATTGCAGTGCGGATGATACCAGAAAGTACCGGCATCCGGAGGCGTAAAGGCATAATCGAAATGATCGCCGGTATAGACATAGGGCTGGGTGAGGAACGGAACGCCGTCCATATTGTTGGGCAGACGAATGCCGTGCCAGTGGATAGTCGTCGGATCGTCTATGCCGTTGATCAGTCTCGCCGCGAAGGGCTCGCCCTTCTTCATGCGCACGACCGGCGGCATGCCGGCATCGCCATAAGTGAGCACATTCCTGGTCTTGCCGCCGTCGGCGAGGCTGGCCTCGATCTTGGCAGTCTTCAGCGTGAGTGGCTCGGCCGCCGCTGCCTTGCCCGCAAACTTACCGGCGATCCCGAGGCCGACGCCATAGGCGCCGGCAACGGCTGAAGCTTTCAGGAGATTGCGGCGGGTGAGGATTGGCATGTCGGGCTCCGGGGGCGAAGATATATGAGTGCCTGTTTAAAGTTGACTGGAGCGTTCAGCAATAGCATCGAAGTAGCCAAACCGCCGCAGCGGCTACTTGCGCGTAGTGTATTGGATAGCGACTGAAACAGCTTTAAGCTGACTTCCGGTGTTCGAGCCTTGACAAATCGGGCGCGCCATGCGCTTTTCCGCCCGATTTTCTCGTCGGCAGGCGAGGGGCTTGCATGTCCTTTCGCCACGGCCCGCCAAGTCCAGGATATATACTATGCATCGCTATCGCAGCCACACATGCGCCGCCCTGCGCAAGTCCGACGTCGGTTCGACCGTCCGTATTGCCGGCTGGGTTCATCGCGTCCGAGATCATGGCGGCGTGCTGTTCATCGACCTGCGCGATCACTACGGCATCACCCAGGTCGTTGCCGACCCCGATTCTCCGGCCTTCAAGCTCGCCGAAACCGTTCGCGGCGAGTGGGTCATCCGCATCGACGGCCTCGTCAAGGCCCGCACGGAAGATACCGTCAACAAGAACATGCCGACCGGCGAGATCGAGCTTTACGCGCAGGAGATCGAAGTGCTCTCCGCCGCCAAGGAGCTGCCGCTGCCCGTCTTCGGCGAGCCGGACTATCCGGAAGACGTTCGCCTGAAGTATCGCTTCCTCGACCTTCGCCGCGAAACGCTGCACAAGAACATCGTCAAGCGCACGCAGATCATCTCCTCCATGCGTCGCCACATGGGCGAAGTCGGTTTCACCGAATACACGACCCCGATCCTGACGGCATCGTCGCCGGAGGGCGCGCGCGACTTCCTCGTGCCCAGCCGTATCCATCCCGGCACATTCTACGCGCTGCCGCAGGCGCCGCAGCAGTACAAGCAGCTGCTGATGGTTGCCGGCTTCGACCGCTATTTCCAGATCGCCCCGTGCTTCCGCGATGAAGACCCGCGCGCCGATCGTCTGCCGGGCGAATTCTACCAGCTCGACCTCGAGATGAGCTTCGTCACCCAGGAAGACGTCTGGAACACGATGGGGCCGCTGATAAGCCAGGTGTTCGAGGAGTTTGCCGAAGGCAAGCCGGTCACCAAGGAATGGCCACGCATCCCCTATGACGTCGCCATCCGTAAGTATGGCTCGGACAAGCCGGACCTGCGCAACCCGATCGTCATGGAAGCCGTCACCGAGCATTTCGCCGGTTCCGGCTTCAAGGTCTTCGCCAACATGATCGCCTCCAACCCGAAGGTCGAAGTCTGGGCGATCCCGGCCAAGACCGGCGGTTCGCGCGCATTCTGTGACCGCATGAATGCCTGGGCGCAGAGCCAGGGCCAGCCGGGCCTCGGCTACATCTTCTGGCGCAAGGAAGGCGAGAAGCTCGAAGGCGCAGGTCCGCTTGCCAAGAACATCGGCGAAGAGCGAACGGATGCGATCCGCACCCAGCTCGGCCTCGATGACGGCGATGCCTGCTTCTTCGTCGCCGGCGATCCCGCCAAGTTCTACAAGTTTGCAGGCGAGGCCCGCACCAGGGCTGGCGAAGAGCTGAACCTGGTCGACCGCGACCGTTTCGAGCTGTGCTGGATCGTCGACTTCCCGTTCTTCGAATGGAGCGAGGAAGAAAAGAAGGTCGATTTCGCCCACAACCCGTTCTCGATGCCGCAGGGCGGCCTCGAGGCGCTGCAGACCCAGGACCCGCTGACGATCAAGGCGTTCCAGTACGACGCCGTCTGCAACGGCTTCGAAATCGCTTCGGGCTCGATCCGTAACCAGTCGCCGGAGACCATGGTCGCCGCTTTCGAAAAGGTCGGCCTCAGCCAGGCAGACGTCGAAGAGCGCTTCGGCGGTCTCTATCGCGCCTTCCAGTATGGTGCGCCTCCGCACGGTGGTGCGGCCTTCGGTATCGACCGTATCGTCATGCTGCTGGTCGGCGCCAAGAACCTGCGCGAGATCTCGCTGTTCCCGATGAACCAGCAGGCGCAGGATCTGCTGATGGGCGCTCCTTCGGCCGCAACGCCGACGCAGCTGCGCGAACTGGCGATCCGCCCTGTGCCGCCGGTCAAGAAGGACTAAGTCCTCCAAGGTTTGTCAAAACGCAAAACCCGGCGACCGAAATCGCCGGGTTTTTGTTTGGGACGCTGATCTCAGCTAGATTGCGGCATAGACCGCTTTTGCCAGATCCGTGGTGAACTGACCCCACATGCCCTCAAGGGTCGTATTGGTCAGGGCGACCACCGTCAGGCCCTTTTCGGCGTCGACGAACCAGCTATGCCCGTAGACGCCTCCCCATTTGATCGTGCCAGCCGAGAAGGGAACCTGCGCGACCACGGGATCGAGGACAATGGACCAGCCGTAGCCGAACCCGAAACCGGCCTGCTGCGCCTGCATATGCCCGCCCGCCTGATCGGCCATCATGGTTTTCACCGTATCGGCCGATAGCAGCGGTGCACCGCCCTTCCTGATCGTGTCCAGAATGGCAAGGATGTCGCTTGCCGTTCCGGCCATGCCGGCGCCGCCGGAGTGGTAGGAAGCAGGATCGAATATCCTGTCGGGTGCAAAGCGGATCGTGCCGTCGAATATCGGAACGAGCGCCTCGTCTCCCATCCTCCGCGGCTCGGGAGCACCGTTCATATAGGCGGCCGCCAGGCGGCTGCGGTCGCGCACGTAGAAACCGGTGTCGGAAAGGCCGAGCGGCTTCATGATTAGGTCCGCAACCGCATCGCCGAGCGGTCCGCCTGTTTCCTTCTCGATGATGCCGCCGAGGACATCCATCGCCAGGGAATACTGCCAGCTTTCACCGGGCGCGAAGAGAAGGGGCGCGCTGGCAAGGCGCTGGAGGTTGTCTGCCAATGATCGGCCCGGCGTGTCCAGACCGTCGGATACGCCTGCGCGTTGATAAGGACCGTCCTGCGCCTCGGCGAATGTGTAGCCCAACCCGGAGGTATGGGTGAGCAGATGCCGGATGCGGATAACGGCTTCGCCGCCATCGGGCAGGCGCGGCCGGAAATCCGGCAGCCACTTGGTGATCGGATCGTCGAGACCGATGCGGCCTTGTTCGACGAGCCGCATGGCGGCAATGGTGACGATCGGCTTGGTGACGGAGGCGAGACGGAAGATGGCATCTTCCCGCATTGCTACCTTGTTTTCGCGATCCGCCAGACCGGCGGAGCGAGCGTAGGCCAATTCTCCATCCTGAGCGATCAGAACGACGGTTCCGACCAGCCTTTTGTCCGCGAGGGCGGAATCGATCGCAGCATCGACGCCTTCAGCAAGGCTGCCGTCGCTTGTATGCGCGGAATTTTCCAGGGGAAGACTCATGGAGCAAAACCTTCTATAATCACAATGACCATTCCCGAATAAACCAGATCGGGAAATAATTCTAGAGTGACCATTGTGAAAAATATTGAAGAGAAGAAAAATTCTTCGCCGCGCAAGCGTGGGCGCCCGCCGGCCTTCGATCGCGAAACGGTTCTTGCCGCCGCCCGGGATACTTTCTGGCAGCATGGCTATGACGGTTCCTCCATTGCCGATCTGACGGCGGCGATGGGCATCACGCCGCAAAGCCTCTATGCCGCCTTTGGTTCTAAGGCCGAGCTCTATCGCGAGACGCTTGATCAATATCGGCGCATGCCTCGTCCGGAACCCGGCAATCCCTTTCAGGACAAGCTGGATACCGTGACTGCCTTCGAGCGCTTTCTGACGAACTCCGCCAGGATCTTCACGGCCCCGGAGCATCCAAAGGGCTGCATGATATCCACGGCGGTGCTGAATTGCGCGGAAGAGAACGAGCCGATCGCCCATCATGTCGCGTCCATGCGCCTGCAAACGCTGGATGTCTTCACCGCCCGTATCGAACGCGGTATTGCGGAGGGCGATATTCGGCCGGAGGCGAATCCCCGGTCGCTTGCGCGCTTTCTCGGTGCGATCGTGCAGGGCATGTCCGTTCAGGCGCGCGATGGCGCGACCACGGACGAATTGCTCGCCCTCTTGTCTCATGCGCTCAGCGAACTGAAAACCTATCAGATGCGGCAGGAAGCCTGAGCCAAGGCAAAGAAAAACCCGGCGACCGAGATCGCCGGGTTTCTCGATAGTATCGGGAACGAACGACGGCTTAGTCGTTCGAGGAAACCTTGAGGCCGATAACCTGCGGGATCGTCGTCGGCGCGCCCATGGCAGCGCCGATGATCATCGGCACCGGCACCGGCTTGCCGGGGGCGGCGGTGACGGTCAGGCTCTTCGGATTGTCGAGATAGGCATTGACTGCCGATGAGACGGCGTTCTGCAGTTCCGGAATGTTGAGCTGCGCCATCATGATCGGCGTCATTGCCTTCAGTGTGTCGGCGAGCTGCTTGCCCGTGACACCCTGCTGTTTGCCAGCGAAGTCAAGCGCGCGTGCCGTAATCGACGCATCGTCGAAGCGGATCTGGGCGCTGTTGAAGGTGAGCTGCTGCAGCAGGCCGAGCATGGCGAGGCCGGCGGACTGCTGTGCTTCCTGCTGGTTCGGATTGGAGCGAACCGTCTTCAACGCATCCTGCAGCGACTTGGCGAAGGCGGGCGTGTAGCCGGAAATGCTGAAGGCGAGGTTCAGCTTGCCAATGTCCCTGAAGTCGAAGGAATATTCGCTGATGTTGATAGTGCCGGGTCCCATATCCCAGCTACCCTTCATGGAGACAGTGCCGTCGATCTGCTGCAGCTTCAGCGCTTCGATGGCTTCCTTGGTCTTCGCATCGTCGACCTTGCTGAGATCCGCCTTGATGCCATTGATCTTGGCATCGAAATCGAGGCCTGATTTGTCATCGCGCTTCTTCGTGTTGGCGTCGGCGCCCTCGATCGAGAATACCTCGACATCATCCTTGGTCACGGAAACGGCGCCGGCATGGGCACTTTGGTAGTAGAACAGCGAGCTTAGGTCACCCTTGCTCGCGTCGGCCGGGATCTCGACACCGGTCAACTTGAGGTCGGTGGCGGAAACAGAGGCGCCGTCCTTGGTGAAATCGACATCCGCAAAATCGATTTCCTCGATCGTGTAGCCACCGTTGTTTTCCTCGACGCCATCAAGGGTGATGTCGCCGAGCGGAATGCTGTCGTCCATGCCGGCTGCCTTGAAGCTTGCGCCCTTCAGCGTCACTGTGCTGCCGTCGACATCGATGCCGGTAGCGGCAATCGAACCGCCCTGCTGGCCGTAGAGGTCGTTGATCTTCTTCAGCAGATCATTGCCGTCGAGCGCGAAAGCGGAGCTGGCGAAAGACAGCATGGCGGCGCTGCAAAGCATCAGCCGCGTAGTCCGGTAGAAAGTCATTATGGCGTTTCCTCTTTAAGCCGGTGGTATGGGCGGGAGCATACAGATTGAGCGTGTGCTGCGCTGACTTATATTGATCTTTCTCTGAAAATCCAATGACAATGAACGTTGAAGGCAGGCGCGGCAAAAATGTCTCGGTTGTCATTTCGCAAGAGTGCTGAAACGCCTTCATCCACAGGTGCTTTCCACCGATTTCTTGCTGTGAATCGCCATCTCTTATAGTCAAGGATCATGGGAAAAAATCTGACACCGCCGCCCGGTGAAGGCGACGACAATATCCTTCCGGTCGATCTGAAGGCGGCGCTCGAAGAGCGCTACCTGGCCTATGCCTTGTCGACGATTACGCAACGCGCGCTTCCGGATGTTCGCGATGGGCTGAAGCCGGTGCATCGCCGCATCGTCTATGCGATGAGCGAGATGGGGCTGCGCCCCAATGCAGCTTTCCGCAAATGCGCCAAGATCGTCGGCGAGGTGATGGGTAACTATCACCCGCATGGCGACCAGTCGATCTATGATGCGCTGGCGCGCCTGGCTCAGGATTTCTCGCAGCGCTACACGCTGGTCAACGGCCAGGGCAATTTCGGCAACATCGACGGCGATAGCCCGGCCGCGATGCGTTACACCGAATCCAAGATGACGGCGGTTTCCGAACTGCTGCTCGAGGGTATCGATCAGGACGCGGTCGATTTCCGCGACACCTATGACGAGTCGAATTCTGAACCGATCGTTCTGCCTGGAGCTTTTCCCAATCTGCTCGCCAACGGCTCTTCGGGTATCGCTGTCGGCATGGCGACCTCTATCCCGCCGCACAATGCTCACGAGCTTTGCGACGCCGCACTGCATCTGATCAAGGATCGCGATGCGACGGTCGAGAAGCTGGTGGAGCTGTATATTCCAGGTCCCGACTTTCCGACCGGTGGCATCATTATCGATGATCGCCAGAGCATTATAGAAAGTTACAAGACCGGTCGTGGCGGCTTCCGTGTCCGGTCCAAATGGGAGATCGAGGATCTCGGTCGCGGCGGTTATCAGATCGTTGTCACCGAAATTCCGTTCCAGGTGCAGAAGTCGCGGCTGATCGAAAAGATCGCCGAACTGCTGCTGGCGCGCAAGCTGCCGTTGCTCGAGGATGTTCGCGACGAATCCGCTGAGGATATCCGTGTCGTTCTCGTGCCGAAGAGCCGCACCGTCGACGCGACGATCCTGATGGAATCGATGTTCAAGCTGACGGAGCTGGAAAGCCGGTTCCCGCTCAACATGAACGTTCTGTCCATGGGCCGCATCCCAAAGGTTATGGCGCTGAACGAAGTGTTGAAGGAGTGGCTGGATCACCGCCGCGAAGTCTTGCTGCGCCGCTCCCGCTTCCGCCTGGCGGCCATCGAAAAGCGGCTCGAAATTCTCGGTGGCTTGCTGGTCGCTTATCTCAACATCGATGAGGTCATTGCCATCATCCGCGAGGAGGATGAGCCGAAGCCTGTGATGATGGAGCGATTTGGCCTTACTGACAATCAGGTCGAAGCTATCCTCAACATGCGGCTGCGCTCTTTGCGCAAGCTGGAAGAATTCGAAATCCGCAAGGAATTTGACGGCCTGACAAAGGAGAAGGCTGACATCGAGGCACTGCTCGCTTCGGACGAGAAGCAGTGGCAGACGGTTGCCTGGGAAATCGGCGAGGTGAAGAAAAAATTCGCCAAGGCCACCGAGATCGGCCGCCGCCGCACGCAGTTTGCCGAAGCGCCCGAAGCCGACGATGCCGCCATCCAGCAGGCGATGATCGAGAAGGAGCCGATCACCGTCGTCGTCTCGGAAAAGGGATGGATCCGCGCCCTCAAGGGCCACATATCCGATACGTCCTCGCTGACCTTCAAGGAGGGCGACGGTCTCAAGGTTGCCTTCCCGGCGCAGACCACGGACAAGATCCTCATCATCACGACGGGCGGCAAGGCCTATACGCTCGGCGGCGACAAGCTGCCCGGCGGCCGCGGTCATGGCGAACCGCTGCGCATCATGGTCGACATGGAAAACGATCAGGACGTGCTGACGGCCTTCGTCCACGATCCGCAGCGCAAGCAGATGATCGCTTCGACGGCGGGCAACGGCTTCATCGTTGCCGAGGCGGAACTGGTCGCCAATACCCGCAAGGGCAAGCAGATCATGAACGTCTCCTATCCCGACGAGACCAAGCTTCTCGTCCCGATATCAGGCGATCACGTTGCCGTGGTCGGCGAGAACCGCAAGATGCTCATCTTCCCGCTCGCGCAGGTGCCGGAAATGTCACGCGGCAAGGGCGTGCGCCTTCAGAAATACAAGGATGGCGGCATCGCCGATGTCAGGTGCTTCGCGATTGTCGATGGCCTGACATGGGAAGACAGTGCCGGCCGCACCTTCACCAAGACCAAGGACGAGTTGGTGGAATGGCTGGGCGATCGCGCCGGCGCCGGCCGTGCCGTGCCGAAGGGCTTCCCCAGAAGTGGCCGGTTTTCGGGGTGAGGAGCAGTCGGGCAAAGCCCGAGCAATCGGCCCGGCGGGTCGATTGTAGCGATGAACGCCCTGAGCCCTAGCGAAGGGCCGAGTGGTGCGTCGTCTCGACTGCGTCTGGGCGGAACCTTGACGAGGGCGGATCGGCGCCTGAGGGCTTCAATCTGTGTAGGGAACGCAGACGTCTCGCAGGAAACGTGTCGCTCCCTCTTCATCGATTTCTCCGGCGGCCACTGCTACGACGAAGCTGTAAAGATTGGCGTCTGTCGTTTGAATACGGTGGCCGTTTTCCATAAGAAAAACTGCTGTCGCCACGATGGCGATGCGCTTGTTGCCATCTATGAAGGCGTGGTTTTTCGCGAGCTCGAATAGATAAGCGGCCACTAGTTCGATGATATCATCACTGCCGTATTGGGCTTTGTTAATCGAGCGTGCCAAGGCGGATTCAAGGGAGCCCTCGTCTCGTAGACCATAGGAGCCGCCGAACCTTTTGATTTGCATCTTATGCAATTGCTCAATGAGCGGCCTAGTCAGGAAGATAAAGGGCATTATTCTGCCAGCTTCTTCAGTGCAATTTTGTATTGATCCATGAAGCGCTGCGCATGCTCCATGTGGCGCGCAAAATCCGCGTCAGCCGGCTGCATCAGCAATCCGCCATCTTTCAAACTGAGTTCCAAGCTGTCACCGGCTCCGAGACCAAGCTGATCCAGGACTTCTTTCGGAATGATAACGCCTTCGGAATTGCCGATCTTGCGGATGGTGACGTTCATATTGCAGCTCCAATGTAATAACCTGGTTATAACATTGGATGGGCGTTGCTTCAGGGCGCGAGAGTTTGCGCGATGATTGCCGCTCTCGCCTTGACCCGAGCTTGCCATAGCGAGTGCGCGGCCAGTGCCAGGATCAGTATCGCCCCGCCGGCTAGCGTCATGTTGGCCGGCGCCTCGGAGAAGATCAGCCAGACCCAGATCGGCGCCAAGATCGTTTCCAGGAGGTAGAACATCGCCACTTCCGGTGCCGAAAGAAAACGCGTGCCCGTCGCAAGGCACCAGAAGGAAAGCGGCATCAGCACGGCGCCGTCGAAAAGGATCCAGCCGGGATGGTCGATGGAAAAGCCCGAGGGCACCATATGATAGAGCCCGACTGCCGCCGGAATGACGGCCGCCAGCAAGGAAGCAAAACCCATGTCCCGGCCCGAGGCGCGACTGATCGTGATGGCACAGGCGATGGAAAGCGATGCGAGCACGGAAAGTGCGTCGCCAAGCAGATGGCCGCTCTCCATACCATCTCCCACGATCAGACCAACTCCGAGGATCATGACAGCCATGGTAATTAATGTGGAAAGGGCAGGGCGCTCCTTGAGGAAGATCCACGAGAACAGGGCGGTGAACATCGGGTTGAGCGCGATGATGAAGACCACATTTGCCGCCTTGGTATAATAGACGGCGAGAAGAAAGGTGATGGTGGTCAGCCCATAGAAGAAGCCAACGAGAATTCCGAGCCAGCCCGGCAGCACAGTCTTCAGCGAGCCAGTGACCCGGTGAATGACGAAAAGGGCGGCCAGCGCCACGACGATGGTCGCAAGGCTGCGAGCCGACAGCACAGACCAGACTTCGCCGTTGGAAAGCCGTATCAGCGGGATATCCATCGACAGCGCCAGACCGCCGAGCGTCGTCAGTAGCAGGCCCTTCTTATGGTCCGAGAGATGGGAAAACATTCAGCGGAAGGTATCTTTGTCGCCGTCGGCTGCGGGGTCGAAACGTTCCCAGCCGCGCGGCGTCAGATGTTCCTGCGGCTGAAAGCGGGTCTTGTAGTCCATCTTGCGCGAGCCCTTGACCCAATAGCCGAGATAGACGTGCGGCAACCCCAGCGCTTTCGTCCGCTTGATATGATCGAGGATCATGAAGGTGCCGAGTGATCGCTCGTCGAGATCGGGATTGAAATAGGAATAGACCATGGACAGCCCGTCGCTCATCACATCGGTCAGAGCCGCAGCCAGCAGTTCGCCCTTCGGACGCTGCTCCAGCCCTGAACCTTCCTCGCGACGGCGATATTCGATGATGCGCGTGTTCACATGCGTGTCCTCGACCATGATCGCATAGTCGAGCACGGTCATGTCGGACATGCCGCCTTGCTGATGACGATAGTCGAGATAGCGGCGGAAGAGCGAATATTGCTCGCTGGAGGGCTGCGCCGGAAATTCGGTGGCGATGATATCGCTGTTGGCCGTCAGCACCCGTTTCATCGATCGGGTGGGCTCGAACTCTTGCGCCAGGATGCGGACCGATATGCAGGCTCGGCACGATTCGCAGGCGGGACGATAGGCGATGTTCTGAGAACGCCTGAAGCCGCCCTGCGTCAGTATATCGTTCATCTCGGCGGCACGAGGCCCCACAAGGTGCGTGAAGACCTTGCGTTCCATCTCATGCGGCAAGTACGGGCAGGAAGCCGGTGCCGTCAGATAAAACTGCGGAGATGGCGTCGACTGCGTGTTCATCTGCCGTTGATTGACCTTTCTTTCGGCACCCGTTTTCTACAAGCATGGCCCAAGTTTAGAAAACGTCAACTACGTCCTTCGCTAAAGATCGAAGTTTCCTAATGGACCATGCACAGAAATATCTCCCGCGGGCCATCAGGCGCGCGGGAAATCATAGGGTCTCCTATGCTTATGCGTTGTTTTAGGCCGTCCGTGCGATGACCGTGCCAAGCAGCAGGTCATGCACCAGCCGGCTGCGGTCGGTGAAAAGGCCCACCAGCAGGATCAGCGGCGTCAGGACGGAGTTCAGAATCCAGAACAGTGCCAGATGGACGATCGCCGTCAGGAAATCCATGCGCCGGCCATCGACACGAACCATGGTGAGGCCCATGGCGCGCATGCCGAGCGAAGCCTGGTAGGGACCGCCGAGCGTCCAGCCGAAATAGAGGCCCGCAACGAGAACGAACAGCACCGGATAAAGGAAGAAGCCGAGCCCCAGCGTCAGGATCGAAACGAAAAACAGCAGTACGGCCGCGGGAATGCACAGCAGCGCGACGATGATGTAATCGACGATGAACGCAAAGATGCGCCGGCTCAGCACGCCACTATAGGCGCGCCAGTCGTCCGGTGCTGCATAGAGCGGGCTGGGGTTTAGGCTCATTGTTTTCCTCCTTGGGAAACATTCGCCGAAGATATGGTATCAGGTGCGGCAAATACAATAAGCCGGCAGCCCGAAGCTATTTCTTCGCCAGATGTCTCGCCACGTCGACAGCGAAATAGGTGAGGATGCCGTCGCAGCCGGCGCGCTTGAAGGCGAGCAGGGTTTCGAGCATTACCTTCTCGCCGTCGATCCAGCCATTGGCGGCGGCAGCCTTGATCATCGCGTATTCTCCGGAGACCTGATAGGCGAAGGTCGGAAGACCGAAGGCTTCCTTCAGCCGCCAGCAGATGTCGAGATAGGGTAGGCCAGGCTTGACCATCAGCATATCGGCGCCTTCTTCGACGTCGAGCGTGGCGTCGCGCACGGCTTCGGTGCCGTTTGCCGGGTCGATATAATAGGTCTTCTTGTCGCCCTTCAGCAGGCCGCCGGTCGAGATGGCCTCCCGATAGGGGCCATAGAAGGCCGAGCTGAATTTCGTTGCATAGCTCATGATGCCGACGCTCTGATGGCCGGCGGCGTCCAGCGCCTGGCGGATCGCGCCGATGCGACCGTCCATCATTTCCGAAGGCGCGATGATGTCTGCGCCGGCATCCGCCTGGTAGACCGCGGCACGCGCCACCTGTTCGACCGTTTCATCATTGACGATTTCATTGCCGCGCAGGATGCCGTCATGGCCGTGGCTGGTGAAAGGGTCGAGAGCGACATCGGTGATGACGCCAATGTTCGGCACGGCCTTCTTGATTGCGGCGGTAGCGAGATTGATGAGATTGTTCTTCTCGAGGCTGTTGGAGCCGGTCTCGTCGCGCAGCTCCATTTCGATGTTAGGGAAGGTGGCAAGCGCGGGGATGCCGAGATCGGCCGCTTCCTTCGCCGCTTCTACCGCCATGTCCACGGTCATGCGGTTGACGCCAGGCATGGCAGGGATCGGCTCGACGATGCCGGTGCCCGGGATCACGAAGATCGGCCAGATGAGATCGTCGACCGTCAGCCGGTTTTCCTGCACGAGACGGCGCGTCCAATCGGCCTTGCGGTTACGCCGCATGCGCCGATGGCCGGTGATCTCGTCAACGAGATGCGTCTTGTTCTCCATGATGCCGCCATCCTTCTTCGTCTATTTATGGCATTCTATATTGGGGGCGTACCTATCATGCCGTCCCCAGGATTCAAAACCAGGCGAAAGGCCGCAGCCATTATATTCTGGCGAGGCACGTGCCTCCTACGTATTGTTCGCGCATGGAACCTGATTCTTCGACCGTACCCAAGAATACGCTGACGGACATCCTGTTCGTGCTGTTCCTGCGGCTGATCGCGATCGCCTGCTTTTGGCTCGGCCTGCAATATTGGGCCATGCTGGTCGGTTACTCGCTGGACGGCCATGCGCGCTTCGATCTGCTCGCTCTCCCTTGGAAGGTCGCGGGCGCTGGGCTTGCGGTGGTTTTCCCGGTCGCTGCCCTCGGATTGTGGCTTACTGTCTCCTGGGGGCCGGTCATGTGGGTGGTGGCGGCAGGGGGGCAGGCACTGATGTATGGCGTATGGCCCGAGATATTTGGATCCAATCCGCTGATCATGATCTTGCATGCCTGCGTCGCCGTGATTTATTGCCTTTTCCGCATTCTGTTGTGGCAGGAGAAACGCCGGCGCCGTCAGCAGCAGGTAATGGTTGATTTACCCTGAGACAGCAACATGTCCTGGTAAGGTGCTGTTAAGCCTGCAGTTTAAGTAGAATTTTATGTGTATTCGATAGGGTCTCACTCAAGGCGGGAAGAAAACGACACCGCCAAACAAAACAGAGTGAGGCCAAGTCATGATGAACACGAAAATCAAGCCGCAGGCAGTTGCAAACGCTCGGGATCAGCAGGTTGATGACATCCGGGCTCTCTACATGGAATCCCTTCACCTGGTCGAGCGTCTGCACCGCCGCCTGCTTGATGTTATCAAAGACGAGTTCGACCGTCAGGGTCGCGACGACGTCAACGCCGTCCAGGCGCTGCTCCTTTTCAATATCGGCAATTCCGAGCTGACGGCCGGCGAACTGCGCTCGCGCGGTTTCTACCTCGGCTCCAACGTTTCCTACAACGTCAAGAAGCTGGTCGACCTCGGCTTCATCAACCATCAGCGCTCGCGCATCGACCGCCGCTCGGTCCGCATCAGCCTGACGGAAACCGGCCAGGATATCGCCGAAACCGTTGCCAAGCTCTATGAGCGCCACATCGGCTCGATCGACAAGGTCGGCGGCATCGGCACCGACGAGTTCACCCAGATGAACAAGCTCCTGCAGCGCCTCGACCGCTTCTGGAACGACAGCATCGCTTACCGCATGTAAGTAGCGGTGGCGGATCCATCATAAGACCTTCCGGTAAAAGCAAGCTGGACACGTTCCCTGCGTGTCCAGCTTTAATGCGTTACCGGCGCGGCTGTTGTGCGTTTTTTGCCACGTCCGTGCGTCACCTTCCGTCACATGTAACGTCCAGAGTAGCTAAGCCATTGACGCCGGTTCAAGACGCGCTATGAACCACGCGCAGTTGTGGTATTTTAGCAAATGCGGTTTGGCTTTTCCTCAAGGTCGCTCGGCAGTGCAAGTTCCGTGCCGGACGACACGAATTGGCCATATTGCTATGACAGCGGAAACTGACGGCAAGCGGCGTTCTCGAATTTCGATCTTAAGGCCTGAAAGTCTTCGCTTCGCAATATTGTGATAGTTCGTGGCGAAGTTTTTGGTGGTGCGTTAAGGCTGCGGATTGATACTGAGCGGCGTTACTTGGCGCGAGCTAGCGCTATTTACTGCTTCCTCTCTTGGCTGCGCATGATTTGGATCGCAGTGTTGAACGGTTGGGATATGTCGAAGAAAAACGGAATTGAACCCTTTTCGCGCCGCTCTTTCCTGCGGTCGGCCGCAACTCTTGGCGCTGCCGCACTGGCTGCTCCGGCCCTTGCGCAAAACGCAACTCCGCTTGAGGCGTTGATCAACGATCGCTCCCGTGGCAATTGGGACGACCAGTTCGACGCCAAGGCTGCGGCGCGCACCGCCGCTGCTGTCCAGTCGAACGCGCCAATCCTCGGGCCGGATTCCGTACCGAATATTCAGCAGGCGATCGCGCAATATCAGAACATTGCCGCCAACGGCGGATGGCCGCAGATCAATCCGACAAGCCAGCAGGCGCTGCAGCTCGGTGCGACCGATCCGGCCGTACAGTCGCTGCGTCAGCATTTGATGATTACCGGCGACCTGCCGCGTGAGGCTGGTATATCTTCTGCCTTCGACTCCTATGTCGACGGTGCGGTCAAGCGTTTCCAGGCCCGTCACGGACTGCCGGCAGATGGCGTCCTCGGCGATTTCACGCTGAAGGCGATGAACATCCCCGCCAATGTCCGTCTGCAGCAGCTCAACACCAATCTCGTCCGCCTCCAGACGTTCCCGTCCGACCTCGGCCGCCGTCATGTCATGGTCAATATCCCGGCGACACGCGTCGAAGCCGTCGAGGACGGTCAGGTGGCGCTGCGCCACCAGGCGATCGTCGGCCGGGAATCACGGCCGACGCATATCATCAATTCAAAGATCTACGAGGTCATCCTCAACCCGTACTGGACGGCACCGCGCTCCATCGTCGTCAAGGACATCGTGCCCTTGATGCGCAAGGATCCGACCTACCTGACGAAGAACAACATTCGCCTTATTGACGGCAAGGGCCAGGAAGTGGCACCCGAAACGATCGACTGGAATTCGGACAAGGCGCCAGACCTGATGTTCCGTCAGGACCCGGGCAAGACCAACGCTATGGCGTCCACGAAGATCAATTTCCACAACCCCAACAACGAATACATGCACGACACGCCGGAACAGGGCCTGTTCAACAAGTTGATGCGTTTCGATAGCTCAGGCTGCGTGCGCGTTCAGAACGTGCGCGACCTCGCGACCTGGCTGCTGGCCGAAACGCCCGGCTGGCCGCGTCAGCATATCGAGCAGGTCATCTCCACCCGCGTCAATACGCCGATCACCCTAGCGTCGGAAGTGCCTGTCTATTTCGTCTATATTTCGGCCTGGAGCGCCCGCGACGGCATCGTCCAGTTCCGCGACGACATCTATAATCTCGACGGCAATTCCCAGTTGGCGCTCAATACAACCCAGGGCATGGAGCAGCCGGTTCAATAACCGGCATTGTTCGGATCCCATCTGCATGGAAGCCGCATCTCAGGATGCGGCTTTTTCGTTTGCCGGGGTCGCTCTGCGTAGAATGCTTACTGCGCCGCGCGTCCCTGGACGCGCAAAGGACGCAGTAACGCTTTGAAATGGCGCATAATCTTTTCCGAAATCCAGCAGGATTTCGGGATTATGCGCGCAAATGTCGCTGGTCGTATTGCTCTCCGGCGACCCTGACGTTAATACCGTTTGCATTGCCCTTCCGGCCCGTTCAGGAGCTTTCACGATGACCAACGCGTCCACCGAACCCTTCTTCAATCGCTCGCTTGCCGATACCGATCCGGAAATCTTTGGTGCGATCGGCAAGGAACTCGGTCGCCAGCGGCACGAAATCGAACTGATCGCCTCGGAAAACATCGTCTCGCGCGCCGTGCTGGAAGCGCAGGGCTCGATCATGACCAACAAATACGCCGAGGGATATCCGGGCAAGCGCTATTATGGCGGCTGCCAGTATGTCGATATCGCCGAGGAACTCGCCATCGAGCGCGCCAAGAAGCTGTTCGGCGTCAACTTCGCCAACGTTCAGCCGAATTCCGGTTCGCAGATGAACCAGGCCGTGTTCCTGGCGCTCTTGCAGCCCGGCGACACCTTCATGGGTCTCGACCTGAATTCGGGCGGTCACCTGACGCATGGTTCGCCGGTCAATATGTCCGGCAAGTGGTTCAACGTCGTATCCTACGGCGTGCGCGAAGGCGACAACCTGCTCGATATGGACGAAGTGCAGCGCAAGGCCGAGGAAACCAAGCCGAAGCTCATCATCGCCGGCGGCACGGCCTATTCCCGCATCTGGGACTGGAAGCGCTTCCGCGAGATCGCCGACAGCGTCGGCGCCTATCTGATGGTTGACATGGCCCACATCGCCGGTCTGGTTGCCGGTGGTCAGCATCCGTCGCCGTTCCCGCATTGCCATGTTGCCACCACGACCACGCACAAGTCGCTGCGCGGCCCGCGCGGTGGCATGATCCTCACCAATGACGAGGATCTGGCGAAGAAGTTCAACTCGGCCGTCTTCCCCGGCCTCCAGGGCGGCCCCCTGATGCATGTCATCGCCGCCAAGGCGGTTGCGCTCGGTGAAGCGCTCCAGCCGGAGTTCAAGGACTACGCTGCCCAGATCGTCAAGAACGCCAAGGCGCTTGCCGAAACGCTGATCTCTGGCGGCGTCGATGTCGTCTCCGGCGGCACGGACAACCACCTCATGCTCGTCGACCTGCGCAAGAAGAACGCCACCGGCAAGCGCGCGGAAGCCGCCCTCGGCCGCGCCTACGTCACTTGCAATAAGAACGGCATTCCCTTCGACCCCGAGAAGCCCTTCGTCACCTCGGGTGTCCGTCTCGGCACGCCGGCTGGCACGACGCGCGGCTTCAAGGAAGCCGAATTCCGTGAAATCGGCAATCTGATCATCGAAGTGCTCGATGGCTTGAAGGTCGCCAATTCCGACGAAGGCAATGCTGCCGTCGAAGCTGCCGTGCGCGAGAAAGTGGTCAAGCTCACCGACCGCTTCCCGATGTACGGCTACATGGGCTAAGGAGAGCGCATGCGCTGCCCCTATTGCGGCTCAGAAGACACCCAGGTCAAGGATTCGCGCCCGGCGGAGGACAATACGTCCATCCGCCGTCGGCGCATTTGTCCGGATTGCGGCGGCCGCTTCACCACCTTCGAGCGCGTGCAGCTGCGCGAGCTCATGGTTATCAAGAAGACGGGCCGCAAGGTGCCGTTCGATCGCGACAAGCTGGTGCGCTCCTTCGAGATCGCGCTGCGCAAGCGCCCGGTCGATCGTGACCGGATCGAGCGGGCCGTATCGGGCATCGTGCGCCGCCTCGAAAGCTCGGGCGAGACCGAAATCAGCTCCGAGCAGATCGGCCTGCAGGTGCTGGAAGCGCTGAAGAGCCTCGATGACGTCGCCTTTGTGCGCTACGCCTCCGTCTACCGCGATTTTTCGCATGCGGAGGATTTCGAGCACGTGATCGACGAGATCAACGCCAAGATCGCTCGCGATCCGCTGGACCCTTGACCATGGCGCTGCGGCCCGAGGACGAGCATTTCATGGCCGCGGCCATCCGTCTGTCGCGCCAGCATCTGGGGTTGACTTCCACCAATCCATCCGTCGGCTGCCTTATCGTCAAGGATGGCGTAATTATCGGCAGCGGTGTGACCGCGCTTGGCGGGCGCCCGCATGCCGAGCCTCAGGCGCTGGCCGAGGCAGGTGAGGGGGCCAGAGGTGCCACCGCCTACGTGACGCTTGAGCCTTGCTCGCACTACGGCAAGACGCCGCCATGCGCCGAGGCGCTGATCGCTTACGGCGTGGCACGCGTCGTCATCAGCGTCACCGATCCCGACCAGCGCGTCTCCGGGCGCGGCATCACCATGCTGCGCGAGGCCGGCATTGAGGTCGATTCCGGTGTTCTGGAGACGGAAGGCAGGCGATCTCTCGCCGGTTATATCATGCGCCAGACGAGAAACCGCCCCTATGTGACTCTCAAGCTTGCGATTTCCGCCGATGGCATGATTGGCAAGAGGGGTGCGGGGCAGGTTCGCATCACCGGCGATGCCGCACGCGCTGAGGTGCAGATACTGCGGGCGGAAAGCGATGCCATTCTTGTCGGCATAGGTACGGCGATAGCAGATGATCCGGAATTGACCTGTCGGCTCCCCGGCCTGGAGGATCGCACGCCGCTGCGCATCGTCATTGACGACGAGCTGCGGCTTCCCCTTGGCAGCAAGCTGGTCCGCACGGCCCGGCAATATCCGGTGATCGCGGTCGCCGGCCATCCGCCGCCGTTTGACGAGAATACCGACGCCGCATTCCTCGGACGCCGCGCAGCGCTGGATGCCGCCGGCGTCGAGGTCTTGCAATCCAATTCGAGCGAGCCGGGCGAGCTACTGGAGGCATTAGGCACCCGTGGTATCTCGTCGCTGCTGGTGGAGGGAGGCGCCAAGACGGCACGGCGCTTCCTCGACGCTGGAATGGTCGACCGTATCCTGCTGTTTCAAGGTCCTGCCGAGATCGGCGAGGGTGGTATTGAATCGCCGGTTCTGAAATCCAATATCCCAGCTGATTTTATTCATGTTGGCCAGAGCCGCTTCGGCGACGATCTCTGCGACGAATACGAAAGAGGTTTTTGATGTTTACCGGAATTATCACCGACGTCGGCACGGTCGAATCCATTTCCCCGTTGAAGGAAGGCATCAAGCTGCGCGTTGCCACCAATTACGATCCCGCGACGATCGATATGGGCGCATCTATCTCGCACGCCGGCGTCTGCCTGACGGTTACGGGTCTGCCTGAACAGGGCAGCAACGGACGATGGTTCGAGGTCGAGGCCTGGGAAGAGGCTCTCCGCCTGACGACCATCGGCACCTGGGAAGCAGGCGCCAAGATCAATCTTGAACGCTCGCTGAAGATCGGCGACGAACTCGGCGGTCACATCGTGTCCGGCCATATCGATGGCAAGGCGGAAATCCTGTCGGTAACATCAGAGGGTGAGGCCACGCGCTTCCGTCTGCGCGCGCCGGAACATCTTGCCAGGTTCGTCGCGCCGAAGGGTTCGGTCGCGCTCGATGGCACCTCGCTGACCGTCAATGCCGTCGAGGGTACGGAGTTCGACGTGCTGCTGATCCGCCATTCCCTGGAGGTCACGACCTGGGGCGAGCGCAAGGCTGGCGACTTTGTCAATTTCGAAGTCGACACCATGGCACGCTACGCCGCTCGTCTGGCGGAATTCCCCGCGGTCCGCGAATCCTGAGTTTCGTAAGCTCGCCGCAAGAAGGCGTCGATCGGCGCCTTTCCGGCCTAAGCAAGTGTTTTTTCCATAAGAAAATTCGACAATATCTGGCCGCGCTTTTCCACCTGCTGCGCAGCTAAGGTGATAAAGCCTCTGCGCTCGAAGAATGGGCGGGCGGTCAAGCTTGCCTCGGTGAAAATCCGTTGCAAGCCCTGTTCGCGAGCGGCCCTTTCGACCGTCTCTAGTAAAAGGCTGGCGACGCCCTTTCCCTGATAATCCGGCGAAACGAACATCATATCCAGGCATCCATCCGATTGTAGATCGGTAAAACCGATGGGTGTAGAACCATCGACAGCAAGCCAGGTCGGTCGGCTTGCCCGATACTGTGCCCAGACTCCGGCATCATCGACCTTTGCCCAAGCAGCGACCTGCTCCGGACTGTAGTCTTTCGATGCGACCTCACGAACGGCCCGCAGGAAAATCTCGATCGTGGCTCGGGCGTCGCTTGGTTCGTAGCGTTTGACAGAAAACCTTTTCTGCGAAACCGGCACGATGGTTCACCCCTGCAACGGCTAACGTTCGAAGATGGCGTTGGATCTGTCCTTGAGCATGAGCTCATCGATACGCCGAAAGCCGATCTTTTCGGCAACCCGCAACGACGGTAGGTTCTCAAGGTCTACGATGCAGGTCATGCGCCGTCCTGCGAACTGTCTGTCCGCCCAGGCGATGGCCGCGTTCATGGCCTCCGTCGCATAGCCCTTGCCCTGCATCGGCGGCGTAATGCCCCAGCCGGCTTCCAGCGTGCCTTCCGTCATCGGCGTCATGTCGCGATGCAGATCCAGAAATCCCACTTCGCCGATCAGCCGGCCGCTTTGACGCTCCTCGACGGCAAAGAAACCGAAGCCGAGATGATGCCACAGGCCGGCATAGCGTAACAGGCGGGCCCAAACCTGCTCGCGTGTCGGCATCTCGCCGCCGATGAAGCGCACGATCTCCTTGTGTTTCCAGAGCTCGAGGAATTCGTCGAAATCATCAAGCGTATGGCCGCGCAGCAGAAGCCGGTCGGTCGTCAGTGTCGGTATATGGGTCATCGGATTAAATCTTTGCTGAAAATGGTTTTGGTGATGGTCAGTTGTTCGAGGCCCGGGCTCGCCGTCCCAGTAGTCGAGGTTGGTGGCAGCGGCGCGGCCGATGGCACGGAACGCCGTCTTGCCGTCGCTATAGGTTTTGGCCAGGAACTTTCCGGAATCGGGATATTCGACGATCTCGGTTCGAGCCTTGGTGGAAATGGCGAGATAGGTGAGCACGCCAGGCCCGACATTGATCAGCTGATGCGCTGTTTCGGGGCCGCCGGCCGGAGCTCCAAGAACATCGCCTTTGCTGACCGCGATGCGCTGGCCGCCGAAGCGATATTCGCCTTCACCGTCGAGAATGACGAACATCTCCTCCTCGACGTGATGATTGTGAAACGGACAGCCGGATTTGCCCGGAGGCACTTCGTTGTAGCTGATGCCGAGCTGCTTCAGCCCGAGCTTCGCCCCGAAGGAGGTGTCGCTGCCGGCAAAGAAGCTGCCTTGCTGCCAGTGTTCCAGCTCGAGTTCGCCGACATTGACGGCGGGTGCGGATTTCTTCGTCATGAACCTCCCCCTTGCAGGCTTCAAATTATTATCGAAGCGGTTGCGTGTGCGGAAGCCAAAATTTCCGCGGTGCGCCGATCATTTCCAAATAGGGTCGGAATCGGCGCGGGCCATTGAAAAACACTTGCCAAGCGAGGCCCGCCGTGGTTTGACCCGGGCCTAACAAGGTGCCGCGCCCTCTCAAATCGCAGGTGATGTATGACCAGCTCTTCCAACGCTCATATCCTTATCGTCGAAGCCCGCTTCTATGACGATATGGCCGATGCCCTGCTTGATGGCGCCAAGGCAGCTCTCGACGAGGCTGGCGCGACTTATGATATCGTGACAGTGCCCGGCGCGCTGGAGATCCCGGCGGCAATTGCCATGGCGCTTGATGGCGGCGACAATGGTAATGTTGTTTATGACGGCTATGTGGCTCTCGGTATGGTTATCCGCGGCGAGACTTATCATTTCGATATCGTTGCCAATGAATCCTCGCGGGCGCTGATGGATCTGGCCGTCAGCGAGTCCCTCGCGATCGGCAATGGTATCCTCACCGTCGAGAACGATGAGCAGGCATGGGCGCGTGTGCGCCGTTCGGACAAGGACAAGGGCGGCTTTGCCGCCCGTGCGGCGCTGACCATGATCGCGCTGAAAGAGAAGTTGGGTGCATAATACATGAGCAATCAGGATAACGAGCGACCGGCCAAGCCCGCCAATCAGCGAGGTGCCGCACGTCTAGCGGCGGTTCAGGCGCTCTATCAGATGGATATCGGCGGAACCGGCGTTCTGGAGGTTGTGGCTGAATACGAGGCGCACCGCTTGGGGCAGGAGCTGGATGGCGAGACCTATCTGAAGGCCGATGCATCCTGGTTCCGCTCTATCGTATCGGGTGTCGTGCGTGAGCAGACGCGGCTTGATCCGCTGATCGGCTCCGCGCTTCAGGACGACTGGGCGCTGTCGCGTCTCGACAGCACAGTGCGCGCCATCCTGCGCGCCGGCACCTTCGAGCTTATCGACCGCAAGGACGTGCCGGTCCCGGTCATCGTCACCGAATATGTCGAGATCGCGCATGCCTTCTTCGAGGAGGACGAGCCCAAGCTCGTGAATGCCGTGCTCGACCGAATCGCCAAGCAGATTCGCGGCGAAGCGAAGAAATAAAACCGCGCCGGACGCTGGGATCGCGGCATAACGCATTTTCGTTTCCTTCGTTCGCGCCTGATTTCATCTTCGAATATTCTTTTGAACCTTCTGCGGGTGTTTTACCCGCGGACGGTCTTGACGCGACGTTTTCCCACCATCAATCTCGCAACTGCACATCAGCCGATCTCCTGGAGGAGGGGATCGACCGTTGTCGCAGGCGGCCGGGGGAGGAGTGAACCGCCGGCTTTTTTGGAGGGAAAAAGCGAAATGTCGATTCTTTTAGGAGTAATCGCATGCGGACTGCTCTCGGTGATTTACGCCGTATGGGCAACCCGGTCGGTGCTCGCTGCCGATCAGGGCAACGCCCGCATGCAGGAGATTGCCGGGTATATTCGTGAAGGAGCGCAAGCCTATCTGGCGCGCCAATATAGAACCATCGCCATCGTCGGGATCATCGTTTTCATCGCGGCCTGGCTCCTCTTGTCGGCCGAAGCCGCTTTCGGCTTCCTGATCGGCGCAATCCTCTCAGGCGCCGCAGGTTTCATCGGCATGCATGTCTCCGTGCGCGCCAATGTCCGCACCGCGCAAGCCTCGTCGCAGAGCCTGTCCGCAGGTTTGGATATCGCCTTCAAGTCGGGTGCCATCACCGGCATGCTGGTTGCAGGTCTCGCTTTGCTCGGCGTTTCCATCTACTTCTACGTCCTGACCGGTATCCTCGGTCATGAAGCCGGTTCGCGTGATGTGATCGATGCGCTCGTCGCCCTTGGTTTCGGCGCCTCGCTGATCTCGATCTTCGCCCGCCTCGGCGGCGGCATCTTCACCAAGGGTGCGGATGTCGGCGGCGACCTGGTCGGCAAGGTCGAGGCCGGTATTCCGGAAGACGATCCGCGCAATCCCGCCACCATCGCCGACAATGTCGGCGACAATGTCGGCGATTGCGCCGGCATGGCGGCCGACCTGTTCGAGACTTATGCGGTTTCGGTTGTCGCGACCATGGTTCTCGCCTCGATCTTCTTCGCCGGCTCGCCGCTCCTCGGTTCGGCCATGATCTATCCGCTGGCAATCTGCGGCGCCTGCATCATCACCTCGATCATCGGCACCTTCTTCGTGAAGCTCGGTGTCAATGGCTCGATCATGGGTGCCCTCTACAAGGGGCTTATCGCAACCGGCGTCTTGTCGATCGTCGGTCTGGCCGCAGCGACGTCATTGACCATCGGTTGGGGTTCTGTCGGCACGGTGGCCGGCTTCGACGTCACCGGGACAAAGCTGTTCGCTTGCGGCATCGTCGGCCTGATCGTTACGGCGCTGATCGTTGTCATCACCGAATACTACACCGGCACGAACAAGCGGCCGGTCAATTCCATCGCCCAGGCGTCGGTCACCGGTCACGGCACCAACGTCATCCAGGGCCTTGCCGTCTCGCTGGAATCGACGGCACTGCCGGCGATCGTCATCGTTGGCGGCATCATCGCCACCTACCAGCTTGGCGGTCTGTTCGGCACGGGTATTGCGGTTACCGCCATGCTCGGCCTTGCCGGCATGATCGTCGCTCTCGATGCCTTCGGCCCGGTCACGGACAATGCCGGCGGCATCGCGGAAATGTCGCATCTTCCGCCGGAGGTGCGCAAATCCACCGACGCACTGGACGCGGTCGGCAATACCACCAAGGCCGTTACCAAGGGTTACGCCATCGGCTCGGCCGGCCTCGGCGCGCTCGTGCTGTTCGCTGCCTATTCGAACGACCTGCAGTATTTCGCGGCTCACGGGGACAAATATCCGTACTTCGCCAATATCGGCACGATTTCGTTCGAGCTTTCGAACCCCTATGTCGTTGCCGGTCTGCTGTTCGGCGGCCTCATTCCCTATCTCTTCGGCGGGATTGCAATGACGGCCGTCGGCCGTGCCGCCGGTTCGATCGTGGAGGAGGTGCGCCGGCAGTTTCGTGAGAAACCCGGCATCATGCAGGGCACGGAGCGTCCCGATTACGGCCGCGCCGTCGACCTTCTGACCAAGGCGGCCATTCGGGAAATGATCATCCCGTCGCTCTTGCCTGTTCTGGCGCCGGTCGTCGTCTATTTCGGTGTCTTGCTGCTTTCCGGCTCCAAGGCATCGGCCTTTGCCGCTCTCGGCGCTTCCTTGCTCGGCGTAATTATCAACGGCCTCTTCGTCGCCATTTCGATGACGTCGGGCGGCGGTGCTTGGGACAACGCCAAGAAGAGCTTCGAGGACGGTTTCGTCGACAAGGACGGCACGCGTCATATGAAGGGCTCGGAAGCCCACAAGGCTTCAGTCACGGGTGACACCGTCGGTGATCCCTACAAGGACACGGCCGGCCCGGCAGTCAATCCGGCGATCAAGATCACAAATATCGTGGCCCTGCTTCTGCTTGCTATTCTCGCCGGCTAAGCAAACTGAATGCAAAAGAAAACCCGCGAGACGCTATGCCTCGCGGGTTTTTCGTTGAAGCGGTATCCCGGCTTATTGGCCCGGGTTGAGGTTGTTGAGGAAGTTCCTCGCGCCGTTCACGCCGCTGCCGCTGCCCTGGAGGATCTGCTGCAGGAAGGTGATGTCGCGGCCGCCGGTTGGGGTCGTGCGGCTGATCATGTCGAAGACCCTGCCGTCCTTAAGCGTATAGTTGGCTTCCTGCTTCACCACGCCGTCCTTGTCGAAATAGATCGCAAGAATGTTCTGGTCTACCAGCTTCGGCTTCATGAAGGCGGCGGCACGCGTGCGCTTCTGGGAGATATAATAGAAGACTTCACCGTCAAAGGTCGCTGTGGTCGAGGGCGTACCGAGCGAAAGCAGAACCTGCTCGCGGCTCGAACCGACCGGCGCAAGCGCCAGCGACTGCGGATCGAAGATGTAGCCGTTGTTCATGACCTCGCTGGTCTTGCAACCGGAAAGGCCCATGGTCGCAATCACCAGGGCGATGGCGGCAGTGCTGCTGAAAGTAATGTCAGACTTGAAATACCGTCTGGTCAACGACATCTCATCTCCCCTAATGAATCAATCCGATGGCCGGACGGCCGGTATGACCTTGCTGTACACATCATTGTGTCCTTTCCGCGATGGCAAAAGGCACAATCATGTTGTTCGGCACTCTTCGTCACCGATCATGCACAACGTGACGACGGTAAGGGCTGGAGCCTCGAAGCGGGCACAAACTGCATTGCAATTCGCGCCTGCTTCGGTAAACCAGCTTTTGCGTGGATGCAACAAGGCCAAGCAAAAACGGGGCGCTCCGAGGGAGCCAATTCCGGGAATTTTCATGATTTTTGGGCTCTTCCGCAAAAGAAATCACAATCAGATCATCGTCGTCAGGCAGTATGAAGCCTTGACCTCCATGGCGCGGCAGCCGGTTTTTTATACCGATTACAACGTGCCGGATACGGTGATGGGGCGTTTCGAGTTACTGTCTGTCATGATGATCCTGTTCTTTCGACGCACGCGGTCTTCGGCGACAAGCGGTCAGGAACTGGCGCAGGAAATTGTGGATGCTTTCTTCGAGGATATCGATTATTCGATCCGCGAGCTTGGTATAGGCGACAATAGCGTGCCAAAGCGCATGAAGAAGCTGGCCGGCATGTTCTATGGACGCCTCGAAAGCTATGCGAGCGCCATGGATGTCGATGATCGCGCCGCGCTCGCCGTGGCGTTACAGCGCAACATCTATCCCAGGGTGAATGAGGCCGCGGCTTCCATGAGTGCATTGGCCGATTGGATGATGATCGCGGAAGCGCATCTGGCGACCGTCACGGAAGATCAGATCGCCACGGGCTCGGCGACGCTGCCCGTGCCAGACAAAGTCGGTCAACAGGCCGGTTAGGAGATAAAAATGAAAAGACACGACTCCGATGAAACGCCGTTTTCCTATCCCGTGAAGGTAGGGCATATCTCGGCCAATCCGGTGGATGTGCACATCGAGGCTGATGACCGCGAACTGGTTGGGCTCGCGGCCCTTTGGAATGTTCTCTCGGTCAGCAAGCTCGAAGCCGATCTCAAGATTTCGCGCTGGAAGCGCGACGGCGTGCGCATCAAGGGCAACGTGAAGGCAAAGATCGTTCAAGCTTGCGTTGTCACACTCGAGCCGGTCGAATCTGATATCGATGAGGACTTCGAGCACATCTTCGTGCCCGAGGATTCCAAACTGGCGCGCGCGCCTTCTGTGGATGCCGGAGAAATGATACTTGATCCCGATGGTCCGGATCTTCCGGAGACCTTCACCGGCGATACGATAGACGCTGGTGCGGCCGTTGCGGAATTTGCCGCTCTCGCCATAGATCCTTATCCGCGCAAGCCTGGCGTCGAGTTCGAAGCGCATATTGAAGATACCGGTGAAGACGACAGAAAGCCTTCGCCCTTTGCCGTTCTGAAAGATTGGAAAAAGGAATAGGCCCCGGTGCCGTTCGAGCACAATTCAGTTGTCACCGGGGGAGAAAACGGTATTTTGACGCCAAATTCGCCCGTCGCGGCGGAGAAAAAGGACTAGGGACGCGTGATCAGAATTTCTCTTGACCTAATGGGTGGCGACTTCGGCCCTGAGGTTGTTGTTCCCGGCGCGGCCAAGGCGCTGGATAGGCATCCCGATATCACGTTCGTGATGTACGGACAGAAGGAACGCTGCGAGGCGGTCCTCGCCAAATATCCCAAGCTTCGCGAGAAATCGGTCTTTCACGAATGCGAAGTTGCCATCAGTATGGATGAGAAGCCGAGTCAAGCGCTTCGCCGCGGTCGCTACGTCTCCAGCATGTGGCGCTCGATCGAGGCGGTAAAGACGGGCGACGCCGATGTCGTCGTATCCGCCGGAAACACCGGCGCGCTGATGGCGATGGCGAAATTCTGCCTCCGCACCATGGCCAATATCGAACGCCCGGCAATTGCGGCGATCTGGCCGACGCTGCGCGGCGAAAGCATCGTGCTCGATGTCGGCGCTACGATCGGCGCCGATGCCCAGCAATTGCTCGATTTCGCCCTGATGGGTGGCGCCATGGCACGCGCGCTCTTTGAGATTGAACGGCCGACGGTCGGCCTGCTGAATGTCGGCGTCGAGGAAATCAAGGGTCAGGAAGAGGTCAAGGACGCCGGGCGCCTGATCCGCGAAGCCAATCTCGAATCGCTTGAATATTACGGCTTCGTCGAAGGCGACGATATCGGCAAGGGCACCGTCGATGTCGTCGTCACGGAAGGGTTTTCCGGCAATATCGCGCTGAAGGCGGCCGAAGGCACGGCAAAGCAGATCGGCGCCTATCTGCGCGCCGCGATGTCGCGCACGCTGCTTGCACGTATCGGCTATGTATTAGCCAAGGGGGCCTTCGACCTGCTGCGCGAGAAGCTCGATCCCAGCAAGGTCAATGGCGGCGTATTCCTCGGCCTCAATGGTATCGTCATCAAGAGCCATGGCGGAGCCAATGCAGAAGCCTTCGCAGCCGCCATTGATGTCGGCTATGATATGGCCAAGAATGGGCTCACGCAGAAAATCGAAAACGATTTGAAGAGATATCATGCCAAACGGCTGCCCCCTATCGGGCCGGAAGCGGCATGAGAGACGGGGTACAAGCAGAATGATCCGTTCAGTTGTTCGCGGTTTTGGGGCGGCGCTCCCGAAACGCGTCATGACTAATGCCGAGATGGAGCAGGTCGTCGATACCAGCGACGACTGGATCGTCCAGCGCTCGGGCATCCGTCAGCGCTATATCGCCGGCGAAGGTGAAACCACGGCTTCTCTCGGCGAGCAGGCGGCGCGTGCTGCCCTTGCCAATGCCGGCATGACGCCGGATGATCTCGATCTGATCATCGTTGCCACCTCGACGCCGGATAATACTTTTCCCGCGACGGCGGTGAATATCCAGAACCGGCTCGGCATGCATCATGGCTTTGCCTTCGATGTTCAGGCGGTCTGCACCGGCTTCGTCTATGCCGTAACCACGGCCGATGCCTATATTCGCGGCGGGCTCGCCAAGCGCGTGCTCGTCATCGGTGCCGAGACATTTTCGCGCATTCTCAATTGGACCGACCGTACGACCTGCGTTCTCTTTGGCGACGGTGCCGGTGCGCTGATCCTGGAAGCCGGCGAGGGGACTGGCGCCAATACCGATCGCGGCGTGCTGACGGCAAGCCTGCGCTCCGATGGTTCGCACAAGGACAAGCTCTATGTCGATGGCGGCCCGTCGACAACGGGAACGGTCGGCGTTCTCCATATGGCGGGCCGCGAAGTCTTCAAGCACGCCGTCGGCATGATCACCGACGTCATTCAGGCCGCATTCGATGCGACGGGTACCACGCCCGACGATCTCGATTGGCTCGTGCCGCATCAGGCCAATCGCCGCATCATCGATGGTTCCGCCAAGAAGCTCGGAATTGCTCCCGAGAAGGTTGTGGTCACCGTGGACATTCACGGCAACACGTCGGCTGCATCCATCCCGCTTGCGCTTGCCGTGGCCGCTGGTGACGGACGGATCAAGAAAGGCGATCTGGTGATGCTGGAGGCCATGGGAGGCGGCTTCACCTGGGGCGCAGTCCTGCTGCGCTGGTAGCGCCGCATCTCTAAAAGCCGTTCCGAACAAGAGCTTGACCGTTCGGCGCAACGGCAATAGTCTCGCAAAACTTGAAGAAGATTACGCAGCAAAATGGGCGGGGAGCTATGACGGGCAAGACAGTGACGCGCGCAGACCTGGCGGAGTCGGTATTCCGGAAAGTCGGTCTCTCCAGAACGGAGTCGGCGGAACTCGTCGAGACTGTGATCGATGAAATTTGCAACGCCATCGTGCGTGGAGAAACGGTAAAGCTCTCCTCGTTCGCGACATTCCAGGTGCGCGACAAGAATGAGCGCATCGGCCGCAATCCGAAGACCGGTGAAGAAGTGCCGATTTCCCCGCGGCGTGTCATGACCTTCAAGGCGTCGAACGTTCTGAAGACCCGTATCCTCAAGGCCCATACGAGCCGCAAGGCAAAGACCAAGCCGGCAAATCCCGCCTCCTGATCATCCTCGCGATTTCGATTTCGGCTGGCCACATGCCTTGTGACGCCGTCGTTTTAGGCCGATCTGCTTGCCGATTTGTCGCAAGCTTGTGTAACGGCTGAATATCTGACTTGAATTTCCTCCGCCAAACCGTTGAAATATGGTGAGTCGTATCATCGAGCGATACGAATGCCGAAATCCGCTTATGTGTGATCCGGCTAAACGGCACCGCATGTGCAGTGTGGGAGTATGATGATGGACAAGAGCCCGGATGCGTTCCGCACGATCAGCGAAGTCGCGGAAGACCTTGATCTGCCGCAGCATGTCCTACGGTTCTGGGAGACTCGGTTTCCGCAGATAAAGCCGATGAAGCGGGGCGGCGGCAGGCGCTATTATCGCCCCGAGGATGTCGACCTGCTGAATGGGATCCGCCATCTGCTCTACGATCACGGCTATACGATCAAGGGCGTCCAGAAGCTCCTGAAGACCAATGGCAACAAGTTCGTCATCGCCGTCGGGCATGGCGATCTCGCCAGTGTGGAAGCGCTTGCCGCTGCGCAGGAGCCCGCCGCCGTCGAGCCCCGCGTTGCCTCTGCCAATTCCGAGGAAGATCAGATCGTCGGCCGCGCCAAGGCGCCGATCAGCCGCCGCTTCTTCAATTTCGTCAGCGGGGACGACGGCGTGCCGGATGTTTCCATCGGAAAATCGAGTGTCGGCAAGGAAGATCGCGCTTTGCTTCAGGAGACGCTTTACGATCTTCTGGAATGCAAGCGCCTTCTTGACCAGGTGCGATGAGGCTGGCAGCTACGCTGGATTGCTGCTGAAGCATATTGCCTCTTCCAAATGACATTCGAGAACTGTGGCGATGGAGTTCATGCACGCATTGGATGCGCGCAAGCCGGTGGTTTTCTTATCGCGAAGGCTGAGTGACATTATTGTCACATCACTCCCCTTCTGCGCCGTAAAAATTAGTTCGTAAACCTTATTAACTTGATGAGTGGAGATCACAGGTCCAGTTTGGCGGCGAAGCTTATGGCTTCGCCCTGTTTTGAGGGAACAGTCAGGCTATGGAGGGGCACGTTGTTGTCTGCCGGGAGACTCCATCTCTGACGAATAGTCGAATGGAGATATCATGAACATCAAGAGCCTTCTTCTTGGCTCCGCCGCTGCTGTCGCTGCAGCAGGCGCTGGCCACGCCGCAGACGCCATTGTCGCCGCTCAACCCGAACCGCTTGAATATGTTCGCATCTGCGATGGATACGGCACAGGCTATTTCTATATTCCCGGCACGGAAACCTGCCTGAAGATCGGCGGCAAGGTTCGCACCGAAGGCGAGTGGTATGACGCCTATAATCCGCGCAGCAGGGTCGGCACCCTCTGGCACGAGCGTGTCGAGCTCAATGTCGATACCGCAACCGATACGGAATACGGTCCGCTGAAGACCAACACCATTTTCCGCTGGGAGTGGAACGATGGAGGCGCAACCAACTCCAAGCTGCTATTCGCCAATATCAGCCTCGGCGGCTTCACGGTCGGCAAGCTCGACTCTCAATATAATCTTTACGTGGGCTATGCCGGCGACGTCGTCAACGACGACGTGATCTATGACGGTCCGTACGAGCTCAATCAGTTGACCTATAAATACGAGCCAGACAATGGCTTCTCGGCTGTGATCTCCCTGGAAGACTCCAACTCCACCTCCGACGGCGAGGCCTCTTACGGCGCCGGCTGGTGGACGGATGACAAATCCAACCACTATGCTCCCGACGTCGTTGCCGGCCTTGGCTACAAGGCAGGCAACTGGGGCATCAAGGTTGTCGGCGGCTATGACTCGATCGTCGAGGAAGGTGCCATCAAGGCTCGTCTTGACGCCAAATTCGGTGGCGTCGAAGCCTTCCTGATGGGGGGCTGGAATACGGACGGCGACAAGCTGAACAAATATGCCGGCACCAACCAGGATATCTCGGCCTGCACGAAATCCAACGGCACCGTCAATGCCGCCAAATGTGGCTGGGGTGACTGGGCAGTATGGGGCGGCGTCGGCGTCCCGATCAACGACAAGCTGAAGTGGAACCTCCAGCTTGCCTATACCGAGTCCAAGATGTTCGAGGCGACCACGAACCTCAAGATCTATCCGGTGAAGGATTTCCTGGTCGAGCCGGAACTCACCTATGTGCATTACGACTACATCAAGGATGACACGGTCGCCGGCATCCTTCGTTTCGAGCGGAACTTCTGATCGAAAACGCTCCCCGGCCTGGATAGTGCGGGCCTGCTAATCGGAGATGGGCCTCGTCATCCAGCGAGGCCTTTTCATTTTGTGCTAACCCGCTATCCCGCTGTTAAGCACGATACGATCTCTGCGTGCAGTTTTACCATCATTCGGCGGATTTTCATCTTACGCTTGGTGGGATCGGCTTGCTAAAGCTTACCGTTGGCTGTATTTCCCTTTCCCTAGGGTTGTATCTAAAATTGCCGGAGGGAACATGCGCATACGTGCCACAATGGCGGCGAGCCTCGTCGCTATATCAACCATTCTATCGAGCTGTCAGACACCGCAGGAATCGGCGATGAATGCGGAAATGACCTGCCAGTCGCAAGGGTTCCGTCCGGGAACGCAGCGTTACAATCGCTGTGTCGGCACGACTTATCAATCCAATCGCGCCCAGGCGCAACAGGCTGAAAACCAGGCCGCCGCTTTGGCTGCCGCCGGCATCATCGGCGGCGTTCTCGTCGGCGCCGCCGTCAGCGACAATCACCACCATCGCGGCTATTACGGCCGTCCCTATTATCGCCGCTGCTATCGCTGCTGGTAAGTGTGATCTTTATCCGCACCATGCCAAGCTCCGTCAGCTCGCGCTGACGGAGTTTTCACGTCCGGGTCACAGCGGGCGGTTAGTCTGGCGGGCTCATTTCCTGGCGGTTGACGAGCTTCACGCTTCGGTCCGGCTGGACGATGTAGGTTTCGAGCACATCCTGGCCCCACTGGTTGGTGAAATGGTGCTGGAATTGCGAGCCAGGGGGTGAAAGTGTCAGCTTCATATGCGGTTGGCCGCCGTAGGTGATGCTGCCTGGAATGGGCTGCACCGTGTCCGTTGTGTTGCACGCGGCAAGCAGCGGTGCGCATATGATGAGAGCTAAGAGGGGCTTCATTGCCTTGACTTTCCGCGCACTTCCCACCTTGCGCAATCTGTCGCGCAACAAAGGCGGAAGGGCATCTATGAGTGTGGCTTCAAATCACTATATAGACATAATGACGGCGTGCTCGGCAGCAAGGTTTGCATGCAGATTTACTTCGCAGCGCCGCCGAATTTCGAAGGAGTCGCATATGTTTACGATTGCCAGATCGATAACTGCCGCTGGCTTTGGTCTTTTACTGGCGGCCGGCGCCGTCATGCCGGCGAATGCCATCACTATGCCGGCCCTAACCGTCCCTGCAACCGAACAGCCTGAGATCATCCAGATTCGCGATCACGGCCACGGTCATGGGCATCATCACCACCATAATCGTTGGCGCAGCGGCCACCGGCTGCACGGCTCGGACAGCTATTATGACGACGATTCGGACAGCGGCGTGCTTTTCAAATCTTTCGTGACCGGCACTCTGTTTAACAGCGAGCGCTCGCAGAGCTATTACGGAAGCCATGCGCGTGACTGCGCAAGCCGCTACCGCTCGTATCGCCCCTCGGATAACACTTATCAGCCGAGCCATGGACCGAGGCAGCTGTGTCGCTGAACGGCAACTTTTTCTGAGCAGGCCGCTACTTTTCGCTTGCGTCGGGAAACGCTAAACTCTAAACGAAACAAGCCGTTTCGGCAGGTCGGGGCGTAGCGCAGCCCGGTAGCGCACTTGACTGGGGGTCAAGGGGTCGCTGGTTCGAGTCCAGTCGCCCCGACCATTTATCTCCTTGAACTCCCAATCGAATTTTTGAAAATCAGCTACACCAGGATGTCGCCTGGCCGGTCCAGCGGCGTGCGAGGCCTTCCGACACCATCTGGTCCCCGAGCGAGCGCCCCGCGCGCATGGCAATGCGCAGCTTGCCGCCATTCGGGTCGTCGCGGCGGTTGCTGCCGGAAAGCACGAAGTTTCCATCGTTGAGAATGGCCTGCAGGCGAAGCTTTGCGGCCACGCCTCGCTGCTTTTCGCTGGGGCAGCGCGCGGTACCGGCGTCCGGGACGTCGATATCGGCCAGCTGGATTCTGATGCCGTCCTGCCAGAAAGTATTGCCGTCAACGACGCAATTGGTCCCGGAGCCGGCGCCGCAAAGCACGAAGCGGCCGCCGGACTGGGCTCGCAAGCTGGGCATGGGCCGTTCGACCGGTATCTTGTTGACCGGCATCGCCACCGGAATGGCGGCGGGCGGCACTGGCAGGGAAGATTCGGCTCGAGGCTCGGGTGTGATCGCCGCCGTCTTTATCTGCGGCTTCGCAGCCGGCACCGGCGCGTCCTTAGCCATATGAGGCATGCCGGCAACTGCTCCGGCATGCGCCAGCATCGACGGCATATCCTTGCGATGCTCATAGGCGTAGAGGCCGGCTACCGTTGCCAGGCCGACAACGCCCCATAGCCACATCGAATTGCCCGCCTTGGACTGCGGCTTGCGCCGCGTGCGTCGTTTCGCTTTCGCCATGGTATCGTCCCTCAATTGTGAGGGGGATTATCGCCGCCATTTCTTACCGATCCGTTGGCTTTGGCGGAGATCATGAACTGCGATGGGCAAGGCTACTTCGCGGCCGCTGTCGGCGCCTTCAGTTTCACCGGCATCGTCACCTGTCCATTGATGGAAAGTCTCGTGCCGCGATTGTCGAGATTGTTGACCGCGCTATTGCTCGACAGAGCACTGATCTCGCAGGCATCCGCAATGGTGTCGAGCAGGGTGGCGCAGCTGCCGGCCGCAATCTTGTAGAAGGATTTCAAGGCCTTCTCCTGCTGCTCCTCGCTGTCTCCATCCGCCACCGGATAGGAAATCGATATTCCGGATTGAACGGAAATATATCCTTCGGGCGGCTGGCGAGGATTGCGTAGGGGAAGGTTTGAGAAGTTTTGTGCGACGGCGGGCAGGGCCATCGTTGCCAGCGTCACGCCGAGAGCGGTCCGAATCAGAAATTTGGTCATCATTGTGTCTCCGTTTTTCCGCTTATCGCATAAGCAGATAAAGGCTCGGTGATGCCATAACTTAAAATTGTACCTTCGCTTGACTTTCCGTAAAATTTGCGAATCAGAAATACTTCGCGCCGAAATGCTTCCTTGCCAACCCAATACGCAAGGCGCATAGTCCAGCCTTATCGTCGGAAGTGAAACGGGTGCCGGCGAAGTAGTGCGTGCTTTTGCCCGAACGGACAACGAGACGCGCAAATGCTGGACACACCTATACATCCACGAGATCTGCCGCTGTTTTCAGACGATTTGGACCGTCTCGAGAAGGTACTGGACACCGTCTGCAAGGATCGTGGCATGAACCCTCGCAGCCTTGAGGCAGAGCGCCTCGGCGCGCTGATCATCCAGCTCTATCGCCAGGGCGTGAAGGATGACGCAAAGCTGCTCGCCCTTGCGCGGGCTTATTTCTGACACAGCTGCGGTTTTTTGTGGCCGAAAATCTAATCGATTTAAGCTGATTTCACATAGCTGCAATGATGCATTGTGCCTGTTCTAAGCGGACAAGGTTCCTTATATTTGCTGCATTGCACAAAGAGATTCGATTTCTCGATATCACTGATTCTCGAAAGGAACAGTGCGCGTCAGCCAGCAGCGGGATAATACCGATCGCGGCTGACGTGGATGGAAAGGTCCATGATGAATTTTAAAGTTCCAAGCCGGCTTCGCCGCTTGCTTGTCGATTCCGCTGAGCTGCCGCGGCTCCAGTTTCCGATGACGCAGCCGCAATCTCAGCCGGCACGCCGTCGTGTTTCCACACGTCCTTCCGCCCAGCGGCTGACCGAAGTTCTGTGGTTCGGCCGCAATCCCGGCAATCTGCGCATGCTCGAATATGTGCCGCCTGGTGTGAAGGGGCCGATGCCGCTCGTTGTCGTTCTCCACGGCTGCCATCAGAATGCAGAGGATTTCGATCGCGCGAGCGGCTGGACGGCACTTGCCCGCCAGCATGGGTTTGCGGTGCTTTTTGCAGAGCAAAAGGCTTCGAACAATCCCAATCTCTGTTTCAACTGGTTTCGCCCGAGCCTGGTCACGCGCGATCGCGGTGAACTTGGCTCTATCAAAGAAATGATCGATTTCAGCCGCCGTCTGCATGCGATCGACGACAGCAGGGTTTTCGTCATGGGCCTCTCGGCTGGGGGTGCTATGGCCGCCGCATTGCTCGCGACCTATCCGGAGCTGTTTGCCGCGGGTGCCATCATCGGCGGTCTGCCTTTCGGCGCTGCCCGGGACGCCATGTCGGCGCTCGACGTTATGAAGCGCGGCTCAAGCCGCCCGGCCGAAAAGTGGGGCGAGCTTGTGAGCGAAGTGTCGCCCGATGCCGCTCGCTTTCCGGTGGTTTCCATCTGGCATGGCGACGCCGACGAGGTAGTATCCTTTGCCAATGCGGAGGCCTCCGTTGCGCAATGGCTTGCCGCACGCGAGCGGCCGCGCACCAAGGGTCGACTGCGTCTCTTCGAGGGCGGCGAACGGCGCGAGTGGCGCGACGACTACGGTCATCTGATTTTGGAACTGGTGACGCTGACCGACCTCGGGCATGGCCTGCCCGTCGGCTCGATCGTTGAAGGTTGGGAACCGGCCAACGATACTGAACGCTACATCTTGCCGGCTGCGCTGTCGGCGCCTGAAGAGCTTGTCAAAAGCTGGAAGCTTGGAGCCTGAGGCAGATAAGCGAAATCGTGCAGCTGTCTTACGTCCGGAATTGCTAGAAACAAAGAGGTCAAGCGGTTCGGAGCCTGCGCAAAAAGCTGATCCGCTCTGGAGGTCGCAACCTGCCTCAGCCCTCAATCGTCATTGGTGGCATTCAGGTTCTCAGGCCGAATGCCATCATCGTCGGACCAGTGCTTGAAGCGAATGCCGGGGCCGCCCGGGCCGTCGCTGCCACCAGCGAGGAAAATCACGCCATGGTTCTCGAGGACGGAGCGGATTGCCGCAAGCGCTCTCATGTCCGCCGAACTGCCCTCTGTTTCCAAGGCTTCGATCGTCGAAGCCGGTAGTTTGCTCTCACTGGCAAGCGTCTCCACCGTCAGTCCGAGCATGGCGCGCGCGCCGCGCAATTGTGCTGAAGTAATCATGAGTTAAGTCTATCGCATCGGCTCGAAAAGCGGAACCGATTTCGCACGAAAATCCGATGCGAGTTTAGAGGGCCGACGCGCTTTTCTTCCGGCCTTTGATTGCATCGCTAAAGTGGGAACTTGCCAGTTCCAGCGGGGCGGGGAAGGGTTGACCGAGCAGGTCGTAATAGATCTTCTCGGTCGCATGGGCCATGCCGGCAAGCGTATAGCCATCCTTGCGGCGACGGGCTTCAGCGGTAAAACTTGCAAGCCGTGCCGGGTCAGCAAGCCTCGCCATCGCGGCCGCCAATGCTTCAGGATCATCGCTGTTTGGCACGATATACCCGTTTCTGCCGTGTTCCAGCACCGTGCGCGCGCCCCCGACATTGGCGAGCAGCAGCGGCTTGCCTGCGGCAGCCGCTTCCAGCATCACATAGGACATAGCTTCATAGCGGCTGGGCATGACGACGACATCGACGGCGTCTATGGCGGTTACACCACGTACGCTGCCATCGATGCGGGCACGATCTTCAAGCCCGGCTGCCCTGATCATCTCTCTTGTTGTATCGGCGAGCTCGCCGATCCCGATCATAAGCAGATGCGCTTGCGGTAAGTGGGGTGCTATCCGCGCAAAAGCTTCGACCAGGCGCTCCGGCGCCTTCTGTCGCGTCATCCGTCCGACAAAGCCGAAGAGCAGGGCGTCCTGTGGAATGCCATAGCGTCTGCGGATGGCGGTCCGCTGGCTGATGGGCCGCGCGTTTACGCCGTTGACGACGACGCGCAGTCGTTTTTCCGGGATGCCGAGCGACAGGGCATGATCATATTCGTCCTGGGAAACGCAGATCAGCCGATCCGTCAAAAAAGTCCCGAGAAGACGCTCGATGCCGCCATAGATCAGGCGGCCTTTCGAACCCAGCGTCGGGTCCATGGTGCGAAAGGCATGCGGTGTGTAAAGAACAGGCACATGCCGCCCCGGCAGCCGCAAGCGCGTGAGAGCGCCAGCCTTGGAGCTGTGACCGTGGATCAGATCGAACGGCCCGTGAATCGCGGCGAGCTTGCGGAGCTGCCACCATGCCGTCAGGTCCCAGGGGCCGGGAGCGCGCCGCATGGCAAGCGGAATGACATTGTCCAGGCCCATATTTTCCAGCTCAGCGACGAAGGCGGGCTCGGCACGCACCGGGGAATAGATGGCGGTCACGAAGTGGCCGCGATGCTGCATGGCCCGGCACAGATCGAGAAAATGTCGCCCGGAGCCGCCGCCGCTCGGTTCGAGAACCTGCAGCAACGACAGGCGTTTGACGTTGGTGCGAATGTTCACCGCGCAGCTTCCCTTCTGCTCAAGTCACGCTGATATGTCTGTTCCAGGGCGCCGCAGCCCCAGACGATGCCGATCAGCATGTAAAGATGGCGCCAATGGTCGGTATCGATGACGTTGCCGATGCCGACATGGCCGAGAATGACGATCCAGGCGATCATCAGGTAGGGCTGCCAGGGACGTTCCCTCAGTAGGTTGCGGAAGCCGATATAGATGGTCCAGCAGATCATGCTGACCCAGCAGAAGAAGCCGAGCCAGCCATAGGTCGTCAGCGTCTTCAGCCAAGTATTGTGCTCGTCTTCTTCGAACATCTGGCCGAAAACCAGCGGCCCTATGCCGAACGGCCGTTCCATCGACAGAGAGAAGCCGAGACTATGGCGCTCGAAGCGGCCGAGATGTCCGCCGTCATATTCCTGCACCAGCTGCAGGCGCGTGGAAAACAGGTCGCTGACCTGCGGAAACTGCAGCGCAATGACGAGCAGGACGACCATGAGGATGATCGCCGTCAGCGACATCACGAGGATGCGCAGCCGGAACTTGTTGCTGCGGTGCTTTAACAGCATGCAGAAGATCAGCATCGCCGAGGAGAAGGCAAACAGAGCCCAGGCTGCACGCGAAAAGGACAGGAAGATGCCGAAGGCCAGGACGAGAAGGCATGCCGCCTTGATGGGAGCCTTTTTCAAATCGCCGACCAAAAGGCCGTGGACCAGATAGAGACCAGGTGCTGCCAGATAGGGCCCGAAGACATTCGGATCCTGGAAGGCGCCCTTGGCACGATCATAGAGGGTGAAGATGTCGAAGCCCGGAACGGCATGAAAATAGCCGAGGATACCGAGGCTGGCAGTGATCAGCGCCGCCACCACCCACGTATTGAAAATCAGCTTCAGCCGTCGTTCGCTATCTTCGATGATGGCCGCGTAGAAGATTGAGCTCAACGCAAGGAAGGTGGAAACGGCAATGTAGATGGGGCCACCGAGATGGTTACCGGCGGCGAGGTCATGCATCTGCGTGATCGAGAGCATCCCGCCGACATTGAACGTCAGGAACAAGGCCAGAAGCGGCGCGACGCTGCGCGAGATTTTCAGCCCGAGAATGAACCATGTGCCGATCAAAAAGGCGAGCCACAACTCGTAGGGCGCGGGCTCCGCGATGACGAAGCCCGACAGGAATACGCCCACAGCAACGCTCGCTGTACCGATCAGTCGCAATGCAACAAGCTGCGGCTGCGCGACGCGGGGTGATGGCAGGTCGATCGCGCTCAATATGCATTTTCCGTATTGAGCAGACGGAATGGCGTCAGGAACAGGATTTTCAGATCGAACAGCAGCGACCAGTTCTCGATATAATAGAGGTCGTAGGCCGTGCGGAACTTGATCTTGTCGTCGCTGTCGATCTCGCCACGCCAGCCGTTGATCTGCGCCCAGCCGGTCACGCCCGGCTTTACGCGATGGCGCGCGAAGTAACCTTCGACCACGTCGGCATAGGTGCGGTTATGGCTGGCGGCAAGCACGGCATGCGGCCGCGGGCCGACGAGCGAGAGGCTTCCGAGCAGCACATTGAAGAGCTGCGGCAACTCGTCGATCGACGTCTTGCGGATGAAGCGGCCGACGGGGGTCACGCGCGGGTCGTTCTTGGTCACGGCATTTCGAGCCGACGGATCGCTCATATGCGTGTACATCGAGCGGAACTTGAACACGTTGATGATCTCGTTGTTGAACCCGTGGCGCTTCTGCATGAAGAACACCGGTCCCCTCGAGGTCGCCTTCACGGCAATCGCAGCCCCCAGCATGATCGGCCAGACAAGGGCGAGCGCGACCACGCTGAAGAAGATGTCGAAGATGCGCTTGGCAACGCCATCCCAGTCCCGGATCGGCTTGTTGAAGATGTCGAGCATCGGCACGGCGCCGACATGCGAATAGGCGCGGGGGCGGAAGCGCAGCTTGTTGGCATGCGCCGCCAGTCTGATGTCGACGGGCAGCACCCAAAGCATTTTCAGCAATTGCAGAATGCGGTCTTCGGCGCTGATTGGCAGCGCGATGATCAGCATGTCGATGCGCACGAGCCGCGCGAACTCGACCAATTCCGCTACCGTGCCGAGTTTTGGATAGCCGGCCACCATAATGGGAGAACGCTTTTCGCCACGATCGTCGAAGATGCCGCAGATACGGATATCGTTGTCCGGCTGATGTTCGAGGGCGCGAATGAGTTCCTTTGCCGGTTCGCCGCCGCCGACGATGACGGCGCGCCGCTCCATGACGCCGTTGCGGGCCCAGTGGCGAATGCCATAAGCGAAGAGCAGGCGTGCCACGAGAAGGAAGCCTGCGCCGGCTGCGAACCACAGACCGAGGAGGGGGAGAGAATAGATATTATTGATGTCGAATGGGATCAGGGCGATGACCATGACCGCAAACGCCGCCGCCCAAGCCCCGAGAATCCTGTGCAGATAATGGTGAGGCGAGCGCAGAACCGGGATCTGATAGGCATCCGCAATCTGCAGGAAGGCAATGGCGAGGCCGCAGAGTGCGAGCGTCACCACGCCCTTCGACAGGAAGGGATGATTGCCCGATGTGCCGAAAAGGAGAATTGCAAGCCCGAATGCGAGTAGCGATAGAAATTCGAACAACCGGTATTGTCCGACGATGATGGACGGGGACTGGTTGGTTTCGCGAAACTGTTCGGCGATTTGGCGCGCATAGATATTCATTCCGCCGGGACGATCGCCCGGCGTTTCGCCGGCACCGCGCGTGCGGATTTCCGAAACCTGCTTGCGAAGATTGTCCAAGTTGAGCTGCTCGGACTTTTCGGTAGTGTTCATGACAGCCTATCCGATCGTTATCGGACAAGGCCTACCAGATATCAGCTAAGAAACACTTACAACACTTAGCTGTATTCTAACCGTCGCTATCCAGGCCAAGTATATTTTGATACAGGTGCAAAGTATCCCGTGCCATGGCTGAGGCGGAAAAAATCGATCGGATCGTCCCGATATCGGGCATGTTGCGAGCGCCCCATAGCGGTTCTGTGATCGCTTCAGCCATGATGCGTGAGAGGTCGTCGGCATCTTCCGGTTTGGCGAGTGCGGGACTGTTATCGCCAAGCGCTTCCGCAACGCCGCCGACCCGCGAAGCAATCACGGTCTTCCCGGCTGCGAGTGCTTCCAGAACGATATAAGGCATGGCTTCGGCGCGCGAGGGAACCACGACATTCTGGGACACCGCAAAGGCTTCCTGCACGCGCATGGCCGGCAGCATTCCAATCCGGTGACCAAGCCCCCGCTCGACCATCATCCGGTGATATTTGTCTCTGTCCGGCCCGTCGCCGATCATCAGAGCGGAAAGCGGCCTGCCGATCCGCCGTTCCGTTTTCGCAAAGGCGTCAACGAACAGATCGGGACCTTTGAGGTCCCGCAGCATGCCGATATAGACGAAGTGCACGGAGTCCGATCGTGTCGGTATGATGCGGAAATCTCTTTCGCTGATGCCGTTATAGATCATAACCGAGCGGGTGCGCGGTTTGCCGATCTTTGCTTCATAGGTGCGGCGTTCAAAATCGCAAATGAAGATCAGCCCGTCGGTCAAAAATTCCAGCATCCGTTCCAGACTATGGACAAGTACGCCCTGGAAGGAGCGACGGGGAAAATGCAGGCTTCCGCCATGCGCGGTGTAAAGGCGGGCTACGCGATACCTGTTGACCCGCAGGATCGAGCCGAGAACGCGCGCAAGCAGGCCGCCCTTGGCGCCGTGCCCGTGCAGCACATCTGGCCGCAAACTCTTGATTTCCTTGTAGCTGCTCCAAAGTGTCGTGGCATCCGTAAGGGTAATTTGCCGCCGGATCGGCAGGCGAACGATGCCGAGAGCGAGGAAGGGTGCTATGTCGTCGAACAGGCGATCCTCATGCTCACCGCCCGTCAGGCTGTCGCAAAGTATGCCAACCTCATGCCCCGCCTTGCTCTGTTCCTCCGCCAGATCCCGGACATGGCGGAAGACCCCGCCGACCGGCGACCTAAAGCAATGAAGGATTCGAAGCGGTCGGGTCATGAGCGGTCGCGGTTAGAACAACCGCTCTCTGACATAGATGGTGTCGCCCGCTAGCACCGGATCGGAAATGCCGACCCGTCCAGTCATGACATGACCGTTGATCTTGCGGGTGACATCCGCGTTGGATTGGTTGGCCCGGCTGGTGAACCCGCCTGCGACCGCGATGGCATTCTGGATGGTCATGCCCGGCACATAGGAATATTGGCCCGGCTGGCCGACTTCGCCCATGATGTAGACGGAGCGATAGCGGTCGATGTCGATGGTGACGTCGGGATCGCGAATATACCCCTGGCGAAGTTTCTGCGCGATCTGGCCGGAGAGCTGCTGCAGCGTGCGACCGCGGGCAGCGACCTGGCCGATCAGCGGGAAGGCGATATAGCCGGCCTGATCGACAGTATAGGTGTTGGTCAAGCCGGCTTGGTCGAACACGGTCACCCGCAACCGGTCGCCGCTATCAAGGGTATAGGGCTGGATCGTGGCCTCATTGAAGGCCTTGGGAGCCGGTTGATAGGTGTTGCAGCCGGTGAGCGCGGCGCTCACGGCAGCCATGCCGAGTGCAAGGACAATCTTTGGCTTTGCGAAGGGCATTTCGCGCTCATTAAAAAGGGAAGGACACTGCTGTCGTTATCGATCCGTTAGGGTTAACGGTCGGTAAAGAGCAAATGAAAATCCGGGAAAAAATTAGCGACATCAAAAATAATGCTGGCGAAATACTATTAACGCTTGGGTTACTATAGTCGTTTACGATTAATTCCGGCTTTCTATTACGGAGTTTTGCATATGTCCGGTGTCAACAGCACCCAGCAGGATGTGGACATCGATCTCGCTCAGCTCTTTCGCGCTGTGTGGCAGCGGCGGGTGCGTGTCATCGCCATCACGCTGGCCGGCGCGTGCGCGGCATTTGCGATTGCCAAGGTCATGGCGCCGGAATATCGCAGCGAAGCCCGCATCCTCATCGAGCAGCGTGCGCCGGCCTTCGCAACGACGACGTCTGGCAATGATGCCGGTGCTGGACCTCTGCTGGACGAGCTGAACATTGCCAGCCAGGTGCAGATCCTGCAGTCGGCAGATCTGGTGAAACAGGTCATCACCAATCTCAAGCTCTACGATCGGCCGGAATTCGCCGCCGGCAACAATAGTTCCGCGATCTCGGATATCCTGATCAAGCTGCATCTGAGACAGCCGGCGGCAGATAAGGCACCGGAAGAACGAATGCTGGATGCCTTCAACAGTCGCCTGCAGGTCTATCAGATCAACAGCTCGCGCGTGATCGGCATCAGCTTCACGTCCCGAAATCCGGATCTTGCCGCCAGCGTGCCGAATGCCATGGCGCAGGTCTATCTGTTGATGCAGAGCGGAGCCAAGCTCGATTCCAACAGCGAGGCGACCCGCTGGCTGGAGCCGGAGATCGCCAAGCTGCGCGACAAGGTCAGCGAGGCCGAAAAGAAGGTTGCCGATTATCGTTCCGCCAACGGGCTTTTGCAGACCAGCCAGAACAGCAATTTCGCCACGCAGCAGCTTGCAGATATTTCGACGCAGCTGGCGCAGGTGCGCGGCGACAGGGCCAATGCTGAGGCGAGGGCGCAGGCGGTGCGCAGTGCGCTGTCCAGTGGCCGCTCCACGGATACGCTTGCCGATGTCGCGGGATCGCAGGCAATTCAGCGGCTGAAGGCGACCCAGTCGAATCTGGAGTCGCAGATCTCCGATCTCTCCACGACGCTAATGGATGGACATCCGCGACTGAAGAGCCTGCGGGCGCAGCTCGCCGATATCCGTCAGCAGATCGAGCGCGAGACGCAGAGGATTCTGGCAAGCATCGAGAATGAAGCGAAGGTGGCGCAACTGCGCGAGCAGCAGCTCCTCGCCCAATCCAACACGCTGAAGGCCGACAGCGCCCGGGCAGGGGAGGACGAAGTCGGCCTCAACGCCCTGGAACGTGAAGCTACGGCCGAGCGGCAATTGCTCGAGACCTATCTCGCCCGTTATCGCGAGGCGGCCTCTCGCGTCGACAAGAATTCCAGCCCTGCAGATGCGCGCATCGTTTCCACGGCGGTTGAGCCGGTCGATCCCTCTTTCCCGAAGGTCGGCCCGATCGTCGTCGTCGCAACTCTTGCCACCTTTCTCCTGACGGCCATCGTCATCATGCTTTCGGAGCTGTTCAGCGGCCGCGCGTTGCGGCCTGTCGGTTCTGCCCGCAAAGAAGATGCCGCCGTGCTGGAGATAGCGAAGCGTGCTCAAACCGTCCCCGCGCCGGCTCCGGTTCGGCCAGTCACGCCAGCAAGCAGTGTCGAGGCGCCCACAAGCATGCTCTCGGTCCCAGCAGAAGAGATCCCGGTTCAGGTCGCGAACACCGCAGTTGCTCCGGAGGCAGCAATTGCCTTGGGTACGGCAATCGCTCCGGACCATGAACCCAGGCAGGCTGTTCACGCAGCGGAGGAAGAGGAGGATTTCTCCATTCAATCCGTCGCCGACTATCTGATCGACAGCGGCTCGCGACTTGCTATCGCGATATCTCCGACCGGTGACAATGGTTCGACAGCGACCGTGATGCTGGCGCGGACCATCGCCGATGCAGGCTGCCGCATCGTGCTGGTCGACATGACCGGCACAGGATGCCCCTCGAAGCTGATGGCCGAGCACGACGAACTTCCCGGTGTAACCGATCTGCTATGCAGCGAAGCGGCCTTTGGCGATACGATCCATCCGGATCGCCTGTCGGATGCCCATATCGTGCCCCAGGGCATGAGCGATCTTGCGCGCGCCATGCGGGGTGCCGACCGCCTGTCACTGATCCTTGATGCCCTGAACTCGGCCTATGACATCGTTCTGGTGGAATGCGGGGCGGCCGAGGTCTCCGGCGTCGCGCGGCTGACGCGCAGCAAGGAGACGGAAATCGTCCTCTCCATGCCGGAGCCGGATGAAAGCCAGTTCATTGCAGCCATGACGGAATTCCAAAAGGCCGGCTACGAACACATCATCCTGATGTCCGGCTGGCGCGAGGAGCACGATCCGGATACGCGTCGGGACGCCGCCTGATCAATCTGTGTCGCCGCCATCAGCCGCTGGCGCGCCAGCCGCATGTCTCGCCCGCAGCCGCTGGATAAGGGAATAGAGCTTTCTATTGGACTTGATCGCCACTTTCGTTCGCGTCATGCTCCGGCTCGCCATTGCCGCAAGGCGTCCCACGCCTGAGACCGGCAGGAAAAGATCATGCTGCACAGTTTCCATTGGGCACCAGGAACGCTTGTAGGTCTGGTCGCCGATGCCGAAGTCGAAGAGGGCGACGCCTTCGCGATGCAGCCGCTCGATCATCAGCCAGAACAGCAATTCGCCGGGGCTTGCGTCAGCAACCACAGCCTCGTCGATGGAAGCAAACTGGCAGATGACGTGGTCCCCCTTGCGGGAGAGGGCGGCGATGGCTGGAATATGGCCCTCATGCTCGCCTTTCAGCCGGAGCGCATGCATCTGAAGTGTCGCGCCGATGCCATCGCTGTGGCGTCGGTGTAACATGGCGTGCAGCGCAGCCTTGATCCGGGCATCCTTGAACGCGTCAGGCAAGCCGGCATCCTTGAAGCGGGTCGCCTTCTGTCGGAAGAAAAGATCGAGAAGCGCATCTTGCTGGTCGGGACCGGCAATCAGATATTCATAACCGCCTCTTGCGTCGAGAAGCCGGCTCTGATGCTTGAACTTCTTGCGACGGCGCTTGGCATTCACCTGCTTCAGGCTCGCTTCGAAACTGCCGAGGAAGGGCAGCTGAAAAGCACGGTTCTGGTTTTCGATCGTCGTCAGCGAGGCGAGGGGGCTTTTGCGCCCCCGCCATTCGAGCGGGATATGGCGCAGGATGACGACGTCCACCTTGCCGCGCAAAGCCGCGGATATGGCGTTCACCTGAACGGAGGTCAGTGGACCGTCCGCCAGGAGCCGGGCTGAAAACAGACCGGTATTAATATTGTTGTGGTGGCCTCCGATGAACTCGGCTCGTCTTATCCCGTGACTGCGGATGATCTCGAGCGGCAGGATGAAGGCGACGTGACTTCCGATGGAGCCCCTGACGATGGCGAGAGAGCGTTTGAGGTTCTCCGTCCATGCTGCACACCAGTCATAGCTCTGATGCAGCGAGTTGAGGTCGTCCTGTTCCAGCGCGCGCCATTCGGCTTCAAGCGGTGCCATACTGTCGAAGATATCGACCCGCAGTTGATTGGCGGCGGCAGGCTCCATCCCGATCGACGCAATCTGCTCACCGGCTGCGGCGGTGATGCTTGCGATATCTCGCGTCTGGGTCTGCATCCGATCTTCTCCGCTCCGGCGGTATTCGGACGCAGTTTGGCGGGCAACGGCTTATTTTTGGCTTAATATGGGACATTCGCGCGGGATAAGGCACGGATCAGGGTTAGCCTAATGTAAATCGCGTCGGGGCGAGCGCTATTGCGGGCGTGGCCCGGCCATCCACTTGATGATGCCCATTGCCGGCAGCACCCAGATGATGCCGCTGAGAAAGAAATACAGGAAATGTACCCAGCCGGGTTGATCTGCGAGCGTTCGCACTGCAACGATCATGGCGACGATCGCATAGATTGCAACCAGCAGCACGAGCAAGATCATGCCAATGAATTTGCGCAGGCGAAGGGGCACGGGGTTTTCTCCTCATTATGACAGCATGCCGCGACGGCATGCCGCAAACTCCCGGGACTTGTTTTGCACGCCCCTATCGGGCAAATCAACAGCCTGATCGAAGGGAGAAGCCATGGCTGCCACTAATTTCACGACCGAACAGGCAATTTTGAAGGAAGTGGCCCGTCAGGACCGCAATCGCCGCGCCATCCGCATCTGGCTCGCCTGCGTGCTTCTGGTTCTCTTTGCTCTCGTGCTGGTGGGTGGTGCGACGCGCCTCACCAATTCCGGCCTATCGATCACGCAATGGCAGCCGATCCACGGTGTCATCCCGCCGCTGAATGCGCAGGAATGGCAAGACGAATTCGATCTCTACAAGCGTATTCCGCAATTCCAGATCCTGAACAAGGATATGACGGTCGAGGAGTTCAAGAGCATCTTTTGGTGGGAGTGGGCGCATCGCCTGCTGGCGCGCACCATCGGCGTCATCTTCGGCCTGCCGCTGCTGTTCTTCGTCCTGACCGGCCGCGTCGAGCGCAAGCTCTGGCTGCCGCTTGCCGGCATTTTCGTGCTCGGTGGCCTTCAAGGTGCGATCGGCTGGTGGATGGTCTCCTCGGGGCTGGAAGCACGCACCGACGTCAGCCAGTACCGGCTTGCCACCCATCTCGTCACTGCCTGTCTGATCTTTGCCGCCTGCATGTGGTTCATGCGCGCCCTGTCGCCGCATTCGAACGAGCCGCCGCCAACTCACCATTCGGCAAAGCTCGCCGGTTTGATCGCCTTCATGGCCTTGTTTCAGATCTATCTTGGCGCGCTCGTCGCCGGTCTCGATGCAGGCCTCAGCTACAATACCTGGCCGCTGATGGATGGAGCCGTCGTGCCCAGCGATCTCTTCATACAGTCACCGGGCTGGATCAATTTCTTCGAGAATCCGAAGATGGTCCAGTTCGTTCACCGTCTCGGTGCCTATGCGCTCTTCGCCATCGTCGCCATCAATATGATCATCTCGCTGCGCGCCGCGGCGCAAACGACGCATGCGCGCCGGTCCGTCGTTCTCTTCGTGCTTGTGCTGATCCAGGCGATCCTCGGCATTTCGACGCTGCTGCTGCATGTGCCGTTGGATTTGGCCCTGGCGCATCAGGCCGGCGCCCTGATCGTCTTCGGCTTCGCGATTGCCAACTGGCGCGGTTTCTATGGTGAACTGCCGCGCCAGACATCGATCGTCGTGAGAGATTGAGGCGCTTTGCGCCTCAAATCCCTTTAGCGTGCGGAAGCGACACTTGCTGCTGAAGACATCCGCGAGACGACTTTCAGCCGCTTGATTTCGCCACGCCGGAAGGCGGCGAGGAAGCGATTGTAATCCTTGAAAACCACGCAGCCGTTCGATTCGGCACGGCCGCCTCTGAGCATGTATGTGTGAGCCAGCAGGCCGTCGCGGCCGTAGACGCGAGCGCCGCCTGAGGGTGTCAGGCGCAGTGCCTGCACGCCGTGAAACAGGCTTTCCCGGTAGGTCAGGTTATAAGTTTCCGGCGGCGTCGGGCCGGTGTTTTTGCGATCGACATAGCGGGGATTGTCACGCATGTGGCCGAGGCCGGAATGGGCTTCGAGGCGCTCGCCGCTCGGCAGGTAAACAGTCTTCGCCTCGATGTCGTAGATCGCCGTGCCTGGTCCGGGGCTGATGGCTGCAAACGGATTAATGAAGGGCTTCGCCTTGCGAACGGAACTGTCATCCGGATCGGCATAGGCCATCATGCGTGATGGCGGCTGTGCGGTCGTTTCGCTTCCCGTTGCCCTGGCGATGGCGCTTGTGGCGCTGGCCCGTTGCACGGGCGTTTCGCGGGCCGGGCGCGTCATGGGAATGACGTTCAGCACGGCTTCCGCCACTGCAATGTCGGCGTCTTTCGCAGGCACCGGCTTTGCTTCCGCTATGGCGGGCAGGCTGACCTCAGGAGCCGCGGAAGCAACCGCCGCTGGCTCTTCTGTGGTTTTCAGCGGGCCTGCGGCCGGCATCAGGGCGGCTGCATATTTTGCCGGACTCAGCGATTGCACTGCGGTTGCGAAATTGATCGCGATCACCTTGCGCAGATGGTCAATCGTCTCAGGCGAAGCCGCGGCTACTTCGAGACGGCCGCTCTTGATGCTGGCGGCCGCAATCTGAGCCTGCTTCATATCCGACGTCTGCTGTGCGAGTGCGTATGCGAGTTGCGCACGAACCGCATCGGTCCTGCCAGCTTTCGTTTGAACCTCTGCAGCCGCGACGTTGCCGAAGCGGCTTTGCCCATGCAGCGAAGTGGTCTGGCTTGCATAGCGGGCAGGGTGGGCCACGTGGCTTTGCGGAACGATGAAGGCCGATGCTCGCGGCGCCAGGAAGCTGTCGGTCGATGTCGCCGCGCCGGGAAGCGACAGCACCATCGATTGCGTCGTCATCAGCGTCGCAGTGACCCAGGCGAACGCCGCGACTGCGACGCCGGTGGCTAGGGTGCCGGGACGGATGCTGAGGGATTTTTTCGATCGCGAGGCGTAGCCGGAGCGCGAATTGAAGTTACCGAACGTTTCGGTCACGAACGCCATGATACTCGTTATCCAACCTACACAGACACTGAACCGGCTCAAGAACGCACACGTGCCCTAACGCGAAAATCGCGTTCGGTCGCCAACTTGCCGGCTGTCTGGAAGCATGCCGAATTATGGTAACCAATTCCTTTACGATGGCTCATTCTTGGATATTCATTGAAAAAAGGGATAGTTTTAACGCCCCACCTATTCGGGCAAGCAAAGCCGTTAAAGAGCAAATCCGGCCGACAATTGGTCGCAAGCCCCACGGTTGTTCACTTTTCCGTGTAGGTTCCGCTAATTTAGGGCAACGGCAAAAATAAGGCCGAGTACGGCAGCGGAGCCTAAATTGCTCAAAACTGCTTTTGACGTGAAAAGGCCCGGCCTGAATAAACAGGCCGGGCCTATCGAATTTCAATCCGCGTTGGACTGAGCTACGCGCTCAGCATCAGATCCATGTTCTGTACGGCTGCACCCGATGCGCCCTTGCCGAGATTGTCGAGCAGGGCAACGAGATTGACCTGCGCTCCGCCCGGCGTGCCGAAGACGAAGAGCTTCATCGTATCCTTGCCGGCGAGCTCGACGGCGTTGACGCGGGGCAGGGCGCGGCTCTCATCGAGCGAAACGACTTGAACGATATCCTGACCGGCATAATGCTCGACGAGCGCGGCATGAATGCTTTCCAGCGTCGAGCCTTCTGCGAGATCGCCGAGATGCAGCGGCACCTGCACGATCATGCCCTGCGGGAAGCGGCCGACGGAGGGGGAGAAGATCGGCGCGCGCTCCAGCAGGCCGTGCGTCGTCATCTCGGGCACATGCTTGTGGGTCAGCGGCAGGCCGTAGAGGAAATGCGGCGCGGTGATCGCATCCGGATGGTCCGGATTTTCCATCTGGGCGATCATCTGCTTGCCGCCGCCGGTGTAGCCGGACACTGCATTCACCGTCACGGGATAGTCCGTCGGAAGGATGCCGGCGGCGCGTAGCGGCCGGATGACGCCGATCGCACCCGTCGGGTAGCAGCCGGGATTGGCGACGAAACGTGCTGCCTTGATCTTGTTGCCCTGGTTGCTGTCCATCTCGGCAAAGCCATAGGCCCAGTCTGGATGGATGCGGAAGGCCGTCGAGGTGTCGATGACGCGGACATTGTTGTTGCCCGCCACCATCTTCACCGCTTCCTTCGACGCGTCGTCGGGCAGGCAGAGGATGGCGATGTCGGCGCTGTTCAGCATGTCTTCGCGCATGGCGGCATTGCGGCGTTCGGCTTCGGGAATGGACAGCAGCTCGACATCGCGGCGGTCGGCCATGCGCGTGCGGATCTGCAAGCCCGTGGTTCCGTGTTCGCCATCGATGAAGATTTTCGGTGCCATCTTATTCCTGCTCTTTCAATAGGTTGAGAATGTTTCCGGACTCAGTTTGCCATGCAGTTGATTCAATTTCATAACGGCCGCTTCGGGAGCGGCAGGGCGACTTTCGAAAACCGTGGCGCCTCTCCCGAAATCATGTCTCAGCGACCGCTTGCACGTCGTTCGGCGTGGAGACCGAGCATATACATCGCCACGGTCGCTCCCGCAATGGCGGTGATGTCGGCGTGGTCGTAGGCAGGCGACACTTCGACGACATCGGCACCCCTGATGTCGAGCTGATGCAGGCGCTGCAGCACCGATAGGATCTTGGCGCTGGAAGGGCCTCCGGCGACCGGCGTTCCCGTGCCCGGAGCAAACGCCGGATCGAGGCAATCTATATCGAAGGTCAGATAAGTCGGCGCGCCCTTGGTATGCGAGATAATCGTCGAAGCGATGTCGCCGGCGCTCATATCCTCAACCTGATGGCCATGGAGGAGCTGGATACCAAAATCGTCGGGCGCATGTGTGCGGATGCCGATCTGGATGGAGCGGTCGGGATCGATCAGCCCGTCGCGTACGGCGCGAGCGACGAAGGAGCCGTGGTCGATACGCCTGCCGTCATCGAACCAGGTATCCTGATGGGCATCGAATTGTACCAACGCCAGTGGCCCGTGCTTGGCGGCATGAGCCTTCAACAGCGGCCACGTGACGAAGTGATCGCCACCGAGTGTCAGCAGGAAGGCGCCGCTGTCGAGGATCGTCGCAGCCTGTCTTTCGATTGCAGCGGGCGTATCCTGATGATTGCCGTAATCGAGCAGGCAGTCGCCATAATCGATGACGGCCATCTCGGCGAAGAGATCGCGGTTGAATGGATATTGCGGATCGTTGTCGAAGATCGCCGAGGCACGTCTGATCGCCTGCGGCCCGAAGCGCGTTCCCGGCCGGTTCGAGGTGGCGGCATCGAAGGGGATGCCCCAGACCACGGCATCGGCGCCTTCGAGCGATTTGGTGAAGCGGCGGCGCATGAAGGAGAGCGCGCCGGCAAAGGTCGGATCGCTGGCAGCCGAGGTCAGACTTGCCGCGGTGAAGGCATGGTCAATCGATGTGCTCGGCAAGGGCCTCTCCTTTACTTGCATGAAAGTCGTAGGCCCGTTCTATCCTGCCTACGCGCACCTTGTATTCTTCATACCAGTGCTCGCGGCCGAGTTTCTGCGCGGCCAGATGCGACACGACGTTCTTCCAGGCGAGGATGCTTTCCTCGTCACGCCAGAAGGAGTTGGTGATGCCGAAGCCGCCAGGCTCCCTGACGCTCTCAATCCCAAGAAAGCCGTCCTGTGCCTTTGCCAGTTCTTCCATGCGGTCGCCCATAGAACCATAGCCGTTGTCGCCTTCGGTGCGGAGCGACGCGAATGTGACGATGTAATAGGGCGGCTCGGGAGTGGCGGCGAAACGCGATGAAGTACTCTTGCTCATGGTGTTTCTCCGGAGAGCGGTCAAATCTCGAAATTCGGGCTGGAATCGTAAACTAAGATCCGACGACTATTTGCCCGATCGAGCGGTGCATTGATACGCCTTTTTCACGCAGGCGATCTGCGGCGTCGAGCAATTTGCCTGTCCATCGGTCACGACACAATAGGAGCAGCTGTCGTTGAACTCGCGACAGTCCGCGTTTGCCTGGAGAAAATCCTTCATGCTTTGCATGTCCACGACCTTGTCGGCTGGGGGAGTTGGCTGGGCATCGTCGCATAGAGCCGGTGATGCTAGGCCGATCAAGAATGGAAGCGAAAAGATGAGGCTGCGCATTGAACTCCCCAGATGCTTGTAGGGGGACTCTGCCATAAAAAGCATTTCCTGCCTTGGCAAATCTGCATCATTTCAATGCTGCAAAGAAAAAGGCCGGGGAAACCCCGGCCTTTCCAATAATCCGATCTCGGATAAGCGATTAACGCTTGGAGAACTGGAAGGAACGACGTGCCTTTGCACGGCCGTACTTCTTACGTTCGACGACGCGGCTGTCGCGGGTCAGGAAGCCGCCCTTCTTCAGCACCGAGCGCAGGCCCGGCTCGAAGTAGGTGATCGCCTTGGACAGGCCGTGACGAACGGCACCGGCCTGGCCGGAGAGGCCGCCGCCGGCAACGGTTGCGATGATGTCGAACTGGCCGTCACGGGCAGCTGCGACGATCGGCTGACGCAGGATCATCTGCAGAACCGGACGGGCGAAGTAAGCCGTGTAGTCCTTGCCGTTGACGATGATCTTGCCGGAGCCGGCCTTGACCCAAACGCGGGCGACGGCGTCCTTGCGCTTGCCGGTCGCGTAGGAGCGGCCGAGCGAGTCAACCTTGCGGACGTGAACCGGAGCAGCAGCTGCTTCCGAAGTCGTGCCGAGGTCCTTCAGGGAGGAGAGGTCAGCCATTATCAGGCGCTCCTTACGTTCTTCTTGTTCAGCTTGGCGACGTCGAGGACGACCGGCTGCTGAGCTTCGTGGGGATGGTTGGAGCCGGCGTAGACGCGCAGGTTCTTCATCTGGCGACGGCCGAGCGGGCCGCGGGGAACCATGCGCTCGACGGCCTTCTCAACGACGCGCTCCGGGAAGCGACCTTCGATGATCTGGCGAGCCGTACGCTCCTTGATGCCGCCGGCATAGCCGGTGTGCCAGTAGTAAACCTTGTCTTCGTACTTCTTGCCGGTGAAGACGACTTTGTCGGCATTGATAACGATGACGTTGTCGCCGTCGTCGACGTGCGGCGTGAAGGTAGCCTTATGCTTGCCGCGCAGACGCATTGCGATGATAGAAGCGAGACGGCCAACGACAAGCCCTTCGGCGTCGATGAGAACCCACTTCTTCTCCACCTCTGCAGGCTTCTGGGAGAAGGTTGCCATGTTGCATACTCTCTTTTAGGACCCTTGGCCCGAAGGCGTCTGGGCGTTTCTTGTTGCTTGATTTGGCTCGCATGGATGCGCGCCAAAAAGAAAGCAGCCCGGAAAGGCTGCGATCTGAGGCGGCTTATAGATCGATTAAGAGCCAGGGTCAATATCGCCTAATTGGTAGGCTGTAAAAATTATAAATTAAAATCAATGAGTTATATATGTGGTAAAGTAAAACCACATAATTTATCGTCACCCAGCCGCAAAACCAGCACTCCGCCAGCGATAATGGCGCCGGCAATATAACGCCAGATGCTGGACCGTTCCTTCAAGATGACGACGGATATCACCAAAGCGAAGAGGATCGAAGTCTCGCGCAAGGCGGCGACCATGGCGACCGGCGCCTTCGTCATCGCCCACAATGCCAACCCGTAGGAAGCGATCGAGCCGCCTCCGCCAATAAGCCCGCGCCACCAATTATAGCGGACGTGGGCGGCGACGGCATTGAGGCCGCGTTGCGATATTGCCCAGGCGAATAGGAGGATGGGCGGCAGGAGCGCCATCCATAGGATATAGGATACCGAATTGCCCGACGCCCGCGCACCGATACCGTCGACATAGGTGTAGGTCGCGATAACAACGGCATTGGCAAGGGCCAGGACGATCGCCCGGCGGCTGCCCTTTCGGGCCTCGAAGGCAAGCGTCAATATGCCGGCGCAGATGGTCATGGTTCCGATCAATGCGCCGCCCGAAAGAGTTTCCTTCAGGATGAAACTGCTTGTCGAGACGATGATGAGGGGGGCTACACCGCGCATCAGCGGATAGACCAGCCCGATATCGCCGGCACGATAGGCTGCCGCCACAAGCTGGAAATAGGCAAATTGCAGGATGGCCGAAGCCCCGATGAAAGGCCAGGCAGCTGAGGCCGGCAAAGGCAGAAATGGCAACAGGGGAAGGGCCGCAGCTGCGCCGCCTGCCGAGACCAGTGCCGCATCGAGCGATTTATCGGTTCCCGCCTTGATGATCGCGTTCCACGTCGCATGCAGCAGGGCGCCGAAAAGGACGAGCGCGATAACGTCGAGAGACACGGAAAACCTCGCGATTTCCAGGCGCAGGGCAGCGCTTGGCATTTTGTGGGAATGCGGCTTCCATATGATCCGCAATGCATCGAAAAGCAACGAAATATCGGCAACTTTGAAGGCTTGTTCCACCTGCGGTGATCGATAGCCGGCATTGGGAGTCGCGTTCTCGTTGTGTTCCATATTGTTCGCGTTTATATTATAAATAACTAATTTATTAGAGTATGAAGCGCGAACAAATATCGCATGTCCTGTGAACGCGGGAGTAGCATTAGACACTTCTTACTTAAAAACGACAGAGCGCGTCGGACGGTCGCACCGCTGCTTATCGTCAGGAACAATGGTGTTCGCCATAAGATTGCTGTTTGGCGGTCCGCGCCACCGTAAATTCTCGCATGAGCGAGGACGGATAATTCTACAGCAGCTGAAAAATATTACAGTTAATAGCTGCCGTCACCAATCAGAGTCGATAAAAATCGCCTATATTCCAAGTATAGGATCGAGAAGCGGACAATTTTCTACATATCTCATTGCGCGAGTTCGAAAATTATTCTGTGGAGAACTTATGAGGTATGTAGATGTTCCATGTTCGCAATCGGTTCTCAGGTGAATTCATTATTCATGCGTATTTTCTAAATTACATGTGAATAAATAGAGAACAAAGATTGCATTTCCTGAGAACGCAACTTTCCGGGCGCACAAAAGTGACTAAAAGCGCTTTGAAGAATGGCCTCCGGACAGCCTCGCGGAAAATACGAGGATGCCTATAGTGCCGAAAGCGCACAGTGCCGATTGCAATCATAGATTGTGATAGGTGGTCATCGCGACGAGCGCATGAATCGTCCACCACATCCCGTTCGAGCATACTTCGATCAGCGCCGGAAAATCAAATCGTCGTCATCCAGATCGGTCGTCGGACGGCATATATAAACCGGGCACGAGGCCCGATCTTTGGTGGGCAGATAGTCCTGATAGGCATAAAAGCCCTGGTCACACGCTCCGCTGTCGGCGACATAGCGATCATAGAGCGTCATTTTCGGCGTTCTCTTGGCAGGATAGCGCATAATGACCGCGCGCTCCCGGTTGATGACAGTCCTCGCTTCGGCGCAGGTCATGGACATGGAATTGTAGCGCGAGATAGCCAGGGCTGGCGTTGCGACCGATGTAACGAGCAGGCCGAGCAGGATGATTTTTTTCATCTGAGTAATCCTCCCTGAAGTTGCTATAATATACTATACGCAGAGACCGCCATTGCGGTTTCCGTATTTATGGCAAAACGCAAGTGTGATCGGAGCGGGAGGCTTCGTGATGAACCACGACAGTTATGACGATTCCTATATAGCCGATATCCTCTTGTCCGTGAGGACCATCGCGCTCGTTGGCGCTTCGCCCAATCCCGCACGTCCGAGCAACGGCGTAATGGCCTATCTTTTGAACAGGGGCTATCGCGTCATTCCCGTCAATCCCGGGCAGTCCGGCAAGGAAATTCTGGGGCAGTGGGTCTATGCGCGTCTGGCCGATATCCCCGAGCCCGTGGATATGGTCGATGTTTTTCGGGCGCCCGAATATCTCCGATCGGTGGTCGAGGAGACGATCATGATCGAGCCGCGGCCGCCGGTCATCTGGGGGCAACTCGGCGTGCGTGACGACGCCGCCGCGGCACGAGCGGAGGCGGCGGGCGTAAGGGTCGTGATGGATCGTTGCCCGGCCATCGAATATCCGCGCCTGGTCGCCTGATCGAGATTACAGGGGATCGACGGCATCCGGCCGTTTATCGCGCGATCTCACCGAAATATGGCAAGTTTTTTCCGCGAGCCGAAAAGCACGGCAAAGTTCGCGGTTAACTTTCATATGCCAGGCGTTATGCTTTTCCCGTTACCAACAAAATCCGGCGGGAGGAAAGATATGCCAGCAAACAACCCAGGTTTCGACACGCTTGCAATCCATGCCGGCGCGCAGCCGGATCCGGCGACAGGCGCGCGCGCAACGCCGATCTACCAGACGACATCCTTCGTCTTTCAGGATGCGGATCATGCAGCCGCGCTGTTCGGATTGCAGCAATTCGGCAATATCTATACACGCATCATGAACCCGACCCAGGCCGTGCTGGAAGAGCGGGTGGCTGCCCTCGAAGGCGGCACTGCGGCTCTCGCCGTCGCCTCCGGTCATGCCGCGCAGCTCCTCATCTTCCATGCCATCATGCAGCCGGGCGACAATTTCGTCGCGGCCAAACGGCTTTATGGTGGTTCGGTCAATCAGTTCGGACAATCCTTCAAGAGTTTCGACTGGCGGGTCCGCTGGGCCGATTCCGCCGATCCTGCGACCTTCGAAGCGCAGATCGACAGTCGCACCCGCGCCGTCTTTATCGAAAGCCTTGCCAATCCGGGCGGTACCTTCGTTGATATCGCCGCCATCGCGGCCATCGCGCACAAGCATGGCCTGCCGTTGATCGTCGACAATACTCTCGCAAGCCCCTATCTCATCCGACCGCTGGAGCATGGCGCCGATATCGTCGTGCATTCCCTAACGAAGTTCCTCGGCGGCCATGGCAATTCCATGGGCGGCATCATCGTCGATGGCGGCACTTTCGACTGGTCCGCCTCGGGTAATTATCCCATGCTGTCTTCACCGCGCCCGGAATATAACGGCATCGTGCTGCATGCGACCTTCGGCAATTTCGCTTTCGCCATTGCCTGCCGCGTGCTGGGCCTGCGCGATCTCGGACCAGCCATCTCGCCATTCAATGCCTTTCTGATCCTGACGGGCATCGAAACGCTGCCGCTGCGGATGCAGCGCCATTCCGACAATGCGGCTGCCGTTGCGCGCTGGCTGAAGGGGCAGGAGAAGGTGGCATGGGTCAACTATGCCGGCCTTGAGGAAGATCCCAACCACGCGCTGCAGCAGCGTTACTCGCCGAAGGGCGCCGGCTCCGTCTTCACCTTTGGTCTGAAGGGGGGGTATGAAGCGGGCAAGGGGTTGGTCGAAGGCCTGCAGTTGTTCTCGCATCTTGCCAATATCGGCGACACGCGCTCGCTCGTCATCCATCCTGCTTCGACGACGCACAAGCAGCTGAGCGACGAACAGAAGGTCGCAGCCGGCGCCGGCCCGGATGTGGTACGCCTCTCCATCGGTATAGAGGACGTCAAGGATATCATCGCCGATCTGGAGCAGGCACTGGCGAAAATCTGAGGACGGCACCGGCAGGAAGCCGAAAAAGCAGCAGGGGTTCTTTGATCTCGCCGAATTTCATGTTTGTCTCGATCCGCGCTCGCCGATTGGCGGTCGCGGATATTTTTTGATGTGGCGAAACGTGACCGACGGGGGATCTGAGTGGCAGGCTATGTGCAACTGGATGTCGATGACGTTGAGCCCGAGCTCGGAGCGCCCGCAGCGGATCGTCTCATTTCGGGAGCTCCGATCTTCCGAACGTGGAACATGGATGAGGCCGATGGCGGCCTCTATGCCGGTATCTGGGAAGCAACGCCGGGCAAATGGAGGGTCGTCTACGACGAATGGGAATATTTCCATATCCTCTCCGGTTATTCTATTGTGACGGGTGAGGATGGGAAGGCCTTCCATCTGCGTGCAGGCGACCGTCTTATCTTGAGGCCGGGCTTCAAGGGGACCTGGGAAGTTATTGAAACGACTCGCAAGGATTACGTGATCCGTCTCTGACGATGCTCTTGAATCAGAACATGAAGTTCGCGTTCATGCGCCCTTTGGCGCAGCTTGATTCACGCCCTTCCGCAACGGCCGCAATGATTGCCGCAGGTTGTGTCACTGCCGCTTCATTAAACTGTCATCAAACTGAAACAATGCGTCTTTAGAGCCAAGGCTGTCGCCGGGAGATTTCAGGCGGGGAGGTTCGTTTACCATGGCAAGCCTCGCGCCGGTCTTCTGCTCGCCATCCTTTCATTCACTTGAGGAAGTGAGTCTATTATGCTTAACCTGAAACTCCGTTCGCTTTGCCTGACTGCAGGCCTTATCGCGGCTATGTCCGCTTCGGCCTCCGCTGCCGACATCACGGGCGCTGGCTCGAGCTTCATTGCACCGGTTCTGTCCAAGTGGGCCGAAGGCTACAAGGCTGCGACGAACAACGTCGTCAACTACCAGTCGGTCGGTTCGGGCGCCGGCATCAAGCAGCTCCTCGACAAGACCATCGTATTCGGCGCTTCGGACAAGCCGATGAGCGACGCCGACCTCGAGAAGAACGGCATTGCCCAGTTCCCGATGATCTCCGGCGGTATCGTCGTTTCCTATAACGTCGAAGGCGTAAAGCCGGGCGAACTCGTTCTCGACGGCAAGACGCTGGCCGACATCTTCCTCGGCAAGATCGCCAAGTGGGACGATGCAGCCATCAAGGCTCTCAACCCGGAAGTGAAGCTGCCGTCCACGCCGATCTCGGTTGTTTACCGCGCCGACAGCTCGGGCACGACCTTCAACTTCACCGACTACCTGGCGAAGGTTTCGCCGGAGTGGAAGGAAAAGGTTGGCTCGAACACGGCTGTTGAATGGCCGGTCGGCTTCGGCGCCAAGGGCTCGGAAGGCGTTTCCACCACCGTCAACCAGACGGCTGGCTCGATCTCTTACGTTGAATATTCCTATGTCGTCGCCAACCACATCGGTTTCGCGAAGATGAAAAACTCTGCCGGCAAGGTTATCGAGCCTAGCCTGGAAACCTTCAAGGCTGCCGCTTCCAACGCCGATTGGGCCAAGGCCAAGAACTTCAACCTGATCATCACCAATCAGCCGGGCGAAAAGAGCTGGCCGATTGCCGCTTCGACCTGGGTTCTGCTCTACAAGAAGCCGGCTGATGCTGCTAAGAATGAAGAAGCACTGAAGTTCTTCAAGTGGTCCTATGAGCATGGCCAGAAGGACGCGACCGCGCTGTCTTATCTTGCGGTCCCGGATAATGTTGTCGAGATCGTCGAGAAGTCTTGGAAGACGGACTTCGGCACGAAGTAATTTGTGCTAGGCGAAAAAGTTGCTGCGGACAGGGTATTTCCCTGTCCGCCTTTCGTGACAAGACAAGGGGAAATCGATGGCTGACGCGACTCAGATGGCTGGCTTCCAGGCAGTGAATACCTCCGCCGCGACCAGAAAATTCCGGATACAGGATCGGATTTTCTATTTCATGACGCTTGGCTCGGCTATTCTTGTCGTGCTTCTGCTGCTGGCGATCCTCGTGGTTCTTGTCATCGATGCCTTGCCCACATTTCAGACCTTTGGCTTGTCGTTCCTTTGGGGCACAAAGTGGAGCGCGCCGGCAGATATCTATGGCGCCGTCCCTGCCGTAGTCGGTACGCTGGTGAGTTCGTTCATCGCCATGTTGATTGCCGTTCCCCTGGGCATCGGCATCGCCATCTTCCTCACGGAACTTTGCCCCGGCAGCCTGCGCCGTCCCATCAGCACGGCCATCGAGCTTCTGGCGGGCGTTCCCTCCATTATCTATGGCATCGTCGGCCTGTTCATTCTCGTGCCGCTGATGCAGAACAATATCCTGCCTTTCCTGATGGGGACTGTCGGTCAGGTGCCGGTGATCGGCCTGCTGTTCCAGCCGCCGGCGCCGGGCGTCGGCCTGCTGACGGCAAGCCTCGTGCTGGCCGTCATGATCCTGCCGTTCATCACCGCGATCTCCCGCGACGTGTTCAGCACCGTGCCGCCGATGCTGCGCGAATCCGCCTACGGCATGGGCATGACCACATGGGAAGTGGCTCGCCACATCCTGATCCCCTATACACGCCGCGGCCTCGTCGGCGGCATCATGCTCGGCCTCGGCCGCGCGCTCGGCGAAACCATGGCCGTCACCTTCGTTATCGGCTCGGTGAGCCGTCTGCAATCGTCGATCATCTCGCCGTCCACCACCATTTCCGCCCAGATCGCGAACAATTTCGGCGATGCCGACGGTCTGCAATTGTCGAGCCTGATTGCGCTCGGCCTGCTCCTGTTCGTCCTTTCCTTCTGCGTGCTTGCGCTGGCGAGATGGATGATCGGCCGCGGCGACGCGCACTGAGGAAAAAACCATGGACAATGCAATTCGTCAGAACCTCGTGTCGAGGCGTTATGGGAAGAACCGGGTGATGATGGTCTTGTGCTTCATCGCGGCCGTCCTCGGCATCTTCTTTCTCAGCGTGATCCTTGCGACCCTGCTTTATCGCGGCATATCGGCGCTCAGCCTCGACGTGTTCACTATGTCGATCCCAGCCCAAGGCTCGCGCGGCGGTCTGATCAACGCGATCTACGGCACCGTGCTGGTCACGGGTCTCGCGATCGTGATCGCCGCGCCGATCGGCATTCTTGCCGCCACCTATCTTGTGGAATATGCCAACGGCAGCAAACTTGCCGAGGCTGCCAAGTTCCTCAACGACATCTTGCTGTCCGCGCCCTCGATCATCATCGGCGTGTTCGTCTACGGCGCGGTGGTCGTGCCCATGCATGGCAACTCCGCTATCGCGGGCATACTTGCGCTGGCGCTGATCGCGCTTCCGGTCGTCAACCGCACGACACAGGACATGCTGTTGCTGGTGCCAAACGCGCTTCGTGAGGCGACTGCAGCGCTCGGCGCTCCGCGCTGGAAATCCATGATGATGGTGGTTTACCGTTCCGCCTGGACCGGCATCCTCACCGGCATCCTGCTGGCCATCGCCCGCATCAGCGGCGAAACCGCGCCATTGCTCTTTACGGCCGGTTACAGCAAATTCATGAATACAGACCTGACCGGTCCGATCGCCACGCTGCCGGTTGCGATCAATACGCTCGCCGCCGATGCTGGCGAGGATCTCAAACAACTTGCCTGGGCGGGCGCGCTGATTATCACCGTTGCTATCCTTGCGCTTAACATCCTTGCCCGTGTCTTGAGTGGGCGCCGCCAGTGACGCAGCCGCCGAACGATAGGAATGAGACCATGAACATGAGCGACAGCAATTTCCAGAGCGTCAACGCACAGCCGGGGAAGGATGCTGCTTCCCAGTCGGATCTCGGCCTGGCGAAACTTGAGGTGAAGAACCTCGATTTCACCTATCAGAACGGCCATCGCGTTCTGAAGAGCGTGAATATGAACATCCGCAAAAACGCGGTCACCGCCTTCATCGGCCCTTCGGGCTGCGGCAAGTCCACGTTGCTGCGCACCTTCAACCGCATGTACGATCTCTATCCCGGGCAAACGGTTGCGGGCGAGATTCTGCTGGATGGCCGCAATATCCTCACCAAGGACGTCGATCTGAACGATCTGCGCGCCAAGGTCGGCATGGTGTTCCAGAAGCCAACGCCGTTCCCCATGTCGATCTATGAGAACGTCGCTTTCGGCATCCGCCTCTATGAGAAGGTCTCCAAGTCGGAAATGGACGCCCGCGTCGAGGCGGCGCTGACGGAAACGGCGCTGTGGAGCGAAGTCAAGGACAAGCTGCACCAGAGCGGGCTTGGCCTTTCCGGCGGGCAGCAGCAGCGCCTCTGCATCGCTCGCGCCATCGCCATTCGTCCCGAAGTCCTGCTGCTCGATGAACCGACCTCGGCTCTGGACCCGATCTCGACCGCTAAGGTCGAAGAACTCGTGTCGCAGCTGAAGGGCGACTTCACCATCGTTATCGTCACGCACAACATGCAGCAGGCGAGCCGTATCTCCGACAGCACTGCCTTCATGTATCTTGGTGAGTTGATCGAATACGGCCAGACCGAGCAGATCTTCCAGGCGCCGAAGGTTAAGCGCACGGAAGACTACATCACCGGTCGTTACGGCTGATACAGCTGGACATTGCTGCCAAATTTGCGAAAGCGCGCTATTCAGGCGCGCTTTTTGCGTTGAGGAATGGCCGTCGTGTTGGGCGGCTATGCAATTTGGTCAAACCAAAGCCGATAGAATGGGGTGCGCCGAACAAGCCGGTCACATCCTTGCGAGCGTACCCATACGCCGCAAGGCGTGGATCTGGTCGTCGAGGGTCGGCACCAGTTCGCCATCGTTCGCCGCAGACGTTGCGTCAGGCTCCCTGGCAGTCTCGGTTTCGTTAAAGAGGATGGTGCAGTTGCGGCCCGCGCGTTTCGCGGCATAAAGCGCACGGTCTGCGAAAGAGATAAGACGATCCCAGCTGACGGTATCGTGCGGCATGATCGAAACGCCGATGCTGACGGTTGCCGGCACCAGCGTGCGGCCGGCAAGCAGCGGTACCCGGCAGAAATCAGCGCGGATGGTTTCCGCCAGCGCTTCTGCCTGGGATTGATCGTCTATCGGAAGGAAGGCGACGAATTCCTCACCGCCCATTCTGCCGAATGCACCGCTGCGCGGCACGAATTGACGGGCAATGCGGGCAAACTCGACCAGAACCGCATCGCCCGCCTGATGGCCATGGCGATCGTTGATCTTCTTGAAATGATCGAGATCGAATAGCAGGGCGGCAAGCATTTGCGGTTGTTGCTGCCCCTTGCCGACGAGGATCTCGTAGCTTTCTTGAAGCCCGCGCCGGTTCAGAACGCCCGTCAAAGTATCGGTGATGGATATTGCCCGCCAGCGACGCTCGGCGCGTTCCATGAGAAGCTTGCCGTTGAGAACGATGGCGATGATGATGAGCAGTCCATAGCCGAGTGCCATGTAGCCGCGATAGATCATGGCCTCTTCAAGTGAAGGGGCAGCAAGCACCATCCACAGAGCAGAACCGAAACAGAAGCAGGCGAGCGCCACGAAGACGATGCCGAGTTGCCCGCGCGCCGGCTCCCGTCGGCCGTCGCCTGGATGCACGGCGAAAGCTAGCAAGGTCGCGCCGACTGCGCCCGCGAGATCATAGACGATGACACGATTGGCGAAATTGCCGGTGACCCAGGGAAGGCTGACGCCGATTACCCAGATGGCGGGTGGCAGAAATGCCGACCATTCCAGCCTACGCTTGTCCATGAAGCGGAATCCGACGATCCAGGCGCTCTCGCCGAGCAGGGCCACGGCATTGCCGATCTGGATCGACCATATATCGGGGATGAGACCTCGAGCGGCCACCAACGCGAATCCTATGGCGCTGACGGTGAAGCCCAGTGCCCAGATCAAATAGGCTGGGGATTTGCGATCATGCCGCCAGGCGAGAAGGAGAACGGTCGCCAGCGTTATGGCTTCCGAGCACCAGATGGTCAGGCCTGTTGTCATATTCAGCACGATCGGACGCCTCCGCTGTTTTCGGCTACCGGCGCAAACTGCGCGACGATTTCCGTGTTCGTTTCATCCTTGCCCAATAAGATGGCAAGTTCCTTAAGTGCCTTGGTAAATTTTGCCTGTGCTGAAGATGTGCGTCGGCCCGATCCGGGCCTTCACGCTTCCTTCACCTTGCGATCTGGAAATATGGTGAGTAGCAGCTTGCGTGTCGCTGTAGCACCTTGGCATTCGAGGAGCCGCAGTTAGAAATGCTTTGTGAACGCTTCGCGGGTCATTAGAGCTTTTTGACGTTATGCTTTCGGGCGTCTTGAAGTGAAGGGCAGGGACACTCTATGTAGGAGTAAAGGATTTTTACTCCGATTCCCGGCGTTTCCGTCGCCGGGACAAGTTTGATAAAGGACGCACATGAGAAATCCAGTCGATACAGCTATGGCTCTGGTGCCGATGGTTGTCGAGCAGACCAACCGCGGGGAGCGGTCTTATGACATTTATTCCCGCCTGCTGAAGGAACGCATCATTTTCCTGACCGGACCGGTCGAAGACCATATGGCGACGCTGGTGTGCGCACAGCTTCTCTTCCTTGAGGCCGAAAACCCGAAGAAAGAAATCGCCCTTTATATCAATTCGCCGGGCGGCGTCGTCACCGCGGGTATGGCAATCTACGACACGATGCAGTTCATCAAGCCGGCCGTTTCGACGCTCTGCATCGGCCAGGCTGCCTCGATGGGATCGCTGCTTCTGGCCGCCGGTGACAAGGACATGCGTTTCGCAACGCCGAACTCCCGGATCATGGTTCACCAGCCTTCGGGCGGTTTCCAGGGCCAGGCTTCGGACATCGAACGCCACGCACGCGACATCATCAAGATGAAGCGCCGTCTCAATGAGGTTTACGTCAAGCATTGCGGCCGGACCTACGAAGAGGTCGAGCAGACGCTCGATCGCGACCATTTCATGTCCTCCGATGAGGCCAAGGAATGGGGTCTGATCGACAAGGTGCTGACGTCGCGTACTGAAATAGAAGGTGAAACCGCCTCGTGATTATCCACTAGGCGGTGACTTCTACGCCACAGTTCTATCCCATTTGTGATCGAATAGGGGTTTAATGTGGAGCAGAACGCGGTAATAGTACGCATTAATGCTATGTAGCGTTTTTATGACATAGCATTCGGCATTCGAAGGGGGATCGTTGCCACGCAGTTCCGGTTTGGTTGCCTGGCCTGCGTTCAGTACCCTGAAGGGCGCCGCGATCTGCAAACGAGGGGCAGGTCCGGCGGGCGCATAGAGTGGACCGCGATTTCAAGTTGGAAATTTGCGGCGTGCTGGAAGGAAAGTGATATGAGCAAAGTCAGCGGCAGCAACGGCGGCGACTCAAAGAACACGCTTTATTGTTCGTTCTGCGGTAAGAGCCAGCATGAAGTCCGGAAGTTGATTGCCGGACCGACCGTATTCATCTGCGACGAGTGCGTCGAGCTATGCATGGACATCATCCGCGAGGAAAACAAATCCTCGATGGTGAAGTCTCGTGACGGTGTTCCGACCCCGCAGGACATCATCAAGGTTCTTGACGAATACGTCATCGGCCAACGGCAGGCGAAGAAGATCCTCTCCGTAGCCGTTCACAACCATTACAAGCGGCTCGCTCACGCATCGAAGAACGGTGACGTCGAGCTGGCGAAGTCGAACATCATGCTCGTCGGCCCGACCGGCTGCGGCAAGACCTATCTTGCCCAGACGCTCGCCCGTATCATCGACGTTCCCTTCACCATGGCCGATGCGACGACGCTGACCGAAGCAGGCTATGTCGGCGAAGACGTCGAAAACATCATCCTCAAGCTGCTGCAGGCTGCCGACTACAACGTCGAGCGCGCACAGCGCGGTATCGTCTACATCGACGAAGTCGACAAGATTTCCCGCAAGTCGGACAATCCGTCGATCACGCGCGACGTCTCGGGCGAGGGCGTGCAGCAGGCGCTTCTGAAGATCATGGAAGGCACCGTGGCTTCGGTTCCCCCGCAGGGCGGCCGCAAGCATCCGCAGCAGGAATTCCTGCAGGTGGACACGACCAACATCCTCTTTATCTGCGGCGGTGCGTTTGCAGGCCTCGACAAGATCATCTCCGCCCGCGGCGAAAAGACCTCGATCGGCTTCGGCGCGACCGTCAAGGCACCGGATGACCGCCGCGTCGGCGAAGTGCTGCGCGAGCTGGAGCCGGAAGATCTGGTGAAGTTCGGTCTCATCCCGGAATTCATCGGCCGTCTGCCCGTTCTGGCGACGCTGGAAGATCTTGACGCGGATGCGCTGATCCAGATCCTGTCCGAGCCGAAGAACGCGCTGGTGAAGCAGTATCAGCGCCTGTTCGAGATGGAAGATGTCGAGCTGACCTTCCACGAGGATGCTCTGCGCGAAATCGCCCGCAGGGCGATCGTCCGCAAGACGGGTGCCCGTGGTCTGCGCTCCATCATGGAGAAGATCCTCCTCGATACCATGTTCGAGCTACCGGCGCTGGAAGGCGTGCGCGAAGTGGTCATTTCCGAGGAAGTGGTTCGCGGCTCGGCCCGCCCGCTCTACATCTATGCCGACCGGCAAGAGGAGAAGGCCAACGCAACGGCCTGATCCATCATCTGTGATCACGAATCGGGGGCTCGTCATCGACGGGCCCCTTTCTGTTTGAAAAATCGCACGGTTTGCTGATAAAGTCTTGGATAAGCTTAAGGGAATGCCGTCGGAACCGGTTGTGAAGAGCCCCTGCTGCAGCCATGATGGCATGATTCTGGAGCACGAGGCGGACAGGGCGCAGGCCCGGCGTTTTTCTTCGGATCTTAACGTCGCCGGCAGTGTTCGAGTTGTCGGGCTTTGGTGTTTTGTTGTTGCGTTCCTCCTTGCGGATATGCGGGATCGTTGCCTTGTGGCGGGCGTTTCCTGTGACTTGAAATAGGCAGTGTGAAGCTCCACTTGTTTACCAAGTGAGAGAGCCGGCTAACTCCCCAAGCCGGCAGAGAGCCCGGGAACGGGACGACGGAAAGGAAATGACATGAGTAAGAAAACGTCTGCGGCACACGACAGCATTGCCTATCCGGTATTGCCGTTGCGCGACATCGTGGTCTTCCCCCACATGATCGTGCCTCTGTTCGTCGGACGGGAGAAATCCATTCGCGCGCTGGAAGAGGTCATGGGGTCGGACAAGCAGATCATGCTCGTCACCCAGATCAATGCCAGCGATGACGATCCCGCGCCGGACGCCATCCACAAGGTCGGTACCGTTGCAAATGTCCTGCAGCTGCTGAAACTGCCCGACGGCACCGTCAAGGTGCTGGTGGAAGGCCGTGCGCGCGCAGAAATCGACGAATATACCGGCCGTGAAGACTTCTACGAAGCCCTTGGCCATGTCCTGCATGAGCCGGAAGAAGACCAGGTCGAGCTCGAAGCTTTGAGCCGCTCCGTCGTTTCCGAATTCGAGAGCTATGTGAAGCTCAACAAGAAGATTTCGCCGGAAGTGGTCGGTGCAGCCAGCCAGATCGATGATTATTCGAAGCTGGCGGACACCGTTGCATCGCATCTTTCGATCAAGATCACCGAAAAGCAGGAAATGCTGGAAACCACCAGCGTCAAGGCTCGCCTGGAAAAGGCGCTCGGCTTCATGGAAGGCGAGATTTCGGTTCTGCAGGTCGAGAAGCGCATCCGCTCGCGCGTCAAGCGCCAGATGGAGAAGACGCAGCGCGAATACTATCTGAACGAGCAGATGAAGGCGATCCAGAAGGAGCTCGGCGACGGCGAAGAAGGCCGTGACGAGATGGCCGAACTGGAAGAGCGCATCTCCAAGACCAAGCTGTCGAAGGAGGCCAAGGAAAAGGCCGATGCCGAGCTGAAGAAGCTCAGGCAGATGAGCCCGATGTCGGCTGAGGCGACCGTGGTGCGCAACTATCTCGACTGGCTGCTGGGCATCCCCTGGCACAAGAAGTCGAAGATCAAGGCCGACCTGAACAATGCCGAGAAGATCCTCGAAGCGGATCATTTCGGCCTGGAAAAGGTCAAGGAACGGATCGTCGAATATCTGGCCGTCCAGGCTCGCGCGACGAAGATCAAAGGCCCGATCCTGTGCCTCGTCGGCCCTCCGGGTGTCGGCAAGACCTCGCTCGCCCAGTCGATCGCCAAGGCGACCGGCCGTGAGTATGTCCGCATGGCGCTCGGCGGCGTTCGCGACGAAGCCGAGATCCGCGGTCACCGCCGCACCTATATCGGCTCGATGCCCGGCAAGGTCATCCAGTCGATGAAGAAGGCGAAGAAGTCCAACCCGCTGTTCCTGCTCGACGAGATCGACAAGCTCGGCCAGGACTATCGCGGCGATCCGTCCTCGGCTCTGCTTGAGGTGCTGGACCCCGCGCAGAACTCGACCTTCATGGATCACTACCTGGAAGTCGAATATGACCTGTCGGATGTGATGTTCATCACGACGGCGAATACGCTGAATATCCCTGCGCCCTTGATGGACCGCATGGAAGTCATCCGTATCGCCGGCTATACCGAAGATGAAAAGCGCGAGATCGCCAAGCGGCACCTGCTGCCGAAGGCCATCAAGGAACACGCGTTGCAGCCGGAGGAATTCTCGGTCACCGACGGTGCCCTGATGGCGATTAGCCAGCAGTACACCCGCGAAGCCGGTGTTCGTAACTTCGAGCGCGAATTGATGAAGCTCGCCCGCAAGGCGGTCACCGAGATCATCAAGGGCAAGGTGAAGTCGGTTGCCGTTACGGCGGAGAATATTTCCGACTATCTCGGCGTGCCGCGCTTCCGCCATGGCGAAGCCGAGCGCGACGATCAGGTCGGTGTTGTCACCGGTCTTGCCTGGACTGAAGTCGGCGGCGAGCTGCTGACGATCGAAGGCGTGATGATGCCGGGCAAGGGCCGCATGACGGTCACAGGCAACCTGAAGGAAGTCATGAAGGAATCGATCTCGGCGGCCGCCTCCTACGTCCGCTCGCGCGCTGTCGATTTCGGCATCGAGCCGCCTCGCTTCGACAAGAGCGACATCCACGTGCACGTGCCGGAAGGTGCGACGCCGAAGGATGGTCCGTCGGCCGGTGTCGCCATGGCAACCGCAATCGTCTCGATCATGACCGGCATCCCGGTTTCCAAGGATGTTGCCATGACGGGTGAAATCACGCTGCGCGGCCGTGTGCTGCCGATCGGCGGCCTGAAGGAAAAGCTGCTCGCGGCACTGCGCGGCGGCATCAAGAAGGTGCTGATCCCGGAAGAAAACGCCAAGGATCTGGCGGAGATTCCGGACAACGTGAAGAACAGCATGGAAATCATCCCCGTGTCGCGCATGGGCGAGGTGATCAAGCACGCGCTTGTTCGCCGTCCTGAGCCGATCGAGTGGGATGGCACCGTGGAAACGCCTGTGATCGCAACGGTCGAAGGCGTCGACGAAGTGGGTTCTACCATCGCTCATTGAGCCCCTTCGCCTCAATTCTGTCGAATTGACATAAATGGACGAAAAGACCGGCATTTTTGCCGGTCTTTTTTTGTGAAAAGCGTATGGCAACGCTTGCTTTTCCTTGATTTGCAGGGCTTTTGGGGTTGCGGCGGGTAAGAGCATTGCTATTTTGCGCCCCGCTTACTGATAAGTCGTTTCATACCAGAGAAAGGGGTGGAAACATGAACAAGAATGAGCTCGTGTCCGCAGTGGCCGAGAAGGCCGGTATCACGAAGGCTGACGCTGCTTCCGCTGTCGACGCTGTTTTCGATACTGTCCAGGCCGAACTGAAGAAGGGCGGCGACATTCGCCTTGCTGGTTTCGGCAGCTTCACCGTTTCTCACCGTGCAGCCACCAAGGGCCGTAACCCGTCTACCGGCGCTGAGGTCGATATTCCTGCCCGTAACGTACCGAAGTTCACGCCCGGCAAGGGCCTGAAGGACTCGGTCAACAGCTAATTCGTTTCACCCGCTGCGAGGCTTTAGCCTTGCGGGGTGGACAAGATTGGGGCCCGCAAAAGCGGGCCCTTTTTATGGGTGATTTCCGATCCGAAATCGCCATCCCGCATCGGGCCAGATGAACGCCGATGTGCTCATGCGATGCTCCAACCGGAGCTATCGGGCGCTGTCGATGATCTGGCCACCATCCGGCGTCAGACTCGAACCCGTGATGAATCTCGAATCGCTACTGGCAAGGAACAGGACGACGGGTGCGACATCGTCTTCGGGTGAGCCGAAGCGGCCAACGGCATTCGTTGGCGGAGGAGTGTCGGGACTTGCGCCCCAAGTGTTGGCTACGGGCAGGAGGTTATTGACGGTGATATTGTCCGGACCCCATTCGCGGGCAGCGGATCTCGTGAGCGCGCGTATGGCCTCCTTGGCGAGGTTGTATGGCCCGTAAGGGGATATGCCGAGAATGCCTGCCAGAGACGCAAAGTTGATCACACGGCCTTCTCCGCTGGCTTTCAAGTATGGATAGCAGGCCTGCATGGTTCGCAGATATGCAATCGGGCCCATATCGAAGTTGCGTTGCAATTGTTCTATGGAGAGATCGAGGATCGAGGAGTGAACAACGGTCGGGTCGAATGCGACATTCACCAAAATATCGATCCCTCCGAATGTCCGCACCACCTTTGCCACTGCCTCGGCGATCTGCTCGCCGTAACTGAGGTCACAGACCACGCCGAGCGCGGTTCCTCCCTTGGATTGGATGTGAGCGGCAACCGCATTCACGTTGGCTGGGGTGAGCGACAATACCGCGACCTTCGCGCCTTCCGCCGCAAAGAGTTCTGCCGTGGCACGTCCGATGCCCCTGCCGGCACCGGCGACGATAGCCACTTTTCCGGTTAGCTTTCCCATTCGATTTCCTTTCGGGTTCGGCAATTAGAGCGCCATCGCAAATGCGTATGGTGAGGGAATTTCGCGTCCCGCGTTCTGCGTGACGAAGGAGGTTACGAGCAATGCCAGTCCGACTACAGCCGGCAGAGCGCCTACGGGTTTTCGAACGCCAATGTGAGCAAGTCCGGAAAGCAGGAGGTGAAACAACATGCCCGCATAGGCCAGATCGCTGATGGCGACGTTGAGCCGCGATAGAATAGCGGCAACGGCGGCGAGCTTCACGAAAGTCAAAAGGTGGACGAGATAGCTTGGGTAGCCGAACCCGAGGATCGTTTGCCGTACCCACTCGGTTTTGACGACGTAGGTCACGGCGGAGGCCAGATACAGCAGGACAAGCAAGGCCGTTGCGGCCCAGTAAACATAGACTTCAGACATGGGATATTCGTTGCCGCCGAATGGCTCCGGCAGCTTGCTCCGTTTCAAGATTTTCGATGTCCGGAATGGCGATCCGCCATTTCTCCGGTCTGCAGATCGAAAATGTGATATTAAATGAATCTATACAAGTAGGATGAATTTGGCGTGGTAAGTATTGAAAACCAGACTAATGAGCCAGGCATCAATATGCATGAGGAGATGCGCCGAGCGTTCACACTGCTCTCCGGAAAATGGAAGCTGGAAATCATGTGGCTTCTCAACCAGCGGATCTATCGCTTTAACGAGCTGCGCAAGGCCATCCCAGGCATCACGCAGCACATGTTGACCACGCAATTGCGGGAGCTGGAGGCTGATGGTCTCATCTCACGCACTGTCTTTGCCGAAGTTCCGCCTCGGGTGGAATATGAAATCACGGCGAAGGCAAGGGGACTTGGACCTACCATGGAAGCCTTGACCGTGTGGTGGAGCGAATATGGGCGAAGCATACCCGAAAGGACGACAACTCGCGGCCGAAAACAAACCTCGAAAAAATAGATGCCTGCTCCAAACCGCGGAGCCGGCGTCGGATGACTGCTTGAGGTGCGAGGCAGCGCCACGACCACAGCTTCGGCTGATGAGCTTTGCTACCGAAGTGCAGAGTCAGAGCAGCGTCCGGCCGCCATTGACCGCAAGTTTCTGGCCGGTGATGAAATCTGCCTTGCTCGAGGCGAGGAAGACGACGGCATCGGCGATATCTTGCGGCCTGCCGAAATGGGCAAGCGGCGTCTGCGCGAGATAGCCGTCCTTGGCCTGCTGCGACGCTTCTGCATGACGCTCGACCGGGATCCAGCCGGGAGCAATGAGATTGACGGTAATGCCTTCCGGCGCGAGCTCCCTTGCCCAGGAGCGCGTCATCGAGAGCATAGCGCCCTTGGCAGCGGCATAATTGCCGAAATTAGGATTGCCGAGTTCCGCGACTTCGGAGCCGATATTGATAACGCGGCCGGATTTGCGCGCCCGCCAATCGGGGAGCACGGCTTGGAGCAGCTCCAGAGGCGCCTTGACGAAGAACTCGAGCTGATCGAGATAGGTCCGCCAGGATTGCTCCATGAGCGGCATTTCCGGCTGAGGGCCGGTCGCATTGTTGACGATGAGATCGACCGGCCCGAGCGACGCCTTGATCTTTTCCAGACCGTCCGCAAGCTGGTCCTTGTCAATCACGCTGAATTTTGCGGCATAAGCCTGCCCGCCGTGCTGTCGAATAGCGTCGACGATCTTCTCGGCCCCCTGAGTGTCGCTCGCATAGTTGACGGCGACGGCCCAGCCGGCCTCAGCAAGCTGCAAGGCGATTACGGCGCCAAGGCCGCGCGATGCCCCTGTTACCAGCGCTACTTTCATTCTCTTCCCTCTCCTCGGTTTGGCCCTCTGGCTGATCTTCGAATAGCCGGAACGGGGTCCCGGCTATTCATGCCAAAATGGCCTTACCAGCGATGATGAACGTGCGGTGCAATCAGGCGCTCGTAGATTTCGCGCGTTGCCGCCATGATATCGGCCGAAAGCGGAGCGAGATCTGCCGCGACGGCATTGGCCTTGGCCTGCTCGGCATTGCGCGCACCCGGAATGACGACGGTGACGGCGTCATTCATCAGGATCCAGCGGAGTGCAAAGGCAGCCATGCTGGCGCCGGCCGGAACCAGCTTTCGCACTTCTTCCACGGCCTGCAGACCAACTTCGAACGGCACGCCCGCAAAGGTTTCGCCGACATCGAAGGCCTCGCCGTGACGGTTGAAGTTGCGGTGGTCGTCGCTGGCAAATTGCGTATCGCGGGTGATCTTGCCGGATAGCAGGCCGGAGGCCAGCGGTACGCGGGCGATGACAGCCACGTTCTTGCGCCTGGCTTCCTTGAAAAACAGATGGTCGGGCCGCTGACGGAAGATATTGTAGATGATCTGAATGCTGACGACGCCCGGATATTCGATGGCCTTCAGCGCTTCTTCGACCTTTTCGACGCTGACACCGTATCCCTTGATCTTGCCGGCCTTCTGCAATTCGTCGAGACCGGCAAAAACTTCCGGCCTATAGAGGACTTCGGTCGGCGGGCAGTGAAGCTGCACGAGATCAAGGCTCTCGACGCCGAGGTTCTTCAGGCTGCGATCGATGAAGCCTTCGAGATTGGCCTTGTTATAGCCGCCGGCCACATGCGGGCTCAGACGGCGGCCAGCCTTCGTCGCCACCATAGGGCGCGCGCCGCCGCGTGCCTTCAAGACATCGGCAATGATCTTTTCCGAGCGGCCGTCGCCATAGACATCGGCTGTATCGATGAAGGTCATGCCGGCATCGAGGGCGGCGTTCAACGCTGCGCGGCCGTCGGTCTCGCTGACATCGCCCCATGCGCCGCCGATCTGCCAGGCCCCGAAGCCGACATCCGTCACGATAAAGGGCGTCCGTCCAAAGGCATGATGTCTCATGAAAAGTCTCCTCTCTTTTATTCGTAAGATGATAGCGCAGTAGCAGCCGTCCGACAGGGCCACAAGCGCACATTGGCGATCGAGGATCGCAATCGCGTGACTGAGAAACATGGCAGGCGCTGGCCGGCTTACGAAACCGTTGGATGAACCCGCCGGTGCGGTATTCACAGCGCCTTCGTTTCCTTAAAAGGGGAGATCGGATTTCTGACGACATCGGAGCTCATGCCCTCTTTCAGCTTCATTCATGCCGCCGATCTGCATCTTGGCAGTCCGTTTCAGGGGCTGGCCTTGAAGGATGCCGCCGTTGCGGCAGTCTTCGTCGAAGCGAGCCGCAAGGCCTTCTCGACCCTTGTGGGCTTGGCGATCGAAAAGCGCGTCGATTTCTTCGTCATTGCCGGCGATGTCTATGACGGCGACTGGAAGGACAACAAGATCGGCCTGTTCTTCAATCGCGAAATGGCCCGGCTGGAACGGGCGGGCATTCCGGTCTACCTGCTGCGCGGCAATCACGATGCGGCGAGCGTCATCACCAAGACCATCACTCTGCCACCAAACGTCCATGAGTTCCCGACCGGCAAGCCGGGCAGTGTCAGGCTGGAGGCGCTGAAGGTGGCGCTGCATGGCCAGGGCTTTGCCGAGCGCTCCGCCAACGACAATCTGGCGATTGCCTATCCGGCACCCGTCTCCGGCTGGTTCAACATTGGCATTCTCCATACCTCGCTGACCGGCCGCGAGCCGCATGCGCCCTATGCGCCGTGTTCCGTCGATGACCTGCGTTCGCGCGGCTATGACTACTGGGCGCTCGGCCATGTGCACGACTTTGAAGTGGTGGCGCAGGACCCGCTCGTCATTTTTCCCGGCAATCTGCAGGGCCGCAACATCCGCGAGCGCGGAGCCAAGGGCGCGGTGCTGGTGACAGTCGAAGACGGGCGGATCGATCATGAGCGTCTGATCGTCGATGAGGCGCGCTTTGCGCAGATCGATATCGTGGTTGGACCGGAGGACGATCCGGCGGCGATCCTGCGCCATGTGGAGCAGGCGGTGCAGCCGATTGCCGATGAGATGGCGGGTCGCATGACCGCGCTGCGTGTGCGGCTTTCCGGCGTAACGCCGCTGCAGGGTGCGATCGCTGCCAGCCGCCAGCAATGGCGCGACGAGGTGGAAGCCGCCTGTCATCGCGTGCATGAGGATATCTGGCTGGAAAAGCTCGAGCTGCGGCTGGAACCGCCGCCGGAGAGAGCAGCGGATACGGACGGCGCGCTCGATCTGCGCCAGCTATTGGCAGACCATGCCGGCGATACCGATATTGTGGCGGAAGCGGCTCGGTTAATCGACGAGATCGCCGTGCGCCTGCCGGGTGGCCTCGGCGCGACGGAACAGCCGTTGGACGATAGCATGGATGCCCTCATCGAAGAGGCGCGGCAACTGCTGCTGGCGCGCGGGCAGGGGGCCGGCTGATGCGCTTCACCCGGCTCGATATTCTCCGCTACGGCGCGCTGACCGATCGATCGATCGATTTTCGCCCCGATGCACGGCTGCATGTGATCTATGGTCCGAACGAAGCGGGTAAATCCTCGGCTCTGAACGCGATCTCCGATCTTCTCTTCGGTTTCCCGGCCGCTGCCGAGCAAAGCTTCCTGCATGAGCCGAATACCCTGCGGATCGGCGCCGATCTTAGCGCGCGCGATGGCGCAAGGCTGAGTTTTCGCCGCCGCCGTGGCCGCAAGGGGACGCTTCTCGCGCCCGATGACAAGGAGACGGCGCTTGCCGACGATGCGCTTGCGCCCTTCCTCGGCAATCTGAGCCGCGATGTCTTCGAGCGCGCCTTCGGCCTCGACTCCCAACGGCTGCGGCAGGGCGCGACTGCCATGCTGCGCAGCGGCGGCGAGATCGGCAGCCTGCTGTTTTCTGCTGCTTCCGGGCTTACCGGTCTGTCGCGCCTGCGCCAATCGCTGGAAGCGGAGGCCGATGGCATCTATGCGGCCAGGCGCTCGAAGGATCGCGGCTTCTACCAGGCTCTCGATCGCTATGAGGATGCCCGTAAGGCCGAGCGGGAAAACGAGCTGAAATCCGGCGACTGGAAGAAGCTTCTTGGCGAGGCGTCCGAATTGGAAGCGGAGCTGGAGCGCCTACAGGCGGAGCGCCGCGGCACACGTGAGGCGCTGGATCGGCTGAAGCGGCTGAAGACCTTGCAGCCGTTGCTTGCCGAGATCGATGCGGAAACCCTTGCACTCGACGGTCTTTCCGATCTCGCCGCCATACCGAACGGTTTCGCCGACCGGCTTGAACAGAAGCTGCACGATAAACAGGCGAGCGAAGAGGAACTGCGCCGTGCTCAACAAGCCGTTGTGCGTGCCGAGGAAGATCTCGCGCGTGTTCACGTCGATGAAGCGCTGCTCCAGATGTCAGGCGATATCACCCAGCTCTTTGCTGATACCGGCAACTACCGCGCCCAGAGGCACGATCTGCCAGGTGTTGATCGAGAATTGGCGGATTTCGAATTGAAGTTCACCCAGCTTGCCCGCCGTCTCGGTCTTGCGGAGGCTGAGTTGGAACGGCAGCAGCCGAGTGACATCGACCGCGCGCGCCTGTCCGAACTGGTGGACGAAGGCCGGCAGCTCGCGCAGCAGATGCAGTCGCTTGCCGAGCAAGCTGAGAGCGAGCGCAGGCAGCTTACCGCTCTGGAGAGGGACAGCCTTAACGGACGACTGATCGATCCGAGACCTTATATTGACCAGCTTGAGGCTTTGGGCAGTGATCTCTCCTCCTTGGCTCGCCTTGATGGGCTGGAAACCCAGATACGCCGCATCGAGGCCGATCTTCACGAGGCGGCCGGACGGCTGCAGCCACCGATCGGTGACATCGACGTATTGTTTTCTGTGCCGCTTCCGGAAGCGATGGAGATTACGGCACATCGGGATGCGATCGACGCCGCTCGATCGAAGGTGCGTGATGCCGCCAGCAAGCTGCAGACCTATGACGAGCAGCTGGCGGAAATAGCACGAATCCTCGCGGATGCCGAGCGCACCGGGCCGGTTGTTACGCGCGAACAGATCGTCGCCGCGCGCGCGAGCCGCGATGCGCAATGGTCCTCCATCCAGCAGAAATGGACCGAGGGCGCAGCTCCGGAAGCTAAGGCGCTTGCCGCATTGACTGTTGAGGTGGCTGAGGCCGATCGTTTGGCCGATGCCGCGCTGAGCGATGCGGATCGTGTCGCACGCCACGCCGACTATCGTTTGCGGCAGGCGCGTCTGCTGCGGGAGCGGGAGGATGCTTCTGGACAGCTGAGGAGCTGCGAGAAATCGCTGGAGGATGCACAGGCAGCCTTCGCAGCCCTTTTTGAGCCTTGCGGCGTCGATGCCCTCGATCCATCGACGATGCTGGAATGGCGCCGCGGAGTGGAGCTGCTGCGACGCGAGCGCAAGGCTTTGCGGGATTTAGTCGATCAACGGGATGAGAATGCGCTGGCGGAAGGTCGAGTCTTGCCGGCTCTGCAGGATATCGTCGAGGCGACCGGCTACAAGAGCGGCCGCCTTCCGCCGGCCGCGATTGCGGAAGGCTTGCGCAAGCATCTGCGCCTTCTGTCCGAGCGCTGGAGCGAAAGCCGCACGCGGGAAGGTGAGATCGGGGCCGCGCGTGACCGGCTGGCTCGCTTCGACGAGCAGCAGCAGCTCTTGGAACGTCAGCAGGTCGCTTGGCGCGCCGCCTTCGCCAAGGCCGTCGAACTGCTTCGGTTGCCGTCCGACACGACCCTGGAGATGGCGAATGTTGCCCTGAAAGCATGGCAGGAACTGCCCGATGTCCTAGCGGAGCGGGAGAACCGTCTGCGCCGGGTTAGCGGCATGCGCCGCGACATGGCTGATTTCGAGCGGCGGCTGGCGACGCTTGCCGCCAACAGCGGCTATGAGCTGGACCATCTGCCGCCGGATGCCGCTGCCGAGGCGCTGCATACCCGTGTCAACGCCATGCGCGGAGAGCTGAAAAAGCGCGACGGCCTCGAAGAGGAGCGGCAGCGCTGGCAGGGCATGGTAACACGCCAGGAGGCAGTGCTCGGCGCCGTTGCCGTCGGACTCGACCAGCTAACCGCGGATCTTCGCGGTGTCGACGATCTGCCCGCACTGCTCTCGCAGCTGCGCGAACGTGCGCGTCTCGCCGCGCGGCTTGCCGAAAGCCGCGATCGATTCCGCCAGCAGGCTGACGGCAAGGCCGAAGACGAGCTTCGCGCCGAGCTTGCCGGCTTTGAGCGGGTTGCAGCCGATCTTGAAATTGAGCGGTTGACCGAGGAAGATCAGCGGCAGTTCGCCATGCATGGCGAGCTTTCGGCCCGGCTGGCTGAGAACCGCCGTCAACGGCAAGCCCTGGAAACCGGCGTCAGCGCAGAATACGCAGTTTTCGAGAGGCTTGCGGCTGAGCAGGAGGCGAAGGACCTCGCGCGGCAATGGGTTGTCCTCAAGATCGCAGCGCGAATGCTGGCCGGCTCGATGGAAGCCTATCGCGAAAAGCAGGCCGATCCCGTCATCAGACGGGCGGGCGAGTTGTTCTCGCAGCTGACCGGCGGTCGTTTCTCCCGTCTTGTCGAAGCGCATGATGAAAGCGATACGCTGCAATTGCTGGCCGAGCGTGCGGCAGGTGAGCGTGTGCCGCTTGACGGCTTGAGCGAGGGAACTGGCGATCAGCTTTATCTCGCGCTGCGGCTGGCATTTCTCGAGGATTACTCCGCCCGCAACGAGCCTGCACCGCTAATCGTCGACGATATCTTCCAGACGTTCGACGACGAGCGCGTCAGCGCCGGTCTGCAGGTGCTGGCTGCGACGGCCGATCGTTTCCAGACGATCCTGTTTACCCATGAGAAGAGCGTAGTGGAGATCGCCCAGAGCGAGATCGGCCGGGTTCTCGATCTGATCCAGCTTTGACGAGGAACGGTCCCGGATCGGGCTATAGCTGTTCCAGCAAAAGTGCGAAGCGATTTTGCGTCCGGAACTGCGTAAAAACAAGAACATAGAGCGTTTTCGCGATTCGAAGAAAAGCGGAAATGCTCTAAGACATCGACGGGATATGCAGGCGCGTGGGCACCACGATCTTGGGGTCTGATTTATCGCGGCCATAGGCCGGATTGAGCGCGCGATCGATGAAGCCCTGCGTCGCGTGCAGCCGGCGCAGGTTCTGCTTCTCCTGCTCGAAGCGCTTCTTTCGTTCGCCGGATTTGTCCGAGCCGCGCGACAGCGATTCATGGTGATAAAGGCAGGCAAAGGGCGTCCAGATAACGCGGTATCCTGCCTTGTGCGCTCGCAGACAATAATCCACGTCATTATAGGCGACCGCGAAATTCTCCTCGTCGAAGAGGCCGATGTTGCGAAGACAGTCACCCGAGATCAGCATCACGGCGCCAGTCACGCAGGTCATCGTGTTGCGCACATGCAGCCGGTTCATCGGCCCACCGAACTCTTTCGGCTTGTTCAAATACCAGTGACCGGCAAGCCCGCCGAAGCCTATTACCACACCGGCATGCTGCATCTTGTCGTTCGAGAAGAGCAGTTTGGCGCCGACGATGCCGGTTCGGTCATAGGCAAGACAGGAAACCATCTCCTTCAGCCAGCCTGGTTCGATGACTTCGACGTCATTGTTGAGGATGAGGCAGTGCTCGCCCGTCGCAGCGTTCAGGCCGCGATTGACCGAGCGTGAGAAATTGAAGGTTTCCCGATTGATGACGGCCGAAAAGCGAGGCTGGGTTTTGCGATAGTGCTCATAGAGATCGAGGACGGCCTGGTCAGCGGAGCCGTTGTCGATGACCAGGACTTCAAAATTGGGATAATCTGTTTTTTCGAAGAGATCGCCGAGAATGCGCGAGATCAGATCGAAATTGTCCTTGCTCGGAATGATAACAGAGATTTTCGGCCATTCGTGGGGCGCATCGAAGACGACCCTGTGCAAGGTCTTGGTGAGAGCGCCGTCAATAGAGACTGTCTGTCGCTGTCGTGCGAACTGTTCGGTCAGGGCCTTTCTCGCGTTGGCGGTTGCGGCATCCATGAATTGGCGTGAATAGGTCTTGCCGTTGCGGCGCCACCAGTAAGCGGGATAGGGCAGATGGAGAATGCTTTCTTCCGGGACGCCCTCCATGTAGCGCAGCAGCAGATCGTAATCCTGCGAGCCGTCGTAGCCGGTGCGGAGATAACCGATTTCCCGAAGGCGGCTGTGGCGATAGATGGAGAAATGGTTGATGTAATTGAGGCCCGTCAGCAGGACGGAATCATAGGCCGGTTTCAGCATGACGCCGGTTGGCCTCAGGGTGTCGTCGACCACAAGTTCGTCCGTATAGAGAAAATTGGCATCCGGATTTTGCTCGAGCGTATGCCGGATGAGCTTGAAGGCATGCGGTGCGATCACATCGTCATGATCCAGAAAGGCGATCCATTGCCCCTCTGCATGGGACAGGCCGGCATTGGTTGCGGCAGCGATGCCGCCGTTGCGCTCGTTCAGCACGAGGCGGACATTGTCCTTTGATTGCTGGCTCTGATACCACTGCCGCGTTTCCGGAGATGTCGAGCCATCATCGCTCAGGATGAGCTCTGCTCCTGTTTCCCCCTGTGTTTCGAAGGATTTGACGAGATCATCCAGATAGCGCGGCGGAGCATTATAGACTGGAACAACGACGCTGAGCCAGGTTCCCGCCGTCGCCGGTGTAGGTGCTGTCTCCAGTTCTGAGGCAAGCCTATAGCTCGCCTCGGCATATTGTATCGTCAGGCTAGGTGCGCGGCGCCCCAAGCGCAGCCTCGGCAATTTCAGCCAATACTGGGGCAGTCTGCCGAGATCGATACGTTTGGTTTGTCCCTCGCTTCGAAGAAGCGTTGCAATATATCTTTCGGCTGCTTTTTCGGATGCAAAAGCCCTGGCGGCAAACTTGAACGATGTCGGAAAACTGGCTGGATCGGCACGCAGGGCGCAGATCGAGCCAACCGAGCCGATATCCGCGGTGATGACGAAGCGGTTTCCTTCCGGGAGGGAAACCGTATCCTTCTCGCGAAAACCATAACCACGATTGATATAGAGTTTCGGATCTATGGGCTCGCTGGTCGCGGCCACATGGATGACGACCAGCTTCTTTCGCAAGGGTGAGAACCTGATCTCGAAAGCCGGATCATCCCCCAAGGATTTCCATTGGCCAAGATGGGCTCCAGCGGATATTTCCCGTTCAAGATCGGCGTTTGGTATGATTTTGAGTGTCATCGAAATATTGGTTTCATCCACATGCTGGAAGGAACATCGCCTGCCAAATTAAAGCTCTAGTCGGCACCGCTGAGAGGCTCAAAACGAATGCCAGGAAATGTCGGACTCGCGTGCTGCCGCATTTTCTCGATCGAGCAACGCGTAGCATCGCGGGCAGAAAGCCGGCGAGCGTGGTCGCTAACGAGCAGATCGATGGCAGCCATCCACTCTTCGGCGGTGTTGCCAATGTGAAGCTCGCCAGGGACGGCACATCGTTCGAAGGTGGGGCACCGGGAAAAGATGGCAGCCGCCTGAAGGCGGCTGATGTCGATCCGCTTGGTGTCGGAGCGGCTCGCATTTGTCTTTCCCGACAGGAGAGGCGCCAAAGCGATGTCGGCTTGGTGATGCGTTGTCTTGGCGAGATAGGCTGGCCAGGGCAATGGCGGGATGATGGTCATTTTCGCCGGGTCGATCCCCTGTTGGCTCCAGCGTCGGGCGAGGGAGCCGGCGGCAAAAACCTCAAAATGAAGGTTTCCGTGTTTTTCCATTGCGGCCTTGATGATCGGCATCAGGAACTCGTGTTCCCGGCGATGCACGCCGGTGGCATGATAGACCATCTTCAGCGGCTGGACGCTTTCATTCCGGCTATTGATTGCGATGTCAGGCGCATCCGCCGGAAGGGGACGCAGAATATCGATCCTATGGCTTTTCATCGCGAGTGCATTTGCCAGGGCATCGGTGGAGGTCCACACGTGAGTGAGCAGCCTGTTGATCCTTGGCAGCGGGCGGACCGCCAGTTTGATCAGCCTGAACTTATAGAGCCACCCTGCTTCGTTCCCGGTAACAACAGCCGGAATGTCGTCGTCGACGAAATAGGCCACTCCGGCAAGCGTATCTCGCCGTTCCTCCAACCAGCGCAATTGCGGCGGCTTGATGTAACGGCAGATGATGACGAAGAGCCCATCGCTATCGATAGCATCGAGCGGATCATCGAGGCCTTTCATGATGACTTCAATGTGGTCGAGTGTCTTGGCGCGCTCGTCGAGATAATAGCTGAAGCTCGGATTGGGGTTGCGCGATAAGATGAGCAGGCGCCTCGCGACGTGCTCGCCATCCTGCGGCGGTGCCCCGAAGGGTCGTGGTCTTGGAAGCAGTTGGTAGAGGATGTCGCGTAAAACTTGCATAGGTTTCCGTGCGACACTACGCCAGACGATTTCGAAGATTGGCGAGAATGCCGAAAACAGCACCCCAGGCAAGGATCGTCACGCCCAAAATTCCGCCGATCCAGAGCGCCCGCTGCGGATACTCCGCCTCGTCGGGCAGGCTGGGCGCCAGAAACGTGTCGAGGTAGAGCAGCTGCTGCTTGCTGACGAATTTGACCTGTTCGAGCGTTTTCATGCTCGTGGCAAATTGCTGCTCGGCAAGGCTCTGCTCCAATTCGCGCTGTGACATATCCACGGAAACATCCGCGAGATTCTGTTCTGATTTGTTCTGCCCGGCGACTTGGCTGTTCAGCTGATCGATCTGCTTCTGCCTGCTGTCGATCTCGCGTTTCAATACGCGCATCTGCGGTGCATCGGCGGAGACCGTTCCAAGAAGCGCATCATATTTCTGCTGAAGATCTATTCTTTCCTTCTGAACGGACGAGATCAGGTTCGTGATAACGGTCGACGATCCCTCGACGCTGAGGACGCCGGTCTGGTTGCGCGCAATCAAAAGCTTGTCCCGTGCTTTCTGCAGTTGATCCTTTGCATTGTCCAGGTTCGCCTGAGCGGTCGCGATGACGTCCCGCCAGATGCGGGTGTTGACATCGTTGACCACGACCTCCGACGCCGCCACGACCTGATGTAACACCTTCTGGGCGTCGGCTGCCGTGAAAGCGCGCGCCTTGACCGTCACGATGCCGCTATTCGCATCGATCTTGACCGAGACCATGTCTTCCCAATAATCGAGCAGCTTTTCCGAACTCGCATCTTTTTTCAGGCGCGCGATCCGGTCGATCGAGTCGTTCCCATAGATCTTTTGAAAATCGACCTTTTCCTCAAGAGCGGCAACCATGTCCTTGCTCTTGATGAAATTGGTGACGATCAGGGTATTTTGCACGATCTGTGCCGGCGGTAGACCGGTCACCTTGGTAATCTGATTGCCCCCGAGCGCCGGCGTGGACGTTCGGACCGTAAAACGCGTTTCGGATTGATACTGATCGGATGCGACGCAGGTGAAGTAATAGACCGAAGCAATATTGGGGATGACAAGTAGCAGAACGGTCGATGCCAGGATGGCCTTGCTGATGACCTGCTGCATCGGGCGAGGCCGCAGGCCAACGGCCTTGAACAGCTGGCTTCGCCTCGATGTCGAGAAACGCAATTTCCGCGCTGCTACCGACAGATTCGCGGCCACATTGCGGCTATGCTCCGTCGCGCTGAGCTGAAGCGCTTTTGGCGCATTTTCGGTATCATGAGCCATATTTGGGCCTTGCCGTCGATCCCTGGTCTTCTAGCGGTTCAATCTATAATAGGATTCTATAGCCTGCTCTACCTTATCGAAGGCGATAAGTCTGCCGTCGACAAGTACCATCCCTCTGTCGCAATGCGTATTGATCATGCTCATGCTGTGCGAGATCATGATGATGTCGGAATTCTTGCGCCTGTTCTCGAATGCGATGCGGCAGCGTTCCTGGAAGCGTGCATCGCCAACAGCAAGAACCTCGTCCACCAGATAGCACTCGAACTCGATCGCCATCGAGAGGCCGAATGCCAATCGTGCGCCCATGCCCGAGGAGTAGGTGCGCACGGGTGCATCGATATAATCGCCGAGTTCGGCGAATTCTTCGACAAAGCGGGAAACACGCCTCACGTCCTCGCCATAGGCGCGCGCGACGAAATGAACATTGGCTCGCCCCGTCATGAGAGGATTGAAGCCGCTGCTCAAGCCCAGAGGCCAAGACACCCGTACATCCTTGCTGATCCTGCCGGAGTTCGGCAGCATGGTGCCGGCGATCATGCGCATCGTCGTCGATTTCCCGGCGCCGTTCACGCCGAGCAAGCCATAGGAATAGCCGGACTCGAACTCGCAGCTCACCCGATCGAGAATGACCTTCTTGCCGCTTTGCGTCTTGAAGAATTTCGAGACGTTCTTGAAGCTGATCATTCTGCTTCTCCCCTCATATCCGGTGATCCTCTACGGATGCCCAGATAAGGGAAAGCGTCGCCCAGGTGACAACAAGCGCAAGCAATATGATCAATGGCGTACTGACGCGACGCGGAAATATCGACTCGTCCGGCAGCACGGGTTTAACGAAGACGGCAAGGTATAGTGTCTTTCGAAGAGCTTCGGCAAGCACGGCGTCATAATTCTTCTGCGAGCTTTCATAGAGTTTTTCCGCGATCATGCGATCGGTTTCCAGCCTGGAATACTCCAGCAAGGATTTTGCAAGGCTTGCATTCTCGGGCCCCGTCAGCGCCGATTTCATCTTCTCGATCTGTGCATCGAGGCTCTCTTTGGCGAGATTGAGCTGCTGATAGGTCGGAGAATTCTGGGCGTTGGATTGCCGCATGACGAAGAGGCGCGTTTCGAATTCAAGCTTCTGGGCCAGCAGACCCGTTAGAATCGCGCCGCTGTTCTTGGCCTGTGTCTGCGGGCTGAGAAGGCCGGATGCGTTTTGAAACTGATTGAGGGCGATCAAGGTATCGCCATAGGCTTTGCCGCTCTTCTGGACATCGGCCTTCATGCTCTGCACGATGTCGTTGCGCGCTCTTTCCGAAAGCTCGTTGATGAGCTTTTCGCTCTCTTCGATAATGGCATCCGCAAGCTTGACGGAATCGTCCGGGGAGAAGGTTCTGACCTTCAGCGTTATGATGCCGGAAGTCACATCGATATAGGCGGTGACGTGATCGTTCCAGTATTTCAGAAACTCTTCGTCGGAGCGGGATGAACCAAATCGCGACAGGAAATCCGCATTCTGCCGGATAAACATGGAGCGATAGTCGATCTTCTTTCCGATTCGATTGAGAATTTCGGTGGAGTGAATGAAGCTGGTGACGACATAGGCATCTTGTGACGCTGAGCGCATGTTGAGAGCGCTGGTGGCTCCGCCGGGATCACTGGCGTCGCTGGTATCGCCTGTTCCCGACACGGCCCGCACGGCGAAACGCGCTTCCGCTACATATTGATCCGAAGCAATGAAGGCATAATAGACCGAGCTTGCCAGGAAAGGCAGGATGACGAGCAGGATAAAGCCGATAAGCCTCAGGGGCGGCTTGCCCCCCGACTGTGTTTCGGGCTCGTTGCCATCATGCACCGGTATATATTCGATCTCCTCGAGATCGGTGCGCGCACGCTGCGCCGGCAGCCTGCGCCGAAACAGCGAAGGCAGGATTTGCCGGCTCGTTCTTACCCGCGGAGAGTCCTGAACTATCGCGTCTTCGATAACTGGCTTTTGCATGTCAGCTTGCAATCGTTTCTGGCAATTGAGGCGCGGTCGGTTTCATCGCCTGACGCACATAGTGATCGAAAATCAAATCTTCTTCGAGCATGAGCTCCGCAATATGCAATGAACGCAACCGTGCCGCAACGTCCTCGAGGGTGCTGTGTCTGGGTGGCAACGGAAAATCACCAACCGAAATCCCGATGAGCTCGCTGACCGCCTGCTGAAAATAAAGGCTGTCCGTATCGAAACCAACAACGGCAAAACGTGAGAGAAGGTCGATCGCAGTGGCGACATCGCTGCGCGTCACAGTCTGTTCCGGTATGGTCGTGGCCAATTGCCGGGTGACCGGGGATACCAGAACGTTTCTGACGCTCTGAGAAGCCTTCTTCAGAGCTGCCTTGAGAGAGGCTTCGTTTTCAAGGCTTACCTCGGCAAAATGCTCCGCAGCAGGCGCTAAGATGATCTTGTCGCGATCGCCGAAGAAGGAAATCTGGGTTTTCGCCATTCGTTTTAGAAGGAATATCCGCAGGGCAAGTTCGTAATAGGGATCGGTCAGCAGAACGATGGCCTTGAATCCCTTGTCGAGGAATTCTTCATAATTGCGCATCAACAGCCGGCCGCTAAGATAGATCGACTGGATGGCGTTCAAATGAAAGGCCTGGAGGGTCGTTTCGTGACCGAAGCGCTCGACGGAGGAAAGCTCATATTGAAAGTTGCGGCCACAATAGTAGTCGAATTTGACCATTGGCAGCAGCTGCGTCTCGAGCCTTACAATCTTTAACGGAATCGTGCTCGATACTTGCGGCCGGCGGTAGATCAGCAGCCCCGACTTGGCGTCATGGATCATCAGCGATGTGCGCTCAGCCAGATCGGGAATGGTCGTCGTGTCGAGCTTGAACCCGACATGGCCATCTTCGTGCCGTCCTGAATCTATGACCGCCTGTTTGACTTGGTCGCACGGCAGGATCATCAGATCGCCGTCGGCGTCCGAGACTCTGATTTGCGGTTTTTCGGAAAAGCCATCGGGAATCAGATAACCCTCGATAACATTGCCATGATCGTATTCGAGGTTAAAAAGCACGGATTTTCTCCGGCGCTTCTATCCGTTGGGGACAGGACCGAAATTGGCGATGGAGCGGCGTCATTCTCTTCTGCATGGCTTCACATCTATCAAAATGCCTGTCGATATCGCAAATGTCAGCCCCCGGCATTCGGAGTCGTCAGGCGCCGCTGGACGTTTTCCGGGCCAGCAGCGAGAAGCTCGGCCCCCCAGGATGACTGAGATGTTCATCCCGGATGATAACATCATCAAAGCCGAACGCGTGCAGCAGCTTCAATATATCGTCCCGGTGCATCCAGAAGTGCCGATCCTTCATGCCGCCGCAGAAAGACGCGTTGGCATTGGCGTGGTGATAGCTGCGCTCGTAATAGCGCACGTCAATGCCATCTATCAGCTTCGTCTCAATCTTGCCGCTGAAGGGAGCCACCGCACGTCGCCCTCCGGCATCGCGTTCTCCAGAACGAAGTGAGTCCAGATGAAAACCGCGTTGACCCGCTTTGCCAGCAAGCGAAGAAATTCGCCTGGGTCGGCCATATGGTAAAGAACCCCCGATGCGAGTGCGAAGTCGTAGATCTCTTCGCCTTCCGTAAGCCACGACTGGATGTCGCCAAGCATGAAAGAGGCGGCATCGATGTTGAGGATCTGTTTGGTAACCAGGCATCTTAGAAAGCAGAGGCGGTTTGCCTCGATGGCGTCGATCCGCGCCGGCCGGTGGCAGTTCAGCATGTGGGTATGCATTCCCTCGAGCGGGCCGATCTCGAGAACTTGCCTGCCTTCGATCGATCCGAAAGTCTGCAATGCCCAATCGATGCGGTCATCCGCATAGAGGGGCAGGGTGCCGGCATTGAGACCGAACTCCGGCGGAAATGCACAATTCCATCCCTGGAGGGCGCTGATAGCATTTTGATGAACCGGTTTGCCCTGCTCGTACTGATCGAATATTTCGAGGGGACTTTTCGAGGCTTTCTTTTGTGAACGCTTTGAAAAACCAAGCATTAATACGCACCCTTTATTTTCATCGGCATCCGGCCGAGCTGGAGAGTTACGGGATCGTTCCGCTGTCGTACCACAGCTCCCAAGCCGTTTCTCGCCCCGAAGTATATTTTGCGGCAATTTGCGAGCGACGATAGACAATCGAAGATTGTCGGAATGTCTCGCTGACGGCAGAAACTTAGCAAGCTCCGATTGTTGTGGTTCGTCGTCTTCTGCGTGAGTTGCGGGTCTGAACTCGGTTCTTTTATAGGCAAGATGCATCCTATGGAAGGCGGCATAAATGCGATTCAGCGAAACTTCAATGTTATCGATGAGGTGACCCCTCTGCCAATGCCGTTGCTTAACGGGTCCTGTTTGCTTTTTAGAAAATTTTAATTTTAAATCTTCAAAAATACTCGCCAAAATTGCTTCAAGTCTCCTTGGCCCCTATAAATCGGAGCTGGTTGAGCGATTCTTGAGGGCCGGGTGTGTTCATATGAGCGCATCTGATTTTTTTGGTTGCATTTCCGCTATTTGGGCTTGTTGACGCGTGCCCGTTATGCTTTTCAAGGCGTCGATAGATTTGATGCATTCCATGTCGATGTATGCCATCAGGTAATCACGGCAGCTAATTGTTTGAGGTTTTCAATTGTTTCGTATTGGCGCCGTGATTTGTTGCGTGGTTCTTGCGGGGTGCAATTCCGTATCAAGTGAAGGCCCTTTGGCTGGCGCCATTGTAAAGGACGCCGGGCAATCCAGCGTCGAACTGGGTCGCAGAAATGCCGCGGTGTTCGATATCGTTGACATCGACAGCCGCAGTGCGCGTCTGGTTTCCGATTATGTTTCATCCACACTCAATCGGCGTTTTGGCATGGGTGGTGGTGTCGGCGCCGTCGTTATCGGTGTCGGCGATGCACTGAAGATCACGATTTTCGAAGCCGGCGCCGATGGCCTGTTTTCGACGGCGCAATCAAAACAGGTATCGCTCGATGTCGTCGTGCAGCCGGATGGCACGGCGGCAATTCCTTATGCGGGCTCGGTTCGATTTGCGGGCAAGACGCTTGATCAGGCTCGCAAGGCAATCCTTGCGGCGCTGGCGACCAAGGCCGTCGAGCCGGATGTTATCGTAACAAGCATGGGCACGCCGTCGCGTACCGTCACGGTTTCGGGCGCCGTTGGCCGTCCTTCCATGGTTCCGCTCGATCTGACCAAGGAAAAGATTACCGAAGTCATCGCCAAGGCCGGGGGGCCTTCAACGCAACCTTATGAAACCTATGTAACGCTGGTTCGCGGCAGCCGGACGGGAACGGTTCTGCTGAAGTCCATCATCGAGCATCCGTCGGAAGATATCTATGTCCAGCCGGGCGATCAGATCTTCCTCGTCCGCGATCCGAGGACCTTCACTCTGCTTGGATCTGTTCGCGGAGACGGCCGCCTCGAATTTGGAGCAAACGATCTGAACCTGCTCGAGGCTGTTGCGCTGGGTCACGGCGCGATCGACGATTCGAGCAATGCGAAAGGCTTCTTCCTGTTCCGCTACGAGGAGCCTGAAATCGCCAAAGCCCTGCTCGGTCCTGCTCGCTTCGACGGTTTGCTGCGTAAGGGAATGGTTCCGGATGCCAAGGGACGCTATCCGATCGTCTATCGCTTCGACATGTCCAATCCCGACAGCCTGATCGTAGGGCAGACTTTCCCGGTAAAAAGCCGCGACGTCATCTATGTATCGCGTCATCCTTCCGTCGACATCAGGAAGTTCTTGAATCTTATCGGCACGCCGCTTGGTATCGCATCCCAGGGAGCGGCAACGGCAGCAAATCTGGGGCAATAGTTGCAAGAAACGGAGCGACGGCGGCTTGACTTAACCTATTCGTTGATCGATGCCGACATCTGTATGATTTTGACGGATCGTGCCTTGTCGATAACGGAAATTCATCGCGAACTGATTTAGAGAAAGAACTGCAACCACCGCAAGCAAGAATTGCGATTTCTGGCTTGAATTGAAAGCTTAACTGATCGCATATTGCAGCGGTTGGTGCGCTGCCGCATAAATGCTGCGCGCGCAAATTGTTGTCGTTGAAAAACGCGGGCAATACTAGCGTGAGTAGTTAATATTGGTCAGTTTGATGCATTTCTTCGAATATTGCTGAGAGATCATGACAGTTGAGATTATCGGACGCGCAAGCATTGCCCCTGGAGCGGGTTCTATCGATGAACTGCAGCTCGTACTGAAGGAGGGGCGTTGCACCGTAGGCCGTATACCAGAGGAGCGCTGGGATCTTGCGCGCTTTTGGCATCCGGCTGTGGGCATCCAGGGAAAAACTTACAGTTTTGCAGCCGGCGTCTTTGACAATGTCTACGCCTTTGATCCTGCGGTTTTCGGCCTTTCCCAGCGTGAAGCAATGCAGATGGATCCGCAGCAGCGCATCCTGCTCAACGTTGTCTGGCGAGCTTTGGAAGATGCAAACCTGCCGATCGATGGGTTCGAAGGCCAGCGCGTGGGTGTCTATGTCGGCGCATCTTCCCTTGAATATGGCAATCTGACGCTCGAGGATCCCGCCTCGGGTAGCCCGTATTTCATGACGGGCAACACGCTTTCCATCGTTTCCAACCGCATCTCGCATATATTCGGCTTGCGCGGGCCAAGCATGACGATCGACACGGCTTGTTCGTCGTCGCTGGTAGCGCTCGACCAGGCGGTGAAGGCCCTCGAAAACGGAGAGATCGATACCGCGATCGTCGGCGGCATCAATATTCTGCTCAACCCCATGTCCTTCGTGGGCTTCGCGCAGGCGCGCATGCTGTCGCCGGAAGGGCTCTGCCGCGCCTATGACGACAACGGTCGCGGTTACGTTCGCGCAGAAGGTGGTGCGGCGATCGTATTGCGCCGGACGGACGTTGCGCTGCGCGAGAAGGACCGCAGCTATGCTAGAATACATGCCGTAGGCGTCAATTCTTCGGGACGAACCAACGGTATTTCCATGCCGTCGCGTGAGGCGCAGGCCGCCTTGCTTCAGTCGATCTATGAAGGGCGCAATATCGACGTCAATCGTATCGCCTTCATCGAAGGGCATGGAACGGGAACGAAGGTCGGCGACCCCGCCGAAATCTGGGCGATCGGCGAAGTCATAGGGCGCAATCGGCGGGCGCCGGTACCGATCGGCTCGATCAAGACGAATATCGGCCATACCGAACCGGCATCCGGCCTTTTCGGGTTGTTGAAGGCTGTTATTGCGCTTGAAAATAATTTCTTACCGGCCTCATTGCATTTCGACCACCCGAATGAGTCCATCGATTTCGAGGGCCTGAACGTTCGGGTCAATACATCAACGATCGAGCTTCTTCCAGCCAAGCAGGCACGCTTTGCCGGGATCAATTCCTTCGGCTTCGGCGGAACGAACGCTCACGTCGTCATCAGTGACCCCGATCCGATCGCACCGCCCGAACCGTCAATCCGAGGCGAGGGGGTCGTTTTCGCCGTCAGCGCTCATACGGCCTCGGCTCTTTCGGCGCTGCTCGAAGACTACAAGACCCGTCTTGAAACTGCCGAGCTCAAGGAAGCGCGTCAGATCGTTGCTTCCGCCGCTGCCAATCGCGAACCCATGCGTCATCGTTTCGCAGCCCGCGCAAAAGACAGTGCAGCGGTACTTGCGGCGATCGATGCGCATCTTGCAGGGAGAAATTCGGCTGGCGAGGCTGGCGAAGCTCCGGCCCAGGCCACCAAGATCGCCTTCGTCTTTTCCGGCAACGGCGCGCAGTGGGCGGGAATGGGCATCGGCGCCTATCAGGAAAACCGCCATTTCCGGCAATGCTTTCAGTCCTTCAGCGCTCTCTTTGAATATTATCTCGGCGAGAAGCTGACCGATGTTCTGGTCGCCTCTGATCTTGCGGCCCGCCTGGCCGATACCAAGATCGCACAGCCGCTGCTGTTCGCGATCCAGGCCTCCCTCTCGGACGGTCTCTGGTCGATGGGCGTCAAGCCGGATGCGGTCTTCGGCCACTCGGTCGGCGAAATCGCAGCCGCCTACGCAGCCAAGGTGTTGACGGCTGCCGAGGCGGTTGCAATCGTCGCGAAGCGTTCGCTGCATCAGGATCTTCTTGCCGGTGAGGGCAAGATGGCTGCCGTGGTGCTTGGCGAGGATGCAGCGCTGGCTTTTGCGAAAGCCAGGGGCCTAGACAATATATGTATCGCGGCCGTCAACGCGCCGAATTCGGTAACGATCTCCGGTCCTGCCGATGAGATAGAGGCTTACAGGGACGCCGCGCGCAAATCTCAGATCGTCGCGCATGTTCTCGATATCAACTATCCATTCCACCATCCCATCATCGACCGTGCCAGGGAGGCGTTTTTCGCAGATTTGCCCGATCTCGCGCCGGATAGCGGCACTGGGACCTTCATCTCGACGGTAACTGGCGAACTGCGCGATGGGCGCCTGCTGGATACGCAATATTGGTGGCGCAATGTTCGCGATCCAGTGCTTTTCAAGGCTGGCTGTCAGGTCGCTCTGGCAATGGGCTGCAACCTCTTTATAGAAATTTCACCGCGCCCGATCCTGTCGAACTATGTCGCGGAGATCGCAAAACAGGCATCGGTTCAGGCGATCGCAATACCGACTTTGTTGCGCGAGGCCCCCATTGATGGCCATGATCCGGTCTCACAGTCATTTGCACGGGCGGTTGCCAACGGTGCGCCTGCGCTACGCACGCGCAGCAGCGCCACGCGCAACGCCTTCGTCAAGCTGCCGCCCCTGCCTTTCGAGCCGGTGGAGCTTCGTGCTCATGCGACGACGGACGAGATCGATATTTTCGGTCGCGATCGCAAAAGCCCGTATACGCTGCTTGGCTGGCGCGCCGATCTCAATGGTACGAATTGGAAGAACCATCTCGACGCCCGCCTTTTTCCAGACCTCGCCGAACATGTGGTGGATGGCAAGGCAATCCTGCCCGGCAGCGGCTTTATCGAAATCGCCGTAACGGCTGCGCAGCGTTATTACGGGACCGATGAAGTCGAAATCGGCAATCTCGAAATCTTCCGACCGCTTGAATTGTCTCAAGACAGGATGGTCGAATTGTCCACCATTCTGTCACCCGAGACGGGAGATCTCGAGATCCGGTCGCGCGAGCGCCTCAGCCATGACGAATGGACAGTGCATGCGGTCGGACGTTGCCGCAAGCCGCTGGCGGCTGAGATGGATAGCAAGGCCGCTGCGCGATCGAGCGGGGACCGTAAATCCATATTGACGTCCGAGGTGGCCTACGAAACCGCGGAACGTTTCGGATTGCTTTACGGCCCACATTTCCAGCTTCTGTCGAAAGCTGCGGCGTTCGGTCATCATGCGATCGAAGTGGACCTGAAGACGGCTGCCTCATCGTCTCATCCCTTCGCCAGCTATAATCTCAACCCTATGTCTGTCGACGCGGCCTTTCACGGTCTCGTCGCATTGTTCGATCAATTTTCCGGCGACGAAACCGGCGCTCCCTATATTCCCGTTCACTTTGGCACCGTGAGAGCTTTCGGCAAGGAAAGGTCGATCGTCAAAGCCTACATCGAGATCGAGCGTTTCAGCGCGAATTCGATCAAGGCCCGTTTCACCTTGTTCGATGCGAAGGGCAGCGCGGTTGCCGTTCTTGACGATTGTCGTTTCCGGCGCACTCAGCTGCGCCGCAGGGCAACGCTCGATTCCGTTGCATTTCATTATGAGAGCGTACCTTCGGCGCTTTTCGCTGGCGCGCATAAATCGGGCGCTAACGTAGGGCAGATTCCGTCGTACGGCAGTTCCGGCGCGAGCCATGCGCTCAACAATGCAAGCCTTCTTCTTGAAGCCGCAGTCTATCGCGCCTGCTACGATATCGCACTAAAGGTTGCGGACCGTAACGGCGCCGTTGCATTTTCCGGCCTTCCCGGCGATGCCGAATTCCGGTCTTTCCTGGTCAATTGCCTCTACATTCTGGAGGATGCCGGCATCGCGGAGACTGGAGACGGCAAGTGGCACGTTCCCCTGGAGCCGACACTGCCGCCTGTAGCCGAGCTGCTTCAGGAAATCTATCGCGAGGACGCTGGGCGCGTGGCCGAAAGTGTTCTCGTTGGCGATGCCTATCGCGAGACGCTCGAACATTTGGCGACGATACGGCCGCACGTGTTGGAACGTGAGCCTGCTGCCCAGGGGGCAAACATTCCGGGTGGGGCGACTCTGGAGCATGTGCTTGTTCATTCGCCCTTGAGCGAACGGCGGCTTTCGATGCTCGCGGAAGCGTTGACATCCGCCATCGAGGCCGATGCCGGCGCGATCGCATACGTTTTGGAAGTCGGCTCGGTTTCGGCCGCTTTCAGCCGAAAACTGGCGACGATCACCGCAGCAGCGGGCGCATGTCTCGTGATTGCCGAGCCGCGTGAGCAGGTGCGCCGAGCACTGGAGATCGCATTCGAACGCGATGCGCATGTCATCGTCACCGATCCGGCCAAACTGACGGATCGCTATGTCGCGGACCTCGTGGTCGCCTCTGGCGATCAGAGCCAGCACCTGATGCTTCACAATGACGATATCAAGCGGGCTGTCCGGACGGTTGCCGCCTGCGGCGCGCGATTGTTGCTGGTCGATCGTGCGCCGAGCGCTTTCAATGATTTCGTCTTCGGCCTCTCCGAAGGCTGGTTTGCGGATAGCTCGTCGCCGGAATTTCCCGTTGGGCGGCTCGGCACGCCGCAGCAGATCGCCGAGCTCCTGGGGAACTTGGGCTTTGCCAAGCCGCTGATCCATGAGCAAGTATTCCCCGAGGGAGCGTTGATAGCGGTATCGGCTGTATCCGAACGGCAACCGGAAACAGCTGCCGTCGTGGAGATCGCCGAGCCCATCCTGATCTTGTCGGAGCAGGGCAAGAAGGGGCTTGGCAAGCTAGGTGGGAATGCAAAGGTCATCGATCTCAGTGCGTTGTCGCCAGATATTGCCGGCGTTCTCGATCCGGTCAACCGGAGAACCAGCCGGCTCGTGTATCTTGCCGGCGTGAAGCGCGGCGATGCGGCGGAACTTTCACTATCGCGTCTCTCGATCTTCACCGAACTGGCGAACCTGCTGTCGCAGCACAGCGATGGAGCACAACCCCGACTGGTGATCTTGGCGCCCGGCGGTTCTCCGCTGTCGGCTCGCCCCGTCGATGAGGCGAATGCCGGTCTGTGGGCTTTGGGCCGCGTTCTTCAAAACGAATATGATGCCTTTGACGTCCATCTGCTGGATGCCGATGCAGATGACGGGCGAGTGTTCTCCGCAGTTGACACCCTCATGACGGCGGACACGGACAACCGCGAATGGTTCATGGATCGCGCGACCGGAAAGGTTCGGGAGATCAGAGCTGCCGCAGGTCCCTTTGATGCCGTCGAAGCAAGCCGCCGGGATTTTGTCGCGGCGATGATCCGGCAACATCTGGGCGGGCGTCTGGATAGCGTCGTTTGGGAGGAAGTCGGCCTTCCAGTGCCTGACGAGAGGGAGCTTGTCGTCTCCGTCGAAGCGACCGGCCTCAATTTCCGCGACGTGATGTGGGCTATGGGGCTCCTGCCAGAAGAGGCGCTTGAGGACGGCTTTGCTGGTGCCACCATCGGCATGGAATTCGCTGGGCGAATTCTTGCCGTTGGCGATGCCGTCGACGATCTCAAGCTGGGTGACAAGGTGATGGGGATCGGGCCTGCTGCGTTCTCGACCCATGTCCGTGTTCACCGCGATGGGGTGACGAAGCTCCCCGAACGGATGGACACCGTTGCGGCTGCGACCGTGCCTGTCGCTTTTCTGACCGCCTATTATGCGATGGTCGAGCTTGGGCGCATTCAGCCGGGTGAAACCATACTGATTCATGGAGCTGCCGGCGGCGTCGGTCTGGCGGCGCTCCAGATTGCCAAGCTTAAGGGTGCCAAGGTGATCGCCACCGCCGGCACGGTCGAGAAGCGTGGCTTTCTCGAAATGCTCGGCGCCGATCATGTGCTTGATTCCCGCACTCTGGATTTCGTTTCCGGCGTGCGGCGGCTTACGGGTGGCGAGGGTGTCGATCTTGTCCTCAATTCGCTCTTTTCCGAAGCGATGGAGCGGAGCATCGAGCTGGTCAAGCCATTCGGCCGCTTCCTGGAGCTCGGCAAGCGCGACTATTATTCCGACCGTAAGATCGGTCTGCGTCCGTTCCGGCGCAATGTCAGCTATTTCGGTATCGATGCGGATCAGCTTCTGGTCAACGTACCCGATCTCACTCGGCGCATCTTCAGGGAGATCGGGCAGCTTTTCGCCGAGGAAAAGCTGACGCCGCTGCCATATCGCGCTTTCGCTTATGACGAGATCGGCAATGCCTTCCGGCTGATGCAGAATGCCGGCCATATCGGCAAAATCGTGGTGCGGCCGCCCGTTGCGGGTATTGACAGCGTCTTGCGCGCACCCGCGAAATCCCTGCGTGTCGATGGCAAGGGTGTTTTCCTGGTCGCAGGCGGCATTGGCGGCTTCGGGCTGTCCGCCGCCGATTGGCTCGTTTCGAAGGGTGCGCGCCGCATAGCGCTATGCTCACGCCGCGGCATTGCCGACGCTGAAACGAAGCAGGCGATAGCAGATTGGGCAAAGCGGGGTGTCGTTACGACGCTGCACGCCTGTGATATCACCGATGCCGCCGCAGTTGAGACGCTGCTTGCCTCGCTTCGCACCGAAGGGGCATTGAAAGGCGTCATTCACGCCGCCATGGTCCTGGACGACGCACTCCTTGCCAATCTGACGCTGGAACGCAATCGCCCCGTTCTCGAGGTAAAGATCCGTGGCGCGGAAAATCTGGATCGTCTGACGCGAGATGACAGGCTGGAACTTTTCCTGCTGTTCTCCTCGGCAACGACCATGCTCGGCAATCCCGGTCAGGCTAACTATGTGATGGCAAATGGCTATCTGGAGGGCCTGGCGCGCGCGCGCCGGGCGGCCGGCAAGCCTGCCCTCGCCGTCGGTTTCGGCGCGATCGCCGACAAGGGCTTCCTTGCCCGCAACATCGAGGTCAACGATCTCCTCTCCAAGCGTATCGGAAAGGCGGCGTTGAAGGCACGCGACGCGTTGGAACAGGTCGAGCGTTATATGCTGGCGGACAGAGGAGATGTCGATGCCGCGGCGGTCATGATCGCCGAGATCGATTGGAATGCCGCTCGTCTGCTGCCGATTGCCGGACGTTCTCTGTTCGAGCCGCTGATGCGCCATGCAGGCAACCATCAGGCCCTCAACGAGGGAGACAGCATCGATCTCAGGGAACTGATCAGAGGGAAATCGGAAGAGGAGGCTCAGGCCGCTCTGCATGCGCTTGTCGCGGCAGAGATTGCGGCCATCCTGCGCGTGACCGAAGACACGGTGACCCCCGATAAGGTTTTGAAGGATATCGGCCTGGACAGCCTGATGGCCATGGAGCTCGGCATGAGCTTCCAGCAGAAAACCGGCTTCGATATTCCCTTGAGCGGAGTAGGCGAGGGTACGACCGTAGGCGATGTCGTCAGCCGTTTGCGTGATCGGGTCATGAATCGCAACGGCGACAATGCTGCTAGTGACATGGCCGGAGACGAGGTGGTCGAGCGCCTGGCGCGTAGCCATGCCGCAGAACACGAAAAAAGGGCCGTGCAGTGACCTATAATGGCGAACAGGCGGAGCAGAAGAAAAGCAAGTTGCTTGAGCAGATGCGCCGTGTCGGCGAATCCTCCGGCCGCAATCGGACCGAAAGGCTGAACCGGCAGCCACAGTTACAACCGCGTCAGGCGACCCGTTTCGAGGATCTGCCCGAATATAAGCGTGTCGCAACGCAGCGCATGGCAGGTGAGCTGCTCGGCGTCGCCAATCCATTCTATCGGTCGCATGATGCCGCCGCCGGCGCGACGACGCGCATCGGCGGGCGTGAGTTCGTCAATTTTGCCTCCTATGATTATCTGGCGACCAATACGGACCCGCATGTCGCCAAGCGCGCCAAGGAGGCGATCGACCGCTTCGGAATCTCGGCGTCGGCCAGTCGTCTCGTCGCAGGCGAGCGACCTGATCATGTGGAGCTCGAGCGCAGGCTTGCAGAGGTCTATGGCGTCGATGCCGCCGTCTGCTTTGTCAGCGGCTACTTAACCAATGTCGCTGCGATCGGCTGTCTGATGGGGCCGCAGGATCTCGTGATCCACGATGAATTCATTCACAACAGCGCGCTTGCCGGCATCAAGCTTTCCGGTGCCGCCCGCCGGCTGTTCCAGCATAATGATGTCGATAGCCTCGAGAATATCCTGAAGACACTATCGTCGGATTTCCGGCGCATTCTGGTCATCGTCGAAGGCATCTATTCGATGGATGGTGATATCGCCGACCTGCCGGCGCTGCTGGAGCTCAAGGCGCGCTATGGTTTCTGGCTGATGGTCGACGAGGCGCACGCGCTTGGCATTCTCGGCAGGACGGGCCGCGGCACATTCGAGCACTTCGATCTTGATCCGCGTGATGTCGATATCTGGATGGGCACGCTCTCGAAGACGACGTCGAGCTGCGGCGGCTATATCGCCGGCACGCGTGCGCTTGCCGATATTCTGAAGGCGGAAGCCGGCGGTTTCGTCTATAGCGTCGGCCTTTCGCCCGTTCTCGCCGCCGCCGCCGTCGCTGGCCTCGATATTCTCAAGTCCGAACCGGAGCGAACCGCGCGGCTTAGGCGCAACGGCCATCTGTTTCTCGACGAGGCAAAGGCGGCTGGCCTCGATACCGGCCTCAGCGTGGGGCACTCGGTCGTGCCCGTGATCGTCGGCGATTCGCTTCGGGCCGCGCAGCTTTCCAACGACTTGCTCGCCGAAGGCATCAACGTGCTGCCCATCATCCATCCGGCGGTGCCCGAGGGCATGGCGCGCCTTCGTTTCTTCATCACCTGCAATCATACCGAGGAGCAGATCCGGCGCGCGGTGAGGCTGACAGCAGAAAAACTCAAGAGCTTGAAGGACCGCAATTTCGGTCTTGCTTCGCTGGATATGGAGAAGATGATGCAACTGCTGCCCATGGCTCAAACGCCAGGCGGCTCTTAAGTTTCGGGGCGATCGTCTCATGCACGTTATCGTCACGGGAGGTTCAAGCGGAATTGGTCTGGCGATAGCCAAGCTCTATGCCGCCCGAGGAGCTCGGGTTTCGCTTCTTGCTCGCGATACCGGGCGCCTCGAAGAGGCGCGCGCCGAAATCGCGATGCTTCCCGGTGTCGACAGTGCCTTTATCCGGACGGCTTCCGTTGATGTGGCCTCTGCCGAACAGACTACCGAGGCGGTAAGGCTTTGCGAGGCGTTCTTCGGCCCTTGCGATATTCTTGTCGCTTCCGCGGGTATCGTCGAGCCCCGTACCTTCGATGCAATGTCCGCGTCGGTTTTCGATGAGCAGATCTCCGTCAATCTCCTTGGGACAGCTAACGCGGTTCGTGCTGTTTATAAAGGCATGAAGAGCCGCCGCGGCGGCCGGATCATGATGATTTCTTCGGGTGCCGCCTTGATCGGTATCTTTGGCTATAGCGCTTATTGCGCATCCAAATCGGCGCTGGCGGGCTTTGCCGAGGCTTTGAGCGCGGAAGCCGGCGCTTGGGGCGTGCAGATTTCGATCTGCTTCCCGCCCGATACGATGACACCGCAATATGCTCGGGAAATCGCGTTAAGGCCGCGTGAAGCGGAGATTTTGATGGGGGCCGTCAAGCCGTGGAGTGCGGAGGAGGTCGCAGCAAGAATCGTCCGTGGGATGGATCGTGGCAGGCAGAAGATTCACTTCGGATTTTCGCTGACGGCGCTGGCTTACTTCGGACCGCTGATAAAACCATTGCTGTTATGGTGGTTTTCACGTAAGGCGCGAAAAATATTTGGTGACGAGGCGCATAGCGGTCTTGCCGATACCGGCAAGCAGAGCTTTGATCGCGATAAGTAATACAAAACACGCACAGGAGTTGCACCGCCAGCGAAACACGTGCAAGAGAAGGTAAGTCAGGGGTATTGGCGGCCCGTTCCTCGCTGATATGGAAATGCTGCCGAGGCAGCGGGCATTTGGATGGCGCAGTCTTGAAGCTTCACGATTTTCCTGTTCTTTTGACGCTTGCCTGCTTCGCGTTTTCCTGCGTCATCGTCTTTCTGACCGATCCGTTGGCGATGCCGGCGGCCATCAACGCCGAGAACCGTACGAAAAGAAGCTGGCGGCGAGTAGCCTGCGACTGGGCGGCAAGAATTCCGGTCATCATCCTCATCTATGCGGCTTTCTTCGCCATTTCCTGGCGCCCGATCTACAGCACTCAGGCCGTCATCAGTTTCTTCGTCATCTTCACCGGCATATCGAGGGCGAAATTCGAGTTCATCCGCGAGCCTCTGGTATTTTCGGACATCGCGCTCGTCGTGGATGTCTTCAAATACAAGGAGATCTTCTACGCGACATCGCTGAACATCGTCTTCTGGATCATCGCTTTTGCCTACGTCTTCGGCCTCAGCGGTCTTTACATGTATCTGGAGCCCGCGGTTCTGCCGGACCACCACGGTGTGCTTTGGATCCTGCTGATGCTGGCTGCAGCCTTTACGCCATGGATCGCTTTGTTCAGCCGCGTCGTCAGCGAACCGGTCTGCCGTCTCACGCAGAAGTTTCTCGGCAAGGTTGACGTCAAGAGCGATACGGTGCGATTCGGCACCTTTGCCTCCGTCGTTTTTCATTTCGTCATCTGGGTCGGTGTCCGGCGCGAGGCGATCGTCTCGGAATTATCCGAGCGTTTCATGTCGGCGCTGCAGGAGCTTTGGGAACATGGCGAAGACGAACCGCTCATCGTCGTCTGGCAATCCGAATCATTCATCGATCTCAGACATTTCGGCGTCGACAATATCAAGCTTCCCAATCTCGACCGTCTGAGGGAGCAGGCCGCGCAATGGGGCCGCATGACAAGCGTCTTCGAGGGTGGCTATACGCTACGAACCGAGTTTGCCGTCTTGAGCGGGCTACTGCCCGAAAATGTGCATATCGACGCCAGCTACCCTTATTTGCGTGCCAGCCATTACAAGGATGTCGTCTGGCCGGCGCGGCTGAAAAAGGCCGGCTGGAAGACGCAGTTCATCCATCCCTACGACAAGACGTTTTTCCTGCGTCACAAGGCGTTGCCGCAGCTTGGCTTCGACCGGATGATGATGCTGGACGAGTTCGATCACAATCCCGAGCGCGATGGCCCTTATGTCAGCGACCTCTCGCTGACAAAAAGCGTGATTCGGACGATCGATGATGACGGCACGAGCAAGAACTTCCTCTTTGTCGCGTCCATGGCGAATCACGGCCCCTGGGAGCCGGGCCGCTGCGGCGACCTCGTCAATCCGGTGGACATCTACGGCGAACTCCTGATGCGCGCCGATCACGCGCTCGGCAATCTTGCCCATCACCTCGACAGGCTGGATCGCCCGGTTTGGTTGCTTTTCTATGGCGATCACGCACCCCTGCTGAAGGCCTTTGCCGATCCGTTCCCGGATCCGCGCACCGATTATGTCATCGTTCCGCTTGGCCGCGCGCGCGCCCATTCTCAAAAGCCGCAGCCGCCGCAGGAAGAGGCGCCTTGGAATCTGATCGGCACATTGCTGCGCTATGCCGGCCTTGCCACCGAGGTTGCGGAATGATGCCCAGCGGGGGGGAAGGGGCCGCGCGACCGCGCGTCTTCCTCTTCCTGCAGGGCCCATCCTCGCCTTTGTTCGTCGAGACTGCCAGGATATTGGAGAAGGCCGGCGGCCGCTGCATCCGCATCAACCTGAATGCCGGGGATTGGATTTCGTGGCGCCGCCGCAAGGCGTTCAACTATCGCGGCGACTTTGCCGGATGGCGAGCCTATGTCAGGCTTCGAATCGAAGCCGAGCATGTCACGGATCTGATCCTGCATGGCGAAGAGCGGCCCTATCACCGGGTCGCCATCGAGGAGGCGCGCCGCGCCGGCGTTGCCGTCAATGTCGTGGAAATGGGTTATTTGCGGCCGGACTGGGTGACCCTCGAGCGAGACGGCCTCTCTTCCAATTCGCACTTTCCCACCAATCCGGTCCATATTCTGAAGGCCGCGTCCAATCTGCCGGAGCCGGATTGGACACGTCGTTACAACCAGACTTTCCTGGCGGAAGCGCTTTACGATCTCGCCTATTATCTGCCGACCGTCTTTCTGTGGTTCCTCTATCCCGGCTATCGCCGGCACGGGCTCTACCATCCCTTGATGGAATATGCCGGATGGCTGAAGAAACTGCCGGCAAGCGGCAGAAGGACACGCGAAGCGCAGGGCGTGATCGAGGAGCTGATTGCAGGCGGCAAACGATTCTTCGTCTATCCCCTACAGCTTCAGACCGATTTTCAGCTCCGCGCGCATTCGCCTTTTCATCAGCAGCAGGATGCAATCCGGCTGATTCTCCGTTCTTTTGCGGAGCATGCCGCGCCGGATACACATCTCGTCCTAAAGCTTCATCCGCTCGACAGCGGGCTCGTGGACTGGCGGGCATATGTCGAGCATATCGGCGCCTCATGCGGATTGTCGCCGCGCATCCATCTGATCGATGGCGGCAGTCTCGACCGGCTGATTGTCGCCAGCCAGGGCATGGTAACGGTCAACTCGACTGCGGCACTTTCGGCGCTGCAGGCGGGGAAGCCGGTCAAAGCGCTGGGAGCCGCGATCTACGATATCGATGGACTGAGTGACCAGGGGAACCTGGATCGATTCTGGCTGGAGCCGACGCAGCCGTTACTGGAACTGCGCGATGCATTTTTTCGCCTGCTGGCCGTGGCGGTACAGGTACGCGGCAACTTTTGCTCGCGCGAGGGCGCTCGCGCCGCCGCCGCGCAGATTGCCGAGAGACTGTTATTGCGAACGGTCAATTTGCCCGACGCCTACGTCGATCCGCCGCCAAGGCAGCGGCCGATAAAGCTTCATGTGCCGTAATGAAGATGCAATGGGATGAAAGAAGAATGCCGCCGCGAGGGGTCTTCGGGCTGAAATTGACAATACGACCGCTTACATGTGGATTGACGGAGAACCCGGCGCGGCGATTCGACGTTGGGAGTGAATTTCAATAACGGTTTGCCGGGAGCAAACGTCATGGATGACAGCAAGATGGAACGATTCATGTTGAAGGAGCTGCTGATCATCATAGCAGCCCTTGTGCTTGTTTCCGTGGTGCTTCTAGGCGTGATTATTCTCGGCAACTACTGAGCCGCCGCGATAGCGCGCAACCTCGCTCATCGAGAGCGCAACAAAGCTGCTAGAAAATCAACTGACATTCAATCTGAAGAAGTGGTGGGCGATGAGAGACTCGAACTCCCGACATCCTCGGTGTAAACGAGGCGCTCTACCAACTGAGCTAATCGCCCTTCTGCGAAACGGAGCATTGGCCCGCCGCGTTCGGTGGCCGTGATCTATGCGGAACGGGGAAAAACCGCAAGAGTGTTTATGAAGATTTTTTGATTTTTTTGATTTTTGCACATTCCTGGCCGCACTCGTCAACATATGCTGGCTCGACGCCCCGCGAGGTTATTCCCATGCATATCAGGTTCTCATGAAATGCATGGGGTGGGAACCTGCCATGTGAAATCGAGAGGACCGAAAATTGCAGAAGTGCTTGTCCAAAACAATTCGCATTCTGTCATCGATTTGTATTCAAACCTGCTTGACACCCAAACACGAACCCCGTAGTTAGCCGCTCATCGAACGGCGAGGGCCGCTTTGATGGGTGCGGAAGCATCTGGAATGCTTGAAATGTAATGCGGGTGTAGCTCAGTCGGTTAGAGTGCCGGCCTGTCACGCCGGAGGTCGCGGGTTCGAGCCCCGTCACTCGCGCCATTTCAAGGCAAATTTCGGATCCGTACTGGCTGAAAGGCCAAACAATGCGCGGGTGTAGCTCAGTCGGTTAGAGTGCCGGCCTGTCACGCCGGAGGTCGCGGGTTCGAGCCCCGTCACTCGCGCCATTCTCTCCAAGCCATTACAATCAAACGTCAATTTATTGCGATTGCGAACGGACCTTTTCGCGTTTGCGCCAATTTGTCGCGTTGTCGTCGCAACACATTGATATCTACCGCTCGACAGGACCCCGAACGACAGATTCAAAAGGCTTGCGCGCGCGCTCCGCCTGCGCTAACCACGGCTCTGTTGCAACGCTCTTTCGCTTGCTGGGCATTTGCTCAGATGCGCCGCCCCGGCGCTGACCGCAAGCAGGGATGGACATGATGACTGGACTGCTCAGTTCCTATATTCCGATAGCGATTTTCATTGGTATTGCCCTGGTGATTGGCCTGGCGCTGTTGATCACGCCGTTTGCCGTCGCCTTCAAGGCGCCTGACTCGGAAAAGCTGTCGGCTTACGAATGCGGTTTCAATGCATTCGATGATGCCCGCATGAAGTTCGATATCCGCTTCTACCTGGTATCGATTCTCTTCATCATCTTCGATCTGGAAGTCGCCTTCCTCTTTCCGTGGGCTGTATCCTTTGGTGCGATCGGCTGGTTCGGGTTCTGGTCGATGATGGTGTTCCTCGCGGTGCTGACCATCGGCTTTATCTATGAATGGAAGAAGGGAGCCCTTGAATGGGAGTAGCTCCAAGCAACACGACGCTCGTTGCGCCGCAGCCGAAGGGGATCATCGATCCCGCCACCGGCCGGCCGGTCGGCAGCAACGATCCGTTCTTCGGCGAGATCAACAACGAGCTCGCCGACAAGGGCTTTCTGGTCACCTCCACCGATGAGCTGATCAACTGGGCCCGTACCGGCTCGCTGATGTGGATGACCTTCGGTCTCGCCTGCTGCGCCGTCGAAATGATGCAGGTTTCGATGCCGCGTTACGACGTCGAGCGCTTTGGCTTTGCGCCGCGCGCTTCGCCCCGCCAGTCTGACGTCATGATCGTTGCCGGCACGCTCACCAACAAGATGGCGCCCGCTCTGCGCAAGGTCTACGACCAGATGCCCGAGCCGCGTTACGTCATTTCGATGGGCTCCTGCGCGAACGGCGGCGGCTATTATCACTATTCCTATTCCGTCGTTCGCGGATGCGACCGTGTCGTTCCGATCGACATTTATATTCCGGGCTGTCCTCCCACGGCGGAAGCGCTGCTTTACGGCGTGCTTCTGCTGCAGAAGAAGATCCGGCGCACCGGCACGATCGAACGGTAAGGCAGGGGACAAGGTATTATGAGTGAAGCCCTGAACGAGCTTGCCGCCTACCTCACGGAAGTCCGCAGCGCCTTGATCTCGTCGAGCGAGATCAAATATGGCGAGCTGACCGTGACGACGACGACCGAAAACGTTATCGCCCTGCTGACCTTCCTGCGTGATGACGCCAGGTGCGGCTTCGTCAACATGACGGATATTTGCGGCGTCGACTGGCCGCAGCGTGTCGAGCGTTTCGACGTGGTATACCATCTGCTGTCGCCCAAGAAGAACCTGCGCATCCGCGTCAAGGTTCCCGTCGGCGAAGATCAGCCTGTTCCCTCCGCCTGCGGTATCTATCCCGGCGCGGATTGGTTCGAGCGCGAAACCTGGGACATGTACGGCGTTCTCTTTACCGGCCATCCGGATCTGCGCCGTATCCTGACCGACTACGGTTTCGAAGGTCACCCGCTGCGCAAGGACTTCCCGACGACCGGTTTCGTCGAAGTCCGCTACGATGATGCCGCCAAGCGCGTCGTCTATGAGCCGGTGGAACTGAAGCAGGAATTCCGCAACTTCGATTTCCTGTCGCCGTGGGAGGGTACCGACTACGTGCTCCCGGGCGACGAAAAGGCGAAGGCCTGATTGTTGGCGTGTGGCGGGCTTCGGCCTGCCATCCTCTGAAATTCCGAAAACGCGAGCATCGCCGTCATGACAGAACATAACGTTCGCAACTTCAACATCAATTTCGGTCCGCAGCATCCGGCTGCGCACGGCGTTTTGCGTCTTGTCCTCGAATTGGACGGCGAAATTGTGGAACGCGTCGATCCCCATATCGGCCTGCTGCATCGCGGCACGGAAAAGCTGATCGAGACGAAGACCTATCTTCAGGCCGTTCCTTATTTCGACCGCCTCGACTATGTCGCGCCGATGAACCAGGAGCATGCCTATGCCTTGGCCGTCGAAAAGCTGCTCGGCATTGATATCCCGATCCGCGGCCAGCTGATCCGCGTCCTTTATTCGGAAATCGGCCGTATCCTGTCGCATCTTCTGAACGTCACGACGCAGGCTATGGACGTCGGCGCGCTGACGCCGCCGCTCTGGGGCTTCGAAGAGCGCGAAAAGCTGATGGTGTTCTACGAGCGTGCCTCCGGTTCGCGCATGCATGCCGCCTACATCCGTCCGGGCGGCGTTCACCAGGACCTGCCTGAAAAGCTCGTTCAGGATATCGGCGACTGGTGCGACCCATTCCTGAAGGCGCTCGACGATATCGATGATCTGCTGACCGGCAACCGCATCTTCAAGCAGCGTAACGTCGATATTGGCGTAGTCTCGCTGGAAGACTGTTGGGCCTGGGGCTTCTCCGGCGTCATGGTCCGCGGCTCCGGTGCTGCCTGGGACTTGCGCAAGGCGCAGCCATACGAATGTTACTCCGATCTCGAATTCGATATTCCGATCGGCAAGAACGGCGACTGCTACGACCGTTACCTCATCCGCATGATCGAAATGCGCGAATCTGTCCGCATCATGAAGCAGTGCGTCAATCGCCTGCTCGGCGATGCCAGGACCGGACCGGTTTCGTCGCTCGATGGTAAGGTGGTTCCGCCGAAGCGCGGTGAGATGAAGCGCTCCATGGAAGCGCTGATCCACCATTTCAAGCTTTATACCGAAGGCTATCACGTGCCGGCCGGCGAGGTTTATGCAGCTGTCGAAGCGCCAAAGGGCGAGTTCGGCGTCTATCTCGTCTCGGACGGCTCCAACAAGCCTTATCGCTGCAAGATCCGCGCGCCGGGCTATGCGCATCTGCAGGCCATGGACTTCATGTGCCGCGGCCACCAGCTCGCCGACGTCGCAGCCGTGCTCGGTTCGCTCGATATCGTCTTCGGTGAGGTGGATCGCTGATGCGGGTCTGGCAGGCGATAGTTCCGGCGCTTCTGGTCGCTTGCGGTGCCTCGGCACAGCAGACCGGCAAGACGCCGAGCCTGCCGACCCTCAACATGCAGGGTTCGAATGCCACGAGCACGAATACTGCAAAAGGCGGAAATGAGGGTACGTCGGGCGGAGATTCGACCGTTGCGGACCTTCTCTCCCGTGGCTACCAGATCAAGGCCGCCGTGCCGAACGGCGGTAAGTTCGTTGTGTTTATGCAGAAAGACCAGTCGGCCTATGCCTGCGAATTCTCGTCTCTGACGAATACGCGGTGTGGGTCCTTAAACTGAGATAAGGCGTGAAAGATGTCCGTTCGTCGACTAGCCGAAGATCAATTCCAGCCTGCCGCCTTCGCTTTCAATGCGGAGAATTCGGTCTGGGCTGAAAAGACGATCCAGAAATACCCGGAGGGCCGCCAGCAATCCGCGATCATCCCTCTGATGATGCGTGCGCAGGAGCAGGAAGGCTGGGTCACCAAGGCGGCCATCGAAACGATCGCCGACATGCTCGACATGGCCTATATCCGCGCGCTCGAAGTCGCGACCTTCTATACGCAGTTCCAGCTGCACCCGGTTGGCACGCGCGCCCACGTTCAGGTTTGCGGCACGACGCCGTGCATGCTGCGCGGCGCCGAGGGGCTGATCAAGGTCTGCAAGAGCCGGATCAACGATCACGCTTTCGAGCGCAATGCCGACGGCACGCTCTCCTGGGAAGAGGTCGAATGTCAGGGCGCCTGCGTCAACGCGCCGATGGTGGTGATCGGCAAGGATACCTATGAGGATCTGACCCCGGCACGCCTGGAAGAGATCATCGATACATTCGCCGCAGGCAAGGGTCATGAGATTCAGACCGGCCCACAGATCGATCGCGTTTTCTCCGCGCCGGAAGGCGGTTTAACGTCGCTCCTGTCGGATGAGGCTAAGGCAAAGAGCACGGCGAGCAAGGTGGCCAAGGCTACTGCTGATACCGTATCGATCCCGCCGTCCGAAGCCGCCCGTGCCAAGAGCACGGACGCGGAAACCAATAAGAGCCTGAAGACGCCGGCGACGGCGCCGAAGGAAGCAGCCAAGAACGCCAAGGCAGCGGAAGCGCAGCCGCTTTCTGGGACTGCGGCTGCCGAGCCTGTCGCCGGAAAGCCGTCGCTCGACGACAAGAATCGTCCCGCCGGTATCGAAAGACCCGCGCAGCCGGACAATCTGCAGCTCATTTCAGGCGTTGGCCCGAAGATCGAAGGGACCTTGCATGAACTTGGCATCTTTACCTTTGCGCAGATTGCCAGCTGGCACGAAGCCGAGCGCCATTGGGTCGACGGCTATCTGAATTTCAAGGGCCGGATCGATCGTGACGACTGGGTCAGGCAGGCTGAGGCACTCGCTAAGGGTGGCGAAGCGGAATATATCAAGGTCTTCGGCAAGAAGCCGCGGTAAGAGGTGAAGCATGTTACAGGATCAGGATCGCATCTTTACCAATATCTACGGCCTCAAGGATAAATCCCTGAAGGGCGCGATGTCGCGCGGCCATTGGGACGGCACGAAGCAAATCCTCGAAAAGGGCCGTGACTGGATCATCAACGAGATGAAGGCATCCGGCCTTCGCGGTCGCGGCGGCGCAGGCTTCCCGACCGGCCTCAAGTGGTCCTTCATGCCGAAGGAAAGTGACGGCCGTCCGCATTATCTCGTCGTCAATGCCGACGAGTCGGAACCCGGCACCTGCAAGGACCGCGACATCATGCGCCACGATCCGCATACGCTGATCGAAGGCTGCGTCATCGCTGGTTTCGCCATGGGCGCGAATACCGCTTACATCTATGTCCGCGGCGAGTACATGCGCGAGCGCGAAGCCCTGCAGGCTGCGATCGATGAATGCTACGATGCTGGATTGCTGGGCAAAAACAATAAGCTCGGCTGGGATTTTGATGTTTTCGTTCATCACGGCGCCGGCGCTTATATCTGCGGCGAGGAAACCGCGCTGCTCGAAAGCCTGGAAGGCAAGAAGGGCCAGCCGCGCTTGAAGCCGCCATTCCCGGCCAATATGGGTCTCTACGGCTGCCCGACGACGGTCAACAATGTCGAGTCGATCGCCGTTGCCCCGACGATCCTGCGCCGCGGCGCCGGCTGGTTCTCCTCCTTCGGCCGTCCGAACAATGTCGGCACGAAGCTGTTCATGCTCTCCGGTCACGTCAACCGTCCCTGCACGGTCGAGGAAACCATGGGCATCACCTTCCGTGAGCTCGTCGACAAGCACGCCGGCGGCATTCGCGGCGGCTGGGATAACCTGCTCGCCGTCATTCCCGGCGGCGCATCGTGCCCGGTCGTTCCGGCTGCTGACATCATCGACTGCCCGATGGATTTCGACGGCTTGCGCGAAGTTAAGTCGTCCTTCGGCACGGCTGCGGCGATCGTCATGGACAAGTCGACCGACATCATCAAGGCGATTGCCCGCATCTCGGCCTTCTTCAAGCATGAGAGCTGCGGCCAGTGCACGCCGTGCCGCGAAGGCACGGGCTGGATGTGGCGCGTTCTCGAGCGCATGGCTCGCGGCAACGCGCAGAAGCGCGAGATCGACATGCTGTTCCAGGTGACGAAGCAGATCGAAGGTCATACCATCTGTGCGCTCGGTGACGCAGCCGCATGGCCGGTTCAGGGCCTGATTCGCAATTTCCGTCCCGAGATCGAAAAGCGCATCGACCAGTATACCGCCAATGCGACGAGCCACGGCGCTGTTCTGGAAGCAGCCGAGTAAGGATCGAAGATGGCGAAGACCAACGATATCAGGCAGGAGAGCGGAGCGGCCGGTAACGCATCGGCCGATCTTGGCCGCACTGCTGCCGATATGTTTGGGAACGCGCCGATCATGCCGATCCATCCGCTGATGGCTCATCCGGCCGCAGCCATTGCCGCGGTCACCGCAATCGGTTTCGGCTTTACCTCGCAACTGGCCGGCGCGTTTTTTGGCGCTTTCCAGGGCGCGGTCGAAGCAACCACCCGGCTGGCCGATGCCCTTGAAGACGAAAAACATCCGGCTGAGGTCGCTGCGAAGCCAGCGGGCGTGGACGGTGGGGCAGGGGACGCCAAACCTGTAAAGCCCGAGGCTGCAGTCAAGGAGGCTGCGGTCAAGGCTGTTGCACCGAAACCGGTTGCTGCGAAGCAGAGGCCGGCTGCCGTGAAGAAAGCCGAGCCGAAGCCCGCGGTTGTCGCACCCAAGGCGGTTACGGCTCCTGCAAAGAAGACGGCGAAGGTTGAAGCCGCTGCGCCCGTCGCCGTAAAGCCGGCTCCTGCGCGCGGCCGCAAGGCAGCCGAGAAGGCTGACGACCTGAAGCGAATTTCCGGCGTCGGTCCGAAGCTGGAGCAGGTGCTGAACGGACGCGGCATCAAGCGCTTCGCCGATATCGCCGCCTGGAGCGACGCGGATGTCGAGCGGATCGATGGCGAGCTCGGTTTCGAAGGTCGTATCCGGCGCGATGACTGGGTTGGCCAGGCGAAGGCGCTGCTGCCGAAGGGCCGGAGTTAAGGTTTTCCTCGGCTGGATCGCGGCCGGGGAGGGTGAATGAAGGCGATGGAGACGATGTGGGTGCCCCACATGGCTCGATCGCAAAGCGGGTCTTGCGGGGACAAGGCTTGGCAAAGCTTATTGTGAGCAAGCTGGTGCTATCAGGCGTCTGAGCCGCCCCGATGGCAATCCGGTCTGCGATCATGAAATTGTCTGCGGCCAGGTTGGGCTGAAGACGTGACATAGGACTGAGTGGACGATGGCTAAACTGAAGATTGACGGTAAAGAGATCGAAGTTCCGGATCACTACACGCTTATCCAGGCGTGCGAGGAAGCCGGTGCCGAAGTCCCGCGCTTCTGCTTCCATGAACGACTGTCGGTGGCCGGCAATTGCCGCATGTGCCTCGTCGAGGTGAAGGGTGGCCCGCCGAAGCCGCAGGCATCCTGTGCCATGGGCGTTCGCGATATTCGTGGCGGCCCGAACGGTGAGCTCCCGGAAGTCTTCACCAACACGCCGATGGTCAAGAAGGCCCGCGAAGGCGTGATGGAATTCCTGCTGATCAACCACCCGCTGGATTGCCCGATCTGCGACCAGGGCGGCGAATGCGACCTGCAGGACCAGGCCATGGCCTTCGGTATCGACAGTTCGCGCTATCAGGAAGACAAGCGCGCCGTCGAAGACAAGTACATCGGCCCGCTCGTCAAGACCGTGATGAACCGCTGCATCCACTGCACGCGCTGCGTTCGCTTCACGACGGAAGTCGCCGGCATTTCCGAGCTCGGCCTCATCGGCCGCGGCGAGGATGCCGAGATCACCACCTATCTCGAGCAGGCGATGACTTCCGAGTTGCAGGGCAACGTCGTCGATCTTTGCCCGGTCGGCGCGCTGACCTCCAAGCCCTTCGCCTTCACAGCTCGTCCGTGGGAACTGAACAAGACCGAATCGATCGACGTCATGGACGCTCTCGGCTCGGCAATCCGTGTCGATACGCGCGGCCGCGAAGTCATGCGCGTGCTGCCCCGCGTCAACGAGCAGATCAACGAAGAGTGGATTTCCGACAAGACCCGCTTTATCTGGGACGGCCTGAAGACCCAGCGCCTGGACAAGCCCTATGTCCGCAAGGACGGCCGTCTGCAACCGGCAAGCTGGAGCGACGCTTTCGCTGCCATCAAGTCGGCCGTTTCCGCCACCAGCGGCGACAAGATCGGCGCGATCGCCGGCGATCTCGCCTCGGTCGAGGAAATGTACGCCCTTGGCGAGCTGCTGAAGTCGCTCGGATCGGAAAATCTCGACTGTCGCCAAGACGGGACGGCGCTTGATCCGTCGCTCGGCCGCGCAAGCTACATCTTCAACCCGAGCATCCAAGGCATCGAAGCCGCTGATGCGCTGCTGATCGTCGGCGCCAATCCGCGCTTCGAGGCTGCAGTGATGAACTCGCGCATCCGCAAGCGCTGGCGTCGCGGCAAGTTCCCGATCGGCGTGATCGGCGAAGCTGCAGACCTTCGCTACTCCTATGACTATCTCGGCGCCGGTCCGGACACGCTGGCAGATCTCGTCAGCGGCTCGCACAGCTTCGCCGACGTGCTGAGGAATGCTCAGAAGCCGATGATCATCATCGGCCAGGGCGCCCTGATCCGCGAAGACGGTGCCGAGGTTCTGGCAAACGCCGCCAAGCTCGCTGCCGCCGTCGGCGTCGTCAAGGAAGACTGGAACGGTTTTGCCGTGCTGCACACGGCAGCTGCGCGTGTCGGCGGCCTTGATCTCGGCTTCGTGCCGGGTGCAAAGGGCGTCAATGCCGCTGCCATGCTGTCGTCGATGGAAGTCCTCTTCCTGCTGGGCGCCGATGAGCTCGACTTCAGCCGCAAGGGCGCGAAGTTTACGGTTTATATTGGCTCGCACGGCGATAACGGCGCTCAGAACGCCGATGTCATCCTTCCGGCGGCTGCCTACACTGAAAAGTCGGGCACCTGGGTCAACACCGAAGGCCGCATCCAGATGGGGAACCGCGCCGGTTTCGCACCGGGCGATGCCCGCGAGGATTGGGCGATCATCCGTGCCCTTTCCGACGTGCTCGGCAAGAAGCTTCCCTTTGATTCGCTGAGGGAATTGCGCGCCAAACTCTATGCAGCCTTCCCGCATTTCGCCGGCATCGACGAGATTGCCGAAGCTGATAGCGCCCAAATTGCCGCACTTGCGAAAAAAGCCGGCGCAATGGGCAAATCGGCATTTGCTTCGCCGATCAAAGACTTCTATTTGACGAACCCGATAACGCGCGCATCGGCTGTCATGGCCGAGTGCTCGGCATTGGCCCGCAACAATTTCCGCGTTGCGGCAGAGTAAGGGCAGAGGACTATGGATTCATTCGTTTCGACCTATCTCTGGCCGGCGCTGATCATGATCGGCCAGTCTCTGCTGCTTCTGGTCTGCCTGCTGATTTTCATCGCCTACATTCTGCTTGCCGACCGTAAGATCTGGGCAGCCGTGCAGCTGCGCCGTGGCCCCAATGTCGTCGGTCCCTTCGGCCTGTTCCAGTCCTTTGCCGACTTGCTCAAGTTCATGTTCAAGGAGCCGATCATCCCGGCTGGCGCCAACAAGACCGTGTTCCTGCTGGCTCCACTGGTTTCGGTGGTATTGGCGCTGTCGACCTGGGCTGTCGTGCCTGTCGCGCAGAACTGGGTCGTCGCCGACATCAACGTCGGCATCCTCTACATTCTGGCGATTTCGTCGCTCGAAGTTTACGGCATCATCATGGGCGGCTGGGCTTCGAACTCGAAGTATCCGTTCCTCGGCGCGCTCCGTTCGGCCGCGCAGATGGTGTCCTATGAAGTCTCGATCGGCCTCGTCATTGTAACCGTGCTGCTCTGCGTCGGTTCGCTGAACCTGACGGATATCGTGCTCTCGCAGCAGACCGGACTCGGCACCAAGCTCGGCCTGCCGGCCTCGTTCCTCGACTGGCACTGGCTGTCGCTGTTCCCGATGTTCATCGTGTTCTTCATTTCGGCGCTGGCTGAAACGAACCGTCCGCCCTTCGATCTTCCAGAAGCGGAATCGGAACTGGTTGCCGGCTTCATGGTCGAATACGGCTCTTCGCCCTACATGATGTTCATGCTCGGCGAATATGCCGCCGTCGTCCTGATGTGCTCGCTGACGACGATCCTCTTCCTCGGTGGCTGGCTGCCTCCGGTTGATATCTGGATCCTGAACTGGGTTCCGGGCATCATCTGGTTCCTGCTGAAGTCGTGCCTTGTGTTCTTCATGTTCGCGATGGTGAAGGCTTTCGTGCCGCGCTACCGCTATGACCAGCTCATGCGCCTTGGCTGGAAGGTTTTCCTGCCGCTGTCGCTCGCCATGGTCGTTATCGTTGCATTCGTGCTGAAGCTGACGGGATGGGCATGATGATGTCGATCCTCGCTTCAAGCAGATTTGGAGGTTGAAGATGGCCGGAATTTCCAACGCCGTCAGCTCGCTGTTCCTCAAGGAATTTGTCGGCGCATTCTTTTTGTCGATGCGTTACTTCTTCAAGCAGAAGGCAACGATCAACTACCCGTTCGAAAAGGGGCCGGTCAGCCCGCGCTTCCGCGGCGAACATGCGCTGCGCCGTTATCCGAACGGCGAAGAGCGTTGCATCGCCTGCAAGCTCTGCGAAGCCATCTGTCCTGCCCAGGCCATCACCATCGAAGCCGGGCCGCGCCGCAACGACGGCACCCGCCGCACGGTGCGCTACGACATCGACATGGTGAAGTGCATCTATTGCGGCTTCTGCCAGGAGGCATGCCCGGTCGACGCCATCGTCGAAGGGCCGAACTTTGAATTCGCCACCGAAACCCGCGAAGAGCTCTATTTCGACAAGGCGCGGCTTTTGGAAAATGGCGACCGCTGGGAACGCGAAATCGCGCGCAATATCGCGATCGATTCGCCGTACCGCTGAGCGGAGTTTTGAATATGTCGTGACAGGCGGCCGATTGTCGCCGTCGCGGTTGAATCTAGACCGGAGTTTTGTCGGACCTATCGTCCGGCCTGGCTCCATCGGGCAGGGAAACTCCCGGCTGCCCGGGGGAAGACGAAAAAGGCACCAACATGGGTCTGCAGGCTCTTTTTTTCTATATCTTCGCCTTTGTCGCTGTGGCGTCGGCGTTCATGGTCATCTCGGCGCGGAATCCGGTCCATTCGGTCCTGTTCCTCATCCTGGTATTCTTCAACGCGGCCGGCCTCTTCCTCTTGATGGGGGCTGAATTCCTGGCGATGATCCTGCTGGTCGTTTATGTCGGCGCCGTGGCGGTTCTCTTCCTTTTCGTCGTCATGATGCTCGATATCGACTTTTCGGAGTTGAGGGCTGGCATCCTGGAATATGCGCCGATCGGTGCTTTGATCGGGGTGATCCTTGCGGCCGAGCTCATCGTCGTCATCGGCGGCAGCGTGATTTCGCCGACTATCGCCAAGACCGTCGCCATGCCGATCCCGGCGCTGACGCAGCGGACCAACACCGCCGCCCTCGGCGATGTGCTCTATACCAATTACGTTTACTTCTTCGAAATCGCCGGCCTTGTGCTGCTGGTCGCGATGATCGGCGCAATCGTGCTGACGCTGAAGCATCGCACGCATATCAAGCGCCAGAACATTTCCCAACAGGTCGCCCGCACGCCCGCGACCGCCGTCGAGGTGGTCAAGGTCAAGCCGGGGCAGGGCGTCTGAGGCGAGGCACGAGGATCAAAGGAACAAGAACATGGTCATCGGACTTTCCCATTACCTCACGGTCAGCGCCATCCTCTTCGTGCTCGGCGTCTTCGGTATCTTTCTGAACCGCAAGAACGTCATCATCATCCTGATGTCCGTCGAGCTCATATTGCTCGCCGTCAACATCAACATGGTCGCCTTTTCGTCGTTCCTCAACGACATCGTCGGCCAGGTTTTCGCGCTATTCATTTTGACCGTCGCTGCCGCTGAAGCTGCGATCGGTCTCGCAATTCTCGTCGTCTTCTACCGTAACCGCGGCTCGATCGCGGTCGAAGACGTCAACGTGATGAAGGGCTGATAAAGCTATGTTCTTATATAAGGCTATCGTCTTTCTTCCCCTGATTGGCGCGATCATAGCCGGCCTTTTCGGCCGTGCGATCGGCGCCAAGGCTTCGGAATATGTAACCACCGGCCTGATGATCATCGCGGCCGTCCTTTCGTGGATCGTCTTCTTCACGGTGGCGCTCGGCCACACCGATGGCCCGATCAAGGTAGAAGTCCTGCGCTGGATCCAGTCCGGCGGCATCGACGTTTCCTGGGCGCTGCGCGTCGATACGCTGACCTCGGTGATGCTGATCGTCGTGAACTCGGTCTCGACCCTGGTTCACGTCTATTCGATGGGATACATGCATCACGATCCGCATCGCCCGCGCTTCTTCGCCTACCTCTCGCTCTTCACCTTCGCCATGCTGATGCTGGTGACGTCCGACAACCTCGCCCAGATGTTCTTCGGCTGGGAAGGCGTCGGTCTCGCCTCCTATTTGCTGATCGGCTTCTGGTTCAAGAAGCCGTCCGCCTCGGCCGCCGCGATGAAGGCCTTCATCGTCAACCGTGTCGGCGACTTCGGCTTCGTGCTCGGCATAGCCGGTGTCTTCGTCCTCTTCGGCTCGATCAATTTCGACGTCATCTTCGGCAACGCCCAGAGCTTTGCTTCCGGGCAGGGCGGTCAGCCGACCGATATCGTGCTCAATTTCCTGGGCATGCACCTCGATCGCGGCCACGCGCTGACGGCCGTCTGCCTGCTGCTCTTCATGGGCGCGATGGGTAAATCGGCGCAGTTCCTGCTGCACACCTGGCTGCCGGACGCCATGGAAGGCCCGACGCCGGTTTCCGCACTCATCCATGCCGCAACCATGGTCACCGCCGGCGTTTTCCTTGTCGCCCGCATGTCGCCGATCTTCGAATTGTCGCAGGATGCACTGACCTTCGTCACCATCATCGGTGCGATCACGGCCTTCTTCGCCGCGACCGTCGGCCTCGTGCAGAACGACATCAAGCGCGTCATCGCTTACTCGACCTGTTCGCAGCTCGGCTACATGTTCGTCGCCCTCGGCGTCGGCGCTTACGGTGCTGCGATCTTCCATCTCTTCACCCACGCCTTCTTCAAGGCTCTGCTCTTCCTCTGCGCCGGCTCGGTCATCCACGCCGTCGACGGCGAGCAGGACATGCGTCACATGGGTGGCCTGCGCCCACATATCCAGAAGACCTTCTGGATGATGGTCATCGGCACGCTGGCAATCACCGGCGTCGGTATCCCGCTGACCCATATCGGTTTCGCCGGCTTCCTCTCCAAGGATGCGATCATCCTGGCGGCCTTCGCCTCGCACAACGCAGCTGCAAGCTTCGCCTTCACGCTGCTGGTCATCGCCGCGATGTTCACCAGCTTCTATTCCTGGCGCCTGATCTTCATGACCTTCTTCGGCAAGCCGCGTGCTTCGCACGAGGTCATGCACCACGTGCATGAATCGCCGAACGTCATGCTGATCCCGCTTTACCTGCTGGCGATCGGCGCTGTCGCTGCCGGCATGTATTTCAACGCTGATTTCGTCGGCCACGCCTACGAGGAATTCTGGAAGCATGCGCTGTTCACGCTCCCGGACAACAAGATCCTCGAAGAGATGGAACATGCGCCTGTCTGGGTTGAGCTCAGCCCGTTCATCGCCATGCTCCTCGGTCTCGTCACCGCCTGGTACTTCTACATCAGGTCGCCGGAAACGCCGCGTCGCCTCGCTCAGCAGCAGCGTGTCCTTTACGAGTTCCTGCTGAACAAGTGGTACTTCGACGAACTCTATGACTTCCTCTTCGTCCGCTCCGCCAAGGCGCTTGGCCGCTTTCTGTGGAAGAAGGGCGATATCGGGGTCATCGACACTATCGGCCCGAACGGCATTGCCGCCCGCGTCGTCGACGTCACCAACCGCGTCGTGCGCCTGCAGACCGGCTACCTCTATCACTATGCCTTCGCGATGCTGCTTGGTATCGCAGCCCTCGTTACCTGGATGATGCTCGGGAGTTCCCTCTGATGACCGATTGGCCCATTCTTTCAACGGTCACCTTCCTGCCGCTGGTGGGCGTCCTCCTCCTGCTATTTACGCAGGAGAACGGCGCCAACGGTCGCCGGAATGTCCTGAATATCTCCTTGGCGACGACCATCGTCACCTTCATCGTGTCGCTGTTCGTCTGGATCTGGTTCGACAACGCCAATCCGGGCTTCCAGCTGGTGGAAAAGCATGAGTGGCTGACGGGCGGCATCAGCTATCACATGGGCGTCGACGGCATCTCCATGCTGTTCGTCATCCTGTCGACCTTCCTGATGCCCTTCTGCGTGCTGGCAAGCTGGCTCTCGGTCGAAAAGCGACTGAAGGACTACATGATCGCCTTCCTCGTCCTCGAGACGATGATGATCGGCGTCTTCGTGTCGCTGGATATCGTGCTGTTCTACGTCTTCTTCGAAGCAGGCCTTATCCCGATGTTCCTGATCATCGGCGTCTGGGGCGGCAAGGATCGCGTTTACGCCAGCTACAAGTTCTTCCTTTACACGCTGCTCGGCTCGGTGCTGATGCTGCTCGCCATCATGGCGATGTACTGGCAGGCCGGCACGACCGATATCCCGACGCTGCTCGCCTACAAGTTCCCGCCGCAGCTGCAGACCTGGCTATGGCTCGCCTTCTTCGCCTCCTTCGCGGTGAAGATGCCGATGTGGCCTGTTCATACCTGGCTTCCCGACGCGCACGTTCAGGCGCCGACGGCAGGCTCGGTCATTCTGGCAGGCATCCTTCTGAAGCTCGGCGGCTACGGTCTCATCCGCTTCTCGCTCGGCATGTTCCCGAACGCTTCGGAATATTTCGCGCCGCTCGTTTTTGCCCTTTCGGTCATAGCCATCATCTACACCTCGCTGGTCGCGATGATGCAGGACGACATCAAGAAGCTGATCGCCTATTCGTCGGTCGCCCACATGGGCTACGTGACGATGGGTATCTTCGCGGCGAACCAGCAGGGCGTGCAGGGTGCGATCTTCCAGATGCTGTCGCACGGCATCGTCTCGGGCGCGCTCTTCCTCTGCGTCGGCGTGATCTATGACCGCACCCATACCCGCGAAATCGCGGCTTACGGCGGCCTGGTCAACAACATGCCGAAATATGCCGTCGCCATGATGGTCTTCACCATGGCGAACGTTGGTCTGCCCGGCACCTCCGGCTTCATCGGCGAATTCCTGACCCTGATCGGCGTTTTCCGCGCCAATACCTGGGTTGCGCTCTTTGCCGCGACCGGTGTGATCCTCTCGGCCGCCTACGCGCTCTGGCTCTACCGCCGTGTCATTTTCGGCGCGCTGGAAAAGGAAAACCTGAAGAAGCTTCTGGATCTGTCGCCGCGTGAACAGCTGATCCTCTATCCGCTGATCGCGCTGACGATCCTCTTCGGTGTCTATCCGGCTCCGATCTTCGATGCCACGGCGGCTTCGGTGGATCTGCTGGTGAACAATTATACCGCTGCCCTGCACGCTGCGCAGAATGTTGCGCTGTCGATGAATTGATGACGGGACCTATTCGACATGACTGCTGACACAATTCTTGCAAGCCTGCATCTTTCCATTCCGGAGCTCATCCTCGCGGTCGGTGCGCTTGTGCTGCTCATGATCGGCGTCTTCTCGGGCGAGCGGTCGGGACCCACGGTCACCGGTCTTGCGATCGCGGTCCTCGCGGTGGCAGGTCTCTGGATCATCTTCGTTCCGGGCGAAGGCCTGGCTTACGGCGGCGCCTATCTCGCCGACGGCTTCTCCCGCTTCATGAAGATCGTCGCGCTGGTCGGCTCGATCGTCGCCATGTTCCTCAGCATGGGGCATGCGCGCGAGCAGCAGCTCGACCGCTTCGAGTTCCCGGTTCTGCTCGTGCTCGCGACCCTCGGCATCCTGCTGATGATCTCGGCGCATGACCTGATCTCGCTGTACCTGTCGCTGGAACTGCAGTCGCTGGCCCTTTACGTCGTTGCCGCCATCAACCGCGACAGCCTGAAGTCGACCGAAGCCGGCCTGAAGTACTTCGTCCTCGGTGCGCTGTCCTCCGGTATGCTGCTTTATGGCATGTCGCTGGTTTACGGCTTCACCGGCCACACGAGCTTCGATGCGATCGCGACCGCACTCAGCGCCGAAACCCGTTCGCTCGGCCTCGTCTTCGGTCTGGTCTTCGTGCTTGCGGGCCTCGCCTTCAAGATTTCCGCCGTGCCGTTCCACATGTGGACGCCCGATGTCTATGAAGGTGCGCCGACCCCGGTCACAGCCTTCTTCGCGGCTGCGCCAAAGGTTGCCGCCATGGCTATCCTGACCCGCATCGTGGTCACGGCTTTCCATCCGGTGCTTGCCGACTGGCAGCAGATCATCGTCTTCATCTCGATCGCCTCGATGTTGCTCGGCTCGTTCGCGGCGATCGGTCAGCGCAACTTCAAGCGACTGATGGCCTATTCGTCGATCGGTCACATGGGCTATGCGCTTGTCGGCCTCGCCGCCGGCACCAAGACCGGCGTCTCCGGCGTCATGCTCTACATGGTCATCTACATGGTCATGACGCTCGGCTCCTTCGCCATCATAATGGCGATGCGCCGCAAGGATGGCCGTCAGGTCGAAAACATCGACGATCTCGCCGGGCTTTCGACGACCAATCCCTTTATGGCGGTTGTCCTGACCGCGTGATGTTCTCGCTGGCCGGCATCCCGCCGCTCGCAGGCTTCTTCGGAAAGTACTTCGTCTTCGTCGCCGCCATCCAGGCGCATCTCTATGCGCTCGCCATCATCGGCGTTCTGGCTTCGGTCGTCGGCGCTTACTATTATCTGCGCGTCATCAAGGTGATGTGGTTCGATGAAGCCAAGGATGAATTCGCCCGCACGGCTGGTTCGCTGCGCCTCGTCTTCGGTCTCTCCGGTCTGTTCGTCATCGCCTATGTCTTCTTCGGCGGCGCAATCGGTGGTGCTGCCGATCTGGCCGCTGCGACGCTGTTTTGATGGCGTCTGACATGAATAGCCGGAAGTCGCTCGCCGACTTCCGGCATGATGCCCTTCAGGAAACCTCGTCCACAAACAGCGTCTGCCTCGAGCGGGCGCGCGCAGGCGACCCTGGAAACCTTTGGGTCACCGCTGAGCGCCAGACGGGGGGACGTGGTCGCCGCGGTCGTCCCTGGGTGTCGGAAGCCGGCAATCTCTACGCATCTCTTCTTCTGATCGATCCCGCTCCCATGGACCGCCTTGGCTCTCTGCCGCTTGCGGTGGCGCTCGCCGTGCATCAGGCGGTACGCGGCGTGCTGCCGCTCGCCGCCGAGCCGGTCGAGATCAAATGGCCGAACGATATCCTGATCGGTCGCAAGAAGACCTGCGGCATCTTGATCGAGGGCGAAGCGCTGCCGGACGGCCGGTATGCGCTCGTCATCGGCATCGGCATCAACATTGCCGTGATGCCTGACAATCCGATGTATCCGGTTACATGCCTGAGGCAGCAGGGTTCCATGGTGTCGCCGGAGGAATTGTTTGCCCATCTTTATGCCGCGATGTCGGAGGCGCTCTACGTCTGGAGCCGTGGTAAGGGCGTTCGCGAGATCACCGCGCGCTGGCGTGAATTTGCGTGCGGCATCGGGGAAAAGATCACGGTAAACTTGCCGGATCGCTCGATTTTGGGCCATTTCTCGGGAATCGATGATAATGGCTTGTTGATGCTCGAAACCGAGGACGGCAGGATTATGCCGATCGCGGCGGGCGACGTTTTCTTTAGATAATGGTTGGGGATCAGATGGCGAAGCAAGACGAACTGGTGTTTCTGCCACTCGGCGGCGTCGGCGAAATCGGCATGAATCTCGCGCTCTACGGCTACGGTCCGGCTGAGCAGCGCCAGTGGATCATGGTCGATTGCGGCGTCACCTTCCCGGGGCCGGATCTGCCGGGTGTCGATCTCATCTTGCCGGATATCCGTTTCCTCGCCAAGGAACGCAAGAACCTCAAGGGCATCATCATCACCCACGCGCACGAGGATCACTACGGCGCGCTTAATGATCTTTGGCCCGGGCTGAACGTTCCGATCTACGCCTCGGCTTTTACCGCCGGTCTTCTCGAAGCAAAGCGCGATTACGAGAAATCGATGGGCGAGATCCCGGTGACGCTGTTCAAGGCCGGCGACCGCATCAATGTCGGCCCGTTCGAGATCGAAGGCGTGGCCGTCAACCACTCGATCCCCGAGCCGATGTCGTTGATGATCCGCACGCCGCTCGGCAATGTCGTTCATACTGGTGACTGGAAGATCGATCACGAGCCGTCGCTTGGGCCGCTGACCGACGAGACCCGCTTCCGCCAGCTCGGTGAAGAGGGTGTGCTGGCGCTGATGTGCGATTCCACCAACGCGTTGCGCGACGGCGTTTCGCCTTCGGAAAAGGACGTCTCGGAAAGCCTGCGCAAGATCATCGAGGATGCCGAGGGCAGGGTGGCGATCACGACGTTCTCGTCGAATGTCGGCCGCATCCGAACCATTGCCGAAGCTGCCGAAGCTGCCGGCCGCGAAATACTGCTGCTTGGCAGCTCGCTGAAACGTGTCGTCGACGTCGCCCGCGACATCGGCCTGATGGAAGGCATGAAGCCTTTCATCGCTGAAGACGAATATGGCTATATCCCGCGCGACAAGGTCGTGGTGATCTTGACCGGCAGCCAGGGTGAGCCGCGCGCAGCGCTTGCCAAGCTCTCCCGGGACGAGATGCGCAACGTCGCATTGGCGGCTGGCGATATCGTCGTCTTTTCCTCGCGCGCCATTCCCGGCAATGAGAAGGCCATTCAGGACATCAAGAACGGTCTGATCGAACAGGGCGTTCATGTGGTGACGGATGCTGAGGCGCTCGTGCACGTCTCCGGCCATCCTCGGCGCAACGAATTGCAGAAGATGTATGAATGGACGCGCCCGAAGGTCGTCATCCCCGTGCATGGCGAGGCGACGCACCTGACCGCCCATAAGGAATTGGCCGAACAGAGTGGCATTGCCACCGTGCCGCGCGTACGCAACGGCGATGTCGTGCGCCTTGCGCCCGGTCCGGTCGAGGTGATCGGCGAGGCCCCGCATGGGCGCATCTTCAAGGACGGTATTCTGATCGGCGATTTCGACGAGATGGGCATCGGCGAGCGCAAGAAGCTTTCCTATGTCGGCCATGTCGCCGTCAATGTCGTGCTCGATGCCCGTTACGACATCGTCGGTGACCCTGATCTCGTGCCGATCGGCCTGCCGGCCTATGATGATGAAGGTGAGGAGATGGAGGACACGCTCTTCGATGCCATCGTCAGCGCCATCGAAAGCATTCCGCGCGCTCGCCGCAAGGATCTGAATATGCTGCAGGAGGCGGTACGCCGCGCGGTGCGCGCCGCCGCCAATCAGGGCTGGGGCAAGAAGCCGATGGTGACCGTGTTCGTGACGCGAACCGGCGGCTGAGTTCAACGGCCGATCGGGGAGGAGAGTATCGTGCTGGGACGGATCAATCATATCGCGATAGCCGTGCCGGATATTGCGGCGGCTTCTAAGGCCTATCGTGAAACGCTCGGTGCTACGGTATCTCAGCCGCAGACACTGCCGGAACACGGCGTTATCGTCGTTTTCGTAGAGCTGCCGAATACCAAGGTCGAACTGCTGGAGCCGCTGGGCGAAGCCTCGCCTATCGCTGCCTTCCTGGCCAAGAACCCGGATGGCGGCATGCACCACATTTGTTATGAGGTCGCCGATATCTTCGCGGCTCGCGATAAACTTGTCGCGTCGGGAGCACGCGTGCTCGGCAATGGCGAGCCGAAGATCGGCGCGCATGGCAAGCCCGTGCTCTTCCTGCATCCGAAGGATTTCTTCGGAACGCTTATCGAGCTTGAGCAGGTGTGACACGGAGCGGGATGATTTTTGCCGGAACTGGCCCAGAATCTGAATCCGCTTTAAAGTGCGCTGATCTGCGCTTTGAAAGACAACTGTTTTGCCCCTATAAGCAGTTTGGAAGAGGAGGAGACGAGCGGGCTCGTCTCGAAGGGAGCATAATGGCACAGCAGATCATCGCCAGTTTCGCCGTTTATTTCGTCATCTGGTGGATTACGCTTTTTGCCGTCCTGCCGTTCGGTCTGCGCACCCAGGCCGAAGACGAGCATGTGATTCTAGGTACGGTCGAAAGTGCACCGACGAAATTCCGCGCTTGGCGAGTGGTTCTCATCACGACGCTGGTGTCGGCTCTCGTGTACGCCACTTGGTATGTTGCATCGCATTATTTCGGGCTGAGCATAGATTCCATTCCAAGGTTCGTGCCGAACTACAATTGATGGAAAGGGCGCAGTAGGACACGGATCAATCATTTGAGCCGTCTCTTTGCTTGCGCCTCGCAATCGCCATCAATTCGTCACACGTCTGTCATGTGCATGGCGCATCAAATCCCGGACGACATTTGAGTTGTTCTGCCGAAAGGTGGAAGACACTTTCTCGCAATTGGACTGATCTGTAATAGATCGAGCTGAGAAAGCAAAAAAAAACAAGGCCATAAGCCTTGTTTTAAAGTATCGCGTGATCCTTATCCGTTACCGGGGCAGCGAGCTAGCGCGCCTAAGATCTGATCCTCCCAAGACTTGACCGCGAAACGACAAGAATTTAGCCTTCCTGCCTCTTTTGTGAGCTGAAATTAGCTCAAACATTGAGCTTTGTCATCCTTTTTTTTGCTTTTTTGCTACAGTCGCGCAGAATTTTTCTGTTAGCGGATTTTTGCCGTAAATCCTTATAAATGTGTGCTTTTTCGAACCAGCCGAAATAGGCGCTTTCCCTTGCATTTCCGGGCTTTTACCAAAATCTTCTGTTGAAGAATGCGGGTTTCCTTCCTTCGCCGAAGCAGTTATGAACTGCCTCCAGTACATAATTTGCCAACGATTCCGCCGCGAGCGGAACGTCAAACCATCTGGAACAAGCGTCATGCGTCTGTCTCGTTACTTCATGCCCATCCTGAAGGAAAATCCCAAGGAGGCTGAAATCGTTTCCCATCGGCTTATGCTGCGCACCGGCATGATCCGGCAGCAGTCGCAGGGTATCTATTCCTGGCTACCGCTGGGCAAGCGCGTACTGGACAAGGTCAATAAGATCATCCGCGAGGAACAGAACCGTTCCGGCGCCATCGAGCTGTTGATGCCGACACTGCAGTCGGCCGAGCTTTGGCAGGAAAGCGGCCGTTATGACGCCTATGGCAAGGAGATGCTGCGCATCAAGGACCGGCAGGATCGGCCCATGCTTTATGGTCCGACCAACGAGGAGATGGTCACCGACATCTTTCGGTCTTACATCAAGTCCTACAAGGACTTGCCATTGAATCTCTATCACATCCAGCTGAAGTTCCGCGACGAAATCCGTCCGCGTTTCGGCACGATGCGCTCGCGCGAATTCATGATGAAGGATGCCTATTCCTTCGATCTGACGCAGGAAGGCGCCGTGCAATCTTATAACAAGATGTTCGCCGCTTATCTGCGCACTTTCAATCGGCTCGGCCTGAGAGCAATCCCGATGCGTGCGGATACCGGTCCTATCGGCGGCAATCTCAGTCACGAGTTCATCATTCTTGCCGATACCGGCGAGTCCGAAGTTTTCTGCCATAAGGATTTCGTCAATTTCGACATTCCGGGCGAAGACACGGATTTCGATGATGCCGCCGGCCTGAAGGGGATTTTCGACAAGTGGACCTCGGTCTATGCCGCAACCTCGGAAATGCATGACGAAGCCGCCTTCAACGCTATTCCCGAAGGGGATCGCCTGTCTGCGCGTGGCATCGAGGTCGGCCATATCTTCTATTTTGGCACCAAGTATTCCGAGCCGATGGGCGCGAAGGTGCAGGGTCCTGACGGCAAGGAACATGCTGTCCACATGGGATCTTACGGTATCGGCCCGACACGCCTTGTTCCCGCCATCATCGAAGCATCGCATGATGAGAACGGAATCATCTGGCCGGCCTCGGTCGCGCCGTTCGATGTCGTGGTGATCAACATGAAGGCCGGGGACCGGGCCTGTGACGAAGCTTGCGAAACGGTTTATGCCGCGCTGTCGAAGGCCGGCAAGGACGTGCTGTACGACGATCGCGACGAGCGCGCCGGAACGAAGTTCGCGACCGCCGATCTGATCGGTGTGCCCGTGCAGATCGTCGTCGGCCCGCGTTCGATCGCGAGCGGCGAAGTGGAAGTGAAGGACCGTAAGACCGGCGCTCGCGAGACGATGACGGTCGAGGCAGCGATCAATCGGCTGGCAGGCTGATTGACGATACAAAGGATGAAAGGCGAATGGCGGTGAGCGCGGCAGTGGAACAGCAGGAAAATTCGTTCAAGGCCGGCCCATCGTCTCGCCCGTTCTCCGGTTTCGAACGGCTCGTCGCTTGGCGCTATCTGCGCTCCCGGCGCAAGGAGGCCTCGATTTCGGTAATTGCCGGCTTCTCGTTGGTCGGCATCATGCTCGGTGTCGCTGCCCTGATTATCGTCATGGCCGTGATGAACGGTTTCCGCGCCGAGCTCTTCAAGCAGATTCTCGGCTTCAACGGTCATGTCGTCGTGCAGCCGATTGATTCGCCGTTGAACGATTATGCTGATCTGGCAAAGAAGTTTTCTGCCGTTCCCGGCGTCACCATGGCCCTGCCGCTCGTCGAGGGCGAAACACTTGCTTCCGGCCGCGGCGGCTCCGGCACTGGCGCGCTGGTCCGCGGCATCCGTTCGGAAGATCTGACCAAGCTCAAATCGGTCTCCGATCACATCGTTTCCGGTGACATTGTCGGCTTTGCTTCCGGACAGGGCGTTCTTGTCGGCAGCCGGTTGGCCCGGCAGCTGGGACTGACGGTCGGCGATCAGATCACCCTTACGGCACCGGATGGCGACGTCACGCCCTTCGGCGTCAACCCGCGCGTCAAGGCATACACGATCTCCGGTATCTTCGAAGTAGGCATGTCGGAATATGATTCTTCCGTCGTCTTCATGCCGCTGGAGGAGGCGCAGGTCTTTTTCAATGCCGAGGGCATTGTCGAGAAGATCGAGCTCTTCGTCACCAATCCGGATGAAGTCGATCAATTGCGGCCGAAGATCGAAGAGGCGGCGGGGCGACAGATTTTCCTGACGGACTGGCGGCAGGTCAACGCCACTTTCTTCTCAGCCCTCCAGGTCGAGCGCAACACGATGTTCATGATCCTGACGCTGATCGTTCTCGTTGCCGCGCTGAATATCATTTCCGGCCTGATCATGCTGGTGAAGGACAAGGGCAGCGACATCGCCATCCTGCGGACTATGGGGGCGACGTCGGGCGCGATCATGCGCATCTTCTTCATGACGGGGGCGGCGATCGGCGTCGTTGGAACGTTCGCCGGCGTCATACTCGGTGTCCTGGTCTGTCTCAATATCGAGTCCATCCGCCAGTTCTTCTCCTGGATTTCCGGCACCGTGATTTTCAATCCGGAGGTCTATTTCCTCAGCAAATTGCCGGCCCAGATGAATCTCAGTGAGACCATCTCCGTCATCGTGATGGCACTCACTCTGTCCTTCCTTGCCACCATCTTTCCCGCCTGGCGGGCCTCGCGGCTCGATCCGGTGCAGGCGCTGCGCTACGAATAAGGATATTTCATTTGATGAAACGCAACGTCGTTCTCCAGCTCTCTGGCGTGGAGCGTCACTACGGGCAGGGCGAGACGCGGCTGTCGATCTTGAAGGGGGCGGATTTCACGCTGCACAGCGGCGAGATTGTTGCGCTCGTCGCGCCGTCAGGCACAGGTAAATCAACGCTTCTGCATGTGGCCGGGCTGCTTGAGCATCCGGATGGCGGCGAAGTGCTCGTCAACGGTCAGGCCTGTGAGGACTTGTCTGACGATAGACGTACGGCCGTGCGCCGCAGCGAGATCGGCTTCGTCTATCAGTTCCATCACCTGCTTCCGGAATTCTCGGCGCTTGAGAATATCATGATGCCGCAGCTCATTTCCGGCCTTTCGCGGAAGGATGCCAGCGAGCGAGCCGCTCAGCTTCTAGACTACATGCGTATCGGCCATCGCGGTGATCATCGCCCCGCCGAATTGTCCGGCGGCGAGCAGCAACGCGTCGCAATCGCGCGGGCCGTCGCCAATGCCCCGCTGGTGCTGCTGGCGGATGAGCCCACCGGCAATCTCGATCCGGCGACCGCGCATTACGTCTTCGATGCACTGGAGGCGCTGGTGCGCCAATCCGGTCTTGCGGCCCTGATCGCCACGCACAATCACGAACTCGCTGCCCGCATGGATCGCCGTGTTACCTTGAGCGAAGGCAAGGTTGTGGAGGTCTGATCCTTTTACGGGATGATCAGGCCGCCGCGATAATCCAGTTCGTAAGCCTTGCGTTCGCTAACGATGATAGCTTCGTAGCCGCTGAAATGGTGGCAGTCGCCAATGTTTTCATCGATGTAAAGCCCATAGGCATGCTCGAACTCGAAGCCGCCGAGAAAGCGCCTTTCGTCAAGATAGAGCCGCAGGAGGGCCGCCTTGATCACCATGCCGGCGCGCGTTCCGTCGATCAGGTCGTGTTCGACGATATGGCCGAAATAGTTCATGGCCCATACCGGCTCGCCGTCATGCCATACGAGCTCTTGTCCGGCGAAGTCCGTGCCGCCGAAGTAGCTGTCGAGATAGCGCCAGCGCCCGCTCGCATAGCCAATGTCATGCGAGCCGCTACGGCAGGATGGCAGCTTCTCGCCGTCACCGACATAGGTTTCGGCTTTGGCGACGACAATAAAATCGTTCAGCTCGGCAAGATCCGGCATGACCCTCTCCAATTTTGGTAAGCGGCCAAGATGCCATTCAATGCGAGATTTGTAAAGAACAAAAAGAGAACATTTGCTAGCGATGGCTGCTTTCGCAGGCCTTCTGGCCGATATCATCCTGCCAGTCCTGTATGCTGATGGTCTTGGCATCGGCCTTTAGTATCTTGTCGTCCTTGGTCACCTTGCCGGTCAGGACGTTGTAATCGCAGCTATAGCTGTTACCGGGTTCGAGGTTGTCACGAAAATCGTAACTATAGCCGGCAACCAAAAATGCGCTGTTGCGATAGGCAAGCGTCAAAGTCTGATGCCATCGGTCGCGCCCGATCGCATCGTTCTGCGAGGTGATCGCGATTGAACCGCTCGGCAGTGCGGCGATCGATGGTTCCTGGCCGTAGATGCCGCCAGGCTCAGCGCGGCCCCATACCTTATCAGGGGCGGCGGCGGCAAGCTTCAGTAGCTCGTGCTCCTTGTCGCGGAGATAGATGTAGATCCCGATCTCATAATCTGCCTCGTCATTCGGCGGCATCGTCACCAGTAATGCAAGGTCCGGCTTGCCGTCCTTGTTCCAATCGCCGATCGCCGCGTCGATGATGCGGTCGGAAGCAATGGTGTCTTCGGCGCGAGCCGCGATTGCGGTCAAAAGAAGAATGAGAGCGCAGCCAAGTGACTTCATCGTGACCCCCGGTTTGCCTCTGCATAGCGCCGGGCCGCGCGGGCGTCCATCGCGGGCTAAAAAGTTCTCTGATGAAATTTACTGATGCTTCTATTGACTCTCGAACAAAAATGGAACAAAAAGAAAACATAACGAGTAAGGAGCGCCTAAATGACCGACATTATTCGAGACGTTGCAGCATTCACTTCCATCGTCATGTTCGTCACCAGCTTTTCCCTCATCATGATGGCGATGTAAGTTTTATCCCCGTTTGCACATGCTGTTCCCATATTTGATGGGAGCAACTTCTGGACTTTATGGTCCGCAATGCCGAAAATGTCGCTGATTCATTCAGGCGTGCGGAAGGGTATGAAATGGCGGATGCAGGTGGCAGCGGCGTGGCAGCGCCGGTCGGCGAAATGCCGGAGTTTGTGCACCTCAGGGTTCATTCCGCCTATTCTCTGCTAGAGGGCGCATTGCCGCTCAAGAAGATATTGGCCAAGGCTGCCGGGGACAGTCAGCCGGCCATTGCGATTACCGATACGAACAATCTGTTCGTCGCCCTGGAATTCTCGCAGAAGGCGATGGATGAAGGGCTGCAGCCGATCATTGGCTGTCAGGTATCGATCGATATGGAGGATGGCGGCGAGAGCGAGAAGCGCGGGCCGCAGCAAGCTTTGGCGAAGATGCCATCCATCGTGCTGCTTGCCGCGACCGAGCGGGGATATGAGCGCCTCGTCGATCTCGTCAGTCGGGCCTATCTCGGCGGCGAGGGCAACAGCGCCGTTCACATCGCAGCCTCATGGCTGGATGAGATCGGTACGGGAGGGTTGATCGCGCTCACCGGTTCGCTCACCGGCCCGGTCGATATGGCTTTGAAAGAAGGGCATGCCGCACAGGCGCTCTCCCGGTTGTTGAGACTGAAGCAGCTGTTCGATGACAGGCTCTATGTCGAATTGCAGCGCCACGGCACCTATGATCGTCGTCACGAGCAAAAGATGATCAAGCTGGCTTACGAGCACGAGATCCCGCTTGTTGCCACCAACGAAGCCTTTTTCCCGACGCGGGACGATTACGATGCGCATGACGCCTTGATGGCGGTGGCCCACAATGCCATCGTCTCGGACGATACGCGATTTCGCCTGACGCCGGATCACTATCTGAAGAGCCGCGCAGACATGGCAAAGCTTTTCGCCAACTTGCCGGAAGCGCTTGACAACACGGTCGAAATCGCTCGCCGCTGCTCCTTCGTGTTGAAGACCCGCTCGCCGATCCTGCCGCGCTTTACCGGGGCGACTGACGACCCTGAAGAGGCCGGGCGCGCCGAGGCGGCCGAGCTGCGCGCTCAGGCGGTAGAGGGCCTCGAGCAGCGCATAACCTCGCTTGGTATGGCACCGGGTTACGAGGAGAAGGACTATCGCGATCGGCTGGAATTCGAACTGAGCGTCATCGAGCGCATGAAGTTTCCCGGCTACTTTCTGATCGTTGCCGATTTCATCAAATGGGCCAAGCGCCACGATATCCCTGTCGGCCCCGGTCGCGGTTCCGGTGCGGGTTCGCTGGTCGCCTACGCCCTTACCATCACCGACGTCGATCCGCTGCGCTTCTCGCTGCTGTTCGAGCGCTTCCTCAACCCGGAACGCGTCTCCATGCCAGACTTCGATATCGACTTCTGCCAGGACCGGCGTGAAGAGGTGATTCGCTACGTGCAGGCCAAATACGGCCGCGAGCAGGTGGCGCAGATCATCACCTTCGGTTCGCTGCAGGCACGCGCCGCCTTGCGCGATGTTGGCCGCGTGCTGGAAATGCCCTATGGCCAGGTCGATAAGATCTGCAAGCTGGTGCCGAACAATCCCGCCAATCCGACCCCGCTGAGCAAAGCGATCGAGGAGGAGCCGCGCTTGCAGGAGGAGGCGGACAAGGAGCCGGTTGTCGCCCGTCTTCTCGATATCGCCCAGAAGATCGAAGGCCTCTATCGCCACGCATCGACACATGCCGCCGGTATCGTCATCGGCGACCGCCCGCTATCGAAGCTCGTGCCGATGTATCGCGACCCGCGCTCCGACATGCCCGTCACCCAGTTCAACATGAAATGGGTGGAGCAAGCCGGCCTGGTGAAGTTCGACTTCCTCGGTCTGAAGACGCTGACCGTCCTGAAAACGGCGGTCGATTTCGTCGCGAAACGCGGTATCTCGATCGATCTTGCCAGCATCCCGCTCGACGACAAGAAGACCTACGATATGCTCTCGCGCGGTGAGACGGTCGGCGTGTTCCAGGTGGAAAGTGCGGGCATGCGCAAGGCGCTGATCGGCATGCGGCCGGACTGCATCGAGGATATTATCGCGCTCGTGGCGCTTTATCGTCCAGGTCCGATGGAGAACATCCCGGTCTATAATGCCCGCAAGCACGGCGAGGAAGAGATCGAATCGATCCACCCGAAGATCGACTATCTCTTGAAGGAAACTCAGGGCGTTATCGTCTATCAGGAGCAGGTGATGCAGGTCGCCCAGGTGCTCTCGGGCTATTCGCTCGGCGAAGCCGATCTTCTGCGCCGCGCCATGGGTAAGAAGATCAAGGCGGAGATGGACCAGCAGCGCGAGCGCTTCGTCGACGGTGCCATCAAGAACGGCGTGTCGAAGGGGCAGGCCGATGTCATCTTCGATCTGCTCGCCAAATTCGCGAATTACGGCTTCAACAAGTCGCACGCCGCCGCCTACGCCATCGTCTCCTACCAGACCGCCTATATGAAGGCGCACTATCCAGTGGAGTTCCTGGCCGCGTCGATGACGCTCGATATGTCCAATACCGAGAAGGTCAACGACTTCCGTCAGGACGCCAAGCGGCTGGGCATCGAGGTCATCGCGCCTTCCGTGCAGACCTCATTCCGCCATTTTGAAACGGGCGAAAACCGCATCTATTATGCACTGGCCGCCATCAAGGGCGTCGGTGAATCCGCCGTCGACCATATCGTCGAGGTGCGCGGCGATCAGCCCTTTGCCAGCATCGAGGATTTCTGCCTGCGCATCGATCCCAAGCAGATCAACCGCCGCGTTCTGGAAAGCCTGATCTGCGCCGGTGCTTTCGATTGCTTCGAAATCGACCGTGCGCAGCTGATTGCCGGCTTGGACCGCGTCATGGGCTATGCCCAGGTGGCGCAGGAAAACAAGCGCAGCGGCCAGCATGACATGTTCGGAAGTGCTGCCTCCGGTCCGGAAAAAATCGTGTTTCCGCCCTATACGCCGTGGCTCGCCTCGGAGCGTCTGCTGCGCGAATTCCAGGTGCTCGGTTTCTATCTGACGGCACATCCGCTCGATACTTATAAGAGCGTGCTCGACAAGATGCGGGTGCAGCCCTTCGCCGATTTTTCCGCGGCGGTGAAGCAAGGCGCCAGCAACGGTCGCTTGGCCGGCACTGTCATCTCGAAGCAGGAGCGCAAGACGCGCACCGGCAACAAGATGGGCATCTTCGTCTTTTCGGATGCTTCCGGCCAGTTCGAAGCCGTGCTTTTCTCTGAAACGCTCAACCAGTATCGCGACGTTCTCGAAGTCGGCAAATCCTTCGTGATCACGGCTCAGGCGGACGAGCGCCCCGAGGGTATCAGCCTGCGCCTGCAGACAGCACAGTCGCTGGAAGAGAAGTCGTTGCAGATGCAGAAGGCGCTGCGCGTCTATGTCCGCGATTCCGGCCCGCTGAAAGCCGTTGCCGCGCATCTGAACACGAAAGGCGACGGCCTCGTTTCCTTCATTGTCATCAAGGAAGAGGGGTTGCGAGAGGTCGAGGTGGCGCTACCGGAGAAATATCGCATTACGCCTGAAATCGCCGCCGCATTGCGCACGGCGCCGGGCGTGATCGACGTGGAGCTGGTCTGAAGCAATTCCGGGAAAAGTGTATAGCGGTTTTCCGTCCGGAATTGCGTAAAAACAAAAAGGCTCTAGCCCTTTTTACCCAGCGCGCCGTTGTTGGTAAGGGTGATGAAATCGGTCTCGTTGCCGGTTTCCGGTCCGACGCCGGTATCGGAAATCGTCAGCGACGATCCCGCGGTCAGCAGATCCTCGATGCGGTGACGGATATCGTCAGGGATGGTGATGCGATTGAGCGCCTGTCCGGCTGCGTCGAACGATTGCGATTGTTCCTCGCTGGTGATGCCGTAGCGCTTCTTCGTCTGCTTGCTCAGATCTTCCTCGAGCGTCATGCCGAACCAGTCGGCCTTGCCGCTGATCCGGTCGATCGCATTGGCGGTGAAGAAATGTACGCCGAGCGCCTCCTGCGGCTCTGCAATGATGGCCGGTCCTTCGAACAGCGGTTTGAAGTTCTGCCGGACCATGATCGCGCCGTTCGGCGGTTCGCCCCTGCCGGCCGCGGCATAGACTGCCTTCATCAGCGCGGGGCTGACGAGGCCGCCCGTCGTCTTGATGTCATGCGCCTTCTTGAAGTCCTCGATCGCCTGCACTGTCGCAGGCCCCAGCATGCCGTCGGGCGTTCCCGTGATGAAGCCCATCCCGTTCAGGATGCCCTGAAGGTCGCGCACGTTTTCGCGCAAGCCCCGCCGGGTGATGAGGATGCTGAGCGGAGCGGGATCGGCCGGTGGCGCCAGAGTCTCCCGCGCCTTCGGTATCTGGATCGACGTCACGTCGTTCGTCGCCACCTGCAGCTGTTGTGCCTGCGGCAGGAAGCTTGCAGTCATCGGACGGAGTTCGATGCCGGAAAACAGCGCCGGCGGTGGAGCTGGCAGCGGCTGGAACAGCATCGCGTTTTCAAATGGCTGCGGCACTAGCGGCTGATCGGCGATGACGACATGCACGCCGCGCTCGGTCATTTGATAAAGCGTCTTCGCAAAGGCCTTCGGCATCCGCACGCAGCCATGCGATGCCGGATAATTCGGGACGGAATTGGATTCGTGCAGCGCGATCCCCGACCAGGTCAGCCTCTGCATGAAAGGCATGGGCGAGGCCGAATAGAGATTGGATTCGTGATACACCTTCTTCTCCAGAATGGAGAAGATGCCGCTGGGGGTCGTGTGGCCGCGCTTGCCGGTGGAAACCTTCGAAGTCGCGATTACCTTATCGCCGTCATAGACCGCGAGCGACTGCTTGTCCTTCGACACCACGATCTGCAGGGTGCGGGTATCCGGCGCAGCAAAGACGGGATGGAAAAGGGCGGTGGCTGACACCAGCGCGAGCCCCAGCAACAAAAATGGCTTCATAGACACAACCAAAACGCAATACTCGTTGTACCTGAGGTTAGACTTGGAAGTTTAAGGAAGACTTGCCGAAGACTCATGCCTTTCTGCGTCCATGAAAGCGTGAGTTCGCCGAACGCCCAATGCGGCATCGCCGAAGCGGAGCGTTCAAACTCTGCTTCGGCGATGATTGAAATCTTGAGCTAACGGGGAATCAGTGGACGCTGGAGGCAACCCAGTTGTGCCAGTCCTGCTCGCTGCCGTGGAAAGCGTTGAGGTCGATCTTGCCTTCGACGCCGTGGGATACACCGGAGCCGGAATATTGCCAGAACAGCCATTTACGGCCCGGATAGACCTTGGACGGATGTTGAGCCACGGCGCGCAGCCAGAAGGGATAGTTGAGCAGCTCGCCACTCAGATTGTCGCGATAGAAGTCCGGAGCCGTGTAGACGATCGGACGCTGGCCGTAATGCTTTTCCAGCTTGTCCATGAAGACCTGCATCTTGGCGAGAACCTGCTCGCGCGAGGGCCGCCGCTTGCAACTTGACTCACCGTTCCATTCCACGTCGATGACCGGCGGCAGGGCTCCGGCTTCCTTCGGCACGTTGCGAATAAACCAGTCGGCCTGCTCTCCGGCAGTCCGGCACCAGTAGAAGAAATGATAGGCGCCATGTTTCAGGCCGGCCTGCTGGGCAGCCCGCCAGTTCTTCTTGAACATGGGATCGATGTGATCGCCGCCGTCCGTTGCCTTGATGTAGACGAAGTTCGCACCCTGCGTGCGCAGCGTATCCCAGTCGATGTCGCCCTGCCAGCGAGAGACGTCGACGCCATGGACAGCGAGCTTCCGGGGCGAGGTTGATGTACCGAAGTTGATCGGCTTGGCATCGCGGAAGCGATGGCTGTAGATCCGCATCGGCTGCTGCCGCAGGGCGCGGGGCACCGGATTCGATGGCGAGAGCATGGCGAGCGGTCGTTGCAGCGGGACTGGCGCGTCATCGTCGCCGCTCTGGTCGGAGGGCATAAGGCCCTCAGGCCGGAGATTCGTCGGCATCGCGACTGCGAGCGCCTGCTGCCGCTCGACGCGCGAAACGGTTTCGCCGATTTCGACCGAAGGCACGACCCTACTGGTCTTTGTGATGGAACCGGTCAATTCTTTCGAAGGCGGGGCGGCTTGCGCGGCTTCGCGCTCACCTCGGGCGGCGCAGCCTGAAATTGTCAGGCAGGCGAGAAGAATGGTCGATACAGCCGATAGACGCATAGGAACCCGTACGCAAAACACTGGAGGCGACGAGTTCACGCCGCCGGAAAGTTACAGAATCCAAGTCCTAATGGAAATTTACCAAGAAAGTTTGAATCCGAGCTTTCTCGCGCTAAAGAATCGCGCACGTCGTTCAATTATTTGCAATGCAGCCAAAAATCACCATCCGGTGACTTTTGCTAAATAGTTGTTATTTATGGTTTTTATCGCCGAACGTGTAGCCGGTTTCGACTGTCTTGTTGCCGAATTTTTCTCGGAGCTTGTCCATAGCTGCTTCCGCGGCGGCCCGTCGCATGGCCTGAACGTCGATAAGATCGGGCGGATCTGCGCGCCCGGCATCGCCAAGATCGGTAACCCCGATGCCGATGAGACGGAATTTCGTGCCGTCGGTTTCAGGTTCGAGCAGCCGCAGTCCGGTGCGGAAAATCCGGTCCGCGAGTTGGGTTGGGTCCTCCAGCCGACGATTGCGCGTGCGAATCTTGAAGTCTGCGGTCTTCAGCTTCAGCACGACGGTCTGGCCAGCAATGCCGCTGCGCTTCAGACGCCGGGAAACCTTCTCGGAGAGATCGCGCAAGATCGGCACGAGATCTTCATGGCGCCAGATGTCTTCGAAGAAGGTGGTTTCGGAAGACACGCTCTTTGCCGCTTCATTGGGATGCACGGTTCGGTCGTCGATCCCGCGCGAGAGACGGAAAAGTCGCTGGCCGATGACGCCATAACGGCGCATGAGGTCACCTTCCTCCATGGCCTGCAATTGGCCGATGGTGCGAATACCGTCGCTTTCGAGCGTAGCGGCAAAGGCCTTGCCTACTCCCCAGATGGTGGTGACCGATCGTGGCTCCAGGAAGGAGAGCGCCTCTTCCTTGCCAATGACGGAGAAGCCTCGCGGCTTCTGTAGATCGGAGGCAACCTTGGCGAGGAATTTGCAATAGGAAAGGCCGACGGAGATGGTGATGCCGACTTCCTGCTCGACGCGCTTGACGAACTTGGCGAGGATGCGCGCCGGCGGATCGTGATGCAGCCGCTGCGTGCCCTCTAGCTCGAGAAAGGCCTCGTCGATCGAAAGCGGCTGCACCAGCGGTGTCAGGTCCTGCATCATCGCACGGACCTCGCGGCCGACGCGCACGTATTTCTCCATGTTCGGCCGGATGACGACGGCCTGCGGGCACGCTTCCAGCGCCTTGAACATCGGCATGGCGGAGCGCACTCCATGGATGCGGGCGATATAGCAGGCAGTGGAGACGACGCCGCGCTTGCCGCCACCGATGATGACGGGCTTGTCGGCCAACTCCGGATTGTCACGTTTCTCGATGGAGGCATAAAAGGCATCGCAATCGATATGCGCCAGCGTCAGTGCGTAGAGTTCCCGGTGGTAAACGAGGCGAGGGCTTCCGCAGCTCCGGCAGCGCGTGCGCGTGGCCGATTGCTCGCTCAAACAATCGCGACAGAAGCCGGAAATCTTATCGGGCGCATGGGTCATCGAGTGAGAACAAAAATTGAACATCGCCACTTTATGATCTAAGCTCGCGAGTCTCAAGCTGGAAAACTGCCGGGGAGGCGCGAGTGCAGAACTTAGTCGTGCAGGCATTGACGCCGGATCGCTGGGGCGATTTCGAGACACTATTTGGACCAAGCGGTGCCTGCTATGGCTGTTGGTGCACTCATTTCCGTGTCGCGACATCGCAGCGCAAGACGATGGATGCGGCAGCAAAGAAGCAGTTGATCCAGGAGCGAATCTCGGCTGGGCCGCCGCCCGGTCTCCTAGGCTACATTGATGGGCAACCGATCGCTTGGGTGCAGGTTGGTCCGCGTGCAGAGCTGCCGCAATGGAACTCGCCGAAAACGGTGTCTCGTCCGCTCGATCCAGCCGATGCGGAAGACAGCACTGTTTGGGCGGTAAGTTGCTTCTTCATAAATTCAAAGGATCGCGGCAAGGGGTATAGCCATCGCATGCTGTCGGAGGCCGTGAATTTCGCCCGTGCTTCCGGCGCGCGGCTGCTGGAGGGCTGCCCGATCGAGCGCACGAAGCAGTCGAAATCGGTCGGTCTCTATGTCGGCTCGCAGCGCATATTCGAGGCCGCCGGATTTTCTGAAGTTGCGAAGCGGAAGGACGGCAGGCCTCTGATGCGCCTCGCTCTTTGAGGGTAGGTAGGATGACGTCAGCGTGCGATATGAGCCTGGATCAGCGGTGCTGCCTGGCCCCATTCATTGGCTTCCGGAATACCAGCGGCGACGGCGGGCGCCATGCGGTGAACGATGGAGGCCGGTTTCAGATTGATGAGGAGGCATCCCGGAACATATTCGCTGACCGAATGCAGGTTGTGGGCCATGTCGTCGACGAAGGCGACGGGCATCTCGCGCTGTCGATGCAGCGAGCGTACGATCGGCCCCTTCGGCTGCAGCGACGCGAGCAACGGATAGTCAAGCTCAAGCCTGTCGAGGAGCCGCCGCCTCTGCTCCCAGAACTGCGGCGGCATGGCTGTCAGGAAAACGATATCGGCATCTTTCGAAAACGTGGCGAGCGTGTCCACCACGCGATCGAAAGGCGTCTGCCATTGCTCCTGCGCCTCGAAGAACGCCTCGATCAGCCGGCGGACATCCTTTTCTTCCAGCGCGGAGCCATTGGCCTTGGAAACGATGTTGCCCGTCAGCCGGAAGGAGCGCGGGAGGAATTCATGGCCTTCGGCGTCGATGAAGGCCAGGAAGGGCGCAAAGAAATGCAGAACAACGTCATCGACATCGCAGACGATCAATGGCCGTTCCTGAAGTTGGATATGCGATACGTCGAATTCGATCGGGGCATCCATAATCAGTATTCTCCAGAGGCAAGGCCGGGCGGCGAAAAATGCGCCGACGCGGCGGCGACGGCCTCCGGTGGAATGCCGCTGGCCTCGCAGAAGGCCAATAATGTCGGTTCATGGTTCATGAGGAAATCGAGCATGCCAGCAAGGAAGGCGGGCTCGTTGATGGCGTTGCGCACCTGCGCCGGCTCCACGCCGGTGAGCGCCAGGAAGCGGCCAAACATATCGGGTTCATTGGCGAGCCAGCCGAGTACGGCAATAGCAGTCTCTTGCGGGTTGGCCGCGCTCTTCTTCGGGTTCTTGAAGTTACTTTGCATTTTGAAGGGTGAGTTACCTATTTTTCAACCAAATGCCGGTAATTTGCGATTCAACTATTTCTGGAATCGGTTCCTCGCGACCCTATATTTCGAGAGAATGGATGCAATACCGGATGCAGGGGCAGCGTTCCATGGCTAAGCAGGTAATGATTGTAGAAGACAATGAGCTGAATATGAAGCTCTTTCGCGATCTGATCGAAGCCTCCGGCTACACAACGATCCAGACCCGCAATGGCATGGAAGCGCTCGATCTCGCGCGCAAGCACCGTCCAGATCTGATTCTCATGGATATTCAGCTGCCGGAGGTCTCCGGTCTGGAGGTCACCAAGTGGCTGAAGGAAGACGACGACCTGCACATGATCCCCGTGATCGCAGTCACGGCCTTCGCCATGAAGGGCGATGAGGAGCGCATTCGCCAGGGTGGCTGCGAGGCCTATGTCTCGAAGCCGATTTCAGTGCCGAAATTCATTGAGACCATTAAAACCTATCTGGGCGACGCCTGATGATGGGGAGCAGCTGATGACCGCACGCATCCTAGTAGTGGACGATATTCCGGCCAACGTAAAACTTCTGGAAGCGCGGCTGCTTGCCGAATATTTCGAAGTGTTGACAGCTGAGGACGGCTTGAAGGCGCTCGCCATTTGCGCGAGCGCGCAGGTCGATCTGATCCTTCTCGATATTATGATGCCCGGCATGGACGGCTTCGAAGTGTGTGAACGCCTGAAATCCGATGCCCGAACTGCGCATATCCCGGTCGTCATGGTGACGGCGCTCGATCAACCTGCCGACCGCGTGCGTGGTCTGAAGGCCGGTGCCGACGATTTCCTGACGAAGCCGGTCAATGACCTCCAGCTGATTTCGCGCGTCAAGAGCCTGCTTCGCCTGAAGACATTGAGTGACGAGCTGCATATGCGCAACGAGACCGCGCGCAACTTCGGCATCGGCGATCTGATGCGCTCCGGAGAAGGTCGTTCCGAGGAAGCCGGCCAGGTGCTGCTGGTCGACGGCCGCGCCAATTCGCAGGAGCGGATTATCCGAACGCTGAAGCCGATTGCCCAGGTCATTGCGATGTCCGATCCGCAGGCGGCTTTGTTCGAAGCGGCCGAACGGCCGTTCGAGCTTGTCATCGTCAATTCTAATTTCGACGATTATGATCCGCTGAGGCTTTGCTCGCAGCTGCGCTCGCTGGAGCGTACGCGCTTCCTGCCAGTGCTGCTGGTGACGGAGCAGGGGGCCGATGACATGATCGTTCGCGCGCTGGATCTCGGCGTCAATGATTATATCGTCCGGCCGATCGATCCGAACGAGCTCGTGGCTCGCTGCCTCACGCAGATCCGCCGCAAACGCTATAACGACCGTTTGCGTGCCAGCGTACAGCAGACGATCGAGCTTGCCGTCACCGACGCGCTCACCGGCCTGCACAACAGGCGCTACCTCGACAATCACTTAAAGGTGCTTTTTGATCGATCCCTGGCACGGGGCAGGCCGCTCTCGATTCTGATCACCGACATAGACCGCTTCAAGACCGTAAACGACACCCATGGTCACGATGCCGGCGACGAAGTTCTCAAGGAGTTTGCCGCACGGATCCGCTCAACGGTGCGCGGCGCCGATCTTGCCTGTCGTTACGGAGGTGAGGAATTCGTAGTCGTCATGCCGGATACGCCCGCCGATATCGCCGCAGCCGTCGCAGAACGTCTACGCGCTGCGGTAGAAAATATGCCTGTGAAACTACGCGACACTGGTGTGGCGCTTAACATTACCGCATCCTTCGGAATTTCGTGCCGTTTGGAGACGATCGATACGCCGGAGCAGTTGATGAAACAGGCCGATCTTGCGCTTTACGAAGCCAAAAGGGCAGGCCGCAACAGGGTCGTAGCTTCAGCCGCATAGGGGTAAACGGCCGAAAATGGCAATTACCCATCGATACTGAGGTAGCTTCCAGGTTTTTGAACCGCGATTCAGTTCTTCCCGTTCTTTATCTCACCTCCACAGCCACTTGAGTTCTGGTTCAAAGAAATAAGAATACTTATACTTTAATTTTCGGAATAAATTCTCACTTTCTGCCCCAAGGCGAAATATTCGTATTATATTACTATATGTTTTTATCTTGTTCGTGGCTTGGTGGTCAGGTGGGAGCTGGAAGGGCAGGAGCTTGATTGAAACTAAATTGAATATTCAATTTTACTTTAGTATCTGTATTGTATATTTTCTAGCGAGAGAGGAAATCTCTCTTTATTCTTGATAATTTCTTGACCATTTTTCGTTAATGCTATCGGGCATTCTTTTCCGTCAAAGTCATGAATTTTAACCATGCGGGCAGACAGGCATTTTTATCATTAAGAATTTGTTGATTTTCTTTTGATTTCGCGCGAATTTAGTCCCGTATACAGACAACCGATTAGGGTATCCGAGATACCCCATGATGCTCAGGTCCGCCGCATCTCCTGGGTCGTGGGGTCGGTCGGCTGGCAGGCAGAAGATAACGGTTCCTCGTGCCGTTTTGCAGGCTAGCCGACCCCCATTCAAAGCGCCGCTCTTCTTTCTGAAGGGCGGCGTTTTTCTTTGCCGTGCCGGCAAGGCATTGTTCGACTGAGGCGTTTCCAACCGCTATTGCAAAATCGGACGGCGATCGAGATGAGGTTTATAAAACAAAAAAAGGCGCCAACCCGAAGGTCGCGCCTTTTTGTAACCTGAAGTTTAGGAAACTTACTTGATCTTCGTTTCCTTGAACTCGACATGCTTCTTAGCAACCGGGTCGTACTTCGTCTTCGTCATTTTGTCCGTCATCGTACGGCTGTTCTTCGTCGTGACGTAGAAGAAACCGGTGTCGGCCGTCGACAGCAGCTTGATCTTGATGGTGGTAGCCTTGGCCATGGTCGTCCTGCCTTTAATAAAAATGAACGCCGTGGACGGCCAGTGCGGAGGTCCACGGCGAATTCTGGCGCGAAAATACAAATCGCGCCCGAAAAGTCAACCTCTGTTGCCCATGAAAAGCAGTCGTATCCCCGAAAGCAGGACATAAAGACCGAAGAAAAACGCCACGGCCCAGGCAAAGCCGCTGGGATTGGCGACATCCATGGCCGTGCCGACCGTCGGCGGCCCGAGGACCATGCCTACGGCGTAACAGAAAACGAAGGCCGCATTGGCGGCGACGAGATCGACGCCGGTCAATCGCGTGCCGAGGTGGCTGAGGCCGACCGTATACATGCCGGAAACGCAGCCACCCCAGAAGAGCAGGATGATGGCAAGAATGATCCAGTTCGATGACAGCGACGGTAGCAGGAGCGCTCCGACAAACCCGATCGTGGCCATGATCGACAGCAGCGGCCGCTTGTCCCGCATGCGGTCGGCAAGCAGCCCGAGCGGGATCTGGAACACGAAGTTGCCCACACCCATGACGGTCAGCAGCAGTGCCGCCTGTGATTCGTTGAAACCGAGGCGGGTTGCATAGCTGGTGAAGAGCGATCCGCCGCCGACGGTAACCGCACCAAACACGAAGACCGCAGCCGTGGCCGTCGGCACGAGGAAGATGTAGCGCACGAAATGCAGTTCCGGCTTCTCGTCGACGATCGGGCTCTCGTTTCGCGCAATGAAGATCGGGATGGAGGCGGCCAGTATGATGCAGGCGCCGATGAGGAAGGGCATCAGGCCTTCGCTGCCGACGACGGAAAAGACGAGGGGGCCGGCCGCAAATCCCAGAGAGAAGACGGTGGAATAGAGACCGAGCACGAATCCGCGTTTGGAAGGCGGCGAGGCGGCGTTGATCCAGAATTCCGACAGGATGAAGAGCGTTGTCGTCGCCCCATGGAAGACGATGCGCAGCGGAAACCATAGAAGCAGATTTTCCGCATAGTAGAAACCGAGTGAACTCAGAGCCGATAGGAAAACCGCCCAGATCATTGTCTGCACGACGCCAAAGCGATGCGCGAGCTTGGTCGTAACGACCGCTGCCAGCATCGAGGCGACGCCCATCATGGCCGTGTTGAGGCCGATGAGGCTCGAGGGAACACCGCGCTTTTCGAGAATGATACTCAGAAGCGGCAGTCCCAGCCCGATGGCGATGCCAACGGCGGATACGGAGGTAATGGCTGCGACGAGCGAAGGCCAGTGAATTTCTTCGACGTGGCCGGCCTTGTCGTTCGTCGGTTCAAGCATAAAAAAATCCCTGGGGCATGAGGCGCGCGAATCGATCGCAATGTGGAGCACAGGAAGCCACGGCTCGGCCAAATTCAGGTGACGGGTCGGCTTTCATGTGATCGATCACACCCTCCGGAGTAGTCCCTATGACGCGCGGCATGTTCAGACAAGAAATGCTGCTCATGTCAAGCGGTTGCCGGCAAAGCAGTTCGTCTGAAGCACGATTAAGCGACAAAACCTCTGCGGTTTCCGATATAGCAGCGCAATGCGCGGAAGCAATCTCTGCCAACGATAGAGACCGGCGGCATGAACCGGATAGCATGGTCACGACCGGCCGTTTCCTTGATCCCATTCCTCTGGGGTGTCGTCATGGCCACCGAAGCCATGCATGCGCAGCGCCCATTGCAGGCCGATGACGCCGCCCTTGATCGGCTGGATGATGGCAAGTGCCGCGATAATGGTGATGGGTGCCCAAATGGCAAGATGCGCCCAGAGTGGCAGCTTGAAGGTCATATCCGTCAGCATGTAGCCGCCGACGATCAGGTGGCCGAGAACCAGGATCACCAGATAGGGCGGCAGGTCGTCGGCTCGCTGATGAGAGATATTTTCATCACAGACCGCGCATCGGTCGACTGGCTTCAGAAAGGCGCGAAAGAGCTTGCCGGTGCCGCAGCGCGGGCAGCGGTTCAGCATGCCGCGTAGAATCGAGCGTCCGAGCGGACGTTCGCTTTCGTCTGAGCCACCGAAGCGGATGGGGGAGTCGGATGGGCTGCCCGTCATGAATGCGCTTCCTCCGTGCCGGCAGCCGTTCTTTATCTGCGGCCGCGCGGCGGTCTCGTGCCCGGTGCCTTGCGCGCCTGGCTCTTGTTGCGGCGGGTGGCCTTATGAAAGGAACGCACCGCCGTCGGCATCGGCTTGCCATCGCTCAGCATTTCGAAGCGCAGCGCTCCGGCAAGTGGCACGGCTTCCGCCAGCCTCACCGTTACATCGTCGCCGAGACGAAATCCTAGCCCCGTTCTTTCCCCTGTCAGCGCCTGATGGGCCTCGTCGTAGATGAAGTAATCGGTGCCGAGCGTAGATATAGGGATGAAACCGTCGGCGCCATAGTCCGGCAGGGTGACAAAAAGCCCCGACTTGGTGACGCCGCCGACGCGCGCCTCGAACTCCGCGCCGACACGACCGGCGAGGTGGTGGGCAATGAGCCGGTCCACCGTCTCGCGCTCCGCGGCCATAGCGCGGCGCTCGAAGGTCGAGATTTCGGCTGCAATATCGTCGAGCGAAGCTTCTTCCTCCGGCGTGATCGCACCTTCGCCGAGGCCAAGCGAGCCGACCAGCGCGCGATGCACGATCAGATCCGCATAGCGACGGATGGGCGAGGTGAAGTGGGCGTATTTCATCAGATTCAGGCCGAAATGCCCGATATTGTCGGGGCTATAGATCGCCTGGCTCTGTGAGCGCAGCACCATCTCGTTGACCATGGTCTGATGCGCCGTACCCTCGGCTTTCGCCAGAATGCCGTTGAAGCTATTGGCGCGCACATTGCCGCCCTTGGCAAGCGAAATGCCGAGGGTGGCCAGAAATTCGCGCAGGATTTCCTGCTTGGCGAGCGTCGGTCCATCGTGAATACGGTACATCAGCACCTGCTTGCGCTTTTCCAACGTCTCGGCCGCAGCAACGTTCGCCTGGATCATCATTTCTTCGATGAGCTTGTGCGCATCGAGGCGCGGCGGCACGAAGACACGATCGACGGTGCCATCCGGCTTCAGCAGGATCTTGCGCTCGGGCATATCGAGTTCGAGCGGCTGGCGCCGGTCGCGGCCCTTTTTCAAAATCTCATAGGCGTGCCAGAGCGGCTTGAGAATCGGCTCCAGCATCGGTCCGGTCTTGTCGTCGGGCTTGCCGTCGATCGCAGCCTGCGCCTGCTGGTAGGAAAGCTTGGCAGCGCTCTTCATCATAACACGATGGAAGGTATGCCCAGCCTTGCGGCCTTCCTTGGAGAAGACCATTCGAACCGCGAGGGCAGGGCGGTCGACGCCTTCCTTGAGCGAGCAGAGATCGTTGGAGATGCGCTCGGGCAGCATCGGCACGACGCGGTCGGGGAAATAGACCGAATTGCCGCGCTTCAGCGCCTCGCGGTCGAGCGGCGAGTTCGGACGCACGTACCAGGAGACGTCGGCGATGGCGACGGTGACGATCACGCCGTCCGGATTGTCGGGCGAGGGGTCCATCTCGGCATAGACGGCGTCGTCATGGTCCTTGGCATCGGCCGGGTCGATGGTGATCAGCGGCAGGCTGCGCCAATCCTCGCGATGGGACATGGTGGCGGGCTTGGCCGCATCGGCTTCCGCAATGACTGCGACGGGGAAGACATGCGGAATACCATGTGCATGAATGGCGATCATCGAGATCGCTTTTTCCGAGGCAACAGAACCGACAACAGACAGAACCTTGGCGCGCGGCAGACCGAAGCGGCCGAGACGCGCCACTTCGACCTCGACCAGATCGCCATCCTTGGCGCCGCCGGTATAATCGGGGTCAATGACCATTTCCTCGCCGCGCCGTTCGATGGGCATCAGCCGGCCACCGCCGCCCGGCGTTTCGCGGAAGACGCCCATGGAGGCGCCCTGCCGCTTGTCGATGACCTTGATGATGCGAGCCGTATAGGCTGGGCCGCCGCGATCGACGGCCGAGAAGATCTTCGCAAGAATGCGGTCGCCCATGCCGGCGACCGGCGCCTTGCCCTTGCCGTTGCGACCGGCGGGCGAGGAGGACTGCTTGATCATGACTGCGGGCGCGACGCCGTTTTCGTCGGCCCATTCGGCGGGGCGGCCGATCAGCATGCCGTCCTTGTCGCGCGTCGTAATATCGAGAACGGCAATCGGCGGCAGCGCGCCAGGGCGGATGAGAGACTTACGGCTCTTCTGCACCATGCCTTCTTCTTCAAGCTCGCGCAGCAGTTCCTTTAGCGCGACGCGGCTCTCGCCTTTTAGGCCAAAGGCCTTGGCGAGTTCGCGCTTGGAAGCCTGTTGCGGATGATCGGCGATGAAGCGCAGGATGACCTCGCGCGGCGGCAGCTCGCCGTGGATAATTGCCATCATCGGCTCAACCTCGCCGCCTGCCTTGCTGGCGCGGCCGGGCTTACCGGAACGCCGTTCCGACGATGGGTTCCTGCCGCGCGGTTCTCTGCTCACTCTGCACTCTTCTTTTTCGCCGCCGTCTTGGCCGCAGGCTTCTTTGCAGCAGCCTTCGGCTTGGCAGTCGTTTTCGTGGCTTTTGCGCCGGCTGCCGCGGCCTTTGCCTTGGCGGGTGCCTTCTTGGTGGTGCTGCCGCTCTTGCCGGCCTTCGCTGCGATCAGAGCTAGGGCTTCCTCGACGGTGATCGCCTGCGGATCCGTCCCCTTCGGCAAAGTCGCATTGACCTTGCCCCAATTGACGTAGGGGCCGTACTTGCCGTCGCGAACGGTGATCGAGCCGCCGCCATCCGGATGCGCGCCGAGATCCTTCAACGCTGCGGGTGTTCCGCCGCGCGCTCCACCGGCTGCCTTGCTCTGCTTTTCGGCAAGAACGGTGACGGCGCGGTTCAGACCAACGGTGAAGACATCCTCGACGCTTTCGAGGTTGGCGTAGCTGCCGTCGTGCAACAGGAATGGTCCATAGCGGCCGATGCCGGAAGAAATCATCTTGCCGGTTTCGGGGTGCTTGCCGATGTCGCGTGGCAGCGAGATCAGCGCCATCGCCTTTTCATAATCGATATCCTCCGGCTTCCAGCCGCGCGGCAGCGATGCACGCTTGGCATCCTTGCCGTCGCCGCGCTGGATATAGGGACCGAAGCGGCCCGAACGCAGCGTCAGCTCTTCACCGGTCACCGGATCGGTGCCGAGCGCTTTCGGTTCGTTCAATCCGTTGGATTCAGCCTCCGCGCCGCCTTCCGACGAAAGCTGGCGGGTATAATTGCATTCCGGATAGTTCGAGCAGCCGACGAAGGCGCCGTATTTGCCGAGCTTCAGCGAGAGGTTACCCGTGCCGCATACTTGGCAGATGCGCGGATCGCTGCCGTCTTCGCGCTTCGGGAAGACGAGCGGCGCCAATGCGTCGTTCAGGGCATTCAGAACATTGGTGACGCGCAGTTCCTTTGTGTCTTCGATCTGTGCGAAGAAATCGCGCCAGAAATCGCGAAGCACGTCCTTCCAGTTCAGCTCGCCGGCGGAGATGCGGTCAAGCTTCTCCTCCAGATCGGCCGTGAAGTCGTATTCGACATATCTGGTGAAAAAGCTTTCGAGAAAGGCTGTAACCAGCCGTCCCTTGGCCTGCGGCACAAGCTTGCGCTTGTCGATGGTCACATAATCGCGGTCGCGCAGCGTTGCGAGCGTCGCGGCATAGGTGGAGGGGCGGCCAATACCAAGCTCTTCCATCTTTTTGATCAGCGATGCTTCCGAGTAGCGCGGCGGCGGCTCGGTGAAATGCTGGGTCGAATTGATCTTCTGCTTGGCGAGATTTTCGCGTGCGTTGATCTCTGGCAGGCGGCCGCCTTCTTCGCTGTCGTCGCTCTGCTCGCCGTCTTCCTTCTGGTCGGTATAGGCGGCGATGAAGCCGTCGAAACGGATGACAGAGCCGACGGCGCGCAGGCCGGCCTTCTTGCCGGCATTGTCAGCGAGGATCTCGACCGTCGTACGCTCGATTTCGGCCGATGCCATCTGGCTGGCGATGCCGCGCTTCCAGATCAGATCGTAAAGTTTCAGCTGATCGTCATCGAGGAATTTGCGGATGCGATCCGGCACGCGATCGAAATCGGTCGGACGGATCGCTTCGTGCGCTTCCTGGGCATTCTTAGCCTTGGTGGAATAGAAACGTGCCTTTTCCGGCAGGTAACGGTCGCCGAACTGGTTGGCTATGGCGTGGCGTGCCGCATCGATCGCTTCCGGCGCCATCTGAACGCCGTCGGTACGCATATAAGTGATGAGACCAACGGTTTCGCCGCCGATATCGACGCCTTCATAGAGCTTCTGCGCCACTTGCATGGTGCGCGAGGCCGAGAAGCCGAGCTTCGAGGAGGCAGCCTGCTGCAGCGTCGAAGTGGTGAAGGGTGGGCTCGGATTGCGCTTGACCGGCTTTGCCTCGACCGTGTCAACGACATAGGAGGCACCTTCGAGCAGCGCCTTCAGCTTGCCGGCCTCTTCGCCGTTGCCGATCGCGCGCGGCTGCAGGCGCTTGCCGTCGGCAGAGACCAGGCGGGCTTCGAATTCATCGCCGCGTGGCGTTTTCAGGATCGCAGAAAGGTTCCAGTATTCTTCCGAGATGAAGCGTTCGATCTCGGATTCTCGGTCGCAGACGAGGCGAAGCGCCACGGATTGCACGCGGCCGGCCGACCGGGCGCCCGGCAGCTTGCGCCACAGAACCGGCGACAGGTTGAAGCCGACGAGGTAGTCAAGCGCGCGGCGGGCGAGATAGGCGTCCACCAGCGGCACGTCGATGTCGCGCGGGTCGGCCATGGCGTCGAGCACGGCCTTCTTGGTGATGGCGTTGAACACCACGCGCTTCACCGGCTTGCCGTTGATAACGCGCTTCTTGTTCAACAGATCGAGCACATGCCACGAAATGGCTTCACCCTCACGATCGGGGTCGGTCGCGAGAAACAGGCCGTCGGAGGATTTCATCGCGTCGGCAATGTCCTTGATGCGCTTTTGCGAGGCACCATCGACTTCCCACAGCATTTCGAAATCCTGGTCCGGCAGCACCGAACCGTCTTTGGCGGGCAGGTCACGCACATGGCCGAAGGATGCAAGAACCTTATATCCGGGTCCCAGATATTTATTGATTGTCTTGGCCTTGGCAGGCGATTCCACCACTACAACGTTCATCATCAAGTCTCTGAATAAGAGGTCGCGCCGGTATAAGACGCGGGAGATACCGGGTTTTTCCGTCTTCCCGGCCTTCCGACATGGACAGGGAAATCGTCGCGGTCAAGAGGCTATTGCATAATTCCTTAAATCGGAATCGATTGAAGCATAAAATTATGCAGCACCTCTAACGTGTTACAGCGACCTTTGCGCGTCATATGTGACGCGCGGCGCTGTAATGCGATTTTTGCGCTTGGCGCGGCGATGCAATGCTTAGAATCGGTACGCGTATCACAGTTTTCAATCCAGCATGGAGATCGACACCAGTCCGCCGGGATGCCGATGCAGCCGGCCGGCCATGTCGAGTTCGAGAAGAACGGAATGAACGGCCGATATCGACAAGCCGGTGTGACGGACGATATCGTCGATCTCGACGGGCGTCGGCCCTAGCGCCTCGACGATATGGTCGCGCTCTGCATCATCGGGCGGCGTGGAGAGCGGCTTGCTTCTTTCGATGGGTGCCGTTGCGGGGCGCGGGCGAAAGAGATCCGGCTCGGCGAGCGGCCGCAGCGCTTCGACGACATCGTCCGGTATCGTGACGATCATCGCGCCATCTTTCAGCAGGCCGTTCGTTCCTTCGCAGCGCGGATCGAGCGGCGAGCCGGGAACGGCAAAGACGAGCCGGCCGAATTCGCCGGCAAGGCGCGCCGTGATCAGCGAGCCGGAGCGGGTTGCCGCCTCGACGACCACGACACCGAGCGAGATGCCAGCGATGAGGCGATTACGGCGCGGAAAGTCGCGCGCTCGCGGCTCCCAGCCAAAGGGCATTTCGCTGACGGCAAGCCCGTTGCCGTCCCATATGTCTTTGAGCAGGCCGATATTCTCGGGCGGGTAGGGTTGGTCGAGGCCACCAGCCATGGCGGCGATCGTGCCGGTGACGAGGCTTGCGCGATGGGCGGCCGTATCGATGCCGCGTGCCAGACCGGAAACCACCGCATAACCGGCCTCGCCGCAGATGCGTGCAATCATGGCGGTGAATTTGGCGCCGCTGATCGAGGCATTTCGTGAGCCGACCATGCCGATGGCCGGCCTCGTAGCTACGGACATGTTGCCTTTGACGGCAAGCAGCGGCGGCGCGCCATCGATCTCGCGAAGGGCAGGGGGATAGTCCGGCTCACCGATGCCGATGAAGCGTGCGCCGAAGCGGTGCGCTGCCTCCAGCTCCCGCAGGGCATCCCGCTCATCGGCAATGCGGATCGCGCGCGTCGAGCCGCCGCGCTGCGAAAGCTCCGGAAGCGCAGCCAGAGCCGCTTCAGCCGAACCATAGTGATTGATGAGGTCACGAAAGGTGGACGGACCGACATTGTCCGAACGGATGAGCCTGAGCCAGGCGATCCTTTGTTTTTCGGTCAGCGCAACTCCCGTCCGTCTTGCGCTGCCTGTGTCCATTATCCCTTTGCTCCGATCTTGCCTTCCGTTCCCGCGGTCAGCCGGGCAATATTGGCCCTATGCTTGTACCAGGAGATGACGGTCATCAGCGCCATGACGGCGGCGATCTTATCGGCCCCCAATATCCACAATACAACCGGGATGACAAGAGTTGCAACCAGTGCGGAAAGCGAGGAATAGCGGGTGGTAAAGGCGATCGCCAGCCAAACGATGGCAAAGATCAGGGCCATCAACGGTGCAAGCCCGAGCAGGATGCCGAGATAGGTAGCGACACCCTTGCCGCCCTTGAAGCCGATCCAGACAGGGAAGATGTGACCGATGAAGGCGGCAAAGCCGGCAAGAACACCGGCATCCTCGCCAAAGAAATGCGCGGTGATCAGCACGGCGGCCGTGCCCTTGAAGGCATCGAGCAGCAGGGTTGCGGCTGCAAGCCCCTTGTTGCCGGTGCGCAGCACGTTGGTCGCGCCGATATTGCCCGAACCGATGTTGCGCACGTCGCCGAGCCCGGCCATGCGGGTCAGCAGGAGGCCGAAGGGAATGGAGCCGAGCAGATAGCCGATGACAAGCGCGGCCAGCGCGGTCTGCAGGGTAAGCTGCCAAGTCCAGAAATCAGCCATCGCGTCTTATTCTCCGTAAACCCTGGCGCTTGCCTTAGAGACTGTGAACCAGCTTGCCGGCGACATAGGTTGCAACCGCCCGGCCGCTCATTCTCGCGTCTTCGAAGGGCGTATTCTTCGAGCGCGACAAAAGCATGTCTTTTGCGACAAGCCAAGGCTCGTCGAGATCGACGAGAGCGATATCCGCTTTGGCGCCGGGCTTCAGTGTGCCGGCGGACAGCCCGAAGATCTGTGCCGGCCGCGTCGAGAGCGCATCGATGAGCCGCATCAGGCTGACTTGGCCACTATGATAGAGCCGGAGCGCTGCCGGAAGCAGCGTTTCCAGCCCGACCGCACCGTCCTCTGCCTCGCCGAACGGCAGGCGTTTCGTATCCACATCTTGCGGATCATGCGAGGAGACGATGATGTCGATCGTGCCGTCGGCCAGCGCCTCGATCATGCCTGTGCGGTCATCCTCGGAGCGCAGCGGCGGGTAGAGCTTGAAGAAGGTCCGGTACTCGCCGATGTCGTTCTCGTTGAGCGCCAGATTGTTGATGGAGATGCCGCAGGTGACCTTGGCGCCACGCGAGCGGGCGAGGCGGATTGCCTCGGCCGATTCCGGCACGGAGATCATAGCAGCGTGATAATGGCTGCGCGTCAGCGCCGCGATGCGAAGATCGCGCTCGAGCGGAATGAGTTCGGCTTCCTTCGGAATGCCTGAGAGCCCGAGCCAGCTTGCAAGCAGTCCTTCATGCATCACGCCGTTTGCGCCGAGATATTTGTCACGTGTCTCGCAGGAAATCACCGCGCCGAATTCGCGCGCATAGGTCATCACTCGGCGCAGAATCTGGCTATCGTGGACGCTGGAATGCGCGTCGGTAAACACGACGGCTCCGGCTTCGCGCAACAGGCCGATTTCCGTCATCTCCTCGCCGGCCAGCCCCTTGGTGAGAGCCGCTGCCGGATAGACATTGACGACGGCCGTATCGCGCGCCGTCTTCCTGACGAATTCGACAAGGGCAATATCATCGATGACCGGGTCCGTGTCCGGCATCATGATGAAAGAAGTGACGCCGCCGGCCGCTGCCGCGCGGCTGGCAGACGCGATCGTTTCGCGATGTTCGCCGCCAGGCTCGCCGACATGGACGCGCGCATCGACCAGGCCGGGAATGGCGACAAGCCCATTGCAGTCGCGAACGGTCGCGCCCTTGGGTACGCCGCGGCTCTTCGCATCCTTGCCGGAGGCTACGATGACACCGTCTTCGACGACGATCGCGCCGATCTCATCGAGATTGCGCGAGGGATCGATGATGCGGACATTCTGAAGGACGATCGAGTTGCTCATGCGCCCACTCCCTCGGTGCGAGGTCCCTGGTTCTGTGAAACGAGCAGGGTTTCCATCACGGCCATGCGGACGGCGACGCCCATCTCGACCTGTTCGGCAATGACGCTTTGCGGGCCGTCCGCTACTTCGGAGGCGATTTCCACCCCGCGGTTCATCGGCCCCGGATGCATGACCAAAGCATCCTCCTTGGCGGCCTTGAGCGTTTCGGCGTCGAGTCCGTAGAAGTGATAATATTCGCGCACCGAAGGCACGAAGGCGCCGGACATACGCTCGCGCTGCAGCCGCAGCATCATTACAACGTCGGCATCCTTCAGCCCTTCTTTCATCGAATGGAAGACTTCAACGCCCATGTCGGCGATGCCGGCCGGCAGCAGCGTGGCGGGTGCGACGACGCGGACGCGTGCACCCATGGCGTTGAGAAGCAGGATATTGGAGCGGGCGACGCGCGAATGCAGCACGTCGCCGCAGATGGCGACGATGATGCGCGAGAGCTTGCCCTTGGCGCGGCGGATCGTCAGCGCGTCGAGCAGGGCCTGGGTTGGATGCTCGTGCTGGCCGTCGCCGGCATTGACGACGGAGCAGGAGACCTTCTGCGCCAAGAGCGCGGCAGCGCCTGCGCTCGAATGGCGGATGACAAGCACGTCGGGCCGCATGGCATTCAGCGTCATCGCCGTATCGATCAGCGTCTCGCCCTTTTTGACCGACGAGTTGCCGACCGACATATTCATCACATCGGCGCCCAGCCGTTTTCCGGCCAACTCGAAGGAGGATTGCGTGCGCGTCGATGCTTCGAAGAAGAGATTGATCTGCGTCAGCCCGCGAAGCGTCGATGTCTTTTTCTCGCGCTGGCGGCTGATCTTGACCGCCTCGTCGGCCTTGTCGAGAAGATAGGTGATATCCTGCTCGGTGAGGCCCTTGATGCCAATGAGGTGGCGGTGGGGAAAGAAGACCATGAACCTGCCTCCGGATTTCGTCAGGCGGTCTATAAAGAGGGAGCGCCGATGGGGCAAGCGGGGGTATGTGCCGAGGCCGTTTGTTCCCCATGCAATTTCGCCCGAATCCCGCTACAGGAGCGATGCCGGTGGGAGACGTAACTCCAGTTTCCCTTTGCAACCCACTTGTTCTACAAGCGATTCATGACCCAAGCGACCCGGACTGACGACCCCTTTGCCGACCTGAACCAGCCGAGCCTCTGGACCGGCATCAATGCTTATCGTTCCGATCCGCTGATCGTCGATCTCACCTCCGGCCTGCCGCGTTCGATACGGGAAGAACTGGAGCAGCATGGTCGTTTCGTCACCTCGCACGAGGCCCAGGAACTGGCGCGCATGGCAAACCAAGGCGCGCCGCAACTGCGCTCCCATGGCCCGCGCGGCGAGCGTCTCGATGTCGTGGAGTTTCACCCTGCCTGGCACGCGCTGATGCGTCGCTCCATGGCGATGGGCCTGCATTCCTCGATCTGGGATGCGCAGGCTGACCCTGAAGCAAAGGGTCATTCGCACAAAGTGCGCGCCGCCCGTTTCTATCTGACGGCGCAGCTCGAATGCGGCCACCTCTGCCCCCTCACGATGACCAGTGCCTCGGTTGCCGCCATGATGGCCTCGCCGGCGGTGCAGAAGGATTGGGCACCGAAGATTCTCTCGCGTAAGTACGATTCGTCCAACAAGCCCGCCATGCAGAAGAGCGCCGTCACTATCGGCATGGGCATGACGGAAAAGCAGGGCGGCACGGATGTGCGTGCCAACCGGACGAGTGCCGATAAGGTCAGCGATGGGATCTACAGGCTTTCAGGCCACAAGTGGTTCATGTCGGCGCCGATGAGTGACGCCTTCATCATGCTTGCGCAAACCAAGGACGGCATGGGTTGCTTCCTGGTGCCGCGTCTTTTGGAAGATGGTTCGGCCAACGGCCTGCATTTCCAGCGGCTCAAGGACAAGCTCGGCAACCGATCGAATGCCTCCTCCGAGGTCGAGTTCACCGATACGTTCGGCTTCCTGCTCGGAGCACCCGATGGCGGCATCCGCACCATCCTTGACATGGTGACGCTGACGCGACTCGACTGCGCCCTGGCATCCGCCGGCATCATGCGCGCCTCGCTCGCCGAAGCCGTGCACCATGCGCGCGGCCGCAGCGTCTTCGGCAAGATGCTGGTCAACCAGCCGATCATGACGCGCGTGCTTGCCGATATGGCGCTCGATGTCGCCGCCGCGACTGCACTCGCCTTCCGCCTGGCCGAGGCCTTCGACAAGGCCAGCGGCAGCACGGAAGATGCGGCCTATGCCCGCGTCATGACGCCGGTCGCCAAATATTGGTGCTGCAAGATCGCGCCCGCGCTGATCTATGAGGCCATGGAGTGCATCGGCGGCAGCGGCTACATCGAAGAGCGCCCGATTGCCCGCCATTATCGCGAAGCCCCCGTCAATGCGATCTGGGAAGGCTCCGGCAACGTCATGGCGCTAGACGTCCTGCGCGTGTTGAACCGGGGCAGGGACCTGTTCGAGACCGTCTTTGCCGGTCTCGCCCGCGATCTCGGCCCGGCCGGCAAGAAGACCATCGATGTCCTGCGTGCTGCCATGGCGCTTTGCGAGCAGGACGAGGGCGCTGCCCGCCTGCTGGTGGAACAGATGGCGCTCGCGGCCGGGGCCGCCGAGCTTTATCGCCTCGGAGCCGGCAAGATCGCCGATGCCTTCATTGAAACCCGTCTTGCTGGCGGCTGGCGCGCCACCTATGGCATGCTCGATTCGCGCTTCGATGCCAGCTACATCGTCGATCTATTGTATCCGCCTGCGACATAGCACTGCGCCAGCGGCTCTGTCGCGGCATCCTTGATTGATGCGATACCAATATTTATTATCTATTGGTATCGGCAAGGAGGGCTTCATGGCTCGCAACACATCCATCTCGCTGGGGGATCATTTCAGCGCCTTCATCGAGGCACAGATAAAGACAGGCCGGTATGGCTCTGCCAGTGACGTTGTTCGCGCAGGTTTGCGCTTGCTTGAAGAGCACGAGGCAAAGGCCAAGGCTCTGCAGAGTGCGTTGATCGCCGGTGAGGAATCTGGGGAGGTTGCTTCCTTCGATAACGTCGCATTCCTCAAGCGAATGCGCACGACCTATGGTGAATAGGTCCCGCAAGTATGGTCTTTCCCCGCTTGCGTTGGCCGATCTTGAAGGTATCTGGCGATATACGGTCGAGAACTGGTCTGTAAGACAGGCCGAGATCTACCATGCCGAAATCGTCGGGGCTTTCGAGGGATTGGCATCCGGTGTGAAAATTGGCCGCGCGACCGACATCCGCGACGGCTATTTCAAATATGCCGTAGGGTCCCATGTGATCTACTATCTTTTGCGGGATGGTGAAATCGCGATCATTCGTATATTGCACCGGCGAATGGATGTCGGTCGGCATCTTTGAAGAGATGTCTGGCGTCCGAAACGACAGTGTGGTTTGGTCAGTTCCTCTAATCTGTGGATTCGCGCGTTTTGACGGACAGAGGCCTGACGGCTTTGTTGTTTAGGGCGACTTGGCTTGTTATTCACCGCCCGGTGACAGATTGGAGTCGAGTCGATGGCCCCCGCGAACGCTGCCGTTAAAATCCCTTTGGAAATGCCTGTCGTCGAAAAGCGCGTGCGCAATCGCGCCGCGACTGAGCAGGCAATCCTGGACGCCGCCAAACGGCTTCTGGCGGAGGAGGGGTTCCAGAATTTCGGTATCAATGCGGTCGCTCGCGGCGCCGGCTGCGACAAGCAGCTGATTTACCGCTACTACGGCGGCTTGAATGGCCTTGTGGAGGCCATCGGCACCGATCTCGGCAGCTGGGTCACCGATCGCATTCCCGACGACACCGGCGGCATGTTCCTTCTGACCTATGGGGACCTGATGGAGCGGCTTTCGATGCTGTTTCTCGATGCTTTGCGCGCTGATCCCCTCATGCGCCGCATCGTCGCCTGGGAAGTCTCGGAAAACAGCGAGCAGGTGCGCCGACTGTCCGAGGCCCGATCCAAGGCGCTCGCCGGCTGGATTGAGCGCATGCGCGGCTCGCTCATGCCCCCCAAGGGTGTCGATGCCCAGGCTGTCAATGCCATGATCTTTGCGGCCATCCAGCATATCGTCCTGGCCGCGGCTGTCAGCGACCAATGCGCCGGTCTTGCGCTGAAAAATGCAAAGGATTGGGAGAAGGCGGCAACGGCCTTGAAGCGGATCGTGCGCGGCGTCTACGGCTGATATCGACCACGGGGCAGCGGATATCCACAGGCTCGCTCCGCCATTAACCTTAACAAATGGTTTACGTTGCGTCGCAGCGGTTAACTCGTCACTGTTGGAAGATGATTAGTTAACCATCAAGCGTGCAGCCATGGGGTTGAAACCCACTAAATTCGTGTTTCTCGTGACGGCGGTGATGTTCTTCGCTGTGCTCGCACTAGATATCACGCTGCCCGCGATGGTCTTGAGCGCCATGGCGCTGTCGAACTGGCTCGTCCTTTCGGCTGGCACGACGCAATTTCAGCGTCGAAGGGGTACCGCATGAAGTGGTTGTTGATTTGCTGGGCCGGACCGGTCTCGTTTCTCGGGGCATGGTATTACCTGTCGTACTACGACATGAGCTTCGGCATCTTCATGCTGACGCGGCAGATGCATGACCTCGTATTCGACATTTACGGCAAGATTCTCGGCATTCCGCCGGAAACCATCCCGCCGCTGGTAGCCCGTGCGATCGCCTTCGACAGCCTGCTCGTCTTCGCGATTTTCGGCTTCCGCCGCCGCGCTGCCATCATGGAATGGTGGAGGCGCCGTCAGGCATCGAGGTCGGGCAAGGTCGCTCTTCCGAGTGCCGACAGCCTATCCAACGCTCCCTGAAGAATGAAGCTTGCCGCTGCCGAGTCGATCCGTTCGGCGCGCTTGGCCCGTGAGACGTCCATTTCCAGAAGCGCTCGCTCGGCGGCAACGGTCGAGAGCCGCTCGTCCCAGAAGACGAAGGGTAGGGCGGTCTTTTCCGCCATGCTTCGCACGAAGGCGCGCGTTGCCTGCACGCGCGGTCCGGCAGAGCCATCCATATTCATCGGAAGCCCTATGACGAAGGCTGCGACCTTTTCCTTCTCGGCGAAAGCAAGCAATGTTTGGGCATCCTGGGTGAATTTCACGCGCTTGAGGACCGGGCGAGGCGTGGCAAAGCGCCGCCCGAGATCGGACATCGCAAGCCCGATCGTCTTCGTGCCGAGATCGAGACCGGCAATCGGCTGGCCGGGCAGGAGCATCACGGCTAGGTCTTCGATGGTCAGCGTCGTCATCAGGGTCTCGCTCTCGTCAAAACAAATTGAAGTCCTAACCGCTTTTCTTTGCTGCGGTTTGGGATATCTCCTAGAGCATTTCCAGCAAAAGCGCACAGCGGTTTTGCCTGCGGAAATGCGGAAGAGCCAATAGAAGGAGCGTTTCCATCGGAAATGCTCCAGACACCAGCCTTTCATTTCAAATCAAGTCATAAGGAGAAATCCAATGAAGATCACCTGGCTCGGCCATGCCGCTTTTCGTATCGAAACGGCCAAGGCAAAAATACTGATCGATCCATTTCTGTCTTACAATTCTTCCTTTGCGGCCGCCGGTCTCAACATCAAGGACGTTGCGCAGGGCGTGACCCACATCCTGCTGACGCACGGCCATGCCGACCACGTCGGCGACACGGTTCAGATCGCCAAGGACACCGGCGCGGTCGTGCTCGCGAATGCCGATCTCGCTTCCTGGCTCAGCACCAAGGGCGTCGAGAAGCTGGAAATGGGCAATACCGGCGGCACCGTCGGCCTCGGCGGCTTCTCGGCCACCTTTACCAATGCGCTGCATTCCTCCGCCCAGATCACCGAAGACGGCGTTTCCCACGCGCTCGGCAACCCGAACGGCCTGATGCTGCATTTCGACGACGAGCCGACGCTGTTCCACATGGGCGATACCGACATCTTCTCGGACATGGCCCTCATCAACGAACTGCATCAGCCCGATATCGGCATCCTGCCGATCGGCGACCGCTTCACCATGGGCGGTGCCGTGGCCGCACTCGCCTGCCAGCGCTTCTTCAACTTCAAGACGGCCATTCCCTGCCACTACGGCACTTTCCCAATCATCGACCAGACGCCGGAAAAGTTCATCGCCGGCATGGAAGGCTCGAAGACGGCGGTTGCGGCGCCGAAGGCGGGCGAGAGCATTTCTGCCTGACGATACCCGTTGCGTATGGCGGGCATGGCCTTTATAGCGTGAAGCAAATCCACTTCGGTGGGTAATCTTGCTATCCGGAGAATGCCATGTCCGTCGATCTCGCTACTGTCAAACGCGTCGCCCATCTTGCCCGTATCGCCGTCAATGAAGACGAAGCACAGCGGATGATGGGCGAGCTTAACGGCATTCTGGGCTTCGTCGAGCAGCTTTCCGAAGTGAATGTCGATGGCGTCGAGGCCATGACCTCGGTAACCCCGATGGCGATGAAGAAGCGTGCCGATGAAGTGACGGATGGCAATAAGGCCGCCGACATCGTCGCCAATGCGCCGAATACCGATCAGAATTTCTTCCTGGTGCCCAAAGTCGTCGAATAACGGTTCCCTCGAGCCCTTTCCGACCCGTTGCCCAATTCCAGATCTGAAGCGAAACAAAATGAGCGAACTGACCAGCCTGACCATTGCCGAAGCCCGCGACAAGCTGCGCGCCAAGCAGATTACCGCCACTGAACTGACCGAGGCCTATATCTCGGCGATCGATGCGACCAACGGTCAGATCAATGCCTATATCGCTGTTACGCCCGACAAGGCGCGCGAGATGGCCAAGGCCTCGGACGCCCGTCTCGCCGCCGGCAACGCCGGCGCGCTCGAAGGTATACCGCTCGGGATCAAGGATCTGTTTGGCACCGAAGGCATCCACACCCAGGCCTGCAGCCACATTCTTGACGGCTTCAAGCCGCGTTATGAATCGACTGTCACGCAAAACCTCTGGAATGACGGCGCCGTCATGCTGGGCAAGCTCAACATGGATGAGTTCGCCATGGGCTCCTCTAACGAGAGCTCCTACTACGGCCCGGTGATCAACCCCTGGCGTGCCGAGGGTTCGAACCAGCAGCTGGTTCCGGGCGGCTCGTCCGGCGGTTCGGCTGCAGCCGTTGCCGCGCATCTCTGCGCAGGAGCGACCGCTACCGACACCGGCGGCTCCATCCGCCAGCCGGCCGCCTTCACCGGCACCGTGGGCATCAAGCCGACCTATGGCCGCTGCTCGCGCTGGGGCATCGTCGCCTTCGCCTCGTCGCTCGACCAGGCCGGCCCGATCGCCCGCGACGTGCGCGATGCCGCCATCCTTCTGAAGTCGATGGCAAGCGTCGATGCCAAGGATACGACCTCCGTCGACCTGCCGGTGCCGGATTACGAAGCTTCGCTCGGCCAGTCGCTGAAGGGCATGAAGATCGGTATTCCGAACGAATACCGCGTTGATGGCATGCCGGAAGAGATCGAGACGCTCTGGCAGCAGGGCATCGCCTGGCTGAAGGATGCCGGCGCCGAGATCGTCAACATCTCCCTGCCGCACACGAAATACGCGCTGCCGGCCTATTACATCGTTGCGCCCGCCGAAGCCTCCTCGAATCTTGCCCGCTACGACGGCGTCCGCTACGGCCTGCGCGTCGACGGCAAGGATATCGTCGACATGTATGAAAAGACGCGCGCTGCCGGCTTCGGCCAGGAAGTGAAGCGCCGCATCATGATCGGAACCTATGTTCTCTCGGCCGGCTACTACGACGCCTATTATCTGCGCGCGCAGAAGGTTCGCACGCTGATCAAGCGTGACTTCGAACTGGCCTTCAACGCCGGTGTCGACGCGATCCTCACGCCCGCCACGCCATCCTCGGCCTTCGGCATCGCCGACGAGGACCTCGCGTCCGATCCGGTGAAGATGTACCTGAACGATATCTTCACGGTGACGGTCAACATGGCCGGCCTGCCCGGCATTGCTGTCCCCGCTGGCCTCGACCCGAAGGGCCTGCCGCTCGGCCTGCAGCTCATCGGCAAGCCGTTCGAAGAAGAAACCCTCTTCAAAACCGCCCACGTCATCGAACAGGCCGCCGGTAAGTTCACGCCGGCGAAGTGGTGGTAAGCGCCACACTCGGACGAGCGGGCTTGATGAGCGATCTCGTCAAGTTTCGCGGAGTTTAAAGCCAATAGAAAAAGGGCCGTCCGGAAATCCGGACGGCCCTTTTTCATGTGCCAATATTCCGCCCGCGCGCCATCACACTTTGGACCGAAATACGATCATAAATTGCAGCCGGCCGTTTGGTCTCGTCCTCTGCAACCGAATCGGAAGGTCTCTTCATGCTCAAGCAAGTCACGGCGATCCTGCTCCTCAGCGCATCCTTTCCAGCGATTGCGCTGGCGGCCGACAACTGGGCCATTCGATCCATCACCTTGTCCTCTGGCGGTCTGGCCCAGGTTTCCAGATCTGCCAATATCAATGGCGACGGCATGATCCGGATCGAGGTACCGCTCGATCAAGTCGATGATATCTTGAAGAGCCTTGTGGTGAATGGGTCGGCGGGCTCGGTGGCCGGCATGTCGCTGGCGGGGCCGCAGCCGTTGCAGGAGACCTTCAAGGGCCTGCCGTTCACGCCCGAAGCGCTTTCGTCCGTGCCGTCGCTTCTGACATCAATGCAGGGCGCCAGGGTGTCCGTCACCAGCGGGGGAAAGACCGTCGAGGGAAATATTCTCGGTATCGAGACGAGAAAGTCCGGCGATAAAGCAGCGGCTTACCTGCTCACCGTTATCGATAGGGATGGCGCAGTGGAGACGCTGGCACTGGGCGAGGACGCATCCGTCCGGCTTGAGGATGCCGAACTGAGAGCGAAGATCGCCAAAGCAGCGGCGGCCATCGCCCACGGCAAGAACGATCGCACACGCACCATCGATATCAAGGTGAACGGTGTGAAGGACGGCAGCGCCGTCGGCCTGACCTATGTCGTGCCGTCTCCCATCTGGAAAACGGCTTACAAGGTCGTCATCGACGGAAATGACAAGGCGCGCCTGCAGGCGTGGACGGTGCTGGAAAATGCCAGCGGTGAAGACTGGAAAGGCGTGAAGTTGACGCTGACCTCGGCCGAACCGGTCACGCTGAAGCAGGGTCTGCACCAGCTCTATTGGCGCGAGCGGCAGGAGGTGCCGGTCAACACGGCGTCGAACAATGTCCCCGATCCCGACAGCGGCGATCTCTCAAACAGGCGGCGTCTCGCTTCTGGTGCCGAGGCGCCGGCAATGCCCGCCCCGCGACGAGCGATGAAGAGCATAGGCGGAAAGATGGCCGACGCTCAGGCCTATGAGGCCGATGAATTGGCGCGGCCGGCGGAGCCGATGCAGGTTGCCGCCGGAGTCCCGGCCACGGCGACCGAAAGCGACATTTCTGCCACTTTCGAGCTTCCGGGGACCTACGATCTGGCCAATGGCGATACCTTGTCGGTGCCGATCATGGACGCGGATGTGGAAGCCGACATGGTGGACATGTATCGGTCCGGCAGCGCCTATCGCAATCCCATAGCTGCCGTGATGCTCAAGAATACCACCGGCGTCAGCATGCCGGCGGGAATTCTGACGCTCTATGACGGCAAGGCGGGCTATGTCGGCGATTCCCAGATGTCGGCACTGCCGGAGGACGACACGCGCCTCGCCAGCTTCGCGACCGATCGCAAGGTTACGATCAGCGAGCAGCAGACGCCAACGGAGGAGATTGCCTCGCTGAAGGTTGTCGATGGCGTGATGAATGCCACCGTCAAATATCGCCAGACGACAACATACACCGTATCGGGCGCGCTGGACGGCGAACGGACTGTTGTCATCGAGCATCCGATCCGGGATGGCTGGTCATTCTCCTCATCTGAAGGTTTCGGCAAGACGGCAACGCACCAGCGGCTCAAGGCGATCGTGCCGGCAGGCACGGAGAAAGTGTTGACCGCAGTCGACGAGCAGCTTCAGAGCAGCAGTTATGCTCTGGTCGATGCCGAACCGGACATGCTGCTGGGATGGTCGGCTTCGGCACATGACAAGGCACTTACGGATAAGCTCACAAACCTCGCAGATGCGCGCAAGAGGCAGGTTGCCGTCCAGAACGATCTGGAGCGGCTCGACAGCGAGATCGAGAAGACCACCAGCGAACAAGAACGGATAAGACAGAATCTCGGTGCCGTACCTGACAATAGCGATCTGAAGAAACGCTATTTGAAGGCTCTGGCGGATAGTGAGGATCAAATCGCCGCCATGAACGAAAGGCGCGATGCGGTGCAGGCAGAAAGCGATCGCCGCGGTAATGACGTGGCGGAGATCATCCGCACCTTCTGATCGCCCAGGGCTTTCTTTTCCGAATGGTATCGCCCGACGAGAGCCGCCTCATTCGGCGGCTCTCGTGTCCGGCTTATCGATTGTTCAACTGCGCCCTCACCAGCCGCAATCCCTTTTCGCTGATGCGATAGGGATGGCCGTCGGTGGATTTTATCGCCTTGAGGCGCTTCAGCCGTCGGAAGAGGTCGAGGTCGAAATCGGGGTAGACCCAGCCATCTCGCGTAAAGCAGTAGACTGTCTCGATCTTCTTATTGTCGCTGCGTTCGATTTCGATGCGCCCGCCTTGGGCGAGCAGGTGGAGAATGCGCTGTTCCGCGCGGGAAATGTCCATTGTTGTCAGAATCCGTATAGCGCCAAAGGGCGCACAAAAACGATCCGAGCCTTCCCTTGGGGAAGTCGGGGCTTCGTTTTTCAGGCCCGGCACGCAAGAAGACTTGCGAGCGGGGCCTCTACCGGGACTGACAAAAGTTAGACATCAAAACTCCGTTGATGTTTCTCTCTAAAGCAGGTTGCGCCACGTCGTCAAGTTCAACCCTTTCGATGCGTTTTGCTTCGTAGCTGTTTGCCAATCTCGCCGCTGGCAAATGCTTTCTATGGGTGCTTTACTATCTCCAAATAGCGGGGGCCTGATGATCCACATTCGCAATGCCCATGAAGGTGAAACTGCGGTATTGGCGAGCATCGGCCTGCGCTCCTGGCAGAAGGCGATGAGCGCGATCGGCGGCACGGGTGAACTGCTGGAGAGTGCCAGCGAAGCCTTTGAAAATTTCACCCGCAATCTCTGGCTGACGATATCAGTCATAGAGCTCAACGGCGAGGCTGTGGGATGGGCAGCGCGCGAGGCGCTGGACGAGGCGATTTCCGATTTCTGGATCGATCCGGATTTCGTCAGACGCGGCCTCGGCACGGCGCTTTTGGCGCGGATCGAAGCGGATGTGCGCGGGCAGGGACTGGAGAAGGTTTCATTGCAGAGCCATGCGGGCAACACCGATGCCATCGCCTTCTTCAGGGCGCGCGGCTATGAAATCCGCTGGCTGTCGATCGTCTATTCCCCCAAGCTCGACAGCGACGTGCCGACTGTCGGGCTTTCGAAATCGCTGGTCGACGACAGCGATGGCGCTTACGGACCGGGCATATAGCACGCAGGCGATGCCGAAAGCCTTGCGCCGCCTCGTCAATTGCTCTACCTCACCAAAGCAGAAAACAGCATTATACAAGAGCTTCCCATGACCATTGTCGACGTCCGTACGCCAGATCCGAAACGCTTCATTCCCGGTGCCACCGGTGATTGGGAAGTCGTTATCGGGATGGAAGTCCACGCCCAGGTGCTGAGCAAGTCCAAGCTCTTCTCCGGCGCCTCGACGGAGTTCGGCAAGCCGCAGAATTCCAACGTCTCGCTGGTCGATGCCGCCATGCCTGGCATGCTGCCCGTCATCAACGAGGAATGCGTGAAGCAGGCCGTGCGCACGGGTCTCGGCCTGAAGGCGCAGATCAACAATCGCTCGATCTTCGACCGCAAGAACTATTTCTATCCCGACCTGCCGCAGGGCTATCAGATCTCTCAGTTCAAGGATCCGATCGTCGGCGAGGGCAAGATCGTCATCTCCCTTGGCCCCGATCGTCAGGGCCAGTTCGAAGACATCGAGATCGGCATCGAGCGCCTGCATCTGGAGCAGGATGCCGGCAAGTCGCTGCACGATCAGCATAATACGATGTCCTATGTCGATCTAAACCGCTCAGGCGTCGCGCTGATGGAAATCGTCTCCAAGCCGGACATCCGCTCGGCTGACGAGGCCAAGGCCTATATGACGAAGCTGCGCTCGATCGTGCGCTATCTCGGCACCTGCGACGGCAACATGGACGAAGGCTCGATGCGCGCCGACGTCAACGTTTCCGTGCGCCGTCCGGGCGGCGAGTTCGGCACGCGCTGCGAAATCAAGAACGTCAACTCCATTCGCTTCATCGGTCAGGCGATCGAAGTTGAAGCACGCCGCCAGATCGGCATTCTGGAAGATGGCGGCACGATCGACCAGGAAACCCGCCTGTTCGATCCGAACAAGGGCGAGACTCGATCCCTGCGCACCAAGGAAGATGCGCATGACTACCGCTATTTCCCCGATCCGGATCTCCTGCCGCTCGAATTCGACGATGCCTTCGTCGCGGAGCTTGCCGAGCATCTGCCTGAGCTGCCGGACGACAAGAAAGAACGTTTCGTCCGTGAACTCGGTCTCTCGATCTATGACGCCTCCGTGCTCGTCTCGGAAAAGGCCATCGCCGATTATTTCGAAGCGGTTGCCGCCGGCCGCGATGGCAAGATGGCTGCCAACTGGGTCATCAACGACCTCCTAGGCGCTCTGAACAGAATCGGCAAAGACATTGAAGAGACTCCGGTTTCGCCCGCCCAGCTCGGCGCGATCATCGACCTCATCAAGGCCGAAACCATTTCCGGCAAAATCGCTAAGGATCTGTTCGAAATCGTGCTCAACGAGGGCGGCGATCCTGCCGAGATCGTTGAAGCCCGCGGCATGAAGCAGGTCACCGACACCGGCGCGATCGAAAAGGCCGTGGACGAGATCATCGCCGCCAATCCGGATCAGGTTGCCAAGGTCAAGGCTAAGCCGACGCTTGCCGGCTGGTTCGTCGGCCAGGTGATGAAGTCGACGGGCGGCAAGGCCAACCCGCAGGCCGTGCAGGCGCTGGTCAAGGCCAAGCTCGGCATCGAAGAGGAATAGTCAGTGTTCTTCGTCCGCACCGCCAGCGAGCAGGACCTGGAAAAGGTCCGCGCTCTGCTCGGCGAAGCTTGGCACGCGACCTATGACCGGATCTACGGGCCGGAAAAGGTCAGCGAGCTGCACGCTTCCTGGCACTCGCCGGCTTCGCTGAAGGCGCGGCTGGCGAACAAGAACTCGGAATTCCTGGTGGCCGACGACGGCAGGACCATTGGCGGCATGGGCTATGCCGCCATGTCCAAGGAGATGACAAAAACCGTCATGCTCTACATGCTCTATGTCAGCCCAAAGCATCAGCGTGAGGGTATCGGCCGAGACATATTTGCTGAGCTGGAGACCTGCTTTCCCGACGCCGAGATCATGCGCCTTGAGGTCGATCCGCAGAACGAGCCGGCAATTGCTTTCTACAAGGCTCATGGCTTTGTCGAGGTCGGTCGCACGGAAAACTGCGGCAATGGGCATTCGGGCATTCCGGCGCTGATTTTCGAGAAGCCGTTGACGGCCCACTGAAAGAATAGACGAGACCGTTCATGGAAGCCGCCCGCCTGCTAATCCGCGAAGCGAAAGAAGCCGACCTTCGCGCCCTGATCGGTCTATTTGCCGCCGACGCCGTGGGTGGCCATGGCGATACGACCGACCCGTCTGCCTATGACGATTACCTCCATGCGTTTCGCACCATCGCGGCGTCGCGGGAGCAGACGCTCTATGTCGCCGAACGCGCCGGCGAAGTGGTTGGGACGTTCCAGACGATGATCACGACGACGCTGACCGGGCGGGGCGGCTCTGCCATGATCATCGAAGCGGTCCAGACGCGCGCCGATATGCGCGGGCAGGGGATCGGTGCCGCCATGATCAATTTCTGCATCGACGAGGCAAAAAGCCGCGGGATGCGGATGATTCAGTTGACATCGAATAATGCCCGCAAGGACGCGCATCGCTTCTATGAGAGACTGGGTTTCAAGCCGACGCATCTGGGCTTCAAGATGCTATTGAAATGAAGCCTTTTGCCCGCTGGAATCACTGGACAAGCAGGCCTAGGGGCGGCATAAGCAAACTATCGAATTCTGGTATCGCTCGCCCCTCAGCGGGTATCGAGGAAAAGACATGTGGAATTTCATCGTACAGACCTTCACTTGGTGGAACAGCCAAACTTTGGGAACGCGCTTCGCGACCTGGCGCTTTGGCAAGCGTGTCGGCGAGGATGAATTCGGCAACGTCTATTACGAAGGCGGCATGTCTTCCTACGGCCTCCCGAAACGCTGGGTGATCTACAAGGGCTATGCGGAAGCCTCCGCCATTCCTCCGGGTTGGCACGGCTGGATGCATCATCGCACCGACGTTCCGCCGACCAAGGAAAACTATGTCGCCAAGGAATGGCAGAAGGAACATCGTGCCAATCCCACAGGTTCGCCGCAGGCTTACCGCCCGCCGGGCTCTCTCGCCGTTGCCGGCGAGCGTCCGCGCGTGACCGGCGACTACGACGCCTGGACCCCGGGCAACTAAGCGAGAAGCCGGCTCGTCCTTTGGCCACAATTGGGCTTTAGGCGCGACATAGGCCGGCTTTTGCTCGGCGCCTTGACCGAGACCAAGCGGAGAGTGGCGGATATGATGGTTTTCACGCGGAGCGCTTCTTTGCGTGCAATGGCTGTGGCCGGCATTGCTCTCGTCGCCGGCATCTTGGCAGCTTCCACCACCGAGGCCGCCCGCATCGCAAATCCGGTCGCCGTTTTCTCCGGCCTCGACAAGATCACCGGACGCATCACCACTTTCGATGTCTATGTCAACGAAACCGTGCAGTTCGGCGCGCTGCAGGTGACGCCGCGCGCCTGCTATTCGCGAGACGATACCGAGCAGCAGAAGGTAGACGGTTTCGTCGAAGTCGACGAGATCACCCTCGATCGCCGTATCCGCCGTATCTTCACCGGCTGGATGTTTGCCGATAGCCCCGGCCTCAACGCCGTCGAGCATCCGATCTATGACGTCTGGCTGAAAGAGTGCAAGCAAAAGTCCGACGTTCCGGCGCCGGATACCGCTGGCGCGAAGTAATCGGTCTTCGAGACATTCACAGTAGGGTTATGTGCCCGCAGAAGCCTTGCTCCCGCGGGCATCGTCTTAACCGTTATCCGAATTGGCGGCGGATTCACCTATCGCCTGACGATCGGCAATCTCCGACAAGTCAAGAATGATCCTCACGCCGTCTTTGACCTTGTGACGAAAGACGTCGTTGCGGTCCGGATGGGCTCTCAACTTGCCTCCGTCACGGAGGGCCTGAAGCCGCGAGCGCGAGATCGCCAACTCCGATGCAAGCAGCCGATCAAAGCGAAGGTTCACCGGGAATTCGGCTGATATCTCGATATCAAGCAAGGTCCAGCCGCTTGCCGCACGTATCGTCTGCTTCCGGAGGATAACGTCGGGCGGCTCGTCGATACGTTTTGCTTTCCGCTTCAATCCATCAAGATCGAACTCTTGCGCTTGCACCCAATCCGGATCGCTGCGCTGCAGCGCCTCGAGCGTGGACGGGCCAAGGTCTTGAACGGTCCGGCGCTCGAAGAGCGTTCGGTTCCATGTCTTGTCGCAATCGATGCACTTATAGACAAGCCAGGCATCGAGCCGCTTGCCATTGGCGTTGAGCCGGATCTTGCCGCTCGATCTGAAGGGTTTCTGGCATCCGCAGCCGCTGCAGGCGATCCACGGCTGAGGCGATGTTTTGGGCGTAAGGGTCCAACGGACCTGAAGAATATTGCACATACCGTCTTGGTCTTCCGTCTGGAAGTCCACCAAGCTGGCAGTGAGACAAGCCCCTTTAGGGCGCGGTGTGGCGATATTGCGGGACGGCTGAAGAGCTGAGACAGCGGCGGCTGCATTAGGCGCGTTTTGACAATGCCAAACCGGTCTCAGGCCATCACCCGATGGACATGAACATGCATCGGACGGCATCTTGCCGCCCTGAGGCACGGGGTGATTTGGATGAGACCGGTATTTACGACGGCAAAGTGGAACCTCTGTGCACCAATGCTCTTCGCGTGAAGGGATAGCAGACCACAATCGGAATTTGAAGTGGTCCCAAAACGCTCAGGGCGGATCGTCGGAAAAGCTGAGATTGGGCGATTCCATCGCCTTTTCCAGCATCTTCGCATAGGCATCCTTCGGCACGTCGATGGCGCCGAATGTCTTCAGATGCTCGGTGGTGAATTGCGTATCGAGCAGGGTGAAGCCGCGTTCGCGCAGGCGCTCCACCAGATAGACAAGACAGATCTTGGAAGCATCCGTGCGGCGAGAAAACATGCTTTCACCGAAGAAGGCGGATCCCAGGGAGACGCCATAGAGACCGCCGACCAGCCGGTCACCTTCCCAAGCTTCGACGGAATGGGCATGGCCGATGTGGTGCAGGGTGGCGTAGAGCGAGCGGATCGTCTCGTTGATCCAGGTGCTGGGGCGATCGCTCGTCTGTTCGCCGCAGGCGGCGATGACCGCCTCAAAATCGCTATCGAAACGGATGTCGAAGGGGTGTTGACGGATTTTCTTGGCGAGGCTCTTGGAGACGTGAAACGTATCCAGGGGCATTATACCTCGCAGTTCCGGCTCGACCCAGAAGATTTCCGGGTCATCAGCCGATTCGGCCATCGGGAAAAGCCCGATGGAATAGGCGCGCAGCAGGATCTCCGGGGTAACGCCGGGATGTCTGCCGCGCGCTCCGGGCATTGGCTAGGCCGATGTGTTTGCCAGGTAGTTTTCCAACCAGTGGATATCGTAATCGCCGTTGGCGATATCCTGGTTGGAAACTAGATCCTGGAAGAGCGGCAGGGTGGTCTTGATGCCATCCACCACGAATTCGTCCAGCGCGCGGCGCAGGCGCATCATGCATTCGACGCGGGTGCGCCCGTGCACGATCAGCTTGCCGATGAGGCTGTCGTAATAGGGAGGGATCTTGTAGCCCTGATAGGCGCCGGAATCGATACGGACTCCGAGGCCGCCAGGCGCATGGAAATGGGTGATCGTGCCGGGCGAGGGGACAAAGGTACGCGCGTCCTCGGCATTGATGCGGCATTCGATGGCATGGCCTTGGAAATGCACCTCATCCTGCGTGACCGAAAGACCACCGCCGGAAGCGACGCGGATCTGCTCGTGCACGAGGTCGATGCCTGTGATCGCTTCCGTGACCGGATGTTCCACCTGCAGGCGCGTGTTCATTTCGATGAAATAGAACTCGCCGTTCTCATAAAGGAACTCGATAGTGCCGGCGCCGCGATATTTCAGCTTCTTCATCGCGTCGGCGCAGATCTGGCCGATCTTCATGCGCTGTTCGACGTTGAGTGCCGGGGAGTTGGCTTCTTCCCAGACCTTCTGGTGGCGGCGCTGCAGTGAGCAGTCGCGTTCACCGAGATGGATGGCGTTGCCTTCACCGTCACCGAAAACCTGGATTTCGATGTGGCGCGGCTTGCCGAGATATTTTTCCATATAGACGGATTCGTTGCCGAAGGCTGCTGCGGCCTCCGTGCGGGCCGTCGACCATGCCTCGATCAGGTCCTCTTCCGTGCGGGCAACCTTCATGCCGCGGCCGCCGCCGCCGGCGGTTGCCTTGATGAGAACCGGATAGCCGATTTCGCGCGCCGTCTTCAGCGCATCCGCCTCGGTCTTCACTTCGCCGTCGGAGCCGGGGACAACCGGAATGCCGAGCTGCTGCGCCGTGGTCTTGGCAGTGATCTTGTCGCCCATGATGCGGATATGCTCCGCCGTCGGACCGATGAAGGTGATGCCGTGTGCATCGAGAATATCGGCGAACTTGGCGTTTTCCGAAAGGAAGCCATAGCCGGGATGCACGGCGTCCGCGCCGGTGATTTCACAGGCGGCAACAATCTGGTGGATGTTGAGATAGCTGTCGCGCGACGGCGGCGGGCCGATGCAAACGCTTTCATCCGCCAGACGCACATGCATCGCGTCGCCGTCAGCGGTCGAATGCACCGCAACGGTCGCAATGCCAAGCTCCTTGCAGGCGCGCAGCACGCGCAGAGCGATCTCTCCGCGATTGGCTATGAGAATCTTCGAAATAATGGGCATGGGCCGACCTTACTCGATGACGACCAGGGCTTCGCCGTACTCGACCGGACGACCGTCCTGAACGAGAATTTCAGTCACCGTTCCGGACTTCGGCGCGGGAATCTGGTTCATCGTCTTCATGGCTTCGATGATGAGCAGCGTCTGCCCTTCCTTGACGGACGCGCCGACCTGGATGAAGGCAGCAGAGCCCGGTGCCGGCGCCAGGTAGGCAGTGCCGACCATGGGCGCGCTGACGACGTTGTCGGGATTGCGGGCGTTGCTTGCCGGAGCAGCAGTGGCCGGTGCTGCTGCAGCGGCGGCGGGAGCGGCATAGGCGACCGGGGCGGCAATCGGCGCCTGAACATATTGCGTCGCGCCGGCGCGCGACACGCGGATGCGCAAATCTTCCTGTTCGACTTCGATCTCGGTCAGATCCGTGTCGTTGAGAATATTGGCGAGGTCGCGAATCAGCGCCTGGTCGATACCCGATTTCTTTTCAGCCATTGGATTTCTTGCCCTGTATTTTTGTTATTGGGTGATGGATTTTAGCGCTTGCAGCGCCAGGATGTAGCTATGAGGTCCGAAACCGCAGATCATGCCCTTTGCAGCGGGCGCGATCATCGATTTGTGCCGGAATTCTTCGCGTGCGTGGATGTTTGAAATATGCACCTCCACGACGGGAATGGAGATGGCGCGGATCGCATCGTGTAAGGCGATCGACGTGTGACCGTAGGCGCCGGGATTGATCGCGACACCGACGGCCTTGTCGCCGGCTTCATGGATCCAGTCCACCAGCACGCCTTCGTGATTGCTCTGCCGGAAATCGACAACGAAGCCCAGGCTTTCACCGACGGACTTGCAGTCGGCTTCGATATCCTTGAGCGTCTTGCCGCCATAGATGCCCGGCTCGCGCTTGCCGAGAGCATTTAAATTGGGTCCGTTAAGGACGAAAATAGTTTGCGCCATCAGTGGTTCCGTCAAAGTGCAGCGCAACCTATAGACTCCCGAGGCCCTATAGGAAAGCCCCGGTGAGAAGGTTGCGCGCCTCTAGATGTGGAAACGCCGCGATTTTGGCATTTTTGCGCCGCTCAGCAGCTCGTCTTGCCGCAACTGCGTACGTTGGCGATCTTCTCCTTGATGGCATCGAGGCCAACCGCGCCGGAAATCATCTCGTTGCCGATGACGTAGGCGGGTGTGCCGTTGACGCCGAGATCGGTAGCAAGCTGGTAGGTGGCCTTGATCATGGCGGTATTCGGCGCTTTTGCCATTTCGGCGCGGATGGCCGCTTCGCTGACACCAAGCGAGGTGGCGACATCGATGGCCGTGTCCTCGGAGGCGCGGCCGTCGCTGCCCAGCAGCTTATGATGGAATTCGGCATATTTTTCCGGTGCGAGCAGGCGGAACGCGCTGGAAACCCGGGAGGCTGCTACCGAATCCTGGCCAAGGATCGGGAACTCCTTCAGCACGAAGCGAACATTCTTGTCCTGCTGCAGGAGCTTGTCCATGTCGCCAAGCGCATGCCGGCAATAGGTGCAGTTATAGTCGAAGAACTCGACAACGGTGATATCGCCCTTCGGATTGCCGATGGCGACATCATCCTTGGAATTGAAGATCGCGTCCTTGTTCTGTGTGATCACCTGCGACGACTGTGCGATCCGGGCTTCGTCCTGCTTCTTTTCGAGCGCCGCCTGCGCATCCAGCAGCACCTCCGGATGCTCGACGAGATACTCCTTGATGAAATTCCCGATCTCCTTCTTCTGCTGGTCGTCCAGCGCCGCGGCCGGCTGGATTGTGGCGAAGGACGCTGTCAGGGCAATCGCCGAAACCGTCAGCAGGCTTTTGAGAGAAAAGGTCATTGGGTCCTCGTTGGATCTGATCGGAGACGTCATTCTCGGATGCGCCATAGCATCGTCGGGTTAACATCCGCAAATAGGCATCGACAATTTACGGTGCGTCCTTATTTCCAGAAACAGGAATTTTCACGACAAAGCCGCAATCGCAGGATTGTGAACGAGCCGATATTGCTGCAAATGTCGCTTGCCTATCCGATCCGAGAGAGAATTGACCTTGTTTTCCCTATCCAAGCGCAGCGACGTCGAACCCTTCCATGCCATGGATGTACTGGCGGAAGCGACGCGGAGACGCCAAGCCGGACATGCGGTCATTTCCATGGCCGTCGGACAGCCGTCTCATCCCGCACCTCAGGCGGCGTTGGAGGCTGCGCGTGCGGCTCTCGGCCATGGCCGCATCGGCTATACGGATGCGCTCGGCACTCTAGCCCTGCGGCAGGCACTTTCCACCCATTACCAGGCACACCACGGCCTCAGCATCGATCCGAAGCGCATTGCGATCACGACCGGATCGTCGGCCGGCTTCAACCTTGCCTTTCTGACTTTGTTCGATGCCGGCGACAGCGTCGCCATCGCACGGCCGGGCTATCCGGCCTATCGCAACATCCTTGCCGCACTCGGTCTCGATGTCGTCGAGGTTCCGGTCACCGAGGAGACGCAGTTTACACTCACGCCCGAGAGCTTGGAGGCAGCACAAGCGGCGAGCGGTAAGCGACTGAAGGGCGTGCTGCTGGCAAGCCCAGCCAATCCCACAGGCACGGTGACGGGCAGGGCGGCTTTGAAGGCGCTGGCGGATTATTGCGCCGATCGCTCCATCGCCTTCATCTCCGATGAAATCTACCACGGGCTGACCTTCGTCGGCGAGGAGACGAGCGCGCTGGAACTGACGGACGAGGCGATCGTCATCAATTCCTTCTCGAAATATTATTGCATGACCGGCTGGCGCATCGGCTGGATGGTCTTGCCGGAGCGGCTGGTCCGCCCCGTCGAACGTGTGGCCCAGAGCCTTTATATCTCCGCGCCGGAATTGTCGCAGATCGCCGCCGAGGCAGCGCTCGGCGCAGGTGCCGAATTGGATGTCTATCGTGAGAGCTACGGCCGCAACCGCGATTTCCTCATGCGCCGGCTGCCGGAAATCGGCTTTCACATTGCCTCGCCCATGGATGGCGCTTTCTACGCCTATGTCGATGTCAGCCGCTTCACGAACGACAGCATGGTCTTCGCGCAAAAGATGCTGGCGGAAATCAATGTCGCCGCCACGCCCGGCCTCGATTTCGATCCCGTTGAAGGACATCGCGCGATGCGCTTCTCCTATGCCGGCTCGAATGCCGAGATCGAGGAAGCCACCGAACGCATGGCGGCGTGGCTGAAATAGAATCCGCAATAAACAGCTTGTGCGAGCTTGCGAAAGTGCTTTCGCAAGTCGACGAGCTGTACGCTTTGGCCTCGATCTGTTCAGTGCTTGGGCATGACTGACGAATAAATCGTGCAACGGAAACGAAAAATCCGGCCGCGTCGCCACGGCCGGATTTTTGTCAAATTATTCTCAGTCGGTTTTCTTAAAAGAAGCCGCGGCGCTGCCACCAGCCGGCCTTCTTCGGCTTCGCCGACTCTCCGTCGCTCTCGCCACCTTCATTGGTGCGAGTGGATTTTACCACTGGAGCAGAGGAGGAAACGTTCGATTCGCGATTGGCTCGGGCCGGCTTGACTGCATCCTCAGTCGCTTCGGGCGTTGCCGCTTCCGCCGAATTGTCCAAAGCTTCGGTGGTCTCGGCGACCGCTTCGATTTCGACATCCGCTGCCGGCGCTTCGTCAACCGCGGGCGTCTCGACGGGCGATGCCTCGATGGCCTTTGCCTTGCGACGACCGCGGCCCTTGGCGGGCTTGATGTCTTCGGTGACGGCTGCTGCGGTTTCGACCGCTGCCATGGCGGGCTGCGCCTCGACGGCAGCTTCGCCTTCGGCGACCGCGATCTCGGCCACCGTTACGGTTGCTTCGTCGCCGTCTTCGGCATCATTCTCATCAGCTTCGTCGGAACCGGTTTCCTCGCCTGCAGCGGCCTGTTCGTTGCCTTCGTTTTCACGATTACGCCGGCCACCACGCTTGCCGCGGCGACGGCGCTTGCGCTTCTGCTGCGCGTCATCGTCGCCGCCAGCGGATGCAGCGTTATCTGCGCCGGCATCATCCTCGTCATCGTCGCCTTCGTCTCCATCATCGGCGATATCGGCCGTGGAGCCGTCTTCGGAAGCAGGAGCGGCTTGGTTATCATTGCCGCGGCCACGACGCCGACGACGGCGCTTGCGCTTGCGGTTGCCATCATTGCTTTCAGAGCGAGCGGCAGGCTGCTGCTCGGCGCTTGCAGCCTTTTCTTCCAACTCTTCGTCTTCATCCTCATCGGCTTCGATGACGATATCGTCGTCATCATCGTCCGGAATGGCTGCGAAGTTGAACAGGCTTTCGATCTTCACCGGATTGGCGACCGGCTCGCCACGGTCGATCGCGAAGTGCTGCGTGCCAACGGCATTGTCGGCATCGATGAGGATCGCGACGCCGAAGCGGCTTTCGTAATCGATGATCGTCTGGCGCTTGTGGTTGAGCAGATAGAGCGCAATGTCCGGCGTCGTGCGCACGGTGATGTCGTGCGTCGTGTTCTTGAGCAGATATTCCTCGATGCCGCGCAGGACATGCAGGGCAACGGAAGACTGCGAGCGAACGTGACCCGTGCCGCCGCAATGCGAGCAGATTTGCGTCGTGCTTTCGAGAACCGAAGCGCGGATGCGCTGGCGCGACATTTCCAGAAGGCCGAAATGCGAGATGCGGCCGACCTGGATGCGGGCGCGGTCATTCTTCAGGCATTCCTTCAGCTTCTTCTCGACGGCGCGATTGTTGCGCTTTTCTTCCATGTCGATGAAGTCGATGACGATCAGGCCGGCAAGGTCGCGCAGGCGAAGCTGGCGAGCCACTTCGTCGGCTGCTTCGAGATTCGTCTGGAGCGCGGTGTCCTCGATCGAATGTTCGCGGGTCGAGCGGCCGGAGTTGACGTCGATCGAAACCAGCGCTTCCGTCTGGTTCATGATCAGGTAGCCGCCGGACTTCAGCGTGACCTGCGGCTGCAGCATGCGGTCGAGCTGCGCTTCGATGCCGGAACGCGAGAAGATCGGATGGATGTCGCGGTACGGCTGAACCACCTTGGCGTGGCTCGGCATCAGCATCTTCATGAAGTCTTTCGCTTCACGATAGCCTTCCTCGCCAGAGACGATGATCTCGCTGATATCCTTGTTGTAGAGGTCGCGGATCGAGCGCTTGATCAGGCTGCCTTCTTCGTAGACGAGGCAAGGAGCCGTCGATGCCAGCGTCAGCGTGCGGACGTTTTCCCACAGGCGCATCAGATATTCGAAATCGCGCTTGACCTCGACCTTGGTGCGGTTGGCACCGGCAGTACGCAGGATGACGCCCATGCCCTGCGGCACTTCGAGCATCTTGGCGATTTCCTTCAGGCGCTTGCGGTCCTGCGGATTGGTGATCTTGCGGGAGATGCCGCCGCCGCGCGCCGTGTTCGGCATGAGAACCGAATAGCGGCCTGCGAGCGAAAGATAGGTGGTGAGTGCCGCACCCTTGTTGCCGCGTTCTTCCTTCGCCACCTGAACCAGTAGAATCTGGCGGCGCTTGATGACTTCCTGGATACGGTATTGCTTGCGCGGCTTGCGCTGGGCGCGATCGGGAACTTCTTCCATCGCGTCTTCGGCGCCGACGGATTCGATCACTTCCTCTTCATGGTCATCATCATCGTCGTCGTCATCGCGGCGACGCTTGGAGGTCGCGACGTCTTCCGAGATCGAATCGGTTTCAACCATCGCCGCCATTTCGCCCGACGGTCCTTCTTCGTCCTCGCTCGGCGCATCGACTGCGTCCGTCGCTTCAGGGGCGGGGGCTTCTTCAACTGCGGCCTTCTTGCGGCTGCGGCGCGGCTTTGCCTTCTTGGCAGGCGCTGCCTTTTCGGTGGCTTCGACAGCCTCCGAAGCAGGAGTCTGTTCCGCGATTGCGGCCGGCACTGCGGCTTCTTCGGCCTGCGCCGGGACAATGCCGATATCGGGTTGTTCCTGCTGTGAAAGATCGAGCGCCGTTTCGACATGCTCGACGTCGTCGTCGCGGCGATGCTCTTCGGCCTCAGCCTTCAAAAGCGCCTGCCGGTCGGCCAGCGGGATCTGATAGTAATCGGGATGGATTTCCGCAAAGGCCAGGAAGCCGTGCCGGTTGCCGCCGTAGTCAACGAAAGCGGCTTGAAGCGAGGGCTCGACCCTCGTTACCTTTGCAAGATAGATGTTGCCGCGGATCTGCTTCTTGTGCTGGGACTCGAAGTCAAATTCTTCTATGCGGTTCCCGCGAACGACAACGACGCGCGTCTCTTCCTCGTGAGACGCATCGATAAGCATTTTGTCTGCCATGAAAGCTGTGCTCCTCGGCGCAGACAATCGGATGGGGGCCTTCCTGTCACTGGGACAGGCCGGATGTGATCCGCAATTGTTGCGCCGGATAATGAAAGTCGCGATTGGTTCGGCGATGACAGCATCCAGACGGCAGCCGGGGCATCATATCCCTGGGGTCTGTTGACTTTCTGAAAAAGCTGCTGCGGTAACATCCGTAACCAAGCGAGATCGACTATGCCTTAGACCCACAAATGGGTCCGATGAAGGTGCTCTCTAAAGAGCGTTTGGTGGCTTTCCACCGATGAATTTCCCGTTTGAAGCCGGAAATTCAGATATCCACTGTTTCGAGCAGAAGTACTGCAGACGGCGGATGAATGCCGCTTATTGGCGCCTGGTACTCGAGGCGGCTGCCTTTGCGACGACTCTATCCCGTCAACACTTCTACCCTAATATGCGTTGTATGTTTTATCTGTCACAATAGCAAGGGAAAAGCCAAGTATGCCATAATATTGATGGATTCGTCGGATGATGAGGACGCGGGAGGATGTCTTGTCGATTCGTCTCCCGGCGCATCACCGATGCAGCCATCAGGTCAAACCTGGTTCCCGTTATTGGCACTTCAAAAACAACGCCGAAACCAATATGGGGCGCGTTGGGCACTTGGTAAAGGGATTGCGGCATGTGGCGGAGAGTGGCGTGAGGGCTTTGCGATTTGCGGCAGCGGCCTTTGCTCTGGTGATTCTCGTTTCGGTTTCTGCATTTGCGCCCGCAGCGGCGGCGGATGCTTCTGTGCTTGCCTATGGCGCCCGCATCGCCGGCGACGATGCCCGCACGCGTATCGTCATCGACATGGACCGGGCTCCCACCTTCACGGTTCACTACCTTGACAATCCCGTCCGTGTCGTCGTCGATCTCCCATCAACTGCATTCGGCTTCCCCGCCGGCAGTCTGAAGCCGACCGGCCTCTTCAAGGATATTCGCTACGGCACGATGGATGCGGACAGCGCCCGTATCGTGCTGACGGCAAAGAAACCGGTTAAGCTGGTCACGGCCAAGGTTCAGGCCGATGAGAGCGGCAAGGGGCAGCGCCTCGTGCTGGATGCCGAGATGCTGCCTGCCGAACAATTTGCCGAGCTTGTAAATAAGCAGAGCTGGACGAGCGACGATACCGCCAAGGACGTCGGTCCGGTCGAGCCGGCGCAGAAAGCCGATCCGAATGTCTTCCTCGTTGCGGTCGATGCCGGTCACGGCGGTATCGATGCCGGCGCGACCGGCACGGACGGCGTCACGCAGGAAAAGGACATTACGCTCGCATTTGCGAAGATGTTTGCCGACAAGCTGAATGCGCAGCCCGGCATCAAGGCCTTCCTGACACGCGATAAGGATCAATATCTCTCGCTGTCCGAACGCGTGACCATCGCCCGGCAGAATCGCGCTTCGCTCTTCATCTCGCTGCATGCCGATACGCTGAAGCAGAAGGATATCCGCGGCGCGACCGTATATACCATCTCGGACAAGGCATCGGACCGTCTTGCCGGCGAGGTGGCCGATCGTGAAAACAATTCCGATCAGATCGCCGGCGCCGAGGCTCAGACGCAGCCGGCCGCCGTCAATGATATTCTCATGGATCTGACACGCCGCGAGACTCAAGCCTTCTCCATTTCGCTGGCGCAGGATGTATTGTCCTCGTTCAACGGCCAGATCGCCATGATCAACAATCCGCATCGCCATGCGGGTTTCCAGGTGCTGACTGCGCCCGACGTGCCCTCGATCCTGCTCGAGCTCGGTTTTCTCTCCAACAAGGAGGATGAAAAGCTGCTGCTCGATGCCAATTGGCGGGAGAAGGTCGCCGATCGTTTGACGGAGGCGGTGAAGCAATATCGCGTGGCCATCATCGCCAATGGCGGCTGATGGCTTCGGATTGGACGATCCGTCGTGGCTTCCATGTAACAGCGATGTACTTTAGGACTGGATGAAATTGGAATGCTGGCGTCGGGCCCTATTTTGCTCACATTCCCGCCGTTACAGCGAAGTATCATTTGCTCGCGTATGAAGCACGGCTTTGTCCCATTGCCGTCTTGCATTCACGCCGCGAGCGTGCAAAACGCCCGTGATTATGCGATGATCTCGCGCACGTGCCGCATGAAGAACAAGCACCGGTAGTATCAGATGATCAGACTGATTGGATATTTCTTTGGCCTGGGCTGCCTCCTGTTTCTGGGTGTGGCGGCTGCGGCTGCCATCTATCTGAGCGTGGTCTCGAAGGAACTGCCCGATTACGAGGTGCTTGCCAAATACGCGCCGCCGGTCACGACGCGCATCCACGCCGGCAACGGCGCGCTGATGAAGGAATATTCGCGCGAGAACCGGCTTTTCGTGCCGATCCAGGCCATTCCCGATCGCGTCAAGGCGGCTTTCCTTTCGGCGGAAGACAAGAATTTCTACAACCATCCCGGCGTTGATGTCGGCGGTCTTATCCGCGCCGTGGCCGTGAATCTGCAGAATATCGGTTCCGGCCGCCGCTTCGTCGGCGCGTCCACCATCACGCAGCAGGTCGCCAAGAACTTCCTGCTGTCCGCCGACCAGACTTTCGACCGCAAGATCAAAGAAGCGATTCTCTCCTTCCGCATCGAGCAGGCCTACAGCAAGGACAAGATCCTCGAGCTTTACCTGAACGAAATCTATTTCGGCCTGAATTCCTACGGCATCGCCGGCGCTGCGCTCACCTATTTCGACAAGTCGGTCAACGAACTGACCATCGCCGAATCGGCCTATCTGGCATCGCTCCCCAAGGGGCCGTCGAACTATAATCCCTTCCGCCGCGCCGAAGCAGCGCTCACCCGCCGCAACTGGGTGATCGATCGCATGGTCGAGAATGGCTATGTCAGCCAGAGCGACGGTGAAGAGGCGAAGAAGCAGCCGCTCGGCGTCGTGCCGCCGAAGAGCGGCCCGTCGCTCTTCGCGTCCGACTATTTTGCCGAGGAAGTTCGCCGCCAGTTGATCGACCAATATGGCGAGAAGACCCTCTACGAAGGTGGCCTTTCCGTTCGTACGTCGCTCGATCCGCAGATGCAGCTCGAAGCTCGCAAGGCCCTTCAGGATGGTCTGATCGATTATGACGAGCGCCGCGGCTATCGCGGCCCGCTCAAGCAGATTGCCACCTCACAGGATTGGGGCGTCGAGCTCGCGAAGGTTCCAAGCCTGAGCGACGTGCCGGAATGGCGGGTCGCCGTCGTCCTTTCCGTATCGGATCAAGGCGTTGATATCGGCCTGCAGCCGCGCGTCGATGCCGCCGGCAAGGTATCGACGGAGCGGACACGCGGCACGATCTCCCCCGCCGACATGCGCTGGGCCTATCGCTCGGCCGGCGGCAAGTCGGCCAAATCGCCGAGCGGCGTATTGAGCCCCGGTGATGTGATTTACGTGCAAAAGACCGGTAATGCCGATTCGAGCAGCTACCGTCTGCGCCAGCCGCCGAAGGTGCAGGGCGGTCTCGTTGCCATGGACCCGCATACCGGCCGCGTACTCGCCATGGTCGGCGGCTTCTCCTACGCGCAGTCCGAATTCAACCGTGCAACGCAGGCCAAGCGGCAGCCCGGTTCGTCGTTCAAGCCTTTCGTCTACGCGGCCGCCATGGATAATGGCTATACACCGGCCTCCGTCATTCTGGACGACCCGCTGCAGATCACGCTGAGCAATGGCGATGTCTGGAAGCCGACGAACTACGAAGGCGAGGGTGGTGGCGTTCATACGCTTCGTTTCGCCATCGAACACTCGCGCAACCTCATGACGGTGCGTCTCGCTTCCGATATGGGCATGCCGTTGGTTGCCGAATATGCCGAGCGCTTCGGTATCTACGACCATATGAACCCCGTGCTTGCCATGTCGCTCGGCGCCGGCGAAACGACGGTGCTGCGCATGGTTTCGGCCTATTCGGTCATGGCCAATGGTGGCAAACAGATCAAGCCGACGCTCATCGACCGCATCCAGGACCGTTACGGCAAGACCATCTTCAAGCATGAGGAACGCGTCTGCGACAGTTGCAACGTTAGCGCCTGGCAGAATCAGGACGAGCCTGTCATCGCCGACAATCGCGAGCAGGTGCTCGATCCTATGACGGCCTATCAGGTCACGTCGATGATGCAGGGCGTCATCATCCGCGGCACGGCCGCCGGCAAGATCAAGCTCAATACCGATGTCGCCGGCAAGACCGGCACCACCAATGATGAGAAGGATGCCTGGTTCGTCGGCTACACGCCGAGCCTCGTCGCCGGCCTTTACATCGGCTACGATACGCCGACCCCGCTCGGCCGCGGCGGCACCGGCGGCGCCCTTGCCGCGCCGATCTTCAACGAGTTCATGCAGGCCGCCACCAAGGATGAGGCGCCTGAGAAGTTCCAGGTTCCGGCCGGCATGACGATGGTTGCGGTCAACCGCGCGACCGGCATGGCCGCACAGCCCGGCGAGCCGAATGCCATTATGGAAGCCTTCAAGCCCGGCTCCGGCCCGGCTACCAGCCTGCAGGTCATCGGCGGCGGCGATGCCGCGGCGCAGGTGGCGCCTGAGGAAATCCTCAGGACTTCGCCGCAGGCGAACCAGGCGGTCACCTCCGGATCCGGCGGTCTCTTCTGATCTGACCCTATTTGTCTGATCGACATGCCGCGGGGCTTTACACCAGCGGCATGTATATCTATGTCACCAGCACTCTTTGAATTGGATGACCGCTGTCTTGAGCGGTGAACTGAAGAAGTGGGATTATGCGAGCCGAAATCGAGAAAGTAGTCGATGAAACCAAGCAGGCTATCACCCTGCTGAGGAGGCATCTTTGACTGGGACCAGGCGGTAAGACGACTGGACTGGTTGAATAACAAGTCAGAGGATCCGACCCTCTGGAACGACGCTTCTGAGGCGCAGAAGCTGATGCGCGAGCGCCAGCAGCTTGACGACGGCATCAGTGGCGTGCGCGCGCTGGAGCAGCAGCTTGCCGACAATGTCGAGCTGATCGAGCTTGGCGAAGAAGAGGGCGACGCCGATGTCGTCCGCGAGGCTGAAGAAGCGCTCAAGGGCTTGAAGGCGGAAGCCGCCCGCCGGCAGGTGGAAGCCATGCTGTCGGGCGAGGCTGACTCGAACGATACCTACCTCGAAGTCCATTCCGGCGCCGGCGGCACCGAGAGCCAGGACTGGGCGAACATGCTCCTGCGCATGTATACCCGCTGGGCCGAACGCCAGCGCTTCAAGGTGGAGCTGCTGGAAGTCCATGACGGCGAAGAAGCCGGCATCAAGTCTGCAACGCTGCTCGTCAAAGGCCACAATGCCTATGGCTGGCTGAAGACCGAATCGGGCGTGCATCGCCTCGTGCGCATTTCGCCATATGACAGCAACGCGCGCCGTCACACGTCATTCTCATCGATCTGGGTCTACCCGGTCGTCGACGACTCGATCCAGATCGAGATCAACGAAAGCGATTGCCGCATCGATACCTACCGCTCGTCGGGCGCCGGCGGTCAGCACGTCAACACAACCGATTCGGCCGTGCGTATCACGCACATCCCGACCGGGATTGTCGTGCAATGCCAGCAGGAACGCTCGCAGCACAAGAACCGCGCCAAGGCGTGGGACATGCTGCGTGCCCGCATGTACGAGGCCGAATTGATGAAGCGGGAAGAGGCCGCCAATGCCGAAGCCGCCTCCAAGACGGATATCGGCTGGGGTCATCAGATCCGCTCCTACGTCCTGCAGCCTTACCAGCTGGTCAAGGATCTGCGCACCGGCGTTTCCAGCACGGCGCCGAGCGACGTCCTGGACGGGGATCTCAATGAGTTCATGGAAGCAGCCCTAGCGCATCGCATCAGCGGTGCTGCCGATGCCGTCGTCGACGACGTCGAATAAGGTCGCATCCTTTCATGCATAGAAAAGCCCCGGAGACGGGGCTTTTTTCATGGTGCATTCTGGCCGGCTGCTTCCGGTCTCTTGGGCCTGATGCAGATAGCTCGGTCAATCCGAAAACTGTTCTGCCAGGATCCTGTCCGACCATGACCTGTCCGGATCGGAGAGAATGCGGGCCGTCGTATCCTCGCTCTGGCGAATCTGAATGCCGAGAACCGATTTGACTTCGGTATTGTCTGCGGCGGCATTGACGGGGCGCTTCTCTGCCTCAAGCACGGTGATGTCGACCGTCACTCTGTTGGGAAGGAGCGCGCCGCGCCAGCGGCGGGGGCGGAAGGCGCTGACGGGCGTCATGGCAAGCAGCGGCGCTTCCAGCGGCAGGATCGGGCCATGGGCGGAAAGATTGTAAGCGGTGGAGCCCGCCGGCGTCGTTACCATCAGCCCGTCGCAGATCAGTTCCGGCAGGCGGACCCGCCCGTCGATCTCCACCTTAAGCTTTGCCGTCTGATAGGATTGACGAAACAGCGACACTTCATTGATGGCGAGCGCGACGCAGGAGCTGCCGTCGGCATTGCGTGTGGTCATCTGCAGGGGGTGAAACGCGTTTTCGACGGCTGCTTCGATGCGCTCAGCCAAACCGTCCGTGCGGTAGTCGTTCATCAGGAAGCCGATGGAGCCGCGATTCATCCCATAGACGCGTTTGCCGGTATTCATCGTCTTGTGCAGCGTCTGCAGCATGAAACCATCGCCGCCGAGAGCCACGACAATATCCGCATCTTCCTGCGATGTCTGGCCGTAGAGGCCAATAAGCTCTTCCTGCGCCGCTTGAGCCTCTGGCGCGGTGGAGGCGAGAAAACAAACGGATTGAAGATTGCGCGACATGCAATGTCCCCTGAATAGCGATTCTTCGTAATGTTATTCCCTTGTCGCGACAAGACGTTTCGCGCGAACTGGTGAATCGGTCGATCCCCAGCTTTAACGTGGATCGACCGATTTTCCCTTTACAGGATTTCAAAGTCTGTTATTTGGCATGCCTATACGCCCTTGTAGCTCAGTTGGTAGAGCACCTGATTTGTAATCAGGGGGTCGCGGGTTCGAACCCTGCCGGGGGCACCATTTTTTCTTGAATATCGTCGATCGTTTCATCTCCGGTATGGAAAACCGGCGACAACGACATAATATCTCGTTGCTAACGGGCTCCGAACGCTCGTAACAGTCATCAATCCTATATTCGTGTGCCTGGAACCCTATGCCGAGCAAGCCCAAGAAGCCTAAACTCGAACACTCCGAGCTTTCGGGTGAATTCACCGACGATGGCGTGACCGTCCTGGTCGATATCTTTCGCCCGGCCGGCACCAATGCCGACTGGCGGATGGAGGTAATCACGCCGGAAGAGGATCTGATCGAATGGGAAGAGCCCTTCGCGACCGATCGCGAGGCATTCGACGAGTTCCTGGCGACGATCGCCCGCGATGGCATCAGGTCGTTCTTCGATGAAGCGGACCCTATGGTTCACTGAGCCTGCCGATAGGTCTTGGTGAGCGCATCAAATCGCCCCCGGTTCTTCATGCATCCATTCGCCTGCCTGCTCGGGATTGCAGATGCATTTACAACGCCAGAAATCGGCATACACTTCATCCGTCAATGGTGGAGAGGATACGTCCATGCGCGGGATATCGCGGCATGCCGCCTTGGGATTGCCGGTTGTCGTGATCACGGCGTTTACAGGCGCATCAGTGTTAGCTGGTGGAAACTGCTACTGTAAAAATGCGGATGGAAAGCAGCATGCGGTCGGCGAGGTCGCCTGTATGACCGTCGGGGGGCGGAGCTACCTCGCGCAATGCGAGATGAACCTCAATGTCACCTCCTGGGCGAAGCTGCAGGACGGCTGCCCGGTTACCGAGAGGGTGCTTTGGCGCCAATCGGCCTGGCATCGGGCGCCGATGATCGTGCGATGAGCATTACGCGCTTGATTTAGCGCTCGCGGTGAGCGTGCTTCGATATGCTTCAACCAACCTATTTGCGGACCAGCAGCAACGGCTCGCCTTCCTCTTCCTCGGACTTCTGGAAACTGCCGTCGGGCTTCATATCAAAAGAGAGCGAGGAGCCATCGCTGCCCAGCATGACAAGTCCGAACCCTTCTGTCGCCCACAGGGAAAGCTTGAGGTCGCCGACTTCGCCGGCGCAGTTGCCGCTGGATGACATCTTGGCGGTGCCGTCCTGATCCTTGTCGGTTGTGAGCGTGATATCGCAGATGGGCTTGCCGTCCGGCGTCTGGATGCGCCACGTGCCTGCAAGGCTTTCGGTAGTCGGCACGTGATCGACAACGCCGAGCGCCGGCAGCAGCCAGGTCCGATCGCCGCCTTCGCTTTCCCACGGCGAGCCTTCCTCCTGCTGGAAGCGCATGAGCGGCTTGCCCCCACCGTCCGTGATCGCCAGCGCGCCATCATCGGTGAAATTCCAGATCTTGGCGGCGGTAAGGGCGGGGAGCGGCGTCGCACATGCATCCGCCCCTGTAATCTCGTAGCCGCCGGAGACCGTATTCGTCCCGAAGGTGAGGCGGCAGCCCTTGGCGCCGCTTTCAGGCGCAACCAGCCAGACGCCTGCTTGCGCCTGGATCATTTCGTCATCGGCGGCGCGCGCCGGCTGGACTATGGCCAAAGCAAGGGCGGCGGCAACCGCCGCAGGACCAAGAAGACGGATCAAAGCAAATTCTCCCAACGTGCTGCGGCCGCCAAGGGCGCCACTATGATTTGAGATAGGACCGCGTCGCATATAGCGCGATCGCGGCAGCATTCGAGACATTGAGCGACTTGATGGCGCCCGGCATATCGAGCCGAGCGAGCGCATTCACCGTCTCCCGTGTCTTCTGGCGCAGGCCCTTGCCCTCGGAGCCGAGCACGAGGGCGATCTTGTCGCCGCTGAAGGTGCCTTCCAGCGGTGCCGGACCTTCCGAATCAAGCCCGATGGTCGTGAAGCCGAGCCGGTGCAGCTCGCCGAGTGCGTCGGCGAGATTGGTGATCTGTATATAAGGTATGAGTTCCAGCGCGCCCGAGGCCGATTTTGCCATCACGCCTGATTCGGTCGGGCTGTGGCGTTGTGTCGTGATGACGGCGCCCGCATCGAAAGCGACGGCCGAGCGCATGATGGCGCCGACATTGTGCGGGTCCGTCACCTGATCGAGGACCAGTAGCAACGGGCTGTCCTTCAATGCCTCGAGACGGCGCACGGGCAGGGGGCGCGTTTCCAGCATGACGCCTTGGTGAATCGCTTCCGGGCCGAGCACCTTATCGATATCCTGCGGCGAGACGATCTCGACGGGAATGCCGAGTTGGTCGGCCGGGCCGACCTCAAGCCGCACCAGCGCATTCTGCGTCGTCGACAGCTTGATGTTCTTGCGCTCGGGATTGGCAAGCGCCGCGCGGACCGTATGGAGGCCATAGAGAAAGACCTGGTCGGGTGCGAGCGCCGGCGGCTTCCAATCGTCCGCACCAGTCTTCTTGCGCTTCTGCGGCGTCGGCGTCGGGATTTCGCCGCGCTCGCGCTTGGCATCGCGATGCGCGCGACGCAGGGTGGCGTAAGCGTGTCCTTGGCCGACTTGTCGTCGGAGGTGCTGTCTGGGCCGGCGCGGCCGGAAATTTTATCTTTGCTCATGCGGCTTTATAACCAGCGCGTCCGCAAGCGCCTAGCCTCTTTCAGTGCCGGGCTTTTCCCACAGGCTGAAATTTTTTTGTCATTTTTGGCAATTCCTTGTGTTGACAGACGGAAGTGGTCCGGCCATATACGCGGCGCAGATCACGGCGGCGACGCCACGGTCTGACAAGCTTGGTCGCAAGATCCAGTCGGAATACTGGAGGGATGCCCGAGTGGTTAAAGGGGACGGACTGTAAATCCGTTGGCTCAGCCTACGTTGGTTCAAATCCAACTCCCTCCACCATTCCGTGCCGGATCTTGACCATCCCGCGGGTATAGCTCAATGGTAGAGCAGCAGCCTTCCAAGCTGAATACGCGGGTTCGATTCCCGCTACCCGCTCCAAGAATTTCAGTTTGTTAGCATCTTCATCGTTCTTCGTTAAAGCGAAGAGGATATTGTGCCTTGCATGCTTGTCGGTCCTGATGGCGGCTTCGGTCTCGGCGTGTTGGCTTCTGCCTTTGCATATTTGACATGAAGGGTTGCTTATATTTGCGCGAGCGATACATATTGCTCAGGCAACCGAAACGGGAGAGCGCAAATGGGTATCTTCGACAAGATCAAGGGTGCAATCTGGGGACAGGCAAAGGCTGCCGAGGCTGCTCCGGCACCGACGACGACAGCCGCAACTGCCAATCCGGCGCCTGCGCCGACGCCAGCTCCTTCAGCGACGACGGCAGCAACCTCGCCTGCTACCAGCGCACCGTCCGCGCCGGTGGATATCGCCTCCATCCTCGATGCTGCTGTCAAGAAAAGCGGCCAGAAGCTCGACTGGAAACATTCGATCGTCGACCTGATGAAGGCGCTTGGCATGGATGCGAGCCTTTCCGAGCGCAAGGAACTGGCGCAGGAGCTTGGCTATACCGGTGATGCTGGCGATTCCGCCAAGATGAACATGTTCCTCCACAAGGCTCTTCTGAAGAAGCTTGCGGACAATGGCGGCAAGGTGCCGGCTGATCTTCTCGACTGATCGCTGCAAAGCTTCGGCGTCTCCGATCGGCTGCGTCGAATGATGCATCGTGACAAGCGACGATTGATTGTGGTTTGATAATTCTGCGCCCTTTCCTGCCGGGAGAGGGCGCTTTGCGTTCGAGATCGTACGAATGCCTACCCCTCTAGCGGCACTGGATTTCTTCGCCGTGTCTCCCTATGTAAGCGCCTGAACCGGCAAATGCTTTTTTGTCTTTCCGGATCGGCCGGCGAACCTTACGCGGCGAAGGAATGTTGATGGCTTGAGATCATCCGCCATCGGCCAGGCTTCGCCCGGAATAGGGCCTGCAATTAAGTCTTGCGCAAATGCGATGAAAGCCTTAAACGGCGGCACTAAACCGGTTCGCCGGGGTCACTCATTACGTTCACAGGAAGCATTCAAATGGCAAAGAGTAAGTTTGAGCGCAATAAGCCGCACGTTAACATCGGTACGATCGGTCACGTTGACCACGGCAAGACGTCCTTGACGGCAGCGATCACGAAGTACTTCGGCGAGTTCAAGGCGTACGACCAGATCGACGCGGCTCCGGAAGAGAAGGCTCGTGGTATCACGATCTCGACGGCCCACGTTGAATACGAGACGCCGAACCGTCACTATGCGCACGTTGACTGCCCCGGCCACGCCGACTACGTCAAGAACATGATCACGGGTGCCGCTCAGATGGACGGCGCGATCCTGGTTTGCTCTGCCGCCGACGGCCCGATGCCGCAGACGCGCGAGCACATCCTGCTCGCTCGCCAGGTTGGCGTTCCGGCGATCGTCGTGTTCCTGAACAAGGTCGACCAGGTTGACGACGCCGAGCTTCTCGAGCTCGTCGAGCTTGAAGTTCGCGAACTTCTGTCGTCCTACGACTTCCCGGGCGACGATATCCCGGTCGTCAAGGGTTCGGCGCTTGCAGCCCTTGAAGATTCGGACAAGAAGATCGGCGAAGATGCGATCCGCGAGCTGATGGCTCAGGTTGACGCCTACATCCCGACGCCTGAGCGTCCGATCGACCAGCCGTTCCTGATGCCGATCGAAGACGTGTTCTCGATCTCCGGCCGTGGTACGGTTGTGACGGGCCGCGTCGAGCGCGGTATCGTCAAGGTTGGTGAAGAAGTCGAGATCGTCGGCATCCGTCCGACGTCGAAGACGACGGTGACCGGCGTTGAAATGTTCCGCAAGCTGCTCGACCAGGGCCAGGCCGGCGACAACATCGGCGCGCTGGTTCGCGGTGTTAACCGTGACGGCGTCGAGCGTGGTCAGATCCTGTGCAAGCCGGGTTCGGTGAAGCCGCACAAGAAGTTCATGGCTGAAGCCTACATCCTGACGAAGGAAGAAGGCGGCCGTCATACGCCGTTCTTCACGAACTACCGTCCGCAGTTCTACTTCCGTACGACTGACGTGACGGGCATCGTGACGCTTCCGGAAGGCACGGAAATGGTTATGCCTGGCGACAACGTCACGGTTGCCGTTGAGCTGATCGTTCCGATCGCGATGGAAGAAAAGCTTCGCTTCGCAATCCGCGAAGGCGGCCGTACCGTCGGCGCTGGCATCGTTGCATCCATCGTCGAGTAATCTTCGGATTATTCCTTTATAAGAGGCCCCGCTGGAAACAGCGGGGCCTTTTCGCATTCGGAGGTATTGCATGAGCCTGATCATTCTGACCGGGGCTTCGGGCTCGGGAAAGACCGCGATCGCGCAGGCGATCGCCAAGGACCATGCCTATACATCAGCCGTCCATCATTTCGACAGTATCGGCGTGCCGTCGCTTGACGCCATGATCCGCGATCACGGTTCGCCCGAGGGCTGGCAGCGGGATAAGACCCTGGAATGGCTGGCGCGGCTTGCGCCACAGGTGCGGAAAGGTAGGGCCACTCTTCTCGAGGGGCAGATGCGGCCATCCTTCATCAAGGAGGCAGCGGCCGCCGCCGATATCGATGACTATCGCCTCATATTGGTCGATTGCGATGATGCAACGAGGACACATCGTTTGTCCGTCGAGCGAGGCCAGCCGGAACTTGCCGATGCGAATATGATGAACTGGGCAGCCTACCTGCGCCGCGAAGCTCAGACAAATGGCTGCGAGATCCTGGACACGAGCAATCTTTCGATCGGGCAAAGCGCGGATGTCGTGCTGAAATAGCTGTTCCGGTAGCCCCAAACCCTTCATCACCGAGTGGTGACGTGATCCCAGTTGCCATTGGCCTCTTGGGCAAGTCGGCCGTCTCGATTCCCTTATTTTGCCGAGAAAGCGTCAGCTCACCAAGCCGTGTCTTGCGAAATGGAAGCAAGGGCCTATGTATCGCTCGATTTTATCTGGAGGAGATTTCATGAAGAAACGTATTTTGTTCACGGGCGGCAGCGGCAAGGCTGGACGTCACACGGTTCCTTGGCTGGTCAATGCCGGCTATGAGGTCCACAATGTCGATCTCGTGCCACTGAACAGCCCTGGCGTCACCAACCTGCAGGCCGATGTCACCGATGCGGGACAGGTCTATAATGTCCTTAGCATGCACCGCGATTTTCCGGATCTCGATCAAGGCAAGGGTGTGCAGCCTTTCGACGCTGTGGTGCATTTCGCCGCTATTCCCCGAATGCTGATCAAGCCCGACAACGAGACATTCCGCGTCAACACGATGAGCACCTACAATGTCATCGAGGCGGCCGCGAAGCTTGGCGTCAAGAAGATCATTGTCGCCTCCAGCGAGACGACCTATGGCGTCTGCTTTGCCGAAGGCCATCGCGACTTCCATCAGTTCCCGCTGGAAGAAGACTATGATGTCAACCCGATGGATTCCTACGGTCTGTCCAAGGTCGTGAATGAGAAGACCGCTCGGGCTTTCGCCGAGCGTTTCGGTATCGACATCTATGCGCTGCGCATCGGCAATGTCATCGAGCCGCATGAATATGAGCGGTTCCCCGAGTTTTTCGCCAACAGCGAAATCCGCAAGCGCATCGCCTGGAGCTATATCGACGCCCGCGACCTCGGCCAGATCGTCCATCTCTGCATCGAGAAGAGCGGCCTCGGCTTCCAGGTGTTCAATGCCGCCAACGACACGGTATCGGCCAATACGCCATCGCGAGAGCTGGCCGCCAAGCACTTTCCGAACGTCCCGTTCACGCGCGAGATCGGCGAATATGAGGGCTTGCTGTCCAATCGCAAGATCCGCGAGGTCCTGGGCTTCAAGGAAGAGCACGACTGGCGGAAATATGTGAAGGTCTGAGGCGTAAAGCCTAAGAAATACCCCGGGCGCCGCTCTCTGGCGCGCCCGGGAGAGGGACAAGCGGAAATCTCTCCATTTGTTACGCAGCATAACCAAAAATGCTTCCGCAAACACTCGACAAATATCCTTGTTTCTTTAAGTAGGATCAGGTTCGCGGCATCTCCCGTAGATTGCAGCGCGTCGTGCGGCGTATTCGGGCACATGTGTTGAACCCTCATCCCGCAGCCGATAGGCTTCATGCGATGAATTGAGCCTTGCTTGCGTCACGGCGAAAGATAATTTGCCGGCTGATTCAAAACAAACCAGCCGTTTCGGAGGTATCATGAAGGATAATGTTGCACGTATTTTCGTCGGGTTCGATTCCAAGGAGGTCGTGGCCTACCACGTCCTGACCCAGAGCATCATCGAACGCTCGTCTATTCCGGTGGTGTTCTCGCCGATCGTGCTCAATAATCTCGAGGGCATCTTCACGCGCGAGCGCAACCCGCTGCAATCGACCGAGTTTTCCTTCTCGCGCTTCCTCGTGCCTTACCTCAGCGATTACCAGGGCTGGAGCATCTTCATGGATTGCGACATGCTCGCGCGCGCCGATATTGCCGAGCTTTGGGCCTTGCGTGACGATCGCTATGCCGCCATGTGCGTCAAGCACGACTACCAGCCGAAGATCGAGACCAAATTCCTCGGGCAGACGCAGACGAAGTATGAAAAGAAGAACTGGTCGAGCATGATCCTGTTCAACAATGCCAAGTGCACGGCTTTGTCGAAGGATTTCGTCAATACGGCAACGGGCCTTCAGCTTCATCAGTTCAAGTGGCTGGAGAACGACGATCAGATCGGCGAGGTGCCGGTTGTCTGGAACTATCTCGTCAACGAATATGATTACCGCGACGATGCCAAGCTGGTGCATTTCACCGATGGCGGCCCCTATTTCGATGAATATCGCAACGACGATTACGCTGAAGAATGGTTCGCCATGCGCGACCGGATGCTGCACGTCCAACAGAAATGAAGGAATTAGACCAAAGAGCGTCAGGTGCCGTTGATGTGGGCCTTCCGGCTGCGGGTTCCGCAGCCGGCCTGAATGGCACCGACGAATGGCACAAGGTGCTGGCGGGTTTCTCACATATCGTGTTGGTCGCTAACAGCGACGCGGTCGATATCGCAAGCCTGCAGACGCAGTTTCCTGAGACGGCGCTCTTCGTCTTCTTCAACAAGGTCTACAAGGTTCTGGATCGCCCGTTCCACGGGCACTCGCTGCTAGTCTCGCGCGGCCAGCCGCGCGGCGCCAACATCGTCTATCGCGGCGAGGTGGGCGAAGTGGTCAAATTCTTTCCGAAGGAATATTTCCTCGGCATCATGAACATACGCCTTGGACTGGAAGAGAAGCTCAATCCGGCCGCCGACTTCCAAGGCGCGCCGACCGGCCACCTCGACCTCGTGGGCTTCTGCTCGGATTTCTATACGGAAGGCAAGACGCCGACGAGCGGCTTTGCCATGGCGCTTTGGCTCAGCGATCTGAAATTGCCCGGCGCGATCGTGCTTGCCGGCTTCTCGGCCAGGCGCAGTCAGAAGTGGAGGGTGGTTTCCGCCCATGACTGGAGCTTCGAGCAGACCTTTCTTCGTCTCTTTGCCCGCCTTGGAAAGATCACCATCCATGGCGGGGTCGCGCTGAACCCCTATATCAGCCTTGCCCAGCGCTTCACGGAGGTGCCTCCGGCCGAAATTGCTTTGGCCGCAGCCGAAGTTTTGTCGGAACGGCTCGGCAATACCGATGCCGAAATAGACAAGCTGATCTCCCTGACCAATGTGATTCGCTCTGCGGATAACTTCATGCGCCGTCTCCGGCCGAAATTTCTCAAGCGCAAGCCGAAAGGTTCTCCCGGAGAGTAACGAGGGTGAGGGGCATCCTTTCCATAGCGTTCGCGGCGGCTTTGCCTGTCCGGCAGGTCTGTCCGCACGGGCATGTCCCATGTGAAGTTGCAGGTCCGATTGGGAAAAAGCAAAAAACGCTCTTGCCAATCGTTTCGTCCCGCCTTAAAGGGAGCGCCAAGTCTTCGAACTGCTCAAGCGGTCCACCGCTTGAAGTGAATATTCGAAGGAAGAAGGGGTATAGCTCAGTTGGTAGAGCGGCGGTCTCCAAAACCGCAGGTCGTAGGTTCGAGCCCTGCTGCCCCTGCCATTTTCCTTGATTTGACTGGCGCGTCGTTTCGCAGCTTCTCTGGTTGAGGGTTATGCCGGATTGTCGGCAAATTTTAGAAAGCGCCGTATTGCCTCTTGTTAAATTGGGAATCGGTGTTTATGTAGGGTTCAACAGACACGCGGTGCGTGGGGCTGATAGTTTCAGCTTTACGCGCCGTAATTGCGTGGGCAGTCAATGGCATCCAAAACGAATCCACTAGCGTTTCTGCGGCAGGTGCGCTCCGAGACGTCGAAAATCACTTGGCCCTCGCGTCGCGAGACGATGATCTCGACGGTGATGGTGCTCGTCATGGTCGTTTTCGCCTCGCTGTTTTTCTTTGCTGCCGACCAGCTTATTGGCTGGATTCTCAGCTATGTGCTGAATACCGGCAACTGATATCGGGTGGAGATGAACATGGCGGCACGTTGGTACATCGTCCACGCTTATTCTAATTTCGAAAAGAAGGTGGCTGAATCCATTGAGGAGAAGGCCAGGCAGAAGGGTCTCGAGCATCTGTTCGAAAAGATCCTTGTGCCAACCGAAAAGGTTGTTGAAGTTCGTCGCGGCCGCAAGGTCGATAGCGAGCGCAAGTTCTTCCCGGGTTACGTGCTTGTGCGCGCCAACCTGACGGATGAAGCTTACCACCTGATCAAGAATACGCCGAAGGTCACTGGTTTCCTCGGCTCCGACAATAAGCCCGTTCCGATTCCGGATTATGAAGCCGAGCGTATTCTCGGCCAGGTCCAGGAAGGCGTCGAGCGGCCGAAGGCTTCCGTATCCTTCGAGATCGGCGAGCAGGTCCGCGTCTCCGATGGCCCGTTCGCTTCGTTCAACGGCACGGTTCAGGATGTGGACGAAGAGCGTTCGCGCCTGAAGGTGGAGGTGTCGATTTTCGGCCGTGCTACGCCGGTCGAGCTGGAATACAGCCAGGTCGAGAAGGTCTGATTGCGATTTCTACGAAAGGTTGGCCTGGCGGCTAGCCTTTCGTTCGAGTTTGGATGTAAGCAAATGCTTGCTTATGTCTCGCGGCCAAGCCGCAATCCGCGTGGAAGGGTAGGGTCTTAGCCGGACCTGGTGATCCGCACCACGCAACCGCAGCCGCCGGAGCGATCCGGCATAGTGGGCCGGGCAACCGGTCATATAGAAAGGCAGAGAGAAATGGCTAAGAAAGTTGCAGGCCAGCTCAAGCTGCAGGTCAAGGCCGGCTCGGCGAATCCGTCGCCGCCGATCGGTCCTGCGCTTGGTCAGCGTGGCATTAACATTATGGAATTCTGCAAGGCGTTCAATGCCGCCACGCAGGAAATGGAAAAGGGTATGCCGATCCCGGTCGTCATCACCTACTACCAGGACAAGTCCTTCACCTTCATCATGAAGCAGCCGCCGGTCAGCTACTTCCTGAAGAAGGAAGCCAAGATCCAGTCCGGTTCGAAGACCCCGGGTAAGGGTTCCAAGGCTGGTTCGCTCACCAAGGCTCAGATCAAGTCGATCGCCGAAGCCAAGATGAAGGATCTGAATGCGGCCGATATCGAAGGCGCAATGGCCATGATCGAGGGCTCTGCCCGCGCGATGGGCCTGGAAGTGGTGGGCTAAGATCATGGTAGCAAAGCGTATTCAGAAGATTCGTGAAGGCGTTGATCCGACCAAGCTTTATGCTCTGGATCTGGCCATCAACATGGTCAAGGAACGTGCCGTCGCCAAGTTCGACGAAACCGTCGAAATCTCGATGAACCTCGGCGTTGACCCGCGTCACGCCGACCAGATGGTTCGCGGCGTTGTTAACCTGCCGAACGGCACCGGCCGTACGGTTCGCGTTGCCGTCTTCGCTCGCGGCGCCAAGGCCGATGAAGCCAAGGCTGCTGGCGCAGACGTCGTCGGTGCTGAAGACCTGGTTGAAATCGTTCAGGGCGGCAAGATCGATTTCGATCGCTGCATCGCCACCCCGGACATGATGCCGCTCGTCGGCCGTCTCGGTAAGGTTCTCGGCCCGCGCGGCATGATGCCGAACCCGAAGGTTGGCACTGTTACGATGGACGTCAAGGGTGCCGTCGAAGCTTCCAAGGGCGGCGCTGTCGAGTTCCGCGTCGAGAAGGCTGGCATCGTCCATGCCGGTATCGGCAAGGCTTCGTTCGACGCCAAGGCTCTGGAAGAAAACATCCGCGCATTCGCTGATGCGGTCATCAAGGCGAAGCCGGCTGGTGCCAAGGGCAACTATGTCAAGCGCGTAGCGATCTCCTCGACCATGGGTCCGGGTGTCAAGATCGAGCCGTCGACGGTTACGGCGCCGAGCGCCTAATGATTATGCCGGGCGTTGTGCCCGGCGTTTAAGAATTCCCGGTCCTTCGGGGCCGGGATTTCCGGAGAAATCCGGAATTCCTGTCCGAGATTGCAGGTGGTTATCCCTTAATCACTCAAGCCTGCATGAGACGGGTAAGACCCGAATTTTGAAGAAGCTTTGCTTCGATGAACTCGGTTCGAGCCTTGGATGCCTTGTGCCTTGGAGCCGTCAGGCTCGAGCGCGAGGGGACAGGATCCTCAAGCGTCGCTTGGGATCTCATTGATCCCAGGAGGCAAAAGGCAACCCGGCAGGCCCGTTAATCCGGTCCTGTCAACTGGAGAAAAGCAGTGGAAAGAGCGGAAAAACGCGAATTCGTCACGGAACTGAACGAAGTCTTCAAGGCTTCTGGTTCGGTTGTCGTGGCCCACTATGCTGGTGCTACAGTCGCTCAGATGAACGATTTTCGTTCCAAGATGCGCGCTGCTGGCGGCACCGTCAAAGTCGCGAAGAACCGCCTGGCCAAAATTGCTCTTCAGGGCACGGATGCGGAAGGGATTTCCAATCTCTTCACCGGTCAGACGCTGATCGCATACAGCACTGATCCGATTACCGCTCCGAAGGTCGTCGTGGATTTCGCCAAGGGCAACGACAAGATCGTTGTCTTGGGCGGCGCCATGGGAACAACAACGCTCAACGCCGAAGGTGTAAAGTCGCTCGCGACCCTGCCTTCGCTGGACGAGCTGCGCGCGAAGCTGCTGGGCATGATCCAGACTCCGGCTACCCGCATCGCAGGTGTTGTTGCAGCGCCGGCAAGTCAGCTTGCTCGCGTGTTCTCGGCCTACGCCAAGAAGGACGAAGCCGCGTAAGGCGGTTTTTCGCTGTTCATAACCAACCAGTTCGAACCGAACAAAAGGAACTACAAAAATGGCTGATCTCGCAAAGATCGTAGACGACCTCTCCTCGCTGACCGTTCTCGAAGCCGCAGAACTGTCCAAGCTTCTCGAAGAAAAGTGGGGCGTTTCCGCCGCTGCTCCGGTAGCTGTTGCTGCCGTTGCCGGTGGTGCTGGCGGCGCTGCTGCAGCTGCTGAAGAAGAAAAGACCGAGTTCGACGTCATCCTCACGGATGCCGGCGCGAACAAGATCAACGTCATCAAGGAAGTCCGCGCCATCACCGGCCTGGGCCTCAAGGAAGCCAAGGATCTCGTTGAAGCCGCTCCGAAGGCTGTCAAGGAAGCTGTTTCCAAGGCTGAAGCTGCTGACATCAAGAAGAAGCTCGAAGACGCCGGCGCTAAGGTCGACGTTAAGTAAGCTTGAAACTGCTTTGGGAGGTGGCTTTTTGCTACCTCCCATTTGCCGTTTTTCTGAACGAATTACCCAAAAGCCGCGGGCAAAACGGCTTTTGGGTAATGGGTTCTTCAAGAGGATGGTCTCAAACCGAACCGCGACGCAATCCGGCTGAGCGGTTTTCGGTTAGATAGACGAGATTGAACTACTCATTGATTGATGGGGTCGCCTGGCCAGCGATTCCCGTCCGTTGCAGGCCCGGGTGCAGGATTTTAAAGGAGCGACGATGGCTCAGACCCTTTCGTTCAACGGTCGCAGGCGCGTACGCAAGTTTTTTGGTAAGATTCCCGAAGTCGCAGAGATGCCGAACCTCATCGAGGTTCAAAAGGCGTCCTACGATCAGTTTCTCATGGTCGAAGAACCCAAGGGCGGCCGCCCGGACGAAGGTCTTCAGGCCGTCTTCAAGTCGGTTTTCCCGATCACCGACTTCTCCGGCGCTTCTATGCTGGAGTTCGTTTCCTATGAATTCGAGCCGCCGAAGTTCGACGTCGACGAGTGCCGCCAGCGCGACCTGACCTATGCAGCGCCGCTGAAGGTGACCCTCCGTCTGATCGTGTTCGATATCGACGAGGATACGGGCGCGAAGTCCATCAAGGACATCAAGGAACAAAGCGTCTACATGGGCGACATGCCGCTCATGACGAACAACGGTACGTTCATCGTGAACGGCACCGAGCGCGTGATTGTGTCGCAGATGCACCGTTCACCGGGCGTCTTCTTCGATCACGACAAGGGCAAGAGCCATTCTTCCGGCAAGCTGCTCTTTGCCGCTCGCGTCATTCCGTATCGCGGTTCCTGGCTTGACATCGAATTCGACGCCAAGGACATCGTCTACGCCCGTATCGACCGTCGCCGCAAGATTCCGGTGACGTCGCTGCTGATGGCACTCGGCATGGACGGCGAAGAAATCCTGTCGACCTTCTACACGAAGTCGCTTTATGAGCGCTCCGGCGATGGCTGGCGCATCCCCTTCAAGGCGGAAACGCTGAAGGGCGCCAAGACCGTTACAGACATGATCGACGCCGACACCGGCGAAGTCGTGGTCGAAGGCGGCAAGAAGCTCACGCCGCGCCTGCTGCGTCAGTTGCAGGACAAGGGCCTCAAGGCTCTGAAGGCGACCGACGAAGAGCTGTACGGCCTGTTCCTGGCAGAAGACATCGTCAACTTCCAGACCGGCGAGATCTATCTCGAAGCCGGCGACGAAATCGACGAGAAGACCCTGCCTGTCATCCTGAAGGCCGGCTTCGACGAGATCCCGATCCTCGGCATCGACCACATCAATGTCGGCGCCTACATCCGTAATACGCTGTCGGCTGACAAGAACGAAAACCGCCAGGACGCTCTGTTCGACATCTACCGCGTCATGCGTCCGGGTGAGCCACCGACCATGGAATCGGCCGAAGCCATGTTCAACTCGCTGTTCTTCGATGCGGAGCGTTACGATCTCTCCGCCGTCGGCCGCGTGAAGATGAACATGCGCCTCGACCTCGATGTCGAAGACACCGTTCGCATCCTGCGCAAGGACGACATCCTGGCCGTAGTCAAGATGCTTGTCGAGCTGCGTGACGGCAAGGGCGAGATCGACGACATCGACAACCTCGGCAACCGCCGCGTCCGTTCGGTCGGCGAGCTGATGGAAAATCAGTATCGTCTGGGTCTGCTGCGCATGGAGCGTGCGATCAAGGAACGTATGTCCTCGATCGAAATCGACACCGTCATGCCGCAGGACCTGATCAACGCAAAGCCGGCTGCTGCTGCCGTCCGCGAATTCTTCGGCTCCTCGCAGCTGTCGCAGTTCATGGACCAGGTGAACCCGCTTTCGGAAATCACCCACAAGCGCCGTCTTTCGGCTCTCGGTCCGGGCGGTCTGACCCGCGAGCGCGCCGGCTTCGAAGTCCGTGACGTTCATCCGACGCACTACGGTCGTATTTGCCCGATCGAAACGCCGGAAGGTCCGAACATCGGTCTTATCAACTCGCTGGCGACCTTTGCCCGCGTCAACAAGTACGGCTTCATCGAAAGCCCTTATCGGCGTATCATCGACGGTAAGGTGACCAACGACGTGCTCTACCTCTCCGCCATGGAAGAGGCGAAGTACTACGTTGCTCAGGCCAATGCCGAGCTCGACGCCGACGGCTCCTTCATCGAGGAATTCGTCGTTTGCCGTCATGCCGGCGAAGTCATGCTCGCTCCGCGCGACAACATCAACCTGATGGACGTCTCGCCGAAGCAGCTGGTTTCGGTTGCTGCCGCTCTGATCCCGTTCCTGGAAAACGACGACGCCAACCGCGCTCTCATGGGCTCGAACATGCAGCGTCAGGCCGTGCCGCTTCTGCGTGCCGAAGCCCCGTTCGTCGGTACCGGCATGGAGCCGGTCGTCGCGCGTGACTCCGGTGCTGCCATCGGCGCCCGCCGCGGCGGCGTGGTCGACCAGGTCGACGCAACGCGTATCGTTATCCGCGCCACCGAAGACCTCGATCCGTCGAAGTCCGGCGTCGATATCTACCGCTTGATGAAGTTCCAGCGTTCGAACCAGAACACCTGCGTCAACCAGCGTCCGCTGGTCACCGTCGGTGACGTGGTCAACAAGGGCGACATCCTGGCGGACGGTCCGTCGACCGACCTCGGCGATCTGGCTCTCGGCCGCAACGTGCTCGTCGCGTTCATGCCGTGGAACGGCTATAACTACGAAGACTCGATCCTGCTCTCCGAGCGTATCGTTGCCGACGACGTGTTCACCTCCATCCACATCGAAGAATTCGAAGTGATGGCGCGCGACACCAAGCTCGGTCCGGAAGAAATCACCCGCGACATTCCGAACGTTTCGGAAGAAGCGCTGAAGAACCTGGACGAAGCCGGCATCGTTTACATCGGCGCCGAAGTTCAGCCGGGCGATATCCTCGTCGGCAAGATCACGCCGAAGGGTGAAAGCCCGATGACGCCGGAAGAAAAGCTCCTGCGCGCCATCTTCGGTGAAAAGGCATCGGACGTTCGCGATACCTCCATGCGCATGCCGCCCGGCACCTACGGTACGGTCGTCGAAGTTCGCGTCTTCAACCGTCACGGCGTCGAAAAGGACGAACGTGCCATGGCGATCGAGCGCGAAGAGATCGAACGCCTTGCCAAGGACCGCGACGACGAACAGGCGATCCTCGACCGTAACGTCTACGGCCGTCTGGTCGAGATGCTGCGCGGTCAGGTTGCTCTTGCTGGTCCGAAGGGCTTCAAGAAGGGCACGGAACTGTCGAACGCCGTCGTTTCCGAGTATCCGCGTTCGCAGTGGTGGATGTTTGCCGTCGAGGACGAAAAGGTCCAGAGCGAGCTTGAAGCCCTGCGTGGCCAGTACGACGAATCCAAGTCGCGCCTCGAACAGCGCTTCATGGACAAGGTCGAAAAGGTCCAGCGCGGCGACGAAATGCCTCCGGGCGTCATGAAGATGGTCAAGGTCTTCGTCGCTGTGAAGCGCAAGATCCAGCCGGGCGACAAGATGGCAGGCCGTCACGGGAACAAGGGCGTGGTCTCGCGCATTGTTCCGGTCGAGGACATGCCGTTCCTGGAAGACGGTACGCATGTTGATATCGTGCTGAACCCGCTGGGCGTTCCCTCGCGTATGAACGTCGGTCAGATTCTCGAAACGCACCTTGGCTGGGCTTGCGCCGGCATGGGTCGTCAGATCGGCGAACTGATCGAAGCCTACAAGGCGAGCGGCAACATCGAGCCTCTGCGCAAGACGATCGATCTGGTCGTCGGCGACGGTCCGAAGAGCGACGACGTTCACGAGTATGACGATGCGTCGGTGCTGCGTCTGGCCGATCAATGGAAGCGTGGCGTGTCCATCGCGACCCCGGTCTTCGACGGCGCTGGCGAAGCTGACGTCAACCACATGCTGGCAATGGCGGGTCTCAAGCAGACCGGTCAGTCGACGCTGTACGACGGTCGTACCGGCGAGCAGTTCGACCGCCAGGTCACGGTTGGCTACATCTACATGCTGAAGCTGAACCACCTTGTCGACGACAAGATCCATGCCCGTTCGATCGGTCCGTACTCGCTCGTTACCCAGCAGCCGCTGGGCGGTAAGGCGCAGTTCGGCGGCCAGCGCTTCGGCGAAATGGAAGTCTGGGCGCTCGAAGCTTATGGTGCAGCCTACACGCTGCAGGAAATGCTCACGGTCAAGTCGGACGACGTGGCCGGCCGCACCAAGGTCTATGAAGCCATCGTTCGTGGCGACGACACCTTCGAGGCGGGCATTCCGGAAAGCTTCAACGTTCTCGTCAAGGAAATGCGCTCGCTGGGCCTCAGCGTCGAACTGGAAAACTCCAAGGTCGACGATCTGCAGACGGCAAGCCAGCTTCCGGACGCAGCCGAGTAATAGCCTGCGGGTGCGCGCTGCCAGTCAGCGCGCACCGCTTGGAATATTGCAGCGCCGTTGGCGTCCCTTCGGATGCATGGCGCCGCAAGGCGGTTTTAAAGCGTCAGTCCGGTTCCCGGGATTTGCCGGCACTGTTCGCAATTCGAGGGCGTTTCGCCCCTAAAGGAGATAGGCATGAACCAAGAGGTCATGAATCTTTTCAATCCGCAGGTGCCTGCGCAGAATTTCGATTCCATCCGGATTTCGATTGCGTCGCCGGAGAAGATTCTTTCCTGGTCTTATGGCGAGATCAAGAAGCCGGAAACGATCAACTATCGTACGTTCAAGCCGGAACGCGATGGTCTTTTCTGCGCACGAATCTTTGGACCGATCAAGGACTACGAATGCTTGTGCGGCAAGTACAAGCGCATGAAGTACAAGGGCATCATCTGCGAAAAGTGCGGCGTCGAAGTCACGCTGTCGCGCGTTCGCCGTGAGCGCATGGGCCATATCGAGCTCGCCGCTCCCGTTGCCCACATCTGGTTCCTGAAGTCGCTGCCTTCGCGCATTTCGACGCTGCTCGACATGACGCTGAAGGATGTGGAGCGCGTGCTCTACTTCGAAAACTACATCGTCACCGAGCCGGGCCTGACTGCTCTTAAGGAGCACCAGCTTCTCTCGGAAGAAGAGTATATGCTCGCAGTCGACGAATATGGCGAAGACCAGTTCACCGCCATGATCGGCGCTGAAGCGATCTACGAGATGCTGGCCAGCATGAACCTCGAAAAGATCGCCGGCGACCTGCGTTCCGAGCTTGCCGACACCACGTCGGATCTCAAGCAGAAGAAGCTGATGAAGCGCCTGAAGATCGTCGAGAACTTCATGGAGTCAGGCAACCGTCCGGAATGGATGATCATGAAGGTCGTCCCGGTCATCCCGCCGGACCTGCGTCCTCTGGTTCCGCTGGATGGCGGCCGTTTCGCGACATCGGATCTGAACGATCTGTATCGCCGCGTCATCAACCGTAACAACCGTCTGAAGCGCCTCATCGAACTGCGCGCTCCGGGCATCATCATCCGCAACGAAAAGCGCATGCTGCAGGAATCTGTCGATGCGCTGTTCGACAACGGCCGTCGTGGTCGCGTCATCACCGGCGCCAACAAGCGTCCGTTGAAGTCGCTGTCCGACATGCTCAAGGGCAAGCAGGGCCGCTTCCGCCAGAACCTGCTTGGCAAGCGCGTCGACTATTCCGGCCGTTCGGTTATCGTGACCGGTCCGGAACTCAAGCTGCACCAGTGCGGTCTGCCGAAGAAGATGGCGCTCGAGCTGTTCAAGCCGTTCATCTATGCCCGCCTCGACGCGAAGGGTTACTCCTCGACCGTCAAGCAGGCCAAGAAGCTGGTCGAAAAGGAAAAGCCGGAAGTCTGGGATATCCTGGACGAGGTCATCCGCGAGCATCCGGTTCTCCTGAACCGCGCACCGACGCTGCACCGCCTGGGCATCCAGGCCTTCGAACCCACTCTGGTCGAAGGCAAGGCCATCCAGCTGCACCCGCTCGTCTGCACGGCCTTCAATGCCGACTTCGACGGTGACCAGATGGCCGTTCACGTGCCGCTCTCGCTGGAAGCCCAGCTGGAAGCCCGCGTGCTGATGATGTCGACCAACAACATTCTGCATCCGGCAAACGGCGCGCCGATCATCGTTCCCTCGCAGGACATGGTTCTCGGCCTGTACTATCTGTCGATCCTGAACCAGAACGAACCGGGCGAAGGCATGGCCTTCTCGGATCTCGGTGAGCTGCATCACGCGCTTGAAAACAAGGTCGTGACGCTGCACTCGAAGATCCGTGGCCGCTTCAAGTCGATCGGCGAAGATGGCAAGCCCTATTCGAAGATCTATGAAACGACCCCCGGCCGTCTGCTGATCGGTGAACTCCTGCCGAAGCATGGCAAGGTGACCTTCGACATCTGCAACCAGGAAATGACCAAGAAGAACATCTCCAAGATGATCGACACGGTCTACCGCCATTGCGGCCAGAAGGACACGGTCATTTTCTGCGACCGCATCATGCAGCTCGGCTTCTCGCATGCCTGCCGCGCCGGCATTTCGTTCGGCAAGGACGACATGGTCATTCCGGATACCAAGGTTAAGATCGTCGGCGATACCGAAGCGCTCGTGAAGGAATACGAGCAGCAGTACAACGACGGTCTCATCACCCAGGGCGAAAAGTACAACAAGGTTGTCGACGCCTGGGGTAAGGCCACGGAGAAGGTCGCCGAAGAAATGATGGCCCGCATTAAGGCCGTTGAATTCGACGAGAAGACCGGTCGCCAGAAGCCGATGAACTCGATCTACATGATGAGCCACTCTGGTGCCCGTGGTTCGCCGAACCAGATGCGCCAGCTGGGCGGCATGCGCGGCCTCATGGCCAAGCCGTCGGGCGAAATCATCGAGACGCCGATCATCTCGAACTTCAAGGAAGGCCTAACCGTTAACGAGTACTTCAACTCGACGCACGGTGCCCGTAAGGGTCTCGCCGACACCGCCTTGAAGACCGCGAACTCCGGTTACCTGACCCGCCGTCTTGTCGACGTCGCGCAGGATTGCATCGTCACGCACGTCGATTGCGGTACCGAAAACGGCCTCACCATGACCGCCATCGTCGATGCTGGTCAGGTCGTCGCCTCGCTCGGCGCCCGCATCCTCGGCCGTACGGCCCTGGACGATATCGATCATCCGGTCACGGGTGAGCGCATCGTCGATGCCGGCAAGATGATCCTGGAACCGGATGTCATCGAGATCGAGAAGGCTGGTATCCAGTCGATCCGCATCCGTTCGGCCCTGACCTGCGAAATCCAGACGGGCGTATGCTCGGTCTGCTACGGTCGTGACCTTGCTCGCGGTACGCCTGTCAACATCGGTGAAGCTGTCGGCGTCATCGCCGCTCAGTCGATCGGTGAGCCGGGCACCCAGCTGACCATGCGTACCTTCCACTTGGGCGGCACGGCGACCGTGGTCGACCAGTCGTTCCTGGAAGCTTCGTATGAAGGCACGGTTCAGATCAAGAACCGCAACATGTTGCGCAACTCCGACGGCAACCTGGTTGCCATGGGCCGCAACATGACGGTCCAGATCCTGGACGAACGTGGTGTCGAACGCTCCTCGCAGCGCGTCGCTTACGGCTCGAAGCTGTATGTCGACGACGGCGACAAGGTGAAGCGCGGTCAGCGTCTGGCGGAGTGGGACCCCTATACCCGTCCGATGATGACGGAAGTGGCCGGTACGGTTCACTTCGAAGATGTCGTCGACGGTCTCTCGGTTCTCGAAGCGACGGACGAATCCACCGGTATCACCAAGCGTCAGGTTATCGACTGGCGCTCGACGCCGCGCGGCTCTGATCTGAAGCCGGCGATCGTCATCAAGGACGCCAGCGGCAATATTGCCAAGCTGTCGCGTGGTGGCGAAGCCCGCTTCCTTCTCTCGGTCGACGCGATCCTGTCGGTCGAGCCGGGTACGAAGGTGTCGCAGGGTGACGTTCTCGCCCGTTCGCCGCTGGAAAGCGCCAAGACCAAGGACATTACCGGTGGTCTGCCGCGCGTTGCCGAACTGTTCGAAGCTCGTCGTCCGAAGGACCACGCCATCATCGCAGAGATCGATGGTACGATCCGCCTCGGCCGCGACTACAAGAACAAGCGTCGCGTCATCATCGAGCCGGCGGAAGACGGTGTCGAGCCGGTCGAATACCTGATCCCGAAGGGCAAGCCCTTCCACCTTCAGGAAGGCGACTATATCGAAAAGGGTGATTACATCCTCGACGGTAACCCGGCTCCGCACGACATCCTGGCGATCAAGGGCGTGGAAGCTCTGGCTTCCTACCTGGTCAACGAAATCCAGGAAGTCTACCGCTTGCAGGGCGTTGTCATCAACGACAAGCACATCGAAGTGATTGTCCGTCAGATGCTGCAGAAGGTGGAAATCACCGATGCGGGCGACAGCCAGTACATCGTCGGCGACAACGTCGACCGTATCGAGCTGGACGACAACAACGATCGCCTGATCGAAGAAGGCAAGAAGCCTGCTTATGGCGATCCGGTTCTGCTTGGGATCACTAAGGCATCGCTGCAGACGCCGTCCTTCATCTCGGCCGCATCCTTCCAGGAAACGACGAAGGTGCTCACCGAAGCTGCAATTGCCGGCAAGACCGACGGTCTGCAGGGCCTGAAGGAAAACGTCATCGTCGGCCGCCTCATCCCGGCCGGTACGGGCGGTACCATGACGCAGATCCGCCGTATAGCTACGGCCCGCGACGAGCTCATCCTTGAAGAGCGCCGCAAGGGCACGGATGCCGGCGTCGCAACACCGATGCTGCAGGATCTCGCCAGCGAGAACAGCCCGGCCGAATAAACCGGTAGCGAATGTGAAAAATCAAAACCGCCCGGAGCGATCCGGGCGGTTTCTTTTTATGCGATGATAAAATCGATGAGGCGAGGGGAGGCCGCCTCCGCTGGCGGTCGGCCAATCAGCGAAAGCGGATAATCGCGACTTCACCTTCGAGCGCGCCTTGGTAGGCGGAGGCATGCGGCTCTTCGTCTGGTATATCCGTCAAGAGCCCGATCTGGTCGAGATCGGCCTCGATGAAGCCTTCCTCGGCCAGCGCGTTCAGCGCCTCGCGCACGGCGGTATCGTCGTCAGGGGCTTTCAGCATGACATGCAAGTCGATGCCTTCGCCGCCATCGGTCTCGTAGCCCTTGCCGATGATGATGAAGACCATGGGACCGTCTGAATTGTTGTCGTTGTCTGGCGCAGTAATCATGGATCTTCCTTCGGGAGTATCGAATCGACCCGGCGATTCCTTTTTGCCGCGCGGGTCCGTCGGATGAAAATATTCTTCCGTGATTCCTTATAGGGATTTTGTCGAAATACCAAAGTCCATCTTGCGGAAGGGGCGGCATTTCCGTATCCAATGCGCCAAATGGCTGGTTTGGCCGGGGTTTCCGGGCTTTATGACAAAGATAATTTCTTAACCGGCCTTGACGAACCGGCGGGAAACCAGTAGTACCGCCGCCATCGGAACCCATGTGAGGCATGGCTATTCGGGGCGACGCGCCCTGGAGTTCACCTCAAACAAGGTTCTAAACGCACGTTGAAGACACGAATGCTGCACGCACGACGCCACTTTTGGTGTCCTCTGCTTTTCTGTGGTCCATCTGCGAGAGCGGATCGGGCCACGTTTTGCGCATTGAGACGAACGTGTGTCGGTGCCGGTGACGGCGAAAGTCATGCCCGTAAGGGTGTCGAGATAGATTTACAAGGGATGGTTGAATGCCTACCGTAAACCAGCTGATCCGCAAGCCTCGCCAGGCGCAGGTAAAGCGTAACAAGGTTCCCGCTCTTCAGGAGAACCCGCAAAAGCGCGGCGTTTGCACCCGCGTCTACACCACGACGCCGAAGAAGCCGAACTCGGCTCTGCGTAAGGTCGCAAAGATCCGCCTGACCAACGGCTTCGAAGTCATTGGTTACATCCCCGGTGAAGGTCACAACCTTCAGGAACACTCCGTCGTCATGATCCGTGGCGGCCGCGTTAAGGACCTTCCGGGTGTTCGCTACCACATCATCCGCGGCGTTCTCGATACCCAGGGTGTCAAGAACCGCAAGCAGCGCCGTTCGAAGTACGGTGCAAAGCGTCCGAAGTAATTCGGATTTTTAGATATTCCGGCGCTGCGCGAGGTTCTCCGCGTGGTGAAGCGTCGCAAAAGTTGAGAGACGAGAAGTTATATGTCCAGACGTCACAGAGCAGAAAAGCGCGAGATCAACCCGGACCCGAAGTTCGGCGATCTGGTCGTAACCAAGTTCATGAATGCCATCATGCTCGACGGCAAGAAGTCCGTAGCTGAAAACATCGTATATGGCGCGTTTGACGCCGTGCAGGGCAAGGCAAAGCAGGAGCCGCTCGGCGTGTTCCATCAGGCTTTGGATAACATCGCTCCGCACGTTGAAGTCCGCTCGCGCCGCGTTGGTGGTGCTACGTACCAGGTTCCGGTCGATGTGCGTCCTGAGCGCCGTCAGGCTCTGGCCATCCGCTGGCTGATCACCGCTGCTCGCAAGCGTAACGAGACGACCATGGTCGATCGTCTCTGCGGCGAACTTCTCGATGCCTCCAACAACCGCGGCGCTGCCGTCAAGAAGCGCGAAGACACGCACAAGATGGCTGATGCCAACCGTGCGTTCTCGCATTATCGCTGGTAATCCCGAACGGTTTCGGAAAGGCAGTCCATTATGGCTCGCGAATATAAAATCGAAGACTACCGCAATTTCGGTATCATGGCGCATATCGACGCCGGCAAGACCACGACCACCGAGCGTATTCTTTACTACACCGGCAAGTCGCACAAGATCGGCGAAGTGCACGACGGCGCAGCCACCATGGACTGGATGGAGCAGGAGCAGGAGCGTGGCATCACGATCACTTCCGCTGCTACGACCACCTTCTGGAAGGGCCGCGACGGCAAGACCCGCCGCTTCAACATCATCGACACCCCCGGCCACGTCGACTTCACCATCGAAGTCGAGCGCTCGCTGCGCGTTCTCGACGGTGCCATCGCTCTGCTCGACGCCAATGCCGGCGTTGAGCCACAGACGGAAACCGTATGGCGTCAGGCTGAGAAGTATCATGTTCCGCGCATGATCTTCTGCAACAAGATGGACAAGACCGGCGCTGACTTCTATCGCTCGGTCGAGATGATCAAGACCCGCCTCGGCGCGACGGCTGTTGTCATGCAGCTGCCGATCGGTGCTGAAACCGAATTCAAGGGCGTCGTCGACCTGATCGAGATGAATGCTCTCATCTGGCGCGACGAATCGCTCGGCGCTCAGTGGGACGTCGTCGAAATCCCGGAAGACATGAAGGCCAAGGCTGCTGAATACCGCGAAAAGCTGATCGAGACCGTTGTCGAGATCGACGAAGCCGCGACAGAAGCCTACCTCGAAGGCAATCTGCCTGACAACGATCAGATCCGCGCGCTCGTCCGTCGCGGCACGATCGACGTCAAGTTCCATCCGATGTTCTGTGGCACCGCCTTCAAGAACAAGGGTGTTCAGCCGTTGCTCGACGCCGTTGTCGATTACCTGCCGTCGCCGCTCGACATTCCGGCGATCAAGGGCATCGACTTCAAGACGGAAGCCGAAATCGAACGTCACGCCGACGACAGCGAGCCGTTGTCCATGCTGGCATTCAAGATCATGAACGACCCCTTCGTCGGTTCGCTCACCTTCGCCCGCATCTACTCCGGCAAGCTCGAAAAAGGCGCATCGGTCATCAACACGGTCAAGGACAAGCGCGAGCGCGTCGGCCGTATGCTGCAGATGCACTCGAACTCGCGTGAAGACATCGAAGAAGCCTTTGCTGGCGACATCGTTGCTCTGGCCGGCCTCAAGGAAACCACGACTGGCGATACGCTCTGCGATCCGCTGAAGCCGGTTATCCTTGAACGCATGGAATTCCCCGAGCCGGTCATCCAGATCGCGATCGAACCGAAGACCAAGGGCGACCAGGAAAAGATGGGCCTCGCGCTCAACCGTCTGGCTGCTGAAGATCCGTCCTTCCGCGTGAAGACGGACCAGGAATCGGGTCAGACCATCATCGCCGGCATGGGTGAACTTCACCTCGACATCATCGTCGACCGCATGCGTCGTGAATTCAAGGTTGAAGCGACTGTCGGTGCGCCGCAGGTTGCTTACCGCGAAACCATCACACGCCAGACGGAAAAGGACTACACCCACAAGAAGCAGTCGGGTGGTACCGGTCAGTTCGCTCGCGTCAAGATCGTGTTCGAACCGAACCCGGACGGCGACGATTTCAAGTTCGAGTCCAAGATCGTCGGCGGTTCTGTTCCGAAGGAATACATCCCGGGTGTTCAGAAGGGTATCGAAAGCGTCCTGTCTTCTGGTCCGCTGGCTGGCTTCCCGATGCTCGGTGTCAAGGCGACGCTCATCGACGGCGCCTTCCACGATGTTGACTCGTCGGTTCTGGCCTTCGAAATCGCTTCCCGCGCTTGCTTCCGTGAAGCAGCCCGCGAAGCTGGTGCCCAGCTCCTCGAGCCGATGATGAAGGTCGAAGTCGTGACGCCGGAAGATTACGTCGGCGACGTCATCGGCGACCTGAACTCGCGTCGTGGCCAGATCCAGGGCCAGGAAAGCCGCGGTATCGCTGTTGTCATCAACGCGAATGTCCCGCTGGCGAACATGTTCAAGTACGTCGATAACCTGCGCTCGATGTCTCAGGGCCGTGCACAGTACACGATGACCTTCGATCATTACGCGCCGGTTCCGTCGAACGTCGCACAGGAAATCCAGGCAAAGTATTCCGGTCAGAAGTGACCGGAATACCAATTGACCGATAACAAGAATTGATCCCTCAGGGGACAGGAAAACGGAGAGCCGAAAATGGCAAAGAGTAAGTTTGAGCGCAATAAGCCGCACGTTAACATCGGTACGATCGGTCACGTTGACCACGGCAAGACGTCCTTGACGGCAGCGATCACGAAGTACTTCGGCGAGTTCAAGGCGTACGACCAGATCGACGCGGCTCCGGAAGAGAAGGCTCGTGGTATCACGATCTCGACGGCCCACGTTGAATACGAGACGCCGAACCGTCACTATGCGCACGTTGACTGCCCCGGCCACGCCGACTACGTCAAGAACATGATCACGGGTGCCGCTCAGATGGACGGCGCGATCCTGGTTTGCTCTGCCGCCGACGGCCCGATGCCGCAGACGCGCGAGCACATCCTGCTCGCTCGCCAGGTTGGCGTTCCGGCGATCGTCGTGTTCCTGAACAAGGTCGACCAGGTTGACGACGCCGAGCTTCTCGAGCTCGTCGAGCTTGAAGTTCGCGAACTTCTGTCGTCCTACGACTTCCCGGGCGACGATATCCCGGTCGTCAAGGGTTCGGCGCTTGCAGCCCTTGAAGATTCGGACAAGAAGATCGGCGAAGATGCGATCCGCGAGCTGATGGCTCAGGTTGACGCCTACATCCCGACGCCTGAGCGTCCGATCGACCAGCCGTTCCTGATGCCGATCGAAGACGTGTTCTCGATCTCCGGCCGTGGTACGGTTGTGACGGGCCGCGTCGAGCGCGGTATCGTCAAGGTTGGTGAAGAAGTCGAGATCGTCGGCATCCGTCCGACGTCGAAGACGACGGTGACCGGCGTTGAAATGTTCCGCAAGCTGCTCGACCAGGGCCAGGCCGGCGACAACATCGGCGCGCTGGTTCGCGGTGTTAACCGTGACGGCGTCGAGCGTGGTCAGATCCTGTGCAAGCCGGGTTCGGTGAAGCCGCACAAGAAGTTCATGGCTGAAGCCTACATCCTGACGAAGGAAGAAGGCGGCCGTCATACGCCGTTCTTCACGAACTACCGTCCGCAGTTCTACTTCCGTACGACTGACGTGACGGGCATCGTGACGCTTCCGGAAGGCACGGAAATGGTTATGCCTGGCGACAACGTCACGGTTGCCGTTGAGCTGATCGTTCCGATCGCGATGGAAGAAAAGCTTCGCTTCGCAATCCGCGAAGGCGGCCGTACCGTCGGCGCTGGCATCGTTGCATCCATCGTCGAGTAATTCGAAGACGGCCACTCCATCCGAGTGGCCGATTCGATGACAATATTATGATGCAAGCGGCACTAGCCGCTTGCTTATGACATAGAAATGTTGCAAATGGCGCGCGAGCGCGATTTGCGCGCTGCTTCGGATGACGAAGTGGCCAATGAAATTAACAATAAGGTGGGCCGAAAGGCCTAAAGAGTGGATAGGGATGCCGTAGCCGGCGTCCCTCTCGATCTTTGAAACCGGTGGTCCGCCTTAGGAAACAGAACAAACCGTGCCTTTTCGAAAGGCACGCGAGATAACAAACACAAGGATAACGTCGAATGAACGGCCAAAATATCCGCATTCGCCTGAAGGCGTTCGATCACCGGATTCTCGATGCTTCCACGCGCGAGATCGTGTCGACGGCGAAGCGCACCGGTGCAAGCGTCCGGGGCCCCGTTCCGCTTCCGACTCGTATCGAGAAGTTTACGGTAAACCGGTCCCCGCACATCGACAAGAAGAGCCGCGAGCAGTTCGAGATGCGCACGCATAAGCGCCTCCTCGACATCGTTGACCCGACCCCGCAGACGGTAGACGCGCTGATGAAGCTCGATCTCGCCGCCGGTGTCGATGTTGAGATCAAGCTCTGAGACCTCCGGTCCTCGAGCTGAGTGAGAAGGATTGAACCGATGCGTTCAGGTGTGATTGCACAGAAGGTGGGAATGACCCGCGTCTATAACGACGCCGGCGAGCATGTCCCGGTTACCGTATTGCGTTTGGATGGCTGCCAGGTCGTAGCCCAGCGCACAGTTGAAAAGAATGGCTACACCGCAGTTCAGCTCGGTGCCGGCCAGGCTAAGGTTAAGAACACGACGAAGGCTCTTCGCGGCCATTTCGCCGTTGCAAGCGTAGAGCCGAAGGCCAAGCTCGCAGAATTCCGTGTCACGGAAGACAATCTGCTTGAAGTCGGCACCGAGCTCAACGCAGGTCACTTCACGGCGGGTCAGCTCGTCGACGTGACCGGCACGACGATCGGTAAGGGCTTTGCCGGCGCCATCAAGCGTCACGGTTTCGGCGGTCTGCGCGCCACGCACGGTGTGTCGGTTTCGCATCGCTCGCATGGTTCGACCGGTTCGCGCCAGGACCCGGGCAAGGTGTTCAAGAACAAGAAGATGGCTGGTCACATGGGCCAGACGCGCGTTACGACGCAGAACCTTGAAGTGGTATCGACCGACGAAGATCGTGGTCTGATCCTGGTCAAGGGTGCGGTTCCCGGCTCCAAGGGTGCCTGGATCATCGTGCGCGACGCCGTCAAGTCGGCAGCGAAGTAAGGGAGCCAAACCAATGGAATTCAACGTCAAGACCCTCGAGGGCAAAGACGCCGGGAAGGTTTCCCTTTCTGATGCGATTTTCGGCCTCGAGCCGCGTGAAGACATTCTCGCTCGCGTCGTTCGCTGGCAGCTTGCCAAGAAGCAGCAGGGCACGCATCAGGCAAAGGGCCGCGCGGACGTAGCGCGCACCGGCGCCAAGATGTACAAGCAGAAGGGTACGGGCCGCGCTCGTCACCATTCGGCTCGCGCTCCGCAGTTCCGCGGCGGTGGTAAGGCTCACGGCCCGGTCGCCCGCAGCCACGAGCATGATCTGCCGAAGAAGGTTCGCGCCCTCGGCCTGCGTCACGCTCTCTCGGCCAAGTTCAAGGCTGAAGACGTGATTGTTATCGACAATCTCGTCGCTACCGAAGCCAAGACCAAGGCACTCGCTGGCGCTTTCGAGACGCTCGGCCTGACGAACGCTCTGTTCATCGGCGGTGCTGAACTCGACAGCAACTTCAAGCTCGCAGCCCAGAACATCCCGAATATCGATGTTCTGCCGGTTCAGGGCATCAACGTTTACGACATCCTGCGCCGCGGCAAGCTCGTGCTGTCCAAGGCTGCAGTTGAAGCTCTAGAGGAGCGATTCAAGTGACGGATCTTCGCCATTACGATGTGATCGTTTCTCCTGCGATCACCGAAAAGTCCACGCTGCTTTCGGACAATAACCAGGTTGTTTTCAACGTTGCTAAGACCGCGACGAAGCCGGAAATCAAGGCTGCCGTCGAAGCGCTCTTCGGCGTCAAGGTTACGGCCGTTAATACTCTGCTGCGCCTCGGCAAGACCAAGCGGTTCAAGGGTCTCGTCGGCAAGCAGAAGGACGTGAAGAAGGCTGTTGTGACGCTCGCCGAAGGCCAGTCGATCGACGTCTCCACCGGTCTCTGAGGAATAAGAAAATGGCATTGAAAACATTCAATCCGACGACCCCGAGCCAGCGTCAGCTGGTCATTGTCGATCGCTCCTCGCTCTACAAGGGCAAGCCGGTCAAGTCGCTGACCGAAGGTCTCACCTCCAAGGGTGGCCGTAACAACACTGGCCGTATCACCGTCCGTTTCCAGGGCGGTGGTCACAAGCGCAGCTATCGTCTGGTCGACTTCAAGCGTCGCAAGTTCGACGTCGAGGCAACCGTCGAGCGTATCGAATACGATCCGAACCGTACCGCTTACATCGCTCTGGTGAAGTACACGGACGGCGAACTGGCCTACATCATTGCTCCGCAGCGTCTTGCTTCGGGCGACAAGGTCATCGCTTCGGAAAAGGCAGTGGACGTGAAGCCGGGCAACACCATGCCGCTTCAGTTCATCCCGGTCGGCTCCATCATCCACAATGTGGAAATGAAGCCGGGCAAGGGTGGCCAGATCGCTCGCTCCGCCGGTTCCTATGCTCAGCTCGTCGGTCGTGACCAGGGCATGGCGATCCTTCGCCTGAACTCGGGCGAACAGCGCCTCGTGCACGGCACCTGCCTCGCAACGATCGGTGCGGTTTCGAACCCGGATCACGGCAACATCAACGACGGTAAGGCCGGTCGTTCGCGTTGGCGTGGCAAGAAGCCGCATAACCGCGGCGTTGTCATGAACCCGGTCGACCATCCGCACGGCGGTGGTGAAGGCCGCACCTCCGGTGGTCGCCATCCGGTGACCCCATGGGGCAAGCCGACCAAGGGCAAGCGTACGCGGTCGAACAAGTCGACCGACAAGATGATTATGCGCTCGCGCCATCAGCGCAAGAAGTAAGAGAGGAAGTCTCAAGTGGCTCGTTCAGTATGGAAAGGTCCGTTTGTTGACGGCTATCTTCTCAAGAAGGCTGAGAAGGTGCGTGAAGGCGGACGTAACGAAATAATCAAGATGTGGAGCCGTCGCTCCACCATCATGCCGCAGTTCGTTGGTCTCACCTTCGGTGTCTACAACGGCAGCAAGCACATTCCGGTCAGCGTCAATGAAGACATGGTCGGACACAAGTTCGGCGAGTTCGCCCCGACCCGTACCTATTATGGTCACGGTGCGGACAAGAAGGCGAAGAGGAAGTAACAATGGGCAAGGCAAAAACCGAACGCCGGCTGAAGGACAATGAAGCGCAGGCAGTTGCGCGCACGCTCCGTGTCAGCCCGCAGAAGCTCAACCTGGTCGCGGCTTCGATCCGCGGCAAGAAGGTTGATCGCGCGCTCGCAGAGCTGGAATTCTCGCGCAAGCGCATCGCAGGAGCCGTCAAGAAGACGCTCGAATCTGCGATCGCCAATGCAGAGAACAACCACGATCTCGACGTTGACTCGCTGGTCGTAGCGGAAGCTTACGTCGGCAAGTCGATCGTCATGAAGCGTTTTCACGCTCGTGGCCGTGGCCGCGCATCTCGCATCGAGCGTCCGTTCGCACACCTGACGATCGTCGTTCGTGAAGTGGAAGCTCAAGAGGAGGCCGCATAATGGGTCAGAAAATCAATCCAATCGGCTTTCGTCTTGGCATCAACCGCACTTGGGATAGCCGCTGGTTTGCGGACAATGCCGAGTACGGCCAGCTCCTCCACGAAGACCTGAAGATGCGCAAGTTCGTTATGAACGAACTGAAGCAGGCTGGTATCTCCAAGGTGGTCATCGAGCGTCCGCACAAGAAGTGCCGCGTCACGATCCACTCGGCTCGTCCGGGCCTGATCATCGGCAAGAAGGGCGCTGACATCGACAAGCTCCGCAAGAAGCTATCGGACATGACGAATTCCGAAACGCACCTCAACATCGTTGAAGTTCGCAAGCCGGAAATCGACGCGACGCTGGTTGCCCAGTCGATCGCTCAGCAGCTGGAACGCCGTGTTGCTTTCCGTCGCGCCATGAAGCGCGCCGTTCAGTCCGCGATGCGTCTTGGCGCCGAAGGCATCAAGATCACCTGCGCCGGCCGTCTCGGCGGTGCTGAAATCGCTCGTACGGAATGGTACCGTGAAGGTCGCGTGCCGCTGCACACGCTGCGCGCCGACATCGACTACGGTACGGCTGAAGCAGAAACCGCTTTCGGTATCTGCGGCATCAAGGTCTGGATCTTCAAGGGCGAAATCCTTGAGCACGATCCGATGGCCTCCGAACGCCGCGCGCTCGAAGGCGACGCCCAGGGTCCGGCTAGCCGCGATCGCGATAGAGACCGTCGCCGCGACAACGCTTGATAGCGTACGTGGCAGATAAGTTCGGAGAATAAGAAAATGTTGCAGCCAAAGCGTACGAAGTACCGCAAGCAATTCAAGGGCCGCATCAAGGGCGTTGCCAAGGGTGGTTCTGATCTGGCGTTCGGCGAATTCGGCCTGAAGTCGCAGGAGCCCAACCGCGTCAACGCTCGTGAGATCGAAGCGGCTCGCCGCGCGATCACGCGCTATATGAAGCGCGCCGGCCGTGTATGGATCCGCGTGTTCCCGGATGTTCCGGTAACCGCAAAGCCGACCGAAGTCCGTATGGGTAAAGGTAAGGGCTCTGTCGAATACTGGGCATGCAAGGTCAAGCCCGGCCGTATGATGTTCGAGATCGACGGTGTGAGCGAAGAGATCGCTCGTGAGGCTCTGCGCCTCGGCGCTGCCAAGCTCTCGGTCAAGACGCGCTTCGTTCAGCGCATTGCAGAGTAAGGAAGAAGCTCATGAAAGCCGCAGATGTTCGCGCCCTGAGCGCCGACCAACTCAAGGACGAGCTTGCCAAGCTGAAGAAGGAGCAGTTCAACCTGCGCTTTCAGAAGGCGACCGGCCAGCTCGAGAAGTCCTCGCGCATCAACGAAGTCCGCAAGGACATCGCTCGCGTAAAAACCATTGCCCGCCAGAAGGCGGCAGAAGCAAAGGCCTAAAGGAAAAATAACATGCCGAAGCGCATTCTGCAGGGCGTCGTGGTCAGCGACAAGAACGAGAAGACGGTAGTTGTCCGCGTTGAGCGTCGTTTCGCTCACCCGCTGCTCCAGAAGACCGTTCGTCGTTCCAAGAAGTACAAGGCTCACGACGAAAACAATCAGTACAAGACCGGCGACGTCGTTTCCATCGAGGAATGCGCGCCGATCTCCAAGGACAAGACCTGGACGGTCATTTCCGCCCAGTCCAAGTAACAGAATTTCGCTCAGGCCCTTGCGCTTGGGCGAAATATCTGTATGAAGCACGAGCTTGGAAGCAGGACGCTCGAGAACGGGCGTTCTTTTGCTTTATTGATGGCCGGCAGAGACGATCCTTGTGGTCGCGAAGCCAGGCATAATCAGACAAGACACTAGTCCATAAGCCGGGGTAGGGGGTCTATTGGCCCAACCATTCCGGTAACAACAAGAAGGCGACCTGACATGATTCAGATGCAAACAAACCTCGACGTGGCGGATAATTCCGGCGCACGTCGTGTCATGTGCATCAAGGTGCTGGGCGGCTCGAAGCGCAAGTATGCCTCGATCGGCGACGTTATCGTCGTTTCGATCAAGGAAGCTATTCCGCGCGGCCGTGTGAAGAAGGGTGACGTGATGAAGGCGGTCGTCGTTCGTACCGCCAAGGACATCCGTCGTCCGGATGGCAGCGTCATCCGCTTCGATACCAACGCAGCAGTCCTCATCGACAACAAGAAAGAGCCGATCGGCACCCGCATCTTCGGACCGGTTCCGCGCGAACTTCGCGCCAAGAACCACATGAAGATCATCTCGCTGGCTCCAGAAGTACTGTAAGGAGCGGAGCGATGCAGAAGATCCGTAAAGGCGACAAGGTTGTCGTATTGACCGGTAAGGACAAGGGCCGTACCGGCGAAGTCATTCAAGTGCTGCCGAAGGAAGACCGTGCGGTCGTTCGTGGCGTCAACGTCATCAAGCGCCATCAGCGCCAGACGCAGAACCAGGAAGCCGGCATCATCAGCAAGGAAGCCTCGCTTCACCTGTCCAACCTGGCAATCGTCGACAAGGACGGCAAGCCGACCCGTGTCGGTTTCAAGGTTGTAGATGGCAAGAAGGTCCGCGTGGCGAAGACCTCGGGAGAAGTGATCGATGGCTGAGGTAAAGTACGAGCCGCGGCTCAAGAAAGAATACGTTGCTCGCATCCGTGCAGCCATGCAGGAGAAGTTCTCCTACGCTAACGAGATGCAGATCCCGAAGCTGGACAAGATCGTGATCAACATGGGTGTTGGCGAAGCGACGGCTGATTCGAAGAAGCCGACCGTTGCTGCTGCCGACCTGGCGGCCATCGCTGGCCAGAAGCCGGTCATCACCCGCGCACGCAACTCCATCGCTGGCTTCAAGGTCCGCGAAAATATGCCGATCGGCGCGAAGGTTACCCTGCGCGGCGCCCGCATGTATGAGTTCCTGGATCGTCTGGTCAACATCGCGCTTCCGCGCGTTCGCGACTTCCGCGGCCTGAACCCGAAGAGCTTTGACGGTCGTGGCAATTTTGCCATGGGCATCAAGGAGCACATTGTGTTCCCTGAGATCAACTACGACAAGGTTGATCAGATGTGGGGCATGGACATCATCGTTTGCACGACGGCGACGACCGACGACGAAGCACGGGCTCTTCTGACAGAGTTCAACTTCCCGTTCCGTCAATAACCGTAACGACGAGCGTAGAAAAGGAACCCTGATATGGCGAAGACAAGCGCAGTTGAAAAGAACAAGCGCCGCCGCAATACGGTTGCCAACCAGGCCGCGAAGCGGGCTGCTCTCAAGGCAATCATCATGAACCAGTCTCTCTCGATCGAAGACCGGTTCAAGGCCACTCTGAAGCTGGCATCGCTGCCGCGCGATGGATCGAAGACCCGTATTCGCAATCGTTGCGAAGTGTCTGGCCGTCCGCGCGCCTACTACCGCAAACTGCGCATGTCGCGTATCGCGCTGCGTGAACTCGGCAATCTCGGCAAGGTGCCGGGCATCGTCAAGTCCAGCTGGTAAGGAGCAGATTAGATGTCTATGACTGATCCTTTGGGCGATATGCTCACCCGCATCCGCAATGGCGCTTCGCGCCGCAAGTCGTCGGTTTCGACGCCTGCGTCCAAGCTCCGTGCACGCGTTCTCGATGTACTCCAGGCTGAAGGCTACATCCGTGGCTACTCCGTCGTCGATTTCGGCAACGGCAAGTCTGAGCTCAACATCGAACTCAAGTACTACGAAGGCGCATCGGTGATCCGTGAGATCGGCCGTGTGTCTAAGCCGGGCCGCCGGGTTTATGTCTCGGTCAAGTCCATTCCGCAGGTCGCGAACGGCCTCGGCATCACCATCCTTTCGACTCCGAAGGGTGTGATGGCCGATCACCAGGCTCGCGAACAGAATGTTGGTGGTGAGGTTCTCTGCTCGGTCTTCTAAGATCGAACAGAAATCTCCTTCGAAACAGACAGGTTTGAAAAATGTCTCGTATCGGTAAGAAGCCCGTTCAGGTACCTGCAGGGATCACGGCCACGGTTGATGGCCAAAAAGTGACCGCCAAGGGCCCCAAGGGCGAGCTGTTTTTCGTCGCTAACGACGAAATCGGTCTCAAGCTGGAAAACAATGCAATCGTCGTGACGCCGCTCAACGACTCCAAGGATGCTCGCGCAAAGTGGGGCATGTCCCGCACGATGATCGAGAACATCCTCAAGGGTGTTAAGGACGGCTACGAGCGCAAGCTCGAAATCAACGGCGTCGGCTACCGTGCCTCCATGCAGGGCAAGAACCTGCAGCTTGCGCTCGGCTTCAGCCACGACGTGGTTTATGAGCCGCCGCAGGGTATCTCGATCGCTGTGCCGAAGCCGACGGAAATCGTCGTCACCGGCATCAACAAGCAGCAGGTCGGCCAGGTTGCCGCTGAAATCCGCGAATACCGCGGCCCCGAGCCCTACAAGGGCAAGGGTGTTAAGTATGCCGAAGAGCGGATCATCCGCAAAGAAGGCAAGAAGAAGTAAGGATCACGCGAAATGGCTAGCAGGAAAGAAGCACTTGCGCGTCGCGCCAACCGCGTGCGCCGCCAAATCAAGTCGGTGGCCAATGGCCGTCCGCGCCTGTCGGTTCATCGCTCGTCGAAGAACATCTACGCCCAGGTCATCGATGACGTGGCTGGCAAGACCCTCGCGGCTGCCTCCACCCTCGACAAGGATCTGCGCGGTTCTCTGAAGACCGGTGCCGATACCGCAGCCGCAGCCCTCGTTGGCAAGCTCGTTGCAGAGCGCGCCTCCAAGGCCGGCGTGAAGGAAGTCGTGTTCGATCGCGGCGCTTTCATCTACCACGGCCGTATCAAGGCTTTGGCTGAAGCAGCCCGCGAAGGCGGCCTGACCTTCTAATCAGATTTCCGGCCGGCGATCCCAGGATGCCGGCCGGATATTCACCGGACCGCAGGTTTCCCGCAAGGGAAGGCATGCGGTCTTCGTTTTGTTTGCCGATTGCACCCGGAAAAGAAAAAGGAAGAGGACATGGCACAGGAAAAGAGGGCTCCGCGGGAAGACCGTCAGAGCCGTGAAGAGCGCGATAGCGAATTCGTCGACAAGCTGGTCGCGATTAACCGCGTCGCCAAGGTTGTTAAGGGTGGCCGTCGCTTCGGCTTCGCCGCTCTCGTCGTCGTCGGCGACCAGAAGGGCCGCGTAGGCTTCGGTCATGGCAAGGCACGTGAAGTGCCGGAAGCTATCCGCAAGGCAACCGAAAGCGCGAAGCGCGACATGATCTTCGTACCGCTGCGCGACGGCCGTACGCTGCATCACGACGTTCATGGCCGTCATGGCGCCGGCAAGGTTCTGCTGCGCTCGGCCAAGGTCGGTACCGGTATCATCGCCGGTGGCCCGATGCGCGCCGTTTTCGAAACGCTCGGCGTTCATGACGTCGTTGCCAAGTCGACCGGTTCGTCGAACCCGTACAACATGGTTCGCGCCACGTTCGACGCCCTGAAGCACCAGGTTCACCCGAAGGACATCGCAGCTCAGCGCGGCATCAAGTATGCCACCCTGCAGGCTCGCCGCGCCGCTTCGGGCAACGCCTCCGAAGAATAAGGGAGTTTGACCTATGGCCAAGACGACCAAGAAGGCTGAAGCTAAGGCGACCGTTACGGTCGAGCAGATTGGCAGCCCGATCCGCCGTCCGGATGTTCAGCAGAAGACGCTGATCGGTCTCGGACTGAACAAGATGCACCGTCGCCGCACGCTGGAAGATACTCCGGCTGTTCGTGGCATGATCCGTGCTGTCCAGCATCTCGTTCGCGTTGTCGACGAGAAGTGAGCCGGAGGTAATTCGCTATGAAACTGAATGAAATCAAGGATAACGAAGGCTCGACCCACAGCCGCAAGCGCCTCGGCCGCGGCATCGGCTCCGGCTCCGGTAAGACCGGTGGCCGTGGTGTGAAGGGTCAGAAGTCCCGTTCGGGCGTTGCGATCAACGGCTTCGAAGGCGGTCAGATGCCCATCTACCGTCGTCTGCCGAAGCGCGGCTTCAACAACATCTTCGCATCCGACTACGTCGTCGTATCGCTGGCACGCATCCAGGCTGCCGTCGATGCCGGCAAGCTCGATGCCAAGAACACCGTTGATGCAGCGGCTCTCAAGGCTGCCGGCGTTATTCGCCGCGTCAAGGACGGCGTTCGTGTTCTCTCGGACGGCGAACTGAAGGCGAAGCTTGCTCTTGAAGTTGCAGGCGCTTCCAAGTCTGCAGTCGAGAAGATCGAAAAGGCTGGCGGCTCCGTTAAGCTGCTCGCTGCCGCTGCAGAATAATATTATCAATAATCGCCCGAAGTGACTTCACTTCGGGCGATTTTGCTCCCATATGTGAGCCTCACGAATCTGATCGATGCGGCAAGTGTCTTTCCGATCGATAACGGGAACCAAGGGTGAGGCGCCCGATTGCTGCGCAATCCGTCCGAAGCCCGGCTTTTGAACAATTTACAGACCGATTCCGGACTCGGCCGACTATGCCGGAATTGGTGATGCGGAGATTTGCATGGCTTCTGCAGCGGAACAATTGGCGTCCAACCTCAATTTTTCGACCTTTGCCAAAGCCGAGGATCTCAAGAAGCGCCTGTGGTTTACGCTCGGTGCTCTCCTCGTCTACCGGCTCGGCACCCACATTCCGCTTCCTGGCCTCAATCCTGCCGCTTACGCCCAGGCTTTCCAGAATCAGTCGGGCGGCATTCTCGGCCTCTTCAACATGTTCTCGGGCGGCGCTGTGCAGCGGATGGCGATCTTCGCGCTCGGCATCATGCCTTATATCTCCGCCTCGATCATCGTTCAGCTGATGACCTCGGTCGTCCCGTCGCTCGAAAACCTGAAGAAGGAAGGCGAGCAGGGCCGTAAGATCATCAACCAGTACACCCGCTACGGCACGGTGCTGCTCGGCGCATTGCAGGCCTATGGCATTGCGATCGGCCTTGAGCACGGCAACGGCGTCGTCGTTGATCCCGGCTGGTTCTTCCGCATCTCCACCGTCATCACGCTGCTCGGCGGCACAATGTTCCTGATGTGGCTTGGTGAGCAGGTGACGTCGCGCGGTATCGGCAACGGCATCTCGCTGATTATTTTCGCGGGTATCGCTGCAGGTCTCCCGACTGCGCTTGCCGGTACGCTCGAACTCGGCCGCACCGGCGCGCTTTCCACGCCGCTCATTCTCGCCGTGCTGATCGTCGCCATTCTGGTCATCGCACTCATCGTCTTCGTCGAGCGCGCGCAGCGTCGCCTTCTGATCCAGTATCCGAAGCGCCAGGTCGGCACGCGCATGTTCCAGGGCGATACGTCGCACCTGCCGCTGAAGCTCAACACTTCGGGCGTCATCCCGGCGATCTTCGCGTCGTCGCTGCTGCTGCTGCCGGCAACCGTTGCGGGCCTCGGCAACAATACGGCGCTCCCGACCTGGGTTACCTCGATCGTTGCGGCACTCGGCCACGGCCAGCCTGTCTATATGGTGCTTTACGGCGCTCTGATTGCCTTCTTCGCCTTCTTCTACACGGCTCTCGTCTTCAATCCGAAGGACACGGCCGACAATCTGAAGAAGCACGGCGGCTTCATTCCGGGTATTCGTCCGGGTGAGCGCACCGCCGAATATATCGATTACGTGCTGACCCGCATCACGGTCATCGGCGCGATCTATCTTGTCTTCGTCTGCATCCTGCCCGAAATTCTCGTATCCCAGACCGGTATTCCCTTGTCTCTGGGTGGCACTTCGCTTCTGATCGTGGTTAGCGTAACGCTGGATACGGTGGCGCAGATTCAGGGTCACCTGATCGCACAGCAATATGAAGGCCTGATCAAGAAATCGAAGTTGCGTGGAGGAAAGAGGGGGCGATGAGACTCATACTTTTAGGGCCGCCGGGAGCAGGTAAGGGGACCCAGGCCCAGCGCATCGTGGAAAAGCACGGCATTCCGCAGCTTTCCACGGGCGATATGTTGCGCGCGGCCGTTCAGGCCGGCACGGAAGTCGGCAAGCGCGCCAAGGCTGTCATGGACGCCGGCAAGCTTGTTTCGGATGAGATCGTGAATGCGATCGTTTCCGAGCGCATCGATCAACCGGATTGCGTCAGGGGCTTCATCCTCGACGGCTTTCCGCGCACCTTGGTGCAGGCCGATGCCACCGAAAAAATGCTCAATGCGAAGGGCCTCGACCTCTCCGTTGTGATTGAGTTGAAGGTCGATGATGCCGAACTGATTCGCCGCGTCTCCGGCCGCTATTCCTGCTCGAACTGCGGCAGCGTCTATCACGACACTGACAAGGTTCCTGCAAATGCCGGTGTCTGCGATAAATGCGGCTCGACCCATTTCAAGCGCCGCCCTGACGATAATGCTGAAACCATGGCGACTCGCCTCCAAGTCTACTACAAGGAGACGTCGCCGCTGATCGGTTACTACTATGCTAAGGGTAAGTTGCAGAGCATCGATGGCATGGCCGATATCGAGCATGTGACCGAAAGCATAGAGGCTATCCTGGCTAAGCTCTAGATAGCCTAAAATAAACTTGCCGGAGCGGTTGCTTTTTCGCGCTGATTCCGCTAAACACCGCGCCAACTCGCGACATGCTATGCGATCGGCGCGGATTTCCAACGGGAAGTCCGAGCACGGTCGTTTTGACATGTGGCGGACACACATCGAACAAGCAGCTCCCGGGCTGCATAACAAGACCCTTTGCCAAGGCAAAAGGAATGCAAGGAGAACAGGCGTGGCTCGTATCGCTGGCGTCAACATCCCGACTGCAAAGCGCGTAGTTATTGCGCTTCGTTACATTCACGGGATTGGACCGAAGTTTGCACAGGAAATCTGCGAGAAGGTTGGTATTCCGGCCGAGCGTCGCGTCAACCAGTTGACGGATGCTGAAGTTCTGCAGATCCGCGAAACCATCGACCGTGACTATCAGGTCGAAGGTGATCTGCGTCGCGAAACCGCGATGAACATCAAGCGTCTTATGGACCTGGGTTCCTACCGTGGTCTGCGTCATCGCCGCGGCCTGCCGGTTCGTGGCCAGCGCACGCACACCAATGCCCGCACCCGCAAGGGCCCGGCAAAGGCGATCGCTGGTAAGAAGAAGTAATTTCCGGGCAACCGGATTTGGGAGGCTGGCGGTCCGCCGGCCTCTTTTGAGTTTGAAGCGGTGCTCCATGGGTGCCGCTTCGGTGTAGCCGCTGGCATTACGGCGGTGCAGAGATCCAAGAAAGGACTAACATGGCCAAGGAAGCCGTACGCGTTCGTCGTCGCGAGCGTAAAAATATCACGTCGGGCGTCGCACACGTCAACTCGACCTTTAACAACACGATGATCACCATCACCGACGCACAGGGCAACGCTATTGCCTGGTCGTCCGCTGGTGCCAAGGGCTTCAAGGGTTCGCGCAAGTCGACCCCGTTCGCTGCCCAGATCGCTGCCGAAGACTGCGCCAAGAAGGCTCAGGAACACGGCATGAAGTCGCTGGAAGTTGAAGTTTGCGGTCCGGGCTCCGGTCGTGAATCCGCTCTGCGCGCCCTCCAGGCTGCTGGTTTCATGATCACGTCGATCCGCGACGTGACCCCGATCCCGCACAATGGTTGCCGCCCGCGCAAGAAGCGTCGCGTCTGATCATCGCCACTCACGACACCGGCCGGGGTAGATGCGCCCGGCTTGGTGTTACTCAAGCTCGGTTGCCACGATTGGATGGTGGCAACGAACGGAAGGCAAAAACATGATTCAGAAAAACTGGCAGGAACTGATCAAGCCCAACAAGGTCGAGTTCACCTCGAGCGGCCGCACCAAGGCAACGCTCGTGGCCGAACCGCTGGAGCGTGGCTTCGGTCTCACCCTCGGCAACGCGCTGCGTCGCGTTCTGCTGTCCTCTCTGCGCGGCGCCGCTGTAACGGCTGTGCAGATCGACGGCGTGCTGCATGAGTTCTCCTCTATCCCGGGCGTCCGGGAAGACGTGACGGACATCGTGCTGAACATCAAGGAAATCGCCATCAAGATGGACGGCGATGATGCCAAGCGCATGGTCGTCCGCAAGCAGGGCCCAGGCGTAGTAACGGCTGGCGACATCCAGACGGTCGGCGATATCGAAATCCTCAACCCTGAGCATGTCATCTGCACGCTCGACGAGGGTGCCGAAATCCGCATGGAATTCACCGTCAATAACGGCAAGGGCTATGTGCCCGCCGAGCGTAATCGTGCGGAAGATGCTCCGATCGGCCTCATCCCGGTCGACAGCCTCTATTCGCCGGTCAAGAAGGTGTCCTACAAGGTTGAAAATACCCGCGAAGGACAGGTTCTCGACTACGACAAGCTGAGCATGTCGATCGAAACCGATGGTTCGATCAGCGGTGAAGATGCCGTCGCGTTCGCGGCTCGCATCCTTCAGGATCAGCTTGGCGTGTTCGTCAACTTCGACGAGCCGCAGAAGGAAACCGAAGAGGAAGCAGTTACCGAACTCGCTTTCAATCCGGCGCTCCTCAAGAAGGTGGACGAACTCGAACTGTCCGTTCGTTCGGCAAACTGCCTGAAGAACGACAACATCGTCTACATCGGCGACCTCATTCAGAAGACCGAAGCAGAAATGCTCCGCACGCCGAATTTTGGTCGCAAGTCGCTGAACGAAATCAAGGAAGTTCTCGCTTCCATGGGCCTGCACCTCGGCATGGAAGTGCCGGCATGGCCGCCCGAGAACATCGAAGATCTCGCCAAGCGTTACGAAGACCAATACTAACCAACAAACTGCAGGCGAACGATGCCTGCAAGTGAAGGAGAATAGCCATGCGCCACGGTAAAGCCGGCCGCAAGCTGAATAGAACCGCTAGCCACCGCAAGGCGATGTTCGCCAACATGGCGGCTTCGCTCATCACCCATGAGCAGATCGTCACCACGCTCCCGAAGGCGAAGGAAATTCGTCCGATCGTCGAGAAGCTGGTAACCCTCGGCAAGCGCGGCGACCTGCACGCTCGTCGTCAGGCCATCTCGCAGATCCGCGACGCAGCTGTCGTTTCGAAGCTGTTCGACGCGATCGCAACCCGCTACGCCACCCGCAACGGCGGCTACCTGCGTATCATGAAGGCCGGCTTCCGCCAGGGCGACAATGCCGCTCTCGCAGTCGTCGAGTTCGTGGATCGTGACGTCAATGCCAAGGGCGCAGCCGACAAGGCTCGCGTTGCTGCTGAAGAAGAAGCCGCAGCCGCTTAAGGCTAAGCTTCGGATTAAATATAAAAGGCCGGATGAGCGATCATCCGGCCTTTTGTCGTTTGTGCTACGGGAGCGGCCTTTCAATCCCTCTGAATGCTTTGGAGTATCGTAAGCAGCCTTGCTGAGTCGCAGGCGACTCGGGTGCATCAGGGCAGGGAGCGTTGTGGGACATGCAGCGAAAATTGAAGCGTGGGAGACTGCTTCTGGTCGTGGCGCTGCTGGTCACCATCGCCAGCGGTCTTGCGTTGCGGCGCTATGGTTATGCGATCAATCTGCCCTTCGTGGTCGTCAAATATGGCGGCTCGCTCCTATGGGGAGCGATGGTCTATTGGCTCCTGGCGGCAATCTTCGTGTCGCCAGTGCGTTTTGGGATTGCCGCGGCAGCATTGCTCATCGCGGTCGCCGTAGAGTTTTTCCGGCTTTGGCACACGCCTGATCTCGATGCTTTTCGATTGACTGCCGCCGGAGCCCTGTTGCTGGGCAGGGTATTCTCGCCGTGGAATATCGTCGCCTATGCCGCCGGCATTGCGCTGGCGCTGGCGGTCGATTGCGCGCTGTCGAAACCCAAACCGGTGTGAAAAGCCAAAACCGCTAGGGCGCGAGCTCATTCAGCCGCCGCAGCCAGCCTGCGCGCGGGTTCGCTACGATGAAGATGAACGGCAAGCGTGTCCCAGGGCGGTGTAATGGAGAGCTGCGCTAGAAGTCGACCGATCTCGCCTCTGTGGTAGCCTCCATGCGTGACGACATGAAGGAGCATCTCCTGGCGCGTCATGCAGCCTCTGTCGCCATCCGTGAAGACGAATGGTATCTGAGCAACGCCGATCGATGAAAGACGGGTCGAGTGGCTGGGCCGATCTCCACGCCTGCAATCTCGACCTCATTACTGTCTTGGCTATCGTTGAGCGCATAGCTGCATTTCCCATTTAGAATAGCGCTTTCGATGATAATAATTTGAATCCTAATTAGTTTAGTGCTAATAGGTTCTCATGAACTCGTCAAACGCCCTGCAACGTATATTCACCGCCAATCTGCTGACCACCGGCCGCCAATGGCGCCGGGCTGTCGATCTTGCGCTGAGCTCCCATGGCATATCCGAGGCGGTGGCCGCGCCGCTGCTTTGGATCGGCCGCCTGGGGGGAGGAGTGCGGCAGGTGGTGCTCGCCACCTGTGTCGGCATCGAGGGCCCGTCTCTGGTTCGGCTGATCGATCAGCTCGAAGGCATGGAACTTGTCATCCGCAAGGATGATCCCACGGATCGGCGCGCGAAGGGCCTGTGGCTGACGCCTGAGGGCGAAAAGCTGGCTTCCCGTATGGAAGACGTACTTGATGAGCTGCGTGGCAAGATCCTTGCCAATGTCGACCCTGCGGATATCGAAGCCGCGGTTCGCGTCCTGAAGGCTTTCGAGGAGTTTGAGGCATCCAAGGCCGTCGAACCGGAGCCGGAGAAGGTCTCATGAGCGTTCCATCCTGGCGTGAGTGGTTATTTTCCGTCAAAGCCTTCATTGCTGCGATCATGGCGCTGTTCATCGCCTTGTCGCTCGATCTGCCGCGTCCCTATTGGGCGATGGCCGCTGTCTATGTGGTTGCCAATCCTCTTGCCGGCGCAACCAGTTCCAAGGGACTTTACCGCGCGCTCGGCACGCTTATCGGTGCTACCGCGTCGGTCATTCTCATCCCACTCTTCGTCAATGCGCCTGAACTGCTTTCGATCGTGGTAGCGCTCTGGACCGGCACTTTGCTGTTCATCTCGATGCTCGATCGCACCTCTCGCAGCTATGTCTTCATGCTGGCCGGCTATACCTTGCCGCTGATCGCGCTGCCGACCGTCGGCTCGCCCGAAACCATTTTCGATGTGGCGCTTGCCCGCTCCGAGGAGATTATTATCGGCATCGTCTGCGCTAGCGTGGTAAGCGCCGTCGTCTTTCCGAGCAGCGTCGGCACCGTGCTCGGTCAGCGCATAGGTTCCTGGCTGGATGACGCAGGCACCTGGGCGGATGAGATCCTGCGCGGCGAGGGCGCTTCGCCCGCAACTCCCTTGAAGCGGCAGAAGCTTGCCGCCGACGTTTCCGGCCTGGATCTCGTCATCAGCCAGTTGCGCTATGATGCCGGCAGCCGTGACATCGTGAGACATTCGCGCGAGCTGCGCGGCCGCCTGCTGATGCTGCTGCCGCTCTTTTCCTCCCTTGCCGACCGCCTGCACGCCTTGAAGGCCGGTGGCAAGCCGTTACCGCAGGAATTGGTCGGTGTTTTGAACGAGGTGGCCGACTGGCTGAGGCAGGGTGGTCGTGGCAAGGCCGATGAGACCGCTGAGACCTTGTCGCGGAAGATCGAGGAGTTGCAGGAGCACGACCTCGATATCGGTTGGGACGATCTCGTCCGGTCGAGCGCGCTTGCTCGCCTCAAGGAAATTGTCGACTTGTGGCAGGATTGCCTGACGCTGCGCGCTGAGATCGTCTCGGGGCAGCAGGTCGGCACCTGGCGCCCCGCCTTCCGCTACCGCAATGTCGTCGGTCGCAGCAGGCATTATGATTACGCCCTACTTGCCTTCTCTGCCGGTAGCGTCATCGCCGGGATTGCCGTCGCCTGCTTCTTCTGGATCTATTCCGGCTGGGCGGATGGTGCCGGCTTCATCGCCATGGTGGCCGTTGCCTGCTCGTTTTTCGCCGCGCTCGATCGTCCCGCCCCCTTCATCACCACCATGTTCATCTGGACTGCGGTGAGCCTGGTTATCGCCTCCGTCTATATCTTCATGGTGCTGCCGTCGATTTCCGGTTTCGAGATGCTGGTGCTGGTCTTTGCACCGCCCTTCCTGGTGATGGGGCTGCTGATTACCCGCCCGCAAACCAACATGCTCGGCATGCTGCTGGCGGTAAACGGTGCAAGTTTCATTGCACTGCAGGATCGTTACACCGCCGATTTCGCCAGCTTCACCAACAGTGCGATCGCCGCTCTGGCCGGTGTTGGCTTCGCCTTGGTCTGGACCTTGCTTACCCGTCCCTTCGGTTCTGAGCTTGCCGCTTGGCGGTTGGTCCGGGCCGGCTGGAGAGATCTGGCCGAAACTGCTGCCGGTATCCGCCGCGCCGATCATGAACGGCTCTCCGGCCGCATCCTCGACCGCCTGGGCCAGCTCGTGCCCCGCCTTGCAGGCATTGAGGACCGAGAGCTGAAGAAGGTCGATGGCTATGCCGATGTCCGTCTCGGCTTCAACGTGCTGATGCTGCAGAAAGAGCGTGGCCAGCTGAAACCGGCTGCCGCTGCATCCGTCAGCGAAGTGCTCATCGGCGTATCGGATTTCTATCGTTCGCGGCTGAAGGCAAAACGGGCCGTAGATCCGGCCGATGACCTGCGCGCCTCGATCGACCATAGCCTAGAAGCCGTTGCGCAGGAAAAGCGAGAATCCGCTCGGGCGAGCCTCGATGCACTGGTCGGCCTTCGCCGGGCGCTCTTCCCGCATTCCGAACCGCCGGCGAGCTGGCGACCGCCCGTAGCGGACATAACCCCACCACATCCCATTGCCGCCGAGTAATATCATGCCCGCAGAATTCGATCTTTATGGCGTCTATATCCCGCGCCTTCTCGTTCTCATGCTCTTGACCTTGTTCATCGTCATCATCCTTCGACGTCTGCTCGCATGGATCGGAGTCTACACTCTGGTCTGGCATCGCGGTCTTTTCGATCTCGCGCTTTATGTCCTGCTGCTCGGCGCCGTCTCCTCAGTCTCCCGTTGGTACTTCACATGAACGCGTTAAAACTCATCGGCCGTGTGGCTGTCACTCTCATCTTCGTCGTTGCCGCCGTCTATGTCGGCCGCCAGCTCTGGGGCCATTACATGGACGAGCCGTGGACGCGCGATGCGCGCCTCAGGGCCGATGTCGTCGGCATTGCGCCTGACGTCTCCGGCCTGGTGAGCGAGGTCCTCGTCAAGGACAACCAGACCGTCAAGAAGGGCGATGTCCTCTTCCGCGTCGATCGCGATCGCTTTGCCATCGCTCTCGAACAGGCGGATGCGGCGCTTGCCAGCAGCAAGGCGGCTCTCGATCAGGCCCAGCGTGAAAGCGCGCGGCAGGCGCGCCTCGGCGATGCCGCCTCTCTACAGCAGAAGGAACAGGCGCTGACCACCGTGCAGCAGGATGAAGCCGCCGTTCGTCAGGCGACCGCCAATCGCGAACTCGCCCAGCTCAATCTCGACCGCTCCGAGGTTCGCGCCACCGTCAACGGCACGATCTCGAACCTCAGCCTGCGTCCGGGCGATTATGTCTCTGCGGGCACTGCGAAGGTGGCGCTCATAGACAGCGATTCCCTTCGTGTCGAGGGCTATTTTGAGGAAACCAAGCTGCCGCGCATCCAGATTGGCGATGAGGTCCATATCCATCTGATGGGCCAGGCCGAGAAGCTGACGGGCCACGTCGAGAGCATCGCCTACGGCATCGAGGACCGCGAGCGCACCTCCGGCAGCCTGCTTGCCAATATTACCCCGACCTTCAGCTGGGTACGCCTGGCGCAGCGCGTGCCGGTGCGCATCGCGCTCGACAAGGTTCCCGACGGCACGAAACTGATCGCCGGCCTGACGGCAACCGTCGAGGTGCAGGAACAGAGCCAGGCAAAGATCGCCAGCGCCGCCGAATAACCATCACTGGAACAGGCACGGCGGCCGTCTCAAGCCGCTCTGGAACTCGACGCCGCAGCCGGCTTGCGCCCCGCGCGGCGCCTCTCCATCATGATCGGCCGGTAGGACCTGTAGAGGATCATGGCGATCAGCAGGCCGATATAGATGAACTGCTCCAGCGACAGCACCTTGGTCGATAGCGCAAAGTGCAGAGCACCGCAGGCGGCGATGATATAGATGAGGCGATGCAGCCAGATCCATTTCTTGCCGAGACGCTTGATCGAGAAATTGTTCGAGGTGACAGCCAAGGCCAACAGCATGAGGAGGCCCGCCATGCCGAACATGATGAAGGGCCGCTTCAGCACGTCGTCGATGACGGCATGTACGTCGAGCGCCTGGTCGAGGACCATATAGACGGTCAGGTGCATCAGGGCGTAATAGAAACAGAGCAGGCCGAGCGCGCGGCGATAGCGCAGATAGTTCCAGCCGAAGAGATCGCGAAGCGGCGTCACCGCAAGCGTCAGCAGTAGGAAGCGGATCGCCCACAGGCCCAGGAAGAGCTCGAAGGTTTTCACCGCATCGGCGCCGAGCTGATCGGTAGCGCCAAGATAGAATTCCCAGGCCGCCGGTAAAAGCCCGACAAAGTAGAGCGCCCAGACGGAGGCGGGTTGCCAGCGCTTGGGAAGAGCGAAGGAGAGGGCCATTAGAAATTCACCCTGAGATCCATGCCGCTATAGAGGCTGGCGACCTGATCGGCATAGCCATTGAAGGGCAGGGTGGGGTGGCGGTTGGAGCCGAAGAAGCCGCCTTCGCCGATGCGGCGTTCGGTCGCCTGGCTCCAGCGCGGATGATCGACGGCTGGATTGACATTGGCATAGAAGCCATATTCCTGGCTGTTCGTCGCCTGCCAGGTATTGATCGGCTGCTTGTCGGTGAGCGTGATGCGGACGATCGACTTGATGCCCTTGAAGCCATATTTCCAGGGCACGACGAGCCGGATAGGCGCGCCGTTCTGGTTGGGCAGGGTCTCGCCATAGAGGCCGACGGCAAGCAGCGTCAGCGGGTTGCGCGCCTCATCCAGACGCAGGCCCTCGACATAGGGCCAGTTCAGGGATTGCAGGAGGCCCGACTGCCCCGGCATTTCTTCAGGTCGCACCACCGTCTCGAAGGCTACATATTTGGCGCTGCCCTGTGGCTCCACCTTGTCGAGCAGGGCGGAGAGCTGGAAGCCGTCCCATGGAATGACCATCGACCAGGCCTCGACGCAGCGCATGCGATAGACGCGCTCTTCCGGGGGAAATTCCTTGATCAAGGCATCGACATCGAACGTGCCGGGCTTGTTGACCATGCCGTCGACCTTGATTGTCCAGGGACGTGGCTTGAATTTGCCCGAGAGGTTGGCCGGATCGGCCTTGTCGAGGCCGAACTCATAGAAATTATTGTAGGTGGTGACATCCTTGATCGGCGTCAGCTTCTCATTGACCGTATAATTGCTCTTGGTCGCCGTCAGTGCCTCGGCCAGCGCCGCCTTGCCGCCGATAGCCGCCATGCCGATGCCGGCCCCTGCTGCCGTTAGGAAGTCGCGGCGCTTCAGATAGATCGAGCGGGGTGTAATCTCGGAGGATGCGATTTTCGGCGGGCGATAGGCGGCCATGGAACGATTCCTTTATGCGATAGCAGCTTCGATATGAGCGATACGCAATGGACACAGGTTTTGTTACACTCTTAGGCAGGCATTTCTTCGGAAGTGAAAGCAACTTTTTGTGTGCGCTTGTGATCGGCCTGTTCCGTTCCCAACTTTGGTCGAGCGACTTGTTTGCCTGGACGCGGCCTTTGCCCGGCAGCGTACCGGATTCGCCCGAGTTGATAGTGACAGTACTGCATGATTGGATTAGGACAATTCCAAAAAGCGGAGTTGCCGGCGCCCCTTTGGCCTGAAACCTTTGGCCCATGCCCGACGCCGCGCAAATTCCAGGATGACGAGGAAGACACCATGCCAGCTTATCGTTCCAGAACAACCACCCACGGCCGCAACATGGCCGGCGCGCGCGGCCTTTGGCGCGCGACGGGTATGAAGGACAGCGATTTCGGCAAGCCTATTATTGCGGTGGTCAACTCCTTCACCCAGTTCGTGCCCGGCCACGTTCACCTCAAGGATCTCGGCCAGCTCGTCGCGCGTGAAATCGAGGCGGCCGGCGGCGTTGCCAAGGAATTCAACACCATCGCCGTCGACGACGGTATCGCCATGGGCCATGATGGCATGCTCTATTCGCTGCCGTCGCGCGAGCTGATTGCCGATAGCGTCGAATACATGGTCAACGCCCATTGCGCCGATGCCATGGTCTGCATTTCCAACTGCGACAAGATCACCCCCGGCATGCTGATGGCCTCGCTGCGCCTCAATATCCCGACGGTCTTCGTGTCCGGTGGCCCGATGGAAGCCGGCAAGGTCGTTCTCCATGGCAAGAAGGTCGCGCTTGACCTCGTCGACGCCATGGTTGCCGCGGCCGACGACAAGATCAGCGATGAGGACGTCCAGGTCATCGAGCGCTCCGCCTGTCCGACCTGTGGCTCGTGCTCGGGCATGTTCACCGCCAATTCGATGAACTGCCTGACTGAAGCGCTCGGCCTGTCGCTGCCGGGCAACGGCTCGACGCTTGCCACCCACGCCGATCGCAAGCGCCTCTTCGTCGAGGCCGGCCATCTCATCGTCGACCTCGCCCGCCGTTACTACGAGCAGGACGATGCCTCCATCCTTCCACGTTCCGTCGCCTCCAAGCAGGCCTTCGAGAACGCCATGGCGCTCGATATCGCCATGGGCGGCTCCACCAACACGGTTCTGCACATCCTGGCAGCTGCGCACGAAGGCGAGGTCGATTTCACCATGGCCGACATCGACGCGCTGTCGCGCCGCGTCCCGTGCCTGTCCAAGGTTGCGCCTGCCAAGAGCGACGTTCACATGGAAGACGTGCACCGCGCAGGCGGCATCATGTCGATTCTCGGCGAACTCGATAAGGGCGGCCTCATCAACCGCGATTGCCCGACGGTTCACGCCGAAACGCTCGGCGACGCCATCGACCGTTGGGATATCACCCGTACCAACAGCGAAAGCGTACGCGAATTCTTCCGCGCGGCTCCGGGCGGGGTTCCGACCCAGATCGCCTTCAGCCAGAGCTCCCGCTGGGATGAACTCGATACGGACCGCGAGAAGGGCGTCATCCGCTCCGTCGAGCATCCCTTCTCCAAGGATGGCGGTCTTGCTGTCCTCAAGGGCAATCTGGCGCTTGACGGCTGCATCGTGAAGACGGCCGGCGTCGATGAATCGATCCTGAAGTTCTCCGGTCCGGCCAAGGTCTTCGAAAGCCAGGACGCGGCCGTCAAAGGCATCCTCAGCAACGAAGTGAAGGCGGGTGACGTGGTCGTCATCCGATACGAAGGCCCGAAGGGCGGCCCCGGTATGCAGGAAATGCTCTATCCGACGAGCTACCTGAAGTCGAAGGGTCTCGGCAAGGCCTGCGCGCTAATCACCGACGGCCGCTTCTCCGGCGGCACCTCGGGTTTGTCGATCGGCCATGCTTCGCCGGAAGCGGCCAATGGCGGTACGATTGGCCTGGTGCGCGAAGGCGACATGATCGACATCGACATCCCGAACCGCACCATCAACCTGCGCGTTGATGACAAGGAACTTGCCGCTCGCCGCGAAGCGCAGAACGCCAAGGGCTGGCATCCGGCGGAAGCGCGCAAGCGCAACGTCACCACGGCCTTGAAGGCTTATGCCGCTTTCGCAACCAGTGCTGACCGTGGTGCTGTTCGGGATTTGGGTGGGAAGTAACAAAGCCCCTTCGCCCCGTGAAACGGGGAGAAGGTGGACTTGAGCGGTCGAGCGGAGCTCGGCTGCGAGAGGGCGGATGAGGGGCTTTTCGAATTCCATCGCGATGGCACAGCTTGCCGTTCCTGCGTTTGCCCCTCACCCTGACCCTCTCCCCGCATGCGGGGAGAGGGGACTTTGTCCGGTCAAGCCCGCAAACCTTTCGAACCAATTCCTTACAGCGGCCGATTGATCTGCTTGTAGGTGTCGTTCAGCACCTTCAGGCGCTCCTCATAGGACGTCTTCAAGCAGGCGACATCCGCCTCGCAGGCCTGCCGCTTCTTCAGCCATTCGGTCTGCTGGTCCTGCATCGTGCCGCGCGCACCCATGGCAAGCAGCCCCGAAAGCAGGTCGAAGGTCGTCACCATTCTCACGTCGGCATCGTTGAGCGCCCTCACGTCGCAGATCGTCTTCTCGTCCGGCTTCAGGTTCTGCGCCTCGCAATCGAAACTGGCGGCGTGAGAGGCACCGGCCATGCCCATAGAGACGAGGAAAGTGGCGGCGGCAAGATGGTTCAATCGCATGTCTGGTTCCCTTTTGACGATTCCCAACGCGAAATGCATCACAGCATGTTTTTGTTCGGCGAGCCTGTTTTTTATCGTCGCCAGCTTCCATTTATGCTTCATGGTTCCGCCCTCTTTTCTTTCTAGCGTCGGGCGCTACAACGTTGTTTAAAGAGAATTAAAAAGGGAAATTTCTATGCATGTCTTCCTGAAGCGCACTGCCGTTTCGATGATTGCCCTCGTCATGGCGATGCCGCTTTCCGCTGAGGCTCAAACGGCAAAGACGCTGCCGCAAAGCCAGACGCAGATGCAGCTTTCCTTCGCTCCGCTGGTCAAGCAGACCTCCGGCGCCGTAGTGAATGTCTATGCCGAGCGTGTGGTGCAGCGTCAGTCGCCCTTCGCCGGCGATCCCTTCTTCGAGCAGTTTTTCGGTCAGCGCATGCCGAATCGCACCGAGAAGCAGTCTTCACTCGGCTCCGGCGTCATCGTGGAGGCGAATGGCACCGTCATCACCAACAACCACGTCGTCGATGGTGCTGACGATATCAAGATCGCGCTTTCGGACGGCCGCGAATTTCCCTGCAAGGTCGTACTGAAGGACGATCGCGTCGATCTCGCCGTCTTGAAGATCCAGTCGAAGAACGAGAGCTTCCCGGTTCTGCCGCTCGGCAATTCCGACGGCATCGAGGTCGGTGATCTCGTGCTCGCAATCGGCAATCCCTTCGGCGTGGGCCAGACGGTCACGAGCGGTATCGTCTCGGCGCTTGCCCGTAACCAGGTCAAGAACGAGGTCGGCTTCTTCATCCAGACCGATGCCTCGATCAACCCTGGCAATTCGGGCGGTGCGCTCGTCAACATGACCGGCGAGCTGATCGGGCTGAATACGGCGATCTTCTCCCAAGGGGGTGGCTCCAACGGTATCGGCTTTGCCATCCCCGCCAATCTGGTCAAGGTCTTCCTTGCCGCTGCCGATCGCGGCGACAAAGCCTTCGAGCGCCCCTATATCGGCGCCTCCTTCGAGCCGGTGACATCGGACGTCGCCGAAGCACTCGGCCTCGACAAGGTGCGCGGTGCGTTGGTAACGAAGGTGGTCGATGGCGGGCCTGCGGCCAAGGCCGGCCTCAAGCCCGGCGAAGTGATCACAGCCCTGAACAATATCTCAATCGAGCATCCCGATGCGCTCGGCTATCGCCTGACGACGGCCGGTCTCGGCGCGACGGTGGCATTGACGGTGCTGGATAACGGAAAGGAACATCAGGCCACGATGACGCTGGCCGCAGCGCCCGAATCGACACCGCGCGACGAGCGGGTGATCGACGGCAACAATCCTTTCTCCGGCGCGACCGTTGCCAATCTCTCGCCGCGCGTTGCCGATGATCTCCATATGCCGCCGGATTCCACCGGCGTCGTCATCGAGAGCCTGAAGCAGAACTCGCCGGCTGACCGGCTTGGTTTTGCCGCCCGCGATATCGTCATCTCCATCAATGGCGTCGCGATCAACACCACGGAAATCCTTCAGAAGACCGTCACGTCAAACCCCAGCTTCTGGCGCGTCGAGATCGAGCGTGACGGCCAGCGTATCAGGCAGTTCTTCCGATGAGCGATGATCTGTTTGCACCGCGGATACCGGAGGAGGTCGCCAACAAGCGGCCTCTCGCCGATCGCCTGCGGCCGCAAACACTGGCCGAAGTCACCGGTCAGGAACATCTGACCGGCGAGGATGGTGTATTGCGTCGGATGATCGAGGCGGGTTCGCTTGGATCGATGATCTTCTGGGGACCGCCCGGCACCGGCAAGACGACCGTTGCAAGGCTGCTTTCGGGCGAGGCGGGCCTCGCCTTCGAACAGATTTCGGCAATCTTCTCCGGCGTGGCCGATCTGAAGAAGGTGTTCGAGGCGGCGCGTCTGCGCCGCATGGATGGCCGCCAGACCCTGCTGTTCGTCGACGAGATACATCGCTTCAATCGCGCGCAGCAGGATAGCTTCCTGCCTGTGATGGAGGACGGTACTGTCATTCTTGTGGGAGCGACGACCGAAAATCCATCCTTCGAACTCAACGCCGCTCTTTTATCCCGCGCCCGTGTCCTGACCTTCCATTCGCACGACGAGGAAAGTCTGGAAGAGCTGCTGCGCCGGGCCGAGACCGTGGAGGGCAAGCCGCTGCCGTTGACGGAGGATGCCCGTGCCAGCCTGATCCGCATGGCGGATGGCGATGGCCGCTCGGTGCTGACGCTGGCGGAAGAGGTCTGGCGTGCCGCGCGCAAGGACGAGCTTTTCGATCCCGATATGCTGGTCAAGATCGTCCAGCGCCGCGCTCCGGTCTATGACAAGGCGCAGGATGGGCATTACAATCTGATTTCTGCGCTGCATAAATCGGTTCGTGGCTCCGACCCGGACGCCGCGCTCTATTATCTCGCCCGCATGTTCGATGCCGGCGAGGATCCGCTTTATCTCGGACGCCGGCTGGTGCGCATGGCGGTGGAGGATATCGGGCTTGCCGATCCGCAGGCTCTGGTTATCTGCAATGCTGCCAAGGATGCCTATGATTATCTCGGGTCGCCTGAGGGTGAATTGGCGTTGGCGCAGGCCTGCGTCTATCTCGCCACCGCCCCGAAATCCAACGCCGTCTACACGGCCTTCAAGGCGGCGACCCAGGCCGCCAAGCAGAATGGCTCGCTGCTGCCGCCGAAACACATCCTGAACGCGCCCACGAAGCTGATGCGCACGGAAGGCTATGGCGACGGCTATCGCTACGATCACGACGAGCCGGATGCTTTTTCAGGGCAGAATTACTTTCCGGAGAAGATGGGTCGCCAGACCTTCTACGATCCGCCGGAACGGGGCTTCGAGCGTGAAATCCGCAAGCGGCTGGATTGGTGGGCGAAGCTGCGTAAGGAGCGTGGCGAGCGCTAGTCCATATATCACCTGGCGGTGACGGATTGCCGCTATGCTTTTTGCATGCGTGGAACGGTTACCCTGTCCACCATTTTGACGCTCGATTCCGCCAGGCTCTTATGACCTTCCATATCGACCACCAGATGCCAATGGCCAGCCTCCGGAATGACCAGCCGTATCGGCGATTTCTTGGCAACGCCGCCGAGAAACTGATGCTTCAGCGTTTCGGTGAAGCGCTCGAAATTCGAGCCGTTCATCAGCCTGACATTGGCAATGGCCGAGAGCGTGATTTCGATCACCGTTCCGGCGCGCTGTTCTCCGAGATCGTAGTGGCTATAGCGGAAGGCAGGCTTCGACATTGTCTTCTGTTCTATGGATATCTGGCGAAAGCTTACCTTGGGGCGGTTAAGGAAGCGTTCGGCGGGATATTGTCGAAGCCTGCCAAGGGCAAGTTCAGTGCAGGTTTGACGGGGCGAGGGTAAAGCCATCCAGATCGAGGATGGCGCCTTCGGGTGCCAGGCAGATGTCGGCCGGATTGTGGTTACATTCCTCGGCGGCGAAGTGGAGGGCCGCCGCTTCATTGCGGAACAGACCGCCAACGAGGCCTTGCCGGTCCTGAACGATCCAGCTGCCGCGGCGGTCACGACCGATGATGAAACGCGCCGGCGCCGGAGCGAGCGGGCTGTGGGCCGAGCGACGTTGAAGATGTTGTGCGTTTGCCATTGTTATTTCCTCTTGGATCTCTTCGATTTCACTCAGTGTCCGGTCAGATGCAGCCCCATTTGCAGGGCGGCGGCGACCAGGAGGACAAGTCCGAGGCGCGGAGCGACGGAGCGAATTCCGTCCAGCAATGCGTCCGAAGAGAAGTGACGCTCGTCGCGCGCAAACGCGACGGCGCGAGGGCGTTGGAGAGGGTCGGCAGATAGGCCGACTTGTCTGTAGCGTGACATCATGGTTCCTTTCAGTGTCACCAGCACTACGGGTCCGATAAGACTATTTCCGGTGCTACGCTGTTGAATCTATGAGGGGGCTGCTAGGTTTTCCATTTGCCTGAAACGGCAAAAATATAAAAATCTCATAGGGATGAAGCGATTTCACAATCCCCGGCGATAGGTATGGCGCGAGGCAAACCGGCCGCTGCCATCAAGCTGAAACGGAGCAACTGCCGCCTGGATGGCCGCGGCTGTCTCAGTGCCGACGCCGACCAATGGCAGGCGAACTTCCGCTTCGATATCTCTGGCTAGTGACAAGGCATGCTTGATCGTCGCCGGCTCACTCTCGCGGGCGAGTGCGTTGAACAATGGCTGCAGGCGCTCGTCGATGGATCGGGCAGCGCTGATGTTGCCGCACGCGGCCGCATGCTGCATGGATCGAAAGAGGCGTGGGACGATATTGGCCGCACTGGAGAAGCATCCATGACCGCCCGCAGCCGTGAAGCCGAGCGCATTGGCGTCGTTGGATGTGAACAGGCCGAACCGCTCCGGCAGGAAGGGCCGCCAGAGGTCGACGCGCGAGATATAGCAGCCGTCGTCGGCGATCCCGATAATCCCTCGAATTTCGGCAAGCCGCGCGACCGTTGTCGAAGCGAGGTCGACGGCGGTATGCGATGGCTGATTGTGGATGATGATCGGCAGTTCGGTCCGCGCCGCCAGCTGCTCGAAATGGTGGATGATCCCTTTTTGCGTCGGCTTGGAATAATAGGGCACCGTCACGAAGGCCGCATCCGCGCCAAGGCGCTGTGCCTGTATCGTTTCCTCCAGCGTCGTCTTCGTGTCGTTGGTTCCGGTCGCGACGATGACCGGCACCTTGTCTTCGGAAAGCTCGACACATATCTCGATGGCTCTCACGCGTTCGGCCTCGGTCAGCGTCGGGCCTTCGCCGGTCAGCGAACAGACGAGAAGCCCATCGATCCCGCTTAGCAGCTGCCACTCGATATGAGCCATCATATCGACGCCATCGAAAACGCCGTCGCGAAAAGGCGCGACGAGGGCGGTGATCGCACCGCCGACACGCCTTCGAAAAGTCGGTCTACTCATGTCTGTGAAATCTCAGAGATAATGCAGCACGATGAAAAGCTCGAGGGCGCCGAGCAGCAGGCCGAAGGCGAGCATGGCCTGAAAGGTGCGCTTTTCCCGAACCTGGCGCGAGCGAGGCTGGTTCTTACGCGGTCTCTTCGTTGTTTCAGCCGATGCCGGAATGCGATGATGCTTCTCGTCGCTGTTATGAACGAGAACACGGATGGATTCCGTGAGATTGGGTGCGTGCGTGTCGAGCATGGGATCTATCTCCATATTCCACCGCAAGTGTAGAGCCGGGTCCCATAGGAAATCCATTCAGGGCCAAAGACGAAGAAGTAAGTGGAATATAAAGAACCGACATGCCAGGAATTCCTCCGGAAGCTGGCCCGTGGATCGCTGCCGGAGGATCGAAAAGCTGGCTGGCGTAGTCGACCCGCCTACTCGGCGCCTTGCTGGTTCTTGCGGTCGAGCTGCCTCACCAGCGCCAGGATGGTCGTCGAGACCGGCGTCGGTATATTCACGAGCTTTCCGAGCGAGACGACGACGCCCACGAGAGGCGTGATTTCCAACGCCTTGCCGGCAAGTAGATCCTGCAGCATCGAGGTGCGGACGGGTCCGATCTGACGGGAACGCTCAAGACGTTCCTCCACGGACATGGCGATGTGCGATCCCAGAGCCTCGGCAACGGCTTTTACCTCGCTCATCACCTGACCAACCATAGTCGCAAGCGCGGGATCGTCCATGATATCGGACATCAATCCGCGGGTGAGCGCGCTGATCGGATTGAAGGCGGCGTTGCCCATGAGCTTGCTCCAGATATCGTCGCGAATGCGCGAGGAAATCGAAACATTGACGCCGGCCCGCTGCAGCAGCGCAGCAATGGCTTCGATATCGCCCGTCGTCTCTCCCGAAGGTTCACCAAGGATGAAATGTCCGTTGTTGGCGAGCTTGACCTCGCCGGGTGCGACGACTTCCGCTCCCTGATAGGCGACGCAGCCGATGACGCGCTCCGGCCCGATCAGATGCCAGAGATCGCCGTTCGGGTCGAGCTCTTCTATCTGGTGTTCGGCGTAACCGCTCTGGCTATCCCGGTGAAAATACCACCATGGTACGCCGTTGAGGATCATGACGACGCGCGTGCCAGAATGTAGCAATTTCGCAATGCCCGGAGCGGCTGCGCCAAGCTGATGACCTTTGAGGCCGGTGATGACGAGATCCTGTGGCGGCAACTCGCCTGAATCCGAGGTTGCTGTCATCTGCGCAACGATAGGACTGTCCGCATCCGCTTCCCACAGGCTTATGCCGCCAGCGCGAATAGCCTCCAGATGGACTCCGCGCGCCACGACGGAAATCTTGGTCTGGCTTTCTTTGGGGGAGGCGAGCTTGGCCGCGATCGCACCGCCGAGTGCGCCGGCGCCGTAGACACAGATGTTCTTGAAGGGAGAGGACGTCATGACTTGATGCTCCGAACGAAGTCGCATGCCCCTGCCAAGATATGGCGGGACCGTAATTTGGCGAGTGGTTTATCCGATTACCGGCAGTTGAAACTGAAAATGGCGTAGCCTTTCGACACACTACGGGTCTCTCGCAATTTCACCATGCTTGTGCGGCTTGAATAAGAGGCTTTTTTATTCGGCGTAGGCTTGGGCTAGTCTTTACCACAATCACATCCTAACCTCTGCCACATCGCTCTGGACCGCGGACAACCGGTGCGATATCGATCTCTCAATTGTCCTTTCTAAGTTGATGAATTCGCCGGGGAAGATCGTTGCGTTTCGAAGCCCTCAACCGTCTCTGGGATAGCGTTCGAGAGACCAGCCATGATTTCCGTGCGTCGACAGACGTTTTTCCCGTCGTCGATATCGAAAAGCTAGGTGCGACCCTCGACCTGAAGGAAAAGGGAGCCGCCGCCGGGCGTCAGAACCGGCCGCCGCCGGATGCGCAATCGCATGATGAGACGGAGCAGCGCATCGTCGCCTGGGTCGAGGCGGAGAAGAAAAGCTCCTACCAGATCCTTGAAGACCAGTTCCAGACCTTCGACAGCCGCTTGCGTAACCTCGATTTCGAGGGGCAGTTCGGGCTGATCCGCCAGGCGAACGCGTCAAGCGTCTCGGATTTCAAGGCGGAAGTGGCAAGCGGCGTCGACGAGCTTCACGGCCTGCGCCGCAAGCTGAAGACGGCCGAGGACGAGATGGTGGGCTTCAAGGCCAGGCACAAGCTGCAGCGGGCCGCCAAGGTTTCCAGCCGTGCGGCATGGGGCTTCAAGGTCTCGCTGATCGTCTTCCTCGTGCTCATCGAAATGGTGATGAACGGCAGCTTTCTGGCCAAGGGAAGCGAGCAGGGTCTCGTCGGTGGTGTAACCGAGGCGGCCGCCTTCGCCTTCCTGAACATCGGCACAGCGCTGATGTTTTCTTTCTTCTGCGTGCGTTTTCTGGTGCATCGCTCCTATGCACTGAAGCTGCTCGGTCTGTTGGGGCTTGTCGCCTATGTCGCCGTGGCCTTCGGGATCAACATTGCGCTGGCGCATTATCGCGAGGTCTCCGCGACGATCCTGAGCGGAGCCGGTGCCGAGGTGATTCAGCGTCTGAAGGCAGCACCGCTCGGGCTGCAAGAGCTGAACTCGTGGATGCTCTTTGCCATTGGTGTGATGTTCTCGCTCGTCGCTTTCATCGACGGCTGTTATCTGACGGACCCCTATCCGGGTTTTGCCGGCGTGCAGAAACGTCTCGATGCCGCGAGGGACAATTATATCGACCGCAAGCTTGATCTGATCGAAGATCTCCGCGAGATCCGCGACGAGCACAACAGCAAGATCGAGGAGATCATTCGCGACCTCTCGCTGCGCCGGCAGGAAACGGCTGCCATAATCGCGCATCGCGCCAGGACCGCAGGTCTCTTTGCCGAACACCAGAACCATCTTGAGCGCGCCGCCAATGTGCTGCTCACCTCCTATCGCGATGCGAACCGTGCTGCGCGAACAGAGGCGGAGCCACCCTATTTCAAAACCGCTTACAAGATGGAGCGCCTGGCACCTGTCATTCGCACCGAAGAAGAATGGGACGACAAGGTACTCGGCGCACGCATCCAGAGCGCCCAGGCGGAATTGTCGGAGCAGATCAAGCGGATCGGCGACGAATTCGAGCGCGCCATCGAGAAATACCATCAGCTCGACAATCTTTTCCCGGAGAGCATCCTTGGCGCGACGCAAGCGGCGTAGCCGGCGCGGCGGATCCGCCGGCCTCATCATCGCAACGGTTTGTCTCGCCGTCCTGTCCCTCGGGATAGTCGGCGCCTATGGCTGGCTGCGCTACAAGGCAAGCGGCAATGTCGCCGTTGACCAGGCGTCTCTCTGCCCGATTGATGGCCCGAAAGCGGAAACGGCCATCCTCCTCGATGTTACAGATCCGATCGCCGATGCGACGGCGCTCGATCTGCGCAACCAGTTCCAGAAGATCGTTGCGGATGTGCCAATCGGCGGCGCGATCGATATCTATGCGCTCACTGAGAAGGAAGGGGAGCTGATCCAGACCTTCCATGGCTGCAATCCTGGAAGCGGCGCGAATGTCGACGAATGGACCAGCAATCCGCGTCTGGCGCAGGCGCGGTGGGAGAAGGGCTTCCAGAAGCCGCTCGCTGATATCGCCGGCAAGCTGACCGCGGGCGAGTCCGGCAGGCTGTCGCCGATCATGGCAGCCATCCAGAAAATCAATCTGGAGGTCTTCGCCAACGCGCCGGCAGGCTTGCCGAAGCGCCTCTACATCGCCTCTGACATGATCGAGCACACCGCCGCCTTCTCTAATTACAAGGATGGCGTCTCCTATCAGAAATACCAGAACAGCCCTGCGAGCGACCGCTTTCGCACGTCACTGAGCGGTGTCACGGTCAAGATTCTCGCCTTTCAAAGGCCCAACATGAAGTTCACCATGGAAGATCTTGCGAATTTCTGGGCGCAGTGGATCAAGAACAACAAGGGTGATTTTGGCGGCTTCGTGCGGCTGGAGGGGATACGCTGATGGCCAATACCGATGCCAGATATCTCATCCGGGATTACGGGCCGATGGTGCTTTTCGCCTCCATCACCGTCGGCGGCATGATCTTCATCTGGTCGTCGAAGCTCATGGGTTGGTCGCTGCCCATCGTGACCGGCGTGCCGCTCGTGCTGATGGGGGTCTACTTTATCGTGTCGCTGGCCGTTGCCGGGTTCCGGCTGCACAACGAGCAGGCGGGCGACAACCTCTATTACATGGGTTTTCTCTTCACCCTCTCGAGCCTTGGCGTATCGCTCTATCTCTTTGCTGGCGAAACATCGATCGAGACCATCGTCCGCAATTTCGGCATTGCCGTCACCTCGACCATTGCCGGCGTGACGCTGCGCATTCTCTTCAACCAGATGCGGAGAGATCCGATCGACATCGAGCGCAGCGTGCGCCATGAGCTTGCCGAGATGACGCGGCGCGTGCGCACCGAACTCGATTCCTCGTCGCGTGAATTCTCGCATTACCGGCGCGTCAGCAACCAGATGCTCTCCGAAGGGTTCGAGGAGATCGCGCGGCAGGCCGAACGCAATGGCCAGGAGATCAACAAGATCCTGGAAATGCTGGCGAAGCAGGCCGTGACGCCGATCAACGATGCCGCCGCGCAGCTGACGGCGACGACCTCGCAGCTGTCCGAGATCATCGGCACGTTCGGCGCCGCCGTCGAGAATGTTGGCAGGAAGCTCGACGAGATCCGCGCGCCGGAGGATGTCGTGCGCGCCGAGCTGGCACCGGCCATCGCCGCCATCAGGGAGATGTCGGAGGCGCAATTGCAGCCATTGCGCAATATCGAGCTGGCGCTCGGTCGCGTGGCCGAAGCGATGGGGCAAACGCCGCTGCCGAAGCCCGATGGCGATATCGCTGCTGAGCCCGAAGTCGTGCAGCGAAAACGCTGGTGGCATCTATGGTAGCTGGAGGCTCGGACAACGCGCCGAAACTGGAGCACAGGGGCTATAATCGTGGCCTCATCCTTGGCCTGACGATGGCCGAATCCATGCTGCTTCTGGTCTTCTGCCTGCTGCTCGTGGCCGCCGCCATGATTTCCGCGGAGAGAAACAAGCGCTACGAGGTCGAGCGGAAGCTTGAGAAAGTCGAGCAACAGGTCGCAGTGCTGGAGAAGAAGCGGGCGGAGCAGGCGGCCGAGATTGTGCTTCTCCAGTCCAAGGTCGTCTCCGGCGATCTCACAGCGGCCGACAAGGCGGTGGTAGACAAGCAATGGCGGGAGCTGGTGCTGGCGAAAGAAGCGCTAGATAGCGTGACGGACCAGGGCGCAACCCCGGCCGATCTGCAATCGCTGTCCAAGGTCGCGGCCGTTCTGAGGGAGCATGGCATCTCGCTCGCGACAGCCCCCGATGCGGTCAATAAGCTTCTGGCCACCAATGGCGGCGGGAACGGCATGCACGACTGGCCGCCCATCATCAATCTCGACGATGCCAAGAAGAACTATTTCCAATCCGGAAGCGCCGAGCTCACAGGCACTTTCGCACAGTTGCTCAGCACGACGATTACAGATGAAATCGCCAGCAACCTGAGCCTCTACGGCGCCAATATCGTCGAGGTGATCGGCCACACCGACGAGCAGCCGGTGGCGCGCGAAAAATCCAATCTCGACGATACGATCATCAGTGCCATGGATGGCAAGCTGCCCGTATCGGCCCTGCTGCCCGCGGATAATGCCGGCCTTGGCCTTGCCCGCGCCATTGCCGTAGCCAATGTGCTGAAGGCCAATTCGAAGCTGAAGGATGCCACGATCCTGCCGATGTCCGCCGCGCAGCTGATCCTGCCCGGCGATACCGTCACTTCGGGCCAGCGCGGCGCCGTCGAGGCACGACGCCGCATCGAAATCCGTGTGCGGGGCAGGACGGCCCCCGTTGCCGTCATCAATGCCGGTGCCGCGCCCTCAACGAACACGCAATAGTGCTGGTTCGGCTTGTCATCAGCTTCTGAGGCCGGGTGCTTCGTAACCGGTGCGCTCCACATATTCCGTGTAGCCGCCGGCATATTGGTGAATGCCTTCCGGCGTCAGCTCCAGAACGCGATTGGAGAGCGCTGCCAGGAAATGCCGGTCGTGCGAGACGAACAGCATCGTGCCTTCATATTGCGACAGCGCCTCGATCAGCATTTCCTTGGTATCGAGATCGAGATGGTTGGTCGGCTCGTCGAGCACCAAAAGGTTCGGCGGATCGAAAAGCATGATCGCCATGACAAGCCGCGCCTTCTCGCCGCCCGACAATACGCGGCACTTCTTTTCGACATCGTCGCCAGAGAAGCCGAAGCAGCCGGCAAGGGCTCTCAGGGAGCCTTGGCCTGCCTGCGGAAAATCATGTTCGAGCTGCTGAAATACGGTGCGCTCTCCATCCAGCAGATCCATGGCGTGCTGAGCGAAATAGCCCATCTTCACGCTGGCGCCGAGCGCCACGCTGCCTTCATCCGGCTGTGCCGAGCCGGCAACCAGCTTCAGAAGCGTGGATTTGCCGGCACCGTTGATGCCCATGATGCACCAGCGCTCGCGCCGGCGTACCATGAAATTAAGCCCTTCATAGATGGTGCGGCTGCCATACTTCTTGTGAACGTTCTTCAGCACGGCCACGTCTTCACCCGAGCGCGGCGCCGGCTGGAATTCGAACGCAACGGTCTGGCGGCGCTTCGGCGGCTCGACGCGATCGATCTTTTCCAGCTTCTTCACGCGGCTCTGCACCTGCGAAGCATGCGATGCGCGCGCCTTGAAGCGCTCGATGAACTTGATTTCCTTGGCAAGCATCGCCTGCTGGCGTTCGAACTGCGCCTGCTGCTGCTTTTCGTTCTGAGCGCGCTGCTGCTCGTAGAATTCATAGTCGCCCGAATAGCTGGTGAGATTACCTGCATCGATTTCGATGATCTTGGTGACGATGCGGTTCATGAACTCGCGGTCGTGCGAGGTCATCAGCAGCGCGCCTTCATAGCCCTTCAGGAAGGATTCGAGCCAGATCAGGCTTTCGAGATCGAGGTGGTTGCTCGGCTCGTCGAGCAGCATGACGTCGGGACGCATCAAGAGGATGCGGGCCAGTGCCACACGCATCTTCCAGCCGCCAGACAGCGCGCCGACATCGCCGTCCATCATCTCCTGGCTGAAGCTCAGGCCCGCCAGTACTTCGCGAGCGCGGCCTTCGAGCGCATAGCCATCGAGCTCTTCATAACGCGCCTGCACTTCGCCATAGCGCTCGATGATCTCATCCATCCTGTCGGCCTGGTCCGGATCGCTCATCGCTGCTTCGAGTTCGCGAAGTTCGGCGGCAACGGCGCTGACGGGACCGGCACCTTCCATCACTTCCGCGACGGCACTGCGCCCCTCCATCTCGCCGACATCCTGATTGAAGTAGCCGATGGTGACGCCCTTATCGACGGAAACCTGCCCCTCGTCGGGCTGCTCCTGTCCGGTAATCATCCGGAAAAGCGTCGTCTTGCCGGCGCCGTTCGGCCCGACGAGACCGACGCTCTCGCCTCTGTTGAGGGCAGCGGATGCCTCGATGAAGAGGATGCGATGGCTGTTCTGTTTGCTGATATTCTCGATACGAATCATGGTTACGCGAGGCCCGAAGAAAGTTTTTCGGGGGCCTTATGCCACGGGTCGGGCGTTCTGTCGCAGCTTTTCGGGCGGAGATGTAAGATCGATCGCGAACTGACGTTCAAGGGCGACAATTTCCGGTCCGCCTATTTGCCATACGGGAGAGAAACTTTCGCCGGGCGACGGATTCTGCCCACGCGTTCGTTCAAGCAGCATGACTTCCAGCAGCAGGATAGGCGCTTGATCGGATCGCCGGCTGTCTTCCGCGTGGTTGGAAGTCGCTATATTCATTGTCATCCGTCTCAGCCGAGTTTTACAGATGAAGATTATGAGAAGCATTCAGGGCCGGGTTTGCGCCCGACTGACGATCGCAGCGCTGATCGCCATCGGCATGTCGGGCGAAGCTCAATTGGCCAATGCGACTTCCGAACACCAGCGGCTCAACGAACCAGTCAAGGAGATCGCGGATCAACGCCTGCTCCTCGACACGCCTGATGGCAAAGGGGAGCTGCCCATCTACGCGGATCATGCGATCGAAGCGGCATCGCCCGATGTGACGAAGGTGCTGATCATAATTCACGGCACGCTCCGAAATGCCGATGCCTATTACGCCGCCGGAGAGGAACTGCTCGCGAAGGCGGGGGATCTCGCCGATGGTACGATGGTAGTCGCACCGCAATTCCTGATAGGGCCTGACGTGGACGCGTTCTCACTAAATGCGCAGACGCTCGCCTGGACGCAGAATGGCTGGAAAGGCGGTGAGGCCGCGCGCCAGCCGGCGCCGATCAGTTCTTTTGCCGCGCTTGATGCCCTGCTCAAGCATTTCGCCGATCGTCGGTTGTATCCGTCTCTGAAGACCATCGTGGTGATGGGACATTCGGCAGGAGCACAATTGGTCCAGCGTTATGCCGTGGCCGCAAGAGAGATCGAAGATTTGACGAGCGCCGGCATCTCCGTCCGCTACCTCGTCGCCAATCCCTCGAGCTATCTCTATTTCGACAACGAACGACCGGCCCTGCAAGATCAGCAGGCCGGGTTGGCATCGTGCCCAAAGGCGACGCAATGGCGATATGGTCTGACCGGCGCACCGCCTTACGTGTCCACACAGGATCCGAAACTCCTCGAAAACAGATATGCCGCGCGCAATGTCGTCTATCTGCTGGGGCAGGCGGACACGAATCCCTACACCCATTTCATCGATCGCTCCTGCGGAGCAATGGCGCAGGGACCGTATCGGCTCGCGCGCGGGCTGACCTATTTCGACTATATGAGACAGCGGCATCCATCCGATCTCAATCAGAAGGTCGTCGAGGTGCCGGGCGTGGGACATGATGACGAAGCGATGTTCACATCGGATTGCGGCATTGCTCTTCTGTTCGATCGCCCGGTGCCGCAATCCTGCCCCGTTATCGATGCGACTGCAAAAGTATCCGGAGCGGTGCCGTAAGTTTTCTAGAGTGGTCGATCCGCATCGCGATCACATGCAGGTGGTGAGGCTTTTGGGGTCCAGAGTGATCCGACCGTCCACTTTCATGCTTCAGTTGCGATAGGCCGGCCGCGGGCGCGACGATCTGATTTTTCGTTGTATCGGACGCTCAATGCCCAAGTAGAAAACGATGGCAAAGGCCAGCGAACCCAATGCGATAGGCATAGGCTGCATATCGTGCGGCACCCCGAGGCGCAAAAGCAGCGCCGTGACCAGGATGCCCGTCAGGACGTGCCAAACGTAGATGGAATAGGAGGCATCCCCCAGGAAGTGCAGGAATGCCAGCTGCGGCACGCCTCGTTCCCGCTCGGCGAAAACGGCGCCCGATAGTAGCAACATTGCCGGTATGCCCCAGCGCACGGCGCGTTCCAGATGGATCAGCGGGTCACTCGCAACGAGCAGCACGACCCCGATGATCATCAAGCCTATGGCGACGCGAAAGGGCAGCCGATATCCTTGCTTCCACAGATGCCCGATGACGATTCCAGCGGCGAATTCCAGAATGATAGGCTGCGTAAAAATGCTGGCATACCCGTAGGGCAGCAGGAAATGCGCAATGACGACGGCCCCCAGGATCACGATCAGGAGCCATAGCCGACGGAACTCCGGCAGGAGCAATGAAACCGAAAAGATAAGATAGAAGAACATCTCATAGGATAGGGTCCAGCCTTGTTCGACGACGGGTTGGAGCGCTTCATCCTTGATAATAGGCACGAAAAACAACGAGCCCAACAGATTGCCGACGCTCGAATTCGTGTCGAAGAAGAACTGCGGTTTCAACACGGCCACGGCGAATGTTGCCAATGTCGCAATCCAGTAAAGCGGCACGATCCTGATGATCCGGCGCCACATGAATTCCTGCGGGCCGATCGGTTTTCCAACCGTCGTAACCCACATGATAAAGCCGCTGATGACGAAGAATATATCGACGCCTGCCGCCCCGATCTTGAAGTTCAGGCCGTATGTTTCGCTCACATGGAAGCAAAGGACGGAGATCGCCGCGATGGCGCGCAGATACTGGATGCTCGTGATATCGTTGCCGGTTTTCAGGATGGTGCCTCCTGCGACTGGACTACTATCGCCGATGCCCTGATGGCCGATTTAGCAATAGAATGCGTCGAAAGGCCGGATACTCATGCGAAATGGCTTGGAGTACGGCAGATATGGCTGGTGGCAACAATTTCAATCAAAATGGATGATTTCCCGCCATTTCGTGTTCGAAATCGGGAGATCTGAGCTGGGGGCCTGTTGCGGTAAACTTGGGCTCTTCCTCATGCGGGAGAGGCCTGGCAATTTAGAAAATTCTATAGCCATCGGCGACGATATTCCTGACCGATGCTTGGCTTCAGAAGATAGCCGCCTTTAGGGTGATGAGGCAGCGAAGATATTTATCTATTAATCGATGCCGTCCCATACCCTCATAGAGCTGGCTCCGGTCGCAAGCGTAAGCAATTAATGCTAAACGTAAGGGATATGCTCCGGAGTGAGACCCTCACCAATTTTTGCGGTTATTCTTTCTATTTCTTCCAGCACTGCGCTTGGAATTCGTTTTCGAGCGAGACGAAGCGCCTTAGGAACACTATCTATGTCTTTCGTGAAGCATAGATCAACTAAAGGAGGCGTGTTATTTTCATTGGTTGTTAGTAGAAGAAGGAGGCCGTTTTGATATCCGCGACAGTAACAAGCATCCCAATAGTTTGATTCGGAAGCATATGTATTAACTTTTGTCTCATAGGTCTCGACAAGATATCTAACGCGCTCCGAATTGTAGTATTCACCACTCGAGCGCGTGTCCTTGATCCTCATAAGTGCGTCTTGGAGTCCGTCTTGGTAAGATAACACCAGGGTCATGATTGGCTTGCGCGTTTCAATAAATATATCCGCTGCACAATTATGCGCCTCATTGACATATAGAAGAAAATCCTCACAAAAATTAAATCTCTCCTCATCTATTATCTGATGATGTGTAGAAAGATTCTCGTTGATATGTAAGCGTAATTGCTCCAGAAAAAATGATCCGTCTGTTTTTATTGGAATGAGATTTAAGTTTAGGGACTTTAAGTAATTATAATCTATAGTTGGCGATACGAAATAAGAAGAGCGCGAGAATTTTCCCATAATTTTGTTAAGTGATTTTATTATTGATAAATAATTTGAATCCCTTAATGAATATCCTATATATATTACTGTCTTTGTTGATAGTAGCGTTTTGAGATACGCCCCCAACGATCCCTTTTCCAAGCGATGCAGCGCTTTCTTATAGTCATCTTTTGTTGCGACAATCGAGCCAGCATTGCTGATTGATCCATGTATTTTAATCAGGCGACGACTAGAGCTTTCTATAAATGGCAGATCTTGATCGTAAACAAATGGGCGGAGTCCGCTTTCCTCCTCGAAGAAATCGTCCCAGTTTGTTGTGATCACATCTTCGATCATATAAAGCGGTCGTAACGCTCTATGGAACCGGGTCATTGGGACATAGAATCCACGAAAAGAACGAAAATATTCAATTCGCTCTCGTATCTTCTTTATAAGATTAATTCGTCCATCGACCCTGCCGCAATACTCCGTCATTAAAGATGGAAAATCTAAGCTTGTATCTGAGACGCCCATCTCTGCCTGAATCTGTTCGTAAAATGTCGTTTTGCAATAAGTCCGATTCTCGGTGCTGATTCCGGCACCCGCAAATATGACGCATCTACCCGCCACTAATCTATCCAGGAGATCTGGTGGCAAACTAAATTCTATTTCATTGCGACAAAAGGCACAGCCGCACTCAGACATTGATCTTCGCTCGAAACGGCGCCGCCGATTAAAACGATGACGGTGCTTGGTGGTCGGCTAAACTGAGCCGGACAATATGGCTCAGTTCAGCCCAGGATGACATTATCGCCGCAGAGTAAAGGCGAGAAATCAAGAGCAGCCGCTCGTTGCCCCACACGTGTCGCACTTCTCGCAAGTTCCATTCCGGACCATCGTGAAGTTCTGGCACTCGGTGCACATGTTGCCGGTATAGCCCTGCATGATGGAGCGGGCGCGGCGTTCGGATTCCAGCTTCTTGGCTTCCGTCTTGGCATTGGCAGCTTCACTTGCCGCGTTGTCGCTGAAGAGACCTGTCGCGGATTCGGAGATGACTTCCTCCGCGATCTCTTCGGCCAGTTCCTTCGCACGCTCCTCATAATCGCGCTTGAAGGCGACGACTTCGGAGGTCGCGACGGAGCTTGCCGGTTCCAGCTTGCGGACCGTGTTGCCGGCAAAGGCGGTTACGGTCGAGAGCGAGGCAGCGCGGGCAGGAGCGGCCGTTGCCGAACCCTTGGCGTCTGCCGAACGCTCGCCCGATGTCTGAACCAGCGTCGGCTTGTAGCCGCGGGTCAGGCCCTTGGAGACGACATCGGCCTTGCCTTCGGAAACACCGCGGCCGAGCGCCGTGTTGTTGAAGTCGGACGTGTCGACATGGGCGAGGTCGTGGCGGCCGAGATAAGAGATCGCCAGTTCGCGGAACACGTAGTCGAGGATCGACGTGGCGTTCTTGATGGCGTCGTTGCCAGTCACGATGCCGGCCGGCTCGAACTTGGTGAAAGTGAAGGCATCGACATACTCTTCGAGCGGCACACCAACTGCAGGCCGAGCGAGACGGAGATCGCGAAGTTGTTGATGAAGGCGCGCAGAGCCGAGCCTTCCTTGTTCATATCAAGGAAGATTTCGCCGAGACGGCCGTCGTCATATTCGCCGGTGCGCAGGAAGATGGTGTGACCGCCGATCTTGGCTTTCTGGGTGTAACCCTTGCGGCGGCTCGGCAGTTTTTCCTGCGTGCGGATGACCTTCTCGATGACGCGCTCGACGATCTTTTCCGTGATGGTGACAGCCTGTGCAGCTGCCGGAGCCTGCAGGAATTCCTCCAGCGCATCCTCATCGCTGTCATCCTCGATCAGCGAGGCGTTCAGCGGCTGGCTGAGCTTGGAGCCGTCGCGATAGAGCGCGTTGGCCTTGAGACCCAGCTTCCAGGACAGCATGTAGGCGTTCTTGCAATCCTCGACGGTTGCTTCGTTGGCCATGTTGATCGTCTTGGAGATGGCGCCCGAGATGAAGGGCTGCGCTGCCGCCATCATGCGGATGTGGCTTTCGACCGAGAGATAGCGCTTGCCGATCTTGCCGCAGGGGTTGGCGCAATCGAAGACAGCCAGATGTTCATTCTTCAGGAACGGCGCACCTTCCAGCGTCATCGCACCGCAGACATGGATGTTCGCGGCCTCGATGTCCTTCTTGGAGAAGCCGAGATGGTCGAGCAGGTTGAAGCTCATGTCGGCCATCTGCTCGTCGGAAACCTTCAGCGTGCCCTTCAGGAAGTCGGCGCCGAGCGTCCACTGGTTGAAGACGAACTTGATATCGAAGGCGCTCTTGAGAGCGGCGTTGACGGCATCGACCTTCTCAGCGGTAAAGCCCTTGGCCTTCAGCGTCGATGGGTTGATGGCCGGAGCCTGGTTCAGGTTGCCGTGGCCGACAGCGTAGGCCTCGATCTCGGCGATCTGGCTTTCGGAATAGCCGAGCGTCCGCAGCGCTTCCGGAACGGCGCGGTTGATGATCTTGAAGTAGCCGCCGCCGGCGAGCTTCTTGAACTTCACCAGGGCGAAGTCCGGCTCGATGCCGGTCGTGTCGCAATCCATGACGAGACCGATCGTGCCGGTCGGCGCGATCACGGTTGCCTGGGCGTTGCGGTAGCCGTGCTTTTCGCCGAGTTCCAGCGCCTTGTCCCAGGCAGCCTTGGCATGGGCGACGAGATCCTGGTCCGGATTGTCGGAGTGGATCAGCGCCACCGGATTGACCGACAGGTTCTCATAGCCCGAGGTCTCGCCATAGGCGGCGCGGCGATGGTTGCGGATGACGCGCAGCATGTTTTCGCGGTTCGGTTTGAACATCGGGAAGGTTCCGAGTTCGGAGGCCATTTCGGCCGAGGTCGCATAGGCGACACCGGTCATGATCGCGGTCAGCGAGCCGGCGATGGCGCGGGCTTCGTCCGAGTCATAGGGAATGCCCGACGACATCAGCAGGCCGCCAATATTGGCGTAGCCGAGGCCGAGCGTGCGGTATTCATAGGAGAGTTCAGCGATACGGCGCGAGGGGAACTGCGCCATCATCACGGAAACTTCGAGAACGACGGTCCAGAGGCGAACGGCGTGTTCGTAATCGGCAATGTTGATGCGCTTCGTCGCGGCGTCCTTGAAGGTCATCAGGTTCAGCGAAGCGAGGTTGCAGGCCGTGTCGTCGAGGAACATGTATTCCGAGCACGGGTTGGACGCGCGGATCGGGCCGGCAGCTGGGCTGGTGTGCCAGTCGTTCATCGTCGTGTTGAAGTGCAGGCCCGGATCGGCCGATGCCCAGGCGGCGTAGGAGATGGATTCCCAGAGGTCGCGGGCCTTCAGCGTCTTGACGACCTTACCGTCCTTGCGGGCGGTCAGGTTCCAGTCGCCATCATTCTCGACGGCGCGCAGGAAGTCATCCTTGATCGAAACCGAGTTGTTGGAGTTCTGCCCGGATACCGTCAGATAGGCTTCCGAATCCCAGTCCGTGTCGTAGGTCTTGAATTCGAGATCCGTATAGCCCTGGCGGGCGAACTGGATAACGCGCTGGACGTAGTTTTCCGGAACCTGATCCTTCTTGGCAGCGCGGATCTCGCGCTTCAGGGCAGGGTTCTTGGCCGGGTCGAAGCAATCGTCATTGTCGCCTTCGCAATTGACCGTCGCCTTCATGATCGCCTTCAGGTGCTTGGCGACGATCTTGGAGCCGGTGACGAGGGCGGCAACCTTCTGCTCTTCCTTGACCTTCCAGTTGATGTATTCCTCGATATCCGGATGGTCGATGTCGACGACCACCATCTTGGCGGCGCGGCGGGTCGTGCCGCCCGACTTGATGGCGCCGGCAGCGCGGTCGCCGATCTTCAGGAAGCTCATCAGGCCCGAGGAGCGGCCGCCGCCGGAGAGCTTTTCGCCCTCAGCACGCAGCATCGAGAAGTTGGAGCCAGTGCCCGAACCGTATTTGAATAGGCGCGCTTCGCGAACCCAAAGGTCCATGATGCCGCCCTCGTTGACGAGATCGTCTTCGACGGACTGGATGAAGCAGGCATGCGGCTGCGGATGCTCATAGGCCGATTTGGACTTGGTGAGCTTGCCGGTGAACGGGTCCACATAATAGTGGCCTTGGCCGGGGCCATCGATGCCATAGGCCCAGTGCATGCCGGTGTTGAACCACTGCGGCGAGTTCGGTGCGACGCGCTGCGTGGCGAGCATATAGGCGAGCTCGTCCTGGAACGCAGAGGCGTCTTCCTCCGACGAGAAGTAGCCGCCCTTCCAGCCCCAATAGGTCCAGGTGCCGGCGAGGCGATCGAAAACCTGGCGCGCATCGGTTTCCGAGCCGCTCTGCTGATCCTTGGGCAGATCCTTCATGGCGGCATCGTCAGGCACGGAACGCCACAGGAAGGAAGGAACGTCGTTTTCCTCGACCTTCTTCAACTTGGCGGGCACGCCGGCCTTGCGGAAATACTTCTGCGCGAGAATGTCGGCGGCGACCTGCGAGAACTGCGCGGGTACATCGATGTTTTCTAGGCGGAACACGATCGAACCGTCAGGATTCTTGATCTCGCTCGTCGCCTTGCGGAATTCGATGTCCGCATAGGGTGACTGGCCGGCCTTCGTAAAACGACGTTCGATGCGCATGGTCCCAATCCTTCATTCGTTGGTGTGCGCCTGCATGAAAACAGGGCGCAAAAATTCTCATTCCGGCATCGCGAATTCAACGCGCAGCCAGCTTCCGATCCGCTCTTTGACAGGAGGTGTCATCCGGAGATGTCTTTCCTGTATCTTGTGGTGATGGTGGCTGCAAACACTAAATATAGTATTAACAGCTTGTTGCCGCCAGTCCCCGCATATATTTTTTCGGCAGCCTCGATACCGGCACAAAAACCCTCACGGCGGGGCACCTGCACAGGTGAAACGCCTTGAATCCAGATCCGATTTCGAATTGAGAACCAGCCCTCGTAACCCCGCCTGGTCCAGTCGCCGCCGCAACGTCGTCCATTAACTTTGAAAGACCCGATTCCGTCAAGGGGTGGTTTGTAATGGATTGCTAACCACAATATCTTGTGGGCTTGCCTGTGGAAACTGGGGAAATGCCAGTAGAGCAAGAGATTCAAGAACTTGAGGGGGGATGCTCGCCCTTCGTGCGACCGTTGGCGCAACAACTATTATCACCGCCGGTGTCGAAAGCGACAAAATTGTGACCGTGACCTCAATGCCATTGGCAGCACGGCAAAATCATGCCGTAGAGCATCATGATTCGCGTGGAAACCCTTGAATCCCACACATTCCCATCAAAGCGACGTCCACTAAATCTAGTGGGCGCCGCAGCGCCCACCTCTATTACCGTTATTCGAATCATATTTTGGCATAGCGATCAGATCGGGCCTGATTCGCGCTGCCGGCAGCCGGCAGATCAGCCGCGATGACCCTTGGCGATCGGCTCCTGATAGGTGAAGCCCATGTCCCAGGGGAAGTAGATCCAGGTATCCTGGCTGACCTCTGTGATGAAGGTGTCGATCGTGGGAACGCCGGTCGGCTTGGCGTAGACGCAGGCGAAATGCGCCTTCGGCAGCAGGGCGCGAACTTCGAGGGCCGTTTTGCCGGTATCGGTGAGATCGTCGATGACGAGGACGCCTTCGCCGCCGTTGACCGACAGCTCTGGTGCGATGCCTTTGAGCAGGTTCATTTCGCCCTGGCTGGAGTAGTCGTGATAGGAGGCGACACAGACCGTCTCGATCAGCCGGATATTGAGCTCGCGAGAGATGATGGCGGCCGGCACGAGGCCACCGCGGGTGATGCAGACGATTGCCTTGAATTCACGGTTGAGGCCGGCAAGCCGCCAGGCAAGGGCGCGCGCATCGCGATGGAACTGATCCCAGGATACGGGAAAGGCTTTATCGGGCAGGGACATGGCAGAAAGCTCCGGGGCATGGAATAATGACGCACCGGCAGCGCCGGCGACCCTGAGCAGACCCCGCGCTGGGCGCGGACCAAGAACCAAATCCGGAACGCGATTCGCTTGCTATCTGCTTGAACAGGATCTCATCCGGGAAAAGCCTGGGCTTTTCGGGATCATGCCCCTTAGACCGCGCGAACGGTTCCCTGGCGGGAATTCTGTCATCGGTCGCTGCTTTCTGCTGGATTTGCTGGCAAAAGGCAATAGCTGCAGGGGGCGCAACCGGTGCACATTCACACCGGTTGCCATAGGAATTGAGTTTTCAGCCGTTCAGCGGGCGAGCAGCGTCATCGCCGTCATCGATTGCAGCAGGGTGCGCGTCGTGCCGCCGAAGATCATCTGCCACAACCAGGAATGCGTATAGGCGCCCATGACAAGAAGGTCGATGCTATCGTCGGCCAGCCGGTTTTCGATGATCTGCGACGGCGTCGATTTGCCGGTGCAGGCTGCCGTCTCGAACTTGGCGCGCACGCCATGGCGCGTCAGCGCCGCGGCTATCCGCACACCGGTTTCCTTGGACGGATGCGGGTCCTTTTCCGATGTGCTGACGGAAAGGATCTCGACCGAATCCGCAGCCTTGAGGAAAGGCAGCGCATCAAAGGTGGCGCGGGCTACTTCCTTGGAGCCGTTCCAGGCGATCAGCACGCGGCGGACGGGCTTCGGCTCCTTGAGAATGTAGGGGATCAATAGCACCGGCCGGCCGCTGTCAAACAGGAAGGTTTCGACATCGACCTGCGTATCGGCATATTTCGACGGGTCCGGCTGCACGGCCACCAGAAGATCGGCGCTGCGCGCGCTTTCGATCAGCGGTTCGGTGCCGTAGCCGACCGAGCTGGCAAAACTGTGCCATTCATAGTCGAGACCGGCGGCCTCCATCTTCGAGCGGAACACCCGTTCGATTTCAACCGCCTGATTATGGGCGACGTCCTGAAGCGCCTGGACCGCGACAGGGTCCGGAATCTCCATCGGCGCCACCAGCGGCACGGTCGAGACGATTTCCGCATGAAGCCCGACGACATGGGCGCCGTGCTCCTTTGCGAGCGCCGCGGAAAATGCGGCAGCGATGCGCGTGTTATCGGGATTGTCGAGAACGGTCACTATCGTTTTGTAGGACATGAAGAGATCTCCCATGCGGAAGGGTTGGATCGGATCATGATATCAGCATTCCGCTACAAGATAATGCTCTGAATGGTCTCAGGGTTCCCCGGAAGTACACGTCTTCGTTGAGAGTCAGGCCTCAGCCGACTGATTTTCGATACAGCGCCGCGCGTCATATATGACGCGCAAAGGTCGCTGTAATACTTTAAGTCTGCTGCATAATTTATCCTTAAATCGCTTTCGATTTAAGGAATTATGCAGTCGCTTTCGACTGCCCGATGGCCTCGATCATCGCGCGCACTTCGGCTGCGACGCTTTCAACCAGTTCGGCGGAACGCCCGCGCACGACGATCTCCGTCGAAAAGAATTGGCCGACATAGCGCGGATAGGAACCGATGCTGGTATCCGGATGCGCCTTCTGGATGAGACCGAGCGGTGTGCCGATCTCGCCCTCGCCGTAGGGGCAGGAAATCGCTGTTGATAGCACCTTTGCGCCGGTCTTCAGCGTCGGGATGACATTGTCGAGCATCGCCTGGAAGACCTGCGGCACGCCGGCCATGACATAGACATTGCCGATGTTGAAGCCGGGAGCGGTCGAGACCGGATTGGCAATATGCTTTGATCCCACCGGCATGCGGGCCATGCGCTGGCGAGCCTCGGTGAACTCCATCTCGCGCCGTGCATACATTTCACCCATGATCCGCATGGCTTCGGCGTCATGCTCGCAGGGCACGCCGAAGGCCTTGGCGATGGCATCGGCGGTGATGTCGTCATGGGTCGGGCCGATGCCGCCTGACGTGAAGACGTAATTATATTGGCCGCGCAAGGCATTCAGCGCCGAAACGATTGCGTCCTCGTCATCGGCGACGATGCGGACTTCCTTGAGGTCGATGCCGGCCAGCAGCAGCACGTCGGCGAGATGGCCGATATTCTTGTCCTTGGTCCGGCCGGAGAGCAATTCGTCGCCGATGGCGAGCATGGCGGCTGTGACAATGGTTTCGTTCGACATGAAGATATCCAGGACAATGCGCAGTCGGCGCGTTCAAAAAGGTCCGAGATAGGTAGCGCTGTTTGCAGCGAATGCAAACGCTCCTTTTGCCGGGCCGCTGGTCATCACAAGATGTTGCAAGTGAATTTCCGTCTATACAGGATGAACACTGCGTTCTGAGCGTGGGGGCTGCGCCCCTGTCGCATCGCTGATACAACATTCCCCGACATTCAACGCGTCCAACAAACGGGAGACGTACTCATGGCTAAGGTTCTGGTTCTCTATTATTCCGCTTACGGTCACATCGAGAAGATGGCCTATGCCGTCGCAGAAGGCGCAAAGTCGGCCGGTGCCGAAGTCACCGTCAAGCGCGTGCCGGAACTCGTTCCGGAAGAGGTCGCCAAGGCCTCCTACTTCAAGCTCGATCAGGAAGCCCCGATCGCAACCCCGGACGAACTGACAGACTATGACGCCATCATCGTCGGCGCCGGCACCCGCTTCGGCACGGTCGCCTCGCAGATGCGAAATTTCTGGGATCAAACCGGCGGCCTGTGGTTCGGCGGCAAGCTCGTCGGCAAGGTCGGCTCGGTCTTCACCTCGTCAGCAACGCAGCACGGTGGCCAGGAGTCCACCATCCTCGGCTTCATCCCGACGCTCCTCCACCACGGCATGGCCGTCGTCGGGCTTCCTTATGCCTTCCAGGGCCAGATGGGCACGGAAGAAGTCAAGGGCGGCTCGCCCTACGGCGCCTCCACCATCACCAACGGTGACGGCTCGCGCCAACCTTCCGAAATCGAACTGGAAGCCGCAAAGTATCAGGGCGCGCACGTCGCCAAGATTGCTGCCAAGCTCACTGCCTAAATTCGAAAGCTTTGCAAATGTTGATGAGGCGCGGCGAAAGCTGCGCCTTTTTCGTTTGGACTTTGATAAAGTTTGATCTTGGTGCGGACGACGGGGGTCGAACCCGTACAGCCAAAGGCCGAGGGATTTTAAGTCCCTTGCGTCTACCAGTTTCGCCACGTCCGCGTGCCTTTCCCCATCAAGCACTTGAGCGATTCAGTCAAGGATTGTTTTGCAGGAACGGGCCGATCGGCGTGAGCTTGACATGCTCGGCTCAGCGACCCTTGAGAACGCTGACAAGCGCCGGTGTCACCTTCTTCTGTTGGAACATGGCCTTAAAATCAGCATAGCTGATCTTTCCCGATACCACACCATTCATCAGTCGCTGACAAAAGAGCCGCTTTGCGTCGCTTCTTTGAGATTTGACGTAGAAAGCGATTTCATCCAGCGTTTCCGGTGGCAGGCGCTGCGACATGCACTTGTCGATGACCTGCGCTCGTGCCGTCGGGCTTTCCTTCATAATGGGGATGTTCTTCTCGAAGCTTTTTTCCTGCGAGGCGCAGGAAGCAAGCACCGCAAGAGTGAAAGCGATTATAGCTGGGCGCATAAGGCGCATGACGATGTTCTCCCCTCGAATGAAACTGGGATAAGCATCCTTCACGCGATTCTCAATCCCGGGCGCAAGTATAAGTTAGTGCCTAGGGATAGGCGAAGCCCGCCGGAGCCGACGGATCGGTTTTAGGGCGGGCCTCTAACCATCATCATGATGGCTGTGTCATATTGGACGCGGGGGGAGCTTGGCTGTCAACTCGCAGATTTAGGAGTTTCCGCAGTCAGGGGCATAAATAGTTAATGACTCGTCAGTACGGCGAATATCGCTGTCACAGGTCCGAAAGCGCGATAAACAGGCTTTCTTTGCTCATCTTTCCTGTGCCATAGCGGAGGCGGATTGAATAAGGACGGATAGACCGTGGACAAACAGACTGTTCTCGAAGCTACAGAGGCCATGCGTGGCCTCTTTCCTGCAACGCCGCTGCAGCTGAACGAGCATCTTTCTGCCCGCTATGGCGCCGATATCTGGCTGAAGCGCGAAGATCTGACGCCGGTTCGCTCCTACAAGATCCGCGGCGCCTTCAATTTCTTCCGCAAGGTAATTGCCGAGGGCGGTACGGGAAAGACATTCGTCTGCGCATCCGCCGGCAATCACGCTCAGGGCTTTGCCTTCGTCTGCCGCCATTTCGGTGTGCCTGGTGTGGTCTATATGCCCGTGACGACCCCGCAACAGAAAATCGACAAGACCCGCATCTTCGGCGGCGAGTTCATCACCATCAAGCTCTTCGGCGATTTCTTCGATCAGTGCTATCAGGCGGCGCGCGAATACGTCGAAAAGATCGATGGCGTCATGGTACCGCCTTTCGATCACGCTGATATCATCGAAGGGCAGGCGACGGTCGCTGCCGAGATCGCCGAGCAGCTGCCTGATGGCGTTATCCCCGACCACGTTCTGCTTCCCGTCGGCGGTGGAGGCCTTGCAGCCGGGATCACCGGTTACTTTGCCGATACGCTTCCCCGTGACGCCTTCACCTTCGCCGAGCCTGCCGGCGCGCCGAGCCTGCGGCGCAGTATCGAGGCGGGGCATGTGGTCACACTGGCGAAGGTCGATAATTTCGTCGATGGCGCTGCCGTCGGTCGCATCGGCGAACTGAACTTTGCTGCGCTGAAGGGTTTTGCGGCCGAGCAGGTCAAGCTCATCGAGGAAAACGCCATCTGCGTCACCATCACCGATATGCTGAATGTCGAAGGCGTGGTGCTGGAGCCGGCCGGTGCGCTGGCGATCACGGCGCTGGAAAAGCTCGATCGCGAGAGCATCCGCAGCAAGACCATCGTCGCCGTCGTCTCCGGTGGCAATTTCGATTTCGAGCGCCTGCCTGACGTCAAGGAGCGCGCCATGCGCTATGCAGGCTTGAAGAAATACTTCATCCTCCGGCTCGCGCAGCGTCCCGGCGCTCTTCGCGATTTCCTCAACATGCTCGGGCCGGAAGACGATATCGCCCGCTTCGAATATCTGAAGAAGAGCGCCCGCAATTTCGGCTCCATCCTGATCGGCATCGAGACGAAGAATCCCGATAATTTCAAACAGCTTATCGCGAACTTTGAAAGTTCCGGCATGGGCTACGAGGACATCACCGAAAACGAGATCCTGGCAAACCTGATCATTTGACTTTGCGGGCCCGCAACCTTCATGCTAAAGGCGATCCATGGCTTCGTTCTTTTCAAATATCCTTTCGATCTTCACCGGTGGCGCATCGCAGGCGAGCACTGAAAAGTCCGGCGGCTCGACGGTCAGTGTCGAGCCCCAGGTGCATGCCGGCTGCACGATCTATGCGACGCCGCAGCGCGAGGGCAATCAGTTCCGCCTCATGGGCCGGATTGAGAAGGATGTGAACGGCGAGATCCTGGTGCGCAATTTTATCCGCGCCGATGTTTTTACCTCCTCGGATGATGCTGTGGAATCGACCTTCCGCAAGGGCCAGCAGATCATCGATCAGAACGGTGCCGGCCTCTTCGGCGATGGCGAAAAGGTCCGTCAGGTCTGATATCTGGCGGATTTGCTTAATGCACGCCTGATGCGGGGCCGCCTCTGCATCTGCTTTGGCGGCCCATAACACTCACTGAAATCGATGGCTGGTTAGACTTTCGCCAGGGCTTAAGCCGTGCGGAATATCTTTGCGCCAGCGGGGGCATTAACGGCGCCGCCGTCGACCGTGATTTCGATCGCCGTGACATTGGCGGAATCATCGGAGGCGAAATAGAGCGCGGCCTTGGCGATTTCATCGGCTTCGCTCATGCGGCCGAGCGCACTCAGGCCGCCAAAGCGCGCCTGCAGCGCATCCAGTGCCTCCGGCGTGGCTGCGCGCGGCTCCCAGATCGGTGTCTTGGTAGCGCCTGGCGTCACCTGGTTGACGCGGATGCCGCGCGGCGCAAGCTCGGAAGCGAGATTGCGGGTCATGGCGCGAACGGCGCCCTTCGTGCCGGCATAGGCCGAAGCGCCGGGAATGCCGAGAACGGCATGCACGGAGCCGTTCAGGATCACCGAGCCGCCATCGTTCAGATATGGTAGGGCCGCCTGCACGGTGAAGAACACGCCGGTGAAATTGACGCGGACGATGGTTTCGAACTGCTCGAGCGTCGTTTTGCCGAGCGGCGTATCCCCGGCAATGCCGGCATTGGCAAAGACCACATCGAACTTTCCAAGCTTCTCCGCAGCCTCGGCAAAGGCCCTCTCCATCGCCGGGATATCGGTCGTGTCAGCCTGCAATGCCAGCACGCCGCCGCCGAGTTGCTCGGCTGCTGCGGCCAGTGTCTTGGCGTTGCGGCCTGTTATGGCGACCTTGGCGCCTTCGGCGAGGAAGAGGCGGGCGGTGGCAAGGCCAATACCGCTGTTTCCGCCGGTGATGACGGCAACCTTGTTCTTGAGACGCATTTTCGTAGCTCCTGTTGGCTTTTGTCACGATCTGGATTATGATCGTTCTCTATAAGGATTATGATCGTAATCCATTTTGTCAAGCCGGGCATGAAAGGATTTTCGATGGGCCGCTCACAATTGGAAAAGCAGAAGACGCACGAACGCATCGTGACGCTTGCCGCCAGGCGCCTGCGCGAGGAGGGATTGGAAGGGATTGGCGTCGCCGACCTCATGAAGGAGGCGGGGCTTACCGTCGGCGGCTTCTACAAGCACTTCGCCTCTCGCGATGAATTGGTCGCAGAAGCCGTCGAATCGGCGATCGGGTCATGGCGGCGGCGGCAGGAGGAAAAGGGGATCGTCCCCGAGACCATCTCGCTCAACGATTATGTCGATACCTATCTCAGCGAAGGTCATCGCGATCATTGCGGCGAGGGCTGCGCCTATGCGGCGCTGACGGCGGATTTGGCGCGTAGCAGCGATACGGTCCGCGCCGTTGCGACGGAAGGCCTGCGACGGAATTTCAATTCCATGACGGCGCGCATGCCGGAGCCGGAAACTGCCGAAGCAAGGCGAAAGGCGATCATCGCGTCGTGCCTGATGACCGGGGCGCTCGGCCTCGCGCGCGTGGCGGATGACGAGGCTCTTTCGGCCGAAATTCTGGAGACCGTGAAGCAGTTCGTAAAGGCGCTGCCGCAAGCAAAATAGCAAAGCGGCCGGTTTTAACCCCGGCCGCCTGTGATCATCTGAATAAGTAATTGATTAAGCGGCGAGAGCCAGCTCGGAAGCGCGAGCCTGGGCAGCGCCGATGGCCTTTTCAGCAGCTTCCGGACCGAAGGCCACGCCTTCGATGTAGACGGTCTCGACATCGGTGATGCCGATGAAGGCGAGAACCGACTTCAGGTAGGGAACGGCGTGGTTCAGCGGGGCAGCCGGGCCTTCGGAGTAGACGCCGCCGGAGGCGAGCACGATGTAGGCCTTCTTGCCGGTGGCAAGGCCCTTCGGGCCGGTTTCCGTATAGGTAAAGGTGCGGCCGGCGCGGGCGATGTTATCGATCCAGGTCTTCAGCGAGGAATAGATGTTGAAGTTGATGAGGCCGGTGCCGATGACCAGCGTGTCGGCTGCGAGCAGCTCGTCGACCAGCGCGTCGGAAACCTTGACCAGTTCCTGCTGCTCGGGCGTGCGGGCGTCTGCCGGCGTGCGGATGGCGTCGGTGAACGGGCCGTCGATATGGGGCAGGTTGTCAGAAGCGAGGTCGCGCTTGACGAGCGTCTTGCCCGGGTTGTTGGACTTGATCTTCTCGGCCAGCTCGGTGGCGATCTTGGTGGAGAGTGAGTCCGGACGCGGGCTGGACGTCAGAAGCAGAATGGAGGACATATCCGTTTTCCTTTTCAATAAGTTGCTAAATCGGCTGGGAGAGTCCGATCACGTTCGCCCCCATAAATAAGTCGTCAGTGCTATCGAGAAAAACTGTGATAATATGGATTGGAATTATCGATAGAATGGATGGCAGATGCTCCCCAATCCCACCCTTGACCAATTGCAGGTCTTTCTGACCGTCGCCGAGTCAGGCAGTTTCTCCGCCGCCTCGCGCGCGCTTAACCGCGCGCAGTCGGTCATCAGCTACACGATCGCCAATCTGGAGGCTCAGCTCGAAATGCCGCTGTTCGAGCGCTCGGGATCGCGCCAGCCGAAGCTGACGGATGCGGGCAGGGTGATGCTTGAGGATGCGCGCCGCATTCTTTCCGATCTGCAAGTGATGCGCGCCAGGGTGAAGGGTTTGAAGACCGGGCTCGAGGCGGAGGTGGCCGTTGCCATTAGCGTCATGGTGCCGGTTCATGCCACCGTCGACGTGCTGCGCGAATTCCGTGATCGTTTTCCTTACGTCTCCCTGCGGCTCGACACCGGCGAACTCGGCTCAATGCTGGAGCTTGTCACAAGCGGCAAGTCGACGATCGGTATCGGCGGATCGGTTGTGAAACAGGATGATGCTTTGGTGATCGAGCGCATCGGACATTCCTTCATGATGCCGGTTGCTGCGCCGACGCATCCACTCGCTTTGCTGGGACGGCCGTTGACGCTTGCCGATGTACGCGAAGAAGTGCAATTGGTCGTCACCGACGCGTCAAACCTCACCAATGGCAAGGATTTCAACGTCCTGTCCTACAAGATCTGGCATCTGAGCGACATCGCCACCAAGCATCAGTTGATCCGGGGTGGTCTTGGCTGGGGCGGTCTGCCGGCCTCGTTCATCATGGAGGATCTGCAGAAGGGCAGGCTGGTGCCTTTGGCTCTCGATGCCTACGATCAGAGCGAATACCCGCTCTATGCCGTCCGCAAGGTCGACAATCCTCCGGGACCTGCTGCCGCATGGATGATCGAGGCTTTCCGCTCGCGCCTGGCGCGGTGCCCGAATCAGGAGGACTTCAAGTCCGCCGTCGAGATGTTCCATCCAGGTGACAAGCGTCTGGCAGCCGAGTGAAAAAGTCCTCTCCTGGTTACCGTAGGCACGTGCTTCTAAGGCTTTTGGTGTCGTGAATTCCTTCTCCCCAACGGGGAGAAGGTGGCCCGAAGGGTCGGATGAGGGGGGGCTGATGGCCTCGAATCCATTGGCTTTCGTACCCTTGGCAGCCCCCTCATCCGCCTGTCGGCCCCTTCTCCCCGTTGGGGAGAAGGTGTGGAGCAGCAACGGCCTCATTTCATACGTAACTGGCCTCTTTTTCCCGAAGAAGCAGCAGTCGTCAATGATTACAGCACCAGCCGGTAGTTGCGGAAGCCGTCGGCACCTTCGCCGGCATCTTCGATCTTCACGCTCTTGACCTGATCAAGGAAATCCTTGGCCTTCGGCGAACTCTGGAACCGGACGGTCGTGTCCGCCAGCGGCTTGAAGGTCCAGTTGCCGTCGGCGGTCGGGTTGATCGTGCCCTGCTCGTGGACATAGCGCACGATGACGTCGCGGTTGGTGTCCGGCGCCTGATAGACGACCTTGTCCGCCGCGATTTCCGGGAAGTTGCCGCCGCCGCCGGCGCGGTAGTTGTTGGTGACGACGAGGAACTTCTGCGCGGGGTCGATCGACTTGCCGTTGAACTGCAGGTTCTGGATGCGATTTGCATCGGCATTCAGAACCTTGCCGTCATCGCCGAAGCGGCGTGGCTGCGAAAGGTCGATCTGGTAGGTGACGCCGTCGATGACATCGAAGTTGTAGGATGGGAAGCTGCTGTTGATCAGATCCGCATCCTTCGCGCCCGGTTGCACCTGGTTGAACATCGCAGCCGACATTTCCAGCCAGTTCTTGACCTGCGCGCCGTTGATGACGACGGCCTGCACGGTGTTCGGGTAGAGGTAGAGATCGGCGACGTTCTTGATGGCGATATTGCCGGCCGGAACGTCGGTATAATAGTCGGCGCCGTTGCGGCCGCCGCATTTGAAGGGGGCAGCCGCCGAAAGAACCGGCAGGTCCTTGTACTGCGTCTCCTTCAATATGTTCTTGATGTACCAGATCTGCGCCTGGCTGACGATCTGGACAGAGGGATCGTCGGCGACCAGCGCGAAATAGGAATAGAGCGGCGCGGAGGTCTTGCCGACAGGTGTGCGGACATAGGTCAGCGTCGCCTCATGCTCGGCCTTGGCTGCTTCCACGACTTCCTTCTTGTCTGCGACATCGGCGACAACCTTCTTCTTGTCGTCGCGGTGGTAGATTGGGCGTGCCTCGGAAGTGAAGTCGACGATCTTCCAGCTCTTGCCGTCCTTTTCGAGCAGCAGGTCGATGAGGCCGAGATGCGAGCCCCAGAAGCCGGCCATGACGGCGGGCTTGCCATGGAGCGTTCCCTTGACCGGATCGGCATCCTTGATGCCGTCCCACGTCTTAGGGCCGGGGAAGACGAGATGCTGATGGCCGGTGAAGACGGCATCGATGCCATCGACCGCCGCGACATAGAGCGAGGCGTTTTCCATCTTCTCGCTTGGGCCGCTGCCGTCGATGCCGGAATGCGAGAGAGCGATGACGATATCGGCGCCTTCGGCCTTCATGACGGGCACCCAGGCCTTGGCCGCCTCGACGATATCGCGCGTCTGCGCCTTACCTTCGAGGTTCTTGATGTCCCAGAGCATGATCTGCGGCGGCACGAAGCCGATGAAGCCGATCTTGATCGGGCTTTCATTGCCGGCGCCGTCCTTGATCTTCTTTTCGAGGATCAGATAGGGTTTGAAGAACAGGTCGTCCTTCGTCGGGTCGGAAGCGAGCCGGCCCTTGGTCAGGTTGGCGCAGACGAAGGGGAAGTTCGCGCCGGCCAGCACCTTGAACATGAAGTCGAGGCCATAGTTGAATTCGTGGTTGCCGAGCGTCCCCACGGAATAGCCGAGCGTATTCATCGCCTTGATGACCGGATGGACGTCGCCGTCCTTCATGCCGTGCTGATAGGCCATGTAATCGCCCATCGGATTGCCCTGGAGCACGTCGCCATTGTCGATGAGGAGCGAGTTGGTGGCTTCGGCCCGGATATTGTCGATGATCGTCGCCGTGCGCGTCAGGCCCATCGTATCGTTCGGCTTGTCGGCATAATAGTCATAGGGAAATACGTTGACATGAATGTCGGTCGTTTCCATGAGGCGCAGATGCGCCTGGTTGCTCGCCGCGCGGGCCGCGAAAGGATGCAGCACGATCAGCGCCGCCGTGGCACTGAGGCCTTGCAGCAGGGAACGGCGCGACATGCTGGGAAAATCCAGAATGGAAGACATAAGACACTCCTTCAACGATGGGGCTATAAATCCGTCGATCATCTCGCGGGCGAGGGAGATTAGGACGATTTTTGAAGGTGTGCACCAGGAATGTGACAGGCTTATTGTGGATCGTAGCCGGCTCAAGCCGACATGCCATCAACGTTTGAGAACCGGCTTCATGTCCTTGTGGAAAAAGCGGAAATAGGACGCGACCTTAGCCGAGGCATTGGACGAGCGGTCGAATTCGATGCCGATGCGGCCGTTGTGAGCCCAGCGCACGAAACCATCCAGCAGGCCGATATCGTCGCACTCGACGCGAACCTTGCTGCCGGCGGCGGCATAAAGCGGCGCCTGCAGGTCGAGCGCAATGCCGCTGGTGGAAATATCGACCACGCGGCCGGTGACAAGCTTGGTGAAATATCGAACCTGGCCCATGAGCCGCGCATGGTGGCGCGACGAGCCGCGTGTCTTGATTTTCAGATTGCCCTGAATGGGAGATTTCGAAGAGAACTGCATGATGTTATCCCGGCTCATCCGTCTTTTCTCGTTTTGGATATCAGATGTGCCTTGCGGGATGTTTAGCATAATCGCTAAAATTGTAGCCGGGCGTCCCGAATCGGTACCGCATCGCGATGGCCGCTGCGATCGGCGATCTGACTATGAGAGGTGCAGGATATGCGTATCGTTTCATTGAATGCATGGGGCGGCCGGCTGCATGAGCCGCTAATCCCCTATCTCGCTGATATCGATGCGGATGTTTTGTGCCTACAGGAAATGGTTCGCACGCAGGGAGCGGACGTCGAGTGGCTGGTCTATCGCGATCACGGCATCGAGCTCCCGCAGCGCGCCAATCTTTTCGAGGAACTGAAGGCTGCTTTGCCAGCTTACGATGCTTTCTTCCTCCCCGTAGCGCGAGGCGATCTTTTCGATGGGGACCGGCGATTCGATTCCGAGTTCGGACTGGCAACATTCGTGCGCCGGACCTATCCGATCATCGGCCAGGCAGCCGGCTTCGTTCATGGTGAATTCTCGGCCGATGGCTATGGGCCTCATCCGCGTTCGCGCAATGCCCATTGCATCCGCCTGTTCGACTATGAGCGCGGCTATCCCATCACCATTGCGCATATGCACGGCCTGCGGGATCTCGAAGGCAAGGGCGATACGCCGGCCCGACGCCATCAGGCGTATGCGCTGGTCGAGATCATTCGCCAGGTTCGGAAAGAGGGCGACCGGCTGGTCGTGTGCGGTGACTTCAACGTGTTGCCGGATAGCGAGACCTTCAAGATCCTCGGCAGCCTGGGCCTTGTCGATCTCGTCACTTCACGGGGACATGACGACACGCGCACCTCGCATTACAAGAAGCAGCCGCGTTTTGCCGACTACATGCTGGTGACTTCGAATGTCGAGGTCATCCGTTTCGATCCTGTAGCCGAGCCCGAGGTGTCCGATCATCGCGCATTGCTGCTGGATATGCGCTGACGAAGATCACAGGCCCACATTCGGCCGGTCGATGATCTCGCGCAGCGCGAAGCTCGAATTGATCTTCACGACGTGCGGCAGGGCCGAGAGCCAGTCGCGATGGATGCGCTCGTAGTCCTCGAGGTCGCGCGCGGCGACGCGCAATATGTAATCGTATTCGCCCGACATGAGGTAGCAAGACAGCACATTGGGGCAGCGCTTCACCGCCGTTTCGAATTCCGAAAGCGTCTTGGCGAACTGGCCTGACAGCGAGATGTGCACGAAGGCGATCATCTTGTAATCAAGCGCCTTGTGCGAGAGATGCGCGTGATAGCCGTCGATGACGCCGCTCTTTTCCAGGATATCGAGCCGCCGCGAACAGGCCGAGGGCGAAAGACCGACCTTCTCGGCCAGTTCCGCATTGGTGATCCTGGCGTTCTGCTGCAGCATCCGAAGAATCGAATGATCTATGGCGTCTAGGTCGGACATTCGAAGATCTTTCGAAAAAACTCCTGTTCACGCAATAAATCACGAAAAATGACTGCAGCGCAAATCGTCTTTGCAAGGACATTGCGGGGCGGTGGTGGTCTGATTTCAGTTGGAGAAAAAGAAAGACGCAAAAACATTCGAGGAGGAATGAAATGCGCGTTGGCTGCCCGAAGGAAATCAAAAACCACGAATACCGCGTCGGTCTGACGCCCGCGTCCGTTCGCGAATATGTCGCTCATGGCCATGAAGTCTGGGTCGAGACGAAGGCCGGCGCCGGCATCGGCGCCGATGACCACGCCTACATTGCCGCAGGCGCCAAGATCGCCGCAAGCGCCAAGGATATTTTTGAGAAGTGCGACATGATCGTAAAGGTCAAGGAGCCGCAGCCCTCTGAATGGGCGCAACTCCGTGACGGACAGCTTCTCTACACCTATCTGCATCTCGCGCCGGATCCGGAACAGACCAAGGGCTTGCTCGCATCAGGCGTTACAGCTGTTGCCTATGAAACCGTGACAGACGAGCGCGGCGGCCTGCCGCTGCTGGCGCCGATGTCCGAAGTCGCCGGTCGCCTATCCATCCAGGCGGGTGCGACGGCTCTGCAGAAAGCCAATGGCGGCCTCGGCATCCTGCTCGGTGGCGTGCCCGGCGTGCTGCCGGCCAAGGTGACGATCATCGGCGGCGGCGTCGTCGGCCTGCATGCGGCCAAGATGGCGGCCGGGCTCGGCGCCGATGTCAGCATCCTCGATCGTTCGCTCCCGCGCCTGCGCCAGCTCGACGATATCTTCAACGGCCGCGTCCACACTCGCTATTCCAGCATTCAGGCACTGGAAGAAGAGGTCTTCTCCGCCGATCTCGTCATCGGCGCCGTCCTGATTCCCGGTGCTGCCGCGCCGAAGCTGGTGACGAGCGAAATGCTGTCAGGCATGAAAAAGGGCTCAGTCATCGTCGATGTCGCCATCGACCAGGGCGGCTGTTTCGAGACCTCGCATGCGACGACGCATTCCGATCCGACTTACGTGATTGAAGGCGTCGTGCACTACTGCGTCGCCAACATGCCAGGTGCGGTTCCTGTTACTTCCGCCCATGCCTTGAACAACGCCACGATCTACCACGGCCTCGCTTTGGCCGATCGTGGCTTGCGCGCCATCGCGGAAGACAAGCACCTCCGCAATGGCCTCAACGTCCATAAGGGCCGCATCACCAACAAGGCGGTAGCCGAAGCGCTCGGTTATGAAGCCGTTGCGCCGGAAAGCATTCTGAACGTCGCGTAAAGCCCATCACGCGTACGTCAGATGGAGGCGCCGGCATCCGCGTATGCCGGCGCTCCTATTTTGTCGATCCGGCATTGGTAGCAATTGTTGCGCGCCGAGCGGACATGGAGATAGGCAATGTCGGGGCGCTCAAGCAGCGAGGCCGCATAAACAGCAATATCGCCGGTCGGCGTCACTGCACCAGTCCCGTAGACGATGCGGTCGCTCCTGCCATAGCCACGCACGATGAAATCCCGGCTGCTCGCCAGCACAGGCGGCAGGATCTCTTCCGCCTCGTAGCGCCGGCACGGCGTCTTATGCAGGAAGATCGGACCTGTTTCCGCATAGGGCTGCAGTTCCGGGAAGGGGCGATAGGCGAAGACGAGCAGCTCTTCGCCGGCATCGATATTGCGCAGGCAGTGACGGCAGGGATGGCCCGGACCATCGGAAATCATGGTCTCCGGCTGGTGACCGTAGGCATCCACGCCGCCGCTCCAAAGAGCTTCGGCGTCAGAGGTAGGCATGGCTGCAAAGGCGATGGAAGGCATGGCAAAGCTCCTTTCGAGATCTGCCATGTGATGCTCTTAAACAAAGCGCGAAACCACCCGATTCCTGCCATCTCGAAGAGTCAGCCCTTCTTGGCGAGCTCGAGCAGTTCTTTGTCGCTCAGCGGCCTGACGATGCCTTCTCCGGTCGAGATCGGCGAGAAGCCGAACATCTGGTAGAGCTGCAATGCCCTGGGATGATCGAGATTGTTCGTCGTTGTCACGATGCGTTGCGGGTTCAACGTCCAGATGGCGTAGAGCGACTGCAGCAGGAACCATTTGCCGATGCCGAGGCCGAGCGCGTTTTCGATGAGCCCGAAATGGCTGAGCTCGATCGTGTCCTCGTCCTGCCGGAAATATTCGAAGAATCCACCCGGAGCGCCGTTAACGTAAAGCACGCTGATATCGTTGCGCTGGTCGTGAAGAACAGCGGTCAGCTGCTCGTCGGAGAGGCGCAGGCGCTCCACCCAATGCCAGCGGGCGCCGACCTGGCGATAGAGATAGCGATAGAAGGGCAGCGGGATGCCAGGTGCCCGCATGATCGCGGTCTGGATATTGACCGGCACCGGCAAGCTTGTCTTGGGCGGAGCGGTCATTTCCAGGCGGGTGATGTGAACTTTGATGGACGAGGGCGTCTTCACGATCGGCATGCTCAATCTTGACCGGTGACGATGGGTGTATCTTCCCGGCTGCCCCATTCCGACCAGGAGCCGTCATAGAGCTTGTTGTCGCCATGGCCGAGGGATTCCAGCGCCAGCGTGATGATGGCAGCGGTAATACCGGAGCCGCAGGTCGTCACCACGGGCTTTTCGAGATCTATGCCGGCCTTCTCGATGGTTTCCCTTAATTCCGGCAGCGACTTGAACTTGCCGTTCGTGGCGAAGACGCCGGATGGCAGGCTTCTGGCTCCCGGCATATGACCCGAGCGCATGCCTTGGCGCGGCTCAGGCTCGGTTGCTGCAAAACGGCCGCTACTGCGGGCATCGGCGATCTGCAGCGAACGGCTGTCGACGATTTCTCGCATCTCGTCGAGCGAGACGACGCGGCTGGCGTTGAACTTCGGCTTGAACGTTGCGGGCGCAAAGGCAGGCGTCGCCGTCTCCAGTGGCCGCCCTTCGGCCTTCCAGCCATCCAGACCGCCATCGAGCACGAAGACGTTTGGGGCGCCCATGACGATACGGAACAGCCACCAGACGCGCGGGGAGGCGAACAGGCCCGGACCGTCATAGATGACGATGCGGTCGTTTTCGCTGATACCGAGCTTGCCGACTTCAGCGGCGAAAAACTCGGGCGAGGGGACCATATGCGGCAGGTTGGTCGAATGATCCGCAATCTTGTCCTGGTCGAAGCGGATGGCGCCGGGAATATGGCCGCTGGCATATTCGGCATCGGCATCGCGCTTCTGCGCCGGCAGATAAAAGGATGCATCGAGGATGCGCAGGTTCTTGGCGCCCAGCTCGCTCTGCAGCCAGTCGGCGGATACGACGAAACGGCTCTTGTCCGCTGCCATGATGATCACTCCCTGCTTTGGTTTATTGGTCTTGATATCGAGATATAGGCGCTTACCCGGTCAATTCTCGTTGGTCGGTGGGCCGAAACGAATGCGGAAGCGGCGGTTTTCCTTGCCCTTCTTCTCGATCTTGGCGATATGGATCGCGCCGACCTCCTGCGTTTCCGACACATGCGTGCCGCCGCAAGGCTGGCTGTCGATGGCCGAATCCTCGCCGATGCAGACGAGACTGACGCGGCCAAGGCCCATCGGCGGGCGCACATTCTTGGATTTGACGATGCCCGGATTGGCGATCAGCTCCTCGTCGGTAATCCAGCGGACGAAGACGGGATGGTTCTCATTAACGAGCGCCATCATCTTCGCCGTCACTTCATCCTTGTCGATCGTCTCGCCCATGTCGAAATCGACCCTGCTCTCATCCTCGCCGACCGCCGCGCCCGTGATCGGATAGGGGCAGACCACCGAGAGGAGATGGCAGGCCGTATGCATGCGCATCAGCTTGTAGCGGCGCGCCCAGTCGATATGCAGCACCAGCTTCTCACCGACGATGGGCAAGGGCTGATTTTCGAGCGGGACATGAATGATGATGTCCTTGATCGGCCCATGCTTCGTTTGACCGAGCATGATCCTCGAGCCGTCGCCGCGCTCGAGGAAACCGGTATCGCCAGGCTGACCGCCCGAAGTCGCATAAAAACAGGTCTGATCGAACTCGATGCCCCCGTCTTCGTGGATCGCGGTAACGACTGCTTCGGCGGCCGATAGATAGAAATCGTCACGATAGAGGGCATGGACGGTCATATGGTCACGCTGTTGTTTCGTAGGGGACGGCAATTTCAGTGCGCTTTTCCAAGTAGCCCGGCAGCGGCAGGCCCTTCGACTTCAGGAAGTCCGGATTGAAGAGCTTGGACTGATAGCGATTGCCGTAATCGCACAGGATGGTCACGATCGTATGTCCGGGGCCTAGATCCCTGGCAAGACGAACCGCGCCGGCAATATTGATGGCAGTCGAGCCGCCTAGGCACAGGCCCTCGTATTCGACCAGATCGAAGACGTAGGGAAGCGCTTCGGCATCGGTGACCTGATAGGCGAAATCGGGCGTGAAACCCTCCAGGTTCGCCGTGATGCGGCCCTGGCCGATGCCCTCGGTGATCGAAGAGCCGGAGGATTTCAGCTCGCCGTTCTTGTAGAATTCATAAAGGGCGGCACCTTCGGGGTCGGCAATACCGATCTTGATGTCCTTGTTAAAGGCATGCAGCCCCATAGCGACGCCGGCGAGCGTGCCGCCGGAACCGACCGAGCAGATGAAGCCGTCAATCTTGCCATCGGTATCGTACCAGATTTCTTTGGCCGTCGTCTCGATATGGGCCTGACGGTTGGCAACGTTGTCGAACTGGTTTGCCCAGATCGCGCCGTTAGGCTCGGTCTTTGCGAGCTGTTCGGCCAGCCGGCCCGAGACCTTCACGTAGTTGTTCGGGTTCTTGTAGGGGACAGCGGGAACTTCCACCAGTTCGGCCCCGAGCAGTTTCAATGCATCCTTCTTTTCCTGGCTCTGTGTCTCAGGAATGACGATGACGGTGCGGTAGCCGAGTGCCTTGGCAACCAGCGTCAGGCCGATGCCGGTATTGCCGGCCGTGCCCTCGACGATGACGCCGCCCGGCCTCAGCAGCCCCTTCTTCTCGGCGTCGCGGATGATGTAGAGCGCGGCGCGATCCTTCACCGATTGACCGGGATTGAGAAATTCGGCCTTGCCGAGAATGGTCGAGCCCGTCGCCTCGGAGGCGCCCTTGAGCTTGATCAACGGCGTATTGCCAATTGCTTCGAGGACGGACGGATGGACGGTCATTGGAATCTGCCTTCTGTTCGCAACTACTGTAAGAACGGTCTTTTCCCTTCACAAGGCGGGATAGGCAAGAAATTCTGTTCCTTGCTATCTATTCGCCTCGCAAAATTCGACTTGGCGGGCGTCTCGGCCTCCCTCTTTCATTCAAGTCCTCGGTCTCCAATTGGTGACATTGTTTTCCCGATGACGCCGTCAGTCTGGCCGAAAGCGGCCACAATGATGCGCTATTTCTAAAATGCCACGGACGGCCGCAGTTCAAGCGTTTGATGTAGGCGGCCGCCAGCCAAGGAGAAGAGCCATGAGCCCGTTCATCGCACGTCCTGAACACGGAGTCGTCTGGATTACCGGCGCCAGTTCCGGTATCGGCCGCGCGCTCGCGCTGAAGCTGGCAGAGGAAGGCTACAAGCTCGCCGTTACGGCGCGCAGCCACGACAAGCTTCTGGCGCTGCAGGCCGAGGCAAGCGCGCTTGCAGGCAGCATTGTCGTGCTCGACGGCGATGTGACCGATACAGAGGACATGGAGCACACAGTTGCGGCAATTGAATATCAGCACGGCCCCATTGCCCTGGCGGTTCTGAACGCCGGCGTCTATTTGCCGGCCCGGGGCGAAGATCTTAATCACGAAGTGTTCGAACGCAGTTTTGCCGTCAATCTTCACGGTGTCGTCAATTGTCTCGTTCCGGCGGTGCGGCATATGCGGGCGCGGGGATACGGCCAAGTTGCCCTTGTCTCATCCGTCGCCGGTTATGGCGGACTTCCCGGCGGTGCGGCTTACGGAGCCAGCAAGGCCGCGCTGATCAACATGGCGGAAAGCCTGAACTTCGAGCTCGATCGCATGGGCATCCGCATCCAGCTCATCACCCCGGGCTATGTCGACACGCCGTTGACGGCTCAAAATAAGTTCGACATGCCTGAGATCGCGTCGGCACAGCAGGCGGCGGATGCGATCGCCGCCGGGTTGAAATCACCATCCTTCGACATCAGTTTCCCGAAGAGCATGGTCTATCGGGCAAAGCTGCTGAAGTTTCTGCCCTATAGCCTGTATTTCAAGGTGCTCAGGTATTTTTTGGGGAACGGGAGCAAGCGCCGGCCGGCGGGGCCGCATATCACGGCGCATCCAGCGGAATAGCGCCTATCCATCATCTTTAAGCGATGCGTGCGCGGCAAGCGCACGCTGCCGCGCCGTGGCATGATCGACGATGGGACGGGGGTAGTGTTTGCCGAGTTCTATTCCTGAACGCTTGAGCACGTCATCAGGCGCCTCGAACGGCCGGTGGATATATTTGTTGTCGAGCTTGGAGAGCTCCGGCACGAAAGTTCGGACATAGCCGCCATCCGGATCGAATTTCTCGCCCTGCAGCACCGGATTGAAGATGCGGAAGAAGGGTGAAGCATCGGCGCCGGAGCCCGCCACCCACTGCCAGTTTGCCGTATTGGCGGCCGGATCGGCATCGACGAGCGTGTCGCGAAACCAGGCTTCGCCTTCGCGCCAGTCGATCAGCAGATCCTTGATCAGGAAAGATGCCGCGATCATGCGAACGCGATTGTGCATCCAGCCATGGCGCCACAGCTGCCGCATGCCGGCATCGACGATCGGATAACCTGTTTGGCCACGCTGCCAGCTTGCCAGCAGCTTGGCATCCGATAGCCAGGGAAAATCATCGTAGCGATCGTTCCAGTTGGCTGTCCGGAGCTTTGGGAAATGAAAGAGCTGATGATAGCAGAACTCCCGCCAGACAAGCTCCTTGCGAAAGCGAACGATATCATCGTTCGGGATCTTGCCGGATAGTCCGCGTGTTGCGTGCCAGATGCGGGCAGGCGATATCTCTCCGAGCGCCAGATGCGGCGAGAGCAGGGAGGTTGACGATTTATCCGGAAAATCGCGGCCGACCGCATAACCATCGATGACGCCATCGACGAAAGTCTTGAGCTTTTCCTGTGCCGCGGCTTCACCTGGCGTCCATATGTCCGGAAACTCCGATGCCCAGTTCGGCTTGGTGGGTAGTAGTGACCAAGAGGTGAGCGCGTCCGATTGCGGCCAGCGGCGGGGCGCAAGAAGCCTTCGGGGCGCCTCGATCGGAAACGGCGGCTCGCCGGATTGCTCGAATGCGCGCCAGAACGGCGTGTAAGTCTTGTAATGGTTACCGGTTCCCGTGCGCAGGCGCGTGGGTTCGTGCAGCAGCTGACCGGCAAAGCTGTTGGCCTCGATGCCCTTGCTCCGCAAAGCCTTCTTGATTTGGGTGTCCACCTCGATACCGGCCGGATCGTATCGACGGTTCCAGACAATGGCTTCGGCCCCGGTTTCGTCAATGAGTTTTTTAAGCACCGTCAGGGCATCGCCCTGGCGAAGAATGAGCTTGTTCCCAACTGCATCAAGAGCGGTTTGCAGGGCAGCGAGCGAATGATGCAGCCACCATTCCTGTGCTCCGCCAAGTGGGCCACGCTCCGTTGCGCCCGGCTCGCGAATATAGACGGGAATTAGAGGGCGGCTCGATGTTGCCGCCGACTGCAGCGCGTGGTTGTCGTCCAGGCGGAGATCCTTGCGAAACCATAGCAGGATGGGGTTCGGCTCTTTTATCGCTGTTGTCATGGTCCTGGCCGATCGGTCATCCTCTGTTGCTTCTCGCATGCCTTTTGGCTGCGGAAACCCTTATACGACGCAGACCGTCGAATGGTTTCACTACCACGCGTTACATAAGCGAATGCCACACGCAACTCTCGTAGGGAAAACTCGATCTCCTTTGTGGTATAAGGAATGCTTGTCACTGTTCTGTAATGCAAATTCGCTAGCAGTCCACCCGATTGACGTGCCGAGAATGGACAGGCGGGGAAGATTAAAATGGCGGAAATCCGCATCGAACAAGTTCGCAAGGCCTATGGACGCAATCCGGTCGTTCATGGCGTCGACCTGAATTTCCGATCGGGCGAATTTGTCGTCATCCTCGGACCTTCCGGCTGTGGCAAGTCCACCCTGCTGCGCATGATCGCCGGTCTTGAGGATATCACCTCGGGCGAAATCAGCATTGACGGCAAGGTGGTCAACCAGCTCGAGCCGCGCGAGCGCGGCTGCGCCATGGTCTTCCAGAACTACGCGCTCTATCCGCACATGGATGTCGCAGCCAACATGGGCTATGCGCTCAAGGTCGCCGGCGTGCCGCGCGCCGAGCGTGACCGCCGCATCAGGGAAACCGCCAAGATCGTCGGCCTCGAAGATTTCCTGGCACGCAAGCCGGCCGAGCTTTCCGGCGGTCAGCGCCAGCGCGTCGCCATGGGCCGCGCCATCATACGCGAGCCGAAGGTCTTCCTCTTCGACGAACCGCTCTCCAACCTCGATGCCAAGCTGCGCGTGCAGATGCGTGTCGAAATTCGCCGCCTGCACAAGCGTCTGTCGGCGACCTCGGTCTTCGTGACGCATGATCAGGTCGAGGCCATGACGCTCGCCGACAAGCTCGTCGTCATGTACAAGGGCAATGTCGAGCAGGTCGGCACGCCGCTCGAGGTCTACAACACGCCGCGTACCCGTTTCGTTGGCTCCTTCATCGGCTCTCCGGCCATGAATTTCCTGGAAGGCACTTTCGCGGCCAATGGCGAGCAATTCATCTTCGACGGCATTCCGATCGCCATCGACGCCAACATCGGCAAGCGCCATGCCGGCCAGCCGGTTGCCCTCGGCCTCCGGCCGGAACATGCACGCCTCGTTCCTGCCGGCACGCCCGGTGCTATCCCGGCAACGGTCGATTTCGTCGAAGAACTCGGTGCCGGCCGTGTCATCCATTGCGATATCAACGGTTCGAGCTTCGCTGTCGCCGTTGCCGATCATACGACAGGCCAGACCGGTCAGTCGGTTGCGCTGGAACTGCCGCAGCAGCACACCCACCTCTTCGCCCAGGACACCGGGCTGCGGCTCGACGCCGTTGCCTCCGTCACGCCGCTGAAGGTGCTGGCGAGCTGATTTCAAACATAAGTTTTCAGTAGGTATAGCCCGGAAGTTTTCCCGACTTCCGGGCTTTTTATGTGTCGCAGGTCCACGGAGTTTAGGTGAAGGTTGCGTTTGCGCAGGGATATTCCGGCGCGATATCGATGAATACTCGATCGCAGGTGACTGCCGCGCCTGCAAATATGGCGCGGCAGGAAACGAGATTACTTCTCGGTTGCGATCAACCCACGAACGAACCAGCGCTGCATCAGCACGACGACGGCCAGCGGCGGCAGCATGACGATCAGCGTACCGGCCATGGCGATGTGCCATTCCGGAAGGCCGCCGATGTTCGGGATGAGCTGCTTGAGTTCGGTCACGGCGGTTGCATGCGCCGGATCGGTAGTGACGAGCAACGGCCAGAGATACTGATTCCAGGCCCAGAGGAACATGATGGTACCGAGGGCAGCCATATTGGTGCGCGACAGCGGCATCAGGATATCGATGAAGAAGCGCAGCGAACCGGCGCCGTCCATGCGAGCGGCTTCCGTCAGCTCATCCGGTATCGTCAGAAAGAACTGGCGATAGAGGAACGTACCTGTCGCCGTGGCGATCAGCGGTAGGATCAGGCCGGGATAGGAATTGAGCAGCCCGAGGTTCAGCGAGACTTCGATACCCGTAAGCTTTGCGATGAGCCAGGTGATGCCGGTGAGGTCGAGCAGCCCCTGATAGGGTGACAGGACGTTGGCGGCAACGGCATAGGTCGGTACGATACGCACTTCGAGCGGCAGCATGAGCGTTATGAAGATCAGCCAAAAAATAAAATGGCGCCCAGGGTAGCGGAAATAGACCAGGGAGAAGGCCGTTATCGCCGAAATGAGCACCTTGCCCACCGCAACGCCGGTGGCGAAGATCAGGCTGTTCAGCAGCTTGGGGCCGAGATTGGCGGTCGTCCATGCCGTCTGCATGTTGACCCAGAAATCCGAACCGGGGATCAGCGACATCGGCACTTTGTTGACGTCGGCGATGTTATGCGATGCCGCAATGGCGACGATGGCCAGCGGGCCTACGGCGATGATGAAGCCGATGAGCAGGATTAGATGAGTGAAGAAATTAAGGATGGGGGTGCGCTCGATCATGTCAGCCTCAACGGTAATGCACGCGCTTCTCGATGAAGCGGAACTGGAAGATGGTCAGCAGGACGATCAGCAGCATGAGAATGATGCTCTGCGCCGCCGCCCCGGAAAAATCGAGACCTTTGAAGCCGTCCGAATAGATCTTGTAGACCATGAGGTTGGTCGAGTTGTGCGGGCCGCCCGATGTCATGATGTCGACGATGCCGAATGAATCCTGAAAGCTTTCGGTGATGTTGATGACGAGCAGGAAGAAGATCGTCGGCGTGATCAACGGGAACTGGATATCCCAGAAGCGGCGGAGCACGCCGGAGCCGTCCATGGCGGCTGCTTCGATCAGCGAGCGTGGAATGGCCTGGAAGGCGGCGAGAAAGAAGATGAAGCTGTAGCCGATATATTTCCAGGAGAAGGCGGCGATGACCGAGGCCATGGCGGCGTTGCCATCGAGACCCGGATCCCAAAATCCCGGCCAATAGTGATTGACGATGGACATGAAGCCGGCTTCAGGCGCCAGGATGAAACGGAAGGCCATGGCCGATGCGGGAGCAGCGATGCCGTAAGGCCAGATGAGCACGACACGGTAGATTCTTGAGCCCCGCAACTGCCGGTCGGTCAGCGCAGCGAGGATCAGCGCGACCACCATGGAAATCGCGGTGCTGATGGCTGCGAAGGCGATGCTGATCGTGACCGAGTTCCAGTAATCGGAATTGGCAAGGATGGATCTGAAATTATCGAGCCCCACCCAGATATTGCCGCCGCCCCAGGGCTGCTGCAGCGTTAGGGACCAGAAGATCGCCTGACCGGCCGGCCAATAGAAAAAGGTGAAGATTAGGAGCAGCTGCGGCACTGCGAACAGGATGCCGACGCTCCATTTGTTGAAGGTTATTCGCTTTTCCATTGTCTCTTCCGGCTTGGAATTCCGATGGCACTCTTGCCCTCATAACGAACGTCCGCCGGGAAACCCCGACGGACGCTGCGTGGCACGAGTTTTGCTGCTTACGGCAGCTGCTTGCCCTTGTAGGTGGCTTCGAAGCGCTCGAGCACGGCGTCGCCGTTCTTGACGAGGTTGTCGATGCCTTCCTGGACGCTGACCTTGTTGGCAAAGATGGCCTGCATCTGGTTGCCGAACTCAGCGCGGATCTGCGTGAAGTTGCCGAGACGGATACCGCGGGTAATCGGGGTCGGCTCGGAAGCGGTCAAGCTGGCGATGGCGACTTCGCGGCCCTTATAGGGAGCCTTGTCGTAGAAGCCGGAGGACTTCATGAATTCAAAACCGGAATTCGTAACCGGGATGTAGCCGGTGTTGGTCGACCAGAAGAGAGCGGTCTTGGGGTCGTGGATGAAGTTCAGGAACGCAGCGGCGCCCTTGTATTCGTCAGCCGACTTGCCGGAGAGAACCCAAAGCGAAGCGCCGCCGACCAGCGAGTTCTTGCGCTCGGTGCCGGCATAGACCGGAAGCTCGGCAACATCCCAGTTCATGCCGGCTTTCTGCGTCTTGCCAACCGTGCCGTGGTCGCCGACTGAGGTCATGATCATTTGGCAATCGCCCGCTGCAAAGGCCTGAACCATGTCTTGGCCGAGGTCCTTGGACTTGATCTTGATGAGGCCCTGATCGTACCAGCTTTTGAGGTCGGTCACATATTTGACGAACTTGGTCTTGTTGACCTCAAGACGGGCATCGAGGCCGTCATAGCCGTTATTCTTTGTGGCGATCGGCTGATTGTGAATGGCGGAGAACTGTTCCATCAGCTGCCAGCTTTCGTTGCCGGAGATGTTGATGGCCATCGGGCAATCATAGCCGGCACTCTTGAGCGCCTTCATGTCTTCGGCGGCTTCTTCCCAGGTCTTCGGAGCGGCGGTCTTGCCGATCTTCGCGAAGGAGTCCTTGTTCCAGTAGAGCAGGGCGGTCGAGGAGTTGAACGGGAAGGAGAGCAGCTCGCCCTTCGAGGTGGCGTAGTAGCGGGCGATACCCGGGAAATAGTCGTTCCAGTCGATCTTGTAACCGTTTTCGGACATCAGTTTGCCGGCCGGATAATAGGCACCGGAGAGCATCATGGTCGCGGTGCCGGCGTCGTACACTTGAACGATTGCGGGCTGCTTGCCGGCGCGGAAGGCGGCGATGGTGTTCTGCAGGGCGGCGTCATAGTTACCCTGGCTGACGCAGGAGACTTCATAATCCTTTTGGGAATCGTTGAAGTTCTTGCAGAGCGTCTGAACGACGCGTTCCAGGTCGCCCGACAGACCGAACCAGAAATCGAACTTGACCGGAGCTGCGGCAGCCGGCATCGCCAAGGCGACGCTCATGACGCCCGCAGCGGCGGCAGAAATGTAATTTTTAAGTTTCGACATATCCCTATTTCCTTTTGAAAGCTCGGAACCGGTGGTCTTGCGCAAGTCCGCGGTAGCGCGGGTTATAGACAAGCTGTGTGACAGTTTGTTGTGGGCAAGAATCCCGCATTGACGGGCTTTTTCATAAGGGCAGCGGCTCTGTGGAGCAGCGTTCACTTCAGGATCGTGCATTTGAGGTTTTGCTAATCAAAAGGTGTAGGCTGCGCACATTCACCCATAGATTGCAGTTCGGTCAGGAAGACGCGATGGTCTTCCTTGCCTGTGCCCCGGGCGGTGTTGCAAGATCGCCGCCGGGACGTTCGGAAGGCATTGGAGGAATGAGAATATGGGTCTCAGTGAGCGGCAGAAAATGGCGGCGGGGGAGTGGTACTGTTGTTTCGATCCGGAACTCGACGCCTTGCGCTGGCAGGCACGCGAGGCTGTGCATGCACATAATACAATGCCGCCCGCCCAGCGCGGCAATCTTGCGCCGGCTTTGTCTGCGCTCTTTGCCGAGATCGGCGAGAGCGTCTTCATCGAGGCGCCGTTTCATTGCTCCTATGGCATCAATATCTCGCTCGGCCGCCGAGTCTACATGAATGCCGGCTGCACCATCCTCGACAGCGCCAGCGTCCGCATCGGCGACGGCAGCATGCTGGGGCCGGAGGTCCATATCTATTGTGCCGAACATCACAAGGATGCCGAACTGCGCGGAGCGGGCATGGAGATCGCGCGGCCGGTAACGATAGGCAGAAGCGTCTGGATCGGCGGTGGAGCGATCTTGGTCGGCGGCATCACGGTAGGCGATGGCGCGATCATCGGCGCCGGCGCGGTCGTCACCAGGGATGTTGCCGCCGGTGCGACTGTTGTCGGCAATCCTGCTCGTCCCGTTCGCGCGGGATAGGATAAAAGAGTTAGTTTGCCGGGCGGCGTTTTCGTGTCCACCATACGGCGAAGCGGCGGCGCCAGCGGCGAACCATCGGCATGTCGTGCGAGAGCACGATGAAGCCCAGTGGCAGCATCCAGAAGCCGAGCACCGGCAGGAAGCCGAGCAGTCCGCCGAAAATCAGCGCTATCCCCACGCCGACGCGGGCAAGGCGCGATCGGGGCAGGGGGATTCTCACAGAGCCGAAAACCAGCTCGCGGGTCGCGGGATCAATGCCAAAACGGCGGGTTTTCCGGCCATTCCGATCGGCATTTGCGGTCGTTTCACTTTGATCGGTCATCCACAGGAAATGGTGGCGCGAGGAAATAATGCAAGAGAATTCATTTTTTTTGAAAAAACCGCTTGGCAAATCGGGAAAGCATTTGTATTACCCCGCTCACACCGCGCCAAGCGCATTCCCTGGTAGCTCAGCGGTAGAGCATTCGACTGTTAATCGACAGGTCGCCGGTTCGAATCCGGCCCGGGGAGCCACTTTTTTCCACAGAACTGAAGTAGATAACGCCGCTAGAGCGCCCGGTTGAGTCTAGTTCCGCTTCTGCGGTTCTTAAGGCTGATGAACGCGGCCGAGCTTATAGCAGCGCATTTTTGCAGTTTTATTGCACCTGCCTCGCGGTAGTGATTTCCGCGGAGGCTCGTTCGGTTCGATCACCGCATCCTCGTTGACCTGTCTTTCCCACTCATGCCAGATTGCCGCCGCTTGTCAGCCAGGCACCAATGCCGGCGGGCAATTCGGGGACATCGGCCAGATTCGGCGGATTGGGGATAAAATGGCTGAGAATACGAGCTTTCGTAGTGGGGTGGCGCTGGGCTGGATTCTGAGCGCGATTGTTATTCTTGCATTGGCGGCCGATGCCGCTGTCGATCTCTTTATGCCGTCATTGATTGGCCCGCAGATGGCGGAGACGGGCTTTCCCGCCAATCTAGGCACGGTGGTGGGTTTGATCATCCTCATCAGCGTTGTTCTTTACGCAATTCCGCGCACCGCGGTTCTTGGAGCGATCCTCACGACCGGGTTCTTCGGCGGTGCCATTTGCACCCATTTGCGTCTCGGAGAAATCGGTTCTCCACCACAACTTATCAGTTTATTGCTCGGCATCATGGCGTGGGGTGGTCTCTATCTTCGTGACGAACGTATTCGGCGCCTGTTGCCCCTTCGTTCGGTGGACGACTGAAAATCGAGCGCATGCCTCATTCAGGATTTTTGCGATGCAATAACAATATCTTGCGCTGCACTCTTCTTCGCACGGGGTGGCGAATGGTAGCGGGCTAATGAGATTGTGCCAAGATGATGCATCGGTGCTTTTCGAGAGCCCGCGGAGGCGGCTCTCGGGTGGATATATGTGGTATTTCTGAAAAATTAGTTCAAGGTATGGTTGCCCTCGCGAATGTGAGGGCATGTTCATGTGCCGTTAATGCGATGCGGCACATGAACATAATGCGCGATCCGCGCAGCATAGTCCCCCAATGCTTTAGAGGTTCGACATGAAAAATCTGATTCTTGCTTCTGCAGTAGCTGTGGCGTCGGTCTTTGCCTTCAGCGTGCCGTCCGAGGCCGCTCCGATGCATCATCGTCATTACCATCACCACCATCATCATCACTGCCATGTGAAGAAGGTAAAGCGCAAGGTTCATGGACGCTGGGTTATCCGCCATGTGCGCGTCTGCCGCTGATCGGAAGACGCTTGGAACCGGCGCAGGTTCCTCTTAAAACAATAAGGCCGCCGCCGGAGTTCCGGTGGCGGCCTTATTGTTTATGTTATTCCTCGAAGTGACCCGCTGCCTACCTTGTGTCCGGCGTGAGCTTGGCAGGTATCATTCCGATTAGCAACCGGCCCCACTAAGGCCGAATCTCGAATATCACGCCGCCATGGCGACGATGATGATAGCGACGGTCGTCCCGCCATCTGTCATCCCAATGGCGGCGGCGATCCCAGCCGCGGTCACCATGCCAGTGACGGCGATCGCGATCACGCCAGCGGGGACGGTCGTCATCACCCCATCGGCGCGATCCTTGCTCTTGCACAAGGATAAGATCCGACGCGCGCGATATAGATGGACTGCTCGGCGGCGCGGCCGTCGCGGGGAGGGCGGCGGGTAGCGCGGAGCCTATAGCCAGTGTCACGCTCAAGGCGAGTGAAGCAAAGTGGTGTTTCAAGTTTCCAACTCCTGTAGTCAGCCATGTCCCTTTCATCGCTAAACGCCAGGGCATCGACTAGGTTCCCCTTTTCGTTGACTGGAGATCCCTGTGACACGCGTATTGATCGCAGGAGGAGCCGCTGATTGCGGATGTTGCATAAAAAAGGGGGCCGGCAGGGAAAGCCGGCCCCCTTCCTTCTCTGATCGGAGGTCAAGTCTGATCAGGTTAGAAGTTGCGTTCGAAGCGCAGGATGCCCGAAACAGTGTCGTCGTGGGCATAGTCATAATGAACGTAAGTCAGTTCCGGCTCGACCAGGAGGTTCTTGACCGGGTTGAACTTCAGGTTCGTGGTTGCTTCGAAGATCTTCGAGTCGCTGTAAGCAAGCTGCAGGTTCCACTTCAGCTTATCGTTGACCGGAACGCCGACGCCGCCCCAGACAGCCCAGTCACCCCAGCCGCACTTCGATGCATTGACGGTACCGTTCGGTGCCGTGCAAGCGGAGACGTCCTGGTTGGTGCCAGCGTATTTGTTGAGCTTGTCGCCGTCCGTGTTCCAACCGCCCATCAAGAAGGCCGTGAATGCGCCGAAGTCAGCATCGACGCGAGCCTTGATGGCGCCTTCTTCGACGATCGAGTCGTAACCGCCGACGACCTTGAAGCCCCATGCACCGGATTTGAAGCCGGCACCGGCAACGACGTCAGGAGCGTAGTGGTTCTGCCTGTCATCCGTCCACCAGCTTGCGCCGTAAGATGCCGAACCTGTTGTGGCGGAGTTGGAATCTTCGAGCGAGATCACGGCCGAGAAGCCGTTGCCGCCGTCATATTCATAGGTCAGCTGGTTCAGTTCGTACGGGCCGTCATAGATCACGTCGTCGTTGATGACGTCGCCGGCGTAGCCGATGTACAGATTGTACTGCGAGTCCTTCTTACCAACCGTAAAGCCGCCGAGGCTGATATAAGACCACAGCAGGTTGGTGGAGGTGGAGCCGCCATCGTTCCAGTCCCAGCGAACGATGGTTTCGGTCTTCAGCGGACCGTATTCGGTGTCGGTTGCGGTATCAACGTTCAGTTCGGCGCGGGTATGCCACAGCGTGCCCTGATGGCTGTCACGGTTGTAAGCGTTGTACCACTCACCTTCGGTACGTACCTTACCGCCGATCTTGAGGCAGGTTTCGGTGCCCGGGATGAAGAAGTAGCCAGCACCGTATGCGTCGCAGATGCGGACGTATTCCAGCGGCTCCGGCTCAGCTGCTACGATCGCATCAGCCGCGTGAGCACCGGATACTGCTGCAAGCGCAGCAGCGGAGCCGAGAAGAAGGCTCTTGATGTTCATAATAACTCCAATCTTTCTTGATTGGGCATGAGATATCGCGCCGAAAGACGACGTGCCCAACCCCATCCCGTTCATGTTCCCTATCAGTAGGTGCGAAGTAATAAGCCTCGCGAACTATTTCCTGAACCTGCTTCGGTGATTTGGCAAGATACTAAGGGTATGGAACTATATGTGCCCTACTTGAAAACCAGCGTTGTTGCAAAAATGACGCAATTCGCGGAGCTTCGTCGGTCACAACGCTGTCGGATCACACTTGAATAGGCCCTGCCCACGAAACGGAAAGCGTTTACGCCGCTACGCGTTAGAGTAGACGGCGGGCGATGGGGCGAGTGAGGGTAGAGACGGCTGAAGTATGATGTTAACGGCAATCGAGCTCAGCCGTTTGCCGTCCGTGTGCGTCGCGATCTCGAGACACTTTACTGAACTGTGCGTGTGAAACAGTTGTCGGGCGGGAAAACTGAGTATCATTCTGTAGCGGAGAGGAGGGCAGCTTGTCCGGCTTCCGCCCCGTTGCGATCGCCGCTGTTTGGCTGTGGTGCGTCCGACGACATTACTGGGGGCGTAGTCTCGTCGGACGCGGCACTGTCCGGTCTGTGGGTGGCGTACAAACCGGTAGTACTAATTCTAGCATCTACCTTAGGTCCCTATAACCTACCTGAATGGGCTGGCATCGACCGCGCCTCCGGACGGGTGGCGATTCCCCGAGCCGGCAATGTTCTTTTGCTCCTGAGACCCGGTTGGTTCGCGATAATTCGGCGCGATTGGCGGAGCATCCGGGTTTGCCCGTTGTCGGCAGCTGCGTCTCATGTTGCAGTCGGTCCTTGCCGATGCCAATGAAGGATCGGGTAGGCGCGTCTGATTGTCTATATCGGGCGTGTCCCGTCCGCTTGAAACCGAGCGCTCGTTAAGGCCGAGGGGGCGGCATTTTGCTCGCCCGCATGAGCAAATATCTTTTCGAAATGAAAAAAGGACAGGATTCGGAATGAACCCTCTTGCGGTTTTCTTTGGATCATTCTAAATCCGCGCCACCACAACGCAAATTGCTTTCGGATGGCCTCGTGGCGGAGTGGTTACGCAGAGGACTGCAAATCCTTGCACCCCGGTTCGATTCCGGGCGAGGCCTCCATCTCTTTCAAAACTGATTTATAAGTATCTGATTTCATTTTGTGTTTTCAGCTTTGGCAATCGTTGCCCCTGAGCTTTCCTCGCATTCACCACTTAATATGATTTCGGCCGTTCCATCCAGCTAATCAAAGCCTCGAGCAAAGGATCGCTACGCCGTGATCACGAGAGATCGCGGCCGGAGCATTAACTCCAGCGGCTGGGAACTGCAGTTTCCTTACGGTGGGATGAACTTGGATTGTGGGTTATGACGAAGCCGCCAGCCTGACGGTGCCGCTGAATTCGCGATCCATCAAAAGCAAAAGCGGTCCAGTCTAGGGAAAAAACTGGGCCGCCTTTTGCTGGACTAGAGGTCAATCAAATTCAGCATGCTAATTATAAGATGGACTTAGTATTTGTCAACGGAGATGCGAGACTGCGCCTTCGTGCATCGCACGCGGTGTTCTCCACTTGATGGCAATCCTATCTCGCAAGAGCGTCTCCGCTGTGCATTCGGTACGCAATATTGGCGGACAGGGCCGTCATCTGGATCGGTGCTCGAAAATTTGAGACATGTCCGCCGCGGCGTTGCAGCATGGAACATCGGGCCTTGCTGGCGGGCCTATTCCTCAAGACATGGAAACGCGAATTTATAGGCGCGTGCGATCAGAGAGCTGGCGGGCCGCTCCAGTTGCCAGGAGTGCTCCGCCATCCATTTGCAGGCTATCGTCGTTGCCTTTGTATTGCTGAGCTCGGGCGGCAGACAGAAAGCGCCTACGAACTGTTGAAGGTAGCGCTCGTAGCGCGACGAGTTTTTTGGAGTTTGCTTCGTGGCCCGGATCGTCAGGTTCTTCGTTCGCTGGGCCTCGTCGAGAATGCCCTGAATATAGACCGAAGCGAGCGTTCGGTCCTCTTCGCACCATTCGTCGAGCTGCTTTCCGGTAATGACATGTCCGATGATCGGGGCTGTGTCTTTCGCCTCATCCTCGCTTGATGTTTCCTCGCTCAACGCGACTTGGGGCAGGAGAAGGAGAAGCGCTGCGGCGAAGAGCGAAAGCCTCATTCGGAAAACCTACATCATCGAGGAAAGACTCGCGGCCAGAAAAACCACCAGCGGCAGCGACGTTACGACGAAAAGAACGAGAGAAACAGGCATCCCCAGCCACCTTCTATTCAAATTTAATATCTGGGCCGAATGGCTTCGGGCCGGAAGGTCGATTGGTCACCACACGGGTCCAACGCATCGAAGGGTGGTCGCGCGAAGTTAACATTTTGCTAACAGACGTCCCGGTCCGGAGCATGGCGGATCCGCAAGATGTCGCATATCCCGGATGCAGGGCGCTGACTTGTAGCTGACTTGTATTTGCGGATATCAATTGTTGTTCGTCGGCGACGCCTCGCCATGAATCTCTGCGGCTGTTGCCGCAATGCCTTGAAAGCGCGGCGTCAGGCGATTAAGACACGCGTAACAGAAAGTAGAGCCAGCTCGTTCTGGCACCAAGGGCGCAAGAGGATAAGATGGATTTCGAAGCAGCGCGCGTGAAGATGGTCGAGAACCAGATCCGGACGACGGATGTCACCTCCCATTCCGTGTTGAATGCATTTTTCGCCGTGCCGCGCGAAAATTTCGTACCGGAGAAGTCGAAGCTCCTGGCCTATGTCGATTGCGATATCGAGGTCGCTCCTGGCCGTTTCCTGATGGAAGCCTCGCCGCTAGCAAAGCTGCTGCAGCTCGGCGCCATCACCAAGGATGACAAGGTTCTCGATGTCGGCTGCGGCACGGGTTACGTGTCCGCCGTCTTGTCGCTTCTCGCCGGCAAGGTTATCGCGCTTGAATCCAACGAGGAGCTCGCGGCTCAGGCGAAGGCTAATCTTGCCGCGCTTGGCTACGACAATGTGACTGTCGTTGGCGGTGACCTTGAAAAGGGTCATGCCGCCGATGCACCCTATGATGTGATTTTCCTCAACGGTTCGATCGAACAATTGCCGCAGGGCCTGCTCGACCAGCTCGGCGAAGATGGCCGCCTTATCACCGTTATCGGCTATGGCCATGCCGCGCGCGCGACCGTTTTCATGCGCGAACGCGGTGCGTTTTCGGAAAACGTCTTCTTCAACGCCTCGATCAAGCCGCTGCCGGGCTTTGCCAAGGCCAAGGAATTCGTCTTCTGATTTCGTGAAGGTCCGATGATTGAGCTTGCGACAGGCGCCTTCGGGTGCCTGTTTTTTATTGTCGCGCCCTGTGGCAGAATCACGCTTAGCAGAGCGATTCGTCGTGATCGTAACAAAACTGTGCATCACCGGGTTTAGTGCTTTTCAGGTGATTTTGTTCCCGAAGACAGTCATCTAGGGTGGCCCTGATTCGGGTGCCGCCTGGCGAGTTTATGGTGCGAGTTTCCGGTCGTCGAATATGGGAAAACGGGGATGAATATGGCTCAGCCAAATGTAGTGCGTGAACCGTCCATGGAAGAAATTCTGGCGTCGATCCGCAGGATCATCGAAAGCAACGAACCCGTAGGTGCCAAGCCGACCCCCATGACGCATTTTGCCGCTTCCGGCATGCGTGACGACGACATTCAATTGACTGTGGATGAAGAATTCGCCGCCGCCGATCGCGCACGCGCTGCCGAGCAGGACCCGCGTTTCGTTGCGGCAAATTCGCAGGCGCCCGCTGTCGAGCCGGAAGGAGCCGGCCGCGGTCTGTCGCTGGCCGATGTTGCCGCGCGCGTGCGCGCTGCCTCCGAACGCAATACCGCCGCCTTGCTGAATGCCGGGCGGGAGCCGCAGCCGCGTGAGCTGCCGCCAGCCATAGCCGCACGCCTCGCCGAGGTACACGTCGAGCCGATCGCCGATGTCCCTCTGAGACAGGCCATTGGAGATGTTGCCGCACCGGTTGCTCAGCCTGTTTTGCGGGTGGCCGAGGTTGAACCCGAGATGGAAGAGCAGAAGCCGATGGCTGCCGCTATGGCGCCTCAGGTCGCAGCACCCGTCGAGGCACCTATTTTTGAGGCGCCGGAACCAGCCGTTGCCATGGAAGTGGAAGCGCCCCTGTCGTCGGCCCAGGCCGTATCCGCATCGCCGCTGATGTCGGAAGCCGCCGGCGCACAGGTTTCCCGCTCGTTCGAGGAATTGGCCGCCATCGTTGACGGCGGTCCGCGTCGCTCCCTTGACGAGCTTGCCCAGGAGATGCTGCGCCCCATGCTGCAGGAATGGCTCGACGATAACTTGCCGACCCTTGTGGAGCGCCTCGTGCGTGAGGAAATCGAAAGGGTGGCTCGCGGTTCGCGCCGCTGACAGGCCTGAGCTTCGGGTAGCCGATCCGCCGCTCCGGGCTCCGGGGCGGCTTTTTTATTGACTTGCCCACAGCCATCCTATTTACAACCCGCATCACCCAGTCCTCTAGATCCGGTCCTAAAATGCTCGACAAAACATATGATTCCGCCACCGTCGAACCGAAGATCGCCCAAAAATGGGATGAGGCCGACGCCTTTCGCGCCGGCGCGAACGCCAAACCGGGCGCGGAAACCTTCACGATCGTCATACCGCCGCCGAACGTGACCGGTTCGCTGCACATGGGCCATGCGCTGAACAACACGCTGCAGGACATCATGGTGCGGTTCGAGCGCATGCGCGGCAAGGACGTTCTCTGGCAGCCGGGCATGGACCATGCCGGCATCGCCACGCAGATGGTCGTCGAACGCCGTCTTGCCGAACGCCAGCAGCCGGATCGCCACAAGATGGGACGCGAAGCCTTCATCCAGAAGGTCTGGGAGTGGAAGGACGAGTCCGGCGGGTTGATCTTCAACCAGCTGAAGCGCCTCGGCGCTTCCTGCGACTGGTCGCGCGAGCGCTTCACAATGGACGAGGGTCTGTCCAAGGCGGTTCTCGAAGTCTTCGTCACACTCTACAAGGAAGGTCTGATCTATCGCGACAAGCGGCTGGTCAACTGGGATCCGAAGATGCTGACCGCAATTTCGGACATCGAAGTCGAGCAGCACGAGGTCAACGGCAATCTCTGGTACCTGCGTTATCCGCTGGAACCCGGCGTCACCTATCAGCATCCGATCGCCTTCGACGAAGAGGGCAAACCGACGGAGTGGGAAACGCGCGATTATCTCGTCGTCGCCACCACGCGGCCGGAAACCATGCTCGGCGATACCGGCGTTGCCGTTAATCCGGAAGACGAACGCTATAAGCCGCTCGTCGGCAAGCATGTTATCCTGCCGATCGTCGGTCGCCGCATCCCGATCGTTGCCGACGAATATCCGGATCCGACGGCCGGAACTGGCGCGGTCAAGATGACGCCTGCGCATGATTTCAACGACTTCGACGTCGGCAAGCGCCGCGGCCTACGCGTTGTCAACATTCTGACGCCGGAAGCGACCATCACCATCAAGGACAACGAGGATTTCCTTGAAGGTCTCGACAACCCTGCAGCCCTGCACGGGGCCTGGGACGAGCTGGAAGGCAAGGACCGCTTCGAGGCGCGCAAGATCATCGTCCGCATTTTCGAAGAATCGGGCCTGCTGGACAAGATCGAGCCACACAAGCACATGGTTCCGCATGGCGACCGTGGCGGCGTGCCGATCGAGCCGCGCCTGACGGAACAGTGGTATGTCGACGCCAAGACGCTCGCCGAACCGGCGATCGCCTCGGTCCGCGAAGGGCGTACGAAGCTCGTTCCGAAAAGCTGGGATAAGACCTATTACGACTGGATGGAAAACATCCAGCCATGGTGCGTTTCCCGTCAGCTGTGGTGGGGCCATCAGATTCCGGCCTGGTACGGTCCCGATGGCCAGGTCTTCGTCGAAAAGACCGAGGAAGAGGCACTGCAGGCCGCGATCCAGCATTATCTGTCGCATGAAGGGCCGATGAAGGCCTATGTCGAGGACCTGTTGGAGAACTTCAAGCCGGGCGAAATCCTGACGCGCGACGAAGACGTGCTTGACACCTGGTTCTCGTCGGCGCTTTGGCCTTTCTCGACGCTCGGCTGGCCGGATGAGACGCCGGAACTGGCACGCTACTATCCGACGAACGTCCTCGTCACCGGCTTCGATATCATCTTCTTCTGGGTTGCCCGCATGATGATGATGAGCCTTCACTTCATGAAGGACGAGGGTGGTGAGCCTGTCGAGCCGTTCAACACGGTCTATGTCCACGCCCTGGTGCGCGACAAGAACGGGCAGAAGATGTCGAAGTCCAAGGGCAACGTCATCGATCCTCTTGAGCTGATCGATCAGTACGGCGCCGATTCGCTGCGTTTCACGCTGGCGATCATGGCCGCACAAGGTCGCGACGTGAAGCTCGATCCTGCCCGCATCGCCGGCTACCGCAATTTCGGCACCAAGCTTTGGAACGCGACGCGCTTTGCCGAAATGAACGGCGCCAAGAGCGATCCGCATTTCGTGCCGGAAGCTGCCGAGCTCACCGTCAACCGCTGGATCCTGACGGAGTTGGCGCGCGCAGAGCGTGACGTGACCGAGGCGCTGGAAAGCTTCCGCTTCAATGATGCGGCAGGCGCTCTCTATCGCTTCATCTGGAACCAGTTCTGCGATTGGTATCTCGAGCTGTTGAAGCCGATCTTCAATGGCGAAGATGAAGGTGCCAAGGCGGAGGCGCAGTCCTGTGCAGCCTATGTGCTCGAAGAGACCTACAAGCTGCTGCATCCATTCATGCCCTTCATGACCGAGGAGCTCTGGGCTCATACGGCGGGCGAGGGCAGGGAACGCGATGGCCTGATCTGCCATGCGGATTGGCCGGCACCGTCCTATGCCGACAATGTCGCCGCCGATGAAATCAATTGGCTGATCGATCTGGTCTCCGGCATTCGTTCTGTTCGCTCGGAAATGAACGTGCCGCCGGCTGCAACGGCACCGCTGGTCGTTGTCGATGCCAATAGCCTGACGCGCGCGCGCCTGTTCCGTCACGATGCCGCCATCAAGCGGCTGGCGCGCGTGGAATCGGTTTCGCTTGCCGATACGGCACCGAAGGGCGCCGCCCAGATCGTCATCAGCGAGGCGACGGTCTGCTTGCCGCTTGGCAGCCTTATCGATCTCTCCGCCGAGAAAGCACGCCTCGAAAAGGCGATTGCCAAGAACGATCAGGAGATCGCTCGTATTGCCGGCAAGCTTTCGAACGAGAAGTTCGTTGCCAATGCCAATCCGGACATCGTCGCTGCCGAGCGCGAGCGTCTTGGCGAACTCGAGGGGCAACAGGCGAGCCTCAAGGTGGCGCTGGCCCGGGTGAGTGAAGCCGGCTGAGGCGTCGAAGCCCGAAGATCGCGCTTCGCATTTAGTAAATACAAATTGGAGGGCATGCGGTATTCGCCGCATGCCTTTTTGTTTATCCCCATCGATTCGATGCGTTTGACTGGATATGTGCCGCCACATCGCCGCCAGTTTCGCACAGGCGAAACAGACTACCCCTGAAGCTGTTGGACGCGCTCGAAAAGCAAAACTGTTGTCATATTGTAACAGAATTGTTGCGGTGAAGAATGAGAATCTATCAGGGGCCGAAAATGCTATTTCGAAAGAAAAAATTACCTACACTGATAGATTTTCAGAGGCGGGGTTCGCTTTCTTACGTAAATCAATCAATCTCTTACATGACCTGTGCTCTTATGCGCCACATTGCCAATTCACGCGATCATCGCAACAATCAAGCCACTGAATGCACATGTGGGGGAGATACAATGGCATTTTCTGTTGCGCTGAGGAGCGCACTTACACTCGTTATTAGCTCGTCTTTCGCCAGTGCTGCCTTCGCGGGCGGCCTTGATCGTGGCGGCTATGATATTGATTTGCTTTTCGACAAAGGCCGTTATGCATTCGAGTCAGGCGTTACTTACGTCATGCCCGACCGTAAACTGAAGAATGCCAAGGACATCAATCCGGCCGACGGCAATCTCAATAACCGTAACCGTTCGACGGATGCGGCGGAAAATTACGCCATTCCCTATGCCGCCTTCAAGATCGGCATCACCGATGATCTCGACTGCATGGCCGACTATTCGCAGCCTTTCGGCGGGCACCTCAACGAAGGTGCAAATTGGGCTGGCGCCAATAACGAAACCGAAGTCAAGGTTCGCACGAACAACTATTCGGCCACCTGCTCGTACAAGTTCGATGCGGGTCCGGGGCAACTGCGTCTGATCGGCGGCGGTTTCTATCAGGAAGTCAGCGGCTACAAGTCGCGCCTCGTCTACGCCACTCCGGCTCCGATTTCTGCCGTTTACAACGGCATGGGTTCGCTTGACATCGACGGTCACGGCTGGGGCTGGCGCGCCGGTATCGCCTACGAAATTCCGGAATATGCCTTCCGTACGAGCCTCGTTTACAATAGCCGGGTCAAATACGACAATCTGAAGGGTAGCGTCGACCTGACCGAAGTACCGCCGCCTGTCGTCCCAGGCTTTGGTGGCAAGGTAACCTCTGTTTTCGGCTCGGCCGATGCTCCCGACTCCCTGGAGTGGAAGGTACAGACTGGCATCGCGCCGGACTGGCTCGCCTTCGGCTCAGTCAAATGGACGAACTGGAGCGTCCTGCAAAGCATCGCGCTGTGCCCGAGCTCCACGCGCAGCATATCCTGCAGGGCCAATGGCCCCACCGAGCTCACCTCGCTTGACTTGCTGTACAAGGATGGCTGGACGATCACAGGCGGTGTCGGGCACAAGTTCAACGACAAGTGGAGCGGTGCCGTCAGTCTGACCTGGGATCGCGGCGCGAGCGACGGCTATGGCATGAACTCCGATACGTGGACCCTCGGCGCAGGTGTGGCCTACAAGCCGACCGAGCATGTTCAGTTCAATTTTGGCGGCGCTCTCGGCCTCATGACATCAGGCAAGTCCGGACCGGTCACGCGTGGCGGTGTCGTCTATGGCAACGATGCGACCTACAGCTTCGGCAATGACTTGGTCGCCGCTCTTCAGACATCGGTGAAAGTCAGCTTCTGATGACAAGCCGCTGAATTGAAGGAGCCTAACGACAGTTCCTTCACTTTATTATCGACGTCGCGAGCTCTCACGGGTTTCGCGACGTTTTTTATTGGATCGGGAAAAGTGGAGCGTAAACCGGGTCTTCTGCCTGATTTATGGTTAAAGAAATCTCAAGTCCGATAAAATTTTTGTGACGAATTAGCAACACTCTATTTCAAGACATTGCAGCCACGTGATGAGATTACAATTTGTCCATTTCCCGCCACAAATGGGGAGCAGCGATTACGCAGGCATAGGGGCAAGCCTTATAGAAAGTGCGTAAGCGGTTGATGGGTGAACTTCCACTTTGGCATAAGCAAAAATCGGGGATCGGAGCCATGATGCTTCCGACGCGGGGGAAAAATCGTTGTCTGCCAAGGGAAATCGTCAACCGGACGATCTTTGATTTCCATTATCGGAAGACGATTGCGAACGCTGCTTTAGCGGCGGGACGTGATCGCGGCCGGACAAATGCTGGTTTGGACATAATTGCAAGCTATGCTCGCAAATGTGGCAAACAGCATCGGTTGGACGCCACAGGAGCCGCCCTCTCGAAGGGCGATCCAGTCTCGTGCGCCATCAGGGAAAACATTCGTGAAACTGGCGGCGTTTGTGCAAGCGCCGTAACAGGTCCGAATGGAGCGAAAGAAATCGACTGTTATGTTTAAGTCCGAGTTCATATCAGCGAGAGTTATGATGCTCAGCCTGTCTCTTGCCACTGCGGTGGTGCTGGCAGGGCAAGCCAAAGCATTCGACATCAATGCCGGCGTCACCAAGGAATCGGGTCCGTTCGATCTCTTCAAATTCGGCTTCAAAGCCTATAAGAACGGGCAGAAGGAAGAGGCGGTCGAAGCCTATCGGTATGCCGCCGAAAAGGGTCATACCGGCTCCCGCTGGGCCTTGGCCAACATGTATGCCGATGGCGATGGCGTGACGCAGAACGATTTCGAAGCTTTCAAGATCTATAGCGAGATCGCCCAGCAGGGCGTGGAGCCAGGTTCGGAAGACACCGGTTTCTTCATCAACGCGCTGCTGGCGCTTGCGAGCTACTACAAAAGCGGCATTCCCAATAGCCCCGTAAAGATCGACCTTAATCAGTCCCGCCAGCTTTATTTCCAGGTGGCATCCACCTTCGGCGTGCCGGAGGCGCAGTTCCAGCTGGCGCAGATGATGCTATCAGGCGAGGGCGGCGCCACCAACGTTCAGCAGGCCAAGAAATGGCTGAACCAGGCGCGCAAGAGCGGCCATCCGGGCGCCATGGCCGTTTTTGGCAATCTCCTGTTCCAGGAGGGGCAATCCATTCGCGGTCTGGCCTTCATGACGGCGGCACTCGACAAGTGCAAGCCGAAGGACTGTAGCTGGATGGAAGACATGCAGGAGCAGGCCTTCTCCATCGCCAATGAGAACGACCGTCGCGTGGCCGTTTCCATGGCTCACCAGCTCGATGTCGCAGGCCCCGATTGATTGGCATTACATCGGGCTTCCGTCCGGAAGAGACGGGTAACTTTTCCCGATCGGGATTGAAGCTTAACTGCTGAAATCCAGGTGAGCGACAACGGGGACGTGGTCGGAAGGTTTTTCCCAGGCGCGCACATGCTTCTCGATTGCCGTTCCGGTGAGGCGATCGGCTGCCTCTGGTGACAGCATCAGGTGGTCGATGCGGATACCGTTGTTTTTTGGCCAGGCGCCGGCCTGGTAATCCCAGAATGAGTAAAGCTTGATCGCGTCCGTCGTCGCACGTACGGCATCGGTAAAGCCGAGATGTTCGAGCTGGCGGAAAGCTTGACGCGTCTGCGGCAGGAAGAGTGCATCGCTCTCCCAGACCTTGGGGTCGAAACAATCATGCGGCTCGGGGATGACGTTGTAGTCTCCAGCGAGTATCAGGGGCTCTTCAAGGGCCAGGCGCTCCAGGGCGAATTTGCGCAGGCGCTCCATCCAGGCGAGCTTGTAGGGGTATTTTTCCGTATCGATCGGATTGCCGTTCGGCAAATAGAGGCAGCAGATCCGCAAGGCGCCGTGCCCTTCGACGGAGAAGACCGCCTCGATAAAGCGGGCCTGTTCGTCGCTGTCGTCACCTGGCAAGCCGCGCGTCACCTCATCCGGCTTGGTTTTCGAGAGAATCGCAACGCCGTTGAAGCCCTTTTGCCCATGCGTTTCGACGTGATAGCCAAGCGCTTCGATCTCCAGCCGCGGAAAGCCTTCATCGACGGTCTTGATCTCCTGCAGGCAGACGATGTCCGGGTTCGAGTCCTTCAGCCACTGGCAGAGGTTCTCGATACGAGCTTTGACGCCGTTGATGTTCCAGGTGGCGATTTTCATGGGCGGCTCATTCCTTTGCTTCGCCCTGTTGTATCCGCAGCCGGTCGGCTTGACTACAGCCCATATGAAAGCCGGCCCGAAGCGAAGGCTCCTGGCCGGTCATCAAACTGTGGAAAAGCTGAGCGAGGATCAGATGGCAAAACTTGTGCCGCAGCCGCAACTTGCGACCGCATTCGGATTCTTGATCTGAAAGGATTGGCCGAGAAGATTGTCGACGAAATCGATCTCCGAGCCTGCCATATAGACCAGCGACAGCTGATCGATCAGGACGGTCGCATTGTTCTTTTCGACAATGATGTCGTCAGCTTCGGGGCCTTCGACGAGATCGAATTTATAGGAAAAACCCGAACAGCCGCCGCCTTCGACAGCGACGCGAAGAGCGCGCTTTCCGGCATCCGCGTCGACGATAGCAGCGATTCGCTTGGCCGCGGCATCCGATAGGGTAACACTTGTCTCAGTCATATCTTCCTCCTGCCGGGGTCAAGATCCGGAGAGAACCATTAAGCCGTCGAACTTTCAAACGGCTGATATTCGTAGCCTTTAACATGAAAGTCAGGCCGGCGACAGCTATGGTTTCCTGGTTGAGCCAGACGCCATTTTGCTGTTTTCTTGTCTATAGGTATGAAGGCCGCAAAGCGGCGTCAATGGCCGGGATGTAGGAAGAGCGGACATATGTCCGCATTGCCGGGCACGGGCAGGGATCGATTGCAGAGAAACGACTGTCGCGCTGATGGCGGTGCGGGAGCCAAATGCCGGAAATGGATTGATAATGACGATTGATACGCATGCACTGGGTTTCGGGTACGGGGAAAAGGCAGTCTATGCAACGAATCCCTGGGAATCGCGCGGACGGCTCTACGAAGAAGGATCGAGCCCGACACGTTCTGAATTCCAGCGCGACCGCGACCGGATCGTCCATGCGACCGCCTTTCGGCGGTTGAAGCATAAGACACAGGTCTTCATCGCTCAGGATGGCGACCACTACCGCACTCGATTGACACACACGATCGAGGTTGCCCAGATTGCCCGCGCCCTGGCGCGAGCCCTGAAGCTGGATGAGGATCTGGCGGAGGGTGTGGCGCTTGTCCACGATTTCGGCCACACGCCTTTCGGTCATACGGGCGAGGATGCACTGCATGAGGTACTGCTGCCCTATGGCGGCTTCGATCACAACGCCCAATCCCTGCGCATCGTCACCAAGCTTGAGCGCCGTTATGCTGATTTTGACGGGCTCAACCTCACCTGGGAAACGCTTGAGGGACTGGTGAAGCACAATGGACCGTTGATGACGCCTGACGGCAAGGGCATTCGCGGTCCGGTGCCGCGGCCGATCCTCGATTATTGCGAGATCCACGATCTCGAAATCGCCTCCTATGCCAGCCTTGAAGCGCAGGTCGCCGCGATCGCGGATGACATCGCCTACAATACGCACGACATCGATGACGGCTTGCGCTCCGGCTATTTGACCTTCGACATGCTGGAGGAGGTGCCGTTTCTTGCCGGGCTGATGACCGAGGTGAGGGCACGTTATCCGCATCTGGAGGCGAGCCGCTTCACGAACGAAATCATGCGCCGGCAGATCACCCGCATGGTGGAGGATGTGATCGCCGTTTCGCAGCAGGCGCTCGCTGAAATCAAGCCCCGCAACGTGGCCGACATTCGGGCTGCCGGGCGGATCATCGCGACCTTCTCGCCCGAGATGGCCGAAACCGACAAGCTGATCAAACAGATGCTGTTCAAGCGCATCTACCGTCATCCCGACATCATGCGCATCCGTGCCGGCGCGGCGCAGATCGTCACGGACCTTTTCCGCGCCTATATGGAAAATCCCAGGGAGATGCAGAGCCATTACTGGGTCGATCATATTGCCGGGTTGGCGATCGCCCCCAAGGCAAGGCATGTCGGCGACTATCTCGCCGGCATGACGGACACCTACGCCATCAGCGCCCACAAGCGCCTGTTTGACCAGACTCCCGATTTGCGGTAGGCAGCGGCGGCGTCGGGCCGATAGCGGCTCGCGAAGCTAATGCGTGGACGATATGATGAACCTTTTCACCGACTTCGAACTAAGAATTAAGAACGCTCTCGAACAAATTGATATTGTGCGGGAAAAGCGATCTGAGCTCGACTTCGGACGTATCGGCGTAGAGCCGCCGCGCGATGCCACTCACGGCGATGTCGCCACCAATGCGGCCATGGTTCTGTCCAAGCCGCTCGGCACGAATCCGCGTGCGCTTGCCGAAATCATCGTCGCCAAGCTGAAGGAAGATGCTGATGTCGCCGAGGTTTCGGTGGCCGGCCCCGGCTTCATCAATCTCCGTCTTTCGGTCGGCTATTGGCAGCGGCTGCTGTCCACGATGATCGCGGAAGGCGAAAAGTTCGGCCGTTCCAAGCTCGGCGAGGGGCAGACGGTCAATGTCGAATATGTTTCGGCCAACCCGACCGGGCCGATGCATGTCGGCCACTGCCGCGGCGCCGTCGTCGGCGATGCGCTGGCAAACCTGCTGGCCTTCTCCGGCTATGAGGTCACAAAGGAATATTACATCAACGATGCCGGCTCGCAGATCGACGTGCTCGCACGCTCCGTCTTTATTCGCTATCGCGAGGCGCTGGGCGAGCAGGTCGGCGAGATACCCCCGGGCCTTTATCCCGGTGATTATCTCGTTCCGGTCGGTGAAGCGCTCGCCAAGGAATTCGGCACCAAGCTACGCGGCATGCCGGAAGAGCAGTGGCTTCCGATCGTCAAGGACCGCGCCATCGACGCTATGATGGCGATGATCAGGGAAGACCTGGAGGCGCTGAACGTCCATCACGACGTATTCTTCTCCGAGCGCACCCTGCATGCCAATGGTGCGGCGCTGATCCGCACCGCGATCAATGATCTGACGTTCAAGGGCTATGTCTACAAGGGCGCGCTGCCGCCGCCGAAGGGGCAGTTGCCGGAAGACTGGGAAGATCGCGAACAGACGCTCTTCCGCTCGACGGAAGTGGGTGACGATATCGACCGCCCGCTGATCAAGTCTGATGGTTCCTACACTTACTTTGCCGCCGACGTTGCTTACTTCAAGAATAAGTTCGACCGCGGCTTCAACGAGATGATCTACATCCTCGGCGCGGACCATGGCGGCTACGTCAAGCGGCTGGAGGCGGTGGCCCGCGGCATTTCTGATGGTGCTGCGAAGCTGACGGTGCTTCTATGCCAGCTCGTCAAACTGTATCGAAATGGCGAACCGGTGAAGATGTCGAAGCGCTCGGGCGATTTCGTCACCCTGCGCGAAGTTGTCGATGAGGTCGGCCGCGATTCGGTGCGCTTCATGATGCTTTACCGGAAGAATTCCGAGCCACTGGACTTCGATTTTGCCAAGGTCACCGAGCAATCGAAGGACAATCCGGTCTTCTACGTGCAGTATGCTCATGCCCGCTGCATGTCGGTCTTCCGTCAGGCCAGGGAAGCCTTCCCGGATCTCGATATAGCCTCGCTGGATCTGTCGAAAGCTGTCGTCGGCGCGATCTCTGATCCTACTGAATTGCAGTTGGTTGCGAAGATTGCGGAATTCCCGCGAATCATCGAAGCTGCAGCTCAGTCTCAAGAGCCGCATCGCATCGCTTTTTATCTTTACGATTTGGCCAGTTCCTTCCACGGACACTGGAATAAAGGTAAAGATTTACCGGAATTACGTTTTGTTAACGATAAGAACCGAGAATTGAGCATTGCCAGACTTGGGCTGGTGTACGCTGTCGCGTCGGTTTTGAAGTCGGGTCTTGGTATAACCGGGACCGCTGCACCGGACGAAATGCGATAAACGTCACCATTTACCCACATTACGCTGGCATCAGTTGAAGCGTTTTCGAGTGGAACGGGTGATGGCAGAAAAACAGTTCGCGTATCGCGCAAGCGGAAACGACAAGTTCTTTGCGGATGATGATCCGCTTGCGGAACTTGCTCGTATCGTAGGTTTCGAGCCGCGCCCCGCTGCTCAGGAGAATGCTCCGGTTCAACGGCAGGACCCTGCCTTCAACCTCGAAGACGAGCTTCTTCGCGAATTCGAGCGGTACGATACGCCGCGAATGAGTCCGGCAAATGACATTTCGGCTCCGGCGGAGCAGATGTCGCCGCCGAGCCATGAGCAGGCCGCTCTTCCAGCTGAGCCGGTACAGGCTGAGCCCAAGTTTGAAGAGCCGAAGTTCGAAGAGCCTGTGCCGCAGCCGGTGGCTCCCATCAAGCCGACGATCGGTGCTCGCGATCTGATCGACGAGCTCGAAATGTCGATTGCGCCGGTTTTGCAGCCGGCGCAAAAGCCCGTGTCCGTCGAGCCGCAACCGGCTGCTCCGGTGCTGAAGCCGACGCCGCAATCCGCTGCCGCCACCATAAGGCTGCCGCTTGCCAACTTTACGCTGGCAACCCCGGCTGCCCCGCGTGAGCAATTCACGCCGGCTGCTGTTCCCTCACCGAAGGCCGCTTCCGACGAAGCGCTGTTCGATAGCGCCGTCGATTTCGAGGCGTTCGGCCCTGTGGAGCCTGCGCGCGCGCCGGAACCAGTCGCTCAGCCCGCCATATCCCAGCCGGCTCCGGCCGTCTTTCATGCGCCCGAGCCGCCAAAGGTGGTCAAGGCCGATCCGGCCGCACTTTCGGCTGAGATCGATGCCCTCCTGGCTGATGTGAATCGCTATCCGGTTCCATCCAAGACCGATGCGCCGGTTGCTAAGGAAGAGCCAGCTTTCGAAGATTTCAGCGCCTCCTTCTCGGAGCTTGCAGAACTGCCGGTCGCTCCGGCCCCTGTAGCACAGCGCGAAGAGGCAAAGCCAATTACCTTCGGTGCGGAAGATCCCTTCACCGATCAGGACTTCGAATTCGATCTGGCCGATATCGAGATGGAACTTGCTGGTCTCGATTTCGCTGAGGCCGATAAGTCTTCTGCCGCACGGCAGTCGGCTGCCGCCGCTCCGATGGCGGAGCCGGCCCTTTCCCGTGCAACGCCCGTTGCGCCTGCGCCTGCTGCTCCGGTATTTGCCGCCGCAGCGCCCCGGCCCGTGCAACCTATCCAAACGTCTGCCGCAAATGCTGCGCCTGCAGCGACTATGGCCGCGCCGATATTCGAAGCCGATCAGCCACTGCCGTTTGATCCGACGGAAATCGCCGAGACGGAGGAGCGTGTCGAAACCTTCGAGGGTTCCCATGTTCCGCATCTGCCGGCAATCGAGCCGGAGGAGCCGATCGCGGTGCCGTCGGAATTTGATTTCGATCTCGATTCGGAAATGGCGAGCCTGCTCGGTACTCCGGCCAAGGAAGCAGCACCTGAGCCGATCAAGCCGGCTATTGCCGCCGCACTTGGTGGCGCCGCTACCGCCGCTTCCTGGTCGAAGAATGCTGCTGCCCAGCCTGCCGTGCCCGTCGCAAAGCAGCCGATCGAAGAGTTCGACGAGTTCGAGCGTGCACTGGAAGAGGACTTCCGCCGCAGCTATCGCGAAGCCGCGACGCCTGTCGAGAATGTCGCCAGGATGACGCTGAACCCTGCGGCCAACCGTCGCCCGGTTCGCTCTGTTCGTGGAATGGTGACGACTGCCGCTGTCATCGTGGTTCTTGGCGTCGGTGCTTACGGCGCCTACAGCTGGATCCGTCACGGCGCGCCGATCTCCAGCTTCTCGGGTGAGCCGCGCGTGATTGCAGCCGACAGCGATCCGGTAAAGGTCGCTCCGGAAAATCCAGGCGGCACCGTCGTTCCGAATCAGGACAAGGCCGTCTACGACCGCGTTGCCGGCGACAGCACAGCGGCACCGAAGCAGAAGGAGCTTGTCTCCTCCAACGAGCAGCCTGTCGATGTCGTCCAGAAGACGCTGATTCCCGAAGCCGTATCTCCGGATGACGGAAGCGGCGATCAGGTCACGCCGACGCCGGTCGGTGAAACCGAAGATCCACGCCTGCTGCCGAACCAGAATGGCGGCAACACCAATGTCGCCGCCAACAACGACGAACAGGTGCCGTCGGTCTCGCCGCGCAAGGTGCGCACGATGATCGTCAAGGCGGATGGTTCACTGGTGCCGCGCGACGAGCCGGTTGCCGATACGACGACTGCAGCCGCCAAGCCGGCAAACAATCCGGTCGCATCCACCAATTCGCGCCCGTCTCCAGCAAATGCCCCGACGGCAGCTCAGTCGGATAATACGGATGCCGCTAGCGCGGAGAGCACGCCGATCCGCGTCGTCAAGACGAACCCGGTTCCGACGGCACGTCCGGAGCCTGCCGCCAAGGCGAATACGGCTGCTCCGGCCCAGGAAGCCCACGCTCAAGCTCAGCCCAAGGCCCAGCCGAAGCAGGTCGCATCTGCTAGCCCGGCGACTGCAACTCCGGCTGCCACCTCCGCTGCAAGTGGCGGCGCTTACGGTGTGCAGATCGCATCCCTGCCGACCGAGGCCGACGCGCAGAAGTCGCAGGCAAACCTCAAGGTCAAATTCGCCAGCGTCATCGGCAACCATCCTCTGGAGATTCGCAAGGCCGATATCGCCGGCAAGGGCACATATTATCGCGTCCGCGTCGTCGCCGGCTCGAAGGATGATGCCGCTGCCATCTGCACGCGCTATCGCGCCGCCGGCGGCACCTGCCTGATTTCGAAGTAAAATCAGATACGAAACTTGGAAAACGGCGAGCATCGGCTCGCCGTTTTTATTTGGAGCGCGCTGTTCCTGTGCATCTCCGCTTGACGTCACTCGCATTTCCCGGCGCAAGCCTTATGATTCGGATATGACCGAATCGAAATCCATGATCCTCGGCTGTAGCGGCCACACCATCACCCCCGAAGAGCGATCCTTTTATCAGGGGGAGCAGCCCTGGGGCTTTATCCTGTTCGGACGCAATATCTCCGAGCCGGCGCAGATCGCCGATCTCGTTGCGTCCCTGCGCGACAGCGTCGGGCGCGAAGCACCGGTTTTCATCGATCAGGAAGGCGGCAGGGTGCAGCGCATCCGTCCGCCGATCCTCCAACATTATCCCTCGGGGCAGGCACTCGGCGATATCTATCGCCAGGACCGCGAACGAGGCCTGCGTGCCGCATGGCTGATGTCGCGGCTCCACGCCTTCGATTTGCTGAAGTTTGGCATCAATGTCGATTGCTTGCCGGTGCTGGACGTGCCTGTGGAGGGATCGAGCAACGTCATCGGTAATCGCGCCTATGGCTCCGATCCGGTGACGGTGACGGAGATGGGGCGTGCTGCCGCGGAAGGTCTGAAAGCCGGCGGCGTGCTGCCCGTTATGAAGCATATGCCCGGCCATGGCCGCGGCTTTGCCGATTCGCATCATGAATTGCCTGTTGTTTCGGTTCCGCGCGCGGAGCTGGAGGCGCACGATTTCGCGCCTTTCGTGGCTCTCAAGGATGAGCTGATGGCGATGACCTGCCATGTCGTCTTCACCGATATCGATCCGGAGAACCCGGCCACGACATCGCGCAAGGTGAACGAGGAGATTATCCGCGGCTATATCGGTTTCAAGGGGCTACTCCTGTCGGACGATACCTCGATGAATGCGCTGAAGGGCACGATTGGCGAGCGCGCAGCAAATATTGTTGCGGGCGGATGCGATATCGTGCTGCATTGCAATGGTGTCATGGACGAGATGCAGCAGGTGGTTCGCAATGTTCCCGCGCTGGCGGGTGCGTCGCTGGCAAGGGCCAAGGCGGTCGAAGCGGCTTTCGGCAGGAATGATGGTGCCGATGAAGCCTCTATTCGGGCGGAATTCGACGCGATCTTCGCCGTAGCGTAAAACCGGACTTCTAGGAACGGACGGGTGACAGAGTGAGCGGCAGCACGGACAAGCTTCAGCAGGCGGCAACGCCGATGGACAAGCTCTGGCAGGAAGGCGAGGCGCAGCGCGGCTCGCACGAACCGTCGCTTGTTGTCGATCTTGCCGGCTTTGAAGGACCGCTCGATCTTCTGCTGCATCTCGCGCGCACCCAGAAAGTCGACCTTTCCCGAATCTCCGTTCTGGCGCTTGCCGAGCAATATCTTCAGTTCATCGACAGCGCCCGGCGCATCCGTATAGAGCTTGCGGCCGATTATCTCGTCATGGCCGCATGGCTCGCCTATTTGAAATCTAAGCTGCTCATCCCGCAGCAGAGCAAGGAAGACGGGCCGACGGGCCAGGAGATGGCGGCAACGCTTGCCTTCCGCCTGAAGCGCCTTGAGGCCATGCGTGATGCCGCAACCGATCTCGTCAATCGCAACCGCCTCGGCCGCGATATCTTCGCGCGTGGCGCGCCGGAGCATATTCCGGATCGCCGCCAATCAGCCTTCGATGCCAGCCTTTATGATCTCCTGACCGCCTATGCCAGCCTGCGTCAGCGCCAGGCCGTGACCCAGGTGACGATCGAGAAGCGCCGTGTCTGGTCGCTCGCCGATGCCCGCGTCATCCTTGACCGCATGATCGGCGAAATTACCGATTGGACAGCCCTGGAGCATTATCTGCTGAGCTATATGACGACTTCAAGCGAACGGGCGACGGCGATCGCCAGCGCCTTTGCAGCTTCGCTCGAACTGGTGCGCGAGGGGCAGCTCGAAATTCGTCAGGAAGGCGCGTTTCAGCCGCTTTACATGCGGCGCGGGCCGAAGCATTCGTCACTGGAAGCAGCTGAATAGGGCAGGGAACGCGTGACGAAACCGGACGACGAACAGCAGCATGTTGGGCACGAGGCGGAGACGCCCGATGCGGACGATCGTCTGCTGAGCGAGGCCGAGCGCATCGCCGAAGCGTTGGTTTTTGCCTCGGCGCAGCCGGTTTCCGAAGCTTTCATTGCCGAGCGCGTGGCGCGTGGCATCGATATTGCAGCCATTATGCAGAAGCTCAAGGCCGATTACGCGATGCGTGGCGTCAATCTCGTGCAGGTGGATGGCGCCTGGGCCTTCCGTACGGCCGCAGATCTCTCCTTCGTGATCCGGCGCGATGAAAGTGAGGTACGCAAGCTGTCCCGTGCTGCGCTGGAAGTGCTGGCCATTATCGCCTACCACCAGCCCGTCACGCGTGCCGAGATCGAAGATATCAGGGGCGTGCAGACCTCCAAGGGTACGCTCGACGTGCTAATGGAAGCCGGCTGGGTCCGCTTCCGTGGTCGTCGTCGCACGCCCGGACGGCCGGTGACGCTCGGCACGACGCGCGATTTCCTCGATCATTTCGGCCTGGAAGAGCTGCGGGATCTGCCTGGTCTCGAAGAGTTGAGGGGGGCAGGGCTGCTCTCGGGCCGTATCCCGGCCAATTTCAACATTCCCTCGCCATTGATGAGTGATGAGCTCACCGAGGATGAAGATCCGATCACGCAGCTGGATCTGGAGGAACTCGGCATCCTGCCACCGAGCGGCTCAAGCGATTGAACCATCGGCCTGTTCCTGAAAGGCGGCCGCAATCGCATCGGCAGAATTTTCGCGAAACGGAGCGTCAGGTCTCTCTTTCGCCATCAGCGGGTGCGAATATGACAATCATCCTCTCGGCTTGGAGACGTTCGGTCGCCCGCATCGGCGTTCGCTATCCCGATATGCGTGGATGTACTACATTTTCGTGTTTGAAAAACATCCGCAAACGTCTTACATCGAAAAGACACTGTAATTGGGAGTTAAAGCAATGGGTTCTCTAAGCATATGGCACTGGCTGATTGTCCTGGCCATCGCGCTGTTGTTGTTCGGCCGTGGAAAGATTCCGGAGCTGATGGGTGATGTCGCCAAGGGCATCAAGAGCTTCAAGAAGGGCATGAACGACGACGAGGATACGTCGACATCCGCGACGACGACGTCCCGTACGGTCGAGCACAAGGCTGACGAAACGAAGTAATCATGTCGGGCAGGCGCAAGCTGAAAGGCTTGCCGTTAGCCCAGGAGCCTTTGCATGTTCGATATAGGCTGGTCCGAGCTTGTGGTTATTGGCGTCGTGGCTTTGGTGGTGATTGGCCCCAAGGAGTTGCCGTCGACATTGCGGACCATCGGTAAGATGACGGCGCGGGCCAGGAAGGTCGCTGGCGACTTTCGTGCCCAGTTTGATGAAGCCATGCGCGAGGCGGATCTGGACGATGTCCGCCAGACGATTGCCGACGCCCAGAAGCTCAATCCGGTCAACTCACTGCGGGAAGCCATGAACCCGCTGCGTGAAATGGGCAATGAGATAAAGGCCGATCTGCAGCGTGCGGCGACGCCGGACAAAGCAGCTCCGACCGCGACGCCATTGCCGTCTGAGCCGGTTCCTGGTGTCACGTCCGGCCTGCCGGAAGCTCTTGCGGCCTTATCTCCGACGTCTGCCGCTTCGAGCAACCCGTCGCCGGCGGCTGCCGAGACAGTGGCCGCAATCGTTCCGCAGCCGATTGCCGCTGCAAGCGAACCCGCCGAGAAGCCAAAGGCCGTGCGTAAGCCGCGCTCGAAGGCTGTCGCCAAGTTCGACGAGGTCGCAGCCGCTGCCGTTCAGACACCGATCGTGACGGAAAAACCAAAGCGAGCCCCGCGCAAGGTCGCGACCGCTGCTGCCGTAGAGAAAGCGCCTCCAGCTCCCAGGAAGCGTGCGGCTGCCACAGCGAGCAAGGCCACGCCTAAAACGCCCAAGAAGAAGGACCAGGCATGACGGGTGACATCGACGATAAGCCGCAGCCGCTTATCGAACACCTTATGGAATTGCGCACGCGGCTGATCTGGTCGCTCGTTGCGTTCTTCGTTGCCTTCATCGGATGTTTCGCTGTGGCGAAGCATCTCTTCAATTATCTGGTCTATCCATACAAATGGGCCGTCGAATGGGCTCATCTCGATCTCGCGAAGTCCGAGCTGATCTACACCGCGCCGCAGGAATTCTTCTTCACGCAGGTGAAGGTCGCAATGTTTGGCGCCTTGGTGATCTCATTCCCGATCATCGCCGCGCAGATCTACAAGTTCGTGGCGCCGGGTCTCTATAAGAACGAACGTTCCGCCTTCTTGCCGTTCCTGATCGCGTCGCCGATCCTGTTCCTCATGGGCGCTGCACTTGTCTACTTCTTCTTCACGCCCATGGTCATGTGGTTCTTCCTGAAGATGCAGCAGGCGCCAGCCGAAGGTCAGGTGGGCATCGCGCTGTTGCCGAAGGTCTCGGAATATCTGAGCCTCATCATGACGCTGGTCTTTTCGTTCGGCCTCGTCTTCCAGCTTCCCGTCATCACGACGCTGCTTGCGCGCGTCGGCCTGCTGACGTCGGCCTGGCTCGCGGAAAAGCGCAAGTTCGCCATCGTTTTCGCCTTTATCGTCGCCGCCGTGCTGACACCGCCAGATCCGATGTCCCAGATCGGCCTTGCACTGCCGACGATCCTTCTCTACGAGATTTCCATCTATGCGGCGAGACTCGTAGAACGCCAGCGTAGCCGGCAAACGCTTGAAGAGAGTGGCGGGACTTCCGAGATCACCAAGACGGACGACGTCTAGGCGAGGAAGGTTCAGCCTCGTTCCCCAGCTATTGCCGTTTCGACCTCCGACCGAGACCTCGGTCGGAGCTATACTTATGTCAAACGACCTGGAACGAAGATGCTTGATATCAGATGGATTCGTGAGAATGCCGAAGCTTTCGATGCAGCGCTTGCAAAGCGCGGTGCGGAGCCTCAGTCGCAAAGCCTCATAGCGCTCGATGAGAAGCGCCGCTCCGTCGTCCAGTCCGTCCAGGACATGCAGTCCCGCCGCAACGCCGCGTCCAAGGAAATCGGCGCGGCGATGGCGCAGAAGAACAGCGAGCTTGCCGAAAAGCTGAAGGCGGAAGTTGCCGACCTCAAAGTTTCGCTTCCGGCTGCGGAAGAAGAAGAGCGCACGCTGACGGCCGAGCTCAATGATGCGCTGTCGCGCATTCCGAACATCCCGCTCGAGGACGTGCCCGTCGGCAAGGACGAGCACGACAATGTCGTCAAGCATCTCTGGGGCTCCAAGCCCACATGGAACCATCAGCCGAAAGAGCACTTCGAAATCGGTGAAGCGCTCGGCTACATGGATTTCGAGCGTGCAGCAAAACTGTCAGGCTCGCGCTTTACGGTGCTGACCGCGCAGCTTGCTCGTCTTGAGCGCGCGCTTGGCCAGTTCATGCTTGATCTCCACACCAGCGAGCATGGCTATACCGAAGTCAGCGCACCGCTGATGGTACGCGACGAGGCGATGTTCGGAACAGGTCAGCTGCCGAAATTTTCCGAGGATTCCTTCAGGACCACGGACGGTCGTTGGCTGATCCCGACGGCGGAGGTTTCGCTGACCAATCTCGTTTCCGGCGAGATCCTTGATCAAGAGAAGCTGCCACTGCGCTTCACGGCTCTGACGCCATCCTTTCGCTCGGAAGCAGGCTCTGCCGGCCGCGACACGCGCGGCATGCTGCGCCAGCATCAGTTCTGGAAGTGCGAGCTCGTGTCGATCACCGATGCGGAAAGCTCCGTTGCCGAACATGAGCGGATGACGGCTTGCGCGGAAGAGGTGCTAAAGCGCCTCGGTCTGCATTATCGCGTCATGACACTCTCGACCGGCGATATGGGCTTTGGCGCACGCAAGACCTACGATCTTGAGGTCTGGCTGCCGGGGCAGGATACCTATCGCGAGATTTCGTCCTGCTCGGTCTGTGGAGATTTCCAGGCGCGGCGCATGAACGCCCGCTACCGCGGCAAGGACGATAAGAACACCAAATTCGTTCACACGCTGAACGGTTCTGGCACTGCAGTCGGTCGCTGCCTCATCGCGGTGCTTGAGAATTATCTCAACGCCGACGGCTCGGTCACTGTCCCGGACGCACTCCTGCCATATATGGGTGGTCTGAAGAGGATCGAAAAAGCAGCATAATCGGGTGGTGTGGCGATGCGTATTCTTCTGACCAATGATGACGGCATTCATGCCGAAGGTCTGGCGGCGTTGGAGCGTATCGCCCGCACTCTGTCCGACGATGTCTGGGTTGTCGCGCCCGAGACGGATCAGAGCGGACTTGCCCACTCATTGAGCCTTTCCGAGCCGTTGCGCATGCGCAAGGTTTCCGAGAAGCATTATGCACTCAGGGGAACGCCGACCGACTGCGTCATCATGGCAATCCGCCAGGTGATGGACATCAAGCCGGATCTCGTGCTTTCGGGCGTGAATTCCGGCTCCAATGTCGCCGACGACGTCACCTATTCCGGCACCATAGCCGGTGCCATCGAGGGCACCCTGCAAGGCGTTCGTTCCTTTGCGCTGAGCCAAGCCTATCTCTATGAAAATGGCTCCCGCGTTGTGCCCTGGGATGTCGCCGAAACGCATGCGCCTGCTTTGCTCAACAAGCTGATGACTGTCGATTTGCCTGATGGGACGTTCCTCAATCTGAACTTTCCGAACTGTCGCCCCGACGAGGTCCATGGCGTGGAGGTGACCGCACAAGGCAATCTTGCCTTCAACGTGCAGGTCGAGGAGCGGGCCGACGGCCGCGGATTCCCATATTATTGGCTTCGCTTCGGCGAGCGAAACGGTATCTTCCGTCCGGGCACTGATATTCAGGCGTTGAAACAAAATCGTATTTCGGTAACGCCTTTGAAACTCGATTTGACGGATTATTCGGCGCAGGACCGCGTGGCGCGGGCGCTCGGTATGGAGTAGCGGATTGACACCTCGTTTGGTGGAAAAGGAAGGCTTTGCGGCCGTGGTGTTGCGGCTGCGGGCAGAGGGCATATTGGATATCGATCTGATGACGGCGGTCGAGCAGACACCGCGCATGCCTTTCGTGCCGATGCAGTTTGCCGATGATGCCTATTCCGGCCGGACGATTCCAATCGATTGCGGTGCCTTCATGGAAGGCATCGATTTGGTAGTGCGTATTCTTCACAGCCTGAAGATCAAGCCTGGCCACCGCGTGCTCGAAATTGGTACGGGCAGCGGCTTCACCGCTGCCGTCATGGGGCGGATCGTCGAGCGCGTGCTGACGGTCGATCGCTACAAGACGCTGACGACATCGGCGCAGCAGCGCATGGATGCGCTCGGCCTGCGTAATGTCATCATCCGCCAGGCGGACGGCAGCGCCGGTTTGCCGGGCGAGGGCACGTTCGACCGCATTCTGGTCACTGCCGCCTTTACCACGATGCCGCGCTTCTATGCAGAACAGCTGGTGTCCGGCGGCTCGATGATAGCCCCGCTTATCGTCGATGAGCATACGTGTCGTCTGGTGCGCCTGACGAAGACGGGAAGCCGATTCGAGCGCGAAGAATTATTCGACGTTCCCTACCAGCCCATCGTTCCCATGCTCGCCTCCTATCTTTGAGGCTCAAATCGGGCTGACGCCCCTATGGAAGCGGGCGATTGGCGCCGTTTCATTTTCTATGGTTATCAATTCCTCAAAAAAACACATGCTGCACCAGTGCTTTAACCGCATGGTAAGATTAACGCGCTTTAATTGACCCATAATCGGTTGCGTCTTAAGTGGGTCGAGTCATGGGTTTCAGTCTTTCTTCAAACGTCAGCAAATCGGCAGGGAAAGTCCTGGTGGCCGTTCTTCTGGCGAGCACTGCCACAGCTTGCAGTTCGGACACGACCCGCTTCAGCGGTCTTTTCAACAAGACGGACAATGTAACGACCGGCTCGATCAACCGGCGCGGCCTCAATGGTCCGAATGGTGATCCGGTGCCCCGCGCCGACGTTGCTCAGGCTGGCGGTTACGGCCAGCAGGATTATTCGCAGCAGAGCGCGCCGATGTCGCAACCATACCCGAATTCTCCGGCTCGCTATAACCCATCCTATTCCAGCGCACGGGCTTCGACCGCTCCTGTCGCAATTCAGCGCGCCGATCTCGCTCCTCCCGGCGCTTCCGCCAATCCCGGTCGTCCTCGTGCGGTATCGCAGGGACAAGCCGAAGCTCTCGCGCAGCCGTTCCCCTCGTCGCGTGGCAATGGATCCCGTGCCACACCGGCGCTTGCTCCCGACACGATGTCTACCGGCACGATCAAGGCGGCCGCCGCGCAGCAGATGTCTCCCGGCTGGACTACGGTCAATGCCCCGAGCGTGACGCTGCATCAGGGTGAAAACATTGCGCTGCTGTCGCGCCGCTATGGCGTTCCGGAAAAGGAGATCCTGCGCGCGAATGGCCTGCGCAATGGCGCCGCGGCGCAGCCAGGCCAGCAGATCATCATCCCGACGATGAATGGGGCAGGTGTCTCAGGTCCGGCAAAGATGGCCGCTGAAGCGACCGATCTTTCCACGGGCGGCAAGATGCCCGGTCCGGCCAAGGCGCCGCAGCAGGAAGCGCTTGCGCTGCCTTCCGGCAACCAAATGCGCGGCAAGTCCCAGGCTGGCCTTGCCGATCCCAATAAGCTCGCCGCCGGCAATGGCAAGGGGTCAACGCCGAAGGGCACTTACGTCGTCAAGCCAGGTGACTCGCTGGCGAGAATTGCCAAAGAAAGCGGCGTGAGCGTCGCCGAACTGAAGCGTGCGAACAACATGCAGGCCGGCGACAGTATTCGCATCGGTCAGGCACTCGCGTTGCCGCACGGTGGTGTCGCTGCCGCAGATCCGGTCAAGACCGCTTCGATCGAGCCGCAGAAGGCATCGGTCAAGCCGGGCGCACTGCCTGTAGAGCCGAAGCAGGCCGCCGTCGACCCGATCGGCAAGCAGGCGCCCAAGGCGGTTGCCCATGCCGATGCGGCAGCTGATGCCCCTGCCAAGCCGAAGGAAGTTGCCTCCGCTTCGCCGAGCCAGTCCATCAATGATGCCGCAAAGTCGGATGCGCAGGCCGATGCGCCTGAGGCGACCGGTATCGGCAAGTATCGCTGGCCAGTTCGCGGCGCTGTCGTCGCCGGCTATGGCGCCAACGTCAACGGCAGCCGCAACGATGGCATCGACATCTCCGTTCCGGAGGGCACGCCGATCAAGGCTGCCGAAAACGGTGTCGTCATCTACGCCGGCAACGGCCTGAAAGAACTCGGCAACACCGTCCTCGTCCGCCACGACGACGGCACGGTAACGGTCTATGGCCACGCGGACGCGCTTAGCGTCGCTCGCGGCCAGAAGGTCCAGCGCGGTCAGACGCTCGCCACGTCAGGCATGAGCGGCAATGTCAGCCAGCCGCAGCTGCACTTCGAAGTCCGCAAGAATTCGGCCCCGGTCAACCCAATGACGTTCCTTGAATAGGTAGTGCGTCTCAAGGACTCTGCAAAAAGCCCGGTCAATGCCGGGCTTTTTGTCGTTTATGGCGATGTTGATCGCTTGAGGATCAATCACGCTCCAGCACGATGCGCAGCCGGCCGGCCAGATCCTGGATATATTGCCAGGCGACGCGACCGGAACGGGCGCCGCGGGTCGTCGCCCACTCCAGGGCTTCGTGATGCATTTGGGCGCGATCAAGATCGAGCTTGAAGTGATCGGCATAGGCATCGATCATCTGTAGATAGTCTTCCTGGCTGCATTTATGAAAGCCGAGCCAGAGGCCGAAGCGATCGGAGAGCGAAACCTTTTCCTCGACGGCTTCCGAAGGATTGATGGCGGTCGACTGTTCGTTTTCCATCATATGACGCGGCAGCAGGTGGCGGCGGTTGGATGTCGCATAGAACAGCACATTATCAGGCCGTCCCTCGACGCCGCCGTCCAAAGCCGCCTTCAGCGACTTATAGGCAGTGTCGTCATGATCGAAGGAGAGATCGTCGCAGAAGATGATGATGCGATGCGGCGTTGCCTTCAGGATATCGAGCAGCACTGGCAGCGAGGAAATATCCTCGCGATGGACTTCAATCAGCTTCAGTGAAACGCCGGTCGCCCGACGCACGTCTTCATGCACTGCTTTGACGAGCGAGGATTTGCCCATGCCGCGCGCGCCCCAGAGCAGCACGTTGTTGGCCGCGAAACCTTCCGCGAAACGCAGCGTATTTTCGTGCAGAATATCGCGCACGTGATCGACGCCACGGATGAGGGTGAGCGCCACACGGTTCGGCCGTGGTACCGGCTGCAGATAGAGTCGGGCAGGGACCCAGACGAAGCAGTCGGCGGCATTCCAGTCATTGACGGCCGGGGCCGGTCCGGCCAGGCGTTCGACAGCGTCGGCAAGGCGACGCACTTCGGCAAGGATCAGGGCGTTTTGGTCTTCAGTCACCGTTTCCTCCTGAATATTGAACAAGAAAGTCGTAAAATGCGCGCGCTGTCTTGCCGGGTATCATGCTCTTTTGGGGGCTGAAAGGCTAACAGACCGGGAAAACGGTACGGTTGACGGCTGTTTTTGTTGCATTCGCCATGCGCGTAACTATATTCCGGCCACCTGACGCGGGGCCTTGCTCCCGCTAGGAGTTCAAGGGAGTTCTCGATGTTTATCACCAACGCATATGCGCAGAGCGCAACAGATTCGGCCGCGAGCGCCTTCGGCGGTTCCGGCTTTGAAATGATCATCCTGTTTGTGCCGCTGATGGTCGTTTGGTATTTCCTCCTCATCCGTCCGCAGCGCGCGCAGGCGAAGAAGCGTGACGAGGTCCTGAAGAATATTCGTCGCGGTGATCAGATCGTCACCAGCGGCATCGTCGGCAAGGTCACGAAGGTGATCGACGAAAAGGAACTGGAAGTCGAGATCGCCGATGGCGTGCGCATCCGCGTTGTCCGCAGCGCTATTTCCGAGGTTCGCGTCAAGGGTGAGCCCGTCAAGGCGGACGCCGCGTAAGGCTCTTTCCGAGAGGCGGCTCCCGCTGCCGCTGCGCATCTTCCAAATTCGAGATCGACTTTCTTGAAGGATTGTGCACAAATTCAAGGTGTTACTGCGCCCTTTGCATTTTCGTTCGAAAGGGAGGGCGCAGTAGGGAAATCCTAATTCGAGAGAGCGATGCTGCACGTCTCCTGGTGGAAGACCACCCTGATCTGGTTCGTCGTTCTCTTGAGCGTGCTTCTGGCCGCTCCCAATCTTCTTGGCGAGCGCGCGCTTTCATTCCTTCCGACATGGTGGGTACACCGAAAGATCGAGCTTGGTCTTGATCTTCGGGGCGGATCGCATCTGCTGCTGAAGATGGAACGGGGCGATGTCGAGAAGGATCGCCTGGAAAGCATTGTCGGCGATATCTCCACCCGGCTGCGCACTGTCAATGTCGCCTATTCGGGCCTGACCGGCACTGGCCGCAAGATCCAGCTTCGCATCAATGATCCCGCACAGATCCAGACGGCCTTGACGGCACTGCAACCGCTGACATCAGGACCGGATAAGCCGTCCGCGGTTCTATCTCAGGGTGACAACGGTGCGCTGACGCTCGATATCACCGATGCCGATATCGATAGCCATGTGTCATCGGCGATCGCACGCGCGATGAAGGTCATCCACGCCCGCATCGCACAACTCGGTGTCGGCGAACCCGTAATCCGCAGGCAAGGGTCTGACCGCATCGTCGTGCAGGTGCCGGATCTTGCCGATGCGCAGCGGCTGAAGAACCTTCTCGGCCAACCCGCCAAACTCAGTTTCCGCCTGATAGATCAGTCGATGTCGGTCCAGGACGCTATGGACAAGCAGCCACCGGCCGGGTCCGATGTGATGTTTTCCGAAGATGATCCGCCCGTTGGCTATCTCGTGCAGCGGCAGCCGCTGCTTTCGAACATCGATTTTTCCGATGCCGTCGCGGTCGTTGACAATCAAAAAGGCGAGGGCACGGTCTCCGTGAAGCTGACGCAGGAGGCGACCCACCGCTTTGCACAATCGACGGCCAGCAATCTCGGCAGGGTCATCGTTGTCGTGCTTGACGACCAGGTCATTTCCGCGGCCTCGCTGAAGACGGTCATAGCAACGGGCGAGATCGACGTTCCCGGGGATTTCACGGCCCAGGGCGCCCAGGATCTTGCCGTCATGGTCAAGAGCGGACCATTGCCCGCGACGCTGACGACGGTCGAAGAGCGGACCATTCAGCCCGGTCTTGGTGGCGAAACGGCACGTTATGGCCTGATTGCCTGCATTGCCGCCGCGGTCTTCGTCGCCGCCTTGATGATCGGTTTCTATCGCCTGCTCGGCATCATCGCGACCATCTCGCTCGTCATCAACATGATCATGGTCGCGGCGCTCATGGGCTTGCTCGGTATCACCCTGACCTTGCCCGGCGTTGCGGCAATCGTTCTCATCATCGGCATCGGCCTCGATGCGCTGGTGCTGATTTATGAGCGTGTGCGCGAGGAGGAGAAGAAGACCCATCTTCTTGTCGATGCGCTGCGCCACGGCTTCAACCGTGCAGCTGCGACCGTGGCCGATGCCAATCTGACAGTGCTGATCGTTGCCGCCATTCTCTTCTACGCCAGCACGGGCGCGGTGCGCGGCTTTGCCGCGACGCTGATGGTCGGCGTTATCTCGACCTTCTTCACTTCCTGCTTCGTCACGCGGTCGCTGGTGAATATGTGGATCTCACATCGCAAGCCGCGTACTTTGCTGGTTGGCGTCCGCAGCGGCATTTTTGATAATGCCAATATTCGCTTCATGGGCATCCGCCGCTATACATTTACGGTCTCCGCTGCGCTGTCCGTCGCCACGCTCATTGCCTTCGCGACGGTCGGCATGCACCTCGGCATCGATTTTGCCGGCGGATCGATCATCGAGGTCCGCGCCAAGCAGGGTGTTGCCGACGTTGCTGATATTCAGACGCGCCTTGAAGCCGTCGTACCTGGCGACGTGCGCGTCGAGCGGCTGGCCGATCGGCTTGGCGCCGTGGTTCGTGTCCATGCGCAGGACGGTGGCGAGAACGCCGAACAGTCGGCCGTTTCCCTGGTGCAGGACGACTTGAGCAAGAACTACAATTTCTCTCGCGTCGAGGTAGTCGGCCGGCGGTATCGGGCGAAATCACCGCCACCGCTTCCCTTGCCGTCCTGGCGGCGCTGGCAGCAATTCTGATCTACATCTGGCTTCGATTCGAATGGCAATTCGCAGTCGGCGCGATCATTGCGACGCTGCACGACGTCATCCTGACGCTCGGCCTCTTCGTGCTATCAGGCATGGAATTCAACATGACCGGCATTGCCGCGATCCTGACGATTGTCGGCTATTCGCTGAACGACACGGTTGTCGTCTATGACCGCATGCGCGAAAACCTGAAGCGCTATTCGCAGATGCCATTGCCGATTTTGATCGATGCCTCCATCAATCAGACACTATCTCGTACCATTTTGACATCCGCGACGACGCTTCTGGCGCTGCTCGCGCTCTATATTTTCGGCGGCGAGGTGATCCGTGCCTTCACCTTCGTCCTGCTTTTCGGCGTCGCAGTCGGCACTTTCTCGTCGATTTATATTGCGGCGCCCGTGCTGATCCTGTTCAAGCTGCGGCCGGACAAGTTCCAGACCGGCGGTGAGAGCAATGGACCCGCAGCCGGCAACATCCAGTCAGGCAAACCAGCGGTGTGATACAGTGGCTAAAGGTATAGAAATCCGAAACGCGCATTTCCCCGGACGCGCGCCGATCGACGCTTACGGAAATGGTGGCTTCCGCTTTGCCGACATGTCGCATCGCGGCTCGCTGCTTTGCCTGCCCTCGGGCATCTACGGCTGGGACATGCTGCAGGGCGATGCGCTGACGCCGGATCGCTTCCAGAAGGTTCTCGATGAAGCTGCCGAGATCGAAGTGCTGCTCGTCGGCACCGGCATGGAGCTGCGACCGCTTCCCGCCGAGTTGAAGGCTGCCCTGCGTGGAAGGCAGATTTCGTCCGACCCGATGAGCACCGGCGCTGCCGTGCGCACATTCAACATCATGCTGTCCGAATCGCGCGCCGTGGCCGCCGCGCTGATCGCCGTCTGATATTCGGATCCAGGTATGACGATAACAGCTGCGCCCCGTAGCAACCGGGACATCTGCCTCGCAACGCTTCGCGACACCGATCGCGATCGCTATCTCGCCTGCCTGCTGGCGCCGGAAGAGAAGCGCCCTGCGCTGGCCGCGCTCTATGCCTTCAATGCGGAGTTGGCGCGCGTGCGCGATCTCGTGCACGAGCCACTGCCCGGCGAGGTGCGCATGCAGTACTGGCGCGATCTCCTGGAGGGGCAATCTCACGGATCGAGCGAAGCCAATCCGCTGGCCTCCGAGCTTCTGACCGCGATCGAAGAATATCGCTTGCCGCGCCAGACGCTGATTAACATGATCGATGCGCGCATCTTCGATCTCTACGACGATCCCATGGAAAGTCGCAGCAGCCTGGAAGGCTATGCCGGCGAGACGGCGTCTGCTCTCATCCAGCTTGTAAGCCTGGTTTTGTCTGCCGACGAGGCGAAGCGCTCCGCCGATGCCGCCGGCCATGCGGGCGTTGCTCAGGCAATCGCCGGATTGCTGCTTCTGATGCCGCTTAATCGCCATCGCGGCCAGGTGTACCTTCCGCTGGAGATCCTCTCGGCGACAGGGCTTGACCGCGACAGTTTTCTCGCTGGTGAAGACAAGCCGCGCATTTCGGCAGCGGTCGAAGCCTTCGCCGGTCTTGGTCGCGAGCATCTCGCCAAGGCGAGGGTGGCAGGCGCCATACCGCAGGCCGTATTCCCCGCCTTTCTGCCTGTTACCTTGGCCGAGCCTGTCCTGCAGAAGGCACAGAAGCTTGGCGCGGACATCTTCGATCGATCCCTTGTGGTGCCGCAATGGCGCCGGCAGCTGCGCATGGCGATAGCGTCGATCACAAAGAAAATCTAAAATACACCAAGCTCGCGCAAGTCTCGGCGTCTATGGAGATGGCCGGCACTTGATTTGCATTTCAGGGGGATCTGCCGTGGGTATTGTCGTCTGGTGCATATTGTTCGCGATCGTCATCTTCATTGCCTATTACGCGACGCGCATGGCATCGCAGAACAAGGAAGACGGCCTGCACGATACCGGCCTTGCCATTCTGGAATTCGGCCGTGCCTTTCCGACCGAAGCGATCCGGCAATTGCAGGCAACCGCAGACGGGCAGGCGGTCTTCGTGCGGCTCCACGATGACAAAGCCGGCTTTATGCGCAACGTGCGCAATCATTTCAGCGTCCATCTGATCGAGCCTGGCAAGGCGCGTGCCAAGATTTCAGCAACCGGACGCGGCTTGATCGTCGATTTCCTCGATGTTCCGCATCACAACGGCACGTTCGAGTTCAAGACGCCGGCGGAAGCTGCGGAGGTCTCGCTCTGGCTGCTCGGCAACTATGTCGCCGGCGAAGACGCGAAACTCGAGCACCACGCGCCGCCGGCAACAAGCTGAAAATCAAGAAAGCCGCTGGAGCATTTCCAGGAAAAGTGCGCAGGGGTTTTCCGTCCGGAATGCGTCAGGAAACAAGAAGATAGAGCGTTTTCGCTATTCGAAGAAAAGCGAAAACGCTCCAGGTCAGGCGCTTTCCGCCAACACGGGCGCCGGCACGCCGAGCCAGCTGGCGCAATCGGCAAGCGCACGCTTGGCGATGAGCTGACGTTTCATGATGGTCTTGTCCTTGCCGCGGAAGCGCTTGACGCCCTCCGGCTTGACGATCGAGCCCGGCTCCAGCTCCGGGAAAAGCCCAAAATTGATATTCATCGGCTGGAAGGAGCGTTTGCCCTGTTCTTCATCCGAGACGATATGGCCGCCGGTGATGTGGTTCAGCAACGAGCCGAGCGCCGTGGTGGACGGTGGCAGCGAGGGAGCTTCGCCCTTGCGTTCGGCAGCGGCGAAGCGGCCGGCGAGCAGGCCGATGCTGGCGCTTTCGACATAGCCTTCGCAGCCGGTGATCTGGCCGGCAAAACGCAGGCCCGGCCGGGATTTCAGCACCAGCGAGCGGTCGAGCAGGGTCGGCGAGTTGATGTAGGTATTGCGGTGCAGACCGCCGAGGCGGGCGAATTCCGCATTTTCAAGGCCGGGAATGAGCCTGAAGATCTCCGCCTGCGCGCCATATTTCAGCTTCGTCTGGAAACCGACCATGTTGTAGAGTGTGCCGAGCGCATTATCCTGACGCAGCTGCACGACGGCATAGGCCTTGACCGTCGGATTATGGGCATTGGTGAGCCCCATCGGCTTCATCGGTCCGTGGCGTAACGTCTCACGCCCACGCTCCGCCATGACTTCGATCGGCAGACAGCCGTCGAAATAGGGCGTGCCTTCCCATTCCTTGAAGCCGACGGCGTCGCCGGCGATCAGCGCATCGACGAAGGCATTGTACTGAGCTTCGTCCATCGGGCAGTTGATATAGTCCTTGCCCGTGCCGCCGGGACCGACCTTGTCGTAACGCGACTGATACCAGCAAATGTCCATGTTGATGCTATCGCGATAGACGATTGGCGCAATGGCATCGAAGAAGGCGAGCGCATCGGCGCCGGTTTCAGCCTGGATGGCGCTGGCAAGCCCGGGTGCCGTCAGCGGACCGGTGGCGATGATCGCCTGGTCCCATTCCCTCGGCGGCAGGCCCTGGATTTCCTCGCGGAGAACTGTGATCAGCGGGTGGCTCTGTACCGCCTGCGTCACGGCAGCCGAAAAGCCGTCGCGATCCACAGCAAGCGCGCCGCCGGCCGGCACCTGATGCTTGTCCGCACATGCCATGATGAGCGAACCCGCCATGCGCATTTCCGCATGGATGACGCCGACGGCATTGCTGGTGGCATCGTCGGAGCGGAATGAGTTGGAGCACACCAGCTCGGCAAGATCGTCCGTTTTGTGCGCTTCCGTGCCGCGCACGCCGCGCATTTCATGCAGGATGACCGGAACGCCGGCATTGGCGATCTGCCATGCGGCTTCCGAGCCCGCGAGGCCGCCACCGATAACGTGAATGGGAGAGTGGGAAGTGATCTGTGTCATGCGCGCGTCATTATCACGGGCAGGCCGACGATCCAATTGATTTGCTGACTGCCGGAATCAAAAACGGCGCCAAAAGGCGCCGTCTTGAGGCAGTCTGCTCAGTCTGTTCCTATTAACGGAAAGAACGAGCAGCGATGTTGCGGATTTCGTAACGGCTGACGCCGATGTCCGAAAGGGTCTGGCTGGAGAGGTTGCCAAGTTCGTTCAGAGTGCGGCGGTAGCTGATCCAGTTCTTTGCAATGCGAATCGGGTTCATGATCTTTTCCTCAGTATCTTGTTTGCGGGCGGTACGATTACCGCCTCAACGCTTGCACTCTATATAGGCGCGAAGACGCTGATTGTGCAGTGCAAAGAAGAGGCGTCTGCCATGCATTTGTGCAATATGACGCCCAAAAAGCAGTCGATGCTCAAAATTTGTGTGCTTTGCAAATGGGGAATAGCTCGCAGCGGAATCGATTATGCTGCGTCTGCTCAGTCGATAGGCAAAAAAGAACGCCCGCCGCGGAGGTCCGCAACGGGCGTTGAGAAGGCTTTCGCTGTTGGGCGAAGCCTATCCGGCTTTTAACGGCCGGTGGCTTCGCGGGCAACGCGATGGATGTCGGCGCGGTCGATGCCGAGGTCGTGCAGTTCACGCGAGCTCATGCGGCCGAGTTCGTTTACGGTCTGACGATACTTGCGCCAGTTGTTGAAAGAGCGGGTCAGGTTCATTGTAGTCCCTTTCGAGGATCAAGGGATCGAGCAGTTCCGTGATTGGTTCCGTCGTCGATCTAATGGATTTAAATATATGCTGCGCCGCGAAAACTAAAAGCGCGAAAGCTTCATGCCACCTATGCGCCACATGCAAGTCTTATGGTGTTTTGCCTAAGATGATGGCTTCTTTGTGTGCATATCACGACCAACCGGGTTCGCCGCTGGAAGTCAATTTCGAGCAAGTGTCGGACATTCCGAAGCGCTTGCCGGCGGCGGCCCGCTTTTAGCCATCTTTTCGCCGGCCCTGCTATTTTGGAGGGCCCGAATTCCGCTGCGAACTGCCATGCGGCCTTTCGATTGTAGTCCGCTGGTCAACATGCGCATCTGCGCAGCATAAACCGATTTAGGGAGGTAAAAAAATAACGCCCACCGCGGGAGGAGGATGCGATGGGCGTCATTTGTGGTGATTGACGACTGGGAGGAGGAGTGTCGTCAATCGATCGGAGCGCATTGGGAGGAGGAGTATGCGGCTCCGAATATGGTGTCGGGATATCCATCCCCAGGCTTGCTCCGATCTGCATCGGCCCGGCGCGCCACCGCCGTTTTGTTGCCTGATAAATAGTATGACTTTTCGAATTTGTGCAGCGCAATAATTTCATGGGAGGCATGAGCTGCGCGCATATCTGCAGTCGGTATCTCTTTACCGGCCACAAAGATACCGCATGATCCCTTAATTCCGTATTAATATGGCACATATTCCTGTGAGCCGAAGCTTCTGCCAGAACCGCTCGGCTCGCATCGATTGTGCGGCGATTTGTGCTAACTCTGTCGCAAGCAGAATCGCAGCGAGGGGGAGCCGGGCATGTACAGGGGCAGGCTGGAGCGGGATCTGAAGATCTGGACCGACAAGGGCCTTGTCGACGCGGGGACGGCCAAAGCCATCCTCGGCGAGTATGACGGCCGCCAGACGAGTTTCAGCGCCGGCCGGGTACTGACCATCATCGCCGCCGTGCTTCTCGGCCTCGCCATCTTGCTGTTCATATCTGCAAACTGGGAGACCATTCCGAGAATTGCCCGTCTGCTAGGGCTGGTCACGATGATATGGGCCTTCCATCTCGCGGCTGCATATTTGTTAGGCCAGGGTCGCTCCATCATCGCCGCTGCATTGTTGATTCTCGGCACCTTGAGTTTTGGTGGCGCCACGGCACTGGTCGGCCAGATGTACAATCTGTCCGGCGATGAACTGAGAATGATGCTCGTCTGGTTCGCTGCTGCCTGCATCGTGGCGACCTTGTTCCGTTCCTCGGCTCAGGTCGGGCTCGCCGGTTTTCTGGCCTGGGCATTTTGCGGCGTCTATCTCTGGGGGCATTTCGACGAATGGTATGGGATCATGCCCTGGATGCCACCTCTGATGGCTGCGGTCCTGATTGGGCTTGTCCGCTATGCCGACGCGCCCATGGCTCGGCATTTGGCTTATCTCATGCTCGTGGGCTGGCTGACATGGCTGTTCGGCCGCCACGAGGGATTGAATACCGCGATCCTGTTTGCCGCTCTCGGCATGGCGGCGTTTCTCGTCGTCAGTGTTCCCGCTTCGCCGCTCCTGCCCTTCGCCCGCACGGCCGGCGCCGCGCCGGCTTTCTACACCTTTCTGATCGCATCGATCGGCTTCTTTCTTGTCCATGCCGAAATCAGCAACGGTTCCTTTGAAAATAATGTCTGGATCGAGGATAAATTGCCGCTTGTCATCGTGGCGGCGGCGACACTGGCGAGCGCGGTGATCGCAATAGCCCTCAGCGGCCGCGACAATGGCGCGGTGCGCTATCTCGCTTACTTCGTCTTTGCCTGCGAAATTCTCTATCTTGCAGGTGAGACGATAGGCTCGATCATCGGCACTGCGGGGTTCTTCCTCGTTGCCGGCTTGCTTGTGGCCATTGCAGCCTGGCTGGTCATCCAGCTGGAACGGCGCTTTTCCGGCAATAGCGGGCAGGGGACACAGGCATGACCGATATCGCTGAAAAGAGCCCGACCATCGGTTCCCGCCGACTATGGATTGCTGCCATCGTCGTTGCCGCTTTGCAGACGGCAGTTCTCGGCTACATGGTCGGCGAGCGCGCCTGGGGCCTGCGGAGCGGCGTCGAGATTCTCTTGAAGACCGCACCGGTCGATCCGCGCGATCTTCTGCGCGGCGACTACGTGACCTTGAACTACGACATCTCACGGGTTCCGTTCTCGACGATGGTCGAGGGACCGCCGAAAATGAGCCGAAGTGCCGCGATATTGTCCGTTCGCCTGAAGAGGCAGGATGACGGTTACTGGGGCATCGTCGAATCATCCTTTGGAAAGCTCGATCAGAAACCCGATACGGTCGTGCTCAAAAGCCTGCCTGTCGAATATGTTTTCTATGGCCATGCCACCGATCCCCAGCAGGCGATTGTCGGGGTCACCTATGGCATCGAGCGCTACTATGTGCCCGAAGGGCAGGGGCATGATATCGAGAGCGCCCGCAACGCCGATCGCGTCGCCATCGCGGCTCGGGTGTCTTCCGATGGCGTTGCCCATATCAGAAGCCTGCTTCTCGACGGCAAATCGGTCTATGAGGAGCCGCTTTACTGACGATATCTGCACGAAGAGCTCCGATAAGCTTTAAGCGTCGTCGCGGAACCGTCATTTTTCCTTTGCGTGGTTTGAAACGGGTGATATAGAGACGCCGCGCTCCGGAAGGCCCCATGGGCAGGCATCGCCATGCGGTTTTGGGAACGCGGGTATGGTGAAATTGGTAGACACGCCAGATTTAGGTTCTGGTGCCGCAAGGCGTGGGAGTTCAAGTCTCTCTACCCGCACCAACACTGTCTTGTGGATAGGGGGGAGGCTGACCAAGCCTGTCTTCCAAATGCCGCAGGACGCGCCATCTTGCCCGAAGCATCCCGCTTTCGATGAGGAAAGTGGACAAGATGTTTTGGCTCGTGACGGGATAGAGCTGCCTCTTGCGCGTTTGTTTGAATGCGCGGCGCTCTTGCAAGGTGAAAGAGAATTGCATCCAAGCCACGCTCGGGATTTTCCGGCGTCGTGCTCATCGAAACGAACGGCAGGCTGGGCACGGCCGCCATGAATGAAGGTAGGACAATGCAGGTTATCGAAACGCTCGCTGAAGGGCTGAAGCGCGAAATCAAGGTGGTCATCCCGGCCAAGGACATGGAAGTGCGCATGAACGAGCGCCTGGCCGAGGTCAAGGACAAGGTCCGCATCAACGGCTTTCGTCCGGGCAAGGTTCCGGTCTCGCACCTGAAGAAGGTCTACGGCAAGTCGATCATGGCCGATCTCGTCAACGAAATCGTTCGCGACCAGCCGCCGGCGATCCTGACCGAGCGCGGCGAAAAGTCGGCCACCCAGCCGGAAATCGCGATGACGGAAGACCAGGACGAGGCAGAAAAGATCCTCTCCGCTGAGGCCGATTTCGAATTCACGCTGTCTTACGAAGTCATTCCGGCGATCGAACTGAAGCCGGTCAGCGGCATCAAGGTCACCCGCGAAGTCGCCGAGATCGGCGAAGATGAAGTAACCGAACAGATCCTCAAGATCGCTGAGAGTGCCCGCAGCTACGAAACCAAGAAGGGCAAGGCCGCCAACGGCGACCGCGTCACCATCGATTATCTCGGCAAGGTCGATGGCGTTGCCTTCGACGGCGGCAAGGACGAAGACGCACAGCTCGTTCTCGGCTCCAACCGCTTCATCCCGGGCTTCGAAGAGCAGCTCGTCGGCCTCAAGGCTGGCGATGAGAAGGTCATCACCGTAACCTTCCCGGCCGATTATCCGGCCAAGAACCTCGCCGGCAAGGAAGCCACCTTCGACATCAACGTCAAGGAAGTTGCAGCTCCCGGCGAAATCGAGATCAACGACGAACTCGCTTCCAAGCTTGGCCTCGAATCGGCTGACCGCCTGAAGGAAATCGTTCGCGGCCAGATCGAAAGCCAGTACGGCTCGGTCACCCGCCAGAAGGTCAAGCGTCAGATCCTCGACCAGCTCGACGAAATGTACCAGTTCGACACGCCGCAGAAGCTCGTCGACGCTGAATTCGCCAGCATCTGGCGCCAGATCGAAACCGACCTCAGCGAATCCGGCAAGACCTTCGAAGACGAAGACACCACGGAAGAAAAGGCTCGCGAAGAATACCGCAAGCTCGCTGAGCGTCGCGTTCGCCTTGGTCTCGTTCTCTCCGAAATCGGCGAGAAGGCCGGCGTGGAAGTCAGCGAAGACGAACTGCAGCGTGCTCTTTACGCGCAGCTCCAGCAGTTCCCGGGCCAGGAAAAGGAAATCCTGGAATTCTTCCGCAAGACGCCGGGCGCTTCCGCTAACCTGCGCGCCCCGATCTTCGAAGAAAAGGTCATCGACCATCTGCTGACCGAGGTTAACGTCACCGACAAGACCGTTTCCAAGGAAGCGCTGCTGGCTGACGACGAAGAAGAAGACAAGCCGGCTGCCAAGAAGGCAGCTCCGAAGAAGAAGGCTGCTGCCAAGGCTGAAGCAACCGAAGCTGCCGCTGAAGGCGAAGAAGCTGCGGCTCCTAAGAAGAAGGCTGCTCCGAAGAAGAAGGCTGCTGAAGACAGCGCCGAGTAATCGGTTCTCTTCCCGACTGAACTTGAGCCCTGCCGTTCGCGGCGGGGCTTTTTTTGTGATGAAGCGGTAAACTTTCTCTCCTCGCGCAGGAGGAGAGGGGCTGGGACTTATCGGCTGAATGCGGCCAAAGGAATTGACCCGATATTGGCATTTATCGTTGCTGTCTTAGGAAGACGATCGATGATGGCTCGCTTGCAAAGACGTATCACGGTCGCTGCCGAGCGTACCTCCCCAAAGCTCCGTAAATGCGCAACCGGAAGCCCCTAGTGCCGGCCGGATATGAATTGTTTCTGTCCTTTAGACGCGTACATTTGACCGATGCGCGGCAGCCATCAATCACTATGTTCGACTAACCTCCCGAGCGTGAAAGGCAAGGAGATAGCCAAATGTTCATCGCAATCGTCGATTTTACTGTTGAACCCGAAAGCCGCGTCGCAGTCATCGCAAGGCTGCTTCAAGATAGCGATGTTATCCGCACCATGGAAGGAAACCTCGCATTTAGTCCCTATATCGACCCTGTCGATGACGGGGCGGTTCGCATTTGGCACGAATGGCGAGATGTTGAGCATTTCCGCACCTATACGGCGTCGGAAGTGTTTAAGCAGCTCGGCCTTGTGCTGCGCCCATTGATGAAGGCGCCGCCGATTAGCCGACGGATGATGTCCGAAGCTCTTGAGACGATCGCCTGAGGCGCACACTGATGGGCGAAGCAGCCGAAGCTTACAGCGTTTCCCGGCTGTTTCCTCCAGCCGACCGTGCTGAATTGCGTTTCGACCGGCACTACCTGCTTTACTGTACGGCCGGCACGATGCGTCTGGAGGCAGAGGGCAAGGTCTGGTCATTGCCCCCGTCGCGGGCCGCCATTATTGAAGCGGGTCGGAGTATTCATGTGACCTTACCGCAGGCGGTAATGGCTTGTTCAACTCTCTTCGCTCAAACATTCATTCCCGCTCCGGCAGAGGCTCTTACGGTCATCAATGTGACTCCTCTTGCGCGCGAATTAATCCTCGCTTGCCGTGTTTGGACTGATGTCAATAAGCCGCTCAATCCCTATGCGCGGCAACTCTTCGCGACCTTAGCGGCGGTCGTCAGCCAACTCGCCGCTACGCCGTCCAATGCCGCCATGCCGCTGCCCCGTTCGAGTGGCGTCGCTGCGGCGATGCGACTGACCGAACAGCGGATGGCCGAAGCGCCGGACTTCGCCTCGATTGCGCGCGACGTCGCAATGACGGAGCGGTCACTTGCTCGGCGTTTCTCGGACGAGATGGGCATGACCTGGCGTCAGACATTGCGCCGGTTGCGCATCATTCGCGCTATGGAACTTCTCGGAGCGAATGATATGACTATCACCGAGGCAGCATACTCGGTCGGCTACGCATCGCTATCGGCGTTCAACGCCGCATTTCTGGAAATCAACGGCCAGACACCGACGGACTTCCGCCTCAGCATCCAGGGCGCTAGCCTTCCGCACGCCTAGCTTGCTCGGGATTCGCACAGATGCCATCACAGTGGCATCAAATCTCCGACTTGATGTCGCCCATGCGGTTCCAGGCGTCGAGGCCGGCGATCTTGTAGGCTTCGGCGAGCGTCGGATAGTTGAAGGTGTTTTCGACGAAATATTCGACGGTGCCTTTGAGGTTCAGCACGGCCTGGCCGATGTGCACGAGTTCGGTGGCGCCTTCGCCAACGATGTGGACGCCGAGCAGGCGGCGTGTCTTCAACGAGAAGATCATCTTCAAGAGGCCGGTATCGAGGCCCATGATGTGGCCGCGCGACGTCTCGCGGAAGCGGGCGATACCGCATTCATAGGGAATGTGCCGGTCCTTGACCTCTTCCTCGGAGAGGCCGCAGGTGGAAATCTCCGGCACGGCATAAATGCCGTAGGGAAAGTATTTCGGCGGCTCCTTGGCGATCGCGCCGACGGCGACGCGCGCGGCAATGCGGCCCTGTTCCATCGACGTGGAGGCAAGGCTCGGGAAGCCGACGACATCGCCGGCGGCAAAGATATGCGGGACCTTGGTTGCGAAGGTTTCAGGATTGACGTTCAGGCGACCACGGGCATCGGCCTCGAGGCCGGCAGCGGGGAGATTAAGGGTGTCGGTGGCACCCATGCGGCCGGCGGCAAAGAGCACCATGTCGGTGGTCAGACGGCGACCGTTGTCGAGCGTCAGTTCCACCTTGCCGTTCGGCAGGCGCTCCACTTTCTCGGCCTTCTGGCCGAGCAGCAGCTTCATGTTGCGGTCGCGCAGCTGATAGGTGAAATCCTCGACGATCTCCTTGTCGATGAAATCGAGCATGGTCGATTTCGGATCGATCAGTGTCACCTGCGTGTCGAGCGCGCTGAAGATTGTGGCGTATTCGATGCCGATGACGCCGGCGCCGATGACGACCATCGATCGCGGCAGATCCTGGATATCGAGGAGTTCGTCGCTGTCGAGAACCGTCTTGTCGTCGAACGGCATGTAATCCGGACGGAAAGGCTTGGTGCCGACTGCAAGCAGGATGCTGGCGGCGGACACGGTAACGACCTCGCCATCATCCTTGACGATCTGCATCGTCTGCGGATCGACGAAGCTCGCCTTGCCCCGAATATGCTGGACGCGATTGCGGGCGAACTGATGCTCAAGCACCTCGACCTCGTGGTCGAGAGTGATCAGCAGGCGGCGGCGCAAATCTTCGGCGCTGATTTCCTGCTTGACGCGATAGGCGCGGCCGTAGAAGCCGCGTTCGCGCCAACCCGAAAGGTTCAGCGCCGTTTCGCGTAGCGTCTTGGAGGGGATGGTGCCGGTGTGGACCGAGACGCCGCCGACCCGTTTGCCTTGCTCGACGACGAGCACCTTTTTGCCGAGTTTGGCGGCCTGGATAGCGCCTCTGCGGCCGGCAGGGCCGCTACCCACGACTAGGAGATCGAATTGGTCCATCGGGAAGCCTCGGATGACTGGACTAGGGAATCAATGTCGCAATGCAACATGCACTCCGTCAACCGGTAGCGGCTCAATGTTACAGATTATCTAACGGGAAGTTTGGCGCTCAGGACGCCGAAAGGCCGAGCCAGGGTTCCAGCTTCTCGAAGGTACGGTCCATGGCATAGGCACGGGTGAAGGAGAACGGCAGGTGACCATAGATGATCGACATCTGGCCCTCCGCGGTAGCCTCATTCGTCTTGGCAATGGCGGCAAGGTAAAGTGCCGAGGCTAGGCCGGTTCTGTCGGCTCCGGCCTGGCAATGAATGAGGATCGGCTTCGGCGCATTTCGCATGATATCGACGAGTTGGGCCGCCTGCTCCTGCGTCAGTTCGCGGCCCGAAGACATGTGGAAATCGATATGGTCGATGTTGAGCGCTTTCGCCTGAGCGACTTCGGTATCATACCAATGGTGCCCGCTATTGTCGCCGCGCAGGTTGATAATGGTCCTGATGCCGTATTGCTTCTGAAACTCGGCGATGTTGCTGGCCGAGGGCTGCGAGGAGCGGTAGAGCTCGCCGGCGATGACCGGATGGAAATTCGTCGTCCAGAGCATGTGAGCATAGAAGCCGCCGGCGATTGCCGCGAAACCGATCGAGGCAACGAACGCGCCACGGCCAAAACGGCGAAGGCGAGAGGCAAGTGTCGGCGATGTCTTCTGCATGCGATCTCCGGACCGGGTCGACCACCGAGGCGGATTGGTCAAATCAAAACAGCAGCTTCCGCCAGCAGGCCTGCCGTTGCGATAGCCGCGATCCTTCTGCCAGATGATCCTGACGCTGAACTGAAAAATGGTAACTGACGGGGATTGGCGATTCACAGCCGCTTCGAAAAATCGGAAGCGTCAGCTAATTTAAAAAATAATAAATATATCAAAAGTTTGTGTAGCATTTTTAACTAGAAATCTTAGGAAGCGTTCGGCGATTTCAGATCAATCGCAATGCCCGGAAGCTGACGTGGCCGTTTTTTCCAATGATAACATGGTCGTGAACGGTGATGCCCAAGGGCTTGGCGGTATCGATGATGGTCTTGGTCATCTCGATATCGGCGCGCGAGGGTGTCGGATCGCCGGATGGGTGATTATGCACTAGAATCACCGCCGAGGCGGAGAGTTCGAGTGCGCGTTTGACGACCTCGCGCGGGTAGACCGGCGTATGATCGATGGTGCCGAAGCCCTGCACCTCGTCGGCGATCAGGGCATTGCGCTTGTCGAGAAACAATAGGCGGAATTGCTCGCGGGCTTCATGCGCCATGGCGGCATGGCAATAATCGATGAGCGCCTTCCAGGAGGAGAGCACCGGCTTGCCCGTCAATTCGCTCTTCAGCATGCGCTGTGCGACGCTCGCGACCAGCTTCAGGTCGAGCGCGACCGCATCGCCGACGCCGCTGACCTCGGTCAACAGGCCGACCGGCGCGCCGAATACGCCGCCGAGCGAGCCAAAGCGGGCGAGCAAGGCCTTGGCGATGGGTTTCGTGTCGCGACGCGGGATCAGCCGGAAGAGCAGCAGCTCGAGGATTTCGTAATCGGCCAACGCCGCGTCGCCACCGTCGCGATAGCGATTGCGCAACCGTTCGCGGTGACCATGATAATGGGCTTCGACATTGGGCGGCGCGGATTTTGTGGTCTGCGAGGCCGGCTTGACAGTCTGTTGGGGGAAGAACAGCCGCTCGTCGAGCAGCGCAGCCTCTTCCAAAGTCTCCGGCTTCCCGCCTCTTTCGAGGGGCATGTCACCATGTCCGTTGGAAGAAGCGGGCCGTTTCGCCATGAATTATCCCTGCAGCGGCGGCAGGCCGGGGCGGTCGAGGCCGCCGGGCGACAGGGTGAAGATTTCGTAGCCCGTGGCCGTGACGCCGACCGTATGTTCGTATTGTGCTGACAGCGAACGGTCGCGAGTGACGGCGGTCCAGCCATCGCCGAGTACTTTCACATGCGGCTTGCCGAGATTGATCATCGGCTCGATGGTGAAGATCATGCCTTCGCGCAGTTCCGGGCCGTCATTGACCCGGCCGTAATGGAGGATATTCGGCGAGTCATGAAAGAGGCTGCCGACGCCATGGCCGCAGAAGTCGCGCACGACCGAGCAGCGTTCGCCCTCGGCATAGGTCTGGATCGCTTCGCCGATCGCGCCGGTACGGGCACCCGGACGCACGGCGGCAATGCCGCGCATCAGAGATTCATAGGTGACTTCCAGCAGGCGTTCGGCCGAGCGCTTGATTTCGCCGACGGGGTACATGCGGCTGGAATCGCCGTGCCAGCCATCGAGCACGTAGGTCACGTCGATATTGACGATATCGCCGTCGCGCAGCGGCTTGTCATTGGGAATGCCATGGCAGACGACGTGGTTGATCGACGTGCAGGAGGATTTCATGTAGCCGCGGTAGTTCAGCGTCGCGGGATAAGCGCCGTGATCCATGCCGAATTCGAAGACGAAACGGTCGATGACATCGGTGGGCACGCCGGGCCTGACGATCGCGGCGAGTTCATCGAGGCAGCGGGCGGTCAGTTGGCACGCTTTGCGCATTCCGGCAAAGGCGTCCTCTCCATAGATGCGGATGGCCCCCGTATTCTTCGCCGGCGCCGTTGCCGCTTCGATGTAATTCACCATGACTAGCCTTCGATAGAGATCTTAAACTGTTCTAATGCAGCTATGCCGGGTTCGTCTATCGGGATCAACCCGGCAGGCGCGATTTCCGTCGGCGAAACCCTGCATTTCAGCGCATAGACTTCAACCCCACGCGCCAAAGCGCGATGGTAGGCCTTGGCATAGACCGGATCGAGATCACCGCAGATGCGGAAGCGATGGCAATCATTGCGCTGGATCACAAACAACATGACGGCGCGGTAGCCGGCCTCGGCCATGTCGCCGAGTTCTTCCAGATGCTTGGCGCCGCGTGCCGTCGCCGTATCGGGGAACTCTGCAAGACCCGGCTGCCGCATGAAATGGACGTTCTTCACCTCGACATAGGTGGTTGTCCGCAAAGGGTCGGTCAAGAGCAGGTCGATGCGAGAGTTGCGGCCGTAATTCTGCTCGCGTTTGACCATCGTGTACTCCCCGAGATCGGAGACTTGCCCAAGCGCAATCGCTTCCACCGCAATGCGATTTGGCATGGCGGTGTTGACGCCGACCGTGGTGTCGTCGGCTTCGATCAATTCGAAGACATGACGGTATTTTCGCTTCGCGCCCTCGTGCTCGGAGAGCCAGATTCGCGAGCCCGGCGCCGTCAGACCAAGCATCGAGCCGGTATTGGGGCAGGAGCCGGTGATGAAGGTGCCGTCCTCCAGTTCGGCATCGAAGAGGAAGCGCTTGTAGCGGGAAATCAGGCGAGCGGGGACGAGAGGCGAAGGAAATTGCATAATCGGGCGACTGCCTACGCCCGTTCCAGGACGTAGCTGCCGGGGGCTTCTTCCAGCGCATTGAGGGCCTTGCCGCCGGGTTTGCGCGCAGCCGTCATGCGATGATCTTGCTCGAGGATCCAGGCATGCCAATGCGGCCACCAGGAACCAGGCGTCTCCTTTGCCTCCGCGAGCCAATCCTCATAGTCGCCGCCCAACGGGCCGCCTGTCCAGAACTGGTATTTGTGCTTGTCGGGCGGATTGACGACGCCGGCAATGTGACCGGAGCCCGTCACCACGAATTCCACCGGACCGCCGAAACATTGGCTGCCGACGAAGACCGATTTGGCCGGCGCGATATGGTCTTCGCGCGTCGCCAGATTGTAGACGGGGATGCGAACGTCCTTCAGCGACAGCGTCTTGCCGTCGAGCACCATTTTGCCCTGGCTCAATGCATTGTTGAGGTAGCAGTTGCGCAGGTAAAATGAATGGTTGGCCGCGGCCATGCGCGTGGAATCGGCGTTCCAGAATAGAAGATCGAAGGGCATGGGTTCCTGCCCCTTCAGATAGTTGTTGACGAAATAGGGCCAGATCAGTTCGGAGGCGCGCAGCATGTTGAAAGCCGTCGCCATCTTCGAGCCTTCGAGATAGCCGAGCACATTCATCTGCTCTTCGAGCGCTGCGATCTGCTCCTCGTCGACGAAAACCTTCAGATCGCCAGCGAAGGTGAAATCGACCTGCGTCGTCAGGAAGGTAACCGTTCGGATGCGCTTGTTCTTTTCCTTGGCATGGAGGGCAAGCGTCGCCGCGAGCAGCGTGCCGCCGACGCAATAGCCCACGGCGTTGACCTCCTGCTCGCCCGTCGCCTTCTCGATCGTTTCCAAAGCGAAATCGATGCCTTCGCGGGCATAGGAGGTCCAGTCCTTGGCGGCATGCCGCTGATCGGGATTGACCCAGGAGATGACGAAGACCGTGTGACCCTGCTCCACGCACCATTTGATGAAGGATTTCTGTGGGTTGAGATCGAGAATGTAGAATTTGTTGATCCAGGGCGGGCAGATGAGCAGAGGCCGCTTCAATACCTTGTCCGTCGCCGGCTCATACTGGATCACCTGGCAGACATCGCTCTGCGCGATCACCTTGCCTGGCGTAAGCGCCATGTCGCGGCCGACAGCGAATTTCGTCATGTCCGTTTGCCGCAGACGCAGCTCGCCATGGCCGAGGCTGATATCCTCCGCCAGCATCTTCATGCCGCGCACGAGATTCTCGGCATTGGAGGCGATGGTTTCGCGGTAGACCTGCGGATTCGTCGCGATGAAATTGGTCGGCGAGAAGGCGGCAGTGATCTGCTTCGTGTAGAACGCCGCCTTGTGACGTGTGTGTTCATCCAGTCCTTCCGCATCTCCGACCAGCTTTTCAGCCCAGTTCGATGTCAGAAGATAAGTCTGCTTCAGGAAGTCGAAGAAAGGATTCGTCTGCCAGTCCTCATCGGCAAAGCGCCTGTCCTTCACTGGTTCGGCTTCGGCTGACGAATCGCCGCTGAGGCGCTGCATGGTCTTCGTCCACAGGCCGAAATAGCCGGAAAGCAGATGAGTCTGCGCCTCCAGTGTGCGGCGGGGATCGGAAAGCCAGTACTCTCCGACCTTGGAGAGTGTCTTGACCATGTCGGTGAAGGGATCGGCAACCGTATCGACCTTCTCGCCGCGCTCGCGTGGCGCAAGCCAGGCTGAGGCCGCCTTGCCGAGATTTTCCAGCGCACGGGCAAAGTTGACGGCCATCGCTTCGGGATCCCTTACGATGTAAGGCTCGACTGACTTTGGATCAAAGCCGGGAAAGCCGCCATTACCTTCATTCTTGTCCCGCTTGCTGTCGGTCACGCTCATCCTCCCGGCGGCAGCTCGTGTCTTGTTTTCCATTTGTACATCTTGCGGGAAAAGGAATACAAGTCGAATGAAACGCAACCCTGCTCTTGCTTTGCTGCTGCGACAAATTTAACAGTCGCAACCCACAGCAAGGAATAGCGCAGGAAGACAATTATGGGCGGCGGCATGGTGGCAAGACTGAACCGGTATTCCGTACTCTGCGGTGCAATGTGCGGAATTCTCGCATTGACGCTCGCGGGCTGCTCGACGCCCGAGGAAAAGGCGGCCTTCGCCAAGCGCAAGCAGCCGCCTCAGGCTGTCATCGTAAAGCCCGCCAGGGGCACGCCGGTGGTGGAAACCAGCACGCAGCAATATTACAAGGACGGCTATCCTTCCTTCAATGCGCCGCCGACCGCTGCAAACGTCCAGATCAACGATCAGCAGGCTGGCGATCTGGTCAAGCAGCTGACGGCACTTGGATCGCAGCGTAAGGCTGGCACGATCTCCGAGGCCGAGTACCAGAGGCGTGTTGCCGAAATGCGCAAGCTCGCTGCCGAACATGGCCAGGATACGCTGCAGGAAATTCAAAAAGAGGGCGGCACGCCGCCGGCACAGACGCAGAATTAGCCTTGCGTTTCAGGCGATTTGGCCGCAAAGCGTTCGGATAGGCCGAATTTGGATGTATCTGACCGGCGGATTGCATTTTGCGTGCATAAGCGCCCAAGATTCACCTTATCTTTCGAGATAGCATGAATACGGCGCCGCGAGTCCCAAGTTCGTATCGCGGCTGGCCGGGAGATCAACGAACTTCAGCGCGGTTTTGAGGGCCGCTGTCCCATGGGGAAAGAAATGGAAGAGTTTCATAAAGTCCGGCGTTTGCCGCCCTACGTTTTCGAACAGGTCAATCGTTTGAAAGCGAGCGCGCGAGCGGGCGGGGCGGACATTATCGACCTCGGCATGGGCAATCCAGATCTTCCAACCCCCAAGGCGATTGTCGACAAGCTGTGCGAAGTGGTTCAGGACCCGCGCACGCATCGCTATTCCTCCTCCAAGGGCATTCCGGGCCTTCGCCGTGCGCAGGCCGCCTATTATGCCCGCCGTTTCGGCGTGAAGCTCAATCCGGATACGCAGGTGGTCGCCACCCTCGGCTCCAAGGAAGGCTTCGCCAACATGGCGCAGGCGATCACGGCGCCGGGCGACGTCATCCTCTGCCCGAACCCGACCTATCCGATCCACGCCTTCGGTTTCCTGATGGCCGGCGGCGTCATCCGTTCGATCCCGGTCGAGCCGGACGATAGCTTCTTCCCGCCGCTGGAACGGGCCGTGCGCCACTCGATCCCGAAGCCACTGGCTCTGATTTTGAATTACCCGTCAAACCCGACGGCCTATGTCGCGACGCTCGATTTCTACAAGGAAGTCGTCGCTTTCGCGAAGAAGCACGACATCATCGTGCTTTCAGATCTCGCCTATTCGGAAATCTACTTCGACGATGCGCCGCCGCCGTCGGTGCTGGAGGTTCCTGGCGCCATCGACGTAACGGTCGAATTCACCTCAATGTCGAAGACCTTCTCCATGCCCGGCTGGCGTATGGGCTTTGCCGTCGGCAACGAGCGGCTGATTGCGGCGCTGACGCGTGTAAAATCTTACCTCGATTACGGCGCCTTCACACCGATCCAGGTGGCGGCGACGCATGCGCTGAACGGCGATGGCTCCGATATTGCCGAAGTGCGCAACATCTACAAGCGCCGTCGCGACGTTCTGGTCGACAGCTTCGGCAAAGCGGGCTTCGACGTGCCGCCGCCGGCGGCGACGATGTTTGCCTGGGCGAAGATCCCGGAAAAATTCCGTCATCTTGGCTCGCTGGAATTCTCCAAGCTTCTGGTCGAGAAGGCTGACATTGCGGTCGCTCCGGGCATCGGCTTTGGCGAGCAGGGCGACGATTACGTGCGCATAGCGCTTGTTGAAAACGAGCATCGCATCCGTCAGGCGGCGCGCAATCTAAAGCGCTTCCTCTCCACCGCGGACGAGACGATGCACAATGTCATTTCGCTGAACGCTCACCGTTCATAATATCGTGCGGCAGCCGTTTCCGCGGCTGCCGTCCCAATACTGATCAGGAATTTTCCATGGCAGATGCCCTCAAAATCGGCATTGCGGGCTTGGGTACCGTTGGTGCCTCGCTCGTCCGCATCATCCAGAGCCGCGCTAACGAGCTTGCCGTTACCTGCGGTCGTCCCGTCAAGATCGTCGCCGTCACGGCGCGCGATCGCACGCGGGATCGCGGCATCGACCTAACGGGCATCGAATGGTTCGGCGGTCCGGTCGATCTGGCACAGAAGGCCGATATCGACGTTTTCGTCGAGCTGATCGGCGGTTCCGAGGGCGCGGCCAACGCAGCGGTGCGCGCGGCGCTTGCACGCGGCCTGCATGTCGTCACCGCCAACAAGGCGCTGCTTGCCTATCACGGTGTGGAACTCGCGCAGATCGCCGAAGAGAAGGGCGCTTTGCTGAATTTCGAAGCGGCCGTTGCCGGGGGCATTCCGGTCATCAAGGCGCTGCGCGAATCCCTGACGGGCAATACGATTTCGCGCGTCTACGGCATCATGAACGGCACCTGCAATTACATCCTCACCCGGATGGAGAAAGAAGGCCTGTCCTTTGCTGATTGCTTAAAGGAAGCCCAGCGTCTGGGTTATGCGGAGGCCGATCCGGCCTTCGATATCGAAGGCAATGACACGGCTCACAAGCTCGCCATCCTGACGACGCTCGCCTTCGGCAATCGCATCGCGGCCGACGACATCTACCTTGAGGGCATCACCAACGTTTCCATCGAGGATATCCGCGCCGCCGCCGATCTCGGCTACCGCATCAAGCTGCTCGGCGTCGCCCAGCGCACCGAAAGCGGCATCGAGCAGCGCGTGCATCCGACCATGGTGCCGCTCGATTCGGTCATCGCCCAAGTCGATGGGGTCACCAATGCCGTGGCGATCGAATCCGATATCCTTGGCGAATTGCTGATGGTCGGCCCCGGCGCCGGCGGCAATGCGACGGCCTCGTCCGTCCTCGGTGACATCGCCGATATCGCCAAGAGCCGCCCGGGCGAGCAGCGCGTACCTGTGCTTGGTCATCCAGCCAAGGCGCTGGAGGCCTACCGCAAGGCGCAGATGCAGAGCCATGAAGGCGGCTATTTCATCCGCCTCACCGTTCTCGACCGTACCGGCGTCTTCGCTAGCGTGGCGACCCGCATGGCGGAAAACCATATTTCGCTCGAATCGATCGTCCAGCGCTCGAAGCAGCATCTGGCACCTTCCGATCACCAGACAATCATCCTCGTCACCCATGCGACGACGGAGGATTCGGTGCGTAAGGCGGTTGCCTCGATCAAGAACGAGGGTTATCTCGTCGGCGAGCCGCAGGTCATCCGCATCGAGCGGCCGAAAGAATAGTCTGATCAGCGGCGGCGTGCCTCAAAGAGGCGCGGCTTTCAAATTCCGGGAGAGATGGTGGAGCAACCGGTCGATCCAGTTCAGCGGGCATTTCTAGGTGTCGAGCGCTCGATATCAGGCAATCGCTGGGTGTCCCGACTCGACCAGGCCGGCCAGAACAGGGCGCTCGCCATCGCGCAGACGCACGGCCTGCCGGAACTGATTGCCCGCGTGCTTGCCGGCCGCGGCGTCGGGCAGGACGAAGCCATGGCCTTCCTCGATCCGACCATCCGCGGCCTGATGCCGGATCCACATCTATTGACCGATTGCGAAAAGGCCGCGCGACGCCTCCTGCTTGCGATCAGTAAGGGCGAGACCGTTGCGATTTTCGGTGACTATGATGTCGACGGCGCTGCCTCCTCGGCGCTGCTCTATCGCTTCCTCACCCATTTCGGCGTGCCGGCCAGCATCTATATTCCCGATCGCATTTTCGAAGGCTACGGCCCCAATCCCACAGCCATCAATCAGCTTATCGATAATGGCGCGACGCTGATCGTGACCGTCGATTGCGGCTCCACCAGCTTCGAATCGCTTGATGCGGCGAGGGCGCGCAATATCGATGTCGTCGTCATCGATCACCACCAGGTGGCGCATGAGCTGCCTCCATGCCATGCGCTGGTCAATCCGAACCGCGAGGATGATTTGTCGGGGCAGGGGCATCTCTGCGCCGCCGGGGTGGTTTTTATGGTTCTTGTCGCGGCGCTGCGGCTGCTGCGCGAGGCGGGTGATTCCCGCGTGCGATCCATTGACCTGCTTGCCTGGCTCGATATCGTCGCGCTCGCGACCGTCTGCGATGTCGTGCCGCTGAAGGGCTTGAACCGCGCCTATGTCGTCAAAGGGCTGATCGCTGCCCGCCATCAGGGCAATCTCGGGCTCGCAGCGCTCTTTCGCAAGGCGGGCCTCAATGGTCCCGTCACGCCCTATCATTTCGGCTTCCTGATTGGTCCGCGCATTAATGCCGGCGGCCGTATCGGCGATGCCGCTCTTGGTGCACGCCTGCTGACGCTGGCCGATGGGGGCGAAGCCGACACGATCGCTGCGAAGCTCGACGAGCTCAATCGCGAGAGACAGGCCATGGAAGCCGCCATGCTGCAGGAGGCGGAGGCCGAGGCGCTGGCGGAATATGGCAATGGCGATGGCGCCTCCGTCATCATCACAGCGCGCGAGAACTGGCATCCGGGTATCGTCGGTCTGATTGCCTCACGATTGAAGGACAAGTTCCGCCGGCCGGCCTTTGCTATCGCCTTTGATCCGATGGGAAAGGGCACAGGCTCCGGCCGATCCATCAACGGCTTCGACATGGGTCGCATGGTGCGCGCAGCCGTCGATGCCGGTCTGCTGGTCAAGGGCGGCGGCCATGCAATGGCGGCCGGCCTGACGGTGGAGCGAAGCAATCTCGGAAAGCTGCGCGCCTTCTTCACGGAGAAGGCGGAGAAACAGGTAGCAGGGCTCGTTGCCAACGAAACGTTGAAGATCGACGGTGCGCTCGGCGCAAGCGGCGCGACCGTGGAGCTGATCGATAGGCTGGAGACAGCCGGTCCCTATGGCTCGGGCCATCCACAGCCCGTCTTCGCCCTTCCGAGCCACCGCCTGCGCGATTCTCGTCTTGTCGGCCAGTCGCACATCAAGATCACGCTGGAGGCGCAGGACGGCGGCCGAGTGGATGGCATCGCCTTCCGTGCGGCCGAGACCCCCTTGGGTGAGCTGCTGATGTCGTCGCGCGGCGCGCAGATCCACGTCGCCGGCACGCTCGGCGCCGATCACTGGCAGGGCAGCCGCCGCGTGCAGCTGCGGGTCACGGATGCGGCGAAGGCTCCGTAACGCAGATCACGCCAGATACGCGTCTGCATAACAGTGTTTAGCGAGCAAAAGCATCAATTTAAGGGGAAGAGGCAGTGGCACGCCCTAGGGGAGTCGAACCCCTCTTTACAGAATGAAAATCTGTCGTCCTAACCGATAGACGAAGGGCGCGTGCTGTGGCGCCCTTATAGTCAGCACCTTTCATTCCCGCAAGCGGAAAATCGAGAAAAATCTCAGAAAAATCCATGACTAGGCGAAGATTTTCGAGGTGCTTGTGGAAAACATCGAGCCACGCGATTGGTACGCCCTAGGGGAGTCGAACCCCTCTTTACAGAATGAGAATCTGTCGTCCTAACCGATAGACGAAGGGCGCATGCTGCGCGGTGTAAATAGGAATAGTCTATTGCGTCCGCAAGCGGTAGCTAAAATGATTGGCCGTGGGGAAGAACAACAGTGGCACGCCCTAGGGGAGTCGAACCCCTCTTTACAGAATGAAAATCTGTCGTCCTAACCGATAGACGAAGGGCGCGTTCAGCTGTTGTGTGGCGCGCTTATAGCGGGGTGATTTCATTCCCGCAAGCGGCAATTTTGCTTTTTTGTGGAAAAAATGACAGATGAGTGAAACTGCCGCCGACGCTGAATAAGCAAGCCTTAACAGGCTCTTGCCAGTGACAGTGAAGAATCCTTTGAAACGTAGGCTCTTTATTGCCCGGTCGCGCTTTGCAGCGGCTGCACCAGCAGCTTGCCGTTCTGCGGCTGGTTCTTCGAGGCGATGAATTGCGCGAGGGCGGCCGCTTGTCTGCCGTTCAATTCATGGACATTCGGGCTCGGCGTTGCTGCCGCTCCGGACGCCGTTACCTGGGCAATCGGCTGTGGCGAACCCGCAGCCGGCGAGGTTGCATTGCGGATGACGGGCGGCGGCAGCATCTCTGCCGAGGTGCGAGCGTTCGGTGCGGCGGCATCCATCGCCGGTGGTGCCGCTGTCGGCATTGCTGACGGGGGCGCGCTGTAGACACTGCGCATCATCGGCGTAATGGGCTGGGCTCCGTCGGCTCCGGCCTTGGCAAGCGTCCCATCCGGATTGACGGCAATGGGCGGCGGTGCGGAAAAGATGCTGCTTCTGCTCGCATTGACGCCGGTCGGCTGCGTGACCATGCCCGCAATACCGGTTTGCCCCTCGGGGGGAGTTTCCACAGGCGCCGGATAGAGCGCCTGATTCTGCTGCGCGACGATCTGGTGGCGCGTGCCGTTGACGCTATGCACCAGCGGGTCGCGATAGGCGAGGTCGGCGTTGCGTCGTCGGGCGTCGGCCTTATTGTTCATATCGGTCGCGAGTTGTTCGGCTGCCGTCGGTTGAACAGCGGGCGCAATGTCTGATGTCTCGGTCGGCTTTTGACCCTTGGTCGCGCAGCCCGCAATCATCACAAATGAGGCAAGAACGGCAATTGTGCTTGCTAGCTTCTTCCTGCCGTATAAAATCTGCTGATCGCACATAGGACGTTCCCTGCAAAAGGTTTGCATCGGAACGGCCTCCTGCGAGGGACGATGATATCGCACGCGCCGACTGGGAACGATGACCGCGCGATATCCGATGCATGATGCTTCGAGTCGTCCAAGCATGCCGGAGGATGGGCATGGGCGGCAAGCGCGAAACGGATGGCTCCGCGCGTGCCGTAAGCCTCGCGAAAGCTTGGGCCTTACCAGGAGCCGGTATTGGCCATGGAAGCCCAGGGCTCGGTCGAGGGAAGATTGGCGCCCTTCTGCAGGATCTCGATCGAAATGCCGTCCGGAGAGCGCACGAAAGCCATGTGACCATCGCGGGGCGGGCGGTTGATCGTGATGCCGTTGTCCATCAGCTTCTGGCAGGTCGCATAGATATCATCGACCTCGTAGGCGAGGTGGCCGAAATTGCGTCCTCCGCTATATTCTTCCGGGTCCCAGTTATAGGTCAGTTCCAGGCTGGGGGCGCCGTTGCTGCGGGATGATTCGGCATCCTCGTCGGCCGCAAGGAAAACGAGCGTATAGCGACCTTTCTCGTTTTCGTAGCGGCGGGTTTCGACAAGCCCGAATAGGGTGCTATAAAAATGCAACGAGGCGTCGAGATCGGTGACGCGGACCATCGTATGGAGATAACGCATTCTATTTCCTCTCTTAATGTTGAGCTGGACGGATCTTCGATCGCGGCACCAGCTTCGCGCAAGTCTTGGAGCAATAATCTTAGGGTGGGAATAAACGAAAACTAGGACTTGCGCTTTTCCGTTACCAAGATGTTAATCTTGATATCAGGGAATCAGTTAACCGTAACAGTGTGACGCGTAATCGAGGGCTGACTAGGATGGGTGACAGAATTTCATCGAAGGGAGTTGTCGACTTCGAGGAGATGTCCGGCGATACCGTCGAGCTCATCGAAATCTCAGGCGTCGTCAAGTGGTTCGATGTCGCCAAGGGCTTCGGTTTTATCGTGCCTGACAATGGCATGCAGGACGTATTGCTGCATGTGACGTGTCTGCGCCGTGACGGTTATCAGACGATTCTCGAAGGAACTCGTATTGTTGCGCTGATTCAGCGCCGCGAGCGCGGCTACCAGGCCTTCAAGATCCTCTCCATGGATCAATCGACGGCGGTACATCCCTCGCAGATGCCGCCTGTCCGTACACACGTACAGGTGACAGCGACGAGTGGACTGGAGCGTGCGCTGGTCAAGTGGTTCAACCGCACCAAGGGCTTCGGCTTCCTGACGCGCGGCGAGGGCACGGAGGATATCTTCGTGCACATGGAAACGCTGCGCCGCTTCGGTCTCGCCGAGCTTCGGCCGGGGCAGGTGGTGCTCGTTCGCTTCGGACCGGGCGAGAAAGGCCTGATGGCGGCCGAAATCCACCCGGATGCGCCGAGCCCGGTGACACGGCCGCACTGATATGAGCAAAGCTGGTTTTTCCGGAATTTTGAAAAGCGCCATTTTGGCGCTTTTTCTCGTTGGGGCCGTAATCCCGGTGTCCTTTGCGGGACAAACTGTGGGCCGGCAGTCGATGGCTTTCGATTCGGAACCGCTTTCAATCGCATCGCCCAAGGGCCAGACGCATAAATTTAGCGTGGAACTGGCCCTGACGCCGCCACAGCTCGAACTCGGCCTGATGTATCGCGACAGCATGCCGGCCGATCATGGCATGCTGTTCGATTTCGGCACGTCGCGGCCCGTCATGATGTGGATGAAGAACACCAAGTTGCCGCTCGATATGCTGTTTCTGGATCAAAACGGTGTCGTCACTCATATCCAGGAAAACGCCGTGCCCTATTCCGAAGCGATCATCAGCTCCGGTGGGCCGGTTGCCTATGTCATCGAGCTGAACGCCGGCATTGTTCGCAAACTCGGCCTTGCCGTTGGCGATACGGTGACGAGTGCCACCATTTCAAGAAAGCTCAGCAAGTAAATTTTCATCGGGGAAGATGTGCCGGCCGAGATTTTACCTGTTGCAGCGGGGAGGTGAACCGTGTATCTCCCCACTCGTTCCGCAGGATCAAGCGTTCGGCGGAAATCAACTCATGATCTCGTTTGGGTCATGCTGACGGTACGGAGTGTAGCGCAGTCTGGTAGCGCATCTGGTTTGGGACCAGAGGGTCGGGAGTTCGAATCTCTCCACTCCGACCATTTAATATCCCCTCATAGAAGTCGTTGAATTCGTCCTGGTAGGGGCTGCCTTTTCGCTTGAAAACAAAGGGATTCGCGGCTAAGCAAAAGTCGTGTTCGCGTGACCTGCAAGGGATCGCGCCAAGGCAAGAGAAGCAAGAAGGCGGGTCATTCCCGCTTGATTCGGAGGCGCTGCAGCAATGCCTGCCAAGATTTATCGTCCTGCAAAAACCGCCATGCAATCCGGCAAGGCCAAAACCAATATCTGGGTTCTGGAGTTCGATCAGGAAACGCCGCGCAAGATCGATCCGATCATGGGCTATACGTCCTCGGGCGATATGCGCCAGCAGCTCAAGCTGACCTTCGAGACGCAGGAGCAGGCGGAAGACTATGCCAAGCGCAACGGCATCGATTACCGCGTCGTCCCGCCGAAGGATCCTATCCGGCAGACGTTGTCTTATTCCGACAACTTCCGCTTCAACCGCATCCAGCCCTGGACTCACTGAAGCCAGGCACTTATTGAACGCCGCCCATTGAGTTTGGCGGCGGTTTCAGGCATGTGTTGCCCGCCGCACTTAAGGTGCGGCCAGGCCTTACGGCCCCTTAGCTCAGCTGGATAGAGCACTTGCCTTCTAAGCATGTGGTCGCAGGTTCGAATCCTGCAGGGGTCGCCATTTTCCGATCAGATAGCGTGCTGCTGATCACGCGCGATCAGCCCGCCTTATGCTCAGTTCGCCGTCGTTGACCAGCCGCCGGCGCCTACGGGCCTTGTAGCATCGACCGCCATCTGAATGAGATCGTGGCCATACATTGCTCCGGCCAGTTTTATGACGATGATGGCGGCGCTTAAGAGTGCGAGCCCGCCGATGATCCTGTCGCTTTTTTTCACGGCCCGCTTCCCTCGACGTCTCGTGAATTCCGCATTATTCGCGGCTATAAAGAATATATCGCGTTTTTTGCGAAGCGCTACAGGGCTTGCTCACGCTACAAATTGCCAGGCGGCAATCAGGAGAAGACAGTCCGCGATATCCTCGCGTAACGCCGATAACCGTCATTGAACCGGCGGCCTATGAAAAAACCCGCCGGCTGCGACGCAGCGGCGGGTTTTGTTCATTCGATCTGTTCCAAATCAGTGCAGGATCTGGCTGAGGAACAGCTTTGTGCGCTCATGCTGCGGGTTGTCGAAGAATTCCTTCGGCGAATTCTGCTCGACGATCTGGCCCTGGTCCATGAAGATGACGCGGTTGGCAACCTGGCGGGCAAAGCCCATTTCGTGGGTGACGCACAGCATGGTCATGCCTTCTTCGGCAAGGCCAACCATGGTGTCGAGCACTTCCTTGATCATTTCGGGGTCGAGCGCAGACGTCGGCTCGTCGAACAGCATGATCTTCGGGTTCATGCAGAGCGAGCGGGCGATCGCCACGCGCTGCTGCTGGCCGCCGGAAAGCTGGCCGGGATATTTCTTGGCCTGCTCCGGGATCTTGACGCGGGTGAGGAAGTGCATGGCGATCTCTTCCGCCTGCTTCTTCGGCATCTTGCGCACCCAGATCGGTGCCAGCGTGCAGTTTTCCAGAATGGTCAGGTGCGGGAAGAGATTGAAGTGCTGGAACACCATACCGACTTCGCGGCGCACTTCGTCGATCTTCTTCAGATCGTTGGTGAGCTCGACGCCATCGACGATGATCTGGCCTTTCTGGTGTTCTTCCAGGCGGTTGATGCAGCGGATCATCGTCGATTTGCCTGAGCCGGACGGGCCGGCGATGACGATGCGCTCACCGCGCATGACCTTCAGATTGATATCGCGCAGCACGTGGAAATCGCCGTACCACTTGTTCATGTTGATCATGTCGACCGCGACCTCGGTCTCGGAGACGGTCATTTTCTTCGATTGGGCTTCAGCCATTTTGTGTTTCCCTCAATTTTATCGCTTGTGGCCGGTGTCGAGATGGCGTTCCACGAAACCTGAATAGCGCGACATGCCAAAGCAGAACAGCCAAAAAACGAATCCGGCGAATACAAGACCCGTTACTGGCGTCACCGCACTTGCCCAGGTCGCATCCGAAAAGTTCTGGCGGACGATGCCGAGCAGGTCGAACATGCCGATGATCGCAACCAGCGACGTGTCCTTGAACATGCCGATATAGGTGTTGACGATGCCGGGAATGACCAGCTTGATCGCCTGCGGCAAAATGATCAGCCGCATCTTCTGCCAATAGCCGAGGCCGAGTGAATCGGCGCCCTCGAACTGGCCCTTTGGTATGGCCTGCAGACCGCCGCGAATGACTTCGGCCATATAGGCCGAGGTGAAGATCGCAACGCCGATCACTGCACGCAGCAGCTTATCTACCGTCCAGCCCTGCGGCATGAACAGTGGCAGCATGTAGCTTGCCATGAACAGCACGGTGATCAGCGGCACGCCGCGGATGATCTCGATGAACATCACGCACAGCATGCGCAAAACCGGCATCTTGGAACGGCGGCCGAGCGCAAGCACGATGCCGAACGGGAACGACACTGCGATGGCGACGAAAGCGATCACCAGCGTTACCAGCAGGCCGCCCCATCGTTCTGTTTCCACCGTCTGAAGGCCGAAGCCTCCGTGGAGCAGGAAGAACGAAACGACTGGCAGCACGAAAAATGCAAGGATTGCGTTCAACCCCTTCCGGGGAACCGATGGTATCAGCAACGGAGCGAAGCTGGCGATCATCAGGATGCAGACGAGGATCGGTCGCCAGCGCTCGTCCGGCGGATAAAGGCCGAACATGAAGATGGCGAATTTTGCGCGGACAAAGGCCCAGCAGGCGGCGTTCCAGCCATCCGGCTGCGTTCCGCCCTGAACGGTTGTGGCACAGAAGGTGCGGTCGGTCCCGCTCCAGACTGCATTTATGAACAGCCAGTCGACCAGGTGCGGGATCACCCACGCAAGGAAGGTGATGGCAATCAGAGTCAGGACGATGTCCTTCGGCGTGGCAAACAGGTTCTTTTTCAACCAGTGCCACGCGCCTCTTTCGCTGGCGGGCGCCGGCTGCGCCATAAGCAATGTCTTGCTGACGAAGTGTTGATCTACGCTCGACATCTTATCTCTCCACCAGAGCCATCTTGGCGTTGAACCAGTTCATGAACAGCGATGTTACGATGCTCAGGGCGAGATAGATGATCATCCAGATGATGACGACTTCGACGGCTCTGCCGGACTGATTGAGGATCACGCCACCGACAGCGACGAGATCGGCATAGCCGATCGCGATGGCAAGCGACGAGTTCTTGATCAGGTTGAGATATTGGCTCGTCAGCGGCGGAATGATGATGCGCATTGCCTGCGGTATGACGATCAGCCGGTTGATGGCCGATGCACGCAGACCAAGTGCGCCTGCAGCTTCCGATTGCCCTTTCGGCACGCCACGGATGCCTGCGCGTACGATTTCGGCAATATAGGATGCGGTATAAAGGGAGAGGGCGAGGAGAAGTGCAAGGAATTCCGGCCCTATGACCGTACCGCCCGTCAGGTTGAATTTGCCGGCAATGGGATAGTCGAAAGAAAGTGGCATGCCCGTTACCAGGAAGACCAGCAACGGCAGCCCGATCAGGATGCCGATTGATACCCACACCGTATGGAATTGCTGACCGGTTGCCGCCTGACGCCTGTGCGCCCAGCGCGCCACGAAAAATACGGCGGCTATGGCGATGATGAAGGCGATACCGACGGCCCACATGCCCGCGCCGAAGATCGGGCTCGGAAAGGCAAGGCCGCGATTGCTGAGATAGCTGGAAAAGGGCAGGTGCACGGCATCGCGCGCCTGCGGCAGCAGCACCAGAACGCCGCTGTACCAGAAGAAGATGACGAGGAGGGGCGGGATGTTGCGGAAGATTTCGACGTAGGCCTGGGAAAGTTTCGCAATCAGCCAGTTATGCGAAAGCCTGCCGATGCCGATGAGGAAGCCAACGATAGTCGCCGCGACGATGCCTACCACCGAAATCAGGAGTGTGTTCAGCACGCCGACGAGAAGGGCCGTGGCATTGGTCGAATCGCTGGAGTAGGGAATCAGCGCTTGTCCCAGGTTAAAGCCAGCGCGCCCTTCCAGAAAGCCGAAGCCGAATGAGCGGTTCAATGCGCGCAGATTGTCGATGGTGTTCGTGACGACAAACCAGCAGAGTCCCGCGAGAATGATGATAGTAAGCGCCTGATAGAAGGCACCCCGAACTTTGGGGTCGTATAGCGCCGCTGATAGTGCCGAGCGCCCGCCTTCAGGCGAGTTTACAGTAATTGCCATATAGAGTTTTTCCCCAATGTGCCTGTTTCAGGCTTGTTTTCTTGAGGGGAGAGAGGCGAAGCCGCCTCTCTCTTAAAGCTAGGCTCTTTGCGATTTAGCGCACCGGCGGTGCGTACTGGATGCCGCCCTTGCTCCACAGAGCGTTGAGACCACGAGCGATCTTCAGCGGGCTGCCTGCGCCGATGTTGCGGTCGAAGACTTCGCCGTAATTGCCGACGCCCTTGATGATGTTATAGGCCCAGTCGTTGGTCAGGCCGAGGTCGGTGCCGATCGTCGAACCCTGTTCTGCGCCCAGAAAGCGCTTGATGTCCGGATTAGCCGAGTTCTTCATCTCGTCGACGTTCTTCTGGGTGATGCCGAATTCTTCGGCGTTCACGAGCGCATAGGCCGTCCAGCTGACAATGTTGAACCATTGGTCGTCGCCCTGGCGAACGGCCGGGCCGAGCGGCTCCTTGGAGATGATTTCCGGCAGAACGACGTTGTCGTCCGGGTTCTTCAAGGTCAGGCGCAGAGCGTAGAGACCGGACTGGTCGGTCGTGTAGACATCGCAACGACCGGAATCATAGGCGGTGTTGACTTCTTCGAGCTTGTCGAAGACGACCGGATTGTATTGCAGGTTGTTGGTCTTGAAATAGTCTGCCAGGTTCAGCTCGGTCGTCGTGCCGGACTGGACGCAAACTGCCGCGCCGGAAAGTTCGAGCGCCGATTTTACGTTCAGCTCCTTGCGAACCATGAAACCCTGGCCGTCATAATAGGTGACCGGACGGAATTTGAGGCCGAGCGCGGTGTCGCGGTTGATGGTCCAGGTGGTGTTACGGGAAAGTACGTCGATTTCGCCGGACTGCAGCGCGGTGAAGCGGTCCTTGGCGCTGAGAGGCGTGTACTTCACCTTGGTCGGATCGCCAAAGACAGCGGAAGCGACAGCCTTGCAGAAGTCGATGTCAAAACCGGCCCAGTTACCGGCCGCATCAGGCTGTGCAAAGCCGAGAAGGCCGGTATTCACGCCGCACTGGACGAAGCCCTTGGCCTTTACGTCGCTCAGCGTCGAAGCCGACGCACCGGACGCGGTGTAAGCCAATGCTGCGGCTCCGAGGAATACGGAGAGAGCAAACTTTTTCATTTTCCCTACCTTTGTCTATTTGTTTTATAATTAAAAGAGTATCGCCTCCGAAGCAGGTCCCTTGGGAACCACGTTCCTTCCTTCTCGGAGCGAGTGGCGCTATCACAGTCGTAAAAGGTGTAGCGGTCAAGAGATCGCCCTAATTATTGCGGATTTATTCGGCATTTTCGCTCGCCCCGGCCGAAAACTGGGCATTTGGCGTCAAAATGAGCGACGTTTTGCCAAAAAACTGCGCGAAAATGCGGTTTCTTCTCTCATTTTTGTTATTTTAGCCTTCGAATAATGTGAGCGCATTGGAAGCACCGGGGTTGACCAGGCGGAGCTTGGTCGCCACAAATCCACTTTCTCGCAGCGCCAAAGGCATATCCGGACATGAAAGACAAAGACAACTTCCTGCAGAACGCCGGCATCAACACGCGTTTGTCTCACATCGGCAATTCGCCGTTCGATTTCCATGGATTCGTCAATCCGCCCGTGGTGCATGCTTCGACGGTGCTGTTTCCCAATGCGCGGGTGATGGAGACGCATGACCAGAAATACACCTACGGTACGCGTGGAACGCCGACTACGGATGCGCTTTGCGAGGCGATGAATGCGCTAGAAAGCTCCGCTGGAACGGTAATCGTTCCCTCGGGGCTTGCAGCGGTGACGGTGACGTTTCTCGCTTATCTGTCTGCTGGCGATCATGCCTTGATCGTCGATTCGGTCTACGGCCCCACGCGATTCTTCTGCGATACGATGCTGAAGCGCCTCGGTATCGAGGTCGAATATTACGATCCTATGGTGGGTGCCGGCATCGAACAGCTGATCAAGCCGAACACTAGGCTGGTCCATACTGAAGCGCCGGGCTCCAACACCTTCGAAATGCAGGATATTCCGGCTATTTCGGCGGCGGCTCATCGTCATGGCTGCGTCGTCACCATGGACAATACCTGGGCGACGCCGCTCTATTTCAAGCCGCTCGACCATGGCGTCGACGTTTCCATTCATGCCGTGACGAAATATCCGGCCGGCCACTCTGATATCTTGATGGGAACCGTTTCGGCCAATGAGCGCATTGGAAGCAATTGATCGCCGCGCATGGGCAGCTCGGTCTCTGCGGCGCGCCTGACGATGCCTATCAGGTCCTGCGCGGCTTGCGTACCATGGGCCTGCGTCTGGAGCGTCATCAGGAAAGCGCGCTTGCGATCGCACAATGGCTCGAGGGCAGGGAAGAAGTTGCGCGCGTGCTGCATCCGGCCCTGCCGAGCTTCCCGGGCCACGACTTGTGGAAGCGCGATTTCAAGGGAGCGAGCGGAATTTTCTCTTTCGTTCTGGCCGTCGGCGATCCGCAAAAATTCAAGGTGAAGGCGCATGCCTTCCTGGATGCTCTGCGCATTTTCGGTCTCGGCTATTCCTGGGGCGGCTTCGAGAGCCTTGCACTGCACGTCAACCTCAGTGACCGGCGCGTGACCAAGGCTCCGACGGAGGGGCCTGTTATCAGGCTGCAAATCGGCCTGGAAGACGTCGCCGACATCAAGGCGGATATCGAAAACGGCTTTGCTGCCGTCCGGCAGGTCTGATCAGCCGATGGCGCGATAGCCGTAGATCCAATCCATGTCCGCCGCGAGGCTTTGCGGCGGGCGCAGCGAGAGGACGAGATCGCGCGCCAAGCGGATGGGGCCGCGTGCGTGATAGGCAAACTGGTTGAAGGCGGCGCGCTGGCGCAGGCGGGATATCCGCGGGGCTCGATGCCTCTCGTAGAGCTCGAAAGCTTCCGCGGGCTCGCGTCCCGAAAGCATGCCGGCAAGCTCGAAGGCGTCCTCTATTGCCATGGCCGCACCCTGGGCCGCAAACGGCATCATCGCATGCGCGGCGTCCCCGATCAGAATCGTATCGCTGCCATTATGCCATCGGCCCGCCTTCATCTCGTAGAGCGGCCAGAAGCTGGCCTGCTCCTGGGCTTCGAGCATTTGCAGGATCGTTCTGTTCCAGCCGGAAAAGCCGCGCAGCATCTGCTCACGTTGCGTTCTGTTGCCGGCTATGCCCCAATCGCGGCTGGTGCCGCTGCCGGAGACGATCGCGACGATATTGAAGGCGGCAGTTTCCCGAATGGGATAGCAGACGAGATGGCTCGATGGCCCGAGGAAGGCCGTAACGCTTGTCTTGCTCAGGACGGAAGGGGCGACCGCCTCAGGAATGGAGAAACGCCAGGCAATATTGCCCGAAAAGAGCGGCGAGGGCGCGCCTGGCACCATCGCGTGCGCTTTCGACCAGACGCCGTCGGCACCGATGACGAGATCGAACTTCTTTCCAGCGATCTCTTCCAGCGCCAGCTTGTTTTTGATGTCGATGTGCCGGCCGAGATGCAGCCTGCATAGGGTATTGCCCGTCACCGCATCCAGAAGCGCCTTTTGCACGGTCGCTCGATGCGCGGTCCCGTAGGGCGCACCCCATCGCTCTCTTGCAAATTTTCCACAGGGAACCAACGCAACGGGACGCAGGGATGAGCCGGACACGAGCCGGACTTCCTCCGGCTCCAGCCAAACGGATCGAAGTTTGTCGAGAACGCCGAGCGTATCGAGAATGCGGGAGGCATTTGGCGAAATCTGCAGGCCGGCGCCAACCTCGGTCAGCACCTCTGCCTGTTCGAAAATGTCGGAGGCAATGCCATGTCGCGCCAGCGCCAGCGCCGCTGTCAATCCAGCTATTCCGGCGCCGATGATTGCGGCTGCTTTGATCGGCATTTCTTGTGTCCGATCGGACGCTATGGCGTCAGGCAGCCTTGAAATGGAAGACGCAGCCGGCCGGATTGGTCTGATCCGCCTTCAGCGACGGATTGTAGCGATAGAGCGTCGAGCAGTAGGAGCAAACCTTCTCGTTCTCATCTCCGAGATCGATGAAGATGTGCGGATGATCATAGGGAACCGAAGCGCCGGTGCACATGAATTCCTTCACGCCGATTTCGATGACGCGATGTCCGCCGTCGTTCTGAAAATGGGGAATATTGTGGCCGGCCATGATGATCTCCGAATGCGTCTTGCCGTGAGCGGCATGAATGTTGCGCCAGACTTGGTAGCCCCTCTTTATAATCCTTCTTCCCGATTGTGTAGTGCGAAAGTCCGGCTTGATGCAGAGATTTTCGCAAGCGCAGGGTTCATTTGATATCGCCGATAAAATATGGTCCGCCGCCAAGAGGACCTAATTTTTATAAAGACGAAGCCATGAATTTGAATGCTCCCAAGATGCTCCACTTTGTCCGAGATGGATTGAAGCTCGCCTTTTTCGACGAAGGAGATCCGAACGGCCCGCCAGTGCTGCTGATCCACGGCTTCGCCTCCACGGCGATTACCAATTGGGTCAATCCCGGCTGGCTGAAGACGCTCGGCGAGGCGGGTTGTCGCGTCATCGCCATCGACAATCGCGGTCACGGTTCGAGCGACAAACCTTACGATGTCGATGTCTATCACCCTTGGATTATGGCAGAGGATGCCGTGGCACTCCTCGATCATCTGGACATTTCAGAGGCGCATGTCATGGGTTATTCCATGGGCGCGCGCGTTTCTGCCTTCATGGCGATCGCTCATGCGGATCGTGTCCGCTCACTGGTTCTCGGCGGCCTCGGTATCGGCATGGTCGAGGGCGTCGGCGATTGGGATCCGATTGCGGATGCGCTGGTGGCGCCGTCGCTCGATGATGTCACCCATACGCGCGGGCGCATGTTCCGTGCTTTTGCCGAACAGACGAAAAGCGACCGTCAGGCGCTGGCCGCCTGCATCCAGGGCTCGCGCGATCTGGTTTCACGGGACGATGTGGCGAAGATCGAGGCGCCGACATTGATCGCCGTCGGCACCAAGGACGATATTGCCGGCTCCGGGCAGGAGTTGGCTGCACTGATGCCGAATGCCGAGGCCATAGACATTCCGAACCGCGATCATATGCTCGCCGTCGGCGACAAGGTCTTCAAGGCTGCGGTTCTGGAATTCTACCGGCGCCTGGACAGGCGCTAAGTTGCAAGTCACTTGCCGGTGAAATGCGGCTTCCGCCGCTCGGCAAAGGCGGCACGGCCCTCGGCGTAATCGGCGCTGTCGAACGTCTCGGCGCCGATCACTTCCGCTTCGCGCAACAGGTCGCCATCCTGCTCGATGACGGCCCGGATCGCGAGTTTCGAAGCGTGCAGCGCGATCGGCGCATTGGCCGCAATCGCATGGGTGAGGGCAGAGACTTCGCCATCGAATACGCTTGCCTCGACTTCCTCCAGAAGAAAGCCGACGGCAGCCATCTTCTCGCTCGACATGGAGGCACCGGTAAACAAGGCAACCTTCGCCATCTGCTGCCCGAGCGCGTTGACGATATCCTGCACGGCGTCGGCGGGATAGGCGATGCCGAGGCGAGCGGCGGGAACGGAAAACCGCGCGCCTTTTTCGGCGATCCGCAGATCGCAGGCGGCCGCGAGCCCGAAGCCGCCTCCATAGCAGATGCCGCGGATTGCGGCGATCGTCGGCACGCGGCAGTGACGGATAGCCTCGAAAGCCCGGCTGTTCAGAGCCTCATAGGCGACTGCGGTCTCGGAATTCTTGCGAACGCTGTCGAATTCGCTGATATCGGCGCCGGCTGAAAAATCCACGCCCGTGCCACGCAGAACAATCACATGCGCATGGGCTTCATCGGTCAGAATGCGCGCTGCTTGCGGGATCGCACGCCACATGGCGGCCGTCACCGCATTCTTTCTGTCGGGGTTGCTAATCGCGATCATGCCTATGCCATCGCTGCATGTCGCGCGAATGAGACCGCCGGCAAAATCATGCTCGAAAATCATATGCGACCAACCCATTTGTCTTGTGTGGCTTTTATTCTATATAATGCACCCCTGACAGAAAATCGGGAGACCGCCAATGGTCGCAGCAATGGATATTCGCCAGGTAGAGGGCTTGGGCGCAGTGAAGGTCATGGACCCGATCTGGGACAGCATGCGCGAGGAAGCACGCGCCGCTGCCGAAAAGGACCCGCTCCTTGCTGCCTTCCTCTATTCGACGATCATCAACCATCGTTCGCTGGAAGAATGCGTTATCTATCGCATTTGCGAGCGGCTCGACCATCCGGACCTGCAGGCCATCCTCCTGCGGCAGACCTTCGAGGAAATGCTGGCAGACTGGCCGGAGTGGGGATCGATTCTGCGCGTCGATATCCAGGCCGTCTATGATCGCGACCCTGCCTGCCTGCGGTTCCTGGAGCCGGTGCTCTATTTCAAGGGCTTCCATGCGCTGCAGACACATCGCCTTGCGCATTGGCTCTATAATCGCGGCCGCCGCGATTTCGCGCTCTATCTGCAGAGCCGCTCCTCCAGCGTCTTCCAGACCGATATCAACCCGGCGGCGCGCATCGGCAAGGGCATCTTCCTCGATCACGCGACCGGTCTTGTCGTCGGCGAGACGGCCGTGATCGGCGACAACGTCTCCATCCTGCACGGGGTCACGCTCGGCGGCACCGGCAAGGAGGGCAGCGACCGCCATCCGAAGATCGCCCATGGCGTCCTCATCGGCGCGGGCGCCAAGATTCTCGGCAATATCCAGATCGGCCATTGCTCGCGCATCGCCGCAGGCTCGGTAGTGCTGAAGGAGGTCCCCGCCAAGACGACCGTGGCCGGCGTTCCGGCCAAGGTAGTCGGAGAAGCAGGGTGTTCGGAACCTTCACGCTCGATGGACCAGCTGTTGGCCGAGCAATTGGTCGTGGATCAGATCATGGGCGCGGGAATCTAGAAAAATCCCGTGTGACTTTCGGAGGCTTGTGCTGCCGCTGAGGGGGTATGCGCGGTTCCGGTCTTTACACCGCCGCTTTTCCTATGCAAGAAGCGGCCAACCGAGATCCTCACGGAGAAGCATTGTGAAGCCTGAAGAAATCAAGAAGCTCGACGCCTATTTCAAGCGCACGTTCAACCCGCAGGTCGTGGTGAAGGCCCGCCCGCGCAAGAACGATTCTGCGGAAGTCTATCTCGGCGAAGAATTTCTGGGTGTCGTCTATATCGACGATGAAGATGGCGACCGCTCCTATAACTTCTCGATGGCCATTTTGGACGTCGATCTCTGATTCCATCGATCTCGTATAGTGATCGAGTATTCCGGCCGTATTTCATTGAAATGCGGCCTTTTTCTTTGGCAGTTATCAATTTGATCATTCCGCCACCGTTTTGATCTCTTGCGGCTTCTTTCTGACCAAATGCCAATATTTTAATCAAAGCCTGTGGTTGCAGGCCCGATGATATATTTTAGAAAAAACAAAATGATGCGCAGCACTCATCACTAGCGGCATTAGGGTGTTATCTAAAATACAACTAAAAGGGGTTATTGCGACGCACAAGACTACTTGACTATTTGTGCATTGCATTTAAGTTTTACCCCTGTAAACCGGCTACCGGTCGGCCAACAAGGGACGGAGAAGCATGTTCAATTTCGATGAAGCCAACAAGAAGGGCAAGGAAGCCATGGACACGGCGCTGAAGAGCTATTCCGATGTCACTAAGGGTTTTCAGGCGATCGCCGCCGAAGCTGCTGAATACTCCAAGAAGTCTTTCCAGGATGGTGTTGCGCACTTCGAAACGCTCGCCGGCGTCAAGAGCTTCGAAGCTGCCTTCGAACTGCAGAGCAGCTATGTGAAGTCCTCCTACGAAAATTTCGTTGCCGAAGCCACCAAGCTCGGTGAAATGTATGCCGATCTCGCCAAGAACGCCTACAAGCCCTACGAGGCGCCCGTCGCGGCTGCAACGAAGGCTGCCAGCAAGGCAGCAGCTACGGCGACCGCCGCTTAAGCTTTCGCCGAAAGGCAAAATTTCCGAAAAGGCCGGCTGCGCGATGCGTGGCCGGTCTTTTGCGTTTTGGTGCATCGAACCAAAGGCGAAGATATGCAGCGACTTTTTTGACCGCAGCCCGCTTTGTCAGCGAATTGTGATTGCAGTGTTCCGCAAGGGGCTTAAAATCCCGCCAATATGAACTAAGTTAGAGGTTCGGATATCCGGCCCGACCAAGTGAAGAACCCAACCCCAGTGCCAAGTCGGAATGCGATAGCTTCTGCCGGATGATTTGAGGAATGAATGAAATGATCGCTGAGCCGATCCGGATGCAAAACAACAGCGAAAGGAACGGGGACAACGGAAACCGTGGGACCTCGGTGATTACACGCACCAAGCCCAAAACCAAAAAACCGAACCTGTACCGCGTGCTGCTTCTGAATGACGACTATACGCCCATGGACTTCGTGATCCATATCCTGGAGCGTTTCTTCCAAAAGGATCTCGAAGGCGCCACCCGTATCATGCTTCATGTCCACAACCATGGCGTGGGTGAGTGCGGGATATATACATATGAAGTAGCCGAAACGAAGGTGAGCCAGGTGATGGACTTTGCCCGGCAGCACCAGCATCCGCTGCAATGTGTTATGGAAAAGAAGTGAGGATCTGAACGTGCCAACATTTTCGCCTAGTCTTGAGAAGGCGCTGCATCAGGCACTGACCTACGCGAACGAGCGGCATCACGAGTATGCCACGCTGGAACATCTGCTTTTGGCGCTGGTAGACGACGCCGATGCCGCAGCTGTCATGGGCGCGTGCAATGTTGATCTCGACGCGCTCCGTAAGACTCTGACTGAATACGTCGATAATGAACTCTCCAACCTGGTCACGGGCTATGATGAGGACTCGAAGCCGACCTCCGGCTTCCAGCGCGTCATCCAGCGCGCCGTGATCCATGTGCAATCTTCCGGCCGCGAGGAAGTGACGGGCGCCAATGTTCTCGTCGCGATTTTCGCGGAGCGGGAAAGCCATGCTGCCTTTTTCCTGCAGGAGCAGGAAATGACCCGCTACGACGCGGTCAACTACATCTCTCACGGCATCGGCAAGCGCCCGGGTTCCTCCCAGACCCGCACGCCGCGCGGCGCCGAGGAAAGCGAATCCGAGAGCAAGCCGACCTCCCGCGGCGAGCAGGAGGAGGGCAACGGCAAGAAGCAGCAGGATGCGCTGAAGGCCTACTGCGTCAACCTCAATGAGAAGGCCAAGAGCGGCAAGATCGATCCGCTGATCGGCCGCCACTCTGAGGTCAACCGCACCATCCAGGTGCTGTGCCGCCGCTCGAAGAACAACCCGCTCTATGTCGGCGATCCCGGCGTCGGCAAGACGGCGATTGCCGAAGGTCTTGCCAAGCGGATCGTAGAAGGCAAGGTGCCTGAAGCTCTGGCCGATGCCACGATCTTTTCGCTGGATATGGGCACGCTGCTTGCCGGCACCCGTTATCGCGGCGATTTCGAAGAACGCCTGAAGCAGGTCGTCAAGGAACTCGAAGAGTATCCGGGCGCCGTGTTGTTCATCGACGAGATCCACACTGTTATCGGTGCGGGCGCCACCTCCGGTGGCGCGATGGATGCGTCGAACCTGCTGAAGCCGGCCCTTTCCTCTGGCGCGATCCGTTGCATCGGCTCGACCACCTATAAGGAATACCGTCAGTTCTTCGAGAAGGACCGGGCTCTCGTCCGCCGTTTCCAGAAGATCGACGTCAACGAGCCGAGCATCGAGGATGCCATCGAAATCATGAAGGGCCTGAAGCCCTATTTCGAAGAGTATCACCACCTGCGCTACTCGAACGATGCCATCAAGTCGGCGGTCGAGTTGTCGGCCCGCTATATCTCCGACCGCAAGCTGCCGGACAAGGCGATCGACGTCATCGATGAAACCGGCGCCGCGCAAATGCTGTTGCCGCCCTCGAAGCGTCGCAAGCTGATCACCGAGCGCGAGATCGAGGTGACGATCGCCACCATGGCCCGCATTCCGCCGAAGACGGTTTCCAAGGATGACGAGATGGTTCTCGCCAACCTCGAGCAGGAACTGCGTTCGGTCGTCTACGGCCAGGATACGGCGATCGAAGCACTTTCAACTTCGATCAAGCTGGCACGTGCCGGCCTGCGCGAACCGAACAAGCCGATCGGCTGCTATGTCTTCTCCGGCCCCACCGGCGTCGGCAAGACGGAAGTCGCCAAGCAGCTTGCTTCCTCGCTCGGCGTCGAACTGCTGCGTTTCGACATGTCTGAATATATGGAGCGCCATACGGTTTCCCGTCTGCTTGGTGCACCTCCCGGCTATGTCGGCTTCGACCAGGGCGGACTCCTGACCGACGGCGTCGATCAGCATCCGCACAGCGTGGTTCTGCTCGACGAAATCGAGAAGGCGCATCCGGATATCTTCAATATCCTGCTGCAGGTCATGGACCACGGCGCGCTGACCGACCACAACGGCAAGAAGATCGACTTCCGCAACGTCATCCTTATCATGACGACCAATGCGGGCGCTTCGGAAATGGCCAAGGCTGCGATCGGCTTCGGTTCGTCCAAGCGGACCGGCGAGGATGAAGAGGCTCTCAACCGCCTGTTCACCCCGGAATTCCGCAATCGTCTGGATGCGGTCATTCCCTTCGCACCGCTGCCGACGACCGTTATCCACAAGGTCGTGCAGAAGTTCATCATGCAGCTGGAAGCGCAGCTTTCCGAACGGAACGTTACCTTCGACCTGCATGAGGACGCAATCGCATGGCTGTCCGAGAAGGGTTACGACGACAAGATGGGCGCCCGTCCGCTGGCGCGCGTCATCCAGGAAAACATCAAGAAGCCGCTGGCGAACGAAATCCTCTTCGGCAAGCTGAAGAAGGGCGGCGTCGTCACCGTCACGGTCGGCAAGAAGGAAGACGGCTCGACCGGCATCCTGCTCGAGGCGATCGCCGACACCGCTCCGATCCGGCCGAAGCCGGAAGCCGAAGTGGGCGATGTGCCGGCCGAGGTGGAAGAGGATGACGGCGACACGACAGTCAAGGCCAGAAGCCGCGTCGGTAAGGCTGCGACGGCAGCCGATAGCCGCCGCTCGGCTAAAGCTGCGACATCAGGTGAAAGCGGCGAGTCCGAAGGCAAGTCACCGCGCAAGGGCGGTGGCACGGTTCCGAAGGTTCCGCGTAAGTAAGTAGTCGCCGATCGGTGATTTAAAAAAAATAAAACGGCTGCGTTAGAAATAATGCAGCCGTTTTTATATGGTTATAAGAAAAATCTCAGAGAAGACTTGAGGAGCTCGGCGCATCAAGCCAGCGCTTCGATGATCTTTCTAGCGTTTTCCGCCAGCACGGCGCCATCCTCCATCTTGCCCGAATGCGGCTTCAGCGCGACACCCTCAATGCGCGGAATAACGTGGAAATGCAGATGGAAGACGGTTTGCCCCGCGGGGGGCTCGTTGAACTGCGCGATATAGACGCCGTCCGCGTCGAAGGCTTCCCGAACGGCGACGGCGATCTTCTGTACCACGGTGATAGCCTGCTGCAATGCAGCCGGTTCGGCATCGAAAATATTGCGGGAGGGCACCTTCGGCACGACAAGCGTATGGCCCGGCGACTGCGGCATCACATCCATGAAGGCTACTGTATGCTCATCCTCGTAGACGCGGTAGGAAGGGATCTCGCCTTTCAGGATCTTTGCGAAGATATTGTTGTCGTCATAGGCGGGGCTGGTCATCCAGTGTCTCCTCGTCTTGCGTTTGTGTTTATGCCGAACGGTTAGATATCCTGCCGTTCACCTTTGCGGAAGGGGCTGTGCTCGGTGAGGATTTCGCTCATCTCCTCCACTTGTTCCCGCTCATGCTTCAGATAGTCCGCAACGGCGCGTCGCAGGCCCTGATGACCGATATAGTGCGCGGAATGCGTGATGACGGGAAGATAGCCGCGCGCCAACTTGTGTTCGCCCTGCGCCCCGGCTTCCACGCGCTTCAAGCCTTTACTCAGCGCAAAATCGATCGCCTGATGATAGCAGACTTCGAAATGCAGAAAGGGATGATCCTCGATGCAGCCCCAATGGCGACCGTAAAGCGTCTCGCCGCCGATGAAGTTGATGGCGCCGGCGATGTAACGTCCTTCGCGCCTCGCCATGACGAGCAGGATATCGTCAGACATACGCTCGCCGATCAGCGAATAGAATTTCCGCGTGAGGTAGGGGCGGCCCCATTTGCGGCTGCCGGTATCCATATAGAAGGCGAAGAACTGGTCCCATATGCCTTCGGTCAGATCGCTGCCGGTCAGCCAGTCGATGGTGATGCCATGCTCGACCGCCGCGCGCCGTTCCTTCTTCAACGCCTTCCGCTTGCGCGATGCTAGCGTCTCCAGGAACGCGTCGTGATTGGCATAGCCCTCGTTGATGAAATGGAACTGCTGGTCGGTGCGATGCAGATAGCCGTCGGTTTCGAAAACAGAAATCTCGTCTTCCGGCAGGAAGGTGATGTGCGCCGAGGAAACGCCGAGCTGCCGGGTGACCTCTTTCAGACTTTCGGCAAGCGCCGGCTGCAGCACGCTTCGGTCCTGTCCCTCAGCGACGAGCAGCCGCGGTCCCGTGGCGGGCGTGAAGGGAATGGAGCACTGCAGCTTCGGATAATAGCGGCCGCCGGCCCGTTCGAAGGCATCGGCCCAGCCGTGGTCGAAGACATATTCGCCCTGGCTATGGCTCTTCAGGTAGCCCGCGACGGCACCAAGCAATTCGCCGCCGTCGGTTTCGAGCAGCAGATGACTGCCGAGCCAGCCGGTCTTGTCGGTCGCGGAACCGGACTCCTCCAGCGATGACAGGAAGGCGTGCGAGACAAAGGGATTGTAGGGCAGGACGCTACCGGTTCTGGACGCTCCGGCGAGCTTCGACCAGCTTTCCGGGGCGATGTTCTTGAAGGATCGTTCGACTCGAATGGATAATTCGTCTGTCATCAAACTCTTGCGCTTGGAAGGAAGAGAGGGGCTTTCACCGCTGCGCCATCCGCCCGATCGGCGTGCTGTCGGCGCAGCGGCAATTTGGGTATGCGCAAAGCCTCTCCTTCAATCGATGCCGATTTACGAGGCCTGGCGCGGATCAAAACCTTCAAAGGTCATCTGGTCTGCGTTGGCAAACGTATGTTTGCGGGCCGCTTCGTTGCGCACGGTCCAGGTGATGACCGGAATACTGCGCTGGCGTTGCGCCGTAACAAAGGGGTTCGGCAAGTGGCCGTAGAAATACGAAATGAAGTCTAGCCCAAGATGCATGGCTTCGTCATGCTGAAAAAACGTCTCAGGCTTGTTTCCTTCGGCCGTCAGTCCCACAGGGTAGGGTGCTTCCAGCGCCTTGAGGTCCTTGAGCAGCCAATGGTCGAAACTCATCAGGGCCACATGGCCTTTATAGCCTTCGAGCACTTCGAGAACGGATTCCGCAAAGCCTTCGTCATCGCCCTCGCGTCCTTTCAGCTCAAGCACGAGCGGCACCTTGCCGCCGCAGAGCTGCAGAAGCTGCTTCAGCGTCGGGATCTTGTCCCTGGTGCCGCCTATAGAAAGCAGGCCGAGTTCCGCCGAGGTGCGCTCGCGCACTTCGCCCGGCAGATTGCAGACGCGCTGGAGGTCGTCGTCATGGAAGACCACGGGAACGCCGTCCGAGGCGTAGTGGAGATCGCACTCGATGGCAAAGCCGGCTTCGATAGCGCGGTTGAAGGCGGAAAGCGTGTTCTCCCAGACTTCTTTGTTCATGTCATGATAGCCGCGGTGAGCGACGGGGCGCTCGGTCAGCCAGGCAAGCTTGCTCATTATGCAATTTCCAGAATGGCATCGATTTCAACGGCGGCATTGAGCGGCAGGGCGGCCATGCCGACGGCGGCGCGGGCATGCTTGCCGGCTTCGCCCAGTACGTTTGCCAGAAGATTGGACGCGCCGTTGATCACTAGGTGTTGTTCGACGAAATCGGGCGTTGAGGCAACGAAGCCATTGAGCTTGATCAGCCGCTTGATCCGGCCGAGATCACCGCCGAGGGCAGCTTTCGCCTGGGCGAGAATATTGATGGCGCAGAGCTCTGCCGCCCGCTGCCCGCCGGCTACATCGACATCCTTGCCGAGATGACCCGTCACGCCGATCTTGCCGTTTTCCATCGGCAGCTGGCCCGATAGATAGAGAAGATTGCCGCTGATGACATAGGGAACGTAATTGGCGGCCGGTGCTGCAGCCTGCGGCAGAACGATGCCGAGTTCCTGCAGGCGGCCCTCAATAGCGTCGGACATTATTCATCTCCCGTTTTGTTGTAAAAACTTCAAAAATCCGGCATCAAGACTAAATTCGGTCACTTAGGATCGGCAGCCTCGTTTCAGCCGAAAGCGTTCTTATAACATCGCGTGCGAGTCCAACAGGAGATAATGAATGTTCCGCTCGAGTCTTGCTGCTACCGTTTTTTCGGGCCTGAGCATTCTGTCCCTAGGGGCTTCGGCAGCCCATGCGGCCGGTCCAAGCGGGCTGATCGCGCATCGCGCCGTCTACGAGCTCGAACTGAAGGATGCTTCTGATCGCTCCGGCATTTCCGGCATGGTCGGCCGGATGGTCTATGAGTTTGAAGGCTCGGATTGTACCGGATTCACCACTAATTTCCGTTTCGTGACCAAGATCGACACCGGCGATTCCACTCGCGTCAGCGACCAGCAGACGACGACCTTCGAGGATCTCGGCAAGCGCTTGTTCCGCTTCGAAACCAAGTCCTATACCGACAGCCAGCTCGACAAGGATGTGCGCGGTGCGGCAAGCGACGACCAGAAGGGCATCAAGGTGGACCTCACCCAGCCGCACAACAAGCAGGTCCAGATCATCGAGAGCCGTTTCCCGACGGAGCATATGCTCGACATCATCCATAACGCGAAGCTCGGCAAGAATTTCTTCGAAGCCCAGGTCTTCGATGGTTCGGATGACGGCGACAAGCCGCTGATCGCCACCACCGTCGTCGGCAAGGAGCAGACGCCGGCCACCGATGATCCCGATGCTGACAAGGCTGGCGCCTTCTCTAAGACACCTTTCTGGCCGGTGACCGTGGCTTATTTCAACGAAAAGTCCACGGGCGACGCCGTACCTGTCTACCGTATGTCCTTTAAACTTTACGAGAACGGCATCACGCGCGACCTCACCATGGATTATGGTGACTTCGTGCTGACCGGTAAGCTCACAAAGCTTGAAGTTCTCGGTACGAAGGCCTGCCAGTAGCCCACTGCGGGATGGATTGAGATAAGAATCGGCTATTTTGAGCCTCAAGCCTTGCATTCCACGCGAATCGAATGTATGGGCACCCGCATTCCACACGTAAGGCATGGGATTGTCCGGGAGAAATCCGGATTGTTCCGCCCGGTGGCATTCTCGAAGAGGATGCTGTTCGCCTTGCGGAGGTTCAACCGGAAAAGGATACAAAGGCATGGCATTGCCCGATTTTTCTATGCGCCAGCTTCTTGAAGCAGGTGTTCACTTCGGCCACCAGACGCACCGCTGGAACCCGAAGATGAAGCCGTACATTTTCGGCGATCGTAACAACATCCACATCATCGACCTCGCACAGACGGTTCCGTTGCTGAGCCGCGCTCTGCAGGTTGTCAGCGACACCGTTGCCCGTGGCGGCCGCGTCCTGTTCGTCGGCACCAAGCGTCAGGCGTCCGAACTGATCGCTGACAGCGCAAAGCGTTCGGCTCAGTACTACGTCAACGCCCGCTGGCTCGGCGGCATGATGACCAACTGGAAGACGATCTCCAACTCGATCCAGCGTCTGCGCAAGCTCGACGAAATCCTCTCCGGCGAAGCCCAGGGCTTCACCAAGAAGGAGCGTCTGAACCTTGAGCGCGAGCGCGAAAAGCTCGACAAGGCCCTCGGCGGTATCAAGGACATGGGCGGCACGCCGGACCTGATGTTCATCATCGACACCAACAAGGAAAAGATCGCGATCGACGAAGCCAAGCGCCTCGGCATCCCGGTCGTCGCAATCATCGACTCGAACTGCGATCCGGACCTGATCGACTATCCGATCCCGGGCAACGACGACGCCTCGCGCGCCATCGCTCTTTACTGCGACCTGATCTCGCGCGCTGCCATCGACGGTATCGCTCGCCAGCAGAGCGCATCGGGCCGTGACCTCGGCGCTTCCGAAGAAGCTCCGGTCGAGCCGACCCTGGCGGACGGCACCGAAGCCTGATCGCGCCAAGAGGCGGACAATAAACTGTCCGCCCAAGCGCAATGACATCCGGGATAAGGCCGTTTGCGACTTAACAAGTTCGAGCGGCCTTATCGCGTTTTTGGTAACTGCTCGCCTGGACGAAAAATCCAGGCATGTTCCAAACAGAATTCCAAAGTATGACGCTGCTTCATAACGCTGTCATACTTACGGGTACATTTCGTCCCTCAAATCGGTGCCGCTTCGGCTTGACGCCTTTTGCCGCACCGTATGAACCGACAAGAGGAAGCTTATGACCGAGATTACGGCTGCACTGGTGAAAGAACTGCGCGAAAAGTCTGGCGCAGGCATGATGGACTGCAAGAAGGCGCTGACCGAGACGAATGGCGATATCGAAGCCGCAATCGACTGGCTGCGCGCCAAGGGCATCTCCAAGGCCGACAAGAAGTCCGGCCGCACCGCCGCTGAAGGCCTGATCGCCATTGCCGGCGCCGGTCACAAGGCCGTTGTTGTCGAGCTCAACTCCGAAACGGACTTCGTTGCCCGCAACGATGCCTTCCAGGACCTCGCTCGCGGTATCGCCGAAGTTGCGCTGTCCACCGACGGCACGGTTGAAGCTATTTCGGCTGCGACCTATCCCGCATCCGGCAAGCCGGTCGCCGACGCCATCAAGGACGCGATCGCAACCATCGGCGAGAACATGACGCTGCGTCGTGCCGCCAAGCTGGAAGTCGAGCACGGCGTCGTGGCGACCTACATCCATAACGCTGCCGGTGACGGTATCGGCAAGCTCGGCGTTCTCGTCGCCCTGAAGTCGGTCGGTGACAAGGCCGTTCTGACGTCGATCGGCCGTCAGATTGCGATGCACATTGCCGCTACCAACCCGCTGGCTATCCGTGCCGAAGAAGTCGACGCCGCCGTTGCCGAGCGCGAACGCAACGTCTTCATTGAACAGTCCCGCGAATCCGGCAAGCCGGAAGCCATCATCGAAAAGATGGTCGAGGGCCGCATGCGTAAGTTCTTCGAGGAAGTCGCTCTTCTCTCGCAGGCTTTCGTCATCAATCCGGACCTGACGGTCGGTGCTGCCCTCAAGGAAGCTGAAAAGACCGCCGGCGCCTCGATCGAAATCACCGGCATGGCCCGTCTGCTGCTCGGCGAAGGCGTCGAGAAGGAAGAAAGCGACTTCGCCGCAGAAGTTGCAGCTGTCGCCAAGGGCTGATCTGAGCATTTCTAGGAAAAGTGCCTAGCGGTTTTCCGTTCGGAATGCGTAAGGAAACAAAACGATACGACTTTTCCGCAGTTTGAAGACGTGCGGAAAAGCCCGATCGAAAAGAGACATATCCCGGTTTGGTGAAACCATATCAGGGAAAACGTCAGGGCATCGCGTGACAACGCGGTGCCCTTCGTGTATCCGGCTTTCACAATCATTCCCCGGTGATCACTTCAAGGAGCTACGATGTCCCAGCCGATCTACAAGCGCGTGTTGCTCAAGGCCTCCGGTGAAGCTCTGATGGGCAGTCAGGGGTTCGGTATCGATGTCACCGTCGCGGACCGGATTGCCGGCGACATTGCGCAGGCGCGCGAAATGGGTGTCGAGGTCGGTGTCGTCGTAGGCGGCGGCAACATCTTCCGCGGGGTAGCCGTGGCTTCCAAGGGTGGGGACCGCGTGACCGGCGACCACATGGGCATGCTCGGCACGGTCATCAATGCATTGGCCCTGGCGACCTCGCTGCGCAAGCTTGATATCGATACCGTCGTGCTCTCGGCCATCTCCATGCCGGAAATCTGCGAGAGCTTCTCGCAGCGCGCCACGCTTTACCACCTCTCGCTCGGCCGCGTGGTGATCTTCGCCGGCGGTACCGGCAATCCCTTCTTCACAACCGATTCTGCCGCAGCGCTGCGTGCCGCCGAAATGGGCGCCCAAGCGATCTTCAAGGGAACTCAGGTCGATGGCATTTATTCCGCCGATCCGAAGAAGTTCCCCGATGCCGAGCGCTTCGATCATCTGACCCATAGCCAAGTGCTCGAAAAGGGGCTAGCCGTCATGGATGTTGCAGCCGTTGCGCTTGCACGCGAAAATTCCATTCCGATCGTCGTCTTCTCCATTCACGAGAAGGGCGGTTTCGCGGAAATCTTGACCGGCGGCGGCCGCAAGACCATCGTATCAGACAATTGATATTCCTGTGACGTCGGGTCAGCCCCGGTGTCGCCTCATTACAGGGGAGCATAGACATGAGTGAAGCCAGCGATCTCAAGGAACTGAAGCGCCGTATGGATGGCGCCATTGCGGCATTCAAGAGCGATATCGCCTCACTGCGCACCGGGCGTGCATCCGCCAACATTCTCGATCCTGTGACGATCGAAGCTTATGGCTCGCGCATGCCGCTGAACCAGGTGGCCAACATCACCGTGCCGGAGCCGCGCATGCTGACCGTGTCGGTATGGGACAAGTCGATGGTCAGCGCCGCCGAGCGAGCCATCCGCGAATCCAATCTCGGCCTCAATCCGATCGTCGATGGCCAGAACCTGCGCATCCCGCTGCCGGAACTCAACGAAGAGCGGCGCCGTTCGCTGGTGAAGGTCGCCCACGAATATGCCGAAAAGGCGAAGGTAGCGATTCGCCATGTGCGTCGCGATGGCATGGATGGCCTCAAAAAGGCCGAAAAAGACGGCGTAATCGGTCAGGACGAGAGCCGCTCGTTGTCCGAACGTGTGCAGAAAATGACGGATGAGACGATTTCGGAAATCGACCGCTTGCTAGCCGACAAGGAAAAGGAAATCATGCACGTCTGATCGTACGCTGGGGAGTGTCGAGCTTTTCGCAATATTGAAAGCCGCGACCGCGCCCTAGATTACCAGACCATAGCATCTTTCCGCTGAACGAAACCGGACCCATATGTCAGCTCCTACGTTGTCTGCCGTACCTGAACACGTTGCCATTATTATGGATGGCAACGGTCGCTGGGCCAATGCGCGCGGCCTGCCGCGCACCATGGGTCATCGCAAGGGCGTGGAGGCGGTTCGGGAGACGGTGCGGGCGGCGGGCGACATCGGCATAAAATATCTGACGCTGTTTGCCTTCTCTTCGGAGAATTGGCGCAGGCCCGAGGCGGAGGTGAGCGATCTCCTTGGCCTTCTCAAGGCCTTCATCCGTCGGGACCTTGCCGAACTTCATCGCCAGAACGTACGTATCCGCGTCATCGGCGATCGTACCGGTCTGCGTGGCGATATCCTGCCCCTGCTGCTCGAGGCGGAGGAGACCACCAGGAACAATACGGCCCTGACGCTGGTCATTGCCTTCAACTATGGCTCGCGCGACGAAATCACGCGTGCCTTCGTAAGTCTTGCCAAGGATGTCGAAGCCGGAAGGCTGCGCCCGCAGGACATAACTGCGGACCTGGTCGATGCCCGTCTCGACACGGCAGGTATTCCTGATCCGGATCTCATCATCCGCACGAGCGGCGAGGAGCGGCTCTCTAATTTCCTGCTCTGGCAGGCCGCTTATTCGGAATTCATGTTCGTGCCGGATTATTGGCCTGATTTCAGCCGCGAGCTTTTCTTCTCGGCGCTGGAGAAATATGCTGCTCGCGACCGGCGTTTTGGTGGCCTTTCCGCCAAGCAGGCGGCGGCCGTGGGGTCCTGATGAGCCGCGAACTCAGGCTGCGCATTATCTCTGGCATTATTCTCGCTGTCGTCGTTCTTGCTGCTACCTGGTATGGCGGCACAGGCTTTCGCCTGCTGGCTGCCGTAATCGGGCTGCTCGTCTATTATGAATGGTCGACGATATCGGATCTGCATGGCCGCGATCCTCAGGGAAACGCGCTCGGCTGGCTTGGGCTCGTATTGATCGCCGGCGCGACCGTGTTGAGCGAATCCGTCTATTCCATAGAGGTTCTTGCTGCCTTCGTCGCTGTCACGGCGATCATGGTCGCGGCGCGCGGCAAGAGCTGGTGGCTGCCGGGCGGCATATTCTATTCCGGACTGACGGCGATTGCCCTTGCCGAGATTCGCGATGACGATTTTCGCGGTTTCGTGCTGATGCTGTTTATCTTTGCCGTGGTATGGGCGACTGATATCTTTGCCTATTTCGTTGGCCGCGCTATAGGCGGGCCGAAGCTTGCGCCACGCATATCGCCGGGTAAAACATGGTCGGGCGCAATCGGAGGCGCCGTCGCAGCCGTCGTGGCGGGAGCCGCTGTCGTCTGGAGCTTCTTTTCAGCTGAAGACCTGTGGATCCCCGTCCTTGCCCTGGTGCTTTCGGTCTGCAGCCAGATCGGCGACCTATTCGAGTCATTCATCAAGCGCAAGTTTGGCGTGAAAGACTCCAGCCGTATGATTCCCGGACATGGCGGCGTCATGGATCGGGTCGATGGACTAATTTTTGCTTGTTTTGCAGCGTTTTTGTTGGCTATCGTAATATCGCTGACAATGGGCGGCGAGACCTTATCATTGGGCGGCGTTCTGCTCGGGGTCTGATACCAGAGCAATTCCAGGAAAATCGCTCAGCGGTTTTCCGTCCGGAATTGCGAGAAAACAGAAAGATGGGGTAGTTCGGAGCTTCCGTGAAAGCTTGAACCACTCCAACACGAACAGGATCGTTGCATGGGTAGCGCGGCTGGCTTCATCGGTTTCTTGACAAACAACGTTATTACGTTTGTTTTTGTGCTGTCGCTGCTCGTTTTTGTGCACGAAATGGGCCATTACCTGGTGGGCCGTTGGTCGGGCATCCGCATTATGGCTTTTTCGATCGGCTTCGGGCCGGAGATTGCCGGATTTACCGACAGGCACGGCACCCGCTGGAAGCTTTCCCTTATTCCGCTCGGCGGTTATGTGCGATTCTTCGGTGATGAGGATGCCTCCAGCAAGACCGATGTGGATCAGCTCTCGGCGATGACGGAGGAGGAGCGCGCTCAATCCTTCGCCGGCGCCAAGCTCTGGAAGCGGGCCGCAACCGTGGCAGCGGGCCCGATTGCCAATTTCCTGCTCGCAATTGTGATCTTTGCCGTTCTTTTCAGCGTCTACGGCCGCACGGTCGCTGATCCTGTCGTTGCAATGGTGACGCGTGACGGCGCGGCCGCGGAGGCTGGCATTGAACCAGGCGACCGCCTGATCGCTGTCGATGGCAACAAAGTGACGACTTTCGATGAAGTGCAGCGCTATGTCGGCCTGCGCCCGGGCCGTACTATCGTACTGACTGTCGACCGCGACGGTCAGAATCGCGATTTCCGAATCGTGCCGAAGCTGGTGGAGGACACGGATCAGTTCGGCAACAAGATGGAAATGGGTCGCATCGGCATTGCGCTGGTCGATCCGGTCGTCACTGCGGTGGAGCCGGGTGGACCGGCGGCAAAGGCCGGCGTGCAGGCGGGAGACCACTTGATTGCCGTTGATGGCAATAATGCTGCCACCTATTACGATATCGGCCGCTACATCGCCGAGCACCCTGGCAAGAGCGTCGTGCTGACAGTTCAGCGTAATGGCGTGATCCGCGATTTCACGATGACGCCCGAAACATTGCCGGATACGGATGCATCCGGCAATAAGAAGGATGTCGGCAGCATCGGCATCGCGCCGATCGATCCGTTGATTGCGTCGATCGGTGCTGACAGCCCGGCCCAGGCGGCAGGCTTGGAGCTCAGTGACCGCATTCTTTCTGTGGATGGACGAGCGATCGGCTCCATCGGTGAGGTGCAGCGTTACGCTGCAGCTCATGCCGACAAACCCATCACGCTCTCGGTGGAGCGCAACGGCCAGACACGCGAAGTGGCCGTGACGCCGAAAAAGTCGGAGGAGACCGATGTCTTCGGCGCTCGGACGGAGATTGCCACGATCGGGATCGGCGACGGACAGAAGCCGATCAAGCTGCGTTACGAGGCTTATGGGCCGCTGCGGGCGCTTTCCGAAGGGGTGAAACAGACCGGCAGTATCGTTTCCGGTACCTTTGAATATCTCGGCAACGTCATCGGCGGGTACATGAAGGCCGATCAGCTCGGGGGACCTATTCGGGTTGCGCAACTTTCGGGGCAGATGGCAACCCTGGGTTTTGCCGCGGTGCTCCAATTCGCCGCCATACTTTCTGTTTCAATAGGGTTATTAAATTTGATGCCGGTCCCGGTACTTGATGGCGGCCATCTGATGTTCTATGCGATTGAAGCCGTAAGGGGAAAACCTCTGGGTGCACGGGCGCAGGATATCGCTTTCCGGATTGGATTTGCGATGGTGCTCTCGCTCATGGTGTTTGCGACCTGGAACGATATTAGTTCCCGAATAGGCTAGTGGGGCGACGAGAGGAAAATTACGATTTATTTACGATGTTTCAAAGCGGTAGTGGCGAATGGGCCACGGTTTGAAATGAAGTAAACAGAAATTAACGTGCTCCCTTGCTTGTATGTCAAAAGCGGGTAAAACGACACACGTGGCCGGAATCGGGTTCGCTCGAGGCTGGGGACGATTGAAAAAAGGTAAGAAGTGAAATGAAGGCTGGTTCAAAATTTTTGAACGCAGTGTCGGCGGTAGCGCTGTCTGCAGGTGTTGTTGCGTCCGGCGCTGGTGTGATCACCCTTGCCTCTGCTTCTGTCGCTGAGGCAGCTGTTATTCAGCGGGTTGACGTTCGCGGTGCTGGGCGCGTCGGCGAGACGGCCGTCCGGGATAATATCACGATCAAGCCCGGCAAGAGCTTCTCCGCCAGTGACATTGATGCTTCGGTGAAGCAGCTCTATGCCACCGGATATTTCTCCGATGTCCACATTACCGTTTCGGGTAGCGCGCTGGTTGTATCGGTCAGCGAAAACAAGCTCATCAACGCTGTGGTCTTCAACGGCAACCGCAAGATCAAGGACGACAAGCTTCAGGGCATCGTCCAGACGCATGCTGCAGGCCCGTATAACGAGGCGACCGTTCAGGCTGACGTCAAGACCATCAAGGATGCCTATGCATCCATCGGTCGTAACGATGTGCAGGTGACCACGCAGACCGCCGAGGTCGCGCCGGGCCGTCTGAACGTGGCCTTCGTCATCAACGAAGGCGAGCGTACCAAGATCGACAAGATCAATTTCTCGGGCAACCAGGCCTATGGCAGCGGTCGCCTTGCTTCGGTCATCGGCACGAAGAAGAGCAACTTCCTCTCGTTCCTGACGCGTAAGGACGTCTACAGCCCCGAGCGCCTGCAGGGCGATCAGGATCAGCTGCGTCAGTTCTACTACAATCATGGTTATGCCGACTTTCGCGTCGTCAGTGCCGATGCGACGCTGAATGAGCAGAACAACGAATACACACTGAATTTCAACGTCGATGAAGGCCCGCGTTACACCTACGGCGACATAAACGTCATCTCGACCGTCGAGGGCATCAATGCCGACGAGCTGAAGGGCCTTGTCATCACCCACAAGGGCGATGTCTACAGCGCCAAGGATATTCAGACTTCGATCGAGAACATTTCCAAGCGCGTCGCGGCTGCCGGCTATCCGTTCGCCCGCATCACGCCGCGCGGCAACCGTGATCTGTCTGGTCATACCATCGGCATCGAATATCTCGTCGACCAGGGTGAGCGCGCCTATGTCGAACGTATCGAAATCCGCGGCAACACGCGCACGCGCGATTACGTCATCCGCCGCGAGTTCGACCTGAACGAAGGCGATGCTTTCAACCAGGAAATGATCACGCGCGCCAAGCGTCGTCTTGATGCGCTCGGCTACTTTACCAAGGTCGATATCTCGACGGCTCAGGGCAGCGCTCCGGACCGCGTCGTTGTTATCGTCAATGTTGAAGATCAGCCGACCGGCTCCTTCGGTATCGGCGCCGGTTACGCTGTCGGCAACAATGGCGGCCTGCTTCTCGAAGCCTCGGTCGAAGAAAAGAACTTCCTCGGTCGCGGTCAGTACATCCGTCTCGCCGCAGGTGCCGGCACGGAAGGCAATCGTACCTACAACATCTCGTTCACCGAGCCTTATTTCCTCGGTTATCGTCTGGCTGCCGGTTTCGATATCTTCAAGAACCAGACGTCGAGCGACGATTACTACGACTATTCGGAAGAAGGCTTCTCGCTGCGCGTCACCGCGCCGATCACCGAGAACCTGGCAACGACGCTGCGCTACAACTACAAGCGCTTGACCTACGACGGTACGAACGATTGGCAGAACAATCTTTCGGCTCCGTATCTCAATCTCGTCGAGAACGGTCCGTGGGTGCAGTCGACGGTTTCGCAGACCTTCACCTACAATACGTTGGACGATCAGAACCTCCCGCGTGAGGGCATCATCGCCAAGTTCACGCATGAATTTGCGGGTCTCGGCGGCGACTCCGACTTCTACAAGCTGAGCGGTAAGGCTCGTTACTACCAGATGATCAGCGACGAAGCCGATATCATCGGCTCGCTGACGGTGGGTGCCGGCTACGTGATGCCGACGAATGGCAAGCTGAACGTCTTCGATCAGTTCACGCTCGGCGGCCGCGAAATCCGCGGCTTCGAGAATGCTGGTATCGGTCCGCGTTCGTCGCATGGCGATCCGCTTGGTGGCACGACTTACTTCACGGCTTCGGCTGAAGCGAGCATGCCAATGCCGGGTGTTCCTCAGGATATCGGTCTGCGTATCGCAGCCTTCGCTGATGCGGGCACGCTCTACGGCAACAAGGCGAATCTCTTCGGCGATACCCTTCATAACGACAGCTCGATCCGCGCATCGCTCGGTGCCGGTCTGATCTGGTCGTCGCCGTTCGGTGTCATCCGCGTTGACTATGCGGTGCCGGTCTTGAAGGAAGATTACGACAAGACTGAGAATTTCCGGTTTGGCATCGCCAACCAGTTCTGATATCGGCAGTCCAGAACTGCGGGCTTGAACACCGTTCTGGAGCTGGTGCTTATGGAACATACTGGTTTTTTCCCGCCCCATGGTGGCGTCAGCTTGAAACAGCTGGCTGAGCATCTTGGGGCGGAACTGGCTGATGCGACCTCTTCGGAGGTCGTCATCAGATCTATCGCTCCCGTCTACCGGGCAGGCGAAGGTGACATTTGTTATATCCTTTCCCGAAAGAATCGTGGTGAGCTGGAGACCTGCAAGGCTTCGGCGATCATTTGCCTTCCGGCGCTGAGATCTTTCGTCCCCGATCACATCCCGGTACTTCTGTCGAAGAAGCCGCATACGGATTTCGCCATTGCCGGTGCATTGCTGCATCCGCAAGCCATGAGGCCGGTTACGTTTACCGCGAATCCGACGACGATTTCGCCCGCCGCGACGATCGATGCGACCGCTAAGCTGGAGGCCAATGTCGGCATCGAGCCGGGTGCAATTATTGGCCCGGGTGCAGAGATCGGCGAGGGGACTTATATCGGCCCTAACGCTCTCATCGGGCCGGGTGTCAAAATCGGGCGCAATTGCAGCATCGGCGGCGGTGCGAGCGTGCTCTGCGCCTATCTCGGCAACGGCGTCATCGTCCACAATGGCACGCGCATCGGTCAGGACGGTTTTGGCTATGCGCCGGGACCGCGTGGCATGATCAAGATCGTGCAGATCGGCCGCGTCATCATCCAGGACAATGTCGAGATCGGCGCCAATACTACGATCGATCGCGGCACCATGGATGATACCGTGATCGGCGAAGGCACGAAGATCGACAATCAGGTCCAGATCGGACATAACGTCCGCATTGGCCGTCACTGCGCTATCGTCAGTCAGGTCGGCATTGCCGGCAGCACGGTGATCGGCGATGGTGTGCAGATCGGCGGCCAGGCGGGCCTCAACGGGCATATCCACATCGGCGACGGCGTGCAGATCGGCGCCAAGAGCGGCGTGATGAACAGCATCCCGGCGGGCGAGCGCTATGCGGGCCTTCCGGCGCGGCCGCTATGGGATTTTCTAAGGGAATCGGCGGAGATCGCAAAGCGGTCAGGAGCCAGAGACAAGAAAGACGGGAGTGCGGAGCATGACTGAGGAAGCCAAGGCGTCGTTGTCGTCGGCTGACGTTCTGGAAATTATGAAGCTTTTGCCGCATCGCTATCCCTTCTTGATGGTCGACAAGATCATCGAGATCGATAGCGATAATTCCGCGATCGGCATCAAGAACGTGACGGCCAACGAGCCGCAGTTCACGGGGCATTTTCCCGGTTCTCCGATCATGCCGGGCGTATTGCTCATCGAGGGTATGGCGCAGACTGCGGGTGCGATCTGCGCCCGCAAGGATGGCATCGGCGGCAACCTCGTCTACTTCATGACGATCGACAACGCCCGCTTCCGCAGGCCAGTTGTTCCGGGCGACCGCGTCGAGTTCCACGTCGTCAAGCAGAAGCAGCGTGGCACCATCTGGAAGTTCCATTGCGATGCCAAGGTCGACGGTTCTCTGGTGGCCGAGGCTGATATCGGTGCGATGATCGTACGGAAGGATCAGGAACAGGCATGAGCAGCATCGCAAAGAGCGCCCGCATTCATAAGCTGGCGGTTGTCGAGGACGGCGCGGTCGTCGGCGAGAATGTTGTTGTCGGCCCGCTCTGCTATGTCGGTCCCAAAGTCGTTCTGCACGACGATATTCAGTTGCTCAATAATGCAGTCGTGACTGGCCGCACGACGATCGGTAAGGGAACGAAGATCTTTCCGATGGCCGTTGTGGGCGGTGATCCGCAGAGCGTTCACCATCACGGCGAAGAGACTACGCTTGATGTCGGTGAGAACTGCACGATCCGCGAAGGCGTGACGATTAACACCGGTACGGCCGATTACGGCGGCAGGACGATCGTCGGCAACAACAATCTCTTCCTCGCCAATTCGCATGTCGCACATGATTGCCGTGTCGGTAACAATGTCATCATGTCGAACAATGTGATGCTGGCGGGACACGTCACCATTGAAGACCGTGCAATCCTCGGTGGTGGTTGTGCTGTGCATCAGTTCACGCGTATCGGCAGGCAAGCCTTCATTGGGGGGCTTACGGCAGCCAGCTACGATGTCATCCCTTATGGCATGTTGAACGGCAATCCTGGCGTGTTGTCAGGATTGAATGTCGTCGGGATGAGCCGCGCAGGGATAGATCGCGCCGTCATTCACCGCGTTCGCCGCGCCTACAAGAGCATCTTCGAAGGCGAAGGATCCATTCGCGACAATGCAGCGGCTATCCGCGAAGAATATGCCGATTGCAAGGAAGTGATGGAAATTCTCGATTTCATTGCTGCCGAAAGCGACCGTGCGCTTTCATCGCCGAATCGCGGCAAGAGTTGAGGGTGGTTTCGGCCAGCGAAAACGGCAAGGGCAGACTGGCGATCATCGCTGGCAGTGGGCTTTTGCCGGTTTACGTCGCCGATGCCGCCCGCCACGCCGGAGAGAATCCTGTCATTATTGCTTTGACTGACGAAGCGGACCGCGACTGGTCTGCCTTCGATCATGCCAATCTTGGCGTCGGCAATTTTGCCGGTCTCGAGGCAATGTTCCGCCGGCACGGTGTCGATCGTGTTGTCATGTCGGGCGGTGTTGCACGACGTCCTTCGTGGCGTCAGGTGCATCCGACCTGGCGCGTCATCAAGGAATTACCCTCCACGATCCGCACTCTTCTTTCGGGAGGGGACAACGCCGTTCTGCAGATGGTCATACGACTGATCGAGGCCGGCGGCGTTCGTGTCGTGGGTGCGCATGAAATTGCGCCGGATCTTTTGGCGGCGACGGGGCCACTTGGAAAATTCTCGCCGGCGAAAGAGGATCTGCGCGATATTGCCCAGGGCGCAAGGGCCGCGGATGCGCTGGGGCTTTTGGATGTCGGACAGGGCGCTGTCAGCGTCGGAGGCCGCGTTGTCGCGCTCGAGGGCGCCGAGGGTACTGACAGGATGATCGAGCGAGTTGCCGAACTGCGTGCGGCCGGACGCATCTCGACGCGCCGTCGTGGCGTGCTCGTCAAACTCTGCAAGCCGCAGCAGGATATCCGGGCTGATCTGCCGTCGATCGGCGTGTCTACGGTATCGAATGCCAAGAAGGCTGGACTGGCCGGCATCGCCGTCGAAGCCGGCAGAGCGCTGATCCTCGACCGGCAAGCGGTAATTGCCGCTGCCGACGAGGCCGGCATTTTCGTCTGCGGCATCGATCGCGGCCTCAGCGCCGAGGGCTTCATGTGAGCGCGGCGCCTTTGAAGCTTGCCGTCGTTGCCGGAGAAGTCTCCGGCGATCTCTTGGGTGGCGATCTCGTCGCGGCCCTGAAGCGGCGTCACGGTGGTGCGGTCGAGCTGGTGGGCGTCGGTGGCGAGGCGCTGGAGGCACAAGGTCTCCGCTCGCTCTTCGATTACTCCGAGCTCTCGATCATGGGCTTCATTCAGGTCATCAAGCGGCTGCCAAAGCTACTGGCCCGCATCCGACAGACGGCAGATGCGATCGTTGCCGCAAAGCCCGATGTGCTTCTGATCATCGATAGCCCCGATTTCACTCATCGCGTTGCCAAGCGTGTGCGCAAGGCACTGCCCAACCTGCCAATCATCGATTACGTCTGCCCCAGCGTCTGGGCATGGAAGGAATATCGCGCGCAGAAGATGCTCGCTTACGTCGACCATGTACTGGCCGTATTGCCGTTCGAGCCTGCTGCCATGGAGCGGCTGGGCGGTCCGGCAACTACGTATGTCGGCCACCGCCTGACGGTCGATGCTAATCTGCTGGAAACTCGCCGTCAGCGCGCCTTGCGCGGTCTGGCAGGCCCCGATGCCCAAAAGACGATCCTGCTTCTGCCCGGATCGCGTGCATCGGAGATTCGGCAGCTACTACCGGTTTTTGAGCAGGCTATCGAAGAACTTAGCCGGAGAAATAGAAATCTTCGTTTTCTGCTGCCGACAGTGCCGAAGCAGGAGGCGTTGGTTCGTTCGCTGACGGAAAAATGGCAGGTCAAGCCGGATATCTTTGTCGGTCAGGACGCCAAGTGGAGCGCCTTTGCTGGGGCCGATGCTGCCATGGCCGCCTCCGGAACCGTGATCCTGGAATTGGGCCTAGCCGGGGTTCCGGTGGTTTCGACCTATAAGACCGAATGGCTGGCGAAATTCGTGCTGTCGCGGATCAAGATCTGGACGGCCGCCTTGCCGAACCTCATCGCCGACTATGCTGTACTGCCGGAGCTCATCAATGATGTTCTGCGGCCGGGCATGCTGGCCCGCTATATGGAGCGGCTGGCGAGCGAGACGCCGGAGCGTGTGGCGATGTTGGCGGGTTACGATCTGGTCTGGGAGCGAATGCAGACCGAGGAGCCGCCCGGCGATAAGGCGGCGCAGATTGTTCTGGATGTTCTAGCCCATAAAAAAACCGGTCATCTCTGACCGGTTTTTTGTTTCAATACCGAAGCTTAGCGCTTGGAAACAGGCACATATTCGCGCAGCGGAGCACCGGTGTAGAGCTGGCGCGGACGGCCGATGCGCTGATGCGGATCTTCGATCATTTCGTTCCACTGGGCGATCCAGCCGACGGTGCGGGCAAGAGCGAAGAGAACGGTGAACATGGTGGTGGGGAAGCCGAGAGCCTTCAGCGTGATGCCGGAATAGAAGTCGACGTTCGGGTACAGCTTCTTCTCGATGAAATATTCGTCCGTCAAAGCGATGCGCTCCAGCTCGATCGCGATGTCGAGCAGCGGATCGTCCTTGATGCCGAGTTCGCCGAGAACTTCGTGCGCCGTCTTCTGCATGATCTTGGCACGCGGGTCGTAGTTCTTGTAGACGCGGTGACCGAAGCCCATCAGGCGGAACGGGTCGTTCTTGTCCTTGGCGCGGGCGATGAATTCCGGAATGCGGTCGACCGTGCCGATTTCGTTCAGCATGTTCAGGGCCGCTTCGTTGGCGCCGCCGTGAGCCGGTCCCCAGAGGCAGGCGATGCCTGCTGCGATACAGGCAAACGGATTGGCACCGGAAGAACCAGCCAGGCGAACCGTCGAAGTCGAGGCGTTCTGCTCGTGATCTGCATGCAGGATGAAGATGCGGTCCATGGCGCGGGCAAGCACCGGGTTGACGACATATTCTTCGCACGGAACGGCAAAGCACATGCGCAGGAAGTTCGACGCATAGTCGAGGTCATTCTTCGGATAAACGAAGGGCTGGCCGATATGGTACTTATAGGCCATGGCGGCAAGCGTCGGCATCTTGGCGATCATGCGCAGGCTTGCGACCATGCGCTGGTGCGGATCGGTGATGTCGGTCGAGTCGTGATAGAAGGCGGAGAGCGCGCCGACACAGCCGCACATGACGGCCATCGGATGCGCGTCGCGGCGGAAGCCGGTGAAGAAGCGCGACATCTGCTCGTGCACCATCGTGTGGTGGGTCACACGATAGTCGAAGTCCTTCTTCTGCGCTGCCGTCGGCAGTTCGCCGTAGAGAAGGAGGTAGCAGACTTCGAGGAAATCGCCGTGTTCGGCCAGCTGATCGATCGGATAGCCGCGGTGCAGCAGAACGCCTTCGTCGCCATCGATATAGGTGATGCTCGACTCGCACGATGCGGTGGAGGTGAAACCAGGATCGTAAGTGAAAGTGGAGGTGTTCTTGTAAAGGGCACCAATATCAATGACACTCGGGCCGATGGTTCCGGTCTTGACCGGCAGGTCCACCGTCTTTTCACCCCAAGTTAGTTTCGCGCTTTGTTCCGTCATGCTGATCCTCCAAGATTTGGCGGGATTGACGCCATAAAAAGCGCCAAAAGGTTAAGCGACTACCGACTAGCTATATGATCCAGAGCCTAATGCCAAGTTATCCTAACGCCAAATTGTGCAATGCAGTATCAACTTTTGGGCACTGCAGAAGCGTCCTTTCGTATGCTACGCCGGGAAACCGGTCCAATTGAGCTTTGTTCCCGCCGATTTCAGTTGAATTCACTGGATGGTGACGGCACAAATCGCGCAGAAGCTGTAATTTGGTGCGGGGGCAGTCAGCGAGTGCCTAATTTGGAGGCATCCGACCAGCAGGAAGAGAGCAGGGACGTCACCGCGTCTCCGCAACCTCACGCCTTTTCCGCCACCATTATCCTCCGCGCCAAAGCACAACAATGGGAACGAACACAGGATCAGGCGCCGCTGACGTCGCGTTTGCTGCGTGTTCCGAAGCGCCTTGGAACCGCTGTCCTCGGCTTGATTGCGGAGGAGGCAGCCCATGGCCGCGCTGTTCTTTTCGCGCCGATCTATATGGGTTTGGGTGCGATTATCTGGTTCGAGGCGCAAGTCGATCCGCCTCCGCAGGCGTTTCTCGCAGGCCTCGTTCTGTTTGCTTTGGGCTTTTTGCTAAAGCGCGATGCGGGCAGGCTGCTTCATCACACGCTTTTCGCCGGTATGCTCATCTGCCTGGGCCTGGCGCTCGCGCAGTGGGAAAGTTGGCGGGTTTCCACCGTCATGCTCGACTCGGCCGTGACGACGACCGTGACCGGGCAGATCGAGCGACGGGAATCCTATGACAATGGGCGCTGGCGCTATATCGTCCGCGTCGAGGCAACGGAAAAACCCTCTATCCGCCGCGCGCCGCAGCGGGTTACGGTCTTCGTGCGCAAGCAGGCGGAGCCGTTCGATCTGGGGGATCGGATCCGGGGCAGGGCGCGCCTGACGCCTCCGGCCGGACCGGCATTGGCGGGTCTCAACGATTTTGCCTTCAGCTCCTATTTCAACGGCATCGGCGCGAATGGCTTTGCCTACGGAACGCCGGAATTATTATCACCATCTAGTGATAATGCCGCCGGCTCGTTACTAGATGCGGCCGATATCTGGCTCGCTGGCCTGCGCAATAGCATCGGCGACCGCATCAGGCAAACCTTGCCAGGAGATACCGGCGCCTTTGCAGCGGCGCTTGTCACCGATGAGAGACGTGCGATCTCGAAGGATACGACCGAAGCCCTGAGAATTGCCGGCCTGACCCACATCATTGCAATTTCCGGCCTCAACATGGCGCTGTCGGCTGGCATTTTCTATGTCGGTCTGCGCTATTTGTTCAGCCTGTTTCCCGGTGTCGTCCAGGCTTGGCCGACGAAGAAGTTCGCAGCCTTCGGCGCGCTTCTAACGGTAACGGCCTATTACCTCATTTCCGGATTCGGCGTCTCCGCCGAACGCGCCTTCATCATGATGGCGATCATGCTGGTGGCCGTGCTTTTCGACAGGCCATCCATCAGCTTGCGCAATGTGGCGCTCTCAGCCATCGTCATCCTAGTCTTGTCACCGTCTCAGGTACTCGGTCCGAGTTTCCAGATGTCTTACGCCGCTACGCTGGCGCTGGTATCAGGCTATTCGCTCTGGAAACGACGGCGGCATCGCGAAAACATCCTGCCGCGCATCCGTCTGTTAAGTCCGCTACTGTTCGTCACACGCTTCTTTGGAGGCGTGATGTCGACCTCGTTCATCGGCGGTGCGTCGACGGCCATTTTCTCGATCGAGCATTTTCACCGGTTGGCGACATATGGACTTGCTGCCAACCTTGCGGCCATGCCCGTCGTCTCTTTCATCGTCATGCCCTTCGGTATGATGGCGATGCTGCTGATGCCTTTCGGAATCGATGGACCGTTCTGGAAAGTCACCGGTGAGGGACTGGAGCTTGTGATCGCTGTTGCAAAAACGGTGGCTGGGTGGGGAGGTGACATTACCTTCGGTCGCCAGCCCGGCTGGCTGATGCCGACTTTCATCGCTGGCTTCCTGACCATGAGCATGCTGCGGACCCGGCTTCGCCATCTGGGCCTGTTGCTGCTGCTGTCATCTGTCGGTGTAGCCGCGTTCGGCTCTGGTGTGCCGAAGCCGGATCTGATGATCTCGGAAGATGGCATTCTGGTTGCCTTGCGCCAGAACGATATCCTCGCCACCAATCGCGAGAGACCGCAGGCCTTCATCTTCGAGCAATGGCAGAAAGCGCTCGTCGCGGCCGAACATCAACCGCCGACCATGCTCCCGACCGATAGCCGGCTTCCGCAGATCAGCAAGACGGATCGGCATAAGCGATTAAGCAATGACGAGCAGAAGGCGGTCCGCACCGCAATGGAAGAAGCTTTAGACCGCACCATGCAAGGCAGCTTTGCCTGTCAGAAGGGAGCATGGTGTGTCGCCATGCTCGAAAACGGCGCGATATTGGTCACCATCGAGAACGCAGCCTATCTGCCCACGGCTTGCGACACCGGGAATATTATCGTGACGCCAATCCGGCTGCGGCTGGACCATTGCCGCTCCGGAGCAACGCTCATAACCGGTGCGACATTGCGCAAAACCGGCTCCATCGAAATGGTGCTTTCCGTAGACAAGCCCATCATCTCAGCCGCATTCAACAACCCGCAGCGCCCATGGACCAGGCATCGAACCTATGATTGGCGCACCGACAAATTCGACGCGCCAATTGCAAAGGCACCACCAGTTCTGGACAATTCACCGGTCAGTGATAGCGACGAATAAGGCCGACGAGCTTGCCCTGAACTTTGACGCGATCCGGCCCGAAGATGCGGGTTTCATAGGCTGGGTTGGCGGCTTCCAGCGCGATGGAGGCACCCTTGCGACGGAAGCGCTTCAAGGTAGCTTCTTCATCGTCGACGAGTGCAACGACGATATCGCCGGGATTGGCCGTCGTCGAATTGCGGATGATGACCGTGTCGCCGTCGAAAATTCCGGCATCGATCATCGAATCCCCGCGAACTTCGAGCGCATAATGTTCGCCGGAGCCGAGCATGTCGGCGGGAACGGTAATGTCGTGCGTATTGTTCTGGATTGCCGAGATCGGAACGCCGGCGGCGATGCGGCCCATCACAGGTACGGACGCCGAGCCGTTGTGATCGTCATTTGCCACTTTCGACGGAGCGGGCGGGGCAACGGGCTGCGGCTTGCCGAGGCTGCCCTCGATGACGCTGGGCGAAAAACCGCGGCGCTGTTGCAGGCTCGGATTATAGGCGTCGGGAAGCTTGATGACTTCGAGCGCTCTGGCCCGGTTCGGCAGCCTGCGGATGAAACCTCGCTCCTCCAGCGCCGTGATCAGGCGGTGAATGCCGGATTTGGATGCCAGATCCAGTGCATCCTTCATCTCGTCGAAGGATGGCGGAACACCGGATTCCTTCATGCGTTCGTGAATGAAGAGAAGCAGTTCCTGCTGCTTGCGCGTCAACATCGTCTTGGAACCTCAGAATCAAGAAAAGCCGTGAAACAAATCCAGAACGGACACTATATGTTCCATATGTGTTCCGCAAGTGCTTAAATTTCGGTAAAGCCTTGTGGGGGCAGTTAAATAATTACCATTTGCGAATGGATCGGATCGGAACATCGAGGCGCCATATCTGCGTTAACCCATGGAAAAATATGAGAAATGCCGCTCTGTTCGCTTCCAGGGCCTTGTCGTTCAGTCCGTGCGCCCAGCATTTGGATCAAAGTGCCGCGCTACTGCATGAGCCGGCTATGGGAGAGAATCAGCAATCACGTTTGCGAGATCGCCTTCGATCCATGTCGTGTGCTTCGGGATGTTCCATCCTTCCATCTTGAATTGCTTGGGGGATGGGCGCAAATCTGCTTCCGCAAGCAAACAGGAGAAGCCATGATTTCGTCTCCGCATCCGCTGGATCATCTCGTGCTGCCGACCGTCAACATCGCTCTGGCGCGCGAACGTCTCGGCAAGCTCGGTTTCACCGTGGCTCCAGATGCGTGCCATCCCTTTGGCACTCAGAATGCCTGCGTCTTCCTTGCCGATAAAACCTATCTCGAACCTCTGGGCGTCGCATCTCCGGAGCAATGCGAGAAGAGCATCGTGGATGGCAATGTTTTCGTCGCGCGCGATCAGGCTTATCGTTTCCGGGTGGGGGATGATGGCTTCTCGGCCGTGGTATTCGGTACGGATGATGCGGTGGCGGATGACAAGCGTTTCAACGCGGCGGCGATTTCGGCGGGGCGAATGCTGGATTTCTCCCGTCCGATGAGATGCCGGATGGAACCGAAACCACGGCAGGCTTTCGTCTTGCCCTTGCCGCCGATCTGCGCGCGCCGGATTTTCTCGCTTTCTGCTGTCAGCGCATCAATCCGCTGCCGGCTGATCGCAGCGCGCTCGAGCGTCACGAGAACGGCGTGACTGGTATCGCGCGGGTAGCGCTTTGCGCGCCGAAGCCGGCGGTCTATCGCGGTTTCTTCGAAGAGGTTGTCGGCGACCCACGCATTATGGAACATTCCTTTGGCCTGACGATCAGGACTGCCAATGCCGATCTCGAGATTTTGACGCCGGAAGGAATGGAGGCATTCTATGATCTGCCTGTTCGCACGAATGATCCGGGGCTCAGGGCGCGGGCAATCCTTTTCAAAACGCGCGATCTTTCCGTGACATCGTCGCATTTCACTGCTAACGGCGTCACCTATACGCGTAAGAACAATCGTCTATTGGCGAGGTTGGCGCCCGGTCAGGGCGCATTGTTCGCCTTTGAGGAGATAAAATGAGCACAAATTCCGAAGTCACCGTCGGCGAGGGCGCCTCCAAGGTCCTTTTTTCCAATACTGCAAAGCTGTCGCTGATCGCCGGTCCCTGCCAGATGGAAAGCCGCGACCATGCTTTCATGGTTGCCGGCGTTTTGAAGGAACTTTGCGGCAAGCTGGGCATCGGCCTCGTCTACAAGTCCTCCTTCGACAAGGCGAACCGTACATCGCTGTCGGGCAAGCGCGGCATCGGGCTGGAAAAGGCGCTGGAAGTCTTTGAAGACCTGAAGAAGGAATATGGCTTCCCGGTCCTGACCGACATCCACACGGAAGAGCAGTGCGCCATCGTTTCCAAGACGGTCGATATACTGCAGATCCCGGCTTTCCTGTCGCGCCAGACAGACCTTTTGGTTGCCGCTGCCAAGACCGGCCGCGTGGTCAACGTCAAGAAGGGCCAGTTCCTGGCGCCATGGGATATGAAGAACGTGCTTGCCAAGCTGAACGAAAGCGGCAATCCGAATATTCTTCTTTGCGAGCGCGGCGCCTCCTTTGGTTACAATACGCTTGTTTCCGACATGCGCTCGCTGCCGATCATGGCGGCGATGGGCGCGCCCGTCATCTTCGACGCGACCCATTCCGTGCAGCAGCCAGGCGGACAGGGCGGTTCGACCGGCGGCGATCGCCGGTTCGTCGAGACGCTGGCGCGCGCCGCCGTTGCCGTCGGTGTCGCAGGCGTTTTTGTCGAGACGCATGAGGATCCGGACAATGCACCATCCGATGGCCCGAACATGGTCTATCTGAAGGATATGCCGCGGCTTCTGGAGAAGCTGCTGGCCTTCGACGCCATCGCCAAGGCCTGAAATAAAGCCGGCATTCAACAGGCTGACATGAACTTGCGTTACGGGCCTGCAGGAGTGCCAAATCGCGGCGCGGATCGCCATTGAAATTTCCGCGCCTTCGATTAAGACGATTTAAATCGATTTATAAACCAGCGAGCAGGGAGCTATCATGACCGCAATCACCGACATTATCGCCCGCGAGATTCTCGACAGCCGTGGCAATCCGACTGTCGAAGTCGATGTCTACCTCGAAGATGGCAGCATGGGCCGCGCGGCGGTTCCGTCGGGTGCGTCGACCGGCGCGCATGAAGCTGTAGAGCTTCGCGATGGCGGCAAGCGCTACCATGGCAAGGGTGTCGAGAAGGCCGTCGAAGCCGTCAATTCGGAAATCTTCGACGCGATCGGCGGCATGGATGCCGAAAACCAGATCCAGCTCGACAACATCATGATCGAGCTCGACGGCACGCCGAACAAGTCGCGCCTCGGCGCCAATGCCATCCTCGGCGTCTCGCTCGCCGTTGCCAAGGCTGCTGCCCAGAGCGCCAACCTGCCGCTCTACCGTTATGTCGGCGGCGCTCATGCCCGCCTGCTGCCAGTCCCGATGATGAACATCATCAACGGTGGCGCCCATGCCGACAACCCGATCGACTTCCAGGAATTCATGATCCTGCCGATCGGCGCTGACTCGATCCGCGAAGCCGTCCGCATGGGTTCGGAAGTCTTCCACGTTCTGAAGAAGGAACTGGCATCGCAGGGCCACAACACTAACGTCGGTGACGAAGGTGGTTTCGCACCGGGCCTTTCCAGCGCCCCGGCAGCTCTCGACTTCATCATGAAGTCGATCGAGAAGGCCGGCTACAAGCCGGGCGAAGAAATTGCTCTCGGCCTCGATTGCGCTTCGACCGAATTCTTCAAGGACGGCAAGTATGTTCTCGAGGGCGAAGGCCGCACGCTGGAATCCGGCGCCATGGCTGAATACCTCGCAGAACTCGCAGCCAAGTACCCGATCGTTTCGATCGAAGACGGCATGGCTGAAGACGATTGGGAAGGCTGGAAGACGCTGACCGACCTCATCGGCAAGAAGACCCAGCTCGTCGGCGACGACCTGTTCGTCACCAACTCTGCCCGCCTGCGCGATGGTATCGGCATGGGTGTAGCCAACTCGATCCTCGTCAAGGTCAACCAGATCGGCTCGCTGACCGAGACCCTCGACGCCGTGGAAACTGCGCACAAGGCGAACTACACCGCCGTCATGTCGCACCGCTCCGGCGAAACGGAAGATTCCACGATCGCCGATCTCGCTGTCGCCACCAACTGCGGGCAGATCAAGACCGGCTCGCTGTCGCGTTCGGACCGTCTTGCCAAGTACAACCAGCTCATCCGTATCGAGGAAGCGCTCGGCCCGCAGGCAAAATATGCCGGCCGCTCTATCCTGCGCGGTTGATATCTGATTTGTCGGATCCATCTGGATCCGCGGCCAGATTGTTCGCTTGGATTGAACCGCGCCTTCGGGCGCGGTTTTTTGTTGGCCCTGGCAGTTAGAGTCAACGGACGGTTAATCTCTGCCGGTTATCTTGGCTCCAGGTATTTGATTTCATGTGATCTTGTTTGGGCCGAATGGGCTGTGAGGAGATCGCGCAAAGCCAGAGCGTGACGAGCGAGTATGTGGACAAAGTATCATAAGAAGAGAAGGTTCGGCCGTCTCATCCTTCCCGCCATCACCATCGCTTTTGTGAGCTACTTCGGTTATCATTGCATTCATGGCGATTACGGCCTGAAGGCGACTGAGGTTTTCGAGCAGCGCCGCGTCGACCGTGCCAAGGAGCTGGCTGATCTTGTCGCCAGGCGCGAGCACCTTGAAAAGGAGGTCGCGCTGTTGAGCGATGGCTCTCTGGATAAGGATATGCTCGATCAATATGCGCGCTACCAGTTGACCTATTCCAAGGCGAACGAGATCGTCATCTTCAATAAATAGCCACAATTAACCGAATTCCGGTTAATTGCGTTTTTGTGAGTTATATCAATAACTTGCGGTGAATATGAGCCATGCAATTATAGCATTGCTGTGGCGGACAATCTTCCCTATGTTACGCCTCACCAAAAAACGAGGCTACTCACACAGGGAGGGTTGAATGGCGCCGCGAAAGAACGCGACCGTTTCCAGCCGTAAAACAGCATCAAGGCCTGCCAAGGAAACCAATGGCGGCCCGATCGCAGATTTCGATCGTGATGCAGAGCTCAAGGCTTATCGTGAGATGCTCCTGATCCGCCGCTTCGAAGAAAAGGCCGGCCAGCTTTACGGCATGGGCTTCATCGGCGGCTTCTGTCACCTTTACATCGGTCAGGAAGCAGTAGTCGTCGGCATGCAGCTGGCGCTGAAGGATGGCGATCAGGTCATTACCGGCTATCGCGACCATGGCCATATGCTGGCGACCGGCATGAGCGCGCGCGGCGTCATGGCCGAGCTCACCGGACGCCAGGGCGGCTATTCCCGAGGGAAGGGCGGCTCCATGCACATGTTCTCCAAGGAAAAGAACTTCTACGGCGGTCATGGCATCGTCGGCGCACAGGTCTCGCTCGGCACCGGCCTTGGCTTTGCCAACTGGTATCGCGGCAATGACAATGTCAGCGTCGCCTATTTCGGTGACGGTGCCGCCAACCAGGGCCAGGTCTACGAAAGCTTCAACATGGCGCAGCTCTGGAAGCTGCCCGTGATCTTCGTGATCGAAAACAACCGCTACGCCATGGGCACCTCGACCGCTCGCGCCACAGCCCAGGCTGATTTCTCCAAGCGTGGCGCCTCCTTCGGCATTCCCGGTATTCAGGTCGATGGTATGGACGTTCGCGCCGTCAAGGCTGCGGCTGACGAAGCCGTTGCGCATTGCCGCTCCGGCAAGGGGCCGATCATTCTGGAAATGCTGACCTACCGCTACCGCGGTCACTCCATGTCCGACCCGGCGAAGTACCGTTCCAAGGATGAAGTGCAGAAGATGCGCTCCGAGCACGATCCGATCGAGCAGGTCCGTATTCGCTTGCTCGAAAAGGGCTGGGCGACCGAGGACGATCTGAAGGATATCGACAAGGATGTCCGCGACATCGTCGCAGACAGCGCCGATTTCGCCCAGAACGATCCGGAGCCGGATGCATCCGAGCTCTACACCGACATTCTGCTCTAAATCGGGGAGGGACACTATGCCCATCGACATTCTCATGCCCGCCCTTTCTCCGACTATGGAAGAGGGTACCCTTTCGAAATGGCTCAAGAAGGAAGGCGACAAGGTCGTTTCCGGTGACGTCATTGCCGAAATCGAAACCGACAAGGCCACCATGGAAGTGGAAGCCGTCGACGAAGGCACGATCGGCAAGCTGCTGATCGACGCCGGCACCGAAGGCGTCAAGGTCAACACCAAGATCGCCATCCTCTTGCAGGACGGTGAATCCGCAGACGCTATTTCGTCCGCAAAGGCTGCACCTGCTGCCGAGCCGGCAAAGACCGAGGCTCCTGCCGCCGCTCCGGCCCCTGCTGCTGCGCCGGTCCCGGCCCAGCCGAAGGTTGCCGCTGCGGCTGATCCGGAAATTCCGGCCGGCACGGAAATGGCGTCGATGACAGTGCGTGAAGCGCTGCGCGATGCGATGGCCGAAGAAATGCGCGCCAACCCAGACGTCTTCGTCATGGGTGAAGAAGTCGCCGAATATCAGGGTGCCTACAAGGTGACCCAGGGCCTGCTGCAGGAGTTCGGCGCCCGCCGCGTGATCGATACCCCGATCACCGAGCACGGCTTTGCCGGTATCGGCGTCGGCGCCGCTATGGCCGGCCTCCGCCCGATTGTCGAGTTCATGACCTTCAACTTCGCCATGCAGGCGATCGACCAGATCATCAATTCCGCCGCCAAGACGCTGTACATGTCCGGTGGCCAGATGGGCGCTCCGATCGTCTTCCGCGGCCCGAACGGTGCTGCTGCCCGCGTCGGCGCCCAGCACAGCCAGGACTATGCCGCCTGGTATAGCCACATTCCGGGCCTCAAGGTTGTCATGCCCTATACGGCAGCCGACGCCAAGGGCCTGCTCAAGGCTGCGATCCGCGATCCGAACCCGGTCATTTTCCTTGAGAACGAAATCCTCTACGGTCAGCATTTCGATGTGCCGAAGCTCGATAACTTCGTTCTGCCGATCGGCAAGGCCCGCATTCATCGTCCTGGCAAGGACGTGACGGTCGTCTCTTTCGGCATCGGCATGACCTATGCCACGAAGGCCGTCGCCGAGCTGGAAGCCCAGGGCATCGATGTCGAACTCATCGACCTGCGCACCATCCGCCCGATGGATCTTCCGACGATCATCGAATCGGTCAAGAAGACCGGCCGCCTGGTCACCGTCGAGGAAGGCTATCCGCAGTCCTCCGTCGGCACGGAAATCGCCACCCGCGTCATGCAGCAGGCCTTCGATTATCTCGATGCGCCGATCCTGACGATCGCTGGCAAGGACGTACCCATGCCATACGCCGCCAACCTCGAAAAGCTGGCGCTTCCGAGCGTCGCCGAAGTGGTCGATGCGGTGAAGGCCGTTTGCTACAAGTAAGGGGAGGGCTCATCGATGCCTATCAACATCACCATGCCTGCCCTCTCGCCGACCATGGAAGAGGGCAACCTCGCCAAGTGGCTGGTCAAGGAAGGCGACAAGATCAAGTCCGGCGATGTCATCGCCGAGATCGAGACTGACAAGGCAACGATGGAAGTCGAGGCTGTCGATGAGGGCACGGTCGCCAAGATCGTCGTTCCTGCCGGCACCGAAGGCGTGAAGGTCAATGCCCTGATCGCCGTGATCGCTGCCGATGGCGAGGATGTCGCGGCTGCAGCATCCGGCGCTGGTGCCGCTGCTGCTCCGGCAGCCAAGGAAGCTCCGAAGGCGGAAGCCGCACCTGCGGCAGCTCCGGCTCCGGCAAGCGTTTCGGCTCCTGCGGCTGCACCTGCACCCGTTGCATCGGCTCCAGCAGCAAACGATGGTCATCGCACCTTCGCGTCTCCGCTCGCACGCCGTCTTGCCAAGGAAGCCGGCATCGATGTGACTGCGGTTTCCGGCACCGGCCCGCATGGTCGCGTGGTCAAGAAGGATATCGAAGCTGCCGTTTCCGGCGGCACCGCCAAGGCTGCTCCTGCAACAGCATCGGCTGCTCAGCCGGCTGCCGCTGCTGCTCCGGCCGCTGCGAAGGGCATGTCCGACGACGCCGTGCTCAAGCTGTTCGAGCAGCGCTCCTACGAGCTCGTGCCGCACGACGGCATGCGCAAGACGATTGCAAAGCGCCTGCAGGAATCCAAGCAGACGATCCCGCACTTCTACGTTTCGGTCGATTGCGAACTCGACGCGCTGCTGGCGCTCCGCACGCAGCTCAACGATTCCGCTCCGAAGTCGAAGGATGGTGTTCCGGCCTACAAGCTCTCGGTCAACGACATGGTCATCAAGGCCCTGGCGCTGGCGTTGCGCGATGTTCCGGATGCCAATGTCTCCTGGACCGACAGCGCGATGGTCAAGCACAAGCATGCCGATGTCGGCGTTGCCGTCTCCATTCCGGGCGGCCTGATCACGCCGATCATCCGTAGCGCCGAGCAGAAGACGCTCTCCACCATCTCCAACGAGATGAAGGACTACGGCAAGCGCGCCAAGGAGCGCAAGCTGAAGCCCGAGGAGTATCAGGGCGGCACCACCGCCGTGTCGAACATGGGCATGATGGGCGTCAAGAACTTCGCCGCCGTCGTCAACCCACCGCATGCGACCATCCTGGCCGTCGGCGCGGGGGAGCAGCGCGTCATCGTCAAGAAGGGCGAGATGGTGATTGCCAACGTGATGACCGTCACGCTGTCGACCGACCACCGCGCCGTCGACGGTGCGCTCGGTGCCGAGCTCCTGGCAGCCTTCAAGGGTTACATCGAAAATCCGATGGGGATGCTCGTCTGAGCCTTGTTGTGACACGGAGGCATGAATGACCAAGACTGTTCTGTGTTACGGCGACTCGCTGACATGGGGCTACAGCGCCGAAACGGTCGGCCGTCATGCCTATGAAGATCGGTGGCCGAGCGTGCTGCAAAAGGCGCTCGGCAACCAGGTGCGCGTGATCCCGGAAGGATTGAACGGCCGCACGACCGCTTTCGACGATCATCTCGCCGATTGCGACCGCAACGGCGCGAGGATCCTGCCGACGATCCTGCAGACCCACAATCCCCTTGATCTCGTTATCATCATGCTCGGCACTAACGACATGAAGCCCGTCGTTGCCGGTTCGGCCTTTGCCGCTCTGCAGGGCATCAGTCGCCTGGTCCAGCTGGTGCGCAATCATGCCTGGGGGTTCGACTACGAGGTGCCCGATATCCTCATCGTCGCCCCGCCGGCAATCACCGAGACGGCCAATGCCGCTTTTGCGGCCAGCTTTCTCGGCGCAGTCAAGGAATCGAGCAAGCTGCCGACGCTCTATAGCGATCTGGCGGACGAACTCGGATGCGGCTTCTTCGACGCTAATACGGTCGCTGTGACCACGCCGCTCGATGGCGTTCATCTCGATGCGGAAAACACCCGGGCGCTCGGTCGCGGCCTCGAGCCGATCGTGCGGATGATGCTCGGTCTCTGATAGATTCAAGGCGCCGGCTCCGATCCGCCGCCAGCAATAAGGCAGGAAACACATGGCTGAGAATTACGACGTCATTATCATCGGCTCCGGTCCGGGCGGTTATGTCGCCGCCGTGCGCGCCGGCCAGCTTGGCCTGAAGACCGCGATCGTCGAGCGCGAGCACCTGGGCGGCATCTGCCTCAACTGGGGCTGCATACCCACCAAGGCGCTGCTTCGTTCGGCCGAAATTCTCGATCATTCCAATCATCTGAAGGATTACGGCCTCGTTCTCGAAGGCAAGGTAAGCGCGGATGTGAAGGCCGTGGTCGCCCGTTCGCGTGGCGTTTCCGCTCGGCTCAACACCGGCGTCGGCTTCCTGATGAAGAAGAACAAGGTCGACGTCATCTGGGGCGAAGCCAAGATCACCAAGCCGGGCGAGATCGTTGTCGGCAAGTCGACCAAGCCGGTCGTCGAGCCGCAGCATCCGGTGCCGAAGAACGTCAAGGGCGAAGGCACCTATACCGCCAAGCACATCATCGTCGCGACCGGAGCCCGTCCGCGCGCGCTGCCAGGCATTGAGCCGGACGGCAAGCTGATCTGGACCTATTTCGAAGCGCTGAAGCCGGATTTCCTGCCGAAGTCGCTGCTCGTCATGGGCTCGGGCGCCATCGGCATTGAATTTGCAAGCTTCTATCGCTCGATGGGCGTCGACGTCACCGTCGTTGAAGTCATGCCGACCATCATGCCGGTCGAGGATGCCGAAATCTCCGGCATTGCCCGCAAGCAGCTGGAAAAGCGCGGCCTGAAGATCTTCACCAAGGCGAAGGTCACGAAGGTCGATAAGGCTGCCAACTCGATCACTGCCCATGTCGAAACCGAAGACGGCAAGGTGCAGCAGATCGTTGCCGACCGTATGATCTCGGCCGTCGGTGTCCAGGGCAACATTGAGAACCTCGGCCTCGAGGCGCTCGGCGTGAAGACCGACCGCGGCTGCGTCGTCATCGATGGCTACGGCAAGACCAACGTGCCGGGCATCTACGCGATCGGCGACGTTGCCGGTCCTCCGATGCTGGCGCACAAGGCCGAGCATGAGGGCGTCGTCTGCATCGAGAAGATCGCCGGCCTGCCGAATGTTCACCCGACCGACAAGAGCAAGGTGCCGGGCTGCACCTATTGCCAGCCGCAGGTTGCTTCCGTCGGCCTCACCGAAGCCAAGGCCAAGGAACTCGGCCGCGATATCCGCGTCGGCCGCTTCTCCTTCGTCGCCAACGGCAAGGCGATCGCGCTTGGCGAAGACCAGGGTCTCTGCAAAGTCATCTTCGACAAGAAGACCGGCGAGCTTCTGGGCGCACATATGGTTGGCGCCGAGGTCACCGAACTCATCCAGGGCTTCGTCGTCGCCATGAACCTGGAGACGACCGAAGAAGAGCTGATGCATACGATCTTCCCGCATCCGACCGTTTCGGAAACGATGAAGGAAGCCGTGCTGGATGCCTATGGCCGGGTGCTGAACGCTTGATAATTTCCTGCCATGCCCTTTATCCAGGGGGTGGAAAACAGGAAAGGAAATCAACATGTCTATAACGGCGGAAGGTTGGATCGTCTTTCTTCTCATCGGGTTGGTCGCGGGTTTCCTCGCGAGCCTGATCGTTGGAGGCGGTGGGCTCATCGGTTGCCTGGTGAGCGGTGTGATCGGGGCTTTCGTGGGCGGTTTCCTCTTCCGTTATTTCGGGATATCGCTCGGCATTGAAAATGCGCTTGTCGTGGAGATCATCCATGCCACGGTCGGTGCGATCATTGTGGTGCTGTTGGCGAGATTGATCGTCTAGAGCATCATCGTTAAGACGCAACGCGACGCCCGGCAGGACTGTCCTGAAGGGCGCCCGAAAAGAGGGTTTGATGGAAAGCGTAGGTTGGCTGGGTCTGATCATCATCGGCGGTCTTGCGGGCTGGCTCGCGGGCAAGCTGATGGACGCACGCTATGGGGTCATCCTGAACATCATCCTCGGCATTGCCGGCTCGGTCGTAGCTGCGGCGCTGATGGTGGCCCTGCATGTCGGCGTACCCGGCGGCCGGCTTGGCTTTTTCATCACCGGTTTCATCGGTGCATGCATTCTGATATTCCTCGCCAAATTCGCTCGGCGATGAAGGGCCGCATTTCAAGCGGCGGAAAGTAGACGTTTCATGGTCACCATTCTCGACACGATCAACCCGGACGCCAAGCGCGTGCGACACCCGGAGAAGGCGCATCGGCCGGATACGGAAGTCATGCGCAAGCCGGACTGGATCCGCGTGAAGGCGCCGACATCGAAGGGCTATGCCGAAACCCGCTCGATCGTGAAGGAGCACAAGCTCGTCACGGTCTGCGAGGAAGCCGGCTGCCCGAATATCGGCGAGTGCTGGGACAAGAAGCACGCCACCTTCATGATCATGGGCGAGATCTGTACCCGCGCCTGCGCCTTCTGCAACGTCGCGACCGGCAAGCCGAACGCGCTCGACATGGCGGAGCCGGAAAACGTCGCCAAGGCCGTCAAGCAGATGGGCCTCAGCCACGTCGTCATCACCTCGGTCGACCGCGACGACCTGGAAGATGGCGGCGCCGAGCATTTCGAGAAAGTCATCTGGGCGATCCGCGCCGCTTCGCCCTCGACTACGATCGAAATCCTGACACCGGACTTCCTGAAGAAGCCGGGCGCCCTGGAGCGCGTCGTCGCTGCCAAGCCTGACGTCTTCAACCACAATCTGGAAACCGTGCCCGGCAATTATCTGACGGTTCGCCCCGGCGCGCGCTACTTCCACTCCGTCCGCCTGCTGCAGCGGGTCAAGGAACTGGACCCGACCATGTTCACCAAGTCGGGCATCATGGTGGGCCTCGGCGAGGAGCGCAACGAAGTGCTGCAGCTGATGGACGACCTGCGCACCGCCGATGTCGACTTCTTGACCATCGGCCAATATCTGCAGCCGACGCGTAAGCATCATCAGGTGATGAGCTTCGTGACGCCGGAAGAATTCAAATCCTATGAGACTGTGGCTTACACCAAGGGCTTCCTTATGGTCGCTTCCAGTCCGCTGACGCGCTCGTCGCATCACGCCGGCGACGATTTCGCGCGTCTGCGTGCTGCCCGCGAAAAGAAGCTGCTGCTGGCAGCGGAATAGGAAAAAAGTAGTCTCTTTGTCCCCAGGGGCGGCGACGCGGAGATCTCATGAGCTTTTTGGTTCGAATAGTTCGATCGCGTTCCCGGACGGATCCTCGCACAGGATTTGTCGTCCGCCTGGTCCCTCTATGATGTCGTTGCGGAAATGAACACCATGTTCGCGCAGAGTGGAAACGAGTGTGGGCAATTCTTCCTGAATCTCAAGCACGAACCGGTTCCAGCCGCCCGGTTCAGGTTTGCGGCCATCCGGCATTGGGCGGGAAGCCGACGCCATCGGGCCTGCAAGCCACAATGTGAGGTCATCCCGTGTCAGAATCGCCATTGCCGGTCCGAACTGTTGTTTTAGCGTAAAGCCGAAATGCTTCAGATAGAATGCCGCTGCCGCTTCCACATCCTCTACTATGTACCGCACCATCGCCATTGCGCTGCTCCTCGATCTGGCCAAGGGATCCTTACCACGGTTTTCGCGTGCTCTGCCACAGGATCGTCATCCGCTTGATTTAGGAAGCACGCCAGCCGTTTGTTGCCCGTACCGGCGCCCGTCAAGATCGAATATGGAGCCGAATCGTGGAGCAGATCGTCGCGCCGCAAGCGCTTGACCGTGTCGTTAATATCGAAGAGGCGGCTGCGCTTGTCAAAAAGGCGAACCGAATCCTCGTCATGGGCTGCTCCGGCGGCGGCAAGTCGACCCTGTCGCAGAAGATCGCCACACACGTCGGCCTTGCCTATGTCTCGATCGATCGCGACGTTTTGTGGCTGCCAGGCTGGGTTCAGCGCGACAAGGCTGAGCAGCGCGCCATCATCGTTGCCAAAGTGCAGGGCGAGCGATGGATTATGGACGGAACCAATCCCTCAACATTCGATGTGCGTCTGCCACGCACGGACTTGGTCATATGGGTGAGGATGCCTCGCTTACTATGCATCTGGGGTGCCGTTTCTCGCTGGATTAAATGGATGGGCCGCACGCGACCGGAGATGGCGCCTGGCTGCATAGAAAAAATCGATTGGGAGTTCCTGCGCTTCATCTGGACATTTGAAGAAAAATTCACGCCGCGGGTTCTTGCCGGTCTTGCCGAGCACGGTCCTGATGTCCCCGTTTTGCAGCTGAAATCCCGCGGCGAAATGCGTCAGCTCCTTGATCTTCTTGGCCGTCCTGCTTAATTGCGGCTCATGCCTCAATTCGAAACCCATCGCCCCGTTCCGCATTCGCCAGACCAGATGTTCGACCTCGTCGCCGATGTGGAGCGCTATCCGGAATTCCTGCCGCTTTGCGAGGCGCTGACGATCCGCAGCCGCAAGGAGCGTGACGGCAAGAGCCTGCTCGTTGCCGATATGACGGTCGGCTATAAGGCCATCCGCGAGACGTTCACCACACAGGTGCTGCTGAACAAAGCGGAGCGCGCGATCGACGTGAAATACATCGATGGACCGTTCAAATATCTCGATAATCGCTGGCGCTTTGCGCCCTCTGAAAACGGCGGCTGCAGTATCGATTTCTTTATCGATTACGAGTTCAAGAGCCGCATCCTCGGCGCCTTGATGGGATCGATGTTCGATCGGGCTTTCCGCATGTTCACGGATGCCTTCGAGACGCGCGCGAACAAGATCTATGCTTGAAGCTACGCCCGGTCACTGACCGAGCATGACGAGCATCTCCAGCGCCGTCTTCAACGTAGCGAGCCGAACCTTGTCGCGGCCGATGTCGCCATAGCGCATTTCGTGATGGAGGAGCGCGCCGCTGCGAGCCTTGGCGGCGAGGTGGACGAGCCCGACCGGCTTTTCTGCCGAACCGCCGCCGGGGCCGGCGATACCCGTAACCGCTACGGCGAAATCAGCCCGGGAGCGGAAGAGGGCGCCATAGACCATCTGCAGCGCCGTTTCCTTTGAAACCGCGCCGAACTGCGTAAGTGTCTGCTCCTGAACGCCGAGCATCTCCATCTTGGCAGTGTTGGTGTAGGTGACGAAGCCGCGATCGAGGACGGCGGATGAGCCGGGAATTTCCGTCAGAGCGCCGGCGATCAGCCCGCCGGTGCAGGATTCGGCTGTCGCGACCATCCAGCTTTTTGCTGTGAAATCCGTCACGATCGTTTGCGCGAGCGCGATAATCTCATCGGGAAAATGCATTATGCCTTGCCTCCGCGATAAACGACGGTGGCGGTCGCGATGGCCGCTATGCCTTCGCGGCGGCCGACGAAGCCGATCTTCTCGTTCGTGGTTGCCTTGACCGAGCAGCGATCGATGCTGATGCCCAGAAACTCCGAGAGCCTGGCCCGCATGGTGTCGCGATGCGGCCCGACCTTCGGCGCCTCGGCGATCAGCGAGACATCGGCATTCATGATGGTGCCGCCGCGTTCGCGAACGATCTTTGCCGCATGCTCGATGAAGATGCGCGACGGAGCGCCCTTCCATTGCGGATCGGAGGGCGGGAAATGATCGCCGATATCGCCGGCGCCGCAGGTGGCGAGCAGCGCGTCCGTCAGGGCATGCAGGGCGACATCGGCGTCCGAGTGCCCTTTCAGCTTCTGGTCGTGGGGAATGAAGACGCCGCAAAGGGTGACGCCATCGCCCGGCTCCAGCTGGTGGACGTCATAGCCGTTGCCGGTGCGCACATCAGGCAGCAGGCCGGCGCCGAGCTTTTCATCGGCCATGGCAATATCCCTTTTGATTGTCAGTTTTACGTTGTCGGCGCTGCCGATCACTAATGTCACCGGTAGGTTACACCATTCCGCGATTGCCGCATCGTCCGTGAAATCGGTTCTGCCATCGGCAGCGGCTTTTTCATGGGCGTCGAGAATATCGGCGAAACGGAAGGATTGCGGCGTCTGCGCGGCGTGCAACCCGGTGCGGGGAATCGTATCGACGACTAGTCCATCGGCATTGCCGCGCTTCAGCGTGTCTGTGACGGGCATAGCTGGCAGCACGGCCGGCGCACCGTCTGCAAGCGCTGCGGCGACACGATCCAGCAGATCATGATCGAAGAAGGGGCGTACGGCATCGTGGATCATCACATGCGTGACGCCGCTGTCTTTCAAAGCGCGCAGCCCGGCAAGCACGGACTGCTGGCGAGTCGCGCCACCGAAGGTGATCTTGATCTCAGGCAGGCCTGAAACCTGTTCCAGAGCCGCACGCAGCAGCTTCTCATCGTCGCGATGGATGACGACGACGATTTTCGATGCCTGCGGCCATGTCACGAATCTTTCAAGCGTATGCGCAATAACCGCTCTGCCGCCGATCGGACGATATTGCTTGGGGCCTTCTTCCGGAGAACCCGCCCGTTCGCCCCGCCCGGCGGCCACGATGACGATTCCCACCGACAACGGTTGCTTTGAATGCATTTGCGTCATAAATCCCCGAAGATGAAAGGCTCCGTCTCGGCATGGCTTTGAAAAGCGTAGAGCTTTCTTTTGAACAAGCACATGCTAAATAGATCGCCAAAACGGGACCCTGCTCAAGCAGGGTCTATCGCCTCAACTGAGTATTTTCCAGCATCTGCCCAAAAAATATCGGGATTCTTCGAAACCCCTTGGCAAACTTTCAAAGCGTGTCTAAAAATAGTGCAGACGTATGGTGTGCCCGAAAGATAATCATTTGCTGTCTTCCAAGCTTGCAGCCCCATTTTCCATCGGTTCCGTATCCATCCGGAATCGTGTGATCCTGGCACCGATGTCGGGCGTAACCGATCTGCCTTTCCGGCAGCTTGCCTTGCGCTATGGCGCCGGTCTGGTCGTTACCGAAATGGTCGCAAGCCGCGAGCTCGTGCAGGATACGGCTGAATCCTGGGCGCGTCTGAGAAGCGCAGGGCTGAAGCCGCATATGGTGCAGCTTGCCGGCCGCGAGGCGCATTGGATGGCCGAGGCTGCAAAGATCGCCACGAACAATGGCGCCGATATCATCGATATCAATATGGGCTGCCCCGCCAAGAAGGTGATTGGCGGCTATTCCGGCTCGGCACTGATGCGCGATCCGGATCATGCGCTGACATTGATCGAAGCGACGGTCCGTGCGGTGAACATTCCCGTCACGCTGAAGATGCGGCTCGGCTGGGACGAGAGTTCCATCAATGCGCCTTATATCGCGCGCCGGGCCGAAGAGGCCGGAATTCAGCTAGTCACCATTCACGGCCGCACGCGCATGCAATTCTATGAGGGCAGGGCGGATTGGGATGCCATCCGCGCCGTGCGCGATGTTGTCTCCATCCCGCTTGTTGCCAATGGCGATGTCGAAACGGCTGAGGACGCCGAGGAAATTTTGCGCCGCTCCGGTGCCGATGCCGTCATGATCGGCCGTGGCTGCCAGGGCCGCCCGTGGCATGCGGGCGTGTTGGCCGGTCATCGCGAGCCAAGCCGCCAGGAGATCGTCGAGATCGCTCTCGAACATTATCGGATGATGCTGGAATTCTACGGCGAAACGGTCGGCATTCGCCATGCGCGCAAGCATCTCTCCTGGTATCTCGACCGCTACGCGTCGGCAACGGCAGGTACCGACAAGGCAAAAATTATGACGTCGAAAGATAGCGGCGAAGTGGCTGCATCCTTCCGTGCTGCGCTGCAGGCCGGCGCCGATCTCGCCCAATGCGTTCAGGAGGCTGCATGACCTCGAAATCCAGCTCCGGCGCCGGTGATACCGCGGCCAACTCTGTCGCCATGGCGGTTCTCAACGCAATCCAGAATCCCGTCGTCATGGTCGACGAGGCGGGTTTGATTGCTTTCGCCAACTGGGAGGCGGAGGCCTTCTTCGGCGCCAGCGCATCGCATCTGTCGCGCTACAAGATTTCGACGTTCATTCCGTTCGGCAGCCCCTTGCTGGCGTTGATCGATCAGGTGCGGGAGCGCCGCGCGCCGGTCAACGAATATCGCGTCGATCTGAGTTCGCCGCGCCTGGGACAGGACAAGCTGGTGGATATTTATGTTGCGCCGATTTCCAGCGACCCCGGCTCCGTGGTGGTGGTGTTCCAGGAACGCTCCATGGCGGACAAGATCGACCGGCAGCTGACGCATCGCGCCGCCGCCCGATCGGTCACAGGCCTTGCCTCCATGTTGGCGCATGAGATCAAGAATCCGCTGTCGGGCATCCGCGGCGCCGCACAGCTGCTGGAGCAATCGGTCGAAGACGACGATCGCGCGCTGACGCGCCTTATCTGCGACGAGACGGACCGTATCGTCTCGCTGGTCGACCGCATGGAAGTTTTCTCCGACGAGCGGCCCGTCGATCGCGTCCCCGTCAACATCCACTCCGTGCTCGATCATGTGAAGGCCGTCGCCAAGGCCGGCTTTGCCCGCAACATCAAGATCTCAGAGAATTACGACCCCTCGCTGCCGGCGGTTTTCGCAAACCGGGATCAGCTCGTACAGGTCTTTCTCAATCTGGTGAAGAACGCTGCTGAAGCGGTGGGCGACCGTCAGGACGGCGAGATCATGCTGACAACGGCCTATCGCCCCGGCATCAGACTCTCGGTCGCCGGCACGCGCGAAAAAATCTCGCTGCCGCTGGAATTCTGCGTTATCGACAACGGCCCGGGCGTGCCGGCCGATCTCGTGCCGCATCTCTTCGATCCGTTCATCACCACGAAGACGAATGGTACCGGCCTCGGCCTCGCGCTGGTCGCCAAGATCATCGGTGACCACGGCGGCATCGTCGAATGCGACAGCCAGAACCATCGCACCACATTCCGTGTTTTGATGCCTGCCTCCAAAGGCATCACCTCTGAAGATGCCCCACTTCCGAACTCTACAGGGACTACTCGATGACAGCCACGATCCTTGTCGCCGATGACGATGCGGCCATCCGCACCGTGCTCAACCAGGCTTTGAGCCGCGCGGGTTACGATGTACGCATCACATCGAACGCTGCCACGCTCTGGCGTTGGGTCTCCGCCGGCGAAGGCGACCTTGTCGTAACCGACGTCGTCATGCCCGATGAAAACGCATTCGACCTGTTGCCGCGCATCAAGAAGGCGAGACCGGATCTGCCTGTTCTGGTCATGAGTGCGCAGAACACCTTCATGACGGCGATCAAGGCATCCGAGAAGGGCGCTTACGACTATCTCCCGAAGCCCTTCGATCTGACCGAGCTGATCGCTATCGTCGGCCGCGCCCTGTCCGAACCGAAGCGCAAGCCGGCAAAGCTCGACGACGACACGCAGGACGGCATGCCGCTTGTGGGGCGTTCGGCCGCGATGCAGGAAATCTATCGCGTGCTGGCGCGTCTGATGCAGACCGATCTCACGTTGATGATCACCGGCGAATCCGGTACCGGCAAGGAACTGGTGGCGCGTGCCCTGCATGATTATGGCAAGCGCCGCAACGGTCCCTTTGTGGCCATCAACATGGCCGCCATCCCGCGCGACCTGATCGAATCCGAACTGTTCGGCCACGAGAAGGGCGCCTTCACTGGCGCGCAGACCCGCTCGACCGGACGTTTCGAACAGGCCGAAGGCGGCACGCTGTTCCTCGACGAAATCGGCGATATGCCGATGGATGCGCAGACGCGTCTGCTGCGCGTGCTGCAGCAGGGCGAATATACCACCGTTGGCGGCCGCACCCCGATCCGCACCGATGTCCGCATCGTCGCCGCCACCAACAAGGACCTGAAGCAGGCGATTAATCAGGGCCTCTTCCGCGAGGATCTCTATTACCGCCTCAACGTCGTGCCGCTGCGCTTGCCGCCGCTGCGCGACCGCGCCGAGGACATCCCGGATCTCGTGCGTCATTTCATCCAGCAGGCCGAGAAGGAAGGGCTGGGTTCCAAGCGTTTCGATCAGGAAGCGCTCGAACTCATGAAGGCCTATCCCTGGCCAGGCAACGTCCGCGAGCTGGAAAATCTTATCCGCCGGCTGATGGCGCTTTATCCGCAGGATGTCATCACCAAGGAGATCATCGACGCGGAGCTGCGCGCCGACGTGCCCGACAGCCCGATCGAAAAAGGGCCGGTCCGCACCGGCTCCATGACCATCGCGCAGGCGGTGGAAGAGAATATGCGGACCTATTTCGCCAGTTTCGGCGAGAACCTGCCGCCCCCGGGTCTCTACGACCGCGTATTGACGGAGATGGAATATCCGCTGATTCTCGCCGCCCTGACCGCGACACGCGGTAATCAGATCAAGGCGGCCGATCTTTTGGGTCTCAACCGCAATACGCTACGCAAAAAGATCAGAGAACTGGGTGTTTCGGTTTACAGAAGTTCCCGAACGGCTTGACAACGCGAGCCGATGCGTTGCATTTTCGCCACAATGCGTTGCTTAAAGGTCACGCAGTTGATTCGTCGTTTTTGCAGTGGCGATTCGTCTGGCCAGCTCTCCCAAAGGCAAGAGTTCGTCTGATTTTTCAGCTATTTGCAATGATGACCTGAAGTAAGGGTTTCGCTCCTTAGCGAAACCGGACGACAGTTCCCGCCTCTGCCTGTCACTCGCATGAAGGTCGTAATTGGCCGTGCATTTGACCAGGGCGCCGACCGTCGCTCGGGCGTGGAGATTGATGGGAATGATACAGGACGCGGTGTCGCCGGCGGCGAGCGACGAGACGGTTGTCAAGGTGACGGATCGTCGTGCTTCCTTTGCCCTACCTGGTCTGATCCTGGCCGGCGGCGCGCTTTTGTGCGCCATTGCGACCTTGCTGATGCTTCTCGGGCTGACGCCAGTCGCCCCGACATCATCCGTCGTTTTCACCTCGGTCGTTATCAACGGACTTTTCGTCCTGGGTCTGATCGCTCTGATCGCCCGCGAAGTGGCGCGCCTGATGAAGGCACGCAGCCGTGGTCGCGCGGCAGCCCGCCTGCATATCCGCATCGTCGTTCTGTTCTCGATCGTCGCGATCACGCCGGCCATTCTCGTTGCCATCGTTGCCAGCCTGACGCTGAATGTCGGCCTGGATCGCTGGTTCGGCGTGCGCACGCAGCAGATCATCAGCTCCTCGCAGAACGTCGCGCAAGCCTATCTGATGGAGAATGCGAGCTATCTGCAGGGTCAGACTGTGTCGATGGCAAACGATCTGGAGCGTAACCGTTCGCTCTTCAATCTCGATCGCACCGGCTTTGCCGACTTGATGACCCGTCAGGCACGCGGGCGCGGCTTGCTGGGTGCATTTCTCGTGCGCCGCGACGGCAGCGCCATTGTCCAGGCCGAGATCAAGACCGAACGTCCGCTGCCGGCCATTCCAAAAGACGCGCTTGATTCTTCGGCCAACGGGCAACCGACTCTCATCCCGCCTGGCGTGACCAATCTTGTCGGCGCTGTCATCAAGCTCGATGAAATACCCGGCGCGTTTCTCTACACCGTTCGGGCGGTCGACCCGCGCGTCATGAATGCCATGAGGATGGTGGAGGACAATACGGTAGAGTACAAGGCGATGGAAGAAGGGCGCATGTCGCTCCAGATCGCTTTTGCCGTTCTTTATATCGGCTTTGCTCTCATCGTACTTCTGGCGGCGATCTGGACAGCCATCGCAATTGCCGATCGTATCGTCAGGCCCATCCGTCTCCTTATCAGCGCTGCGGATAACGTTGCTTCGGGGAACATGAACGTACTGGTGCCGGTACGCTCGGCTGACGGCGACGTCGGCAGCCTGTCGCGCACCTTCAACAAGATGATCTCGGAAATTCGCACGCAGCGCGATGAAATCCTTGAAGCGAAGGACGAGGTAGACGACCGACGCCGCTTCATCGAGGCCGTGCTGTCGGGTGTGACGGCGGCCGTGATCGGTGTCGAGCACGATCGGCGCATCACCATCGTCAATACTTCGGCTGAAGATCTACTGACGCTCAAGAGCGACGAGCTCATCGGCAAGAATCTGTCTGATATCTCACCAGAGGTCGATCAAGTCGTGACGGAAGCGACGACGCGCCATCGCAGCGATTTCCGCAAGCAGATAAGCCTTGTTCGCGGCGGAACGGTACGCACGCTCAGCGTTCAGGTAACGCGTGAGGAATCGCGCGATGCCAACGAGTCCTATGTCATCACACTTGATGACATTACCGATCTTGTCATAGCGCAACGCTCGACCGCCTGGGCCGATGTCGCCCGCCGCATTGCCCATGAGATCAAGAACCCGCTGACGCCCATTCAGCTGTCGGCCGAGCGTATCCGCCGCCGTTTCGGCAAGAACATCGCCGATGCCGACCGTCCTGTCTTCGACCAGTGCACGGATACGATCATCCGGCAGGTCGGTGATATCGGCCGCATGGTCGACGAGTTCTCCTCCTTCGCCCGCATGCCGAAGCCGACCATGGAGCCGACCGATCTGCGCGATATTCTGCGCGACGCCGTGTTCCTGCGCGAAATGGGCAATACACATGTCCAGTTCGGGCGTGAGCTGGGCGACGAACGGCTCGAGGGCATGTTCGATGCGCGAATGCTCGGCCAGGCCTTCGGCAATCTCATCAAGAATGCCGTCGAGGCAATCGAAGGCGTACCGAGCGACCAGGCTCGCGAGCAGCCGAAGATCCTCGTGCGCTCGTCGCTCGATCCGGATCGCGATCGCTTCACTGTCGACGTCATCGACAATGGCCGCGGCCTGCCGGTGGAAAACCGGCACAGCATTCTCGAACCCTATATGACGATGCGCGAGAAGGGCACGGGCCTTGGCCTCGCCATCGTCAAGAAGATCATTGAAGACCATGGCGGGCAGATCGAACTCCACGACGCGCCAGCCGATTTCGACCAGGGCAGGGGGGCCATGATCCGCGTGCATCTGCCGCGCCGTGAGCAAGCCGCCGTCGCCCATACAGAAAATGACAAGGAAAGCGTCTATGGCATCTGATATTCTCGTAGTCGACGACGAGGAAGACATTCGCGAAATCGTTTCGGGAATTCTTTCGGATGAGGGGCACGAAACTCGCACTGCGTATGACAGTGACAGCGCGCTCGCCGCGATTTCCGATCGCGCGCCGCGGCTGATCTTCCTCGATATCTGGATGCAGGGCAGCAAGCTCGACGGTCTGGCGCTATTGGATGAGATCAAGGCGCGCCATCCGGAGCTGCCCGTGGTTATGATTTCTGGTCATGGCAATATCGAAACGGCCGTGTCCGCCATCAAGCGCGGAGCTTTCGATTTCATCGAAAAGCCGTTCAAGGCCGATCGCCTCATCCTGATCGCCGAGCGCGCGTTGGAAAACTCCAAGCTGAAGCGTGAGGTCTCCGAGCTGAAGCGCCGCACGGGCGACGCCGTTGAATTGATCGGCACGTCGGTAGCCGTGTCGCAGCTGCGCCAGACCATCGACAAGGTTTCTCCCACCAACAGCCGCATCATGATCTTCGGTCCATCGGGCTCCGGCAAGGAGCTCGTGGCCCGGATGATCCACAAGAAGTCGACCCGCGCCAATGGCCCGTTTGTGGCGCTGAATGCCGCCACCATCACGCCAGAGCGCATGGAGATAGCGCTGTTCGGCACCGAAGGCTCGCCAGGGCAGGCGCGCAAGATCGGTGCCCTTGAAGAGGCCCATCGCGGCATTCTCTATCTCGACGAAGTCGGTGAAATGCCGCGCGAGACGCAGAACAAGATCCTGCGGGTGCTCGTCGACCAGCAGTTCGAGCGTGTCGGCGGTTCCAAGCGGGTGAAGGTGGATGTGCGCATCATCTCGTCCACGGCCTACAATCTCGAGAGCCGCATTGCCGAGGGCCTGTTCCGCGAAGATCTCTATCACCGCCTAGCTGTCGTGCCCGTCCGCGTCCCGGCTCTTGCCGAGCGCCGGGAGGATATTCCCTTCCTCGTCGATCAGCTGATGCGCCAGATTTCGGAGCAGGCGGGCATCCGTCCGCGTCGCATCGGTGACGACGCCATGGCCGTGCTGCAGGCGCATGATTGGCCCGGCAACATCCGCCAGCTGCGCAACAATATCGAGCGGCTGATGATCCTGGCGCGCTCGGATGGGGCCGAGACACCGATCACCGCGGAAATGCTACCGACCGACCTCGGCGATATGCTGCCGAAGGTCTCCGCCAAGAATGATTACCACATCATGACATTGCCGCTGCGCGAAGCCCGCGAAATGTTCGAGCGCGATTATCTCATCGCTCAGATCAACCGGTTCGGCGGCAATATCTCGCGCACGGCGGAATTTGTCGGCATGGAACGCTCGGCACTCCATCGCAAGCTGAAGTCGTTGGGCGTCTGAACGGCCGCCCGACATTTCGAACATCACAGAATTCGGATCAGGGGCTTCTATGCCGAGAATAGCTTACGTCAACGGCCGCTATGTCAAGCACAGCGATGCCATGGTGCATATCGAGGATCGCGGCTATCAGTTCGCCGATGGCGTCTATGAGGTGTGCGAGGTTCGCCATGGCGTGATCGTCGACCTGACGCGTCATCTCGATCGCCTCAACCGTTCGCTGGGCGAGCTGCGCATCGCCTGGCCGATGACGCGCCAGGCATTGGTTCTCGTGATTCGCGAGACGCTGCGCCGCAACCATGTCCGCAATGGCCTATTCTATCTGCAGGTGACGCGCGGCGTTGCCCGGCGCGATCACGTCTTTCCGCCGGCCGGCACGCCATCCTCGATCGTCGTCACCGCCAAGAGCACCGATCAGTCCGTGATCGCCAAGAAGAACGCCAATGGCATCAAGGCGATCACCGTCCGCGACAACCGCTGGGATCGCGTGGATATCAAGTCGGTCGGACTGCTTCCGAACGCGATGGCCCGTCAGCAGGCCAAGGAGGCCGGCGCGCAGGAGGCGATCTATATCGATCACAATGGCATGGTGAAGGAAGGTGCGGCGACCAACGTCTGGATCGTCGATCACGACGGAAATCTCGTCACCCGCCCGGCCGAACACGGCATCCTGCGCGGCATCACCCGCACGACGCTGATGGACGTTGCAGCCAAGCTCGACGTGACGATCGTCGAGCGATTCTTCTCGGTCGAAGAGATGATGAAGGCCCGCGAAGTCTTCATCACGGCGGCGACAAGTATCTGTTTTCCGGTCGTTTCTATCGATGGAGAGACTATAGCGAACGGTCATCCGGGCAGCATGTCACAGAAAATTCGTGAAGCCTTTTTCGACGTTGCGGAAAAGACTGCGATTTGATACCAACATTCGCTGGGGGGAGAGAATGAGGGTATCTCCCGTCCGGGACCTCTGTATACCATGACATTCAACCGGCTCAGGTCGGCAAAAAAGAAAGAAGCGGCGCGATGGCGGAACGTTCTCAGAACTTGCAGGACTTGTTTCTCAATACTGTTCGCAAGCAAAAGATTTCACTCACAATTTTCTTGATTAACGGCGTGAAGCTCACAGGTGTCGTAACCTCATTCGACAATTTCTGCGTCCTGCTCCGCCGCGATGGCCATTCGCAGCTCGTCTACAAGCATGCGATCTCGACGATCATGCCGGGTCAGCCGATGCAGATGTTCGAGAGCGAAGAAGCCGCATCCTAACTGGGACTTGCCGTTATCACGACACGCGATACCAAAAATGATTCCCTCATCCCGGAGACCGTAAAACACCGGGATGACATGCGCGCTGTTGTCGTCGTGCCTGTGCTGAAACAGGCGCGCGCCGCGCGTTCCGCTCAAGCCGACAGTGCCATCTCCATTTCACGCCCGCCCGAAAGCCGACTGGAAGAGGCAAAGGGGCTTGCGCTGGCCATCGATCTCGATGTCGTCAACGGCTCAATCGTTGCCATCAACGATCCGCGGCCGGCAACGCTGCTCGGGACCGGCAAGATCGAAGAGATTCGCGCGCTGCTCGACGAGTTCAACGCCGGCCTCGTGATCGTCGATCATCCGTTGACGCCGGTACAGCAGCGCAATCTTGAAAAGGCATGGAACGCCAAGGTCATCGACCGCACCGGCCTCATTCTCGAAATCTTCGGCCGCCGCGCCTCCACCAAGGAGGGTACGCTGCAGGTCGAGCTTGCGCATCTGAACTACCAGAAGGGCCGGCTGGTTCGAAGCTGGACCCACCTTGAACGCCAGCGCGGCGGTGCCGGCTTCATGGGCGGCCCGGGTGAAACCCAGATCGAAGCCGACCGGCGCATGCTGCAGGAACGGATCATCCGGCTCGAGCGCGAGCTCGAACAGGTGGTTCGCACCCGCCAGCTTCATCGCGCCAAACGCAAGAAGGTGCCGCATCCGATCGTGGCTCTCGTCGGCTATACCAATGCCGGCAAGTCGACGCTCTTCAATCGCATTACCGGCGCCGGCGTGCTCGCGGAAGACATGCTGTTTGCGACGCTCGACCCGACGCTGCGCCGCATGAAGCTGCCGCATGGCCGCACGGTCATTCTCTCAGATACTGTTGGCTTCATCTCCGACCTGCCGACTCATCTGGTGGCCGCGTTTCGCGCAACGCTGGAAGAGGTGCTGGAAGCCGACTTGATCCTGCATGTCCGTGATCTCTCGGACGATGACAATCAGGCCCAGAGCGCTGACGTGATGCGCATTCTCGGCGATCTCGGCATTGGCGAGGCCGAAGGCGCCGAGCGCATCCTTGAGGTCTGGAACAAGATCGACCGCCTGGAGCCGGAAGCTCACGATGCCATCGTCCAGAAGGCGTCGACCGCGGAAAACGTCATTGCCGTCTCAGCGATAACAGGCGAGGGCGTCGATCGTCTGATGGATGAAATCAGCCGGCGCCTTTCCGGCGTGCTGACGGAAACGACGATCACCTTGCCCGTCGAAAAGCTGGCGCTGCTGCCCTGGCTTTACAATCACGCCATCGTCGATAACCGCGAGGACAATGAGGATGGCACGGTGACGCTCGACGTCCGACTCACAGAGACCGAAGCGGCTGAATTGGAGCGGCGCATGGGCAACGGCCCGAAGCCGCAACGCGAAGATTGGGAATAGACGGCTTTTACGCCGACTTGACACCTGCCAGCTGCCGCTCGATGGCCTTTGCTGACTGCCAGATTTCTTCCATCCGCTCCAGCGAGGCGCCTTCCAGCGTCTCGCCTTTAGCCTCGAGCGTTGTTTCGATGTGATGGAAGCGGCGGCGGAATTTGGTGTTCGTGCCGCGCAACGCCTGTTCGGGATCGGCGTTCACATGCCGGCCGATATTGACGACAGCAAAGATTAGATCGCCGAGTTCATCGCTGACCTTGGCCTTGTCGCCGCTTGCAAGCGCTGCCCGCAATTCGCCGATCTCCTCCTCGATCTTGTCGAGGATCGGCTCCGGCGCAGACCAATCGAAACCCACCTTGGCGGCGCGCTCCTGCAGTTTCAAGGCTTCGGTCAGGGCAGGGAAAGTCCGCTGCACTGAACCCAGGAAACCGGCCTTGAAATCTTCAGTGATACCGCTCTTGGTGCGGCGTTCGGCGCGTTCCCGCTTCTCTTCGGCCTTGATCCGGTCCCATTGCAGCGTCACCGCATCCTCGGTCTTGGCATCGGAGACGGCAAAGACATGTGGATGGCGACGGATCATCTTGCGGGTAATGGCGTGCACGACATCACCGAAGGAAAATGCTCCGGCCTCCTCGGCGATTCGCGCGTGGAAGACGACCTGCAGCAGGAGATCGCCGAGCTCGTCGCAAAGATCGTCGTTATCCTTGCGCTCGATCGCATCCGCGACCTCATAGGCCTCTTCGATCGTATAGGGCTTGATGGTTTCGAAGGTCTGGACGATGTCCCAGGGGCAACCGCTCTCCGGGTTTCGCAGCGCCGCCATGATGTCGATCAGACGGGAAATGTCTCGCGATGCTTCCATCGTTGCCTCTGGTCTTGCTCTATCAATTCAAAGGGATGTCGTTGCCGCTCTTCGACGCCTGGTAGTTGTCGGAGAGATCGGCATAGGCCTGCTTGATACGCGCTGTCTGGTCTTTGAGCTCGCCTTTGCGTGGATCCGCTTCCGTCTCCACCAGGTCGGAGATGGCAAAACTGTTCCAGAATGCGTTTTGGCGACGATAGCCGCCCGGCTCCAGGCCGAAGACTTCCTTCAGGATCTTGAGATCGTGCGGGATTGCGAAGGCGTCCCGCGAATCCTCATGGCTAAAGAAATAGTAGAAATTATCGAAGCCGGCCCAGGTGATGGCGGACATGCACATGGTGCAGGGCTCGTGCGTGGACAGGAAGATCAGATCCTTGGTCGCCGGCTTCTCGCCAAGCTCGTAGAAGCGTTTGAGGGTGTGAACCTCGCCATGCCAGAGCGGGTTTTCCAATTCATTGTTGGTTTCCGCAACGACCAGTGAGAGATCGGACTTCCGCAGGATGGCCGCGCCGAAAACCTTGTTGCCGGCAGCCACGCCTCTGCGGGTCAGGGGAAGGATGTCATGCTCGACGACATTGAGGAGGCGTGCAGCGATGCTATTGTCAGACAAGGGTTTTCTCCAGCGATTTTCGCTGCAGTCTATCGGGATTGCAAATGCGGCGGTATGCGTAAATAACTTAAAGACTATGTTTGCCACAAGCAATAAAGCAGCTCGGCAATGGGGCTAAGTCATAAAAATCTATAAATTTTATAGGCTTATTGCGATCTGCTCGCCTGGTGAGTTTTGCTCAAATCCTTGGCATGTCGAGCAAAAGAATACGCGCATGCATGGGCATTAGAATTTCTGTTTCTTCAATCTCTTGGCCGCAGGGGCGATATTCGCTAAATCTTGAAGTGGAATAGTGATGCCTCCCAGGACTGAACAGCTTTCGGTGTTTCCCGCTTTCTTCCGCGTGGAAGGAAGGGTGGCGGCTGTCTTCGGTAATGGCGACGAGGCCTTTGCCAAGGTGCGACTGCTTTTGAACACGCAGGCGAAAGTCGTTGCCTTTACGCCGGCGCCCGAGGCTGACTATCATGCTTTCCTCATCGCCAACCACATCGAAACTGTACGTGGCGATTTTTCACCCGATCAGGTCAAGGGCGCGACGCTAGTCTTTGCCGCCACTGGCGATGCCGAAGCAGATCGCGCTATCGTCGATGCGGCTCGCGCCGAGCGAATTCCGGCAAACGCCGTCGATCAGCCCGATTATTGCGATTTCTATACGCCGGCGCTGGTCAACCGCGCGCCTGTTGCCGTTGCCATCGGCACCGAGGGTGCCGGACCTGTGCTGGCGCAGATGATCCGTGCGCAGATCGATCAGATGCTGTCGCCGTCGCTTGGCAAGCTTGCAGAATTGGCGACGCGCTTCCGTAAACCGGTCGATCGCCTCGTGCCGCGTGGCGTTGCTCGCCGCATCTTCTGGCGGGAGTTCTTTTCCGGGTCTGTCGCCGACGCCGTCAATGCTGGCCATGTCGCGCAGGCGGAGCAGGCAGCCGATGAGCTGCTGCGGTCGTCACGTGAGGTCGGGGGTCGCGTATGGCTGGTCGGTGCCGGCCCGGGCGCCGAAGATCTGCTGACGCTGCGGGCGCAGCGCGTCATGATGGAAGCCGATGTCATCGTCTACGACGCGCTTGTGCCGCAGGCGATCGTCGACATGGGCCGCCGCGATGCCGAGCGCCTATCCGTCGGCAAGCGCAAGGGTTGCCACAGCAAATCGCAGGAAGAGATCAACGATCTGCTGGTGCAGCTCGGCCGTGAAGGCAAGCGCGTCGTGCGGCTGAAGTCCGGCGATCCGCTGGTTTACGGCCGTGCCGGTGAGGAAATGGCGGCTCTGCGCGCTGCCGGCATTGGCTATGAGATCGTTCCGGGCATCACCTCGGCTTTCGCCGCCGCTGCCGATTTCGAGTTGCCGCTGACGCTGCGTGGCGTCGCCTCGTCGCTGGTCTTCACAACGGGTCACGATCTCACAGGCGATGTGCTGCCCGATTGGGCGAGTTTGGCCGTATCCGGCGCCACGATTGCCGTGTATATGGGACGTACAGTTGCCGCTTCCGTTGCCGGTCGCCTAATGCAGGCCGGTCTGCCGCCCGAGACGACCGTTGCCATCATCGAGAATGCGAGCCGGCGTGATCGCCGACTGATGCACGGAATATTGCGGGATCTGCCCGATCTCCAACACCGCGATGAGCTGGGTGGGCCGGTCATGGTCATTATCGGCGATGCCGTCGCCGGTGCGAATTTTGAACAATCCGAGCCGCTGGTCCGTCGCGAGACCGCTGCTCAAGACTATGCAAGGAACTGATTGATGGTCGACAAGGTTCTGACCGCAAACCGGCTCACCGATGGCGTCGCCGTCTGGCTGAACGCAAATGGCGAGTGGGTGACATCGCTGCAGGAGGCGCTGGTCGCTCGGCATGCCGAAGCGGAAGCCGCGCTGGAAGCGATCGGCAAGCAGGCCTATGCTGACAACAAGGTTGTCGACGTCAATCTCATCGACGTGCAGGAAACCGGCGGCAAGCTTTGGCCGCTGCGCCTGCGCGAGCGCATCCGCGCCGAAGGCCCCACCATGGAATACGCGCCGGGCTATGCCGCCGCCGATCCCGATTTCATTGCAGTCTGAGAAGTCCCGAGGAAGTCATGTATCGTTACGATGAATTCGACCACGCCTTTGTTGCGGAACGGGTTGCCCAGTTTCGCGATCAGGTGGAGCGACGCCTCTCGGGGGAGCTTTCGGAAGACGCCTTCAAGCCGCTGCGCCTGATGAACGGCGTCTATCTGCAGCTGCACGCCTATATGCTGCGCATCGCCATTCCCTATGGCACGCTGAGCTCGCGCCAGATGCGCATGCTCGCCCATGTCGCCCGCACCTATGACCGCGGCTATGGCCACTTCACCACGCGTCAGAACCTGCAGTTTAACTGGCCGAAGCTCTCCGAGATGCCGGATGCGCTGGCTGATCTCGCTTCGGTCGAGATGCACGCCATCCAGACCTCGGGCAACTGCATTCGCAACGTGACTGCCGACCATTTTGCCGGCGCCGCGGCCGACGAAGTCGCCGATCCCAGGCCCTATGCCGAAATCCTGCGCCAATGGTCCTCCGTTCATCCGGAGTTCTCCTTCCTGCCGCGTAAGTTCAAGATTGCCGTCACCGGCGCCGAGCGCGATCGTGCCGCCATTCAGGTGCATGATGTCGGCCTGCATCTGAAGAAAAACGACAAGGGCGAGATCGGTTTTGCTGTCTATGTCGGCGGCGGGCAGGGGCGTACGCCGCTGGTTGCCAAGCTGATCCGTGACTATTTGCCGGAAGCGGATCTTCTCTCCTACATCACCGCCATCATGCGCGTTTACAATCTGCATGGCCGCCGCGACAACAAGTACAAGGCGCGCATCAAGATCCTCGTGCATGAAACGGGCGCCGAGGAACTGGCACGCCAGGTCGAAGTCGAGTTCGACAAGCTGCGAGACACCGAGCTGAAGCTGCCGGAAGCCGATGTCCAGGCCATCTCGGCCTATTTCGCGCCGCCGGCGCTGCCGGAGCGCCCTGAAGGCTGGGAAAGCCTGGCGCGCTGGAAGAAGGCCGATCCGGCCTTTGCCCGCTGGGTGCAGCAAAACGTGCAGCCGCACAAGAACCCCGATTACGGCATGGTGACAATCTCGCTGAAGCCGATCGGCGGCATTCCTGGCGATGCGACGGATGTGCAGATGGACGCTGTCGCCGATATCGCCGAGGAATATGCCTTCGACGAAATCCGTGTCAGCCATGAGCAGAATCTCATCCTGCCGCATGTTGCACTGGCAGATCTCGAAGCCGTCTATCGCGGCCTCGTCGCTATCGGCCTGGAGACGGCCAATGCCGGCCTGATCACGGATATTATCGCCTGTCCTGGCCTCGACTATTGCGCGCTTGCCAATGCGCGCTCCATTCCGGTTGCGCAGGAAATCTCTACGCGTTTCGGTTCGCCCGAGCGCCAGGCGGAGATCGGCGAGCTGAAGATCAAGATCTCCGGCTGCATCAATGCCTGCGGCCATCACCATGTCGGCCACATCGGTCTGCTCGGTGTGGAGAAGAAGGGCGCAGAACTCTATCAGATCACGCTCGGCGGATCCGGCGACGAGAATACGTCGATCGGTGAGATCATCGGCCGCGGCTTCGAGCCCGACAAGGTGACCGACGCCATCGAGACCATCGTCGACACCTATCTCGGTCTTCGTCTGGATCCCTCCGAAACCTTCCTCGCCGCTTATCGCCGCGTCGGGCCGCAGCCGTTCAAGACCGCGCTTTACGGCGCGTCCTCGTCGGCAGCCGAAGCAGCGTAAGGAGATTGACCATGACCAAGATCTGGCGTGAAACAGGCTTCGTGGAGCATGATCCGTGGGTCATCGAGACTGATGAGGTCAAGGCAACCGAGGCGCAGAAGCCGCTGCTTGGCCTCGATGCGTTGATCGCAAAGGCGGAAGAGAGCAATGAGGCCGGCCTCGGCGTCGTCATCAAGCCAGCCGACGACGTGACACGGCTGCAGCCCTATCTCGATCGTCTCGATATCGTCGCGGTTGCTTTTCCGGCATTCAACGATGGCCGCGCCTTCAGCCATGCCTCGCTGCTGCGCCAACGCCTCGGCTACGCCAATGAGCTGCGCGCTGTCGGCGACGTGCTGATCGACCAGATTCCGCTAATGCTGCGCGTCGGCATTGATAGTTTCTCGGTGACGAATGAAACAGCACTGAGGAGGTTGGCGGAGAACCGCCTTCCGGGCATTCCGCATTACTATCAGCCGACCGCGCGCCGCGCAGAAGGCGGGCAGGCCTATAGCTGGCGGCGATTGCCGGCAAAGTCGGCCTGATGTCGAAAGGCGGCCGTTGCGGCAATTTGATGGTGTCGAATTGCCGTATTCAAGCCTTTCGAATTATGTACGCTCGGTGATATGGAAACTTGACTGGAATAGGCATATTTCAGTCCCGTAACGTCGGTTGGAATGGAATGCCTTTCAAAACCGGCTATATTGTTATATCAGCGTCGCGAAATGAGCCTGCCAGGGAATACGTGCCCAGGAAGAACGCGTAAGACTAATACGGGATTCGAGACAGAATGAACGCCCCCGCAAAGACAGATGAATTTGCTTCAGCAGTACCCGCCGGCGTCTTCGCCGAGAAGGTGCTGAGCGTCACGCATTATACCGATCGGCTCTTTCGCTTCACCATGACCCGGCCGCAGGGCTTCCGTTTCCGCTCGGGCGAGTTCGCCATGATCGGCCTCATGGTCGAGGGGAAGCCGCTTTATCGTGCCTATTCGATCGCGAGCCCTGCCTGGGCCGACGAGCTTGAATTCTTTTCCATCAAGGTGCCGGACGGTCCGCTGACCTCACACCTGCAGAACATCAAGCCCGGCGACGAAGTGCTGATGCGCAAGAAGCCGACGGGCACGCTGGTTCTGGATGCGCTGACGCCTGGCCGTCGGCTCTATATGTTCTCGACCGGCACCGGAGTTGCGCCATTTGCGAGCCTTATCCGCGATCCGGAAACCTATGAAAAATTCGAGGAAGTCATCCTCACCCACACGACGCGCGATGTTGCCGAGCTGAAATACGGCTTCGATCTTGTCGAGGAAATCCGCAATGACGAGATCCTCAGCGAAGTCGTCGGCGATAAGCTGCGCCATTACGCGACCGTCACCCGCGAGGAATTCCCCTTCAAGGGCCGCATCACCGATCTCATCGAAAACGGCAAGCTTTTCAGCGACCTCGGCGTACCGCCGCTGGATCCCGCGATCGATCGCGGCATGATCTGCGGCTCCTCCGCCATGCTGAAGGACACCAAGGGCCTGCTCGAAAAGGCCGGCCTGAACGAAGGTGCCAACAACAAGCCGGCCGAGTTCGTCATCGAACGCGCTTTCGTCGGTTAAGCGAATTGTTCCAATGCATGAAAAAGGCGGTTTCGGCGACGAAGCCGCCTTTTTCATGCATTGTTGAGATAATCGATGAGTGCGGCCATGGCTGTGCGTGCCTTGTCGGCATCGCCGTCCAGGATGGCGTCTATCGCCTGAACATGCATGGCAATCGCGCCGCCCATGCGGTCATGTGTTCCAGTCGAATACCACAGCCGGCGCGCATGTGTTTGAACTGGGGCGAGCGCTGCCGTGATGAAGTTGTTGGGGCAGGCGGCTTCCAGAATTTCATCGAATGTCTTGTCGGCGGCGAAAAAACCGGGCAGGTCGCCGGTACCGGCGCATTCCTCCATCCGTCGGGCGCATTCCCGCAATCGCTCCCGCTGCTGCGGATCGGCATAGGTGGCGGCGAGCGCGGCGGCAATCGGTTCCAGTTCGCGCCGCACCTGCATGACGTATTGATGATCTTCCGGACGAATTTCCGCGATTTGCAGGCCGACGCGCGGGCGCACATGGATCAATCCCTGCCAGGCCAGCTTCTGAATGGCCTCGCGCACCGGCGTTCGTCCGTGTCCCGCCATCTCGATCAGCTGCTTTTCGGTTACAAGGCCGCCTGGCTTCAGCTCGAGCGACACGATCGCATATTCCAGCGCGAGATAGGCAAGATGGCTGAGCGAATTCTGCATCCGAAATCATGTCCGGCTTATGCGTGACGGCACACAGTGTCATCTGGCCTCGTCGAAGGCAACGGTCGTGACACGTCAACAAGGCCGGCTTGGGGCGGCCCGTTCAAATCGCCCTATCGGAAATCGTCGGCCCCAAGGGCCGACGATTTCGGGATATTTCGCAAGTGGAGCAAAGGAGCTGCTCCGTTATTGGCTGATTGCGGTGGCGAGGGTGGACGGTCTTCGTTTGGCGGCCATGAGCAGGTCCAGCTCGGTGGACGACGGGCCGAACTTGTAAAAGAGGCGTTTTGCCTCCGCATCGTCGAGACGGTATTTCCGTGCAAACTCGGCAATACTGTATGGGCGGCCGCGGATAACTTTGCGGGCGGTTGTCCGATTGGTGTTTTCTATCATGTTTCCAACCTCCTTTCGGTTCCTCATCCGATAGATAGCGCCAAGGTGAGCTTGGAAAGACCTTGAAAGTCGCGTTGCCCCGCTAAAGGCAGACTTCCGCCGGGACTCACGCGACAAAAAAGGGAAGGCGATTTGCTCCGCCTTCCCTTTTTTCCTCTTCCCAATTCGGGCGTATGCAGCCCGATACGCTGCTATCGCCTGATCAATCGCCCGATGAAAATAAGAATGCAGGCGCCGATGAAGCCAGTGACCAGATAGTTCAGCCATACATGGAACGGCAGCGCGATGCCGAGGGCACGGAACAGCCAGCTGGCGACGAGCGCGCCAACAATGCCGAGGATGATGTTCATGATGATGCCGGTATTGCTCTTCATGATCATCTCGGCGAACCAGCCGGCCAAACCGCCGATGATAATTGCTGCAATCCAACCTACGTTTGCGTCTTCCATAAAAGAACCTCCTGAGGGCCCGACAGGTTGTTAACAATAGCTGATATACACCAAAAACGATTCGCACCCCAACTGTTGCGCACGGCGAGCCGATTGATCCGTTCATTGCAACTCTGATTATTAAGGGAAATTGTTACGGTTGTTTGGGTCTCTGAGAATCGATTGTCTTGCCGCAGCTCATTCGTCGCTGACGCCGGAGTTCTGATTTTCCCGAAGAACGGGCGGCTTCTTCGGCCCTATGGCGTCGTTTCGTGGTAGTGAGGCGAGGAAAAGCATCCTCGGCCGCTGACAACCGCAATTTTATGGGTTGACCACAATAAGGCGTCTGCATATGTTCCGCGCACTTCCAGCCGGGGCAGCTTCTGCCAGCGGAGAGGGAGAGCGTAGCTCAGTCGGTAGAGCAACTGACTTTTAATCAGTAGGTCATGGGTTCGAATCCCATCGCTCTCACCATCGTTTCTTTGTCCAGCCCGGAGAGATAGGTCGCCAAACGCCCTTAGGTGAAGGTGCGGATTTTCGTATTGCTCGATTTTCCAGTGATATCGCCGTTACCTAGACCAGGCACCCGGCCAAGATGCGGCACACAAACAGGAAGGGCCAATTTTTTACCGAGCAACCCAGACACAAGAATAACCCGGTATTCGCTGCCTGCAAGGGAGATGCGCGAATCGAGATATTTAACTGAGCTCGCTGATCCACTAAATGAGCGCTCTTAAATACCAAAGGATCAAGATGTCTGACCATCCGCGTTCATTAGAGTCGACAAGGCGTTGCTTATCGGACCGAAAGCCTAAAGGCACCATTATTTACATAATGGTCGCTGCGGTTGCGGTCATCATCGGATTGACTTCCGGAAGGCACGAGAGCGCGATGCAAACTGTCCCCCAGGTTGCGAAGTTGGTTCATTAGAACGATCATGAGCCTACCCGAAGGCCACGCACAGCCCGGCAATCTTCGCAGTTTTTGCATTGCTGAATCTCGCTGATTGTCTTGCCTCTGTTCGCATCGCGCTTTCGTCCGTCAACCAGAACGCACAGGTTGTTGATGACGTTGAGTCCGAATTGGCTGGTGACGAATCTCGATTTGATAGTATCATAGCTTCATCAATAAGACTGTTGGTGAAGACGACGGGCGAATAATGGAATTCGTGGCAGAGCTGTCTCTGTGGGAGATTTATGCAATCGTTTGCGGGTTGCTGGTATCCTTGGGCCTTTTAGCCGGGCTGATCGCGGGCAGGAGGTTTTCTATAGCCTTGAGGGTGCTGCCGCTTCTCGGAATCGCGATCACCGCGCCCGCGACCGAGCGGCTTGTGATCCCCTACCTCTCCGAGCGTTATCCGGTGATTTTCGCCAACAAGGATTTGCCTAAGAAGATCGACCAGAAAACCACGCTGACGAAGATAGACCTCAGCGATCACATCTATAGCTATTTCTACGATCTCGATGACGATGATGACGATTTCGATCCGCCTCTCGTCAAATCCGCGCAGCTTACGGATCTCTGCGATTTCCTACTGCCGAAATTCAGTTCCGGCGAAGCATCTTTGGCGAATTATATCTATCAGCTGAAGGGCAGGGACTATTCGTTTTCGGTCGACAGCACCGACTGTTCCTGACGTTGGGCAGGCGAAATATCGAGCAGCAAGATTCGAGATCCCGATAGCGTTATTACCGCGCTCGCCTCTGCGGAGGTCGTGACCGGTACTTACGCGATCGTTGAGAGCGCAACGACTGCGACCGCCGTCAGTCCACCGAAGATCGGCAGCAATTTGAGCATAACAAGCCGCGCGAGCTTCTTTCTTTCGATCGACGTCATGATCAGCATTCCTCACATGGCAGCGAAGCTGAAACGGATGGAATTCAAGATTCGTTTCACGCCTGTCGTCGCATTATTATATTATATGTCGCTAAAAGTACAGCGAAGCGGCATTTGCCTAATTCAAAGACAACAAATCTGCTCGTTAGTGGGATAGGGACCGCTGAGCATAATCGTGTCGTGCCTTCGATTGGAACCTAATTTCATCAGGTGAGTTCCCTCTTTAACAAAAAGGAGGCACGCCTTGGCACAAGATCGACATGAATCGAATGGCGAACGTGAGAAGAAGCAAGCGCTGGCAAAGATACAGCACAGCAAGGCGCATGAGAGCGATCGAATGAATAGGGAAAAGGATGGAGCTTCAGTCGTTGCCGATCCCAGAAATAGGCTTGTGGAGGGTAAAACCGATCCGGCGACAAAGGAGCGCAAACCGAGAGATGCATGAGCGCTAACTGCTGCTCATACATTTGGTGGCCATCTGAACGATCGAACGAAATTCAAATCCGGCTGACGCGATTTTCGCCGAGGCCTGGCATTTCATCTGAATTTTGCGTGAGAGTAACGAGCCGGTCGCGATCAACCTTACCGCCGGCTGGATGGTAAAGTTGACCGCGATTTCAGAGTGAAAAAGTCTAGGCCTTGCCGCCGTTCTTCTTGCAATCGCTTCGGAACTTGGCGCGCGCCTTTCCGTGCAGGCCCTTGGCATCGGCCTGGGCCGAACATGCCTTCGAAACCGCGGTTTGAGCGGGCTTCATTGCCTTTGGCTTCATCGTGTTGGTCGTCGATGGAGCTGATGTGGTTGCACTTGGCGTAGTGGTTGTCGTCGTGCTCGGAGTAGTTGCCGTTTGTGCCATCGCGCTTACGCTGAAGAGTGAGACAAAGGCTGCAGTCGTGAACATGGTAGCAATTCTCATGGGGGCTTTTCCTCTGCTGACTAGCTTGAGTGGAATGTGCGTTGTCCGACGAACATCAACAGCTTGAACCAATATTTTTACAAATGCAATTCGCTCATCGAGCAGCTTGCGGATGCCTGTTCCCGCCCGGAAAATCGGGGAAAATCGCCGTTTTGCAACAGGCTGCAGCTTTCCCAATTCCGTCAACTTTAAGGCAAGATGCCGCCCGCTCGAAAAGGTGATTGGCTTTCCGATACCCGCGCCGTTAGGAAGGGGATCGGAATGATATAGCCGGAGTCCATCGTGTCGCTTGCCGATATTTCGCTTCTGAGTGCTTTGGTCGCCGGAGCGCTTTCGTTTCTTTCACCCTGCGTGCTGCCGCTCGTGCCGCCTTATCTCTGTTACATGGCGGGAATTTCGGTCGAGCAGTTTCGTGGCGGCGGAGCGGCCGTCGCTCAGGCACCGGGCATCCGCGGCAATGTGTTGATGTCGGCGCTGTTCTTCACCCTGGGGTTTGCCACCGTATTCATCGCGCTCGGCGCCGGTGCGTCCTCGATCGGCATGCTTCTGCGCCAGCACCTCGATATTCTCGCCAAGATCGGCGGCCTCATCATCGTCATCATGGGGCTGAACTTCCTCGGCATCTTCCGCATCGGCCTGCTGGCTCGTGAGGCGCGCTTTCAGAGCGGCGGCAAGCCGGCGACGCTGACGGGCGCCTATATCATGGGCCTTGCCTTCGCCTTCGGGTGGACGCCCTGCATCGGCCCGGTGCTCGGTGCCATCCTCGGCGTTGCCGCATCGCGCGAAACGATCGGCGCGGGCGCTGGCCTGCTCGCCGTCTACTCTCTCGGGCTTGCCATACCCTTCTGGATCGCCGCCGGCTTTTCCGGCGCCTTCATGCGTTTTCTCTCCCGTTTCCGCCGTCATCTCGGCACGGTCGAACGGATCATGGGTGGGCTTTTGGTGCTCACCGGTCTCGCCTTCATCTTCGGCTATATCAGCGACATGGCGATCTGGTTTCAGCAGACCTTTCCGATCCTGATGAAAATCGGCTAAGTCGGGCGATATTTTCGCCTCTCGTTCTTCTCGGCAAATGGAACATGCCCGATGGCTGACCCCCATGGCTGATATTGTTGGTCTGTTGCTGCCGTTCTTTGGGCTGATCCTGATCGGCTACGTCGCCGCACGCGTTACGAAGCAGCCTGCCGAGGCGCTCGGCTGGTTGAATACGTTCATCATCTATGCCGCGTTGCCGGCCCTGTTCTTCAAGCTTGTGTCCCAGACGCCGATCGAACAACTGACGCGGATCGACTTCATCGCCACCGATATCGCCGCGACTTACTCGATTTTCCTGCTGCTGTTTCTGATCGGCCGTTTCCTGCGCCGCAATTCGGTTGCCGACAGCACTATCCAGGGCTTTGCGGGAGCCTATGGCAACATCGGCTACATGGGGCCGGGGCTTGCGCTGCTGGCGCTGGGCGAAAAGGCGGCTGCTCCGGTGGCGCTGATCATCTGCTTCGAAAATGCGCTGCACTTCATCGTCGCACCCGCTCTGATGGCGCTGGAAGGTGCCGACAAGCGCTCTCCGCCGCGGCTTGCTGCGGATATCGCCCGGAAGGTGCTGCTGCACCCTTTCATCCTGTCGACGGCGCTTGGTTTCGTCGTGGCTGCGTTATCGCTGCATCAACCGATCGCCTTCGAGCGATTTGTCAATTATCTCGCGCAAGCTGCTGCTCCTTGCGCACTATTTGCCATGGGTGTGACGCTCGCGCTGCGCCCGCTCAAGCGGATTCCGGTCGAGATCGGCTACATCGTGCCGGCAAAACTCGTCCTGCATCCCCTTGTGGTCTATATCGTTTTGCAGGCGGTCGGCGGCTTTGATCCGATCTGGATCGAGGCAGCCGTGTTGCTGGCGGCATTGCCGACGGCAACGAATGTCTTTGTCATCGGTCAGCAATATGGTGTCTGGCAGGAGCGGGCCTCCGCCACCATCCTGATCACCACGGCCTGTTCCGTGGTGACGGTTTCACTGGTGCTTTACCTGATAAAGGCGGGCGTCTTACCGGCGCAGCTTTTCCCGTAACGCCGAGGAAAAATTGCGCAGGCCGCCGCCGGGTTCGATGCCCTCGCGCATGACGATGTTGCGGAGCGGCGCGATGGCCGAAAGCACATGCAGGCCTGCTGCCCGCAGCATCTGCACGGGCAGAAAATCCGACAGAAGCGAGCGATTGAGGAGATCGACACTCGCCGTGCGGCTGACAATATCGGCGCGCCTCTTGCGATCGAAACTGTCGCCCGATGTCGCCGGGATCGGAAGGTCTGCGCGCGAGCAGAGAATGTCCGACAAAGCCAGGATATCGCGAAGGCTGAGATTGAGGCCCTGCGCGCCGATCGGCGGGAAGACATGGGCTGCTTCGCCGATCAGCGCGGCGCGACCCTTGCCGAAACGGTAGGCCGTCATGCCGGAAAGCGGCCAGACCTGCACGCTGTCCTCGATCGCGACCTGGCCGAGCATCGACTGCATCCGCTCCTCGACCAGCCGGCCGAGTTCTTCGAGCGACTTCTCCGCGTTGGCAGCGGCTTCGGTCGGCTTCTGCACCCAGACGAGGCTGGAGCGTCTGCCGGGCAGGGGTACCTGCGTGAAGGGGCCGCTTTCGGTGTGGAATTCCGTGGAGATGTTCTGATGCGGCAGGCTATGTGAAAAATTCAGAACCATTGCCGATTGCGGATAGGACCAGCCCCTGGTTTTGATTCCGAGGGTCTCTCGCACCATCGAATTGCGGCCGTCCGCGCCGACGACGAATGCAGCTTCGATCGAATCACCATTGTCGAGCGTGATCGCGACACCATCGTCGCGGAAGGCGATTTGGGAAGCCGTGGCTTCGATGCGAAGTACATTGCCTTCCGCTTCGATGGCTTGGCTGAGGTTGTCCAGCAACACGGCATTCGGAATATTGTAACCGAAGGCATCCAGGCCGATTTCCGATGCCCGGAACGAGACCGTCGGTGCCCGCAGCAGCCGCGACGTGCCGTCGATGATGCGCATCGTCGTCAGCGCCGCCGCCGAAGGCGCGATCTTCTCCCATACCGTCAGTCGTTCCAGAAAGCGGATCGATTGATCCATCAGCGCCGTGGTCCGCTTGTCGGCTTTGTTGTGCGGCGCGGCCACAAGGGCGACGGATCTTCCGCCGCGCGCCAGCGCGAAAGCCGTGATCATGCCGGCGAGCCCACCGCCGATAACGGCCACTTCAATCTGCTTCATATCGATGCCTCAATTGCCTTCGGTACTGAAAATAAGCGCTTAGCCTGTTGAAATCCATGGGATGAAACATCGCAACGGGTGAAAATGACAGTAAGTCGCGCTAGCGTGCCCAGATAAACGCTTTTGCGCTGGCGATGCCGACCAAAGGATGCATATTAGCAAGAAAAACCGCCTGCCGGGGCAGGTGAATAAGCTGACGAGTCGTGGGGCGGATGAAAATCTTCAATTACAAGCGGGTGCCTTATGCGGAGATGCGTGCCTTCTCCGTTCATATACTGACGGCATCCGGATCGTTTCTCGCCTTTCTCGGCGTCGTCGCGGCATCAGAACATCGCTTTGTCGATATGTTCTGGTGGCTTGGCCTGGCGCTGCTGGTCGACGGCATCGATGGGCCGATCGCACGCAAGGTCCGCGTCAAGGAAGTGTTGCCCAACTGGTCCGGCGATACGCTCGACAATATCATCGATTACGTGACCTACGTGCTCCTGCCGGCATTCGCGCTCTATGAGAGCGGCATGATCGGCGAACCCTGGTCGTTTGTCGCAGCCGGGATGATTGTCGTTTCCAGTGCCATCTATTACGCCGATACCGGCATGAAGACGGACGAATATTTCTTCTCCGGTTTCCCGGTCGTCTGGAACATGGTGATCTTCACGCTTTTCGTCATCGGCGCCAGCGCCACGACGGCCATGATCCTCGTCGGCGTTTCCGTCGTCCTGACCTTTCTGCCGATCAATTTTCTGCACCCCGTGCGTGTCAAGCGCTTGCGGCCGCTGAACCTTGGCATATTTCTCTTCTGGTCGGCACTCGGCATTTATTCGCTGCTGATGCATTTCGTCATGCCGCAATGGGCCGTTGTCCTCTTCATCATCAGCGGTATTTATCTCTATTGCATCGGTGCCATGCTGCAGTTTTTCCCGTCCCTCGGGCGTCAGTGAGGATTGTGCATCATGAAGAAGACCAATGTCATCCGTATCCATGAGAATGGCGGTCCGGAGGTCATGAAGCTGGAGGAGGTGGATCTGCCGCCTCCCGGCGCGGGTGAGGTGCAGCTTCGTCAAGCCGCGATCGGCCTCAACTTCATCGATGTCTATTTTCGATCCGGCCTCTACAAGGCACCTCAGTTTCCATTGCCGCTCGGCAAGGAAGCTGCGGGCACGATCACTGAAGTTGGGCCTGGCGTGACCGATTTTGCTGTCGGCGATCGCGTCGCCTATGTCGGCAGCGATGGCGCCTACAGCGTCGAGCGCAATATCGAGACGCGTCATCTGGTCAAGGTGCCCGATGATATCACGCTCGAAACCGCGGCATCGATGATGCTGAAGGGCATGACGGCCGAGTATCTGCTGAACCGCACCTTCAAGGTCGGCCCTGGAACGACGCTTTTGTTCCACGCGGCCGCCGGTGGCGTTGGCCTAATCGCCGGCCAGTGGGCCAAAGCCCTCGGCGCCGAAACCGTCATCGGCACTGCCGGTTCCGCAGAAAAGGTCGAACTGGCGCTGGCACATGGCTACGACCACGTCATCGACTACAGCAAGGAGAATTTTGCCGAGCGCGTTCGCGAAATCACCGGAGGCAAGGGCGTCGATGTCGTCTATGACTCGGTTGGGAAGGATACTTTCCCGCAGTCGCTCGATTGCCTGAAGCCGCGCGGCATGTGGGTCACCTTCGGCCAGTCTTCTGGTCCGATCGAGAATTTCAATCTCGCCATCCTCAACCAGAAGGGTTCGCTCTTTGCCACGCGGCCGAGCCTTTTCGCCTATGTCGGTACACCTGACGAGTTGAGAGCCAGTGCAAAGTCGTTATTTGCTGTTGTGCAAAGCAGCAAAGTGCGTATCAATATTCATCAAACTTATCCGCTTGTTGACGCAGGGCGCGCACATGCGGATCTGGAAGCCAGGAAAACGAGTGGAACTACACTGCTGATCCCATAGATCCGTAAAGGGCAGGAACGGTGGGAAGGAAATGAGGGGAACGTGTCGTCATCCGATGCGCCGGCAACCGGCGCACTATTGTCGGTTCGCAAACTGACGAAACTGTTTGGCAGTTTTACTGCTTGCAACGAAATCGATCTTGAAATCCAGCCGGGAGAAATTCACGCTCTCCTCGGAGAAAACGGCGCAGGCAAATCCACGCTCGTCAAGATGTTGTTCGGCGTGCTCGAACCGTCGCATGGGCAGATCGTCTGGCAGGGGCAGCCTGTGGCGATCGATGCGCCGGGCACAGCGCGCAAGCTCGGCATCGGCATGGTATTTCAGCATTTTTCTTTGTTCGAGGCGCTGACGGTCGCGGAAAATATAGCGCTCTCGCTCGACAGCAATATCCCGCTCGCAAAAATTTCCGAGGAAGCCGCGAAGCTCTCTCACGCCTATGGCTTGCCGCTCGATCCGAATGCGCATGTGGCCGATCTGTCCGTCGGTGAACGCCAGCGCATCGAGATCGTTCGGGCGCTCCTGCAAAACCCTAGACTGATCATTCTCGACGAGCCCACCTCCGTTTTGACACCGCAGGAAGCCGATCGACTGTTCGAAACGTTATTCAAGCTGAGGGACGAGGGCCGATCGGTGCTTTATATCAGCCACCGGCTGGAGGAAGTGCAGCGCATCTGTTCGCGCGCCACTGTCCTGCGTCACGGCAAGGTCACGGGCGCCTGCGATCCCAGGCAGGAAACGACCGGTTCGCTTGCCCGCATGATGGTCGGCAGCGACATCGCCAGCGTGCAGCACGAGGGGCTTGGCAACAAGGGCGATATTCTCCTGGAGATCGCAGGCCTTTCGGCACCGGCGAGAACCCCGTTTGCCATGGCGCTGAAGGACGTTTCCCTGCGTGTACGGGCCGGTGAGATATTGGCGATTGCCGGCGTTGCCGGTAACGGCCAGGGCGAATTGTTCGATGTCATTTCCGGCGAATACACCGTCCCCGCGGATGATCCGGTCCAGTTGCGCGGCAAGGCTGTCGGCACCAAGGGCATTAATGCGCGCCGGCTGATCGGCGCGGGTTTCGTACCCGAGGAACGCCACGACCATGCTGCGGTATCGACGTTGAAGTTGTCGGATAACCTCGTGCTTGCCCGGCATCAGTCGGATCGCAAGTCGTTCCTGGGTGGTGGCTTCTTCAATGTCATCAGGCACGGCGCGGTCAAGCAGGCGACGAAGCGCATCTGCGAGGCGATGGATGTCCGCAAGAGCGGCGAGGATCCGGCTGCCGGCGCGTTGTCCGGCGGCAATCTGCAGAAGTTCATCGTCGGCCGAGAACTGGATCGGCAGCCGAGCGTGCTCGTCGTCAATCAACCAACCTGGGGCGTCGATGCCGGCGCCGCAAGCCGCATCCGCCAGGCGCTGGTCGATCTCGCCCGCGACGGTTCGGCCGTGCTCGTCATCAGTCAGGATCTCGACGAGATTTTCGAAGTCGCGACCGATATTGCCGTGATCTCGGAAGGCCGGCTGTCGCCGTCCTATCCGGCTGGTGAGCTGACGCGCGAAAAGATCGGACTGCTGATGGGCGGTCTGCATGAATCGAAGACGCATTCGGAGCCTGCACATGCGCATTGAACTTGAAAAGCGCCCGCAGGTCTCCAAGCTGTTCGGCTTGCTATCGCCCCTGCTTGCTCTCGCATTGGCGTTGATCGCCGGCACCATCATGTTCGCCGTCATGGGCAAGGATCCCGTCGAGGCGCTCGATGCATTCTTCGTCGAACCTCTGCTGGAGGTCTGGTCGCTGCACGAACTGGCGATCAAGGCCGGACCGCTGATCCTGATCGCCGTCGGCCTTTGCCTCTGCTATCGCTCCAACAACTGGAATATCGGCGCCGAAGGGCAGTTCACCATGGGCGCGATCGCCGGATCATTCATCCCGATCGTCTTCACCGACTGGCATTCGCCCGTGATCCTGCCTTTGATGCTGATCGCCGGCGCCGTTGGCGGCGCGCTCTATGCCGCCATTCCGGCGCTCCTGAAGGCGCATTTCAATACCAACGAGATCCTGACGAGCCTGATGCTGGTCTATATCGCGCAGCTCTTCCTTGATTGGCTGTCGCGCGGGCCGTGGCGCGATCCGCAGGGCCATAACTTTCCGCAGAGCATCGACTTTCCGCCAGAAGCGGTTTTACCGGCGATCTGGGAGGACTCCGGGCGTGCGCATTGGGGCATCGTCTTCGCCGTGGTCGCGGCGATCCTTGCCTGGTTCGTTATGAAATATACGCTGAAAGGCTTTGAGATAAGCGTGCTTGGACAGTCGGCGCGGGCAGGGCGCTTTGCCGGTTTTTCCTCGCGGAAAATGGTCTGGTTCGCCTTCCTCGTCTCCGGCGCGCTCTCGGGACTGGCTGGCATATCCGAAGTTTCCGGCTCCATCGGCCATCTGCAGCCGGCGATTTCGCCGGGTTACGGTTTCACCGCCATCATCGTCGCCTTCCTTGCGCGCCTTAATCCGCTCGGAGCCATTCTCTCCGGTCTGGTGCTGGCGCTGACCTATCTCGGCGGCGAAGCCGCGCAATTGTCGCCGGGGATATCAGCCAAGGCGGCCAGCGTCTTCCAGGGCTTGCTTTTGTTCTTCGTGCTCTCCTGCGACACACTGATCTATTACAAAATCCGTGTGCTTTGGTCGCGGGTCCGTGGAGGTGCGGCATGAGTGTGTTTGAAGCCATCCTGCTCACCATCATCACCGCGTCGACGCCGCTCGTCATTGCCGGCCTGGGTGAACTGGTGGTGGAACGCTCCGGTGTCCTCAACCTCGGTGTCGAAGGCATGATGATCATCGGTGCGGTCGCCGCTTTTGTTGGAGCGCAGATGAGCGGATCGCCCTATGTCGGCCTGCTGACCGGCATCGTCGGGGGGGCGCTCTTCTCGCTGCTGTTTGGTTTTCTCACGCTGACGCTTGTAACAAACCAGGTCGCGACCGGCCTGGCGCTGACCATCCTTGGGCTCGGCCTTTCGGGCATGATCGGCGAAGGCTATGTCAGCGTGCCGGGCGTGCAGCTGCATGAAATCGTCTTTCCGCTGCTGTCGGACATACCGTTCCTCGGTCCGGTACTTTTTAGGCAGGACCTGACCTTCTATCTGTCGATCGCGCTGCTCGCCGGCGTCAATTGGTTCCTCTTCCGCAGCCGTGCCGGCCTGAAGCTGCGCGCCGTCGGCGATAGCCATGGCTCGGCCCATGCTCTCGGTATCGACGTCATCCGCACCCGTTATCTCGCCGTCATGTTCGGCGGTGCCTGCGCGGGGCTTGCAGGCGCTCAGCTGTCGCTGGTCTACACCCCGCAATGGGTCGAGAACATGTCGGCCGGTCGCGGTTGGGTGACCTTGGCGCTCGTGGTCTTCGCCTCCTGGCGGCCGATGCGCGTGCTGGCCGGCGGTTATCTCTTCGGCGCCGTGACGATCCTGCAATTCCATGCGCAGGGCTTCGGCGTCGGCATACCCTCGCAATTCCTGTCGATGCTGCCCTATGCATCGACTATTGTGGTTCTCGTCATCATCTCTCAAAATCGCCGCGCGACCTTGATCAACACGCCAGCGTCGCTCGGCAAAGCCTTCGTTCCGGAGCGCTGATTGCAACAGCCGGACCGATTTCTGCAAAACATGTCAAACCAGTAGGGGTAACCATGAAAAAACTAGCACTCGCCCTCACAACGACAGCCGCTGCCATCATTGGTTTCGCTGCCGCCGCTGAAGCGGCACCGACCAAGGTCTGCTTCGTCTATGTCGGTTCGCACACGGACGGCGGTTATTCGCAGGCGCACGATCTCGGCCGTCAGCAGATCCAGAAGGAATTCGGCAACAAGATCGAGACGCCTTATCTCGAAAACGTACCGGAAGGCCCGGATGCCGAGCGCGCTATCGAGCGTCTTGCCCGTTCCGGCTGTTCGCTGATCTTCTCGACTTCGTTCGGCTTCATGGATGCGACCGTCAAGGTTGCCGCCAAGTTCCCGAAGGTGAAGTTCGAACATGCGACCGGCTTCAAGAGCGGCCCGAATCTCGCAACCTACAACTCGCGCTTCTATGAAGGCCGCTATATCCTCGGCCAGATCGCCGCCAAGATGTCGAAGAACCATGGCGCCGCCTACATCGCGTCCTTCCCGATTCCGGAAGTGGTGATGGGTATCAACTCCTTCGAACAGGGCGCCCGTTCGATCGATCCGAGCTTCAAGCTGAAGGTCGTATGGGTCAACACCTGGTTCGACCCGGGCAAGGAAGCCGATGCTGCCAAGGCCATGGTCGACCAGGGCGTCGATATCCTGACGCAGCACACCGACACGACGGCACCGATGCAGGTTGCCGAAGAGCGCGGCATCCATGCTTTCGGTCAGGCTTCCGATATGATCAAGGCTGGCCCGAAGGCGCAGTTGACGGCGATCATCGACACCTGGGGTAACTACTACTCCAAGCGCGTTCATGCGCTGCTCGACGGCACGTGGAAGTCCGAGCAGAGCTGGGACGGCCTGAAGGACGGCATCCTGAAGATGGGCGACTATACGAATATGCCAGACGACGTGAAGAAGATGGCTCAGGAAACCGAAGCCAAGATCAAGTCAGGCGAGCTTGCTCCCTTCACCGGCCCCATCAACAAACAGGACGGTACGCCCTGGCTCAAGGCCGGCGAAAAGGCCGATGACGGGACGTTGCTCGGCATGAACTTCTACATCGAAGGCGTGGACGACAAGCTGCCGGCTTCTAAGTAAGCAGACGAAATAGTTTAAGTTGAAAAGGGGCGTTCAAAACGCCCCTTTTTGTTGCGTTGCAACATCGAATGCTGATTTACAAAAGTATTACTATATGATTTTTAAACCATGGCCTGAGGAAATGGCCTTTGGGAGGAAATCATGAAGTTGAAGACTGCACTGATCAGTGCGACGATGCTCGCTGCCTGCATGTTCACATCGGCATCGGCTAAAGACCTGGTCGTCGGATTCTCGCAAATCGGTTCGGAGTCTGGTTGGCGTGCGGCCGAAACGACGCTGACGAAGCAGGAAGCCAAGAAGCGCGGCATCGATCTGAAGTTCGCCGACGCGCAGCAGAAGCAGGAAAACCAGATCAAGGCGATCCGGTCCTTCATCGCGCAAGGCGTTGATGCGATCCTGCTGGCACCGGTCGTCGAAACCGGCTGGGATGCTGTCCTGAAGGAAGCCAAGGAAGCCAAGATCCCGGTCATTCTGCTTGACCGCACGGTTGCTGCACCGAAGGACCTTTATCTGACAGCTGTCACGTCCGACCTGGTTCATGAAGGCAAGGTCGCCGGTGACTGGCTCGTAAAGACGGTCGGCGACAAGAAGTGCAACATCGTCGAGCTGCAGGGCACGACGGGCTCCTCGCCGGCCATCGCCCGCAAGAAGGGCTTCGAGGAAGCCATCAAGGGTCACGACAACCTGAAGATCGTTCGTAGCCAGACCGGCGATTTCACCCGCGCCAAGGGCAAGGAAGTCATGGAAAGCTTCCTGAAGGCTGAAAACGGCGGCAAGGATATCTGCGCGCTCTACGCCCATAACGACGATATGGCCGTCGGCGCTATTCAGGCGATCAAGGAAGCTGGCCTGAAGCCGGGCAAGGACATCCTGACCGTGTCGATCGATTCGGTTCCGGATCTCTTCAAGGCCATGGCTGCCGGTGAGGCGAACGCAACCGTTGAGCTGACGCCGAACATGGCAGGCCCTGCCTTCGACGCGCTCGATGCGTATTTGAAGACCAAGAAAGAGCCGCCGAAGTGGATCCAGACGGAATCCAAGCTCTATACCCAGGCGGATGATCCGCAGAAGGTCTACGAGCAGAAGAAGGACCTCGGCTACTAAGACGAAAGCCCATCGCACCGGATCGGCAATGCCGCGCCGGTGCGATATCTTGTGCAAGATGCCGGCGCACCCACGGAATGCGCCGGCTATCGCTTTCGCAATTTGATTCATTCCAAGGAAATTCGCGCTTCATGGCTCACGACGTAGAGCGACTTCTGACGGCGACAGGTTTTTGTAAATATTTCCCCGGTTCGACCGCTCTCGATCATGTCGATTTCACATTGATGCGCGGCGAGGTCCATGCGCTTCTCGGCGAGAACGGTGCCGGAAAATCGACCCTGATCAAATGCATGACCGGCGCTTATCGTCGCGATGCGGGCACTCTGGTGCTCGATGGGGCGGAGATCGATCCGCATGATACGCTTGCCGCTCAGAAGCTCGGTATTGGAACCGTCTACCAGGAAGTGAACCTGCTGCCCAATCTGAGTGTCGCGGAAAACCTGTTTCTGGGCCGCCAGCCGCGACGGTTCGGGATGGTCAGCAGCCGCGTCATGAATAAGATGGCCAGAGATCTGCTGTCACAATATGGCCTGGATATCGATGTCAGCCGCCAGCTCGATCGCTTTTCGGTCGCCATTCAGCAGGTGATCGCCATCGCCCGCGCGGTCGATCTCTCCGGCAAGGTGCTCATTCTCGATGAGCCCACTGCGAGCCTGGATACGCATGAAGTCGAGATGCTGTTCGGCATCGTCAGGCGATTGAAGCAGCGCGGGCTGGGAATTGTCTTCATCACGCATTTCCTGGAGCAAGTTTACGAAATCTGCGATCGCATCACCGTTCTCCGCAACGGCCGCCTGGTCGGCACGCGCGATGCGCACGGTCTTCCGCGGCAAACTCTAATCGCCATGATGCTCGGCCGCGAACTCGCCGAGGCTGAAGGCACTATAAAGCAGAGCGAGACGGAAAGCGGCCCGGTCAGATATCATTTCACGAACTTCGGCAAACGCGGTAAGATCAAGCCGTTCGACATGGAGGTACGCGTCGGCGAAGTTGTGGGCATTGCGGGCCTGCTTGGCTCAGGGCGGACCGAGACCGCCGAAGTGCTCTTCGGCGTCGAGCGCGCCGACAGCGGCGAGGCGAAAATCGAAGGCAAGCCCATTGCGCTTTCCAGTCCGCGCGCGGCGATCAAGAGCGGTTTCGGCTTTTGCCCGGAAGACCGCAAGACCGATGGCATCATCGGTGATCTCTCCATTCGCGAAAATATCGTCATGGCGTTACAGGCAAGGCGGGGCTGGGCAAGGCCCTTGCCGCGCAGCGAGCAAAACGCCATCGCCGATCGCTATATCAAGGCGTTGGATATCCGCACGACCGATCGGGAAAAGCCGATCAGGCTCCTTTCAGGCGGTAACCAGCAGAAGGCAATCCTTGCGCGATGGCTGGCGACCAATCCAAGCTTCCTCATCCTGGATGAGCCGACGCGCGGCATCGATGTCGGTGCTCATGCGGAAATCATCCGATTGATCGAGGATCTTTGCCGGCAGGGAATGTCCCTGGTAGTCATTTCATCCGAACTTGAGGAGCTTGTCGCCTATAGTTCGCGCGTCATCGTCCTGCGTGACCGCGAACATATTGCCGAGTTGGCCGGAAGTGAGATCACGGCCGGAAATATCGTCGAGGCCATCGCCACGGCTCAAAGGACGCGGGAGGACGCATGAGCTCGCCAATCAAAACCTCCTTGCTTCGGCTGATGCCTCAGCTCATTGCACTCGCGGTTATTCTTCTCTTGAATTTCATAATGTTCCCGCATTTCTTTCATCTAGAAGTTCAGAATGGAAGGCTCTACGGGAGCTTGGTGGACGTACTCAATCGTGGTGCGCCGGTAGCGCTGCTTGCCATTGGCATGACGCTGGTCATCGCCACGAAAGGCATCGATCTGTCCGTCGGCGCGGTCATCGCGATCTGCGGCGCGGTTGCGGCATCCTCGATCGTTGCCGGCTACTCGCTTTCCTATACGCTGCTGTTGACGATCGGCGTCGGTCTGGCATGTGGGCTCTGGAACGGTTTCCTCGTCGCCGTACTCGATATCCAGCCGATCATCGCAACGCTGGTGCTGATGGTGGCGGGCCGCGGCATTGCGCAATTGATCACTGAGGGCGCGATCCTCACCTTCAACAATGACGGACTGATTTTTCTTGGCAGCGGCTCGTTCGTTGCCCTGCCGATGCCGGTGGTGATCTGGCTTGTCGCTGCGCTTTTGGTGATCGCTTTGGTCCGGCGCACGGCTCTCGGAATGTTGGTCGAAGCCATCGGCATCAATCGCCGGGCAAGCACCTTGTCCGGTATCCGGACCCCGGTCCTGCTGATTGCGGTTTACGCATTGAGCGGCCTTTGTGCCTCCATCGCGGGTATCATCGTTACGGCCGACATTAAGGGTGCGGACGCCAATAATGCCGGTCTGTGGCTTGAACTGGATGCGATCCTTGCGGTCGTGGTTGGCGGCAATTCGCTGCTCGGCGGTCGTTTCAGCATCGTCGGTTCGCTGATCGGCGCAATGATCATTCAATCGGTCAATACAGGCATCCTGCTCTCCGGCTTTCCGCCGGAATTCAATCTGGTGATCAAGGCGATTATCGTCATCGTCATTCTGGTCATCCAGTCTCCGGCGGTTCAATCCGCCACGTCATTCTTCTGGCGTCGCCGAGACGAGGGGCAGATGGTGCAAAAGGAGCAGGCAAAGTGAATTCGAAATATCTTCCGCTGCTTGCGACGATCCTCATCTTCATTCTGGCCTATATCGCCTGCGTGACGCAGTATCCGAACATGCTGTCGACGCGGGTAGTGGGCAACCTGTTGACTGATAACGCATTTTTGGGAATTGCCGCCGTAGGCATGACCTTCGTCATCATCTCGGGCGGCATCGATCTGTCCATCGGCTCGATCATTGCCTTTACCGGTGTTTTCCTGGCTGTCATTCTGCGCGATACGGCGATCCACCCGTTGATCGCGTTCGTTCTTGTTCTTGTCATCACGACGATTTTTGGCGCCGGCATGGGCGCCATCATTCACTATCTCAGCATGCCGCCTTTCATCGTGACGCTGGCCGGCATGTTTCTGGCGCGGGGCATCGCCTTCGTGTTGTCGATCGACAGCATTCCGATCGAGCATGATTTCTACTCTCAGCTCAACGATCTTTATTGGCTGATGCCCGGCGGCGGCCGGCTGACTTTGATCGGCGGCCTCATGCTGCTCGTCTTTGCCGGCGGCATTGTGCTGGCGCAACGCACCCGCTTCGGCGCCAATGTCTATGCTCTCGGTGGCGGCGCTCAAACGGCGGTGCTGATGGGTGTGCCTGTCGGCAAGACGACAATCCAGATCTATGCCCTTTCTGGATTTCTTGCTGGCCTATCCGGAATCGTTTTTTCTATCTATACATCTGCCGGATACTCGCTTGCCACGGTCGGCGTCGAACTCGATGCGATCGCTGCCGTGGTCATAGGGGGAACACTGCTGACGGGAGGAGCAGGATTCGTCGGAGGAACACTCATCGGAATTCTCATACAGGGCTTGATTCAGACCTACATCACCTTCGATGGAACGCTTTCCAGTTGGTGGACGAAGATATTGATCGGCTTGTTGCTGTTTGCCTTTATTCTGATGCAGAAGGGACTTCTGCTGCTTTCCCGCTTAAACCGACGATATGTCTGAGGGAGGGACAGAGCTCTTGCGAAACCGAATGCTTGAGACCGGAAAATCCGAGGGAAAATCGCGCACGAGCCACGCTCAAGTGGTCGATGAGTTGGGTAAGGCGATCGTCTCGGGTGCATTTCCGATCGGAAGCATTCTTCCCGGTGACAGCGAGCTTCTGCAACGGTTCAAGGTATCCCGCACTGTCCTGCGTGAAAGCATGAAGACATTGGCGGCAAAGGGGCTGGTGGTGCCGCGTGCGCGCGTTGGGACGCGCGTGACCGAGAAGATCCATTGGAACATGTTCGATAATGAAGTGCTCAATTGGCATTTCGAGAGCGGCGTCAACAAGGAATTTCTTCTTCATCTTTACGATATACGCATGGCGTTTGAGCCTTTCGCCGCGAGTCTGGTGGCGAAAAGGGCCAGCCGAGAGAATATCGAACTGCTTCGCAATCTTGCAGCCGCCATGGCGGCGCCGCACCATACTTCCGATAGCCTCGCAGTCGCCGATTTGCATTTCCACTTGGCAATTACTGAGGCTTCGCAAAATCCGTTCATGCGATCGCTGGGTGGGCTTATCAAGGCCGCACTGGTTGGCATGTTTCGCATGAGCGCGCCGCCGTCAACCAATGGCTTCGCCAATATTGCTGATACGCATATGGCCATAGTGGACGCGATAGCGGCACGGGACGGCCTTGCTGCCTATAAGGCGATGGAATTTGTGATCATCGATGGGCGTCAGCATGTCCTCGAAGCTTTCGAGGCTCTTGCCGAGGCCTGAGGTCGTCTTGAATTTCGCCGTAGTTCATCGCTCGACTTGTTGGTATGAGGGAACTCGCTCGGCCTGTGCCGACGCCTGACCGTATATCTCGGAGCCTGAAATGGAACGCAGCTGCCTCGCCATCATCCTCGCCGCCGGCGACAGTACCCGCATGAAGTCATCGATGTCGAAGGTCCTGCATCCGATTGCCGGGCGCCCGATGATCGCCCATGTCATGGATGCGATCTCCAAGACCGGAATTTCGGCGGCGGCGCTGGTTGTCGGGCGCAATGCGGATGAAGTCAGCGCGGCAGCGTCGATCGGCGGCATCACCATCGAATCCTATCTTCAGAAGGAACGTCTCGGCACGGGCCATGCCGTGCTGGCGGCGCGCGAGGCGATTGCTCGCGGATATGACGATATTATCGTTGCCTACGGAGACGTCCCTCTGCTGACCGATGTGCCGCTTCGTGCCGCCCGCCAGGGACTGGCCGATGGTAACGACATCGTCGTCATCGGATTTCATACGGAACATCCCAACGCCTATGGCCGATTGCTGGTCAAGGATGGCGAGCTGATCGCCATTCGAGAAGCCAAGGATGCAACCGATGCCGAACTGGCGATAAAGTGGTGCAATAGCGGGCTGATGGCGATCAACGGCCGCAAGGCGCTGGATCTCCTTGATCGCATCGGCAACGACAATGCCAAGGGCGAATATTACCTCACCGATCTCGTCGAGATCGCCCGCTCGCTTGGCGGACGCGCCGTTGCCGTCGATGCGCCCGAAGTCGAGATGACTGGTTGCAACAACCGCGCCGAACTTGCCTTCATCGAGCGCCTCTGGCAGGAGCGCCGCCGGCATGAGGTAATGCTGTCGGGCGTGACCATGATAGCGCCGGAAACCGTTTTCCTCGCCTATGACACCGTGATCGGCCAGGATGCGCTGATCGAGCCGAATGTTGTCTTCGGTCCGGGCGCGGTCATCGAGGGAGGCGCAGTCATTCATGCCTTCTCGCACATCGAGGGCGCCCATGTCAGTGCGGGTGCTACGGTCGGCCCCTTTGCGAGGCTGCGCCCGGGGGCCGATCTCGCCGGTGGCGCCAAGGTCGGCAATTTCTGCGAGGTCAAGAACGGCAAGATTGGCGAGGGCGCCAAAGTCAATCATCTGACCTATATCGGTGATGCGACGATCGGAGCAGGCAGCAATATCGGCGCGGGTACGATCACTTGCAATTATGACGGCGTTAACAAGCATGAAACGCATATCGGCGCCAACGCTTTCGTCGGTTCCAATTCGTCGCTGGTTGCGCCCATCCATATCGGCGACGGCGCATATATTGCTTCCGGCAGTGTCATCACCGAGGATGTTCCGGCCGATGCGCTGGCCTTCGGCCGGGCTCGCCAGGAAGTAAAGCCGGAGCGGGCCAAGGTGATCCGCGAGCGAGCCCTTGCCATCAAGGCAGCGAAAAAGGGCGGCCACTAAACTCTCGCGCGTTGACGTAACGGTCGGAAATCGAAAGTGACCGTTGTGGCAATTGAGAAAATTGCAGGAATGATTAGGACTTGCCTTCATATCTGAGGCCAGACGGAGAGCTGTATGTGCGGTATTGTTGGGATCGTCGGAACGAAGCCTGTGGCGGAGCGTTTGGTGGACGCGCTGCGGCGGCTCGAGTACCGCGGCTATGATTCGGCTGGAGTCGCGACGATCCATGACGGCGTGATGGATCGCCGCCGCGCGGAAGGAAAGCTCTTCAATCTGGAGAAGCGGCTGGAGACGGATCCTCTGCCTGGCACGACGGGCATCGCACACACGCGCTGGGCAACCCACGGTGTTCCGAATGAAACCAATGCCCACCCGCATTTCGTGGAAGGCGTTGCCGTCGTCCATAACGGCATCATCGAAAACTTCTCCGAGCTGCGCGAACAGCTGAAGGCCGAAGGGCAGGAATTTGCCTCGCAGACGGATACGGAAGTCGTCGCCCATCTTCTGGCCAAATATGTCCGCGAGGGCTTGGACGCACGTACAGCCATGCTGAAAATGCTGAACCGCGTGACCGGCGCTTACGCATTGGCCGTTATGTTCCAGAATGATCCTGACACGTTGATGGCGGCGCGTTCTGGCCCGCCGCTTGCCGTGGGTTACGGCAAGGGCGAGATGTTCCTCGGTTCGGATGCAATCGCCCTTGCGCCCTTCACCAATGAGATCAGCTATCTCGTCGACGGCGACTGCGCGATCGTCACCCATGCCGGCGCAACCATTCTCGATTTCAACGGCAATGAAGTGACTAGGCCGCGGCAGATTTCGCAGGCAACCGCCTATGTGGTCGACAAGGGCAATCATCGCCACTTCATGGAAAAGGAAATCTACGAACAGCCGGAGGTCATCTCCCATGCGCTGAGCCATTACGTCGATTTCGCCAGCCATCGTGTGCGCCCGGATGTCTCGGCCATCGATTTCGGCGGGGTTTCCGGCCTTGCGATATCAGCCTGCGGCACCGCCTATCTCGCCGGCCTGGTGGGTAAATATTGGTTCGAGCGCTACGCGCGGTTGCCGGTCGAAATCGATGTTGCCTCCGAGTTCCGCTATCGCGAAATGCCGTTGTTGCCGTCGCAGGCGGCCCTGTTCATTTCTCAATCCGGCGAAACCGCGGATACCTTGGCTTCGCTCCGCTACTGTCGGGACAACGGCTTGAAGATCGGTGCCGTGGTCAACGTCAGGGAATCGACCATCGCGCGCGAATCCGATGCCGTGTTTCCGATCCTGGCCGGCCCGGAAATCGGTGTCGCCTCGACGAAGGCTTTCACCTGCCAGCTTGCCGTTCTTGCCTCGCTGGCGATTGGAGCCGGCGTCGCTCGAGGTAACATCAGCGCCGAAAATGAACAGGAAATGGTGCGCCATCTCGTCGAGATGCCGCGTATCATGGCGAATGTCCTGAACATCATCCAGCCGCAGATGGAAAGCCTGTCGCGCGAGATCTCGAAGTTCAAGGATGTGCTCTATCTCGGCCGCGGCACCAGCTTCCCGCTTGCCATGGAAGGCGCGCTGAAGCTCAAGGAGATTTCCTACATCCACGCGGAGGGTTATGCGGCCGGTGAATTGAAGCATGGACCGATTGCGCTGATCGACGAAAACATGCCCGTTATCGTCATCGCCCCGCATGACCGCTTCTTCGACAAGACCGTTTCCAACATGCAGGAAGTCGCGGCTCGCGGCGGCCGAATCATCTTCATCACGGATGAAATTGGCGCTGCCGCATCGACATTGCCGACCATGGCGACGATCACCTTGCCCGTCGTGGACGAGATCATAGCCCCGATCATATTCTCGCTGCCGATTCAATTGCTTGCCTATCATACGGCCGTGTTCATGGGCACGGATGTCGATCAGCCGCGCAATCTCGCCAAATCGGTCACCGTGGAATAGGATTCCTTCCGCCGCGCATTTGCCGTCACGTCCTCGTGAGTCGATCGCTTGTTGGGCTCACAGATGTGGCTAGCGGGTTGTATGCCGCGCTAATTTCTGGCACGATTCGCCCACGGAGATGGTGGGGAGGGTTTGCCGGGAAGCGGTAGCGACGGGACGGAGTTTTCGAGCGGCGAATGACTGAAAAACTCATCAAAATGTCCGTGACGACGCGGATCAGAAACAATTTCCTGGCCGGCCTGATTATCTGTGCCCCGATCGCCATTACCCTATGGCTGACCTGGTCCGTCGTCCATTGGGCCGATAGCTGGGTTCGCCCCTATATTCCCGCGCGCTACGATCCCGAAAGCTATCTGAACTTCGCCGTTCCCGGTACCGGCCTGGTGATCGCGATGATCTTCATCACGATCGTCGGCTTTCTGGCCAAGAACCTGATCGGTCAGAGCATCGTCCGCTTCGGCGAGTCGATCGTCAATCGCGTGCCGCTGGTGCGAACCATCTATAAGAGCGTCAAGCAGATCTTCGAGACTGTGCTCAAAGAGCAGGGCAGTTCGTTCAAGAAGGTAGGGCTGATCGAGTATCCGAGCCCCGGCCTCTGGTCCATGGTTTTCATATCGACCGATGCCAAAGGCGAGATCGCTTCGAAATTCAATGCCATGGGTCAGGACATGGTGGCGGTGTTCCTGCCACCGACGCCCGTGCCGACGGCCGGATTTCTGGTTTTCGTTCCGCGCGAAAAGATCACGGTGCTCGATATGAGCCCTGAAGATGGCGCCAAGCTGCTGATTTCGGGCGGCCTTGTGGCGCCGGAATACGAGAAGCTGGTCGCAGCCAAGGAATTGCGGCAGCGGGTTCCCGTGGCTCCTTAACCTCAATTGCTCATCTTCTAATAGTTGGATCAATGCCTTCGCGTTCTGCGCGAATTGTCATGCCTCTATCATATTGACGCCTTAGATCGTCAGTCGGGGCAGATAATCGCACGTATCTCAGCATCGTATGTTCGGGGCACAGGCACCGAGCTGCGGTTCTCCAACGCGGTCCGAAATGGCCGGAGATGGATGTCGTTGCCTTCATAAAGTTTTGATCAGGAGGATATGGTTTTGAGATATATGCGTTCGAAGAGCTTGCCGCTGCTGTCGGCAGCGTTTGCCACATTTGTTTTCACGGCTCCAATGCTGGCGCTGGCGGATAATTCCGTGACGATTGACGGTGTTAAGCTGGTCAATAAAGGCCGCGTCGCGATCGGCCGCATTCCGGCCAATCAGCGCGATAAGTTCGGTGAGACTTTCGGCTCCGGTTCAGGCATGTCGATCGACACCAAGAGCTGGACCCGCAACGCCGACGGCACTTACAAGGGCTCGCTGTGGCTGCTGCCGGACCGCGGTTACAATGTCGCCGGCACCACCGATTACCGTGCGCGTCTCAACACCATCGATATCAAACTGACGCCGGTTGCCTCCGGTGCAAAGCCTCCAGCCGGTAAGGAACAGGCGGGCGTCGAAGCCAAGCTCGCGGATACGCTGCTGTTGAAGGATAATAAGGGCAACGAAACCACCGGTCTTGACCCAGCCAACGGCGTTCGCCAGGCGGAAGGCGGCTTGCCGCTTTTGCCACAGGCACCAAACGGTAAGATTTCGCTCGATAACGAAGCCATTGCCCGGCTGCCCGATGGTTCGATGTTCATCAGTGATGAGTACGGTCCCTATATCTACCGCTTCTCGGCGGATGGGCTGATGATCTCGGCCACGGCACCACCGGGCGCGTTTCTGCCGATGCGCCACGGCGCCGTGAATTTTTCCTCGAACAATCCCGGCCCGGGCGAAACCGCTCCCGATCCGAAAGATCCGACCAGCGGGCGCCAGAACAACCAAGGCTTCGAGGGCATGTCCCTGACCCCGGACGGTAAGTTCCTGATCGTCGTGCTCCAGTCCGCGACTCGCCAGGATGGCGGCGATTCCAGCTCCACGCGCCAGAATACCCGCGCGCTTGTCTATGATGCCGCCGACCCTGCAAATCTGAAGCTGGTGCACGAATATGTCGTGCCTCTGCCGGTCTTCACCAATGACAAGGGCAAGACGGCCGTTGCCGCCCAAAGCGAAATCGTGGCGCTCTCACCGACAAGCTTCCTGATGCTCGCGCGCGATAGCAACAATGGCTACGGCCAGAAGGGCGACAAGTCGCTCTATCGCAGCGTTGTGGCTGTCGATGTTTCCGCTGCCACCGATATTGCCGGCGGCAAGTTCGACGGCGACACAGCTGTCGCGCCGAAGGGCGTTCTTGATCCTTCAGTCAAGCCGGCGGCAGTCAGCAATTTCATCGATATCAACGACAGCGCCGATCTAGCGCGCTTTGGTCTGCATAACGGCGCGCCGAACGACAGAAACAACCTCTCGGAAAAGTGGGAGGCCATGTCGCTCGTCAGCGTTCAGGATCCGAAGCTGCCTGACGATTACTTCCTGTTCGTCGCCAATGACAACGACTTCATCACCCAGGATGGTTTCCAGGTCGGCGCTGCCTACAAGGATGATAGTGGCGCGGATGTCGATACCATGTTCCAGGTATTCCAGGTCACCATTCCCGGTCTCGCCGCAAAGTGATCTGATGAAACGCGGATGGACGCGGCTAACGCGTCCATCCGCCTACCCCGCTCGCAGGAAGCGGATCGCCTCGTCGCGGCGGAAGAGATAGAGCAGGGTGCGTACCGCACTGCCACGCTCACTGGTCAGTTCCGGATCGCGCTCGATGAGATAGGCGGCATCCTTGCGGGCGATTTCCAGGAGATCGGCATGAGCCTCGAGGCTGGCGATGCGGAAGCCTGGCGTGCCGGACTGGCGTGTCCCAAGAAGCTCACCTTCGCCGCGCAGCTTCAAGTCCTCCTCGGCAATACGGAAGCCGTCTTCTGTCTCACGCATGATCGACAGCCGGGCATGCCCGGTTTCGCCGAGCGGCCCTTTGTAGAGAAGGATGCAGGTCGAGGCCTCGTCGCCACGTCCGACGCGGCCGCGCAACTGATGAAGCTGTGCCAGGCCGAAACGTTCAGCATGTTCGATGACCATGATCGTCGCGTCCGGCACGTCGACGCCCACCTCGACGACCGTCGTGGCCACCAGCAGGCGGATCTCGCCGTTCTTGAACGCCATCATCACAGCGTCTTTCTCCGGGCCGCTCATCCGGCCATGGATGAGACCGATGCCTGGGCCGAGCGCCTTGGTCAGTGTCTCATGCCGCTCCTCCACCGACATTAAATCGGATTCTTCGGATTCCTCCACAAGTGGGCATATCCAATAGGCTTTTTTACCTTCCGCTAGCGCACTCCTTAGGCGCGCGACGATGTCGCCGGTTCGTTCATTCGGAATGGTGATCGTCTGGATCGGCTTGCGGCCCGCGGGCTTCTCGGTGAGCTTCGAAACGTCCATGTCGCCGAATGCGGCCAGCACCAGCGTTCGCGGTATCGGCGTTGCGGTCATAACGAGCATGTGGGGCGAAATGCCCTTCGCAGTTAGCCGCAGGCGCTGATGCACGCCGAAACGATGCTGCTCGTCGACGACAGCCAGCATCAGATTGGCATAGGCGACGCTATCCTGAAACAACGCATGCGTGCCGATGATGATCTGCGCTTCGCCGGAGGCAATGCGCTCCAAGATCGCATCCCGCTCGCGACCCTTCGTGCGGCCTGTGAGAACTTCGACGGAAAGATTTGCACTTGCTGCGAATTTTGAAATTGTCGCGTAATGCTGGCGGGCGAGAATTTCGGTCGGTGCCATCAGCACGGCTTGGCCGCCGCTTTCGATCACGGCGGCGATCGCCATCAGCGCCACCAGCGTCTTGCCCGCGCCGACGTCGCCCTGCAGCAGCCGCAGCATGCGCTCGGTGCCCGCCATATCCTTGAGAATATCGGCAACCGCATCGCGCTGGCTATTCGTCATCGAGAAGGGTAGGGATTCCAGTATCTTGCCGCTGATTTCTCCAGTTGCATGTACGGGTTGACCGGCAACCTTGCGCAACCTCTGGCGCACCAGCGAGAGTGACAATTGCCCCGCCAGGAATTCGTCATAGGCCAGTCGGCGCCGCGCTGGTGCCTGCGGATCGATATCGGCCGCATCCCTGGGCGCATGCAGCATGTGGAAGGCATCGGCGATCGAGGGAAAACCCTGCTTCTGCGTCAGAGCAATATCATCCCACTCGGGCAGCTGCGGAATGCGCGGCAATGCTGCCTCTATCGTCTTGCGCAGGAACTTCGGCGTAAGCCCGGCGGTTAGCGGATAGACCGGCTCGACGAGCGGCAGGTTTTCCGCCTCGCTCTCGCGCATGATATAATCCGGATGCACCATGGACGGGCGGCCGTTGAACCAGTCGACCTTGCCACTGACGGTAACGGTTTCATCGATCGGCAGCTGCTTTTCGAGCCACTGTGCCTTGCCACGAAAAAAGACTAGCGCAAGTTCGCCTGTCTCATCGTGCAGATAGACACGATAAGGCACATTGCTGCGCGGGTTGGGCGGCGGCTGATGTCGGTCAACACGACCGGTTATGGTAACAATGGCGCCCTGCGGTGCTCTCGCGATAACAGGCTGCTCGCGCCGGTCGATGATCGAATGCGGCGCGTGGAAAATAAGGTCGATGACGCGGCAATCGTCGATCGTCTCGCGATCGAGCAGCTTCACCAGCAGCTCGGATACCTTCGGCCCGACGCCTGATAGCGAAGAAATGGAGGCAAATAGCGGGTCGAGGATAGCGGGACGCATGGCCGGCAAAATGCGACGGGCAGGACGCATTTGGCAAGGGGCAGCGGGAAACTCGGCGCCGTTGAGCCTAACACTCCCCGGAAAATTGCATCGCGGGTGCTTTTTTCTGAAAAACCGGTTCCCACCTTTGAGCGCTGGTTTTATAGAGACGCATCAACATAAAGGTGTTTTTGATGACTGGGCTGACCCTCAGCAGTGCCGATCTCGATCCTCGCCGTCGGCGCATCCTTTTCCGTTGCTGGCATCGCGGCATCCGCGAGATGGATCTCGTCTTCGGCCAATTTGCCGACAACGAGCTGCCGGGCCTCGCTGAAGCCGATCTCGATGAGCTCGAGCGCATCATGGCCGAAGAGGACAACGATCTCCTGAAGTGGATCCTCGGCAGCCAGCCGACGCCGCAGCATCTGCGCACACCGCTCTTTGAGCGCCTGGCATCCTACAAGCCCGATTTCGAAGAGATCGCCGAAAGGTTCGGATTAACGAGATGATCCCCGGTTTCGATGCGAAGAAGCTGCTCGCCGCCAGCGAGCCGACAACGATCGGTCATGTTCCGGCCGGTCTTGAGCCGTTCCTGATTGCCGAAATGGCAAAGGCCGGCCAGCCAGTTGCCTATGTCATGTCCGACGGGCAGCACATGGCCGATGTCGAACAGATGCTCGGCTTCATCGCGCCTGAAATTCCGGTACTCACCCTGCCGGCCTGGGATTGCCTTCCTTACGACCGTGTCTCCCCGAGCTCCGACACCTCGGCCCGGCGCTTGGCGGCTTTGTCCGGCCTGATCGCGCATCATCACAAGCCGCATGCAGCCATTGTGCTGGTGACCGTCAACGCCATGCTGCAGAAAGTCGCCCCGCAGGATATCATCGAAAGCCTGGCGTTCTCGGCACGTCCGGGGAACCAGGTCCGGATGGACGATATTGCGGCTCGTCTCGAGCGCAACGGCTTCGAGCGCGTGGCAACCGTGCGTGAGGTCGGCGAATATGCCGTGCGCGGCGGCATTCTTGACGTCTTCGTTCCGGGCACGGAAGAGCCGGTGCGCCTGGACTTCTTCGGCGATACGCTGGAGAGCATCCGCAGCTTCGATCCGGCCAGCCAGCGCACGACAGGGCAGGTGCGTTCGCTCGATCTCAATCCGATGAGCGAAGTGACGTTGACGCCGGATACGATCAGCCGCTTCCGCAAGAACTATCTCTCCGCCTTCGGCGCCGCCACGCGCGATGACGCTCTCTATCTCGCCGTGTCCGAAGGTCGGCGATACGCCGGCATGGAACATTGGCTGCCGCTGTTCTACGAGAAGCTCGAGACGGTCTTCGATTACCTTAAAGGCTTCCGCTTGGTCACGGATCACACCGTGCGCGAGGCGGCCGAGGAGCGCTCCAAGCTCGTCTTCGACTATTACGACGCCCGCCTTCAATCCGGCCAGCAGGCCAAGGGGCAGATGGCACAGGGCACGCCCTATAAGCCAGTAACGCCCGGCCAGCTCTATCTCGATGGCAAGGCTTTCGGCAATGCGCTCGATGCCTTCGACGCTATCCGTATTTCGCCCTTCAACGAGCATGAGGGCGAGGCGCGTCGCGTCATCGAGCTAGATGCCCGCCAGGGGCCACGTTGGGCGCGGTCAGCGACCGACACAACCGATAGCGAGCGCGTCAACGTCTTCGATGCGGTCGTCAAGCATATCGCCGACAAGCGGGCTGCGGGCGGCAAAGTGCTTATTTCTGCTTGGACCGAAGGCTCGCTCGATCGCCTCCTGCAGGTGCTATCCGAACACGGGCTGGCGCGCGTCAAGACGATCGAGGCCTTCAAGGACCTCGGCGGCCTGGCGAAGGGTGAGGCGGCCGCGGCCGTGCTCAGCCTCGAAGCCGGTTTCGAAGCCGGCGATCTGATCGTTATCGGCGAGCAGGATATTCTCGGCGACCGCATGGTGCGCCGTTCCAAGAGGCGCAAGCGCGCCGCCGATTTCATCTCGGAAGTAGCAGGCCTGGATGAAGGCTCGATCGTCGTTCATGCCGAGCACGGTATCGGCCGTTTCGTTGGCCTCAGGACCATCGAGGCAGCCGGCGCACCGCACGCCTGCCTCGAGCTGCAATATGCCGACGATGCCAAGCTGTTTCTGCCGGTCGAAAACATCGATCTACTCTCGCGCTATGGCGGCGAGGGCACCGAGGCGCAGCTGGATAAGCTCGGCGGCGGCGCCTGGCAGATGCGCAAGGCCAAGCTCAAGAAGCGCCTGCTGGATATGGCCGGCGCCTTGATCCGCGTCGCGGCCGAACGCCTGACGCGGCATGCGCCTGTACTCAGCGCGCCGGACGGGCTGTATGACGAATTTGCCGCGCGCTTCCCGTATGACGAGACCGACGACCAGATGAACGCCATCGAGGCGGTGCGTGAGGATCTCGGCGCCGGCCGGCCGATGGACCGTCTCGTCTGCGGCGACGTCGGTTTCGGCAAGACGGAAGTGGCGCTGCGCGCGGCCTTCGTCGCTGCCATGAATGGCGTGCAGGTCGCCGTTGTCGTGCCGACGACGCTGCTTTCGCGCCAGCATTTCAAGACCTTCTCCGAGCGCTTCCGTGGGCTGCCGATCCGCATACAGCAGGCATCTCGCCTGGTCGGTTCCAAGGAACTGGCGCTCACCAAGAAGGAAGTGGCCGATGGCAAGACCGATATCGTTGTCGGCACCCACGCGCTCCTCGGCGCCGGCATCCAGTTCGCCAATCTCGGTCTGCTCATCATCGACGAGGAGCAGCATTTCGGCGTCAAGCACAAGGAACGCCTGAAGGAGCTGAAGAGCGACGTGCATGTGCTGACGCTGTCGGCGACGCCGATCCCGCGCACCTTGCAGCTCGCGATGACCGGGGTGCGTGAACTGTCGCTCATCACCACGCCGCCGGTCGACCGCATGGCGGTGCGCACCTTCATCTCGCCCTTCGATTCGCTGGTCATCCGCGAAACGCTGATGCGTGAGCATTATCGTGGCGGCCAGAGCTTCTATGTCTGTCCGCGCCTCGCCGATCTCGCCGATATCCATGCCTTCCTGCAATCGGATGTGCCGGAGCTGAAGGTGGCGGTCGCCCATGGCCAGATGCCCGCCGGTGAGCTGGAAGACATCATGAATGCCTTCTACGAGGGGCGTTATGACGTGCTGCTATCGACGACCATCGTCGAATCCGGTCTCGACGTGCCGACGGCCAACACGCTGATTGTCCACCGCGCGGACATGTTTGGCCTTGCCCAGCTCTATCAGCTCCGCGGCCGTGTCGGCCGCTCCAAGGTCCGGGCCTTCGCGCTGTTTACCCTGCCGGTCAACAAGGTTCTGACGACTACGGCGGAGCGCAGACTGAAGGTGCTGCAGTCGCTGGATACGCTCGGCGCCGGCTTCCAGCTGGCGAGCCACGATCTCGATATTCGCGGCGCCGGCAATCTGCTCGGCGAAGAACAATCAGGCCATATCAAGGAAGTTGGCTTCGAGCTCTACCAGCAGATGCTCGAGGAGGCCGTCGCCGAGGTCAAGGGCGTCGACGAAATCCAGGATACCGGCTGGTCGCCGCAGATCTCCGTCGGCACGTCTGTCATGATCCCGGATGACTACGTACCCGATCTGCATCTGCGCATGGCGCTCTATCGCCGCCTCGGCGAGATCACGGAGCTGAAGGAGATCGACGGGTTCGGCGCCGAAATGATCGACCGTTTCGGTCCCTTGCCGATGGAGGTGCAGCACCTCCTCAAGGTCGTCTACATCAAGTCGCTGTGCCGCATCGCCAACGTCGAGAAGCTGGATGCCGGTCCGAAGGGTGTCGTAGTACAGTTCCGCAACAAGGAATTCCCGAACCCCGCCAATCTCGTTGGCTACATCGCCAAGCAGGGCACCATGGCCAAGATCCGCACCGACCACAGCGTCTTCCTGACCCGCGACCTGCCGACGCCGGAGAAGCGGCTGCAGGGAGCGGCAGTTGTCATGACGCAGCTGGCGGAGCTGGCGAAATAGGAGGTGGGCTCTGAGCCGAAAATCCGCATCTCTTCCTTTGGGCGCGGCTTATAGAGTTCCAGCAAAGGCCGCTGCGGCCAGCAACATACCCGTTAGAATATTCGCTAGAAACAGCCGGTAGCTGATCTCTGGGCGTGAAAGATCGAGGCGCCAAGTCTGCCAGCCGAGATGGGCGGCGATGACAAGCATTCCTGTCGCATAAGGCAATGACATGCCCGTCAACCATCCACCGGCGGACCATGCCGCGATGGCAATGGTATAGAACAGGCCGATACATGCCCTGCCGCGGTCGCCGAACAGGATGGCGGTCGACTTCAAGCCCAGCCGCGTATCGTCGCGAACATCGACATAGGCATAAACGGTATCGTATCCGATCTGCCAGGCGATGGCTCCAAGCCACATCAGAACCGCACCGACGGGGATCGCGCCTGTGACTTCCGACCAGGCCATCAGCATTCCCCAATTGAATGCTGCGCCAAGCACGGACTGGGGCCAGTATGTGAAACGCTTGCAGAGCGGATAAACAAAGACGAGGGGCAGGACACTGATCGCGACGAGGCGCGTAAAGGGCGTCAGAAGGAATAGAAGCGAGGCGGCCAGCGCCAGTTCCGCCGCAAGAAACAGCACGGCCTGCCGCACGCCGATTTGACCGCTTGCCAAGGGGCGGAAGCGGGTTCGCTCGACATGGCCGTCGAATTTCCGATCTGCGATGTCGTTGACCGTCGAGCCTGCGCTTCTCATCAGCAATGCGCCCAGCGAGAAGATGGCCAGCTGTCTGATATCTGGAAAACCATATGAGGCTTGAATGAGCGCTGCCCAGCAGGGAAAAAGCGTGAGCCAAATGCCGACCGGCCGGTCCAGCCGCGCAAGTCGCGTGTACGGTCTCAACGCCGCAGGCAAACGGCGATCCACCCAGTCTCCCAGTGTTATATCGCTCAGATCGGGGCGGGTGGAAACGTTCATCATCGAAATCCGCAGTTTCATCGACGAAGAAAAGTAGCGACTTCCGCACATCTCGCAACGGCTGGAAGCGCGGCTGCACAAATTTAGCTTTGACGGCCACGCCCAGCCCGCGACGGTCATTTTCCGCCGCGAGCTGAAATCTGACCATACCCTCAAGCCGCTTGTGGCTCGCGCATCTCCGCGGCATCCGGAATGCGCGCGATGACCTTGATTTCGAAATCGAAGCCCGCCAGCCAATTGACGCCGATCGCCGTCCAGTTCGGGTAGGGTTTTTCGGTGAATATCCGGTTCTTGACGGTCATGATCGCACCGAACTGCCGCTCCGGGTCTGTGTGGAACGACGTGACATCGATGATGTCATCGAAGGTGCAGCCTGCCGCTTCCAAAGTTGCTCTCAGATTGTCGAAGGCGAGCTGGACCTGCTTTTCGAAATCCGGCTCTGGGCTTCCATCCGCGCGGCTGCCGACCTGGCCGGAGACGAAGAGCAGATCGCCGGAGCGGATTGCGGCGGAATAGCCGTGCTCCTCATAAAGCGCATGCCTGTTCTTCGGGAAGATTGCGTTACGTGTCGTCATAATGTTTGGCTTTCGTTGATGTGAAAAGATCGGAAGAAAGCAAGCTCGCGCGAGACTTCCAAACTGCCGCTTCGTTTGATATACGATATGTATGTGAAATATTCATATGCGCGACGTATGTCAATATTTCAAATACGAAACGTATGTGAAATTTGAGAGTGATATGGCAAAGCGCCTGGAAACCATGGAAGAAAATCGGAGCAAGCTGATTGCCGCTGCGCGGAAAGCCTTCGCGGAGAAAGGATTTGCAGCGGCCTCAATGGATGAGTTGACGGCAGACGTCGGCCTGACGAGAGGCGCCCTCTATCATAATTTCGGCGACAAGCGCGGATTGCTCGCCGCCGTCGTCGATCAGATCGACAACGAACTGGCGCTACGGGCGAAGGAGATCGGCGCGCAGGCGGATGGGGACTGGCAAGGTCTGCTTGCGGAAGGCGAAGCCTACATCAAGATGGCTCTCGATCCGGAGGTCCAGCGCATCGTCTTGCTCGACGGTCCGGCCGTTCTGGGCGACCCCTCGAAATGGCCCAGCAGAACAGCTGTCTCGCCGGCACCCGGCAGACGGTCTCAAAACTTCTGGAACAAGAAATGGTCAAGCCGGTCGATCCCGAGGCGGCTGCCCGGCTCATTTCCGGTGCGGCGCTGAATGCTGCCCTCTGGGTTGCTGCCAGCGATAATCCGGCGGAAGTGCTGCCCAAGGCGATAGAAGCCTTCCGGGCGATGGCTTCGGGATTACTGGCAAAAACCTGATGCCGGTATGACGCGGCTACTTCCGCGAATCGCAGATCGCGGAAGCTCTTGCAGCTATGATCGAAAAAGCGGAATCCCGCTTAGTTCATCCCCGCCCGTGCTTCCGCTTTCATCTTGGCGATGTCGCGCAAGGCCTCGGCGAGCACATCCGGCGTCTGCGCGCCGCTGACGGCATATTGCTGGTCGAAGATGAAGAAGGGAACGCCGTTGACGCCGATCTTCTGGGCGGCGTCGATCTCGCCGATGATGAGATCGCGGTCCGCATCGGAGGCTAGCAGCGTTGATATGACCGAGCGGTCGAGCCCGGCCTTTTCGGCAATATCGAGCAGTACGGCATGATCGCCGACATTGAGGCCCTCTTCGAAATTGGCCTTGAAGAGCGCATCGACCACCTTGTCCTGCTTTTCGCGGCTTTCGGTGACGGACCAGTGGATGAGGCGATGGGCATCGAGCGTGTTCGGGCCGATCTTGATGGCGTCAAAATCGAACTTGATTCCCACTTCGCGGCCGAGCTCGGTTAACATCTTGTGCCCCTCGGCGACACGCTCGGCGCCGCCAAGCTTTTGCTCCAGCGCCTTTTTCTGGTCGACGCCTTCGGGCGGATAGTCGGGATTGAGCCGATAGGGTCGCCAGTTGAGGTCGACGCCTACTTCGTCCTGCACCTCGGCAATGGCGAGCTCCAGGCGGGCCTTGCCGAGATAGCACCATGGGCAGACGACATCCGAGACGATGTCGATCGTGATGCGTTCCATGGTTTTATCCTTTCGGTTTTTCGCGCTGTTCTTCTCCATCTATGCCTTTGTGCCGATGGCTTCAACCGGTTACCGAAAGGGAACCGGCCGAGATTATTGCGCGGAAGCATCCCACCACGCAGGCAGATAGTACCCGTAAAGCGGCAGAACACCGGGATGACTGATGCGGCTGCGCCGCGCTGCCCATTGCTGGTCGATATGGTAGAGCGGCACTAGATAATATCCGGAAATCAGCATCCGATCGAAAGAACGCACGGCGTCGCGGAAATCCTCGGCCGAACGCGCCATCAGAAAATGCGATATCAGCGTATCGACATCGGGGTCTGCGACGCCGACGAAGTTAAGGCTGCCTTCGGTCTTGGCGGCAGCGGAGCTCCAGCGCCCCACTTGCTCGATGCCCGGCGATAGCGACGAAGGGTAGGACTTGATGATCATGTCGTAGTCATAGTTGATCGTCCGGAGCTGATATTGCGAATCATCGACCGTGCGAATCGTTACTGCAATACCGAGCAATTCCAGAGATCGGCGATAGGGGATCGCCATGCGCTCCTGATCTGCATTTTGGGTCAATATTTCGAAGCTGAGCTGGCGGCCGTTTTTATCGACCATCTTCTCACCGCGGATTGTATAGCCACCCTGCTTGAGCAGGGCTACCGCCTCGCGCAGGATCTTGCGGTCACGCCCGGAACCGTCGCTGACGGGCAGCTTGTAGGTGCCATCGAGCACGTCCGGATCGATGCGATCCTTGATCGGTCCCAGCATGGCGAGCTCGTGCGGATCCGCGGGAATGCCGAACGACGAAAGATCGGAATTTTGCCAATAGCTCTCCGTGCGCTTATAGGCGCCTGAATAGAGATTTCGGTTCAGCCATTCGAAGTCGAAGGCGAGGGTCAGCCCCTTGCGCACATTCTTGTCGGCAAACATCGGCCGCCGCGTATTGAAGACGAAACCCAACATGCCGCTCGGCGTTTTTGGCCTAAAGGTCTCCTTGATGATGGCGCCGGACGTTACCGCAGGAAAATTGTAAGCCTGCTGCCAATGGCCCGGGCTGCCGTCGGGATAAATATCGACATCGCCTTTCTTGAAAGCTTCGAACAGCGTCGTGTCCTGCAGGAAGTAATTGACGGTGATTTCATCATAATTGTCGATGCCGACCTTCGACGGGAGGTTCTTGCCCCAGTAGTCAGAACGGCGCTCGAAGACGATGCGCTGGCCGGGATCGATGCTCTTGATCCTGTAGGGGGCGGAGCCGATCGGAATGCGCAGGGAGGTCTGATCGAAACTATCCGTGTCGATCGCATGCTTCGGCAGAATCGGCAGCGACGAGGCGATGATGAGCGGCGTTTCGCGATTGGCTTTCTCGTTGAAGCGGATCATCACGCTGTGCTCACCAACCTTCTCCATGCTGGCGATGGTCTCAAGCCACGATGAAAACGGGACGCGGCCTTTGTCGCGAAGAAGCTGGAACGTGAAGATCACATCTTCCGGCGTCACCGGCTGCCCGTCTGACCATTTGGCATCAGGATTGAGGTTGAATTGAATATAGCTTCGGCTGTCGTCCCATTCGACCGTCTGCGCCAGCAGCCCATACAGTGTAAAAGGCTCGTCGCGCGAGCGCACCATCAGCGGTTCATAAACGAGATTACCGTATTCCGGGTCCCACATGCCCCGCGCCGTCGTGCGCATGCTCTTCAGAATGAAGGGGTTGAGATTGTCGAAAGTGCCGACGACGCCATAGCTGACGCGGCCGCCCTTTTTGACATCCGGATTGACATAGGGGAAATGCTTGAAGTCCGCCGGCAGCGCCGGATTTCCATGCATGGCGATGCCGTAAAGCGGCTGAGCTGCCGCGGCATTGCACAAGGTTGCGAAGAACAGGAAGGCAGCGATCCGGAGCGCTTGCATGGCATCCTTTCCGGGAAGGGTATGATTCGGCCGAACATTATCATGAGCGTGCCGAATTCAACACGCGACTGCGGAAATCTTAGGACTTGGCAGAAAAGGCCAAAGAAAAGCTGGATATCCGTGCCAGTGCGATGTAACAGGGGTGCCGGGTTTCTCGGGTCATGTATTTGCCTTATTCATTCGACAGGTGGACGACGGTTTGACCCGAATTGCATGGGACGGCGCGCTGTCGTCCCGCAGCGGATTTCAGGAGGCGGTTTCGCTATGATGTTCAAGACTGACAACAAAATGCGGGCAGGTCTTTCTGCTCTGGCTCTCATGATTGGCGCGGCCATGCCGGCTGCCGCTTTCGCGCAGGATGCGTCCAACGCAGCTCCGGCCGATGGCGGTGGTGATCCCAACCAGCCGCGTCTGGGCTGGTACAAGACCTGCACCAAACAGGACGATGCCGACATCTGCATCGTGCAGAACCTGATCATGGCAAACAACGGCCAGCTCGTTACGGCTGTTGGGCTCATCTCCGTCGATGGCAAGGTTAACCGCAAGATCCTGCAGATCTCCGTTCCGACGGCCCGCCTCATTCCGCCGGGCATCACCATGCAGGTCGATGGCGGCAAGGGCCAGAAGCTCGATTACGCCGTCTGCCTTCCAGACAAGTGCACCGCGGAAGTCCCCGTGACGGACGCGATGATTGCTTCGCTGAAGAAGGGCACCGACGTCACCTTCACGTCTGTGAACTTCCGTCGCGCTCCGAACCCGATCAAGATCTCGCTGACCGGCTTCGGCGCCGCTTTTGACGGCCCGGCTATCTCCGACAGCAAGCTCGCCGAAAGCCAGAAGAGCCTGCAGGACAGCATGCAGAAGAAGGCTGAGGAAGCACGCAAGAAGCTGGAAGACGCTCAGAAGGCTGCCAAAGCGCAGTAAGCTTGCGGAATTTCATTATCCTATAAAAAAAAGCCCGGAGCGCTCCGGGCTTTTTCTTTGCGCAGGGGACGGCATGCGATGCTCGGAAGCCAAATAAAAAGGGAAGGCGTTGGGAGCGCCTTCCCTTTGGAATAGGATATATTTTAGCGGTGTTTAATGGGCAAAGCTCATCTTGGGCTTGAGCTGCCCGGTCGGGGCCTGGTCGAATATCTGAGCGACTTGCGGATTGCGCAAGGGAAGCCCGCTCTCATCGTTGATGAGGTTCTGCTCCGATACGTATGCGACATATTCCGTCTCGTCGTTTTCGGCGAGAAGATGATAGAAGGGCTGGTCCTTATCGGGACGCACTTCCGCGGGAATGGAATTCCACCATTCCTCTGTATTTGCGAATTCCGGATCGACATCGAAGATGACACCGCGGAAGGGGAACATCCGGTGTCGAACCACGTCGCCAATATTGAATTTTGCGTTTCGTTGTTTCATGGCACGACTTCCTTTCAAGCAATCATGTGGTGACTTTCACCACTGATATCAAGGATTTTGCCCTCATTCCTTCATTGAACTGTCACATTCGGCTCGGTTCTACGCCGAGCAGCAGCTCAATGTGAAGACGGTATTTGGAGGGACGCCTGCCACCGGCTTCCTCATAATGAGGAAAGCCCCGGCAAGGCCGGGGCTTTCGCAATTTTTTATTAGACCGAATAGTACATGTCATATTCGACCGGATGCGGGGTCATTTCGAAGCGCATGACTTCCTGCATCTTCAGTTCGATGAAGGCATCGATCTGATCATCGTCGAAAACGCCACCGGCGGTCAGGAACTTGCGGTCCTTGTCCAGGCTTTCCAGAGCTTCGCGCAGCGAGCCGCAGACCGTCGGGATCTTCTTCAGTTCCTTCGGCGGCAGGTCGTAGAGATCCTTGTCCATGGCTTTGCCGGGATGGATCTTGTTCTTGATGCCGTCGAGGCCGGCCATCAGCATGGCGGCGAAACCGAGATAGGGGTTGGCCGTCGGGTCAGGGAAGCGGACTTCGACGCGCTTTGCCTTCGGGTTCGAGCCGAACGGGATACGGCAGGAAGCCGAACGGTTGCGAGCCGAATAGGCGAGCAGAACCGGAGCTTCGTAGCCCGGAACGAGACGCTTGTAGGAGTTCGTCGACGGGTTGGTGAAGGCGTTGATCGCCTTGGCATGCTTGATGATGCCGCCGATGTAATAGAGGCAGGTTTCGGAAAGACCTGCGTATTCGTCGCCTGCGAACGTCGGCTTGCCGCCCTTCCAGACCGACTGGTGAACGTGCATGCCCGAGCCGTTGTCGCCGAAGATCGGCTTCGGCATGAAGGTTGCGGTCTTACCATAAGCATTGGCGACCTGGTGGACGACATACTTGTAAATCTGCATGCCGTCGGCGCTGCGTACCAGCGTATCGAACTTGATGCCGAGTTCGTGCTGGGCGGCTGCGACTTCATGGTGATGCTTTTCGACGGTAACGCCCATTTCTGTCAGAACCGTCAGCATCTCCGAACGCATGTCCTGGCAGCTGTCGATCGGCGGAACCGGGAAGTAACCGCCCTTGACGCGCGGACGGTGGCCGAGGTTGCCAGTTTCATAGTCGGTGTCGTCGTTGGACGGCAGTTCGCTGGAATCGAGCTTGAAACCGGTATTGTAGGGATCGGCCTTGTACTTGACGTCATCGAAAACGAAGAATTCGGCTTCCGGGCCGAAGTAGGCGGTGTCGCCGATACCCGAAGCCTTGAGATAGGCTTCGGCTTTCTTGGCAGTGCCGCGCGGATCGCGGTTATAGGATTCGCCGGAGATCGGGTCTAGGATGTCGCAGAGAATGACCATCGTCGACTGCGCGAAGAATGGATCCATGTGGACCGTATCCGGATCCGGCATCAGCACCATGTCGGATTCGTTGATGGCCTTCCAGCCCGCAATCGAGGAGCCGTCGAACATGACGCCATCGGCGAACATATCTTCGTCGACACAGACCACATCCATGGTGAGATGCTGCAGCTTGCCCTTCGGATCGGTGAAGCGCAGGTCGACGAACTTGACGTCGTTGTCCTTGATTTGCTTCAAAATTTCGCTTGCAGTCGTCATGAAATTACTTCCCTTGACATAGATGACGATTGAACGAGCCGCGGCCCGAAGGGCCGGGCGGATTAGATGGCGTCGATGCCTGTTTCGCCGGTACGAATTCGGATGACTTCTTCCACGTTGGAAACGAAAATCTTTCCGTCGCCGATACGCCCTGTTTGCGCGGCCTTGCGGATGGCCTCGATCACCGCCTCCGCATTTTCGTCCGCCAACACAACTTCGACCTTCACCTTCGGCAGGAAGTCGACGACGTATTCGGCGCCACGGTAAAGCTCCGTGTGGCCCTTCTGACGACCGAAGCCCTTCGCTTCCGTGACGGTGATGCCCTGCAGTCCGACTTCCTGAAGGGCTTCCTTCACTTCGTCGAGCTTAAAAGGCTTAATGATCGCTTCGATCTTTTTCATGAGAAAATGTCTCTCCGCTTCTCCTGTTACAGCAGGCCTATTTCCCGCTCGGCCAACGTAATGCACGTATCATGCCAATTGAAAACAAGCTGCCGTAAAAATTCCCGGCGATTTCGCACCGAGACGATGAATTGATGAGGATTTTTCGGGAAAATGGAAGCGATTTCGCGTCGAAATGCGTTGGATAAGCAAAATTTCGCAAAAAAGTGCTGTGCGCGTCATGTTTGTGCTCCAGCAAGGTCTTGAATGTTATCGGTTAATTGTTGTGCAAATGCATATTTATAAACCAAAATGGCCGCCGCAATAGCGGTTGTTTTTGAGGCAGATTTCGCATCTATAATATCCGCCATGATGTTCCCGCTCGCCGATCTGCTGCTCACCCCTGACGCCATGTCTCGCGTCGACCGCGCTGCGGCCGCATCCGGCATCGGCTCCTATGGCCTTATGGAGAAGGCAGGGCAGGCGGTTGCTGCCGCTGCACTTCGGCACTTTCCCGAAGCGCTGCGTTATGTCGTCCTTTGCGGGCCTGGCAATAATGGCGGGGACGGCTATGTGGCGGCGCGGGCGCTGCGACAGGCCGGAGCCGACGTACAGCTATTTCATCTGGGGGAGCCGCAGCGGCTCAAGGGGGACGCCGCCCGCGCTTTCGCCGATTGTCCCATCGATGGAGCCGCGTTCGGTGGTTACGCCCCGATGACCGGAGATGTGGTGATCGATGCTATCTTTGGCGCAGGACTCTCCCGTCCCGTGCCGGATGATGTGGTGGCCATTATTGGGCGTGTCAATGAGGCTGGCATTCCGGTGATTGCCGTTGACCTGCCCTCGGGCCTCGATGGCCGCAGCGGCCACATTCTCGGCGCTGCCTTTCGCGTTGTGCGAACAGTGACCTTCATGACACGCAAGCCGGGACATCTTCTCCTTCCCGGTCGCGACCTTTGCGGAGAGCTTGAGGTTTTCGACATCGGCATTCCCGACCGCATCGTCCGCGCCCATGCCGACCGCTTGCTCGCCGAAAACAAGCCGGCACAGTGGCAGGCGGCCATACCTTCGGCAGGCGTCGAGACGCACAAATACAAGCGAGGTCATCTCGTCGTCTTCTCGGGCGGGCCGAACGCGACAGGTGCCGCGCGCATGTCGGCAATGGGGGGCCTGAGGGCTGGGGCAGGGCTCGTCACTATTGCATCGCCCTCGGAGGCTCTGGGGGTTAACGCCAGTTTGTTGACCTCAATCATGCTGCATGCAGTCGACGACGAAGCCGCTTTACGGAAATGGCTTACCGATCAGCGTCTTTCGACCTTCATTCTGGGGCCGGGCTTCGGCGCCGGTGAGAAGGCGCGGCAATTCTGCCTCGCGCTTGCGGATCGGCATCTGGTATTGGACGCAGACGGCATCACCTCGTTTCGCGACGAGCCGCAGCGATTGTTCGATGCTTTTGCCGAAGGGCCGACGCGATTGGTGCTGACGCCGCATGAGGGGGAGTTTGGTCGCCTCTTTCCCGATATTGCGGCCGACGAGACATTGAGCAAGATCGACAAGGCGAAGGCAGCGGCAAGGAGAGCCCATGCCGCGATCATCTACAAGGGCGCCGACAGCGTGATCGCCGCCCCCGATGGCAGGGCCTTGATAAACGCGAACGCGCCGCCCTGGCTGGCGACCGCCGGTTCGGGCGATGTGCTTGCCGGCATTGTCGGCGGCCTCATGGCGCAGGGAGCGCCCGCCTTCGAAGCCGCCGCGGCCGGCGTCTGGCTGCATGGCTTGGCGGGCCAGCATGCCGGCAAAGGACTGACGGCCGAAGATCTCGTAGCAGCCGTCAAGCCGCTATAGGGCTACTTTGCCACTTCTTCCTGCAATGCGATCGCGCCCGGAGGCGCGTTCACCTTGCCCTCATGGATCATGAAGGCAAAGACATCACGCGGCTCGGCTTTGATTTTGCGTTTCGCATCGATCAGCGGCAGGTCATCCGGCACCTTGCCCGCGGCCCAGGTTTTCAGGCGATCCGCCCAGGCTTTCAGGTCCTTCGGCGGATAGCAGGTCTTGATGTCATCCGAGCCTTTTTGCAGTCGGGCATAAACGAAGTCCGCGGTCACGTCGGCGATCATCGGATATTCGAAATGCTCGGCACAGACTGGCGCTACATTATACTTTTCAAGCAGTGCAATGAATTCCGGCACCTTGAAGGAATCGTGCCTGACTTCGACCACATGCCTGAGAGCAAGCCCATCCTGCTTGGCCGGCAGCAGCTTCAGGAAAGCCTCGAAATCATCCGGATCGAATTTCTTCGTCGGTGCGAACTGCCAGAGCAGCGGGCCAAGGTGATCGGCGAGCTCGCTGATGCCGGATTCCAGAAACTTCTGCATTGACTCGCCCGCTTCGGCAAGGACGCGGCGGTTGGTGACGAAACGCGTCGCCTTAAGGGAGAAAATAAAGCCATCGGGGACATCGGCGGCCCATTTGGCAAACACTTCAGGCTTCTGCGTGCTGTAATAGGTGCCATTGACCTCGATCACTTTCAGCTGGCGGCTGGCATAATTCAGCTCGTCCTTCTGCTTCAGTGTGTCGGGATAGAAGGTCCCGCGCCAGGGCTCGAAGGTCCATCCGCCGATACCTGTGCGGATTTCGCCCGCTTTGGTCATTCTCTCCTCCTTGGCCATTCTGCCGGGTAACCTTACTCCGCCGCCGCAACCTTCTTCACCGGCCGCCGCTCCAGCAGTTCTTTCAGGAATTGCCCCGTATAGGAGCGCTTCTCCTTCACGATCGCCTCCGGCGTGCCGACAGCCACGATCTCGCCGCCGCCATCACCCCCTTCAGGACCGAAATCGAGGATCCAGTCGGCGGTCTTGATGACTTCGAGATTGTGCTCGATGACCACGACGGAATTGCCCTGATTGACCAGTTCGTGCAGCATTTCCAGAAGCTTGGCGACATCGTGGAAGTGTAATCCAGTTGTGGGTTCGTCGAGAATGTAGAGCGTGCGGCCCGTCGATCGCTTCGACAATTCCTTGGCTAGCTTGACGCGCTGCGCCTCGCCACCCGAAAGCGTATTGGCCTGCTGTCCCACCTTGATATAGCCGAGACCGACATCCTTCAGGCTCTGCAGCTTGTCGCGCACGGCGGGGACGGCCGCAAAGAAATCGACGCCTTCCTCGACCGTCATGTCGAGCACGTCGGCGATCGACTTGGTCTTGAAGGTGACGTCGAGGGTTTCGCGGTTGTAGCGCTTGCCGTGGCAGACGTCGCAGGTGACGTAGACGTCGGGCAGGAAGTGCATCTCGATCTTGATGACGCCGTCGCCCTGGCACGCCTCGCAGCGGCCGCCCTTGACGTTGAAGGAGAAGCGGCCCGGCTGATAGCCGCGCGCCTTGGCTTCCGGCAGGCCAGCGAACCAGTCGCGGATCGGCGTGAAGGCGCCGGTATAGGTCGCTGGGTTCGAGCGCGGCGTGCGGCCGATCGGTGACTGGTCGATGTCGATCACCTTGTCGATATGCTCGAAACCGTCGATGCGGTCATGATCGGCGGGGATTTCACGAGCGCCCATGACACGCCGCGCCGCCGACTTATAAAGCGTCTCGATCAGGAAAGTAGACTTGCCGCCGCCGGACACGCCAGTCACTGCAGTGAAGACACCGAGCGGGATAGACGCCGTAACATTCTTGAGATTGTTGCCCCTTGCGCCGACGACCTTGATCTCCTTGCCTTTCTTGGGCTTGCGTCGCTCGTCCGGAACCGGCACGCCGAGCTCGCCGGAAAGATATTTACCGGTCAGTGACTTCGGGTTCGCCATGATTTCCTGCGGCGTGCCATGCGCCACCACCTGCCCGCCATGCACGCCGGCCGCAGGGCCGATATCGACGACATCGTCGGCTGTGAGGATGGCGTCCTCGTCGTGCTCGACGACGATGACGGTATTGCCGATATCCCGCAGATGCTTCAGCGTCTCCAGAAGACGTGCATTGTCGCGCTGATGCAGGCCGATCGACGGCTCATCGAGGACATAGAGAACGCCGGTCAGGCCCGACCCGATCTGCGACGCGAGCCGGATGCGCTGGCTTTCGCCGCCGGACAGCGTGCCGGAGTTACGCGACAGGCTCAGATATTCGAGGCCGACATCGTTGAGGAAGCGGAGGCGATCGCGGATTTCCTTGAGAATGCGCACCGCGATTTCGTTCTGCTTGTCGGTGAACGTGCCCGGCAGCGCATCGAACCAGTCGCGAGCAACGCGGATCGACATCTCCGCCACCTGGCTGATGTGCAGCTTGTCGATCTTGACCGCCAGAGCCTCCGGTTTCAGGCGATAGCCGTTGCAGGCCGGGCAGGGGGCGGCCGACATAAAGCGTTCGATCTCCTCGCGTGCCCAGGCGGAATCCGTTTCCTTCCAGCGGCGCTCGAGGTTCGGCACGATGCCTTCGAAATTCTTATGCGTGGTGTAGGAACGCGCTCCATCGGCATAGTGGAATTCGATCTTGTCTTCCGTGCCGTTCAGGATCACATCCTTGGCCTTGTCGGACAGCTCGTTCCAGCGATTGCCGAGCTTGAAGCCATAATGCTTGCCGAGCGCTTCCAGCGTCTGGTTGTAATAAGGCGAGGTCGACTTGGCCCAGGGAGCGATCGCGCCATCGCGCAACGTACGTTCCGGCTCCGGCACGATCAGTTCCGGATCGATCTTCTGCTGCGAGCCCAGGCCGTCGCAGGACGGGCAGGCGCCGAAGGGATTGTTGAAGGAGAACAGGCGCGGCTCGATTTCCGGAATGGTGAAGCCGGAAACCGGGCAGGCGAACTTCTCCGAGAAGAGCACACGCTCATGTGTCTCGTTCAGCGACTTGTTGGCGGAACCGCCGGCAGCGGTTTCTTCAGGCGGCAACGGCTTGTCTGCGAATTCCGCGACCGCAAGCCCATCGGCAAGACGCAGTGATGTCTCGAAGCTGTCGGCAAGGCGAGCCGCCATGTCTGGACGCACGACGATACGGTCGACGACCACGTCAATGTCGTGCTTGTATTTCTTGTCGAGCGCCGGCACATCGGCGATCTCGTAGAACTGGCCATCGACCTTGACGCGCTGGAAGCCCTTTTTCATGAGCTCTGCCAGTTCCTTCTTGTATTCGCCCTTACGCCCGCGCACGAGCGGCGCGAGAATATAAAGCCGCGTGCCTTCCTCATAGGCGAGCACGCGGTCGACCATCTGGCTGACGGTCTGGCTCTCGATCGGCAGGCCCGTGACTGGTGAATAGGGGACGCCGACGCGGGCAAACAGCAGACGCATATAGTCGTAGATTTCCGTGACCGTGCCGACTGTCGAGCGCGGATTGCGCGAGGTCGTCTTCTGCTCGATCGAAATCGCCGGCGAGAGGCCGTCGATCTGGTCGACATCAGGCTTCTGCATCATTTCGAGGAACTGCCGCGCATAGGCCGAAAGGCTTTCGACATAGCGGCGCTGGCCCTCAGCATAGATGGTGTCGAAGGCGAGCGACGACTTGCCGGAGCCGGAAAGGCCGGTCATGACGATCAGCTTGTTGCGTGGCAGATCAAGATCGATGCCCTTGAGATTGTGCTCGCGCGCACCACGTATCGAAATAGTCTTCAGTTCGCTCATCGTCGTATGCAGGTCCTTTGGAGTCTGCCTTTATTTAGTGATGTCAGCCCGCGAGTCGAGGCTGAAATGAAGGGATGGAGCCGGGTTTTCGATTCCGTTGACATCATCATAGGGATAAATTAGAACAAATAAAGAACAAAATTATCGCGGCGATTTCTTTGTGGATGAACGGAACTGAGAAGGCCGCATAAATAGCACCTGACGCCCGCTATGGGTTAAGGTGCTCCCCATAGAATTTCAAAGCCGTCGATGGGCGGCAAGCAGGGTGGTATCATGGCCGGTAGTGTGAACAAGGTAATTCTGGTTGGAAATCTCGGGGCGGACCCGGAAATCCGCCGCACGCAGGACGGCCGCCCGATCGCCAACCTCAATATTGCCACGTCGGAAACTTGGCGTGACCGCAATTCCGGCGAGCGCAAGGAAAAGACCGAATGGCACCGCGTCGTCATCTTCAATGAAGGCCTCTGCAAGGTGGCTGAGCAATATCTGAAGAAGGGTGCCAAGGTTTACATCGAGGGCGCGCTGCAAACGCGCAAATGGCAGGATCAGAACGGTCAGGACCGCTACTCGACCGAAGTCGTGCTGCAGGGCTTCAATTCGACCCTGACCATGCTCGATGGCCGCGGCGAGGGCGGCGGTTCCATCGAAGGTGGAAGTCGTGGTGGCCGCGGCGGCGGTGATTTTGGCGGCGACTACGGTGGCGACGACTACGGCCAGTCCTCATCGCAAGGCTCCTCCCGTGGCGGTGGCGGCAACCGTGGCAGCAGCAGCAGCCAGGGCGGCGGCAACTTCTCGCGCGATCTGGATGATGACATCCCCTTCTGAGATAGGTGTGCCCGACTGACCTTGAAACCCGTCTTTTGGCGGGTTTTTATCAGCTTCGATTTGTCTTCGCTATTCTTCTAGGGCGGCTGGATTATCAATTGATTGGTCCTTGGTCGCCCCTTTAATTTCTCTCAGGATAGCTTCACACGCATCGATAGTTTGAGTGAGATTTTTCTCGGTGAGAATATGTGTTCGGGTAACCTCATCGCGCAGATAGATGAACAGGATTTTCTTGTTGAGGTCATCCTCGGTGACAATGCTCATTGAAGCATATTCGCTGTCCTTATGGTCGCGCAGATACACCGTCTTGAGAAACGTATAGCCATACCTTTTGAAGACTGATCTTATTATGCTTTTTAACATCGAGAGCTCCGAGCGCTTTCAGTTACCGAGTATCCCGGCTCATTGAACAAACCGTCTGACCGACGTGCTTTTCATGAAAGCGTGAGTGCCGCTCTTGCTCCATCCACTACGAACTGCGCGGCAAGCGCCGCAAGAATAACCCCGAGCAGCCGGGTGAGAATGGCCCGGCCGGTAGCGCCGAGCATTCGGTCGAGTCTGTCTGAAATGGCAAGGGCTGCAAAGACCAGGGCCAGATTGACGGCGATGACGCCGATCAGTTGTGCCCGGTCAAGCGTCGTTTGCAGCGAGCCGGCCAACAGAATGGTGGCGGAGATGGCGCCAGGACCGGCGATCAGGGGCAGGGCGAGGGGGAAGACCGCAATATTGCGGATATGATCCTTGGTGATCGCGACTTCGGTTGTCTTTTCCTTCCTGTCCTGCCGCCGCTCGAACACCATCTCGAAGGCGATCCAGAACAGCAACAAGCCGCCGGCAATGCGGAAGGCGCCGATGGAGATGCCAAGCACACCAAGCACGCTCGCGCCGAACAGGGCGAAGGCCGCCAGGATGAAGAAGGCGATCAGCGAGCCGCGCAGCGCCACTTGCTTGCGCTCCGAACGATTCATGCCAGCCGTAAGTCCGATGAAAAGCGGCGCGAGCCCCGGCGGATCGACAGTGACAAGCAGAGTCGTGAAGGCATTGATCAGCGTATCCGCGCTCGCCATATAGTCCCCGAAGCTTTTTCTGTCGCTGTTAGCGAGCATTGTTATGCGAGGAACGGGCTTTCGCAAAGGGTCATGCGCTGGTGTTGATCAGTTTCGCCATGGAAATGTTCGATTCCATGGCTTAAAGGGGCAAAACCTGTTCAAAAACACCGGCCAAAATTGGCGCTCGCCAGGCCTTTCGGCTATAAATTTCGCAGTGATTCTAAAAGAGATCGTGATCTGTTTTGACTGAGCAAACACCACCCGGCGGCGGGAAGCTCCCGCCAGGCATCGAGCCGATTTCCATCATCGAGGAAATGCAGCGGTCGTATCTCGATTACGCCATGAGCGTGATCGTCAGCCGTGCGCTTCCTGACGTTCGCGATGGTTTGAAGCCCGTTCATCGGCGCATCCTCTACGCGGCGCATCAGAGCGGCTATCACTGGAACCGCAAATATGTGAAGTCGGCCCGTCCCGTCGCCGACGTCATGGGTAGCTATCACCCGCACGGCGACGCTTCGATCTATGACGCCTTGGTCCGCATGGCGCAGGATTGGTCGATGCGTGTGCCGCTTATCGACGGGCAGGGCAATTTCGGCTCGATTGACGGCGATCCGCCGGCGGCGATGCGCTACACGGAATCCCGCCTGACGAAGGTCGCCCACGAGCTTCTCGAGGATATCGACAAGGAAACGGTCGATTTCCAGGAAAACTACGACGCGACGACGGAAGAACCGAAGGTTCTGCCGGCGCGCTTCCCGAACCTGCTCGTCAACGGCTCCGGCGGCATCGCGGTCGGTATGGCGACGAACATTCCGCCGCACAATCTCTCCGAAGTGATCAACGGCTGTATCGCGCTGATCGACAATCCGGCGATCGAGCTGCCTGAGATGATGGAGATCATCCCCGGTCCGGATTTCCCGACCGGTGCGAAAATTCTCGGCCGCGCCGGCATCCGCTCCGCCTATGAGACGGGGCGCGGCTCCGTCGTCATGCGCGGTGTCGCGACCATCGAGCCGATGCGTGGCGATCGCGAGCAGATCATCATCACCGAGGTTCCCTATCAGGTGAACAAGGCGTCGATGATCGAAAAGATGGCCGAACTCGTGCGCGAGAAGCGCATCGAGGGCATCTCGGACCTGCGCGATGAGTCAGACCGCCAGGGCTATCGCGTCGTCGTCGAGCTGAAGCGCGACGCCAATGCCGACGTCATCCTGAACCAGCTTTATCGCTATACGCCGCTGCAGACCTCTTTCGGCTGCAACATGGTGGCGCTGAACGGCGGCAAACCTGAGCTGATGAACCTGATGGACATGCTGCGCGCTTTCGTGGCGTTCCGCGAGGAAGTCATCAGCCGCCGCACCAAATATCTGCTGCGCAAGGCCCGTGATCGCGCTCACGTCTTGGTCGGTCTGGCGATTGCCGTCGCCAATATCGACGAAGTCATCCGCGTCATTCGCCAGGCGCCGGATCCGCAATCGGCCCGCGAAGAGCTGATGACACGCCGCTGGAATGCGGCAGACGTCGAATCTCTTATCCGGCTAATCGACGATCCCCGGCATCGCATCAACGAGGATGGCACCTACAACCTCTCTGAAGAGCAGGCGCGCGCCATCCTCGAACTGCGTCTGGCACGTCTAACCGCTCTCGGCCGTGACGAAATCGATGAAGAACTCAATCAGATCGGCGCTGAGATCAAGGACTATCTTGATATTCTCTCGTCGCGTGCCCGCATCCAAACCATTGTAAAAGATGAGCTTGCTGCCGTTCGCGACGAATTTGGGACGCCGCGCCGCACCGAGATCGTTGATGGCGGTCTTGAGATGGACGACGAGGATCTGATCGCCCGCGAGGACATGGTCGTCACCGTTTCTCATCTCGGCTACATCAAGCGCGTGCCGCTGACCACCTATCGTGCGCAGCGCCGCGGCGGCAAGGGCCGCTCCGGAATGACCACTCGTGACGAAGATTTCGTTACCCGGCTATTCGTTCTCAATACGCATACGCCGGTCCTGTTCTTCTCGTCTCGCGGTATCGTCTACAAGGAAAAGGTCTGGCGTCTGCCGATCGGCACGCCGACATCGCGCGGCAAGGCGCTGATCAACATGCTACCGCTGGAGCCCGGCGAACGCATCACCACGATCATGCCGTTGCCGGAAGACGAGAGCACCTGGGACAATCTCGACGTGATGTTCACGACGACGCGCGGAACCGTGCGCCGCAACAAGCTGTCGGATTTCGTTCAGGTGAACCGCAACGGCAAAATCGCCATGAAGCTCGAGGAGGAGGGTGACGAAATCCTCTCCGTGGAGACCTGCACCGAACATGACGACGTGCTGATGACGACGGCGCTCGGCCAGTGCATCCGCTTCTCCGTATCGGATGTGCGTGTCTTTGCCGGCCGCAATTCGATCGGCGTTCGCGGTATCACGCTTGCACCAGGCGATCGCATCATTTCGATGACGATCGTCCGGCATGTGGATGCCGAGCCGTGGGAGCGCGCAGCCTATCTCAAGCGCTCCGTCAGCGAGCGCCGCTCCGCGACGGGTGACGACGAGGAGATTGCACTGGTCGGCGAAGAAGTCACCGAAGAGGGACAGCTCGGCGACGAGCGCTATGAAGAACTCAAGGCGCTCGAGCAGTTCATCCTGACGGTTTCGGAAAAGGGCTTCGGCAAGCGGTCGTCTTCTTACGATTTCCGCATCTCCGGTCGCGGCGGCAAGGGTATCCGCGCCACCGACACGTCGAAGACGGGCGAGATCGGCGAGCTTGTTGCCGCCTTCCCGGTCGAAGATGGCGATCAGATCATGCTCGTCTCGGATGGCGGTCAGCTGATCCGTGTGCCAGTCGGCGGCATCCGCGTCGCCAGCCGCGCCACCAAGGGCGTCACCATCTTCTCTACCGCAAAGGACGAGAAAGTCGTATCCGTCGAGCGTATCAGCGAGCCGGAAGGCGACGAGGATGATGTTTCGGCAGCCGAGGACGATGCTGTTGCCGGTGATGCCGGCAGCGAGGGGGGCAGCGAAGAATAGTCTTCGCTGTGCCCGCTCGGAGAGCAGTGGGGCCGGGCTGGCCCATCTGGACGCTGAAGGTTTTCGATCGCGTGAGCTTGGCAACAGGCTCACGCGATTGTCATTTGGAGCAGAGCGCACAGGATCTGGCGGCCGATTCCTAACTCTTTATTCCGGGCGTTCGTTATTTTGCGAAAAGGGCGGCAGAACCTCCAGGCTTTCCCGTTCCAGCTGCGCAAAAACCTCGTCATAGCCAAAACGGAAATGCCAGCCGAGAACCGTGCCCGCAGATTTGGATGCATAAATGCGATCGATTCTGTCCGGCAGCGACCAGTTTCGCTGTGCAAATTTCGCGGCAAGGCCTGGCGCGCGCAGCTGGATGACGGAGGCGGCATCGGCCGCGAGCGCTTCGCAGTCTTCCGGTTTGAATAACGTGCCGGCGGAAACGATATGTCGTTGAAAATCTTTGCCGCCGTTCGTCAGCGCCGCGACATGGGCATCCGCAACATCGCGGATATCGACGCCGCGATGCAGGCGATGAACAGCCATCACATTGGCTGCTTCTGGAAAACTTCGAGACATGCGTAAAACGCGGACCTGCAAATCCGGGCCAGTCATGCCTTTAAGGGTCTGCTCGGCTTCCAGTTTCGTGCGGTGATAGATGCTTTTCGGTTGCGGTGCGGTGTCTTCATCGACCCATGTGCAATGACCGGGAACGACCGCCCGACCATAAAGTGCGGTCGTACTGGTAAACACCAGTCGTCTCACGCCGGCAGCCAGCGCCGCTTCCGCCAGCTGCCGTGTTCCATCCACATTGATGCGCCGAAATTCATCCTCGGAAACCGTGCCGACATGAGGGGCGTGCAAGGCCGCGCAATGGATGACTGCATCCGCATCCGTCAGCGCCCGGCGCAGCAACGCCGCATCGGTAAAATCTCCAAGGAGATGCGTCGTTGAAAACGGTGAACGATCGATGCCTATCACCATATGGCTTGGCGCCAGGGCATTAAAGATCGCCCGGCCAAGTCGCCCGGAGCTGCCTATCAGGACAATGCGCATCTTGATCCCTCGATGAACCGCGATCACCATAGCATGATTGAAGCAACCGGCGCGCTTCCTCTTACAAAATCATGCTTTTGCGTCTTGGCAGTGGGGCCTAAGGGAAGCGCCGGGACCATAAGGGAAAAAAACCGGACGCTGGCGGGGAAAGCGTCCGGTTCAGGTTCCATGCGAGCTATGTGGCGGGGGAGGTGCTCGGTACGCGGAGATCAGAGCGTCTTGTGACGCTTATGCAGCCTCTTGCTCTCTTCGCTTTCGCGATGAAGCGCCGAAATGGTGGATGCGACTGACACGACAAACATGATGCTGATGAAAAGTGTAAGCAGCGTCAAAATTGTGAACATGATCGCTCCCTCCTTTGGTGGGACTAGCGTTCAGATCCCTTAGTACTGGCTCGAGGCAACGAAGGGACGAGCCGAAGCAAAGGGACCGTAGATCTTCGACTGGTCGGGTTTCTGATCGTAAAGCGCAACGGTTGCTGCAAGCATTCCCGAAATCATGGCCATCCAAACAACGTTAATAAGGGTGATCTTGTCGGGCATACTCTTCTTCCTTCTTGCCGCAATGTGCAATCTGAGTTTCGGACTGTTAACGCGGCGTTTTCCAAATGGTTCCGCCGATATTGAGAGCTATCTAGCAATGTGTGCCTGAAGCGACCTTGAATGCCTTGTTCATCTGGCGTTCAGATTCGCGATGCGTCTTGCGCATGGCAGTGGCGATTTCTTGGGCAAAATTGATATCTTTGCTGTTTTCCGAGGCGGAATCCCATTCGATCTCATAATGGTCGGAGAAAAGATGAACGAGGTATTCGACGAAAAATGAACCGATGATGGCGCCTGCGATGATGAAGACGAGCATGGCATGATGTCCCTGAAACCGAGATCGGCGAGCCGTTGAACCAGGCCCGTTTCGATGTTGATGCCAGTAAAGCATTGTCGAGCTGAAACAGGCTTGAACGGCGTGTTCATCTGCAGTTCAGAGGCTGCCGCCGGGTTGCAAATCACTTGCGATACGGCCTCATCCATGACAAAAGGCGTCGAAACAACGAGCCGGCTTGATAATGACGACAGCCTTCTATCCAGGGTCCTTCGACCCGATGACCAACGGACATTTGGATGTCCTCGTGCAGGCGTTGAATGTCGCCGCCAAGGTGATCGTCGCGATCGGCATTCATCCGGGCAAGAAGCCGCTTTTCTCTTTCGAGGAGCGGGCGGAGCTGATCCGCAGATCGCTCGGTGAGGCTCTGCCGCAGAAGGCGGGCGATATTTCCGTCGTCGCTTTCGACAATCTGGTTGTCGATGCCGCTCGCGCCCACGGCGCGACCTTGCTTGTACGCGGCCTGCGCGATGGCACCGATCTTGATTATGAAATGCAGATGGCCGGCATGAACAGGCAGATGGCGCCGGATATTCAGACGCTGTTTCTGCCTGCCGGCACGGCCTCGCGGCCTATAACCGCCACATTGGTGCGGCAGATCGCATCCATGGGCGGCGATGTCAGCGCCTTCGTGCCGTCGGCGGTTCTGGAAGCGCTGAACGGCAAACTCAAAAATAAGGCCAGCGGCAACAGCTGAGCCGAAATCCAATCCCGAACGGAGCATCCATGAAACTCTTTCATATTGCATTGGCAGGATTCCTGAGCCTTGCCGCCTTCGCAGGCAGTGCGTTCTCGGCCGCAGCTGCAGATCTTTTGACTATCCAGCTCAAGGACGGCCCGGTGGTTATCCAGCTGATGCCGGAAGTTGCTCCGAAGCACGTCGCGCAGATCGAAGCGCTGGCGAAGAAGGGCGCTTACGACAACGTCGTGTTCCATCGCGTTATCGATGGCTTCATGGCTCAGACGGGCGACGTTCAGTATGGTAACGCCTCTAAGGGTTTTGATCCGAACAAGGCCGGCACCGGCGGTTCCGATCTGCCGAACCTTCCGGCCGAATTCTCCAAGGTTCCGTTCACGCGCGGCGTTGTCGGTATGGCGCGCGCCCAGGACCCGAATTCCGCCAACTCGCAGTTCTTCATCATGTTCGCCGACGGCGCTTTCCTGAACGGCCAGTACACGGTCGTCGGCAAGGTCATCTCGGGCATGGAGCTCGTCGACAAGATCAAGCGTGGCGAAGGCCAGAACGGCGAAGTGAGCAACCCTGACAAGATGGTCAAGGTCACCGTCACCAAGAAATAACTCCAAAGCAAACAGAGAGAACAAGGAAACGAACATGGCTGAGATCAAGGATCCAGAAAACACCCTCATCCTGGAAACCACCAAGGGCCAGGTTGTCATTCAGCTTCTGCCGCAGGTCGCTCCGGAACATGTTGTCCGCATCAAGGAGCTTGCCCGTGAAAAGGCTTATGACAACGTTGTTTTCCATCGCGTCATCGACGGATTCATGGCTCAGACCGGTGATGTCGAGCATGGCAAGGTTGGCGGCAACACCGCCCGCGCCGGCACCGGCGGCTCGTCCAAGCCTGACCTGAAGGCTGAATTCTCCGCAACTCCGCACGTTCGTGGTACGTGCTCGATGGCTCGTTCGCAAAATCCGAACTCGGCCAACTCGCAGTTCTTCATCTGCTTCACAGATGCACCTTGGCTGAACAAGCAGTACTCCGTTTGGGGTCAGGTCATCTCCGGCATGGAGTTTGTTGACCAGATCAAACGCGGCGAGCCGGTAAAGGATCCGGATTTGATCGTCTCCGCGCGGGTTGCCGCCGACGTCTGATCGTGATTACTCCTGAAACCCGCCTCTTGCGCTTATGGCGTGAGGGGCGGGTTTCGCTTTGCCTGGATGAACTGCCTGGACCAATTGAATGCGTGTTGACCTTTTCGATTTCGATCTGCCGGAGGAGCGTATCGCGCTCAGGCCTGCCGAGCCGCGCGACAGCGCGCGTCTGCTTGTTGTCGATCCGAACAATGGCTCGCATGCGCTGAGCGACTATCAGATACGGGATCTGCCATCCTTCCTGCGCCCAGGCGACGCGGTGGTCTTCAACGATACCAAGGTTATCCCGGCGCAGCTGGAAGGCATTCGTCACCGCGAAGGCGCGCCCGGCCAGCAGGTGTCTGCTACCCTCCATATGCGCGCCGCACCCGACCGCTGGAAGGCCTTTGCCAAGCCCGGCAAGCGTATCAAGATCGGCGATCGCATCCAGTTCGGTCACGGCGAAAATGTCTGCGCGCTCGGTTCGCTCGACGCCACTGTCGAGGAAAAGGGCGAGGGCGGCGAGATTACCCTGCGATTCGATCTGTCCGGTCCGGCTCTCGACGAGGCGATTGCCAGCGTTGGGCATATTCCACTGCCGCCCTACATCGCGGCGAAGCGCCCCGAAGACGAGCGCGATCGCGCCGACTATCAGACGATCTATGCGCGTGAAGAGGGCGCGGTCGCAGCGCCCACCGCCGGCCTGCACTTCACGCCGTCGCTCTTTGCCGCGCTCGATGCCATGGGCGTCGAGCGGTATTTCGTGACACTGCATGTCGGCGCCGGCACCTTCCTGCCTGTCAAGGCCGACGATACCGATGACCACAAGATGCATTTCGAGATCGGTTATGTCGATGCCGCCACCGCCGAGAAGCTCAACGCCGTCAAGGCGAGGGGCGGGCGCGTCGTCTGCGTCGGCACCACGTCGCTGCGACTGATCGAAAGCGCCGCCGCTGACGATGGCACAATCCAGCCCTGGCAAGGCGCCACGGGCATTTTCATCACCCCCGGCTACCGCTTCAAGGCCGTCGACATGCTGATGACCAATTTTCACCTGCCGCGCTCGACCCTGTTCATGCTCGTATCGGCCTTTGCCGGCCTCGATACGATGCGCGCGGCCTATACCCATGCTATCGAGACGGGCTATCGCTTCTATTCCTATGGCGATGGCAGCCTGCTCCACCGGAAAGACTAGAACGAAATGAGCGAGAGCTTTCAGTTTCAATTGAAGAAGACCGATGGCGGCGCCCGCCTCGGGGAAGTCTCCATGCCGCGCGGCACGATCCGCACGCCGGCCTTCATGCCTGTCGGTACCGTCGGCACTGTCAAGGCGATGTATCTCGATCAAGTACGCGAGACGGGTGCCGATATCATTCTCGGCAATACCTATCACCTGATGCTGCGTCCGACAGCCGAGCGGGTCGCCCGCCTTGGCGGCCTGCACCAGCTGATCCGCTGGCCGCATCCGATCCTCACGGATTCTGGCGGCTTCCAGGTGATGTCGCTGTCCGGTCTGCGTAAACTCGATGAGCAGGGCGTCACCTTCAAATCGCATGTCGACGGCAGCTTGCATCACATGTCACCGGAGCGATCGATCGAGATCCAGGGATTGCTCGGCTCCGATATCCAGATGCAGCTCGATGAATGCGTCGCCCTGCCGGCAACGCCGAAGGAAATCGAGCGCGCCATGGAAATGTCGCTGCGGTGGGCGGAGCGTTGCAAGGTTGCCTTCGGCAACCAGCCCGGCAAGGCGATGTTCGGCATCGTCCAGGGTGGCGACGTGCCGGAGCTGCGCGTCCGCTCCGCACAGGCGCTGAGCGGTATGGACCTGAAGGGCTATGCGGTCGGCGGCCTTGCCGTCGGCGAGCCACAGGAAGTCATGCTGCGCATGCTCGAGATCACGCTTCCGGAGCTGCCGACTGAGAAGCCGCGCTATCTGATGGGCGTCGGCACGCCCGACGACATCCTGAAATCCGTCGCCCGCGGCATCGACATGTTCGATTGCGTGATGCCGACCCGCTCGGGTCGTCATGGATTGGCCTTCACGCGCCGCGGCAAGGTGAATATCCGCAATGCCCGCCACGCCGAAGACATGCGTCCGTTGGACGAGCAGTCCAATTGCCCGGCTTCGCGGGATTATTCCCGCGCCTACCTGCACCATCTCGTCCGCGCCAACGAAGCGCTCGGCGGTATGCTGCTCTCCTGGCACAATCTCGCCTACTATCAGGAACTGATGCAGGGCATTCGCCAGGCGATCGCCGAAGGCCGCTTTGCCGATTTCATGGCCGAGACGCAGGAAAATTGGGCGAGGGGTGATCTCGAGCCCGTTTGATTCAATGACGACGAGGATGCGCCACGCGATCTTGCTCCAGTGGCGGTTTCGCGCTAACAGAAGCGTGTCGAAAAAGGCAGGGTTGGTTTCGGTAGGCCCAACCCCTTCCAATCTGGAAGCACTGCTCCTAGCCGTTGGTTATGAGAGCCCGCGACGCGGAACTTGACCATTGTGGTCGAGTGTCTCGCGTTGGCGTGCCGTTTCGACCGACATGTCTCCGCGGGAAAGCCTTTTGGAGCTGTCATGAGACTGAACCACCTGGATTTGCACGTTCCCGATGTCGCCGCGACCCGGGATTTTTTTGTTTCCGTTTTCGGTCTGACGGAGGTGGAAACGCGGGGCGCAAATGGCTTTGCCATCCTTCGCGACGATGCCGGACTTGAACTTGTCATCAGCCGGCCTGTCGCGAAATTCGGCGGCGCCGATGGCGTCTCCGTCGGTCGCAATACCTATCACATCGGCTTCATGCAGCCCTCCCGCGAGGCGGTTGATCTGTTGTTCGAGCGGGTGAAATCGAGCGGCTGTGAAGTTTCGAAGCCGCCTTCGACCATACGCGGCAATTGGTCGTTCTATTGTTTCGCGCCGGGGCGAATCCTCGTCGAAGTCGGCTGGCGCATGGACCTTGCTCTGTTGGTAAATCATTTATTATCGATTGATTGCTATCCTTAACAAACATCATTCTGAGCCGGCCGGAACGGGCTTGCCTTGGGCAATTTCCGTTCCCGGCCGTGTTTCAAAATGAGCTCGGCGACAATAAACCATTGGGAAAAATAGCGAATCGGAATAAACGGTCCATCCGCCTTTGAAAAACGTCATTGGCAGATTTGATTGCGTGGCCGCTTGGAATTTTGAAAAAATCCGGCTAAAACGCATTCTCTTAATCGATAAGGGCTGTACTACCGAAAATAGGAGGCACTTGCCGTTGAGGGCGCAACGCAAATTCGGGGCATGTCTTTCGGGGCTATTGGTTGTCGGTTTGGCCGCTACGGGCTGCACGACGACGCAGAAGACAACCCCCACCCCCAGCAATACTACCAAGCCCATTCGTGGCGCTAAAGTAACGTACAATTACACGACGAAGGACAAGGACTGTCTCGAACGTGCAATGTACTTCGAATCAGAGCGTTCCGACCCGAGCGGTTACATGGCTGTCGGTACGGTCGTAATGAACCGGCTGACCTCCGGTGCTTATCCACCCACGATATGCGGCGTCGTTGCCCAGGAAAAGCAGTTTGCTCCAGGCGTGATGACCAGGGAAGTCAAGGATCAGGCAAAGCCCGATCTTGAAGTCGCTGCCTCGAAGATCCTGCGCGGCGAACGGCATCCCCAGGTGAAGGACGCGATGTTCTTTCATACCGAAGGCCTGAGATTCCCATACGATAATATGCACTACGTCGCTTATGCTGGCGGCAACGCGTTCTATGAGAAGCGTGGTCGCGATGGCGAATTGCAGACGCCTGCGCCGCTTCCGGCCTATGAGGTTGCGATGAATTACGTGCCCGCGCAGGGCGCGCCGCAATCTCCGTTTGTCCTGCCGGAAACGCAGCCTGCGTCCATGACGTCTGCCGTAGCAGCCTTCACGCCGGTCTCGAATCCGACGGTGACCATGCCGCAGAGTGCCGTCGTCATCCCGACTGCGGTTCCGATCCCGACGCCCGCACCTACGGACATGGCAATTTCAGGACCGCTCTCGAGCGGCGAGACCACATACACGAATACGCCTATGCCGGCTTCGACAGTTGTGATTCCGCAGCCGCGGCCGGAATTCGAAGGCAACACGCCCGCAGGAAACGCGCTTAGAGTTCGCGGTTAATAAGATCAGGCCCATGCTTTATGACAGCGCGCCTCTTGTTTAGAGGTGCGCTGTTTGCATTTTGTGGCCAGCGATGCCTTAGAGCAGTTCCAGCAAAAGTGCGAAGCGATTTTGCGTCCGGAACTGCGTAAAAACAAAAAGATAGAGCGTTTTCGCGATTCGAATAAAAGCGGAAATGCTCTAAATGCCCTCACTTGCCGTTTTGGCAAGAATTTGCACGCCGTTGATCTTATAACTGCCGTCCGGCTGACGAGTTATCTGGTAGATCGCCGTCCAGTCCTTGTCATCGGTAGCTGTGATCAACACCTCCTGATAGACGACTGCGCCATTGTCGATCGCGCGGCTTTTGCCGAAGGCATAGTTGCCGGGATGATAGACCGGCAGGTAGTTCTTCCTCACCATGGCGAAGAAGCTGTCCTTGTCGGGAAAGAGCGCCTTGATGCCAGGTGCGGCGAAGGAATAGGCCGTTGCTGCATCATCGTGCAGAAAAGCTTCGATCTGCTGCTCAATAAGGCTCTGCGCCGTTTGCACCGGATCTTCCGCGTAAGCGACCGGTGCAAAGGCAACGCAGAAGAGAAAAACGGCGAAAGAAAAAGCGCGCATGTCCATCCCCAGCCATATGGAGAAAGCTTAGCGCGCTTTGATCGCAAGCAGAAGCGATTACTGCCAGCGGCGGAAGAGGGCGCTGGCGTTGACGCCGCCGAAACCGAAACCATTGGAGATTGCGTAGTCCATGGCCATCGGTCGCGCCGTGCCGCCGACAATATCGATGCCCTCGGCCGCCGGATCCGGATCCTGCAGATTGCGCGTCGGCGGCGCGATCTGGTCCCGCAGCGCCATGATGGTGAAGATCGCTTCCATGCCGCCGGCCGCGCCCAGAAGGTGGCCAGTCGCCGCCTTCGTGCCACTGACGGCAATCGCACCCTCGCGGCCGAAGACGGTCTTAATTGCTTCCATCTCGCCGCGGTCACCGACTTGGGTCGATGTCGCGTGCGCATTCAGGTGTTTGACCTCGGCAGGCGAAATCCGTGCTTGGGCGAGGGCAGCGAGCATAGCCCGGCGTGCGCCATCGCCGTCTTCCGGCCCTGCCGTCATGTGATAGGCATCAGCGGCGGTGCCATAGCCGACAAGCTCGGCAAGCGGCGTGGCACCACGCGCAAGGGCATGCTCCAATGTCTCAATGACAAGCATTCCCGCGCCTTCACCCATGACGAAGCCGTCACGGCCACTGTCGAAGGGACGAGAGGCTTCCTCGGGGCGATTGCTGAAACCTGTCGAAAGCGCGCGCGCCGCAGCAAAGCCGCCAAGGCTGACCTTGTCGATGCAGGCTTCCGCTCCGCCGCAGATGGCAACATCGGCCTCTCCGGAGCGGATCAGCCGCGCCGCATCGCCGATTGCCTGCACGCTGGCTGCACAGGCGGTGACCGGTGCACCGAGCGGTCCCTTGAAGCCATAGCGGATACTCACCAGGCCGGCGGCAAGATTGACGAGGAACGAGGGGATCGTGAAGGGCGAAAGGCGGCGCACTCCCTTCGTTTCGGCTGTGCGGACAGCATCGGCGATGGCGGGAAAGCCACCGACGCCCGATGCAATGATCGTGGCCGTCCGCTCCAGAGCGCCGACGTCAGTCGGTTGCCAGCCGGCCTGCAGGATCGCTTCCTCGGCGGCAGCCATGGCGAAGAGGATGAAGCGATCCATCTTCTTCTGGTCTTTGACGGGCACATAGCGATCGGCATCGAAGCCCGCCTCGGGATCTTCGGCGCTATCGGGAACGACGCCGCCGATCTTCGCTCCGAGATCGCCCACCATTTCTTCGGGCAACAGCCTCAGGCCTGAGCGCCCCTCGACAAGCCTCTTCCAGCTTGCATTGACACCCACGCCCAGGGGCGAAACCAGGCCCATGCCGGTGACGACGATACGATCCATCTTTTGCTCCTATTATCTCAGGCGTCGAAGCCCAGAAACCATGCTTTCATCTGGGCAATGCGTTCGTGAACCGCGTCGTCGGCGGCCGGTCCCGGCACGAGGATCGTGTCTTCGGGCTGAAAGGCGCGGCCGGTGACGCGGTCGATGAGAAGCGGGTCACGATCTTCACCGGTGTTAGCGTCGGCTAGCCGCACGGCGACTTCTTCGGCAGGCAAGTGCCGATTGCCCCAAGTGAAGAGCGCCATCAGCACAGGGAAGAAATCTCGGCCCTTGTCAGTCAAGACATATTCGTAGCGAGGCGGCCGCTCTTGATAGAGCCGCCGCTCAAACAGACCTTCATCGGTCAGATGCTTGAGCCGGCGCGTCAGAATATTGGGTGCAATTCCAAGGCTTTTCTGGAATTCATCAAACCGCCTTAACCCCTGAAGCGCATCGCGCAAGATCAGAATACTCCACCAGTCACCGACGCTTTCGAGCGCACGGGCGGCTGGGCATTTGAAACTGCTGAAGCTCGTTCTCTGCATGCGGAGGCAGATAGCACGAGTAACTATCATGATGCAAGTTACTATCGCGGAGCCAGATTTGCGCGAAGCTGGAACTCAATCTGCTGGCATGCGAGGCTAGGTGGGGATGAGCGAAATGCGCCTGGCTGCGGCCAGGCGGCAGGTTTTCAATAGGGAGGTGCCCTGCGAGCGCGCTGCCGTTTTGCTGCCTCGGTCCACCAGGCGAGATCCTCGGCAAAACGGGGAAATGCTTTCGCAAGAGCATCGCCTCCGTTCCCGGTAGGTTTGCCGTCAGCGTCCAAGGCGGCCGAGATATTGGCGACTGCGAGGGTGCTTGAGATAACGACCATTCCCATCTCGGAAAGGGTGCCATGCCAGGAGACCTCCGCGTGGGCGCCGGAAAGGCGGCCGCCGGAATAGCTGGCAATCGCCGCCGGTCGCCAAAACCACTCCTCAAGGTAATGGTCGGTCAGGTTTTTCAGGCCGGGTTGCATGCCCCAATTATATTCGCCCGTGACGAAGACGAAGGCATCGGCAGCCAGAATTTTCTCGGCAAGCTGCTCCATGGCCGAAGGAGCGGAGCCTTTGGGATATTCCTTATACATTCGGTCCAGCATCGGCAGGCCAACTGCCTTGGCGTCGATGAGCTCCACATCGTTTCCGCGCTGACGTAGGCTGGTTACGAGATAATTCGCGAGACGGATGCCGAGGCGATCCGAGCGGTAGGAACCGTAAAGAACCAGAATACTGTCGGTCATTGTTGATTATGCCCCCACAGTTTTGTGTGACCTTACTCTAGGTCTGCGACTCCGCAGGCACTGAAGCAGACGCCTCTTCCTCCGGAATATCGTCGAAGGACGCATAATTGAGGTTATAGAGTTTTGAGTAAAGCCTGCCGTTTGCCATCAGCTGATTGTGGTTGCCGCTTTCAAGCAGTTGGCCGTTTTGCAGAACGATGATGCGGTCGGCTTCGCGGATGGTGGCTAGGCGATGGGCGATGACGAGGCCGGTGCGGCCTTCGAGCAGCTTCACCAACGCCTTCTGAATCAGCATTTCGGTGTAGCTGTCGATATTCGCCGTCGCTTCGTCGAGCACGAGGATCTTGGCATCGGCCACGAGCGCGCGGGCGAAGCTGACAAGCTGGCGCTGGCCGAGCGAAAGACCGCCGCCGCGCTCGCCGAGAACAGAATCGTAGCCATCCGGAAGGCGCATGATGAACTCGTGCGCGCCGACGGCCTTGGCGGCTTCGATGACTTCTTCGCGCGTCGCCTCCGCCTTGTTGTAGCGGATGTTCTCCAGCACCGTGCCGGTGAAGAGGAACGGCTCCTGCAGCACCATGGCGATCTGGCGGCCGAGCGAATCCTGGGTGAGGGAGCGCACGTCGTGACCGCCGACCAGTACTTGGCCCTGCTGCACATCATAGAAGCGATGGATAAGCGCCATCGAACTGGATTTGCCCGAGCCCGTCGGCCCGATCAGCGCCACCGTTTCTCCTGGATTGACCCTGAAGCTGACATTCTTCAGCACAGGGTGCCTCGGATCATAGCCGAAGATCACATCGCGGAATTCCACCGAGCCGTCCATGTCGGCCGAGAGCTCGATCGCATCCGGCGCATCTTTGATGTCAACCGGAACATCAAGCACTTCGGTCAACCGCTGGCCGGAGGCCATGGCGCGCTGCATCACCGAATATTGCATGGTGAGCGAGCGGATCGGATCGAAGAAGCGCTGGATGTAGAACAGGAAGGCGACCATGATGCCGACATCAAGCCTGTGGTTCAGCACCATCGAGCCGCCGACAATGATGACGATCGCCATCGCCATGCCGGTCAGCGTATCGACGATCGGCACCATGATCTGCGCATAGCGTGCCGCCGTCAGATGCGACTGAAGATTCGTATGTGCCTTGTCATCAAAAAGAGCGAAATTGACGGATTGCCGATGCATGCCCTGGACAGCGCGTACGCCATGGATGGCCTCCGCCAGCGCCCCATTGGTGACGGAGTTGGTCTCATGCGCGTTCATGAAGGCGACACGCGCCTTCGGCAGCCAGAACAGCCGCACGATGAAGAGGATCGGCATGACGGATAGCGTCAGCAGGCCGAGCCGGAAATCGAGCGACAGCATGACGATGACTATGCCGAAAAGCAGGGCTATATCGCCGACGGAAAGCACTGAAGTTTCAAGGAATTCCTGCATCGAGTTCACGTCGCCCTGCAGGCGCGACATCAAGCGTCCGACCTCCGTCTTGTCCATGAAGGACAGAGAGACGCGCTGCAGATGCGCAAACATCGCCCGGCGGATGTCGAACAAGACTTCTTCGGCGACTTGGCCGACAAAGGTTTCTTGCACGTAGCTCGCGCCGTAATTGACAAGAATGGCCGCAGCAAAAATCGCCAGGGACAGCCAGAGTGCCGAGTAATCAATGGCACCGGGTGCCATCGCCTTGTCGATCGCATGCCGGATCACGAGCGGGATGACGATCTGCGATCCCGTGAAAAGCAGAACGGCGACGACCGAAATATAGATCTGCCGGCGGTAGGGGCTGACGAAGGCCCAGATGCGGCGGATGATCTTGCTGTCGAAGACCTTGCCAAAGATCTCTTCTTCGACGCGATGCGAGCCGACAACTGCGCGGGGAGGGCGGCGACCGTCGTCGCGCACATCGTTGCGCTCGGTTTCGGTGATTTCCGACATTGTCATACCTCCCTCTTTGCTCTTTCGAGCACGTCGCCCGATGTCCTGACGACATCGTCCTCCGGGCGAACCTGCAGATCGTAGAGCGCCTTGTAACGGCCAGCGGCGGCCAAAAGCTGCTCATGCGTGCCGCGCTCGACGATCTCGCCATCCTCGATGAAAAGGATCTGGTCGGCATGCATCAGCGAGCTCAGTCGATGGGCGACGATCAGAGTCACGCGGTCGCGAGCAAAACGCTTCATGGCGCTGCGGATGCGCTGCTCCGTCGCGGCGTCGATCGCGGCGGTGGAATCGTCGAAGACCATGACGGCGGGCTTCAGCATCAATGTCCGGGCGATCGTCAGGCGCTGGCGCTGACCACCGGAAAGAGATACGCCGCGCTCGCCGACGACCGTGGTGTAGCCGGCGGGCAGGCCGAGAATGTAATTATGCAACTGCGCCGACTCTGCGGCGCGCTCGATGCGGGTTTCCTTTGCCCAAGGATCGCCATAGGCAATGTTGTTCTCGATGCTCGTCGTGAACAGGAAGGAATCCTGCTGCACGACGGCAACGTTCTGCCGCAGCGATTGCAGTGTCGTCTTGCGGATATCCTGACCGTCAAGAGTGATCCCTCCGGCCGTGACATCGTAGAAGCGTGGAATGAGATGCGCGATGGTGGACTTGCCGCTACCGGGCGGGCCGACAATGCCGATCGTTTCACCGCGTCTTGCCTCGAAACAGATATTCTTCAACACCGGGCGTTCTTCAGCGCCTGGATAGCTGAAGTCGACATTCTCGAACCGCAGCGTGCCGTCGGTCACGACGAGCGGCTTGGCGTCCGGGGCATCCTTGATGGGGATATCGAGATCGAGCAGCGCAAACAGGCGCGAGCCACAGGTCGATGCGCGGGCAAAAGCATTCACCATCAGGCCAAGCTGGCGCACCGGCATCTGCAGGATGGTCATGAAGGTCAGGAACGAGGCCAGCGTGCCGACGCTGATCTCGCCCGCAATGACCTTGAGACCACCCAGCCAAAGCACGAGCCCCATAGACGCGAAAAAGGAGAAGTTCATGGCGCTGGTGTTAACCACGCGGATGCCGACGCGCTTGTGCGCCAGCGAAAGCGCATTGTGGGAGGCGCGATCGAACTTCAGGATTTCATGCGCCTGTGCGGCAAAGGCTCGGACGACACGGATGCCGCCGAGATTTTCCTCCATGACGCGCGTCAGCACCGAGAGCCGTTCCTGTAGCTCCAGCCATGTCGAACGCAGGCGCAGCTGCGTGACGGAGGAACGCCAGGCGACGAAGGGCACGAAACTCAAGGCCAGGAGGCCAAGTGCCACATCCGTCGTAAGCAGCATATAGGCGCCGACACCGATCAGCATGGTGAGCAGCACCATGCGCACCAGCGCGGTGGAGAAATACATGCGCACGCCTTCGAGATCGAGCAGGCCGACGGTGATGAGATCACCGGAATGGACCTTATCGTGGAAGCTGAAGGAGAGCTGCTGGATCTTCTCGTAGCAGGCAAGCCGGAGCTCGTAGCCCATATGGTGGCCGACGGATTCGCTGTAATAATTCTGCACCATCGTGAACAGGCCGCGCAGAATGCTGACGACGAGCAGCAGCAAAGCGGTCGTCATCAAAGCATTTTCGGCGATCTGGCCAGCGGTACCACCAGCGACCGCTGTCTGTGTCTGATCGACCGCGCGACCGAGCAGGCGCGGGATCGTCAGCTGCAACGTTGCAGCTACGAATGTTGCCCCTATGGCGAAGCTCGTCTGCCATGGGTGGCGCAGCGTCATATGGGTGATCCGGACGATCGTCGACAGGCCTTGGCCCCACCCGACCGCATTGATATGCGCACGCGAGGCCAATGGCTTCGCCGCGCTTCTTGATGAATCGCTGCTCACGCTTTTATCCAGGCATAATTGAACGAGGCGGGCCCGCTGACGGGTTCGTATCTCAGGGAAAGTATTGATAGGATGAATTTTGCCGATTCCATGGCGACGTTCAAGAGTCAATCGGTCACAAGTGCCACGCGAACGTTAGATTGCGTGTTCAAAAAATTGCCGATGAGATGTCGGGATGGAGCTTGATGAGGCGTCCTTTGGGCACCATGCCAGAAAAGGAGAGCATCATGCGCAAGATTATCGCAGCGACATTCATCAGCCTCGACGGCGTCATGCAGGCACCCGGTGGTCCGGACGAGGATCCGACCGGCGGCTTCAAGTATGGCGGCTGGGTCTTCCCGCACTCTGACGAGGAAACCGGCAAGACGCTCTTCGAACTGTTCGAAAAGCCGTTCGATCTGCTGCTCGGCCGCAAGACATATGACATTTTCGCAGCCTATTGGCCCTATATCGACAACGACAATCCGATTGCCAATAAATTCAACAGCGTCACCAAATATGTCGCGACGCGCGGCGACGCCGAATTGAAATGGAACAAGAGCCGATCGCTCGGCAAGGATGTCGTTGCTGCAATCAGGGAACTGAAGGCGGGTGAGGGGCCGGATCTGCTGATCCAGGGCAGTGGCGATTTCATTCAGACCCTGCTCCGCCAAGGGCTGATCGACGAATACCATCTGGTGATCTTTCCGCTGGTGCTGGGCGGCGGCAAGAAGCTGTTTGCCGGCGGGGCAGTGCCTTGCGCAATGAAGCTGCTGCGCAGCAAGATCTCTCCGACCGGCGTCATCTTCGCGACCTACGAACCCGATGGGCCGGTGAAGACGGGCTCCTTTGTTGGTCAGAATCCCTCTGAAGAGGAGATGGAGCGCCGCAGGCGGCTCGAATAGGCAGCCAAGGCCGGGGCGGGACACTGTCTAGATGTCCTGCCAAGGTTTACATCGCCTATTCCGATGTTTGAAAATCACGCAGCGCTTTCATGACTTCGCGAAGACCTCTTGTGAGATGCTTGTCCCGGCGCAACACCATGCCGAGTTGCCGAACGAGCCTCGGCTTGAGTGGCGAGGTAACCAGCTGGCCCGCCTATCCCGTCTCAGAGCCATGTCGGGAAGGATGGACCATCCGAGGCCGGCGGCGACCAGTTCCTTGATGGCTTCGACACTCCCAAACTCCATGGCCGGCTCGGGGTGAACCCTGCCGGCCTCGAACCATCCATTCGTGGCGCGACGCGTGTTGCCGCCTTCGTAAAGCAGCATCGTCTTGGTTTTCATGAACTCTACATCCGGCCCGCCCTCCGGCATCACGCTTCCCTTGGGGGCTACGGCCAGAAGCTCGTCTTCATGGAATGGCTCGACTTCCAGCGAACGGCCAGAGGCGGGCAGGGCAACGACCGCGAGGTCCAACGCATTGGCTTCGAGATCACGCAGAATCTCCTCGATATTGCCGACACGGACGATGATCTCGAGATCGGGCATGCGCTTCTTTGCTATGGCGATGGCGCGGGGCAGCAGATGAATCGAAGCGGTGCCGCCGCTGCCGATTCGCACGCGTCCGACCGATCCCTCTCGAAAAGGCGTCATCGACTCCTCTGCGATCGAGCAGGCTTCGATGATGCGGCGGGCATGCGCAAGCAAATCAAGCCCGGCCGGCGAGGGCTGCGCCCGCCTGCCGACGCGCTCGATCAGCTTTACGCCGAGACGCTGTTCCAGCAGTTTCACCTGCAGGCTGACAGCCGGTTGTGTGAGCCCGGCCTTATCGGCAGCGGCTGTAAAGCTTCCGAGATCGACAACACTGACAAAGGCGGCTAGCTGATCCAGGCTGAGCAAAAAGAATTCCTTATGGTTTGTATAAATATCATAAGCTTCATTCATTGTCAGCGCCAGTGCATCCTAAGCTCATGTTCAAATGAGCCTGAGGAGCAGGAAAATGACGACCGATATCAACAGACCGATGCAAGCAGCGGCCGCCGTTGCAGGTAGAGGTCGGCGAACGCGAGAATTGTGGCGAAAAGCGCTGGAGAGATTCCTGACCTATCTTGAAAAGCGCGAGACGAGATGGAACCTGCGCGAGCTGACCGATGACCAGCTTCGAGACATTGGCATGACGCGCGCCGAGGCTAGGACCGAAGTCAATAAGTCATGGTTCTGGGGATAGGGCGCTTGAGGGCGTTCAAACCATCGGCGCGCGGGTTGGAATAGCGGTATCTTGCAGCGATTGCCGGCGGAAAGCGGTTGAAAGCTTGGCATTTGGGCGAGGGCGGGCAAAATGGTCTGGGGAGTATTTTCCGATCGTCCTTTTTTCATCCCATTGTTCTTTTTTCCGCCACAGATTTGCCCGATCCATTCCGCTCGAAAGCAGGCAGCCGGTTTCCTCGGTGATCTGCTGTTTCGCCCGGAACATCAAAGTACGAGACCGCAAAATCCATGCTCAAGACAAAATCCCTGCTCCTCGCCGCGGCGATTTCGACCCTATCGCTTCTCGGTGCAGCTTCGGCAGCGGAGGCCGGGCAGGCGAGTTATCTCGTGGATGCGCATAGCGGCCAAGTGCTGGAAGCATCGAACGAGAACGAGCTGAATTATCCGGCCTCGCTCACCAAGATGATGACGCTTTATCTCGCCTTCGAAGCGCTGCATGACGGTCGCCTGAAATGGGATCAGAAGCTGACCATGTCGGAGAATGCGGAGAGCAAGGAGCCCTTCAAATTCGCGATCGGTGCAGGCCGCAAGGTCACGACGCGCGAGGCTGTCGAAGGCATCGTCGTCCTGTCGGCCAATGATGCGGCTGTCGCGATTGCCGAGCAGCTTGGTGGCTCGGAGGAGAGCTTCGGCAAGATCATGACTGCGAAGGCGCACCAGCTTGGCATGAGCAAGACCGTCTTCAAGAATCCGTCAGGTTTGCCGGATCCGGAACAGGTCACGACCGCGCACGACATGGCAACGCTGGGCGTTGCGCTCATGCGCGACTTTCCGGAAGAGTTCAAACTTTTCTCGCTTCGCGGCATGAAGTTCCGCGGCATGAAGCTGCGGGGCCACAACAATCTGATGTATCGATACGCAGGCGCCGATGGCATCAAGACCGGTTATACCGATGCCTCCGGCTACAATCTCGTGACGTCAGCCTCGAAAAACGGCCGCCGCGTAGTCGGCGTCGTGATGGGCGAAAAGACGGCGCAAATTCGCGACGACAAGATGGCGAGCCTTCTTGACGCTTATGTGCCGACAGCGACCGTCGCTACCGGTTCGACAGTGACGGTTAAACAGAGCACCACCAACTGATTTTGGCGCATCGAGGGAGGAGGAAGACGCCGTCGATCGGCGAGGGTGAGTTGCTGACAGCAGTGGGACATGCCAAAACCTCCAAAGTGAAGCCATTGAAAATCATTGGCATGTCGCACTTTAAAATAGAATGTACCCGTAAACCACATACTGTCACGGCTATTTAGAGATGAGACAAAGTAATCAATTTAGAAACGCGACACAATAATATCTGTTATTACTTCATTTGCAAGATTCTATAGATATGGATGCGCAGCTGTGAGCCGCCGGCCGGGTGAAGCTGGCTGGGGTTGCGTAGCCCGGTCGGCGGCGGATGGCTCTGGCGCAATCATATACTTTAGCTTTCTCAACCGGATCGCTTCCATCACTCTGCCGCGTCCCGGGTCGCCAATGCTTGTCGCCGTCGGGCGATGACGATGGGATCCTTCGTAAAATCCGTCTTCCGTCCAGGCTTGGCACCACGTGTCTGATAGCCGTTGCTCTTGCTGCCATCGGGAATGCCAAACATATGATCCGTCTGGCCAGTGCGACGAGGGCCGCTCTTGCTGCGCTGCTGCTGGCGCCCAGCCTGCAGCTCAGCGACGATCGACAGCATGTCATCCAGCCGTTTGTTCTCAACCACGTCCGCTCGGTGCACCGACCGCAACGTGTCGAAGGTTTTGTAGGGCAGGGAGACCCCATCGTGCGTGATCTCGAGGCGTCCGTCAGGATAGTCGCAAACGACCATCTTCTTGCCCGCTAGCGCCGTCGCGCGCTCTGTCGGATCGAGAATGAACATCACCTTGTCGTAGCGCAACGTCAAGGAATGCGACAGCTTGCGAACTTCCTTGCGGCACATGGCACCATCGAGGTTCTCGTGATCGGCCAGCGGCCGATGCATGTCCTTCGGATTGCGTGCGGGCTTGCCAAACCGAGCATTAAAGTCCGCCATGAACTCTGGCGCATAGGCGTTAGCCGCCTCGATCGTATCGATACCGCGCAGCCGCAACTCCTTCACCAACCGATCCTGCAGCGTCTGATTGGCGCGTTCCACACGGCCTTTGGCTTGTGGAGTGTTCGCACAAATAATGTCGATGTTCAGCTCGTAAAGCGCCCGACCGAATTGCGTCAGGCCGCTCGTGCGGTCCTTCAGTGAGGCATGCGCGCTACGGAAAACACCGTGCTTGTCGCTATAGAATGCAATCGGCTTGCCCCATTGCTGCAAATAGGCCTTCGTCGCATGCAGATAATCAAAGGTATTCTCAGACGCCGCAAAGCGCAGATGCAAGAGCTTGCCAGTGGCGTCATCAATGTAGACGAGCAGGGCGCATTTGCGGCCACGCTCTTCAAACCACCAGTGATGCGAACCATCGATCTGGACAAGCTCACCAAAACAATCACGCCGGCCACGCGGCTGAAAGACCCGCTTCTTGCGCTCGCGGCGTGACACCCAGATGCCGGCTTCGATCATCCATTGACGCAGCGTCTCCTTGCTGACCGATATCCGATGGCGCTCAAGTAGCTTCTCCGCCGCCAAGGTCGGCCCGAAGTCCGCGTAATGCTCACGCACCAGGTCGAGAGCCAGGTTGCGGAAATCCTCGCTGTGGCGCCGGTTGCTCGGACGACCGCGCTTCTTCGACCTCAGACCGTCGGCTCCGTCCTGGTCATAGGCTTGCAGAAGCCGATGCACCTGGCCGCGGCTGAGCCCCAACAACTCAGCAGCCCGAACCACCGTCAGGCTGCCTCGGCGAACTTCGCAAATACGTTCTAGGCGATGCAATTCCTTCTGCGACATGACAATCAAACAAGACATGACGACTCCGAACACAGATGGCCTCAGCCACGTTGCACGTCGCTAATCTTGCTCCCCAATCCTGACGTTCGACCAGCATCCCGAGAGGCGACGAGTGTCGCATCTCTAACTGGCCTATGTGTCGCATCTCTAAAATGCCGCTACACATACTTATCAGATAAGATAGATTATGGAACTAAAGCTGATATCAATACCACAATGAGTTCGACATTTTTCGATTTTATTCCAGATGGTTGGCCAGATTTTCGAGAGTCGATTTCAGTCCCTCGTCATGATCTTCTCTGCTGATGCCGTAAGGCACGTTCTCGCAAACTACGGTGACCCTTGTGCCGGTCTGAACTTCTGTCAAGGACCAGCTTATGGTCATCGTCCCGCCGAATGCGGCGTCCTCGGATTCGAAATCCACCGCCTGAACGATGCGTTCATACGCCACGATCTCGATGAACTGACCAGAGATAATGTCGGTATGCTCGGAGGATTTTCCAGATGTCGAATGATCCGGTGCATCATAGAATAGCACCATTCGATAACTGCCGCCTTTATGCGGTTCGAAGACCTGGATGCGGCACGTCATGCCTTTCGGCGGAAGCCATGAGGCCAGTGCTTCGGGATCGAGGAAAGCTCTGAAGATCGCGTGTGGCGTCGCACGAATTATCCGGGAAGCCGTATCGGTCCTTTTGCCGTCCGAAGCCTCGCCCATCGGATCCTCCCTGTGGCACCACCGCCCGGCTGCATTCGTTATTCTTAGAGCATTTCCGCTTTTCTTCGAATCGCGAAAGCGCTCTATCTTCTTGTTTTTACGCAGTTCCAGACGCAAAACCGCTTCGCACTTTTGCTGGAACTGCTCTAGTTCGCTTTGATGCGGATCACCCTAGCCGCAATCTTCTCGGTCAGCGTCGTTGGGTTGCAGGAGAAAATGCTGTCCGGACGCCCGGCCGCGCACCAGGCCTGATCATAAGCCAAAAGGCTCTCGTCCATAAAGACAGGCAGATCGACCAAATGGCCGATGGGTGCGACGCCGCCGATGGCAAAGCCGGTTTCGTCGCGAACGCGATCGATATCCGCGCGCTTCAGCCGAACGCCATAAGCCATTGCAATATAAGCGGTGTCGGCATTATGGGCGCCAGAAACAAGAAGCAGCGTCAGTGCCTGCGTATCGGCATTGACGAAGACCAGAGATTTCACGATCTGGCCGACGGCGCATCCTACGGCCTTGGCAGCTTCTTCGGCGGTCCGCGTCGATTGCTCCATGCGCTTGATCGAGATGTCGAGCCCCAGCGCGCGCGCTGCAAGTTCGACGCGCTCCAGGCTGGAAAGCTTCCTGATATCTTCGCTCATAGCTCATCATCCTCCACGTCGAGTTCGATCTGCATCTGATCGTAGGCCGGCTCGACATGATCGGGCGTTTCAGCCAGTACGGTTTCATAATCGAGCGGCGTATGCATGTGGGTCAAGATGGCGTGTTTCGGCGCCAAGCGTTCGATCCATTCGAGCGATTGCTCCAACGACAGATGGCTTGGATGCGGCCGATACTGCAACGCGTCGATGATCAGAATGTCGAGGTTCTGAACTCTTTCTATCGATTCCGGCGGGAAGTCGCTGATATCGCTGCAATAAGCGAGTTTGCCGATACGGAAGCCCAACGAATGGATATCGCCATGTACCTGCTTGTGCGGCCAGAAGCGAATCGGACCGCCTGCCCCATCGATCACGAAACTTTTCTCGAGATTTTCGATCAGCACAGGCCGCACGATCGGTGGATAGCTGCTGCCGGCAGGCGTTTCCAGGCAGTAGCGAAAGCCTTCGCGAATGCGGTCCATCGTCGGCGGATCGGCATAGATCGGGATGCGCTCGTTCGAGATATGGAAATAGCCGCGCAGATCATCGATGCCGTGAATATGGTCGGCATGGGCATGGGTATAGAGAACTGCGTCGATGAAGCTGACGCCGGCATGGATCATCTGTTCGCGAAAATCCGGACCGGTATCGATGACGACGGTGGTAATGCCGCCATCGGGTGCGATCTGCTCGATGAGAAAGGCAGCGCGCGTGCGGCGGTTTTTTGCGTTTTTCGGATCGCAGGCCCCCCAATCGCCGGTAATACGCGGAACACCCGGCGACGATGAACAGCCCAAAATGGTGAAGCGTCGCCGGTATGTCACGACGTCAGACCCTCGTCATTTTGGAGAAGCAGCGGAAGGCGTTTTCGGTCGTGATGTCGGCGATCTCGTCCATGCTGACACCGATCGTATCGGCCAGCACTTCGGCAGTGTTGATGACATAGGATGGCTCATTGCGTTTTCCCCGCCAGCGCTTCGGCGCGAGATATGGCGCATCCGTTTCGACCAGCAGACGATCGTGTGGGACAGTCTTGGCGATCTCGCGCAGCTCTTCCGATTTCGGAAAGGTCAGGATGCCGGAAAAGGAAATATAGCCGCCGAGCTCGACGCCAGTCTGCGCAAGGGCAGGGCCGGCGGAGAAGCAGTGGAGGATAAAGGGGAAAGCCCCCTTCCCTGTTTCCTCCGTCAGGATCGCGGCCATGTCCTCGTCGGCGCTGCGGCTGTGGATGACGAGCGGCAGCTGCGTTTCGCGCGCAGCAGCGATATGGCGCAGGAAGCCGGTCTTCTGGTCTTCCGGTTTGACGGTGTCGTAGAAGTAATCGAGACCGGCTTCACCGATCGCGACGATCTTCTCATGCTGGTTTGCCAACCGCACGAGATCTTCCGTATGGATATCAAGCTCCTGATCGGCGCTGTTCGGATGAGTGCCGACCGAGCAGAAAACTGACGGATAACGCTCGGTAAGAGCAAGCAATCCGTCGAGCTTCCTGACCTTTGTCGAAATGGTGACCATCTGCTTGACGCCCATCTCGTGAGCGCGAGCGACGATCGCGTCGCGCTCCTCTTCGAAGTCGGCAAAATCCAGATGGCAGTGCGTGTCGATCAGCATGGAAAACCTTATTCGGCAGTCGGCGCGACATAGCGCGGGAAGACCGGCTTTGGTGCCTCCAGCGGCGTTCCGGCAACGAGGCGGCCGGCCTCGCCGAGGGCTGCGAAATCGCGCTTGTCGGCTGGGATGGCGATGAGATCCAAGAGCTTACCCGAGGATTCCGGCATGAAGGGCTGCAGGAGAATGCCGATCTGACGCACGACATCGGCCGTGACATACAGCACGGTTGCCATGCGCGCCGGATCGGTCTTCTTCAGCGCCCAGGGCTCCTGGCTCGCGAAATAGCGGTCGGTTTCGGAAACCACCGCGATGATGGAAGCGAGAGCGCGATGGATCAGCTGCTTGCCCATGTCTTCGCGGGTCGAGGCAAGCAACGCGTCGGCCTGAGCCAAAAGCGCCTTGTCTTCATCCGTCAGCGGACCGCATTCAGGAATCTGTCCGTCGCAGTTCTTCACGATCATCGACAGCGAGCGGCTGGCGAGATTGCCAATGCCATTGGCGAGGTCGGAATTGATGCGCGTGCCGATCGCTTCTTCGCTGTAGCTGCCGTCCTGGCCGAAGGAGACTTCGCGCAGAAAGAAGTAGCGCACCTGGTCGAGGCCGAAATGGTTCACCAGATTGACCGGATCGACGACGTTACCGAGCGACTTCGACATCTTCTCGCCCTTGTTGAGCAGGAAGCCGTGGGCATAGACACGCTTCGGCAGCGGCAGCTTCGCTGACATCAGAAAGGCTGGCCAGTAGACGGCGTGGAAGCGAATGATGTCCTTGCCGATGATATGAAGATCGGCAGGCCAGTATTTCGCCCTCGGATTGTTCCTATCCTCGATGTAGCCGGTCGCCGTGATATAGTTCGTCAGAGCGTCGACCCAGACATACATGACGTGCGAGGGATCGTTGGGCACCTTGATACCCCAATCGAAAGTCGTGCGGGAAATCGATAGATCCTTCAGGCCGGACTTGACGAAGGAAATGACTTCGTTGCGGCGTTCGGCCGGACCGATGAAATCCGGGTTCTCTTCGTAAAGCTTCAGCAGCCGGTCCTGGTATTCGGAGAGCTTGAAGAAGTAGCTTGCCTCCTCCACCCACTCGACCGGCGTGCCTTGCGGCCCGTAGCGCACGCCATCGGCGCGCAGCTCGGTTTCGTTTTCCTGGTAATAGGCTTCGTCACGCACGGAATACCAGCCGGCATAGGAATCCTTGTAGATGTCGCCGGCATCGGCCATCAGGTTCCAGATGTTCTGCGAGGTCTCGTGGTGGCGCGGCTGCGTCGTGCGGATGAAATCGTCATTCGACGCGTTCAGCAACTTGCCCATCGCCTGGAATTCATCGGAATTGCGATTGGCGAGCTGCTGCGGTTCCATGCCTTCGGCCCGCGCCGTCTGCTGCATCTTCTGGCCATGCTCGTCCGTACCCGTCAGAAAGAAGACATCGCGGCCATCGAGGCGCTGGAAACGTGCCAGCGCATCAGTGGCGATCAACTCATAGGCATGGCCGATATGCGGCTTGCCGTTGGGATAGGCGATCGCGGTGGTGATGTAGAACGGAGTTTTTTCGGTCATGTGAGGCAGTGGCCCGCTTTTACTGTTACGTCGCTGTTATTCTTGCTCCGCTCGCTTTAGCGCATGTTTGCCATGAGCGAAACACCAAGTTTCGCGCGCAGCATTCGGAACTTCAGGATGGCGCTTTGCTTGACTCGACTCCCCCTCGCCTTTACCCCTTCGGGAGAGTGGAACGCAGGACAGACGTAGCCGTGGATTTCATCGTTTTATGTATTGGTCTGCCAAACGGCTTCAAGAGGCCGTGAATTTGAGTTTGATCGATTCCTTTCAGCCGCTTTATTCCTTTTCCGGCTTTTTCGTTGGCATGCTTGTGGGCATTACAGGGGTCGGCGGCGGCTCGCTGATGACCCCCCTGCTCGTACTTCTCTTCGGTGTCCATCCGGCAACGGCCGTTGGCACGGATCTGCTCTATGCCGCAATCACCAAGACCGCAGGAACGGCCGTGCACGGCATGCACGGACGCGTCAATTGGAAGGTTGTGAGCCTTTTGGCGTCAGGCAGCGTTCCGGCGGCGCTCGCCATGCTCTGGATCATGGCCGGCGTCAATCGCGAGAGCCCCGCCGTTGCTCATTCCATCACCCTGTCATTGGGCTGTCTTTTGCTTTTGACGGCGCTGATGCTGATTTTCCGTGGCCAGATCCTCAAGGCCATCCGCAAATGGCGCGGCGAACGCGGAACGATATCGCCGCGCAACATTGCTCTGCTCACAGTCATCCTCGGCCTTATGCTCGGTATTCTCGTCACGATGACCTCGGTCGGCGCCGGCGCGCTCGGTGTCACCGTCCTGCTGGTGCTCTATCCGCAGACGGATGTCCGCGAAATCGTCGGCTCCGACATCGTCCATGCCGTGCCGCTGACTTTGATCGGCGGCATGGGCTATTGGTTCATCGGCGAGATCAACTGGACGATGCTGTTCGCCCTGTTGGTGGGGTCGATTCCAGGTATCGTCGCCGGTAGTCTGCTCGCGCCGCGCCTGCATGAGCGGTCCGTGCGCATCATTCTTGCCGTGACGCTCGCGATCGTTGCCTGGAAGCTGATCTTACCCTAGGTCGCCCTGAACATAATGCCGGATTGACAGCCGGTACGATCATGCAGCCGCCTTGGAAGGGTTGCCGTAGCCAAAGGCGATTGATCAATTTATAAGAGGTAATGAACCTGATTTCGCCAAAAAATGGATGATCAAGGCCTTTCCCTGGATCGGATGCGGACGTTCGTCCGGGTTGTAGAACGTGGTAGTTTGTCGGCTGCTGCGCGAGAGCTTGGCCTTGGTCAATCGACGGTAACCCGCCATATCAATGAGTTGGAGGCGGCCGTGGGGGTCCCTCTTCTCGGCAGAACCACACGCCGCGTCACGCTCACCGAGGAAGGGAGCCGCTACTATGCAAACTGCCTGCAGATTCTGCGGCTTGTCGAGCAGGCCACCGAAGAAGCAAGAAATGCGCGGCGGTCGCCGGCAGGTGCCGTTCGTCTGTCCTGCACTGCTGCTCTCGGCGTCATGCACGTCACGCGGATGATTTTCGATTTTCAAGATCGATATCCGGAGATCAGGATAGATCTTAATCTTACGGATGAGCGCATCGATCTCGCTCGTGAGGGGATTGATATCGCTTTGCGTCTGGGGCCGATTGCCGATGACGCCATGAAGCTCGTTTCCATCGGAAAAAGCCATCGAAGGCTCGTGGGTTCGCCCGATTATTTTCGCCGCAAAGGGCGGCCCACACGTCCCGCCGACCTCGCGCAGCACGATAGCGTGGTAATGTCCAACATTGCCGGAAGCGATCAGCTTATTCTGTTTGATCCGGATGGGATGCGTCTGGTGGTTCCGGTGAGCGGAATGCTGCGGGTCGATCACGGCCTCGCTGCTCGCGCTGCTCTGGCGGCCGGCCGCGGCATCGGTCCCGCTCACCTCTGGCTGGTTCAGGATCTGCTCGATGCCGGTACGCTCAAAGTCCTGTTTGACGAGTACGACCTTGAGGCGGTTCCCATCAGCCTGCTCGTCGTGCCCGAACGAGCAGGCGTCGCTCGCGTGCGGTTATTGGTCGATTTTCTCGTCACCGAGTTAAAGAAGCTGCCGGGCATCGCTGTGAACTGAGAGACAGGCAATCGGCCTCAAAGTCCGAACGCTCGCTTTTCACCGCGCCAGCCGGTGGTTCGCAAAAATTGCTCCCAGCTCAATGTGTCCGGATCCAAGCGGCGACTCCAGCCGAGATCATGTTCTCCACTGAAATAGCCATATTCGACGGCATATTCGACCATCCCCAAAATTTCGCGGACGAGCAGCTCGTTGGCGGCGAATTCCGGAAAATACTGCAGGAGGCCGTCCCTGGAAAAGGCGTTCCGATATTCGGCTTTCAGGCCCGTTACGCGCCGGAAGGTATCGACCATTTCACGCGGTGAAATAATATCGCCCACGATCGGAAGCGTCTTTCCGTTGTAGCGTTCAGGGTGGGAGAAGATCTCCAGGACGACAGGACCGTTGGCCGTCAACGGATCGACGAAAGGTGCGGCGACGTCTTCCGGCAGATAGATCGGCAATAGGAGCGTGTCGCCATCATACCGAGGAACATAATATTCGAGCAGGTTGGTGTAGAAGAACGCGAGCATGACGAAGGAGTGCGAGACCGGAAGTCCGCGTATATAATCGGCAACCTTTGCCTTGTCGGTGAAGTGTGGCGCATATTTCGTCCGGCCTGAGATCTTTTCGACATTCTCCAGCGTGCTGAAGACCACATGGCCGACCCCGGCCTCCACGGCAGCATCGGCCAATTGCCGGCCAAGCGGCGCCTCACTCGTGTCTGGCGGCGCGATAGGAGGCGTCATCAGGAAGGCGCCGGCAGCGCCCTCGAAGGCACCCACGAGTTCCTTTGTCCGGCCGAGTTCGAGCGGCACCGTCACGATTTCCGCCCCTAACGCCTGCAGCGCGCGCGCTGAGGGTGAATCCTTGCTCCGAGTAAGCGCACGGACGCGGAAGCGTTGACTTTGAAGCAGCGTCGTCGCCACGCTTCGCCCTTGCTTGCTCGTCGCACCGACAATCGCGATCAACGGTTTGTCATGTAGTGTCACGGTTAGTCTCCAATCCAATTCCACAGCCGAAAAGCTGCGGCACCTTCAAATGAGACCGATCACTTCAGCTGGGATACGGTCTGACCATGAAGGTAGGGGGCCGCATCGCGCTGCACTACACGCTGGTAATGGATTACATCATGCCGTTTTTTGGATATATCGCTGTGATGATCCGCATGCATCTCTCGCCGCAAAACTAAGGAATGCAGCGAGTTTTCATTCCCGGAAATCGCATAGGGAAGCTAGGCTGAAAGCTGCTGTTTGAGCTCGCCGAGGATGGTAATCAGCGTCTGCTTACGATCGAGATTATAGGCCTGCGACACGTTCAGCCGCTCTGTGGTCTCGGAATGCAGCCGTGCCAGCCTTTCGGCCGTCGAAATCGAGCCGTCAAGCGCGGCGGCGCGGGCTCGCTCGATGATATCGTCGCCGATATGCGACAGGAAGAAGCCGAAGATCGTGTCGCTGTCCTTGCCGGAAAGCGCGTCAGCGAGTCGATGCATTGCCTTGCGTGCCGCAGGTCCGTCTGCCGAAAGCACCTGGCGGTAAGCTTCGATGATCTCGCCGCCACCATAGTTCAGGAGCTTGAGCGCCTCGCTGACGCTGCCTTTGGCTGCTGAAAGCACGTCGTTCCCCTGCCCTGGCGGCACGCCAAGATTTTCGAGCGCCCAGCGCAGAGGCTCGTTTTCGAGCGGCGCGAGCTTCAGAGGCAGACAGCGCGAGCGTATCGTCGGCAAAAGCCGGCCTGGCGCATGCGACAGCACCAGGAACAAAGCGCGCTTCGGCGGCTCCTCGAGGATTTTCAGGATGGCGTTGGCCGCGCTTCGGTTGAGATCGTCGGCGGGATCGATGATGACGATGCGCCAGTTGCCCGTGCCTGATGTCTGCGAGAAGAATTTTCCGGCGCGGCGCACTTCGTCGACGGTGATCGCGGATTTCATCTTGCCGGTCTTGTCGTCGACCGGCCGGCTCAAATGCAGCAGATTATGCGATGCTCCGCCGGAAATCTGCCGGCTGACGACGGATGCCGGGTCGGGATCGCCGATCGTCTTAGGCGCAGATGCCGGATCGGGATGGGAGAGGACGTGATTGGCGAAACGGAAGGCAAGGGTCGCCTTACCGATGCCTTCGGGGCCTTCGATCAGCATGGCATGATGCCCCTTGCCGGAGCGATAGGATTGGGCGAGGAAGGCTTCGGCTTCTTGATGGCCGAACAGCTTCGTATTGTCCTGCGGAGGAATGGCGCCGTCGAGGACACCCGGTCGCTCGTCGCTCATTGCGCGGCTTCCGATCTGGCGACGATATTGGCAGCGCCGAGCCTCTTGTCGACGATCCCGGCAATTTCGGCGGCGATCTCATCTTCCGGCTTCAGGGCGTCGATGACGTGGCAACGCTCGGGCTCGCGGGCGGCGATATCGAGGAACGCCTCGCGGCGCTTCTCGTGGGTCTGCATCTCTTCCTTTTCGAAGCGATCGGGTGCGGTTACGGCGGAGGCGCGCTTGCGTGCGCGCTCCAGACCGACTTCGGCGGGAATGTCGAGAATCAGCGTGCAATGCGGAATGACGCCGTTGACGGCAACCCTCTGCAGAGCCTCGATATAGTCAGGCTCGAGATTGCCCGTCACACCCTGATAGACGCGCGAGGAATCCATGAACCGATCGCAAAGGACGATGGTGCCGCGCGAAAGTGCCGGACGAATGACGTCCTCGACATGATCGTTGCGGGCAGCAGCGAAGAGGATCGCCTCCATGCGCGTGCCGAAGGTTTCCGCAGCACCTGAAAGCAGGACGTGCCGTACCGCTTCCGCTCCTGGCGAGCCCCCGGGTTCACGCGTTACCAGAACCTCGTGACCACGCTCGCGCAACCGCTCAGCCAGCCGGCGAATCTGGGTGGATTTGCCAGCCCCCTCGCCGCCTTCAAAGCTTACGAATAATCCGTCTGCATCAGCCAATGATCATGTCCTGCACTTTTCGCGTGCCATTCGTGCGGCGTGCGATACGCATCCTGTTTAACCCAAGACATGTTCAGGTGGAACCGTGCATGTCCCGGTCTCCGCCACTCTATATGGGGTGTGAACAGAGATTTCGCGAGCCTTACAACCCACTCACGTCGGCAAAGGCTTGTCCCACAGCCAGGAGAACAGCAGCGATTCCGTCAGTTCCATGAAGGCATCGAAAGCGCGGCGACCCAATGTGCCCCGCTCGACCGATTCCTTCGTATAGAGTGGCAGCTCCCGCACCAAACGCGCGCCCAGGAACACGCGAAGGGTGCCGGCTTCGTAACCCGCAGCCACCGGTGCCGTCAAAGGCCAGCGATAGACGATGCGCGCCGAAAGCCGATCCGGCGTCTCAATCGGAACATAGACGTCGACGGGTATTTTCGCCTGCAGGCCGACGGTAGAAGCAGCGCCGCCATAGACGCTGGCGTCGCCGATCACTTCGCCATCGGCGAAGATACGCTGGCTCTTGAAATTGCTGAGGCCCCATTCGAGGACACGGCGCGTCTCCTCGATGCGTTCCTTGTCGCTCTTCAACCCTCCGAGTGCCAGGAACAGCCGGCGGCCATCGCGCTGAATGGACGCTACGATCGAAAAGCCTTCCCCTTCCGCAAAGCCAAGCCCCAGACCATCCACGCCGATATTGAGCAGAAGCATCGGGTTCTTGTTGCGCTGATAGATCTTGTTCCAGGTAAAGTCGGCCTGCCCGAAATATTTGTAGAGATCCGGGTGCTTCTCCTGCAGGTCCTGCGCCAGCATGACCATCTCTCGCGCGGAAACCTTGCCGCCGGCATTGGGATCGTCGGCATCCGGCAGGCCGGTGGAATTGGTGAAGGTGGACCGGGACATCCCGATCTCTCTTGCGCGCGCCGTCATGCGACGGGCGAATTCGCGTTCGCTGACAGACATGCCTTCCGCCAGAACGATACAGGCGTCGTTTGCCTGCTGTACGGCAATACCCTGGATCAGATCGCCGACGCGGATGCGCGATTTCAGAGCTGCGAACATTGTCGATGCGCGTGAGGGAGCGCCGCCCGTACGCCAGGCATTTTCCGAGACGGGATATTCGGTATCGAGATTGATCTCCCCTCGCCCGATCGCATCGAAAACGACATCCAGCGTCATCAGTTTCGCAAGCGACGCAGGCGAAATCAGCTGATCCTCGTTTTTGGCAAGCAGGATAGTACCGGTCGACGCCTCGATCATGAATGCCTGCGCGGCTTTCGTGTCGAAAGCACCTGGCGCGGCCGGCTGCGCGAAGGCCGTGACCTTCGCGAACCCGAGGAGAAGAAGGAACAAAAGAATCAAGCGCTTTGGCATATCGTCCCCTTCATCCGACCACCGGCACGATTATTTTAGTGACGGGTTAAGATTCAGGCAATGACGTCGATCAATCGACCTGCGTCGCACCCTGATGCTGGCGGCGATAGGACAAGAGAATCGATTCCTGCGTGAGGCCGTCGTTACGAACCATGACGGCATCGAAAGCGAGGTCGACATAAACTGTTTTGACCGGCGCATTCTGATAGGCGGCGACAGCCGAACCGATCGATTGATCGTCAAGGCTTGCCAGTCGGGGCGTGAAATCCGGTCGCTCACGGGGAATCGGCCCGATTTGCGGCAGAACGATCATGACCGGCTCGGCGCTCTCGGCGGCAGGCATGGCGCCGCCGTTCCAGGTCATCGGCGGCGGATTGTTGCGCTTGTCGCCATTGTAGGCAGGCTTCGGCGCATCGGCGAAGGCTGTTGCTGAATAGGGCGACTGGCGTGGAACGGGTGCGATCGCCGGCGCGGCATCAAAGCTGCGCACCTGACGGCTGGGGCGCGTCGGTGTAGGGGTATACGAATCCGGCAGCTGATCCGCAGTCATGCGGCCGGCAGAGGCCACCATCACGCCCGTTGCGATCTGGCCACCTGGGTTGATGCCAGGCAGACGCGAACCCTTCGGGATGTAGGAGGCCATCAGATAAGGCTCGTCATGACCGTCCATGCGGGCGCGGCCGACATATTGCACGCGTACGTCGCCGGTGCCGCTGTGCTGAAGGTCGAGCAGCTGTGCCGTCTTGTTCGAAAGGTCGATGATGCGGCCGGGATGGTATGGGCCGCGATCGTTGACGCGTACGATGATGGAGGATCCGGTCTCGACGTTGGTGACGCGGGCATAGCTCGGCAGCGGGAAAGTCGGATGGGCGGCGGTCAGCGACTGCTGGTCGTAGACTTCGCCGTTGGCGGTTAGGCGGCCGTGAAAGGCCGAACCGTACCAGGAGGCGACGCCGACCTTGTTATAGCCGAAATCTTCCTTGGGATAATACCACTTGCCCTTCACCTGATAGGGATTGCCAACCATGAAGCGGCCGCCGCCCTTCGGCACCGGACCGTTATTGACGACGCGTGGGCTCGCCTTCACGCCATATTCCTTCTCGGAGAAATATTCCTTGCCGTGCTGGCGCTTGCTGGGCGCTTTCTGCGTCGTTCCGCAGGCCGTGATGGTTGCGCACATCAGTGAGAGAGCAAACCAACGCATGGCCGTTGTGTATGTCACCGCACGATTTTCGAATGTCATCTGTCCCAAGCCGCTACTCATTACTTTGACGGAGGTCTGCTACCGGTAGTCCCTCGTTCCGGTATCCTGCTACGCTCCAATCACCTAACGGTGCTTTAATCATGATTGCAGTTTGTCCATTTTGCGATGCAAATTGAGCGCACCGAAGAAATTCCGAAGATCATGGTTAATGTTCGGTAAAGCGCTGCCAGCTTCAAGTAGTCTTAATCAAAATCGTTTCGCACCGGTAATGGACTGCTTTCTGATCGCCACCCGCCTGTCCGGATTGCAACGGATGCACTCGGTTTGTGATTGCGTTGGGATCTTGATGGGCAGATTTGGAACAGTTCTTTCCAGTGCTTGTATGAAGTCGCATCAGTAGTTCGCCGTGATAGACGTCGCCGACTCTACCGCCCCGATAACGTGCTGCAGCTTGTCCGGGTTGCGGGTGCAATAAATGGCAACGACTTTTTCCCGCTCGATCTGCAGCGCGGTGGTCTGTACGATGTTTCCGCCCTCTATCGTCACGAAGCCTGGCAAGCCGTCGATAATCGCATAGTGGATCAGTTGCGAGGGCTGTGCCCGGAAGATTCGCGTCAGCCGCTCATGAAGCCGCATGGTGGCAGAAAGCCCGATATGTGGTCGCTGCGATGTCGGCACCTTGCCGCCGCCGTCGGCATAGACAACGACATCCTCGGAAAGCAGCGCCTGAAGAGAGACCATGTCTCCCGTTCTTGACGCCGTAAAGAAGGCTGCGGCAAACTTGAGCCCTTCTTCCTTGTCGACAGCGAAGCGCGGCCGGGCCTCGGTGACATGTGCCCTCGCCCGACTGGCGAGCTTGCGACAGGCGGACGCCTCGCGACCAATCACCGAGGAGATATCATCGAAACTCATGCCGAACACGTCATGCAGAAGAAAGGCGGCCCGCTCCAGCGGCGAAAGGCGCTCCAAGGCCAGCATCAGCGGCATGGTTATATCGTCAGCGGCATCGCCGTCCTCCTGATCGAAAATCGGCTCCGGCAACCAGGAACCCACATAGGATTCTCGGCGGCGGCGCGCCGATTTCAGCTCGTTCAGACAAAGCCGGGTGACGACTGTCCGCAGGAATGCCGCCGGTTCGCGGACGGAAGCGCGATCGGCGGCCAGCCAGCGCAGCCAGCTATCCTGTACGATATCCTCGGCATCCGCGACCGATCCGAGCATTCTGTAGGCGAGCCTGAAAAGGCGCGGACGCAACTCGGAGAAGATCGGGTCGGACGGCGCCTCATTCATCGGCCGCAAACTCGCGTGCGAATGGATTGGCCTCGCGACCACGGGCGAACTGCCGCGCCGTTAGCGCCACCCGCCGGCCGAGATGGCGGGCGGTCGCGAGATCGGATGCCGGCGGGGCGGTCTCAGGGCCTTCATCCGTGTTCGCCTGCGCCGCCGCGCCGAGCCAGAAACCGAGACGGTTCATATCTTCTTCCGAGCCGGTCGAAGAGCAATTGGCCGGCGGCAGATCGAGACCGACCCAATGCATTCCATGCTGGGCTGCGAAGATTACCATCTGCATCAGCGTCGAAAGTTTGTCACCGGATCGTGACCCAGAGGTGGTGAAACCAGCCGCGATCTTGTCCCTCCACAAATAGCCCCTCGCAAGAACGGTCTTCGACGTCGCTTCCTGAAATGCTTTGAATGGTGCAGAAACCGCGCCCATATAGGTCGGCGAGCCAAAGATGATCGCCTGCGCCGCATTGAGATCACCCCAATGGTGCTCCACCCTGTCCACGGTCACGACTATCGCCTCCGCGCCATCAACCTCTTCGACCCCTGCCCTGACAGCCTCGGCTTGCCGGCCGGTATGTCCGTAGCCGCTATGATACACGATTGCGATGCCCTGCCGGATCATTGTCATCTCCTTCGAATTTGGCGTTGCGAAGGACATGACAAGGCATGGGCGCGGATTGTGACATGCCTGGATTTTACGAGAACGTAAAAATTGGGAAAGCCCTTTGGCGGAAGAGGTGGGATTCGAACCCACGGTACGGTTTCCCGCACGCCGGTTTTCAAGACCGGTTCCTTAAACCACTCGGACACTCTTCCAAGCAACTGAAAAGGCCTGAAAAATCTAAGCAGTGCTGATTTTTCGAAACCGGGTGTGGCTACCGGTATTCTGCCCAATCACTCGACGGCTGGCTTTTTAGCAGCTTTGGTCGCCGCGTCAACTTGTTCCGCCTAGCTCCCTCGCATTCGCGATATCGGCGGGAGCGGCGATCGCGGAATATTGATCGAGCCGGGTGGCGCTGTAGAAACTTTATATCGTCAGCGCGCTAAAAATAAGGTGGCCCTGCCGCTGGAAAGGGCCGGGCCACCTTCGCCAGGTCAGGGGTCAAATCTGACTGAAGCAAGCTATTAATAAGTTATGCTTAGCTTTTGTCAATTATCAGTACGCCGGACCAAGCACTTGATGCTCGGCGCCGTGTTGATGGCTTCGGCTATCGGAGATAGTCTCCCTTGATGACTTCTGACGATCATTCCCTCACTGTCGGTATTAAACCCCTCTCCGGCCCTGTCCTCACCACGTTTTTCAGCCGAGATGCCGTCGTGGTCGCGTCCGATCTGATTGGCATGCGTTTCATGGTTGCGGGGATAGGCGGTCGTATCGTCGAGACGGAAGCCTATAGGCCCGATGACGAGGCGTCCCATGCATATCGCGGGCCGACGCCGCGCAATGCGGCCATGTTCGGACCGGCCGGCTATGTCTATGTCTACCGCTCCTACGGCATTCACTGGTGTTTGAATTTCGTTTGCACTAAAGGGAGCGCCGTGCTCATCCGGGCGATCGAGCCGGAAAACGGCATCGAAGACATGATCCGGCGGCGGGGATTGGCCGACATCGTCTCGCTTTGCAACGGGCCGGGAAAGCTTTCGCAGGCGCTTGCTATCGATATAAGCCTCGACGGTCGCTCGCTGGATGCGGCACCATTTTCGTTGTCTCGGGCGGAACCGGTGCCGATCGTCTCAGGCAAGCGCATCGGCATCACGAAGAATATCGATCCGCTCTGGCGCTTCGGTGCTGCTGGCTCGCGCTTCGTCAGCCGCCGTTTCCCATAGCAGGCAAAAGCGGCCGCCGGGGTGGTGCCCGGCAGCCGCTGAGCTACGCAGTGAAACTGGAAAGGCTGCGTAACTATTCCATCGCGACGCTATGGTCGACCGCCGGCGGCGCCTTCGGTTTGCGCAAAAGCATCAGCAACGGCATGGCAAAGATCGACATTAGCATCAGGAGCTTGAAGTCATCCATGTAGGCAATGATTGTCGCTTGCGTCGTGATCATGCCATCGAGCGTCGCCCGGCCGACTGCCGTCATCGGGCTCACCCCTTGCGCAGCCGTCTCCCCAAAATACCGGTTAAACGGTGTGACATAGGCGGCGATGTTGGCATGGTTGACCTGCGTGTTCTCGGTAATCAGCATGGAAACGACCGAGATTCCAACGCTGGAGCCGATGTTGCGCGAGAGATTGTAGAGGCCCGTCCCCTCGCCGCGCATCTGCGCCGGCAGCGTCGCAAAGGCGATCGTGGTCAGGGGCACGAAGAGGAAGCCGAGGCCGGCACCCTGAACGAAGCCGACCGATATCAGCGTCCATTGTGAAACATCCGGCGTCCAGCCCGTCATGTCGTACATGGCCCAGGCCGTCAGCGCGAGGCCGATGAACAATAGCCAGCGCGTGTCGACCTTGCCGATCAGGCGCCCCACGAGGAACATGCAGAACATGGTGCCGAGGCCGCGCGGTCCCATGACGATGCCGGCAGTGACGACCGGATAGCCCATCAATGTCTGCAGATAGGGCGTCATCAGCGCCAGCGATGCCAGATAGGTCACGCCGACGATGAAGATGAACAGAATGCTGACGGCAAAGTTTTGGTCCATGAAAAGCCGCGGATTGACGAAGCTTCGCTCGGCCGTGAACATGTGCACCAGGAAGAGATAGAAGGCGCTGACGCAGACGAGTGCCTCGATGATGATCTCGCTCGAATAGAACCAGTCGAGCTGCTCGCCGCGATCGAGGAAAAGCTGCAGGCCGGCAATCGCGATAGAGAGCATGCCGAAGCCGAACCAATCGAGCTTGGCGAGTGCATCGAGCTTGGTTTCCGTCACGTAGACGACGATGCCGAAGAAGGCGAGCGCGCCGATCGGCACGTTGATGTAGAATACCCAGCGCCAGCTGATATTGTCGGTCAGCCAGCCGCCGATGACGGGACCCAGCACCGGCCCAACCATGACCGAGACGCCGAACAGCGCCATGGCGCGGCCGCGCTCCTCGACATTGTAGATATCGAGCAGGATGCCCTGCGACAGTGGTACGAGCGAGGCGCCGAACAGGCCCTGCAACAGGCGAAAACCAACGATCTGTATCAGCGATTCCGACAGGCCGCACAGCACCGAGGCGACGACGAAGCCGGCGATCGCCACCAGCAAGACCCGCTTGCGACCGAATTTTGCCGAAAGGAAGCCGGAGGGCGGTGTCATGATCGCCGCTGCGACGATATAGGACGTCAGGACCCAGTTGATCTGGTCGGCGCTGGCCGAAACGTCGCCCTGGATATGCGGCAGGGCGACGTTGGCGATGGTGGTGTCCAACGCCTGCATGATGACAGACAGGATGACGCAGGCGGTGATCGCACCGCGATTGGCGACTGGCGCCGACGGCGAGGCGGTGGTGGCGTTACTCATGATCCTGACCGCGTGAGCGGCCCAGCAGGTTGGTGATGAAATCAGGCAAGCCGCGGGCATGGCCCGTGTCGACATCGGCGACGACGCTCATTCCGACGCGCAACGGAGGCTTGCCCGCCGTGTCGTCGATATTGATGATCATCGGTATGCGCTGCACGACCTTCACCCAGTTGCCGGTCGTGTTCTGCGCCGGCAGAAGCGAGAAGCTGGAACCGGATGCCGGCGCAATGCTGGCGACCGTACCCTTCCAGGTCACATCCGGATAAGCATCGACGGAGATATCGACCTTCTGGCCGGGGCGGACATAGGTGAGTTCCGTTTCCTTCGGGCTGGCATTGATCCACATATGCGTGGTGGAAACCAGCGAAAAACCAGGCTGGGACGCGGTTAGATAAGCGCCAACCTGCAGGGAGGGAACATTGGCGGTCACTCCGTCAAAGGGGGCCCTCACCACGGTATCGTCAAGTTCGCGCTGCGCATTGTCGACTGCGGCCTTGGCCTGCAGATAAAGCGGGTTCTGTTCCGCAGGCAGATCGGCAGCGCCTTCACCGCCCAACTGTGCAAGGGTCGCGGCGGCCGTGGCCTTTGCGACCAATACCTTCTGCTGTGCCGCTTCGAGATTGTGTCTGGCTTGATCGAGAGCTGCCTTTGAAGCGACCGAATTGGTGATCAGGTTCTGCTGGCGGTCGAGTTCCGTCTGATAATACGGAATATCGGCCTGCGCCTGGGCGATTTCCGCCAGGGATTGCTTGTAGCTCGCCTGCAGGTTCAGGATCTGGTTCCTGGCATTGCCGAGCTGCGCCTTCGCGCCGTCCAGTGCGATCCGGAACGAATCAGGCTTCAGGCGGAAGAGCACCTGCCCTTTCTTCACCACTTCGTTTTCATGCACGTCGACCGATATCACCGTGCCGGAAACGTCGGTGGAAACACCAACCATATCGGCCTGGATATAGGCATTGTCCGTGGCCATGATCTGCCCGCCGGTGACGTAGTAATAGCCGCCAATGACGAGCGCGACAGGCAGCAGTGCAAACAGCACTGGTCGCGTCAGCTTGCGGCGCTTGCGAGGCATTTCTGGGGGCGAGATCGGCGCCGCCGCTGCAGCCGCCACCGGCTGTGGTGAGGGATTGGAGGACGGGGCCTCGGCCACCGGGGCCTCAGTCTGTTCAGCGGAATTTGCGTTCGCGGGTATGCGGATTGAGGAAGAAGCTTCAGCCATGTTGTAACTCTTTGTCGACTGCCTTTGAACGGCAGGCGCTAATCAGGTTCGATTTCATAAGGATAAGCAATTCGTAGAGGCGTTCTTGATCCTCCTGCGAGGCTCCTTCGAGCGCTTCCCTGCGTGTCAGGTCGCCCATACCGCGCATCGTGTCCATCAATGGTCGGGCTTCGTCGCGCATGTAGAGCAGCCAGCTTCTTCGATCGTTTGGATGCTGCCGACGCTCCACTAGACCGCGTTCGCTGAGCTTATCGAGGATGCGAACCAAGGTGATCGGCTCGATTTCCAGCATTTCGGCCAGGCCAGCCTGGTGAATGCCCTCGTTGTTTGCGAGGTAGGCGAGCGTCTGCCATTGCGAACGCGTCAGGCCAAGATCTTTTGCGCGCTGCTCGAATCGCTTCCGAAGAAGCCGGGCAACGTCATGGAGAAGAAAGCCGAGAGTAGGTGTCGAATTCATCTATAAGAAGCCTGCTATTCATAAGCAACCTTATAATGATTGCTACGTATAGTAAGCGCGCATGCGATACAAGGGGTATGTGATCAACAAATGGCGATGACACAAGATGTCGCAGCCGCCGGTGGCGCTTTGGGCCAGGTATGAACGAAGCGCCAATAAAGGCCTTTAACGCTCAATCAAAAAAGCGCAGCTCACTCGGCTGCGCCTTCTGCAGTTTTGCAAATGGAGAGAGCAGCCTGGCTAGCGGCGATTCAGCAGGCCGATGAGATAGCCGAGCCCGGCTGCCGCGACGACCATGAAAATCGGCTCCTCGCGAACGCGCTCGCGCAGCTGCTCCGTAAGTTCCTGGGCTTCTTCCGTGACGACAGACTTCGCTCCCTGCCCTACGGCTGCCACGCTTTGCGAAAGCTTTGCCAAATCTTCCCGCAATGCTGCGACCTGGGCGGCAAGATCTTCCATTGCCGTTTCCGTCTGCGCCCGCGCCGAAGATGAGGGAGTGGAAGCTGATTTCGTGTCTGCCATCATGTGCTCCTCGTGTTTTCTCGTTGCTAAAACGCCGCTGCCTATCAAAGGTTCCGGCATAGCTGCGCCTCATTGGGCGATTTCCCCACTGGCTCTTCAATTCCGGTTCGGATTGTTCTAAGGAACTCCGATTGTTTCGCCGTGTGCGAAGACTTGATGATGACGAGGTTTGCTTTCCGATGTTCGACGTGCTGAGAAAAATCGCCCAAACCTGGCTTGCCAAGGGCCTGTTGCTTCTTCTTGCGGCAGCCTTTGGTGTATGGGGCGTCGAGCGGTCCCTCATCACCGGCGGCAGCAGCAATACGGTTGTCACGGTTGGCGATCAGCATATCGATACCAATGAATTCCGCCTCGCCTATCGTCGACAGATGCAGGCGATCAGCCAGCAGTTGCGCATGCAAATCACGCCGGAACAGGCGCGCGCCTTCGGTATCGGGCAGCAGACGGTGTCACAGCTGGTCGCCGGCGCCTCCCTCGATCAACTTGCCGCCGATATGGGTCTCGGTCTTTCGCAGGATCGGCTGGCCAAGCTGATCGGCGACGATCCTGCTTTCAAGGCGACGAATGGCGCTTTCGACCGCCAGAAATTCGACCTGCTGCTGCGCAACAGCAACATATCGCCCGATGATTACATCAAGGAGCGCAGCAAGGTCGCGATCCGCGGCCAGATTGTCGAGGCCGTATCAAACGGTTTTACCGCACCGACGGTCCTTGTCGACGCCGTCAAGCAATATCACAACGAGACCCGCAGCATCGATTACCTGTTGCTGACCAACGCCAACATCGATCCCGTCAAGGCCCCGGCCGACGACGTGCTGCAGAAGTGGTTCGATGGCGTGAAGTCGAAATATCGTGCGCCCGAATATCGCAAGTTCGCCTTTGTGAAATTGCAGGCCGAGGATATCGCCGACACCGCGAGTGTTACGGATGACGAAGTGCGTGCGCAGTTCGATAAGCGCAAGGACAGCTTCACCACGCCCGCAACCCGCACGATCGAGCAGCTGACCTTCGCTAACAAGGATCTCGCCAATGCTGCAGCCGATGCGCTGAAGACGGGGACCACCTTCGATCAGCTCGTCTCCGACCAGGGCAAGAAGCCTTCCGACGTGCTGCTCGGCACCTTCACCAAGGATCAGGTTCCGGATAAGACCGTTGCCGAAGCAGCCTTCGCCGTTTCCAAGGAAGGCGGCACCACTCCCGTTGTCGAAGGTTCGTTCGGGCCGGTGATCCTGCGCGTGACCAATGTGAAGAACGAAACGGCGAAGAATTTCGACGACGTCAAGGAAGATATTCGCAAGCAGATTGCGCTCAGCAACGCCGCAAACGAGATCACCAGCGTCCACGACAAGTTCGAAGACCTGCGCGGCTCCGGCGCATCGCTGCAGGATGCGGCATCGCAGCTTAAGCTTAAACTCGTCACCGTCGATTCGATCGATCAGACTGGCCTTGATCAGAATGGCAACGAGATAAAGGATCTTCCGGCCCGCCAGCAGCTGCTTTCGGAAGTCTTCAAGGCCGATCAGGGCGGCAACCCCGCTCCTCTGACGGTCGGTAATGACGGCTATATCTGGTACGATGTGACGAACATCACGCCCGATCACGATCGTCCGCTTGCGGAAGTGCGCGAAAAAGCCGTTGCCGACTGGACTGCCGAACAGCAGAAGATTGCGCTCGCTGCCAAGGCGGTCGAGCTGAAGCAGGAAGCGCAGAAGGGCAAGTCGCTTGCCGATATCGCCGCGCCGCTTGGTATCGCTGTTGAAAGCAAGAGCGGCATCACCCGCTCGACGGACGATCCGGTTTTGGGTCGCGGCGGTATCGCTGCGGCTTTCTCCGGTCCCGTCGATACGGCCGGAAGCGCCATCGGCGCCGATGACACCACGCAGATCCTGCTCAAGGTCACCGATGTCAACGACAATCCGACGACCGATGCGCTGAGCAACGACGATCAGCAGGTTGCCCAGATTGCCAACGCCGCCGGCGACGACATTCTCGATCAGATGGTCAGCCAGCTGCAGGGCAAATATACCGTCACGGTCAACCAGAGCCTCGCCGAACAGGCGATGTCCCGCTAGACCCGGTCGGGAGGATGGATAGTCGATGAGCGAATTGAAGCCTTTTCTCGCCAAGGTCGCCAATCGCGAGGCATTGACGCGGGATGAAGCCCGGCAGGCATTCGAAATCCTGATGTCGGGTGAGGCCACGCCGTCTCAGATCGGCGCATTCCTGATGGCTCTGCGGGTGCGCGGCGAAACTGTCGACGAAATCGTCGGCGCCGTGACCACGATGCGTGCCAAGATGCTGCCGGTGAAAGCCCCGGCCGATGCCATCGATATCGTTGGAACAGGCGGCGACGGTGTCGGAACCTATAATATCTCGACGCTGGCCGCATTCATCGTCGCCGGCGCCGGCGTACCCGTCGCCAAGCACGGCAACCGCGCCCAGAGCTCCAAGGCCGGCACCGCCGATACGCAATCCGTGTTGGGCATCAAGCTCGATATCGGGCCGGAGACGATCGCCCGCTGCATTCGGGAAGCCGGCATCGGCTTCATGTTCGCGCAGCTGCATCATTCCTCGATGCGCCATGTCGGTCCCTCGCGCGTCGAACTCGGCACGCGAACGATCTTCAATCTGCTTGGGCCTTTGTCCAATCCTGCTGGCGCCCGTCGCCAGCTGCTGGGCGTCTTCGCGCCGCAATGGGTGCTGCCGTTGGCCGAGGTGCTGAAGGATCTCGATGCGGAAAGCGTCTGGGTCGTGCACGGCGACGGTCTGGACGAAATCACCACGACCGGCAAGACCTCCGTCGCAGCACTTGAGAATGGCAAGATCCGCACTTTTGAGCTAACACCGGCCGACTTCGGCCTGCAGCATGCCGACCTTGCCGATCTCAAGGGTGGCGATGGCGTTGCCAATGCTGCAGCCCTTCGTGCCGTGCTCGCCGGCGAAAAGAACGCCTATCGCGACATCGCGCTTGCCAATGCGGCGGCCTCACTGGTCATTGCCGGCAAGGCGGAAACGCTGCATGATGGCATGAAGCTCGCGGCCCATTCGCTCGATAGCGGCGCCACCGCCGTTGCGTTGGAAAAGCTTATCGCCGTTTCCAACGACGAAGAACAGGACTAGGACGTCATGACCGATATCCTTCAAAAGATCGAGGCCTACAAGCGCGAGGAAATCGCCGCTGCCAAGGTCAGACTTTCCCTTGCCGACCTCAAGGCGATGCAGGCCGGACAGTCCGCGCCGCGCGGTTTCCATAAGGCGCTGCTCGCCAAAAAGGATGCCGGCGCTTTCGGCCTGATTGCCGAGATCAAGAAGGCAAGTCCTTCAAAGGGGCTCATCCGCCCCGATTTTGACCCGCCTGCCCTCGCCAAGGCCTATGAAGCGGGCGGTGCCGCCTGCCTTTCGGTGTTGACCGATACGCCAAGTTTCCAGGGCGCTCCGGGATTCCTGACGGCTGCCCGCGCGGCCTGCTCGCTGCCGGCACTGCGCAAGGACTTCATGTTCGACACCTATCAGGTACAGGAAGCTCGTGCCTGGGGTGCCGATTGTATCCTCCTCATCATGGCTTCGCTTTCGGATGATGATGCCGAGCGTCTTCAGGACGAGGCATTCAGCCTCGACATGGACGTGCTGGTCGAGGTGCACGACGCCGAAGAGATGGAGCGTGCGCTAAAACTCTCCTCCCCGCTGATCGGCATCAACAACCGTAATCTGCGCACTTTCGAAGTCAGCTTGACGGTTAGCGAGAACCTGGCACCCATGGTGCCGGAGGATCGGCTGCTGGTCGGCGAAAGCGGCGTCTTTACCCATGCCGACTGCAAGCGCCTCGAGGCCGTCGGCATCAGCACCTTCCTCGTCGGCGAAAGCCTCATGCGTAAGGACGATGTGACGGCGGCAACGAAACTGTTGCTGAACGGCGAAACCGGCATTCTGGCGGCTGAGTGAAATGAGCACCGAGAAGGCCGGTCTTACTCATATCGACGCTTCGGGCGAAGCTCATATGGTCGATGTTGGCGACAAGGCCGAGACGGCACGCAGCGCCACCGCGACCGGCTACGTCAGGATGAAGCCGGAGACCCTGATGCTGATCCGCGAGGGCAACTCCAAGAAGGGTGATGTCATCGGCACGGCGCGGCTTGCCGGCATCATGGCAGCGAAGCAGACCAGCAATCTCATTCCGCTCTGCCATCCCCTCATGTTGACGAAGGTTGCCGTCGACATCGTAGAGGATGCCGCCCTGCCCGGCCTGCGTGTCACCGCGACGGCAAAACTGACCGGCCGCACCGGCGTCGAGATGGAAGCACTGACGGCGGTTTCCGTCGCCTGCCTGACAATCTACGACATGGCCAAGGCCGCCGACCGTAGCATGGAAATCGGCGGTATCACTCTATTGGAGAAGTCCGGCGGCAAATCGGGGGATTTCCGCCATCCGGGGGCCTGACACATGAGCCTATTGCCCGTTGCCGAAGCGCAGGCGCGCCTATTGGACAGTGCAGCGCCGATCCATCGTGTTGAAAGCGTTCCACTCGATATGGCCGAAGGTCGGGTTCTGGCTAAAGATCTGACGGCCCGCCTGACACAGCCGCCTTTCGACGCTTCCGCGATGGATGGTTACGCGTTGCGCTTCGAGGATGCGGCAATGCCGGGTTCGGAGTTGCAGGTCATCGGTGCCTCTGCCGCTGGCCACGCCTTCGATGGTAGCGTCGGCAAAGGCGAAGCGGTTCGCATTTTCACCGGCGCGCCCGTTCCGGCCGGCGCCGATTCGGTGCTTTTGCAGGAGGACGCCGAGCACCTAGAAGGCGATCGTATCCGCACGACCTATCCCTTGCGCAAGGGGCAACATATTCGCCCGCGCGGACAGGATTTCCTGGAAGGAGAAGTGGTGCTTTCCGCCGGCACGGTGATGGACTTTTCGCGGCTCACCGTCGCCGCGGCCATGAACCATCCGGCATTGGATGTCTACCGGCGGCCGCTGCTCGCCATTCTGGCGACCGGCGACGAACTCGTGGCGCCCGGCAATCAACCGGGTCCCTCGCAAATTATTGCCTCGAATACCTTTGGCATTGCCGCACTCGCGCGCAATGCCGGCGCGCATGTGCTCGATCTCGGCATCGTCGCCGACGACACCGACGAGATCACCGCCGCTATCGGTCGGGCGCAAGTGGCCAAGGCCGACATCATCGTCACGCTCGGCGGCGCCTCTGTCGGTGATCACGATCTGGTACAGGCAACGATGATATCAGCCGGCATGAAGCTGGATTTCTGGCGCATCGCCATGCGCCCTGGCAAGCCGCTGATGGTCGGCAGCCTCGGCGACATGCATGTCCTCGGCCTTCCCGGCAATCCCGTTTCCAGCCTTGTCTGTGGCCTGCTCTTTCTCGAGCCGTTGATAAGAAAGCTCGCATCTCTGCCCGTGATAAAGCGTGAAGGTATTGCGCGCGCCGCCGTGCCCTTTGCCGCCAACGATCAGCGACAGGACTATGTCCGCGCGACGCTGACGAAAGCCGCCGATGGCGGTTGGCTCGCCGAGCCCTTCTCGAAGCAGGATTCGTCGATGATGAAGGTCTTTTCGCGCGCCGACTGCCTGGTCGTCCGCCCGCCGCATGCGCCGCAGCTTGATGTAGGCTCGCCCACTCCAGTCATAGTCCTGCGACCTGATCTGCTGGGCTGAAGTTACCCCGGGGAAAGTGCTTAGCGCGGCTTTCCTGCTGGAAGCATTAAGACAATAGAAGCGGGCAAGAAAAAGCCGGGAGGTTTGACCCACCCGGCTCGCAATCATCAGATCGATAGGCCGATCAATTACTTGACCGGCTTCTCATGGTGGCCGCCGAAGCCGGCGCGCATGGCGGAGAGAACCTTGTTGGCGTAATCGTCATTGCCACGCGAAGCAAAACGGCCGTAAAGCGCAGCGCTCAGCACCGGCGTCGGAACGCCTTCGTCGATCGCAGCCGAGATCGTCCAGCGGCCTTCGCCCGAATCGGACACGCGGCCGGCATATTGCGAAAGGGCTGCGTCGCCATGCAGCGCGTCGGCTGTGAGGTCGAGCAGCCACGAGGTGATCACGCTGCCGCGACGCCAGACTTCGGAGATTTCGGCGATATCGAGATCATACTGATAATACTGCGGATGCGAGAGCGGCGCGGTTTCAGCGTCCTTCTCGGCGTCCTGCTTGCCGATATTGGCATGGCGCAGAACGTTGAAGCCTTCGGCATAGGCGGCCATCAGGCCATATTCGATGCCGTTATGGACCATCTTGACGAAGTGGCCGGCGCCGGACGGGCCGCAATGCAGATAGCCCTGCTCTGCCGTGCTCTTCTTGGCGGCTTCTTCGGAGCGCATAGCCGACGGAGCGACGTCACCGACGCCGGGCGCGAGCGTCGCGAAGATCGGCGACAGATGCTGGACGGTTTCCTTTTCGCCGCCGATCATCAGGCAATAGCCGCGCTCAAGGCCGAAAACACCGCCGCTGGTGCCGACGTCGACATAGTGGATGCCCTTCGGCTTCAGCTCTTCGGCACGGCGGATATCGTCGTGATAATAGGAATTGCCGCCATCGATGACGATGTCGCCCTCTTCCAGCAGCGGAACGATCGCCGCCAGTTCCTGATCGACGATTGCCGCCGGCAACATCAGCCAGACGACGCGTGGCTTTGCAAGTTTCGATACGAAATCCGCAAGAGACTTGCTGCCGGTGGCGCCGAGCTGTTCAAGCCCGGCGATGCTTTCCGGGCGCGCATCGAAAACAACGGCGCTGTGACCGCCTCGCATCAGGCGCTGCACCATGTTGTTGCCCATACGGCCAAGGCCAATCATTCCGATTTGCATGTTTCAGTCTCCTAGGACGGTTTCAATCGTTTGAATACTGCATAGAGATATTTCGCAATATTTTCCAATGAACAAATGACGGGAGAGCTATGCAGGAGCCATGGAGCGGAGAAAAATGCGCGCGTTCACGCATCCGTGATCTCGCATGCCGAAGCCTCCCGCTTTTCTCCATGATCGCGCTTTGCCGGCTTGGAGGAAAGCTGTATTTTGCTTCCCGTTCGCATTGATAGATTTAGCATTGATCTCGAATTCCTTGCACAATTCTCTTTCAGGTGGGCCTCATATAGGGCGAAAAAGGGGGCATATGACTGCGTCTTTGAAACTGCCGCTGGTGCCAGCTTCGTTTTTCGGTATGGTTCTTGGCCTTTCTGGTCTCGCCAATGCGTGGCGCGTGGGTGCTCGCATCTGGCGCCTGCCGGCCCTTATCGGTGAAGTGCTGACCTTTATTGCGCTAGCCGTCTGGCTGCTGCTGATCGTGCTCTATGCGTTGAAGTGGATGATGGCGCGCGAGGAGGCCTTCAAGGAAGCGGCGCACCCAGTTCAGTGCTGCTTCATCGGCCTCATCGGCGTAGCAACCATGCTGGTGGCCGGTGGCCTGCTGCCCTATTCGCGCATCGGCGCCGAAACCATATTCCTGATCGGCGCCGTCTACACGCTGGCATTCTCCGTTTGGCGCACGGGAGGGCTCTGGCAGGGCGAACGCGATATTGCGACGACTACTGCCGTGCTCTACCTGCCAAGCGTCGCCGGCAGTTTCGTGACCGCCATCGTCGGCGCCGCGCTCGGCTTTCCGCAATGGGCGCAGCTTTTCTTCGGCGCCGGCTTCTTCGCCTGGCTTGCCATCGAATCCGCCCTGCTGCATCGCCTGCTGACCGGACCGGCGTTGGCTGCGCCGCTGCGGCCGACCCTTGGAATTCAGCTGGCTCCCCCGGCCGTCGGTGCGCTAGCTTATATCGGCGTCACACAAGGCCCTCCCGATATGCTCGTCCATGCAATGATCGGCTATGGCTTGCTGCAGGCTCTGATCATGTTGCGCCTCCTGCCCTGGATCATGAAGGAAGGCTTCAGCCCAACCTATTGGGCCTTCACCTTCGGTGCAACAGCACTGGCGACTGCACCGATGCGCCTTGTCGAACGCGGCGATGTCGGCGCAGTCACGCAACTTGCCCCCATTCTCTTCGCCGCCGCCAATATCGTCGTGGGTTTGATCGCGCTGGCGACGATCTGGCTGATTGCCAACCGCAAACTCGTCATCGGCTGGGTCGCGCTTGCCGACCGCGACGCTGGCACCGTTGGCCAGCGGTAGTAGAGCTCAATCTCACTTTTGGAGGGTGATGTGCTTGATCATGTGACGATCGGGGTTCGCGATCTCGAGCGATCGAAGATCTTTTATGACACAATACTGCGCTCTATCGGCATAGAGCGTCTTTATGCTGAAGGCGAAAGATTTGCGGGTTACGGCATTGGAAAGAAGGCTTTCTTCTGGATCGGTCAGCGTGATGCACCGCAGACAAGTGCACATATAGCCTTCACTGCCGAAAGCAGGAAAATCGTCGACGAATTTCACCGGGCGGCGCTTGCAGCCCGCGGCATCGACAACGGCCCTCCCGGGCTTCGTCCTCACTATCACGCGAACTACTATGGCGCTTTCGTTCTCGATCCGGACGGCCACAACATCGAAGCGGTTTGTCACTTGCCGGTGACTTGAGTGGCGGGCGCTGCATTTCCTGTGAAATCGCGGTACGGGTGGCCGTACATAGCGCATACGCCAAACCGGCGCGAAGGCAATGCGGCTATCGAAACGATAAAAAATGGTCTGATTATGTGCCGTTCAAGAACGCAAGACTTGTTGGTCGTTAGCGATATCCATGGCTTTCCGGAAACTTTTGTCGAACTATTGGATGCCGGAGGCTTTAGGCACCGCGGTTTACAGCTTGCCAGCCTCAGCGGGCGCCCTGACCTAAGTGGAGACAATCTTCACGACCACCTTTTCAATAAAGGTGGTTTGCAACAAGCGTTTCGAGGACTTCTCGAACTTGATGGACGCATGTGCGTCGGCATTGGCTTCAGCGCAGGTGGAACTGCTCTATGGAATGCGGTCAAGGAGGGGCTGGAGCTCAAGGCTTTGATCTGCGTATCATCAACGAGACTGCGCTTGGAAACCTCCCCTTTGAATATACCGACTATGGTACTCTGGGGAGAGGCCGACCCATATCGGCCAACCGAAAGTTGGAACAACACTCTTCCGAGTTATTGGAAAGCCTACGCAGGAAAGCAGCACGATTTTTATCGGATTGACGCCGTTACGGCGAACTCTCCTTTGCGCACGGATATTGCAGCCTTCATCGAAAGCCTCTTTCCATAGCGCGTATCTGTGCTCCTTTGGGGACATATAGCCTTCACCGCAGCCAGCGGCCAAGTTACTCTACCGGCGGGCCGACATAGCGCGCACGCGGGCGAATGAGCCTGCCGCTGGTGGCCTGCTCCATGGCATGCGCAAGCCAGCCGACCGTCCGTGCCAGCGCGAAAATGATCAGCGGTGCATCCTCCGGGAGATGATGGGCGTGGGTCATCGCCGTCAGTGCGAAGTCAACATTGACGCGTTCACCGACCAATTGCTCGCCGACATCGCGAACCCTGGCGAAGAGCGGAGGCAGTGTGAAGCAGCCAAGCAGCGCCTCGCCACGAATATCGACGTCAGGATAAAGCTGATGGCCGAAAGCAGGCAATGGCCGTCCTTCCGCCAGATAGCTGCGCACCGCTTCGTCCACTCCCGTCGTGGCTGCCCGCGCGATCAGCGTGCGCGCGCTCTGCCACGCGCCGCCATGCAGCGGACCGGTCAGCGTCGAAAGGCCGGATAGAGTGGCCGCAGATAATGTCGCGCCTGCCGATGCCGTGATCCGCGCAGTGAAGGTCGACGCATTCAGCTCATGACTGCGAGCAAGACGAAGCTGCGGCGGATCACATCCTCGGCATCCGGACGGTTCCAAGCGGTGGCGAGACGTCGGTGCAGCGGCTGATCCCATGGGCCGGGAGCCAATGCTTCGGCCACCGTACCGAATACGCTTTCAGCTTCGTTTTGGAGGGCCGGAAGTGAACGTCCGAGCGACGGTAGGTCGCGTGTTATGCGCTCGGCAAGCATGGAGAAAGCGCTATCCAATGAGGGCGGCTTCCGCCGCGCCTCGCTTGGCTCGAATCGCAACGGCCGCTTCATATCCCAAAGCAGCAGCGCGATATCTTCGAGGCTTACGCTTTCGGCAAGCCGCGCCACATCCTGGCCGCGATAGAAAAGCCTGCCGTTCGAAACGGTCGACAGCGCCGATGGCAATACCGGATCGCCCCATTGAATGGCCTCGGCGGCCACCGCCTCGGTCTTGCGCCTTCCGGCATGGCGGGTGGCCAATCGCTTGACGTCATCGGCGAAATAAAGGCTGCGCCGCGTATCCGAGGGATCGGCTTTCGCACGAATGCGCCCGCGGCTGACATTGGCGTAGAGCGTCTGTGATTTCGTTCCCAGCAGGTTCAGCGCCTGCTCTGCCGTCAGCCAGCTCATCGGTCCTCATATTGATCAATTGCATCAAGATTGACGTCAATAGAAATAGATCCGATCTAATCGGATAGTCAAAGGAGAACCGTAATGAAAAGTGGTCTTGAAGATGTCATTGCCGCAGAAACCAAGCTGTCCGACGTCGACGGCGCTGCCGGTCGCCTGATCATCCGCGGCGTGTCGCTCGATGATCTGGTGGCGACCAGCCGCTTCGAGGATGTTGCTGCGTTGCTGCTCGATGGCCTGTTTGACGAACATATCGATGCAGCTTCCATCCGAACTCAACTCGGCACGGCTCGCGTTGCGCTTTTCCCGCATGTTGAGGCTGCCGATGCCGCTCTGCTCGCACTGCCGCCGGTGGACGCCGTGCGCGCCTTGCTGGCGCGCGTTGCCGACGGCGAAGGTTTTGCAACGGCGATCCGCCTGATGGCGGCTCCGGCCGTTTTCCTGCCGGCCATCTTGCGATTGCAGAAGGGGCAAGCACCGATCAAGCCGGATGCATCCTTGTCCCAATCCGGTGATATCCTGCGCATGCTGACGGGACGATTACCAACCGCCGAGCAAACGGCGGGACTCGATGCCTATTTGGTGACGATTTCCGATCACGGCTTGAATGCGTCGACCTTCGCCTCCCGCGTCATTGCCTCGACCCATGCCGGCCTGACCTCCTCGGTGCTTGCAGCAATCAGCGCCCTCAAGGGACCGCTGCACGGCGGCGCCCCCGGCCCGGTTCTGGATATGTTTGATGGTGTCGGAAAGCCCGAAAATGCACGTGCATGGTTGTCTGACGCGCTCGATCGTGGCGAGCGGCTGATGGGCTTCGGCCATCGCATCTACCGCGTGCGTGACCCGCGCGCCGATGCCCTGAAGACAGCGTTGAAACCGATCTTTGCCAGCGGCCAGGCAGATGCTGGACGTATCGCCCTGGCGGAAGCGATCGAGACGGCAGCACTGGCGCTGTTGAAAGAGCGCAAGCCGGATCGGCCCTTGGACGTCAATGTCGAATATTACACCGCCCTGCTGCTCGATGCCCTCGGCTTTCCGCGCAGTTCCTTCACCGGAGTCTTCGCGATCGGCCGCACGGTCGGCTGGATCGCCCATGCCCGCGAGCAGACGCTTGACGGACGTTTGATCCGCCCGCAATCGCGCTATGTCGGTCCGCTGCCGAAGGCGGCATAAGCCAGTCTATCGGAAGACGGCACTTAGGCGGCCGCGGATTGGCGCGGCCGCATCATGCCCTCGCGGATATGGCGGGCAAGCTCCAGCGCCTGCGGCGTCGCACTTTTCGGCAAATGCAGATTGATCGAAAAGACTGGTAGTTCGGGCAGGCCCTGCTCGACGGTGAGAATATCGAGATCAGCCGGTACGGTCGAAGCGAGCCAAGCGGTGACGGCCAGGTCTGTACGCACGGTCGCCGTGGTCGCCTCGATATTGCCGTTCTCAAAGACCGTCCGCCAGCGCAGACCATCCTTGCTGAGCGCCGCAAAGACGGGTGATCGGAAGGCACAGGTATCGGCGACCATCGAGATCGGCAGCGGCACCTTGCGATGGGCGTTGCCGGCCTTGGCTCCGACCCAGACGAGCCGCTCCACAGCAAGGCATTCCCCCTGCGACGTGCCGTATGGTTCCTCAGCCACGCAGAGGTCGATGGCTCCCTTCCCCAGCTCTTCCAGCAGTTCCGGTGATGATGCGCAAACCAGCGAAATCTCCACCTGCGGATGGCGCTCAGCATAGGATTTCAGCACAGGCGCCAGCGTTGCTCCGACAAGATCATAGGGAACGCCGAGCCGGACGCCGCCGCGAACCGTGCTTTCCGTCATGTCGTCCCAGATCTCGTCATTCAACATCAATAGGCGACGGGCATTGCCGCGCAGCCGTTCGCCCGCTTCCGTCAACCGCAATCCACGCCTATCACGCTCGAACAGGGCGCAGCCGAGCATGTCCTCAAGTCGCTTGATCTGCTGGCTGACGGCGCCTTGCGTCATATGCAGCATATTAGCTGCAATCGTCATGCTCCCCTGGTCGGCAACCGTGGCGAAGGTTCTGATGAGGGCAATATCAAAGTTTCGGATCATGCAGGCATTATAATTGCTAATGCATCGATCCTTCAATATTCGATTTCATGATGCTGGAGCGGCGCCTATGCCTTTTTCAATTAGAGAAAGGCTGGATATGACGATCGAACCCTTGCTGCCGCTGATACTCTTCGCATTGGTTTCCACCATAACGCCTGGCGGTGCGACCACGCTCGCGACAGCATCCGGCGCGCACTTCGGCTTTCGCCGGTCCATACCGGTCATGAGCGGCTTTGCCTTCGGCTTGGGTTCCATGGCCGGAGCGGCGGCAGCCGGACTAGGCGGCGTTTTGATGGCACTGCCAATGCTGCAGGTCGCCATGAAGACGCTGGGCTCGCTCTATTTGATCTGGCTCGCTATGCGAATCGGCAGAAGCGGCCAGCCGCGCGAGGCCGGGCAGATGGTGAGGCCGACAGGCTTCCTTGCCGGCGTCTGGATGCTCTGGCACAATCCCAAGGGCTGGGCGATGACGATGGGCGCCGCCGCCTCCTTTCCCGCGCTGGCGGATAGTCCGGCCAGACTTGCATTCCTACTTGGCGTGACCTTCTGCCTTATCGCCGCTTTCTCTTTGGCGGTTTGGTGCGCTTTGGGGCAAATGCTCGGACACCTCTTGAAAACGGCCTGGCAATGGCGAGCACTCAACATTTCTCTCGCTTGTCTCCTCGTGATTTCCATCGCTCCCATGTGGTACGCATAAGATCCGACGCGCTGAGATCTCTCGGGTCACGGCCGATCGCGCCAAAGCCATATGGTCAAGGAACCAGCGCGGCCACGCAGGCTTGTTTCGATCGGGCCGTTGAGGTGCCCCTCTTTGAAGGGGGTGCTGTCGCGACCCGCCGCAAGCAAGAGGTCGGCGCTGATGGCAGCCTCCGCATGGTGACCTGCGGCAACCTCCATCAAGCGACTGGCAACATTGACCGTATCACCCGTCGCAGTGATCTGTTGACGATCGCCGCCGCCGAGCCTGGAGGCGACGATGGTGCCGAAATGAGCGCCGATTTTGAAACCGATTCGCGAGGTTATTCCCTGCGGCAATGCCGAGAGCCAATCTCTCATCCGGTGAGCCAGGCGAATGCAACAATGCGCTGCATTGGCAGGATCGGCAGGCTTTGGATGCGGCAGGCCGAAAAGGATCATGGCGCCGTCACCCATGAAGCTGGTAATGGCACCGCCGGATGCACTCACTTCTTCGTCGACGAGATTGTAGAAGCCGTTCAGCAGTTCACGCACGGCGGTCGGGCCGATCGATTCGCTAAGACCGGTGAAGCCATTGATATCGATGAAGACGACGGCCGCCTCCTGGTGTACCGGCTCTGCGAGCAGGCCGGGATCGCGCGCAAGATGCTCGGCCAGACCAGGCGCCTGGATGCGCTGCAGCAGCTGGCTTTGTTCGGCGAAGCGGGTGGCGCGTCTGCGGTCGAGCCAAAGCTGGATCGCGCCAAACAGCAGCGCCGGCGGGACAGTTGCCGCAATCGGAAGGGCGGCGCTTAGCCAAATTCCATGCTTGAAGGCGCTGACGTTGATGGCAAACCAAAGCAGGGCGACGCCCAGCACCATGATCAGACCTATGGTGCTGCGTCGCCATGAAAGAAGGCTGACAACGGCAATCGGCAGCCCGACGGCGAAATAAAGGTCGATGAAACGAACGTTGCGGTCGCGTACCAGGCCATCTCCTGAGATCAGATGCGTAATGGAAGTGGAGATCACCTCGACACCGGGCAGAACGGGATCGAACGGCGTCGGAAAGACATCTCCTCCCCCTGTAACGGTCGCGCCGATAACGACGACATGGTCCCTGATCGCGGCTTCCGGCAACTGGCCGCTCAGCGCCGCGCTGGCGCTGACGGTGCGGATTGTTCCACGCGGACCGTAGAACGAGAGCGGCATGAGATAGCCGGTGTCGGTATGGATGGAACGGTCGCCGATCTTGATATGGTCGGAAAGAACAGTCGTCTGCTCGCCGCTTGCGGCGGAAACGACGCGTAGCGAAAAGGATGGCTCGATCCGTTCGCCGCTGCGAAACAGCATCGGAACGAAACGCGGCGTGCCCGCCTTGTCGGTCTGCAGATTGACGATGCCATAGCTTGCGGCATCGGCGAACCGCTGCTGCGGTTCGAGGAATTGCAGCGCGCTGGGCACGCGGGCGAGAGGCTCGTTGCTGTTGTCGACAACGCGCTGGCGGCTTTCGGGAAAAATACCGGCTGCGGCCAGCACGACCTTGGTCCGCTTGAGTGATTGCTCCAACGCCGCATCGCCGGCTTCGTCACCGGGATCGACCAGAAGCACGTCGAGGGCGATGGCTCTAGGTCCCAGGGCGGAGATGGCGTCGACGATCCTGGCAAGCGTGGCGCGCGGCAAGGGATAGCGCCCCGCCACTCGCGAGGTCTCATCGTCGATGGCGACGATCGTGACGAGATCGGGCGGTTGGCTGTGGCCGCCGAGCGTATTGCGCAGATTTGTAAGTGTTGCTTCCGCGCCGTCGATGAAGGGAATGTCACCGCGCAGGTGCGCAATGCCAAGACCCAGGCTCCAGGCGACAGTCAAGAGAAGCGCAATCAACGTTTGCAGCGATGGTCTGCGCATGGCGTCGGGATCTCACTGGCCGAGGCGTGCCATCAAGGCGTTTATGCGCGGCTGTCCCCACGGATTGACACGCAAGGCAGAGCGAGTGCGATCCACATCGACACCTTGCCCTTGCCCGAGCGTCACCCCTTGCCCGGTCGATATCTTGTTAACCGCAACACGGCCGCGCAACACGAGCACGGATGTCTTGCCACGTTGCACGTCAACAGCCCATCGCGTGCCGCGGACGGCAGCGATCGCCTGCGGCGTTACCACTTCGAACCCACCCTGAACACGGCTACTATCCACATCGACCAAGGCCGCCTTGCTGTCGAGCACGATAGCGTCCACCCGGCCATCCCGATTTCGGTCAGCAAGGTGGAAATGCGCGCCGCGCTCGACGGTGATGCTAAGCCCAGGCTGGCAATTCAAAGTCCGGCGTTCGGTGCTGACGGTCGGCTGCAGCGGGCAATTCGAGACAATTTGCGCAAAAGCTGTGCCGGCGCCGATGACGAACAGGATGCCTGCCGTCAGTCCTAGGCCGCGAATACTGCTTGCATGGATCATGGTGGTGGCCCCTCATCGCATATAACTGGAGCCGCGGACGACGATTTCCAGTCAAAACATGCTCGATCCCCGGGCGCAATGATGCGTCATGAGCGATTAATCTGCAAGTTGTCGTAGCCTCCGGCTTTATAGAGCACCGTCGAAACCAGCCAGCTCAAAAGGAAAATGCCGACGACGGCGAAGCCGAAGTTGGCAAGATTGTCGTTGAGTTCGCCCACGAAGCTCCAGAAACCTCCTTCGAGGCCGAGTTTGTCGGCGATGAGCCCCAAAGCCTCGATGCCGCCGATGAAGACGGCGACGACGACCGACGCCGCGGTAATGGTTAGATTATACCAAAGCTTGCGCACCGGCTTGACGAAGGCCCAGCCATAGGCGCCCGTCATCAGCGTGCTGTCGAGAGTATCCATCAACGACATGCCGGCGGTAAATAGCGCCGGAAAGACGAGTATGGTCCAGAAGGACATGCCCTGCGCGGCTTGAGCGGCGGAAATGCCGAGAAGCCCGATCTCTGTTGCGGTATCGAAGCCGAGGCCGAAAAGGAAGCCGATCGGATACATATGCCAGGAGCGAGTTACGACCTTGAACATGGGCCGGAAGATGCGCGCCAGCAAGCCGCCGCCGGCAAGCAGCGTGTCGAGATCTTCCTCTGCGATCCGCTCACCCCTCTGCGCTCGTCTGAAGGCCGACCAGACGCCCTTCAGGACGAGGAGATTGGCCATACCGATCAGCAGCAGAAAAACAGCCGAAACCGTCGTACCGATGACGCCGCCGATATCGTGGAAGGAATCGAGCTGGCTCTGCATGGCAGCTGCCGTTGCGGCAATCAGGATGGAGGCGATCACCACGATGGAGGAATGACCGAGCGAGAAGAAAAAGCCGACCGCATAGGGCTGCTTCTTTTCCTGAATGAGCTTGCGTACGACATTGTCGATGGCGGCGATGTGATCGGCATCGAAAGCGTGGCGTAGTCCGAACATATAGGCAAGAAGCGCAATGCCGAGCAAAGACGGGCGGTCTGCAAAAGCGACCCAGGCCCAAGCCCACGCGGCAATATTGAAAGCGATCAACAGAGTGAAGGTGACGGCAATCTTGGCCCTCGGCCGCTCGACGCCATCGTCAAATGGATTAAGGATCATACTTTTGTTCCAATTATGCTTACTCGCATAGTGTCACGGAAACGAAAGCGACGCGACAGTCAAATGACGTAGATGCCGAAGTTTTTCGCAGTGTCGTAAAAATGGGCAGACCCGGCATATGCCAGTCTGCCCTCGCGCTCAGCCCTTCTCGAACGGATAACCTTCATCGGCCCAGCCGGTCATGCCGCCGATCATGACCTTCACGCGCTTGCCGAGCGTACCCAGGCGCCAAGCTGCCTTGTCGGTGCCATTGCAATGCGGCCCGGCGCAATAGACGACGAACAGGGTATCGTCAGGCCATTCCGCCATCTTCCTCGCGGTCATCTTGCCATGCGGCAGGTTGATCGCAGCCGGGATATGCTTCTCTTGGTACATTGCAGGACCGCGGACATCGAGCAGAACGAAATCGACATTGCCTGATGTCATGGACTGGTAGACGTCGGAGCAATCGGTTTCGAAGCCAAGCCTCTTTGCATAGTGCTCGGCGACGAGACTGGGATCTGCGGTGGGGATTTCACTGACTAGCGACATAGAACGCTCCTTCTTTGCTTCGGTGCATTCATGCCTGAGCGATCCCGTGGTTGAAATTGGCCGAAATGCCATATAACGTCAATATCATGTCAAACTCAGATAACCCCAATCTTCACGGCCCACATGTCGTCACCCTCGTCTATGACGGGCTCTGCACCTTCGAATTAGGTGTCGCCTACGAAATTTTCGGCCTGCCGCGACCGGAGATGGGTGAGGATTGGTATCGCTTTTCCGCCTGCGCGATCGAGGAAGGCCTACTGCGCGCCGCGGGTGGGCTGACGGTGCAGGTCGATTATGGCCTCGAGGTCATCGCCGATGCTGACCTGATCGTCGTGCCCGGTTGGCGTGGTATAGGCACGGCAGTCCCTGCCCCGCTGATTGCCCAGCTCCAAGCGGCGAGCCGCCGCGGCGTCCGCATCATGTCTCTCTGCTCTGGTGTCGCGGTCCTCGCCGCCGCAGGATTGCTGGCGGGCCGCAAGGCAACCACGCATTGGCGCTATGTCGAGTCTATCGCGGCGCGCTATCCGGATATATCCGTGGATGCCGATGTTCTCTATGTCGATGAGGATAAGGTGCTCACGGCCGCCGGCAGTGCCGCTGCGATCGATCTCTGCCTGCATGTCGTGCGTCGGGACTTCGGACCTGACGCCGCCAATAGTGTCGCCCGCCGTCTCGTGGTGCCCCCGCATCGCGAGGGCGGCCAGGCTCAATATATCGAGACGCCGGTTTTAAGGCAGCGCGAGGGCGCGCGTTTAGGCCCCCTGCTGGAATGGATGCGAGAGCGTCTGCAGGAAGATCAGCCCATTGTGACGCTTGCAGCGCGGGCCGGCATGAGCGTGCGGACTTTTCAGCGTCGTTTCGAGGCGACCACCGGCATGGCGCCGGGCGAATGGCTGCTCAGCGAGCGGCTGCGGTGCGCCCGCGATCTCCTGGAGAAACAGACGGCTATTTCGCTTGACGATGTGGCGGCGGCAAGCGGATTTGGATCGCTCGCCACCATGCGCCATCATTTTCGGGAGAGGCTTGCGGTAAGCCCAAGCGACTACCGCAAGCGATTTGCAGTCCTCAAAGCAGTTCCAGGAAAAGTGCGTAGCGGTTTTCCGTCCGGAACTGCGTAAAAGCAAAGATGTAGAGCGCTTCGGTGAAGCGCTCTATACCAGCCGGCTCTGTTCCGTCGCCGCTTCGATGAAGCTGGAGAACAGCGGATGCGGTTCCAGCGGACGGGATTTCAGTTCCGGATGGTACTGGACGCCGATAAACCACGGATGATCCGCATATTCGATCGTCTCAGGCAGCACGCCATCCGGTGACATGCCGGAGAAGGTCAGGCCGCAATCTTCCAGCTTATCCTTGTAGTCGATGTTGACTTCATAGCGATGGCGATGGCGCTCCGAAATATCGGTGGAGCCGTAGATTTCCGAAATCTTCGTGCCCTTCTTCAGGGCCGCCTTATAGGCACCGAGACGCATGGTGCCGCCGAGATCGCCCGATGCGGTGCGCTTCTGCAGTTCGTTGCCCTTCAGCCATTCGGTCATCAGACCGACGACCGGCTCTTTGGTCGGGCCGAACTCGGTCGACGAGGCATGCTCGACACCGGCCAGATTGCGGGCCGCTTCGATGACGGCCATCTGCATGCCGAAGCAGATGCCGAAATACGGCACCTTGCGTTCGCGCGCGAAACGGGCAGCCAGGATCTTGCCTTCGGAACCGCGCTCGCCAAAGCCGCCGGGAACGAGAATGCCATGCACCTTCTCGAGATACGGCGCTGGATCTTCCTTTTCGAAGACCTCGGATTCGATCCATTCCAGCTTGACCTTGACCCGGTTGGCAATGCCGCCGTGGTGCAGCGCTTCGATCAGCGACTTATAGGCATCCTTGAGGCCGGTATATTTGCCGACGATGGCGATGGTCACCTCGCCTTCCGGTGTGCGGATGCGATTGCAGACCTCTTCCCACTGTTCCAGACGCGGCTTCGGAGCCGGCTCGATGCCGAAGGCGGCCAGCACCTCGTTATCGAGGCCTTCCCTGTGGTAAGCCATCGGCACGTCATAGATGTTCGCAACATCGAGCGCCTGAATGACGGCAGATTCCCGCACGTTGCAGAACAGTGAGAGCTTGCGGCGTTCGGCTTCGGGGATTTCCCGGTCGGCACGCACGAGCAAGATATCGGGATGGATGCCGAGGGCCTGCAGTTCCTTGACGGAATGCTGCGTCGGCTTGGTCTTCAATTCGCCGGCGGCCGGAATATAGGGCATCAGCGTCAGATGAACGTAGACAGCCGTGCCGCGTGGCAGGTCGTTGCCGAGTTGGCGGATCGCTTCCATGAAAGGCATGGCTTCGATATCGCCGACCGTGCCGCCGATCTCGCAGATGACGAAATCATACTCGTCATTGCCCTCGGTGACGAAATCCTTGATCTCGTTGGTAACGTGCGGAATGACCTGAACGGTCGCGCCGAGATAGTCGCCACGGCGTTCCTTGTCGATGATGTTTTTATAGATGCGACCGGTGGTGATGTTATCGGTCTTGGTGGCCGAGCGGCCAGTGAAGCGCTCGTAGTGGCCGAGATCGAGGTCGGTTTCCGCTCCGTCGTCGGTGACGAAGACCTCGCCGTGCTGGGTCGGGCTCATGGTGCCCGGATCCACGTTCAGATAGGGGTCGAGTTTACGCAGGCGGACTCGATAACCACGAGCCTGCAACAACGCTCCGAGAGCCGCAGCCGCAATTCCTTTTCCGAGGGAAGAAACCACGCCGCCAGTGATGAATACATATCGCGCCATGGGAGTCACCGGATACCTTTTCACAAATGATTCCGCTAGCCCTAAAATTCGTTTCCGGAATTTTGGCTACAGAACGCGGAATATGGACAAAACAAAACCGGCAGATCCGAGGACCTGCCGGGGATGATCTTTGGCGACCGGAATTACTTGCCGGTCGGGACGCCGCCGTTATCGGCTGGCGCGGGAGTGGTCGTCGCCGGCGCGGTCTGTTGACCGGTCGCGGCCGGAGCCTGCTGTGCAGGTGCTGCCTGATTCGTCGCGGCCGGCGGGGTCGCCTGCGATTGCGGAGCAACGGCCCCACTGTTCGGCACGCCGCTGTTGTCGGCCGGCTTCGGCTGGGTGGTTGCCGGAGCAGCACCCTTCTGGCCACCAAGCGAATCGAGGATACCGTTGCCCTGACCCGCCGTGCTCGGAATACGATTGAGAACGTCGGTCGGACGCGCCTCGAAGCGGGATAGCACGTTCATGCCGAGCGCAAGTGCGAAGAACAGCGCCGCAAGAATGGCCGTGGTGCGCGTCAGCGCATTGGCCGTACCGCGCGCAGACATGAAGCCCGATCCGCCGCCGATTCCAAGGCCGCCACCTTCGGAGCGCTGAATCAGCACCACGCCGATAAGGGCGACGACGATCATGAGATAGATGACAAGCAGTACGGTTTGCATAGATCCAGTCCTGCCCGGTGCGGGCATCAAAAACAAAAGCTCGCGGCTCTTTACATGAGGCTCTCGCCTATTCCAAGCCCTTTTAAGGCCGGAACTCCGGGCAAGTTGTTGCTTCAGGCGAACTGCCGTTCGAATGCGGCATAAATGGCAAGGAAGTCGGCGGCTTTCAAGCTCTGTCCGCCGACAAGCACGCCGTTGACATGCGGAATGTCGAGAAGACTGCGCGCATTCGCACCGCTGACGGATCCGCCGTAAAGAATTCGCATGTTTGCGCCCTCCTTGCCGTAGCGTTCGATAAGCTCTGCGCGCATGAAGGCATGGGCTTCCTCGACATCTTCGCTGGTCGGAACCACGCCGGTGCCGATTGCCCAGACTGGCTCGTAAGCAATTACGGTCGTTGCCGCGGTAGCAACATCCGGAACCGAGCCAATCAACTCCCGCTTCAAAACGTCGAGCGTCTGGCCGCTATTGCGTTCATAGGCAGTCTCGCCGATGCAGATGATGGCAATCAGGCCGGCATCGTGCGCGGCCTGTGCCTTGGCGCGTACAAGCATGTCGCTTTCCGCGTGATTTCTGCGGCGCTCGGAATGGCCGACGATGACATGCGTGCCGAAGCAGTCGGCAATCATTTCGGCCGAGATGTCACCCGTATGAGCGCCACTGACCTGCTGATGGCAATCCTGGGCGCCGATGGCGAGCGGGCTGTCGTCGCAAAGCGCCGTTGCCACATAGAGCAACGTCGCCGGGGGGCAGAGCAGCGTGTCGATTTTCTCCGACAGTGGCGTCTTGACGCCATCCGCGATCGCCTTGATCTGATCCAGGCTCGCGCGTGTGCCGTTCATCTTCCAGTTTCCGGCCAAAAGCGGCCGTATCGTCTTCGTCATTCCGGTTTCTCCCCCTATTTCATCCATCGGACTAACAAAAAGGCGGAGCAAAGGAAAGTTAGCGAACAAGGCCGAAACCTGTTCAAATCGTTTGAAAAAATGCTTATCCGGAAAATAAATCGAATTGTGCGATGTGTTTCACGACGCCTGTGGATCCACGAGCCAGTTGAGAACCTTGCGCCAATCGGTCATGCGCACCGGCGTTCCGTGGTTTCCGGTTTCGAAAAGCGTAAAACGCGTGGGATAATGCGCCTTGTAAAGTTTCTCGAACAAGGCTTGCTGGTCGGCCGCGGCGTAGACTGGATCCTTGCTGCCATGGGTAAACCAGAGCGGCAGCTTTGACTTGAAGAAAGCGCTCTTCGTGAAATCCGGATCGGTAACGCCACTCAGGATCGCCATGCCCTTCAGCCGCTTGACGCTTTCGGCATCGCGCGTGATGCCCCAGCAGATGAAACTCCCCATGGAAGCACAGGTGAGTATGATGGGCTTGCCGCCGGATTGTTCGTAGGAGTAGCGGATGAGCGCCGCGATATCGGCAGCGCCATTGCTGTCGAAACCTCTGACGCTCGGCGCATAATAGGTGCCGCCGTTCTTGTAAGCTAGGTTCTTCAGCCGGTTGAAATTGCCGCCGAACGTATAATCGTTGGAGCCAAGCCGGCGGTCGCCGCCTCGGCCGTGAATGAAGATCACGGTAAAGGCCTGTTTCGATGCGGGGCCTACGCGGGTGACATCGACCCTGCGATCGCCGATCTCGAGCGTTTCGTCCTCCTGCGCCTTCCAGCGCACGCCGGTATCGACATAAGCCGGTTTGACGCGCTTTTCCGGAATCTGGTCGCGGCCGTTAATGTCACGCAATTCCTGATAATCGATCGTCTGGAAGGCGCCGTTGTCGTGACTCTCAATGACCGTCTGGCTGGAAAACAGTTCGTCCTTGAACGGCTTGAGCATCTCGGCAGAGGTTCCCGAGGTGGTCGCAAGCAACAAAATGCCCGAGATTGCGGACAGAACGCGCAAATGAGCTGTGGACATTGGCATGCGGATACTTCCTCCGATCGGCCATCGGGCTTGCCATTCTTCACCCGGCAACGCAAATCTCTTTCATGAATCTGCCCCGTCGTGGGGCGCCATCGCTCTTGTGCGCTGTTTCTGGCAGAATCACGGTGATTCGCGAATAGCGGCGACAAATGCGATAATGAAGGGGTCTGGCCCCACCAGAACAAATCTGAGCAGCTTGAAATTCTATGGACAATAGCAACGATCTCTTCTCCGGACTCCCCCGCTCCCCGAAGCCGGAGGCAGCGGAAAAGCCGGTGGTAAAGGCAGAAAAGCCTGCCCCTGCGCCCGCACAGCGCGCAGCGCCGACGACCCAGTCGTCGGAGGAATATGGCGCGAGTTCGATTCGTGTTCTCGAAGGGCTCGAGCCGGTCCGCATGCGCCCCGGCATGTATATCGGCGGCACGGACGAGAAGGCGCTGCACCACCTTTTCGCCGAAGTGATCGACAACTCGATGGACGAGGCTGTGGCCGGTCACGCCAATTTCATCGAAGTGTATCTCGATCGGGAAGGTTATCTCACCGTCACGGATAACGGCCGTGGCATTCCGGTGGAAAACCATCCGCAGGTGCCCGGCAAATCGACGCTCGAAGTCATCATGACCAAGCTGCATGCCGGCGGTAAGTTCGACGGCAAGGCCTATGAGACCTCGGGTGGTCTGCACGGTGTCGGCGTGTCCGTTGTCAATGCGTTGTCGGACGACCTGGAAGTTGAAGTTGCCCGTAACCGCAAGCTCTATCGCCAGCGCTTCTCGCGGGGTCTGCCGGTGGGCGGCCTGGAAGAGCTGGGCGATGTGCATAACCGGCGCGGCACCCGCGTCCGCTTCCATCCCGATCCACAGATCTTCGGCGATCACGCCCGTTTCGATCCGGCCCGCGTTTTCCGCATGGCCCGTTCCAAGGCCTATCTGTTCGGCGGCGTCGAGATCCGTTGGGGCTGTGATCCCGAACTGGCGCCCGAAGGCGCCGATGTTCCGGAAAAGGCGGTCTTTCACTTCCCGGGCGGCCTGAAAGACTATCTCAAGGCGACGATGGGCAGCGAATTCACCGTCACCCGTGAAATCTTTGCAGGCAAGTCTGAGAAGGAAAGCGGCCACGGCTCGCTCGAATGGGCCGTCACCTGGTATGGCGGCGACCCGCAGATCCATTCCTATTGCAATACGATTCCGACCCCGGAAGGTGGCACGCATGAGGCGGGCCTCCGCATCGCATTGACCAAGGGCCTGAAAAACTACGCCGATCTCACCCAGAACAAGCGTGCGGCCAATATCACCACGGATGACGTGATGATTTCCGGCGTCGGCATGCTGTCGATCTTCATCCGCGAACCGGAATTTGTCGGCCAGACCAAGGACAGGCTCGCGACGGTCGAAGCACAGCGCATCGTCGAAAACGCCCTGCGTGACCCTTTCGACCATTACCTTACCGACAATCCGGCCGAAGCCGAGAAGCTGCTGGAATGGGTGATCGAGCGCTCCGAAGAGCGCATGCGCCGCCGCAAGGAGAAGGAAGTCAATCGCAAGACGGCTGTGCGCAAGCTGCGCCTGCCCGGCAAGCTGGCCGACTGCTCGCAGAACTCCGCCGCTGGCGCGGAACTTTTCCTGGTCGAAGGTGACTCGGCCGGTGGCTCTGCCAAGCAAGCGCGCAACCGCTTGAATCAGGCGATCCTGCCGCTGCGCGGCAAGATCCTCAACGTCGCCAGCGCCGGTCGCGAGAAGCTTTCCGCCAACCAGCAGATTGCCGATCTGGTCCAGGCGCTCGGTTGCGGCACGCGCTCCAAATACCGCGAGGAAGATCTTCGCTATCAGCGCATCGTCGTCATGACCGATGCCGACGTCGATGGCGCTCACATCGCCTCGCTGCTCATCACCTTCTTCTATCAGGAGATGCCTGAGCTGATCCGCCAGGGCCATCTCTTCCTGGCCGTACCGCCGCTCTACAAGATCACGCAGGGCTCGAAATCTATCTATGCCCGCGACGACGCCCACCGCCTGGAACTCATGCAGACGGAATTCAAGGGCAAAGGCAAGGTCGAGATCAGCCGCTTCAAAGGTCTGGGCGAAATGCTGCCGGCCCAGCTCAAGGAAACGACGATGGACCCGGCCAAGCGCACATTGCTGCGCGTCGAGATCGACGAAGTGGATTTCGAAGGCACGCGCGACGCGGTCGACAATCTGATGGGCACCAAGGCCGACGCACGCTTCCGCTTCATTCAGGAGCGTGCTGCCTTTGCGGAGGATCTGGATATCTGACGGCGCACCAACCGCCGAACGGATTTGCTGGTCCTGCTCACCAAAACAGTTTCAATTCGACGCAAAAACTGAGTCTTTTGCATTCAAGATGCTTTGTGGCCTTGATTATGGCGCGCAGGGCAGTCGTGCTATTGTCATGACGGATGAATAAGAAGCTTGAAGCCGTTGCTCTTGAAACGGCCTAGATCATACCCCATAACCGGATGATCTAGTAAATTGGGGCGAAGTAAGACCGGTGGGTGTATTTGAACGTCATAAGCCAAAGGAACACCGGTGGCTGGGACCGAGCGCGCATGCGCGCATGCCTTTGATCCCATCCATTTCCGCGGCACGCTGGCTGCTGATTCTGATTGCCATCGCCGGCATTTATTTCTTCTACGGATTTCTCGTTCCGGTTCTGGCCGCCGCGGTGATCGGCTTTGCCACCTGGCCGCTTTACAGCGATATCGTGCGGCGAACGGGCGGGAATACGACAATTGCAGCCACCATCGCCATCGCGTTCATCGTGACCTTTCTGGTTCTGCCGATCGTTCTTTCCGCCCTCTACATGGCCGGAGAAGTACGCGACTGGTTCGGCTGGGCAATCCATGTGAATCGTGAGGGGGCGCCGCCGCCGCAATGGATTCTGGCTTTGCCGGTCGTCGGCTCCTGGCTCGGCGAGCAGTGGACGCAATATGTCGGCAGCCCTGGCTCACTCGGTGAGCTGGCGCAGCTCGTAAGCGGCGCCCATATCGGCAATATCTACAGGGCAGTACTCGCAGCAGGCGGTGGCGCCTTCCACGTCGTCTTGACCCTTCTCTTCATGCTGATCGCGCTGTTTTTCATCTATCGCGATGGCTCGACCTTCGTTCGCCAGGTCGATCTGCTCGGCGAACGTATCCTTCCCAATCGCTGGGAACGGATTTCCCGTGTCGTGCCGGCGACGATCAGCTCTACCGTCATGGGCATGACGCTGATCGCTATCGGTGAAGGCATCGTTCTCGGTGTGGCCTATTGGATTGCCGGCGCTCCATCGGCCATCACGCTCGGCGTTCTCACGGGCGTCATGGCTCTTGTCCCGGGGGGCGCCCCGCTCTCGATGTCGCTCGTTTCGATCTATCTCGTCGCCAGCGGCTCGCTTTGGGCCGGTATTGGCCTCTTCCTCTGGGGCACGATCGAGCTTTTCATTGTCGACAAGACGCTTCGCCCCAAACTCGTCGGTGGGCCGATCAAGCTGCCCTTCCTGCCAACCTTTTTCGGCCTGGTGGGCGGCGTGAAGACCATGGGCTTCCTCGGGCTCTTCATCGGCCCGGTGCTGATGGCCATCATCGTTGCCATTTGGCGCGAATGGATTCGCGAAGCCGAATTGACCGAGGAGCAGCACGCACAGGAGCCCGAACTGCAGTTGCATGTCCGGGACGCTGCCGAGGGTTGATTGCTCAGCTGGTTTGTTTCAGCCGTTTTTCCATGAAAAGGCTCAGTGGATCCGGCTGATAGCTGCCGAAAGGCGGAATTTCGAGATAACCGAATTTCCGGTAGAGTCCGATCGCTTCCGGTTGATATATGCCGGTTTCAAGCCGCACTGCGGAAAGACCTTTTTCGAGCGCCGCCGCTTCGAGCGTTTCCATGAGCCTGCGGGCGACGCTTCGGCCCCTGGCGGCCGGATCGACGAACATGCGCTTGATCTCGGCCGTGCCGTCACCGGCTTCCACCAGCGCGCAACATCCAACGATCATCCCCTCTGCCCTGGCAACCCAGAAGGTCACCTCCGCCTTCTCCAGCGAAGACAGATCTAGCATATGGTTGCTTTCCGCCGGATAGAGCGATTCCGCATAGGCGCTGGACATGTCGAGAAGGCGAATGACGCCTTCCTGACGCGGGGATTCGATAGCGATCGTCAGTGACAAGATGAACCTCGGAACCTAGAGCATGTCGCGCAAAAGTGTGCGGCGGTTTTGCGATGCGCAAAATCAAGGACCTAAAGCGCGGGAAGCGAATCTGAAAGATCGCGACGCGCTTTAGAACGCCGGCTGGATATCACGCGGCGGCGAGCGTTGCCAGTGCGGCAAAGCTGCGCGCAGTTTGCCGCTTTTCGGCATTGGCAAGCTTCTCGACCATGTCGAGGAGCTGCGTTGCAGCAACCGGGCTTTGCTCCGCAAGGCGGAACTTTCGCATCAGCCGCGAAGAAACATCTTCCAGCATCGCCGTACCGTTCTTACGGGAGGATTCGCGCCAGATCACCGTCGCCTCGACGAAGATCGTGCTGATATCTCGGCGTAGCCCTGCGCTCTCGTAGAGAGCCCGCAAGGCATGGACACGTCCTCTGGAAACGATCGAGCGCACACGTCGTTCGTCGCATCCGGAAAGATTGGTGATCGCGCAGGCAAAGAAATCGACCTTGCCGGAGCATAGCGCATGCATGAGGAATGCCGGTGTCAGCCAGCCGCTGCGCCTTAGATGCTCGACCAGATCAGGCAATTGCTCGTGCTGCGCCGTTCCTGCAATGGCAACGGTTGCGGATTCCGTCGCCTCACGCGTGACCTGTTGCAGCCTGGAGCTGCCGACAAAACTCTGGACGAGAGGCGATTCCGAAAGCGCTTCGCTGACGTGCCGCATTAGCAAGTGCCTGATATCTGCGGACAAAATGTCCCGGGAAAGAAGCAGTCCGCGTATGTCAGCGGAGTCACCCATGCGCTCGGCGATGCGCTTGAGGGAGGCCTGTGAAAGCAAGGCACCGTCGTTCTCGAGCAGACACAGAATTTCGACCTCTCCGCCCATCTCGGCAAGCGCAGCACAGACGGCACACGGCACCTCCCCGCGTGACGCGATCAGTACCCGCGTCACGTCACTACCCCGCAATGCGAGATCGACGAGATCGGCATCGGTGAACACGGGCGAAAACAGGATGATCTGCCCGGCGATTTCAGGCTGATCCTCGGCTAGAGATAGAATGACGTTCCGCGGGGCGCCGGCCGAATGCGCGACCGCTTCTGCGAGCGCCAGCCGCACGCGAGGAGACGGATCGTCGAGCAGATAGGTCATCGCCATCTCGGCGGCCGCACGCTCTTCCCTAGGCATCTCCGACTGCAGATAGGCCCTGCCGAGCGCATTGGCCGCCCGGGTTCTGCTTTCTGCCTTGGCGGTTTCAGCCCAGCGAAGGAATGCTTCTATAATCACGTAACGCCCCGATATCGGCGGGGCGATTCTTGCCCCGCAAATTCCTATACTTCACCTTATCGGGCAAAGGTTTACGGGACGTTTACCTTGCTTGTTAGCCTTTCGCCTGCAGGCATGAGTGGCGCCTTCAGGGCGCCTTTGGCCTCATCATCTCGAAGACCTCGCTGCCCTCGCTATAATCCATATAGCCCATGCGTGCGATGGGGCGCGCTAACGCCATGTCCAGCCGGCCTCCGCGAATGATCGTCTCGTCGATATGGATACCGACGACCTGGCCGATCACCATGATATTTTCCGATACCTCCCCATCGAGACCTTTGGGTTGCAGAATTTCAGTCACCCTGCATTCGAGCACGGCAAAGGCCTCGGCGACATAGGGCGCGTCGACCAGCTCTCCCGGCTTCGCCGTCAGTCCGGCAAGCTCGAATTCGTTGACGCCATAGGGAACGGCAACGGAAGAATGGTTCATCTTCTCAACGATATGGCGGCTGACGAGGTTGGCAGTAAAGACGCCTGTTTCCTCGACATTGCGCACGCTATCCTTTCGACCGGCGGAAGAAAACATCACCAGCTTCGGCCGATCGCTGACGGCGTTAAAAAAGGAATAGGGCGAGAGATTCAGCGAACCATCCCTGCCCTTGCTGCCGATCCAGCCGATCGGCCGCGGCGCGACGATTGCCTTGAAAGGATCATGCGCCAGACCGTGGCGATTGGTGTCTGTCGTATAGAACATCACGCGTCCTCGCCGCCGATCCAGGTCACCGTTTCCGACAGCTCCGGGCGCGGGCGTTCGACGGGCGGGAAGCTTGTCGAGCCGATATGGATGAAGCCGGCAACCTTCTCGCCCGGCTTTACGCCGAGCAGCGGATAGGCACGTTCGTCGAAGGCGAACCATTCCGTCAGCCAGTTGGAGACCCAGCCATGGGCATTGGCCGCCATTAGCAAGTTCAAGCACAGCGCGCCCGCCGACATCAACTGCTCCCATTCCGGGATCTTGAAATGCGGTGCCGCCTTGCTGACGACTGCGACGACCACGGGTGCACGAGTGAAGCGGGTGCGCTCGACCTGAATCATTTCTTCCGACAGATCGGGCTTGGCTTCCAGCGCGAGCTTCAGCAGCTCTTCACTGATGCGGGCGCGTTCCCCGCCGCGATAGACGATGAAGCGCCATGGCGCGAGCTTGCCATGATCCGGCACACGGGAGGCCAACCGAAGAATCTCCTCGATTTCAGCCTTGTCCGGGCCTGGTTCCGACATTTGAAACGCAGGAATAGATCGGCGCACCGCGAGATAGTCGACCAGCTTGATATCGGTTTTCATTAAGGAACTGCCTTCATTTGGGCTTTATGGGATGTAGGTCTTGAATTTGCCACCGCATTGGTTTTGAAGTGGCGTGTGTTTTATCGGAAGTCAATCGGTTGGGTATTCATGTCAGGCATTTCATCCGCTCGCCGATTGAGCGCGGCTTTCGCGATGCTTGTGAGCATGAACACTGCCGTTCCGGCACAGGATGCCTTTAAGGAATTCAAGCAGCTCGACGGCAGCGTCAAGATGCCGAAGCTCAATGCTTTCGTGGCACCGAATGGCGAGAATTCGCCTGCGCGCACATTGCGCGACGTTTCCCTCGAAGCCAAGCTCACGCCCCAGAGCGGCCCGCAGCAGCAGGGCCTCGCCTGGTACGTCTTCAGCCCGATTGCGGGCGCTGATGGCAAACTGCCGCTGGTCGCCAGTTCGCGCGGAGGCTCGGCCTCCTTTCACCTTTTGCCGGGCGATTATTTCGTCAATGTCTCTTTCGGCCGCGCCGGCGTCACCAAGCGGCTGAGCGTGCCTGAAAGCGGCGACACCCAGAAGCAGACGATGGTTCTCGATGCCGGTGGCATGGTCCTGAACGCCGTATCCGGGCCCGATGTCCGTATCCCTCCGAACGAGCTGAGCTTCTCGATCTATTCGAGCGAAACCAAGGAGGACGGCGAGCGTGGTCTTGTCATGGACGATGTCAAGCCGAACACGCTGGTCGGCCTGAGTGCCGGCACCTATCATGTCGTTTCCGAATACGGCGAGGTCAATGCCGTCATCCGCGCCGATATCCAGGTGGAAGCCGGCAAGGTGACGGAAGCGACCATTCAGCACAGGGCGGCAAAGATCACCTTCAAGCTGGTTTCGGATGCCGGCGGTGAGGCAATCGCCGATACTGCCTGGTCGATCCTGACAGCTGCGGGCGATATCGTTGGCGAAAGCGTCAGCGCGTTCCCGACCATGGTGCTTGCGGAAGGCCGCTACACGGCCGTCGCCCGAAACAAGGACAAGATCTATCAGCGCGACTTTACCGTCGCCGCCGGCATGAATACGGATGTGGAAGTGCTGATGAAACAGCAACAGCCGCAGGAGGTCGATACCGAACAATCGGCCCGACAGCTACCGATCCAGATGCCGCCAATGCGCCAGAGCCAGACACCGCCGGCCACGACCAACCAGCAGCCGCTGCCCACCTATGAACAATTGGCGCCGGCCGCTGGCGGCGACGACGGCGATAGCATGGATTGACGACTGCGGCGCCATTTGGTCGCTGGCGCGAACCATCCAGACAGTTGTCACTCGGCGACAAAAGTCTCGCGATTCATCCCGCCCGGCGCCGGAGCAGCTTTCTCGGCGGGGCCATGGAGAAGACTGCGCCATAGAGCTTCGCCAGCAGATCCTTGCGGTCACTGCCCTCGCTAAGGGCCTCCCAGCTGCGAAGAGCGCCGATATGGGCAGTGATGGTGCTGCCGGAGAGACGCCGGAATTCGCGGATTAGCAGTGAGATGCGCAGGGTCATCGAAATCCGGCTTGCCAGATGGAACAGCCGGCCGTTCTGCCCCTCGAAATAGATGGGAATGACGCTGGCGCGGGCCGCCTGAATGAGTTTTGCCGGGAATATTTTCCAGGGCAGATCTTCTGCCCGGCCGAAACCCTTCTTAGCGGTTGCCACACCGCCGGCTGGAAAGACGATGATCGTCGTGCCTTCCTTAAGCAGGCGAACAGCCTCATGCCGGGTCTTCATGTTGATCGCCATCGCTTCCTTGGTTTCTTCGAAAGAAACCGGTAGCGAATAATCGTTCATTTCAGGCACTTTCAACAATTCGTTGTTGATGAGGACCTTGAAGGGGCGCCCCAGTTGCTCGGCAAGCGCCAGCACCGCGATGCCGTCGCCGATGCCGTAGGGGTGATTGGCGACGATGACGATCGGCGCTTCTGGAATCTGGTTCGGCGGCCACTCGCCCTTGATGAGCAGGCGCACATCGATGAGATCGAGCATCTTGCCGAAGACCCGCTCGCTCTTGCCGACGATATCGGTGCGCCAGATATCGTAGAGCCGGGCGTAACGGTCCCGGCCGGAAAGACCTTCGATGGAGCGGATGAACCAGCGCTTGATCCGCGTGTCCCGTTCGTTGGCGTAGGATAATTCTTTGAATTCCAAGTGCGCGACGGGCTGCCCCGCTCCTATGGTCTCAGTTGCGTCACATGCTGCAGCCACAGCAACGCGTTGATTGATCAACTATATGAAAGCTGTATGTCAGTTCTCTGACGGCACCCTGAAGGTGCCGTCAGGTATGAGGGCGTCAAGCGGCCTTGACGCGCCGTGCTTCGCGCTTACGCAGAATGTCCGGCGGCGTCGCTTCGAGAGCAAGCGAGGCGATCGCCTCGTCGAGCGACATGGATGTCTGCGACTGGCTGCCGAGGCGGCGGATATTGACCGAACGCTCTTCGGCTTCCTTCTTGCCGCAAACGATGATCACCGGAACCTTTGTTACCGAGTGCTCGCGGATCTTGTAGTTGATCTTCTCGTTGCGGAAGTCGGTCTCGACATCGAGGCCGGCATCGCGCAGCGCTTCCGCCACCTCTTCGCCGTAGGCATCGGCTTCCGAGGTGATGGTGGCGACGACGACCTGCAGCGGCGAGACCCAGAGTGGCATGTGGCCGGCGAAGTTCTCGATCAGAATGCCGAGGAAGCGTTCCATCGAACCGCAAATGGCGCGGTGGATCATGACAGGCTGTGTCTTTTCCGAGTGCTGGTCGATGTAGAAGGCACCGAAGCGCTCCGGCAGGTTGAAATCGACCTGGGTCGTACCACACTGCCATTCACGGCCGATGGCATCCTTGAGCGTATATTCGAACTTCGGACCGTAGAAAGCGCCTTCGCCCGGCAGAATACCGGTCTTGATGCGCCCTTCGGACTGCGCCTCGATCGTTTTCAGCACGTCCATCATCACGCTTTCGGCACGGTCCCAGAGTTCGTCCGAACCGACGCGCTTGTCGGGGCGGGTCGAGAGCTTAACGACGATCTCCTTGAAGCCGAAGTCCTCATAGACTGAGAGAATGAGATCATTGATCTTCAGGCACTCGGCCGCCATCTGCTCGTCGGTGCAGAAGATGTGAGCATCGTCCTGCGTAAAGCCGCGCACGCGCATCAGGCCATGCAACGCACCCGAAGGCTCATAGCGATGCACGGCACCGAATTCCGCAAGGCGGATCGGCAGTTCGCGGTAAGACTTCAAGCCATGCTTGAAGATCTGGATATGGCCCGGGCAGTTCATCGGCTTCAGCGCGAAGACGCGATCGTCGTCGGTATCGTCGCCGGCGACGGTGACCTTGAACATGTTGTCACGGTACCAGCCCCAGTGACCCGAGGTCTCCCAAAGCGACTTGTCGAGCACCTGCGGTGCGTTGACTTCCTGATAGTCGCCCTGCAGCCGCCGGCGCATATAGGACACCAGCGTCTGGAACATGCGCCAGCCCTTGCCGTGCCAGAAAACGACGCCGGGGCCTTCTTCCTGGAAATGGAACAGGTCCATTTCGCGGCCGAGACGGCGATGATCGCGCTTTTCGGCCTCGGCAAGAATGTGCAGATAGTTGTCGAGATCCGACTGTTCGGCAAACGCCGTGCCATAGATGCGGGTCAGCATCGGATTGTTGCTGTCCCCACGCCAATAGGCGCCGGCGACCTTCATCAGCTTGAAGGCGTTGCCGATCTGGCCCGTCGAAGCCATGTGCGGACCACGGCAGAGATCGAACCAGTCACCCTGGTAATAGATCTTCAGATCCTGACCTTCCGGGATCGCGTCGACAAGCTCCACTTTGTAGTTTTCGCCCTTGGCGGCAAAGACCTCCCTCGCCTTCTCGCGCGACCAGATTTCCTTGGTGAACGGCTTGTTGCGCTGGATGATCTCGCGCATCCGCTTCTCGATCACAGGCAGATCATCGGGAGTAAACGGCTCGTTCTTGGCGAAATCGTAATAGAAGCCGTTTTCGATGACCGGGCCGATCGTCACCTGCGTTCCCGGCCAAAGCTCCTGTACGGCTTCGGCAAGCACGTGCGCGGTGTCGTGGCGGATCAGTTCCAGCGCACGGTCGTCCGACCGGGTGATGATCTCGATCTTGCCGTCGGTCACGGGATCGGAAAGATCGCGCACGGTGCCGTCGACGGCAATGGCGACAGCTTTCTTGGCAAGTGACTTGGAAATGGATTCGGCGACATCGCGACCGGTCGTGCCGGCAGCGAAGCTGCGCACGGAACCATCGGGAAATGTCAGGGAAACGGATTGGGACATTTATATTCTCCTTGTCCAGTCCCGCCAACGAATGCGGGTGGTTTCGAAAGATGCGGACCAAGTAAATGCGTACTTAAGTCCGCGCGCCTGATAGCGGTATTTCCTATTCGAGTAAAGGAAAAGCGGCGCTAGGCTCGGACCATCTCGGCTAAACCGCGCACGGTGTTCCAGTTTCTCATCGTTCCAATGCCGAGCCGCTTTGTCGTCAAAGCCGGCAGCATTTTCGACTCGCTGGCTTTGAGACCGAAATCGATCCAGAGATCGCCGTTGACAACGGCCATGCGCTCATCTCGCCTGTATCTCGCGAGCATATCAAGAACGTCCGGTTCGAGCGGCTGGCGCATCACTCGCACGATGACCTCGCTAGCGATCCCGTCGAGGAAAGGATTGCCCTCGGCGAGTTTCAGCCATGCGTTGGCATCACGCGCGATGATGTCGACATGCTTGCCGAAAGCCGCGGCAAAACCCGCTTCGAGTTGTGCCTCGATCGACGCAATCGGCTGCGGTTCGGCTTCGAAAACGAGATTGCCGGTTGCGACAAGCGTTCGGGCATTGCGAAAGCCCAAACTCTCCGCCATTGCCTTGAGATCGGCCATAACAACTCTGCGGCCCGAGTCGAGGCCAATGCTGTAGAGCAGCGCGACGTAGACCGCCAACGGTCAGGCAGCCTTTTGCCCAAGGCGGAAATAGCGCCAGGGAGTCCACCAATGATAGCGCAGCTCCAGTTCTCCAGGCACAGGATCGAGCCCGCTTGTCCCTCCCGGGCCGCAGCGCGCCACACGAAACAGTGTCATCCAGCCGCCAGCCCAAAGCCCATGGCGGGCAACTGCCTCATAGCCATATTCCGAGCAGGTCGGGATATGGCGGCAGGAATTGCCGATGAAGCCGGAAAGCGTCAGTTGATAGAGGCGAATGAGGCCCATTCCGAAAAGCCGGTCGGGCGTCTTGCGGAAAGGCCCGGCATAATTGCGCGACTTTATTGCCCTGTCGCCGGCCGGTGATGCATCCCGCCGTGCTCGTCGCCTGGAGGGAGCATCACCGCCTTCGTCTTCATCCTCGTCCTGCATGAGACAGAATTGGCACATGATCAGCCCGCTCAGACGGCTTCAGCCGTTTTGGCATTTCCGCCTTGACGCGCTACTTCTATCTGCCCGATGGCATCCACGACCGCATCGAATGTTAGCATCGTCGAGGCATGACGCGCCTTGTAATCCCTGACGGGCTTCAGGTAACGCATATCCTCAAAACGGCCATCCGGCCCCTCACCGTCAGCCTTGAGCATGGCAAGCATGTCTTCCCTGGCCTTGCGGACTTCTTCCGCCGAAGCACCGACAACATGGCGGGCCATGATCGACGACGATGCCTGGCCGAGCGCGCAGGCCTTGACGTCATGGGCAAAATCGGTCACCACATCGCCGTCCATTTTCAGCCAGATTTTTACGCGAGAACCGCACAGTCTGGAATGGGCCTGGGCGCTGGCATCGGCGTCGGGAAGGCTGCCGATGCGGCCGATATTGCCGGCAAACTCCAGGATTTTGCTGTTGTAGATGTCGTCCATCACAGATTTCGCTCCGATGCACCTCTTTTGCGTTTCAAAACAAAAAACACAGCGTGTCCGCTTAGGACACTTTCACAGGGACAATGCCATACTATATGTATGTCGTTCGAAGACCATCGAAATGCAATGGTCTTCTGTAAGTTTGATGGGAAACCGTGCAGGACGGCAGGCTTGTCCGCCAGCCAGAACGCCCCGGAGCCCGCCAAAGGTACACAATCTCCGTACCTCGGGGAATGCCAGTGGCGAGTCCGACAAGATGATATCCGCTTGGCGGATCAGGAGAACCACAGGTAATGGACGCCATTGTAAAGAACTTTCCGCAAGCCGTTGATTCCGAACGCCCGTCGCAGAAGGAAGCCGAAGACGCAGTTCGCGTTCTGCTTCGCTGGGCTGGCGATGATCCGCAACGCGAAGGCCTGCTCGATACGCCTGCACGTGTTGCCAAGGCGTACCGCGAACTTTTCGCCGGATACGACATGAATCCCGAAGACGTGCTCGGCCGAACCTTCGAAGAGGTTTCGGGTTACGACGACATCGTCCTCGTCCGCGATATTCCGTTTTTCTCCCATTGCGAACACCATATGGTGCCGATCATCGGCAAGGCGCATGTCGCCTATTTGCCGAACGGCCGCGTGCTTGGCCTCTCCAAGATCGCTCGCGTCGTCGAGATCTTCGGTCGTCGCCTGCAGACGCAGGAAGCCATGACGGCGCAGATCGCCAATGCGATCGACGATACGCTGCGTCCGCGCGGTGTCGCGGTCATGATCGACGCCGAGCATATGTGCATGGCCATGCGCGGCGTGCAGAAACAGGGTTCCTCCACGCTGACGATGACCTTCACGGGTGCCTTCAAGGCCGATCCGGCTGAGCAGGCCCGCTTCATGTCTTTGGTCCGAGGTCGCTGACCGGGCTTCAACGAAAGAGCCGGAGATGAATCTGATTTTCAATGCGCCTTCCGAAGATAAATCCGAACTCGAGGATGCCGGCGATTTCACCCCTCGCTTCGACGACCGCGGCCTGATCACTGCGATCGTGACCGATGCGCAGGATGGCGAGCTGCTGATGGTTGCTCACATGAATGCCGAAGCGCTCGCCCTGACGATCAAGACAGGCACGGCGCATTATTTCAGCCGCTCGCGCGGAAAGATCTGGAAAAAGGGCGAAACCTCCGGAAACCTGCAATCGGTCAAGGAGATCCGCACGGATTGCGATCAGGATGCAATCTGGCTGAAAGTGGAGGTGGCCGGACATGACGCAACATGTCATACTGGCCGTCGTTCCTGCTTCTACCGAACGGTCGAGCTTGAAGATGGCAAGCCGGTACTGAGCGTGACCGACGATCACCTGCATTTCAATCCGGAAGAAGTTTACAAGCAGTAGACCTATCGGGGATGGTGTTTCAACCAGCTACAACCAGTATACGATTTCGAAACGAAAAAGGGACAATATTTTAGCCGAGGCACACGGAGCCTTGGAGGAGGCGTTTAAATGCTGAATTGGGGCTTGAATCGTCATAACGGCGGACAGAACTTGACGGGTTCAGGCCTCTCGCAGGATACCTCCAATCCACTTCTTCCTCCGTCTCCCCCCAGAAAAGTCAAAATCGCTCTGGCGCTCGGCGGCGGGGCGGCGCGCGGCTGGGCGCATATCGGCGTTCTGCGCGCGCTCGATGAGGCAGGCATCGAAGTTGGCATGATCGCCGGCACATCGATCGGCGCCCTGGTTGGCGGCTGCTATCTTGCCGGCAAGCTAGACGAACTCGAGGCCTTTGCCCGTTCTTTGACGATGCGCCGCATCGCCAGTCTCCTCGACCTGACCATCGGCGGCAGCGGCCTGTTCGGCGGCATGCGGTTGACCAAGCGCATGCAGGAGCACCTGGAAGGCTTTTCGATCGAGGATCTGGACCGCCCCTTTGTCGCTGTCGCATCGGAATTGAATACTGGACATGAGGTCTGGATTGCCAACGGCTCGTTGATCACGGCGCTGAGGGCTTCTTATGCCCTGCCCGGCATTTTCGAGCCGGTACGAAGCAATGGCCGTACCTTGGTCGACGGCGCGCTCGTCAATCCGGTTCCGGTTTCGGTATGCCGTTCGTATGAGCAGCCGCTCGTGGCGGCGGTCAATCTGAACTATGACCTTTTCGGTCGTTCGGCTGTCGTCAAACACAATGTGGGCCAGCCGAACGGAGATTTGCTGCGGCGGGATGAGACGCCGCCCATGAAACTCGGCATGACCGGCGTTATGGTGCAGGCTTTCAATATCATCCAGGATAGGATTGCTCGTGCCCGTCTGGCCGGAGACCCGCCGGATCTTGCGATGCATCCCCGCCTTAGCGATATCGGTCTGTCGGAATTCCATCGCGCCGGCGAAGCTATTGAACGCGGCTACGAGGAGGCTCTGACGAGGTTGCCGGAAATCCGCCGCATGCAGGAAACCTACGCGCGCTAGCGTGTCATCCGAAATCTGCAAAAAAACGAGGTTTGCCCTCGCTTTCGGCGTGAGAAGCTGATCGCTGCAATCGACCCGCTGGGTCGATTGCCTGGGGCATCTCGAACTTCGCCTCACCCGGCGATATAGGCCTTGATCTGTTCGGCCTCGAGTTCGATCTCGCGGATACGCCATTTGACGACGTCGCCGATGGAGATGATGCCGGAAAGCTTGCCTTTCTCCTCGACGGGAACATGACGGAAGCGGCGCATCGTCATCAGTTCCATCAATTCGTCGGTTGTCGTGTCTTCCTTGCAGCGGTGCACTTTGGCCGTCATCATCGATGCGATCGGTTTGTCGAGGCATTCCTGCCCATGCTTGGCAACGGCATTGACCACATCCCGCTCGGTGAAGATGCCGGAAATCTTGCCGCCCGGTCCGACAACGACGATAGCGCCGATCCGATTCTCGTTCAGGATTTTCGCGGCCTCTGCAACGGTCGTATTGCCGCCCGTCGTCACGACGTCGCGGCCCTTGGCTTCAAGTATGGCCTTTACGGAAACTGACATTCGATCCTCCCATCTCGAAAGCATGATGAACACCTGAAGCGTCCGATATGTTCCGAAATTACCCCCGGAGCTCAAACCGGCGCTTTGCCCGTCGGTCGATCGATCTCCTCATCCCATGATCGACGGATGCCAATGGTGCGCCTGTGTCAGTAAGAAAGCAACAGCTCATTCATCGAGTGGTAAAGGTTCCCGAACTTCCTCAGGCGGCTGCCGGTCGAAGGGGGCGAAAAGCAGGAATCCGAACAGGAAGCCGCCGATATGAGCATCCCAGGCCACCGGCTGTGAGCTGTCGCCCGCAAGATTGATGCCGAAAGCAACGAGCGCATTGCCGGCAACCCACATGACGATATAGGCGACGACTGTCCGGCTTCGAAGCGACTGCAAAATGCCGAGGCGCGGGTTGAGATGCGCCTGCCGCATGGACACTCTGCGACTGTCCATGGCCGGAAAGGCAAAACGGCAAGCTGCTCCCATGAGCGCCGAGACGACACCGGACGCACCGATCAACAGCGTCTGGTCGCCCCAGTAGAGTGCCGCATGCAGGAAGGCGGAGGCGGCTGATGAGAAGATCCAGAAAATCACATAGCGCAGGGCGCCGATGCGTCGCGCCACGGGTGCCGCAAAGACCATCAGCCAAAGGCTGTTGAACACGATATGCTCGATCCCGCCATGCAGCAGCGAATAGGTGACAGGCGTCCAAAGCCATTCCAGTCCCTGCTGTGACAAGGGAAAGGCATAGCGGGCCGGGATGAAGCTGAAGGCGAAATAAATCCAGTTCAGCGTATCGTCCGACCACCAGGGAAGGTTCATGACCGCAAAAATGACGATTAGGACGGCAAGGCTCGCCAGAATGGCAGGAGGCAAGTTGAAGGCCGGGGCTCGCTGCTGCGGCCGCGGATTTTCCGGCTCTGGGCGCGGCAGCTGTTCGTCATCCATGTCTTGCTCTGCTTGTCGATAGAAGTCATCGACACATAACGCAGCGAAAATCAAAAAAAAAGCCGCCCGTAGTGTCGGGCGGCATACCGGGGCGCTCCTCTCCGGATCTGACCTCAATGGTTCGTCCGGCGCCCGGGAAATTCGTGCTGAAGGTCACTTGGTGAAGTGATGAACAAAGATTTACATCGACCGCTCGACAAGGCAACCGAAACCCTTTGTTAACCCTAACGGGCCGGTTCTGGCATGGAATTCGCAACATCAGTTTCGAGGGCGATGAATGCCCTTGTAGTTGAAGTGAAATGGGACACGGACGCATTATGCGCCATAAGACGAGCATCGATATATTTACCTATTGGGAGCGTATACGCGGCAACGCGGACGCTCCCCTGCGCAACTTGATACAGCCATCGGCAATCGGCCACATTCTTCCCGAGCTGTTTATCCTGGAAAATACGGTGGACGATAATCCCCGCTTCCGCCTGGCCGGTACGGCGATCTGCAACCTCATGGGGCGCGAACTCCGCGGCGAGAATTTCGCAGCGCTCTGGGCTGGCAGTCAGCAGGATGACCCGGTACGCATAGCCGCCGGCGTGATGAAACACGTGGTTCCCGCGTTGGTTCACGCGACGGGCTACTGTATCAGCGGCCGCAGCATGACCTTCGAGATGATATTGCTGCCGGTTCGCACATCGAGCGACACTTGCGACAGACTGCTTGGTTGTCTGACGCCAACCGTTTATGCGCCTTGGCTCGGCAACGAACGCCTTGAATTTCTGGCACTGGATCGCAGCCGGCTGCTTCGCGAGCGCCGCGTGCGGCTCGTGGATGCACCTCCCCATCCAGACCCCGCAAATCTTCTGCCGCATCGGGGAAGCACGAGCCTTGGTGAATGGGTCCGCCGAAAATTGATTCAAGCAAAAAATGAGGCGCGACAGGGTTAGAACTGACCCAGTGCGGAACAAGATAGGTGATCGTCTCTTATTTATGCCTCTGAAAAGACAACCTTACTTTAAGGAGTTGCGGCTATTAGTTGGATGAGACGCAATAGGATTCAAGACGCCTCCATGCACTCGTTTCAGCCAGCCCAGGCGACGCGGCCCAATCAAATGACAGGCAATGCTGCTCGTAATGATCAGCGGACCTTTCAGCGGGTCCCGATCAATATGCAGGGTCGTCTGATGCTGGCAAATTATGAGGAATTCGAATGCGTTGTCACGGAAATGTCGCCGGGCGACCTTCACGTGACCTGTTTGGGACGGCCGCGCGCCGATGAGCGGGTCGTGGCCTACATCGACCACCTCGGCCGAGTCGAGGGCTATGTCGTTGCGGTCGACGGCCGCGGTTTCACCATGTCGATCAATGCAACCGAGCGGAAGCGTGAAAAGCTTGCGGCGCAACTGACCTGGCTTGCCAACAAGCACGAACTCGGTCTGCCGGAAGATCGCCGCCACGATCGTCTGACGCCGCGCAATACCCGCTGCGAACTCACGCTCGACGACGGTACGCAATATGTCTGCCGCATAATGGACCTCTCGCTCTCCGGCGCAGCGGTCGACGTCGAAATACGCCCCACCATCGGAACGCCTGTGCGTCTCGGCAATATGCGCGGCCGCGTCGTGCGTCATTTCATAGAGGGCGTTGCGATCGAATTCCTTTCGCTACAATCTCGCGAAACCTTGCGCGAATTTCTCTGATACCGTCATCTTCCCGTCACGCAGCGTCGCGAAATAGCGATCTCTGTCTTCTCCTCGATGCGTGACCGCGACATGCCCTACCCGGACATAATCCCTTTTGACGAAGGCCTGCTTGAGGTCGGCGACGGCCAGCGGATTTATTGGATGCAATCGGGCAATCCCGAGGGTACACCTGTCCTCATCCTGCACGGAGGCCCGGGATCAGGTAGTTCGGCTGGAACGGGGCGCTATTTCGACCCGCAATATTATCGGATCATTCAATTCGATCAGCGCGGCTGCGGCGGCAGTCTTCCGCATGCGTCGGAACCGCTGATCGATCTCTCGGCAAATACGACATGGCACACGATTGCCGATATCGAGCGATTGCGGTTGCGCCTCGGAATCGAACGCTGGATCATATTCGGCAATTCCTGGGGCTGCACGCTTGCGCTTGCCTATACCGAAACCCATCCGCAGCGGGTGGAAAGCTTGCTCCTCGTCGGTGTCACCATGACGAGACAATCGGAAATCGATTGGCTCTATCAAGGTCTCGGCCGTTTCTTTCCTGTGGAATGGGCACGCTTTCGGGCCGCTGTACCTAAGACTGATCGCGATGGTGACCTAGTCGCCGCCTATTATCGCCTCTTGCGCAATCCCGATCCAGCAATCCACCTGAAAGCGGCCAGGGATTGGCATGAATGGGAGGCAGCGTCGATCCTGGTCGATTCCCGCGCGGCCCTGTCGCCGCGATGGTCCGATCCACGTTATCTGACGGCGCGCGCCCGGATCATCACCCATTACTTCCACCATCTGGCTTGGCTCGAGGAGCAGCAGATCCTGCGCGACACCCATCGGCTCGCCGGTATCCCCTGCACGATGATCCATGGTCGTATGGACCTCGAAGCACCGCTCGTCACCGCCTGGGAATTGTCACAGGCATGGCCAGAGGCGGAACTGGTGGTCGTTGCGAACGCGGCACACTCGCCGGCGGTCTCGGAGATGGCGACTGCAATCACCCGCGCGACCGATGGGCTTCGCCGGCACGCTCGGCAATAAAAATCAAAAATATTTTTTGAGCCGGTTTTCCCAAAATGGGACAAGTTCAGGCTCTTGCAGCCATTTCCAACACCAAATCCGACCTGTCGCCACGCGAGCTCTATATCAATACACACGTCTACTGCCTTAATCGGCACGCGGGCGTTAACGATCCCCATTGCCGAAAGCCGCTTGGAGACAGCGGATGTCAGACTCTTGCATTGCTGCAATCCATACCGAAATCCCTCAAATTTTAATCGAATTTGCCGCGAACTTGAATCAAGTTTTCTGCGTATTTTATGAGAATTTTCGCCAGATTTTATTTAACTAAGCCATTAATTTGACTGTGCAATTTTGCGTCAGATAAAATCACGCGTGTCATTCTGATCCCAATAAAACAGGGACAGGGACATGAACTTTCAAATCGCACTTCGCGGCCTTGCCGCTCTGGCGCTTTCCACTCTTGGCTTGTTCGGTGCTGCTCAGGCAGCACCCGCCAACATGACGATAACAGGCGACGCTGCTCCCCCGATCGGTCATTACGAATTCTGCAAGGAAAACCCGCGTGAATGCGCTTATTCCGGTGGCGATGCAGGGCCGATGATCCTCAATGAGGATAGCTGGAAGACGATCCTGAAGGTCAACTATACGGTCAATACGACCATCAAGCCGATGACGGATATGGAACTTTACGGTGTTGAGAGAAGTGGGCGATCCCGACCACCGCCGGCGACTGCGAGGATTTCGCGCTGTTGAAGCGCAAGCAACTCATCGATGCCGGCGTCTCGCCTTCCGATCTGCTCATGACCGTCGTGCTGCAGCCGAACGGCGAAGGCCATGCCGTTCTGACCGTCCGCACGGATCGTGGCGACTTCATTCTCGATAACATGCGCAACAAGGTGAAGCTCTGGTCGGAGACCGAATACACCTTCCTGAAGCGCCAATCCGCAGATCATCCGGCTCGCTGGGTCAAGATCCAGGACGGTCGCGCTGTTGCGGTCGGCAGCTTGAAATAAGCCCCCTTCATACCAGATCGCCGACGGCCTAGCGTCGGCGGTAAAGTCAGAGGCCCGGTCTCGTCCCCTGATTTCTGTCCAGGCCGGTGCCTCCGAGCCGTTCCCGCTGTCCCCGGGAACGGCTCTTTTCATTTCGCGGCGGCTCGCGAGATAAGCACTAAAGACTCCGGCGAATTAACTGTCCCGTTAGCACGGGTTGCGACCTATATTTAACCGTCAATTAACCATCGCCGCGCCAATCATATCTTCAATGAGACTCGAAACTAGGACGCCCTCGGTACTCGTCATCGAAGATGGCGGGCGCAGGGAGATGAAGGCAAGAACATGGCTCCTCTGTCATCCGCCACAATGGTCGAAGAAAGCCCGCTAATATCGAGCGGCTTTGTCTATCGGCTCATGGCAGGTGTTGCCGTCCTGGCTGCGCTGACTGTAGCCATATCCGTCGGTGGAAACTGGCTCGGCGAGAAAATTTCGCTCGCGGGTCAGACGACCGATACCAAACCTATCTCCATCACGATCGGCGATGACACGATACGCCTCGCCGCGAACACCATCCGCTTTCCGAGCGAGCGCCTCAATGGCCCGGTCGAGCGCGTCGATCTCTATCTGACCTGGCCGCAGATGCAGGGCTATAGTGAAGCCGACCGGTTGCGCTTCGACGATATCTCGCAAGCATCCTCGCTGATCTTTCTCCAGATCAGCCAGAGCACGATGTCTCGTGATATGTCCGGCCGGCTTGGTCCGATCTATTCGCAATTGATGGACGGCGCTTCCTATGCCGGTCCCTTTGGCCTGACAGCGCATCGGCTTCGCGCCGATGCCGGCTACAATGGCGAAATCCTTTTAACCGCTTCGCGATCCGGTGAAACCGACTATGTCGTGCGCTGCCTCCTGCCCTCCTCGCCAGCCTTGGCAACCAGCGGTGATTGCCAGAGGGATGTCAAGGTTGGCAAGGATCTGAGTGTTCTCTACCGCTTTTCCAGCAATCAGCTCGGGGATTGGCGCACGATGGATGCGGCCGTCCAGGACTTCGTCAAGACGCGCCTTGAGGATGATGCCGCGCCCGCGGCAATGGCTGTTGATGGCCGCTAAAATGGCGCAAAAACCTGAAACCAACTGTTCATCATAAACCGATTGGTAACGCTAAGCCTCTACTGTCGAGCGGGCCGGCCGTTCATGGAGGCGGCGGCCGGATAATCGAGAATGTAAATGCAAGCAGAGAGTGATTTAGTGTCCAGATCCATTCTACCCGTTTCGTCGTCTCAAACCGGTAAAATTCTGGCGAGAGCGCTTCTTGGTTTTTCGATCGCAACGGCGACGATCACTGTGACTGTCGTTGACGCAAGCGCGGCCGGTCCGAAATATGCCGGTATCGTCATCGACGCCAATACAGGCAATGTTCTCTATAGCGAAAATGCCGACACGCTCCACTATCCTGCCTCGCTGACCAAGATGATGACGGTCTACCTGACCTTCGAAGCGCTTGAGGCCGGACGCATCACCCTGGATACTCCCGTCGTATTTTCAAAGAATGCCGCCGCTCAGGCGCCGACCAAGCTCGGTATCGGCCCCGGTCGCTCCGTGACCGTGCGCGAGGCTATCCTCGGTATCGTCACGAAGTCCGCCAACGACGCCGCGATGGCGCTTGGCGAGATGCTCGGCGGCTCGGAGGAAGGTTTTGCCCGGATGATGAACGATAAGGCGCGAGCGCTTGGCATGACGCGCACGACCTATCGTAACCCAAACGGCCTACCGAACACAGCGCAGATGACGACGGCTCGTGATCAGGCTCGCCTCGGTATCGCTTTGCGCGAACATTTTCCGGAATATTACGGCTTCTTCTCCGAGACGAGCTTCCGGCTCGGCAATCGCACGATCCTCGGCCACAATCGCCTGGTCGGCTCCGTGCGCGGTGTTGATGGCATCAAGACCGGTTACACGCGTGCCGCCGGCTATAATCTGGCGACCTCTGTCAAAGTCGACGGTCGTTCCATAGTCGGTGTGGTCCTTGGCGGCGCTTCGACGCCGGCTCGCGACAATCAGATGCGCAAGCTGATCGCTGACTATCTGCCAAAAGCATCGACAAAGCATATTGATTCCAATGTGATCGCGCAGGCGCCAGCCGCATCCCCCAACGTGCAGGCAGCCAGCGCACGCATGGCAGATATCAGCCGCGCAAAGATCAAGAATAACGGGGCGACCGAAGTCGCCGATTCCAGTCCTTCCAGCGCGGCAGCCTTCGCAGCGGTAACGCCACAATCTTCCTTCTCCAATCCACTGCTTTCGGCAAAGCCCGAGCCCGTGAAGCGGCCCGCCTATGACGAAACAGCTGCCGCCGGATCTTCGGACGATGCGGATGAGGATGAAATCGATACCGTAACGACGGCATCGACCTCCAGAAGCGATACGAAGCTGGTAAAACTGCAGCGCACCGAAAAGACCGAGAAGGTTGCAAAGACAACCAAAGCTGAACGCGGGCCTACCGGCTGGATCGTTCAGATTGGCGTTTCCTCCAGTAAGGATGGCGCGACCGACCTCCTTGATACGGCGAAGAACAAAGCCGGCAAGGCATTGCGTTCGGCCAAGCCCTATGCGGTCGCCTTTGACGGCGGTTACCGCGCCCGCTTCGGCGGCTTTGAAGATCAGAGCGAAGCAGTGAATGCCTGCAAGGCGCTCAAGCGTGCCGGCGTCAAGTGCTGGGCGAGTATGGAATAAGCATGTGGCGGGTGTTTTCGCGCCGCATGATTTGAAAATTGGTTGGGCCTTCTATGGCTCTGATCTTCCGGTTCCGAACGTCAAGCGGGCCGGCCCTGAGTTTGTAACGTGTACGGGGTTTTGAAATGGCAATGAACGAGAACTTTCCCGGTTTCTCGCTCGATAGCGGGGGCAAGATGAAACAGAAGAGCTTTGCTCTTCATCCGCTGCATGAAGCGGCGATGCGACTGGCGGACCTTGGTCTCAGCCGTTCGCGCTCGCGCAACAAGACGAAAGACCTGATCGGCATCCTGCTTTGCCACGGTGCGCGCGCCTGGCGCTACTCGCAGCCTGAGGCTCATATTCATCTGCATATCACTGCGCCGACCGGCCGTACGCCGATCATGATGCGGCTGCGTTAGAGCAAACCAAGTTCGGAAAGTTCCCGGCGCAGATCGGCGGGCAATTCGGCTGCCGCGCCGAGACTATCGAGATCGCGCGGCACGTCGTCCTGCGGCAGATACCGCCAGCCCTGAAACGGACGCTTCGGCTGCCCTGTCGTCTCGACAACGCTCGGGTCGAGAATAAGCCGGCAACGCTGAATACCATCAGCGTCGGTGAAGGTCTCGATGCCGAGCAATTTTTGCCGCGCCTGCACCTGCCCCTTGATCACCCAATAAAGCGAACCGCCGTCCAGCAGTTCCTCGATCCGCTTCGGCACCATGCGCGTCGTATGGGTCGTGTGAGGCTCTAGTCCGGCAGCGATGGCGCTCATCGCCCGCTCGGAGACCCATTCGCGCAGATCATCAAGCGAATCCGCGCCGACGCACAATTTGATGAGATGCAAAGCCATGGTGCCGTTGAAGTCCTTTTGACCGGCAGCGTCAAGCTTTTAGATCAGGCGTCCACACTCAGCATTCCACGACGTTGACCGCCAGACCGCCGGTGGAGGTTTCCTTATATTTCTCGCTCATGTCGTGACCCGTCTGACGCATAGTTTCGATGCAGGCATCGAGCGGCACGAAATGCTGGCCGTCGCCCTTGATGGCGAGCGAGGCAGCAGTGACTGCCTTGACCGCGCCAAGAGCGTTTCGTTCGATGCACGGCACTTGCACCAGTCCGGCGACCGGATCGCAGGTCATGCCAAGATGATGTTCCAGCGCGATTTCTGCGGCATTTTCGATCTGTTCCGGCGTCGCACCCATCACGGCCGCAAGCCCGGCCGCCGCCATCGCAGCCGCCGAACCGACCTCGCCCTGACAGCCGACTTCGGCGCCGGAAATCGAGGCATTATGCTTGATGATGCCGCCGACGGCGGCAGCCGTCAGAAGATAGTTGCGAATGCCGTCCTGATCCCAATCCTCGTGGAAGTGCTGATAGTAGCGGATCGTAGCAGGAATGACGCCGGCCGCACCATTGGTCGGCGCCGTCACCACACGTCCACCGGCCGCATTCTCTTCGTTGACCGCCATGGCGTAGACGCTCAGCCAGTCATTGGCGAGTAGCGGATTGATCCGGTTGCTGCGCCATTCCTGCTGCAGCTTGTCGTGAATGGCGCGGGCACGCCGGCGGACCTTCAGGCCGCCCGGCATGATGCCGTCCACCTTGAGGCCGCGATCGATACAACTGCTCATGGCCGCCCAGATACGATCAAGCCCGGCGTCCAGCTCTTCGGCGCTCATGCGCGTTTCTTCATTGGCGCGCTTCATCTGCGCGATCGAAAGGCCGGAGCGCTCGGACATTTCAAGCATCTGCTTGGCGGTGGCAAAGGGGAAAGGAACGCGTTCGCCGGCTGCAGCCGGCTTCTTCCGATCGGCCTTCATCTGCTCCAATTCCGTATCGGTGACGACGAAACCGCCGCCGACGGAATAATAGATGCGCTTCAGCAGCAGGCGATCATCCCTGTCGAAAGCAGAAAAACTCATGCCGTTGGCATGGCCAGGCAGCGGCACCTTCTTGTCGAAGATCAGATCGGTCTTGGGCTGGAATTGATAGGTCGGATGACCTGGCGGCGTGATGCGTCCGCTGCGCTCCACTTCGTCGATAATGGCATCCATATGGTCGGGATCGACGCTGTCGGGCTTTTCGCCCATTAGACCGAGGATGACAGCCCTGCCCGTGCCGTGGCCGATACCCGTATGCGCCAGCGAACCATGCAGGCTGACCTTGATCGACTCAACATGCACATTCGAAGACGGTCGCGGCCACTCATTCGACAGCAAGAGGTCCAGGAAGCGATTCGCCGCCGACATTGGTCCCATCGTGTGCGAGCTGGACGGTCCCACACCGATCTTGAACACATCAAAAACTGAGAGAAACATGGACCTTTGGTGCCTCCAGGCAAATCGATTTCCGGCAAGGCTACGCTATCGCGGCAAGCTTGCACGGCGATTGGCCGACATCGGATTTCATGGCAGCGACATTACATATAGGCATTCGGGGAAGCAAACAGAAGGCCATTGCGCGCGGCTCGCGCTGAGCTACAGTCTACATGGGATTGATCTGGAGAACCTGCCTTTATGACGACTGCCGACTATGTCGCCCTCGCCCTTTTCATCTTTCTCTGGGTCGCGCTGAACTGGATCACCAGCAGCGCCAGCTTCTTCAATCGCACCAGTCTGACGCTGGCGATGAACGAGCGTCGCCGCGAATGGATATACAACTCGCTGCGCCGCGATCTGAAGATGATCGACACGCAGATCCTCTCCGGCCTGCAGAACGGCACCGGCTTCTTTGCCTCCACATCAATCTTCGCGATCGGCAGCTGTTTTGCGCTTCTCGGCGCCACCGACAAGATCAACGCCTTCTTTTCGGATATGCCGTTCATACTCAATGGCGGTCGGGCAGCCTTTGAAATCAAGGTAGCCGGGCTTGGCTGCCTTTTCGGCTATGCCTTTTTCAAATTCGGCTGGGCCTATCGCCTGTTCAACTATTGCACCATTCTCTTCGGCTCCCTGCCGATGCGCGAAGATGCCATCCTTGATCCGTTGGCCGCGGAAAGAGCCGCCGAGCGCGTGGTGCGCATGAACGTCATTGCCGCGCGCAATTTCAATGCCGGCCTCAGGGCAATCTTCCTGTCCATCGGTTATCTCGGCTGGTTTCTGAGCCCCTATGTCTTCATGGCGACGACGATTTTCATCATCGTGGTGCTGATCCGCCGTCAGTTTTTTTCCGACGCCCGTCTGGCCATCATGGATAGCGATATGCCATGACAAGGCCGCGTCGGCCCATGCCGCTGCAAAGACTTGAATTCATGCCTGGAAGGACTTCCGTAATGGCCGCCATCGCCGCGAGCGCCGACGTTGCGCAAAAGACGCCTCGCATCGGCATTCTGGATACGGCACGCGGTGCTGCCCTGCTCGCCATGGCGAGCTATCATGGCACCTGGGATTTCGAATTCTTCGGCTATCTTGATTCTGGTACGGCGGAAACCGGCTGGCTGAAGCTCTATGCCCGCGCCATTGCCAGTACCTTCCTGTTCCTGGCTGGCTTCAGTCTCGTGCTTGCCAATACGCCGGAAATTCGCTGGCGGTCCTACTGGCGACGGCTGGGCATGATTGTCGCTGCAGCTGCCGCAATCTCACTCGTCACCTTCATTGGTATGCAAGACGAATGGATCTTCTTCGGCATCCTCCACAGCATTGCGGCGGCGAGCCTTATCGGCCTCCTGTTCCTGCGCCTGCCCGCATTCTTGACGCTTTTGGTCGCGGCATTGCTCACCGTCGGCATCGTGATCGACAACGTCGTCGCGCCGCTGTCGCTGCATTCGACGTTCTTCGACACGCCGTGGCTATGGTGGGTCGGGCTTTCGGAAAATATTCAGCGCTCGAATGACTATGTGCCGCTCTTCCCGTGGCTGACACCATTTCTGTTCGGCCTCGGCATCGCGCAATTGGCACTCTCTCTCGGCTGGCTGAAGCATCTGGCAAAATTCGGGCCTGGCCGCAATCTCGTTGCGCGTGCAGGCCGTCACAGCCTGATCTTCTATCTGGTGCACCAGCCGGTGCTGTTCGGCCTTGTCTATCTCCTGTCACTTGTCGCTCCTGCGCCACCGCAGGACCCGACGGTCGGCTATATCAGGCAATGCGTGGCTTCATGCACGCGATCGGGCAGCGAAGCCATGTGCCGCAGCTTCTGCCAATGCACGCTCGACAAGTTGCAGGCTCAGAACCTCTTCAAATCGCTGGAATCAGGGGCGATCAAAGCAGATAGCGATGAACGCGTAAGCCGAATCGCGATACAATGCACGGATGAAGCGCAATGACAGGGTTATTCTATGAATGCCTATCGTTCGAAGTCGCTGAGTTTTCCGTGGCCGCCGCTGCTCTATAGCCTCGCCGTCATAGCGGCGCTGTCCCTGCAGCGATGGTATCCCTTGCCTTTGCCCTTCATCTGGGCGCTGGTTGCATGGGTGGTTGGCGCGCTCCTGACCGCCATCGCGGTTACATTGAATGTCTGGGCCGTCAAGACGCTGCTGGAACGCCGCACAACCGTTCTTACCCAGCGCTGCACAGCGCATTTGGTGACCACCGGCCCCTTTCGTTTCACCCGCAACCCAACCTATCTCGGCTATACCTTGCTGACCGCAAGCTTCGGCCTTCTGATCGGCAATCTCTGGTTCCTGGTCATGGCAGCAGCGGCGGCCGCCTTGACGACCTTACTCGTCATCCGCTGCGAGGAGATGCATCTCCTCTCGCGATTCGGCTGCGAATTCGAGTTTTATTGCAAACGGACGCGCCGCTGGTTTTGAAAAGCTGAGCGCTTAATAGCGGATCAGGTCCCAACGCCAATTTCGGCCAGGCGCCCGAGGCAGGCTTCCTCGACATTGTCGAGTTCGCTCAGCGTGTCATCGATATCCTTACGCTTCTGACGCAGCTCGTCGCGCTTTTCGTCGACGCGTTTCATCAGCAGCTTCAGCTGGCCGATCTCGCCCGGAGGCTCCTTGTAGACCTGAATGATCTCGCGAATCTCGGCGATAGTGAAACCGATGCGGCGGCCGCGCAGAATCTCCATGATCAGACGCCGGTCGGCTGGGCGAAATAGGCGCGTTCGGCCCCTGCGCTCAGGATGAATAAGGCCCTCGTCCTCATAGAACCTCAACGTCCGGGTCGAAACCCCGAATTCCCGAGTGAGCTCCGTTATGCTATAGTATCCGTCGACCAAGAATCCGCCCCTAATCTGCTGGCCATCATAATATTGACTTTTACGTAATAGTCAATTTTGATGGGTTGCAGTCAGTTCTCAACCCGCCAGTGCAGCGCTAAATCATAGGCCCACAGGGCCTGAGAGGGCGAAATTTCCCGTAAATTCGATGGGAACGGTCATAGAGACAGCAGACGCCTCAGTGATTCGAATGCACGAATCAATGCGATGGGAAGCGCGGCCACCAAGGCGGTGGCATTGCTATCATCTTCCCCTTATCCTGGCAGGCCTCCTACCCATGTCCTCCAGTTCCGCTAGAGAGTGCCGTGTCTGTCCGCCCCATCATCCGCTTTCCCAATCCGCTATTGCGAAGCCCCTCCACGGCCGTCACGGCCTTCGACGACAATCTGCGGATGCTTGTCGATGATCTGTTGGACACCATGCGGGCCGCGCCTGGCGTCGGCATCACCGGCCCGCATATCGGCGTTCTCAAGCGGGTCGTCGTGATCGAACTCAGCCGCGAGGATGGCGTGCGCATCTATATCAATCCGGAAATTCTGTGGTCGTCGGCAGAGACCACACGGCATACGGAGGGTAGCGTTTCCATGCCCGGAGCGACGGAGGAGATCGTCAGACCGAAATCGATCCGCTTTCGCTATCTGGATATCGCCGGCGAAACCCATGAAGCCGAGGCGCATGACTTTCTGGCCATCTGCGTTCAGCACGAGATTGACCAGCTTGACGGCATTTTCTGGCTGCAGCGGCTTTCCAAGCTTAAGCGCGACCGATTGGTGAAAAAATGGGAGAAGATGCGGGATTGATATAAGCAAACAGAAACGGGCGCCCAAAGGCGCCCGTTCTGCAAGAGGTTGGATCCGCAATCAGCCCTTGAGCTTGGTATTGCAGAGGCTGTAATAGCCGCCGCCCTTCTGGATCCACTTCAGGCCGCCGAGCGAATTGCTGGCCTTGGCGGCGTTATAGGCGTCGACGCAGGTGTGGAAGCGGCCCTTGCCGGGCGTCTCGGTAGCATATTTCGGGTCGACCTTTGCGGGGAAGGTTACGCCGGCCGGGGCAGCCGTGGTCGGCTTTGCCGGTTCTGCTGCCGGCGGCTTGGTAGCGTCGGGCTCGCTGGCGTCGACCTTGGCTGCCGCAGTGGTCTTCGCCGGCTTGGCAGGCGTCGTAGCCGCTGGTGCAGTGGTTGCGGGAGCGGTGGTCGTGGTGGCGCTGGCGTCCGCGCTGCACTGCGTTGTGCGGAAGTCATTCCACTTCTGGCCGTTCAAGGTACCAGCAGTTTTGGCAGCCTGATATTTGGCGCTGCACTCTTTCATGGTTAGCGCAGAAGCCGAAGAAGCGAGGCCCATCGAGCCTACAACTGTGAGAGACGCAAAAGACATCAACAGAATGGCACGACTTGTCATTGGCATTTCCTCCGCTCTATGACGAATGTCGAAACTATTAATCGTATCGTCCCCATCGATTGTCAATCGACACGCGATCTGGGGGCGACGGAAGACACCATATGCGGACGAACATGAACGCAAACTGTACAAAAATAGCTATCGAAAAGAGTGACTTGACTGGAGCAGCAATCCTGGACGGCGGTTCATCGCTGTGTTGAGTTCAGCCGGAGATGGAAGAATCGATGGTGCCGATTCACATTGCAATTTTACTTCCGTCATTCGCGGCCAGCTATACGCTTCGGCAAGGGCGATCGCAGACCAAATACAACCTATCGTGAGCTTCGGTCTTGAAGTGTAGGCACCTCGCCCTAGTTCCCGTCATGCAGTTCCCCTCTCTATGCCCTGGATGCTCTCCCTTCCAGGGCATTTTTCTTTCAGACGTTTTTCTGGCAGATAAGGCCATCGAGAGATAACGCGCCAAAAGACTCGCCACAGCATTCAAATGAGTATAGGCTTATATCACCGTTGGCTACCGAACCCGTAGGCGCTAGCGGCTGAGAGAGATGATTACTCTCGCCTGCAGAGGTCAAGGAGTTACCCGCATGACCTCGCATGATACTGGCGACAACATCCTAAGCGATCAGAAACTGCATGATCTTCTCAAGGCAGAAGACAGGATCGATCTTTTGGAAAGATCGAAACGGTTCATTCCGAATGAGTCGGAAGTACCGATGGTAGAGGGCGCCGAAGAGCGCTCCTGCGAGCTATAGCAGTTTTGGCCATCAAATCGGACAGGTCGTTTGATCCGTCCTGCTTAGCACTAAAATTCATCGCAACATCCGGCATCGTCTTCGGACGATCGCCGATCACCTTCGCGCGTCATTGACAGTTTCGCCGAAGACCTGTTCGAACGCCTCACGCAGGCGGATATCGACATCCGCCATCATGACCGGCAAGCCGAGATCGACAAGGCTGGTAACGCCATAGGCCGAAATTCCGCAAGGAATGATGCCGGTGAAATGCCCGAGATCGGGGTCGACGTTCAGCGAAAGGCCGTGAAACGTTACCCATTTGCGCACGCGGATGCCGAGCGCCGCAATCTTGTCCTCAGCCACGGTGCCGTCAGCCAGAGCGGGCTTCTCCGGGCGCCTGACCCAAACGCCAACTCGATCCTCTCGCCGCTCGCCGCGCACGTTCATCGAATCGAGCGTGCGAATGATGACCTCTTCGAGCGCGCCGACAAAGGCGCGGATATCCTGCCGGCGACGCTTGAGGTCCAGCATGACATAGGCGACACGCTGCCCTGGCCCGTGATATGTATACTCGCCCCCGCGTCCTGTCGCAAAGACCGGGAATCGATCCGGTTCGATCAGATCGGCGGCATCAGCGCTAGTGCCCGCCGTATAGAGCGGAGGATGTTCGACCAGCCAGACGAGTTCCGGCGCCTGCCCTTCGGCAATCGCGGCTACCTCCGCCTCCATGGTGGCAACCGCCTCCTCATAAGGCACGAGACCGTCACTGATCCGCCAGCGGACGGGCGGCGTACCTTGAGCGGGAAACATCTGGTGAGAAAGTTCGGTGCGAAGCATATGGCAGTCCTTTGCGCGTCGCAGGCCGCATGTGTGGAAATCCTGCGCGCCGACGGGTTGTCCACATATGGCGCCATTCGAGCGGGAATTCAAACATGTAAGGCGTTTCGGCAGCATTCGCACATGTCAGATCGGAGGAGCTGTGAAGGAATTTAAAAAAACTGACATATCGCTCTTGTGCCCCCCGAATGCTTTTGCTACATGCAGCCGCGCCGGAGCAATCCGGCCTACCACGATGCGGTCGTGGCGGAATTGGTAGACGCGCAGCGTTGAGGTCGCTGTGGGGCAACCCGTGGAAGTTCGAGTCTTCTCGACCGCACCAAGAACCCGGCTTTGGCCGGGTTTTTTGTTTTTAAAACAATGCGTAGCTAACGCTTTCTTCAGTACCACATTATCTCGCACGCCATCGTCCGCTCGCTGACGACACGCGAAGCGACCAAAGCGTCGGGAATATTGCGATGCTGCCCCGTTTCCCACACAAGTTACTCGCGAAATGCCGAGAGGTAGTTCGCCTACCCTGATGGGCCGGAACAGCCGTCGTATTTCCCTGGTCACTTGACTTCGCGCCCCTCTCTGGCACCGTGAAACTCTTCAGACAGGGGGAAGATGCATGACACCAGAGCGCTTTTCAGAATGCCTTTTGCATATACGCTGGACGCCCATCAATCTGGCGAGCGCTCTGCAATGTGACCTGTCATGGGTGGAGGCGCTGGAAGCTGGAAATGCCAAAGTCCCGGAAGGGTTGGCGGAATGGCTGGAAACCCTAGCCCAATGCCACGAGAAAGCCGGCGTTCCTACCACCTATCGCGGCCGTGGACACGACTGAGATTGAAGCAGACGAGACGAGCTGGGGAACGATGGCAGTCCGGAAATGGCGACACTTCATTCCAAACGGAGGGATTGGAAATGAATGATGATTTTCGCTTGAAGCTTATCAAAATCAGAGGCGAAAAGATCGCCCATCGCAACGAACTGCTGGCGATGAAGACGCAGGGCATTGACGCGAAACAGATTGGAGAGATCATCGATCTTGACGACATGATCGCCCGCGAGCAGCTCGCGATCGACACCCTCGACGATACGATTGCCCGATTAAGCTAAAAGTACTTAGGCCCGCGCCACGTCGAGGGAAGCCGCGCTCAATGCGCCACATCCTTGCTCAGATTGCGCAGCCTGATCTGATGGTCGAGACGTTCGAGCTGCTTTGTTGTCGTCTCTATCAGCCGACCGACCTCCTGATAGGCGGTGCGTAGCCGCGATAGCTCGTTCTTGACGGCTTCCAGGGCGCGCTCATCGCTGTCCTCTCCGGGTCCGTCACCCGATCCGGTCATCAACCATGCCGGTGAAACATCGAAAAGAGCTGACATCTTGGCCAGCGCGGAGGGGTTGGGTTCGGCGCGATCGGATTCCCACGCGAGCATCGTCTCCTCGCTGACGCCAAGCTGTCCGGCCAGCGTTTCGAGGCTGATTCCCGCGGCATCGCGAGCCATGGACAGGCGTCCGCCAAGCGTATCGCCGCCTTCATCCGAAAAAACGGTCGTCTCTTGTTCTGGTTTGAACATCGGTGCGATCCCTTTCCTGGTCGCGCCGGCAATTTTTCGCCGCGCAGTCATGTTTTAGCCGGTTCCAAAGCTCCAGATAGGTCTAAGGGCGTCATCTCGCCAGGGAGATCTGTCCCATTTGGAAAAGTACGGCATTTGCGGATGGCTGCCACCGCATCTTGCAACCTACTTTCAAGCGCGTCTTGATTGCATGTTTGTCCTATGTTTGAAGTTGACGCATGCTCGTCTCTTCCCCCGTTTCCACGCAGCAAAATCCGCTTAGAGGCATGACGATCATGGCAAGCGCCATGATCCTGCTGCCGACGATGGATGCGATCGCCAAGTACATGGCGAGTTTTGAAGGCATGTCGCCGGGCCAGGTGACATTCTATCGCTTCTTCTTTCAGCTTGTGTGCATGCTGCCGCTTCTTGCGACCGCAGCCGGGCGGTCAGCCTTTTCGGCGAAGCGCCCATGGTTGAACCTTTTACGCGGCGCACTGCATGGCGCCGCGAGCCTACTCTTTTTCGCCGCGGTCAAATACATGCCACTTGCCGATGTCTTCGCGATCTATTTCGTCGAACCCTTTATGCTGACGGCACTTTCCGCCTTGTTCCTTGGCGATAGGGTCGGTTGGCGGCGATGGCTGGCAATCGTTATCGGCTTCGGCGGCGCAATGATCGTCATTCAGCCGAGTTTCGCGATCTTCGGACTGAAGGCGCTGCTGCCGGTCGCATGCGCCTTCCTTTATGCGCTCTATCTCTTCATGAACCGTGCCGTCGGTGAGGCGGATTCGCCGTTGACGATGCAGATCATGGCGGGTCTCGGCGGCACCATATTCATGGCCTTGGCTCTGCTTGCCGGCTCGTCAGCCGGCATTACGGATTTCGAGCCGTCCCTGCCCGCCTCGGTGCTCGGACTGGTGCTTCTGCTGATTCTCGGTTCGATTTCAGGCTACGCCCATATGCTCGTCGTCAGAGCCTTCCGGCTGGCGCCACTGTCGCTGCTTGCTCCATTCCAGTATTTCGAGATCATTTCCGCTACCGTTCTCGGCTACGCGATCTTCGGCGATTTTCCTAATCTTTCCAAGTGGATCGGCATTGCTATTATCGTCGGCTCCGGCCTCTTCATCATCTGGCGGGAGCGTATGCAGTCGAGTTTGGAAAAAACGACGTAAGCGCGGACATGTTGCGCATGGACCAGGCAAGCAATTTATGGCTAAAACACTGACTGAATAGGGTATTTGGGCGGAGATTGCATGTTCAAGAAAATCCTGATCGCCAATCGCGGCGAGATTGCCTGCCGCGTGATCAAGACTGCGCGCCGCATGGGCATTCTCACGGTCGCCGTCTATTCCGATGCTGATCGGGATGCTCTTCATGTCGAAATGGCGGATGAATCAGTCCATATCGGCCCCGCTCCCGCTGCCGAAAGCTATCTTGTCGCCGACAAGATCATCGCTGCGTGCAAGCAGACCGGCGCGGAAGCAGTCCATCCAGGCTACGGCTTCCTCTCAGAGCGCGCCTCCTTCTGTGCGGCACTGGAGAAGGAAGGCATCGTCTTCATCGGCCCGAAGCCGAAGGCGATTGAAGCCATGGGCGACAAGATCGAATCGAAGAAATTCGCCAATGCGGCCAAGGTTTCCACCGTTCCGGGCCATCTCGGCATCATCGATGATGCCGATCATGCCGAAAGAATCGCCGCTGAGATCGGCTATCCTGTCATGATCAAGGCGTCCGCCGGCGGCGGCGGCAAGGGCATGCGTATCGCCTGGAGCAAGGACGAGGTTCGCGACGGCTTTGAACGCGCCCGCTCGGAAGCGAAAAGCTCTTTCGGCGACGACCGCGTCTTCATCGAGAAATTCGTCGTCGACCCCCGACATATTGAAATCCAGGTATTGGCCGACGCTCACGGAAATGTGGTCTATCTCGGCGAGCGCGAATGCTCCATCCAGCGCCGGAACCAGAAGGTCGTCGAAGAGGCACCCTCGCCGTTCCTTGATGAGGCAACGCGCAAGGCCATGGGCGAGCAGTCCGTGGCGCTCGCCAAAGCCGTCGATTATCAAAGCGCCGGCACGGTCGAATTCATCGTCGATCGCGACCGGAATTTCTATTTCCTCGAAATGAACACCCGCCTGCAGGTCGAACATCCGGTCACGGAGCTGGTGACCGGCATCGATCTTGTCGAACAGATGATCCGCGTCGCCGCCGGCGAGAAACTGCCGTTCAAGCAGGCGGATATCGGGCTCAACGGCTGGGCCATCGAAAGCCGCCTTTATGCGGAAGATCCCTATCGCAACTTCCTGCCCTCGATCGGCCGCCTGACGCGCTATCGTCCGCCGCGCGAAGGCAGAACGGAGACATCGGTCGTGCGCAACGATACCGGCGTCTTCGAAGGCGCCGAAATCTCTATGTATTACGATCCGATGATCGCCAAGCTCTGCACCTGGGCTCCGACAAGATTGGAAGCAATCGAAGCGATGGGCGAAGCCCTGGATGGTTTTGTGGTCGATGGCATCGAGCACAATATGCCGTTCCTCTCGGCTCTGATGAAGCATCCGCGCTGGCGCGAAGGCCGCCTCTCCACGGGCTTCATTGCCGAGGAATATCCTGATGGCTTCGCGCCGGTGACGCCGGACGAAGACCAAACCGCTTTGCTGTCGGCAATCGCCCTTTCCTGCAGCCTGATCGAATCCAACCGCCGCGAGCGCTATGCCGACCGCTTGCGTCCAGCCGCCGCGCCGCTGCGGGAGAGCTGGGTTGTCAAGCTTGGTGCCGACTATCTGCCTGTGACGTTGCTTGAAGGCGTGGCGACCATTCCCTTCGAGATGGACATGCGGATCGGCAGCCAAACGGTAACCGTCGCAACCGACTGGCGTCCCGGCGATTCCGTATGGGCCGGCACCGTTGGCGACCGCAAGCTGACAGCCCAGATCCGCACCGTGCTCAATGGTCTGCGCATCGATTGGCAGGGTATTTCCGTCCGGACCAGGGTGTTTACACCGCGTCAGGCTGAACTCGACAAGCTGATGCCGGTCAAGTTGCCGCCGGATACGTCGAAGCTCCTGCTCTGCCCCATGCCGGGCTTGGTCGTCGCTATTGCCGTCGCCGAGGGACAGGAAGTCAAGGCAGGCGAAACGCTGGCCATTGTTGAGGCGATGAAGATGGAAAATGTCCTGCGAGCCGAGCGCGATCTGGTCATCGGCAAGATCAACGCCAAGCCGGGCGAAAGCCTCGCCGTCGACGCCGTGATCATGGAATTCACCTGATCGAGAAGCTTCGCCATCGCAGCCATGTGGAAAAAGCTGCGCGGCGATTGCTCGGCTAAAACATGATAATTGCGACGCTAAGTGTCTGATTTTGGCTTGAGCCGCCCCATGTGCCCATGCCAATGTCGCGCGGACCAAATCATAGCAGGAAGGGATGAGATCATGGACGTAAGAGCAGCGGTCGCGGTTGCGGCAGGCAAGCCGCTTGAGGTGATGACGGTTCAGCTTGAGGGGCCGAGAGCCGGCGAAGTGCTGATCGAGGTCAAGGCGACCGGCATCTGCCATACCGATGATTTCACGCTGTCGGGTGCCGATCCGGAAGGCCTGTTTCCGGCGATCCTCGGCCATGAGGGTGCCGGCATCGTCGTCGATGTCGGACCTGGCGTCACCTCGGTCAGGAAGGGCGATCACGTCATTCCGCTCTACACCCCCGAATGCCGCGAATGCCCGTCCTGCCTTTCCCGCAAGACCAATCTGTGCACCGCGATCCGCTCGACCCAGGGCCAGGGTCTGATGCCGGACGGCACCTCGCGCTTCTCGATCGGCAAGGACAAGATCCATCACTATATGGGCTGCTCGACCTTCGCCAATTATACCGTGCTGCCGGAGATTGCCGTCGCCAAGGTCAATCCGGACGCCCCCTTCGACAAGATCTGCTATATCGGCTGCGGCGTGACCACAGGCATCGGTGCGGTCATCAACACTGCCAAGGTGGAGATGGGCGCAACCGCCATCGTCTTCGGTCTTGGCGGCATCGGCCTCAATGTCATCCAGGGCTTGAGGCTTGCCGGTGCCGACATGATCATCGGTGTCGATCTCAACAATGACAAGAAGGCCTGGGGCGAGCGCTTCGGCATGACGCATTTCGTCAATCCGAAGGAAGTCGGCGACGACATCGTGCCTTATCTCGTCAACATGACGAAGCGCGGGGCCGACCAGATCGGCGGTGCCGACTATACCTTCGACTGCACCGGCAACACCAAGGTGATGCGCCAGGCGCTGGAAGCCAGCCATCGCGGCTGGGGCAAGTCGGTGGTCATCGGCGTTGCCGGCGCCGGCCAGGAGATCTCGACGCGTCCGTTCCAGCTGGTGACGGGCCGCTCGTGGATGGGGACGGCCTTCGGCGGCGCGCGTGGCCGCACCGATGTTCCGAAGATCGTCGACTGGTACATGGAGGGCAAGATCGAGATCGATCCGATGATCACCCACACCATGCCGCTCGAGGACATCAATAAGGGTTTTGAACTCATGCATTCGGGTGAGAGCATCCGTAGCGTCGTGCTGTATTGACGGTAAAAGCCACTCGGCAAGATGTATGCGGCGCATGAGAAAAGCGCCGCATATAGCTGAAAAGATTTGATATCATGATTTATGTCGATGCCGACGCCTGCCCGGTCAAGCCTGAGATCCTGAAGGTTGCTGAACGCCACGGCATCGAGGTGACCTTCGTCGCCAATTCGGGATTGCGCCCGTCGCGGGACCCGATGGTGCACAACGTCATCGTCTCCAATGCCTTCGATGCCGCCGACAACTGGATCGCCGAACACGCAGGTGCTGGCGACATCGTCGTCACCGCCGACGTGCCGCTCGCGGGCCGTTGCGTTGCGACCGGAGCGCTCGTGACGGGACCAACCGGCCGCATCTTCGATAAGACCAATATCGGCATGGCGACCGCCATGCGGGACCTCGGCGCACATCTTCGCGAAACCGGTGAGAGCAAGGGCTATAACGCCGCCTTCTCGCCGCGCGACCGCTCCGCCTTTCTCGAAACTTTCGACCGGCTCTGCCGGCGTTCAAAAACCAATCAAACGCCTGGAGGCCAGCCGTGAATATCATTTCCCAGAACACCGCCTTCGGCGGCATGCAGGGTGTCTTCTCGCATGAGTCCGACGCCTGCAAAAGCGAGATGACCTTCGCCGTCTTCGTGCCACCCCAGGCGATCAAGGAGCCTCGGCCCGTCCTCTGGTATCTCTCCGGCCTCACCTGCACCCACGCCAATGTCATGGAAAAGGGCGAATATCGCCGCATGGCCGCCGAACTTGGCCTCATCATCGTCTGCCCGGACACCAGCCCGCGCGGCAATGACGTGCCGGATGAGCTGACCAATTGGCAGATGGGCAAAGGCGCCGGCTTCTATCTCGATGCCACCGAAACGCCCTGGGCCGAAAACTATCAGATGTACACCTACATCACCGAGGAACTGCCCGCTCTCATCGCCAGGCAATTCCGCGCCGACATGAGCCGCCAAGGCATCTTTGGCCATTCTATGGGCGGCCATGGCGCCATGACGATTGCGTTGAAGAACCCGGACCGCTTCAAGAGCTGCTCCGCTTTTGCTCCCATCGTACAGCCGTCGACAGCCGATTGGTCCGCCCCTGCGCTGGAGAAATATTTGGGCAGCGACAAGGCTGCATGGCGCCGCTACGACGCCTGTGCGCTTGTCGAAGACGGCGCCCGCTTCCCCGAATTCCTGATCGATCAGGGCAAGGCGGACAGCTTCCTTGAAAGCGGACTGCGCCCCTGGCTGTTCGAGGAAGCCATTAAAGGCACCGATATCAGCCTGACGCTGCGCATGCACGAGCGCTACGACCACTCTTATTACTTCATTTCCAGCTTCATGGACGATCACCTCAAATGGCACGCCGAACGGCTAGCGTGAAACGGGTGGCATGGCAGCCATGCACTCAAACGCTTGAAAAACTCCGGTAATAGCGGCATATAGAAAACGCGCAGACGACTGTGGCGGCCGCTCCCGATTGACCGGCCGTAAGCATCCGCGGGGACGGCCTCGCTCTTACCAAAGGAGCGTAAAATGGCTTGGTTCCTGCTTTTCCTTGCAGGTCTGTTTGAAATCGGCTGGGCAGTCGGCCTGAAATATACCGATGTCTTCACGCGGCTGACGCCGACGATTCTCACCGTCATTTCCATGGTCATCAGCATCGCGCTGCTCGGCCTTGCGGTAAAAACCCTGCCCATGGGCACGGCCTACGCCGTGTGGACTGGCATAGGCACGGTCGGCACTGTGCTGCTGGGCATATGGCTGCTCGGCGACCCCGCGACGCTGGTACGCCTCGCCTGCATCGGCCTGATCGTGGCCGGCATTGCCGGCCTCAAGCTTGCGGCCTGATAGGCTGCGACTGGCGCTGGCGATTGCCCAGCGCCCAGCTTCCCGGACCGGCGAACACCAGAAACAGGAAGATGAAGCAGAACAGGATGGCTCCGTCTCCCTGATTGTTGGCCGGGAAGAAGTCGATCTGCATATGCACCATGAAGTAGGCTATCGCCATTTCACCGCTCAGGAGAAAGGCGATCGGTCGGGTGAAAAGCCCAAGCAGGACAAGGATGCCGCCGACAAGTTCAATAATTCCCGCCACGAAGAACAGCGTCGTGATTGCGTAAGGCGCCGGCGGAAAGCCGAAGACCTTTTGCGTACCGTGCTCGATGAACAGCAGTGCAGTTATGATTCGCAAAATGGCGAGGGCGGCGGGCTGATAAGGCGACAAGCGCTCGGGAAATGACATGAGGATCTCCGTTCGATAGGGGATGCGAAGGAGATCCTGTCAAAAGTGCTCTCGCTTCGCTGATAACGGAGTAAACACGCGAGAGACGAATTTATTCGCCGGACCCGGCAATTCAACCGAGCCCGACGAAGAGTCCGGTTACTTACTTCTTGTTGTTGTCGATCGCCAGCAGGCCCGGGCCGGCGAAGATCAGGAACAGGAAGACGAAGCAATAGAGGATCGCCGCGTCACCGCCGTTGTTGGCCGGGAAGAAATTCTTCGGATAATGCGCCATGAAATAGGCGACAGCCATGTTGCCGCACAGAATGAACGCGACCGGACGGGTAAAGAAGCCCACGATCGTTGCCAATCCACCGACAACTTCAAGGATACCCTGAACCAGAAGCAAGGTCGGCAGCGGGCTTGGGAACTGACCGCCGAGCGGAAAGCCAAACAGCTTCTGCAAGCCGTGTTCGATGAAGAGTACGCCGGTGACGACGCGCAAGACAGTAAGAGCATAGGGCTGATATTGATTCAGCCGATCGGAAAGCGCCATGTTAAACTCCAGTTTTAACTCCCCCACGAGGAAGCAATAGAGCGCACGACTGGGAACGTGAAAACACGGCTTCTGACGTCGGATCAATTTTCCGTGTGATATCCGTGACGTGTTGTCACGGACTCAAAGCGGGATGTTGTCGTGCTTCTTCCAGGGATTGGTCAGATCCTTGTTGCGCAACATTCTGAGACCCTGGGCCAGCCGGCGCCGGGTCGAGCGCGGCATGATCACCTCGTCGATGTAACCGCGCTCCGCGGCAACGAAGGGCGACAGGAAACGGTCTTCGTACATCTTGGTGTGGGCCGCGATCTTCTCCGGATCGGCAATATCCTTGCGGAAGATGATCTCGACGGCGCCCTTGGCGCCCATGACGGCGATCTGCGCCGTCGGCCAGGCGTAGTTTAGGTCACCGCGCAGATGTTTCGAGGCCATGACGTCATAGGCGCCGCCGAAGGCCTTGCGGGTGATGACCGTCAGTTTCGGTACGGTCGCTTCGGCATAGGCAAAGAGCAGCTTGGCGCCGTGCTTAATCAGGCCGCCGTATTCCTGTGCCGTTCCCGGTAGGAAGCCCGGCACGTCGACGAAGGTGACGATCGGGATATTGAAGCAATCGCAGAAACGCACGAAACGAGCCGCCTTCCGCGACGCGTCGCTGTCGAGTACGCCGGCTAGCACCATCGGCTGATTGGCGACGAAGCCGACCGTGGCGCCCTCGATGCGGCCGAAGCCACAGACGATGTTCTTGGCAAAGCTTTCCTGGATCTCGAAGAAATCGCCCTCGTCCGCCACCTTCAGGATCAGCTCCTTGATGTCGTAGGGCTTGTTGGCATTGGCCGGGATCAGCGTATCGAGCGAATTATCCGGTTCAGTCACCGACTGATAGCATTCGATTTCCGGCACCGCGGCCGTGTTCGACTGCGGCAAGAAATCGATGAGACGGCGCACCTGCAGGAGCGTGTCTACATCATTGTCGCAGGCGGCGTCGGCAATCGAAGACTTCGTCGTGTGCACCGAGGCGCCGCCGAGCTGCTCGGATGTCACGGTCTCGTTGGTGACGGTCTTCACCACATCCGGCCCGGTGACGAACATGTAGGAGGTGTCCCGCACCATGAAGATGAAGTCGGTCATGGCCGGAGAATAGACGTCACCGCCGGCGCAGGGGCCCATGATGACGGAAATCTGCGGGATGACGCCGGAGGCTAGCACGTTGCGCTGAAACACCTCGGCATAGCCGCCGAGCGCGGCCACGCCCTCCTGAATGCGGGCGCCGCCGGCGTCATAGATCCCGATGATCGGCGCCCGGTTCTTCAGCGCCATATCCTGCACCTTGGTGATCTTTTCCGCATGTGCTTCTGAAAGGGATCCACCGAAGACCGTGAAATCCTTGGCAAAAATGAACACAGTTCGTCCGTTGACCGTGCCCCAGCCGGTCACGACGCCGTCGCCGGCAATCTTGCTCTTGTCCATGCCGAAATCGGTCGAGCGATGCTCGACGAACATATCGAACTCTTCGAAAGAGCCTTCATCGAGGAAGATATCGATGCGCTCACGCGCCGTCAGCTTGCCGCGGGCGTGCTGCGCGTCGATGCGCACCTGCCCGCCGCCGAGCCTTGCAATCTCTCGACGGCGCTCCAGTTCCTGCAGGATTTCCTTCATGCGGCCCTCTCTCCATCATCGCTCGGGCTTAGCATGGCGCGAGCCCTGTTTGAAGCTGTTGGCTTAGTTTGCGAGCCGCGGTGTGTTCAGCGAAAAGATGGAACGAACCCGCGCGGCAATGTCTTCCGCCATCAGCTCATCTGCGGTGGCAGGATCAGGAGCGACAGTTCTGGTCTCGAACGATGCCATGGCAATCACAGCGCCGCCATCGGCTGCCGCAGCATCGATATTGATCTTGGCGCTGCTGCGGTCGCGATTGAAGCCGCGCGCCTTGCGGACGTCGCTCAGTCGGACTGTGATGGCAACCTGTGGCAATTGCGGACCGAAGCTCGTGGCGGCGATCGCGGCGTTGACGCGATCATTGACGGCTGCAACCAATGCCGGCGACACCGGCGGCAGTGCCTGATCGGCTATGACGGTTGCGCTGCGCACGGCATAGGTTGGAGGCGGAGGATCCACGGACCAGCTCGAGCAAGCGGCCAATGCCAGACTTCCCACGAGCGCCGGTATGGCTCTCGGCCTCCACAACAACATGATCCCTGCCCCGACTTTCGAATTTGCAAGATATGCAGATCGATATAAAGGACTGGAAATCAACAATATTCAACTGCGAAGCGCGGAAAAAACCGCGGCTGCGGCCTGAAACTCCTCAAAACGTTGTGCACGACGCTGCTCGGCTTCTTCGTCGCTGCCCCAATGCTCAATCGTCCAATCCTCGTCGAGATGAGCGAGCGACCAAACCTCGGCAAGCGGCAGGAAACCTTTCGCAAAGGCCAGCGCCAGGATCGCCGAACCAGTCAGCGTCGTGATCGTGTGCAAGCTCGCGAACTCCATCGGTGTGTCAAACTCGCGCAAAGCAGCGGCGAAGGCCGCGATAGCCTCTTTAGGCTGTTCCTGGTGCATGACGCCTTCGGCTAGGATGAAGCGGGCGCCTAGGTCGCGCGCTGCCCATTCGATCACCGGATTCCAGCGCTCCGACTGCCGCTCGACGAGCCGCTCGGGACCGTCGGCGCGGTAGCAAAGCAGATCGCTGCCGGAGAAGCGGACGATTTCGTCGAATACGGCCTGGCTCTCCGTCGCAACGCCATCGATGGCGGTATTGACGAGGCGTGTTATCGGCATGGTCGCGGGATCGATCACGTCGACCTGACGCGCCCATTCTCCGGCCACCAGTCTGGCAAGTGCTTCTGTCGGCAGGGCCAGGGAGTGCCGCGCCGGCGTCTTCACCACCTTGCCATCCAGAGCGATGGCGTGACTGCCCTCGTCCGCGCTGATCGTCACATCCTTGTAGAAGCGCTTGGGCAGCGGCTTCTTCATCTGGATCTGCGCGCGGCGGATCGGATCGGGATGGCTGAGACCTTCGGAAAGATCGTTCAACAGGTCGCGCATGGCGTCACCTCAGAGAATATGGCTCAATATATCGTTCGGATGGTGGGCGATGGCATCGGCGCCTGCTGCCAGCAACTCCTCGACCGAAGCATAACCCCAGGCAACGCCGATGGCAGTCGCACCGGCCGCTTTTGCCATCTGCATGTCATAGATGGCATCGCCGATCACGATCGTGTCGTGCGGATCCATGCCGGTCTCGTCGCAGCATTCCGTGACCATCGCCGGATGCGGCTTGGACGGGCAGTCGTCGGCGGTGCGCGAGACGATGAAATAGGGCGCGAAGTCGTTGACCTCAAGGATATGGGTCAAGCCGCGGCGGGATTTACCCGTCACTGCGCCGATCAGCAGTTCATCGCGGGCCGCAAGCGTCTCGATCAGCGGCTTGATGCCGTCGAAGAGCGGCGTCTGCATGTCGGCCTCGTCTCGCACCTCCGGAAAAATCGACTTGTAGTGCGCCGTCATCGCGATCGCTTCGTCGTCGACATGCGGCTTGCCCTGCAGGCGGGCAATGGCGATATCGAGCGTCAGGCCGATGATCGATTTCGTCGCAGAAACATCGGGACGCTTATAGCCGAAGGCCACGAAGGTTCGCGCCATAACCTCATGGATCAGCCGCGCGCTGTCGACCAGCGTGCCGTCACAATCGAATAGGACCAGCTTCATTCGTCGTCCGGCTCCCCTGCCGATTCCATATCGAAACCGAGAAGGTTCCAAGTCTGAACCATATGCGGCGGCAAAGGCGCGGTGACGCGCAGGCGTCCGCCGCTCGGATGCGGGATATCGATATGGCGCGCATGCAGATGCAGGCGTTTCTGGACACCGCCCGGAAAATCCCAGTTCGGATCGTCATCGAAATATTTGGGGTCGCCGATGATCGGATGGCCCATATGCAGCGCATGGACGCGCAGCTGGTGGGTACGGCCGGTATAGGGCTCCATTTCCAGCCAGGCGAGGCTCTGAGCAGCCGTTTCGAGCACGCGATAGTAGGAGATGGCGTGATCCGCGCCCTCCTCTCCATGCTTGGCGATGCGCATGCGGTCGCCATCCGGCGTTGCTTCCTTCACCAGCCAGGTGGAAATCTTGTCCTCATGCTTGCGCGGCACACCCTTGACCAGCGACCAATAGGTCTTCTTGGTGTCGCGCTCGCGAAAGGCGGCCGTCAGCTTTTGCGCCGCGCCGCGGGTGCGGGCAACGACGAGCACGCCGGACGTGTCTCGGTCTAGACGGTGCACCAGGCGCGGCTTCTCGCCCTTCTTGCTCGTCCATGCCTCCAGCATCTTGTCGATATGGCGCGTAAGGCCGGAACCGCCCTGCACCGCAAGGCCGGCCGGCTTGTTCAGCACATAGACCTTATCGTCTTCATGCAGCAGCATGCGCGCTAGAAGCTCGGCGTCGCCGGAATGTTTGAGGTCGTTACCCGCGATCGGACCGCTCTTCAGTGCCTTCGCATCGACATCGAGCGGCGGCACGCGCACCATCTGCCCCGGCTGCACGCGCGCATCCGTCTTCACGCGGCCGCCATCGACACGTACCTGTCCGGAACGCATCAGCTTCTGCAATTGCCCAAAGCCGAGACCCGGAAAATGCACCTTGAACCAGCGGTCCAGGCGCATGCCGGCCTCGTCAGGCTCGACCTTAATATGCTCAATCCCGGCCATTCTTCTTCTTTCAAATACCGCGGCATGTCCCAAGCGTTGCCAAACCTGCGTTCGGCGGATCATGCAAATTCAAACGACAGGGCATCGGCCCCGCGGCCGGAGATTTTCCGGCCTTTTGACGTGGCTTTAGAGCATTTCGAGGAAAAGTGGAAACCGGAATTGTAACGTCGAATGATTTTCTGGCTCAGTTTCCCTTGGCCGAGACGACGGGAAGATTGATGTCGGCCATACCAGCCTTGTCGAACATCAGCATCACGGGCACCGTGCCGCCCTGCTTGAAGGGCGTCTTCACCTGCTTGAACATCATGTGCATCGTATTCGGCGCGAGTGTCACGGTCGCGCCGGCGGGAATGGCGATGCCGCCCTTCACCTCGCGCATCTTCATGATCTCGCCTTCCATCTTCATCTCGTGCAATTCCACCTTGCCGGCGGCTGCGGAGGTCACGGAGGTCAGTTTGTCGTCTGTCTTGCCGGTGTTGTGAATGGTGATATAGCCGCCGCCCACCGGTTGGCCGGGAAGCATGGCGCGAACGTAGCCACCGCTGATATCGAGATCGCCAAGCTTGGCAGTCGCCGAGCCGGAAGGCGCCGCACCTGTATCCATGTGCATGCCGGGCATGGATTTCATCGCGCCACTGTCCTCAGCCATCGCTCCGACAACGGAAAGCGAAAATGCGCCAATGGACATCAGCAATGCGGCTGCGTAGTTGCGGTTCATCTTTGTCTCCTGCCCGGCTCCTCAATCGAGCAGAAGGGATAGCCTCTCCCATCTCTGTTGCAAAGGCCCGTATTCATTAGGAAACGCAGGATTGATCGGCGCGACAAAAATTTGTTCAGCGACGACATTTGCCCCTTGCCATCTTTCGCCGAGACCGGATAATGGCTGTCAACCTTGTTGGGAGAATCCGGTGCGAGCCGGTGCCGAAGGAGCAACCGCCCCGGAAACTCTCAGGCCAAAGGACCAGCAAGGGGCAGACGGAACTCTGGAGAGAAGCGCGCAAGCGTTCGCCGAAGGGATAACAATCTCAGGCAAACAGACAGAGGGGGCTCATCGTCAGGCGCAACCGCGCCGAAATTGTGAGCTCTGCGCTTCGAAACGAGCGCAAACCCCGGAGGCGTCATTTGGACGAGACCGCTGCCCTCAAGACCACCCCCCTTCATGCCCTGCATGTGTCCCTCGGCGCCCGCATGGTGCCTTTCGCAGGCTACGATATGCCGGTTCAATATGCGCCGGGCGTTCTGAAGGAACACCTTTGGACTCGATCCTCCGCCGGCCTGTTCGACGTGTCGCATATGGGTCAGGTGACGATCCGCGCCCGCTCCGGCAAATATGAGGATGCCGCGCTGGCACTGGAGAGCCTGGTGCCTGTCGATATTGTCGGCCTTGCCGAAAATCGCCAGCGCTATGGCTTCTTCACCGACGACAAGGGCGGCATTCTTGACGATCTGATGATCGCCCACATGGACGACTATCTTTTTGTCGTCGTGAATGCCGCTTGCAAAGAGCAGGATTTCAAGCATCTTCAAGATCATATCGGCGATAGCTGCGAAGTCACATTACTTGATCGCGCACTCCTTGCCCTTCAGGGCCCGCACGCCGTCGACGTGCTTGCCGAACTCTGGGCCGATATCGCCTATATGAAATTCATGGATGTTCGGCATTGTCGCCTCCACGATGTCTCCTGCCTCGTCTCGCGCTCCGGCTATAGCGGCGAAGACGGTTTCGAAATCTCCGTCCCGGCCGATAAGGCCGAGGATATCGCCAAGCGGCTGCTGGAGCACCCGGATGTACAGCCGATCGGCCTCGGCGCCCGTGACTCGCTCCGACTCGAAGCCGGCCTTTGCCTTTATGGCAACGATATCGACCAGACGACGACGCCGATCGAAGCCGCGCTCGAATGGGCGATCCAGAAGGCCCGCAAGACCGGCGGTGTCCGCGCTGGCGGCTTCCCTGGTGCAACCCGCATCCTCGGCGAACTCGATGGCGGCGCCACGCGGCGCCGTGTCGGTCTGAAGCCGGAGGGCAAGGCACCAGTGCGCGGCCATGCCAAGCTATATGCCGATGCCGAAGGCAAGATGGAGATCGGTGAAGTCACGTCGGGCGGTTTCGGTCCGAGCGTCGAAGGCCCGGTCGCCATGGGCTACGTGCCGGCCGAATTCACCACTCTCGGCACCACCGTTTACGCTGAAGTGCGCGGCAAATATCTGCCCGCCGTCGTCAGCGCCCTGCCTTTCATCAAACCAACCTACAAACGTTGAACGTCTTTTCCAGAGAGGATTATCCATGCTGAAGTTTACCGAAGAACATGAGTGGCTGAAGGTCGAAGGCGATGTCGCAATCGTGGGCATCACGGCACATGCCGCCGAACAGCTCGGCGATCTCGTGTTTGTGGAATTGCCTGAGGTCGGTGCCAGCTTCTCCAAGGGAGCCGACGCGGCAACCGTCGAATCGGTCAAGGCAGCCTCCGAAGTCTATTGTCCGCTCGACGGGGAAATCACGGAAATCAACGAAGCCATCACTGCCGATCCGGCCCTCGTCAATTCCGATCCGATGGGTGCTGGCTGGTTCTTCAAGCTGAAGCTGAAGAACGTCGGCGATCTCGATGGTCTTCTTGATGAATCCGGTTACAAGGAGCTGATCGGATAATGGCGACGCCTACGGAATTCACCTTCACCGATTACCAGCCATACGATTTCGCCAACCGCCGCCATATCGGCCCGTCTCCGTCGGAGATGGCCGATATGCTCAAGGTGATCGGCTATAAGAGCCTTGACGGCCTGATCGACGCGACGTTGCCGTCGGCGATCCGCCAGAAGGCGCCGCTCGCCTGGGGCGCAGCGATGACGGAGCGCGAGGCGCTCGACCGTCTGCGCGAGACCGCCAACAAGAACAAGGTTCTCGTTTCCCTGATCGGCCAGGGCTACTACGGCACGATCACGCCGCCGGTTATCCAGCGCAACATCTTGGAAAATCCGGCCTGGTACACCGCCTATACCCCATACCAGCCTGAGATCAGCCAGGGTCGCCTCGAGGCGCTGCTGAACTACCAGACGATGATCAGCGACCTCACCGGTCTCGATGTCGCCAACGCCTCCTTGCTCGATGAAGCGACCGCCGCGGCCGAAGGTATGGCGATGGCGGAACGCGTCGCCAAATCGAAGGCAAGGGCCTTCTTCGTCGATGCCGAATGCCACCCACAGACCATAGCGCTGATCAGGACGCGCGCCGAGCCGCTCGGCTGGACCGTCATCGTCGGTAATCCCTTCACCGATCTCGATCCGGTCGACGTCTTCGGCGCAATCTTCCAGTATCCGGGCACGCACGGCCACATCAACGATTTCAGTGGCCTGATCGCCCGCCTGCACCAGACCGGCGCCATCGCCGTCATGGCGACCGATCTCCTGGCATTGACCCTGCTGAAATCCCCGGGCGAAATGGGTGCGGATATCGCCATCGGCTCGTCACAGCGCTTCGGCGTTCCGGTTGGCTATGGCGGGCCGCATGCCGCGTTTATGGCCGTCAAGGACGACTACAAGCGCTCCATGCCCGGCCGTCTCGTCGGCGTCTCGGTCGATGCACGCGGCAATCGCGCCTATCGCCTGTCGCTGCAGACCCGCGAACAGCATATCCGCCGCGAAAAGGCGACGTCGAACATCTGCACCGCCCAGGTGCTCCTCGCCGTCATGGCCTCCATGTATGCGGTCTTCCACGGTCCGCAGGGCTTGAAGGCAATCGCCCAGCAGGTTCATCAGAAGGCCGTGCTGTTGGCCAAGGGACTGGAAAAGCTCGGCTACATCGTTGAGCCTGAGACCTTCTTCGACACGATCACCGTTGATGTCGGCCACATGCAGGGTCTGATCCTGCGTGCAGCCGTCGCCGAAGGCGTCAACCTGCGCAAGGTTGGTGAAACGAAGATCGGCATCAGCCTCGACGAGCGCACGCGCCCGGCAACGGTGGAAGCCGTCTGGCGCGCTTTCGGCGGCGATTTCCGCATCGCCGATTTCGAGCCGTCCTACCGCCTGCCGAAGACCCTGCTGCGCACCAGCGAATACCTCACACATCCGATCTTCCACATGAACCGTGCCGAAAGCGAGATGACGCGTTACATTCGTCGTCTTTCGGACCGCGACCTGGCGCTCGACCGCTCGATGATCCCGCTCGGCTCCTGCACCATGAAGCTGAACGCCACCGCGGAAATGCTGCCGATCACCTGGCCGGAATTTTCGGACATCCATCCTTTCGTGCCGGCCGACCAGGCACTCGGCTACCGCGAAATGATCGATGATCTGACGTACAAGCTCTGCGCCGTAACAGGCTATGACGCCTTCTCCATGCAGCCGAACTCGGGCGCGCAGGGCGAATATGCCGGCCTGCTGACCATCCGCAACTATCACATTGCCAATGGCCAAGGTCACCGCGACATCTGCCTCATCCCGACCTCCGCGCACGGCACCAACCCCGCCTCGGCACAGATGGCGGGCATGAAGGTCGTGGTCGTGAAAGTCAGCGACGATGGCGATATCGATATGGCCGATTTCCGCGCCAAGACCGAGCAATATGCCGACAACCTCTCCTGCTGCATGATCACCTACCCTTCGACGCACGGAGTCTTCGAGGAGACGGTGAAGGAGATCTGTGATCTCGTTCACAAGCATGGCGGTCAGGTCTATCTCGATGGCGCGAACATGAACGCCATGGTCGGTCTCTCTCGACCCGGCGATATCGGCTCCGATGTCAGCCACCTCAACCTGCACAAGACCTTCTGCATCCCGCATGGCGGCGGCGGTCCCGGCATGGGCCCGATCGGCGTCAAGGCGCATCTGGCACCCCACCTGCCCGGCCATCCGGAAACGGACGGCCGCAGCGGAGCGGTCTCGGCGGCCGCCTTCGGTTCGGCCTCCATTCTGCCGATCTCCTGGAGCTACTGCCTGATGATGGGCGGCGAAGGCCTAACACAGGCGACGAAGGTGGCGATTCTCAACGCCAACTACATCGCCACGCGGTTGAAGGGCGCGTACGATGTGCTCTACAAGTCCAAGGATGGACGTGTGGCACACGAATGCATCATCGACACCCGCCCGCTGGCCGCAAGCGCCGGCGTGACGGTCGACGATGTCGCCAAGCGCCTGATCGATTGCGGCTTCCATGCCCCGACCATGAGCTGGCCGGTTGCCGGCACGCTGATGATCGAGCCAACCGAATCGGAAACGAAGGCCGAACTCGACCGCTTCTGCGAGGCGATGCTGGCGATCCGCGAGGAAGCCCGCGCCATCGAAGACGGCCGGATGGACAAGACCAACAACCCGCTGAAGAACGCACCGCACACGGTGGAAGACCTCGTCGGCGAATGGGATCGCCCCTATTCGCGCGAGCAGGCCTGCTTCCCGCCCGGTGCCTTCCGCGTGGACAAATACTGGTCGCCGGTCAACCGCATCGACAATGTCTATGGCGACCGCAACTTGATCTGCACCTGCCCGCCGCTGGAATCCTACGCCGAGGCCGCAGAATAGGATTTTTGCAAAAAAGCGAAGCGGTTCAGTCGCTTCGCTTGAAACAGACATAAATCTATCGTGAAACTTGTCTATGAAAACGCCGCGTGTCCGAACGGATGCGCGGCGTTTTTGATGACGCCACCGTGGGACCTTGGAATTCAGATTTATGCCGGAACGATTCGACGTGGACAATCCCGACAGCTATATCGCCGCCGCCTTCGCCACGGACGATCCCGCCTCGATCGCCAGGGCACTCGGCGAGGTTGCCCGCACGCGCAACATGAGCAAGCTCGCCAAAGATGTCGGCATGAACCGTTCCGCCCTTTACCGGGCGCTCAGCGGCGATGGGAATCCGGAATTCGCGACGATCCTGAAGGTCGTCAGGGCACTCGGCCTTAAGCTAACGCCGATATCGGCCGCAAACTAGGAATTCGCTTCCCAATCCCGAGCATCGCTAACCAATCGCCTCTTCAAGCAGAAGCAGCACGAGAAAGCCGGCAAAGAACATAGCCGTCACCCAGGGGCGATCGGGTGTTTCATGGGCTTCGACCAGCAGTTCCTCGGTGACGAGATAGAGAAGCGCAATCAGCCCGAACGCAAAGAAGCCAGTCAAAACATGGCCGGGCAATGAAGCGATCGGCGTTCCCAGCAAGGCGCCGATCGGCAGCAGCAGCGCAAGCGCTGCCGTCACCGCGACGATCTTCGTTCGAGAACGGACGCTCTCGCCAAGTTCGTTCGCCACCGTCAAACCAAGGAATAGCACCTCGATCGTCAGGGCGATGGTCAGCAGCAAGCCGACTTTCGGCCCCGCTGCAAAACCGATGCCGAGCACGAGGCCGTCGATCAGGATGTCGATGCCGATGGCCGCGAGAAGGCCGATCGGCCCTTTGGCCCAGTTTTCCAACTGCTTGACCAGCAGCATCACGCCGACGCCGATCGCTCCGCCGATGACCGTCGCCAGGGGATAACCGCGATGCATGACATCAGGCAGAATTTCTCCGGCGGCGGCGGCAAACACGACACCGGCTGCAAAATGCTGGATTGCGCTGACAAGATTAGGCCCCGGCCGCGTATTCACCGCAACCGCGGCACCCGCGATGGCTGCTGCCGCCGGGATCAATGTGTAAACCCATGCCGATGCCGCCATAAGATCCCCTTGCGCGCCCCGACCTCATCCGGCTCGGAGCCGCTGGTCAGCCGAGGGCGACGAAAGACCCTCAGTATCCATCGATCAAAGCACGAAATGCAGCAAGCTGAAATACAGGAGGTGTCTTTAGGCGGGTTGCGCAGCCTGTCGTTGCGCCACCAGAGCAGCCAGATCGGCAGGTTTCAATTCGACGGATTCGCCGCAGCCGCAGGCCGATGTTTGGTTCGGATTGGTAAAGATGAAGCCCGAGCGCAACGTCGTCGTCTCGAAGCCCATTTCTGTGCCGAGCAAATAGAGGACGGCCGAGGGCTCAACCCAAACCTTTGCGCCATCGCGCTCGATCAGGTCGTCCTTGGCATTCGGCTCCGTCACCAGGTCGATGGTATATTCCATCCCGGCGCAGCCGCCCTTCTTGATGCCGACGCGAACGCCCTTGGCATCGGGGCCGGAATTTTCAACGATTGACTTGACGCGGGCCGCTGCTGCATCCGTCATGCTCATGATTGCGAAGCCCATGGGCTCATTCTCCTTCCGCAACCGGGGTCAAGATCCGGCGCTTCGAGTCTCAATGTAAAGCCGGCGGCCTAAAGCTTCAATACCAGCCGACGGCGACCTGCGCTTCTTCCGACATGCGATCCGGCGTCCATGGCGGGTCGAAGGTCATGCTGACGTCGACACCGGAAACACCTTCGACGGCGCCGACGGCATTTTCCACCCAGCCCGGCATTTCGCCGGCAACCGGGCAACCCGGTGCTGTCAGCGTCATGACGATCTTCACCATCCGGTCGTCTTCGATATCGATCTTGTAGACCAGACCGAGCTCGAAGATATCGGCCGGAATTTCCGGATCGTAGACCGTTTTCAGCGCAGAGATGATGTCGTCGCTGAGACGCGCCAGTTCATCCTCGGGGATGCTGGAATGCACGATCCCTTCGCGCGCATCGATCTTCTGTTCGCTTTCGTCGAGTGACATCGCTTGCCTCCTCAGGCAAAGAATTTCCGTGCATATTCCAGTGCGTCGGCCAAGGCATCCACCTCGGCGCGCGTATTGTACATGCCGAACGATGCACGGCATGTGGAGGTGACGCCGAAGCGTTTCAAGAGCGGCTGGGCGCAATGCGTGCCGGCGCGAACGGCGACACCCTGGCGGTCGATCACCATCGAGACGTCGTGGGAGTGTATTCCCGCTAGCTCGAAGGAGAAGATTCCACCCTTGCCGGGCGCCGTGCCGATGACGCGCAGCGAATTGATATCCCGCAGCCGCTCCGCCGCATAGGCGGCAAGATCGGCTTCGTGCCGAGCAATCGCTTCACGACCGATACTGTCCATATAATCGAGCGCATAGCCAAGGCCGATCGCCTGGACGATCGGCGGCGTTCCCGCTTCGAAGCGGTGCGGCGGCTCGTTATAGGTGCGTTTTCCTCGGTGACGTCGAAAATCATCTCGCCGCCGCCCTGGAACGGCCGCATCTCGGCAAGCCGCTCTTTCTTGCCGTAGAGAACGCCGATACCCGAAGGGCCATAGAGCTTGTGGCCGGTCATGACATACCAGTCGCAGTCGATATCCTGCACGTCGACAGGCATATGCACGGCACCCTGCGAGCCGTCGATCAGGACTGGGATGCCGCGCTCATGGGCGATGCGGCACACTTCCTTGACCGGAACGACAGTTCCGAGCGCATTCGACATATGTGTGATGGCGACGAGCTTGGTGCGCTCCGTCAAGCTCTTTTCGAAATCCTCAATATGGAACGCGCCCTCGTCGTCGACGGGTACCCATACCAGCTTCGCGCCTTGCCGCTCTCGGATGAAATGCCAGGGAACGATGTTGGAGTGATGCTCCATGATCGAGACGACGATCTCGTCGTCCTCGCCGATCTTTGGCATACCCCAGCCGTAGGCGACCGTGTTGATCGCTTCCGTCGAGTTCTTGGTAAAGACGATGTCGTCGACCGACGGCGCATTCAGGAAGCGGCGCACCTTTTCGCGAGCCGCTTCATAGGCTTCCGTCGCAGCATTGGACAGAAAGTGCAGGCCGCGATGCACATTCGCATATTCGTTGGAATAGGCGTGTGAAATGGCATCGATGACGACCTGCGGCTTCTGCGCGGAGGCGCCGTTGTCGAGATAGACCAGCGGCTTGCCATGCACCGTCTTCGCCAGGATCGGAAAATCCCGGCGAATGGCTTCGACGTCATAGGCCGTTGCCGGCACGATCTTGTCCACGAGCTTTGCCTCCAATCAGGCGTGCTTTTCCAGCCAGGCCGAAATAACGCCTTCCAGCGCCTCGACGAGGGCTTCGTCTTCCAGTTCCTCGACGATCTCGGCCACGAAGGCGTTGACGAGCATGGCGCGCGCCTTCTTCTCCGGAATGCCGCGCGCCATCAGGTAGTAGAGATGGTTGCCGTCGATATCCGCGACAGTGGCGCCATGGCCGCACTGCACGTCATCAGCGAAGATTTCAAGCTCCGGCTTCACGGAGAACTCGGCATCGTCGGACATCAGCAGCGTGTTGCAAGCCATCTTGGCGTCGGTCTTCTGCGCATCCGGTGCGACCCGGATCATGCCCTGAAAGACGCCGCGAGCGCGATCGAACACCACATTACGGATAACTTCCGTGGAACCGGTGTTCGGAACATCATGACCAAGCACCATCGTCACGTCCGTGTGGGTATCGCCACCGAGCAGATTGATGCCGCGCAGCGTCAGACCGGCACCCTCGCCCGCTACCTTGATATACAGCTCCTGACGTACGAGCTTGCCGCCGGCGTTGATGACGAACAGCTTCAGCTTGGCGTCTTCTCCAAGATCGATGCGAAGCTGGCCGAGATGGGTGTCTTCGCTGCCCTGCTCCTGCAGGACGATCCAAGTGATTTCAGAACCCTTGCCGATCTTGATTTCGCTGACCGAGGAAACCAGCGCAGCCGCGCCCTGAACCGCTTGATGACGCTCGATAAAGGTCGCCTTGACGTCAGCGCCGAAGGTAACAGGCAGACGGCTGTGGATCTGGCCGCCGGCATGGATGAACTGCACTTCGAGCGGCGCATCGAGTTCGGTGCCATCGGGGAAATCGATGACGTAGCCATCGCGCACGAAGCTCGCATTGATGCGCCCGATGGCGTCATCCTTGCCGAGCGCTTCGAGGCCGACGGCGGCCGCGCCGTTGATCAAGCTGTCGGCGTAGCGCGCAACGGTCAAATTCTTCACCGAAGCCTTATCACTTGCCTTGCCCTGCAGAACCGCAATGACAGGCGATCCTTCGACCGTCGCCGGCAACGCTTCGGCAAGGCCCTTGCCGATATCGCTCGGGACCAGACGCAGCAGGTTCTTGAAATCGGTGTAATGCCAAGCCTCGACGCGGCGCGTCGGCAGGCCGGCGGTCTTCAGCTCGTCCAGCAGGCGATCGCGGACGGCAAAAACTTCGCCGTCGCCAGGCAGGTCGCCCATCTGGTCGTTATACGCCTCGATCAGCGCCGTTTCGGCTGATGTCAGGCGGTTCGTCGTCTGAATGTTCATCGACGTGTCCTTTCCGCCTCGATCAGGCTGCAGCACCGATGATGTCGGCGTAGCCGTTGGCTTCCAGTTCATGCGCCAGCGTCTTGTCGCCGGACTTGACCACCTGGCCCTTGTAGAGAACGTGGACGGTGTCCGGAACGATATAGTCGAGCAGGCGCTGGTAGTGGGTGATGACGATCACGGCGCGATCGGGCGAACGTAGCGCGTTGACGCCATCGGCGACGATCTTCAGCGCATCGATGTCGAGGCCGGAATCGGTTTCGTCGAGCACGCAAAGCTGCGGCTCGAGCAGCGCCATCTGCAGGATTTCGGCGCGCTTCTTTTCACCGCCCGAGAAGCCGACGTTGAGCGGGCGCTTCAGCATGTCCATGTTGATCTGCAGCTTGCCGGCAGCATCCTTGACGCGGCGGATGAAATCCGGTGTCGTCAGTTCGTCTTCGCCGCGTGCCTTGCGCTGCTCGTTCAGAGCAACCTTGAGGAACTGCATGGTGGCAACGCCGGGAATTTCCACGGGATACTGGAAGGCCAGGAAGATACCCTTGGCGGCGCGCTCGGCGGCGTCAAGCTCCAGGATGCTTTCGCCGTTATAAAGGATGTCACCCTCGGTGACTTCATAGTCCTCACGGCCGGCGAGGATGTAGGAGAGCGTCGACTTGCCCGAGCCGTTCGGGCCCATGATGGCGGCGACTTCGCCAGCCTTCACGGTCAGGTTCAGACCACGGATGATCTCAGTGCCGTCTTCGGCGATACGGGCGTGCAGGTTCTTGATTTCAAGCATTTTAGTATCCTATCGCAGGAATGAAGGTGCGGCGCGCACGGCGCGCCAAAGCTAATTCTGGTTCGGGTGCGTCAGCCAACACTACCTTCGAGCGAGATGCCGATCAGCTTCTGCGCTTCGACGGCGAATTCCATCGGCAGCTCCTGCAGCACTTCCTTGACGAAGCCATTGACGATCAGCGCGATCGCCGCCTCGGTCGGGATGCCGCGCTGCAGGCAGTAGAACAGCTGGTCTTCGGAAATCTTCGACGTCGTGGCTTCATGTTCGAACTGCGCCGTCGAGTTCTTTGCCTCGATGTAGGGCACCGTATGGGCGCCGCACTTGTCACCGATCAGCAGTGAATCGCACTGCGTGAAGTTACGCGCGTTCGACGCCTTGCGGTGAGCTGAAACCTGGCCGCGATAGGTGTTCTGCGAGACGCCGGCGGCGATGCCCTTCGAGACGATGCGGCTCGACGTGTTCTTGCCGAGGTGGATCATCTTGGTGCCGCTATCGACCTGCTGATGACCGTTGGAAACGGCGATCGAGTAGAACTCGCCGCGGCTGTCATCGCCGCGCAGGATGCAGGACGGATATTTCCAGGTGATGGCAGAGCCGGTCTCGACCTGCGTCCAGGAGATCTTGGAGCGATGACCGCGGCAATCGCCCCGCTTGGTGACGAAGTTGTAGATGCCGCCCTTGCCGTTCTTGTCGCCCGGATACCAGTTCTGCACCGTCGAATACTTGATCTCGGCGTCATCGAGCGCAACGAGCTCGACGACGGCGGCATGCAGCTGGTTTTCGTCGCGCTGCGGCGCCGTGCAGCCTTCGAGATAGGAGACATAGGCACCTTCTTCGGCGATGATCAGCGTGCGCTCGAACTGGCCCGTGTTCTTCTCGTTGATGCGGAAGTAGGTCGATAGTTCCATCGGGCAACGAACGCCCTTCGGCACGAAGACGAACGAACCGTCCGTGAAGACGGCCGAATTCAGCGTCGCATAGAAATTATCCGAGGTCGGCACGACGGAGCCGAGATACTTGCGCACCAGATCCGGATGCTCGCGAATGGCTTCCGAGATCGACATGAAGATCACGCCGGCCTTCTTCAGCTCTTCCTTGAAGGTGGTGACGACTGAGACAGAATCGAACACCGCATCGACGGCGATCTTCGGCTTCTCGACGCCGGCAAGGATCTCCTGCTCGCGCAATGGAATGCCGAGCTTCTCATAGGTTTTCAGGAGTTCCGGGTCGACTTCGTCGAGCGACTTCGGACCGGCGAATTTCTTCGGCGCGGCGTAGTAGTAGATGTCGTTGAAGTCGATCTTCTGATAGTCGACGCGCGCCCATGTCGGCTCTTCCAGCGTCAGCCAGCGGCGATAGGCCTCAAGACGCCATTCCAGCATCCATTCCGGCTCTTGCTTCTTCGCGGAAATAAAACGGACAATGTCTTCGGACAGACCTTTGGGAGCCTTGTCCATTTCGATGATGGTCTCAAAACCATACTTGTATTGGTCCACGTCAATCAGGCGAACCTGATCGACCGTTTCCTGGACTGCAGGCATTTCGTTCTCCAATCTCGCCGGATCCAAGGTCCGGCAGCTTGTCAACGTTGCGGCAGACTTATGTCTGCCTTCTATGTAGTCGGCCAAAAGGGACTTTTCACCCCGCTTGGCAAGCGGAAATTTCGGTTTCCGCAAAATTGTGGCCGTCAGGCCGCCGCGCCCGCCAGCTTGCGTCTTCCCGCAATGCGGGCAAAAGCAGCGATTGCGCGATCGATATCCGCTTCGATTGTAGTCGACCCCAGCGAAATGCGGAGAGCCCCGAGTTTCGGGTCACATCCCATCGCCACGAGCACATGACTCTCGCCGACCTTGCCCGACGAGCAGGCTGAGCCGGCAGAAATCGCCACGCCCTCCAGATCGAAGGCGATCTGCCCCGTTTCGGATTTCAGTCCCGGCAGCGTGAAGAAGCTGGTGTTCGGAACGCGTGGGCCATTCTTTCCATGAATGATGACATCCGGTGCTGCAAGTTCCATGCCCGCTTCCAGCCGGTCGCGCAACGAACCGATCGCGGCATTACGAACCTCTAAGTCTGCGGCAGCAGCCTCGGCAGCCGCACCGAATCCGATGATGGCAAGCGTGTTTTCCGTGCCGGAGCGATGGCCTTTTTCCTGGCCGCCGCCGTGGATCAACGGTTTCGGCATCAGCACCTCGCCGCGCGAGACGAGCGCGCCGGCACCCTTTGGACCGCCGATCTTGTGGGAGGAGACGATCAGAAAATCCGCGCCGATCGCATTGATATCGAGCGGAATGCGGCCTGCCGCCTGAACGGCATCCACCACAAGAAGGCCGCCCGCGGCCTGAACGAGCTTGGCCGCTTCGCCGACAGGCTGGAGAATTCCGGTCTCGTTATTGGCGAGCATGATGGCAACCATCGGCAAGCCGCTCGCCTTGTCATGCGCAGCGAGCATGGCCTCCAGCGCGGCAAGATCGACCATACCGTTCGATGTCACCGGTATTTCGCTGACATCATCCCTGGCAAATCGCCCGCCTTCGCGCACGGCTGGATGCTCGACGGCCGATATATATAGATGGCTGACGAGAAGCGGCGTCCGCCCCATGCGGAATTCTGGCGTCAACACCATATTGGCCGCCTCGGTGGCGCCGCTCGTAAAAACGACATGGGCGGGTGCGGCGGCGGTCAATCTTGCAACCTGCCGGCGTGCAGCCTCGACAGCCGCGCGGGCTGCTCTACCTTCGCCATGAACAGAATTGGGGTTGCCTTGAATATCCATTGCGCGCAGCATGGCTTCGCGCGCCGCCGGATGAAGCGGTGCGGTAGCATTCCAGTCGAGATAGAGGCGTGCTGCCGCCATAATCTTCTTCCTGCGCGACTTTGCTTTGCTGCGACCGGCTCATTTTCCTTGAAATTTCAGCCGGGCATGCCTTATGACACGTTCCACAAACCGTTGCGCAAACAACGCGCGGACCACCGCATCAAGTTTCGAATTGTTCTAAACTGCGTTCTAGAAAAGATGAGCGCATTCGTCAAGTCAACTTGCTGCGTGCCGTAGGGTTTGAACGCAGAAAAAGAAGAGCCGGAGTATCGATGCCCGAAGTAATTTTCAACGGCCCCGCGGGTCGCCTTGAAGGCCGCTATCAGCCCTCCAAGGAAAAGAGCGCCCCGATCGCGATTATCCTTCATCCCCATCCGCAGTTCGGCGGTACGATGAACAATCAGGTGGTCTACCAGCTCTTCTATATGTTCCAGAAGCGCGGCTTCACCACGCTCCGCTTCAATTTCCGCGGCATCGGCCGCAGCCAGGGCGAGTTCGACCACGGCGCCGGCGAGCTTTCCGATGCGGCGTCGGCCCTCGACTGGGTTCAGAGCCTTCATCCTGATTCGAAGAGCTGTTGGGTTGCCGGCTACTCCTTCGGCGCCTGGATCGGCATGCAGCTTCTGATGCGCCGTCCGGAAATCGAAGGCTTCATGTCGATCGCGCCGCAGCCGAATATCTACGACTTCTCCTTCCTCGCACCCTGCCCCTCGTCCGGCCTGATCATTAACGGCGATGCGGACAAGGTTGCTCCGGAAAAGGACGTCAACGGCCTCGTCGAGAAGCTGAAGACACAGAAGGGCATCCTGATCACGCACAAGGTGGTTCCGGGTGCCAACCACTTCTTCAACGGTCAGGTCGAAACGCTGCTCGGCGAATGCGAGGATTATCTCGATCGTCGCCTGAATGGCGAATTAGTGCCGGAACCGGCTGCCAAGCGCATTCGCTAAAGAGACGGCCGTTATCGAGCCATTCTGAAAGTCGGGCAAGTGATCCCGTCGATCGTCATCGACGGGTGATCCCGCATGCCGATCTTCCGTAAAACACGCTGCGACGCAATGTTTTCCGGATGCGTGAATGCGATGAACCGATCGGCAAAGCCGCGGTTGAAAAACCATTGCGCGAGTGCGCCGGCGATTTCCGTAGCGTAGCCGTTGCCCCAAGCGTCCTGCCGAAGCGAATAGCCGAGTTCGAACTCGCCTCGCCCTCTCTCCTGGAAGCGCGAAAAGCCGGCACGGCCGATAAAGCGTCCATCCTCGCGCCGCAGCATCTTATATTTGGTCACACCGTCGCGCGCATGTTCATCGAACCAGCTTTTCAGCCGCTCCTCGGCCTTCTCCAGCGTCCAGGGAGCCGCGCCTGAGAGATAGCGCGTGGTCTCGATCGTCGAATGCAATTGCCGAATCATTTCGGCATCACCCTTGTCCCACATCGTCAGAACGAGGCGTGGGGTTTCGAGTATGATGGTGTCACTCATCTGCCTGCCTGTTTTCGTGATGGACCTGCAGCCTGCCGTAATACGTATGTCAGGGCCGATTGACGACCGGTCGGTCAGTGCTAACCGCTTGGCCTGATTTCAACAAGCCGATCAAGCGACAATATCGCATGCCAAGGCCCGCCGAGGCGGGCCTTGAGATTATCGCTTGATATCATCCGTCAGTGACATGCCGGCAGGCCGGGAGCGCCGCACTTCTTCTTTTCCGGAGGCTTCTGCGGCGGAGGCGGAGGGGATCTCTTCACCTGCTGCTGCACGACCTTCGGCTGCGGTTGCGGCCTGGGCTGGGCCTGCGGCTTCGGCGCTGGCGCCCTCGCCTGTGCCACCACATGCGGCGCGGGTTTGGGCTGCGCCGGAGCCGGATTGGCTTGCCGCGACGGCGTGGCAGCGACATGAAGCTGACTGCTGACACGAGGTGGATTGTTGGAGATGGCCTTGGGCTTCGCCGGAGTTCTGGCGGCAACAGCCGGCGCTGCCGGAGCATGCCCATTGGGTTTCGGTGCAGCGGCGACCGGATTCGGTTTGCCGCCCGACATTGCTTGCGGTGCCGGGGTCTTGGCAATCTGGTTTTGCCCCTTCATGGCAGGCGCATTGCCAACGGCCGGCAGCGGTTGTCCCTTGGCACCGGGAAACGCATGTGTATTGGCGTTCGGCGTAGCCTGAGGCTGTTGAGCCTGTTTGGTCTGCGCTGCGCCAGGATTGACCGGCAGCTTGCCCGTGGCTGGCAGAGGTTGACCGTTCGCGCCCGGAAGCGCGTGCGCATTGGCATTTGTGCCTTGCTGGGCGGGTTGAGTGGCAACAGTCGGATTATGCACCGCATTCGGCGCAGCTTGCGGCGATTGCCCCGGCTTCGTCTGAGCCGTTCCCTGATTGACGGGCAGCTTGCCACCAGCCGGCAGCGGCTGACCATTGGCGCCGGGAAGCACGTGGGCAGCGGCGTTTCCGCCTTGCGGCTGCGGCGACGGCGCTGCCGCTGGAGCAACTCCAGGCATCGTCTTAGCGGCCGCGGCGGGGTTCTGCCTTTGTATAACTGCCGCCTTCTTCTGTACCGATGGCGGCAGGGCAACATGCAGTGCTGCAACCCCTGCTCCGGCGATAACGGCCGCGCCGGCGAGTTTCTGACCTGTCGTCAGCCCAGGTGCTGCGGGTGCCGCCCCGTTCTCGTTGACCACAGTGTTGTTGTTGATGACCGTCGTGTTGTTCACGACCGTATTGTGGATGTTGTTGAAGATGACATTGTTCTCGGGCGGCGCGATATCGCGTGGCGGTTCGACCCATGCAGGGACCGGAACGAAGACCGGTGCCGGCAACACATACAGATCGACTGCGGGCTGCGGCGGCGCCAACTCGACGAAATCCGGCGGCGGTGGCGCAAGGAAGACGACGGGCGGCGGCGGGGCATACCCGAAATCGGCATCATCAAAATAAAGCACAGGCCGCTCGACATAGACCACTTCCGGCGGCGGCGGTGGCGGCACGTCATATTCTATAACGGTGAAGGAAGGCGGTGGTTCAAGGGCTGCCTCGAAATGCTCGAGACGGCGGCGGGCATCCCAGACGTGGGGACCGCGCGGATAACGCCTCAGATAGGACCAATAGGCCTCCGGGGTGTCGGCTCGCCATGTCTCGCGCCAGGTTATCGCCTCTCGGCGGGCAGCGATGATGGCGCGCACACGCCTTGCCATAGAATCGTTCGGATAGGCGGCGAGGAAATCCTCATAGCCCTGCAGCGTGTCGCGATCGAGCGCGGCGAAATAGGCATCACGCTCGTCGAAATCGCGAATGGGCTTCGTCCGGTTTGCCACATCCTCGGTGCTCGCCACCGCAGCAGCCGGCGCATTCGGTCCGCGATCGAAGAAAGTAAAGGCGTTCTTGAACTTGGTGGCATCCCAGGAAATTTCGGCACCCTTGGTCAAGTCACCGACCCGCAACCGTGTGCGATCGAAGACCTCATCAAGCGAAAGGCCGCCAACACGGATCATCTCCGCCAGCGCATGCGCATAGGAACCATAGGGACCGGCCTCCTGCGGTGCGACCGTGCCGGGCGCCGCATTGAGGGCAATTAGCTGATTGGCATCGGGATCGACCAGCGCCAGACCGCCGGCCAGCGGCTGACTTGATTGCACGAACGGATTGGCTCTAGCCGCGTCGAGCACGACGATGCTGCCACGATTGTTGATGGCCGACAGCGACTTTGTGAAGTCGCTCACGCGGACTGCCTGGAGGGGGACATCCGTGGCATTGGCGATCTGCGCATCCACAGGCACGAAATAATTGTCGCCCTGATATTGAACCCCGTAGCCCGCCAGATAGACAAAGACGACGGTGTTAGGGCCTGCCGCGTTGGCTTTCGTCAGAAAGTCGCGCATGGCATCGCGCAAGCCATTCTGATCGAGATCGCGCGCGCCGATCACATCGAAGCCCGCGGCCTGCAGCGTTTGCGCGATCAAGCCGGCATCATTGGCCGGCGTCGGAAGCGCGCCTACCGTATAGGCGGCGTTACCAACGACAAGCGCTATTCTCTTTTCAGGGGAACCCTGAGCTTCGGCCGGATTCGCAGCAGCAATACCGACCAAAACCAACATCATGGAAAAAAATGCCCAGATCGTCTTTTTGGATGACAATCCCATCTTCGAAAGCAGAGGCGACATACCGGTTTCTTTCACGAAACATGAGGTGCGTACGGGATCAATAAGAAAATGCCTAGGATTCGATTCGGGCGAATGCGGGACTTATTCCAGGCAGATTCGCGGCCATGTTACGGTCTATTGACGTTGAGAGGCGTCCGTTTACAAACGCGCCGCCCTACGACATGTGTCGAAACTTGTCGTCTATTCCCAGCAAAATGATGACGCGTCGCCAAATCGGTGCTAAACGCGCGCCCAACGTCAAACAATAGCGACTTCGCCGCGCTTTCAAGCAAAGCGGCATCGAGAGACCAAGATCATGGCTGAGTTCAAATCCGATTTCCTGCGCACCCTGCAAGAGCGCGGCTTCATTCATCAGATTTCCGATGAAGCCGGCCTCGACGACCTCTTCGCCAAGGAAACCGTGACGGCCTATATCGGCTTCGATCCGACTGCATCGAGCTTGCATGCAGGCTCGCTGATCCAGATCATGATGCTGCACTGGATGCAGGCGACCGGCCATCGGCCAATTTCCCTGATGGGCGGCGGCACCGGCATGGTCGGCGACCCCTCCTTCAAGGAAGAGTCCCGCCAGCTTATGACGATCGACACGATCGAGAACAATATCGCTTCGATCAAGCGCTGCTTCTCGAACTACCTCACCTATGGCGAGGGTCCGAAGGACGCGTTGATGATCAACAATGCCGAATGGCTGCGCTCGCTGAACTATCTCGAATTCCTGCGCGATGTCGGCCGGCATTTTTCCGTCAACCGCATGCTGTCCTTCGACAGCGTGAAGACGAGGCTTGACCGGGAACAGTCGCTGTCGTTCCTCGAATTCAACTACATGATCCTGCAGGCCTACGATTTCGTCGAACTGGCAAAGCGTTACGATTGTCGCCTGCAGATGGGCGGTTCGGATCAGTGGGGCAATATCGTCAATGGCATCGATCTTGGTCACCGCATGGGGACTAAGCAGCTCTTCGCATTGACCTCGCCCCTGTTGACAACCGCGTCCGGCGCCAAGATGGGCAAGTCTGCTACCGGCGCAGTCTGGCTGAACGCCGACCTGCTCTCGGCATATGATTTCTGGCAATACTGGCGCAATACCGAGGATGCAGACGTTTCCCGCTTCCTGAAGCTCTATACGACGCTGCCGATGGATGAGATCGCTCGCCTCTCCGCGCTTGCCGGTTCGGAACTGAACGAAGTCAAGAAGATCCTTGCGACCGAAGTCACCGCAATCCTTCACGGCCGCGCGGCAGCCGAGCAGGCCGCCGAGACCGCCCGCAAGACCTTCGAAGAAGGCGGATTGTCCGAAAACCTGCCGTCGATCGATGTTCCCTCCTCCGAACTCGACGCTGGTATCGGCCTTCTGGCCCTGATCGTGCGTGCCGGCCTTGCCGCCTCTAACGGCGAAGCTCGCCGCCATGTCCAGGGCGGCGCAGTGCGCATCAACGATCAGGCCGTCAGCGACGAGCGCAAGATCATCGGCAGCGGCGAAGTCACCGCCGATGGCGTCATCAAGCTGTCGCTCGGCAAGAAGAAGCATATCCTGATCCGTCCGGCCGCTTGAACGACCGAACGGCCTGAGACCGTATAAGGCCGGCGACTTCTCGCCGGCTTTATTATTTTTGGTCAATCCGAAGCAAGGCACTGTCAATGCTCGCGACTGGTTGGATAATTCATTGCATCCTCATGTCGGATCGCGACCTGCCCACTCGTCCTCTGTTAAGGTTCCAACCTTGGAGGTGGATTATGGATGAATTGCCGGTGATCAAGACAAGGCGCAAGGGCCGAAGCTCTACGCAAAGCATGTTGATTCCCAATGAGGAGATGGTCGCTCGCGCGCTCTGGGCAGCACCTCCGGGTCGATTGTCCGATATTGCGGACGTGAGAAAGGCGCTTGCCAGGCAGTATGGCGCAGATGCCTGCTGCCCTGTCACCGTTCAGCGACATCTGGTGCAGATCAGCCAAAGCGGCGCGGCTCCATTCTGGCGTATCGTCGACCCAGATCGACCATTCGCGCAGCGCATGAGCGGTGGACCGGAGCGCATACGAGAGCGGCTGGCGGAAGAAAAATGATCCACCCTGCCTCAGCTACCGAAAGATGGAGGCCTTAGCGCCGTCCGCCTCAATATTCAAATATCTGCCTGAAAACGCCCGGTGCGATGATCGAGAGAGGATTGATCTGCAGGTTCGATTTCTCGATCGTGCCGGTCAGCCTGAAGGTGATGCCGATCAGGCCGCGATCACTGCCATTGCCCAGGATGAAGCCGACGATCGGAACTTCCGCGAACAGCCGGTTCAGGCCGTAGGCGGGCATGAAGGTTCCCGTCATGTCCATCTTGCCGCTGGCGTCCTTCAGCACGCCCTGGAACGTCGCTCCGACCTGCACACCACGCACCACGCCGTTCTCGACGGAGAGCACCCCATCGCGCATCACCAGCCGCGCAAAGCCGCGCTCGAAGCTCTGCGAACGCGTATCGATATTCTGCTTCACCGCCGAATTCAGGCTCTTGCCGTTCTTCCCGCTCGGCGTCGACACGATGGTCGAGAGTTTCTTGTCATCGATGATGGAGAAGTTGCGGATATCGAGCGAGCCGTCCCAGTCATCCTGCCCGATCGAGCGCAGCGACAGATTGAGCAGCCCACCCTGCAAATGCTTGTAGAGGTCGGTGAAGCGCGCAACGGCGCCTGCATCGCCGCTCGTGATACGGATGACGCCGTTGGCCCCTTTGCTCATCTGGGTGACGAGCGCTTCGCCGCTACGGGTCAAGCCCGAAAAATCCGCAGCCGTCGTCTTGCCGCCCGAGATCGAATAAACGCCTTTGACATTGCCGATCGTCTCGTCATTGAAGCCTATGACCTTGTCGAGATTGGCGCGAACCGTCGCACTCGCCGAACCATCCCCGTTTGAACTCTGCTGGCCGCCCGACGTGGATGCCTTCAGGCGCGCGAGGATCGGTCTTATGTCAGCGGAACTTCCCGATACGGCGACGTCATAGCCGCCGCTTTTGCTCCGCTTAAGCGAAAGCGCGAAATCGTCCAGCGCCGAAAGTTTCACGCTGGTGAAACTCGCCGATGTAAGGCTCCCCTTGCTGATCAGAAGATCGCCGCTGGCGCCGAAGCCATCACCCTTGAGCGTGAAATTCTTGAGCGCCGTCTGGCTGTCCGGGCCGGATGCTTCGAACTGTGCAGTCGCCGCAATGCCGCTGCCCTTCGACCAACCGATCCAAGGAACGGTCAGGGCAGCCTTGCCGAGATCGACCTTCACGCCCTGACGATCGTCATCAATGCGCGTCAGTTCCACTTTGACCGACCCGTCGATCATATCGCGAAGTCCAGGCAGAACGGTGTTGCGCTGCGCATCGGTCAGCGTTGCCGTGATCACCCGGCCGCGCTTGACGGTCGACTTGCTATCGGTGGGCTCGACCATGTCGATCTGGGCGGGAATGCCATCGATCTGAGCCTGGGCTTGCAGATGCACGGATTGCGGATCGGCCGAAATCACGCCAGTCAGATTGTCGATCTTGCGATTGTTCATCGGCTTCAGCAGATCGACATTGTCGAGATCAAGTGTCGCCCGCCACTCCGGCGGAGGCGGCTGCTGATCCTTGATCAACCCTATCCTGGCATCGACCTTGGCGACGATCTTGCCGTTGAAATCCTCCGGCTTGAATTCGGTCCGCTGCAGGACCTCCAGAGGCTTGTAGCTCAGAAGTTCGCCGATGGCGTCGCCGGAGCCTGAAATCGTCAAATCGAGATTGGCCATCAGCGGCTTATCGTAGGTCGCCGGGATCGAAAAGCTGCTGTCGCTCAGCGTGATCGTACGCCCGGTGGAGAAGTAGGAGGTCGCCGAGGCGATATCGACCACCATATTCGGACCGGTCAGATCGAAATGGCCCTTGGTGTCGCGCAATGGCGGGATTTCGCCCGGGACATTCATCCGCGCGCCGTCGATGTCGAAGGCGATATGCAGCTCATTCTTGCCAAGCTGCAGCTTACCGGTCTGTGACGCTTCACGCAGCCGGCCAGCCGGAATGAAAACGGATATGACGGCATTGGTCACCGATCCGCCGAAGAGATTGCCCTCGACCCAGGTTCGAGGTTTCGAGGCCATCCAGAACGGCCATAGCTGCTTGACGGCAGCCGTGTCGAGCTTATCCGCGCGCCCTCCGAAACTGATCTCAGGCGAACTGTCGCCGAGCTTCATATGCAGGGAGCCGAAAAGCGCGCCTTGTGGTGTCGATATGCCGAGATTATCGAACTGGAATTCCTTGGTCGCCGAAAAAAACCGGCCGGTAGCACGACCATCGAAGCTGATTGGCTTCTCTCCTGACAGAGACGAGGCGGCGACCCCATCCTTGATCACGAAGTCGATGCCAAAGCCCTTCCCTGCATTGGCGTCGACGCGGTCGAGATCGATCAGCGCGCCGGAGAACGGCACGGTCGTCCCGAGGAACTGTGCATTGGAGGGGGCAATCTCCAGGGTCTGGTGATCGAAATTGTAGGCCAGGTTGATATTGGCCTGCGTCAGCTCCTGCGGATCATGGTCCATATAGAGGGTGCCGGGCTGAACTTTGACGGTGGCACTCAGCTTCGGATCTACACCCGCCTCTCCTTTGACCGCCGAAAGCGTGATGTCCCCGAAGGTGGTGAAGCCCTGTCGGGGCGTACCATTAGGATCATAGGCCATCGTGAGCGGCCTAAGGTCGAGATTGGATATCCTAGCCGCGAGCGAAGAGCTGCGACCGGCCTCCTTTTGATCCGCCCGCACATCCAGAAGCGCCACGGAACCATTGATCGCCACCTCGCCGTAGAGATGCAGAGAATTCGGTGCGGTGCGCTCGAAGGTCAGATTATCGACGACAAGCGAGATCGTCTCGCCTTCCTGCCGCGCCAGCTTCATGGAGAAGCCGGAAATACGCACGGAATTCGTGCCGCCTCGCTGGACGAAATGTTCGAGAAAGTCGAGATTGTCGAAAGCCGCATTCAGTGCCTTGGGCAAGGCATCAACGCGCAGGGCAGTCAAATCCACCGGGTCGCCTTGCGGCAGCAGCGAGGTATCGAGCGCGATCCCCTCTGCCGCGACACTTGCCACTTCCACCCGGCCTTCGATGAGGGCCAAGGGGTCAAGTTCCATGTTGACGGCCGACATCGTCGACAGATGCTTGCCGCTCTCCTGGTCGACGACATTGACGTCACGGGCCTCCAACGCCAGGCGGAGATCGGAGGTAAATCGGACCACGGTCGCGCCCACCTCTGCCTTGTAACGCGGGCCGATGGCATGATCGAGCGCCGTCTGCGCCTTCTGCGACAGCGGCGCATCGAAGATGCCGCTTTCGATGGTCGCTATGACAGCACCGAGAATGATAGCGAGAAAAGCAAAGAAAACCAGCGTGATACGGCAAACATGCCAGACATGCGAGCGACGACGGCGAACGCGCTCCGGCACATGCACGATCAACGGATCCTCGGCTTGGGCGGACGGCAGATTGTCGAGCGGCACGAGATCCTTTTTGCGGAATGTTATCTTTTCGCCTCGGATCACTCCTGCGCGTGCCTTTCGCTCTCTACAATTTTGTTGGTGACGCTGCGTCCCATTGGACGGCACACGCGAGCAGTATATATGCCTTCCCTCAAGTGTCATCTAAAAAACCGGCAAAAGAAAGGTTTTCCCGTGGCGGAAGTTTTCCCAGTTCAACTCGGCATTGGCGATAAGGCACCGGATTTCGATCTTCCACGCGACGGCGGCGATCGCGTTCGCCTTGCCGATTTTGCCGGAAAGCCGTTGGTGATCTATTTCTACCCCAAGGACGACACCACCGCCTGCACGACGGAATCGATTACCTTCACGGCACTGTCAGCCGATTTCGCAAGGCTCGGCATCGCCCTTCTCGGCGTCTCGCCTGACACGGTGAAAAGCCATGAAAAATTCGTCAAGAAGCATGCGCTTTCCGTGCCGCTTGCTTCAGACGAAGAAAAGACCATGGCAATGGCCTATGGCGTCTGGCGCGAAAAGAGCATGTATGGCCGCACCTATATGGGTGTGGTGCGCTCGACCTTCCTGATCGACGCCGATGGGCGCGTCGCTGCAATATGGGACAAGGTCAAGGTTGCTGGACACGCCGAAACCGTTCTGGCCGCGGCCAAGGAACTCTGAAGGCATGTCCGGCAGTTCCGAAACCATCACGTCGCTACGCGGTGGCGCCATTGCCGCGATCCGTTCGGCCGATCTCGATCGCAAGACCGAGCTTGCCCAGGAATCGGCAAACCGCTGGTTTGCGCGCACCCTGTCGCTGCGTTCGCCGCTCGACGCGCCACTCGCCGATCGGCCTGGCCGGCCGGAAAAGCCGCAGCTGGTGCCGCCGAAAAATATGGAGAAGCGCTCGCTGCACACGCTGAAAGGCCGAATCGCACTCCTGCATGCCATTGCCCATATCGAGCTGAATGCCGTCGATCTGGCGCTCGATATCGTCGCGCGTTTTGCGACAGGACCGGTCCCCAACTCCTTCTTCGATGGCTGGATGCAGGTCGCCTTCGAGGAAGCCAAGCATTTTCGCATGGTGCGGGCTCGCCTGCGCGAACTCGGCGCGGATTATGGCGATCTGCCCGCCCATGACGGCCTCTGGCAGGCTGCCCATGCGACCCGCACCGATCTCACAGCCCGCTTGGCCGTGGTACCACTGATTCTCGAAGCCAGGGGCCTCGACGTGACGCCGGCGCTGCAGGCCAAAATGCGTGAAACCGGCGACCTGGAGAGCGCCGCCATACTCGACGTCATCTACAATGACGAGAAAGGCCATGTCGCCGTCGGCGCCAAATGGTTCCGCTTCCTGTGCGCGCGGGAAAAGCGCGATCCGGCCCGAACCTTCCAGGAGCTGGTGCGCGCCAATTTCCGTGGTTCGCTGAAAGCTCCCTTCAATGACATCGCGCGGGCGGAAGCAGGGCTGACGCCATCCTTCTACCGTTCCCTGACGTCTACAAGCAATGCTTGATATACTAATAACAAGCAGCTTTTCCAGCATCTAATACTGCAAAAGAAAGCATTCGTTAACCATAATGCCGTGTACTCCCCTGGGTGCCAATACGCACCGATTGGGAGATTCTCGGTGACAGCCAAGCCTCAAAACCGGGTTTTCGGCAAGCAACAGCGACATCACACCATTATTCTGGCGAGCGGCGATACCGTGCGCCATATGACCGTGCGCCCGTGGATGGCTGCCGTTACCGTCTGCATGGTCGGGGTCTTCTCGATCGGCTATCTGCTTGCAACCTCCTACCTTGTACTTCGCGACGATCTCATCGGCGCGACGATGGCTCGCCAGGCGCGCATGCAATATGACTATGAAGACCGCATCGCCGCGCTGCGGGCGCAGGTCGACCGTGTTACCTCGCGTCAACTCCTGGATCAGCAGGTCGTGGAGGAGAAGGTCGACAAGCTGATCGAACAGCAGCAGCAACTCTCCTCACGCAGCGGCAAGCTCAGCACTCTTCTCGACCGGGCGGAGAACTCCGGCCTGACCGATAAGAACGCGCATACGGATGCCAACTCTGCCGCGCCAAAGAATGAACATGCCCAGCTGACGTCACCCAAGGCAATCGAAAAGCTTCTCCTGAGCGGCAAGCCGGCTGACGCCACACCCGACAACTCCACGCTTGCCTACGTCCCTGCCCCCGAAACTGTCGCGGACCGCGCCGATCGGGTTTTCTCCAAGGTGACGCTGTCGCTGAAGCATATCGAACAGGATCAATTGTCCCGCATCCGCAATCTCACCGCCGATGCATCCGAAACCGCGACTTCGATCCAGTCGATCATGCAGAATGTCGGCATCAAGGTGCCGAACGAGATCGCGGGCATTGCGCGTGAAGATACGGATAGCGGTGTGGGCGGCCCTTATGTGCCGCCTGAGAATATCGACCAGTTCGAGCGATCCATGGCGGAGCTCGATGCCGCCTTAACACATCTGGAAACAGTGCGGAGCGCAGCCGAAAGCCTGCCCTTCCGCAACCCGGCGCCGGGAAAGCTTATCACCAGCCCTTTTGGCAACCGCAAGGATCCCTTCTTCGGCACGCTGGCTCTCCATACCGGTACCGACTTCCATTTCAGCCCCGGTGAGAAGGTCAAGGCCACCGCCCCCGGCAAGGTGGTTTCGGCGGGCTGGACTGGCGGCTATGGCAACATGGTAGAGATCGACCACGGCGACGGCATCTCCACCCGTTATGGACATATGGAACAGGTGCTCGTCAAAGTCGGCGACAAGGTCAGCGCCGGCGATGCGATCGGTCTTGCGGGCAGCACCGGGCGCTCGACAGGAACGCATCTGCATTATGAAGTGCGCGAGAACGGACATGCCATAGACCCGATGTATTTCATTGGTGCCGGCACGAAACTCGCAAGTTACATCAGCGGATTGGGCGCAATTTAGCTGCCGGAATTGTGACAAACGCGCAACAAAGATGGCACTAATCCAAAAATTGCGTTATGAATGAACTTCAGGCCTGTTGAAGCGCCTGCTTTCCTTGACTTCACGGGTATTTGGTTCTATGTCGCGCTGCATTGCGGCACGCTCCTGTGTGTCGACTCATGGTGTTCGACTGAACCAAGACGGAATTAGATTTCCCTTTGACAACATTTGCTGACCTTGGCCTGAGCCAAAAAGTCCTTTCCGCGGTGACTGACGCGGGCTACACCACACCGACTCCTATCCAGGCCGGTGCAATCCCCTTTGCGCTTCAGCGCCGCGACATCTGCGGCATTGCCCAGACAGGGACCGGCAAGACCGCGTCCTTCGTGCTGCCGATGCTGACGCTGCTCGAAAAGGGACGCGCTCGCGCTCGTATGCCGCGCACGCTCATTCTGGAGCCAACGCGCGAACTCGCGGCACAGGTCGCCGAAAACTTCGAGAAGTACGGCAAGAATCATCGACTGAACATCGCCCTTCTGATCGGCGGCGTTTCCTTCGAAGAGCAGGACCGCAAGCTCGAGCGTGGCGCTGATGTGCTGATCTGCACGCCCGGCCGCCTTCTGGATCATTTCGAACGCGGCAAGCTGCTGATGAGCGCCGTCGAGATCTTCGTCATCGACGAAGCCGACCGCATGCTCGACATGGGTTTCATCCCTGACATCGAGCGCATCGCAAAGCTCATCCCCTTCACGCGCCAGACGCTGTTCTTCTCGGCAACCATGCCGCCGGAAATTCAAAAGCTGGCCGATCGCTTCCTGCAGAACCCGGAGCGCGTCGAAGTCGCCAAGCCGGCATCGACCGCCAAGACTGTGACGCAGCGCTTCGTTGCCTCGCACGGTAAGGATTACGAGAAGCGCGCCACCCTGCGCGATCTTATCCGCGCCCAGACGGATCTGAAGAACGCGATCATCTTCTGCAATCGCAAGAAGGATGTGGCCGATCTCTTCCGCTCGCTCGAACGTCACGGCTTCTCCGTTGGCGCCCTACACGGCGATATGGACCAGCGCTCGCGCACGACGATGTTGCAGAATTTCCGTGATGGACAGATCCAGCTTCTCGTCGCCTCCGACGTCGCAGCTCGGGGTCTCGATCTTCCCGATGTCGGTCACGTCTTCAATTTCGATGTTCCGATCCATTCGGAAGACTATGTCCATCGCATCGGCCGCACCGGTCGCGCCGGTCGTTCCGGCGCTGCATTCACTCTCGTGACGAAGCGCGACACCAAGCATGTCGATGCCATCGAGAAGCTGATCGGCGAAGATGTCCAGTGGCTGAACGGCGATCTTTCGGCTCTTCCGCCGGCTGACGAGAGCGCGGACGACAATCGCTTGTCCCGCCGCCGTGACCAGAAGGGCAAGGGCCGCGATCGAGACCGCAGCCGTGGAGGCCGCAACGCCTCGAGTCATAAATCTGATATCGACGTCGAGGATAATGACGTCGTAGCGATCGAAGCAGCACCAGCAAAGGCCGAAAGCGTGAAGAACGAGCGCAAGTCTGAGAACAACAATAACAGATCCCATAACGGTTCTCGCAACAGCCACCGGCCCTTCCCCGCTGCCAATGACGATCATCGCGAGCGCCGCAACCGTTATCGCGATCAGGATGATGGCCCGACTCCGGTTGGCTTTGGCGACGATATTCCCGCTTTCATGCTCATCGTGGCAAACGCCAAGGCCTGATATATCCAGTTCAGATACGCAGCGAATCGGCTAGCGAGATGCTAGCGTCCAACTTCGGGATCTGAATATTGGGCAAGCCCGGCATCGATTTCCCAGGACTGGGAACCGGTCTCGCAATCTTGCGGGACGGCAAGCTATTGCTCTACCGACGCCTCAAGGCTCCGGAAGCCGGATGCTGGAGTATCGTCGGCGGCAAGGTGGATCATATGGAGCCGGCGGCCAGCGCCGCCGTTCGCGAAGCCGAAGAGGAAAGCGGCCTCTCCATCGGTGAAATCGATTATCTCTGCACTGAGGAAGTCATCATTGAGGCCGATCGGCAGCACTGGATCTCGCTCATCTATATCTGCCGGGACTTTTCCGGCGAACCACGGCTGATGGAACCGGATAAGCTCTCCGATTTCGGCTGGTTCGGCCGAAACGAATTGCCGGCGCAGCTTTCCGAGTTCGCCAAGGCAACCATCGCCCATTTGAGCGCAGAAGACTTTCGCTAAGACCTACTTCTCCGAGCGAAGCGCGGCCTCATAGGCAAGCCGCACCCAACGCGCCATTTCATCCGGATCGTCGAACGCATCGTCGGGTATCGACCAATAGGGCATGTTGACGGCCTTGCCTTTCTTGCCCTCGTAGGCCCAGCGCCGCGCACCTGCCGCTTCGAATTCGGAAGCACTGGTATCGTCCGCCTTCAGAAGGATTTCGTCACCCACTTCCAGCGCCAGGATCCGACCCATATGGTAGATGCCCTTGCCGCCGAACATCCGTTTGATGGCGATCGGCCCGAGCGACTGAAACATCTCCTCGATATCTATATTGTCCATTCGCTACCCCTTCAAAATCCCACCGGCCGCGACAACGGCCTCAGGTGTATCGACATCAAGATGTGCCGCCTCGCCGATCTCGACGTCGACAACCGGAAGACCCGATGTCTCGATAATATGCCGGGCACCCACATCGCCCTCCAGCCGCATTACGGCGTTCAAGACCGACCGAGGCAGGATAACGGGATTGCCGCGCTTGCCGCCCGATACTGCCCGCACGATCGCCTGGCCGTTCGCCTGACGAAAGGCTGAGATCAAGATTTTCAGATCGTCACTTGTAACGCCGGGCATATCGGCCAGCATGACGAGAACGCCATCGGCCCTCTGGGCTGCCCGGGTACCGACGCCTGCAACCAGCGAACTCGCCATGCCCAACGCATAATCCGGATTGAATACCGCCTCGACTGCAAGACCCTTTAGCGCGTCCTGGATTTCCTCTCGGCGATGTCCGGTGACCGCAACGATATGAGATGCGCCGCTTGCAATGGCGATCGATGCCGAACGACGCACCAGCGGCACGCCTTCGAATTCGGCCAGTAGCTTGTGCGAACCACCCTCGCCCATTCGGCTCGCCTTGCCGGCAGCCAGCAGGACGACGGCGACCGATATTTCAGCCGCCGGCTTAGCGGCAATGTCGCGCGGCCGTGGACGTGATTGAATTTCCATGAGCAGCCCTCCAACGCCCATGGCGCTGATATCCTGCGGTGCCGGTCGTTCGCCGGCTAATATGCGGTCCAGCACCCAGTCGAAGCCATTCTCCTTCGGGCTGCGCGCGCATCCCGGCGCCCCGACGACATAGACGTCGCCCACCCTGCCCAGCACCAACAGATTGCCCGGATCGACGGGCATGCCGACCTGAATGACCTCGCCGCCGGCAAGCCGGATTGCCGCCGGAATGACGTCGCCCGCATCGATGACCGCCGACGCCCCGAAAACGATTACCAGTTTCGCAAGCCTGTCCTGCGCGGCGAGAGCGCGACGGATCGCGCCGGCAACATCGGCCGCTCTATGGACAACACGCTCTTCCCGCTGCAGCACGCTGCCCGAAGGCTGCAGCCGCTGCGAAAGGATGCGTGCGGTCTTGTCCATGACCGACGCCTTCAGCAATGGCAGCTCCGTGGCGACAAGCGAAACGGCATGCGGCATGAAGGGCTTGACCTCGAAAACCGGCATCCGGCGGAGAATTTCGACACCAGCAGCGATTTTGGCTCCGGAAACGGCAAGCGGAATGATCTTGAAGGTCGCCACCATGTCGCCGGCTCGCACAGGTACATGGTCTGCAAGACAGGCAAGGGTGATCGCCGGGTCGAGACTGTTGATCCGATCGACCGCCATGCGATCTGCAACGAACAGACCGTCAACGGCGCTGTAAACATTCACCCGCCCTGTCGCCGCTTCAGAGAACGTCAGATGATCGGGCGCGACAGCTCGAGCCAATTGCTCGGCTGCCTCGTCTTCCATGAGATCGCCCGGTTCGATGCGCGCAGCGATAACGCGATCAATTCCGGCAGCGGTGAGTTGCTCTATATCTTCGCCGCCAAGCCGATGTCCCTTGGAAAAACTGCCATTGGTCAGCCGGATTGAATGCGCGAGAACCGCGCCCTCCGCCTCCGCCGTCAAGAACTCACCGAAGATCATGGCGCATTGCCCTTTGGCGACGAGACATCGCGCCCACGAAGCCGGCCGATGATCTCCGCCAGGATGGCAACCGCGATTTCCGCCGGGCTGGCAGCGCCGATGGCAAGCCCGATTGGCGCATGGATGCGGGCGAGCTCGGCGTCGCTCAAGCCTTCCCGCCTCAAGCGTTCCAGGCGACCGGCATGCGTCTTGCGGCTACCGAGCGCACCAATATAAAAACAGTTCGTCTTCAACGCCTGAATAATCGGCTCGTCGTCGATCTTCGGATCATGGGTTACCGCCACCAGCGCCATATAGCTGTCGAGCGGCCGCTCTTTCAGCGTATCCACGGGCCAGTCGGCGATGAGATCGATGCCCTCGAAGCGCTCCGGCGTTGCAAAGGCGGTGCGCGGATCGATGATCGTCACATCGAAGTCGGCAAGGGCCGCCATCCGCGCGAGAATCTGGCTGATATGCACAGCGCCGATGATAACGATGCGCGGCGGTGGCAGATGCACGTTGAAGAACAGGCTCTGCCCATCGATATCAAGTGCTGCGGACTTGCCCGAACGAAATGCCGTCGAAGCGGCATCCGCGAATGCACCTTCCAGCGCATCGCCTTCGACGATAAGCCGATCGGGGCCTCCGGAGAGATCGGTGACGAGGATCGCCGCGTGCCGCTTGCGCCGCATCTCGTTCAGCCGCGCCAGTATCTGCCGGTCCATCAGCCGAGCCTTTCGACATAGACGCGGATGCGGCCGCCGCAGGAAAGGCCGACCCGCCAAGCTGTTTCATCGGCGACGCCGAATTCCAGCATGCGCGACTTGCCCGTTTCGATCACGTCGAGTGCCTCTGTGATGACGGCACCTTCGACACAGCCGCCGGAAACGGACCCATGGAAATTTCCCTCGCCATCGATAACGAGATGGCTACCGGACGGGCGTGGCGCCGAACCCCAGGTATCGACAACGGTCGCCATGGCCACGTTGCGGCCTGCCGACACCCATTCCTCCGCGATCACGAGCGGATCCAGACTTTCGGATATATCTGACATCGGAGCCTCATTGCTTGCCGAAAAACCGCCTGGGATCATAAGTGTCCGAGCGGCCGGCGGTGAGAGCCGATACGAGATCGGCCAGAGATAATAGATTGTGAACGGGACGGAATTCGTCAACATGCGGGAGCATTGCTTTTACACCGCGGGCCCGAGCCTCGAAACCCTCGAAGCGCAGAAGCGGATTGAGCCAGATCAGCCGCCGACAGGAGCGATGCAGGCGATCCATCTCCGCACTGAGCAATTCCACGCCTTCGCGCTCCAGCCCATCGGTGATCAACAGCACGATCGCGCCCTGCCCCAGCACGCGGCGCGCCCATAGCCTGTTGAACTCCTTCAGCGTCTCGCCGATCCGCGTTCCACCCGACCAGTCGCGCACCGCCGCCGCACATTCGTCCAGTGCCTGATCCGGGTCCTTGTGGCGCATTGCCCGCGTCACGTTGGTCAGGCGCGTTCCGAACAGGAATGTATGAACACGCCGCCGCCGCTCGGTCAGCACGTGCAGGAAATGCAGGAAGATACGCGTGTACTGGCTCATCGAGCCTGAGATATCGGCCAGCACGACCAGCGGCGGCTGAATTTCCTTCGGCCGTCGAAAGCGTGGCAGGATCAACGCTCCGCCCGTCCGTAGCGCCAAGCGCATCGTCGCGCGTGGATCGACCTTGGCCGCTGTGCGTGACGGTGCGAAGCGGCGCGTGCGCACGCGGTCCAGCGGCAGCTGCAGCTTCCCCAGCTCCTTCTTGGCGACGGCAATCTCCGCCGCCGACATCTGGGCGAAATCCAGATGACGCAGTACCTCACTGCCGGAGCTGGTAAATCGCGAATCTATTTCGATATCAGGCGCCTCGCGCTGCGGACGTCGTTCGTCACGGTCACTGAGCAAGGCATCGCTTGCCCGGCTCTCGCCCGGCTTCGGTTTTTCCTTTTGCCGGTGGTCGGGTGCAACGGGCAACATCATCGCAATCATCTTGGCGACGAGATCGCGCGAGCGCCAGAAAAGCCGGAACGCCTCGTCAAAGACGGCAAGATCTTCATGCCGCTTGACGAAGACGGAGCAGAGGGCGGCGTGAAATTCCTCGCGGGAACCGATGCCGATAGCCTCGACCGCTTCTATGGCGTCAGCAATCGCCCCCGGTCCGATCTTTAGCCCGGCCTTGCGCAACGCCCGGCCGAACAGCACGATATTATCGGCAAGACGCCCTTCACCGGGCGGTGACGGGGCAACAATGATGCCATCCTGCGCGCCCGGCTCCATGGCTCATCCCGCCAGCAGTTCGGATTTGACTTCATCCAACACACGCTTGCCCTCGGCGCCCTGAATACGAGCGATATCGTCCTGATATTTCAGCAAAGTGCCGAGCGTATCCGATACCGTCTCCGGATCGAGAGCCAGCCGATCAAGTTCAGTCAGGGCCGTCGCCCAGTCGATCGTCTCGGCGACGCCCGGGTTCTTGAAAAGGTCGAGCGTGCGCAGCCTCTGCACATAGGCGACGATCTGGCGCGACAGCACTTCATTGCAGCCGGGCACCTTACGGCGGATGATCTCAAGCTCCTGCTCGGCCTCGGGATAATCGACCCAGTGATAGAGACAGCGCCGTTTCAAGGCGTCATGGACTTCGCGCGTCCGGTTAGTGGTGATGATGACGATGGGCGGTTCGGCGGCCCGGATGGTTCCGAGTTCCGGCACCGTCACCTGAAAATCGGACAACACCTCCAGCAGGAAGGCCTCGAAAGCCTCGTCGGTGCGATCAAGCTCGTCGATCAGGAAGACTGGCGCCCGACCGCCGACACCGGACAGTGCCTGCAATACCGGCCGGCGGATCAGATAGCGCTCGGAAAAGATATCGGCCTCGATACGGTCCCGGTCGGTAAGGCCGGACGCTTCAGCGAGGCGAATTTCCAGCATCTGCGCCGGATAGTTCCATTCATAGACGGCCGAGGAAACATCCAGTCCTTCATAGCATTGCAGCCGGATGAGCGGCCGGTCGAGCGCCTTCGCCAGAACCTTGGCGATCTCGGTTTTGCCGACGCCGGCCTCGCCCTCCAGAAAGAGCGGCCGCTTCATCTTCAATGCGAGAAACAAAACGGTGCCGAGCGCGCGTCCGGCCAGATAGTCATGAGCGCCGAGCAACGCCATCGTCTCATCGATCGAACTCGGCAGCGAAGGTAATGTCTGATCCGCCATGATAACTCCCTTGCAGGGGTTATAGCGTGTGATAGCCCCGGTTCATATAGAGGAGTGCCGGCTTCGGTTCGCTGTAGCGTATGGCCATCACTTCGCCGAAGATGATGTTGTGCGTGGAGGCCTGCTTGATCTCGAGCACGCGGCAATCGAAGGCCGCGAGCGCATCGGCAAGCACCGGCGCGCCCGTGACCAGCGTCTCGAACCTGCCGGCAGCGAAACGTTCATCGACGGTCAGTTGTGTCTTCCCGGAAAAGGCGTCGGCCAGGGCTTGATGATCCGCGCCGAGCGTATTCATGGCGAAGATGCCGCTTTTGAAAAAGATCTCGTTCTTGGCATTGCTGTTGTTGAGGCAGATCAGAACCGTCGCCGGGCTATCCGACACCGAGCACGCGGCTGTAATCGTCACGCCACGTCGCTCCGCACCGAGCGCCGTCGTCACCAGTTGCACATGCCCCGCAAAACGGCTCATGGCATCGCGATAAAGCGCCGGGTCCATACGTTGCCTGTCTAGCACCACCGTCTCCCTTTGTTGAGGCGTGCTTGCCTGCCATTCAATATGACGATCAGATGTTAGCTTTTCTACAATAGCATTATTGAAAACAGAGTGATTTTGCTGCTTTTTCTTTGACGATGCCCTGCAGACGGATAAATAGGGCAGGAAAATTGTCCGGGATACTCCATCGATGAACGTTCTGCGCCGCCTTCCGCTCCTGTTTGCGCTGCTTTCGGCAGCCGGCAGCAGCTATGCCGCAGGAATTCACATCGGCGTCGTGGCACCGCAGGAGGGTAATTTCGCGGCGCTCGGGGCAGAGATAATAGCCGGCGCAAATTTCCAGATCCAGGCGCAACAGGATACGGCAACTGTCGTCAACGAGCCTTGTACGGAGGATGGCGGCCGAGCCGCCGCTGAAGCGCTGGTGGCTGCCAATGCACAAGTCGCAATTGGTTTTCTCTGCACGGAGACCCTGGAGGGCGCGCTGCCGCGTCTCAAGGATGCCGGCATTCCCGTCATCACCGTTTCCGTTCGCTCGCGCATTCTCATGGAAGATGCGTTGAAGAACGGCTGGCCCCTGTTTCGCCTCGCGCCGGTCGATAGTGCGGAGGCGGCCGTGGCCATCGATACCATTCTGAAGAATTGGGCTGCAGAGCCGATGGCACTGATCGATGACGGCACGATACACGGCCGCGAACTGGTCGGCGCGATCCGCAACGCGCTAGAGGAAAAAGGTCTGAAGCCCGTTTTCACCGATACGTACCGTCCCGGCCAAGACCAGCAGATCGCCCTCGTGCGACGACTGAAGAAGGCAGGCGCAACACGCGTCTTCGTCGGCGGCGACCGCAGCGATGTCGCCGTGATCGCCCGCGACGCCAAGAGCGAGAACATCCCGCTGGTCCTGATGGGCGGCGACGCCATGCGCGCCGCGGACCAGCCCCTGCCCCTGCTGGAGAGTGTGCAGGCAATTGCGCTGCCCGACTATGCCAGCCTGCCGGCAGCCCAGCCCACTGTGCAGGCGATGCGCGCAGGTGGCATCGAACCTGACGGATATACCCTACCGGCCGCAGCAGCGGCTCAGATTGCCAGCCAGGCAGCCGACGGCGCCAAGACGGACAGTAAACCCATTGCCGAAAAGCTCGTCGGAACGGTTTTCCAGACAATGATCGGCCCGATCTCATTTGGACAAAACCACGAATTGACCGAAAACCCCTATCGCCTGCTGGAATGGCGGGGCAATGCCTTCGTGCCGGTGACGCCATCGAACTGATGGCAAGCCGCTCTGGCGGTTGTTTGCCCGTTGCAGCGGTGGTAATCCAGGCGCGAAATAATCAGTTGGAGCTCAGCCACCCATGACCTTGCCGATCCGTATTGCCCCTTCCATTCTCGCCGCCGACTTCGCCAAGCTCGGGCAGGAAGTCAAGGATGTGACCGAAGCTGGCGCCGACTGGATCCATCTCGATGTCATGGACGGCCATTTCGTGCCGAACATCTCCTTCGGCGCCGATGTCATCAAGGCATTGCGTCCGTACACCACCGCTACCTTCGACTGCCATCTGATGATCTCGCCGGCCGATCCCTATCTGGAAGCCTTCGCCAAGGCTGGTTGCGACCGTATCACGGTCCATGCCGAAGCTGGCGTGCATCTGCACCGCTCGCTGCAGACGATCCGCCATCTCGGCAAGAAGGTCGGCGTCACCCTCAATCCGGCAACGCCGCTTTCCGTGCTGGAAAACGTCCTCGATGATATCGACCTGATCTTGATCATGTCGGTCAATCCGGGCTTTGGCGGCCAGAAGTTCATCCCTGCCATGGCTGATAAAATCCGCAGCGCCAAGTCCCTGATCGGTGACCGCCCGATCGAATTGGAAGTCGATGGCGGCGTCTCGGTTGAAACAGCCCCTCTGATCACCGCTTCCGGCGCCAATGTGCTCGTTGCCGGCTCGGCGATCTTCAAGGGCGAATCGGTCGACGCCTACCGTCAGACGGTAGGCGATCTCAGGGCGGCCGCCGAGCGAGGCCGCGTTGGATCAAACTAATCCGACCAATGTTCTAATAGCGACGGGCCGGGCACGGACCGTCGCTATGCATTGCTTGGAAATCTTCGCTGGCGCGATCGGCTGGGGCGCGGCCACGGCCGCCTCGGCACTTGTTACCCTCTATTTTCGCAATGGCCTACTGACCAGCCACATCACCGCCCTTACGCTCATCTACTTCTTCGGCGGCGCCCTCGCCTGGTCCATCCTTGTGCCGCCCACCCGGCGTTTTGCCCGTCAGCGGCCGACCAGCGCGCGTTTTGCCGCCTTCTTTCTGGCCCTCTCCATCGGCACCGCAGCGATGACGGCCTTCCTTTTCGCCATGGACTATCGCTGGTTCTATTCGCGCTGGCATGCACCATTCGGTTCGCTCATCTGGATCTTCCAGTTCCTGTTCACCGGCGCCAGCGCCGTCTACCAGTTCGCCGTCCTCGGCCTCGCCCTGTTTTTGCCGCTCGGCCTGCTATGCCTGATCGTTGTTTCGGCCTATCTTGCGCGGCAGAGAGATTGAGGCCCTGAAACATTGTGCCCATGAAACATTGTGATTGCCGCCCGTCTTTGTTATGGGGGCGCCGAGTTCTCCCTTTCCGTCAGCCAAGAAAGCTTTGAGCCTATGATCCCGCGCTACTCCCGACCGGAAATGGTCGCCATCTGGTCTCCTGAAACCAAGTTCCGTATCTGGTTCGAGATCGAGGCCCATGCCTGTGACGCACTGGCCGCGCTCGGCGTCATCCCGAAGTCGGCAGCGGATACCATCTGGGAAAAGGGCGGCAAGGCCACGTTCGACGTCGCCCGCATCGATGAGATCGAAGCCGTTACCAAGCACGACGTCATCGCCTTCCTGACGCATCTGGCCGAAATCGTCGGGCCGGACGCCCGTTTCGTGCACCAGGGCATGACCTCCTCCGACGTTCTCGATACGTGCTTCAACGTCCAGCTCGTGCGCGCCAGCGACCTGCTGCTCGCCGATATCGACAAGCTGCTGGAAGCCCTGAAGCGTCGTGCCTTCGAGCATAAGGACACCGTCACCATCGGCCGCTCGCACGGCATCCATGCCGAACCCACGACCTTCGGCGTCAAGCTGGCGCTCGCCTATGCCGAATTCGAGCGCTGCAAGCAGCGCCTGATCGCCGCCCGCGAGGAAGTCGCAACCTGCGCGATCTCCGGCGCCGTCGGCACCTTCGCCAACATCGACCCGCGCGTCGAGGAGCATGTCGCAGCCGCGCTCGGGCTGAAGCCGGAGCCGGTTTCGACCCAGGTCATCCCGCGCGATCGTCACGCTATGTTCTTCGCGACACTCGGCGTCGTCGCCTCCTCGATCGAGCGTCTCGCCACCGAAATCCGCCATCTGCAGCGCACGGAAGTCCTGGAAGCCGAAGAATATTTCTCGCCGGGCCAGAAGGGCTCCTCCGCCATGCCGCACAAGCGCAATCCGGTCCTGACGGAAAACCTGACGGGCCTCGCCCGCATGGTCCGCTCCTATTCGATCCCGGCCATGGAAAATGTTGCTCTCTGGCATGAGCGCGATATCTCGCACTCCTCCGTCGAACGCATGATCGGCCCCGACGCGACCGTCACGCTCGATTTCGCGCTGGCCCGCATCACCAGCGTCATCGACAAACTGCTCGTCTATCCGGACAATATGATGAAGAATCTGAACAAGTTCCGCGGGCTTGTTCATTCGCAGCGCGTGCTGCTGGCGCTAACCCAGGCCGGCGTCTCCCGCGAAGATTCCTATCGCCTGGTCCAGCGCAACGCCATGAAGGTTTGGGAGGAAGGCAAGGACTTCCTCGAGGAATTGCTGGCCGACCAGGAAGTGCGTGCGGCTCTCTCGGAAGCAGATATCCGCGAAAAATTCGACCTTGGCTATCACACCAAGCATGTCGACACGATCTTCAAGCGGGTTTTCGGCTAGAGTTTTCCGTTTCCGATTTTGCTTTGCTTGAGGCGGCGCGGCTGACGCGCCGCCTCTTTCTGTTGTTGGCGGATGTGGCCGCGATAGCGCGGTCATGCTCGATGCTCTCGCCAGCCTTGTCCTGATGTTGTTCAGGTTCGCGCTTTGCCGCCTTTTCGACCAGCAGGTCGAGGTGCTTCAAATCCTCTTCGTCAAGATTCTCGATCCCGACAAAGCGGTTCTCGGCCGCGCTCGTCAGGATGAGTTCGTTGAGCTTGGCCTGGATGGCCCGCGTATCGCGCGTCTGTGCATTCTGGAGCAGAAAAACCATCAGGAAGGTGACGATCGTCGTACTGGTGTTGATGACCAGCTGCCATGTGTCGGAGTAACCGAAGATTGGCCCGGTGGCTCCCCAAAGAACCACCGAAAGCAGCGCCAGCACGAAAATGACCGGCTTGCCAGTCCATTCCGAAACCACGACTGCGAAACGGGTGAAAATATGGGTAAGTCGCGCCATGATCCGCATCTCCTTGTAATGCGGATCAACGTGAAAACCGCCCCGCGGTTCCAATGATGACGGCTTCGGCCTATGCCGGCTTCGTCCGGCTCTCGGTCACAATCAGCTTGCGATAGAGATGCCAGGACGCATGGCCGAGGATCGGTATGACGACCGCCAACCCGGCAAAGATCGGGATGGTGCCGACAACGAGCAGCGCCGCCACGATCAAGCCCCAGACGGCGATCGGCACCGGATTGGTCAGCGTCGCCCGGATACTCGCATCGATCGCGGCGACGACACCAACGTCACGGTCAAGTAGCAGCTGGAACGTAACGACCGTGGTCGCCAGGGCCACGAGCGCAAAGACGAAGCCGATCAGATCACCCCAAAGCATCATCGCCATGCCTTCTCGCGTCGTCAGCACGCTCGAGACGAAGGATGAAAGCGTTGGAGGGACACCATCGCCGAAGTAGATGAAATAGATATTCCGCGCCACGAAGAGCCAGACAATGAACAGGCCGAACAGCATGAGGCCGGCAACGATGATCGACGGCAGCGCCGGTGAAAAGCGCACGTCGAACGCATGGCTCCACGACGTATCTTGCCCCTTTTCACGCCGTCGGCTGATCTCGTAGAGACCGATCGCGGCCAAGGGTCCGAGCAGAGCGAAACCGGACATCAGCGGAAACAGCAATGGCAGTAGATTCTGGTCAGTGCTCCATATCGCAAGCGCAATGCCGGCAATCGGATACATCAGGCACAAGAAGACATAATGCGATGGCTTTTCGCTGAAATCGTCAAGTCCCATTTTCAGGGCATCGACGAGATCGGCGATAGCGATCTTACGGATGGCGGGACGCGTAAAGGTGTGGTCTGCTCCAGCCATGACGTGAAAGGCCGTCATAATGCTCTCCTCCTCAACCGTGGTGCTCGGTTGGCGGTGCAAGATGGCGGCAAAACGGGTCGCCGACATCGTCATTCGCTACCGGCAGCAGTAATCATAGCAAATTTTGCCGCAATTGTCGCCTTTTCCCTTGACAGTTGAGCTCCCCTTTTCCACATCGGCGAAATCATGAAAGCCTCCGACGCAAACATCCTCATCATCCCCGGCTATACGAATTCCGGCCCCGACCACTGGCAGACCCGCTGGGAGCAGAAGCTCTCGACCGCGCGGCGCGTGGAACAGGCTGAATGGTCGAAGCCCGTGCGCGACGATTGGGTGGCCCGCATTACGGAAGAAGTGAATGCCTCGGACAAGCCCGTCGTGCTGGTCGCGCATTCCCTCGGCGTTCCCTCGGTGATCCATGCAATCCCGCATTTCCGCAACAAGGTCGCAGGCGCCTTCCTGGTCGCGCCGCCGGATGTCGCCAATCCTGGCATCCGGCCCAAGCATCTGATGACGTTCGGTCCCTACCCGCGCGATCCCCTGCCGTTCCCGTCGATCACGATTGCCAGCCGCAACGATCCCTTCGGCACTTATGAGCATGCCGACGATATTGCCAACAGCTGGGGCTCGCTCCTGATCGATGCCGGCGAATCCGGTCATATCAATACCGAATCCGGTCACGGCCCCTGGCCGGAAGGCACAATGGTCTTTTCGAAGTTTCTCAGCCAGCTGAAGCCGTAGTATTATCGCGGCGTGACGATGAATAGAGGCATGCCTCGCCTCACTAGCCTGTGAAGTACCCGGCACGTTCATTCCATCGTCAGATAAAAACCTGTAAAACAGGTCATGACTGGACCCCGAATCTGGCATTGGCACCCCGCCGAGGCCGGAATTCCGAGGAAGGAGGCGCAGGCGGATTGTGAATTCGCTTCTTATCCGTTATGGGGACGCCCACATACGATCCACTTGCGCTGTCCCATGAGCGCCAAAGACAGAGAAGAATACCAATGAACCGTCGCCGCCGTATTTACGAGGGCAAGGCCAAGATCCTTTACGAGGGGCCTGAGCCGGGCACGCTGATCCAGTTCTTCAAGGACGACGCCACCGCCTTCAACAAGAAAAAGCACGAAGTCATCGATGGCAAGGGTGTTCTGAACAATCGCATCTGCGAGTATATCTTCAGCCATCTGAACAAGATCGGCATTCCCACCCATTTCATCCGCCGCCTCAACATGCGCGAGCAGCTGATCAAGGAAGTGGAGATGATTCCGCTCGAGATCGTCGTGCGCAACGTCGCCGCCGGCTCGCTCGCCAGCGCCTCGGCATCGAGGAAGGCGTGGTCCTGCCGCGCTCGATCATCGAATTCTACTATAAGTCCGATGCGCTCGAAGATCCGATGGTCTCCGAAGAGCACATCACCGCCTTCGGCTGGGCCAATCCGGCCGAGCTCGATGACATCATGGCGCTTGCCATTCGCGTCAACGACTTCATGACCGGCCTTTTCCTCGGCGTCGGCATCCAGCTCGTCGATTTCAAGATCGAATGCGGCCGCCTGTTCGAAGGCGACATGATGCGCATCATCCTTGCCGACGAAATCTCGCCGGACTCTTGCCGTCTCTGGGATATCGAAACCCACGAGAAGATGGACAAGGACCGCTTCCGTCGCGACATGGGCGGCCTGCTCGAAGCCTATTCGGAAGTGGCTCGCCGCCTCGGCATCATCAATGAAAACGAACCCGTGCGCGGCACGGGCCCGGTTCTCGTCAAGTAAGTTCAGAAAGGACAATCGTGATCAAGGCTCGTGTAACCGTCACGCTGAAGAACGGCGTTCTCGATCCGCAGGGCAAGGCAATCGAAGGCGCGCTTGGCGCACTCGGCTTTGACGGCGTCCATCAGGTCCGCCAGGGCAAGGTCTTCGATCTCGAGCTTGAAGGCACCGACAAGAACAAGGCCGAAGCCGATCTGAAGGCCATGTGCGAGAGGCTTCTCGCCAATACGGTCATCGAGAACTTCAGCATTTCGATCGACTGATTGTCCTCTTTCGCGAGCCATTCTTCCTTTGCCCGAGGCAATGGAGTATGGCTCACGAAGCACTTCCAGCGATTATCCCTTTGCCTATTGCGGGAACAGCATCATGAAATCAGCAGTCGTCCAACTCCCCGGCCTCAATCGCGATCGCGACATGATCGCGGCGCTGACCAAGATTTCCGGCCATGCACCCGTAACTGTGTGGCAGACGGAGACCGAGATTCCGGATGTTGACCTGATCGTCATTCCCGGCGGCTTCTCCTACGGCGATTATCTGCGCTGCGGCGCGATTGCCGCCCGCATGCCGATCATGCAGGCAATCAAGGACAAGGCCGACAAGGGCGTCAAAGTCTTGGGCGTCTGCAACGGTTTCCAAATTCTGCTCGAAGCCGGCATGCTGCCGGGCGCGTTGATGCGCAACGCTTCGCTGAAATTCGTCTGCCGCGAAGTGAAGCTGGAAGTCGTCAATGCCGAAACGGACTTCACGTCCGCCTATGCCAAAGGCCAGGTCATCCGCAGCCCAGTCGCACATCACGACGGCAATTATTTTGCGGATGCTGAAACGCTGAAGGCTATCGAGGATAATGGCCAGGTGGTCTTCCGCTACGCCGAAGGCACCAACCCCAACGGCTCGGTCAACGATATTGCCGGCGTGATGAACGCCAAGGGCAACGTGCTCGGCATGATGCCGCATCCGGAAAATCTGATCGAGGCAGCCCATGGCGGCAATGACGGCCGCGGTCTGTTCGCATCCGCGCTTGGCGTGGTCGCGGCCTGATAGGCCAGCCCGCTATCAGAACCATAAAATCGGCGTTTTTGGATAGAACAGCAAGGCGCCGGAATGCGACCCGGCAGACCAGCCCTAACCGCCCCATTGGAAAGAGATTGATGCACCCTCGCCTCCTGACAGGACTTTACTCCGCCGCCTCTATCGCGATGCTTGGGCTATTGGTCACCTCTTGCGGCCCGCGTCCGCCGAGCATCATTGCGACCGATCACAGCGCCCTGTCGACGATGGAACGCATCATGCTCAATGCCAATGCCTGCTGGTTCAAGTCTTCGGATCCGGCTTTCGCGAGTTATCAGCTCGCTCCCGAGCTCAATTCCTTTACCGGTCGCCCTCGCATCCTCGTGGTCGACAAGAAACATCCGACCGGCCGGCCTTCGCTCGTCGTGCAAGCAGAAGGCAATCCTGCGCAATTGCAGGCCTTCGGCCCGATGATGTCGGGCGCCTCCGGCGGCCGTATCACGGGCGACGTCAATCGCTGGGCTAGGGGATCGAAGGCCTGCAGCTAAGCCGCAAGCCTTATCCGCGTCAACACTATCCCGCGGCGAGCACATGACGTGCCCTTTACCCGGGGAACATTGTCATGGACAGGTTTATCATCCTTTCGGGCTGCTCCGGCGGCGGCAAATCGACGTTGCTGGAAGCGCTCAAGCGCCGCGGTTATCATACCGTCGAAGAGCCGGGACGGCGCATCGTCGTCAAGGAACTGGAAGGCGACGGATCTGCCCTGCCTTGGGTCGATGCACCGGCATTTGCGCGCAGGGCAATCGCCACGTCGCTGATGGATCGTGAAGAAGCAGCGGCATTCCCCGGTCCTATCTTCTTCGACCGGGGAATGATCGACGCGGCATCGGCGCTCGAACATATGACGGGCGAGCCCGCCTTGGCGTTGCTTGGCCAACTGCACCGCTACAATAAACATGTCTTCCTGACGCCGCCCTGGCCGGAGATCTATGTCGGCGACCGGGAACGGAGGCACGATTTCTCGGCCGCCGTCGAGGAATATGAGCGGCTGACTGCCGCCTACCCGATACTCGGCTATGAGACCCACGTTTTGCCAAAGGTCAGCGTCGAGGAACGTGCCGACTTCGTTCTTTCGGTTCTCGGACTTAGCTAGGCGGCAAACTGCGTTATTATCGGGCGGGCCTACCTGGCGATGAACCCATCAAGACCGGGATCGGTTGTATAGGGACTGCCCCCTGTTATCGGGAGGGATAGGTCATCGTCGGAGGTCGTCATTTCAGCGGCAAAAACAGTTCCGCGACCGCTTCGTGCTCCGGAACCTCCGGGAAGAAGGCAAGTCGCTGGCAATAGATCGGGAAGTCACGAGCTTCCTCGCCGCTGGCCGGAAGCCAGTCGCGATAAAGATAGAGCGCGGCTGGCTCTAGATTGTCGGTGTGGCCGACCACACGCAGGACCGCGCAGCGCCCGCCGGGTATCTCACCGACGATGATCTCCCCGCCGTTCGTCTCGATCGGCTGGTCGGTCCCGACACAAAGGTCCATGCTATAGTCCGCTGGCGACGCGGGGCGCCGCTCGGAACGCCAGACATTGAAGGTCGGATTTGTCTTCGGATGCAGGCCCGCGGCCTTACGCCACGCGATGAACTGCTGGATGGTGGCGCCGATTGTCGCAGGGTCGCCCCGATGCTCCATGATCGCTACCGGCGTCACCGGCACCTCGCGGATTGTTACGTCGTCAAAGGTAAAGGTCTTCTGCATGAGCTTGCTCCTTGCGTTGTCGAAAGGCCCTAAGGCCGCAAGCCACGGCTCCCAGTCCGGAGACTTCCGGAACGACGAAGGCGATTGCCCGAACCTTTGCCGAAAGGCGCGGGCGAAGGCGTCCGGTGCGTCATAGCCGGCATCCATCGCTATGTCCGTGACGCTTTGGTCGCCCGTGTAGGCCAACCGGTGCGACGCCCGTTTCAGGCGGGCAAGCTGGATATAGCGATGTACGGACAACCCGAAGGTCGCCGTAAACTGCCGATGGAAATGGAACTTCGAAAAGGCCGCAATATCGCTCACCGTTTCCAAGTCCAGATCACTGTCAAGATGCCGGTCGATGTGGTCCAGCACTCGCAGCATTCGTGCTCGATAGTTGTGAAGCGCCGTCTTCATCGTCCCTCCTGCGTGGCCACATCAATTAGGCGTACGCAGGCATGGCGCGCTCGACCGACCTTGCTGTTCTGTCATGCTCTGCAGAATATCGCCAAGGACCGTTTACGGAGCGCGCCCCATTTGTGGATAAGCGGCATACAAGGGGCAGATCATTGTCTCGATCGATCACGACACGGACCACGACCAAGCTCCAAGTCGTGGTCGATGGCCCGGGCTTTCCGATCCCGCTCGTCTCGTCACGGCTGTGGTTGCACGTCTATGAGTTGACGCCAACCGTTCTCAATCCCAAAAGAACGACTTATTGACCTCCTTGACCGCCTGGCGGCGTGTCAGGCCTATGTCGAGCAACTGGTCATCCGTCAGATCCCTCAGAACCCGCCGTCCTTCGCGCTTCTCCCGCCAATGCAGGTAAAGTGCCCAGAGCCGACGCACTACCTGCGGCCTTGGCTGCGCCGCCGCACTCTCCATGTTCACCGAACGGGCGCCTCTAGCCTCGGTCGAACAGATTGTACCTATTGTGCTCATTTTCGTTTCCAGACGATGATGACAATTTTGATGTACCGAGCCAAATGGTACAAATTGACTCATACTCTTGACTCAACAACGGGGACAATCTAGGAAATTGTCATTATGACAAATTGGCTCCCTGACATTTCAAGCGGAACCGGCCCGGTTTACATCCGTGTGGCCGACAGCATCGAAAATGCGATCACCCATGGCGTCTTGCCGCCGGGCACCAAGCTGCCGCCGCAGCGCAATCTCGCCTATGATATCGGCGTTACCATCGGCACGGTCAGCCGGGCCTACGCCCTTGTGCATGAACGCGGCCTCGTCGCTGGCGAAGTCGGCCGCGGCACCTATGTTCTCGAGCGTTCGAACGGCAAGCAGATCGAGCCTGTCGATCCGATCACGCAGGCGCTTGCCGGTACCCGCGGTCTGAATACGCCCGACGCCAAGATCCGCTTCGACACGACGGCCGCTCCCGACATCGGCCAGGGCACGATCATCGGCAAGCTTTTCGCCGACATCAGCAGCGAGCATCAATCCGAGATATCTTCCTATTCAAGGAACTTCCCGGCAAACTGGTTTGAGGCCGGGCAGATATGGCTCGCCCGAAACGGCTGGAAGCCGGCAATCGAAACGATCGTGCCGACGCTCGGCGCGCACGCCGCCGCCATAGCAGTCATTTCCGCCGTCACCTCGCCGGGCGACAAGATCGTCTTCGAGAACCTCACCTATACGCAGATCAGCCGCGCCGCACGCCTGCTCGGAAGGCGCTCGATCCTCGTGGATTCGGACGAGCACGGGATGATCCCGGAGGATTTCGAACGTCTCTGCCAGCAGCAGCATCCGCGCCTCGCCTTTTTGATGCCGACAGCTCATAATCCCACGCTGGTGACAATGCCGGAGGCAAGACGCCGGGCGATTGCCGCCATTGCCCGCCGCCACAGCGTATGGCTGATCGAGGACGACCTCTATGGCGGCATGACCGGCGACCAGAACCCGCTGATGGCGGCCATTGCGCCTGAGCGGACGTTCGTCGTCAGCAGCTTGTCTAAATCGGTGACAGCCGGCGTGCGCGGCGGCTGGGTCGCTTGCCCGCCGCATTTCGCCCAACGCATCAAGGTTACGCACAAGATGACGACGGGCGGCTTGCCTTTCATATTGGCCGAAACCTGCGCCCGGCTCGTACTCGGCGGTCATGCCCTGGAACTGCGCCGCAAGTCCGTCGAAGAGATCAAGGCACGTGAGCAATTGGCACGTGAGGCACTATCGGGCTTCGAGTTCAATTCGCATCCGCATCTGCCATTCCTGTGGCTGAAGCTGCCGGAACCCTGGCTTTCGGGTACCTTCAAGAATGCAGCCCTCTCCGAAGGAGTGCTCATCGATGACGAGGATGAATTCAAGGCCGCCCGAATCGATAGGGTCTATCATCGCGTCCGCGTCGCCTTTTCGTCACCACCACAGCGAAAAGATGTTGCCGCCGGGTTCATGACATTACGCAGGTTGTTGGAAAACGGCTCATCGGGTTACGATAGTCACATTTAAGCAAGCCTTATCAATTTATCGACAGACATCTTGCGCAAATGTGCGTTCGTCGCCTCGACACTTAGCACGCTACCATTCTATCAATGAAAGTGAGGATTCGCCCGCTACACTAGGGGGAGCGCATGGCTATTGCAGGCTTTTTCAGCAAGCGTTTAGTTTTGAGTTTTCTGACAGTCAGTTCGATATTCGTTGCGGGTCAATCGACCGCAATCGCCGCCGACACCGTGGCGGCGGCACCCGCCCCTCAAGTCAAGATTTTCGACGAACTGCGTTTTGGCGCAAGCGGCTCCGTCCAGAGCGGCAACGAGCACGAAAGCGGCGTCTTCCCGGATGTCCAGGTTCTCTTCAATCCGTTCGGCTACAATCCGACCGCCGACTGGAAGGATCAGCTGACCCATCCTCGTATCCATGTAGGCACGTCCATTGGTACGTCGGGCTCCGCGACGCAGGTCTATGGTGGCCTTTCCTGGACGCTCACGAATAGCAACGGCATCTTCACGGAACTCGGCTTCGGCGGCACGGTGCACACCGGCAACCTGGATGACTGGCGAGAGCACGGTCCGATGCTCGGCTGCCGCCTGCTCTTCCACGAATATGCCGGCCTCGGCTACAATTTCGATAATCATTGGAACGTAATGGCGCAGATCGCGCACTCGTCCCATGCCAATCTTTGCGATGGGCCTAATGGCGGCATGACGCGCGCCGGCATCATGGTCGGCTATAAATTCTAACCTTGCGAAACGGCCGCCCATGGCCGCACGCTTGATTTTCGCTGCATCTACACCGGCGTGTTGTGAACGCCGGTGATTTTCCTGTCGCACGACAAGGAGAGTTGCGCTAAAGAGACCCCGATCCCTGACCGGTCTTCAAACCCTTTACAGGCAAGGACACTCGAGCGCCCATGACCATTTCCAATACGATCCAGATCACCCCCGAGCTGATTGCCGCCCACGGCCTCAAGCCGGATGAATATCAGCGCATTCTGGATCTGATCGGCCGCGAGCCCACGTTCACCGAGCTCGGCATCTTTTCGGCCATGTGGAACGAGCATTGCTCGTACAAGTCCTCCAAGAAGTGGCTCCGCACCCTGCCGACCAAGGGGCCGCGCGTCATTCAGGGGCCGGGCGAGAATGCCGGCGTTGTTGACATCGATGACGGCGATTGCGTCGTCTTCAAAATGGAGAGCCACAACCATCCGTCCTACATCGAGCCGTATCAGGGTGCTGCCACAGGCGTCGGCGGCATCTTGCGCGACGTCTTCACCATGGGTGCTCGCCCGGTCGCTGCCATGAATGCCTTGCGCTTCGGTGAACCGGATCATCCGAAGACCCGCCACCTCGTCTCCGGCGTCGTTGCCGGTGTTGGCGGCTATGGCAATTCCTTCGGCGTTCCGACTGTTGGCGGCGAAGTCGAGTTCGATGCGCGCTACAACGGCAATATCCTGGTCAACGCCTTTGCGGCCGGTCTTGCCAAGTCCAATGCGATCTTCCTTTCGGAAGCCAAGGGCGTTGGCCTGCCGGTCGTCTATCTCGGCGCCAAGACCGGCCGTGATGGCGTCGGCGGCGCGACCATGGCGTCTGCCGAATTCGACGAATCGATCGAGGAAAAGCGCCCGACCGTTCAAGTCGGCGACCCCTTCACCGAAAAGTGCCTGCTGGAAGCCTGCCTGGAACTGATGCAGACGGGCGCCGTTATCGCCATCCAGGACATGGGTGCGGCTGGCCTTACCTGCTCCGCCGTCGAAATGGGCGCCAAGGGCGACCTCGGCATCGAGCTCGATCTCGACAAGGTGCCGGTGCGCGAAGAGCAGATGACGGCCTATGAAATGATGCTGTCGGAAAGCCAGGAACGCATGCTCATGGTGCTGCAGCCAGAAAAGGAAGCCGTCGCCAAGGCGATCTTCGTCAAATGGGGCCTGGATTTCGCCATCGTCGGCAAGACGACCGACGATCTTCGTTTCCGGGTCATCCATCAGGGCGAGGAAGTCGCTAACCTGCCGATCAAGGATCTCGGTGACCAGGCTCCGGAATATGACCGTCCGTGGCGGGAATCCGACAAGCGCGCCGCCCTGCCCGCTGATCTGGTTGCCGCGCCGGAAGATTATGGTCAGGCTTTGCTGAAGCTCGTTGGCTCCGCCAACCAGTCCAGCCGCCGCTGGGTCTACGAGCAGTACGATACGCTGATCCAGGGCAATTCGCTGCAGCTCCCAGGCGGCGACGCCGGCGTCGTCCGCGTCGAAGGCCATGCGACCAAGGCTCTCGCCTTCTCCTCCGACGTCACGCCGCGCTATGTCGAGGCTGATCCCTTCGAAGGCGGCAAGCAGGCCGTCGCCGAATGCTGGCGCAACATCACCGCAACCGGTGCCGAGCCGCTAGCCGCGACCGACAATCTGAACTTCGGCAATCCGGAAAAGCCCGAGATCATGGGCCAGTTCGTTGGCGCCATTAAAGGCATCGGCGAAGCCTGCCGCGCGCTGGATTTCCCTATCGTCTCCGGCAATGTCTCGCTCTACAACGAGACCAATGGCATCGCGATCCTGCCGACCCCGACCATCGCGGGCGTCGGCCTACTGCCGGATTGGAAGGCCATGGCCCGCATCGGCTCCGCTTCGGAAGGTGACCACGTTTTGATGATCGGTGTCGACGGCAGCCATCTCGGCTCCTCGATCTATCTCCGCGACATCCTCGGCTCAACCGACGGCCCGGCTCCGGAAGTCGATCTCTTTGCCGAGCGCCGCAACGGCGATTTCGTCCGCTCCGCCATCCGCAACGGCCAGGTCTCGGCCTGCCACGACATATCGTCCGGCGGACTGGCGTTGGCACTCGCAGAAATGGCGATGGCATCCGGCAAGGGCCTGAACATTGATCTCTCCGAACACAAGACCCTGCCACATGCCGCCCTCTTCGGCGAGGATCAGGCCCGTTATGTTGTCGCCGTACCGGCCGATGTCGCCGATTTCGTCTGCATCAATGCTGAAAGCGCCGGCGTGCCCTTCCGCCGTCTGGGAACGGTCGGGGGCGATGCACTCGTTATCGATGGGTTGTTAACGCTTCCGGTTGAACAGTTGCGTGAGGCGCATGAATCGTGGTTTCCTGCCTTCATGGATGGCAGCGCTCTCGCCGCCGCTGAATAATCGAGGTACCACTCATGCCAATGAACCCCGGCGATATCGAAGATATGATCAAGGCGGGCATTCCCGGCGCCAAGGTGACAATTCGCGACCTGGCCGGGGATGGCGATCACTATGCAGCCGAAGTTGTCGCGGAAGCCTTCCGCGGCAAGAGCCGCGTGCAGCAGCACCAGATGGTCTATGATGCCCTGAAGGGCAATATGGGCGGTGTTCTGCACGCCCTCGCGCTGCAGACGTCAGCGCCCGACTGAGAGCGCCTGCGCCGCTTCGCCGGAGTTGAAGCTCAGCTCCGGCAATCTCTTCACTGAGAATTCAGCGAAATCCGCAGCCGGCAACGGACCGGCCGTCATCAGCGTGAAATCGAAGAAGGCCCTGAGATCGGGACCGAGCACATATTGCCGGTGAACTCGCAGGAAATCCCGCTTGATCTTCTTGTAATGCTTTTCCGACAGCATCTGCTTGAAGCGCACGAAGAGGATCGAAGCCTGCCGGACATCCTCATGGCCGCAAACAGCCGCGACTTTCGCCTTATAAAAATGGATTGCGTCGGTCAGGCAGTGAACGTCGAGCCAGAAGATGTCCTTGCAGCGCGCGATCAATCCGACGCGTGAGCGCAACACCTTTGCCGGCCGCATGAGAGCACATTGCAGGATGGCACTGCCAAGGGTCGTAAACACCACGCGCTTGCTTTGCAGCAGGTCCGGCTCGCGCTCCAGCAACAAGCCGACCACGTGAGCTGCCACGGACGAGCCCATGCTATGCGAGGAGATGACGAACTCTTCGACGTCGGGCTCATCCAAGGCTTGCCGGACGCTGACGGCGCCGGCTTCCAGCCACTGTTCTGCGCCTATTCCGTTCAAACCCGCTATCGCAACCGCCATCTCCCAATCGGAAAAGAGATGCAGAGTATGCAGCTTTTCGGCTTGCGGCAGGAAAACATAGACGAAAAAGGCGATTGCGAGCGCGATGCTGCCGATATGGCTCCAGGCCGGCAGCCCGAAAAGGATCGGTGCAAACGCGATCGACAGGCTGAGAATCAGCCCCGCAAGCATCAGCAGAAAGGGAAAGATAAAGAACAGGCCGAAGCGCCATGCATGACGGAAATAGCCGGTCATGCCGCCCGAAGCGGCAACTTTTGCAGCAGCGAGGTAGCCCTGCATCAACCGTGTGAAGAATGGCCTCCCATTCAGCGTGGCAACCAGATCGTTATGATCGACGATATGAATGCGGCTTTGCGTATGCCAGCCTGCAGCCGTCGCCGTGACATCGAAATACGGCGCACGGCCGAAATTCTTCATTTCGTCCACCGACGCGGTGAAATCCCAGGCGGCAGCGCTCTGTCGCGCAGAACGCTCGTAACGAGCCCGGTGTGCGGCAGCGTCCAGCGGCTCGAAGCCAGGGAAGTGGAGAACCACCCTCTTCTTGATAGGATTCATATTGTAGTCTGTCCCCGAGGCGCGCCGATAGTACTGATAAAAACTGCAGATGGCCATGATCATGGACTGTCGGCTTTTTCATGGCGGAGCAGCATGATCTGTTGAAAATAGCAACAGTGGAATAAGTGTTGACGAATAAGGCTTTAAGCGGACAGGAATCTGCTCACAAAAATCCTGCCGCCATCGCGTATTGCTGCGGCAACAGCATTGTCTCAGCATTCATGGCGAGGATATGGAGAAGCCTCGGCACATGAGTCTACCGGTGGAGCAATCATGATTTTTTCGGCGATAGGAGACGCCACCCGCTGCTGTGTCGGCGCGGTCGCGGCACGATAGCCGAAAGCGATGCTCAATATAAGGACGATGGCACTGACGGTCACGGCGCTATTCAGGATCGATGCTCTTGGCGTGCGCACGTGCTCGAAATATTCCCGCTCGCCTTCGCTGGTGTCTTCAGAGCTATAAAATTCGCGCTCTTCACCAACCTGCCCGTCTGAATAATGGTGGTGGCTCATGGTGTCCGCTCCCTCAAAATGCGACTGCAATGCTCACAAGGGACCGATACGCGCCAAATCGCATCAATCGAAACACTTTTACAAACATACCGATCGTTTGTAAATTAGATAGCAGACTACTATTAACCGTCCCTTGCTTCACATTCATGTGTGTTGTTCAGGCACGGAGTTGAAGTGTCGTTTTCAAAACGCACTATTCAGAAAATCAGCTCAATAGGTCATATTCACTGTGGTCTCAGGCGGTAAAACCGCGAGTCCATTCATGCGATGAAAAAAACGATGCGTATGTTTTGCGGCTGGAAATCTTGTCGGCTGCTTGCTATTTAAGGGACAGATGTAACGCTGCGGGCCTTGACCCCGCATGTGAAAGGAACTGGACAATGAGCGGCATTCACGAATTCATCGATAATGAAGTTAAGAACAATGACGTCGTTCTTTTCATGAAAGGCACGCCCCAGTTTCCGCAGTGTGGCTTCTCCGGCCAGGTGGTCCAGATTCTCGACTATATCGGCGTCGACTATAAGGGCGTCAATGTCCTTGCCGATGCAGAGATTCGCCAGGGCATCAAGGACTATTCCAACTGGCCGACCATTCCGCAGCTTTACGTGAAGGGCGAATTCATCGGCGGCTGCGATATCGTGCGCGAGATGTTCCAGGCGGGCGAGTTGCAGCAACACCTTCAGGAACACGGCATCAGCGTTCGCGGCGCCGCCTGACCGGGCACCGGGCTACTCGTCCGGTTTCCATAGTTAAATTTGATCAATTGGGCGCTGCCGCCGGGCGGCGCCTTGACATGTTTATGGGAATAAAACCGTGACGACTTCATCCCAGGCCATGTCCCAGGGGCAGCTGCCCATGGGCAAACGCGAGTTCATCGTACTCGCGGCCTTTCTGATGGCGATCAATTCGCTTGCCATCGACATCATGCTCCCCGCATTGCAGCAGATCGGTTCCAGCCTCGGCGTGATGAACGAGAATCATCGGCAATATGTGGTGACGGCCTATCTGATCGGCTTCGGCTCGGCGCAGCTCATCTACGGCCCCTTGTCGGATCGCTTCGGCCGCCGCCTACCCCTGCTGATCGGCCTGACCGTTTACGTCATCTCCGCGTTCGGCATTGCCCTTATCCCGTCTTTTGCCGGCCTCCTCGCGCTCCGCTTCATTCAAGGTCTAGGATCGGCGGCGACGCGCGTCATTACCATTTCCATCGTCCGTGATGTCTTCGGCGGCCGCCTGATGGCCGAAGTGATGTCGCTCATCATGATGGTGTTCATGATCGTGCCAGTCATCGCGCCGGGAAGCGGTCAGATCATCATGCTCATCAGCACCTGGCACATGATCTTCGTCTTCATCGGCACCATGGCGACGCTCGTCGGTCTCTGGATGTATTTCCGGCTTCCGGAGACATTGAAGCCGGAAAATGTCCGTCCGCTGACTATCAGATCGGTAGCCTCCGGCTTCAGGATGGTTCTGACAAACCGTGTAGCGCTCTGTTACACCTTGGCCAGCACGTTCCTGTTCGGAGCGCTGTTCGGCTTCATCAATTCGGCGCAGCAGATCTATAGCGGCATTTACGGGTTGGGCGTGTACACGCCGGTTGCCTTTGGCGGCGTTGCGCTTTTCATGGCGCTGTCCTCCTTCATAAACTCACAGCTCGTCGGCCGCTTCGGCATGCGGCGGCTTTCCCATGCGGCATTGCTCGGCTTCTCCTTCATCACCTTCATTTGGATGCTGGTGCAGCTCTATGGCCCGGCACCGATGCCCTTCCCACTGTTCATGCTGTTTTTCGCGCTGGCAATGTTCCAGTTCGGCTGGATCGGCTCGAATTTCAATTCTCTTGCCATGGAGCCGCTCGGCCATGTCGCCGGCACCGCCTCCTCGGTGCTCGGCTTCATGAGCACGGTCGGCGGCGCCTCGATTGGCGCCGGTATCGGCCAGTATTTCAACGGTACGGCAACGCCGATGGTCATCGGTTACTTCACCGTTTCGCTGATCGGTCTGGTGTTCGTGGTGATCGCCGAAAGGGGGCGCCTCTTCCGCCCGCACAATGCGCCGCCTCCGGCCGATCAGTCTCTCGCTTTACATTGACAGGCATATTCGAATGACAACCCCGCCTCAATCACAGTCGCCGGCTCAGCCGCCGATGCAGTCCGGCTCCAGCCGCATCGGTCTTGGCATCGTGGAATTCATCCTCACGATCGCCTTGATGACTGCCAGCATTTCCATGGGCATCGACAGCATGCTGCCGGCGCTGCCGAATATCGGCCAGTCGCTTAATGTCGCCAATCCGAACGACATCCAGCTCGTCATAGGCGTCTATTTCCTCGGATTCGGCGTCTGTCAGCTTTTCTTCGGCAGCCTGTCGGACACCTATGGCCGACGATACATCCTGCTTGGCGGTCTTGCCTTCTATACGGTGACCCTGTTTGCCGCCGCCTGGAGCGGCAGCCTGTTTGCCTTGCTTGCCATGCGCTTTGCCCAGGGCGTCGGCGCTGCGGCCGTGCGCATCACGACGCTCGCCATCGTCCGCGATTGCTTCGGCGGTCGCGAAATGGCCCGCGTCATGTCCTATGTCATGATCGTATTCATGATCATGCCGATGGTCGCGCCCTTCGTCGGTCAGATGATCGTTGCCTATTCGAACTGGCAATGGATCTTCATCCTGCTCGGCATCGTCAGCGCCGGCCTCTTCCTGGTCGCTTTCTTCCGTATGAAGGAGACGCTGCCCGCTGAAGAGCGCCTGCCGCTTTCTGTTTCGTCGGTTCTTTCGGGCTTCAAGACGGTGCTGACCAACCGCATCACCTGCGGCTACATGATCGGGCTGACGCTATATACCGGCATTATCTGCGCCTACATCGTCTCCGTGCAGCAGGTCTTCGGCGAAGTCTACGGCCTTGGGGACACGTTCCCGATCGCCTTCGCGGCAACGGCAGCCGGCACCGCCGTCGCACAATTTGCCAATGGCTATTTCGTCCGCAGCTTCGGCATGCGCCGTATTTCCCATGCCGCCATGATCGTTTTCACCGTTTTAGGCGCCATCGGCTACATCGTCGGCATGTTCGGCCAGCCGAGCTTCACCTTCATTTATGTACTGATCTCGGTCATGCTGATGATGTTCGCCGTCATCACCACCAACTGCATGGCCATCAGCCTGGAGCCGATGGGACACCTGGCGGGAACGGCAGCCGCCATCACCAGCTCGGTCTCCACGACAGTCGGCGTCCTGCTTGGCGGCGTCGTCGGCCAGATGTTCGATGGCACGGCACAGCCGCTGCTTGCTGGCTTCACGGTATTTGGCGCGCTGTCGATCGTTGCGACGCTATGGGCTGAAAAGGGCAAGCTCTTCACCCATCCTGGCGATACCCGGCGCTGGAGCCCGGAATTGGGCACGTCTGAACGACGTTGCCTGCCGTCCTCACATGCCGCTGCGCGGCCGGCGGACCCAGCGCAGTGCCGCGGCGATCGCGAGCCCGAACAATGGCCAGATCGCCCACGGTGTGCCCTGCCAGGCGAAAAGATTGATCGTCACTAGGCCGATGCCGGTAATGACAAGGCCGGCAATCGCCATATCGATCTGCTTGTTGCTGCGAACGTAGCGAAACGTCGCAACCCATAGAATGGCGAGTATGGGCCATTTTGCCCAGAACTCACCGTGCCAAGTCAGGCCGTTGAGTATGGCAAGCCCGATGCAGACGACAAGCGGCGCGGCGTAGCTCCGGCGCCAGTCTTGCAACGCGGGTTCCTGCGCTACAGGCTCGGGCGCCCGCGCAGGAGCCGGCTTCGGAGCCGAGTGATAATCCGCTGTAGTGTCGACAACCTGCACGCCGCCGATCCGCACCGCATAGCTCGGCACGCCGCCTTCGATGTTTTTGACCTCGAGCTGCCCGAGAAAATCGAAACCGACCGCCACCTTGTTGCGGACCTGATCATAGACGGTGTTGGAAATGACGATGCCACCTGGAGCGGCGCGCGACTGCAGCCGAGCTGCAATATTGACGCCGTCTCCATAGAGATCGTCGCCATCGGCGATCACATCACCGAGATTGAGGCCGATGCGAAAGAGCATCTGCTTGTCGGGATTGATTACGGCATTGTAGCCGGCAAGCTCGTTCTGCGTGTCGATCGCCGCGCGCACGGCCTCGACGACGCTTGGAAACTCGGCGAAGACGCCATCGCCCCAGGTGTTGATGACCCGACCGCCATGGGCTTCGATCAGCCTTTTCATCGCATCGCGGTAACGACGAAGGGTTGAAAGCGTCCCCTCCTCGTCCTTTCCCATGAGGCGCGTATAATCCTGCACATCGGCGCAGAAAATGGTGGTCAGCTTGCGGCTCGTCTCGGACATCTGTCTCATCCCCGCGGCAAGCGCCGACCAAGGCTCTTGCCTGTTGGAGCAAAGATAGCCCTCCAACCGTTACTTTCCAAGAGGCCTCGCCGGCTATCGTGGCCTGGTTCACCTCAAAGAGTGAAGACTTCGCACCGCAACAGCTCCCAGGTATCCTTGTCCGCCGCAACCAGCAGCCCGCCGTCGAGGTGATGCGGCAAATAGGGCGAACCGTCGAAACGGCGAACATAGGCGCCGGATTCGGCAGAGATCAGCGATCCCGCCAGATGATCCCAGGGCATCAGCTTGTTGTACATGAGATAGTGTACATAGCCGCCCGCGAGCGTGCGGTACTCATGCGCCGCGCAGCGATAGCAGGTCGTGTAGCGCACCTTGGCGAGATTACCCATGATCTCCGCGCGCTTTTCCTTGGGCAGAAAACCGGTGGCCGCCATGCCGACCAGCTCTTCCAGCGGGACGGACGGAGCAACGTTGAGACGTAGCGTCTCGCCGTCCGGCCGCCGCAGCCATGCGCCGCTGCCCCGTTCCGCCAGCACCCAGTCGTCGCCCATCGGGTCGAAAATGATGCCGGCAACGGTTTCTCCCTTCGAGACCACCGAAGCCATAACGCCGAAGGCTGGAATGCCCGCAGCAAAGTTGAACGTGCCGTCGACGGGATCGACGATGATGGCGAGATCGGCATCCTGCAGCTTCTTCAGTAGCGACGGGTCGGCCGCAACCGATTCCTCGCCGATGAACAGCGCTTCGGGCCAGAGGCGCGAAACCTCTGCCTTGATCATGCGCTCGGCCCGCTCGTCGGCTTCCGTCACCAGATCCGTCGCCTCGCTCTTGGCGCGGATATCGTCGCTGCCGAGCCTGCGAAAACGCGGCAGGATCTCCGTCTGCGCCGCGCGGCGCAGCACATGAGCAAGCGTGGTAACGTCAACGAGCGATGTCATGCTTTTTCCTTTCGCGTCAGGCGCCGATGATCTCACGGCGGATCATCCGCCAGCTTTCCTCGTCAGGCGCAGAAATGATGCCGCCGGTCGTTTCGCCGGGCTTGTAGGGCGTACCATCGAATTTGGCGGTATAGCCGCCCGCTTCCTGATGCGCCAGCACGCCGGCCAGATGATCCCACGGCATCAATTTGGAATGGCCGATGAAATGCCATTTGCCCGACGCCACCATCCAATATTCGTAAGCCGAGCAATTGAGCGAGAAAGCCATACGGGTCTTCGATAGATTGCCGCAGATGCGTGACCGCTCGGGCTCATCCATATGCCCCCAGGAAATGGCGCCCGTCATCGCGTTCAAAGGCGCCGGCGCGGCGACGGCAAGCCGCCTCGCCTGCCCGGTTTGCCGGCGCAGGAAAGTGCCGCCGCCTTTCATGGCGGTCAGGGTGTCGCCAAGCACGGGATCGTGGATGATGCTCGCGATCGTCTCGCCATTGGCGATGACGGCGACAATCGTCCCGAAGACAGGCAGTCCGGCCGCGAAATTGAATGTGCCGTCCACCGGGTCGATGGTGAAAGCCAATTCCGCATGCGCCAGCGCCGGCACGACGGACTTGTCGGCCTCATAGGCTTCTTCGCCCACGATGACGGCCTTTGGAAACCGTGTCTTCAACGCCGCGGTGATGTGCCGCTCAGCCAGAAGATCAGCATCCGTCACGAGGTCGATAGCCGAGGTCTTTTCCGATACATCGCCGGCATCCAGATTGCGGAAGCGCAGCATGATTTCCTTTGACGCCGCTTCGGCAACGATCGTCATCACATAGTCGAAATCAGCATCGGAGAAATTCATAGGAAGCCTCTGTTTTGAAAGGGCTTCCTCTTATGCCCGATTCGATGACATCGGTGTGGCAAAAGCGCTGAATTTACGTTGGATCGCTGGAAGACCCCTGTGTCATCAACCCAGCGAAATCGAACAGTTTAGGGTCGAGCAGGTGTGACGGGTTCACATGCGCCAGTGCACGCAGCATCGTATCCTTGCGGCCAGGCATGCGGCGTTCGATATCGGCGAGCATGTCCTTCATGGCATTGCGTTGCAGCCCATCCTGCGAGCCGCAAAGATCGCAGGGAATGATCGGAAACTGCATGGCGACAGCAAATTTGGCAAGATCGTCCTCGGCGGCATAGGCTAGCGGACGCAGAAGCATCAAATCGCCTTCGTCATTGAGCAGCTTCGCCGGCATCGAGGCCAGCCGTCCGCCATGGAAGAAGTTCATAAAGAAGGTCTCGAGAATATCCTCGCGATGATGGCCCAGCACCAGCGCATCGCAGCCCTCCTCGCGGGCGATGCGATAAAGATTACCGCGGCGCAGGCGCGAACAGAGCGAGCAATAGGTCGCTCCCTCCGGCACCTTCTCCTTCACGATCGAATAAGTGTCGCGATACTCGATGCGATGCGTAACGCCGATCTTCGTGAGGTATTCGGGCAGAATATGCTTCGGGAAATTCGGCTGGCCCTGATCGAGATTGCAGGCGAGGATTTCCACCGGCAGCAGGCCACGCCATTTCAGGTCAAGCAAGAGCGCCAGCAGACCGTAGGAATCCTTGCCTCCGGAAAGGCCAACCAGCCAGCGCTTCTGGCCCTTTAGCATCTGGAAGTCTTCCATAGCCTGGCGCACCTGCCGCAACAGGCGTTTACGAAGCTTGTTGAAGGAAACGGAGCGCGGCGCATCGGAAAACATCGGATGCGCGGCAGAGCCGCCATCTTCAGCCTCGATATCGATGTCGTCTTTCACCGTGGTCGCGATATTCATTCCGTCATTCCTTGGATCTCGCCACGCTGATAACAGAAAGCGGGACGAGAAGACATGGGTATCAATCACCGAACACCGACCAGCCGGTGTGCGCTGCCAGCATTTCCAATGCCACGGCACCCAGCTGGGAATTGCCAACCTTGTTCAGCCCCGGCGACCAGACGGCGATCGAGCCAATGCCCGGCGCTACGGCCAGGATGCCGCCGCCGACGCCGCTCTTGCCCGGCAGGCCGACGTGATAGGCGAAATCCCCTGAGCCATCATAATGCCCGCAGGTCAGCATCAGCGCGTTGATGCGCCGCGCCCGCTTCGGCGAGACGACGGAGTGCCCGGTGATCGGATTGCTGCCGCGCGCAGCGAGATAGAGCCCCGCCTTGGCAAGCTGCCGGCAGCTCATGGAAAGCGCACATTGATGGAAATAGACACCGAGCACATGCTCGACCGGATGGTGGATATTGCCATACGCGCGCATGAAATTGGCGAGCGCGAAATTGCGGAAGCCCGTCTGCGTCTCCGAACGCGCCACCTTGTCATCGATGCTGATCGTGTCGTCGTCGGCCACATAACGGACGAAGCGCAGCAGCTCGCCGATCGCCTCGCGCGGCTCGTGTCCAGCGAGTACGACATCGCTGACGGCGATGGCACCTGCATTGACGAAGGGATTGCGGGGAATACCCTCTTCCCGCTCCAGCTGGACGATGGAGTTGAAAGCCGTGCCGGATGGTTCGCGCCCTACACGATTCCACAAGCTCTCGCCGACCTTGCCGAGCGCCAAGGTCAGCATGAAGACCTTGGAGATACTCTGGATGGAGAAAGGAACGCCGGCATCACCGATGCTGTAGACTTTGCCGTCGACAGTTGCGATTGCCATTCCGAACTGCTTCGGATCGACCTTTGCCAGCTCCGGAATGTAATCGGCAACCTTGCCCTCGCCGATGCGCGGCGAAAGCTCGTTATGAATGCCGTCGAGAATAGCCTGCAAATCCGTCATGAGGCGCTCCAAAGACAAAAAAGCCGCTCGAACCGAGCGGCTTTTCATTCATCAAGAAAGTTATCCGCTTATTAACGCGAATAGAATTCGACGACCAGATGCGGTTCCATGACGACGGCGTACGGTACGTCGCCGAGAGCCGGAACGCGAGCGAAGGTCGCAACCATCTTGTTGTGATCGACTTCGATGTAGTCCGGAACGTCGCGCTCAGCGAGAGCAACCGATTCCAGAACGGTTACGAGCTGCTTGGACTTTTCACGAACTTCGATAACGTCGCCAGCCTTGCAGCGGTACGAACCGATGTTGACGCGAACGCCGTTAACCGTGACGTGGCCGTGGTTGACGAACTGACGGGCTGCGAAAACGGTCGGAACGAACTTGGCGCGGTAGACGATCGCGTCGAGGCGCGACTCGAGCAGGCCGATCAGGTTTTCCGAGGTGTCGCCCTTGCGACGGTCAGCTTCAGCGAAGATCGCGCGGAACTGCTTCTCGCGCAGGTCGCCGTAGTAGCCCTTCAGCTTCTGCTTGGCGCGCAGCTGCACGCCGAAGTCGGAAAGCTTGCCCTTGCGGCGCTGGCCGTGCTGGCCCGGGCCGTATTCGCGACGGTTAACCGGGGACTTCGGACGGCCCCAGATGTTCTCGCCCATACGGCGGTCAATTTTGTACTTGGACGATTCGCGCTTGCTCATCGCATTTCCTTTCAAGTGTTATGGCGGCCCGTTGCCGAACCGCGAAGGAAACACGCCCTCCTCTGAACTCCGTTTCGAGCTCTGACAGGCTTCTCACGTTAGCGAACGGACGAAGCCACGGGACATGTCAAATGAAACACCGGACATTTCTGCCCGGCGTTGGCGCGGTCTGTAAGGGGTTGTCATGGAATTGTCAACAGCGCCAGACGCTCTTCAGCGAGAATACGGCAGCTATTCGGCCGCCGCCTGCTCGCCACCATCCAGATCGGGCGCATTGGCATCGCCGGGCGCGGTCTGTGAGCCCATATCCGGGAAAGCGACGATCCGCTTGCCGGAGAAATCCGTATGGACGACGACGCTGCCCTGCTCTTCGAAATAGCTCAGCAGTCGCCGCGCGCGTCTGGCCGAATGTGTGCCGTAGGCACGGGCGATGCGAGCGTCGGACGGGCACGGTTCACCGCTGATGGCGGCTTTGGCCAACATCAAAAAGACGCCCTGCAGGTCATCGGTGACGCTGGTAGACAGCGAAAGCGCCGTTGCCCATTGATCCGTTGCCATAACCTCTTCGTCGGCGCCGGAGCGCGCAATCGCCACACGGCGACGGAATTCCGAGAGGCTCATGGGCGCACCGGGAACCCGGCGCATGCGCAAACGAACGAGAAACTCCTGATAAAGCACCGAATCAGTACGGAATCCCGAGGCTGGATCGTCGAGGATTTCTGACAGTACGGCGCTCACCTTCGCCTCGCGGTCCTCGCTCGATATTTCCGGTTGGCTGACTTTCGGCTCGGAAGGTGCCGGGCCTGCAGCCGGCACGGAGCGGGAAAGCTCTGCTAGAATATCGGTCGTCGGACGCGGAGCCGGCGTCGTGCGGCGGACAACGGGGCGTGTGAACTCTTCCGGATCCGGCGTGAAGATCAGATCCTCCACATCCTGCGGCGCATCCGGCAGCGGCATCAGCTTGGGGCTGGAGGAGCGCGCCGAGGTCTCCACTGCGCCGATGGCGATCGGCAATGGGCGACGCGAAAGTGCCGGCCCGAGGGCTACGAAATTGCCGCGCTTCAGGTCGCGGAACATTTCCGCCTGCCGGCGGTCCATGCCGAGAAGGTCGGCAGCACGCGCCATGTCGATATCGAGGAAGGTGCGGCCCATCAGGAAATTGGAAGCTTCCGCCGCAACGTTCTTGGCAAGCTTTGCGAGGCGCTGCGTCGCGATGACGCCGGCAAGGCCGCGCTTTCGACCGCGGCACATCAGATTGGTCATGGCGCCGAGCGACATCTTGCGCGCATCTTCCGAAACGTCGCCGCCGACCGAGGGCGCAAACATCTGTGCCTCGTCGACCACGACAAGCACCGGATACCAGAATTCGCGGTCGGCATCGAACATGCCGTTCAGGAAGGCGGCGGCAGCGCGCATCTGCTGCTCGATATCAAGCCCTTCGAGCGTCAGCACGCAGGAAACGCGATGCTGGCGGATGCGGTTGGCGATGCCGGCAAGCTCGGCTTCCGTGCGCTCGCCATCAACGACCACATGACCGAACTTGTCGGCCAGCGTAACGAAATCGCCTTCGGGATCGATGATAACCTGCTGCACCCATTGCGCCGACTGTTCGAGCAGCCGCCGTAGGAGGTGCGATTTTCCGGAACCGGAATTACCCTGCACCAAGAGACGCGTTGCCAGCAGCTCCTCGATATCGAGCTGGGCGCTGGTCCCGCCGGACGCCGTTCCCATGTCGATGCCGACCTGCAATGCACTTCCCCTACGAGCAAGAATCAAATGTGGATGCGTCCCATCTTTCTGAAAGGACGCGCCCTCGTCTAGCAAAGATTTCCAAGCTTCGCTCCCGTGTATTGAAAAAACCCACAGGCGATTATGAGACCTATCTGAAGCGCAGATTGGCGCGCGACAGCTCATTGACCGACGTGCAGCCCATCAGCTTCATGTCGCGCTCGACTTCCGTGCGCAGATGCCTGAGCGCCCGCTCCACACCAGCCTGACCGGCAGCCGCCAGCGGATAGAGATAGAAGCGCCCGAGGCCAACGGCCTTGGCGCCGAGCGACAGAGCCTTCAGCACATGCGTGCCGCGCTGGATGCCGCCGTCCATCATCACATCGATGCGATGGCCGACGGCGTCGACGATCTCCGCCAGCTGGTCGAATGCCGATCGCGAGCCGTCCAGCTGCCGGCCTCCATGGTTCGAGAGCACGATGCCGGTGCATCCAATATCGACGGCGCGCTTGGCGTCCTCGACCGACATGATGCCCTTCAGGCAGAACTGTCCGTTCCAGTGCTTCACCATCTCTGCGACGTCATTCCAGTTCATCGACGGATCAAGCATCTCAGTGAAATACTTGCCGATCGACATCGCACCGCCGCTCATGTCCACATGCTCGTCGAGCTGCGGCAGGCGGAATTTCTCATGGGTGAGATAGTTCAGTGCCCAAGCGGGCTTGATGGCGAACTGGGTAATGCCGGCGAGATTGAGCTTGAACGGAATGGAAAAACCAGTGCGAAGATCGCGCTCACGATTGCCGCCGGTAATGCTGTCCACCGTCAGCATCATCACATTGACACCGGCTTCCTTTGCCCGCTCCATCATCGCACGGTTCAAGCCACGGTCTTTGTGGAAATAGAACTGGTAGACCTGCGGCCCGGAATGCTTCTTGCGAATTTCCTCAAGGCTGACAGTACCGAGCGAAGAAACACCGAACATCGTGCCGAGCGAGGAGGCCGCAGCAGCCACCGCGTTCTCGCCATGATGATGGAAGAGACGCTGCAACGCCGTCGGCGAGCAATAGAAGGGCGTCGCAAGCTTTTGTCCCATGACGGTGACAGACATGTCGATCTCGCTGACCCCACGCAGGACGTTGGGCACGAGATCGCAGCTTTCAAAGCTGGTTGTGTTTCGCCGGAGCGTCACCTCGTCGTCAGCTGCGCCGTCGATATAGTTGAAGATCGGGCCGGGAAGACGCTTTTTCGCAAGAAGACGAAAATCATGGAAATTGTGGCACTCACGCAGACGCATGGCTGACCTCGGCATTCTCAAAAGACATCAATGACATACCCCCCAATATCCCGCCGCTCAGTCAAATCCTGCATTACAGCCGGTGCAAGCGCGCTTCCCATTTGTAAAGCACATCCGGCTCCTTCTCCTCATTGCCTGCTCCGTCAGACTCGTCAACCACGAAGAAGCCGTGCTTTTCGTAAAAGCGGCGCGCCGGCTCGTTTCTCTGGAATGTCCAGAGCGACAACGCCGGGTAGGTCGACTTGGCGACATCGAGCAGGCGGCTGCCGAGGCCGCGCCCCTGCGCCTCGGGCAGGACGTAGAGCTGGTCGATCCAATCCTCGAGGAAGGCAATGACGCCGACCAGGCGACCGCCCTCTTCCGCGCCCCAGACCTGGCAGTCTTTGAAGACCACAGCGCTCCAGAAACCGACATCCTCTTCCGGCGTATGAAGCCCGGCAAGCGTCGGCAGCCGCTCGTTGAAGGAAGCGCGGTGAACGGCGGCAGCCGCCGGCATATCCGCGAGATCGAGTTTACGCAACGAAACCTTGTCTTTCATCATCAAGCCCTGAGCCCAAAACCCTGCATCAGCCGGCGGGTGGGAAAATCCGGTGCACCGGAGGTAAACACCGCAAAATCAAAATCATCGGGATGGACGGCATCGGCCACCTGCGGCACGAGACTGCGGGCGCGCCTTGCGATGGCTTCAGCCGGATCGAGCCAGTCGACCGGCCAGGGCGCAAGCCTGCGGAAAATATTGGCCATGAAAGGATAGTGCGTGCAGGCGAGCACGACGATATCGGTCTTGCGGCCGTCCATCTCGACGAAGCACTGCTCGATCTCGGTCATGACTGCCTCATCGCTGACGACATCGCCGCGAATATAGGCTTCCGCCAGGCGTGCCAGGTCCTGCGATCCGACGAGCCGCACATGGCACTGCGTGGCAAAAGACTGGATCAGGTCGCGCGTATAGGCGCGCTTGACGGTGCCCGGTGTCGCGAGCACCGAGACAAGGCCGGAGCGGGTCCGCTCGGCGGCCGGCTTGATCGCCGGTACCGTGCCCACGAACGTCATTTGCGGAAAGGCGGCACGAAGAGCGGCGCCGGCCAGCGTGAACGCCGTATTGCAGGCGATGATGCAGACTTCCGGATCATATTGCGCAAGCAGCTTTGCGAAGAGATCGACGATGCGCTCCTTCAGCGCCGCTTCTTCCCAACTGCCATAGGGAAAACCGGCATCATCGGCGATATAGATGAAACCGCGCTCGGGCATCAGCACGCGCGCCTCCCGCAGCACGGTCAAACCGCCGATCCCTGAATCGAAGACGAGGACCGGTTTCAGCTCATTCGCCGCTGCTGTCATCGCTTGGGGCTTCCTTCGGTGCTTTCGAGGATCTGGGATGTGAGCCGCTGCCGCGCGGGGATTTCCGCGAGAAACGGTCCAGAGACGAGATCACCCCGCGCAAGACGCTGATTTCCTGTTCGGTGAACGCCCGGCGCGAGAGGACCGCCCGAAGATTGTCGACCATTTTCGGCTTTTTCCCGGCGGGATGGAAATAATTGCGCGCATCCAGCGCCTCTTCGAGCTGATCGAACAGGCCGAAAAGCTGCTCCTTGGTCGAAGGCCGCTGCTCGATCGCCTGGAACGGCACATCGCCCAGATCCTCCATGCCCGATTTCATCCACTCATAGGACATCAACAGCACGGCCTGGGCTATGTTCAGCGAGGCGAAAGCAGGATTGACGGGAAAGGTGACGATCTCGTCGGCAAGCGCCACTTCCTCGTTCGTCAGGCCCCAGCGCTCGCGCCCGAAGAGAATGCCGGTGCCCTCGCCCGCCTTGAACTTCGCACGAAGAGTTTCGGCCGCGATAACAGGCGAGCGTACCGGCTTGTAGCCATCCCGCTCTCGCGCGGTCGTCGCATAGACGAAATTGAGATCTGATATCGCCTGCTCCAAGGTCTCGTAGACCTTCGTCGCCTCGATGATGTGATCCGCCTTCGAGGCCGTCGCCTGCGCCCTCTCGTTCGGCCAGCCATCTCGAGGGTTGACGAGACGCAACTCGGCAAGGCCAAAATTCGCCATGGCGCGTGCCACCATGCCGATATTCTCGCCCATTTGCGGCTCGACCAGAATGATGGCCGGTCCTTCGGCCAAAAGTTGACGCTCGCTGTTCGTGCCTGCCATGATGCCTAAATCTCCGCGCGCGAACTCAATCGCGCAAATCACGGTCGCAATAACGAGACACCAGCCGCTCGGCAAGGTTTTTGAGTGTCAGCGCCGCGACGAGCCCTCCCGATTATTGCGGATTGGCCGACTTCTGCTGATCGGAAGGCGGTTGTTGCTGCTGTTTGACGAGATCAACCATCACGCTCTTGAGCGAGCTCGGATTGCCGTTGTCGTCGTTGGTGACGATATCATCCACCACGGGCCGTCCGCCCTCCTCGATGACCTCGAAGCGAACCGTCGTCACCTTCTGATAATCGGCGTCGGAGCCCATGCAGGTTAATTTCTTGAAGGTCGCCAGCACTTCCGTCACATTGTTTTTTGGTGGCTGGGCTGCAATCTTAACATCCTCCAGCGGACACGCGTCCTGCGCATTGACGATGACATCGTAGTCGAAAGGCGAGATACCATCCTCGTCGGCGGCAGGAAACTGCGCCGCCGCCTCGTATTTCGCTCCAAAGTCCTTGCTGTAGATATCCTTGAGCTTGTCCTCGCCGAAAATATCCTGCCAGTCGCTGTCGCCGCCTGCCCAGTTCGAGACGGTCGCATCCATGATGGCCTTGACCGGCGTCGTCGCATCGGCAGCAAGCGCCGTATGCGCACCAAATGAAAACTGGAAAAGCGTAAAGGCAATCGCGGAGGCGGCAAATTTCTGCATGATATGATTCCGTTGCAACAGGCAAAACATGCGCGACATTAGACCCATCGACCGCTTTGGCAATGGCCGGATCGCAAAATGCGCGGGATGTCACGAATGATCAAAAACGCGACGCGGAAGGCTCTATCGGCTTTGCGTTCCGCGCTTGCGGTGCTATAGCCCTCGGGACTTCACATTACCCACAGGACCATCCGGTCCCACTAGCTTAAACGAGGCAGAAGTATGAAGAAGATCAAGGTCGCAAATCCCGTTGCCGATCTCGATGGCGATGAAATGACTCGCATCATCTGGCAGTTTATCAAAGATAAACTGATCTACCCCTACCTCGACATCGATATCGACTACTACGACCTCTCAGTCGAAAACCGCGACGCGACCAACGACCAGGTCACGATCGACGCCGCCAACGCCATCAAGAAGCATGGTGTCGGCATCAAGTGCGCGACGATCACGCCGGATGAAGATCGCGTCAAGGAATTCAACCTGAAGCAGATGTGGAAGAGCCCGAACGGCACCATCCGCAACATCCTCGGCGGCGTCATCTTCCGCGAGCCGATCATCTGCAAGAACGTTCCGCGCCTCGTTCCCGGCTGGACCAAGCCGATCGTCGTCGGCCGCCATGCCTTCGGAGACCAGTATCGCGCGACCGACTTCAAATTCCCCGGCAAGGGCAAGTTGACCATCAAGTTCGTCGGCGAAGATGGCGAAGTCATCGAAAAGGAAGTCTTCAACGCTCCGGGCGCCGGCGTTGCCATGGCCATGTACAATCTCGACGAGTCGATCCGCGAATTCGCCCGCGCCTCGATGATGTACGGCCTGATGCGCAAATGGCCGGTCTACCTCTCCACAAAGAACACCATCCTCAAGGCCTATGACGGCCGCTTCAAGGACATCTTCGAAGAAGTCTACCAGAACGAGTTCAAGGCTCAGTTCGACGAAGCCGGCATCACCTACGAGCACCGCCTGATCGACGACATGGTCGCCTCGGCCCTCAAATGGTCCGGCGGCTACGTCTGGGCCTGCAAGAACTATGACGGCGACGTCCAGTCCGATACCGTTGCCCAGGGCTTCGGCTCGCTCGGCCTGATGACCTCGGTTCTCCTGACGCCGGACGGCAAGACGGTCGAAGCCGAAGCCGCACACGGCACGGTGACCCGCCACTACCGTCAGCACCAGAAGGGTCAGGAAACCTCGACGAACTCGATCGCTTCGATCTTCGCCTGGACCCGTGGTCTCGCTCACCGCGCCAAGCTCGACGACAATGCCGAACTCGCCAAGTTCGCGTCCACGCTCGAAAAGGTCTGCGTCGATACCGTCGAAGCCGGCTACATGACCAAGGACCTGGCGCTGCTGATCGGCCCCGACCAGCCGTGGCTCTCGACCACCGCCTTCCTCGACAAGATCGACGAAAACCTCAAGAAGGCCATGGCTGCTTAAGCCCTGCCGCCATCTGGATATGGAAAACCCGGCCTTGGTGCCGGGTTTTCTTTTGCCTGGAATCTTGCCGCCGGGGCGAACCAATGGCAAAAATGCGCGCAACAAAGGGGAGAGGCAGATGGCAGAAGAACTCGTATTCTATACCAACCCGATGTCGCGCGGACACATCGCCCGCTGGATGCTTGAGGAGACCGGCCAGCCCTACCGCACCGAATATCTCGATTACGGCACGACGATGAAATCGCCGGAGTATCTTGCGGTCAACCCCATGGGCAAGGTGCCGGCCATCAAGCATGGCGATACCGTCGTCACCGAAGGTGCCGCCATCTGCGCCTATCTGGCCGAAACCTTCCCGCAGGCTGGCCTCGCCCCGACGGCGGCCGAGCGCGGCCGCTATTTTCGCTGGATGTTTTTTGCTGCCGGCCCGTTGGAAGCTGCAGTTACCATCCGCGCGCTTGGCTTCGAAATTCCACCGGAACGTCAGCGCATGGCCGGATGCGGCAGCATCCAAGGCGTGCTCGATACGATCGAATATGCAATCTCAAGCTCGCCATTCATCGCCGGCGACCGCTTCACGGCCGCCGACGTCTATGTTGGTTCGCATATCGGCTGGGGTCTCAATTTCGGCACGATCGAAAAGCGGCCGGCCTTCGTCGACTATTGGAGCCGGGTCAGCGACCGCGACGCTTACCGCCGCGGCAACGAGATCGATAATGCCGCCATGCCGAAGCCGGCTAATGCCCGATAATACAAGGCATTAAGAGGAAATCTTCGATCGCGCTCGTATGCCGCTATTGCAGCGGCATATAGATATCGGTCAACAGCTCCGTCGGCGGCACGTCGCGCGGATTGTTGATATATTCCTCGAACATGACGGTATCGCGCAGTTGCCGCCCGGAAGCCGGCAGCCATTGCGCATAAAGCCAGTGATAGGCCTTATGCATGTTTGCATAGGGACCCTTGTGGCGCAGCACGGCATAGTCGCCTCCATCGAGCGAACGCCGCTCCAGCGGAGCATTGGCAACGACGGCCTCGCCAGCGGTGACGCAGGCATAGGAGCGTAGTTTGTCCGCTTCCACCACATCCGGATCATCGAGATAGATACCGATCATGCGCATGTCCGGCCCGGCAAGGCCGCGGGCGAAGATAGTACCGAAAAGTGTTTCGAAAGCTTGGCCGATCTGCATATAGGAGCCGCGATGGGCGACACCGATCAGTGACATCGGGGAAATGGTGCGAAGCGTAACGTCGAACATGACCGTGATCCTTCCTTGGGTGCTGGGTTCGAAAATCGTATGGCTTCCCTCATTCCGATATCGCGCCGGCGGCATGCCGTAGACGGATCTGAAGATGCGGTTGAACGACTGGAGGTTGGGATAGCCCGACCGCTTTGCAATATCGCTGACGGATAGACGGGTGTTGACGAGATCGCCGGCGGCACGATGCAGCCGAAGCCGCTTGACGGTCGCAGCCGCCGTCTCGCCATAGATCGCCCGATAGATCCTGTGCCAGTGATAGCTGGACATGCAGGCGATCTCGGCGAGCTTTTCCATATCGAGCTCATTATCCAGATGCTCATGGATATGGGCCGAAACCCGCCGCAACCGGGTCTCGTAAAGCGTCCACGCCGTTCCACCACTCATGTCAAACCCCTTGCAAATCGATCGGCCCGACAAGAGCATAACCCGATTTGACAAATCCTGCGGAGTTGTCCGGACAAAAGAAAATGGCGGACACCGAAGCATCCGCCATTCTTGATTACCAATTGGAAATCAGCGCCTTAGCCAGCAAGTGCCGCGGCAATCGCCTCGATAGCTTCATCGGCCTTCGCGCCATCCGGGCCGCCCGCCTGGGCCATGTCGGGACGGCCGCCGCCGCCCTTGCCACCGAGCGCGATCGACGCGATGCGCACGAGATCGACGGCACTAAAGCGGCTCGTCAGGTCTTCCGTAACGGCGACAACAGCGCTTGCCTTGCCATCGTCCGAGACGCCAATCAGTGCGACCACCCCGGAGCCGAGGCCTGCCTTGGCTTCATCCGCCAGCCCCTTGAGATCCTTGGGATCAACGCCGGAAACGGGCTTGCCGAGGAACTTGACGCCATTGACCTCCCGGACCGCATCGGCCGAGCCACCCTGGCCGGCGCCCATGGCAAGCTTGCGCTTGGCATCGGCCAGTTCGCGCTCGAGCTTGCGGCGCTCGTCCATCAGGGATTCGACACGCGAAACCACTTCGGCCGGCTGGACTTTCAGCGTCGAGGCGAGGCTCTTCACGCGATCATCCTGCTCGGCGAGATAATCACGCGCGGATTCACCTGTGACGGCTTCAATACGGCGCACGCCGGCACCAACAGCGCTATCGCCGAGGATACGCACGAGACCGATCTGGCCGGTAGCGGAGACATGCGTACCGCCGCAAAGCTCGACCGAGTAAGGCTTACCGGACTTTGCACCGCGCACGCCCTGCCCCATCGACACGACGCGGACTTCATCGCCATACTTCTCACCGAACAGCGCCATCGCACCTTCCGCGATGGCATCGTCGACGCTCATCAGACGGGTCGTAACGGGCGAATTCTGAAGGATGATCTCGTTGGCCATCTCTTCGACGACCTTCAGCTCCTCAGCCGACATCGGCTTCGGATGCGAAACGTCGAAACGCAGGCGCTCCGGCGCGACCAGCGAGCCCTTTTGCGCGACATGAGTGCCGAGCACCTCGCGAAGTGCTTCGTGTAGCAGATGGGTCGCGGAGTGGTTGGCGCGCAGGCGCGAGCGCCTGTTGTGATCGACGGTCAGCACAACGGCGTCGCCGACCTTGATCTTGCCTTCCGAAACTTCGGAGCTGTGAACGAAGAGGCCTTCGCCCTTCTTCTGCGTATCGCTGACGGCGAGCTTGCCATGGTCGCTGGAGATCACGCCGGTATCGCCCATCTGGCCACCGGATTCGCCGTAGAACGGCGTCTGGTTGACCACGATTTGCACCTTGTCACCGACGGAAGCGCTATCGACGGCGACGCCGTCCTTGACGATCGCCTGGATCACGCCTTCGGCAGATTCCGTGTCATAGCCCAAGAATTCAGTCGCACCGTTCTTCTCCTTGAGCTCAAACCAGATGGTCTCGGTCACCTTGTCGCCGGAGCCGGTCCAATGCGAGCGCGCCTCGGCCTTCTGGCGCTCCATGGCATCGGTAAAGCTTGAGATGTCGACACCGATGCCGCGGGCGCGCAGCGCGTCCTGCGTCAGGTCGAGCGGGAAGCCATAAGTGTCGTAGAGCTTGAAGGCGGTCTCGCCGTCCAGGCTGTCGCCCTTGTGCAGGTCCGAAGTGGCATCGTTGAGCAGCGAAAGGCCGCGTTCCAGCGTTTTGCGGAAACGGGTTTCTTCGAGCTTCAGCGTCTCGGAGGTCAGCGCTTCGGCGCGCACCAACTCCGGATAGGCACGGCCCATCTGCTGGATCAGCGCCGGCAGCAGCTTCCACATCAACGGTTCCTTGGCGCCGAGCAGCTGCGCGTGACGCATGGCGCGGCGCATGATGCGGCGAAGCACGTAACCACGGCCCTCATTCGACGGCAACACGCCATCGGCGATCAGGAAGGCGGAGGAGCGCAGGTGATCGGCGATCACACGGTGGCTGGCGCGATGCTCGCCTTCCGCCTTTACACCGGTCGCCTCTTCCGAGGCTTCGATCAGCGCGCGGAACAGGTCGATATCGTAGTTGTCATGCTTGCCCTGCAGCACGGCGGCAACGCGCTCGAGTCCCATGCCGGTGTCGATCGACGGACGCGGCAGGTCGACGCGCTGCTCCTTGGTGATCTGCTCGAACTGCATGAAGACGAGATTCCAGATCTCGATGAAGCGGTCGCCGTCTTCTTCCGGAGAGCCGGGAGGGCCACCCCAGATGTGATCGCCGTGATCGTAGAAAATCTCTGAACAGGGACCGCAAGGACCGGTATCGCCCATCGCCCAGAAATTGTCGCTGGTGGCGATGCGGATAATCCGATCGTCGGAAAGGCCGGCAATCTTCTTCCACAGGTTAAAGGCGTCGTCGTCGGTATGATAGACCGTGACCAGCAGGCGCTTGGCATCGAGGCCGAATTCCTTGGTGATCAGGTTCCAGGCAAGCTCGATGGCGCGCTCCTTGAAATAGTCGCCAAAGGAGAAATTGCCGAGCATCTCGAAGAAGGTGTGATGACGGGCGGTATAGCCGACATTGTCGAGGTCGTTATGCTTGCCGCCGGCGCGCACGCATTTCTGCGCGGTAGACGCCGTCGTATAGGGACGCTGCTCCAGGCCGGTGAACACGTTCTTGAACTGCACCATGCCGGCATTGGTGAACATCAATGTCGGATCGTTGCGCGGCACCAGCGGGCTCGACGGCACGATCTCGTGGCCGTTTTTCTTAAAATAGTCGAGGAAGGTCGACCGGATTTCATTCACACCGCTCATATGGGGCCCTTCAGTCCTGCGCTCAGCAACTTGCATCAAAGTCAGTGGCTTTTATCGTCCGCTCCCGGCGCTGTCCAGCCGCACGAACAAAACCGGCCGCACATCCCTTGGACAATACGGCCGGTTTCGACTTTTGGGTCTCGATCTTAGGTCGGGAATTGCTTCCCCAAGCCTTTATTCGCCAGAGGTATCGCCATCCTCGGCATCGGGGCCGCCATTCTGCAGGAAGCGATCGGCGATCAGGCCGGCATTCTGGCGCAGCGACAATTCGATTTCGCGCGAGAGATCCGGATTGTCGCGCAGGAAGATTTTCGCGTTCTCGCGGCCCTGGCCGAGACGCTGGCTGTTATAGGAAAACCAGGCGCCGGACTTTTCGACGATGCCGGCCTTGACGCCGAGATCGACCAGTTCGCCGGTCTTGGAAACGCCTTCGCCATACATGATGTCGAATTCGACCTGCTTGAAGGGAGGCGCCATCTTGTTCTTGACGACCTTGACGCGCGTCTGGTTGCCGATCACCTCTTCGCGCTCCTTGACAGCGCCAATGCGGCGGATATCGAGGCGAACCGAGGCGTAGAACTTCAGCGCGTTACCGCCCGTCGTCGTTTCCGGCGAACCGAACATGACGCCGATCTTCATGCGGATCTGGTTGATGAAGATCACCATGGTGTTGGACTTCGAGATGGAAGCCGTGAGCTTGCGCAGCGCCTGGCTCATCAGGCGGGCCTGCAGGCCCGGCAGGCTGTCGCCCATTTCGCCTTCGATTTCGGCGCGCGGAGTCAATGCCGCAACGGAGTCGACGACGAGGACGTCGATCGCACCGGAGCGCACCAGTGTATCGGTGATTTCAAGCGCCTGTTCACCGGTATCCGGCTGCGAGATCAACAGGTTCTGCAGGTCGACGCCGAGCTTGCGGGCATAGACCGGATCCAGCGCATGTTCTGCGTCCACGAAGGCGCAGATGCCCCCCTTTTTCTGTGCCTCTGCAATGGTCTGCAGGGCCAAAGTCGTCTTACCCGAGCTTTCCGGCCCGTAGATTTCGATGATGCGCCCCTTCGGCAAGCCGCCAATGCCGAGAGCGATATCGAGGCTCAGAGAGCCGGTGGAAACCGTTTCGATTTCGACCACGTTCTCGTTGGAGCCGAGCTTCATGATCGAGCCCTTGCCGAACGACCGCTCAATTTGAGAGAGTGCCGCTTCAAGTGCCTTGCTTTTATCCACCGATTTGTCCTCTACAAGCCGCAAAGAATTCTGAGACATTCGATCCACCTTTAGGTTATTGAAGCCGCTCTAGCAATGTCGTCGCCGATGAGAATTCTGTACTCCATTTGTTCTCTTATCGCAAGAGCACAACAAGCAATTGAAAGAAAAAGATAAAATGATTTCCGTTCTACTTTTGTTTTCTTCTTTCTTCCCAGATACTTACGGTTATGAGGCGGCCAATTCACGCATGTCGCCGCCCCGCTCGATTCGTCTTTTGACTGCTGAGGATAACCCTATGGCGAAAAAGATTCTCGTTCTCGGCGGCGCCCATATAGACCGGCGTGGCCGCATCTTCGGCGAGACGGCCCCCGGCGCCAGCAACCCCGGCGCATGGTTCGAGGAGCCCGGCGGCGGCGGCTTCAATGCGGCGCGAAATCTCGCCCGCCTCGGCTTCGACGTAAAGCTGATCTCGCCCCGCGGCGGCGACCCCTCCGGCGAAATGGTGGCCGAGGCTGCAAGCCACGCCGGCATCGACGACAAGCCCTTCGTCTTCCTCGATCGCAAGACGCCGAGCTATACCGCGATCCTTGAGAATGACGGCAATCTGGTCATCGCGCTTGCAGATATGGAGCTCTACAAGCTCTTCATTCCGCGACGCCTGGCGATTCGCGCCGTTCGCGATGCCTTCGATGAAACCGACCTCATTCTCTGCGACGCCAATCTGCCGGCCGAAACCTTAGGCGCAATCGCGGCAAGAGCCGCTATATGCGGCAAGCCGGTCGCCGCTATCGCCATCTCGCCGGCAAAAGTGGTGCGGCTAAAGCCGAGCCTTGCCGGCATTGACCACCTGTTCCTCAACGAAGCCGAAGCCGCCGCATTGACTGGAATCCGCCCGGAAGACCCACGCGAATGGGTGAGCGCTTTGCGCGCGCTCGATCTGCGCAACGGCGTGATCACGCGTGGCAAGCGCCCCCTGATCGCATTCTCGCGTGATATCGTGGTCAGCTTGCAGCCGCCTATCGTCGAAGATGTCGCCGATGTCACCGGTGCGGGAGACTCGCTTGCCTCCGGCGTTCTTTCGGCGCTGATGGCCGGCCACGATCTCGCAGAAGCCGTCCGTCATGGCGCGGCGGCAGCGGCAATCACCGTCCAGTCCCCCTATGCGACGGCAGAAAATCTCTCTCCCGAGCTGCTAAAGACAGTGCTGGCCCTTGTTCCCGAGGCCGATATTCTGTCATGAAGCCTGTTCAAAACGCGTATATTGTTTCAGTGAATTGGAAACGACAATGACCCAGCCTATCTCGCCCCTGCTTCCGATCTCCTATTCGAAGGAAGTCGCTGCCGCCAAGCTGCGCGGTGCGCCGATCGTTGCGTTGGAATCAACGATCATCACCCACGGCATGCCCTACCCCGGCAATATCGAGATGGCCCGCAGCGTCGAAGCGATCATCCGGCAGGAAGGCGCGGTACCCGCGACCATCGCTGTCATCCATGGCACGTTGCATATCGGCCTGGAGCCGCAAGAGCTGGAAGCATTGGCCAAGACGGAAGGTGCGATGAAGGTTTCGCGCGCCGACATTGCCTTTGCGATCGCCGAACGCCGCACGGGCGCGACCACCGTTGCCGCCACGATGATCGCGGCCGCCCGCGCCGGCATCAAGGTTTTCGCCACCGGCGGCATCGGGGGCGTCCATCGCGGCGCCGAAGAAAGTTTCGATATTTCGGCCGATCTTGAAGAGCTGTCCCGCACCGGCGTCATCGTTGTCTGCGCCGGCGCCAAGGCGATCCTCGATATTCCGAAGACGCTCGAAGTGCTCGAAACCCGCGGCGTTCCGGTCGTCACCTACGACAGCACCGAGTTTCCGGCCTTCTGGTCGCGCTCCTCCGGCCTGACGAGCCCGCTGACGCTGAACAGCCCGGCTGCGATCGCCAACTTCCAGACGACCCGCGAGCAGCTCGGCATCGATGGCGGCATGCTGATCGCCAATCCGGTTCCGGAAGCCGACGAGATCCCGCGCGAGGAGATGGAAATCTATATCGAGCGGGCCCTCGACAGCGCCGAGCGCGACGAGATCACCGGCAAGGCGGTTACGCCCTATCTGCTGAGCACGATCTTCGACATCACCGAAGGCCGCAGCCTCAAGACCAACATCGCGCTTGTCGAAAACAATGCGCGTTTGGCCGCGGAAATCGCCGTAGCTCTGGCGGACTAATCAAGACCCTCGTCACAGGAACGGCCGGGGGTGCGAGCGCCCGGCCGTTGTCATTCTTTCAAGTGAGAGAGAACAGACCCAGCGCTGACCTTAATTCGGCAAGCGTCGCCTCTGTCCGTTGCCTCGCCTTTCGCGTCCCCTCTCGCAAGACTTCCATCACATAGTCCGGTTCAGCGGCATAAAGCGCACGACGCTCTCGGATCGGCGCGAGCAGCGCCTGCAAGCCATCCTCGAGATGTCTCTTCAAGGTGACGTCGCCAAGTCCGCCGCGGCGATAATGCTCTTTCATCTCTTCGACGAATTGCCGATCCTCGCAAAAGGCATCGAAATAGGTGAAGACGATGTTTCCCTCGACCTTGCCGGGATCGCTGACACGCAGGTGATCCGGATCGGTATACATGCGCCGCACCGCATCCCTGATCTCATCGGACGATGCCGAAAGCGGGATCGCATTGCCCTGCGATTTGCTCATCTTCGCCTTGCCGTCGACGCCGGGCAGACGCCCGATAGCCGGCACCATCGCTGTAGCCTCCACCAGAACGTCTCGCTCGATCTGCCGGTTGAGACGGCGAACGATCTCATTGGTCTGCTCGATCAACGGCGCCTGATCCTCGCCGACGGGAACGACGGTCGCCTTAAAGGCGGTGATATCGGCGGCCTGCGCGACCGGGTAGCAGAGAAAGCCGGCCGGCACATCGCGTTCGAAACCGCGCAGCTGGATCTCTGTCTTGATCGTCGGATTGCGCTCCAGGCGACTGACCGTAACGAAATTCAGATAGAGTAGTGTCAATTCCGCCAACGCGGGTAAAGCGGATTGAACACAGATCGTTGTCAGCGCCGGATCGATGCCGACCGCAAGATAGTCCGTGGCGACTTCAAGGACGTTGCGCTGCACTTTCTGGGGATCATGCGCATTGTCCGTCAGTGCCTGCGTATCCGCCAAGAGCAGGAATTGCTCATGGCTGTGCTGAAGTGCAACGCGGCTTTTCAGCGACCCGGCATAATGGCCGAGATGGAGTGGACCCGTGGTCCGGTCGCCCGTCAGGATGACGGGACGATTATCGGTAAGGGAAAACATTTCATTGCTCCGCAAAAGGAGCCGCCGCAATCGGGAAGGGAAAAACGGAAATGGACCATGCCTGCCGGATTACGGCGGCAGGGTCGATTTCAAGACATGACGACTGCCGCTCCTAGAAGGAGCGCCACCACATTTGGAAAACGGGCTTGGCGAGGTCGATCATGGGCGGTTGATTACATCGTTGCGCCTCAATCGGCAACATGGAGAGGCGCGAAACGCCTCCTTCTTAATTCTTGTCCAGGGTCTCGCGTACGACGACGGCAAGCTGTTTCAGCGAGAATGGCTTCGGCAGGAAGCCGAATTGGGCGTCCGCTGGCAGGTTGCGGGCAAAGGCATCCTCGGCATAACCCGAAACGAAGATGAACTTCAGATCCGGATATTTCTTGCGCAATTCGCGCAGCAGCGTCGGCCCGTCCATCTCGGGCATGACGACGTCGGAGACGACGACATCGACCTGTCCGTCGAGCTCCTCCATGATGTCGAGCGCCTCAACGCCGGAGCCGGCCTCGTGGACGGTATAACCCCGCGTCTCAAGCATGCGCTTGCCACCGCGGCGTACCGCCTCTTCGTCCTCGACAAGCAGCACGACAGCGGACTTGCCTGTAAGATCGGCCGGTTCTTCCGAAGAAGGGGCGACACCCGCACCCTGGTCCATGGCCGTAACATCGCGGCTTTCCGACACTTTCGCTTCGGTTACCGAGGGCATTTCCACGATGTGCCGCGGCAGGAAAATGCGGAAGGTCGTTCCCTTGCCAACTTCCGATTCCGGCTGGATGTAGCCGCCGGATTGCTTGATGATGCCGTAAACCATGGCAAGGCCGAGGCCGGTGCCCTTGCCCACTTCCTTGGTCGTGAAGAAGGGCTCGAAAATCTTGTCCATGATCTCAGGCGCGATACCGGTTCCGGTATCGCTGACCTCGACGAGCACCATGTCCTCATGCGGAAGGTAGGGATAGTTGAAGGCGCTGACATCGGCCGCGCGCAGATTGCGGGTGCGCAGCGTCAGCGTACCGCCGCCCGGCATGGCATCGCGGGCATTGACGCAGAGGTTGATCAGCACCTGCTCGAACTGTGAGAGATCGGTTTTCACAGGCCAGAGGTCGCGCCCGTAATCGACGTCGAGTTTGACATGCGTACCCGATAGCAGCCGGTCCACCAGCATGCGCAGATCGCCGATCACATCCGTCAGGTTCAGGATCGTCGGCCGCATGGTCTGCTTGCGCGAGAAGGCGAGCAACTGCCGCACCAGCACGGCTGCACGATTGGCATTGCGCTTGATTTCCATCAGATCCGCAAAGCTGGCATCGGAAGGCCGCGCCTGCAGCAGGAGATGGTCGGACGAAAGCAGGATCGCCGTCAGAACGTTGTTGAAGTCATGCGCGATGCCGCCTGCGAGCGTGCCGACGGCATTGAGCTTCTGCGTCTGCGCCATCTGGGTCTCGAGCGCCTTCTGCTCGGTCACCTCGACCGCATAGACGATGGCAGCCTCTTCCGGCGCCTCGTCTGTCTGGTCGATGACGGCGTTGACATAGAAGCGGAAATGCCGCGTTTCGTCTTTCGGATTGCGGGAATCGATCGGCGGAATGTCGCCCTGCCGGTCCTTGGCGGCCGCCAGCGCCTGCTGCAGCTGCGGCCGGTCACTGTCGTTGACGACACTCTCCAGGGCGGCACCGCGCTCGATATCGTCGCGCGAGACCAGATCCGAGAAAAGCTTCAGGAAAGGCGCGTTCGTCCGCAGAATGCGGCCGTTGCCGTCAACGGACGCGATTGCCATAGGCGTATTGTTGAAGAAGCGGCTGAAGCGCATCGCGGCGGCGGAGGCAGATTGCTCGGTATCCGCACCGTTCCGGCGGGTCAGGACGATGGTGCGGCTCTCGCCGGGAGCGCCGTCGCGCATCGACGTGACGCTGTGGACGATCTGCACTGGCAGGCTCTGGCCATTGGACCGGCGCAGATCGAGATCGAGCGTCACCGTCTTCTTGAGACCCGGTTCCGCCTGCACCGATTGGATCAGCGCCAGCCCCTCGCCGGCCACAAGATCGCCTATGGTCATCGAGCCCGGCACGAATTTCGTCAGATCGAAGCCCAGCCATTCGGCGAGCGTCGCATTGAGATAGAAGATCTCGCCCTTGCGCCCCGCGGAAAAGAAGCCGGCCGGCGCATGGTCGAGATAGTCGATCGCGTTCTGCAGTTCCTTGAAGAAACGTTCCTGGTCGTCACGCTCGGAGGTGATGTCGGTAATCTGCCAGATATGCAGTGCCTTGTTGGCGCCTTGTTCGGCCGGCAGCACGCGCGCCTTCAGCCGGTACCAATGCGCCCCATTGCCGCTTCCATCCACGGGCCCGAGCGGCTTCAGCAGGCGGAACTCCTCCGATCCTTCCTTGCCATCGCGCAGGCCATTGGCGAGACGATAGAGAGCCTCGTTGGATTCGCGATTTCGCGACAGCAGCATCTCCAGCGACTGCACTTCCGTCGCCTTCGTCGCCCCGGTCAGCCGGCCATAGGCGGCATTCGCATAGACGATACGCCCCTTCTCGTCTGTGATCAGCGTTCCGTCCGGATGACTGTTGAGGAAGGACCGGGCCAGACTGTCGGACTGAGGCTGCGGCATGACCTCGACAAAGCCGATAATCGAGGAAACCAGGAAGAAGATGCCGACCATGGCGAGAATGCCGAGGCCACCGAGAACCGCTTCGTTGTCGAGCTGGTTCTTGAAGACAACGAAAGCCGCAGCCGCAGCCACGAGAACGAGCGCAAGCAGGATGATGCGCAGCACGGTTCCCGAACGAACCCCGCGATCCACCAGCGGCACGCTATACTCGTCGGACGGACGCTGCTTCGTCATGAACCCCTCGTATCGGCCGTTCTCCTCGCGACATGTCATACACGTTTAGGGGTCGCCGGAGTCGGACCTTTCGAATCTTCTTTATCAAGTTGCGTCATCGGCAAAAAGCTTTGCCGGGCCAGAAAGGCTTGAATTCACAGGCAATAGAAGACAACAGCCTGCAATCGCATCTTGTCTCCGGCGCAATCCTGTTCATATGATCGCCGTATAGAAGGGTCACGGTCAAAGCATTACCCGCGGCAGTTGCGCCTACTGCATAATTCCTTAAACAGGATTCAATTTAAGGATAAAATTATGCAGTGGATTTAAAGTACTACAACGACCTTTGCACGTCACATGTGACGCGCGGCGCTGTAAACCGCAACATCGGGGACAATTACGGAGTATCTCGACATGTTGGACGATATCGCCGGAGCCTATGGCAGCCGTTTCTTTCTCGCAGCCGGTGGAGTTGGCATTGCCCTGCTCGTGCTCATCGGCATTCTGTGGATCATGCGCAACCGAGCGCCTTCTCCCTTCGTGCGCGGCGGCAAGAACCGTCAGCCTCGCCTGCAGGTGTTGGATGCCGCCGCCGTCGATGCTCGCCGCCGTCTCGTGCTCGTGCGACGCGATGGGATCGAGCATTTGATCATGATCGGCGGCCCGACGGACATTGTCATCGAATCGGGCATTTCCGCTGCCACACGCGCTGGAACCTCCGCAACGCCGGTCGATATCCCCATGGCATTTGAAGAGAGGCAGTCGCAGCAGCAGAAGGCGGCTGCGGTGGAAGCTCCTCCCGCAACGCTTCCGCAGCGCCAGCAAACCGCTGAGGATAAGATCGAAGCCTATCTGCGCAACGAGCCGCGCCTTGAGCCTACGGCGCAACCAACTCCAGTACCGCAGGTGGCCGAACACCCGCAACCCGCTGCCGTCAAGCCGCAGCAACCGGCGCCCCAGCCTGTGCCGACTATCAGCGAGACGGAAGCCGCCGACATACTGGACGCTGCCCGACATGTCGTCCTGCCTCAGCAACAACCGGCTCCCGCACTCCCGGCAACAGCCGAGCCTACCCCCGCACCAACGCCATCGGTCGAACCCGGCAATGATTTCCAGCGTATTCTGGAAGCGGAAATGTCGAAGAACCTGACCGCCGAACGGATCATTCCGAACGCGCCGGCACCGCGACAGGTGCAGCAGCAACCGAATGCTGAACCATCCACGATCCCAAGCCCGGCAAAACGCGTCGAACCGGAGCTCGCTCCGCTGACCGGAGCGGACAGCGCTCTTCAGAAGGAAGTCGCTCGCATCTTTGGGGAAATGAGCGTCAGCCGCGACAAATAAGGTGCGGCCTCTCAGAAACGCCGGAATTGAAAAAGGCACGACAGAGATTTCCATCGTGCCTTTGTTTTATTTAAGCCGGTCGAAACCGATGCTGTCATTACTCGTCGCGGTAAACCTTTTCGCGGCGCTCGTGACGCTCCTGCGCCTCGATCGACAAGGTTGCGATCGGGCGAGCGTCAAGACGCTTCAGGCCGATCGGCTCGCCGGTTTCTTCACAATAGCCGTACGTACCATCCTCAATGCGCTGCAATGCGGCATCTATCTTGGAAATGAGTTTACGTTGGCGGTCGCGAGCCCGAAGCTCGATAGCTCTGTCAGTTTCGGAAGAGGCACGATCGGCCAGGTCTGGATGATTTGCGCTTTCTTCCGCCAGATGATCCAGGGTTTCGCGCGCTTCTCTAAGGATGTCGTTTTTCCATGCCACCAGCTTCGCTCGAAAATAAGCTCGCTGATTCAGATTCATGAACTCCTCGTCTTCCGAGGGCACATAATTGCTAAGATCGATCTTCTCACTCAACGCGATTCTCCTGAAGAACATCTCATATGGCTGGGCTGTATATCCCAACCGATAGTGCCGATTCAAGCCAAATAGATGCTGTCAACTGATTTTTAAATTTGTCATAAAATTCAGCTAAGGGTCTATTTTTTCATCACTTCTTCTCATCGAGCCCGATTCGCGTCTTTCGTAACCTTCCCGTGATGATGGAGCATTTCGCCTTCTGACAGATCGCGCAGCAGTTGACGGCACCAATGAAGAGACGTTACCTCATGAGTGAAATCGAGCCTCGAGATCTTGCCATGATCAGCATTTCGCCGCCGCCCTCCCGGATCTATCTCCTACGCCACGCCGAGGCCATGCAGGCTGCACCCGGCCAAAAAGATTTCGACCGTCCTTTGAGCGACAACGGCTACGCCGCGGCCGAGATTGTCGCCGACGAGGCGGCTGATAAAGGCTACAAGCCCGACCTTGTCATTTCCTCCACCGCTCTGCGCTGCCGCCAGACCGCCGAGGCTATACGCCGCGTCGTCACGCCGTCGACGGAGTTCCGCTTTGTCGACGAACTCTATAACGGCTCACCGGATGTCTATCTGTCACTCATCGCTGCGCAGACCGATCAGGAGTCGGTCATGCTGGTCGCGCATAACCCGGTCATCGAACTGACGCTTGCGGCCTTGATTGGACGCGATGCTCTGGCCAGCGCTCTTCCACGCGGATTTCCGACAGCCGGTCTTGCCGTTGTCGATTCGACGCCATCGGGCTGGGTACTGCTCGACTTTGTCACCGAATAGAGACTTCGGCGATATGGGCCGCAACGGCGGCGCCGCTGATTGCAGACACATATCCGCTCATCTTTTCGGCGCAAGTTTCCATCCCTATATTCACGGTCACGCTGTCATCCAGGGATCCCGTCTTGCCCCCAAGCCTGACCTCTTTTACCGACGACGCCCTCATCGCCTTCGACAATCTGGCCGATCGAGCCGCCGGTCTCGTCAATCCGACAATTCGTCTGGGCGTCACGGGCCTCTCCCGTTCGGGCAAGACCGTCTTTATCTCCTCGCTGGTACATAATCTCCTGAATGGCGGACGTCTGCCGTTGTTCGAGCCGGTGCAGTCCGGCCGTGTCTCCGCCGTTCGTCTCGAACCGCAGCCCGATGACGCCGTGCCGCGCTTTCAGTATGAGGATCATATCCGCGCGCTCGTGAAAGACCGCGTCTGGCCGGATTCGACAAGGGCGATTTCCGAGCTGCGCCTGACGCTGGATTACCAAAGCGCCAGCGGCTGGAACCGCCTGTTCTCGCCCGGCCGCCTCTCGATCGATATCGTCGATTATCCGGGTGAATGGCTGCTGGACCTGCCATTGCTCGCCAAGGATTTCCGTACCTTCAGCGAGGAGACGCTGGCGCTGGCGGAGACCGGCATTCGTGCCGAACTGTCACGTCATTGGCTTGGCATAACGGAAGCGGCAGATATCGCTGAACCCGCGGATGAAATGAAGGCGCGCGATCTGGCCACGGCTTTCGCCGACTACCTGAAAGCCTGCAAATCCGACGAACGTTCGCTTTCCACATTGCCTCCCGGCCGTTTCCTTCTGCCCGGCGATCTCGACGGTTCGCCTGCCCTCACCTTCGCACCGCTGAAACTGCCTTCCGAGGGCAATGCGCCAAAAGGGTCGCTATGGGCGATGATGGAGCGGCGCTACGAGTCCTACAAGGCCGTTGTCGTCAAACCCTTCTTCCGCGAACATTTCGCCCGGCTTGACCGCCAAATCGTTCTGGTCGACGCCCTGCAGGCCATCAACCGCGGCCCGGAAGCGGTGCAGGATCTCGAACGGGCCCTGACGGATGTGCTCGCCTGCTTCCGTCCGGGCACCAACTCCCTCCTCTCCTCGCTGCTCGGCCGCCGCATCGACCGTGTGCTGGTGGCCGCGACCAAGGCCGACCATCTCCATCATCAAAGTCACGATCGGCTGGAGGCGTTGACACGCCGTCTCGTCGATCGCGCCATTGAGCGCATCGGCATGGCCGGAGCCGGCATCGATGTGATGGCCATCGCTTCGGTGCGGGCGACCCGCGAGGCAACCGTGACCCGCGATGGGCAGACGCTTCCCGTCATCGTCGGCACGCCGATGGACGGCGAAACCATCGCCGGCGAGACCTTCGACGGCAATCGCAAGACGGCGGTCTTCCCCGGCGATCTCCCGGAAAATCCCCTATGGCTGTTCGAAGCCCTTGAAGCCAATGAGGCAGAGGTCCATCTGCCCGAAGTGAATGTCGTGCGGTTCCGTCCGCCGGAGCTGGAAAAAACCGGGGAAGGTATCAAGCTTTCGGTGCCGCATATCCGCCTCGACCGCGCCATGCAGTTCCTGTTCGGAGACCGCCTCGCATGACGAAATCGACCGAAAACGAGCCGAACGGTAATCGTCGTCCCGGCGCCTTCGCGCTGGAACCGGAAACCTCCAAAAAAGAGGCAACTGCGCCAGCGGTTCGCAAGCCGCAGAGCTTCGATACCGATATCGTGCTGACGCCCGACGCGGAAGATCCGTTCATCAATCCGGCCCTCGGTGCCGATGCGGATGCAACAGCCATTGCAAAGCCACGCCGCAAAGGATTTTCCTTCGGCAAGGTGGCGCTCAGCGCGCTCGGCATTCTGGTATCGCTCGCTTTCGGCCTCTGGACGGATCAGCTCATCCGCGACCTGTTCAGCCGGGCCGATTGGCTCGGCTATACTGCCCTTGCAGTTGTGGCCGTCGGCATCCTGGCCGTGTTTGCCATCGTCATCCGCGAGACGGCCGGGATGATGCGGCTCGCCGCTGTGCAGAGCATCAAGGCAGAGGCGGACGCCGCCATCGTCGAAACCCGGCCGGCGCGCGCCAAAGCGTTGGTCAAGCGACTCTGCGCCATTCTGGAAGCCAATCCGGACACGGCAAGAGGCCGCGCGACCCTGAAGGCGGCAGAAGACGATATCATCGATGCGCCGCAACTGATCGACCTCGCCGAACGCGAGCTGCTCGGCCCGCTCGACCGCCGCGCCCGCGTGCTGATTCTCGGTGCCTCGAAACGGGTATCGGTGGTAACTGCCGTCAGTCCCCGTGCCCTCGTCGATATTCTCTACGTTCTCTACGAAGCGGCGAGACTCGTCCGCGCCATGGCCGAGCTTTATGGCGGTAGACCCGGAACGCTCGGCATGGTCAGGCTGATGCGCGATGTGATCGCCCACCTGGCCGTCACCGGCTCCATCGCACTCGGCGACAGCATCGTCCAGCAACTGATCGGCCACGGCCTGGCGTCGAAACTGTCGGCGCGTCTTGGCGAGGGCGTCGTCAACGGCATGATGACCGCAAGAATCGGCATCGCCGCCATGGACCTCTGCCGGCCGCTCCCCTTCAAGGCGCTCAAGCGTCCCGGCATTGCCGATTTTGCCGGCGACCTCACGCCGAGCGTAGGCGGCCGCAATCCTGCATGAGGACCTGAAAATCAGGCGCTTTGGCATTCAGGAAACCAAGCATTAACCATTCTGCGGCAAAAGTGACAATCAGTTTCACGGTTCCGCCTCGCTAGGGAATGTCCATGTTTTCGCGTCGATTTCTTCTTGTAAGCAGCCTTGCAGCCGCAGCCATCTCCACCGGCGCCTGGGTGCAGTCGGCCGACGCGGCGCCCCGCGACAAGGCCTTCTTCCAGTCGATCTCCGGTACCTGGAGCGGCCCCGGCGAAATCGTCGCCGGCAAGTACAAGGGCACGAAGTTCACCTGCAATCTCACGGGCAAGCCATCCGATGGTGGCAGCGCCGGCGTCAAGCTCGACGGCACCTGCCGCGTCGGCGTCTTCCAGCAGCCGATGTCGGCCGAGATCACGCAGAACGGCGGTTCCTACAGCGGAAAGTTCCTGGATGGCGCAGCCGGTAAGGGCCTCGACGTGACATCAGGCGCGGTCAACGATAACACCGTCGTTCTCGGATTGATCCGCCAGAAGCTCAACGGCGCCATGATCGCCCGCGTTGCGGACAACAAGTCGATGAATGTCACAATCTCCGTGAAGGTCGGCGATCAGATGGTCCCGGTTATCGGCGTCACACTGAAGCGTGCCGACGTCGACCAGATGGCGGTCGGGTCGATCCAATAGCGTTGAACGAGAATCCGTAAAGACAAAGGCCGGCAATTGCCGGCCTTTGTCTTTATATATCCATGGGGTCCAGTTCAGGCTGTCCGCCACCAGTCACGGCTTTCGTCCGCGACCTCGATACCTTCGATATCAACATCCTGCAGCCAGTCGGTGATCGTGCGGCCCTTCACCACGAGATCGGCGGCAAAATCAGCAAGCGGCATCAGCACGAAACCACGCTCGACCATTCGCGGATGTGGAATGGTGAGCAACGGCTCGGCCTTTTCCAAATCTCCATAGGTCAGCACGTCGATATCGATCGTGCGTGGTCCCCAGCGTTCGATCCGCACCCGCTTCATCTGCCGCTCTATGTCGAGGCATACGTCAAGCAGGGCTTCCGGCGAGAGTGTCGTATCGACGGCAGCACAGGAATTGTAGAAAAAGGATTGGTCCGTCTTGCCCCAGGGCGGCGTGCGGTAAAGTCGCGACACCGAAACCACCCGGCAATCGGCGCGCGCATCCAACGTACGCAAGGCGAGCGCCATGGCGTGGACGGGGTTATCCAGATTGCCGCCCAAACCGAGCGTCGTCCGCGCGGCTGCACCCTCAGGCAAAATGCTCAATGCTCACCTGTACATAATCGAGAACGCCCGGAACCGGGGCATTGGGCTTGCGTACCGTGATTTTGGCCCGGCGGATACTCGGAAAACGACGGCATAGCTCCTTGGCCACATCGAGCGCCAGCGCCTCGATCAGATAACGCCGGCGACCTGTCACGATTTCCTCGATGACGCTGAAGGCGACGCCGTAATTGACGGTATCGTCGATCGAATCGCGCTCCAGCGCATCGCCGGCTTCGACATCGAGTTCGGCATCGACGAAGAAGCGCTGGCCGAGGAATTCCTCCTCGTCATGGACGCCGTGCCGGGCAAAGAAGGCGCAATTCTGCAGAGTAATGGTGTATGTCACAGCGCTCATGGCGTATCTCCGTTTCGAACAGGCGCGATCGCGTCCGAAAACCGCTCCTTGGATCCGAGCATCATGTTTTAAGTCTCGCCCGCGTCGCGAGAATAGCATCCGCAATGGCCAACGCGTCCCTATTGATTGCGACATTGTGTACGCGGAATATGGCAGCTCCCTGCAATCGCAAGATTGCGCTGGTTGCAGCGGTGCCGATATCGCGACCAGCTGCTTCGCGACCCGTTATAGTGCCGATGAACCGCTTTCGCGAAGTGCCGACCAACAGGGGCAGTTCGAAGCGCAGCAGAGCGTTGAAACGCGCCATGAGCTCCAGATTTTCCTCGGCATTTTCCTTGGCGAAGCCGAAACCAGGATCGAGCACGATCGTCCGTCTGTCTACGCCTGCGGCGGCTGCGATCTCCAGCGAGCGATTGAGAAAGAAAAGCTGGTCATCGATGACATCAGGCAGCTTCTGCCGGTTGCGGCCCGTGTGCATGATGCAGAGACCGGCGCCCGTTTGTGCGGCCACAGCGGCGATGTCAGGCTCGCGCTGCAGGCCGAAGATATCATTGACGATATGGGCACCCGCTCCGATCGCCAGCCGAGCCGTATCGGCGCGGTAGGTATCGACCGAAATCAGGGCATCGGTCCTCCCGCGCAGGGCTTCGATGACAGGCAGTACCCGTCCCTGCTCCTCGGTGGCATTGACGGCGACAGCACCCGGCTTGGTCGATTCGCCACCGATATCGATGATGGCGGCCCCCTCCTCGACGCAAGCCAGCGCATGGGTAACGGCCGCATCGACGGCCTCATAATGACCGCCGTCGGAAAAGGAATCCGGCGTCACATTGACGATAGCCATGATGACGCTCTGCCCGCCGACATCGATGCTGCGGCCATGCGCGACATGCCAGCTTTGGCTGTGAAGCTCCGTCACGAACTGTCCATCCCATTGAAAAGGAAAAAACCTTGCGCTTGATATTGCGCTCACAGTGGCTATGCCGCAAGGTTTACAGAAGTTCAACATGGTAGCGACACGAATGCCGCTTGCATCCCATAAGTTCAGTCTTTCGTGTGCATTGCTGCTCGCGGTCTGCATACCCGGTGTGGCCGGTGCGGAAGTCATCGCCCGCAAGTCAACTTCCTATTTCGACATCAAGGGAAGCACCGCCGACGAGCTCGATGCAGCCTTGAATCAGCGCGGGCCATTAGCGATAGGCTCAAGCAGCCACCATCCCGGCGCAACCAAGATCCGCTTCGGCGGTAGTGCGACCTACAGCGAATCAAACGGCCGCTGCCATATCTCCAGCGTCAAGGTAACGGTCGATACGGAAATCATCCTGCCGCGCTGGCGGGACCGGCGGGGCGCCAGCAAGCAGCTTTCCGTGATCTGGGATACCCTGGCCGGCGATATCCGGCGCCACGAAGACCGGCATGTCGAAATCGCCCGCCAGCATGCGCGGCAGATGGAAAAGCAGATCCTGGCTCTGCCACCAGCCAGCAATTGCGATACGCTGCAGGAACGGACGAACGCGGTGACATCGCGCGAAACCGAACGGCACGACGCCGATCAGGCACGCTTCGACCGCATAGAAGCGCTCAATTTTTCGAGCCGCATGCAGAGGCTGCTCTACTATCGCAGCCGACAAGGCAATTCGCAGTAGTCCGAAGAGCTGCTCTCAGCGCAAAAAGCGATCGAGTAACGACGGCTGTGGGAAATAGGTCACTATATCCTGTGAATCGTACGATCTCGCTGCTCTTTGAACTTTACGAGAATCTGAAATAGGTTTTTCCTATCAATTACAGAGACAAACGCACTGGTTGATTCGAAAAAGGCCGGGCGGTTGTCTCGTAAGGATCGATTTCGAGTGCCTGCGTCGGCGGGTCTATTCGCTCTTCGGCGCAGTCGGGTTTGTTTTTCAAAGCATGCGCTAAGTGTTCTCCTGGCGCGTCCTGAAGCCGCAGGTGTTTCCTCCCTTGCCTGTGGTGATGCGCCCGCCTCGCCTCGCTCGCTGCACCGGCTGAGCGGGGCATCTTTTTGCGTGACGAGCGCCTACAGGAGATCCGGCCGAGGAATCGCGCAAGGCGCGTTGGAGCGCTGCCTCAGGCCTGGCGCTCCGGCACATGCACCACAAGCCCGTCAAGCGCGCCCTTCATCTTGATCTGACAGGAAAGCCGCGAGTTCGGACGGACGTCGAATGCAAAATCGAGCATGTCTTCTTCCATGGCTTCCGGGCCGCCGACCTTCTCGGTCCACTCCTCATCGACATAGACATGACAGGTGGCACAGGCACAGGCGCCGCCGCATTCCGCTTCAATACCCGGAACGGAGTTGCGCACTGCATTTTCCATCACGGTGGAGCCCTCGTCGACATTGAGGTCAAAGCGCGTGCCGTCGAAGGCGACGATGGTCAATTTGGTCATGTGGGTGAATTCCGAATTGCTTGAATGAAGGACGATCGGAATTTTACTTCCAACAATTCGCTGGAGCAGTCAACATTTGCGCCGCCGAAACGGATTATCCCGTCTGGCGGCGGAAGAATGGATAAGATTTGCTGTTCGAACGCTTGGCCTAGCGCGAGAGCTTCAAAATGAAGTTCTCGGCCTCGATAACGCTGGCTGTAACCGCTGCCATACGAGCGGCGTCGCCGACGTTGCTTTCGAGCGCTCCGGCCGCATCCGCCACGCGAAAGGCGCCAATGGAGCTGGCAGCCCCCTTCAGCTTGTGCGATGCAGCTTCCATGCGTTTAAAATCGCCGCTGCCAATCTCCTGCAGGCAGGAACGAGCCTGCCTTGCGAACATCTGCAGCACCTCGACTTCCAGCGCCTTATCACCCATCGTCTGCTTTCCGAGATGGACAAGATCGATCGCCCGCTCCCGCGACGGAGCCGCGCCTCGCGAATTGTCCGGAGATTCAAATGCGATGTTCAAAGCTGCCATGTGCCAATGCTCCAGTCTTTTATCTGTGTCTGTTTTAGGAACCTGCCGCATAGTTGCGGCCCGGACATGGCCATCGAGTTAAATTTTGGCACATTAAGGGCTGAAAACTCGGGACATGGTTAACGTGCGTTAAACATGCTCAAAATCTTGGGTTTTCATCGCATTGAACAGCCAAACAGGGTTAATGGCCCCTTAATGATCCACTGGCTTTAAGGTGGAATTAATTGTCATGACTGGGGGAATGTGTCACTACGATACTGGTAAATTGGGTGGATGGCACATGCCTTTGCCCCGGAAGTGGATGATGGTAATGTTTTCATAACATCCGTTTGAAAAACCAGTTATCCACTCTGAATGTAATGGGAAATCCAAGCTCGGTGTTAATCGAAGGCGGAAGACCCCACGGGAGGCAGGGTTCGTCTTTTCCGGACGCGGCGGAATTACCGGAAAAGGCACGGCAAGCCCGAGTGAGTTGTAACGAGGCGTAACCGCATGGCGAACAAAAAGTACATCGAGTCGGTCGAGGACAAGGCCTTTCAGGCATTGGACGAAGCTTTGCAGATCGATTTCAGTGACGAGAGCTTGGAGTCTCGCAGCGGAACTACGCCCGATATCCCGGAGCAAAATGTGTCTGAGACGCCGAAACAGCCGATAAAGCAGACCAAGGATGATGCCGCCCGCAAGAATGGCGGAGCGCGCAGCACCGCAGGCCCTGCCACTCCGCCCCGCCCTGCCGAGGCGCCGAAGAATCCGAACCTCGCTGCCGCCAATGACGGCAACAGGGCAAGTTCCGCAAGCATATTGAGAGCGCTCGACGGAGCCTCGCAGAGCCATGCGGTGCGAAACGCCACGATCTTTTCGCTGTTCTGGATCATCGGCGGCGCTGGCCTCGCGTTCACGCTTTATGGCACCCAGATCAGGAACATTCATTCCATCGCGGATCTTGCCGCCCTTCCGGGCGTCATCGCCTGCATCGTCGGCATTATCGTTCCGGTGCTGCTCTTCTATGCTTTCGGCATGATGATCTCGCGTGCGCACGACATGCGCAATGCAGCGCGCTCCATGGCGGAAGTCGCCCTGCGTCTCGTCGAGCCGGAAACCATTGCTTCCGAGCGCATCATGACGGTCGGTCAGGCCGTTCGCCGCGAAGTCTCGGCGATGAACGAAGGCATCGAGCGCACCATTGCGCGCGCAACGGAACTCGAAACCCTCGTCCATTCCGAGGTCAATGCGCTGGAGCGCAGCTACGCCGACAACGAATTGCGCGTGCGCGGCTTGGTCCACGAACTCGGCGCAGAACGTGACGCCATCGTCAATCACGCCGAGCGTATCCGCTCCTCGATCTCAGGCGTGCACGATCAGATCAAGGAAGACCTGTCGCTGGCGACCGAAGAAATCGCCGTACGCCTGTCTACCTCTGGCGAAGCTTTCGCATCGATGATCGATACGCGAGCAGCCGCCTTGATGGAGAAGTCGGATTCTGCGGTCCAGGCCCTCGGCACCCTGCTTTCCGCCAAGACCGACAGCCTGCTGCAGAACCTCAACGCTTCAGGCCTCGCTCTCAGCCACGAGTTCGATACCCGTCTTGAATCTCTGTCGTCGACTCTTGCCGACCGCGGCAAGGACCTGCTTGGCCAGTTCGAAACGCGCGCCTCGACGCTCGATGCAAACACCGAAAAGCTGAATTCCGCATTGAACGAACGTGCACGCCAGCTCAACGAAACGCTGGTGGCCCGCACGAAGGAGATCAGCGAAAGCCTCAGCGGCGGCGAGCGGTCCATCACGGGCACGCTGGACAATGTTCTGTCCCGCCTCAACACGGCGCTCGACGAAAAAGGCGCGAGCTTCCGTCAAAGCCTGCAGTCGACAGCCGATGACACCATCATGGATCTCGACCTGCGCTCCGGCTTCTTCGAAGAGCGCTTCCAGTCGACGATCGCGCAGCTTTCGACGACCTTCGATGACCGCGTGTCGGAATTCACCTCCGCCTTCGACAAGCGCGCCGGTTCCCTGGACACCAAGCTCTCGGAAAGCCTTGCCCGCATCAATCAGTCGCTCGGCAGCAATTCGGATGCGCTGGAAGGCATCCTGACCTCCAGCATCGAGCGCCTGGGTTCGCATCTCACCGACCAGTCCTTCGCTCTCGCAACGACGCTGGCAACCGGCCAGGAAGTATTGGAAAGCGCGATCGGCTCCAAGGCGAACGAGATCACCTCGGCGCTGCAGAACGCCACGACAGGCATTTCTTCCGCCCTGACCTCGGGCACGAGCGAACTCAACACCACGCTCGCCTCGCATGCCGGTGCCTTCACATCCGCCGTGCAGGGTGTCACGCGCGATGTCTCCGCCGCGCTGCAAAGCGGCACGGAAGAACTCACCTCGGCCTTCACCGGCCGGGCCAACGACATCAACAACACCCTCTCTGCTCGCACCAACGAGATCACGCAGGCTTTGAGCTCTGCCCATGAACGGGTCGATGCCGTCATGGCGGCCCGCAGCAACGCCTTGTTCGGCGCGCTGGCCGATAACCAGTCCCGTTTCGAGCAGACGCTTGCCGAGCGTTCGGAAGCAATTGCCAGCGCCGTCAGCGGTTCCCACGAACATTTGACCGCCGCCCTGGACGAACGCACTTCGATGCTGGCCATTTCGCTGGCCGAAAGCCAGCTGCGCCTCGAAAACACGCTTGCGAGCCGCGCCGACGCGATCACCGGCGTCATGGCCGATACTCACAGCAAGCTGGCCGACACGCTCGACGACAAGACGATGGCGCTTGCTATCGCGCTTTCCGAAAGCCAAGCCCGGCTGGAAGACACGGTTTCCGGCCATGCGGAACACGTCGCCGGCACGCTGGACGCCAAGACGACGGAACTTGCACGCGCGCTGGCCGAGGGTCAGGCTCGTCTCGAAAGCACGGTCTCGGGTCACGCCGAAAGCGTCACCAATGCCCTCGACGACAGGACGATGGCGCTCGCCATCGCACTTTCCGAGAGCCAGGCTCGGCTGGAGGAAACCGTCTCCGGTCACGCAGACCGTGTCGCTGACACGTTCGAAGGCAAGGCCAGCGCCCTCGCCGCCGCGCTGACCTCCGGACAGACTCGTCTTGAAGAAACTCTCGCGAACCGCGCCGAGGCCATCATCAAGGCATTTGCAGGCAATCATAATGCCTTGGCCGAAGCGCTGGACGACAGAGCTATGGCGCTCGCCATCGCATTGTCGGAAGCCCAGGCCCGCCTGGAAGATACCGTCTCCGGCCATGCCGATCGCGTTGCCGACACGCTGGACGGCAAGACACGGGCGCTTTCCGATGCGCTGACCTCGGGCCAGTCGCGTCTCGAAGCAACGCTTGCCAATCGCGCCGAGGCGATCACGAATGCGTTCACCAGCAACCACAATGCGCTGGCCGACGCACTGGACGACAAGGCGATGGCTCTTGCCATTTCGCTTTCGGACACCCAGTCACGCCTCGAGGATGCGGTATCCAGCCGTCTCGACGCCCTCTCCGAAACTGTCGCCGGCACTCACGACAAGATCGTCAACAGCCTAGACGACCGGACGATGGCGCTCGCCGTTGCTCTTTCGGAAGGCCATGCGAAGCTGGAAGATACTCTCTCTCACAGCGCCAAGGCCATTGCCCATACCGTCACCAGCGGCCACGAGGCGCTGACCAACACGCTCGACGACAAGAGCATGGCCTTCGCAATCTCGCTTGCAGAAAACCAGAACCGCTTCGAAAGCGCTCTGGAGGAACGCGCCAACGCACTTCTCGACAGCGTCTCAGGTGCTGAGTCCCGCGTTGCCGGAGCCTTTGGCGACAAGGCGGAAGCCATCCGTGCTGCCTATAGCGAAAACCAGGAACGCCTCGACCGCTCGCTCACCGCCCATACGGACACTCTCTCCGAAATGCTCGGCGCCAACAGCGATCGCGTCGAAACCGTTCTCGGCACGACGACCCGCCAGCTGGAGAACACGCTCGGCGCCGGTCTGTCGCAGATGGATCAGAACCTCGCCTCGGCTTATGAGCGTATGCGCTCCACGCTGGAAGACCGCAGCAATGCGATCAACCTTGCCCTGCGCGACGCCCACGCGCAGATCGACAACACGCTGATGGAACAGACGACCGCCATCGGCACCTCGATTGCCACCAGCGCCAGCATGCTGGAAATGTCGCTCGAGGACCGTGAGGCTTCGCTGCGCCAGACCATCGACGCCAGTGCGAGGACGCTGGAAGAGCGCCTGAACAGCGGTGCGGGCGACATTGCCGGCCGTATCCAGCAGGCCGCCGGCGACATCGCACGCTCAGCCGAAACCTTCTCATCCAACCTCAATCAGTCGATCGACGGCATGACGAACCGCTTTGCCGAGACCGGTTCGCGCGTCGAAGCGAGCCTTTCGGCGCTCGAAAACCGCATCAACGAAGGCGTCACTGGCGTTGCCGCCCAGGTCGATATCGCCGGCAACCGCCTCTCCGATACGCTGGCGAGTGGCGCGGCAAAGATCGACGACAGCGGCAGCCAGGCAGCTGCTCGCATCGAAGAGCGCCTTTCGACCATGGATCGCGCTCTCAATCTCGGCCTCGAAGCGGTCAACCGCACGATCGAAGGCAAGGCTGCCAATCTTGCAACGACGCTGCGCACGGCCGTTGCCGACGCCGCGCAGGGCATGGACACGGAAGCGACCCGCACGGCCGAATTGCTCGCCAATACCGGCCAGCAATTCGCCGAGAACCTCGGCAGCCATAGCGATGCCTTTACGCGTGCAATGAGCGAGCGCTCCGACGAGCTCGTCAACCGCGTCTCGGAAACGCAGAACCGGCTGGCAAGCCAGGCTGCGGCCGTCGCCCAGACCTTCTCGGAAGCAGGCAACGCGATCGTCAACAAGGTTGCCGAAGCCGAAGGCCTCGTCAGCAGCCAGGTCAATACGATCTCGCAGGCGCTCTCTTCGGCCGAACAGTCGCTGGAAGCCCGTGGCGCGGCCATCCGCAACACGCTTACCGGCGGCAGCGAGCAAATCGCCTCCACCATGGCGCAGGTCGAGCGCGCGCTCGACGAGCGCAGCACGGCGATCCGCAGCTCTCTGGAGGAACGCGCCCGCGAAATCGACAGCACGCTTGCCGATGTCGACAAGGCCCTGGAAGCCCGTGGCTCCTCCATCCGCACCTCGCTCGACGAGCGCACGCGCGAGCTGAATTCGATGCTGGCTGGGCGCTCCACCGAACTCTCGCGCCTCATCGACGAAAAGGCTCGCCCGATCGTCGATCGCTATGCGGCAACGGGTCAGGAGGCGGCCGCTCTCATCACGGCGGCAGCTCAGGAAAGCACGGAACGTCTGCGCGCTGAAAATGCCGCGCTCATCAATGCGATCTCGTCGCGCACTGAGCACGCCGTCAACACGGTCAGCACACTCGAAAACAACCTGCTTGCGAGCGTCAATGGCATCATCGCCCGCTTGGCGGACAACAACTCGGCGATCGCCGGACTGCTGTCCAATGCCGCAAGCGAATTCGCAAACGTCGATGACCGCCTCATGGCAACCTCGTCACGCTTCGCAGAATCCGCCGCGAAGGCCGGCGAGATGGTCTCGGCCTCCAGCCGCCTTCTCGAAGGCAAGGTCGACAAGTTGTCTGAGATTACCGGCCAGACCTTGTCGCAGGTTGGCAGCATCGTCGGTCGTTTCGACGATCACTCCAAGGTGCTGACCCAAGCATCCCAGCTCCTTGGCGCTGCCCAGTCGAACCTCGTATCGACGCTGGAAGAGCGCGAGACGGCATTGCAGAACCTGGCCGTCGGCCTCGTTCAGCGCTCGGAAGAAATCGAGAACACCATGCGCGCCCTCGGCTCGATGGTGGAAACGGCCTTCGACCGGGCGGAACAGCGGTCCAACCAGGTGACCGGCAACCTCCGCCAGAGCGTACAGTCTTCCTTCGGCGATATCGGCCGCGTTCTCTCCGACGCCGAGAAGCGCGCCGAAGATGCGGCGGAAAACATGCGCAATGCCTTGCAGAAGGCGGGCGAAGAAGCCAATCAGGCTGTCGAGAATACATTCGCCAACGCCGAGCGCCGCTCCAGCGATCTCACCAATCGACTGCGCGGCGGCCTCACAGCCTCGCTGTCCGAGGTCGAGCAGATGCTCGCCGACGCCGGCAAGACCTCGGATACCGCTGCCCAACAGCTGCGGGAGACCCTGCGCGTCGCGGTCGATGACGCGATCGGCCGCTTCGCCGGTGCGACGGATGAAATCCGCCGCTCCGCCGGCGATATCCGCCGCGAGCTTGACCTCACCCGCAACGAACTGAAGCGCGGTGCCTTCGATCTTCCGGAAGAAGCAAAGGAGAGCGCTGCAGCTATGCGTCGCGCCGTTGCCGAGCAGATCAAGGCCCTGCAGGACATCTCGCAGATTGTCGGCCGCTCGACGCAGCAGCTGGAGATTTCCGAGCCGACCGCTCGCGCGCTGGCCGAAGCACAGCCTGCTCCACGGCCGCAGCCCGCCGCATCTGCCCCGGCCGCCGCCGCCCCGCGGCCGCAACAACCTGCTCCGCAGCAACCGGCGCCACAGCCGCCGGTCGCCCAGCAGCCCGTACAGCGCCCGGCACCACAGCCGCAGCAGCCTTCGATCGAGTCCCTCGGCTTGCGTGGATCACTCCCTGCCGAGCGACCGGTAGCGCAGCCGCAGCGTCCGGCGGAAACAGCAGCCCCTGCTCGCCAGGAAGCGGCCGGTGGCGGCTGGATCAGCGATCTGCTGCGTGGCGCGTCGCGCGATGAAAATGCCGGTCTGCAGCCGGCCCGCCAACCGGCACCAAAAGCCCCGGCGGAACAGGCTCCTGCTCCCGCCGCACGCAACCCACGCCATGTCGTGGAGTCGCTGAACTCGCTTTCGGTCGATATCGCCCGCGCCATCGATCATGACGCCTCGGTCGATCTCTGGCGCCGTTACCAGCGCGGCGAACGTGACGTGTTCACCCGCCGGCTCTATACGCTCAAGGGTCAGCAGACTTTCGATGAGATCAAGCGCAAATACGACCGTGAGCCGGAATTCCGCACCGCAGTCGATCGCTACATCGCCGATTTCGAAAAGCTGCTGGCCGATGTCGCGCGTACCGATCGCGATCGCACCGTCACGCAATCCTATCTCACGTCCGATACCGGCAAGGTCTACACGATGCTGGCCCACGCAGCCGGCCGCCTGAACTGAGATTGATAGGTAAAAGACGAACGCTCGATCCCCGGCAGAGATGCCGGGGATTTTTGATTCAAGCTGCTCCATAAGTTTTGGGCATGAAAAGGGCGGCTCTCGGCCGCCCTTGGTTTGCTTGGTGGTAGCTCCATCCGGCCTACCTGGCTTCATGCACCTTCGAAATCAAACCGCTGGTAATGCCGACGAGGAGAAAGCTGTTCTTGAGGCGAACCCAGTGATAGCCGCGCGGAGGCGTGGATAGCTGAAAGGCGCGATAGTCGATTTCCGTGGCGCGGCGGCGGTCGGAGGCCGACAGGCGGCGCCCCTTGACCCATCCGCCCTTGCGGATAACGACCTTCTTCTTCACCGCCTCTTTTTGAACAACGGCCTGCTTGCCGGCGGGAGCCGGCTTGACCTGCGCTGTCGCAGCCAGCGGCATACCGAGGACGGATGCAGCAAGAAGGACAGTGAAGATTTTTCTCATTGGTTGTTTCCTCATTTCAGAATCTGCACGCGAACTTACCGTGACAGACATGAAACGCATCTGACAGTCGAATTACAATTCCGTAATAGAGTGAGAACAGTGGCGCGCTTTACAGCCCACCGCCGGAAGTCGTCGCCTCTCACAGTTCATCGTAGTTGAACCAGTCGAAATCCGCTGTCTTTGCCCGGCCTGAGAGGTCGAAGGCAAACATGCCCACGAAGGCACCGGTGAATGAGCCGTGTTCGCCACGCCCGCCCTCATCCGAGATGACGCCGGCATCGAGCACTGGCCCGATCGCCTGCCATGCGCCCATGCCTTCGGCTTGCCAGAAAAACTGCAGGTCGTTGTTCCGCACTTCCATGGCAAGCTGGATCCGCCCATCCGGCACGGCGACGCCGCCCTCGATCGGAAAGCTCAGGCGGCCATTCGGATAGTCGCCCGGGCAGGTCATGATGGTGACGCAGCGGCCGAGCTTCTCGTGCAGGGTCACGGCAATGGCATGCAGCTTGAAACGATTGTAGTAATGGGTCAGGCCGGCAACCTGCTGGTAGGTGTCGGGTTCGAAGTCGACGACCGTTTCAGCGCGGAAACTGTGATGTTCCTGGCGGCGGGCAACGAGCGATTGCTCGAACCAGGAACCGATGCTCTCGCGGGCGATAAGCCGCAAATGGCCGGGTCGCTCCATCACGCTGAAGATGCGTTCCGGTTGCGGCGTCCGCAGCCACTGAAAATCCATCGGCAGTCTGCCTTCGTCGAAATTATAACCGCTACGGCGTGGCTTATCCACCGGTACGGCACCGTTCAAGCCTACGACATTGACATCGGGAACACTGGTGCCGTTTTCGAGATAGAGCCAGCCATCCTCTTTCCAAACACATTTCTGCAGGGACGTTTCCCGACCGAGCGTACAGCGACGATGCGGAGGCAAAGGCCGCCCACAAAGATGCGTATGATAGAACTGGCCATCATGGGTCTCGACATACTGGCCATGGCCCGCACGTTGCAGCGCCGCCTCCGGATGATCCTTCGAGGTGATCAGATGCTTGTTCGGATGCAGTTCGTACGGCCCGGTAATGTCGCGGGAGCGGGCCATAGTCACGGCATGATCGTAGCCGGTGCCACCTTCAGCCGTGGTCAGATAGTACCAGCCGTTACGCTTGAAGAGATGCGGCCCTTCGACCAGCCCCAGCTCGGTGCCGGCAAAGATGTTCCTGATCGGCCCTTTCAGCGATTTCGTCGCCGGATCCCATTCCTGCAGCAGGATACCGTCGAAAGCCGGCGTTTTCGGCGAGCCGCCATAGCTCTCGGTGCGATGGTTCCATTGCATGTTGACGAACCACTTGCGGCCGTCATCGTCGTGGAACAGGGATGGATCGAAACCGGAGGAATTGACATAGGCCGGCTCGGACCATTCGCCTTCGATGGTTGGCGAGGTCGCGATGTAGTTATGGGCGTCCTTGAAGTTGCCGTCATAGCGCTTGACGTCGGTATAGACGAGCCAGAACAGCCCATCCGCATAGGAGAGGCAAGGCGCCCAAATGCCACAGCTGTCGGGCTCGCCGCGCATGTCGAGCTGCGAAGCCCGCTCCAGCGGCCGTCGGACCAGGGTCCAGTTCACGAGATCGCGCGAATGATGGATCTGCACGCCCGGATACCATTCGAATGTCGAGGTGGCGATATAGTAGTCTTCGCCCACGCGGCAGATGGATGGATCGGGATTGAAGCCCGGCAGGATCGGATTGCGGATCATGAAACTCTCTCCTCCAGAGACCACGACATCAGGCGATGTGCGGTCATACAAATGAGACGCCCGGAACCAGGTCCCGGGCGTCTTATGATGATCAGTCGCGTTCAGCCGACTTGGCCCAGAGATTGATATCAGCCTCCTTGGCATAGACATCGATCTGCTTCAGCTCTTCGGCCGTGAAGTCGAGATTATCAAGCGCCTTGACGCAATCGACGATCTGCGACGAACGGCTGGCGCCGATCAGAGCCGACGTGATGCGGCCGCCGCGCAGAACCCAGGCGATCGCCATTTGTGCCAACGTCTGGCCGCGTTTTTCGGCGATCTCGTTCAGCTTTTTGATGTTGTCGATGATCGACGGGCGGATGAAGTCGCGCTTCAGGAAGTGGTTCTGTGCCGCACGGCTGTCTGCCGGAATACCGCCGAGATACTTGGTCGAGAGCATGCCCTGAGCGAGCGGCGAGAAGACGATTGATCCGATGCCGAGGTCTTCGAGCGTATCGACCAGACCGTCATCCTCGACCCAGCGGTTGAGCATGGAATAGCTCGGCTGATGGATCAGGCATGGCGTGCCGAGGTCCTTGAGGATGGCGGCAGCCTCACGCGTACGCTGCGAGTTGTAGGAGGAGATGCCGACATAAAGTGCCCTGCCCGAGCGGACGATATGGTCGAGCGCGCCGCAGGTCTCCTCGAGCGGCGTATCCGGATCGAAGCGGTGGGAATAGAAGATATCGACATAGTCGAGGCCCATGCGCTTCAGGCTCTGATCGCAGGAGGCGATCAGATATTTGCGGCTGCCCCATTCGCCATAGGGACCCGGCCACATATCGTAGCCGGCTTTGGAGGAGATGATAAGCTCGTCGCGCAAGCCGGCAAAATCGGTGCGCAGAATCTCGCCGAACGCGGTCTCGGCGCTGCCGGGAGGCGGTCCGTAATTGTTGGCGAGGTCGAAATGGGTGATACCGAGGTCGAAGGCCGTGCGGCACATGTCGACCTTGCGGTCATGCGGCGTGTCGCCGCCGAAATTGTGCCAGAGCCCCAGCGAGACCGCCGGCAGCTTGAGACCGGAACGGCCGGTCCTGTTGTATTTCATTTTTGAATAGCGATCGGATGCCGGTTGCCAGGCCATAGTGGAATTCCTTCGAGATGAAAAAGCGCGCGGGTTGGTTACCCGCGCGCAAACTAGCTCTTCCTGCGCCTACTTCAAGAGCGCCTGAGCCTCTTCGATGCCGAGCGCTGCCGGCTGCGTGCAGGTGGTCGTTAGATCGATGAAACGGCCTTCTTCACCGGATTTCAGGATCGAGGTCATGACATCGACGCCATGCAGGGTGCGATCAAGCGAGCAACGGGCATCGCGGCCGTCGATCAGCGAGGCCGCCATGTCGGCAAGCCCGGCCGTGCGATAGTTGGCGCGGGCACCGTTCGGGCTTTCCTGATTGACGATACCGAAAGGATGCGCCCAGTTTTCCAGCGGCTTGATGTCCTTGTCGCGGCCGCTTGCCTCGACGGTGCCGCCGAAGAAGTTCGGATCTGGCACGTAGAGCGAGCCCTCGGTGCCGTAGAGTTCCATATTGGCATGGCGGTGCGACCAGACATCCCAGCTCGCCGTCAGCGTGATCCGGGCGCCACTGACGAATTCCAGCAGCGCCTGGATCGTCGTCGGCGTCTTCACCGGAATAATCTCGCCATTGCGTGGCTGGCTGGTGATGGTGCGGGTCGGCGATGCCATGGAGGTCATCGCGCCAACACGCTTCACCGGTCCGATGAGGTTGATGAGGTTGGCGACGTAGTAAGGGCCGAGATCGAGGATCGGGCCGCCGCCAGGCAGGAAGAAGAAGTCCGGGTTCGGATGCCACATTTCCATGCCCGGGCTCATCACATAGCATGCGCCCGAAGTGACGCGCCCGATACCGCCGTCATCGATGAATTTGCGGGCGAGCTGGTGCGCACCACCGAGGAAGGTGTCTGGAGCGCAGCCGACTGCCAGACCCTTTTCCTTGGCGATGCGACGGAGCTCCTCACCCTGCTCCAGCGTCAGCACGAGCGGCTTTTCGGAGTAGACGTGCTTGCCCGCTTCGAGGATGCGCTTGGAAACCGGGAAATGCGCGTCCGGGATGGTCAGGTTAACGATGACGTCCAGCTCGTCATTGGCGAGCAGTTCGTCGATGGTCCGGGCCTTGACCTTGTATTCCTCGGCGCGCGCCCGCGCCGCATCCATGTTGATATCTGCGCAAGCCAGCACCTTCAGACCCTTGAAGAGCGGTGCGAGCGAGAAATAAGTGGTTGAGATGTTGCCGCATCCGATGATGCCGACGCCAAGTTCCTTAGCCATGTGGAAATGCCTCAAAAGCTCTTGAAGGATGCGATGGAGCGCGTGATCAGGCGATCGACATCGCTCGGATTGTCATGTTCGACGACGAAGTGCTTGACCTTGGTGCCGGCGAGCGCCTTGAGCAGCTTTGCCCACGGAACGGTGCCGTGCCCGACATCGGCCCAGCCATCTTCATTCTTGTTTTCGCCGACCGGCGCAATGTCCTTGACGTGAACGGCCGTGATGCGCGGACCGAGCTTTTCGATCCAGGCGAAGGGATCGCCGCCGCCGCGGATGACCCAGGCGATATCGGCTTCCCAGGAAATATCCGGTGCGCCCTCGAAAATCTGCTCGATCGGCAGCGAGCCATCAGCCTGCTTGACGAATTCAAAATCATGGTTGTGCCAGCCGAATTCGAAGCCTGCATCCTTGTAAGGCTTGCTCATTTCATGCAGGCGCTTGCCGAAGGCGAGCCAGCCGGCGGCATCTTTCGGGCGCTGGTCGGCGCCGATATGGGGCGCATAGATCGAATCCATGCCCAGAGTCTTGGCGATCGCGAGCGACTTCTGCACCTCGCCGTCGAGGAAATCCGGGCTGAAATGGCCGCTTGCCATCCGCAGGCCGTTCTTGTCGAGTTCGGCGCGCAGGTTCTTGAGGCCGGTGTCATCAAGATCGGCATAGATACCGCCGAAGCCTTCGACTTCGGCATAGCCAGCCTTGCCGAGCTTTACGAAGATCTCCGAATAGGGCTGGAAATTGCGGGCGCTGTAGAGCTGAAATCCAAGTTTCGTCATCAATAGTCCTCCAATGGCCTTCCGGCCGTCTGTTTTGGGGCTTGGGGCCCCGAAAGCGCCGCCACTGCGGCGCAATAGCTCAATCCATCAGCCGGCCGTTCGCCGCTTAGCTGTCCACCGACTGGCTGGATTGCAGATCGTAGATGCGGAATTCGGGCACGCCGCTTGCGAGTGGCTTGGCCGGCGTGAAGACGACGCGGCGGCTTTCGCCGGCGGCAAGATCGAAGGCGTTGTCGGAATAACGCCCTTCCGCCTCGCTCTCGATCATCACGAACAGCGCAAGTCCCCTTGCGGTGACGGTGAGTTCCACGGTCCCGTTTTCCTCTTTCTCCTCCCGCAGCACCGTCAGGCCGGCGGGTTGAAGCTCAAGCGCCTTGTAGGTGCCGTGGACATAGTGCCCCTCGCCGCCCATGCCGTTCGATGCGGTGAAGCGCCACGCCAGCAGACAATCGGTGGGAACCTGATCCGCATCGATCGACAACGCCGTGACGGCGGCATCCGGCGTGCAGACGGCATGCGCCATCGTCAGCGGCATGCGCTCACCATCAAGCTTAAGCAGCGATACGGAAATATCGACCACCACATCGGCATTGGTGTCGTTGACCAGAGAGAAGCGGATCGTCTTATTGTCGTCCGAAGGAATTGCCGCAACGGATACAGGCTGAAAGAAGCGCCGGACCAGATAATGCATCACCTTCCATCGGCCGCCGTAATCGAGGCTCGACCAGGAGGCCACCGGCCAGGTGTCGTTGAGCTGCCAGTAGATGGTGCCCATGCAATGCGGCTTCAGCGATCGCCAATATTCCACCGCCGTCTTGATGGCGAGGCCCTGCTGGACCTGGCTCAGATAGACGAAATTCGGGAAATCCTTGGGAAAGCGGAAATAGCGGAACATCGTGCCGGCAATGCGCTCGTTGCCGCCGGCATTCTTCTGGTGCAGTTCCATGACCGGAGAGGCGATGTTCATATCCTTCGCCTCGGCATAGGTCTTGATGACGGGCAGCGAGGTATAGGACTGGAAGCCGAATTCCGAGCAGAAGCGCGGCCGCACGGACCGGTAATTGTCGAAGGACTTGTTCTCGTGCCAGACCGACCAATAATGCATGTCGCCGGAGCCATCGGCGTGCCAGGCGTCGCCGAAATTGAGATAGCCCGAAGCCGGGCTCGATGGCCACCAGATCGCATCCGGCAGCGCCTTCTTCATCGCCGTCTCGATTGTCCTGTTCAGGCGATCGTAGGAGACGAGATAGCGGTCGCGATCTTTGCGGGATTCCTCGAACCAGGTGAGCGCACCCACCAGTTCATTGTCGCCGCACCAGAGAACGATGGAGGGATGCGTCGCAAGCCGGCGCACCTGATAGCCCACCTCCCCCTCGACATTCTCCAGGAAGTCGCTCGTCGAGGGATAGAGATTGCAGGCAAACATGAAGTCCTGCCACACCATCAGACCCAGGCGATCGCAGGTGTCGTAGAACCAGTCATGCTCATAGAAGCCGCCGCCCCATACACGGATCGCATTCATATTGGCATCGACGGCCGATTGCAGCAGATCCTCGGTCGCGGCCGGATTGGAGCGTGAGAACAGGGCATCGGCCGGGATCCAATTGGCCCCACGGGCAAATATCTCGCGACCGTTGACCTTCAACGCGAAACGGCTGCCAGCCTCGTCCTCGTCGGTAATCAACTCGACCGTGCGCAGGCCGATCTGCCGCGTGACTGTTTCGAAATTGGTTTCCACCGACAAAGCATAGAGTGCCTGCTCGCCATTGCCTGCCGGCCACCAAAGCTTAGGCTTGTCGATATGGAAGAAATGGGTGATCGACGTCTCGCCGGCGTTGACGCCAACATCGAGGCGAACCCGCTCGTCATCAAGCGAGAAATAAAGCTGTGCGATCCCCGTTCCCTTGGCAAATAGCGCCACCGTCACCTTGAGATCGACCGAGCCGTCGTCATTATGAATCTGCTGGGTGACGACATTTTCGATGCGCGCTATTTCGAGCTTTTTTAGCGCGATGGCGCCATAGAGGCCAAGCGGCGCGATCGCAATGTTCCAATCCCAGCCGAAATGGCATTGCGGCTTGCGCAGCATGTTACCGTTCGGGATCGGCGAATTGCCGGTGCTGTAGGGAATGTAGAAAGGCTGCTTCGCCTGCAGGGCAGCACCAGCCGAAATGCTCGAATGCAGGACGATGCGAATGGTGTTCGTACCCGTCTTCAGCACTTTCGAGACGTCGGGGCGATAACGCTGAAAACAGTTATTGCCCTCCAACACCAACGCATCGTTGACGTAGACGCTGGCGACCGTGTCGAGATAATCGATATCGAGATACCAGTCTCCGCCGGCATCATCGAGTACGAAGCTGCGCGTCAGCTCCCAGTCCTGCTTGGCGACCCACTGCACGACCTCTTCGTTCCGCGCAAAATAAGGATCGGGAATAAGCCCCCCCGCATAGAGCGCGGAATGGACATCACCGGGCAGAGACATAGACAGAGAATGATCGCTGTCGGGGGACGTCAGCCTCCACGATCCCGTCAGATCGACGGTGAGGCTATCATTGATGAAAGAAGACATCGGACCTCCTCGGACCGCTGCAAAGAAAGAGGCGGCTGAGCCGCCTCCGGGCATGGGATCATATTCTGAGTTCTGTCTGCGCATCGAAGAGCGATGCGACAGACATATCGAAGCCAAGCTTTACGGCCGAACCGGGGCCAAAGCGCCTCGCGCCATTGACGCGAACCGACATGGTATGACCGGCATGCTTCAACCAGAGCAGATTATCGGCGCCCATCGGCTCCTCGATATCGACCGTGGCATCGTGAATTTCGGCACCTAACGCGGCCGCTTCATTGACCTTGATATGCTCAGGACGAACTCCCAGCACAACCTTGCGGCCGACCTCCAGAGCCTCGCCGGCCTTGTAGCCGTCGAGAGAAAACAGCACGTTATTGGTCGCGAACACGACCTTGCCTTCGCGGTTTACCAGTTCGCCCTTGAGGAAATTCATCGACGGCGAGCCGATGAAACCTGCGACGAAGAGATTGCGCGGCTCATTGTAGATCGTCGTGGGATCGTCGAGCTGCATGATGACGCCGTTCTTCATGATCGCGATGCGATCGGCGAGCGTCAGCGCCTCGATCTGATCGTGGGTCACGTAGATCATGGTATTCTTCAGCGACTGATGCAGCCGCTTGATTTCGACGCGCAGCTCCGAGCGCAGCTTGGCATCGAGGTTCGAGAGCGGCTCATCGAACAAGAACACATCGACGTCGCGCACCAAAGCGCGGCCGATCGCGACGCGCTGGCGCTGACCGCCCGAAAGCTCGGCCGGCTTGCGCTTCAGAAGCGGCTGGATCTGCAGGATCTCGGCAGCCCGCGCGATGCGCTTGTTGATCTCGTCCTGCGGCACCTTGGCAACGCGCAGACCGAAGGACAGGTTCTTCTCGACCGTCATCTGCGGGTAGAGGGCATAGGACTGGAACACCATGCCGATGCCGCGATCCTTAGGCTCTTCCCAGGTGACGTTCTTGTTCTTGATGAAAATCTGCCCCTCGGTGATATCGAGCAGGCCGGCAATGCAATTCAACAAAGTCGATTTGCCACAGCCCGACGAACCGAGAAGCACCAGGAATTCACCGTCATTGATCTCGAGGTTGAGGTTCTTGAGAACGGTGACCGCGCCGAAATCGAGCGAGAGGTCTTTGATGGAAACGCTACTGTTCATGGATCACCCCTTCACTGCGCCGGCGGCGATGCCGCGGACGAAGAGTCGCCCGGACACGAAATAGACGATAAGTGGAACAAGACCGGTGAGGATCGTTGCCGCCATGTTGACGTTGTATTCCTTCACGCCTTGGACGGAATTGACGATATTGTTGAGCTGGACGGTCATCGGATAATATTCGGGCCTGGTGAAGACGACGCCGAACAGGAAATCGTTCCAGATGCCTGTGACCTGCAGGATCATGGCAACGACGAAGATCGGCAATGACATGGGCAGCATGATGCGCAGGAAAATCTGCCAGAAGCCGGCGCCATCGATACGCGCGGCCTTGAAAAGCTCCACCGGCAGCGATGCGAAATAATTCCGGAACAACAGCGTCAGAATCGGCATACCGAAAATGCTGTGCACCAGGATAAGTCCGGTCAGCGTACCGTAGATGCCGATTTCGCGTAGCACGATGACGATCGGATAGATCATCACCTGATACGGTATGAACGCCCCGATCACCAGGATCGAAAAGAACAGATCGGCTCCCTTGAAGCGCCAATTGGCAAGCGCATAACCGTTGACCGAGGCAATCGCGATCGACAGGATCGTCGACGGCACGGTGATGCGCACGGAATTCCAGAAGCCGCGGGAAAGGCCGTCACAATTGAGGCCCGTACAAGCCGTTGCCCAGGCCTTCACCCATGGTTCGAAAGTGATTTCGAGCGGCGGCGAAAAGATGTTGCCGAGCCGGATTTCAGGCATCCCTTTCAGCGACGTGACGATCATCACATATAGCGGCAACAGGTAATAGGCCGCGGCGACGAAGAGCGTACCGTAGAGCATGATATTGCGGCCGGAAATCACCGGCGCGGCTTGCGGCCACTCGGTCCGGAGAGCGTCTTCTCCGTCAAGGCGGCACCGCCGTTTACGTTCTTGAGAGTAACAGGATTAGACACGCTTGCGCCCTCCGCCGAATTCCAGATAAGCCCAGGGGATGACGATGATCGCGACAGTCACCAGCATCATGGTGGAAGCAGCGAACCCTTGACCGAGGTTCTGCGCCTGGAACATGTAGTCGTAGACGTATTTCGCCGGGACTTCCGACGCGATGCCAGGTCCGCCGCTCGTTTGCGCGACGACGAGGTCGTACACCTTGACGATACCGCTGGCGATGATGACCAGTGTGGTGATGAAGACGGGGCGCATCATCGGAATGACGATGAAAACATAGGTCCGCCACATCGGAATCCCGTCCACGCGCGCCGCTTTCCAGATATCTTCGTCAATGCCGCGCAGGCCTGCGAGCATCAGGCACATCACGAGCCCCGTACCCTGCCAAAGAGCTGCTATCAGCACACCGTAGATGACAATGCTCGGGGTATAGAGCGGATCGAAAGTAAATGTCGTCCAACCGAGCGAGCGCACCACGGACTGGATGCCGAATTCGGGGTTAAGCAGCCACTGCCAGACGAGGCCGGTGACGATGAAGGAGAGAGCGAAGGGATAAAGAAAAATCGTGCGGAAGGTGTTTTCGAACCGGATCTTCTGGTCCATCAGCGCAGCCAGCACGAAGCCGATGACGAGACTGAAGATCATGGAAAGAATGCCGTAAACGGCAAGATTCTCAATGGACACGACCCAGCGCGGCGCCGCCCACAAACGGTGGTATTGGTCCAGCCCGACGAAGCTGAGACGTGGCAGCAGCTTTGAATTGGTGAAGGAATAAACCACTGTCCAGATCGTGCCGCCGAGGAAGATGACGACGGCCGTCAGGATCATTGGAATGGATGCAATCTTCGAATTCAGATTGCGCAGAAATTGATTTGGCCGGCCGGCTTTCGCATGACCCGTCATTGTAGCTCCTTCTAACGCGCGATTGCTTCGACGATCAGGAACTCTGGGCCATGACCCGATCTCGGTTCCTGTCGCTCCCTCCTCATCCACGGCCGAACGTCACATCCCTGTGAGTCCGCCGCCTAAGGGCGCCGTAGCCAGCCGGATCACAAGACATGTCCCGACCGTGACACCGACCCGCAACGCGAGGCCGGCATCACTACAGCGAGAAGATAGAGATCAATCAGCAGCAGCGATGATCTCGACGAAGCGTTTCTGGGCAGCTTCCGGCGTCATCGAAGGATTGGCGAAGAACTCGGAGAATAGATCTTCTTTCTGCTTCTGGCTGTCGGCAGAAAGAAGCTGGTCCGTGCCCTGGATCACGTTACCCTTCTTCAGAATTTCCAGGCCCTTCTTCATGCAGTCGTTGGCTGCTGCGAGGTCCACGTCGCCGCGTACCGGCAGCGAACCCTTCTTCAGGTTGAAGGCAACCTGGGTCTTCGGATCGAGAAGCGTCTTCGCGAGCGCATCCTGAGCCTTCGACTTGGCCTCATCCTTCAGCAGCGGGAAGTAGAATGCGTCGCCGCCTGTGGAAATGACTTCATTGACACCGAGGCCGGGAAGGCAGGTATAGTCCGTGCCGGCCTTCTGGCCTGCCAAGGCGAACTCACCCTGTGCCCAGTCTCCCATGATCTGGCCGCCGGCCTTGCCGGTGATGACCAAGTTCGTGGCCTGGTTCCAATCCTGAACGTTGGAGCCCTTGGACATCTTGCGTGCGTCATCGGCAGCCTTGAAGACCTTGGCAATCTCCGGTCCGGCAGCGACTTTCGCATCCTTGTCCTTGAACACTTTCTCGAAGTTATCCTTACCGGCGATGGCGACCATCAAGACGTCAAAGGCACCTGCAGCCTGCCATGGCTGGCCACCGACAGCGAGCGGAACGATGCCTGCCTTTTCCAGCGCAGGAGCGGCGGCAACGAATTCATCCCAATTCTTCGGAACCGGAACACCGGCCTTCTTGAAAGCAGCATTCGAAAGCCAGAGCCACTGCCAGGAATGGATGTTAACCGGCGCGCAATAGATCTTGCCGTTGATCGTGCAGGAATCAAGCAGGCTCGATGGACGGATGATGTCCTTCCAATGCTCCTGCGTTGCGACGTCGGTCAGATCGCGCATCAGGCCGGCCTGCACCAGCTCCTCGGCCTGACGACCGTGGTTGAACTGGGTGGCACCCATGGGATCGCCGCCGGTGATACGGCTGATCATGATCGGACGAGCAGTGCCGCCCGAGCCGGCGATCGCACCATCGACCCAATGATTACCGGTCGCGTCGAACGCCTTTGCCAATTCCGCCACGGCGGCAGCTTCACCACCGGACGTCCACCAATGCGTTACCTCAAGATCAGTTGCCTTGGCCGCACCAAGCGGCAATGCAACTGAAGCGGCCAGCACAGCGGCCATCAAACGAATATTCATGAGTTCTCCTCCCTCACTGAAACGTTGCCGGAAAAACGTAGTCGAATCATTTTCAACGCGCAACCGCTCGCTCACAAATTTTTTCAGCAGGCTCAAATATAGCACCTCGAATTATATACCTTCTTTCGAATAAGCCAAAACGCCTACCATTCACCCCACCATTCGCAAGGATCTGGAAAATTTAAGTTGCTGATTATATTTATCTATTTTTGACATCATCAGCCGAACACCTAAAACCTTCTCGAGTATCTGCAAATTTTGGAAAAAGGATGCGGATTAAACCGTCGCATATATTAGTTTTCTCGACATGAGAAAAAGTGCTCGACTTTTCCACTGTATCGTTACAGATTTTCGAGACGAGGAAGGAGTGACCACATCACAAATATGCTTGCGGCGCTGCTGCGGGCACTATAAGCGGTCGGTCGCGGGAGGCAGCATTGCAGGATATGGACAGTAAGAAGATTTCCGGCAGCAGCACAGCGCAGTCTACACATGAACGGCCGACGCTCAAGACGATCGCCTTTATGACCGGGCTTGGGATAACCACCGTCTCTCGCGCCTTGAAAGATGCTCCTGACATCGGCGCCGAGACCAAGCAGCGGGTGCGCATGGTCGCGCGGCAATTGGGATATCATCCCAATCGCGCCGGCGTACGTCTCAGGACTGGAAAGACCAATGTTATCGCCCTGGTCCTAAGCATGCACGAAGACATCATGGGCTTTACCAGCCAGATCGTCTTCGGCATTTCCGAGGTTCTGGCCGGTACTCAATATCATCTGGTCATCACGCCGCATTCGCTTAGCAAGGACTCGCTGGTTCCGATCCGCTACATCCTGGATACTGGCTCGGCTGACGGCGTCATCATATCGCGCACAGAACCCAACGATCCGCGCGTCGCGCTCATGCATGATCGTGGCATGCCTTTTTCCACGCATGGACGGACGGATATGGGCATCGTGCACCCCTTCCATGATTTCGACAACGAAGCCTTCACGCACGAAGCCGTGCAGGCGCTGGTCGCCAAAGGACGGCGTCGCTTGGCGCTTCTGCAGCCCTCCAGCAAGCTGACCTACTATTCGCATACCCGCATCGGCTTCCAGGCGGGTTTGCGTCAATATGGTGCGGAAGAGATCTCGCTCGGGATTACCACGGACAACACCCTTGCCGATATCAAGGACACGGTCGAAGCACTGATGCGCTCTCCGCATGCACCCGATGGTTTCATCTGCTCCAGCAGCGGCGGCGCCATTGCCGTTAATGCCGGAATCGAGGCCGCTGGTTTTCGTCTCGGGCGTGACATCGACATGGTCGCCAAGCAATCGACCGATGTCTTGAGCTGGATCAGGCCCGATATCATTGCGGCGTCGGAAGACTTTCGTCATGCCGGCCGCGAGCTCGCCAAGGCGGTCATCGCGCGCATCGACGGCGTGGAACCCGAGCTTCTGCAAAGCATCAGCCCGCCCGTCTGGTCAAACGGCTGATAAGGAAAAGGCCTGCGGGGTTTCACCGGCAGGCCTTTTGATCATCGTATCCGACTGCTCTGTCAGGCTGTAGCACCACTGCCCCATGGGCCGTGGTGAATATCCTTGCCGTCGACACGGTCGAAGCCGTGAGCGCCAAAGAAGTCGCGCTGAGCCTGGATCAGGTTGGCGGTGCCGCGCGCCTGGCGATACGCGTCGAAATAGGTCAGAGCCGAAGCAAGCGCCGGAACCGGCAGGCCGGCAGCCGTCGCAGCCGAAACGATGCGGCGCAGCGACGGGATCGATTCCTTGACCATTTCTGCAAAGGCCGGCGTGACGATCAGATTCGCCGCATCCGGCGTCTTCGTGAAAGCGCTGGTGATCTCATCGAGGAACTGTGAGCGGATGATGCAGCCGGCACGCCAGATCTTGGCGATGACGGGCATCGGCAGCGACCAGTTGAACTCCTTCGAAGCCTCGGCCATGACGGCAAACCCCTGCGCGTAGGCGCCGATCTTGGCAGCAAAAAGCGCCAGTTCCAGATCTTTCAAGAGGTCGGGGCCGAAGGCGATCGGGAACTTGTAGTCCGGCGTGCCGAAGATCTTCTCGGCGGCTTCGCGCTGGCTCTTGATGGCCGAGAGGCTGCGGGCGGCAACGGCGGCTTCGATGGCGGTTGCAGGAATGCCCATGTTCTGGGCTTCGATAACCGACCACTTGCCTGTGCCCTTCTGGCCGGCTTTGTCGAGAATGACATCAGGCATGGCGCTGCCGGTTGCGGGATCCTTCGCGGCAAGAACCTTTTCGGTGATCTCGATGAGATAGGAGTTGAGGCGACCCTTGTTCCATTCGCCGAAGATCGAGCTGATATCGGCGGCGCTCTTGCCGAGGCCATCGCGCAGGATGCCGTAGATTTCGGCGATCATCTGCATATCGGCATATTCGATGCCGTTGTGGATCGTCTTGACGAAGTGACCGGCGCCGTCATTGCCGAGCCAAGCAACACACGGATCGTTATTGTACTTCGCCGCAATCGAAGTGAGCACCTTCTCGACGCGCCTGTAGGACTCTTCCGTGCCGCCGACCATGATGGAGGGGCCGTGACGCGCGCCTTCCTCGCCGCCGGACACGCCCATGCCGATGAAGGTCAGGCCGGTATCCTTGAGGCGGTCGAAGCGGGCGATCGTGTCGCGGAAATTAGCATTGCCGGCGTCGATCATGATGTCGCCCTTGTCCAGATAGGGCTGTAGCGCCGCCATCTGCTGGTCGACCGGCTCGCCGGCCTTAATCATGATGATGATCGGCCGTGGCGGACGGATTGCCTCGACGAACTCCTCGATCGTCTTGCAGGGAATGATCTTGTCCTTGAGTGCGCCCGCATTCGCGTAAAATTCATCCGTTACTTGAGGAGTACGGTTGAACACTGCAATCTTGTTGCCTTTTTCAGCGATGTTGAGCGCCAGATTCGATCCCATTACCGCGAGACCGATCAGCCCGATTTCTGCCTTTTCCACGACAATCCTCCAATGAACCGTTCACCGCGCCCAGCCCACCCTGAAGACGCAGCAACATCCGATGTGACGCAATGCCGCCGACGCTCGGCGCGACAGGCTGCAGCCCTGCGTTGGGGCTGTTGTTGCACTCCGGGCGGAAAACGGCAAGCCTCCGAAAGCCGTGAATCGTTCCCTTTGCAGGACTGTGCAACAATGTTGCCGAATTGGCGATTCATTCGCGTGCGAACTCTGGCTTGTTCCGCAGGTCTCAGTCCCTTGATGGTGATATAGAGGAGGAAAACACCATGTCGACCATGAATGCGAAGATCGTACATATCTCCATCGATCGCGACTGGAGGGAGGTCTACAACTACGCCAGCCGTCCGGAAAACATGCCTTTCTGGGCCTCAGGTCTGGCATCCGGGCTGACGCAGGATGGCAATGATTGGATCGCCGAAGGCACGCTCGGCACTGCCCGGGTTCGGTTCTCGCCTCGCAATGACTTTGGTGTCATCGACCACTGGGTAACGCTGGAATCTGATCTGCAGGTCTACAATGCGTTGCGCATCGTGCCGAACGGCGATGGTTGCGAGGTCATGTTCACCCTGCTCCAGCTACCGGACATGGAGGCAGAGCAATTCGCGGCCGATGCCGCGCATGTCATGCGGGATCTGAAGACGCTGAAGGAGTTGATGGAGCGCTGACCGCCCTTACAGCGAGCGCAACGTCCAATCGACGAGTTCGCCTGTCACACCTGCAAATGCGGCATCGAGCGCCCGCACGAAATCGGGATTGCTGCCACCGTTGACCGGCACGACCTTCCGGAACACGTTCTGGGCCTTCACCGTACCAGTGCGATCGTTCAGGATCTTTTCGGAGATTTCGACGATTGCCGTCTTATGGCCACCGGACGCATTGATCTCGAAGGAGCGGATATCGGTGACGATCTGATAGTCGATTGCAAGCCCCTGCCCGGGTACGCCAACGCCACCGAGCTTGCCGGTATTCTCGAAAGCCTCGACAAGTTTCGATTGCACCATTCTGCTCAGCTTGTCGCTCCATTGCGATTTGCCGAGATATTGGATTTCCGAGCCCGAGACGCGAATGACGATCTGATTGCTATCCAGAGCCTGCAGCGCGGTCGGCGGCGGGATGAGGATCTGGCGGCTTTTGACCGAAGGTCCATTCGTCTTTGCCGACGCGGAAAGATCGTAGGTATCATTGTTGGAAGAGGTTCCACAGCCTCCCAGCAAGGCCGCGAGCAACGGCAACGCGATCACAGCTTTCCACACCTGATGACGCTCACTCGACACGCAACCGACCATATTTCGCTTATCCCCTGGAGACCAGATATCGCTCTTCATCAATGCCGCGCGCGGCCGTCGTAAGTCTTAACCGTATCTCCGCCGAAAATCAGTCGTTGCGGATTGCGGTCGAAATTAGTGATTGTACTATTCAGATTGTCAACCGTGCCCCGCATGTCGTTGATGAGGGTCTGGGCATCGCGCAAGCCGCTGCTGGAAAATTTCTGCAGATTGTCGGCGATCGGCCCGATGCGGGAATTTAGATTGTCCGCCATCTTCTTGAAGGATTCGAGCGTGTCCTTGGCTTCTGCAAACAGCGATTTGGTGCTGTCGTCGCCGAGCAAGGAATTGACCTTGGTCAGGATGCCGTCAACCTTGCCGGACGCCGCATTGAGCTTGGTCGAAATCTCGCGGGCATTGGCAATCGTCTGATCGATATCCTGCTGATGCGAGGCAACCGAGTTGGCGACATCCCGGATCGATGCGACCGCGGTACGAGCCTGTTTCGTCACATCGGCAATATCGTCAACCGATCCCTTGATCTTGGCAGGATCGATCTGCGCGACGAGCGCATCGACTCGATCCAACGTTTTTTGAGCGTTCTGACCAAACGTCGTATAGGTGTCGGCCGTCTGCTTGAAACTTGCAATCGTCGCCTTTAGGTCGGTCGTCGCATCGGCGACATTGGCCGTGATCTTGTCGGCATTGGCGATGACGTCGTTGACCTTCTGGGCATCGACCGCGCGCACCAGCTTTTCGATCGCATCCAACGTCGAGTCGACGCGGACCGAGACCGTCTTGAAGGTATCAGAAAGCTGGCCGACGCTTGCCAAGAACTTGTCGATATTGTCGGAATTGTCAGCAATCGCCTTGGAGAATTTCTGCGCATTGCGCACGGTATCCGTCAGCGGCCCGCGCGAATCCGAGACGAAGCCCTGGATGTCGCCGATCGTGTCGTTGGCGCGGTTCAGGATCTTGTCGGCCGTCGTTAACAGGTTGGTCACGCTCGACTGGTCTGCGAGCAATACCGCTCGCTTGCCCGTGTCGATCGAGCGCTTGAGGATATTTTCGTCGCTGTTGCGACCGCCGGAAAGCTCGATATAGGCCGCACCCGTCAGGCCCTGGATCTCAAGAATGGCCTTGGTCGAGGTGTAGACCGGCGCATCGGCGCGCACCTGCGTGAAGGCGAGAGAATAGTTCGGGTCGTCGGCGTCGATCGAAAGCCCCTGCACCGAACCGACCTGAATACCGTTGAAGCGGACCGGCGAGCCGACGCTCAACCCATTTGCCGAACCGGGAATGCGCACGACGAGCTCAACCATAGGACCGCCCCGGCCGTATTCCGCCATCCAGTAGACGAAGCCGAAGGCGGCAGCGATGACAACCAGCGTGAAGAACCCGACGATCGTGTAATTGGCTTTGGTTTCCATTGTCTCCAGTCACTTCTCGCGGCTGTGGGCGCCTGCGCCTTTGTCGTCGTTGTGCCCTCTGATGTCCTCGCGCGGCACGATCGAGCGTGCGCGCTTGCCCCTGAAGTAGGATTGCACCCAGGGGTCATCACAGGCGAGCATGTCCTCAACCGTGCCTTCCACCAATACCCGCTTCTGTCCGAGAACAGCAATACGGTCACAGACGGAAAACAGGCTGTCGAGGTCGTGAGTCACCATATAAACGGTCAGGCCAAGCGTGTCGCGCAGCTTGGCAATCAATTCGTCGAACTCCGACGCACCGATCGGATCGAGGCCCGAGGTCGGCTCATCGAGGAAAACGAGGTCGGGATCGAGCGCCAGGGCTCTGGCCAGCGCCGCGCGCTTGATCATGCCGCCCGAGAGCTCGGAAGGATATTTGTCGGCGGCATCAGCGGCGAGACCCACCATGCGGATCTTCATCAGCGCAAGCTCGTCCATCATCTCTTTCGGCAGGTCCAGATATTCCCGCATCGGTACCTGGATGTTTTCCTTGACCGTCAGCGAGGAAAACAGTGCACCTTGCTGAAAGAGCACGCCGAGCCGCATGTCTAGCCGATTGCGATCCTCTTCGTCGAGCTTGTCGTAATCTTCGCCGAGGATCTCGATCTTGCCCGATCGGCGCGGCAGTAGCCGCAGCACAGTGCGCAGCAGCACGGACTTACCCGCGCCGGAAGCGCCGACGAAACCGAGGATTTCGCCGCGATAGATATTGAGGTTCAGCTTATCGAGAACCACTTTCGAGCCGAAAGCCACGGTGACATCCCGTGCCGACAGCACGATGTCCCTGCCGTGCTCATCCTTTTCCAATGGAATTTCCGAGTGAAGCGCGCTCATCGTTATCGTCCCTCAGAAATCGATTGCCGCATAGAACATGGCGAAAAGCCCGTCCATGAGGATAACGACGAAGATCGACTTCACCACCGATGACGTCACGTGCTGACCGAGAGATTCGGCACTGCCTCCCACCTTCAATCCTTCAACCGCAGCGACGATGCCGATGACCAGCGCCATGAACGGCGCCTTGATCATGCCTGAAATGATCGTCGAAAGGCTGACGGCCTCATGAAGGCGCGAGATGAAGGTCGCAAACGTGATGCCGGAATAGGCCCAGGACACCAATGCAGCGCCAAAGAGCGCGGCAAAGTTGGCAATAACCGTCAGCAGCGGCAAGGCCACCGTCAGCGCCACCAGCCGGGGAAAGATGAGCACGCCGACGGGGTTGAGGCCCATGACCTTCAGCGCGTCCACTTCCTCGCGCATCTTCATGGAGCCGATTTCGGCGGTAATCGCGCTGCCGGAACGGCCGGCAATCATGATCGCGGTCAGAAGCACGCCGATTTCGCGCAATTGCAGGATGCCGACCAGATCGACCACGAAGATTTCCGCGCCGAAATAACGCAGCTGGAAAGCGCCTTGCTGGGCGATGATCGCGCCGATCAGCGACGACATCAGCAGGATGATCGGAACGGCGCGCACCGCCATATGATCGATCTGATTGACGATCGAGGCTGGCGAAACGCCGCTGCCGCGACCAAACTTGAGCTGACCGCCGCGCACGGCCGAACCCAGTATATACATGGCGGCAATGAGATTGCCCCAGATATCGTAGACGCTTTCACCGATAGGCGCGAAGACACGCTCTGCCCATGATTTCCTCGGCTTCGCCGCTGCTGCCTCATCGTCCGGATGCGCGTCGAAAGTCGTCAGCAATTCGTCGATATGCGGATTGGAACCTTCGATCGTAACGTGAGCCTTGTGCGCTTCCTGGCTTTCCTTCAGCCGGCGGATCAGCAGCGCACCCGCCGTATCCACATCCGAAAGACCGAAAAGATCGATCACGACGTCGCCGCCGGAACTGCGCTTGGACAGCTGCTCGATCTGTCGCAGCACGCCATGCACATTGGCGCTGCGCCAATTGCCTTGCAGCCGATAGCGATGGCCTGCGCCTTCGGGCGCATCATCGATCTTCGGTGCATCGGACCTTTGCTCGGCTGCTTTCAAACTCATGCGTCTTTCAAATCTGGCACAACATACGCCGACTCGGTGAGCCCGCTTGGTCAATGCTTAATACACCGACTACGCGTGGAATTTCCATCTCGCGCCGACGCCAACTTATGTCACGGCTTTTTGATATCCAAATGAATTTGTTGCACCGCATCAGGATACGCCGTGAGCGCCGCCGCCGATTGCCGGCGTCCTGGCCTGCAGCCCGTAGGCGAAAATGACCATGACCAGCCCGAAAGCTGCAATGCCCGCCATGACATAATAGCTGGCGAGGTCAAGCCAGGCATAGAGATAGCCGGATGCAAGGGTCATCAACCCTAAGAACATGCCGTTGTAAAAATAATACGCCCCCTGGGCCGATGATTCCTGCGTTTCGTGCACTGAGGCCACTATGCGACGCTGAATGCCTGTGTGGACGCAGGCATAGGTGCAGGAATGAAAGCACTGCAGGACGAAATAGCCGAAGAAGCCGAAATTGATCGGAAACAGGATCCAGCGCAAAATACACATGGTCGCGCCGAAAAAGATCAATGTCCAAGCGCTGAACCGCCGACTAAGCTTCTTCGACAGGAAGAAAACCATCACCTCAGCCGCAACGCCGATGCTCCATAGGACAGCAATTTGCGCGCCGGAAAAGCCAAGCCTATGCCAATAGATCGATGCAAACGTATAGAGCATCGCATGGCTCGATTGCTGGATCGACACGCCGATCATGGTGATGAGCAAGTGCGGCGAGCGCAGATTTCCGGTCGGAGATTGCAGATTGATAGGCAGGTTGCGCCGGCGCGTCGGCCCGATGCGCGGGGCGAAAAACCCCATCAGCGTCGTCAGAATGAATCCGGCCACCATTACGGGCAAGACAGTGGTGCCGCCCCATATGCCGATCAGCTGGCCGCCGAGAAGGGTCGACAGGATGAATGTGATCGATCCCCAGACCCGCATGGAGCCATAGTCGAAGCCCCAGCGGCGCACGCCCGACATGGCGATCGACTCAACCACGGGCACGTAGGGCGCGTAGGTGGCCCCCTGAATGCCGTAGACCAGAAGCACCGGCCAGAAGTCGCTCGTCCAGTAGAGCGCGACAGCCGTCAACAGCGACAGTGCACCCGACCATAGCAGCACATCCGCCCTCTCCGTCATATGATCGGCGAGCACCGCGATGATGGGTGTCACGAGCACCCGCACGACCATAGGAATGGCGAGCACCAGGCCGATCTCATGATCATTGAAATTCAGCCCCGCCAACCAGACGGGGAAAAACGGCAGGGCAATTCCGTTGACGAACAACGGAGCGCAGTAGGACAAGGCAGTGCGCAAGCGGAAATATGGAGGCGCACCCTCGCCCTGGAAGGACTTAATCGCGGGAATCATGACAGACCTGAAGGGAACTTATTTGTCCCTATCACGCTATCGAGAATACGACTATGGCGAGAAATGGCCAAACCGTACCGTTTCGGAAAAACCGAAGCTGTAGGCGTTCAATAATTATGACAAGCTATTAGCAAGCCTGTGAACAGGTGCAGAATTATGCTGCCTGTGCCCCGAGTGCCCGCGGCATTTCCTCGACAGGTGAGCCAACCGGTTCCGTCTCGAGAATATTCTGCCAGGTAATCAGCTCGAACGTGCCGTCTTCGTGCTCGGCAATCGCCGTGCAGCTTTCCACCCAGTCGCCCGTGTTGATGTAACGGATCCCATCGAGATCCTCGATCACCGCATGGTGGATATGGCCGCAGATGACGCCATCGGCATCGTTGCGCTTGGCCTCTTCGGCGACGACACGCTGAAATTCGCCGATGAAATTGACGGCGTGCTTTACCTGCAGCTTCGCCCAGGCCGAGAAGGACCAGTATGGCATGTTCAGGCGGCGGCGTACCGCTGCAAGGCCGATATTGATCAGGATTGCCATGTCATAGGCCCAATCGCCGAGATAGGCGAGCAGGCGGGCGTTACGGACGACCACATCGAATTCATCGCCATGGAGCACGAGATATTTCTTGCCGTCGGCCGTTTCATGCATGGCGCGCTGCGCCACCTCGATGCCGCCGAAATGCATGCCGGGGAAGTCACGCAGGAATTCGTCGTGATTGCCGGGGATATAGACGATGCGCGTGCCCTTGCGCGCCTTGCGCAGGAGCTTCTGGACTACGTCGTTGCAGTGCTGAGGCCAATACCAGTTTCGCTTCAGTCTCCAGCCATCCACGATGTCACCAACCAGAAAGATGGTATCGGCTTCGTGATGACGGAGAAAGTCGAGCAGGTAGTCCGCCTTGGCGGCCTTCGAGCCGAGGTGCACGTCAGAAATGAATAGCGTTCGGAAATGCCGGGGGTCCATGTTTTCATTCACGAACTATATGTCCGTGCCCTATCCTACGTTGGCTATTCCAAAACCAGACTCGTGTTTCAGGAAGATGACAATCCCTGTGCTTGACGGCTCAGCCGCCAGCGCAGCGTTCGATCCAAGGGACCCGCGCCGCTCAATTCTTGCAAAAAAGGCAATTCAGTTTTGTCACGACAAAAACGCTTTGTGACCTCAATTGCATACTGTGAAGGCGAAGCGATTGATGTATGCAGAAGACTCAAAGCGCAGGCAGGAATGGAGACCGCGAGATGGATACGCACGACACTTCGAAAAAAGCCGAAAACATGGCGAGTGGCGATTTCGACGAACAGGCGCTCTATTTCCATCGCTATCCCCGCCCCGGCAAGCTTGAAATCCAGGCCACCAAGCCGCTCGGCAACCAGCGCGATCTGGCGCTTGCCTATTCGCCCGGTGTCGCCGCGCCCTGTCTTGCCATTCGCGACAATCCGGAAACGGCCGCTTATTACACGTCCCGCGCTAATCTCGTAGCAGTGATTTCCAACGGTTCGGCGGTGCTCGGCCTCGGAAATATCGGCCCGCTCGCTTCCAAGCCAGTCATGGAAGGCAAGGCCGTTCTCTTCAAGAAATTCGCCGGCATCGATGTCTTCGACATTGAAATCGCAGCCCCGACGGTCGATGAGATGGTCAACACCGTCTCGGCGCTCGAACCGACCTTCGGCGGCATCAATCTCGAAGACATCAAGGCGCCGGAATGCTTCGACGTCGAGCGCCGCCTGCGCGAGAAAATGGAAATTCCGGTCTTCCACGACGATCAGCACGGCACCGCCATCATCGTCGCCGCCGCCATCCTCAACGGACTAGAACTGGCCGGCAAGAAGATCGAAGACGTCAAGATCGTCGCCTCCGGCGCGGGCGCAGCCGCGCTTGCCTGCCTCAACCTGCTCGTCATCCTCGGCGCCAGGCGCGAGAACATCTGGGTCCATGATATCGAAGGCCTGGTCTACAAGGACCGCAACGTCCTGATGGACGAGTGGAAATCCGTCTACGCTCAGGACAGCGACAAGCGTGTGCTGGCCGAATCCATTCCGGGCGCCGACGTCTTCCTCGGCCTCTCCGCCGCCGGCGTGCTGAAGCCCGAACTGCTGGCGCAGATGGCCGAAAAACCGCTGATCATGGCGCTCGCCAATCCGACGCCGGAAATCATGCCGGACCTCGCCCGCGCCGCCCGCCCCGACGCGATGATCTGCACCGGCCGCTCGGACTTCCCGAACCAAGTCAACAACGTCCTCTGCTTCCCCTATATCTTCCGCGGTGCGCTCGATTGCGGCGCCAAGACGATCAATGAAGAGATGAAGATGGCCGCCGTGCGCGCCATCGCAGCACTTGCCCGCGAGGAGCCTTCCGATGTTGCGGCTCGGGCCTATACCGGTGAAACTCCGGTCTTCGGGCCGAATTACCTGATCCCCTCGCCCTTCGACCCGCGCCTGATCCTGCGCATTGCGCCGGCCGTGGCAAAGGCAGCCGCAGACAGCGGCGTCGCCCTGCGTCCGATCACCGATTTCGACGCCTATATGGACGAGCTCAACCGCTTCGTCTTCCGTTCGGGCTTCGTCATGAAGCCTATCTTTGCCGCCGCGAAGATTGCCGAGCGCAAGCGCGTCGTCTTTTCCGAAGGCGAGGACGAACGCGTGCTGCGCGCCGCCCAGGTTCTTCTTGAAGAAGGCACGGCCGTCCCGATCCTGATTGGCCGTCCTTCCGTCATCGAGACGCGCCTGAAGCGCTATGGCCTGAAGATCCGTCCGAATACCGATTTTGCCGTCATCAATCCGGAAGACGATCCCCGCTTCCGCGAATATGTCGAGCTTTATTTCTCGCTGGTCGGCCGCGCGGGCGTTATCCCGGAAGCCGCACGCACGATCGTTCGCACCAACACGACCGTCATCGGCGCGCTTGCCCTGAAGCGCGGCGAAGCCGATGCGCTCATCTGCGGCCTCGAAGGCCGTTACGAGCGTCATTTGCGCATCGTCCGCCAGGTCATCGGCAAGCGGCCGGACGTTCGTGATTTCTCGGCATTGAGCCTGCTCATTTCGCAGCGCGGCGCGACCTTCTACACCGATACCTATGTGACGTTTAACCCGTCCGCCGAGGAAATCGCAGAATCCACATGGCTGGCTGCCGAGGAAATCAAGCGTTTCGGCATCGAGCCGCGCGCCGCCCTCGTCTCGCATTCCAACTTCGGCTCACGGGAGTCGGAAAGCGCCACGAAGATGCGTGAAGCGCTGGCTCTCATTCGCAAGGCGGCGCCGGATCTGGAAGTTGACGGCGAAATGCATGGCGACAGCGCCATTTCCGAGAGCCTGCGCCGCCACGTTATGCCGGACAGCGCGCTTTCCGGCGAAGCCAATCTGCTGGTCTTCCCCAATCTCGATGCGGCCAATATCACGCTCGGCGTGGTCAAGACGATGACCGATGGTCTGCATGTCGGTCCCATCCTGCTTGGGACGGCGCTTCCAGCCCATATTCTCTCGCCGTCGGTCACTTCCCGCGGCGTGGTCAACATGGCGGCGCTCGCCGTCGTCGAGGCCTCGCAGATCGCCTGATACTGCGCCTCGCAGCCGCCGTCAGAACGGCACCGCGCTTCATGCAATCGCGGTGCCGCCCATCTCCTGGCTATTGGCGGCTGCGAGCTGCAATTTCACGAAAATCCTCTCGAAATCCGTGCTTTTTCATGGATACGTTGTTAAGCAGCAAGGTGTAATCTTCAGCGAGTTAAAACCGCTTTCGAGAGCAGCACCGTGAACCGCGGCATAAAACAAGCTTCCATTGCCCTCTTTTCCCTGCTGACGGCCACGCCGGCCCTTGCACAGGCCGATCTCTGCGACGAGCTGCGCGGCCGCTATGTCGACATCAATGAGGTGATCGGCGCCAGCCAGGAAACGCGCCAGCTCTCGCGCGCCATCGTGCAGCAGAACCTGATGATCCGCCGGACGATGAGCGACCTGCGCAACCAGGGCTGCGCCGAAGGCGACGATGGCGTATTTGGCGGCCAGGACAATCAGGGCGTCTGCGACGACATCAGGCAATCGATCGATCAGATGCGGCAGGATCTCTCCCTGCTGATGGATCAGCGTGAGGAAAGCGTCGGCCGCGTCGATGCCGTAGCCATGCAGCGCCGGCAGTTGCTGGATACGATGCAGCGCAACGGCTGCAGCCTGCCGGCTTCGGCCACCCCGGATATCGTGATCGACACCCACACGAAGATGGACGCCTATGCGCCGCAGGAGCAGTCCCTGGCCAAGCCTGAAAGCTCCATTACCGTCATCGAAACGCCAAGGCTTCAGAAGAATTCGAGCCTCGAACAAAAGCAGGCGCCCGCGCCGGCGCCCAAGATAACACAGGCGCAGCCGCAGCAATTTCCGCCGGATCGGCCATACGATCCCTCAGCCCATAAGGTGCGCCAGGTCGGCCCGCAATTCCTCGCGACCGACCAGGGCAGCATCGATCTCAAGCATCCCAAAGAAGCCGGGCCGCAGCCGACGCAATAATGCGCGGCCAGCCGTTTCTCATTTTCGCCTGACCCGCCCTGCTTCCAAGGTTTTATGCCGATGCGGACTGGCGCAACAGGGAGATGATGGCCTCATCGCCCGCCTCCAGCGCAAGATCGCGATAGGACCGTCCGGAAGCATCCCTCACCGAGCGATCCGCCCCCTTCGTCAGCAGGAAGCGCACCGCCTCGCCGCGTCGATTGGCAATGGCGAAGCCGAGCGGCGTCATCCAATCGCGATCGGTAGGCTGCCCATGCGAGCGGAAGTCCCCGAAGCGGATATTCACCTGCTCGGGATGCTTATCGAGAATGGCAGCCAGCTGATCGATTGTGCCGAAAGCGGCCGCCGCGAAAATATCGAGCGGATGGGCCTTCAGAAACTCGACCATCTCATCCTTGCCGTTATATTCGGCCCAACCGATTGGCGGCGCATGAAAATTCGGATCGCGAACGGTGGTATCGGCTCCATGCGCGATCAACAGCTTCGCCATTTCCATATGACCATGCAATGCCGCCTCATGCAGCGGCGTGCGGCTCGTCATCGCGTTAACGTCGAGGCCCAAAGCCAGCATGCGGCGTACGGCCTCCAAGTCGTTTTCCCCGGCAGCGTCGTGGAGCATGGCGGGATGAGCCTTACGCATCGCAGCTACGATATCATCATCGCCCGCAAGTCTCTTTATGTGTTTAATGAATGACGCCATGTGCTTGCCGGCTACCGCCGGAGCGATCGCCTTTTTTCGAGGCTTCTGATGTATTTGGATATAGACCTGATCCTCGTCTTTCAGGCGAACTGCTACAGCTCCCTGCTGAACGAGATACAATGTGAGATCCTTATCATTGCCTAACCGCGCCCATTCGTAGGGCGTTCTCCCATTGACGGGCTTGTTGACATCGGCACCATGATCCACCAGCAGGCGCACCCGTTCGCCCATGCGATGTTCCAGCGCCCAGGCAAGCTGATAGTCGAAAACGGTCTGCGTGTTCTCGACGAACTTGCCATCCTCGCGCACGAGCCAATTGTTCTTATCCCCAGCGGACAAGCCATATTCGATCAGCAATTTCAGGCATGTATTGTCGGGTTCGAACATGCGGTTGTAGAGCGCCTGACTGTCATTCGCCTTTGCGTCAGCGTCGAGCAGCAATCGCGCGAATGCCACGCATTCCGGATGCTGAGGCTGACGCTCCTTCCCCGCCTCGCCTTCACCGAAGACGCCAGTCAAAACGGTGAAGCGATATTGGCCGGCATCGAGGAAGAAGGCGTCTACATCGGCCCCACGCCTGACCAACTCGCGGGCTGCCGGCAGGCTGGAACGACCCGGCACGCGAGCATAGGCCGCGCACATCAGCGGAGTGAGATCATGCGGCCCGCCCTTACGATCGAGAAGCTGCGGCCGGCGATCGAGCCAGCGAGTTATACGGTCGGCATCGCCAAGCGCAGCAGCGACGTGAATGCTTTCATCGGCAATCTCCGGATGAGCCTCCAGCAGTCGCAGCGCCTCATCGAAGCGCGCGGGATCGGCGGGAATATTGGCAAAGTAAGAAACCGTCGCCAGTGACAGGAAACGGTTGGCGAGCTGGTCCCGTGGAACGTGCTTACGATCGTCGCTTTCCAGATGCGCCTTGAGCTTCGTCCAGCTGGAAAAGCCGAATTCGCGGGCAAGAACAAGCTGAATGTCCTGCAATCCCACATCTGCGACGTCGGCAAAATAGGGCGCAACGCGGCTGCGCGCCGAAGCATCGCCCGACTGTACGGCCTTGAGGAAAGACTTGGCCTGTTTTTTCAGGGAATCGAGAGTGGCGTCGACAGCCAAAGAGCGCGTGATCACGATAGACCTCCTTCCATTTACGTCCGGTATCCGCGCCCACAGACTGAAAAGAGGTGTGGCAGTCTCACTTCATATGCATCAGGTGGGCCTAGCCCTTCCCGCGGATCGGATGCGCCCTGAGAGCGCATCCAGATCTATAGCGGCAGTTGCGGTCTGTCCAGAGCTCAAGCTGGCTCATAGCGGACATAGGCGAACTCGTCCCCATCCGGTGACCAGTTCGGCACATTGATTGATCCCTGCCCGCCGAAGAGCTCGAACAGCGTCGTGATATTGCCGCCATCCATGTCCATCAGCCGCATCCGCACATTGAGGTCGCGCGGATGATCGAAGACGTCTGGATCGTAGGAGATCAGGACGACCTTGTCGTTTTTTGGCGACGGATGCGCGAACCAATTGCCGTAATTGTCGTCGGTCAGCTGCTGCAAGCCGGTGCCGTCGGGACGGATGCGCCAGATCTGCATGAGGCCGGTGCGGCTCGAATTGAAATAGATCCATTGCCCGTCGGCCGAATAGTCAGGCCCGTCATTGCGGCCCTCGCCATGCGTCAGTCGGGTCTCTTCGCCGCCATCCATCGAGATCGTATAGATATCGAAAACGTCATTGCGGATGCCGCAATAGGAGAAGCGCTTCCCGTCCGGCGACCAGCCATGCCAATAGGACGGCAGATTGATCGTCACCTGCCTCGGTGTGCCGCCCTCTGCGGGTAGAACATAGATGCAGGATTTACCATGCTGCGTCTTGTCGGAAATCGCGATCAGCGAACCATCCGGGGAAATGCCGTGATCGTTGTTGCACTGGGTCGCAAAGCCGGTGTCGACCTGGGCGATGCCGCTGCCATCCAGCGGCAGCCGGTAAAGTAGGCCGTCGCCATTCAGCAGCAGATATCGGCCGTCAGGCGAATAGTTCGGCGCTTCGATCAGCTGGTCCGTTTGCCAGACGATCCGGTTTGCACCCGTACGGATATTATAGATCTCGACCGAGCTGCCCATTCTTCCTCTCCCTTGCCGCTGGATACCGCGATCAGCGATCGCGGTATCGGTTGGTGATCGGATAGCGACGGTCGCGACCGAAATTCTTCTTGGTGATCTTCACACCCGGTGCCGACTGGCGGCGCTTGTATTCTGCAAGATAAAGCAGGTGTTCGATGCGATGTACGGTCGCGACATCATGGCCTCGGGCCACGATCTCCTCCACCGACATCTCCTTTTCCACCAGGCATTCGAGGATATCGTCAAGCACCGGATAGGGCGGCAGCGATTCCTGGTCCGTCTGGTTCAGCCTCAATTCCGCCGAAGGCGCCTTGTCGATGATGTTATGGGGTATGACCTCACCCGAGGGGCCGAGCGCACCGGGGGGCACATGCAGGTTGCGCCAGCGCGACAGCGCATAGACCTGCATCTTGTAGAGATCCTTGATCGGGTTGAAGCCGCCGTTCATATCGCCATAAAGCGTGGCGTAGCCGACAGACATCTCCGACTTGTTGCCCGTCGTCACCACCATCGAGCCGAACTTGTTGGAGATCGCCATCAGAATGGTGCCGCGCGCGCGGCTCTGCAGGTTTTCCTCGGTGATGCCGCTTTCCGTACCTTCGAAGAGATCCGACAAGGCCGAAGTGAAGCCCGTCACCGGATCTTCGATCGGCACGATATCGTAGCGGCAGCCGAGCGCCTTAGCGCAATCGGCCGCATCCTTCAATGAATCCTGCGAGGTATAGCGATATGGCAGCATGACGGTGCGCACGCGTTCTTCGCCGAGCGCATCGACGGCAATCGCCGCACAGATCGCCGAGTCGATGCCGCCGGAGAGGCCAAGCACGACCGACTTGAAGCCGTTCTTGTTGACATAGTCGCGGAAGCCCAGCAGGCAGGCGCGATAATCCGCCTCCTCGCCTTCCGGAATATGGGCCATCGGGCCTTCGGCACAGTGCCAGCCATCGCCGTTCTTCTTCCAGGTCGTCACGGCAAGCGCGGTCTCGAACTGACTCATCTGGAAGGCCAGCGTCTTGTCTGCGTTGAAGCCGAAGCTGGCGCCGTCGAACACCAGTTCATCTTGGCCGCCAACCTGTGCGGCGAAGATCAGCGGCAGACCTGACTCAATCACCTGCCGCAAAGCGACCTGGTGACGGACATCGACCTTGCCCCGATAGTAAGGCGAACCGTTCGGCACCAGCAGAATTTCCGCACCGCTCTCGGCCAGCGTCTCGCAGATGCCGAGATCATTCCAGATTTCCTCACAGATCGGTATGCCGATACGCACGCCCCGGAAATTGACAGGGCCAGAAATCGTCCCTTCATCGAAGACGCGCTTCTCGTCGAACTCGCCGTAATTTGGCAAATCGACCTTGTCTCTGATGAAGATGACTTTGCCACCATCCAACACCGCCACGGAATTGTAACGCCCGGTATCGTCCTGGCGCGGAAAACCTACGATGACGCCGGGGCCGCCATCGGCCGTATCCGCGGCCAGAGCCTCGACCGCTTTCCGGCAGGCGCGGATGAAGGCCGGCTTCAGCACGAGATCTTCCGGCGGATAGCCGGAAATGAACAATTCCGTCAGCAATACGAGCTGCGCGCCTTCGCGCGCGGCTTCGGCGCGGGCGTCACGCGCCTTGGCGAGATTGCCGGAGACATCGCCGACCGTCGGATTGAGCTGCGCGACGGCGATGCGAATGGTGTTGGTAATCTGGCTTTGCTCTGTCATGCCATACATCTAGCGATGCCATCTTCCTTCCGCAACCGCCTTCCTTCCCGCACACGCATCAAAGATCATGCCACCCGCATAGGCGGTATTTTTGCCCGGAAAAATACTAAGCCGGCCTCGCAAAGAAGACTTTGATCGCATTGATCATTGAAGCCGCGCTGGCAGACACTCCCTTCATCGATGCCATGAATGCCGATGCTTTATTACGACATAAAGGACCCGATCTTCGACATTATAATGGACGGCGCGAATGACTGGGTGCGGCAGGTCGGATACTCCAAACCTCGGAGCGGCTGGCATGCGCTCTGGCCGCACAGCGGCAAACCGCCTCGTGATGTTTGATACCCTTCCCTCGTTGCATTTTTGCCCGTTGGTCGAATAGTTGCATTCGACGCCACTTGGACCTCGGAGCCCTCCCAATGCATAATCTTCCCAACTTCGTTCATCTGCATTTTGACAAGACAGCCGATCAACTCGGCGACATCGAAAAACGCGTTCTCAAAAAGGCGCACGAGCGGAAAGTCATCTCCACCGATGTCAATGCAGCTATCTCGGCGGAATCGTCCAGAGGAGAGCGTCTGGCTGATGGCATTGCCCGCGTTGGCGGTTCATGGTCCTTCATCACTGCCTTCCTGCTGTTTCTGGTCTTCTGGTGCATCGTCAACACGATCCTTCTCAGCACGAACGCCTTCGACCCCTATCCTTTCATCTTTTTGAACCTCGTCCTCTCCATGCTCGCCGCGATCCAGGCGCCGATCATCATGATGTCTCAGAACCGGCAGGCAGAAAGGGACCGCTTCGAGGCAGCCAAGGATTACGAGGTCAATCTCAAATCCGAGCTGGAAGTGCTATCGCTGCACCAGAAGATTGATATGCAGGTGTTGACCGAGCTCGCAGTGGTGCGGGAGGAGCTCGCCAAGCTCAGCAAGCTCGTTACCGAAAGAGGCAGTATCTGAGGGTCAATCGAAGGGGCCGGCCGTCAGCAATCCCGGTCGCCCCTGCCGATATTGCGGCAGTCCGTCGCTGATCTCGTAATAGTCGCCCTTGTCGGCACAATAGATGTGATAGGCTATCTTGAGACCGCTCGGCTGGTCGAACAGACCGGCCATGATCGATATTTCATCGGCGCTGTCGGCCACCCAAAACAGGGCCGAGCCGCAAGTCTTGCAAAAACCGCGCCGAGCGAATGTGCTGGCACGATACCAGGTAATCGCCTCTTCTCCCTCGATAACGAGATTTTCGCGCGCAACGTTGGTTGCTGCATAATAGAGACCGGTCTGCTTGCGGCACTGCGAACAATGGCAGGCGACGACCTCGCGCAATTTGCCGCGTGTCCTGAAACCTACGCTGCCGCAAAGGCAGGCTCCCGTGTGTTCGTCGCTCATCATTGCTCCCTTTATTTCAGGGCAGCCTTCCCGAGAACGGCACTCGGGTCAATTTCAAAGAAATGAAGCGTCTTTCAGCCGCGCTGATCGGTCCAGCCCAAAAGCAAACGGGCCGGTTTTCGCCGGCCCGTTCGATAGGTCATGAATAAGGCTTCACTCAGCCGTGAGCGCGCATACGCTTCTCGTCACGGCCGCCCTTCATACGCTCGGCGAGCAGGAAGGCGAGCTCGAGCGCCTGGTCGGCATTGAGGCGCGGGTCGCAATGCGTGTGATAGCGATCCTGAAGATCTTCGGCACCGACGGCGCGGGCACCACCCGTGCATTCGGTCACATCCTTGCCGGTCATCTCGATGTGGATGCCGCCCGGATGCGTGCCTTCGGCACGGTGGATCTGGAAGAAGCTCTCGACTTCCGACAGGATGCGCTCGAACGGACGCGTCTTGTAGTTGTTGAGCGTGATCGTGTTGCCGTGCATCGGATCGCAGGACCAGACAACCTTGCGGCCTTCCTTCTCGACGGCGCGGATGAGGCGCGGCAGATTGTCGGCAACCTTGTCGTGCCCGAAACGGCAGATCAGCGTCAGGCGACCGGCTTCGTTCTGCGGGTTTAGAATATCGATCAGATTAAGCAGATCGTCCGCCTGCAGCGAAGGCCCGCACTTCAGACCGATCGGGTTCTTGATGCCGCGGAAATACTCGACATGGGCATGATCGGCCTGGCGCGTGCGGTCGCCGATCCAGAGCATGTGGCCCGAGGTCGCGTACCAGTCGCCGGTCGTGGAATCGACGCGGGTGAAGGCTTCTTCATAGCCAAGCAACAGCGCTTCGTGGCTGGTGAAGAAATCGGTTTCGCGCAGGCTCGCATTGCTCTCGGCGGTAATGCCGATCGCGCGCATGAAATCCATCGTCTCGCCGATGCGGTCGGCAAGCTTGCGGTAGCGTTCGCCCTGCGGGCTATCCTTGACGAAGCCGAGCATCCACTTCTGCACGTTTTCAAGGTTGGCGTAGCCGCCCATGGCAAAGGCGCGCAGCAGATTGAGCGTCGCAGCGGACTGGCGGTAAGCCATCAGCTGACGTTCCGGATTGGGGATGCGTGCGTCTTCGGTGAAATCGATGCCGTTGATGATGTCGCCGCGATAACTCGGCAGCGAGATACCATTCTGCGTTTCGATGTTCGACGAGCGCGGCTTGGCGAACTGACCGGCAATACGGCCGACTTTGACGACCGGCAGCTGCGCACCGAAGGTCAGCACGACGGCCATCTGCAGGAAGGCGCGGAAGAAGTCGCGGATCGTATCGGCACCATGCTCGGCGAAGCTTTCGGCGCAATCGCCGCCCTGAAGCAGGAAGCCATTGCCTTCGGCAACATTGGCAAGATGCGCCTTCAGACGACGGGCCTCACCGGCAAAAACAAGCGGCGGATAGCTTGCAAGCTGAGCTTCGGTCTCTGCCAGCGCTGCCTTGTCCGGAAAATCCGGCACCTGCTGGATCGGTTTCTGCCGCCAACTGCTCGGTGTCCAATTCTGTGCCATCTCACTCACCTGCTTGTGCGCCCGATCTTTCTCGGGCGGCCCATCGTCGTAAATAACGCGCGCTTATAAACCTTTGCCGCCCGCTTGCAAAGGCGGGCAAACTACTGTGCGAATCTTTTATGGTGCAGCCGATATTTGCGTGAAAACGGGAGCGTTACACGCGCTCGCCATTGCGGATGCGGTAGCTTGGCGAATACATTGTCACCAATTCTTCCGCAGCCGTCGGATGGACGGCCATGGTGCGGTCGAAGTCGTCTTTGGTGCAGCCGGCCTTCAGCGTGATGCCGAGTAACTGCGCCATTTCGCCGGCATCGTGGCCGAGAATATGCGCGCCGATGACCTTGCGGTCCGCGACATTGACGATCAGCTTCATGATCATCTTCTCGGCTCGGCCCGAAAGCGTCGCCTTCATCGGCCGGAATTGGGCGCGATAGACCTCCAGTTCAGGATAGCGCTTGGCAGCATCCTCCTCGGTCAGGCCGACGGTACCGATCTCCGGCTGCGAGAAGACGGCCGTCGGGATGAGTTCGTGGTCCGGCCGGGTCGGATTGTCCTTGTAGACGGTCTCGATGAAGCACATGGCCTCGTGGATAGCGACGGGCGTCAGCTGTACCCGGTCAGTGACGTCGCCGAGAGCGAAGATATTCGGAACGGAAGTCCGCGAATATTCGTCGACGATAACAGCGCCCTGCTCGTTGATCGCGACACCGGCGGCCTGAAGCCCGAGATTTTCTGTATTCGGCGTACGGCCAAGCGCCAGCATGACGGTATCGACCGTCAGCGCCTTGTTGTTCTTCGTCCGAACGCTGAGCCTGCCCTCTGCCTTCTCGACGTGCTCGATGATGTCATGGCAGAGAATACGGATGCCTTTCTCCTCCATGGCCTCATGCAGGCCTTTGCGCAGGTCGTGATCGAAGCGTGACAGGATCTCGGCACCACGATAGATCAGCGTCGTCTCGACTCCGAGCCCGTGGAAGATATTGGCGAACTCGACGGCAATATATCCGCCGCCGGCGATCAGGATCGATTTCGGCAGTTCCTTCAGGTGGAAGGCCTCGTTCGAGGAGATGCAGAGCTCATGGCCGGGTAGCGCCGTATGCAGGTTCGGCCTGCCGCCGGTCGCAATGACGATCGTCTCGGCGGTCACGGTCTGCCCGGTCTTCAGCAGCTTGATCGTATGGGCATCCACCAGCTCGGCGCGAGTATCGAAGATCTCGGCCTTGGCGTTGTCGAGCCCTTTGCGATAGAGGCCCTCCAGCCGGGCGATTTCCTTGTCCTTTGCCTCGATCAGCTTCTTCCAGTCGAAGCTGGTCTCGCCGACCGTCCAGCCGAAACCGGCCGCGTCCTCGAAGTGCTCGCTATACTGCGAGGCATAGACAAACAGCTTCTTCGGCACGCAACCGCGAATGACGCAGGTGCCGCCATAGCGATACTCCTCGGCGATGCCGACCTTCTTGCCGAGCGATGCGGCCACGCGTGCGCTACGCACGCCGCCGGAGCCGCCGCCAATCACGAAAAGGTCGAAATCAAACGAAGGCATGGATCGCTCCTGTAGACGTCAGACGCGCGCGAAGCGCCAATGGGGGTCGCCCTCATATAGGGAGCCGGGACATAAAAAGAAAAGCCCGGAATCGATCCGGGCCTCGAATTTCAACTGCCTGCCGTACGCACCAAAAAGACGAAACATCTCTTTCGGAACGAATGCAGCAACGACGCGTCGCTTACTGCTTCGGCGCCGGCTGAGCGGCCGCACCGGCGTCCGGCGTAACGACCGGCTGCTTGACGACCTTCTGCAGGGCATTGTTGCTCTGCTTTGCGAGATCGCGCGAAATGCCCTGGCTCCAGATATCGGCGGCCTTGTAGAGTTCGCGGGTGGCCAGCGGACCATCCTTGAGAAGCTTCTTGCCTGCCGGCGAACCGTAGAAATCGGCGATCGCCTTGAGTTCGTCGGCCGAGAAGGCCTTGGCATAGGTGATGGCAGCTTCACGCTCCAGATCGGCACGACGTGGTGCGAGCGCGAGCGCGGTGGCATCGACGGTCGAATTGATCGCATCGCCGAAATTCGGGTTTGCCTGGATCATCGTGCTCTTCAGCTGCTCGGCGAGATTAGGCAGAATATTGTCGAACTGGTTGGTAATGCCGAGAGCATTGATCGCGGCGCGGGCAGCCTTGATCTGATCCTCGGAAACTTCCTGAGCGTTGACCGAACCAAAGGCAATGCCGGAAAGAAGAATGGTTGCAGCGGCAAGACGGCCAAGACCCGCAAATTTGATCATGAGATGAGTGCTCCTATGTATTGTTGGCCTGCAACGTGCGCGCACCGGCAGGGCCGGCAATGATCGCTAATGTCGCCATATGGATAAAGAGCCCGTGTTCGACAACGCCGGGAATCGAATAGAGCTCGTTCGACAGCGCCTCTGCATCAGGAATGCGGCCGAAAGATGCATCGACAATGTAATGCCCCCCATCGGTGACAAAGAGGCTGTCGCCCGAGCGGCGCATGTTCAGTGCGCCGGAAAGACCGATGCGTGACGCCGCCTTCTCGATGAGGATGCGGGTGGAAACGAGCCCGAACGGATTGACCTCGATAGGCAATGGATATGCGCCGAGCGTCTCGACGACCTTGCTTTGATCCGCAATGACGATCATGCGGGCTGACGATGCCGCAACGATCTTCTCGCGCAACAGCGCACCGCCGCCGCCCTTGATCAGCGTCAGCGCGCCATCCAGCTCATCGGCACCATCGATGGTAAGGTCAAGTTCGGGAAGCTCGTCCAGGGATTTCAACGGGACGCCGAGTTCATTGCAAAGCTTGGCCGTCCTTTCGGACGTCGGAACGCCTTGGATCGAGAGGCCGGCAGCAACCTTTTCGGCGAGCAGGCGAACGAATTCCTCCGCCGTGGTGCCGGTGCCGATCCCGAGCCGCATGCCGCTCTCGACATGAGCGAGCGCGGCTCTCGCAGCCTCAATCTTCATCTGGCGGGCGTCCATGCGCCACCTGCTCCCATTGTTACGTTGGTCTGCTGTTTACACGGCTCTCCAGCCAAACGAAAGCCAAAATAACGGCATGATATAGAAATCCCCGGCCCCTTCCCGCCAAGGCATTCCGGCACTTCAGTTGCAATTGCCTACGCGATCTTTTAACTCCGAAAGACGCACTCTTTTCTCTGCAAAGGCCGATTCCTAGTGAAATCCCCCCTTGTCGTATTCGATCTCGATGGCACGCTGCTGGACACGCATGCGGATCTGATCGTCAGCCTGAACCATACGATCGCGGCGCTCGAACTTCCCCCGGTCAGCTACGACGACGTGACACATCTCGTCGGCAACGGCGCGCAGGTCATGATCGAGCGAGCCTGCAAACTGCACGGCTACATGCTGACATCGGAAGAATTGCCCGCCCTTCTGCAGCGCTTTATCACTCATTATTCCGAAACCATGCCAGGCGTGACGCAGCCTTACCCGGGGCTGCTTGCAGCTCTCGATACGCTGAAGAGCCAAGGCTATAAGCTCGCCGTCTGCACCAACAAGATGGAATCGCTGGCGCGCACCTTGCTCGACCGGCTGAAGTTGACACATTACTTCGAGGCCATTACCGGCGGTGACACCTTCACCGTCCGCAAGCCGAATGCCGAGCACCTGATCGGCACGGTCGAACGCGCCGGCGGCGACATCGCCCGTACGATCATGATCGGCGACAGCATCAACGACATCCTCGTCGCCCGCAATGCCGGCGTCCCCTCGATCGCCGTCCCTTTCGGTTACTCCGATGTCGGCATCGAAACGCTCGGACCGAACCGCATCATCTACCACTACGACGAACTGACGCCCGAGCTGGTCGAGGGATTGCTGGCGGCCTGAGGGGCATCACCCCTTAAACGAATAAGGGCGACCGATGGGCCGCCCTTATTCGTTTTCTCCGCTGAACAGACTTTAGATCTGAGCAGTGCGTGCCTTCGAGGTCGCATCGAGCGCCTTCTGCGTGGCGGCGTCACGATCGTAGACGTCGTTGAAGTACTGGATAACGCCATCCTTGTTCGGCCAAGCCGTGAAATAGGCGATGTAGATCGGGAATTTCTGCGGCACGGCCACAGCCTTGTTCTGGCCGGTGGCGATCTGCTTGGCGACATCGTCGACCGTGGTGTTCAGCACGGCGGCGGCCATCGCGCGCGGATCGGCAAGACGAACGCAGCCGTGGCTGAGTGCGCGCATATCCTTCTTGAAGAAGCTCTTCTGCGGCGTGTCGTGCATGTAGATCGCATGCGAGTTCGGGAAGAGGATCTTCAGTTCACCGAGTGCGTTGTCGCTGCTCGGCGGCTGGCGAACCGAGATGCTCTTAGTCGAGCCGTACCAGTCGACGCTGGACGATGCGACGGCGCGGCCGCCGACTTCGACCTGATAGCCCATCCGATCGAGATAGTTCGGATCGGAACGCAGCTTCGGCAGCATCTCATTGATGATGATCGACTGCGGAACGCCCCAGAACGGATTGAATTCGACCGTCTGCACCTGATTTTCGAAGAAGAAGGTCTGGTGCTGCTTGCTGCCGACGACGACGCGCATCGACAGCTGCTCCTGGTTGTTATTGTAGTAATAGACCATGAAAGCCGGCTGGTTGATGAAGACATAGCGCGGGCCAAGCTCAGGCGGCAGCCAGCGCAGCTGCTCCATGGCGATGACCAGCTTCTGGATCTTCACGTCATTGTTCTCGCCGACCATGGCGCGAACGGAGGACGAGCCGATCACGCCGTCGGCCGTCAGACCCTTCTCGCGTTGGAAGTCTTCAACCAGCGACACGAGTTCGGGCGTATAGTCCGGCGTGCCCAGATAGGCATCGAAAAGATCGGCATGAGCGGCCTTCAGCGCATCCGATCCGCGGTGCTGGATCGCCTTGACGATGTTGGCCATTTCCGGGGAACTGCCGCCCGGCTTCAGAATTCCGCTCAGCGAAATGGAGATATGGCTGCCGTCTGATCCGGATTCCGCACGAAGTTTCGCAAGCTCCGCCTTCAAGGCCAGGAATTGCTGATTGGATGGGGTTCGGCTGTTCAGATAAGCTGGAACATCCGGGCTGGCGCGCAATACGTCGAGCATCGCCGTCAGATTGACGTCCTTGCGCTTGAAGTCGTGATAGCCAGAAATCTTGTTCGGGTCGAGGCGACCCCGAACCGTATCCTGAACGAACATCAATATCTTGCTCGACAGCGCGAGCTCGAATTGCATGAGCGCGCGATCGCGCATGACCGGATCGGCGTTTTCCGCATCGGCACTGGGCAAAGTTACCGCATAATCGGCGGGATCGAGGCCGACGGAACCCGCATCGGCAAGAGCCGCCATGGCAGCCTTCGCCTTGTCGCTGACGGCATGATCTGCAACCCAGAGAAGCGGCTTGCTCTGATCGGCATAATAGGCCTCGATCGCCTTGGCGATGTCATTGGTCGCCATGACCCGCGCATCTGCCAGATAGCGGCGCTGCGAAATCCCGGTGTCGATCGCGACCGGCGAGGGGGAAGCATCTGCAACGGCACCAGTCACGACCGGGTCGGCGAAATGTGCCGTCGACACCAGGCGCATCTGGTCGGCCTTATAGGTATAATATTTCGGCGCATCGACGGTCGGCAGCGGCTGCTTTACTCGCGGGGGCTGATCAGGATCCAGCGTCTGCACCGGATTGACAGGAACGGGAGCCGAAACCTGCGTGCTCTGCTGACGGCCCTGGCCGCCGCGGATGAAATCCATGAGGGTCATGGCACTTGCAGAGGTTGCGCCTATCGAAGAAAGGCAACAGGAGAGAGCCAGGACGGATGCGGTGGCTTTGGAAGCAAGTTTCATTCTATAATCAGTCCCTGTATCGTGCGATGACTTCGAGCTTGACGGTGCTGTTTTCAACTCGGCCGCGATGTCTTCGACATCGTATACTCACACTATGAAAACGGCGAGGCCCGCCTTTCGTTCAATGCCTCAACTTCATGTGACGAAGCGGTGGCGTCTTTCGCGGCTCAGTCCACACAAAAATATGAAATTATTGGTTAATGCTTTATTGAATTTTTGGAGACTTTTTAAGCGCCCGAAAATGCGTGTCCGTTAATATATGCGCAGCGTGTTAAAAAGAGCACGCCGCACCAAGCAAAACATGACTACAAAAGTCATCAAATGGCGCTTTGATATTTTCATGAGGCCCTTTCGGACCTATATGAGCTGCTATCCGTCTCAATGGAAAGCAGGACCAGGAAGATGACCTCCACCCGCACCGAAACCGACACATTTGGCCCGATCGAAGTCGCCAGCGACCGCTATTGGGGGGCGCAGGCGCAACGCTCGCTCGGCAATTTCAAGATCGGCTGGGAGAAGCAGCCGCTATCGGTCGTGCGCGCCCTCGGCATCGTCAAGCAGGCGGCCGCACGCGCCAACATGGAGCTCGGCCAGTTGGATCCGACCCTCGGCAAAGCGATCGTTGCGGCGGCGCAGGAAGTCATCGACGGAAAGCTTAATGAGCATTTTCCGCTTGTGGTCTGGCAGACCGGCTCGGGCACGCAATCGAACATGAATGCTAACGAGGTGATCTCCAACCGCGCGATCGAGATGCTCGGCGGCGTCATGGGCTCGAAGAAGCCGGTCCACCCCAATGATCATGTGAACATGAGCCAATCGTCGAACGACACCTATCCGACAGCCATGCACATCGCCTGCGCCGAGCAGATCGTCCATCACCTGCTGCCGGCCCTGCGGCATTTGCATGCGGCTTTGGAAAAGAAGGTCGCCGATTTCGCCCATATCATCAAGATCGGCCGCACTCACACGCAGGATGCAACGCCGCTGACGCTCGGCCAGGAATTTTCCGGCTATGCCGCCCAGGTCGCCTCCTCGATCAAGCGCATCGAGCTGACATTGCCGGGGCTTTGCGAACTCGCCCAGGGCGGCACGGCGGTCGGAACCGGGCTCAATGCGCCGATCGGCTTTGCCGAGAAGGTCGCCGACGAGATCGCCAAAATTACCGGCCTGCCCTTCGTCACTGCACCGAACAAGTTCGAAGCGCTGGCGGCCCATGACTCGATGGTCTTCAGCCACGGCGCCATCAATGCCGCCGCAGCGGCGCTGTTCAAGATCGCCAACGACATTCGCCTGCTTGGCTCCGGTCCGCGCTCGGGCCTCGGAGAACTCTCACTGCCGGAGAACGAGCCGGGCTCGTCGATCATGCCGGGCAAGGTCAATCCGACACAGTGCGAAGCGCTGACGCAGGTCTGCATCCACATCTTCGGCAACAATGCCGCGCTGACCTTTGCCGGCAGCCAGGGCCATTTCGAGCTTAACGTCTACAATCCGATGATGGCCTATAATTTCCTGCAGTCGGTGCAGCTGCTCGGTGACGCCGCAGTCTCCTTCACGGATAATTGCGTCGTCGGTATCGAGGCGCGCGAGGACAACATCAAGGCTGGCCTGGAGCGCTCCTTGATGCTGGTGACGGCGCTCGCCCCGAAGATCGGCTACGACAACGCCGCCAAGATCGCCAAGACGGCCCATAAGAACGGCACGACCCTGAAGGAAGAAGCGCTGGCGAGCGGATTGGTATCATCGGAAGAATATGATGCCATCGTCCGCCCGGAAACGATGATCGGCCCGAAGTGATATCACTGGACGGTGATCGTCCGGGCATGTTCTCCGATGTTGCAGCCGTGTGCATGGCCCCTCACCCCAACCCTCTCCTCGCATTGCGGGGAGAGGGAGTTGATCATGCGACATCAGCAGCCTTGGTAGGTGCCGCAAACACAGAATAGGTCCCCTCTCCCCGCAATGCGGGGAGAGGGCTAGGGTGAGGGGCCGGGCACAAGGTTTCGCCATCGGAAGACCCACCTGACCTGAGTATGCCCAATCAACGAACCCCACTTTGAAGTTTCAACTTATCAGCCAAACAATTGCTTTTGCCTCAAGCCGGATTTAGATCGTTTCCAAACATCTTCCCCGCCACCCGGCTTGAAAGGTTTCCCACATGGCTGACGATCTATTTCCCCTCGGCGACGACACGACCCCTTACCGCAAGATTTCGGGCGACTATGTTTCCGTCGACACCTTCAAGGGCCAGGAAATCCTGACCGTCGATCCTGAGGGCATCCGTCTCCTTGCCGAAACGGCTTTCGCCGATATCAATCACCTGCTGCGCCCCGGTCACCTGAAGCAGCTTGCCTCGATCCTGGAGGACCCTGAAGCGACCGATAACGACCGCTTCGTCGCCTACGATCTGCTGAAGAATGCCAATATCGCTGCCGGCGGCGTGCTTCCGATGTGCCAGGATACCGGCACCGCCATCATCATGGGCAAGAAAGGCCGCCGCGTCTGGACCGAAGGCGGCGACAGCGCAGCGCTCGCCAAGGGCGTGCTCGACGCTTACGAGAAGAAGAACCTGCGCTATTCGCAACTCGCGCCGATCAAGATGTTCGAGGAAAAGAACACCAAGAACAATCTTCCCGCACAGATCGATATCTACGAGGAAGGCACCGACGCCTACGAGTTCCTCTTCGTCGCGAAGGGCGGCGGCTCGGCCAACAAGACGTTCCTCTATCAGGGCACGCCGTCGCTGCTGACCCACGACCGCATGCTGGACTTCCTGAAAGAGAAGATCCTGACGCTCGGCACGGCGGCCTGTCCGCCCTACCATCTCGCGATCGTCATCGGGGGCACCTCGGCCGAGATGAACCTGAAGACGGTCAAGCTCGCCTCGACGCGGTATCTCGACTGTCTTCCCACGGAAGGTTCCGAAAGCGGGCATGCCTTCCGGGATATCGAAATGGAGAAGGAGATCCATAAGCTCACGCAGAGCCTCGGCGTCGGCGCACAGTTCGGCGGCAAATATTTCTGCCATGACGTCCGCGTCATCCGCCTGCCCCGTCATGGCGCATCGCTGCCAATCGGCCTCGGCGTCTCCTGTTCCGCCGACCGCCAGGCGAAGGGCAAGATCACGCGCGACGGCATCTTCATCGAACAGCTGGAGACCGACCCGTCCAAGTACATGCCGGAGATCGACGAAGCCAAGCTCTCGGAATCCATGGTCCGCATCGATCTCAACCGGCCGATGGCGGATATCCTGGCAGAACTGTCCGCACATCCCGTCAAGACGCGCCTGTCGCTTACCGGCACCATCATCGTCGCGCGCGACCTTGCCCACGCCAAGATCCGCGAGCGCCTGGAAAAGGGCGAAGGCATGCCGGAATACCTGAAGAACCATCCGGTCTATTATGCCGGGCCGGCAAAGACGCCAGCCGGCTATGCCTCCGGTTCGTTCGGCCGACGACCGCAGGCCGCATGGACAGTTACGTCGACCAGTTCCAATCCTTCGGCGGTTCCATGGTGATGCTCGCCAAGGGCAACCGCTCGCGTACCGTACGGGAAGCCTGCAAGACATATGGCGGCTTCTACCTCGGTTCGATCGGCGGGCCGGCTGCCCGCCTTGCCCAGGATTGCATCAAGAAGGTGGAGGTACTCGAATATCCGGAACTTGGCATGGAAGCGGTCTGGAAGATCGAGGTCGAAGATTTTCCCGCCTTTATCGTCATTGACGACAAGGGCAATGACTTCTTTCAGGAACTTAACCTTGGATAGAATAGCTGTTTTGAATTGAGAATATCAAAAAGGGGCGCATCGGCGCCCCTTTCTGTAAAACCCTCTTCAATTGTATTATTTTTGAATAAAACCATAGTGACGGAGTATTTTTCATAACCACACTCTTAATATTTTCTCAAAGAATCTTTGCATAGATAAAGAAGAGTTTTAACAAATACATTATTACGGAGCTCACCGATGAGTACGGCGATTGCGCCGAAGGCGCAAATTCCCGACGTGGCAGGGCAAATTACCTACGCCATGCGATCCATGGGGGTCGCACCTATTCCGCGCAATTACGAACTTTTCTACGAAGCTTATATCGGCTCCAATCCCACTCTCACGCGTGAACTGGCGGCTCTGGGCAAAAACGCCACCCAGGAGGAGTTGGACGCGATCGGCGCCAAGTATTTTCCGCATCATGCGGCTCGCGTCTTCGATGAAGCGCATACCCGCCTCGCCTCCGAACTCGATGCCGTCCTACGCGCCCTGCGTCAGGAACAGACAACACTCGAAAGCTATAACCGCCTGCTCGGCGAAACTAGTGCAAGCATAAGCTCCAGAAGCCACAACAGCGCCGAACTGCTACGCAGCGCCATTGACATGCTCGCCACAGCAACCGGCGATACGATGGCTCACGGTGAAAAGACCGTCGAGCATGTCGTGGAGCGCAGCCAGGAAATGGATCTGGTCCGCAAAGAGCTGGACGAATACAAGCGCATCGCCAACACCGATTCGCTAACCCGGCTTTCCAACCGCCGCGCCTTCGAGGACCGGCTGATCTCCATCTTCGACAACCAGCTTACCCGGCCGACGACCGCTCTGGTTCTTGCCGATATCGATCACTTCAAGCGGGTCAACGACACATTCGGCCACCCGGTCGGCGACAAGATTCTCGCCACCGTCGCCTCCATCATCCGCGCCAATGTACGTCGCGACGTCTTCGTCGCCCGCGTCGGAGGCGAGGAATTCGCTCTCATTCTGGAAGCCACCAGCATCGAGGAAGTTACGACGGTATGCGAACGGATACGTCGCACCCTCGAAGCGACGCCGTTCAAGAATTCGCGCACCGGGGTCGACTATGGTCCGATCACCCTCTCCCTCGGCATCTGTATGGCTTCGGAAGCAGCCGATTCCGGGGAACTGTATAACAAGGCCGATCTCGCGCTTTACTGCGCCAAGAATGCCGGCCGCAATTGCAGCAGCGTCTATCAGGATGGCATGCGGAAGGATTTCACCAAAAGTTGGCTCATCTACAAGAATTAGAAGCGAAGCCAACCAACCGCCGGCGCCGCTTTCCCAGGCATGCCGGCGGCTTGCTTACCAGAGTGTCTTGGCCGCCCGTACGGGCGCCTCGCGATCATAAGTCTCCTGATCGAAATCGGCCTTCGCCGCCTTCAGCATCATACCCGGCGATGGCAGGCTTGCCGGATCGACGAACCGTTCCGCATTCCACAGCTCGGCCCGCATCACCGCCCGGGCACACTGGAAATAGACTTCCTCGATCGTAATCACGACAACGCAGCGCGGATGCTTGCCATCCATCTCGAAACTGTCGAGCAAGGCCGGGTCGATCGAGACGACTGCCCGACCATTGAGCCGCATCGTCGTATTCGATCCCGGGATGAGAAACATCAGCGCTATGCGCGGATCGCGAACGATATTCGCAAGAGAGTCGACGCGGTTGTTGCCGCGCCAATCCGGCAGATGCAGGGTCTTCTCATCCTCCACGCGAACGACTCCACCCAAGTCACCACGCGGTGAGCAATCAAGCCCCTCGGACGCGACCGTTGCCAGCGCCATGAAGGGCGATGCTTCGATCATTCGGCGATAGAGCGGTGTCAGAACGCTCGTGACCTTGGTGATCGACGCCTCGCCGGCGTCATAGAGCTGCTTCAGTTCCTCGACGGATGTGACGATGTGCATGCGGCCTCACGCTTCTCTGTGGCATTCCACTCGAATCCGGGGCGGCGCAGACATTATTATAACGAGCGACGCAGCGGAGTTCGGTAGAACGATAACACTGTCCCGTCATGATTTTCGAGCGGATTTTCCTCTTGGAGGTCTTTAGCGAGGAAGTCCTTGATAGCCTCAAGCACGGGTGCGGCACTGACGATTCGCCGATGACCGAAGCCATTGGCCCAGAAGAGACGGACATGCGGACCCTCGGCCGCATAGCCGCGCGCATGATCGGCGCTCACTTCCTTGTCATCCTCGGCATGGATGACAAGAACTGGCCGGCTCGGATCGAGCCGGTCGCGCTTCTGGTCATAGGAAGCGAGCGTCCTGCCCGTTACCAGACGAACCTCGTCTTCCAGGGCCGCCTGGGTCGCAGGTCCGAGCCGCATCAGGCGGCCGAAATCCTTGAACAGCCAGCCCATGGCGCTCGGCGCACCGATCAACACAAGCTTGCCCGGACGAAGCGGCTCGATATCAGGCAAAAAGCCCGCGGATGCCAGTGCCAGGGATGCCCCACCAAAGGAGTGTCCGATCGCGGCATCGAAGGCTCCGAAACGGGCCGAGGCCGCGGCAATGGCGGAGACGGCCAAACGCACATTCAGGAACCGCCCGCCCGAGCGCCCATGCCCGGGAAGATCGAGCGAGATCACCTCCGCTCCATCGTCGGCAAGGAATGCAGCCAGTTCGGACATGTATTCACTGCTGGAACCCCAGCCATGGACCACGAGATAGCGTCTGCGCGGCCCCTTGGCTCCGCCATTGAAGCGGTAAGCCATGGCGCGGCCACCGGGAAACGGCAGCATCACCTGCTCCGCTGCAAGGAGACGCTGCCTGCCCTCCACATACGCAGACTTGGCCTTCGAGCCGCGCGGCCGACGCGATGGCGTCAGACAGAAAAGCCGGAAAGCCGCCTTGCCGGCGAGCCGCGGAGACAGCCTTTCGAGACCGGCGAGACCCGACCGGGTGACCTTGAGCGCAAAGGATGGCATAGTGGGAATCCAATAATGTTCAACTATGAACAATAAAGTACAACGATGAACAAAAATCAATCCCTTCCCTGGGACCATCCGCGTTTTCGAAGCTGGATCGCCGTGGCACGCGCCTGCCAGCTGATGCAACAATCACTTGGACGGGCATTGACGCATCTCGACATCAAGCCACCGCACCTCGACATTCTCGTCAACCTGTTTCGCTTTGAAGGCATCTCGCAGCAGGAACTCGCCCGCAAGCTATTGGTCGGCCGCTCCAATATGAGCATGCTGTTGCCCCAGATGGAAAAGCGGGGACTGATCGAACGCCGCGGGGACAAGCAGGACAAGCGCGTGCTACGCCTCTATCTAACTGCAGAGGGCCGGCGCGTCACGGAAGAAGCCATGACCATCCAGACCACGCTCATTGACCGGATGCTCTCCGATGCGCCAATCGAAGAGTGCGAAGCGATCACCGTGCATATGGAGCGCGTCGTCAGCCTCCTGATGCAGGAAGAGCGTGAACCACTGGAGCCCGTCGGCGATCAGTGATCGCCGGCTGAGCGTGCCGAAGGAACGACCCGGTTCAACGAGGCGAATTCCCAGATCGCAACGACGACGAGCACGGCCGTCGCCAGAATGCCGAGTTGATAGACCACGACCATCGGCAGGGTGAGGAGCAACAACGCCAGCCCGACGAGCCCCGCCATATGCGATAGCGGCGGCCGGCCGGTGGTTACCCCTTTGAACCAGAGATTTCCAAGCAGGAAGACCGCCGGTCCGCCCAAAATGGCGGCCGCGGCATGCATATCCGCAGCATCATGCGGATGAGCAAAGAGAAATTCATCTCCGACGACGCTCAGGATAATACCGGCCAAGATCGGAATATGCGCGTAGGTGAATGCCTGCCTAGCGAGGCTGCCGGGCGTGTCGTCATGCTCGATGCGATGGGCCGCCCTTTCATGACCAAACTGAAAGTAAATCCACCACAGAGCAACCGTGCCGACGAAGGCGGTGACGAACACCGCGACGATCAAGGGCGTCATCGGCTGCTCGGCAAAGGTCTTGCCGGCCTGCAGCACCGCTTCGCCGAGACAGATGATGATGAATAGCGCACAACGTTCGGCCAGATGCGCGCCTGATACATTCCAATCCGCCGTCGTCGATTTGCCGAGCCCGGGTACCCGGAAGCCAAGCGCTGGAGCTGCATATTCGATGATGAGCGCGATCAGCCAAAGCACAATACGAGCCTCGCCCTCAACCAGGGCGCCTGATATCCAGAAGATGCCAGACAGGATCAACCAGCTGGTGATGCGCAGGAAGTTGCGATGGTTGGCCGCGCTGGCATTCTTGAGGGCGTAGACTGTGAACAGCGAGCGGCCTACCTGCATGAAGACGTAGGCGCCGGCAAAGAAAATCGCCTTCTCGCCGAAGGCCTCAGGGATGGCAGCGGAAAGGATAAGTCCCGCAAACATCAGCGTGAACAGCATGATGCGCACCGGCATGCGGTCGGGATCGAGCCAGTTCGTTACCCAGGCGGTGAAAACCCAGACCCACCATACCGCGAAGATCAGCATGATAGCCTCGAGCGCCCCCCGTGGGGTGAAATGCTCGGCCAATGCATGCGCGAGCTGCGAGATCGAGAAAACGAAGACCAGATCGAAAAACAGCTCGACGAAGGAAACCTTGCTCTCGTTCTTGCTACCCTTGGCGCGAAGCCAGTTTTCCCTACCCCCAAGGATCATGCTTGCGTCCCCTGTCCGTTACTGGAGTTTGCTAATGCGGCTTTCCAACCGGGTCGCGGCTGAGACCCTTTTCCTTCAACTCAGCCTCATAGGCCGCAAAAAGCTCCTGGCCCTTTTCTCCAAGTTCGCGCAGATAGGACCATGTGAAAATGCCCGTGTCGTGCATGTCGTCGAACCCGATGCGAACGGCATAGTTGCCGGTCGGCGTCATCGACATGATGCCGACATTGCGCTTGCCCGGTACGGTAACCTTCTGTCCCGGTCCGTGTCCCTGGACCTCTGCGGAGGGAGACAGCACCCGCAGCATCTCTGCCGGCAAGTCGAAGCTCGCGCCGTTATCGAACGTCACCATGAGGTGACGGCGATCCTTCGAGACCCGTAATTCGGTCGGCCAAACGTCGCTCATCGATTTTCCCATGCCTTTCAATGTGTTTTCGAGAATTATGCCGCTACACGTTCACACGCAAGCATAATTGAAAGGCATTTTCCTTGACGCAACAATCGCCTATGCACACATTAGCAGTGTGATGGAGATTTGAGTGAATAGCATTGTCGGTACGATAGGCGGCGCCTCGCCGCTGGCAGCGGATAAAAGCCCGATGATTGACCCTTTCGGGCGCGCGGTCACCTATTTGCGCGTTTCCGTCACCGACCGCTGCGATTTCCGCTGCACCTATTGCATGGCCGAGCACATGACCTTCCTGCCCAAGAAGGATCTTTTGACGCTCGAAGAACTCGACCGGCTCTGTTCCGCCTTCATCGCCAAGGGCGTGCGGAAAATCAGGCTCACCGGCGGCGAACCTCTGGTGCGCAAGAACATCATGTTTCTGGTCCGCAAGCTCGGTGAGAGCGTGAAAAATGGCGCGCTTGACGAATTGACCCTGACGACAAACGGCTCGCAGCTCGCCCGCCATGCCGAAGAGCTTTACGATGGCGGCGTCCGGCGCATCAACGTGTCGCTCGATACACTGGATCCCGATAAATTCCGCACGATCACCCGCTGGGGAGATTTCTCCAAGGTGATGGAAGGCATCGACGCAGCGCAGAAAGCCGGTCTGAAGATCAAACTCAATGCCGTCGCGCTCAAAGGCTTCAACGATACCGAAATTCCCGACTTGCTACGGTTCGCGCATGGTCGCGGTATGGACCTGACTGTCATCGAGACCATGCCCATGGGCGAGATCGACGAAGACCGTACCGACCAGTATCTCCCGCTCTCCCAGTTGCGCACCGATCTCGAGGGTCAGTTCACGCTGACGGATATTCCCTACCAGACGGGCGGACCTGCCCGTTACGTCCAAGTCGCCGAAACCGGCGGTCGCCTCGGCTTCATCACGCCCATGACCCATAATTTCTGCGAGAGCTGCAATCGCGTAAGGCTCACCTGCACGGGCACGCTCTATATGTGCCTCGGGCAGAACGACGCGGCCGACCTGCGCACGGCGTTGCGCGCAAGCGAGGATGACGCCCTGCTCCATGCAGCGATAGACGAAGCCATCACCCGCAAGCCGAAGGGTCATGATTTCATCATCGACCGCACGCACAACCGTCCGGCAGTCGGTCGCCACATGAGCGTCACCGGCGGCTAAATCCCACCGAGAACATCAAATATGCAGCTTGAGCTTATTCGCAATGCGACGCTGAAGGTCACCTATGGCGACCATATTCTGCTGATCGACCCTTACTTTGCACCGCGCCACAGTCTCCCGTCCTTCACCGGCCGCTCTCTTAATCCGATGACGGAACTGCCGCGTTCCATCGACGACATTCTCCAGGGCGTCGAACTGGTGATCGTATCGCATCTCCATACCGATCATTTCGATGCTGTGGCGAAGGAGCGCGTGCCGAAAACACTGCCGTTTCTTTGCCAACCCGGTGACGAAGGACGCATCCGCGACGCTGGCTTCACAAACGTCACCCCGCTTGCGCAATCGGTCGTTTGGCAAGGGCTGACAATCACGCCGCGGCAGGGCAGCCACGGCGTCGGGCCGGTCGTGGAAAAAATGGGGCCGGTCATCGGCTTCACGCTGGAGGCCGATGGCGAACCCACCGTCTATTGGGCTGGAGATACCGTGCTCTACCCTCCGGTCGCCGAAACCATCCGCGAATTCTCCCCCGATATCATCGTCACCCATTCCTGCGGCGCCCGTTGGGATGGCGACCTGATCGTCATGGACGACAAACAGACGCTCGAAGTCAGCCGCCTCGCCCCGCAAGCGACTATTGTCGCAGCTCATATGGAAGCACTCGATCACGCGACCGTCACGCGCCAGGATCTTCGCCAAACCGCAGAGGCAGGCGGTCTCGATCCCTCGCGGCTGCTCATTCCCGCCGATGGCGAGACGCTCCATCTCGGTCGGTAATTCATTCGCAATTCATTCAATCGCGATAGCAAGCTTCAATCGAAAAGCGCCGGACATTGGTCCGGCGCTTTTCGATTCATGATGGTCTTTCTATCGATGCAGCCTTACGCAGCGCGGTAACGTGCATCCGCACTGCCATAGCTCGCATGCTCCGCCTCGCCATCGCCAGTGCGGAAGCGATCGATCTTTTCCGAAAGCATATCCACGCGCTGGCGCAGGCCGTGGATCTCCGCATTGTTCTCCTCGACCATCGCCGCGTTCCGCTGCGTGATCAGCTCGACTTCCGAAACCGCGCGGGTGACTTCCTCGATACCGGTCGACTGCTCTGTCGTAGCAGAGGAAATATCGGCAACGAGCCTCTGAACGCCGGTGACGTGGTTGATGATCTCGGTCAGGGCCGCGCCGGTCTGCTCGACCAGATGAACGCCGTTCCGCACCTGGGTGGAGCTTGCGGAAATCAAGCCCTTGATCTCCTTCGCCGCATTGGCACACCGTTGCGCAAGTTCACGCACCTCCTGAGCGACAACAGCAAAGCCGCGACCGGCCTCACCGGCACGGGCTGCCTCGACACCGGCATTCAGAGCAAGGAGGTTAGTCTGGAAGGCGATCTCGTCGATGACCCCGATGATAGTGGCGATCTTCTCCGACGAACGGTTGATCTCGCTCATGGCGCCCACAGCCTTGGCGACGACTTCGCCCGATTGGGTCGCATAGGCCTGCGTCTCGTTGACGGAGGTCGCCGTTTGCCGTGCACGATCGGCGGTCGAGCGCACAACGTCGCTGAGGCGATGCAGCGCCCGCGAACTTTCCTCGAGGGCGGCAGCCTGCTGCTCGGTGCGCCGAGCGAGGTCGTCGGCCGACATGGCAAGATTGCCAGTGCCGCCCTTGATCTCCTCGGCCGTGTAGCGAACGTCCGTCAGGGTCTCACGCAGCGCCTCGACCGCGTGATTGTAAGTGAAGGCCATTTCCACGAAGTCAGCCGAAAGATCCTCGCGCATGCCTTCTTCAAGATTGCCGTCGGCAAGCTTGGCGAGAACGTCGGCCAGCGCATTGAGTGCCTGCTTCTGCTCGGCTTCGATGCGGGCGCGCTCGGCAGCGCGACGGGCAGCCTCTTCCGCAGAGAGCGCACGGGCGCTTTCGGCTTCCCGCTCCAGCCGGACATTTTCAAGCGCGGCATCGCGGAAGACGCTGACGGAGCGTACCATGTCGCCGATCTCATCGCCGCGATTGCGGCCGTCGATCGCGACTTCCAGGTCGCCGCTTGCAAGGCGCGTCATCACGTCGGCAACGCGCTTCAGCGGACCGCGCAGGGTTTCCACGAGCATAAGGCCGCCGATGATGGCAAGCAGCGTGCCGACGATCATGGCGATGACCGAGACGTTGGCCGAACGCTCGCTATCTTCCTTGCCAAGTTCCTGTGCCTGGGCAACGAAGCCACGCAGCGAGGTCATCGCATCGGCGAGCAAGGTGTTGGACTGAACACGCGTCGTCTTCCAGTCGGCTGCCGTCTGCAGCAGATCGGCCGATCCATTGGTCAAGCCCTCGATCAGCGGCTTCATGTGAGCCGCAAAATCACGCATGGTGGCGTTAGTCGGGCCGAGCTCCGAAATCCTTGCAGCTATGCTCTGCAGATCCTTGAGATCCGCAATAACCGGTTCACGGGAGGCTGCATCGCGAACGTTTTCCATGCGCGAGGCATGCAATATCAGGCGATCGACGAGACTAAGCGCCTCATCGACATGATCCAGAAGCTCCTTTTGGCCATCGATGATCTTATCGAGGCTGACGAAGCGATCGGCGGCGGTATCGCTGTTCTTGGCCGACTGCAGGGTCATCTCGCCTTCGATCTTCACAAAGCTCTGCAAGATCGGCCCCATCGCCTCGACCTTTTGGTCCGGCGTGCCGGAGCTCTTCAATACCGCATCGAGCTTGTCGGCCGCATCAGAGGCATTGGCGACTAGGCTGGCGCCGCGCTTGGAAACCAGTGCCTTCGAAATCGTCACCTGCTTCAGGATAGCGTCCGCATAGGTACGCGCGTCCGAAATCTCCTCGGTGGAATCGGCCGCCATTTGCACTTGGATGCGCAGATTGCTCATCTTCTCCGAGAGGCCCTTATAGGCCGCAGCATCGTAGAGCAGTTCCTTGGCGAAGGTTTCCTTGTCGCTGAAATCCTTGCGGATGATGTCTATCTGCTTGCCGGCGGCCTTGGCGGTCGCCTCGATATTCTGCACCGCCTTCCGGATGGCTTCGACATCGCTATCCTGCTTCTGCTTGATGGACCAGAGCGTCGCTTCCTGCGTGCGCATCTTGGCGGCAAGCTCGGTGACCGGAATGATCTTGGCGCGCTGATCGTCACTGAGCAGCCCACTTAAGCGACGGACACCCTGTTCCTGCGCGTCGATCTTCGCGGCCAATGTCTGGCGCGTTTCATCGGAAGGTGAACCCGTGAATTCCTGCAGGGCAGCCTGAAGGTTCTCGAAATCGCTGATATTCTCGATCGTGGCGCGCGTCACGGTCATATGACCGTTCAGAATATTGGCCGTGTGATAGCCCACCAGGCCGACGCCGGCGATCAGAACCACCAGAGGCACCACGAAAATAAGGACTTTGGTGACAATCCTGCGGCCTTGCAAAAGACGATCAATGAAAAACATACGGCGCCTCAACTGGATTATTAAAAATCTCCAGCGAAGGCGGGATCGTCATTCCTGCTGCGCTGCGGTAGGTGCTTCTGCCTCATGCAAAACCGCTGTGAGCCTCTGGAAATAAGATTGAATAAGCATTAATCGCCTGCCTAAAAGCCTCTGCAATGGCAAAAAAACTGCAACCGCTGTCTCATTCCGCGACCGCAGCGCGAAAAATTACGTCAATGAATGACAAATATCTCGCAATGCACAATCGAATTTGACTGCCGCTCAAACGAATTCAACTTCGACCGAAACACAGCCGATTCCAATTTGCTGAAAACGGCGCTAATCCAGATGGGTATATTGGGGGACTCATCTTTCTCATGCGACTGACCAAGAATACGCAGGGCGCGCTCTTCATGGCGGCCTCCATGGCCGGCTTCTCCTGCAGCGATGCGCTGTCCAAGACCGTCATCGCCACGATGAATGCAGGCGAGATCATCTTCATCCGCGGCTTGTTCACGAGTTTTTTTGTGTATCTGCTTGCCCGTCGAATGGGCGCCCTGCGCAATTGGCGCGTCATCCTGCAGCCGATGATTGCGCTGCGCATCGCCTGCGAAGCTCTGGCGGCAGCGACCTACATCACCGCCCTCGGAATGATGCCCATCGCCAATGCCTCCGCTATCCAGCAGGCTGTTCCGCTTGCCGTGACGCTTGGCGCGATGATCTTCTTGAAGGAGCCGGTGGGATGGAGGCGATGGACGGCGATTGCGGTCGGCTTCGTCGGCGTGCTGATCATCATCAGGCCCGGTCGTGACGGGTTCACGACGGCGGCCCTCCTTGCTATCGCCTGCATGTTTGCGACCGCCGCCCGCGATCTGGCGACACGCTGCATAGACAAGGACGTGCCGTCGTTGATGGTCACGCTCTGCACCGCAATTTCCATATCCATATTCGGAGCATTGTGCATCATCCCCTTCGGCGGCTGGCAGCCGGCCAGCACGACGTCGCTCCTGCAGATCCTGCTGGCCTCCGTTCTGGTGCTGATCGGCTACCAGGGCGTCATATTGGCCATGCGCTCGGGCGAAATCTCTTTCGTCGCGCCATTCCGTTATCTCAGTCTCATCTGGTCGGCTCTGCTCGGATTGATCGCCTTCGGCGAAGTGCCGGACGGATGGTCTGTCTTCGGCGCAGCCGTTGTCATCGCCTCCGGCATCTATACTTTCTATCGCGAAAGCAGACGGCGGGCGGCCGAGCCTGTCGCGCAGGAATCAGAACCCCGCGTTCCCGCCTGAGGTCGCAATCATGTCCGACTTCATCGCCACTTCCGAAGATATTCCCGTCGTTCTGCTTGCCGGCGGCCGTTCCAGCCGCATGGGCGCCAACAAGGCCTTTGCAATGCTCGCCGGCGAAAGCCTGATCGCTCGTATCGCGTCGAAGATCGGGCAACGGCAGCTCAAACCGATCGCACTGAATGCCGATGCCGATTGGCCTGACGCCATGGGGATGCGGCTCATTCCGGATAGAATTCCCGGTAAATTAGGGCCGCTTGCAGGTGTGCTCGCTGCTTTGCAGGACGCGCAGTTGCATCACCCTGAGGCCTCGCACATCGCCACCATCCCCATCGACACCCCGTTCTTTCCTTCCGATCTTGTCGCGCGCCTTGCCCATGTCATTCACGACCCCGATGAGATGGCCATTGCCGCATCATTCGGTCAGGATCATCCTGTTTTCGGTCTCTGGCCCGTCTCCGCCACCGCCGATCTGGAACTATGGATCTCCTCCGACGACAAACGGCGCGTCAGGGATTTCCTCGCTCGACATAAGGTGCAGCGGGTGGAATTCCCCGCGGTCGAAACGGCAATCGGGCCTCTCGATCCCTTCTTCAACATCAATACGCCAGCCGATCTCGCCGAAGCGGAGACATGGCTGGCAGCTTTGGAAGACATGCCATGACGAAATCTCGGCCCAAAATCTTCGGCATCGCCGGCTGGAAGAATTCCGGCAAGACGGGGCTTGCGGTGAGGCTGGTCACGGAGTTCACCCAGCGCGGCTATCGCATCTCGACCATCAAGCATGCGCATCATGATTTCGATATAGACAAGGTGGGCGCCGACAGCTTTCGTCATCGCGAGGCCGGCGCGCATGAAGTCACCATCGTCTCCGGCACGCGCTATGCCATCATGCACGAATTGCGCGGCGCGCCCGAACCGAGCTTCAAAGAAATACTGACGCGTCTCGCTCCCTGCGACCTCGTCTTGATCGAGGGTTACAAGCGCGAACCCATCCCGAAAATCGAGGCGCGCCGACTGGAAGCGGTTAAGCGCGAACCGCTCGCCCCGCAGGACCCTCACATCGTCGCCATCGCCGCCGACCACCCTGTTGAAGACGCCGGTTCTCTTGCCGTTTTCAACCTCGACGATACGGTCGCAATTGCCGATTTCATCGCTGCAAAGGTCGGCCTCGAGGGCCCGTCGAATTGAGAAGGGCCGCCGGCTTCCCAGCGGCCCTTACTATCAAGCTATAAGCTGATCCCTTACCGGTTCGATGCCACCGGACGCACCAGCGGCGTGATGCGGCGGATCGTGACGCGGCGGTTTTCCTGCGACGGGCCGAGCGTATTCACCTTGAGATACTGCTCGCCATAGCCCTGGGTGACCAGGTTTTCGGCAGGAATGCCGTAGACATCCGTCAGCACGTTGGCGACCGATTCCGCGCGTTGGTCCGACAAGATCAGATTGCTTTGGGCCGAACCCACCGCATCCGTATGGCCCTCGATCAGGAAGGTTTCTGTCGGATCGCGCTTGATGATCTTCAACATGCCATCGGCGACACCGCGAAGGGTGCTCGCCTGCGACATCGGAATCTCGGCGCTGCCCGTCGCGAAGGTGATAGTATCGAGGTCGATACGGCGGATCTTGTCGCGGATACGAGCCGAATAGCGGACTTCGTTGACCGAATAGATACGCTCGACCGGCTCGACCGGCGGCTCACGCAGGAAGTCGTAATAGTCGGCATTGCGGTTCGATGCCGTATCGATGATGTACTGGCTCAACGGAATGAGCAGGCGCATCGGCGGCAGATCTTCACCCGGATCGCGGTAGTAGTCGTCATTGTCAGGACGACTTTCCAGTTCCGGCGAGTAGAACAGCACATATTCGCGGCCGCTTGCATCGATGCGCGAGCGCTGGATGATGTCGCCGTAGCGGTTGCGGATCGTGACGACGCGATCGCCATCGGGCTGATCGATCGTCTCGCGGTAGCGGTCACGCGGCAGTTGTTCGTAGACCGGCCGCTCACCGCCTCGAATGAAGCGCTCGCTATCATCGTGACGAACGACATAGGTGTTGTCGACGTTGACGATGGTCCGATTGTCCTGATTGATGATGGTCTGCACCGTCGTTCCCTGTGGCGGGGCGAAGTCCGGCCGGCGGTCGATGCGACGACCCTGCTCGCTGGTTACGGCTTCCATCTTGACCGGAGGTTGCGGTTGGCCGCCTGCTGCCGCGCGCTGGGCCTCAGCATCGGAGGTCGGCGGCTTGGTGTAAGCCGGTGGCGGCTGCTGGGCCGGAGCGGTCTGGGCCTGCCCGCTCTGCGGAGCCTGACCCGCCTGTCTGCGACCACCCTGGGCGCCTGGGGCAGCGGGATTCTGCCCGTTGTTTAGATGCTCGCCACGACGAACCGCATCCTTCTGGCTGTCCAGAACCGCGCTTCCGTTTTCGACGGGCAGGATGACGGGACCATTGGCGGAGGCGGGATTCTCCGCGATCTTCTTACGGCGCTCCAGTTCCTGCGGCGAGACCTGCTCGGCGGGAGGCAGCTGGATTTCGCCAGCCTGCTGGCCATTGCCGTTGGCGGCGGGAGCCGTTGCACCAGCTTGAGCCGGCGTCGCGGCGCCATTGGCCGGTTGCTGCTTGCCAGGCTGCGGCGTTGCCGGGTTGCCAGCCTGTGCTGGCTGTCCTTGCGGCGTGCCCTGCTGTGCCGGCTGCTGAGGAGTGGCCGCGGGCTGCTCGCCCTGCTGCTGGTTCTGCGGCTGTTTGCCGTGGGTCTTGTCCCCACCCTGCTTCTGCCCCTGCTCAGTGCCAGGGGTCACAGGCGTTCCGGGCTGTGCCTGCGTCTGAGGCTGCGTCTGCGTTCCCGGCTGTACCTTATGTCCCTGGGCAGGTTCACCGGCCGGTGCCGGCTGCTGCGCGGCGGGCTGCTTTGCCGGAGCCTCGGTCTGACCTTGCGGCTTGGGTTGAGCGTTCTGTTCGGGCTGCGCCTGCTTTCCAGGCTGGGCTCCCTGATTCGGCTGTTCGCCCGCGGTGGGAGCCTGCTTTTCGGCCGGCGCCGGCTGCTGCGCCTTCGAACCAGGCTTGGCCTTCGGCTCCGGCTTGACCTCGGGCTGCGCTTCCGTAGCAGGCTGCTGTTCTACCTTCGGCTGCGGCGCTTCGGCCGGCTGCTGCTTTTGCGGCTTCGGTTGCTCTTGCTCCACAGGCTGCTTGGCTTCGGGCTGCTTGACCTTCGGCTTCGGCTGCGGTGCTTCCGGCTCTGCCTGGGGAGCGACGGACTTGGGCTGCGGCTTCTCTTCGGGTTGTGCCTGAGGCTCTTCGGCGGGTTGCTGACGTTGCTTCTTCGGAGGCTCAGGCGGCGCCTCTGCGGCCGGCTGCTGCTTCTGCGGCTTCGGCTGCTCCTGCTCGGCGGGCTGCTGATGCTCGGCCTTCGGCGGCTGCGCTTCCGGCTGTTGCTGCTTCGGCGCCTTCTGCTGCGGCTCACCCTCGGGCTCAGCCTGCTTCATCTGGTGCTGCTGCTCGCCACCACCCTGATGCTTCTGACCCTCCCCGCCTTCGGCAGGCTTCTTGTGCTTGAGCTGCTCTTCATCGGGCTGAGCTGCCGGCGCCTCCTGCTGCGCCACCTCGAAACTTGTATCTGCGGCGGTCGCGGCTGCGCCGGCGATGCCGTTGTTAAGCGGTACGATTGGCTGTTCACGAAGGGCCGCGGCTGCTGCCGGCTCGAAGGCGAGCGATAGCGAAAGCAGCGGAAACGCGGCGCTGGCAAATAGTCTGGATCGCTTTCCCATAGGGTCTCCTCTTATGATCTTTGTCCGCCGAATTGCGAATCTGAGCGGCAAGGCGATTGCCTCAGGAACCCGGCCAATTTTCGGTTCTCATGAGGCTGAATCGCGGCAAGCCGCTATATGTTCCCGCACTATTAGGTTGCCGTAATTAACCCTGCCTGAACGCAATGGATGGCTTACATTCAGATTTGCCTGTGTAGCGCGTGCATTACGGCGGCATTGCGCAAAGGCAGATTGCCTTTGTAATTCCAGTTGCATTTTCCCAAAAAAAAGTACGAATATCGCCGCGAGGCGGGCCACCAGCCCGCTCCACTCGAGCCGTCTGCCAAAAACAATAATGGGCTGCCGGCCACCAACAGAGAGGGTCAATATGCGCATCTCCACTCGTCTTATTGCCGCCGCGTCCTTCGCCGCAATGTCGCTCGTCGCCGGTGCGGCGCTTGCCGATGGCGACACGATCGTCTTCGGCACGGACGCGACCTACCCGCCTTTCGAATCGCTTGACGCCGGCGGCAAGTTCACCGGCTTCGACATCGATATAACCAATGCGCTTTGCGATCACATGAAGGTCAAGTGCACCTTCGTGAACCAGGATTTCGACGGCATCATTCCCGCCCTGCAGGCCAAGAAGTTCGACGCGATCATCTCGTCCATGTCGATCACGCCCGAGCGCGAGAAGATCGTCGACTTCACCAACAAGATTTACAACACGCCGCCAGCAATCGCCATTCCGAAGGACTCCACTCTCAAGGAAGCGACCGACGAAGCCCTGAAGGGCAAGACGATCGGCGCACAGTCCTCCACGACGCATGCCAACTATGCGTCCGCCCACCTGAAGGATGCCGAGCTCAAGCTCTATCCGTCGGCTGACGAATACAAGCTCGACCTCAGCAACGGCCGTATCGATGCAGCCATCGACGACGTCGTCGTGCTGTCCGAATGGGTGAAGTCCGATGCAGGCAATTGCTGCAAGATGCTCGGTACGCTGAAAAGCGACCCGGTCATCAACGGCGTCGGTGCTGGCATCGCCATCCGCAAGGGCGACGCGGCCCTCAAGGACAAGCTGAACGCCGCGATCGCTGCGATCCGCGCTGACGGCACCTACAAGAAGATCCAGGACAAGTATTTCGATTTCGACGTCTACGGCGATTGATCGCCCGTCGATTCCCTGGGAAAAGACGACGGCGGAAGCTTGCCCTTCCGCCGTTTTTGTTTGACAACGAGATGAATATAAGCAGAAACGCGGCAAAAGCCGCTAGGGGAAATATGGCATGAGCGGATTGTTTTCCGCCCTTGGTTCCTTGTGGACCTGGTTGAGTACGATTTTTGACCCATTGTGTGGTCCGGCTGGACTGTTCACTCTGTTCGGCCAAAATACGATGCTCGCCTGTGGCGACACGGGATGGGGCGACGAGCTAGCCGGTGGCTTGAAGATCACCATCACCGTCTCCGTCCTGACGCTGCCGCTCGGCATCGTCATCGGGTTCTTCGTCGCGCTGGCGCAGCAATCGGAAGAGAAATCGCTGAGGCTCGCCGCTGGTGTCTTCACGACGATTTTCCGTGGCCTGCCGGAGCTGCTGACGCTCTTCATCATCTACTATGGCATGCAGATCCTCTTGCAGTCCGTGCTCGCCAAATTCGGTTATGACGGCCCCGTTGAGATCAACGCCTTCGCGGCCGGCATGGTGGCGCTGGCAATCGTCTTTTCCGCCTATTGCTCGGAAGTCCTCCTCTCTGCCTTCAAAGCCATTCCCAAAGGTCAATATGAGGCAGGCGATGCACTTGGATTTCATCGAGCGCGAACCATGCGGCTTATCATCGTGCCGCAACTGGTGCGTATTTCCCTGCCAAATCTCGGGAACCTCTGGATGAACCTGCTGAAGGATACGTCTTACGTGTCCATCATCGGCCTTGCCGATATCATCAGGCAGACGGGGATTGCCGTTCGCGCCACCAAGGCGCCCTTCACCTTCTATTCCATCGCCTGCCTGTTTTATCTGACACTGGCCGTCATCTCTTCCGTCGGCCTCTTCTATCTCGATCGATGGGCTAAACGCGCGGAGGTCCATCGATGAGCCATGCCGAAGTTCTGATCGCCGCGCAGCCGGCACCGCCGAAGACGGTCACGAAGCTGTCCAAGGCGCGCATCGCCGGTTATTTCTTTCTGACCCTCTGGGCCATTCTCGGCATTTCGCTGCTGGCGATGATTATAAGCGGGTGGGATGTCGACAAGCTCGAAACCTATGGGCCACGGCTGCTTCACGGTCTCTGGATCACGGTCAAGCTGGTCGCAACATCCTTTATCCTCGGCGCGATTCTCTCGATACCGCTGGCCTTTGCCCGCATGTCGAGCAACAAGATCCTGAGCACGCTGACCTATTGCTATGTCTATCTGTTCCGCGGCACGCCGCTGCTGGCGCAGATTTTCATGGTCTATTACGGTTTCCCGAGCTTTCGCTGGTTCTTCGAGGATATCGGCCTCTGGTGGTTCTTCAAGGACCCCTTCTATTGCGGCGTTTTCGCCATGACGCTGAATACGGCGGCTTATCAGACGGAAATCGTCCGGGGCGCCATTCAGAGCGTACCGAAGGGCCAGCGGGAAGCGGCCAGCGCCCTAGGTATCCATACCTGGATCGCCTTCCGCAAGATCATCATTCCACAAGCGCTCATCGTGGCGCTGCGCCCCTATGGCAACGAGATCATCCTGCTGATCAAGAGTTCGGCAACCGTCTCCATTATTACGGTCTTCGACCTGATGGGCGAAACACGCTACGCCTTCTCGCGGACCTACGACTACCAGATCTATCTCTGGGCTGCGATCTTCTATCTCGTGATTGTCGAACTTATGCGAAACGGCTGGGCGCGGATGGAAGGCGGGCTGACACGGCACCTCAAGCGCTGATCCTGCCAAGGCGGCGTCTGGGCGCAGCCTTGGCAGCACTCACATGCAGTCGCTGCTAATACATTGATTTCTGTGAATAAATTTCCATCATGACATTTTTGTAAAGCTTGAGTTTACCATCTGTTGTTTCCATATTTGAGTGACCATGAGTCACGAACAAGAATGGGAACGGAAAGAGAAAGCTCATGCATAACGACATGCAAAAGCAGTTGCAGGGTTATGGGTTGACGACGGCGCAGATCTTCTACCGCCTGCCCGATCATCCGCAATTCCTGCAGACCTATATCTGGCAGGATTATGATCTCGCCCCGAACTTCCCGGAAATGCGCGGCTTCCTGAAATTCTGGCAGGAAACGCTGGATGGCCCGCTGCATTCCGTGCGCTATGTCCATCGCAAGCTGATTTCAGCAACCGAATGGCGGGCGCTAAAGGGAGAATTCATCCTGCACTAGCCGCATCGGGTCTTCGGCATCACCAATGCGCCCGCTGGGCGACACGGCAAGCATTGCAAAAGCCGATCAACCGCCTTAATGCCTGCGTGACGAATGGAAGGGCTGTCACTCATGGCAAAGAAGAAGATCGACGAAGACGCGCTTGCGGAAGCCTATAACCAGGCACTGGCACTGGAGAAGGCGGGCGATATCGACGCTGCGGTTCAGGCCTATGAGAAGGTGCTGGCTCTCGATCCGGAAGACCATGGTGGAGCAGCCGTGCGCATCGCCTCGATGGGACGCGGCGAGACGCCGGCTAAGGCGCCGGACGCCTATGTCGAAACCCTGTTCGACCAGCATGCCGAGGTTTTCGAGGATGTGCTGGTGGAGCAGCTCGGCTACCACGTCCCGGTTCTCGTGCGCCAGCGCCTGCAGGCTCTCGGCCTCGGTCCCTTCAAGCGTATGCTCGACCTCGGCTGCGGTACTGGCCTCACCGGCGGCACGCTGCGCGATATCGCCGAGGATATCACTGGCATCGACATTTCCGAAAACATGGTCGAAGTCGCGCATGAAAAGGATATTTACGAAACGCTCTTCGTTGCCGAGGTCGAGGATTTTCTCGACGACAATGACGAGGACGCCTTCGATCTGATCACCGCGACTGATGTCCTGCCCTATCTCGGCGCGCTGGAACCCCTCTTCTTCGGCGCCGCCGAAAACATGACGCCGCGCGGCCTCTTCATCTTCTCTTCGGAGACCCTGCCTGAGGCGACCATGGCCGGACGTCCCTATATGGTCGGCCCTCACCAGCGCTTTGCCCATTCCGAAGCCTATGTGCGCGAAAGGCTGACTGCGACCGGCTTCGAACTCGTCGAAATCACCGACATCAACGTCCGTATGGAAGATGGCCAGCCGACCCCGGGTCATCTGGTCATTGCCCGTCGTCTCGCCGATTGAGGCAAAATACATCCCATCGGAAATAGTTATCCATTTGGATAACTATTTCCTTGCGCGGCGACCGGCGAGCTGATACTTAGCCATTCAGATAAGTATCAGCTCGAATCTTGATCTTAGAAAGGTCGCCGCATGTCCCTTATTCTCTACCAGCATCCCCTCGCCTCCTTTTGTCACAAGGTGTTGATGGCGCTCTATGAAAACGGGACGCCGTTCGAAAGCCGCATCATAGATCTCGGCAATGCGGAATCGCGCGCCGCGCTGGTGCGCCTCTGGCCGCTCGCAAAATTTCCGGTGCTTCGCGACGAAGCCCTCGACAGCACCGTTCCCGAGACCAGCATCATCATCGAATATCTCGACCGGCATTATCCCGGCGCAACGCAACTGTTGCCGACCGAACTTTCGGATGCCCTGTGCGTCCGGCTCTGGGATCGCTTTTTCGATCTCTATGTGCAGGAGCCGATGCAAGCGATCGTCGCGGACGCGCGCCGGGCAGAAAGGGACAAGCGCCCGCAAAGCGTCGCCGATGCCGAGACCTTGCTGCGCACGGCTTATGGCATGATCGAAAAGCAGCTGGACGGAAAGATCTGGATCACCGGCGACAGCCTGACCATGGCCGATTGCGCCGCCGCGCCGGCTCTCTTCTATGCTGAAACCCTTGTCCCCTTTGGCGAAGAGCATGATCGGCTGAAGGCATATTATAGACGCCTCGTCGAGCGCCCTTCCTTCGCCCGCGTCCTGCAGGAAGCAATGCCTTATTTCCATATGTACCCTTATAGTGACAAGCTGCCGGCGCAGTTCCGGCCGGAAAAGCCGAATGCTTGAAGAATCGCAGGCGCTCGACCGCATGTTCCAGGCCCTGTCCGATCAAAGCCGCCGCGGCATGATCGACAGGCTCGGGCGTGGACCAGCTTCCGTCACGGAACTGGCGCAGCCGCTCGACATGGCGCTGCCGACGGTGATGAAACATCTGCAGGTGCTCGAGACGAGCGGGCTCGTGCTGTCGGAAAAGACCGGCCGGGTGCGCACCTATCATCTGCGCAAGGAAGCGCTCGCAGCCGTCGAACGCTGGATTGCCGAGCGCAAAGCATCCTGGAACCAGGCCTTCGACCGGCTCGACATATTTCTGGCAGACACATCGACGGAGACGACAGACGAATGAGCATAAGATCGACAGATCATACGACGATCACCATAGAGCGTCATTTCAAAGCCCCCCTGCCGAAAGTCTTCAATGCCTGGGCAATACCGGAACAGAAGCAGCAATGGTTCGCTTGCCATGGCGATTGGAAGTCGCTGGAGTTCCAGCTCGATTTCCGTGCCGGCGGCAGCGAAAGCAGTCGCGTCGCCTCAACCGAGGGCGTCATTCATGCCTATCAGGCGCGATATATCGACATAGTTCAGAATGAGCGTTTCATCTACGCCTTCGACATGATGCTCGACGACGTCAGAATCTCCGTATCGCTCGCAACGGTCAGCTTCGCCCCCGAGCCCGGCGGCACGAAAATGACCTTCGTCGAACAGGTCGCGTTCCTCGACGGCTACAGCGACAACGGTTCGCGCCTCATGGGCACGGAAATCGGCTTCGATAATCTCAAGCTCTATGTCGAGGGAGACGATAGCAGGCCGAATTAAGCCCGCGCATCACCGAGGATTGCCCCCAGCAGCTGCCCTTCGAGCTCTGCGAGCGCCGGATTGCCGTGACGGCGGGGATGCGGATAGGGAATGTCGAGATCGAGCACGATCCGGCCCTCGTCCAGCACAACAACCCGATCGGCCAGATGCACGGCTTCGCTGACATCGTGCGTCACGAGCACGGCGGTAAAGCCGAGCTCCCGCCAAACGCGGTTCAGCAGCTCCTGCATGCTGATGCGGGTCAAAGCATCCAGCGCACCGAGCGGCTCATCAAGCGCGAGGATACCGGGTTTGCTGACGAGCGCACGGGCAAGCGCCACGCGCTGCCTCTGTCCACCGGAAAGGCTGGATGGCCATTCATCTACCTTCTCGGCAAGCTGTACCTCGGAGAGAACCGAAGCCGTTTCCTTCTTCGATACGTTTTGCGGCACGCCCTCGCCCAAGCCCACCGCAACATTGTCAGCGACGGAAAGCCAGGGCAGCAACCGCGGCTCCTGAAAGACGATGCGTGTATTGGGCTGTGTGTCACCACCATCGACCGCTTCAAAGCGAAGATGGCCTGCGCTCGGCTCTTCCAGCCCCATCAGGATGCGCAGCAGAGTGCTCTTGCCGCAGCCGCTCTTGCCGATGACGGCGACGAACTGACCAGCGGGAATATCGAGATCGATGCCGCGCAGGACGCGGTTGTTGCCGAAACTCTTCTCGAGACCCTTGATGTGGATAGCCGCAGCACCCGCAACTTGCGGCGTGATATCTGCGGCCTCTGCCCGTGGGCGATCGAGTGTGTTGACGCTCATGGGAAGCTCCTCAATTCCGATAGGCCGGATTCCAGCGCAAAGCCCTGCGCTCGATCGCCCGTGCGACGACATCGGCAAGCTTGCCGAGAATGGCGTAGATGACGAGCGTCAGCACCACGACATCAGTCATGCCGAACTCGCGGGCATTGTTGGCCATGTAGCCAATGCCCGACGATGCCGCGATCGATTCGGCAACAATGAGCGTCAGCCACATGATGCCGAGAGCAAACCGCAAGCCGACGAGAATGGACGGAAGTGCGCCGGGGAAGATGACCTTCCGGAACAGCGTCCAGTTGCTCATGCCGTAGACCCGTCCCATCTCGATCAGCCCGCGATCGACATTGCGCACGCCGTGATAGGTGTTGAGATAGATCGGGAAAAGCACTCCGAGCGCCGTCAGGAACAGCTTGGATTCCTCGCCGATCCCGAACCAGAGAATGACGAGCGGTACCATGGCGAGATGCGGAATGGTTCGCAGCATCTGCAGTGTCGTATCGGTCAGCTGTTCCGACAGCCGCGACACGCCGTTAGCGATGCCAAGCAGAAAGCCGATCGAGCCGCCAACCAACAGGCCGGCAAAGGCGCGGCCGGCGCTGACCAAGATATTGTTTGGGAGTTGGCCCGAAATCGTGGTCTGCCAGAAGGCGACCACGACTGCCGCCGGCGACGGCATAATACGATTGGAGATCCATCCAAGCGACGAGCCGAGCTGCCATGCCGCGATGACGACAACCGGCAGCAGGAACGGCAGAAATCTCTGGAACGAGATGCCTTGCCGCGCGCCCCTGGCCTGGCGCGTGCGCCGTTCCGAGGCCACGCGGACGAAGGACGTGTCGAATGCCGACATGGGGATCTCCCTTTTGAGCTGGCGTTACGAGCCGGAAACGACCTTCAGATTGCCGCCATGGCTGCCGCCGGCAAAAATCTGCTTGGCGCCGAACTCGTTGCGGAACCCGGCGCGCTGCTCGTCACGCTTCAATCCCAGCTCGGGGAACAGAAGCTCTGCAACACGATAGGCTTCCTCCAGATGCGGATAGCCCGAGCCGATCACGGTTTCGATGCCGAGCTCCTGATACTCACGCAGCCTTGCGGCAACCGTCTTCGGCGAGCCGACGAGTGCCGTACCCGCACCGGCGCGCACCAGACCGACGCCAGCCCAAAGGTTCGGCGACACCTCGAGCTTGTCTCGGCGACCGCCATGCAGCGCGGCCATGCGCTTCTGCCCGACGGAATCGGACTGGTTGACGAATTGCTCTTGGGCTTCGCGGATCGTCTCGTCATCGAGCTTGGAAATCAGCTTGTCGGCCGCAGCCCATGCCTCTTCGTCCGTCTCGCGAACGATGAAGTGAAGGCGAATGCCGAAGCTGACCTCGCGTCCACGCTTGGCGGCTGCGGCCCGCACCTTTGCAATTTTTTCCGCCACCAGTGCCGGCGGCTCGCCCCAGGTCAGATACTTGTCGACACGGCCGACGGAGAATTCGATGCCAGCATCGGAAGAGCCGCCGAAATAGAGCGGCGGGCGCGGTGCCTGCACCGGCGGCAGGCCGAGCCTTGCATTGGTGGCCTTGATATACTTACCCTCGAAAGTGGACGATCCCGTCTCCAACAGCTCCTCCCAGACATGGAAGAATTCATCGGCATGGGCGTAGCGTTCATCGTGTTCCAGATGAATGCCGTCACCGGCGAGCTCCGCCGGGCTACCGCCAACGACAATGTTCAGCAGCACGCGGCCGTTCGAGACGCGATCGAGCGTCGACGCAAGGCGCGCATAGTAGGCCGGCGAGGCGGTGCCCGGACGGATCGCGACCAGGAACTTCAGCTTCTGCGTATGCGCCGAGAGCGCCGCGGCCGTCACGAAAGACTCTTCGCAGGACACCCCCGTCGGAAGCAACACGCCGGTATAACCCAGCCGGTCGACTGCCTGCGCGATCTGCTGGAGATAGCCGATCTCCGGGCCGCGGTTGAGATCGGCCGTACCCAGATAGGTGCCGTCACCGGAGGTCGGGATGAACCAGAGAAAATCGATGGGTTTTGCGGTCGCGGTCATGAAGCTTTCCTGCTTTCTGGATGCGCGTGGTCGGGAGCCACCTCCCGATGTTCGATCCGGATAATGGCATAGACTATCGATTACATCGACAATATAGATTTTCTAATTGTCGGCGTTTGACGAAATATTTTGCCCATAAAGTCCGCGCCCGTAGTGTTAGGGGCGCAGACGATATCCGTGGGTCTTGTCAGCCTCAGCTCGCCTTTGGTCGCCAGACGATGTCCGTGACGTTGAGCTTCTTCGGGACGATGCCAAGATTATAGAACTCGTCAGCCAGCCCCTGCTGATAGGTGATCGCCGCATCTGTAATGGTAGAGACGCCACCAAGATTTGCACTAGGGCGCGTCAGCACCACCCGCGTCACCTCGGCCGGCACGCCGGTGATTTCGGACATGGCCTTAACGGTGCCGTCCAAATCCGATTGCGCCGCCGCGCCCACCTTGGCCAGTTCGTCGATGACGTCGATAATCACCTGGGGATTATCCTTGGTGAAATCGCCGTTGGCCAGGAAATAGCTGAAGGAATCGACGATGCCCCGCGCAGTCGCAAGGATGCGGGTATCCGGATCGGCCTCTGCAATGGCGAGATAGGGATCCCAGATCGACCAGGCATCGATCGCACCGGTCTTGAACGCAGCGGCTGCATCCGGCGGCGTGAGATCGAGCGGCTGGATATCGCTGATCGTCAGCCCGCCTTTACGAAGCGCCTTGACGGCGACGTTGTGGGCGCTGGAGCCGCGCTTGAAGGCAACCTTCTTTCCCTTGAGATCGGCAAGCGTCTGGATCGGCGAATTCTTGCGCACGAGAATGGCGGAGCTTTCGGGGCTGCCGGTGTAAATGCCGACATACAGCAGATTGCCGTTGGCAGCCTGCGCAAACAGCGGCGGCACATCGCCCGTCGCACCGAAATCGAGAGCACCCGCGCCAAGGGCTTCCAGCAGCGGCGGGCCGGATGTGAATTCCGACCATTCGACGGATATGCCGCGATCGGAAAGCCGCTTTTCCAATGCCCCTTGACGCTTTGCCAATGCCAATACGCTGTTCTTCTGCCAGCCGATCCGAAGCGTCGTCGCCGCAGCCGCACGTGACTGTCGAACGGAAGGCAAAGCGAAGGCAACCGCCGCCGCACCGAGAAGGCCGAGTGTCTGTCTGCGCGAAATCATCGAAGATCCCTTTTCATGAGGCCTCGGCGCTTCCGCGGCCACCGGCTCGTTGTCGATGGCTTAAAGATCGCAAATCCATAGATTATATCGACAAAGAATATTATGAAGATTCACGACGATGACGAAATTTCATTCCAATAAATGCAGAAATTTGAAATCAGATTTCACATCGCGTGCCATGGTGACAAGTTGCCCGACAAATCGGTCTTTCGTCTCCGTGCCCTTTCGGCTAAGCCTGCGGAACAAATTCGGTCATGGAGTTATGAAATGGCAAAGGTCTCATTCATCGGCATGGGCGTCATGGGTTACCCCATGGCCGGGCATTTGAAGGTCAAGGGCGGGCATGATGTCACCGTCTATAACCGCACCGTTACCAAAGCTGAAGCATGGGCCAAACAGTATGACGGCAAGTTTGCCCCTACCCCGGCCGAAGCGGCTGCAGGCGCCGATTTCGTCTTCACCTGCGTCGGCAATGACGACGACCTGCGCTCGGTGACGACGGGCGAGAACGGCGTCCTTTCAAGCATGAAGGCCGGTTCGATTCTTATCGACAACACTACCGCAAGTGCCGAAGTCGCCCGCGAACTCTACGCAGCCGCCAAGAAAAAAGGCGTCGACTTCATCGACGCACCTGTTTCCGGCGGACAGGCAGGCGCGGAAAACGGGGTGCTGACCGTCATGTGCGGCGGTGACGAAGCCGCCTTCGAGAAGGCTCGTCCCGTCATCGACGCCTATGCCCGCATGGTCGGGCTGATGGGGTCTGTCGGCGCGGGACAGCTGACCAAGATGATCAACCAGATCTGCATCGCCGGCATCGTCCAGGGCCTGGCCGAAGGCATTCACTTCGGCAAGCAGGCCGGCCTCGATATCGAAAAGGTCGTGGAGGTCATTTCCAAGGGCGCCGCCGGTTCCTGGCAAATGGAAAACCGCCACAAGACCATGAATTCAGGCAAGTATGATTTCGGCTTTGCGGTCGACTGGATGCGCAAGGATCTCGGCATCGTGCTCGAGGAGGCCCGCCGCAATCAGGCCAAGCTGCCGCTCACGGCCCTCGTCGACCAGTTCTACGGCGACGTCCAGGCGATGGGAGGCAATCGCTGGGATACCTCCTCGCTGCTCGCGCGCCTGGACAAGAAGTAAAAGGCTGCCGGGAAATCAACAGCTTCTGCTGAGCGCCTCATCAGAGCGGCGCTCAGTCTATGTCAGTCCTCGTTGGACTTGGCATTTTCCAACAGCATGTAATCGAGCGGCAGCTCCGTCGAATACTTGATCTGCTCCATCGCAAAAGCCGAAGAGACATCCCGGATTTCGATCTTGGCGATCATGCGCTTGTAGAAGGCATCATAGGCGGCGATATCCGGGACGACGACACGCAGCAGATAGTCCACATCACCGCTCATGCGATAGAATTCGACCACTTCCGGGAAATCGGCGATCACTTCTGAAAAACGCTTCAGCCATTCGATGGAGTGACTATTGGTGCGGATGGACACGAAAACCGTGACCTTCGTATTGACCTTTTCCGGATCGAGCAAGGCCACGCGGCGGCGAATGACGCCATCCTCTTCCATCTTCTGAATACGGCGCCAGCAGGGCGTCGTCGAGAGACCGACCTTCTTGGCAAGATCGGCTACGGCCAGAGTGGAATCCTCCTGCAGCAGGCGCAGGATTTTGCGGTCAAGACGGTCCATTAAAGCATCCCTTCGAATTATATTCTCTCTATAGCTCATTTTAAGCGATAGAAAAGAAACTTTTTCTCAAGGAAGCAGGCTTTTCACACGTTGTTGTAATACGGGAAGCAACTCGGCCTCGAACCACGGGTTACGTTTCAGCCAGCCGCTGTTGCGCCAGCTCGGATGCGGTAATGGCAGGACGGACGGCGACCGGTTGGTTAGAAGATAACGCCGCCACTCAGCGACCGTCTCGGTCATCGAACCCATGCGCTCCGCTCCAAGATGCCAAGCCTGTGCATATTGACCGATCGTCAGGATCAATTCGATCTGCGGCATCGCATCCATCGCCCGCTGCCGCCATAGTGGTGCGCACTCCTTGCGCGGCGGCAGATCGCTTCCCGCCTTGTCATAGCCCGGAAAGCAGAAGCCCATGCCCATTATGGCGAAATGATCCGTATTGTAGAAACTCTCGCGATCCACAGCGAGCCACTGACGCAAACGGTCACCAGAGGCATCGTTGAACGGCAGGCCGCTCTCGTGAACGCGCAATCCTGGCGCCTGCCCTGCGATGAGTATCCGTGCAGTCGATGATAGTGTCGCAACCGGACGCGGCTCATGCGGCAGGCGATCTGCCTCGCCCTTTGCCGGTGCGTCCCGACAGAGACGGCAGGCCGCAATCGCCGAACGCAGGATTTGCAATTCGCCTTCCTGCTTCATGGAGCGCTCCAACCGACAAGCTGGCGCAAATAGCCGAGCCATCCGGCAATCGGATCATTGTCGTTGTCATGGGCCATACGCTCCTCGCGCCGATAGTCGCTCGGCCTCTCGAAATCACTGGCCCAAAGCCCAGCCTTCGCCTGCCTCGCGCTCCGCTCCTCGCTTGCATAGCCGCCATAAGAAACCGCCATGCCACTGCGCACCATCGCGGCGTTGATATCGGCATCGCCGGCGACACATGTCACCAACAGGCGACCATAGCGATCCCTCTCCCGCCCCCGACATTCGGGCGCTCCGGTCTTAATCATTGTGGCAAGCGCCTTGCGTGCTTCTTCGCCGCAGGCCCAATCCGCGCCATTGCGTTGGCAGCGCTGCCGATATTCGGGCGCATCGATCCCTTTCAGTCTCAAGCGCTCGCCACTGGCGGAAAGCGTGTCGCCATCAATGACATAAAAGCTGCCATTTTGAACGATTTCCAGTCGATTGTTCATCTTCAACGCGAATAATGCAAGAATGGCAAGCAGCGCGAAAGTGACCACGCCGTCACGAAACAGGCGGCCCGACCGCATCACGTTGTTGCCTCCTTTAAGAACAAATCCTTGGCGAAGATGGCAAACAAATCATTTCGGCGCAGCATCTTCTTAAGATTTAAACGCTAGGATGTAACCTCAGGCAGGCTAAGTTTCAATGTAACCATGAGCAACGGCGTCAGCACATCGACAGATAAAAACATTGTCGACCGATCGCGCAGTCACCGTAACCGGGCTGTGTCGAAGGCCGTGCGGCAAACGCGCGAGCGCCTGCAAAGCGGCCACAGCCGCAATTTCGATCGCGAACTGATGATGATGCATATCGACACCTTGCGGCAGAGTGCCGCCGTCGTGCCGATCTTCGTCATCGTGGTCGCTGTTCTCGGCGTCTACCTGACGCGTGATGCCGGCATTCTCTTCTGGACCATTCCGATCCTCACGGCGCATGCCATCAACATGCTGATCGGACGGCGCGCCAAGAAGCAGGAAATGTCAGCCGAAAGCGCCAGAAAGTGGCGGCAGCTGCTTTTGCTGGGGCAATTGCTCGTCGGCTTCTGTTGGGCGCTCTTTGCGATGCAAAATTGCGCGACCTGCGGCGGCGACAGTTTCGCCTTCTACAAGGGCACGACCCTGCTAGCGGCAATCTGCATTACGGCCATGTCCAGCTTCATGCTGCCACGAGCTGTTCCGTTTTCCTTCGCACCGGCGACCGTAGCGCTGACCGTGGCAGCCATCCTGACGCGAAGGCCTTCCGATATCGCCCTCACCGCAGCCATTTCGGTTGCCGTGGTATTCTTCAGCTTCATCACCAACCGCATGTATCAGTCGAACCTGAAGATTCTCTCTTTCCAATCGGAGAAGGACGATCTGATCGCGGAACTCGAAGTCGCGAAATCGATGTCTGACGAAGCCCGTAGGCGTGCCGAAGAGGCAAACCTCGCCAAATCGCGCTTTCTTGCTTCCATGTCGCACGAGCTTAGAACGCCGCTGAATGCGATCCTTGGCTTTTCCGAGGTCATGTCGGCGGAGGTCATGGGGCCGCTCAACAATCCGACCTATCGCGAATACACCAGTGATATACATCGATCCGGCCAGCACCTGCTCAACCTGATCAACGAAATCCTCGACCTTTCTCGTATCGAGGCCGGCAAATACGAGCTGAACGAAGAAGCGATTTCTCTCCTCGATATTGCCGAGGATTGCATCGGCATGGTGCAGTTGCGTGCCCGCGCCAAGAACATTTCGATCTCATCGCAATTTGAAGCGCAGCTGCCTTCCGTCTGGGCTGATGAGAAATCGATGCGCCAGGTAATCCTCAACCTCCTGTCGAATGCGGTGAAATTCACGCCGCAGGGCGGCGAGATCAGCGTCAAGGTCGGCTGGACCGCCGGTGGCGGCGAATATGTCGCGATCAAGGACAACGGTCCGGGCATCCCCGAAGAGGAGATCCCGATTGTGCTGTCGGCCTTCGGCCAGGGCTCTATCGCCATCAAGAGCGCCGAACAGGGCACCGGCCTCGGGCTGCCGATCGTACAGGCCATTCTCGCCAAGCATGACGGTCAGTTCATGCTGAAATCCAAGCTGCGGGAAGGCACGGAAGTCATCGCTATCCTACCGCCCAAGCGCGTGCTGCAAAGCCTGCCGGCGGTCGAGGACGCGCCACTCGCCGAGCGGCGCAAGAAGAGCTTCGCGTAAACGAAGCATGGACGCTGATCGTTAGAGCGCTTCAGCTTTTCATGGAATCTCTGAGCCGCTCTATCTCTTTGTTGTCCCGCAATTCCGGACGGAAAACCGCTACGCACTTTCCCTGGAATTGCTCTAGCGAAACAGCAGATGGCTGCCGATGACGTAAAGCAGGTAGATGCCGGACGCGACCAGCATGCACAGAACGGCAAACGAGCCGAGATCCTTGGCATGTTTGCCGACGTTGGATATCTCCGGCGAGATCCGGTCGATCACCTCTTCCACCGCCGTATTCATGGCTTCGACTGCGAAGACGGCAAGGAACAAGACCATCGCGATGACAATCTCACCGATGGTCGCGCCGACAGCGATCAACAGGATCAGTCCCACTCCGGCAAAAAGCAGCTCCTGTCGAAAGGCAGATTCCTGCAACAGCCGCTGAAATCCGCCCCAGGAATAGCCGGCAGCGGCGAAAAAGTGCCGGATCCCGGTCTCCTTATTGACCGCTGATTTTGAAAACTCCGCCATTCGCGCTCCGCCCGTATTGTCCCGGTTGCAATCTGGATGCCTTGCGAATACCGCCTCACCGTGGGCGAAGCAAGGCGACAGCTCTCGCCGCCTCGAAATTCATTGCAGTTTTATGACGGAAAACCGATCATCTACAGGAAATTGAGCGGCGAAACATTTATTTCAACGTTTCGCCGCTCCGTTTTTCAGTGCTTGTTCGTAACCCCGGCGCTTTCGAACGTCGCCATGCCCGAATGGCAGGCTGCCGCAGCCTTGACGATACCGGCGGCCAATGCCGCCCCCGTACCTTCGCCAAGCCGCATGCCGAGCGCCAGAAGCGGCGTCTTGCCGAGCTTTTCGATCGAACGGAGATGACCCGGCTCGGCCGAAACATGCCCGATCAGGCAATGATCGAGGGCAGAGGGATTGGCAGCCTTGAGAATAGAGGCGGCGGCCGTCGCGACATAGCCGTCGATGATAACAGGGATACGCTCCATGCGTGCGGCGAGGATGGCGCCGGCCATGGCGGCGATCTCGCGGCCGCCAAGGCGGCGCAGGATTTCCAGCGGATCGTCGAGATGATCGCGATGAAGCGCGACCGCCTTCTCGACGGCGCCGATCTTGCGCTTCAGCATCTCACCTTCCGAGCCCGTACCGGGACCGACCCAGTCTTCAGCCTTGCCGCCATAGAGCGCGTAATGAATGGCCGCGGCGATCGTGGTATTGCCGATGCCCATCTCGCCAATGCAGAGCAGATCCGTGCCGCCGGCAATCGCTTCCATGCCGAAGGCCATGGTGGCCGCGCAGTCGCGTTCGCTCAATGCCGGTTCTTCGGTGATATCCCCGGTCGGGAACTCGAGCGCGAGATCGAAGACCTTGAGGCCGAGGTCATAGGCAACGCAGATCTGGTTGATGGCTGCGCCGCCGGCCGCGAAATTTTCCACCATTTGCTGCGTCACCGAAGGCGGAAACGGGGTGATCCCCTGCTTAGTGACACCATGATTTCCGGCAAAGATCGCCACCAGAGGCCGGGTCACGGCCGGCGGACGACCGGTCCAGGCCGCCAGCCAGAAAGCGATTTCCTCTAGTCTTCCAAGCGCGCCCGGCGGCTTGGTGAGCTGCGCATCACGTTCGCGCGCGGCCACGAGCGCCCGGGCATCCGGGCCTGGAAGGTCGCGCAGCAATGCGCGGAAATCGTCGAATGGGAGGCCGCTGACGCTCATGAATGCGTTCCTTGTCTTTTAGTCTCAAATCGGGTTCTTTGCGTGCGACTCTATTAGTCCTGGGAATCGGCGTGAACAACTCCAAAAGCGCCCGATGCTGTCGCGCGTATGGCGGGGAGAGGAAGAAATGCGGGAATATCTGCGTGACATCGCGCGCTCCGTCGCTTTCTTGAGCCGCATTCCCGTGCCGTCGTCCTTCTTCGAAGGCGATGACGGCAAGCTCTCGCGTGTTTCACGCGCTTTTCCTGTCGCCGGCCTGCTGATCGCCCTGCCCTCTGCACTGACCTTCAGCGTGCTGCTTGCCCTCAACGCCGATCCGTTGATGGCCGCATTGCTGGCGCTTGCCGTGCACACGCTCCTGACCGGCGCCCTCCATGAAGACGCGCTCAGCGACACGGCAGACGGATTGGGTGGCGGTAAGGACCGCGAGCGCGCACTCGAAATCATGAAGGATAGCCGTATCGGGACGTACGGGGCGGCAGCGTTGATACTGTCCTTCGGATTGCGGGCGGCAGCACTTGCCGCCATCGCCCGGCATCTCTCGCCTGAGGTGGCCGCGGTCGCAATCCTCGCCGCGGCCACCTTGAGCCGCGGTGCGATGGTCTGGCATTGGTACGCCCTGCCGTCAGCCAAACCGGATGGGATCGCGGCATCGGCGGGCAAGCCGGATGGCGACGCCATGCAACTGGCGCTGCTTGCGACACTTGGCCTTGCAGTACTGCTCGTCGGTCCTGCCATGGGCGTTCCGGCGCTGGTTGGCTGCCTTCTTGCGACAAGCGTCGCGGCATTTCTGGCCACGCGATATATCCGTCAGAAATTGACTGGCCATACGGGCGATACGATCGGCGCGACCCAGCAGATTTGCGAGATCGCGTCGCTCTGTACTCTTGCCATGTGCGTTTGAAGCATCGATATATGATCCCATGCTGACACCATGCATCCTCGTCTGCTCCATCGATCAGAACACCGGCTATTGCTTCGGCTGCGGCCGCACATCTGCTGAAATCGGCGCATGGATGAGCTATAGCGATGACGAACGCCGTCAGATCATGGAAATGCTTCCGGAGCGCCTGACCAAGGTCGAGCGTAAGCCACGCCGGGAGACCCGCCGCCAAAGGATGGCACGGGAGCGCAGCGCCGTATGAACCGCCTGAACATCGTTCTCGCCATTCTCGGCATCGGCCTCGCACTACTCGTCTTCAACAATAATACCGGCTCCACCTTCGGCATGCGCAATGACGACTTCGCGCGTTTCGTCTATCTCGTGCCGATCGCCCTGATGATGAGCGCCGCCGTCTGGGCTAGCCGACATACGGTCAGCCAATCGATCCGTAATCTTCTCATCTGGTTCGTCATCATCATGGCGCTCGCGACTACCTACATCTATCGCCGCGATGCCGAACAGGTCGGCAACCGCCTCTTTGCCGGCCTGATGCCCGGCCATGCCGTCGTCGTCACGACGAGCGAGGCGGTCAGGAGGTCATTCTTCACAAACGTTCGAACGGGCATTTCGAAGCGAAGGTCATGATCAACGGCCAACCGATCGACATGCTGATCGACACCGGCGCCAGCACCATCGCCCTGTCGCAGGAAGACGCCGAGCGCGTTGGTATCATTCCGGAAAACCTCACCTATTCGCAGACGGTACTGACCGCCAATGGCCGCGCCAGAGCGGCCCCCGTAGAACTCGGCTCGGTGGCAATCGGCCCGATCAAGCGCAGGGATGTCCAAGCGAGCGTGGCAGAAGCAGGCAGGCTCGATCAGAGCCTGCTCGGCATGAGCTTTCTCGAAACCCTGGGGTCCATGCAGATGCAGACGGACGAGCTTCGGCTGCGAGACTAACGAACCACCGCGTGTGATAGTTCGGTTGGGAGCGAAGCATTCGCCGGCCTCTTCACTCTAAAAGATTGCATGTCCAAACCTTATAAGAGTGAAAAACGATGACGCCGGCAAGACCGAACCTGACGACTGAACTGCTGCTTCTCCTTGCGCTCGCGATCTGCTGGGGCGCCTCCTACACCTTCATCCGCGTCGGCGTGGCAACCATTCCGCCGATCACGCTGATTGCCGCGCGAACCCTGATCGCCGGTCTTGTCCTTCTCGCCATCATCCGCTGGCGCGGGCTGAGCGTGCCGAGAGACGCCGCCACATGGAAGCGTTTCCTCATTCAGTCCTGCCTCAACAGCGTCATTCCCTTCACGTTGATCGCCTGGGCGGAACAGACCGTCGATGCCGGCCTTGCGACCATATTGAATTCCACGACGCCGATTTTCGCCTTTCTGATCGCCGCTTTCCTGCTGCGCTCCGAATCGCTGACGGGACGCAAGCTATTTGGCGTGATTGCCGGCATGGCGGGCATCTGCCTGATCATCGGCCTCGATGCGCTACATGGCATGGGCCGCCAATTGCTGCCGCAGCTTTCCGTTGTCGCGGCATCGATCTGCTATGCCTGTGCCGCCTTGTTCGGCCGCAATTTCAAGGGACTGGACCCGATGATGCCGGCAGCGGGCTCGTTGCTTTGCGGTGCCGCCCTCCTGATCCCGGCGAGCCTGATTGTCGAACATCCCTGGCAGATTGCGCCATCGACAGCCTCGATCCTGGCACTGCTCGGCCTGTCGGTCGTCTCCACCGCGCTTGCCTTCAGCATCTATTTCCGACTTATCCAGACCCTGGGCTCGGTCGGCACGACGGCGCAGGCCTATCTTCGCGTCCCGATCGGCGTCGGCATAGGCGTTACCTTCCTCGGCGAGCCTCTATCCCCGACGGCAGCCATCGGTCTTGTCTGTGTCGTGGCAGGTGTCATGGCCATGACCATCGCACCACGCAGGAAGGCCCTGGCGTGAAAAGGCAATCACGTTCAGCGCTTGCATGGGACGTTCAGCTTAGAAGAGACAGATCGTCCCATGCGAAAATGAGATTGTCGGATCGCCAGATAGGCCCCGGATCGGTATAACGGCCGATCAGCTGCCCTCCAAGGGCGCGATAGAAGGCGATCGCAGGCTCGTTGCCGACGACAACGCCGAGCGCGGCGCCCGAATATCCCATGGCAGCAAACTCTTCCATCATTGTCCGCATGAGCCGGCGGCCAAGTCCCTGACGCTTGATGGAAGGATCGATATAGAGCGATTTTATCTCACCGCGCCCCTCGAATGCTGGCTCGGACGCAGCTGCAATCGCGCCGATGCCGACAAGTCGCGCACCTTGTTCAGCCAGGAACACACGCTGATCCCGACGCGGAGTGGCCAGCATATCGGCCCATCGCGCGCGACGGTAATCTTCATCAAGGACCCGATAGACTTCGGCAGGCGCGAGATCGCGATAGGTATCGCACCAGATCGCGCGATGCAGCCTGGCGATGTCAGCAACATCACCGGCGAGCGCGGGCCTGATCGCTATGTCCGTCGTCATTGGGCATTTCTGAGGACGGTGCTACGCAGCGCGCCGACGAGATAGAGCGAACCGGTAACAAGCATCCAGCCGCCGCGCTCGGCGGCTTTCACCATAGCCCGATCCAGCGCCCTGTGCGGGTCCGGCTCGGCTTCGCAATTCATACCCATGGACTTCCCCAACGCTTCCAGCTCGATCGCTGGATGGGCACGCCCCGATCCGGACGCTTCCGTAAAGACAGCATAAGCCGCGTATCGCGATAACACGTCCAGAAAGCCGGGTGCATCCTTGTCGGATGCCAGTGCGACGATGGCAACACATTCGCCGCTGACCGAGGAGGAGCGCGTGATATCGCGCAATACAGCCTCGATATTGAACGGCACATGCGCGCCATCCATGATGATGGGCAGGCTTTGCCGCCCCTTTGCCAATGCAGGCGATAGAGAGACGTCGAAACGCTCCATCCGCCCCGGCAGACGCGCCTTGTCGATGACCGCTTTTTCGAGCAGCCATGCACCGATCGGCTGACCCTTTTCGCCTCCCTCTCGCACACTCTCACCCTGTCGCCCCAGATGATCGAACACGAGTCCGACCAGGGCGATATTCGTTGCGACAATCGTCTCATCGTCTGGAAGATTGGTCCGAAGCACCTTGCAGTCCAGCTCATCGGCGCGCTGCTGCAACACCTGTCCTGCGGCATCGTCGGCGGCAAGCGTCGTCACAAGCGTCGCGCCGGGCTTCAATATGCCGACTTTCTCCCGCGCGATCGCCGCGCGCGTGCTTCCCAGAATCTCCGTGTGCTCAAGGCCGATATTCGTGACGATCGCGACTTCGCCGAAGACCACATTCGTCGAATCCAGCCTGCCGCCCAGCCCGACCTCGACCACGACCCAGCTCAAACCGGCGTCCCTGAAGACGACGAAAGCGGCCGCCGTTATCACGTCGAACCAGGTGGCGTCCTCGCCGGCGGTTGCCGCCTGCTTCGCGTCCTCATAGCTGTCCAGAACCCGCATGATCGCAGTTGCCAGTGCATCGTCCTCGACCTCCTGGCCGAGAATGCTGACACGCTCGTTCACCCGATCGACATGTGGCGACCCATAACGTCCGATCCGCCAGCCAGCCCGCAGCAATCCAGCCTCAAGGAGCGCTGATATCGATCCCTTACCCTTGGTGCCGGCGACGTGGATGGCGCGAAAGCTCCGATGCGGGTTGCCCAAGCGCTGCATGAGATCGAGCATCGGCTCGAGACCGACCCGCATCTCTCCACGCGGCTTGCGCTCCCAATTGGTTAGTTGATCGAGCCGGGAGAGTGCCTGGGGCAGCGAAGGGTTGAGATGAGCCTGCGACATTGAATGCTTTCCTGGACCATTTTGTTGCGGCTGAGAAAGCCGCAGGCCTTCTTAGTCCCGCCAGCCCGGCATCGCCATCAATTTCTTAAGCGATATCCTGTCCGGAAAATCCATCCGAGGATCACCAGACAGACGACGAGAAAGAGCGTGATCATGGCAAGGCTCAGCACCGGATTGACGTCGGCGATGCCATAGAAGCTCCAGCGGAAGCCGCTGACCAGATAGAGGACCGGATTGAGATGGCTAACCGCCTGCCAGAACGGCGGCAGCATGTTGATCGAATAGAAGCTGCCGCCAAGGAAGGTGAGCGGCGGCACGACCAGCATCGGGATGAGGTTCAGCTGCTCGAAATTCCCGGCCCAGATGCCGATCATGAAACCGAACAGGCTGAAAGTGACGGCCGTCAGCACGAAGAACAGGATCATCATAAAAGGATGCTCGATCCTGATATCGACGAAGAAACTCGCGGTCGCGAGGATGATCAGGCCGATCAGCATCCCCTTGGTGGCAGCCGCACCCACATAGCCGAGCACGATTTCCGTCATGGCGACAGGCGCCGACAGCACCTCGTAGATCGTACCGGTGAACTTCGGGAAATAGATACCGAAGGAGCCGTTGCTGATGCACTGACCGAGCAAGGTCAGCATGATGAGGCCGGGCGTAATGAACGCTCCATAGGAAACGCCCTCGACCAGGTTGATGCGCGAACCGATCGCGGCACCGAAGACGATGAAATAGAGCGACGTGGAAATGACAGGCGAAACGACGCTCTGCAGCAGAGTGCGGCGCGTGCGGGCCATTTCGAACGAATAGATAGACTTGATCGCTTCGAAGTTCATTTGCCTGCCTCCACCAGCGAGACGAAAATATCCTCGAGCGAACTCTGGCGCGTCGAAAGATCCTTGAAATGAATTCCCTCGGCACCGAGTTTCGACAGCAGAGCCGCAATGCTAGACTGCTCGTGCTGGGCGTCGAAATCATAGATCAGCGTCAGTCCGTTCGGGCCTAGCGAAAGCCCGTTCCCGTTGAGAGACTCCGGTATGGCGTCGATAGGCTCGCTCAAATCGAGGATCAGCTGCTTGCGGCCGAGCTTGGCCATGAGCGCCCTCTTCTCCTCCACCAGCAGCAGCTCGCCACCATTGATGACGCCAACGCGATCGGCCGCTTCTTCGGCCTCTTCGATGTAATGCGTTGTGAGAATGATCGTGACGCCGGACGCGCGCAAGCGCTCGACCACATGCCACATGTCCTTGCGCAGCGTCACGTCGACACCGGCCGTCGGCTCGTCGAGGAAGAGGATCTCCGGTTCATGCGAGAGCGCCTTGGCGATCAGCACGCGCCGCTTCATGCCACCGGAAAGCTGGCGAAGCATGTTGTCTTTCTTCTCCCAGAGCGAAAGGTCCCGCAATATCTTCTCGATATATTCCGGGTTCGGCTTCTTGCCGTGAAGCCCGCGCGAAAAGCTGACTGTATTCCAGACGGTTTCGAACTGATCGGTCGTCAATTCCTGCGGCACAAGGCCGATCAGGCTGCGCGTGGCGCGGAAATCGCGCACGACGTCATAACCGCCGACGGTCACAGACCCACCGCTCGGGTTGGCAATCCCGCATACGATGGAAATCAGCGTCGTCTTGCCGGCACCGTTCGGCCCCAGCAGCGCCAGGATTTCCCCTCGCTCAATATCGAGACTGACACCTTTCAGCGCCTGAAACCCGTTGGAGTAGGTTTTGGTCAGATTACTTATGGAAATGATCGGAGCCATAGCGAGGCAAAGTCCGGCTTTTTTGATGAATTTCGCGGCGTTTGCCCGCTATATAACCGGTTCTAACCTTTGACCACCCCACAGTAGCGGAACACAGCGTTCGCCCAGGGTAAATAAGCTGTCATCAAATCGTGACCTTCGTCGGGCATATAGCTCCTTAGGTGAGCAACGTTTGTCGCAACTCCGCCCAACGCCTCTTGGCGACACCGTCAGCGCCTGCTGTATTGGCCGATTTATTGCTTTGCATTCATATTGCGTGCAGCATCATTGCAACATGAAGTTCTTTTCTGGAGCTGGCAAGGATCCCCCGTCGTTGCCATGCTCCGCTCAAGCCGGCTCAGCCGGCTTTTTTCTTTTTTGCCAGCTTACGATCGGGAAGAACCTACCAATTGCCGTTTACGCCGCAACCCGCCGGCGGCAGCGTCTTATGCTCGAAGCGAGCCTTCAGCATCGCACAACCCTTGTCGCGAATGGGTCCAGGCATCATGGAGTTGAGACCGATGCCGACTTCATCGAAAGGATCATCGGCATAGGCGACATAAGCATACCAGCGGCCGCCAATGACGATAATGATGGCAATCAGTGCGGCAACGAGCGCCCTTCCCAGGCTTCTCTTTCGTCTCGGTATGTCTTCCATGAACCCCTCCCTGCCATTTAGCTCGCGCAGTTGAGCGCGATTCCGCCGAAAGGTAAATCAGCTTTCCCGTTTGGCAAGGGTGGATGCTGTCCCGGCAAAAGGCCAATCAAAGGCTGCAATAGCGCCGGCCACCTTGACGGTCCCTGAGGTCGAAATGGAAGTGGTTCCAGTGCTCCGGATTGCTGCCTGGGCCGAGCACCGTATCGAAATAGCGGCAGCTGTCGCTACGTACCGCCTTGAGCAACCGCCCTTCCCGGAAGGAAAACAAGCCCTTCTTCCGTACGTCGATCACATGGCCATTCTTCAGGATAAAGGTACCAACATCGATCGCGTTGCCATGGGCATGTTCCGACATCGGATTATAGCGTTGCCGGCTATTGTTCATCCGCCGGCAGGAATAACCACCGAGCGGCACGATCGTGCCGATGCCCGTCCAATAGCGGGTGCGCGCCGCCGGCGCCAGTTCGTTCTTCACCCATTTTGCGAAGGCGAGCGTCACTTGGCAATTCAACGTGACGGCGGGCCGCACCGCTATATTGCCTGAGAGGCCGCTGAGCGAAACCGGATAGGGAACCTGACATGCCGGGCCGTTCGAGATCGCCGGCTTGTCGGTATAGACGACGCCCATGCGCTGCAATTCCCGACGGCAGGCGATTTCAGAAGGCGGCATCATGCCCGGGGTCGATTGCGGCGCTTCGAACTGCTGATCGAGGCGCGGTATCGGATTTTCGACACGCGGCAGCATCGCAACCTGCGTTCCCGGCAGCTGCCTCGGTATCCGTGACTGGTTGAGTTCGGCCTGTGCCGCCGGCCGCTGAATAATCGACCGGTTGGTCTGTACCGGTGCATCGGTGCCGATGCCATCGACCACGGGCTGGTCGGATTGACCTTCCGCAATGCTCTGCTGCTCTTCCTGCGCCAATCCCACCACCGAGGCTGATTGCGCCTCTTCGCTCGGCCCGACGCCAAGTTCGGCATCCATGTTGACGCCCTGAGAGGGGATATCCGACTGCTGTGCTAAGCCGGCTTCGACATCCGTGGTGGTCACGGCCTCGCCAGTGCCGTTGGAACGAACGGGACCGCCGCTCTTGTAACTGCTCGATGCGGAGACGACGGGATCTTGTACCCCTTGGTAGGCAAATTGGCGTTGCGGCACACTGCGATGCGGCTTGATGGACCCGACACGCGAGGAATTGTCTATGCCGGACGGCGGCACGAGGCTGTCGGCCGTACAGGCAACCAGCGCCGACGACAATAGCAATGGCAGCGCGACCCGCCGTAGAATGGGTAAAATGGTCATAATCCTGATCCGCTGCCCCAGCCACGGTCGGCAATGATTACAAATCCTAAATGGGAAGGGTGAACGAAAGCTTACCGCAGGGTGATCTCGGTGTTTCACACACGCACCACGTCACCGCAGAGTGGCTTGAAGCAAAACACCCACAGGAGTCCTCCATGGAAATGCGGGTATGGCTTTTCCATCGAGGCAGGATTGCATAGGCTGATTGTCGGAATCGACCGTCAACAGGAGCAGATGAATGAATGATAGCGTCAAACCGAGAGGCGAGCTGACATTGCGCACGCTTGCCATGCCCGCCGACGCCAATCCTGCCGGCGATATTTTCGGCGGCTGGGTCATGGCGCAGATGGACTTGGCAAGCGGTATCCGCGCTGCCGAGCGGGCGCGCGGCCGCGTCGTCACGGCAGCGGTCAAGGAGATGGCCTTCGAACTGCCGGTCAAGATCGGCGATACGCTGAGCGTCTTCACCGATGTCGAACGCGTCGGCCGCACCTCGATCACCCTGAGCGTAGAAGCATGGGCGCACCGGGCCCGTTATAACAGCCTGGAGAAAGTCACGGCTGCGACCTTCATCATGGTCGCGCTCGATGAAAGCGGCTTGCCGAAGGCCGTACCGGAGGAGAGCTGACGCGATGGATTCCGCGCACACACCGGAAGTCTACGTCTATATCAGAACGGTCATGAGCATGGTGATCGGCCTTTCGCTGGCTCAGCTTCTGACCCGGCTTGCCGGTTTCGTGCAGGCGCCGGGCAAGAACAAGATCTACCCCGTCCATATCGGCTGGGTATTGTCCATGTTCCTGTTCATCATCCATTTCTGGTGGTGGGAGTACCGGCTGCAATCGGTTGCGCAGATCAATTTCGGCGTCTACCTCTTTCTCATCTGCTTCTGCTGCCTCTTCTATTTCCTATGCGTATTGCTCAATCCGCCGTCGGTCGAGGATTATGGTGGCTTCGAGGAGTATTTCATATCCCGCCGCCATTGGTTCTTCGGCCTGCTCGCGGTGACCTACGCGGTAGACCTCATCGACACATTGCTGAAGGGGGAAGCCTATTTCCGGTCGCTCGGCTGGGAATATCCAATACGCAATGTCGTCTATATCATCCTTTGCATCATCGCCTCGATCACCGCGAACCGGCGCTTCCAGGCGGCATTCGTGATTGTCGGGCTGATCTATCAGATCACATGGATCTTCCGCCTCTACGACGTGCTTCCGGTATAGCGATCGCATCCGCCAGCGGGCATTATATCCACCGCCATTTGGGTTCCTGCGATCCTTGACCAAGACATCGCCATATTGTTCAGATCGATTACGGTCTGCGACGCAGGTGGGAGACTGAAGCCTTGAGGACAAAGAGCTATGCATTGGGATTGGCACTCGCTCTTTCGCTGCCCTGGCTTGCTCATGCCGAGGACCCAGCCCCGGGACCCGCCAATACGACGATCGACCTGAAATACTGGGTGGAATTCGCAAAACAGGGAAATCCGGCGGCTCAATATGGTCTCGGCTATCGCTACGCCAACGGTCAGGGCGTGGAACAGGATGACTCTCAGGCCGTCGATTGGTATCGGAAATCGGCTGAGCAAGGCAATGCGCAGGCCCAATATGCACTCGCCTACATGTATGCCAGCGGCCGCGGCGTCGATACCGATCTGAAACAGGCAAACGACTGGTATTTAAGGGCGGCGCAAAACGGCAATGCCGATGCCCAATATGCCATCGGCTATTCCTATGCCAATGGCCGCGCCATGGCTGTCGATAATGAAAACGCCGTCACCTGGTACCAGAAATCCGCCGCCCAGGGACAGGCGCAGGCGCAATATGCGCTCGGCTACATGTATGCCAATGGCCTCGGGGTGCATCAGGACGAGGCGATCGCACTCGTCTGGTATCGCAAGGCAGCTGACCAAGGTCGGCCCGACGCCCAATACGCAATCGGCTACATGTACGACAACGGTCAAGGCGCCGAAGAAGACCAGGAACAGGCTGTCGCCTGGTACAAAAAGGCCGGCAATCAAGGAGTTGCGCAGGGTCTGTATGCAGTCGGCTATGCCTATGCCAACGGCAAGGGTGTCACACGGAACGATGCCGAAGCCTATTCCTGGTATATGAAGGCGGCGATAAAGGGCCGCGCCGACGCCCAATACGCCGTTGGTTACAGTCTTGCGAACGGGATAGGCGTCGCCCGAGACTACAGGCAGGCGCTGCAATGGTATCGCAAAGCTGCCGATCAGGGCCGCCCCGATGCGCAATATGCTATCGGCTACCTCTACGCCAACGGCCAGGGCGTGAAGACTGACGATGACAGCGCGGTGAGATGGTATCGCAAGGCCGCCGAACAAGGCGATGCACAGGGTCAATATGCCCTCGCCTACATGTATGCCGGCGGCCGCGGTGTTGGCAGGGACTATGGCAAAGCCTTTGACTGGTGCCAGAAGGCGGCAAGCCAGGGTCACGCTGACGCCCAATACGCGCTCGGTTATATGTATGAAAACGGTCAGGGGACAACGGCAGACAAATCGACCGCCGCTAGTTGGTACCGCAAGGCGGCCGACCAGAACAATTCACAGGGCGAATATGCCCTCGCCTACCTTTATTATCAGGGCGCGGGTGTTCCCAAGGACTATGGCCAAACAGCCGCTCTGTTTCGCAAAGCCGCCGATCAGGGCGATCCTCGGGCGGAATACGGTCTTGGATATCTGTATTATAACGGCTATGGCGTGCCAAAGGACTCCAAGACCGCTGCCGACTGGTTCAACAAGGCGGCGGCCAAGGGATTGCCGGAAGCGCAACACGGGCTCAGCTACATGGAAGCCAATGGCGACGGCCCGATCAAGGATCTCGGACCGCTGGGACAAGGGGCCGCCGATAAAAAAGACTCGGGCGTCAGCACGGGCTGGCTCTTGTTCCATTTGCTGATGGTGCTCGTGCCTTAGCGGTTGCGAAGCGCTCGCCATGTTAATTCAACGGATTTCGACTGAGGGGTAGATTGTGAACTGGAAGAAAGCGGCAGCAGGTTTGCTCTTCGCGCTGGCGTCCGCGGGAGTCGCACAAGCCGATGTCGGACGAAACAGCTACGATCGCGGCGACATCAAATCCGGCCTGGATTACTGGCGACCCCTGGCGAACAAGGGCAATCCCGCCGCACAGCTGAAACTCGGGCGAATGTATGAGGAGGGCAATGGCGTCGAAAAGAACCTGACGCTCGCCCTCAGCTGGTACAAGAAGGCCGCCGATCAGGGCAATGCCGAAGCGCAATTCAACGTCGGCACCATGTACGATCAGGGCGAAGGCGTTACCGCCGACAAGAGCCAGGCCATAGCCTGGTACAAGAAGGCTGCGACACAAGGATACCTCAACGCGCAATACAATCTCGGCGTCGTCTACGACACGGGCCAAGGCGTAGCCCAGGACAAGCCGCAGGCGTTTGCCTGGTACAGCAAGGCCGCCGAACAGGGCGACGCCGATGCGCAGTTCAATGTCGGCACCATGTACGACCAGGGCGATGGCACGGGCAAGGACAAGACCAAGGCCATCATCTGGTATCGCAAGGCGGCCGAACAGGGAAAAGTCGAGGCGCAATACAATCTCGGCATTATGTATCGCGACGGCGAAGGCGTCGCCAAGGACAGCGCTGCCGCCTTTTCCTGGTTCAAGAAGGCGGCCGACCAAGGCGATGCCAGTGCGCAGTTCAATATCGGGGCCATGTATGCCGATGGCGATGGGATCAGGCAGGATCAGGCCGAAGCGATCGCATGGTTCCTGAAAGCTGCAGCGCAGAACGATGTCGAGGCCGAATACAATCTCGGCGTCATGTTCCGCGATGGCGAAGGCGTTACCAAGAACGGCCCAAAGGCGATCTACTGGTTCGAGCGGGCGGCCGAACATCGCTATGCCGGCGCGGCCTATAATCTCGCCATGATGTACCGCGACGGCGATGGCGTTGCCGCTAATGCGGCCAAGGCGGCAGAGTGGTTCCGCAAGGCGAAGCATTTGGGTTACGACGGAGACACGGAGCCGCCGGACGCTCCCTCCGGTGGACAGACTATTCCGATTTGAGCGCTTTACGGGCCGACCGGTAAACCTTCATGGCCTGTCGATCATTGCCCTGCTCCCGGTGGAGCGCGGCAAAGCATGCGGATACCTATCGGACGGTCATCATCAAGTCGGGGATTGCCTTGGCAAAGGAAGAGATGGAAGACTGTCGCGGCGCCGCGCCTGATTTGCTGCTTCTTCCCTTGAGAGGATAGATCGTCGTGAACCTGAAATATCCCATGCTCCCCGTCTCGCTCCTACCGCCGCTTCGCATGGCTTCGCTGACGGTGGCGATCGTGCTGCCGCTCTCTCCGCTTCCGATGGCGGCTATGCCGGCGGAGGCCGCGCCCGGTTCGTGCTGGTCGCTGCTGCAGAGCAAGTTCGGCCCCGAGATCGAAAAATCGGTGAATGAGGCCGATCCGTGCAAGAAGCTCCCCGGTGTCGATCACAAAGACAAGTTCGAGGTGAAATCGCTCGATGTCTGCGACGGTCCGAACGGTGGCGTCCAGATCAATGCCCATGCAGAGATGGCCTGCAAATCGCATGGCGTATTGAAGACGACGATCAAGGGGGAACTCGATGCCTCGATGACCGTCGATGTCGGCGCATGCCACATCACCGACCTGCATCTCGGCATCAATGGCCCGATAGGCGAGCTGATATCCTCGGTCGGAGGCCTGCAGGAACTTGCCCGCGGCTTTGCCCAGGCCAAGATCTCGGAAATCTGCGGAAAGTGAAGAAGGGCCGGTAAGGATCGCCGGCCCTTGAGATGGAATGACGACAACCGGTTCAGGTTTGCATGACACTATCGGCTTGTCCTGCGTCTTTGCCGCCGAACCGAACACCCTTCTTCTCGAAGCCAAAGCCGGCAAACAACGCCACGACGACGGCCACGATGCAGGCGACGATCAACAGCGCCAGCGCATAGTCGCCGCCCCATTGCTTGGCAAGCCCGGCCTGGATCGAGGCATTGCCCGAAGCCAGCAGATTGCCGAGCTGATAGGCAAATCCGGGGAAGGTGCCGCGCACCTCGTCCGGCGACAATTCGTTGAGATGCACGGGGACGATGCCCCAGGCGCCCTGCACGAACAGCTGCATCAGGAAGGCGCCGATCGCGAGCATCACAGGTCCGTGGCCCCAGACCCAAAGCGGGGCGACGGGTATGGCCAGCAGCGCCGCGATGACGATCGTCCGCCGCCTGCCCCAGCGCTGTGACAAAGAGCCGAAGGTCAGGCCGCCGACAATCGCGCCGATATTGTAGACGATGGCGATGGCGCCGACCGTATAGGAATCATATTGCCGCTGGGTTTCGAGGAAGGTCGGATAAAGATCCTGGGTGCCATGGCTGAAGAAATTGAACGCGGTCATGAGAAGCACGGCCCACAGGAAGAGCGGGATATTCTCACGCAGCACGGTGAGAAACGGCCGTTGCGGCTTGGCCTGCCGCTGCAGGAAGGCTGGAGATTCCTCCACGTTACGCCTGATATAGAGCACCAGCAGCGCGGGGACCGCACCGACGAAGAACATGCCGCGCCAGCCGATGATCGGAAACAGCAGGAAGAAGACGATCGAGGCGATCAGATAGCCCGAGGGGTAACCGGCCTGTAGGATACCCGATACCAGACCGCGGGAATCCTCCGGTATCGTCTCCATGACGAGCGACGCGCCCACGCCCCATTCCCCGCCCATGGCGACGCCGAAAAGCGCACGCAGGACGAGAAACATCGTCAAGCCGGTCGAAAAGCCGGTCAGGAATTCGAAGACGGAATAAAGCAGCACGTCGACCATCAGGGTGGTGCGCCGCCCGAACCGATCCGCCGCGAGCCCGAAGATCAGCGCGCCGAGCGGCCGCATGGCGAGGGTAAGAAAGATCGCCACGGCAACCGCCGGAACGTCTGTGTGAAATTCTTCGGCTATATGCTTGAGAACGAAAACCAAAATGAAGAAATCGAAAGCGTCCAATGTCCAGCCCAGATAGGCTGCGATCACGGTGTTTCGCTGCTGGGGGGACAGGGAACGTAAGCTATCCAATGCGGTCATCATGATCCTCCGACCGGATGGCGGCGGCGAGGCGGGCAATACCGGATGCCGTCGAAGCTGGGGAAACCCGGCATTGGCCGGGCATGTCGACGTTGCGGCTGGTTCCTCCCTTGGCGCCTGCGAGGAGCGCGCTATGCGGACTTTGGATCAGCGATAACGCATTAGCCGCCCGTGGGTTGTAACATATTTGACATCTCCGGCGAATGGAAAAATCCACCACTTTGTTTCCCTTTTGTACCCTTTACCTCTTCACATCTGCGCGATCTGTCGCCATATTCGCCTCATGGCCAAATCATCGAAAAAATCCCCCGCCCCGACCGGTTTCGAAGAGGCGCCGCAGGCACCGTTTGAAGGTGCGCCGCTCAGCGGCAGCGTTGCCGATTGGGTGAAGCAGCTCGAAGCCGATGCGGAAGCATCCGGTGTCGAAACCCAGCGCGAGATCGCTTCGAAGGCCGGCAAGCACCGCAAGAAGGTGGAGATAGCTGCATCCAAATCAGGGCGCGGCACATCGATGGGTGGATCGACCGATCCGAAAACGCGTGCCGCTGCCGGTCTCAACCCGGTGGCCGGTCTCGATATCGCGCTTGAAGACGCCGACAAGATTTCGCGCGAAGGCGTTACAGCCACCGTCGAGGCGCTATCGAAGCTAATCGAAAGCGGTAATCCTCTCTTCAAGGACGGCAAGCTCTGGACGCCGCACCGCCCTGCCCGGCCGGCGAAATCCGAAGGCGGCATCCGGATCCGCATGGATTCGGAGTATCAGCCCGCAGGCGACCAGCCGACGGCGATCCGCGATCTTGTCGAGGGATTGGAGAATGGCGAGCGCAGTCAGGTTCTGCTCGGCGTCACCGGTTCAGGCAAGACCTTTACCATGGCCAAGGTGATCGAGGCGACACAACGCCCCGCCGTCATCCTGGCGCCGAACAAGACGCTGGCGGCACAGCTCTATTCCGAGTTCAAGAATTTCTTCCCGGACAACGCGGTCGAGTACTTCGTCTCCTACTACGACTATTATCAGCCGGAAGCCTATGTGCCGCGTTCGGACACCTTCATCGAGAAGGAAAGTTCGATCAACGAGCAGATCGACCGCATGCGCCACTCGGCAACGCGCTCGCTGCTGGAACGCGACGATTGCATCATCGTCGCATCGGTTTCGTGCATCTACGGTATCGGCTCGGTCGAAACCTATACGGCGATGACGTTCCAGATGAATGTCGGCGACCGGTTGGACCAGCGTCAGCTTCTCGCAGACCTCGTGGCGCAGCAATACAAGCGCCGCGACATGGATTTCATCCGCGGCTCCTTCCGCGTTCGCGGCGATACGATCGAAATCTTCCCGGCCCACTTGGAGGATGCCGCATGGCGCATCTCCATGTTCGGCGATGAGATCGACGCCATCACCGAATTCGATCCGCTGACCGGCCAGAAGACCGGCGACCTGAAATCGGTGAAGATTTACGCCAATTCGCACTATGTTACGCCGCGCCCGACGCTGAACGGCGCCATCAAGGCGATCAAGGAAGAGCTGAAAATCCGGCTGGCCGAGCTGGAAAAGGCCGGACGCCTGCTCGAGGCGCAGCGCCTGGAACAGCGCACGCGCTACGATATCGAGATGCTCGAAGCCACCGGCTCCTGCGCCGGCATCGAGAATTATTCGCGCTACCTGACTGGCCGAAATCCCGGTGAACCGCCGCCGACTTTGTTCGAATATATCCCTGACAATGCCTTGCTGTTTATCGACGAAAGCCACGTCTCGGTCAGCCAGATCGGCGGCATGTACCGAGGCGACTTCCGGCGCAAGGCGACGCTCGCCGAATACGGTTTCCGTCTGCCCTCCTGCATGGACAACCGGCCGCTGCGCTTCGAGGAATGGGACGCCATGCGCCCGGATACGATCGCGGTTTCGGCAACGCCAGGCAGTTGGGAAATGGAGCAATCCGGCGGCGTCTTCGCCGAACAGGTCATCCGCCCGACCGGCCTCATCGACCCGCCTGTCGAAGTGCGCTCTGCCCGCACGCAGGTCGACGACGTGCTCGGCGAAATCCGCGAAACCGCCGCCAAGGGCTATCGCACGCTCTGCACCGTGCTCACCAAGCGCATGGCCGAGGACCTGACGGAATATCTGCATGAACAGGGCGTGCGCGTGCGCTACATGCACTCGGACATCGACACGCTGGAACGCATCGAGATCATTCGCGATCTTCGCTTGGGCGCTTTCGACGTACTCGTCGGCATCAACCTGCTGCGCGAGGGTCTCGACATTCCGGAATGTGGCTTCGTCGCCATCCTCGATGCCGACAAGGAAGGCTTCCTGCGCTCGGAAACGTCGCTTATCCAGACGATCGGCCGTGCCGCACGTAACGTCGACGGCAAGGTCATCCTTTATGCCGATACCATTACCGGCTCGATGCAGCGGGCGATGGACGAGACCAGCCGCCGCCGCGAAAAGCAGATGGCCTACAACAAGGAACACGGCATCACGCCGGAATCGGTCAAGGCTAAGATTTCCGATATCCTCGACAGCGTCTACGAGAAGGACCATGTCCGCGCCGATATCGGTGGCGCCTCCGGCAAGGGCTTTGCCGATGGCGGCCACCTCGTCGGTAACAATCTGCAGGCCCACCTCAACGCGCTGGAGAAATCCATGCGTGATGCCGCTGCCGACCTGGACTTCGAAAAGGCGGCACGGCTGCGCGACGAGATCAAGCGCCTCAAGGCCGTCGAACTCGCCGCCATGGACGATCCGCTCGCCCGCGAGGAAGCGAAGAGCCTCGAAAGCCGCGGTTCTTCATCGAGCAAACGTGCACCGCCAGCGCCAGATACCTCCCGCTCCTATTTCGCCAAGCCGAGCCTCGACGAAATGGGACCGGGCAGCGATGCCGGCACGCCGCTCTTCCGCAAGAATACATTGGACGAGATGACTGTCGGCCGCACCGAAAAGCCTGTCACAGGCAGAGTGCCGGACAAGCCAATCACCCGGGCAAAGCCGGGCGTCGGCTCCTATGAGGACCCGGTGGACGAGAAGCAGCGCAAGGGGCGGACAAAGGGCAAAACGGGACGGCCCGGGCGATAAGGCGACCGCGATTGTCGGATATCTGCCGCCCGGTGCTGCCGATTTTATGAAGGCTGAGGCCTGCGAGCGTGGAGCAATGCCTTGCTGACGAGGCTGCAACCGCTACATGGCATTATATGAGAAGGCCCATGGGGAGACGGAAGGCGCTTGAGCGCGTACCGGGCCGGTGGGAAGCGATAGCAAGCTGGGGAGAAAGACCGATGTCCGAGCCTTTGATCGTCCGTCGCGAGACCCATGTCTCGGCGCCGCCTGCCGCAATATTCGCACTGCTGACCGATCCAGAAAAGATCCTGCGCTGGATGGGCACGGAAGCCCGGACGGAGCCGGAGCCTGGCGGCATCTATCTCGTCAACGTCACCGGCGCCCGTGCCGCACGCGGCACTTTCCGCGAAGTCGTTCCGGTTCATCGCCTCGCCTATAGCTTCGGCTGGGAAGGCAGCGAGGAGGTGCCTCCCGGATCGAGCCTTGTGGAGATCGACCTGATCGAGCAACCCGACGGGACGCTGGTGCGCCTCACTCATACCGGCCTGCCGACGGTCGAACAATGTGAAGCGCACGCAAAAGGTTGGGCGCATTATCTCGACCGCATGGCAGCGGTGGCCGCCGGACGCGATCCTGGCCCCGACCCCATGCGTGGACACGACGGCAGGAACTGATGACGTTTTAAGGGCGGCGTCATCGGGCTCGATGCTCGATAGCCGCGATATCACCGCCCGGCGACGGCCATTGCTTATGGCATTTTGCTTTCAAATGCCGTTGGCATGGCCACACGGGCACGGATGACAGCCGGCAAGCGTCATGGCATGATCGCCGCATGGATTTGCCCGCTCCCCTCGCCTGGCTGGTCGACGAAGCCGGCACCTCGCCCAGCCCCGAACGCTTCCTGGCCGATCTGGGCGGACATCTATTGGCCGCCGGCCTCCCGCTTGCCGGCGGCGCGCTGACGCTCGCCGCGCCGCATCCGATCATCACGCAGCATACGTGGCTCTGGCGCGCCGAGACCGGAGCGGTGACCGAAGCTCTCGGCTTCGCCGGCACGGCGCTCGGACAGGCCGGTCGCGATTGGCTCGGCGATCTCGGCCCGATATGCGAGGAAACGATCGGGATCGCGCCCGGCAATTCCGTGCTTGCCTGGGCAAGCATCCGGCCGTTCAGCACCTCCGAAGCGGAAAACCTGCGCGAGATCGCCCGTTTTGCCGCAGCCCCCTTGGCGGGATTGGCCGCACGCGCCACTCTATCCACCCTGCTCGAAGCCTATCTCGGCCGCAGAAGTGCAGCGCGCGTGCAGGCGGGCGCGCTCAGCCGCAACAGCGGCGAGACCATCCGCGCGGCCCTGCTCTGCGCCGATCTGCGGGATTTCACTGCTCTTTCCGAAGCGACGGAACCAAGCGTCGTGATCGCGGCGCTCGATGCTTGGTTCGACCGCGTCGCCGGCGCCGTGCATGCCTTCGGCGGCGAAGTGCTGAAATTCATGGGCGATGGCGTGCTGGCAATCTTCCCCATGAGCGGGACACCGAAGGAAGCCTGCGAGGCGGCCTTGCGCGCCGCCACCGCCATCCGCGCCGGCATGGCGCATCTCGACGCGACACGGACAAGCCAGGGCCTGCCGCCGCTCCCCTTTGGCGTCGCGCTGCATTTCGGCGATATGCTCTGGGGCAACATCGGCGCCGCCGACCGCCTGGACTTCACCGCCATCGGCCCCGCCGTCAACCTCGTCAGCCGGCTGGAGGGCCTCTGCAAGCCGCTGGGACACAATATCCTCGTTTCGGGGTCGGTCGCAGCCGAGACGACGATGCCGCTGTTGGCCTTGAGGCGTCATGAACTGCGTGGGATTGCCGAGCCTTGCGCGGTGTTTACGCTGCCCGAAAAATGAATAAAAAGCACGACCCAAGCATATTTCAAAAAACTACGAGAATCTATTAATTTCCACTTGAATTGAAACAAAGAGCTCATCAAGGCAGATTTGCTGAAGTAGAAACCAAGGTTCATCGTAAGATGAGAGTTTATTTCCCATCAGATCTTCATCTAGAAATTTTTCAAGAACGTTATTAATATTCCCCTTAAGTTTTAAATGATTAACGTTATTTCTAAAAACTCTTATTCTATTAAGTGAATTGAACATACTTGGAAAGTGCGTTTTCAAGTTGTTGAAAAAATACTTTGTCCCATGATTTTCATCAATAGTTTCATTTAAGCAAATATTTATTTCTGTTATAAATTCTGAAAATTCAGACCAATTATTCACGATTTTTATCGATGATATTCTGTGACTTTCGGGTAAATGATAACCCCCATAAGGAGAATCTTGCCCCCTATCAATGGTCTGTCGCAGGAGGGTTCTAAACTCTGAAATCAATCCTGCCTTTCTTCTAGACAGCCAAATATTTCTGTCATTGGCAGGAACAACTTTGCGTAATTGAATCTTGCCGTTTAACCGCGCATATTCGCTTGCTATATAACGCTGCAAGACGGGAATCTTAAAAGTTGGTCGAGAAATACCGTCACTTTTCAGAATACCATAATCATTTACATGCTTAATCCATTCTGGCTGCGTAGCAAATTCAAAAAAATCTGCAACATTGCCTGTCGCGAGCATTTCAAGAATCTCATATTCTTCCGGATAGAATTCTCTTAATTCCGACACAATATGTCTGCAGTAAAATTGAAGCTCTCCATCTCGCCGCGTCTCCTCGGTCTTCAACATCTTATCAGTGATTTGAACCGGCCTTAAATCTCCTCGCGATATCAGTCCTTGATTGGTATAACTGCACGCCATCCGAGTTAGTAGTGGATGCCCGCCATACCGAAAGAACAAATAGTCTGTGGCCGACTCGTCAAAATTCATGCCCATTTGCTTACCGATACGAGTAACCATGGTTCTGGTTTCTAGCGCATCAAGACCCGTCAGCATGTGAGCTCGCACGATGCCAAACATCGGATTTTGTATCTTATTGACAAGATCAATTTCCGTGACAAGCGGATTTACTCCAGCAACGATGAAAGACAATCGACGAATTTCACTTTGAAGTGACCACATTATTTGCCAAAAATCGATAAAATCATTGGACCAATGAGTATTCTGAATAGAAAGAGGGCTAATGAACTCTATTTCGTCAAAGATAATACATATATTCCTGTTATCGGAGCTTTGTATAAGTTTTCTCATTCGCTCTATAGGATCGTCGTCTTTCTTTATATTTTTCTTACCCATCTCAATACAAACTTCATCGCATATATAGTTTAGAAGCTCATCCCATGAGCAAGATCTTATATTTCTTCGCTTGCAATCCAAATACACGCAATATGCAATTTTGTTTTCGTCAATAGTTCTCTTAAGCTTATAGAGAATAGATGTCTTTCCCGTTTTCCTAAGCCCAAATAAACCTCTATTTTGAGATTTCTTGATAGAATCAATAAATATATTGACCGTATTATTTCGACCAAAAAAATACATATCTTTGTCTAGAGGAAGTTGGTAATCGTATATATCTCTAGAAAACAAGATGTCTGACATCTTGTTCCTAATATACCAACGGTCTAGTTTATTTGACTCTAAGGAGTCGACATCTATTACTATGGGAGTTCTGAATTGAGGGTGATCGACCAGATAGTTATCTAACCATCTTTCTCCGTTTAAATCTCCAGTTATTAGAAAGAAAACTAAAGGGTTCGCTCGAAGATTATATGGAGCCTGGGAGAAGGCGCTTTCCACAGCTTGCATGGTCCTTGGCTGTATTGTTGTATACGGGGAATATATAAGGAGTATTTCATCAGTAAATCCAAACGTTCCTCTCATCTCTGAATCTGGATTTAAAAGGAAGCAAACCAGTTTAGTATTATAGTTATTCAGTAGCTTCGCGTGATTGATATTAAAATGATATGTAAACGGAAAAACAATATTGCGATACTCAGGGTGCACCCGGAAAAAAGTCTCCTCCACGTCCCTGTTAATATTACCCATAGCCAAATCTCCCACACGCATGGATACAACGAGGAATTTAGTTACAAGTCAACGGTTTCAATTCATTCAAATATTAGAATACAAGAACAGATATATTCAAGTACTCAACTAGTGGATGCTCTCAATTCGTGTTGCTGAAGTTCGTATTCGTTGTAGGCAGCAGCCCCAACCCCTTGAAATTCCCACCCTATCCCACCCGTTTCCCACCCCTGCCCTAATATTGCCCCTTGCCTTTTTCCACAAACCCTGTCACCCATATGCATGCTCGGGCATTTGCATGCCGGTGACTGGACTGATTTGGTGATCCGCTTGCGGCAGGCAGCGGTTGGGTCTTCTGACCCGCGCAGACGTTCTTTCCCCGTACGTGAACTTCTCGACTGGCTTTCGCATGTTGCGGAAGCAAAGCCGTCCGGGTTCATCCGGATAAACTAAGACTGATGGGTAAAGGACTATCCCCCATGGCCACCAAGGGCACCGTAAAATTCTTCAACCAGGACAAGGGTTTTGGTTTCATCACTCCTGACGGCGGCGCGAAGGACGTTTTCGTCCACATCTCCGCTCTTCAGGCTTCCGGCATCCAGTCGCTGCGCGAAGGCCAGCAGGTCACCTTCGACACCGAGCCGGATCGCATGGGCAAGGGCCCGAAGGCTGTCAACATCCAGGCTAACTAAGCCCCGGGTGACTGCCTGAATAAGGTTTTCGGACGGCGCGGTGCAAACCGCGCCGTTTTTCGTTTGATCTTTTTTCGTTTGCTGGATGAGGTTTGCAACGAGTTCGAGTCCTATCTCGCCCTTGGCGGGCGAGATAGGCCCCCTCAAGCGCTGACCCGCTCGGAATCCGCGCTGAAATCCACCGCCGCGAAGGCGGCCGCAATCACCTCCGGCCCAGCCCCCGCCTTGTTGGCATCGGTGGACAGGATCTGGCGATAGCGGCGCGAGCCCGGCAAGCCGGTGAAGAGGCCGACCATGTGCCGCGCGACATGCTGCAGGCGGCCACCGTTGGCGATGTGGCGCTCCACATAACCCATCATCCGGTCGCGCAGTCCGTTCCAGTCGGCCTCGGTAGCCGGTTCGCCAAAGAAGCGATGGTCGACGTCAGCGAGAATGGCGGCATTCTGATAGGCGGCGCGGCCGAGCATGACGCCGTCAACGTGAGCCAAATGCGCCTCGGCTTGATCCAGCGTCTGAATGCCGCCATTGATGCCGATGAACACATCGGGCCAACGCTGCTTCATGCGGTAGACGATGTCATAATCAAGCGGCGGTATTTCGCGGTTCTCTTTCGGCGACAGGCCCTTTAGCCAGGCCTTGCGGGCATGGATCCAGATCGCGTCTGCACCGGCATCGAGCACGCGCGTCATCAGCTCCGGCAAGGCCTCTTCCGGCTCCTGCTCATCGACGCCGATCCGACATTTCACGGTGACAGGCGCCTTCGAAACCGCCTTCATCGCCGCAATGCAGGATGCGACCGTCTCCGGCGTCAGCATCAGGCAGGCGCCGAAGGTGCCTGACTGCACGCGATCGGACGGGCAGCCGACATTGAGATTGATCTCGTCATAATGATACGCCTCAGCAATCCGCAAAGCCTCGGCAAGCTTGGCCGGATCGGAACCGCCGAGCTGCAGCGCGACAGGATGTTCGGCAGCATCATGCCCCAGCAACCGGTCGCGCGGCCCGTGAATGATCGCATCGGCCACCACCATCTCGGTATAGAGCAATGCATGCCGGCTCATCTGCCGATGCAAGTATCTGCAATGGCGATCCGTCCAGTCGATCATCGGGGCAACCGCAAAGATCTTGCGGCCAGTTTTCAGCGCGTCGCTATACATGGGAAACCTTTCTGATCCGCGCTCTACACCAAATCCCTCAAAAAGGCCAGTTTTCGTGGCAGTCACAATGATGCTAGTTTGCCGGACGGAGTCGGAGGGCAACAGGCCTTCTCGAGAAAGAACAAGAGTTTCGAAAGCCCATATGAACGCCCCATTGACGACAGTCATTCCGCCGCCCGCCCCTGTCCTTCTGCCGATCGAAGGTGAGACCGAGTTTTTCCCTGTACGCCGTGTCTATTGCGTCGGCCGCAACTATGCCGACCACGCCATCGAGATGGGTCATGACCCCACCCGCGAACCGCCATTCTTCTTCCAGAAGAACCCCGACAATCTGCTGGTCTCGAGCGATTTCCCCTATCCCGCCCTGTCGTCGGACGTGCACCACGAAGTGGAGCTTGTCGTGGCGTTACGCGGCGGTGGCGCGAACATCCCGGTCGAACAGGCCCTGGATTGCGTCTATGGTTATGGCGTCGGCATTGATTTCACCCGTCGTGACCTGCAGGGCGAGGCCAAGAAGCTCGGCCGCCCCTGGGAAATCGGCAAGGCCTTCGATCATTCGGCACCCATCTCCGCGCTCATACCCGCCACCCACGTCGGCCATCCAGACAAGGGCGGCATCTGGCTGATGCGCAACGGCGAGGCCGCACAAAGAGGCGACCTCTCGCAGATGATCTGGAAGGTGCCTGAGATCATCGCCGAGCTTTCCAAGCTCTTCACGCTCGCGCCGGGCGATATCATCATGACCGGCACGCCCGCCGGCGTCGGCCCCGTTGCCCGCGGTGATCGGATCAGCTGCGCCGTCGATGGCGTCGCCAATCTTGTGCTGAACGTCGTCTGACCGAGGAGGATCGACCATGCCGCTCTACGCCCTTGCTGGCTCGACGCCGAAAACACCCGAGCCGGGCCGTTACTGGATCGCGCCGGATGCCAGCGTCATCGGCAAGGTCGAAATCGGCGAAGATGTCGGCATCTGGTTCGGCGCGGTGCTGCGTGGCGACAATGAGCCGATCGTCGTTGGCAAGGACACTAATATCCAGGAAGGCACGATGGTCCATACCGATCCGGCCTACCCGACCACCATCGGCGAAGGCTGCACGATCGGCCATCATGCCATCATCCATGGCTGCACCATCGGCAACAACTCCTTGATCGGCATGGGCGCAACGATCCTGAACGGCGCGAAGATCGGCAACAATTGCCTCGTGGGCGCCAATGCGCTTGTCACGGAAGGCAAGGAGTTCCCGGATGGCTCGCTGATCGTCGGCGCACCGGCAAGAGCGATCCGCACGCTGGATGAAGCCGCGATCGAAGGCCTGCGCCGCTCCGCCCGCAACTATGTGGCCAACTGGCAGCGCTTCGCACGCGATCTTAAAAGATTGGATTAGAAATTTCTAATAACTCCATGGCGAGTATGAAATAAACGGCGATTCGCAGATCAAGCGGCGCAATTGGCGCAATGACCGCGAATTTCGATGGTCGACTTTTCCGCCTTGAACTTCTGCGATTTCAGCCAGTCCATCAGCCGATGATCCACCTCGTGATCGTGAAACTCGATCACTTGGCCGCAGCTTTCGCAGATGGCGAAGGCGACGAGGCCATGGCTATGGCAATCCTCATGCGGATGGGCGCAGGCGACGAAGGAATTGATGCTTTCGAGCCGATGCACCACGCCATATTCCAGCAGCTTGTCCAGCGCGCGATAGACCTGCAGCGGCGCGCGAAAGCCCTGATCGCGCAGCTTGTCGAGAATGGTATAGGCGCTGAGCGGCGCTTCCGCCTTGGTCAGGATATCGAAAACGAGAGACTGGTTCTTGGTGAGCATCGGAGTGGTCATGATGACTGTCCTCTCTGTTGCGCCGCTGGCGTGCCGCTCCTGCGAACAAGGGGCAGCAGACTGATGATAAATAGAACGAGCGCCGCAACCACGATCGACGGGCCGGACGGCGTGTCGTAGCGCAGCGACCCGAATAGCCCGCCGACAACGGCGATAGCGCCGAGCAGCGAAGCAAAGATCGCCATCGTTTCCGGCGTGGCGGCAAAGCGGCGTGCGGTGGCCGCGGGGATGATCAGAAGCGCGGTGATAAGCAGGATACCGACGATTTTCATGGCAATCGCGATCACCACGGCCATCAGCAGCATGAAGAACAGCCTTGCGCGCTCCGGCCGCAACCCTTCCGCCTCGGCAAGTTCGGGATTGACGGTCGAAGCCAGCAGCGGCCGCCAGAGCCAGGCGATTGCCGCCAGGACGAAGATGCCGCCGCCCCATATCACCGCAATGTCCGACTGGGTGACAGCCAGAATGTCGCCGAAGAGGAAAGCAATGAGATCGATCCTCACCCAGCTCATGAAGGCGACGATGACCAGGCCGATCGCCAGCGTCGCATGCGAGAGGATGCCGAGCAGCGCGTCAGCCGACAGCGCCTGCCGCCGCTGCAGGAACAGGAGCAGAATCGAGACAAGTGCAGCAACGGCAAAAACTGACAGTGTCAGATTAAGCTGAAACAGCAGCGAGAGCGCCACGCCGAGCAGCGCCGAATGTGAGATCGTATCGCCGAAATAGGCCATACGTCGCCAGATGATGAAACAGCCGAGCGGCCCGGTCGTCAGCGCCAGCCCGACGCCGGCCACGACGGCGCGCAGGAAGAAATCGTCAAACATGGCGTTCTCCCTTGCTGTGGTCATGATTGTGATCATGGCCATGATGGTGACCATGATCGTCATGTTCATGATGGTGGTGGCCGTCGTCGGCATGGCAATGATCTGTTATCGAGCCGTCAGCATGTTGTACGCGGCCATCAGGCAGATGCGTGTGGTCGTGATGATGGCTGTAGATCGCCAGGGATTGTGCCGCCCGCGTACCGAACAGCTTTACATATTCCGGGCTCTGGCTGACGGTCTGCGGCGTGCCGCGGCAGCAGACATGGCCGTTCAGGCAAACCACGGTATCCGTGGCCGCCATGACGACATGCAAATCATGTGAAATCAGCAGGATACCGCAGCCCTGTGAATTGCGGATGGACTTGATGAGATCGTAAAGCGCGATCTCGCCGTTGAAATCCACGCCCTGCACGGGCTCGTCCAGCACAAGTAGATCGGGCTTGCGGGCGATAGCGCGCGCCAATAGCGCCCGCTGGAATTCGCCGCCGGAAAGATGCTGCACCTCGGCCTTGGCAAGATGCGCGATGCCGACGGCTTCCAGCGCCGCGATCAGCTCACGCTCCGGCAAAGGTCCCGTCAGCGTCATCAACCGCTGCACGCTGAGCGGCAAGGTCCAATCGATCGCAAGCTTCTGCGGGACATAGCCGACCTTCAGATTGGCAATGCGCTCCACGCGCCCTTCGTCCGGTTTCAAGACGCCGATTGCCGTCTTGGCGCTGGTCGACTTGCCGGAACCGTTGGGGCCGATCAGCGTAACGATCTCGCCCCGGCTCACGGAGAAATCGACCCCACGCACCAGCCAGCGGCCGCCGCGTCGGACGCCGACATCATGGAGCGACACGAGCGGACGGCTCTTGCTGTCTATGGAGGAAAGCATGAAATTTCCAATTGCACTATTGCGCCATGCTATCGCACACGTTATAGCATAACGCAATTGATGTAATAACATAACAGACCCATTCAAGGGCATTTCTGGCATGAACGCAGCAAAAACTCTTCTTCCCGTGGCGGCCTCACTTTTCCTTTCCGGCCTGCTCGTCGGTACGACCGCAACCGCAGCCGATGCGCCGAAAGTCGTCGTTTCCATCAAGCCGATCCACTCGTTAGTCGCCGCCGTCATGCAAGGCGTGGGCACCCCGAATCTGATCGTCGATGGTGCTGCTTCGCCGCATACCTACGCGCTGAAGCCCTCGAATGCGCGCAGCCTTCAGGAGGCGAAAGTGGTCTTCTGGGTTGGGCCGGGCATGGAAGCCTTCCTGCAGAAACCGCTTGCCGCACTCGGTTCCAATGCCACCATCGTCGAGCTTGACGATGCGCCCGGCATTACCAAACTCAAGTTCCGCGAAGGCGGCGCCTTCGAACCGCATGACGACGGCGATGAACACGAAGCCAGCGACGATCACGCCCATGGACACGACCATGATCATGGCGAGTTCGATACTCACCTCTGGCTCGATCCGCATAATGCCAAGGCGATGGTCTCCGAGATCACCACTTCCCTGGTCGCGGCGGACCCCGTCAACGCCCTGACCTATCAAGCGAACCAGAAAGCTCTGAACGACAAGCTCGACGCTCTCGATACGGAAATCGCCTCGACCCTCGCCCCGGTGAAGGACAAGCCCTTCATCGTCTTTCACGATGCCTACCAGTATTTCGAGCACCGTTATGGCGTGCGCGTGTCAGGTTCCATCACGGTCAGCCCGGAAACCATTCCGGGGGCGCAGCGCGTCGCCGAGATCCACAGCAAGGTCGCCGACCTCGGCGCAACCTGCGTCTTTGCTGAGCCGCAATTCGAACCGAAGCTGGTCAACGTGGTGCTCGAAGGCACCTCCGCAAAATCGGGAACCCTCGATCCGGAAGCTGCAACGCTGCCGCAAGGGCCGGATCTCTATTTCGACCTGATGCGCGGCATCGCGAGCTCCCTCAAAGCCTGTCTTTCAGCGCAAGGCTGAACATCGCCGAAGGAAGCGGGCATGCTGCTCGCTTTTTTCACCACAACATATGTAATGATATTACATTACAAAGGAAGTTGTCATGAACAAGAAGCTCCCAGTCACCGTACTCTCCGGTTTTCTCGGCGCCGGCAAGACGACGCTGCTCAACCATATCCTCAACAATCGCGAGGGCCTGCGCGTCGCCGTGATCGTCAACGACATGAGCGAGGTCAATATCGATGCGGCACTGGTGCGCGATGGCGGCGCAAATCTTTCCCGGACGGAAGAGCAACTCGTCGAAATGACCAATGGCTGCATCTGTTGCACGCTGCGCGACGATCTGCTGAAGGAAGTCCGCCAGCTCGCAGAGCAGGATCGCTTCGATTATCTGCTGATCGAATCCACAGGCATAGCCGAACCGCTGCCCGTCGCCACCACCTTCGAGTTCCGCGACGAGGATGGCAGCAGTCTTTCCGACGTTGCCCGGCTCGATACGATGGTGACGGTCGTCGATGCTGCCAATCTTCTCGCCAACTATGGATCGACGGATTTTCTTGCCGATCGTGGCGAGACCGCCGGCGACGGCGACAACCGGACCATCGTCGACCTCCTAGTCGAGCAGATCGAATTTGCCGATGTCGTCGTTCTCAACAAGGTCGGCGCGGCGACGGCAGAGCAACGCGACGCCGCCCGAAAGATCATCGTCGGCCTCAACCCCGATGCACGTCTGATCGAAGCCGACTTCGGTGTGGTGGAACCATCGGAGGTTCTAGGTACCGGACGCTTCGACATCGATCGCGCCGAAACCCATCCGCTGTGGTACAAGGAGCTGCACGGCTTCAAAGATCACATTCCGGAAACGGAGGAATATGGCATCCGTTCCTTCGTCTATCGCGCGAAGAAACCGTTCGACCCTCTTAAATTCCAGGCCTTTCTCAATCGGTCATGGCCGGGTGTTATTCGCGCCAAGGGCTTCTTCTGGCTCGCGACCAGGCCCTATTATGTCGGCGAGCTGAGCCAGGCCGGCGCGCTCGTCCGGACGAGCAAGATGGGCCTCTGGTGGGCAGCCGTTCCGCAAGACCAGTGGCCGCATGATCCGAGCTTCAAGCGTGCCCTGGCGCCTTATCTCGATCCGATATGGGGGGATCGCCGCCAAGAGTTGGTGTTCATCGGTGCCGATCCGATGAACGAAAAGCATCTCACGGCCGAACTGAACGCCTGCCTGATTGAGGCGGACGGCTTCACGCCAGAACGCTGGCGGAACCTGCCCGATCCCTTTGCCAGCTGGAACATGACCGCAGCATGAAGAAGACGAAACCAATCAGATTCCAATGCCATTGTTTCGAATGCAGCTCCGATGACGAGCAGACCGATGATAGATCGAGCTCCGGTACGAACGAAACGGATCAGGCCGGCATAAAACCAGGCGAAGAGGAGCATCGCCTGATCACGGACGTGATTGGAAAATTGCTGTTTGGTGCCTGAACGGCAGGTTCAGGCCACCAACATGCCCGCAGGAACGGCGATGATCTCATGCATGACCAGCAATGCGCCGATCACTTCTTCTTTGGCACGCAACGGGGTAATGGTGCAGCGAAACACCTTGCCGGGTTCGATCTGCCGATAGGAGGGATAAAGACACTCCACCTTTTCCCCGGCAAAGCAGGCATCGAGCTTCGCCTTCAGACTGATCTCGAAATCTTCCGAACCGATGAATTCCGAGATGTGACGCCCCACAAGCTCCATCGACTTCGATTTCAGAAATTCCGAATTGGCGGCGTTGCTGTAAAGATAGCGATAATCTCGTGTGACGACCGCGACACGATTGGGCAGGCTGTCCAGAATGACATCATTCAGAACGCTGCCTTCCTCAAAGCCGAGCGTATCGTCCCGGTCGATTTTCTCGCTCGAAAAGACTCGGAAAACTTCGCCCGCTGCTTCGCTCGCACCGCCGAAATAACGATCGATCAGTGCCGAAAGCGACGCAGAATTGCGCAGGACCCGCGAGCGATCATCCGCTTCTTCGCGGATGAGATTGTTCATGAACTGGAGCTGCATGTAAATTTCAAGCAGACTCACGGCCTTATAGGCCAGGATAGCTGCGATAAGGGGCTCTAATTCACGATCGAGCGATGCCACAAGCTCGTCGTCGCCAAGTTTTATCGCACGCTGAATCTGACTACATTTCATGGAGAAGGCATGAAAGAGTGCCAGCAAAATTGCCCTCCTGTCCCTGACCACAACAGGACGCAGGGGCCTCGATTCCCGGCGCTGCCATGCCCAAGGATATTCAGCTTGGTGTCCGCATTCTCACCAAACTTTCTATACTGTGAATTAACATGACTTATCCCCACTTTCAATCGGGATGAGCAGAAGTTCTCGCCAAAGGAGAACTTTATGAAAAACAAGGCTTATAAGCACAATGACTGGATGCGGGCACGCACATGGAGCTGCGGCCAACCCAGGGGGAAACGAACCTAGAAGACGCTCTTCTTGATATTCCAGCGATCATGATACCACAGCCATTGCTCGGGATTTTCCCTCACCCAGCTCTCTACCTTGTCGTTCAGCAGCTGTGCCGTTGCGGTCAAATCGAGTGCGCCGGCTTCATTGCGAGGCATCTCAAGCTTCGGCTCGATCTCCAGCCGGTAGCGATTGTTAGGCAGGCGGATGCAACGGGCCGGATAGACTTCGCAATTGAACTGGCGCACGAGCTTCGGGAGCAGCGGGTTGGTCTTCACGTCGCGACCGAAGAACAACGTCTTCAAACCTTTACGGAATTTCTGGTCGACCAGCACACCGACGCCACGACCGGCCTCAAGCTCTCTGGCAAGCGCGAACGACGAGCCAGCGTGTGATGGCACGAGATTGCCCATACGCTTGGCACGAAAGTCGAAAACCTTCTGAGCGACATAGGGATTGTTCGGCGGACGAAAGAGCACAGTCACCTTCAGACCAAAGGCGGCCCCGGCGACCGGCAACAGCTCGAAGTTGCCGGTATGCCCGGTAAAGACGATGAACGGGCGCGGATTGTCCCGGAGATCGAGAAAGATCGGAATGCCGGAAACTTCGATGCGGCCAGGCTTGTCGCTAAAGGGATCGAAGTCGAAAAGCCGGTCGAGAAAGACATATTCCGCCGCCAGGCGCCCCATATTGCCCCAGCTCGCACGTGCGATCTCTTCAATCTCCGCCTCGGTCTTTTCCGGAAAGGCATTACGCAGATTGGTCAGCATCAGCTGATGCCGGCGCATGCGCGGGCCGATCTTGCGGGTCAGGCGATCGGCAAAGTTGATACCCGCATCCGCCGGAAACAATTTCAGGAAATTCAGGAAGCCGAAGATGACCTGCGCCACCAGCCACTGCTGGAAATTTCTGAGCGCAAGGACAATCCGGGTGATGAAAAGCTTCACGCGGCTCAGTCCATCTTCAGGATGATCTTGCCGAAGATCTGGCGCGATTCCATCCGCTCCAGCGCTCGGTCGATGTCAGTGAAGCTGACCTCGGTATCGATCACTGGGTGAACGAGACCCCGCGCCATCTTCTGCATCGCGTTGGCCATATTCTCCATGCGGCAGCCGAAAGATCCGAGAAGCTTCAGCTGCTGCTGGAACAGCATCATCAGGTTCATTTCGGTCGAAACACCCGATGTCGAACCGCAGGTGACGAGACGACCGCCGCGCTTCATGCAGAGCATGGAGCCAGCCCAGGTATCCTTGCCGACATGCTCGAAAACCACGTCGACGCCCTTCTTCTTCGTCAGCTTGCGCACGACGCCCTCGAAGCGGTCGGTGCGATAGTTGATGACGTGATCGGCGCCCAAGGCCTTGGCTTTCTCGATTTTGTCGTCGGAGCCGACCGTCGTGATGACCGTGCAGCCGATCTTCTTGGCAAGCTGAATGGCAGCCGTACCGATACCCGAGCCGCCGGCATGAACGAGGATCGTTTCGCCGGGTTCGAGCTTGGCATTGTCAAACAGCATGTGCTCAACGGTGCCGAAAGTCACCGGAGCAAGAGCAGCACCGATAGCATCGACGCCGGGCGGTGCCGGAACAAGCAGACGAGCCGGAAGATTGACCTTCTCCTGTGCGAAGCCATCGAGATGGAAACCGTGCACGCCGCCGACATGTTCGCACAGATTGTCGCGTCCTTCGCGGCAGTGGCGGCAAAGGCCGCAGGTACGCGCGCCGTAGATCGACACGAGCTGACCCGGCAGCACATTGGCAACGCCCGGCCCGATCGCTTCCACGACACCGGCAGCTTCTGCGCCGATGACCAGCGGCATCTTGCGCTTGGCAAAGGCCATGCCACGCCAGCCCCAGACGTCGATGTGATTGAGAGCGACAGCCTTGACGCGCAAGGTCACCTCACCCGCACCCGGCGCCTCCGGCTCCGGCAGATCGGTGATCTCAAGTTTGCGGTCGTCGATCAGTTGCAAAGCACGCATGGCAAAGTCCCTCGCCCCTCGGGCGCAGTTGTATTCTGTTTTTCAGATGTCCGCTTAAGCCGGTTCAAGCGCCATGACAAGGCTGGCGTTCTGCCCCCCGAACCCGAAAGAGTTCGAAAGGACAGCATTCACCTGCTTTTCACGCTTCTTGTTCGGCACCACGTCGAGGATGATCGACGGGTCCGGATTGTTGTAGTTGATGGTCGGTGGCAACGTGCCGGTCAGCATCGTCTGCAGCGAGAACACGGCCTCCACAGCGCCAGCGGCCGTCAGAGTATGGCCAATCATCGATTTGTTCGACGAAACGGGAATGGTCGGAAGCCGTTCGCCGAAGACGGCGGACATAGATCCATATTCCATCTTGTCGTTTTCGGGCGTCGAGGTGCCGTGAGCATTGATGTAGCCGATATCGCTCTCATCCATGCCCGCATCGGCAAGTGCTGCGCGGATCGTCGCGATCGCCGGACCGCCGTCAGGCGAAGAGCGGGTGCGATGGAAGGAGTCCGCCTTGTCGCCGGCGCCCTTCATGATGCCGAGGATCTTGGCGCCGCGTGCAACAGCCGCCTCCAGCGATTCCAGCACCAGCGTCGCCGCTCCTTCGGCAATGACGAAGCCGTCACGATCCTTGCTGAACGGCTTGGATGCCTTGGTCGGCGGATCGTTCTGCGTCGACAGCGCCGAGAGCAGCGAGAAGCGGATCAACGCCTCCGCGCTCAGGGATCCGTCGGTCGCAACCGTCAGTGCCCGCGTGGTGCGACCCTGACGGATCGACTCAATGCCCAGCTGAATGGCCGTTACGCCCGACGCGCACGCCGTCGACAAGGTTACCGGCAGGCCACGCGTGCCAAAACGGTCGGCAAGGCGCTCGGAAATGGCGCCGAAAAGAGCGGCTTCATGGAAGGCCGGATCGGGGCGCTGGCGCATGGCGGCAAGGAAGCGCTCATATGCATCGCCCTCGTGATCTGCCGGAGGAGAACGGTCGGCCAGCTCGAAGCGGGCGCTCCATTCGGGTTCGATCGGCGGCGCAGCCAGGAAGAGCGGCGCGTCGAAATCGCCGGAAATCCCCGCCTGGGCCAAAGCTTCGATAGTCGTTTCACGGGCAAAAGCATAGGAGCGCTCGACAGCGTTCGGAACGGGGATATCGATGAAATCCACCGTCCCGGCGATCCGCGTCGAAAGTCCGTCCGTCGGGAAGCGCGTGATGCCGTGAATGCCTGACGTGCCCGAAGAAAGAGCGTTCCAGTTATCCTGTAGCCCCTGCCCCAGCGACGTGATGATCCCCATGCCGGTGACGGCGACGATCGGACGTCCGAGATGATCCTTGTAAGCGGTCATGTCCTGTTCCTCACGCTTCGGCTGACAGTACGGCGATACCTTCACCGCGCGCATGGCCGACGGTTGTTACCACGGCATTGCGTGCGCCCGTCGCCATCGGCTTTTCATTCGCGGCATCGAAGGGCGGCACCTTGGCTTTATTGGCGACGGCCAGTGCCGCAAAGGCGAGCCCGAGCGGAAACTGGCCTTCCAGCCCATGCCCGGAAACGCCGGAATAGCCACGGATGGCCGCCTCCGGAAGCTGTGCTTCGATCACGGCTTTTTCGCGCTTGGCGAGATCGGGAATTGCTGTCGTACCGGAGAAGACGACCGTCGCATCGCCAGGCGCCTGCTTTGCGGGTGCGAGCATGCGCTCCAGCCGTGCTTCGAGCTTGCCTTCGTCACGCCGGCCGCGATCGCCCTCGACCGCATCGATCGTCGCATAGATATGCGCGCCGCGAGCTTCGGCGTGCGCACGCGATTCAAGAACGAGGAAGGCGCCAGCGAGCCCATGATCATGCCACCGCCATCTTCCGGCTTGCGCGACCAGACAGGATGCCAATCACCGATAGCATGCGCATTGATGGACTCGATCAGCAGGATCATGTCGAGGCGCTCGGCGGAAAATGCGCCGCCAACGAGAGCATGGCTCGATTCACCGGACTTGATGCGGTGGAACGCGGTCTCGACGGCCGAGATACCGGAGGCTTCTTCACCCATGAAGGTGCGCGACGACCCCGTGACCTTGTGCACGATTGAGATATTGCCGGCGAGCAGGTTCGAAAGCTGCGCAAGGAACAGCGTCGGCCGCAATTCGGTCGTCAGCTTCTCATTCAGCAATAATTCGCGGTCGTTGCGCTTCAAGCCTTCGTTGACGATCAGCGTATCGACATTGGTATCGCGCTCGCCACCCCCGGCCGCGACGATCATGTCCATGGTGCCGCAGGCTTCCAGATCGTCCTTGAAACCGGCATCGTCGAGCGCCAGACCGGCGGTGAAGACGCCGATGCGCTGCCAGTTTTCCATCTGCCGCTGATCGCCACGCTTTGGAATCTGCTGCGACCAATCGATCTCAGGCAGGGGATGCACGGGATAGGGCTTGAACTTCTCGGTTTCGACGATGGTCGCCGGCGCTTTGTCCGCCTTCAACAGGGCAACATGCGCGTCCTTGCCAACGCCTTGGCAGGTAACGATGCCGATACCCGTTATGACCACATCATTCTGAGCCTTGCTCATTCATCAATCCTCTTCGAATGCGGCGCCGAACAAGCCGGCAGCATCAACCGTTGGCGGCGATGGCGTCGAGAAGTCCGACCTCGCCTGCCCGCTTGCGCACGATATCGCCGAGCGGCACCTCATTAAACGGCATGGTCCGCAGCTTCAACTGCGCATCGCAGACCTTCTTTCCACCGATGGTGATGCGCGCCTTGGTGACAGCAAAGCCCGAGCCCTCGTGCTCCAGATCGGCTTCGATATCGAGTTCGGCTTCAGGCTCCACGAAGGTCCGCATCTTGGCGCCATCGACCGACATCAGGAATGGCATATAGGCAAATTTTGTCGCCGCAAGCACGAGCATGCCCGAAGCCTGCGCCATCGTTTCGATAAGGAGAACGCCGGGAACCAGCGGCATGCCCGGGAAATGGCCTTCGAAAACAGGGCTTTTGGCCGGAACGACGGAATGAGCCTTCAACCGGCCCTTGGACAGATCGACAGATTCGACCCTGTCGATCATCTGGAAATATTCCAGCAGCATCAACGCCTCCGATCCAACTCGGCAACAAGGAACGTGCCGGGCGGGATACGCTATTTAAGAATAAAACCGCCCGGCCGCCATATTCATGGGCGGCTGGGCGTCAAAAAAATGCAAGGATGTCGCTCAGCCCTTGGCGGCGCGCAGCTCATCGATCTTGGCGCAGAGATTCTTCAGCACGAAGTACTCTTCGGTCGAGACCTTGCCTTCGTTGACTTCCTGCGTCCACTTCTCGAGCGGGATCTTGATGCCGAATTCCTTGTCGATCGCGAAAACGATATCCAGGAAGTCCAGGCTGTCGATGCCGAGGTCGTCGATCGTGTGGCTATCCGGGGTGATGGTGTCACGGTCGATTTCGCTGGTTTCAGCGATAATGTCGGCAACTTTGTCAAATGTAGCAGTCACTGCCCATACCTCTTGAAATAATAATTCAATCCCCCTCATAGGGAAATCCATTCCAAAAGCCAATGGTTTCCACCAGAAACCCCGGCAATTTGGCAAGCCACTGTTGCGCAAACAGCAAAATGACCGTCGCGTCATACCTGTGAAATCGCGCGCGACGTGGACGCGGGATATGGCAGCATTGCGGCCGAACCGCAACGGCAGAGCGTGTCTATTCGCCAGAGATCATTCGCTGATCACGATGCGTGTATTGTGAAGCCCCGCGTCAGCCGCCATGGCAAAGAAGGTGGCGGCATTGCGGGTATCGAGCCGAACGCAGCCATGCGATGCCGGCCGGCCGAGCCGCCGCACCTCATAGGTGCCGTGAATGGCATAGCCGCCGTTAAAAAATACGGCGTAGGGCATCGGGGCATCGTCATATTTCTTCGAGCGATGATCCTTGGACAGCCATTTGGCCGTGTAGGAGCCGATCGGCGTCACATAACCTTTGCGGGCCGTCGACACTCGCCAGCGATACTTCAGAGCTCCATCCTCGGAAACGGTCATTGTTTGCGATCGAAGATCGACCACCGCGACAACAGTTCCGGCACGAGCCGAAACAGTACTGAATTGCATACATAGACATGCCGTTACTGCTAACGCGATACGCTTCATCTTGCCCCTCCGACCGTTTGCTTCCTTTCGAAGCAATTCAGACGATGAGAGAGTCTATCGCTATGCCAATTATACCAGATTAATACATATAGTGAGCGATTGCTTAATTTAGGGACGCTCACAAGAGCAGCAGGAAGCCAAGGAAAGCGAGAAGCGTCAGCATCGAGCACGCGGAATAAAAGATGGAAATACCCGCTTCGACGTCACTCACGGTCGCCGTATCCCGGCCGGCACCGTTGATCATTGGCTCGCGCACGAGCTCGCCGCCATAGATTCGCGGGCCGGCAAGCTGGATGTCGAGGGCACCGGCCATTGCCGCCTCTGGCCTGCCTGAGTTGGGCGAGCGATGCAGCCCGCCGTCGCGGACGGCGATGCGGATCGCATTTCCAAGCGCGGAGATTCCCCGCTTGGCCAAGGCTCCGGCGGCAATCAGCAGAATGGAGAGCCGTGCAGCCGGCCAGTTGGCGATATCGTCCAGCCGCGCAGCGGCGCGGCCGAAATCGACATAGGTCTCGGACTTGTGGCCGATCATCGAATCGGCGGTGTTGAGCATCTTGTAGAAAAACAGGCCCGGCAGACCGAAAACGCCGTACCACAGGGCCGGCGCGACGACGCCGTCGGAAAAGTTCTCGGCGAGGCTTTCGATGGCCGCACGGCAAATCCCAGGCTCGTCCAGTGTCTCGGGGTCGCGGCCGACGATGCGCGACACGGCAAGACGGCCGCCTTCCAAACCATCGGAGCGCAATGCCCGCGACACCTCACCGACATGATCGGCAAGGCTCTTCTGCGCCATGAAAACCGCCACCAACCCCGCCTCTACCAATATGCCGAGCCAGCCGAAAAAGGCGAGAAATCCATGAATAGCCCAGCCAGCGATGGCAGCGCCCATCAGCAACGCGACGATCGACATCAGCCCATTACGACGGCGAAGAACGCCCGGCAGATGCTTTGCATTGAACCGTTGATCGAAAGCCGAAATCGCCTTGCCGAACAGTACGACAGGATGCGGAAAGCGCTGCCAAAGCCAGTCGGGATCGCCGACGAAGCGGTCAAGCAGCAAGGCAAGGACCAGAATGAGCAAATGTTCGTCGGCGGTCATGTCGAATAATCCTCTAATACCCCGGCGAGTCTTTCATCTGCGGCCTCATCAGGAGCGAGTCCGAAGCGCAGCCAATTGCGGGCGTAATCGAACTTGCGGACGAGAATATGATGACGGCAGAGATGCGTATATATGCCTTCGGCGCGGTCGTCTGCAACCAATGCAAAAAGAGCAGTGCCTCCCGCTACATGCAGCTTCGAACGTTGCAGAACCGCTTCCAGCGCCGAATGCCGCTGGAGAATGCGGTTTCGGATGGCGCTTGTATCGCTTTCCATCAGGGAGGCGGCAATCGAAAGGGCTGGCCCCGAAACCGCCCAAGGCCCGAGCCAATCCTCGAATCTTGTCATAATCGAAGCTTCGGCAATCACGAAGCCGAGCCGAAGTCCGGCTAGGCCGAAAAACTTTCCGAACGAACGGAAGATGATGAGATTTGGCATCAAGGCGGCAAAAGGCGCCGTGCTTGCCGCCGGTTCGACGTCGCCGAAAGCCTCGTCCACCAGAAGAATGCCGCCTTGCTCGCGCTGCCTGTCATGCAGTTCCCGCAACTGCTCGATGGGCAGCACCCGCCCATCAGGATTGTTGGGATTGACGGCAACGACCAGCCTGTCGTCGACCGTCAGTTCGGCAATCGTCGAAACCTGGCGAACCTGCAAGCCGGCGAGCGTAAAAGCGCGCGCATATTCGCCATAGGTCGGCGAGAAGATCGCAACCCTGCCGCCCGTCACGAGCTTTGGAAGCAATTGAATGACGGACTGCGTGCCTGGAACCGGCAGCGGCAGAATATCGCCGCTGCGGTAATAGCTCCTCGCGGCTTCCCGCGCCCGCTCCTGCAAATGCTGGTCAGGCAACCTGTGCCAAGCCGCAACGGGGATTTCCGGCAGTGTCATCGGATTCGGATTGATGCCGGTCGACAGATCCAGCCATTCCTCCGGACGCCCGCCATATTGACGCGCCGCCGCGGTAATCCCGCCGCCATGGACGATTCTGGTGGTCATGCGGCTTCACCGGCTAGATCGATCAGATGCATGTAGGAGCCGGCGATATTGCCGCGTTGCAGACCGGCTGCACCAAGATCGGTATCGAGCGCATCCCTGACGGCAAACAGACGGTCCGCCTCGCCCTCCGATACGATGGTCGAATAATGAAACTCATGCGCCGTCATCGGCTTTTCGAAGAAGGAGTTGGCAAGCGGCACCACGCGTCGATAGCCGAGATGCCGCTGTCGTTTCGCGTAACTGGTAACGACGGGCAGGAGGCCCAGCATTTCGTGGCGCACGCCCGCCGCATCCACAAGCCCCTCGCCGAGCACCATGTACCCGCCGCATTCGCCATAAATGCGCACCCCACGCGAGGCCGCCGCCTTCACTCCATCCCGGAAATGCTGAGCGGCGGCGAGCTTTCCGGCGTGCAATTCCGGATAGCCGCCCGGCAGATAGATCGCATCCGTATCGGCCGAAGGAGCTTCATCCGCGAGCGGAGAAAAGAAGGATATTTCCGCACCGCGCCGCCTCCAGCCGAGCAGCATATGCTCATAGCAGAAGGCAAATGCGATATCCCTTGCCACCGCAATGCGCTGGCCGAACGGCATGAGCCGCGCGATATTGGCTGCGGAGGTGCGAATGAGATGCTGCTGTGCCGCCCGCAAGAGCAGATCGAAATCGCAGGCCTTCGCGACGACCTCTGCAGCCGCCTCGATAAACTGCTCGAGCGCCGCATGCTCTCCAGCCTGCACCAGACCAAGATGCCGCTCCGGCAATGCCAGGCTTGTATCACTGCGAATAACGGCAACGACGGGCATGCGCACCGCACTCAGCGCCTGACGCAGCATTCTCTCATGCCTGTCGCTGGCGACGCGATTGAGCACGACACCGGCAACGCGGATATCGGCGCGAAAATTGGCAAAACCGCTGACGACGGCCGCAACCGACTGCGACATGCGAGAGCAATCGATGACGAGCACGACGGAAAGGCCGAGCAAGGCGGCGAGATCGGCCGGCGTGCCCGTGCCGTCAGCAGCACCGTCGAACAGGCCCATCATCCCCTCGATCACGAGCATCCGTCCTCCGGCCCGGTGAAGCGCGGCATTCGCTGAAATCAGCTCGGCGCGCATGGCCCAGGGATCGAAATTGAGGCAGGGCGATCCGACCGCCGCTGCGTGAAACGCAGGATCGATATAGTCGGGTCCGGCTTTGCCGGGTGCAACCGCAACACCCCTGTTTCTCAATGCCCGCAGCAAACCAAGCGTAAAGGTGGTCTTGCCGGAGCCTGAGGAGGGTGCTGCGATCAGAAGTCCGCTCATGCCGGCACCTTGTGTCCGCCCTCGCCCGACCTTTCGATCGGTGACACCAGCGTGCGGCCGGAAAGCGCGCCGAGCCAATCCAGCGATGGACGCAACTTCACCACCTCGCCGACGACCACGATGGCGGGCGGCTCGAGACCGGACGCTTCGATATCTGCAAGCGCACGCCCGAGCGTTGTCTCCAGTACCTGCTGGGAGGGCGTCGCCGCATTGCAGACGAAGGCAACAGGTTCGTCCGCCGACCGACCGGCGGCAATGAGATTTGCACTGATCTGCGCGATGTGCTTCATCGCCATATACATGACGATGACGGGCGATCCCTTGCCGATCGCCTCCCAATCGATGGCGTCCGGTACGACGCCGGACGAATCATGGCCGGTCAGGAAGGTGACGGCGTGATTGACGTCGCGATGGGTAACCGGAATGCCGGCATAGGCCAAGCCGCCGATCCCGGCCGTAATGCCGGGCACGATGCGGAAGGGAATGCCGTGCTGAACGAGCATCAGCGCCTCCTCACCACCACGCCCGAAGACGAAAGGGTCACCGCCCTTGAGGCGCAGAACGCGCTTGCCGGTCCGCGCCAGTTCCACCAGCCGCAGGGAAATGTCCCGTTGCTTGGCCGATGGCTTGCCGCCGCGCTTGCCGGCATATTCCAGCGTAGCGCTCGGGCGGGCGAGCTTCAGGCAATCTTCGTTGACGAGCGCATCATGCACGATGACATCTGCCTCGGCCAACCCCTTGGCGGCCAGCAGGGTCAAAAGCCCCGGATCGCCCGGCCCGGCGCCGACGAGCCAGACCGACCCCGGCTCCAGGGCCGGCAGAGTGGAAAAAGCGGTATCGTTCATCCCATGTGTCCTATGCCCGGACGGGCGAAATTGCAATGTTGAGAACGGGATAAGGCGATCTCGATTCGACATCGCTCCCACTGCAAACATTACGTCACATACCCCGATCGGCATGAGCGGCAGCACGCTATGGGCTTTTCCAACCACGACAGGAAACGAAAAACGGGTTTGTCGATCGCATGACGTTCCGGACTCGATATTTCCGGACACTCGAATAGGCTCTTGATAGAGCTGGAGAATGGTCTTCAGCGAATTGTGAAGGGGGGCACTGTTGCCCCCTTCACCGAACTTAGTACTTCACCTTGCCCAAAATCACATCGCGGATCAGATCGAGAACCTGCTGCGAGCGGATGCCGATGCAAGCGATCTGGCTCGGCAGATTGTCCCAGTCGCCCGGCGGAAAGTGGCGGCCGGCCGGCTTGATAACCGTCTGACCATCGGCAATGCCGCCGCAGACGACGCGGATCGATCCCTCGATCGTGTCGAACAACTCGGGCGCCACGACATAGACGCAGGCGCAGCTGTCGTGAACCATCATGCCGTCTTCGACCGCATGCTTGTAGAAATCGATATAGGACTGTGACAGGTCGGCCAGGAGTTGCACCGAGGGACCGCCCGCTTTCGCCATATCAGCGAGATAGCTGCGGCCCATGGTCGTCACCGACGTCACGTCGAGACCGACCACGACCACCTTCCAGGCTGCCGTCATGACGAAGTCGGCGGCTTCTGGATCGCCGTGAATATTGGCTTCCGCGACCGGAGAAACATTGCCCGGTAGGTAGAAATTGCCGCCCATGATGACGACATCCTTTACGAGCTTGGCGATTTCCGGATCGTGCTTCAGTGCTAACGCCAAATTGGTCATGCGGCCGACAGCGACCAGGGTCACCTCGCCGGGATGGGCGCGAACCGTGTCGATGATGAACTGATAGGCCGGTCGCGGATCGGTCGGCAGGTCGATCGTCTCGGGCACGTCGATGTCGCCGAGACCGTTATGGCCGTGAACCATCGTCGGCCACGGGCGCTCGTGCCGCGAAGGATCGAAGGTAACGCTGGCGCCGCGCGCGACCGGGCACGGAATATCCCACTCGCGTTTGAGGAACAGCGCATTGCGGGTCGTGGTATCTACGGAGGCATTGCCGAAAACCGTCGTCACGCCGAGAAGGTCGATACCCGGATGACGATGCAAAAAGAGAAGCGCCATGGCGTCATCGACGCCAGGATCGGTATCATAAATGACCTTATGCATGATTTTTCCTTACCAACATACTGAATAAGCTTGATCTTTCGAAATTTACTTCGCTTGGGACCAGCGCATGGCCTACCGGCATACACGAGAACAGACGGCGGTGAAATGCCGTCGGGATCTCCTGCAGATCATTTGCGAGACTTGCATTGCGAATTCGCTGCTCAGGCAATCCTGGCGATCGCCGCCGTAGCAAAGCCGGACTTGATCTTGGGAAGCACGAGCTCGGAGTCCGGACCGGCGGCCGCCAGCGCCGCCGCTTCTGCGACGCCGTGACAACCGACATGCGCGAAAACAATCTCTGAGGGATTCTTCAGTCTGGGTGTCTCCCGCTCCAGTGCAGTCGCCTTGAAGAAGCGTGCCGGGAGACGAAAATGCGTGGCGGTCTCGAGGATAGCCGGTTCATCCATGCGCGTGTCGATCGATACAACAGCCAGAACCTGATCACTCCCGATTCCAGCTTCCTGGAATGCTCTTTCCGCAAGCATCCGCACTTCATTCCAGTCCGTGCCGCGCTCGCAGCCAAGACCCAGAAGATAGCGGCGGGTGGAATTGGCATATGTCGTCATATTCGCTCCCAGCAACATCGACCGATATAGCAGCTGTAGCGGGCAGCTTTCGACACGTCAATTTTGCCTGGTGTGTCCCGATAGCAATTGCCTTGCGGCGGGCGAAGTGCCAGAAGGCCGCTGATTTCCCGCCTCCGAGTTCCCACCTTGCCAGATATTACATTTCAACTCCTGCTTTTGCTCTTTGCCGCTGCGTTCTTCGCCGGTTTCGTCGATTCGATCGCAGGCGGCGGTGGGCTGATTACCGTGCCTGCCATGTTGTTGGCCGGTATTCCTCCGCTGCAGACCCTCGGCACGAACAAGGTGCAGTCGATCTGCGGCGCGGCTTCGGCAACCATCGCCTATGCCCGACAAGGACATGTCAAGCTTCGCGAGCAGCTTCCGATGGCGGCGATGGCTGTGATCGGCGGCATGCTCGGTGCGATGCTGGCGACCATCATGCCAAGCCAGGTGCTGCGCATCATCCTGCCCTTCCTGCTGATCGCAATCGCGCTCTATTTCGCCCTGAAACCCAATCTCGGCGATGTCGAAAAGCATCGGCGCATGAGTGCCGGACTTTTCGGCGTGACGTTCGTGCCGCTGATCGGTTTCTATGACGGCGCGTTCGGCCCCGGAACCGGCTCGTTCCTGATGCTCGCCTTCGTGACGCTCGCCGGCTTCGGCCTCTTGAAGGCGACGGCGCATACGAAGCTGCTCAATTTCGGATCAAATCTCGGCGGCCTGATCGTCTTCATCTTCTCCGGCGCCATTCTTTGGAAAGTTGGGCTGACGATGGGGTTCGGCCAATTCCTGGGCGCGCAGCTCGGTTCGCGGCTTGCCATGCGCATCGGCGCCAAGCTGATCAAACCGCTGCTCGTCATCGTCTGCATCGCCTTCGCGATCAAGCTGCTGGCAGACCCCACCCATCCCGTCAGGATCTGGCTCGGCCTCTAGAACGGGCCTTTGATTACCTCCGACGTAATTGATAGTACTTCCGTCCGCGCCGATGATCGCCCTGCCTGAACGGTTCAGGCGATCCAAAGGAGTTGACCGATGACCGACGCAAACACCATTGCTGACCGCTATATCGCCATCTGGAACGAGGCCGACACCGAACGTCGCCGTGCGCTCATTGCCGAAGCCTGGACGGAAGACTGCAGCTACGTCGATCCCATGATGCGCGCGGATAATCGCGAGCAGATCCACGCGCTGGTCACGGCCGCCCATGAGCGCTTCCCCGGCTTCCGTTTCACGCTCATCACCGAGGGCGAGCGCCACGGCGACAATCTCCGCTTCTCCTGGGGCTTCGGTCCGGCCGGCGCCGAGCCTCTCGTCAAGGGCACGGATTTCGCCATCCTCGAAGGTGAACGCCTGAAGTCCGTTCACGGCTTCATCGATCAGCTGCCGGCTGCCGCATGATGAACCCGGCCCGCTCTCTCGGCGACCATCTGCGCGAATGGCGGCAACGCCGCCGCCTGAGCCAGCTCGAATTCGCCCTTGAAGCCGATATATCGCAACGGCATTTGAGCTTCATCGAGAGCGGGCGGGCACTTCCAAGCCGTGAGATGCTGATGCATCTCGCTGAACGGCTCGACGTCCCCTTACGCGAACGCAATCCGATGCTTCTGGCGGCCGGCTTTGCCCCGGTCTTTCCAGAGCGCAAACTGGATGATCCGGCGCTTGCTCCGGCACGGCGCGCGATCGATATGCTGCTGAAAGGACACGAACCCTTCCCAGCTCTGGCCGTCGACCGACATTGGACGCTCATCGCCGCCAATGCCGCCGTCGCTCCGCTGCTCGCGGGGGTGACCGATGCCTCGCTGACCGAAGGACCAATTAACGTCCTGCGGCTCAGCCTGCACCCCCACGGCTTGGCGCCTCGGATCGCCAATCTCCATGAATGGCGGGCGCATCTGCTGGAACGCCTACGCCAGCAGATATCGGCGACAGGCGATTCAATCCTCATAAAACTGCTTGCGGAACTGTCCGCCTATCCTGCGCCAGCGACATCGAAGTCGGCGGCTCCGGAACGGGATTTCGCCGGCATCGCCGTACCTCTGGAGCTCGTCACCGAAGTGGGACATCTGTCGTTTCTGTCCACTACGACCGTCTTCGGAACGCCCGTCGATGTCACGCTGTCGGAACTCGCCATCGAATCCTTCTTTCCCGCGAACCCGCAGACGGCGGAAGCGCTGAAGGCGATGCTGCCGGGCAGCTAAACGTTCGCCAGGCGATCAGAACTCGACGCCCGGCTGTCCCTTGATGCCCGAGCGGAACGGATGCTTGATCAATTCCATCTCGGTGACGAGGTCGGCAATCTCGATCAGCTCTTCCTTGGCGTTACGGCCCGTCAAGACCACATGCGTCATGTAGGGCTTCTCATTCCTGAGGAATTCGATCACGTCGTTGATGTCGAGATAGTCGTAACGAAGCGCAATGTTGATTTCATCAAGCAGCACCATAGAATTACGCTCGTCGCGGATCAGCTCCTTGGCCTTTTCCCATGCAGCAGAGGCCGCTGCCACGTCTCGGGCTCGGTCCTGAGTCTCCCATGTGAAGCCCTCACCCATCGTATGGAACTGGCATAGATCGGAGAAATGCTTCTCGATCAGATCGCGCTCGCCGGTCCACATGGCGCCCTTGATGAACTGCACTACCGCACTGGGCTTCCCATGAGCGATGTGGCGGAAGATCATGCCAAAAGCGGAGGAAGACTTTCCCTTGCCCTTGCCGGTATGGACAATGATCAGACCCTTCTCATCGTTTTTGGTCGCCATGATCTTGTCGCGCGCGGCCTTCTTCTTGGCCATCTTGTCGGCGTGACGGGCGTCGTCGCTCTTCGGGGCGTCCGCGCCGGTTTCGGCCAATTCGTCGCTCATTGCATTCTCCCTGATATGATCGATTTCTGTGCCAGTGGGCCACCGCGCCAAAGATAGAGCGCGACGAGTGGCTGGTCTTCCGTGCGCATGGCGTGGCGGATATTCGAGGGGTGATGGATGATCTCGCCCGACCAGCGCGGCAGGAATGGCTGGGCATCCTTGCTCCACAGCGAGCCGTCGGTCAGCGGGATATAGATCTCCTCAGCCTCGTGGTGATGATCCGGATAGTGCACGCCGGGACCAAGCAGCAGGAAGCCGCCGGCCATCTCCTCGCTCGCAAAATGGCCGCGCGTGCCGAACAGCTCGACCCAGCCGTATCTTTCGAGGAAATCGCCGCCGAAGTCGGTGATGCTGTAGGTCTGGGCCCAATGCAGTTCGTTCGCGGCTTGAAAGAGCCTGTCGAACAGCACGCCTTCTGCACCCTCGCCCAACTGAGCATGCTTTCGAAGATATTGGACGACGGGCAAGTCGTGCATCGCAAGCGAGCGCTGTTGCGCCGGCCAGTCAAAACCTTCCGTGAAATGCTGCAGCATCCGATCGCTGCGCGACAGTAGGTAATCCCGAAAACCAACCAGAAGCTCGTCGATCACACTCATTCCGCCGCGTCCCTGCCCTTATCAAGGCTTTCGAGATCGAACCGCGCTGAATTGCTTCTCGGCGTCCAGAGCTGGCGATCGATCGCCTCAAGCAGACGTTCCCGCATCTCCCGAAGTGCTGCCGGGTTCTTCTCCGCCATGAAATCACGCACGCCTTGATCCACGACGAAGGCCTGATAGACGGCCTCGAAATGATGATTGCGCACAGCACCCGTCGTCGCGGCAAAGGCAAAGAGATAATCGACCGTTGCTGCGATCTCGAAGGCGCCCTTATAGCCGTGGCGCATGATGCCCTCGATCCACTTGGGATTGACGACGCGACCGCGCACCACACGGCCGATCTCCTCTTCCAGCGAGCGTATCACAGGCTTTTCCGGCCTCGAATGGTCGTTGTGATAGATCGAGGGACGCGCGCCGCCAAGCTGCTCGGCCGCCGCCGCCATGCCGCCCTCGAACTGATAATAATCGTCACTGTCGAGCAGGTCATGCTCGCGATTGTCCTGGTTCTGCACGACCGCCTGGATCGAGCGCAACCGCTCCTCGAAGACGCCGCGCTCGGCTCTTCCTTCCTCGCCGGCGCCATAGGCATAGCTGCCCCAGACGAGATAGGCTTCGGCCAGATCCGCGCGCCGTTCCCATCCCTTCTCATCGATGAGTGCCTGCAGACCGGCACCATAAGCCCCAGGTTTGGAACCGAAGACGCGATAACCAGCCCTGCGGCTGGCAGAGGCAGCGTCGAGGCCGGCAGCTTCGAGCCGCGCGATCTCACCGCGCATGCGCGCCGCAATGGGATTGTCAGCCGCATCTTCATCGAGCATACCGACAGCACGGATGGCCTTGTCGAACAAGGCGATCTGTTCGGGAAACGCATCACGGAAGAAGCCGGAAATGCGCAGCGTCACGTCGACACGTGGCCGCCGGAGCATGGCCGGCGGAATGATTTCGTAGCCGGTGACGCGGCGCGAGGTCATGTCCCAGACGGGCTTGACGCCGATCAGCGCCAGCGCCTGCGCGATATCGTCGCCGCCCGTGCGCATGTTCGAGGTTCCCCAGGCCGTCAGTCCGAAGGAAACGGGCCACTCGCCATGGTCCTGAACGTAACGGCGGATGAGCAGTTCAGCCGATTTGCTGCCAAGTTCATAGGCTGCCGGCGTCGGCACGGCGCGACTGTCTACCGAATAGAAATTTCGTCCCGTCGGCAGAACATCCGGCCGACCTCGCGTTGGCGCGCCTGATGGACCGGGTGGCACGAAACGACCGTCGAGGCCCTTAAGCAAGGCTGCGATCTCGGCATCACCGCAGGCGAGAATGGAGGGCTGCAGCTTTGCGGCGATCTCGCCGAGAACCATGCTGGTGTTTGGCCAAGTCTCGGGGCAGGCTATGTCGCCATTCACGAGTTTTGCGGCCAGCAGTTCGATACGCTCGACGGTGTCGCCCTGGGTGCGCCAGGGGGTATCGGACATATCTTGGAGGATTGATGGGCGCGGGCCGGTCCAGTCAGCGGCCATGTCGCAGTCAAGCGGGTCGAATGGTTTGCTGGGAGAGTTACCTCCCTCTGTCGCGAAAGCGACAGAGGGGGGTATGGCACGCTCCGAACCCTCAAAAGCATCTCTTGCAATCGCCCGCTGCAAGCTCTGATCGCCCCCCTCGCCCAGTCCGCGCGGCACCCTTGCCAGCGCCACCGTCAGATCCGTCAACAGCCGCCCGGAAGGCGAAACGCCGAAGATGTGCAGGCCGTCGCGGATCTGCATTTCCTTGAGGTCGCAGAGATAAGCATCAAGCTTGCGCAAGGCCTCGTCTTCACCCTCGCCCTTGGCGATGCCGGCATCCTGATCCAGTCCGATATCGGCGACGAGATCGAGTATCTGCTTGCGGAGCAGACGGATGCGGCGCGGATCGCCGCCCGAAGCCTCGTAATATTCGTCGACGAGCGCCTCCAGATCCTTCAGCGGGCCATAGCTTTCGGCGCGCGTCAGCGGCGGCGTCAGGTGATCGATGATGACGGCGCTCGTGCGGCGCTTGGCCTGCGTGCCCTCGCCGGGATCGTTGACGATGAAAGGATAGAGATTCGGCAGCGGTCCGAGGATCGCTTCCGGATAGCAACTTTCCGACAGTGCCAGCGCCTTGCCCGGGAGCCACTCGAGATTGCCGTGCTTGCCCATGTGGATGACGGCATGGGCATCGAAGGAGCGGCGCAGGAAGGCATAGAAGGCGAGGTAGCCGTGCGGTGGAACGAGATCGGGAGAATGATAGCTTTCCTTGGGATCGATGTTGTAGCCGCGCGCCGGCTGGATGCCGACAAGCACGTCGCCGAAGCGGGCGAACGGCAAGGCAAAGCCGTGATCGATCGCGTAAGGATCTAGCTCCGGCTCACCCCAACGCGCCGTGATCTCATCCTGAATCTGTTTGGGAAGCGACAGGAAGAAATCCTTGTAGTCGCTGAAGGAAAGCGTCTCGCGAACGACGCGGCCGTCATGCCCCGAATTTGTCGGACCTTCCGCTAAGTGCCGCATCAGTGCATCGCCGTCGGCAGGCAGATCGGCAACGCCGTAACCCTCGGCCCGCATCGCCTTCAGCACCTCGATGGTGCCGGCCGGCGTATCGAGCCCGACTCCATTGCCGAGCCGTCCATCGCGACTGGGATAGTTCGCCATAACAAGCGCAACACGGCGATCACCGGGCGGCGTGTTGCGCAGCCGCGCCCAATTGGCAGCGAGCCGCGCCGTATAGCGCATGCGATCCTCGAGCGGCTCGCTGGCGACGATATTGGCCTCGACCCTCTCGTCATAGCGGGCGGCCGCCTTGAAGGACACGGCTCGGGCGAGAACGCGCCCATCCACTTCGGGCAAAGCGACATTCATGCCGAGATCGCGCGCCGAAAGCCCCTGCGAGGATGCCTCCCACGCCTCCTTCGATGAAGCCGAGAAGATGGCCTGCAGAACGACGGCGTCGCCCGTTTCCAGCACCGTCGCCTGACGATCCGCGCCCGGCGCCGAAACGGCAAAGCCGGTGGCGTTGATGACCACGCCCGGTTTCAGCTCGGTAAAGACGCTTTCGAGAATGCCGACGGACACGGCGTCCTTCAGGCTATAGGCAAAGACCGGCAACGGCCGCATGCCCTCGGCAATGAGGGCCTCTATCATGGCCTCGACGGGTCTGGTTTCCGCGCTCTGAACCAGCGCGCGGTAGAAAGAAACGGCAACCGTCGGGGGTTCGAATCCTGCAGGGGTCACCACCTGTTCGAAAGCGATGTCGGCGTCCGACGACTGCTTCAAAGGAGAGTCTTGCCCCTCATCCGCCCTCCGGGCACCTTCTCCCCGCAAGCGGGGCGAAGGGGGAGCCGTGGCCTCGATATGCCCCCTCTCCCCGTCAATACGGGGAGAGGGCTGGGGTGAGGGGCAAGCTCTCCATTCGATTTCGAGCCCCCTCCACTCCTCGACGCCGATCACGCCTCGGCCCGGCCACCAGATCCCGGCCTTCATCAGGGGTGCAGCGGGCATAGGCTTCTCAGCGCCCGTGAGCATCGCCTCTGCATAGACAAGAAACGCGCGGGAATTCGCCTCCCCGCCCTCGATCAGATAGGACCAGAGCGCGTTGAGATCATCGAGCGCAACGTTGGAGAATGGCGTTAGCCCGGGATCCGGCTTCGAATCCCCCGGCAGCACCGCAATCAGAGCACCCTGGCGCGCTGCAGAAGCATGCAGCGCCTCCAGTGCATAATGGAAGTAACTTGCCCCTCCTAGCGCCCGCACGATGATGAGCTTCGCATGCCGCGCTGTCCTGTCGACATAGGTATCGACAGACATCGGATGCTTGAGGCTCATCAGGCTTGCAAGCCGAAGGGAACGGTCGCCCTCACCATGCGCCGCGGCAATCGCCGCAAGCTCGGTATCGGCAGCCGACAGAAAGAGGATATCGCCGGGCGACTGCCCAAGGTCGATCGCCTCCTCGCCGTCGCTGATCGTTCCCTTCTGTGCCAGGAGGAGATGCATGGATTTCCCTTAGGCCAGCGCCTCAATCGCCTTGCGCACGATCGTCTCGTCCATCTCGTGCAGACCGATCACCACGAGCCGGGTCGCGCGGGCTTCGCCCGGTGTCCAGGCGCGATCGAAATAGGTGTCGATGCGGCTGCCGACGGCCTGCACCTGCAGGCGCATGGGCTTGCCGGGGACATCGACAAAGCCCTTGAGGCGCAGCACGTCATGCTCCGCAATCACGCCCTTCAGCGCATCGACGAAAGCCACCGGATCGGCGATCGGGCCAAGTTCGACGACGAAGCTGTCGAACTCGTCGTGATCGTGCGGCGTGCCGTCCTCATGCTCCAGCTCGTGATGGGATTTGCGGTTGACAATATCGTCTTCCGTGCCGATTCCGAGGCCGAGCAGGATGGCGGCCGGCACATCGCCGTTCTTCGCTTCGATGATCGTCGGCTTGCGGCTGGTGCGTGAGGCAACTTCGGCGCGGACACGGCCGAGACCGTCGATATCGATCAGGTCGGTCTTGTTGAGCACGATCAGATCTGCGCAGGTCAGTTGGTCTTCAAAAAGCTCCTCGATGGGGCTTTCGTGGTCGAGCGAATCATCCTCGACGCGGGCAGCCTCGACGGCGTCGTGGTCGTCGGCGAAACGGCCGGCGGCGACGGCGGCGCTATCGACGACGGTGATGACGCCGTCGACGGTGACGTGGGTGCGGATGTCGGGCCAGTTGAAGGCAGCGACCAGCGGCTGCGGCAGAGCAAGGCCTGACGTTTCGATGACGATGTGATCCGGGCGCGCATCGCGCTCTAGAAGCTTCGTCATCGTGGGGATGAAATCGTCGGCCACGGTGCAGCAGATGCAGCCATTGGTCAGCTCGATGATATCGTCTTCGGTGCAGTTCTCCGCGCCGCAGCCCTTCAGCACGTCGCCATCGACACCGAGATCGCCGAATTCGTTGATGATGAGCGCGATCTTCTTGCCGCCGGCATTCTGCAGGAGGTTGCGGATCATCGTCGTCTTGCCGGCTCCGAGGAAGCCGGTGATGACGGTGGCGGGAATCTTTTCCTGGTTCATATGCATCAACCCTTCATTTTCAGCGGCAGGCCCGCTGCGATAAAATAAACTTCGGCACTCGCCGCTGCGACCATTTGGTGCAGACGGCCGGCATGATCGCGAAACGCGCGCGCCATGCGATTTTCCGGCACGATTCCCAAGCCCACCTCGTTGGAGACGAGAACGAGCCTCGATCGTGCGGTCGGCAGAAAGGCGGTCAGGGCGGCAAATTCCGCCGCCATGTCACGCTCGGCCATCATCAAATTGGTGACCCATAGCGTCAGGCAGTCGACAAGCACGGCTCGCCCCTCGGCATCGATGGCGGCAAGCTGACCGACAAGATCGATCGGCTCCTCATGCGTCTGCCAGAGATCGCCGCGGTCGGCACGATGCTTTGCGATGCGCTCGCGCATCTCGTCATCCCATGCCTGCCCTGTCGCCACATAGTGACGTTCAAGACCCGTGTCCGAAACCAGGGATTCGGCAAACCTGGATTTGCCGGAACGCGCGCCCCCAAGGACGAAGACTGCTCGGGAAGTCGAAAACGACATACGCTATGCCCGCTCCCACGCGGAATCGAGGGTCTGCAGCACATCGCTGGAACCGGAAGACGGGCGCCTACACGCCGAAAACTCGTCTTGCGCCATGACAACCTCCGTGCTGGCAGCGGAACTTACGTCCCAGAACAGGCTCTGTGCCCGGCACGCATGGCAGGTCTCCTGGCTCGCGGATAAGGCGCCGCGACGGGGGCAGACCGAAACCGGTCGCCCCCAATCGTGCACAAGCGGGTCTTTCTCGCCTTCCCGGCAATGCATCATGAAAAGGCGGACGATTCGTAGAATAAGAGGCGTCCAGCCCCGGTTAATCATGATGCCACGCCAGTGGCTTTTTCGACTTGAGCCTGTCCCGCCCCGTTCGCCCCATGCGAACCATCAACAGAACAGGCTTCGAACCGAATGAAAGACCCTGACCGCTCTACAGTCGCGGGGTCGGCTGTGATGAGAACGCCCGGATTGGGTCCGTCCCTTCACATTCCCTTTTCATCCCATGCGGCAGATCGCCGCTCAGGAACCATTCGTTATGCCGGCAATGATTAGGCTTTCACTTACCTCAAGTCAATCAAGGGCATGGATGCGACCTGCGCCGTCCCGATTGCGAAATCGGCGGAAAATTCTCATGAAACCAGCGGCTTTTTTGCCGTATTTCTTTGATGTTAGGAGTTTATAGAGGGTAAGCTCTCACATTCGAGTAAAACGTATCGTCCGTTTCCCATGCTGCAGAAATTCCAACCGCGACGCCTCGGCGTCTTCTCGGCCCTATTCGATCTCGGTCGCTTCAGGGCATTGCTGCGCCGTGGCGAATTGGGACTTGTCTTCGCCGGAGCGCTGGTAGGCATAGTATCCGGCTGTGCGGTCACGGCGATGAGCTATATCTCGCGCAAACTTCACAGCGTCATCTATGGCATAACCGACTACGAACGCTTGAGTTCGGCGGCAATGGCAATTCGGGACAAATCGGTAGTGTTCATCGCACCGATCGCAGGTGGCATCATTCTCGGCATACTGCTCTACATATTGTCCCGCACACGCAAAAAGCCGATGGTCGACCCGATCGAAGCCAATGCGCTGCACGGCGGTCGCATGTCGCTCACCGACAGTATCATCGTTGCCGTGCAGAACCTGATCTCGAATGGATTCGGCGCCTCTGTCGGACTTGAGGCCGGCTACACGCAGATTGCCGCCGGCATCGCCTCCAAATTCGGCTACAAGATGCAGATGCGCCGCGCAGACCTGCGCATGCTCGTCGGCTGCGGCGCGGCCGGCGCCATCGCCGCTGCGTTCAACGCGCCGCTCACCGGCGCCTTCTACGCCTTCGAGCTGATCATCGGCAGCTATTCGATCGTGACGCTGACACCCGTCGTCGTTTCGGCGCTGATCTCGACCATGATCGCAAGATTGCTTGCCGGCGACGACTTTGCCATCGATATCGATCACTTCGGGGCGATCGTGCCGGCGGATTATCTTCCGGCCATCCTACTCGGCGCCTTCTGCGCCGGTATCGGCATCCTGATCATGCAGGGCGTCGCATGGGTCGAGGAACTGGCGCGCAAAAGCTCGATCGCGCCGCCTTTCCGCCCTGCGCTTGGCGGCTTGGTGGTGGGAACACTAGCGTTGATCTCGCCACAGGTTCTGTCTGCCGGCCACGGCGCCCTGCATCTTAACCTATCGGCCGATGTGACGCTGAGTGCACTTATCGGCGTCTTCATCCTGAAGTCCCTGGCATCAGCGGTCTCGATCGGCTCCGGCTTCAGAGGCGGTCTCTTCTTTGCGTCGCTGTTCATGGGTGCGCTGCTCGGTAAGATCTTCGCTTATTGCGCACCTTATTTCGATCACGCCACGCTGACGCCGGCCGTCTACGCAGTCGTCGGCATGAGCTCGCTTGCCGTCGCGATCATTGGCGGGCCGCTGACCATGACCTTCCTGGCGCTCGAAATCACCGGGGATTTCCCGATCACCGCCCTGGTTCTGGCGGCGGTCATCACCTCCTCGCTGGTGGTGCGCACGACCTTCGGCTACTCCTTCGCCACGTGGCGCTTCCATTTGCGCGGCGAGAGCATCCGCAGCGCTCACGATGTCGGCTGGATCCGCAACCTGACCGTCGCCCGCATGATGCGCCCCGATGTGCATACGGCCAGCATCGACATGAGCATCGAGGAATTCCGCAGGAATTTCCCGATCGGCTCGGCGCAGCGGGTCATCCTGGTTGACAAGAACGAAAAATATTCCGGATTGGTTCTCGTACCCGACGTCTATGCGAGCCCCGTCGAAAAGGATGACGAGGAACACGGTCTTTCCGATTTCATCCAGCTGCGCAATGAATTTTTGCAGCCGCAAATGAACGCCAAGCAGGCAGCAGCCATGTTCGAGCAGACGAAGAGCGAAGCGCTCGTCGTCGTCAACGACCTCATCGAACGCAAGGTCATCGGCCTGCTGACGGAGAGCTATACGCTGCGTCGCTACAGCGAAGAACTCGACCGCCGCCGCCGGGAAGTCTCCGGCGAACTCTAGGCGACCAGACCGTCGAGCCAGGCGGGATCGAGCACAGCTTCCAGCTCTGCTGCAACTTCGTCCAAAGCCGCGTCGACGCTGGCGCGATAGTTCATGCGCTCGCCGGAAAGGCCGAAGCTTGCCAGCAACTTTGCCCGATAGCTGTCACTGCTGAAAAGGCCATGCAGATATGTGCCCATGATGCGACCATCCGGTGATACGGCTCCATCAGGCCGCCCGTCGATCATGGCCGATGGCCGTTCGCAGTCCCGGCCCCGCGTCACGCCGAGATGGATTTCATAGCCCGATAACGGCACATCATACTCTTTGGAGACGGCAGTGCTGTTGCGCACGGTCTTTTCCGGCGCCATCTCCGTCTCGATATCCAACAGGCCCAATCCCGGCGTCTCGGTCACCGATCCTTCGATGCCAAGTGGATCATGGACCATGTGGCCGAGCATCTGGTAGCCGCCGCAAATGCCGATGACGCGGCCGCCGCGGCGAACATGCGCGGCTATATCGCGGTCCCACCCCTGCTCGCGCAGATCAAGGAGATCACCGATCGTAGACTTCGAACCCGGCAGCACCACGAGCGCTGCATCGGCAGGCAAGCGCTCTCCAGCGCGGACGAACACCAAATCGACATCCGGTTCGGCCCGCAGCGGATCGAGGTCGTCGAAATTGGCGATGCGCGACAGCACGGGTACGGCGACCTTGAGCGCGCCAGAGGAACCCCGAGCAAGTCGCTCCAATACGACCGAATCCTCCGCCGGCAGGCGCGCCGCCGCCTTCAGCCAGGGGACGACACCATGGCAGTGCCACCCCGTGAAGCTACCAATTGCCTCGATACCCTCAGCGAAGAGGGAGACATCGCCACGGAACTTATTGATCAGATAGCCGCGGATCATCCGCCGATCTTCCTCCGGCAAGATATGGTACGTGCCGACCAGCGACGCGATCACGCCGCCGCGGTCTATGTCGCCGACCAGCACGACGGGGACATTGGCGCGTGTCGCAAAGCCCATATTGGCGATGTCGCCGCGCCGCAGATTGATCTCGGCAGGCGAACCCGCCCCCTCGACGATGACGAGATCAGTCCCCGCCCGCATCGTGGCGAAGCTTTCGAGCACCGCGCCGAGCAATTGCGGCTTGAGCGCCTGATAGTCCCGGCCCTTGGCTTGGCCCCAGACCTTGCCCTGCACGATGATCTGGCTGCCGGTTTCCGATTGCGGCTTCAACAACACCGGATTCATATGAACAGATGAGGGAACGCGCGACGCCAGCGACTGCAGCCACTGGGCGCGTCCGATTTCGCCGCCATCTTCGGCAACGGCGGCATTGTTCGACATGTTCTGTGGCTTGAACGGGCGCACTCTCACGCCCCGGTTTGCGAACAGCCGACACAAGCCCGCGACTAATACCGTTTTTCCGACATCGGAGCCGGTTCCCTGCAGCATGATCGCTCTCGTCATTCCTCACCACCTTGATATGCTACAGCCACTGAAAACGCTGGATTCTGCCTTGATTTTGCCGCGATCTCCGTCCCTCGGAGCCCACCGACACGATACAAAAATGCATCATCGTCCGACATGCTCTTTTTGCGACATTGGATGACGATTTCATCCATTGTGAGTTACGCGGAAGAGGACTATCTGCATCGTGAAAACAAACAACGAAACCGGCCGGTCCGGGTCGGAGGATACCCCAATGCTTTTCATCTTCAACAGACAGAATTCCATCCAGATCGCCTGGAACGGCAAGCTTCCGGCTCACCGCCCCGAGAGCCGGCTGCAGCAGCTCGATACGCGCTTCGGCACGGTGGGCTTCATCCGCACGTATAATGTCGGCTGATAGCGCGTCAAGCCGCCAGTCCAACACACGAGAAGCCGCCATGCGATAGCATCGGCGGCTATATTTTTGCTCAATGTCGGGATCGGAGCGGATTGCCGCTCTCACACAGAAAACTGTCTTGTAACGGCGCTCTTTAAAGCGCGAAAACCGCGCGATCCAGAGATCGACACGGTTTGCCAAAAACGCCGGCTTCCCTGCACATACACCGCAAGGTTCGCATTCCCCGGTACGCTATACCTGATCCAGGGAAGCAGCGGTTGTCCCCCGCCACGCATCGATTGATAAACCGACATCGTTACTGGAGGGTTATTAAGTGCTTAAATTAGAGTGAATCTGAAAATTTTTTGAAAATTTTCCGCTTTGCGTTGAGAAATCGCAAACGACGCAAATGAGATATAAAACGTCTTCCAGGGACACGATATTTGAGCACCATTCAAATCCGCCTGGGTGGCAAAGCTTTGAGCAAGCCATGTGATGGACGTTTTACAGCCATGAATGGCAGAAAATAGGCTAATTCAGGCGCTTAATTAAGCTTCTCCAAGAGACACGATAACGTCCATCGGACGACCGGCTGTTGATTTCTTCATCCAAATCCTTACGCTGCCTGATGTCGATGCAAAGAATGCCCGGCCGCGATAAAGTTCAGCGGTCGCAAAAAGACCAGATGCACGACGGCAGCAAAGGGGACCGTACGGGCGTCGTCAGCGGCGTATGAACGGTTGCAATTGGACCGCGCTGACAGGGGATCGACAGAAATCGAACGCATTAGGGTCGATTTCCGCAACGTAACGAAAAATTGGGAGACGATATCAATGAAGAAGCTTCTCGCTTCAGCCATCTTCGCATTCGGCGCCTATGCTTTGGCTGGCTCGGCGCACGCTGCGGATTGCGGCAGTGTATCCATTGCTGAAATGAACTGGGCATCCGCAGGCGTCGCCGCGCAGGTCGACAAGATCATCCTGCAGAACGGTTACGGCTGCAATGTCACTCTGGTAACCGGCGATACACAGCCGACCTTTGCCTCCATGAACGAAAAAGGTCAGCCTGACGTCGCACCAGAGCTTTGGGTAAACGCTGTGCGCACCGCGCTCGACAAGGCCGTATCCGAGGGCCGCTTGATTGTGGCCGCACCGCTTCTGAGCGACGGCGGCGTCGAAGGCTGGTGGATTCCGAAGTTCCTCGCCGACGCCCATCCGGACATCAAGACCGTTCAGGACGCCCTCAAGCATCCCGAACTCTTCCCTGCGCCCGAAGATCCGTCCAAGGGTGCCGTCTATGACTGCCCGGCAGGTTGGAACTGCCAGATCTCCACGACCAACCTCTACAAGGCTCTTGGCGCCGACAAGCTCGGCTTCACGCTTGTCGATACCGGCTCCGCCGCAGGTCTCGACGGTTCGATCGCCAATGCCTTCGAAAAGAAGACCGGCTGGCTCGGTTACTATTGGGCTCCGACAGCCATCCTCGGCAAGTACGAGATGGTTCGCCTGAGCTTCAACGTGCCGCATGACAAGAAGGATTGGGATGCCTGCACGTCGCAGCAGGATTGCGCCAATCCGAAGGTGAACTCCTATCCGGTTTCGGACGTCTATACCGTCGTGACCAAGGACTTTGCCGCAAAGGCCGGCATCGCCATGGACTACATGAAGACCCGCAAGTGGGATAACGCCACGGTCGGCAAGGTTCTCGCCTGGATGACCGACAATCAGGGTACGAACGAGGACGGCGCCAAGTACTTCCTCAAGACCTACCCCGATATGTGGACCAAGTGGGTCGCTCCGGACGTCGCCACCAAGATCAAGGCATCGCTCTGATCCATGTTGCTGAATCGGCGGTGGCCTCGTGCCTGCCGCCGATTTCATATTCGCGCAGAACACCTCAAACGACGCTCATACCGACAGTGCGGCTCGGCACAAGGTCGCAACGAGTGCAGATTGATGGTGGCGAATATAGTAAGAATGCAAGGGCAGCCTGAAGAACCGGTCGCAGCGCTGCAAGCCATCCGCACGTGAAGGCCACACGGGCGGAGCGGGACAAAACCGGACCAAGAAGGGGAAATACATGGCTATTCAGTGTACGATCCTGCCGAATGTGCTCTGCAACTTTCCGGCAATAGATGAATCGCTCATACGCCTCGCGCGCAAGAATATCGACGACGGCTTCAGGGCGTCCGTACGCGCCTACGGCACTCTCATCGATGCCATCGTGCAGCCGCTGCAATGGTTTCTGAACTATCTCGAATGGGCATTTACCAATACGCCCTGGTTCATCGTGCTCATCGTGATGATGCTCGTCGTCTATGCAGCAAGCCGCAACCTGAAAATTGTTGCCGGCACCGCGATCTCCATGATCCTCATCGGCGTCTGCGGCCTCTGGACCGACACGATGATCACGCTCGCGATGGTAACGGTCTGTACGCTGATCGCCATCGTCATTGGCCTGCCGATCGGCATATTGATGGCGCGCTCAGACCGGCTGCAATCGATCGTCAATCCGATCCTCGATGTCATGCAGACCATGCCGAGCTTCGTTTATCTGATCCCGGTCGTCGTCATCTTCGGCATCGGCAAGGTGCCGGGTCTTATCGCCGTCGTCATCTATGCCGTCCCACCGATGATCCGCCTGACCAATCTCGGCATCCGCCTCGTGGACAAGGAAGTGCTGGAAGCCGCCGACGCTTTCGGGTCGTCGCATCGCCAGAAGCTGTTCAACGTGCAGATCCCGCTCGCACTGCCCACCATCATGGCCGGCATCAACCAGACCATCATGATGTCGCTCGCTATGGTCGTCGTCGCCTCCATGGTCGGCGTCGGCGGGCTCGGCCGAAATACGCTGCAGGCGATCAACAATCAGTTCTTCACCGTCGGTTTCCTCAACGGTTTCGCACTGGTCGCCATCGCCATCATTTTCGACCGAACGAGCCAAGCCTATGGCAGACGGCTCCAGAAGCACTCGGAGGTCATCCATGGCTAGTCACGCGATCCAGATAAAAAACCTCTACAAGATTTTCGGCCCTCGCGGACGCGACTATGTCGACCAGGTCAAGAACGGCTTGGGTAAAGCCGAACTCAACGAGACGCATGGTCATGTGCTCGGCCTGCAGGATATCAACATCGACATGCCGGCCGGCGCCATCACCGTCGTCATGGGCCTTTCCGGCTCGGGCAAATCGACGCTGATCCGTCACATCAACCGCCTGATCGAGCCGACCGCCGGCGAAGTGCTCTATGACGGCGTCGACGTTTGCAAGATGAACGAAAACGACCTGCGCGAATTCCGCCGCCACAGAACGGCGATGGTATTCCAGAAATTTGCACTGCTGCCGCACCGCACGGTGATCGAGAATACGATCTACGGCCTGGATATCCAGGGCGTGCCGCGCTCCGAAAGCGAAAAGAAGGGTCAGTATTGGATCGAACGCGTCGGACTGAGAGGGTTCGAAAGGCACTATCCGAACCAGCTTTCCGGCGGCATGCAGCAACGCGTCGGCCTTGCCCGGGCGCTGACGAACGATGCCGACATCCTGCTAATGGACGAAGCCTATTCGGCGCTCGATCCGCTGATCCGCGTGGATATGCAGACGGTGCTGCTCGATCTGCAGAAGGAGTTGAAGAAGACTGTCGTCTTCATCACCCACGATCTCGACGAGGCCCTGCGCCTTGGCGATAAGATCGCAATCCTGCGCGACGGCAAGGTCGTGCAGCAGGGCACCGGTCAGGAGATCGTGCTGCAACCTGCCGACGACTATATCACGGCCTTTGTTAAGGAGGTGAACCGCGGTCGCGTCATCCAAGCTCAGACAATCATGAAGCCGCTTTCGGGCGAACCCAGCGGCACGCGCGTGCCTGGCGACATGACGCTGGAAGTCGCCGCCAAGCAGATCACCGAGGCGGGCCAGACAGGAGCCGTCGTCACGGATGCGAGCGGCAAGCCTATCGGCACGATCGATCTGCAAAGCATCATCGCCGCCATGGTCACGCCCACGACACACGACACGGCAGAAATGGCAGCAGCCTGACGGCGCGATTTTCATCTCAAGTGACAAAGCGCCCTTACGGGGGCGCTTTTTCTGTCTTGTTGCCGCGTCGACATATGGGGCAGCCATCTTGTCGTTGTGTTCACATAAAGAAATGTTTATATCTGCATTTGACACTCTTTAGAGCCGCCGCATCCGAGGACACACTATGACCGTCGCCACCAATCCCTTGACCGATCTGCTTGCCGAAAAAGGCGTACTGCTTGCCGACGGCGCAACCGGCACGAACCTCTTTGCCATGGGCCTGGAGGCCGGCGAAGCGCCCGAGCTCTGGAACGAACAGCATCCCGACCGGATCACGAAACTGCATCAGGATTTCGTCGATGCCGGCGCCGACATCATCCTCACCAATACCTTCGGCGGCACGCGCCATCGCCTCAAGCTTCATCATGCTCAGGATCGCGTGCACAGTCTCAATAAGACGGCGGCCGAGATCGCCCGTGCCGTTGCCGACAAGGCCGGCCGCAAGGTCATCGTCGGCGGCTCGGTAGGGCCGACGGGCGAGTTGCTGATGCCGCTCGGCGCCTTGACCTATGAAGACGCCGTCGCAGCCTTCGTCGAGCAGATGGAAGGCCTTCAGGCCGGCGGTGCCGATGTTGCCTGGATCGAAACCATGTCTTCGCCGGACGAGATCCGCGCTGCTGCCGAAGCCGCTGCCAAGGTCGGCTTGCCCTATACGTATACCGGCTCGTTCGACACGGCCGGCAAGACGATGATGGGCCTACACCCGAAGGATATTCATGCCGTCGCCACCGATATCGGTGCAGGGCCGCTCGCGGTCGGCGCCAATTGCGGCGTCGGCGCATCTGATATCCTGTCCAGCCTCCTCGACATGACGGAGGCAGACCCGGCCGCCATCGTTATCGTCAAGGGTAATTGCGGCATTCCCGAATATCGTGGCGCAGAGATCCATTATTCCGGCACACCGCCGCTGATGGCCGACTATGCCCGTCTCGCGCGCGATGCCGGAGCCAAGATCATCGGCGGATGCTGCGGCACCTCCTGCGGCCATCTGGCCGCCATGCGGGAGGCGCTGGACAGCTACGTGCCTGGCGCTCGCCCGACGCTGGAGACGATCATCGAGCGGATTGGCCCCATGCGCAACAAGACGGCCAACGAAGGCGGCGCCGCTCCGGCGCGTGAGCGTCGCCGGCGCTCCTAAGCAATTTAAGGAAAGCCCGACAACCGAGCTTCCCCCTGCGAATCGGGTATTTTTGCCTTGAGCCTTGGTCGGCACTGCCGACAGTTACGCGCCGAATATCGGCGCGTAACGGGCGATCGCCTATCTTTCACCGCCGATAGCGCGGCCCTCGGTGAAATGCGGAACAATCCGGCTGTCGAAGGCCTTCAAGGCAGCGCCGATGGCTTGGTGCATGTCGAGATATCGGTAGGTGCCGAGCCGGCCGCCGAAATGGACATTCGCCTCCGCCTCGGCCCGCTCGCGATAGCGCAGGAAGATCTCCTTGTCCTGACGCGTGTCGATTGGATAATAGGGTTCATCGACGCGCTTCGCCGATCGTGAATATTCCCGCACAACGACCGTCTTTTCGGTCTGGTAGCTTCGCTCGGGATTGAAATGCCGAAACTCGAGGATACGCGTGTAGGGGATTGTTTCATCGGCATAATTCATGACCGCCATCCCCTGGAAGTCGCCGGTGTTCAGCGTCTCCTTCTCAAAGTCGATGGTGCGCCAGCCCAACTCGCCTTCGGAATAATCGAAATAGCGGTCGATCGGGCCGGTATAGACGATCGGAAGCCCGGCTGGCAGCGTTGATTTCAGCGAGAAGAAATCGACGCCCAGGGCAATTCGGATCTTCGGATGCTTCAGCATCCTCTCGAAAATCGCCGTATACCCGTCGACCGGCAGGCCCTCATACTTGTCGTTGAAATAGCGATTGTCGAAGGTGTAGCGGACCGGCAGGCGCGTAATGATGTGTTCGGGCAGGTCACGCGGATCCGTTTGCCACTGCTTGGCCGTATAGCCACGAATGAACGCCTCATACAAGGGCCGGCCGATCAGAGAAATCGCCTTCTCTTCCAGATTGGCCGGATGGCGGCCGGCCATTTCCGCCGCCTGGTCCGCAATCAGTGCCCTCGCCTGGTCGGGCGAAAGGCGTCGATTGAAGAATTGCGAGATCGTACCGAGGTTGATCGGCATCGAATAGACTTGATCGCGATAGGTCGAATAGACACGATGCTTATAGTCGGTGAATGCGGTGAACCTGTTGAGATAGGTCCAGACGAGTTCGTTCGGCGTATGAAAGAGATGCGCGCCGTAGCGGTGAACCTCGATACCGGTCTCGCTGTCGAACTCGCTATAGGCATTGCCGCCGACATGTTTCCGGCGGTCGATCAGAAGCACGTTCTTCTGCAGCTCGTTGGCCACCCGCTCCGCGAGCGTCGCGCCATAAAAACCGGCGCCAACCACAAGCAAGTCAACATCGGCGAAATTGATCATGATCGCGAGACCAACCTTCTTGCCGCCAACTTTCGATCAGACCTGCCCGAATACACTGAAGACCTCCAATTCGAACTTTGTCTCTTCGACGGCAATAGAGCGCCGATAGACACCGAAGTCCTCGAATCTCTCCGGGAAATTCTGGATCACGTCATCGATCGCTCTTGAAATCTCGTGCGTTCGTTGGGGATGATTGCCAAACTTGTATTTGGCCGGAATGGGCAAATCCTCGAAATTGCTGGCCGAGCCGTTCCGACCGGTGATCACGCAGCATCCGAGCAGCGCCGCTTCGCGCGGCATGCGATCCTTGCCGGCATGTGGACCAAAGTCGACGTAAAGCTTGGCTTGCGCCATGTTTTGATGGACTTCGGTCGGCGACATGTTGCTGAGGATCTTGAATTCATATTGCGGAGACATGGTCGCCAGTTGGCGCCCGAAAGCCTCGGCCTTGTTGTTGAACAGAACCAGGTCGCGCCGCTGCTGAATCGGCTGTGGCGCCACGTTGTTCGCCAGTGTCGTAAAATCCGAGATCCGCAAGACATCGCTGAAGCCCAAAATACTGAGCTGTGCCGTGGCATAGGAGGATTGCGACAGCATCTTGCAGTCGTTCTCCAGAAGGAACGGTACGCCGCCCAGCGGCATCAGATGCCGCATGCCGTAATCGAAACTCAGCCACCAATAGGCTTTAGTCGCCTTCTTGAAGAGCGGAATCAGATGCGGCCATATCTCCGGAAACACCACGATCGCGTTTTCGTTGTCGATGATATAGTCCGAGCTTTCGGTCGCGTAGGCCCGATATTGCGGATGAACGGCATTCTCGTATTCCCGAAATACCATTGTGGTTTCCCCATCAGGGGACGGCATCAGGGAGTGATCGGAACCGTTGGTATAGACCATCCTCGCGCTGCGCCCGATTTTGGTCAGCCTTGCGCAAAGTTGGTGAAGGGCTTCCGGGCCGCCCGTCATATGATTCGGTGGGCAGAGGATGTAGATCGTTTCATTTCCAGTCATAGTCGCAGTCCGCCTTCACATGTCGTTTGCCGATCCACCCGCCACAGGCGCCCGGTTCGCCGCCAAAATGCTCTAAAAAACCTAGCCGCCCCTCGCCATCAAAGCGGAAAGAATAGTCGCCTGCTGGCGCTCGCACATGAGGCCGAAGCCGCGGCTCGCAATTGCCGACCGTCTCTCGTCGTCGCGAACGAGCTCGATGCAGGTTTCGACAAGCCGATCATAATTGCAAAACGCCATTCCCTCGGCAAAAGCAGCCACTTCCGGGTCGTGGATATTGCCCTCGCTGACGACGCAGGCGCCATTGGCAAGCAGGAAGGAAACGCGGCAAATCTCGAAGATCGCGGCGTCGAAATGATGCACGTTGAGGACGATTTTGGAGCGCCCGATGAAAGCGTCGCGCTCGGTGCCGTAGACACCGAACAGATGAACGAGGTTCAGCCCGCTTGCTTGCAGCGCCACCAGCACATTCTTGCGGCGTTCGTTGACCGAGCCGTAAAAGAGAACGTCGATATCCTTCACCGGCGCTTGGGGCACACGCGTCAGGTGCCTGTTGTATCCCACATCGAGAATTTCGGCGGGAACGCCGAACCTGGCCAGTCCCTGGCGATTGCGCTCGCTGTAATCGAGCACGGCGAATTTCTTGAGCAGTCCGAGATATCGATGATTGATCCAACTGCTTTCAGCCGAGACCTGCTCCATATTCACGATGATGCTCTCAGGTGGCAGCCATTGCGCCGCGACAGAGGGCAGCAAATTTGCGCCGTAAACGATCGGTACGCGTCCGTTCCAATCTCGCGGATTGGTAACCAGAGGCGCGCTACCACCGAGTTCGGCAAAGGCGTAGTGAAGGCCGAGGGCAACATCCTCGAAAGCGCGGCTGTGAACGTAGCCCTCTGGGCTGACGATCCAAATGCAGTGCCGATCCTTGTGATGTTCCCAACCGAAAGGAAAGGCTGGCAGGGCGTGTTCCGCGCCATGCGATGCGACAGTCTGTTTCTCCGCTTGCGCGTGCATGTTGATCCTTCTCGAAGACTCGCTGGAACCCCTCGCTTGAAAACTGCGCGATGGGCCTTGCTCAAACCTTGCGAGACCGAGAGCCGGTGGAGAGCTTCGTGAAGGCGTTCTTGTCTATATATTGGAGCTGGCCCTAGCCCGATATTGGAGCTGCCCTAGCCCGGCAGCATTTGCGTCACCGCGATGATCGGCCCGAGCGGAAACAGACTGTCGCGCCTTTGCCATTCCGGTATGTCGACGCTGGAAATGCTGCCGTCGAGAAACAGGGCATTCGGACAGTTCAGATCGTCACGAAACAGCGTCGCAAAATCGTGGAAGCGCACGGAGCCATCTGAAATCGCGAACACGACGAGCCCGTCGATAGTGACTCCGACACCGTTTCTGGTCTTGAGACTGGTGCTATCGGCCAGAAACGACGGATGCAGCTTTCCATCGATGACGAGCATCGGACCGGACTGTGTCGCATAGAATGGCCTGGCGCCGGAAGCAGCGAAGGCTTTGCTCTCCACGATCCCGGCCCTGCCTCCATCGACATAGAAAACCCCGTTCGGCAATAGGTGGAAATTGCCCCAGCCCTTGTTGGTGTTGATCGCCTTCACCTCGCGTCCGTTTTCGATGAAGAGACCGACGGGAGATTGATCGTCGAGATACATGCCGCCGTTCATCGCAAAGCGCACATAGACGCGCTCCTAGCGCAGATCCATTTCCAGCGCCCGGAACGAGCCATAAGGCTTACCGTTGCGGTCATTCTGGAAAATCTGGACGTCGTAATGGGCGGGATCGAAGGTGCAAACCGTGTAGCCGTCACCGAGATGCTGAACCTTGCGGCAGGCCTCACCGGCCGAGGCGGTGGCGGCAAAGGCAAGAACGGCAAGGATGAGCATCAATCGAATCAAGCGCATAGCTCCGCATCAATAGCACAAGCGCTAGAACGCATCGCAATGCGGCGAAACAAGGAGTACGCGGGAACTAAAGCTGGAGTGCCGCCATATGGAATGCAAGCTGTTCGGCGGGATAACGATAGCCGGCCCCGATCGGGCAGGCATTGCGTGCGAGACAACCGCCGACCATGCAGTCGGCCTGCCCTTCCCGCGTACGCAAATGCGAGCGACAGCTTGGAACATGAAAGCCCGCTCTCGTTACGGCCGCTACCGGGCAGGCAGTGACACAGGGCTTGTCAACGCATACATCGCATGGATGCTGAGGAAATGCCGGTGCGAGGTTATTTTCAATGGCATCTGCAAATCCCAACGCGCCACGATAGCCGTGCCACACGCCATAAACAGGATGGATCAGTATACCGAGCGGCGATGCCTTCAAGCCTTCGGCCTGCATGGCCCATCGCTGGAACGGCTGCCAAGGCGGATCCGAAGGAAAATAGGCCGTGGCACCCAAGTCGCTTGCAACTGGCCGGATGACTATCTTCGACCAGTCATCGAGCGGATCGGACCGGCCGGCATTCTCGGGCAATTGCCACCAGCGCGAAAACGGAATCCAGATCGAGCCGCCGATATTGCCAAGCAGGACCACGCTTTGCGCCGCCGTGCCATCGGCCAATAGCGGCCCCTCGCCGTCGCCGAAGGACACTATACCTCGAACGAAAACTCCGTCGACGCCGAGCGCCGCACGAAGCTGTTCGAGTATGAGAGGGCCGCGGCTCACCGTGGCCCCTTATATTCATAGTGCGGCCGCCAGACTTCCTTCTGGATGAGGTCGGCAACGCGCGTCGCACCGCCTTGCTCCCTGGCGGCCTCGGGCTCTCTTCAGGTGAAAGCGTCCGGCATGGAGTCCTTGCGCGTCTGGATATAGGCCAGAAGAGCCTCGTCGATCGCCGGATCGAGCGGCGGCGCTTCGTAGTGATCGAGCCAGGAACGGCAAAGCGCATTGGCGCGCTGTTCGATGCGCTTCTGGCCTTCGATCTCCCACTGCTCGAAGGAATTGTTGTCCGCGAGCGCCGAGCGATAGAAGGCGGATTGGAAGTTGGCCTGCGTGTGGCCGCAGCCGAGATAATGGCTACCCGGGCCGACTTCGCGGATGGCATCGAGCGCCTGACCGTTCTCCGAGAGATCCACGCCCTCGGCCATCTTCTGCATCATGCCGAGCTGATCCTGGTCGATCATGAACTTTTCGTAGGAGGAAACGAGCCCCCCTTCGAGCCATCCCGCCGCATGCAGCACGAAATTCGTGCCGGCCAGCAGCGTCATGTTCAGCGTATTGGCGGATTCATGCGCCGCCTGTGCATCTGGCACCTTCGATCCGCAGAGCGAACCGCCGGTACGGAACGGCAGACCGAGGCGGCGGGCGAGCTGTGCCGCGCCGTAGGACACGAGCGAGGGCTCCGGCGTGCCGAAGGTCGGCGCACCCGACTGCATCGAGATCGATGCTGCGAAAGTGCCGAACAGCACCGGCGAGCCCTTGCGGATCAGCTGCGTAAAGGAAGCACCCGCCAGCACTTCGGCCAGAATCTGTGTCAGCGTGCCTGCGACCGTCACCGGGCTATTGCGCCCGAGAGAATGAAGGGCGAAACGACCGAAGCCTGGTTGTGCCGCGCATAAACTTTCAGAGCGCCGAGCATGGTCTCGTCGAACACCATCGGCGAGTTGGCGTTGATAAGGTTCAGCGTTACGCAATTATTCTCGACAAAATCGTCGCCAAAGACGATCTTCGCCATTGCGATCGTGTCTTCAGCACGTTCCGGCGCAGTCACCGAGCCCATGAACGGCTTGTCGGAATATTTGATATGGCTGTAGACCATATCAAGATGGCGCTTGTTGACCGGGATATCGACAGGCTCGCACACCGTGCCGCCGGACGAATGCATCGACGGCGCCATATAGGCGAGCTTCACGAAATTGCGAAAATCCTCGATCGTCGCATAGCGGCGGTTGCCCTCGAGATCGCGCACGAAGGGCGGGCCGTAGACCGGCGCGAAAATCGTCGCCTTGCCGCCGACATGGGCGTTGCGTGCGCTGTTGCGGGCATGCCAGGTAAATTCCTTCGGCGCCGTCTTCAGAAGCTCGCGGCAAAGTCCCTTCGGAAAGTGCACGCGCTGCCCTCGCACGTCGGCACCGGCCTCCTTCCAGAGCGCCAGCGCTTCCGCGTCATCGCGAAATTCGATGCCGATTTCTTCCAGAACCGTATCGGCGTTACGTTCGATGAGCTGCAGGCCCTCTTCGTCAAGCACTTCGTAGACGCCGATCTTGCGGGTGATATAGGGGAGCGAAGGACCCGGCCCACCGCCGCTGCGCGAAGCACGCCGGGCTGCCGCACCCCTGCCCTCGCTGCGCGAACGCCGTCCACCGCCATCATTGCCTGCAGCCGGTTGCTCAATCATATCGTCCATGATGTTTCCTCACTCCTGCGCATGGATGCGTCTATCAAGCGCCATGCTACCCGATTCCGCCAAGCGGACGTTCCTTAATGCGCCAGCAATTAGCATAGGACAGACATGGGCTGCTAATATCAACTGTTCTTCGTCCGTCGCGATTGTTCCGTGCGACGTCGCATTCAAAAAGAGTTTTGGCGGCCTTCCGGTCTATCCGTAATGGCGGCAGTGTTTTATACAAGTCTCTGATGCATTGCACGAAAACGGGATGGAGCGCATGTCTGACGACGAAATCATTCTCTCGGAACTTTCTGACGAAGAGCTCGTGCAGCAGATGCATGACGACCTGTATGACGGCTTGAAGGAAGAAATCGAGGAAGCCACCAATATCCTCCTGGAGCGTGGCTGGGCGCCCTATGATATTCTGACCCAAGCGCTGGTCGAAGGCATGCGCATCGTCGGCATCGACTTCCGCGACGGCATTCTCTTCGTTCCGGAAGTTCTGCTGTCCGCCAATGCGATGAAGGCCGGCATGTTTATTCTGCGTCCGCTTCTGGCGCAGACCGGCGCGCCGAAGCTCGGCAAAATGGTGATCGGCACCGTCAAGGGCGACATTCACGACATCGGCAAGAACCTTGTCGGCATGATGATGGAAGGCGCAGGCTTCGACGTCATCGACCTCGGCATCAACAACCCGGTCGAAAACTATCTCGACGCCATCGAGCGCGAACAGCCCGACATTCTCGGCATGTCGGCCCTGCTGACCACGACGATGCCCTACATGAAGGTTGTCATCGATACTCTGAAGGAAAAGGGCCTGCGCGATGACTACGTCGTGCTGGTTGGCGGTGCGCCGCTGAATGAGGAATTCGGCAAGGCCGTAGGCGCCGATGCCTATTGCCGCGACGCCGCCGTGGCGGTCGAAACCGCCAAGGAATTCATGAAGCGCAAGCACAACAGCCTGGCTGCCGGCGCCTGATTGCAAGAAACTGATGGCCGGCGATAACCAATGGGTTGCCGCCGGCGCATCGGCCTCCCAAATTGACTATTGAGCCGCCTTCTTGACGGTATGACCAGCGTCCTCCGTCGCGTGGACCGCGTTTGCAGTATCTCTGCCCACGCCGCGTATGGTATTGGCGCAGGAAGCAAGTACCATGAGAACGGCGCAGGCCGCTGCAATTTTTGTGAGTGTTGATGCAGTCATGATTGGGAACCCCCTCTGAGTGGATATCGATCAAAAAAATGCGGAGAAGAACCCTCCGGGCGATAAACGTATAACAAAGCAAAAGGTTCATGTGATCGCGTGCGGCGCAATCGCGCGCGAAATACTGGCGCTTAGCCGAATAAATGGGCTCGATCACATCGATCTCCACTGTCTTCCCGCAATCTATCACTCCTATCCGCAGAAGATCGCACCAGCCCTGGAAGAAGCGATTGCCGATGCCCGCTCTCGCGGCTTCGAAAAGATCTTCATTGGCTATGCCGATTGCGGCACCGGTGGCGATATTGACAGGATTTGCGAGCGCGAGGGAATAGAGCGGCTTTCCGGACCGCATTGTTATTCCTTCTTTACCGGCAACGAGGCCTTCGCGGCGCGTGACGATGATATCACCTCGTTCTTCCTCACCGACTTCCTGGCCCGCCAGTTCGAAGCCTTCGTCATCGTCCCGCTGGGTTTGGACCGTCATCCCGAATTGCGCGATATGTATTTCGGCAACTATCGCAAGGTGGTCTATCTCTCGCAAGAGGAAGATCCGGCGCTGCAGGCAAAGGCGAAGGAAGCCGCCGCCTATCTCGGACTGGACTACGAATATCGCTACACCGGGTACGGCGATCTTGCCCGCGAATTGCTGACCGTCTGATTACGACACCTACGTCGCTTTTCTGTCTTCCTCCTCTTTGCCTGGGCCGACATGCTGGACGACGGAAGAACATTCAATCACAGTTCGAACCCGACCGTTTCAAAGGATAAAGCGCCTTGGCGATACTTCCAGACAAGGTTTTCATCTCGCGTCGCTTTTCGGCATGTGGCGCGTCGTGGCGAGTGCAGTCCCAAGGTCGGCCGGCGTGCATTCTGGCGTGAAGAGGAGATTTGTGCATGGCGGATCGCATTGTCGTCTACTGGCGGGACATTCCGGCCCAGGTGATCATCAAAAAGGGCAGGCAGACGGCAAAACGCGAGCTTTCGTTGCGCTTTACCGAAGCAATAGACATGTGCGCCATGCGCACCGGTGCCGCTGAAACTGACGATTATCTCGCCGAATGGCGCAAGGCGGACCCGGTGCCGGTATCGGACGATCTCGAAGCCGAAGCAGACAAGGCGGCGAGCGAGCTCGAGGCAGCTTATGATCGCGAGCGGCTGGTGGCTCTGGTGAAATCCGGAGGCCGCGATAATGGCTGATGCCGTTCAGAAGCCCGGCAATGCCGCCGCGGGCGCAAAAGCGGCCAGCGGTGCCTATACGCCTGCGGGAGTTTCGCCCAATCGCCGCGCCCGGCGCAAATACACGGTCCGTCTCTGGGCCGTGCGTCACTCACGTTTCTTGGAATGGTTCTATCGTCGCTTCGCCGACGCCTTCCTCCTGCTTCATCCGCTGTGGAAGGCGTTCGGCTATGACCGCGTAGAGCGCCCGATCACCTTCATCGAACGCAATGTGAAGGGCTTCCTGTTCGATTGCCGCATGTGCGGCCAGTGCGCGCTATCATCGACGGGCATGTCCTGTCCGATGAACTGTCCGAAGCAGCTGCGCAATGGCCCCTGCGGCGGCGTGCGCGCCAACGGCAATTGCGAGGTGGAGCCCGATATGCCCTGCGTCTGGGTGCAGGCCTGGAATGGCTCGCGGAACATGACCCACGGGGACGCGATCCTCAACGTGCAGAAGCCCGTGAACCAGTCGCTGCGCGAAACATCTTCGTGGCTTCGCGTCACGGCGGAGGCCGCGGCAGCCCGCGAAACGGCGAAAAAGGAAGCCTGAGCGATGTCGCATATCGATGAAAACCCGCTTGGCGTCCATCTGCCGCTCGATCCCCTGCCCGGCCACTCTTCGCTCGGGCGGCTGGAACGCGTGCTTCGCCGCGGCGAGTTCGCCGTGACAGCCGAATTGAACCCGCCCGACAGCGCCAATGCCGAAGACGTCTACGAGCGCGCGGCTATCTTCGAGGGTTGGGTCGATGGCATCAACGCCGTCGACGCTTCGGGTGCCAACTGCCATATGTCCTCGGTGGGGATTTGCGCCCTGCTGACACGCATGGGCTATGCGCCCATCATGCAGATCGCCTGCCGCGACAAGAACCGTATCGCCATCCAGGGCGACGTGCTGGGCGCAGCCGCCATGGGCGTTTGCAACATCATGTGCCTGACCGGTGATGGCGTACAAGCCGGCGATCAACCGGGCGCCAAGCCGGTCTTCGATCTCGATTGCATGTCGTTGCTGGAAACCGTGCGCATCATGCGCGACAACGCGAAATTCCTCTCCGGCCGCAAGCTGACCTCGCCGCCTAAGGTCTTTCTTGGCGCCGCCATCAATCCCTTCGCACCGCCTTACGATTTCCGACCCTACCGGCTGGCGAAGAAGATCGAGGCCGGGGCGCAGTTCGTCCAGAGCCAGTATTGCTACGACGTGCCGATGTTCCGCGAATACATGAAGAAGGTTCGCGACCTCGGCCTCACCGAAAAATGCTTCATTCTTGTCGGCGTCGGCCCGCTCGCATCGGCAAGAACTGCCCGCTGGATGCGCTCCAACGTACCGGGTGTCCACATTCCCGACGAAGTCATCAAGCGTATCGAAGGCGCTCAGGATCAGAAGAAGGAAGGCAAGCAGCTCTGCATCGACATCATCAACGAGGTGAAGGAGATCGAGGGCGTTTCCGGCATCCACGTCATGGCCTACCGCCAGGAAGAATATGTCGCCGAAATGGTGCATGATTCAGGCGTGCTCAAGGGCCGCCAGCCTTGGAAGCGTGAAGCCGGCCGCACCGATGCCCTGGTTGCCGAGCGCCTGCACCAGATCAGCGAAGGCCGGGAAGAAAACCAGCAGGCGATGGCGGAAATTGCAGCCCACCATACGCAGCCGCAGACGCATTGAGTTCGATAGATAGAGGCGGGCCAGGAGAGGAATCGTCCGGCTTGTAACCCAGATCACCGCACGATAGACCAGCTATCGGGCCAACTGACCAGAGGATCAGACATGACGCGTACCATCGTTGCCTCCGCCACCCGCGAGATCATCATAGGCTTCGACCAGCCTTTCTGCGTGATCGGCGAGCGCATCAACCCGACGGGGCGCAAGAAGCTCGCTGCCGAGATGATCGAAGGCAATTTCGACACCGTCATCAAGGACGCTCTGGAGCAGGTGGCCGCCGGTGCGACCATGCTCGACGTCAATGCGGGCGTCACTTCGGTCAATCCGAACGAGACCGAACCGGGTCTCCTGGTGCAGACACTGGAGATCGTGCAGGGCCTTGTCGATGTACCGCTCTCGATCGACAGCTCGGTCACGGCGGCCATCGAAGCCGCACTCAAGGTTGCCAAGGGCCGGCCGCTGGTCAATTCGGTGACGGGCGAAGAGGAAAAGCTCGAAGCCATCCTGCCGCTGGTCAAGAAATACGACGTGCCCGTCGTCGCCATCTCTAACGACGAGACCGGGATTTCCATGGATCCGGACGTGCGTTTCGCCGTCGCCAAGAAGATCGTCGAGCGCGCCATGGATCACGGCATCAAGCCGCATGACATCGTCGTCGATCCGCTCGTCATGCCGATCGGGGCGCTCGGCGATGCCGGTCGCCAAGTCTTCGCGCTGCTGCACCGCCTGCGCAATGAACTCAAGGTGAACACCACCTGCGGCCTTTCCAACATCTCCTTCGGCCTGCCGCACCGCCATGGCATCAATGCCGGTTTCATCCCGATGGTCATTGGTGCTGGCATGACATCGGCGATCATGAACCCTTGCCGCCCGCAAGAGATGGAAGCCGTGCGCGCCGCCAACGTGCTGAACGGCACGGACGCCAATTGCACCAACTGGATCATGACCTATCGTGACTACAAGCCGGCAGAAGGCGTCGCAGCCGCCGCAGCAACGGCGGCACCTGCCGCCGGCGGCGGACGCCGCGGCGGTCGTGCAGCGCGCGCCGGTGCAGGAGCAGCGAGGGAATAAGATGTCATCCGGTCGCGGCCTTTCCAATGATCTTGCCACGCTCTGGCTACAGACACCTGTCGTGATCGCGATCAGGCTGCAGCAGATGTGGATGGACGCGCTGACCGGCAATGTGAATGCCGCCGAAATGAACCGGATGGTTTCCGAAAAGATGATGGCCGCGGCGGAAAGCGCCGTTGCCGTAAATGCAGCAATGATGCAACAGGGTTTCGCGGCTCTGACGTCCGCGGGCACGACAAGCCAGCGCAGCATCGTCGATGCGGTCACCCACGCTGCGATAAAACCCTATAGCAAGCGCGTTCGCTCGAACGCACGCCGTCTTAGCAAATAGAAAGGCTGATCCGTGGCCGAAGCCAGCGACAGCGCCAAACCTCTCGTCCTTTTCATGCCGTCCGGCAAGCGCGGCCACTTTCCGGTGGGAACGCCCGTGCTGGAGGCAGCCCGTCAGCTTGGCGTCTATGTCGAGAGTGTCTGTGGCGGCCGTGCCACCTGCGGGCGTTGCCAGGTATCCGTGCAGGAAGGCAATTTCGCCAAGCACAAGATCGTCTCGGCCAATGACCATCTTTCGCCGATCGGGCCGAAGGAAAAGCGCTATGCCGAGGTGCGCGACCTGCCCGAAGGCCGCCGGCTCTCCTGCTCCGCCCTCATCCAAGGCGATCTCGTCATCGACGTACCGCAGGATACCGTCATCAACGCACAGGTGGTGCGAAAGGCGGCCGACGAGCGCGTCATAGCCCGCGATCCGGCCGTGCACATGTGCTACGTCGAGGTCGAGGAGCCCGATATGCACAAGCCGCTTGGTGATCTGGATCGCCTGAAGGCGGCAATCGCGGCCGACTGGAAATACGACAATCTCGAGGTGGATTTCCACCTCATCCCGCAGGTGCAGTCGATCCTGCGCAAGGGCGAATGGAAGGTGACGGCCGCCATCCATCGCGATCAGGAGAGCGAACGCCCGCGCCTCATCGCGCTCTATCCGGGCTTGAAGAACGAGGCCTATGGCATTGCCTGCGATATCGGTTCGACGACGATCGCCATGCATCTGTCGTCGCTGCTATCGGGCAGAACCGTCGCTTCGGCCGGCGCCTCCAACCCGCAGATCCGCTTCGGCGAGGATCTGATGAGCCGCGTCTCCTATGTGATGATGAACCCGGACGGCCGCGCGGCGATGACCAACGCCGTTCGCGAAGCCTTGAACGGCTTGATCGACAAGGTCTGCGCTGATGGTGGTGTGTCGCGCGAGGATATTTTGAATGCCGTCTTCGTCGGCAATCCGATCATGCACCATCTTTTCCTCGGCATCGACCCGACGGAACTCGGCGGTGCGCCCTTCGCGCTTGCCGTATCCGGGGCAGTGCATCTGAAATCGGCCGAGATCGGCCTGCCGATGAATGCCGGCACACGCGTCTACATGCTGCCCTGCATCGCCGGCCATGTCGGCGCCGATGCGGCTGCCGCGACACTTGCCGAAGGGCCGCATCGTCAGGATGAAATGATGCTGCTGGTCGATATCGGCACCAATGCGGAAATCGTGCTCGGCAACCGCCATCGCGTCGTCGCCGCTTCCTCGCCGACCGGGCCCGCCTTCGAAGGCGCGGAGATTTCCAGCGGTCAGCGCGCCGCTCCCGGCGCGATCGAACGCGTGCGCATCGATCCCGCCACCCTGGAGCCGCGCTACCGAGTCATCGGCATCGAACAGTGGTCGGATGAGCCGGGCTTCGAAGAGGCTGCCGCCAAGGTCGGTGTGACAGGCATCTGCGGCTCGGCCATCATCGAAGTCGTCGCGGAAATGTTCCTGACCGGCATCATCTCGGAAGATGGCGTCGTCGATGGCTCGATGGCAGCGCGCTCGCCGCGCATCCTGCAGAATGGCCGCACCTTCTCCTATCTTCTGCGCGACGGCGAACCGCGCATCACGGTCACCCAGAACGATATCCGCGCCATCCAGCTTGCCAAGGCAGCGCTTTATGCCGGCGTCAAGCTGTTGATGGACAAGCAGAGCATCGATCATGTCGACCGCATCGGCCTCGCCGGCGCCTTCGGCACCTTCATCGATCCCAAATATGCGATGGTGCTGGGGCTCATTCCCGATTGCGAACTCGACAAGGTAAAAGCGGTCGGCAATGCCGCCGGCACCGGTGCGCGCATGGCGCTGCTCAACCGCGGGCATCGTCGCGAGATCGAGGAAACCGTCAGGAAAATCGAGAAGATAGAAACGGCTCTTGAATCAAAGTTTCAGGAGCATTTCGTCTACGCCATGGCGCTGCCGAACAAAGTGGACGCCTTCCCGGAGCTCTCGAAGGTAGTGACTTTGCCCGAGCGCAAGCAGATCTCCGACGATGGCGGAGAAGGCAGCGGCCGCAGGCGTCGCCGCAGCCGCGAGTAAGAAAGCAATTTGTCCAAGAGAAGGTTGGCCGCGTTCACGCGGCCATTTTGCGCCCGATCTCGACGAAGGCCTGGCGAATGCTGTCTGCCACCGCTTTCATCGGTCCGGTCATCTGCGATGCCGTCAGCAGACGAATGTCGAAGGACGTCAGTTCCGGCAGCCCCTCGTTCGGTCCGAGAATTTCCATGTCATCGGTGATGTAGGAGCGCGGGAATGGCGCGACGGCAAGATCGGAGACGATCGCGGCGCGCTGCGCCATCGTATGGGCGCTGAGATAGGAAACGCGATAGGCGCGCTTCTGCCGCTCCAGCTGCGCCATGGCTTCAGACCGCCAGATGCAGCCCTCTTCCCAGATCGAGATCGGCAGCGGATCGCGGCGATAGGCGGTGCCGCACTTGGCACCGGCCCAGACGAGACGCTCAGTGTAGATGACCTCACCCTCGGTCGGGAAAGGACGCGTCGCGCAATTGATCAGCGCGAGGTCCAGCCGCTGTTCCTCGATGCGCTTCTTGAGCTGGATGCTCATATCGACGACGACATCGACCATGATGCCGGGATATGTCTCAGAAAAGCTCTTGAGGATGGTCGGCAGCAAACGTTCGCCGATATCGTCAGGCGCGCCAAGCCGCACGACGCCGCTGAGTTCTGGCATGATGAAGCGTGACACCGCCTCATTGGAGAGCGCCAGAATATTGCGCGCATAGGAAAGCAGCATCTCCCCGTGCTGCGTCAGGCTCACCGAGCGCGCATCGCGGAGAAACAACGTAACGCCGAGCTGCTCTTCCAGCTTTTTGATCTGCATGGAAACAGCTGACGGCGTACGAAAGACCGCATCGGCCGCGGTTGAGAAATTCCCCGTTTCGGCAATCGCCACAAAGGTACGCAGAACTTCATTGTCAAGCAACGGTATGGGCCGGCGGAACGGTACGGTCATATCGACTACCTTTCAATTTTTCTGATCCTAAGCACCATATCATTTCATTTGTCTGAATGTCAACGAAGCACCATATTAGACGTAATGGAAATTCATCGCAGCCTCAAAGGAGTAAAATCATGGCTGGCATGGTATCGGACGAAGCCTCACGGCTTTTCTCTCTTTTACGCCTCCGCAAAATTCAGCGGATGGCGCAGCATACGCTCGACGAGATTGCCACCCGCTTTCCCGCTCATCTGATCGATGACGTCAATGCACGCGGCCTCCCGCCGGATCGCACATTGTCGGCGCTGGAGCGGAAACCCGGCAAATTGCGTTCGTTCAATAATACTAATGGCAGCTATAAGATCTATTCGTTTGATTGATAGATCTGGCAGGCCCATATTAAACCCGTGACATTTTGAGCGGTTGACACTGAAAGGACCCTGAAAATGACGACCATCAGCTATAGACAGACCGGCACGCGGAACCCGTTTCCGTCAGGCGGAAGTTACATGCCCTTCTTTTCTCGCCTCGCTAAGCGCTGGCAGCAGTGGCGCTCCCTTCGCGAGCTTGAATCTCTGTCCGATGACATGCGCAAGGACTTGGGCTGGCCGGCCGCAAACGAAATCAAGAAGCCGAAGGCTACCCGATGATAATCAGCAAGAACAACGGCTGAAGGCGGCGCTCAACCCAAGCGAGCGTCGCCTTTTGAACATTTACGCATCAAGATGCGAATCGCATTTTAATCCTGAGAATTACCCACAAATATATTTCGTCGCTTGAGCATATTGCTCGCTTCCCCTTTGCTTCTCTCCTTCATAGCCCAATTTTTCAAAGTAGACGCAAATATCCCTTTGCGGCCGCGATTATCCATGCCAATGTCGCTTATAGACCATCGGGCCGGCGTATTTGACGCAAGGAATACGTAACGGCCCTGGAACATGGATTTTCACGACATGAGCAAGACCCCGATCAAGACGCGCTCCCTGGTTTTCTTCCTTGTTCCGCATTTCACCATGCTGCCGTTTTCCGCCGCGATCGAGACGCTGCGGATTGCCAATCGCATGCTGGGCTACCCCGCCTACACGTGGCGGCTCGCCTCGACGGACGGTCAGAAAGTCTATTCCTCCAGCGGCATCGGGCTGGAGGTCAATTCTTCCCTTACCGACGAGCGCCGCTATCTGGGCGGCGAGAACCGCCCGAACATGGTGCTGGTCTGTTCCGGCATCTATGTCGAAGAATTCCACAACAAGTCGGTCAATGCCTGGCTGCGTGAGACATACAATCGCGGCGTCGCCGTCGGCAGCCTCTGTACGGGCGCGCATGTGCTTGCCCAGGCAGGATTGCTGAACGGCAAGCGCTGTGCGATCCACTGGGAGAACCTGCCGGGCTTTTCGGAAACCTTCCCGCAGGCGGAAGTCTATGCCGATCTCTACGAGGTCGACAGCAACCTCTATACATGCGCGGGGGGCACCGCCTCGCTCGACATGATGCTCAATCTCATCGGTCAGGACTTTGGCGAGAACCTCGTCAACCGCGTCTGCGAACAGCAGCTGACCGATCGTGTCCGCAGCCCGCATGACCGCCAGCGCCTACCGCTGCGCGCGCGTCTCGGCGTGCAGAATTCCAAGGTGCTGTCGATTATCGAGCTGATGGAAAGCAACCTCGCCGAGCCGCTGTCGCTGCTGGAAATCGCCGATGATGCGGGCCTGTCGCGTCGGCAGATCGAGCGCCTGTTCCGGCAGGAAATGGGCCGCTCGCCGGCTCGTTACTATCTTGAAATTCGTCTGGATCGCGCCCGGCATCTACTGGTGCAGTCCTCCATGCCGGTCGTTGAAGTGGCGGTCGCATGCGGCTTCGTATCGGCCTCGCACTTCTCCAAGTGTTATCGCGAACTCTATAATCGCTCGCCGCAGCAAGAGCGCGCAGAGCGCAAGCTGACCATGTCGACCAACCGCACCGGCATCGTCGTCTGAGAGCGATGGAAATCAAGGCAAACGGATTATTGCAGGCGGCTTACTGGGCCGCCTGTTGGGCCATCTTGAAATCGGAATAGACCTGGTTTCGGCCATTGTGCTTCGCCATGTAGAGAAACTGGTCGGCAGCATTGAGATAGTTGTCGAAGGACTCGTAGCCGGCAATTTCCGCGACCCCGATGGAAACAGTCACCGAAAGCTCTTCGTCGTCAGCATGAACCTTCAAGCTCGCAAGGCTGAGGCGGACCTCATCGCACAACTCGGTTGCCGCACGCGAATTCATTTCCGCAAAAAGAATGGCAAACTCTTCGCCCCCAAGGCGGGAGAGCAGATTATCCGTGCCTTCCAGAAGCGTGTGAAGCCTGCCGGCAACGGCCTTCAGCACTTGGTCTCCGATCTCGTGCCCATAAGTATCGTTCAGATGCTTGAAATGATCGATATCGAGAATGGCAACGGAACTCGGACGCTGGCGACGCAGGCATTCATTGACCAGACGCGGGCCATGATCATAGAAATAGCGCCTGTTATAGAGCCCGGTCAGATAGTCGCTCGCCGCTGCCGCCCGCAATTGCTTCAGCTGCGACAGCGTCTCCACATTCAATGCGATGCGGCATTGCAGCTCTTCCTGAACGAAGGGCCGATAGATGAAATCGCTGGCACCCGCCTTCAGGAATGTCGCCGACAGCAAACGATCGTTCGAAGACGAAATGCCGATGATCCGCATCCGATCCGAGCCATAACGGTGGCGGATTCGGCGGGTCAGTTCATGCCCGTTCATGTCAGGCATATTGTAGTCGGTAACGACGATTTCGATGTCATCGAATGTTTCGAGCATTGCCAGGGCCTCGACACCCGTGCCGGCTTCAGCGACCTTGAATTGCTGGGCGTGCAGCAAGTCCGTCAGCATTTTCCGCGCCGAAGGCACATCATCGACGACCATCACGCGAACAGACCGATTGGCAATGGCGCGCCGGACGGAGGAGACAAGATTGTCGAGGGCGAACTCGCCATCCTTGAGCACATAGTCGACGACATTGCGCTCCATGATGCGATTGCGCGTCGCTAAGTCGAAAGATGCCGTAAAAACGATGGTGGGAATGTCATGGGCGACGGCAACATCCAGGGCTTCTCCATGGGCAGCGTCGGGGAGGTTAAGGTCGATCACCGCCATCGTGAAGCTGCGATCCGCTCCTGCCAGCACCTCGTTCAGCACTTTCAATGAAGAGCAATGGGTTACCGCAAGACCGAGTTCGGTTTCGAACCGATGCGATAGCACCGCCGAAAACATGCGCGAATCCTCAACCAGAAGTATTTTCTGGCTGCCGTCGCGGTGACCGATGCCACCGCTGAGGTTTCCCGCATGCAGTACCATTTCCCTTCAATTCCTCCCACACCATCAGGTGTATGAATATCAGTCAATTGCAGGTCTGCTAAACCGTCTTGCCCGTATCCTGAACGGGATTCGTGAAAAAATTGGAACCGCCGATTGCGGAGATTTACATAAAAGTGATTTTTCCTCACTTTTCCTGGATTGCTCAAGCCGATTTCATCGGGCCTGCACCTCCCTAGCGGGCGGCTGAGCCGACTGAATCTGCAACAGCGTATCGAGATTCTGATTCACGCGGCAGTAGAATTCCTCGTCGATGAATGGCCGCAGGATGAAATCATTGCCGCCCGCTTTGAGGAAACGGGCAGAAAGCAGCCGGTTGCTGGATGACGAGACACCGATAATGCGCAGCTCATGGGAGCCGGTGGTCGCGCGGATGCGCCGCGTCAGCTCGAATCCGTCCATGTCGGGCATATTGTAGTCCGTGACCATAAGGCCGATATCTGAGCTGGACCTCAGGATTTCGAGCGCTTTTGCGCCATTCTCCGCAACGCTGACGCGGAAATTGTAGCGTTTTAGGCGGCTGGACAGCAAAGCGCGGGCCGTTGCGCTGTCGTCGACGATGAGAACGTGGTGACGGTGGTTGGTCAGAAAGCGGCAGATCGATTCCGCCAGCATATCCACCGCAAAGATATTGTCCTTGAGAATGTAATCCACCACATCCTTGGCGATCAGCTCGTCGCGCGTGCCTTCGAGAAAAGTGCCCGTGAAGGCAATCGTTGGAATGCTGAGATCGAGAAGATAAGCCAAGGCCTCTCCCTTCTCGGCACCCGGCAGGTTCATATTTGAGATCGCCAGCTTGATCGGCTCCGACGACTTGTCGTAGGCAAGCTGCAGTTCTTCGAAATTGCGGCAAATCTCGACGTCGATGTCCAGAAGCTCCTTCAGCTTCGCCCTGACCATCGATGTAAAGAGATTGGAATCCTCGACAAGAAGAATGCGCGAGCCGGCAAGAGACGCGCCGGAATATTGCATCCCCGAAACACCCAGAAATGGCATAATGAAAACCTGTTTTTGAAAATGATCCCCTCTGTACTGTTTTAAGACAAAGCTTTTGCGGATTTGTTAAGTCGATTGGTTTCCCGGAAGTGAAGAAAATTATGCCGGTCGGCCGACGCGGTTCGAGGCGCGGGCCTTTCTTGCAGCGCATTGTCCATGTCGAGAAGTCGGGCTTAAAGCTTCAGACGGAGCACACAGGCGGCGGTTTACCTGCGTGCAACTTACTCCGCTGCGGTCCGGCCACGACGCCGGCTCGCCCCTTTTGCCTCCGGCACTTTATCTTCGCGGGACGAAGCAGAGCCCTCCTGAATGGCATCTCCGGCCTCGGGCCCGTCGGCAGCATCCGTCAGTGCTTCGGCTGTAGCATCCAGCTGCCTGCCTCTCCTACCGTCGCGAACGATATGCAGTTCCTGATGTGGATAGGGAATTGAAATCCCCTCCTCGTTGAAGCGCTTGAGGATTTCGATGCGTAGATTGTTGCGGATCTCCATGCCGTCGGAGAGATCGGACAGATAGAAGCGCATCTCGAAATCGAGCGATGACGGCCCGAAACGCAGGAACTCCACATGCGGCTCCGGATTCCTGAGCACCTTCGGGATCGAGCGTACCAACTCCAGCAGGATATCCATCACCTTGCGCGGATCGGCATCATAGCTGACGGATACGGGGATTTCGGAGCGGCCAAGCCTGTTGCGATGCGTCCAGTTGCCGAGGGACGCGTTGATGAGCTCGGAGTTTGGCACGATGATAGACTGCTTGCGGAAGGTCTCGATCTCGGTCGCACGCACCGAGATGCGCTTGACAATGCCTTCCGATGTACCCGAAACGATCCAGTCGCCAACCTTGAACGGTCGCTCGACCAGCAGGATCAGGCCCGACACGAAGTTCGACACGATATTCTGCAGACCGAAACCGATACCGACCGAGAGGGCACTGGCGACGAGCGCCAGGCTGGACAAATCGATGCCGGCAGCGGAAATGGCAAAGATCGCCGCCAATGCTATGCCCAGATAGCCGATGCCGGTTCTCACCGAATTGCGGACACCCAGATCCACCTGCCCGCGCGCCATGACATTGCTGTCGAGCCACCGCTGGAACCAGCGCGTCACCAGATAGCCGCCCGCAAACAGCAGGATACCGACAAAGATGCCGAGCAGCGAGATCGACATGTTACCGATCTTGATCTCGGTAAAGAGCCTGTAGGCGAAGGCTTCCAGATCCTGAATGTGGAAACCCCAGGAGAGCAGAATCAGGGGAATGCCCGTCAGCAGCGCGACTGCGTAGGTCGCAAGTCCGGCTGCGAGACCTGCCTGATCAAGCGCCACCTCACGCAGCTTCAGGCGGTTTTCCAGAAAGCGGCCGATAATGGTTTCGGCAAAAACGCCCTGCTTGGATACGGCCTTGCCGAGCTGAAAACCGAGATACATGGTTGCAATGACAGCACTCGTCACGATCATCTGCGTTGCCATGAAGCGGGCAAGCCCTACATAGCCGATGAACGAGGTGAAGATCACCAATATGCCGAGAGCGCGAAGAATGATGGCCATGCCATGCGGCCAATGGCGGCCAGGCGCATCCGGATCGCCATTCTTGGCCAGCATCGGCGAGCCGAAGGATGCCGCAATCAGGATGAGGCCGATCAAAAGTGCCGCCAGGAAGCTTTTCGCCACGGTAACGACGACCGGTGATCCCATGGACTCGCTGATGCGGTCGAAGACATAATCCAGCCCGTTGACAACGGCCATTGCCTGAAGGCACCAGGTGAGCGAATGCGCTCCCTTGTTCGACAGCTTGACCAAGCGCCAATGCGGCCGGAATGGCGCGAAGACGGCATTGCTGAGGCGACCGACAAAATAGACGAGGCCGATAAAGCCGAAGACCGCAGCCAGTATCGGCGCGATGTCGGGCCGCAGCACATTAAAATTCGAGAGGAAGAAGAAGGACGTGACGAGAAAAGCTGCCAGCGACAGCGTGCGGATCAGGGTCGACCAGAAGGCGACGGACAGTCGGCTGATATAGGGCGGATTCTCGATAGCCTCGTCCTGCACGTAGTAGCGGCGGAACAGCCGATAACCCCCAAAAAGAAATATCAGCGCAGCGCCGATCGACAGGCAGACGGCAGCCAGAAGCGAGGCAAGCTTTGCCTTGAACACGAAGGCGATCCAGCTCGTCACCGCGGCACTAAACTTGACGCCCTCCTCGACCAAAGCCGCGCCTGCATCGTCGAATGTCGTGGTGGAAACCTCCGTCCGCTTGAATAGCGTCTCGGCAAACAACTTTCGGCGCATCTCCATGAATTGCATCGAAAGCCGATTGCTTTCTGCGGTCAGATTGTCTGCATCGAGGATCACGGCACTGATCTGCGAGCGTTCGGCATTGAGCCGGTCGCGCTCCTGTGTCACGATCGGAGCCTCTGGCGGCTGGCCTTCCTTCGGGGCAGCACCGAGTTGCGTCAGGCGTGCATCGATCTCGGCGGTACGGGGTTTTAGGCGCGCGGAAATAGCAGCAGTGGTGCGATTGAGTTCGTCAACTTGGCCGGAGAGCGCTACGAGCGTCTCATCATCAGCTGTTGCCTGCTTCGCCGCCTCCTGAAGCGATGCGTAGGTCTTCTTTGCCTTGCCGAGTTCGGTGACGGCCGTGTCCAGCAGCGCATTGGCGAGCTGCCCGGGCGGTTGATCCGTTTGCTGCGATGTCTGGGCCGGCTGCTGATCCTGCGCAAAGGCATTCTCGCCCACCAGCAGCGGACCGACGATGGCAAACATAGCCAATCCCAGCAGCAAAAAAGGCAATAGAAAAAGACGAGATTTCAGCGGGCGCAAGCAGAGCTCCTCGTTGCACATGAAGTCGCAGCCAATGGATGACCGAAATCTCCGCAAAAACAGAGATCCGACTCGTCCTATAATATGATTGCGAATTCCATAGTCTTTACGCGTACGCCTTGTAAGACAAAGAAAGGCGACACGAAGGCATTTCACGCCCTTATCCTGTCCAGAACCTCGCTCAAAACTTGGCAACGCCGCCTCATACTGGACATAACCTATCGCACGGACCAGCGCCCATCCAGAAATAGGCCAGAGAACCACCTTGGCAATGATAGATTATACGCGCTGGGCAATCAGGATGAAGGTGGCGCCATGATCGGCGCCCGCAGCAAGCCGCTATTCTGCCGCGACGCGGTACGCTTAAAGAACCAAACGATCGCCACCTTGCTTGCAAATGGAGACGCTGCTGAGTGGTCAGACCGCCTTGCATTGCGGATGAAAACGTTCCGCCACGCTTTCGGCGGCCGCATAGGCCTGCGTCACGATCTCAGGCACGAGATCGATGTCCGGGAGACTTCCAAGCCCCAGGGGGCCGATGGCAAAGAGCCCCTCCGTCGAACGCCCATTAACCTCGAGCGCACCCGCTGCATCGACCGCGAGACCAAGGCCGAGCTCGTCCGGCACCGCAAGGCCGGCGTCGATAAGGCTGCGGAGCAACGGCGCATTCAGATCGGGCGCCTGGCATCGACAATCGATCACGTCATCGGCATAGAGCTGCTCGGTCTCCTGCCGTCCCGCGGGCCTCAAAACCAGCCCTGTAGGCGTCCGCCGGATGAAGTGACCGCGCCGCAACAACGTGTTACCCTCAGCCATCTCCTGATTGAGGCGAACATGCAGGGCTTCGGGCAACCGATTGCGATGGCTATCATAGAGCGCCCGCAGATGACGGTTGAACTGCTGCTTCTGACCGGCCGGCAAGGATCGCCACAGCGATCGGGCATGCTTGCGCAATCCATTCATGACGGACTGCCAGCTCTGCCCGTTCGCCTCCGCCTCCTCGCAAGCGCGGCGAATGAAGCGAACAATTTCGCTGAGTTTATCTGGCATCTCATCTGCAGGGAAAACCGGGTCGGCGTTGTTGCGCGTATGGCTCTGCGGCAGGAAGCCCCGCCGCGAAACGATGGTGATCTGCCCCGTATAGCCGTTTTCGCGCATCTGCAGCAGCCGATCGACCACGCGCAGGCCGCTTCCCAGCAGGATCGTGTGCGGTCGCGACACAAGGCGTCGCGCACGAACGGTGGTCGGGACCGTCACGAGATCGCTGGCCTGCGCCTCCCAATCGGCAATGCCGTAGCCCGTTGCCAGCACCACCATATCAAATGGCGCATTGCCGGCCCCGTCGCTCTCCACCACGAAACGGCCGCCGCGAACACGCCTGAGACCGAAGACCGTCTCGCTGCGGACCTGCACTGCCACATCGCGCCGTGATGAGAAGGCTTCCGAAAAGCGCTGGTAGACGTAGTCGCTGAAAATGCTCTTCGGCACGAAGATCTGCAGGAAACCCGGTATGGCGGCGGGGACGGCGCTACGGAAAGGCGCATTGCTGGAGAGCCATTGATTGAAATCGTCGGGATCGCCGGCAGAGACCGAAAGATCGCGTACGCGACTGTTGAGGATTTCGCTGCTGTGTCCCGAGGCGAGCGCCTGACCACCGCTGACGCTGGAATTGGGATCGAAGAGCTGCAGATGGAAGGGAAAGCGCACTGTCTTCAGCAGGGCGATTGCCATCATCATACCGGAAAAACCACGTCCGATCACGGCAATCCGCGGCATCACATAAGCCGACGCCGCCGCATTTGTCCTGGCGGAAAAGAATCCCTGAACCGTCATATCAACTCCTGGGGCGAGAGGTGGTCGATCATGCCTTTCTTGGGCTTGTCACTTAACTGCCCGAAATTCAAACTCTGATCTGACGCTCGACAACCGAAGAACGGCGGCTGACAAAACGCATAAGAGCCGCTTCGGGTCTCAAAATTCCACCATTCTTCTCCAACGAAAGAAAGGTGCGACAGGCAGGTCCAACTCGGTGCAATATCCGATGCCTGCAATCGTCCGCCATTGCTTCTTGAAGCGATGAGGCGGCATGATTATTGTCATTGTCTACTTATTTAGTCGTATATGAAAGCGCGAAAATGCGCCTCTAGCAAGCGCTTTCTTCTGCGGGCGGAATCGGATCGGCGATAATGCGGCTTGAAAAACATCCAGCGGTCGGTTGCTTTCTTCGTGCCGCGCCTTCGATTGAACTGGGAAAAGGAAAGCAATTCCGGGCGCTATGATCAGATTTCGAAACCGCTTTCGCTGTGGAGGGAATGGCATTGGAAGGCATCGAGTTCGCTATTCGACCTACTGACATCGGGTCGAGCGCTTACAATTTTTCAGTCGGCGCCTATTATACAGAAGGGTGCGAAACCAGCATCTCGCTGATTTGCCACGCCCTGAGGAGCCGAGCCGGCGCTGGTCGAGGAGTGACAAATGGGGACTGTTTCCCAATTGTATGAACGCGTCAGGCCGCCCGCCCATCGCGTTCAAAGCGAAGAAGAGGCGCTCGATATTGCGCGCTCGTTTGCGGCGGCCTTTGCACAGCAGGCGAGCGACCGCGATATCAACCGCATCCTGCCCTATGACGAGGCCGAGGCTCTATCCCAATCGGGGCTGCTTGGAATTTCCGTTCCTTCCGAAAATGGCGGCATCGACATTTCGAACAGCGTTCTCGCCGAAGTCATCGCTATCCTTGCGGAGGCCGATCCGTCCATCGCGCAGATATTGCAGACGCATTTTCACGTGCTGGAAGCGGTCAGAATTGGCGGCGGTGAGGACCAAAGGGCATCCCTTTTCGATCGCGCCATTACCGGCGATCGTTTCGCGAGCATCTTTTCCGAGGCGGGTGCAAGCGGCGCCGACGAGCATTCCTGGCATCTGACATCAGATGGGCCTGGCCTCCGCCTCAACGGACGAAGCCGGCCGTCCGCCAGCATTCTCTTTTCAGATTGGATCGCCCTGTTCGCGGCGGATAAACGCCAGGGATCGATAGCCGCTGTCGTGCCCAGAAATGCGGAAGGCATCCAAATCATTGACGATTGGGACGGCTTTGGTCAACGCACCTCCGGAAACGGCACGGTCATATTGCATAATGTCTATCTCGATGCCGACACCCTGCTCGTAGACCGAGAAAAGTTGGCGGAGCCGACGGTGATCGATTGCGTGAACCAACTCACGCACGCTGGAATCAATCTCGGTATCGCCAGATCCGCACTGGCAGCGACTATGGAGTTCGTGTGGGCGCGTTCTCACCCGAGGGAAAGCGATGGGGATGAGCAAGTCGTCAATGATCCGCTGATCGTAACGAGAATCGGAGAAATTGCCGTCCGAATCGAAGCGGCAACGGCAACGATGGAACGAGCCGGCGGCAAGATCGACGCGGCGCAGATCAATCTCACGGAAGACCACGTCATCGATGCGGCGCTCTCCGTTGCGGCAGCCCAGACGATGACGGCTGATATTGCGATGGAGGCAGCCGACACACTGTTCGAGCTTGCCGGCACGGCGTCGGCGGGCATCGGCCTGAACCTCGACCGCCATTGGCGCAACGCCCGCATCCATACGCTGCATGAACCGGCCCGCCAGAAATACCACATCGTCGGCAACTACCATCTCAACGGCGTGAAGCCATTGAAGAGTTGGTTGCCTTGATAAGCAAAGGTACGTCGAAAATCAGGCGGTATGAGAAGCGCGTCGATCTTCCCGTTCCGGGACGTCGAAATCCGCGCCGCCGGCGACGAATTGTTCCAGCGACATGTTGTCGAGAATCTCGGCAATCGCGTCACGCACCTCCGTCATCGAGCGCCGTACCTGACAACGCTCCGGATCGGAACAGTCGTCGCAGGCTTCATAGGCCGTGCGGCTGGCGCAGCGGATAGGAGCCAGCGGCCCGTCCAGGGTACGGATGACGTGGCCGATGCGGATTTCCGAGGCGGGACGCGACAGCGAATAACCGCCGCCTGGCCCCTTCTTCGAACGCAACACGCCGGCGTTTCGCAATTCGAGCAGGATGGTATCGAGAAACTTCTTCGGAATATTGTTGCGTAACGCGATATCGTTGATGAACGCGGTTTCACCCGGGCCGAGGCGTGCGAGATCCACCAGCGCCTTCAATCCGTACTTTCCTTTTTTCGTAAGCATCGCCGTCCGCTTTACTGCAAAGTCAGTTGTTGAAAACCCGGCATGGCTCGAAAGAGACTCAACGGGCCGATCCTGTCAGCATGGGACTGCGGAAGTAACCCCGCAATCTCGTGGGAACAAGATAGTAACTCACAAATTGTATAGTTTATATGAGTAAATTTAGGCAAATGTATCGTCTGAGCAACGAATTTGCGGCTTTTCTTGGATTTTAGGCGGCACTACTGTCCAAATATGCCTTTCCTTGCCCACGCGTCGTGTAATCGGCGATCGCGCCGGCCACCTGGTCGGCCACGAGAACGGCGTGCTCGACCACCTCGGGCAATCCCATCAATTCGCCGAAGGTTCCGCGTGCAAGCGGTCCGGAGATAAACAGAGATGGTGTCACCGTACCGTCGGCCGCCAAGGCGCGTGATTGCGTATCGCAGGAAAATCCCAAGCGGGCGGGATCCAATGTGAGATATCCGGCTTTCGACAACTCATCGATCCAGGCTTGGGATTGCAGAATGCCTCGGTGTCCGGGACCCGTGGTGACGACGACCGCATCGAATTGCCTTCTCACGAAACGGTCGGAACGGCTCAATCGCAACCGGCAATCGATGACATCATCGGTAACGCCAACCTCCGCAACCGAAGCCGCCAGCACCTCAAGCCTGCCGCTTGCAAGCGCCCGTTCGCTGACAGCTTCCACCTGCGGCGCAACACGGAAACGATGGACATCCCAAAACGGCCGCAAATGCCGAACCAGCCGGCGTCGCTCCTCGATCGGAAGCGCCTCCCAGATTTGCCGCCCCTGCGTCCTTACCTGATCGATGACCGCATGCCAGCTGCGTCCATCACCTTCCGCCCTGCGGATAGCCGCTCGCACGCGTTTCAGCAGATCAACCGCGGTTTTCGAGGGCTGATCAGTAAAATCGCCGAATAGCTCCTGCTTGACCGCGGCATGGCCGCGCGAGCGCAGACCGCGTCGGGATATCGCGGTGACCGGCCCCTTATGTCCCCTAAGTTCGAGCGAGGCGATGACGTCGGCCGAGGTCAGGCCGTTGCCGACCACAAGGACGCGATCTCCGGCGCCGACGACCGAAAGCGCATCAGGACGCGTTGGGTCGGCAACAAAGCGTGGGTGATCGGCAAGCGCATCCCGCAACACCTGCGGCGGCAAAGGCGACGGATGGCTTGTCGCGATGACGAGAATATCGGCATCAACGCGCTCTCCGCCAGCACCGGTCACCGCCCAGCGGCCGCCCGTCCTCTGGATCCGCTCGACGCTTTGCCTGACGTGGCGCAGCCGCCCGTTCTCGGCGAAGGGACGGATCATGCTGTTGATATAGCTCCCGAAAACGGAGCGTCGCGGAAAAAGACTGCCATCGACGGCAATCGCCGCATCATCATCGGCAAGCGCATTATTTTCCAGCAACCAGCGCTGAAAATGTTCGATGTCATCGGGCAGCAGGCTCATCCTCGCCGCAGGCACGTTGATGCGATGGGCGACATCCTGCGTGTCGTAGGCGAGCCCTGCCCCCAAACGCTCCCGCGGCTCGAATATGAAAACCTGCCCAGCCCGCAGCAACTGTCGCTGCAGCAGATGAAAGGCAACCCCGGTTCCGGAAACGCCACCGCCAACGATAACGACAACAGGCAGGTCACGCGGCTGATGGTCAGAGCCAAGGGTCAATAGCCAACTCCCTCCAAATCGATCGCACCACGTGATTTCTGCAAGCGTTGGGCAATCGGACTTATCACTGTGCCGATGCTATACTCTATAAAATTTGTTGACAATACGATTGCAGCGCGCGCTCGCCCTCGCCGCAACCAGTAGCAGCTAATAGAGTGCTGATATGTCTTTAGAAACAACTGGTTATTGTGCCTCGCACAACATTGTTTTTGCACCGCAGGATGCAAAAAACTTGGCATGCGCCCGCGGGAGGAACATACTAGCGGTTGTTCTGGTTCGTGTTCTCTGTGGGAGGAGAAACATCATGGAACTGCTTCGACTGCTCTCCGCCTTCGATTATACGCTGATCGTGATTCTGGCCGCTATCTTTGTATTTAGCGTCATGGAAGGTGGATATAGGAAGCCTTGAACGCACATGGCCGAAAGCGATGGCCATTGCCATCGGCCGGACATGTCTGACGTTATTTGAACGCGGAGTGATCACCGGAAAGCTCCGTTGGCCGGCCCGGCCTATCCGAGCGCAGGCGCGGGCGTCGCTTGCAGCAACAGCATAATCTGGTGATGTGGATTGGTTGATGCGCGATCAGTGCCCGGCTGGATGTTCAGTCAAATCAGAGATTGCAGCTCGCGCAAAGTCTACGATAGGGTCCAAACTCACTACTTCTAGTTTAATAATGAGCCTTCTCAGTTATACTTGCAAAAACCAAATAAAAAATTGCAGCACAGGATTGTATAATCCGACGTATTTATTCATTGCCTTGATGAAAACAATTCACAAGCTTCGCGCAAACAATTCATGGGATATTTCCAGCATCAATAAAGCACGAAGCAAACAGGATATACTTATGGGATATGACTGGGACGGCATCAAGACGCGCCGAATGCGAAGACTGAAATATGGGCTTTCCCTATTTCTTTTCACGATGGCGATATCAGCGCCAACCGCGTTTCTCCTGCATCTACGCTGAAGCCATTGGCATATCGGTCGCTTCGTGGCCGTTTCAAAACTTCTCCAACTGCGAAAGACGTCGTTCAACCTGATGGGAACCAAAGCAAGCCTCCATTCGTTCCTGGAGGAACTTACCCGCAATCAAGGAGGAGGGCATCATGGCCGACATCTCGCTGGACAAGGACATCAATGCGCAGATCGATGAACTCCGCAGCCAGATCGATAGGCTCTCCACCGATTTGGCAAAGCGGATCGATAGCGCCTCGGACCGCGCCGACGAGGCCCTTTCTTCAGCAAAGGGAAAAGTGGCAAACATCGCGGATCATGCCCGCGCCGAGGGCCGGAACGTAGTGCAGGCCGCAAAGGAAAATCCGACAGCCACAAGCTCCGTCCTGATCGTGACGGCGCTCCTCGGCTTATTTACCGGCCTTCTACTGGGCAGGCTTTCCGACTAGAGCGACAACCCTACCGACAACGTCGATTGCTGTCCGATCGGGAGAAGAACCGCGGACGAACACCTGTCTTATGCTGAAGTACGGGAGGGACGTCGCACCACGGAGTTTAGCGCGGATGCGATGAAGCTCATGGAAAGCCGCTGGAGCGAGATCAAGCCCGCTGCATTCCGGAATAGCACGGAACTTGAATTGGAAACCGTTTCTAATCTGCTGGAATCCGCGCAGCCGAAAACCCTCGAGACGTTTCGAATTAACTAACGATTTCAAGGAGTTTTTGGTGGGTGATGTAGGGCTCGAACCTACGACCCGCTGATTAAGAGTCAGCTGCTCTACCAACTGAGCTAATCACCCGTACCGCTTGCTGGCGGCGTGACCGGGCATATAAATAGGATCGGTTTGATTGTCCAGCGGCTAGGCGAATTTTCTTTGTTTTTTTGTCAAAAAAATTTCAGGCGCGGCAGAAAACTCAATGAAATCAAAGCTCAAGAATTCCTGACGCAACACGCACCGCCTGGCCGCCGATGCGGGCATTGGCGATCATGCCGCCATTGATATCGAGGTGAAGATGAATCAGCGATGGCCGCCCCATCTCGATGCCCTGCTCTATGACGACAGGATGATGCCCATCCGGCAAAGCATCGAACTGATTGATCGCACCGGACAGCGCCGCCACTGCAGCACCCGTCGCCGGGTCCTCGACGATACCCATTCCGACGGGGAACATGCGCGCGTGGAATTTGGCAACGTGATTGACGCCGCCGCGGCAATAAATGAAAGCCGAAGCAAGCGCGCCGTCGACGAAGGGCACCGTCTTTTCCCAAAGCTGCAGATCGAACTCCAGCCTTTCAGCGGCGCCGACATCGTGCACCGGCACCAGAAGAAACGGCACTCCGGCACTCCATATGGAGGGTACATGGTTCTCGAAGCCAACCTCGGTGATCTTCAGGCTGAGTGCATTGGCGATATCGGCCCTGTCGAGCGGCAGCGGGATCTCCTGCGACTTCTTCGGTAGATCGAACTCGGCAAAACTCGCCTTGTTCTGGCGTAGCTTGATGGCGCAGCGCACCGGTCCGACGCGCTCGTCGAGAACGGAAACGAGATCGAGGTCACCGCCGTGATTGGCATGGACCTTCTCCGCCAAGGCGATCGCCGTGCCGACTGTCGGATGCCCTGCAAAAGGCAGTTCGCGACCGGGCGTGAATATGCGCAGGCTCGCCGTGTGGGCAGGATTTTGCGGCGGCAGCACAAAGACCGTCTCGGAAAGGTTCATCTCCCTGGCGATCGCCTGCATTGCCTCATCGCTAAGGTCCCCCGCATCGAAGATGATTGCGAGCGGATTGCCCGCCAACTTGTTGTCGGTGAACACATCATAGACACTATAGCTGCGCGCCAATCTGGCCTCCATCCATACTTCCAGACCTAATTATTCATAACGGCAAGCGACTCCAGCGCAAGCCCAAGCTATCTACCGCCACCGAAGAACCAGGCAAGGATCGGCAGCATCGCCACGCTGTAGTGATGCGCGGCGGGATCTGCCGAGCGAATAGCGACCACGCCATCGACCTCGTCCTCTTCGGAAACCAGTATATGCGCCTCGATGCGCCGAAGCATATCCTCGGCCGTCCACGGAAAGCGGAAAACCCGAAAGAGCGTGACGGAACGATTCATATGGGTTGCGTAGTATCCAGGGTCGGCGATCGCGTTGTTCAAATCCAGACCGGTTTCCTCCAGCACCTCGCGTCGCATATTGCCAGCGACGTCGGCGTGGTCGTTGACAATATCATTTTCGTCCATCGATCCAGCCGCGCAATAAATTTGGCCGGGATTGGCAGTGTGCGGCGCCATGCGGATCGCGATGATCGCACCATCGGACGATACCGCCACCGGAAATGCGAAAAGATGAAAGCCACCGTGCCGCTCGCTTTGCTTGCGCCACCAAAGGAAGGTCGAGAAAGGCGTCACATAGGCTTCACCCCTGACGAGGCCGTCGGCAAGCGAAAGACGACGCTGGAAGATCATGCGCCCATCAAAGAGGGCCGGATTGTCGGCGATTTCCCTTGCCCAGTTCTCCTGCGCCGCCGCAGACTCCTGAACGTGGAAAGGATGCTCGCCTGGCAGCACGGCAAGATCGATCCCGGAAACGGGAAATACGGTGCCTTCCGGCGGCCAGCCGGCCATGTCGTTCTGTTCTGAGATGCTCATATCAAATCCAATGTCATGACGACGGGGCAATGGTCTGAGGCTTTCGGCCTGTCCCAGCCGACGCGCGGATAGCGCTCCACCTCCTGCCCCGGTGGGAAAATAGTGCGGAAAGGCTGGCCCGAGCGGATGATATCGGGCATGCGCGTGGCATTGGCGCGTGCCAACGCCGGAGAGAGCCAGATGTAATCAAGCTGGCAAAGCCGCTGCTCCTGCGGCCCTCGGGCGTGGTAAAGCGTCCAGCGGTCAAGCTCCTCTCGCCGCCGCACAACGTTCTCCGCAAAACCATCATGGCTGAAAACATCGAGGGCGCTGCCCTTCTCCTCGCCGCGTGGTTCGAACCGATAGCCGCTGCGGCGTGTGCCGATGACGTCGATCCATTCCTGATAGTCGTTCATGTCGCCGCAGATGGCGAAATTCTTCGTCGCCGTGTGGCCAGCCCCGAAGCGATCTTCGATGATGCGGCGAACCGCCATGGTCTCGGCTCGGCGGATCGGCATGGTCGCATGACGTCCATCCACGCCCTCGCGCGCAGGTCCCATCGATTTCAGATGGATGACATAGAGCGAAAACGGAACCCCACCAATATGGAGGTGCAGCTCCAGGCAATCGCGCTTGAAGATCTTGTCCTCCGAATGAAGGCCGAGCTCCGCAAGCTCGTCGTTAAAAAGACCGAAATTGCCGTAGGTCACCATGGCGTGACTCTTGATGTCGTTAAGCACGATCGGCTGGCCGTCGCGCGTTTCCTCGCGCATTATCACGGCGACATCGATGCCGCGGCTGTCATTGCCTTCGATCAGGAATTTCTGCCGATAGCCATTGCCGACCATGCGGTAGAGATAGCCATATTCGAAAGCCTGCAGCGCCGCCATGTTGTCGACCTCCTGCAGGCAGATGATGTCAGCATCGGCATCCGCAATCGCAAGCGCCGTCATCTGCCTGGTGTCGTCGGTCGCCGCAATCACGCGTGCCGCTTCCAGCTGCTGATAGATCTCTTCATTACGGACATCGAAGAGCTGCAATACGCGATCCTGGCGCAGCTGATTGCGAAAACCAGTGTAATCGAAACGGGTCAGAAGATTTTCGACATTGAAAGTCGCAAGGCGCAGGGACATGAAGCATTCCAGTTTAAGAAGAATATGAGCCGGCTTATTATACTCGCATCATCCGGCCTTGGCGGTAACAGTCGATTTGAACTTGCCCATCAGATATGGGCCGGAAAGAACGGGAGCATATTTCGGCTCCTCGCCTTCCTTCAGGCACGACGGCAGGCAGGCGATTTCGGCAAACCAGTTCGGCTGGTGGAAGAAGGCTAGAGACTGGCGGCGCTGCATGCCGCCCTCTTCCGGCGGCGGATTGACGACACGATGCACCGTGGACACCCAGCGATCGTTGGTCCAGAGCGCCATCAGGTCGCCGATGTTGATGACGAAAGCACCCTCCACCGGCGGCACCGGCGTCCAGTTGCCATCGGGGGCGATGATCTCCAGCCCTTTCGAGCCGGGTTGCGGCAGGAGGATCGTCAGGCTGCCGTAATCGGTATGCGCGCCGGCGCGAAGCTGGCCCGGCTGCGGTGGCACATGCTGTTCGGGATAATTCAGTGCCCTCAGCGCGCTGATCGGCGCGTCGACATAGGAATCGAAGAAATGTTCATCGAGGCCGAGCGCCGTTGCGAAGACACGCATGATACGCGCCGCGAGATCTTCCATCGCCCGATAATAGGCCTTCCATGCCTCCGCGAATCCTTCAGGCCCCTCCGGCCAGATGGTCGCGGCGTAGCAGAAGCCGAGTGCTTCAGGATCTGTCATGCCTGAGGGTGCAGAAAGCGGGCCGCCATTGAAGCTTTCCTTCAGATCCGGCGGCGTGTCCACGTTGCGCGATTTTGCAAGTGCCTCAGTGCCCGGCCCGAGATAGCCGTAGGGGTAGCCGGGATAGAGCGTTTTCGCCTTCTGCTTCACCTCAGACGGCAGATCGAAAAAAGTCTGCGTCTTCTTCCACACCTCGGCGATCATGGCATCCGCGACACCGTGGTTGGCAATCGCCAGAAAGCCGGTCGAGCGGCATATCCGATCCACCTCCGCACCGAGCCGCTTCTTCTCGTCATGATCGGCTGCTTCGAAAGCGCCGAGATCGAAAATCGGAAAGCTATGATCGGACATGCGCGACTCCCCTTCGTGACGTCGAGCAAATCAAGCATAGGAGGCGACATGGAACAACCATCTTGTCCCCTACCGATCAAAGCCGCCAGGCGGAGCGGATCGCGACCCGATAATCATCGCCCACGGCAACAGCCTCGCGGCTATAGGCGCGCAGCACCTGTCCATCCGGCATCGACAGCCTTAGCGCATAGCGCTCACCCTCATAAAGGATGGAATCGACAAGGCATGAAATGCCCTCGCCATCGGCAACCACGTCCTCCGGCCGCGCGAGAATATCCGCTCTGGCCGAGCCGCCTGCCCGATTCTCCCACAAGCCTCGGAAGAAGGGCCAATCGATACGGCGTGGACCGCCATCGGGAAAAGCCATCGACAGGATGGCACCCTGCCCGACAAGGCTGCCGACCATTCTGCCTTCGGGGCGCGTATAGATCTCCGCCGGCGGCGCCACCTGCAGGAGCCGCCCTTCGGACATGACGGCAACGTCGGTCGCGAGCGCCATCGCTTCGCTCTGGTCATGGGTGACATAAATCATGGTGGCACCGGAGCGCTGGTGGAATTCGCGAAAGGTCTCCTCCATCTCCTTCTTCAGATGACGGTCGAGGTTGGCGAGCGGCTCATCCAGCAGCACGACATCGGGCGATGTCACCAGGCAGCGGGCAAGCGCTACGCGCTGCCGTTGGCCGCCTGAGAGATCGGCGGGCCGGCGTTCCGCATAATCGCCGAGGCGCACGGTCGCCAGTGCCTCGCGCACCTTCTCGCGATAACGCTCGCCAGAGATGCCACGCACCTTGAGCGGATAGCCGACATTGTCAGCGACGTTCATGTGCGGCCAGAGCGCGTAGGATTGAAACACCATCGCCATATTGCGCCGCTCCGGCGGCAGCATGCTCGCCGCATCCGCCAGCAGCCGTTCGCCGAGATGGATGGAACCGTCCGTCGGCTGTTCGAAACCGGCGATCATTCGAAGCACAGTCGTCTTGCCGCAGCCGGAAGGGCCAAGCAGCGCCAGGAAGCCGCCTTCCCGAACATCGAGCGACAAGGCATTGACGGCAGCGCGTCCGCCCGTGCCGAAATCCTTGCTGACATGATTGAGGATCAGCTTCGCCAAGGCACCACTCCCTTCGGCAGGCGCTTGGCCATGATTTCCAGAAGCGCCATCATGATGACGACCATGGCGATGACGATGACCGACATGGCCGAGGCTAGATCGGCGCTCCCGCCATCGTCGAGATTGTAGATGACGACGCCCAGCGTCTGCGTGCCGGCCGACCAGAGCAGCGCCGAAACGGTCAGCTCGTTGCAGGCGATGAGGAAGACGAGGATCACGGATGCGCCCGCCGCCGGCGCGATCAGCGGCACGATGATGTCGGCAAGACGGCGGAAAAAGCCGGCCCCGGAAAGTCGGGCCGCCTCTTCCAGTGCCGGATCGAGCTGCAGGAAGGCGCTCATGACCGGCTTCAGGCTGACCGCGAAATAGGCGGAGAAATAGGCAAGCAGAATGATCCAGATCGTCCCGTAAAGCGTGACGTTGAGGATCGGCAAGGGTGCCGCAAACACCAGGATGAAACAGACAGCGATGATGATGCCCGGAAGCGCATAGGGAATCTCGATCATGCCGCCGACGATGCGGCTCAGCATGTCTTTGCGCCGCGTCAGCGCATAGGCCGCGAGCACTGTCACCAACAGGAGACCGAGTGACGTCACGCCGGCGAGGAATAGCGAATTGGAAAAGGCCGTGCGTGTTATGCTCTGCCGAAACAGGATTTCAGTGAAGGCGTTCAGCGATGCCGTCTTGACGGTGAGAGGCACGCCATAGGCCGGCACAAGCGCACCTGCGACCAGCGCCAGAAAGGGAGCAACGAGCATGACGAAGAGGATGGCATAGAGCACCGGCAGCGCCAGATAGCGCCAACGGCCGAGCGAAAAGGCAGCCGTCGCGCCGGAAATACCGATGACGCGATAGTCACGCCCCTTCAAGGCCCTGCCCTGCACGGCAAGCCCGGCAATCGCAATGATGGCGATCATCGTCGAGAGGACGGCGATATCGCCGAAGGTGCGCGGCCCGAAATTGGAGAACTTCGTGAAGATCAAGGTCGAGAGCGTATAGATCGAGGCGGGAATGCCAAGGATCGCCGGAATGCCGAAATTGCCGATGGAGGAAACGAAGGCGATGGCGGCTCCAGCAATGACACCGGGCAGAGACAAGGGCAGAATGATATCGCGGAAGACACGCATGCCGGACGCGCCCGAAAGCCTTGCGGCCTCGACGCCATCGCGCGGCAGCGCCATCAGGCCGGCGCGCAGAGCGAGATAGACGAGCGGCGCATGCTGAACGCCGTAGAGCAGCGCAATGCCGCCAACAGAATAGAGCGGCTGCGGCGAACCGAGCGGCGGCGCGATGTGCAACGCTTTCAGCAAGGGGCTCGATGGACCGGACATCTGCACCCAGGCAAGCGCCGTTACCTGCGGCGGAATCATCATCGGCAATACGAAGAGGAAGCCGAGCAGCCCCCTGCTCGGCAGATCGGTCAATGTCAGCAGGAATGCGAAGAGGCAACCAAGGACCACCGAAACGATAGTGCCGAGCACGGCCGTTTCGATCGTGTACCAGGCCGAGCGCCAGAGCGAGGGATCGGTGATGAGTTCATAGGTGCCGCCCCTAAGCAGCGCCTCGATGCCGGCAAACGCCAGCCGTGCCAGCGGCAGGACACTGAGCAAAAGCACAACGGTAACAACAAAAGGAAACAGCCAGGTCGGCTGGCTGTTTCCTCGACGCACATATGAGTACATTCCAAATCCGGGTTGGATTATTTCGACTTGAAGTAGGTGGAGAAGGTCTTGAGGTCCTGATCCGTGTTCTTGAGAGCATCGGCGGCATTCAACGGCAAAACCTTGATGCTGTCACGTGCCGGGAAGCCTTCCGGCAGCGGCGTGCCGTTGCGAGCCGGGATGTAGCCAAGCTTCAGGAAGCCTTCCTGGCCCTTTTCGGAAAGGACGTAATCGACGAACTTCCTGGCGGCATCGGCGTGCTGCGTGCCGGCGAGAATGCCGACCGGCTCGGTGACAGCCGAAACGCCTTCCTTCGGGAAGACGAATTCCAGCGGAGCGCCCTTGGCCTTTTCACGGATCGGCATGTAATCGACAATCATGCCATAGGCCTTCTCGCCGGAAGCAACCGACTTCAGCACGGCGCCATTGCCGCCGGAAGCGATCGCGCCGTTGTCGGCGAGGTGCTTGTAGTAGTCCCAGCCGAGGCTGCCGACGCCGGCGAGCGTCTGTGCGTGGATGAGAGCAGCACCCGAAGCAAGCGGGCTCGGCATGGCGACGAGGCCCTTGGCTTCCGGCTTCACCAGGTCCTGCCAGCTTGCCGGCTTCATGGCGGCAGCAGTGTTGTAGACGATGCCGGTCGTGATCAGCTTTGTGGAATAGTAATAGCCGCCGGCGTCATAGAGCGACGCATCGTAATTCGCGGCTTCCGGCGACTTGTAGGCGAGCAGCTTGCCGGCTTCCTTCAAGCGCTCGAGCGTTACCGTATCGGCGATCAACAGGACATCGGCAACCGGAGCGCCGGCCTGCATTTCGGCCTGAAGCTTGGCGATAATCTGCGGCGTACCGTCACGAACCCAATCGACCTTGATGCCGGGATTGGCGGCCATGAAACCATCGACGGTTGCCTGCGCATCGGCGTTCGGCTGGCTGGTGTAGAGGACGAGATCGGCAGCATTGGCGCTGCTGGAGAAAAGAGCAATGGCCAACAGGCCGGCAAAGGCGGAAACAAAGGTCTTCATGAAAACGTCCTCGGCTAGATTGTAGGAGGTTGTCTAGACGCAGGGCTTAACATGATTGTGACAGTTGAATTTGAATAGACTGCCGTTCATATGATGATTGAATCTTGACCCCAGCCATCGGGCACTATTTTCTGAGGCACGTATTTCAGACGGGATCGAGGAGGATAGATCTATGGAATATCGCCTGCTTGGCCGCTCCGGCCTCAAAGTTTCCACCATCACTATGGGCACCATGACCTTCGGCGGAGTCGGCTGGGCAAAAACCGTTGGTGATCTCGGCGTCAAGGAGGCCAAGAAGCTCGTCGACATGTGCATCGATGCCGGCGTCAACCTGCTCGATACCGCCGATGTCTACTCGCAAGGCGCCTCGGAGGAGATTCTCGGCGAGATCATCGGCGGCCCGCGCAAGAACGGCGTGCTCATCGCCACCAAGGCACGCTTCCCGATGGGGCCGGGCGTCAACGATGTCGGCTCATCCCGCCAGCATCTTATCCAGGCCTGCGAGGCAAGCCTGAAGCGCATGAAGACCGACGTCATCGATCTCTACCAGCTGCATGAATGGGACGGGCAGACGCCGCTGGAAGAAACGATGGAAGCGCTCGACACGCTGGTTCGCCAGGGCAAGGTCCGCTATATCGGCTGCTCGAATTTTTCCGGCTGGCACATCATGAAGGCACTCGGCGTCAGCGAGCGCGACAAGCGCGAACGCTTCGTCAGCCAGCAGATCCATTACACGCTCGAAGCGCGCGACGCGGAGAACGAACTGGTGCCGATCAGCATCGACCAGGGCCTCGGCATTCTCGTCTGGAGCCCGATTGCCGGTGGTCTGCTCTCAGGCAAGCATCGCCGCAATCAGGCGACGCCCGAGGGTACACGCCAGTTCGCCGGCTGGACCAACCGCCGATCCGCGATGAAAACCGCCTGTGGAATATCGTCGATACGCTGGTGGAAATCGCCGATGGTCGCGGCGTTTCGGCCGCTCAGGTGGCGCTTGCCTGGCTCATCGGCCGCAAGGGTGTGACCTCAGTCATTATCGGCGGCCGCACGAAGGCCCAGTTCAAGGACAATCTCGCCAGCGCCGAGCTAAAGCTGACGGACGAGGAACGCAAGCGGCTGGACGACGTCAGCCTGCAGCCGCTGATGTATCCCTACTGGCACCAGCGCAATACGGCCAGCGACAGGCTGAGCGAGGCCGATCTGGCGCTGATCGGCCCGCATCTGGCAAAGTGATAAACCCCTTCTCCCCTCGGGGAGAAGGTGCCGACAGGCGGATGAGGGGGATACCGAGAGCACAAAGACGAATGGGACACAGCAATTGGCCCCCTCATCCGACCCTTCGGGCCACCTTCTCCCCCAGGGGAGAAGGTAAAAACTAGGCCGCCATCGCCCCGATCTCATCAGCAATCAACTTGCCGAGCCGCGAGATGCCCTCTTCGATCATCTCGTCATTGGCGCAGGAGAAGCTGACGCGGAAGGTGTTCGCACCGCTGCCGTCGGCAAAGAATGCCTGACCCGGCACGAAGGCGACCTTCGCCGTTTCCAGCGACCGTGCCAGCAACTTAGCGCCATCCATTCCCTTCGGCAGGGTGATCCAGACAAACATGCCGCCCTGCGGCTTCGTCCAGCTCGTACCGTCAGGCATGTATTTCGCAAGCGCCGCCAGCATGCAGTCGCGGCGGTGGCTATAGGTCTTGCGGACCTTCGCGACCTGCGCATCGAAACCGCGCTCGGCGACCTGATGGATCGCGATCTGGTTGATGGTCGAGGAATGCAGGTCGGCCGCCTGCTTCATCAGCACCAGCTTGCGGATGACGGGCGCATTGGCGACGACGAAGCCGACGCGAAGGCCGGGCGCCAGCGTCTTGGAGAAGCTGCCGCAATAGATCGTGCGCGTGTCGTTGATGCTGCCCTTGCGCGCGATTTCCAGAGCCAGGATCGGCGCAACCGGCTCACCGTCATAGCGCAGCGACTGATAGGCAGCGTCTTCGATGACAGCGATATCCAGCTCTTCGGCAAGGTCGAGCAGTTTCTTGCGGCCGGCCAGATCGACAGTCTCGCCCGTCGGGTTGGCGAAGTCGGCCGAGAGATAGGCGAACTTCACCCTGCCCCCCGCCTGCGAAGCCGCGGCGCGGTAGGAATCCGGCGTGCGGTTGCCGTTCGGCGTCAACTGATCGTAGGTCGGCTCATAAGCGTTGAAGGCCTGCAGCGCGCCGAGATAGGTGGGCGCCGTCACCAGCGCCGTGTCCTTCCGCGACAGGAAAAGCTTGCCGAGATAATCGAGCCCCTGCTGCGAACCGGAAACGATGAAGACATTTTCGAGCTCACAGGGAATGCCGAGCGCGCCCATCTGGCCAACGAGCCATTCGCGCAGCGGCTTGTAGCCTTCGCTGACCGAATATTGCAGCGCTGCATTGACAGTCGGACCGGAAAAGATGTCGGCATAGGCCTGCTTGAATTCCGCATCCGGAAACAATGCGGGATCGGGAATGCCGCCGGCGAAAGAGATGATATCCGGCCGCTCCAGCAGCTTCAGCAGCTCACGAATTTCGGAGGCGCGCATACGGCTCGAGCGCGTCGCAAAGATATTTTCCCAATTCAACATGGGGCTTCCTCGTAATTTTTGGTCTTTCCAACACAAAATCACGCAACAAAAGATAAGTCAACAATACTGACCTATTTTGTTTGTCATGGTGACAGATATTGTCTGCCTTTCCTGCTAGCATCGACGATGGCCTTACAAAGAAATGAACGCCAGCCAGCATGAGCACCGACCCGACAGCGTCCTTCTATACCGACAACGCCGCCATCTACGCAGCGCGTGAACGCCGGCTACCGCGCCAGAGGCTGGATGCCTTTCTGGCCGCCCTGCCCGCCCGCGCAACCATCCTCGAACTGGGTTGCGGCAGCGGCCAGGATGCCGCCTACATGCTATCGCGCGGCTTTGACGTTACGCCGACGGACGGTTCGGCCGAGCTTGCGAAGGAAGCGGAAAAGCGTCTTGGCAGGCCCGTTCGAGTGATGCGTTTCGAAGTCTTGGACGCTACCGAAATCTTCGACGGCATATGGGCGGAGGCCAGCCTGCTGCATGTTCCGCGATCCGCTCTGCCAGATATCTTCGATCGCATTTTGCGCGCCCTGAAAACGGGCGGCATCTTCCACGCCAGCTTCAAGGCGGGTGAAGCAGAGGGACACGACAAGTTCGGACGCTATTACAACTATCCTTCCGCCGTATGGCTTGAGGCTATGCTGAGCGCCAGAGGATGGAAGAGCATCACCATGACCGAAGCCGATGGTGGCGGCTTTGATGGCGAACCGACGAGATGGCTCTACGTCAAAGCTCAAAAATAGAAAGGCCGGAGCTTTCGCCCCGGCCCTCCAATCCTGCTCTCGCCGAAAGCTTAGTTGACCGACTTGTCGACCAGCTTGTTCTTGCCGATCCAGGGCATCATGCCGCGCAGCTTGGCGCCGACTTCTTCGATCTGGTGGCTGTCGTTGTTGCGGCGGATACCCTTGAAGCGGGCAGCACCCGAACGGTATTCCTGCATCCACTCGGAGGTGAACTTGCCGGTCTGGATGTCCTTGAGGACGCGCTTCATCTCAGCCTTGGTTTCTTCGGTGATGATGCGCGGACCGGTGACGTATTCGCCCCATTCTGCCGTGTTCGAGATCGAGTAGTTCATGTTGGCGATGCCGCCTTCATAGATCAGGTCGACGATCAGCTTCACTTCGTGCAGGCACTCGAAATAGGCCATTTCCGGAGCGTAGCCGGCCTCGACAAGCGTTTCGAAGCCGGCGCGGATGAGCTCGACCAGACCGCCGCAGAGAACGACCTGTTCGCCGAAGAGGTCGGTTTCGCACTCTTCGCGGAAGTTGGTTTCGATGATGCCCGACCGGCCGCCGCCGACGCCGCAAGCATAGGAGAGAGCGAGTTCAAGCGCGTTGCCGGAAGCGTTCTGGTGAACGGCAACGAGGCAGGGAACGCCGCCGCCCTTCTGGTATTCGCCGCGAACCGTGTGGCCCGGACCCTTCGGAGCAATCATGACGACGTCGACCGAAGCCTTCGGCTCGATGAGGCCGAAGTGAACGTTGAGGCCGTGGGCGAACGCGATCGCAGCACCGTCACGGATATTCGGAGCGATGTCGGCCTTGTAGATGTCGGCCTGCAGTTCGTCTGGGGTCGCCATCATCATCAGGTCGGCCCAGGCAGCAGCTTCGGCGACGGTCATGACCTTGAAGCCGTCGGCTTCGGCCTTCTTGACCGTGGGGGAACCGGCCTTCAGCGCGATCACAAGGTTCTGTGCGCCGCTGTCCTTCAGGTTCAGCGCGTGAGCGCGGCCCTGCGAACCGTAGCCGATGACGGCGACTTTCTTCGACTTGATGAGGTTGAGATCGGCATCACGATCGTAATAGACGCGCATTGTTTGTCCTTCCCTTTGCTTGTCTGGGTGCAGATTTTAAATTGTCAGACGGTCGCTGCTGCTTCCGCCAATACCTTTTCCGTGCCGTAAAGCTTGAGGAAGGCGCTGACCGCCTTCTCAGCCTGACGGCTCGTATCCTTCAGACCGGGCTCGCCGAGCAGCATGCGCACATGCAGGTCGGAGACGATGAGCCCATAAAGCGTGTGATATGCCTCGTCGGCATCGGTAAAGCGCAGCAGCCCCGCCCGCTTGCCGGCATCAATGAGACCGATGGCGCGGCGGTCGATCTGCCGGCGGCCGCGCTCCAGCAGGAGCTTGCCGAGCTTGGAGCCGTCACGGTTCGACTGACCGATTGCCAGACGGTTCAACGCAAGTGAAACGTCGCCGGCCAAAACCTCCAGAAGATCACGCGCGAAAATCACGAGATGATCGTGCAGACTTATCGTATTCAGCCGCTCGCCATTGCGCTCGAAGGTGCGAACCTTGCTGGCCTGATAGGTGATCATCGCCGACAGCAGGCCATCGCGGTCGCCGAACCATTTGTAAAGACTTTCCTTGGAGCAATTGGCGGCGCGTGCAACACCCGAGGTCGTCAGCGCCTTCTCGCCGCCGTCGACGAGCAGACGCAACGCCTGTTCCAGAACGGCGTTCTGGCGCGGCGAAAACTCGCTCGACTGTCCTGCTTCGCTCAGCACGATGGTTACTCCCAAATGCGTACCGTACGGTACGGTTCGTGGCGCTTTATGCAGGACACCGACGCAGCCGTCAAGCGGAATTCGTTGCTGCATTGCGGTAAAAACGAGAGTGCTTGTCACGCTGCTAAACGCTGGCAGCTGCCGCGAGCCGGTCATTTGATGAAGAGAGCTCGACGCAAATGATCGGTCGGAAACACTACCTACTCAGCGGCAACCACGCTATTGCGCATCGCCTCGACATCCTTCAGCGGCGGCAGGCCATAAAGGCGGCTGTATTCCCGGCTGAATTGCGAGGGACTTTGATATCCGACGCGATGGCCGGCCGATCCCACATCAAGCTGCTCGACGATCATCAGCCGGCGCGCCTCATGAAGCCGAAGCTGCTTCTGATATTGCATCGGCGATAGTGCCGTAACAGTCTTGAAATGGTGATGCAGCGACGAAACGCTCATGCCGACGCGCTCGGCGAGTTCTTCGATACGCAGCGGCTGCGTATAGTTGCCGCGGAGCCAGGCGACGGCCCGCGCCACCCGGTTACTCTGGCTCTCCGCCATCGCGATCTGCAGCAGCCGAGGGCCATTCGGACCGATAAGCAGGCGATAGAGGATTTCCTGCTCGATCAAAGGCGCCATGGCTGGAATATCTTCGGGCCGATCAAGCAATCGGAGCAGCCGTAGCGAGGCATCGAGCAGTTCCGGCGAGGCGGCATTGACCGCAATTCCGCGCACAGGCTCGGTCACCGCCTGACGCGGAATGCTGACGCGCGACAGGAGCTCCTTCAACCGTTCGCTGTCGAGCGCCATACCGAAACAAAGATAAGGCGTATCGCTGCCGACATTGGTGACCTGCGTCGATACTGGAAGGTCGAGCGCGGTCAAAATATACTCGCCGACACCGTAATTGTAGGTCTCGGCGCCGATTGTCAGGTTCTTGCGCCCCTGAACCACGATTGCAAAACAGGGCCGATAGGCCCCATGCTGCCATACGGTCGCAGCCGACTGCCGATAGAGATTGAGATTGTCTATCGGTGTGCGGTGTTCGCCGTCTTCCGTGGCGAAACGTGCAACGATCGACGCGAGTTCCTGATTGGGATTGAAAGGCAGTGTCATGCGCAACCAACTGTTTTCGAGCAGATATCGATGCCTATCTAGGTAGCACCGTTCGATCGCGAAAGACCCGCTGCTTATTTAGATTCGCAGGATCGTACATAAAGCTTGCAGGATCGCTCTAACGCTGTGGCCCGGACCTGATGCATGGTGGGGCATCGAAATTCTACTCCCAACCCATCCGAAAAGATAAGGAAATCTCCCATGCCTATCGCAAAGGGTTATGCAGCAACCGACGCGTCCAAGCCGCTCACACCATTCACTTTCGACCGTCGCGACCCGAACGCGGACGACGTCGTCATCTCCGTCAAATATTGCGGCGTCTGCCATTCCGACATTCACCAGGCCCGCAACGAATGGGGCGGCTCGAAGTATCCGATGGTGCCCGGCCATGAAGTCGCCGGCATCGTGACCGCCGTAGGTTCCGAGGTCACGAAGTTCAAGGTCGGCGACCGCGTCGGCGTCGGCTGCTTCGTCGATTCCTGCACGACCTGCGCCACACGTGACCTGGATTACGAACATTACATGCCCGGTCTCGTCCAGACCTACAACGACGTCGAAGCCGACGGCAAGACGCCGACCTTCGGCGGTTATTCCGACTCGATCGTCGTCAAGGAAGGCTATGTCCTCTCCTTTCCCGACAATATCCCGCTCGATTCGGGCGCACCGCTGCTCTGCGCCGGCATTACGCTCTTTTCGCCGCTGCGCCACTGGAAAGCCGGGCCGGGCAAGAAGGTCGCGATCGTCGGCATGGGCGGCCTCGGCCACATGGGCGTGAAGCTGGCCCATGCCATGGGCGCCGATGTCACGGTTCTGAGCCAGACGCTGTCGAAGAAGGAAGACGGGTTCAAGCTGGGCGCGAAGGACTACTACGCCACCAGCGATGCCGAGACCTTCACCAAGCTCGCCGGCACCTTCGATCTGATCATCAACACGGTCGGCACGGCGATCGACTGGAACGCCTATCTCAACCTGCTGAAGTATGATGGCAGCATGGTGCTGGTCGGCGTTCCCGAACATGCGGTTCCGGTGCATGCCTTCTCGCTGATCCCCGGCCGCCGCAGCCTCTCCGGCTCCATGATCGGCTCGATCAAGGAAACCCAGGAAATGCTCGACTTCTGCGGCGAGCACAACATCGTAGCCGAGATCGAAAAGATCAACATCCAGGAAATCAACGAAGCCTATGAGCGCGTTCTGAAGAGCGACGTGCGCTACCGCTTCGTCATCGACATCGCTTCGCTGGCATAAGCGCTGTTGCGCAGCAACTCATACGAAAAAGGGCAGCCGCTACGGCTGCCCTTTTTCATTCCTCGCGCATGGTTTCCTTCTGCGTGATCAGCCGGGCGCTGTGCTGCCGGCTGATATAGATCCAAAGCCAGCTCCAGGCGACGGCGATGCGCCAACGCACGCCGATCAGGAAATAGATGTGGGCAAGCCCCCAGACCCACCACGCGAGCCATCCCTTCAGCTTGATCCAGTCGAAATCGATGATCGCAGCACTTTTGCCGATCGTCGCAAGGCTGCCCTGATGGCGATAGTGGAACGGTCCCGGCGCCGGTTGGCCCGCAAGCTTTGCCTTGATGACCTTGGCGACATAAGCGCCCTGCTGCTTGGCAGCCGGAGCGATCCCCGGCACGGGGCTGCCATCGTCACGCATGACGGCTGCGGTATCGCCGATGATGAAGATATCCTCCTTGCCCGGCGCCCTCAGATCCTTGTCGACAATGGCGCGGCCGGCACGATCGGCTGGAATGCCAAGCCATTTCGCCGCCGGCGACGCCTCGACGCCAGCCGCCCAGACGATGGTGCGGCACGGCACGAAGGTGTCGCCGATCGTCACGCCTTCTGCCGAGCATGAGGTGACGGGTTTGCCGAAACGGACCTCGACGCCCAGCAGCTCGAGTTCCTTGTGCGCATAGTCGGAGAGTTCCTGCGCAAAAGCCGGCAGCACCCGCGGACCGGCCTCCACGAGCAGGATCTTCGCCTTGCGGGTATCGATATTGCGGAATTCCTTCGGCAATGTCGTCCTCGCCAGTTCCGAGATGATCCCGGCGAGTTCAACCCCGGTAGGACCGGCGCCGACAATCACGAAGGTCAACAGTGCCTCGCGGACGGCAGGGTCGGTTTCCATTTCCGCCTGCTCAAAGGCCAGCAAGAGGCGCCGGCGGATGGTGGTTGCATCCTCCAACGTCTTCAATCCAGGCGCCACCGGCTCCCACTCGTCATGGCCGAAATAGGCATGGGTAGCGCCGGTTGCCAGCACCAGCGTGTCGTAATGGATCTTCTGACCGTTCTTCAGAAGCACCTCATGCGCCGCGCTATCGACGCCGACAACCTCGCAGAGCAAGGTCGTCACGTCAGGTCGATCGCGGAAGAAATTGCGGATCGGCCAGGCGATCTCGGAGGTCGCAAGCAGAGTGGTTGCGACCTGATAGAGGAGTGGCTGAAAGAGGTGATGATTGCGCCGATCGATCATCGTGATGCGGACGGGAGCACCCTTCAGATCATTGGCGAGCTGTACCCCGCCAAAGCCGCCTCCGACCACGACGACATGATGATCCTGCATGGCAACACCTCGCGATTAACTCTGCTCAAAAACGTAGGGTTGAGAAGGATATGCAGCAACCATCTTTTATGCATGGCACCTCTGCACGGCTACGATATGGTCAAGGCGCCTATTGTGCATACCCGACAGGAACGGAGGCGCCGCTTTTAAGTTCCTCCATCGAGATCGACGCCGAGACGTCGAAGAGCTCGATCTTGCGCACGAGCTGCTTATAGATGACATCGTAATGCTCGACGCGCGGCAAGACGATCTTGAGGATATAATCATAATTCCCGGTAAGCCGATGCGCCTCGACGATCTCGGGGATATCACCGATGACTTTGCGGAAGGATTCTATCCACTCGTCGGCGTGATGCGCCGTCTTGATCATCGCATAGACCGTGGTTGGCACTCCCATCTTCTCGCGATCGAGCACGACGATACGCCGGGCGATATGCCCGCTTTCCTCAAGCCGCTGTATGCGGCGCGAGCAGGCCGACACCGACAGGGCAACGCGATCGGCAAGTTCGGTGACGGAGATGCCGGCATCCGCCTGCAGAAATTCGAGAATCTTTCGGTCACGTTCATCAAGCATGTACGGCAACTCCTCATATATACGCCAATATTTTGCACATAAATCGAAAAATGCGCAAACATTTGCAGAGAGATCCTGATAAGCTTCAAAAAACGCAAACATGCGGCGGGTGAATCGCCGCACTATTCCTCCATTCAAAATCCACGAGCGGAGAACAGCATTATGCGCACTATTGGCCTGATCGGCGGCATGAGTTTCGAGAGTTCGGCAGTCTACTATCGCCTGATCAACGAAATGGTCCGCGAGCGCCTCGGCGGCCTCTCCTCTGCGGAGCTGGTCATGTACTCCGTCAACTTCGAGGAAATCGTCGCGCTACAGAAGGCCGGGCGCTGGAACGATGCCGCCGAGCGCCTCGGCGATGCGGCGGAAGGCCTGCAAAAGGCCGGGGCCGAATGCGTGCTCATCTGCACTAACACCATGCACCTGATCGCACCTCAGGTTGCCGCACGCGTTTCAGCTCCGCTCATCCATATCATCGATGAGACCGCCGCGGCCTTGAAGGCCGCCGGCAGGGTCAAGCCGCTGCTGCTCGCCACACGCTACACGATGGAACACGGCTTCTATGCCGAGCGTATGGCTGAAAACGGCGTCTCCATCATGGTGCCCGGTCCCGAGGATCGCACCGTCACGCATGATATCATCTTCAACGAACTCTGCGCTGGCATCATCAAGGACGAGTCGCGCCGGAAGCTGAACGGCATCATCGAGCGCGCCAAGGCGGAAGGTGCCGACAGCGTCATTCTCGGCTGCACCGAGATCTGCCTCATCCTCGATCCGAAGGCACTGATCCTGCCAGGCTTCGACACGACGACGATCCATGCCGAGGCGGCCGTCGACTTCGCGCTTGCGAATGAAAAGAGCAGCAAAAGCTGCGCTGCCTGACCTCGATCAATTTACTTGACTGAGTCCAATAAATAACCAACATCGTCTCCATACCTGAGGAGACGATGTCATGCCCGCCGCTGCCGATTTCACGACCATCGATGCCGTCCGTAACTTCAATCGCTTCTATACGAATTTCCTCGGCGTCCTGAACAAGGCCTATCTCGACAGCCCCTATACGCTCACGGATGTGCGCGTGCTGTTCGAAGTCGGCTTCCGCGGTGGCGTCGCAGCTTCCGCGCTGACACGCGAGCTGCATCTCGACCCCGCCTATCTCAGCCGTATCGTCAAGCGCTTTCGCGAGGACGGGCTGGTCGAAACGACACCGGATGCGAACGATGCGCGCAGCCAGGTCATAAAAGTCACCGACAAGGGACAGGCGCAGTTCGAGGAGTTCGTCCGCCGCTCACGCGCGCAGATCGCCGGCTATTTCGAAAAACTCGCGCCTGGCGAACCCGAGCGTGTCGTTGCAGCGATGCAGACGATACAGGAAACACTCGGCCCCGATCGAACCGCAGCGCCTCCCGCGCTCATTCGTAATCACCGACCCGGTGATATCGGCTGGATCGTACAAAGCCAGGCGCGCTTCTACACCGAAGAATTCGGCTGGGACGATCGCTTCGAAGGCTTGGTAGCCGAAGTCGCCGGCAAATTCCTGTCTAATTTCAACCCGCAAAAAGATCGGTGCTGGATTGCCGAGCGAGGCGGCCTCAATGTCGGGTCCGCCATGATCACCGATGGCGGCGACGACATCGCAAAGCTTCGGCTGCTCTATGTCGACAAGACAGCGCGCGGCCTCGGCCTCGGTAAGATGCTGGTCGATGAATGCATCCGTTTCTCGCGCGATGCCGGCTATAGAACACTCTCGCTCTGGACCAATGACATTCTCGATACTGCACGCGCCATCTACATCAAGGCGGGCTTCAAGCTCGCCGCAGAGGAGAAGCACCGCATGTTCGGCCCGGAACTGAACGGTCAGACATGGGAACTCGATCTCTGAACGCAGGCGGCTGACTGCGTGAATGGACACCCTCTGGTTTTGCCCATATCCTCAATGCTTCCCTGATTTGCAATGAGATACCAACGATGGCCGAAAGTGGCGAAATCCGGATAGAACCCATATCAGCCGAGCATATCGAAGGTTTTCACAGGGCGCTCGACACGGTCGCGCGTGAGCGGGAATATCTGTCGCTGCTCGAAGCCTTTCCGCTGGAAGAAACACGCATTTTCGTGCTTGGCATGATCAAAAAAGGCAATCCGCAGTTCGTCGCCCTAGACGATGGGAAAGTTGTCGGCTGGTGTGATATCAGCCGTCATGGCTTTCCTTCCCATGCCCACGCCGGCAAGCTCGGCATAGGCATCATCCCCACCTATCGCGGCCGGGGATTGGGACGTCGATTGTTAGAGGCGACGCTGCGAGCCGCGCGGGATGCAGGAATAGAACGCGTCGAACTCAGCGTGCATGCCGACAACAGCAGGGCCGTCGCGCTCTACGAAAAAGTCGGCTTCATCCGCGAGGGCCTCGCCCGCAATTCCGTACGCATCGACGGCCGCTATAAGGACGCGATCCACATGGCGTTTTTCCACGAGTAGCGGGACCGGTCGCAATCAGTATTCTTCCGATTCTTGCTGCGATGCAAAAATTCGCTTGATTTGGAAACGATCATTTCCTAAAAGAGTGACATGACGACAGACACGCTCGACATCGCACCGAAGCTTCGTGGACGTCCGCGTGAATTCGACATGGATTCCGCGCTGGACGAGGCGCTGCGCGTTTTTTCCGAGCGCGGCTATTATGCCGCCTCGATCAGCGAATTGACCGAGGCCATGGGTCTGACCGCAGGAAGCGTCTACAAGGCTTTCGGCGACAAGCGCGGGATCTTCCTCGCCGCGTTCAGCCGGTATCGTCAGGTCCGCCAGCAACTCATCGACGAGACGCTTGCGGAAGCTCCGAATGCTCATGAAAAACTTCGTGCCTTGGTGACGTTCTTCGCGGAGGCCTCATGCGGGGAGATCGGCCGCCGCGGCTGCCTTGTCGTCGGAAGCGCAACCGAACTTGCACTTTTCGACGAAGAAGTCGCCGGTCGCGTCGGCGTCGCCTTCGATTTCGACGAAAGGCGTATCCTCAATTTGATCCGTCTCGGACAGGAGGATGGCTCCATATCGAAGCATGTCGATCCGGAAAGCACCGCCTGCACGCTGCTGGCCCTGACGAAGGGCATGCGCGTGATCGGCAAGACCGGCCGCAAGACCGAACAGATGCTCGCCGTCGCCGAGACATCCATGAAACTGCTGAACTGATTTTCACTGAAATTTCGGGGAACGTAACCCCGCTCCTATTGAGGACGAGACATGCCCGCAACTGCCGCTGCCAGACGGGAGAGCACGCCGCTCCCGGAAAAAACCATTTCGCCGCTGCTGACATTCATGTTCGCCGCCGCCTGCGGGCTGGTGGCCGCCAATCTCTACTATGGCCAGCCGCTTGCCGGCCCCATCAGCCAGTCACTCGGCTTCAGCCCGGCGGCGACCGGCCTCATCGTCACGCTGACCCAGATCGGCTACGGCCTCGGCCTTTTGCTGATCGTACCGCTGGGCGATCTTCTCGAGAACCGGAAACTGGTCCTGACGCTGGTGGCGCTCGCCGCCGTCGCGCTTGTCGGCGCGGCCTTCGCATGGTCGCCGTCGCTGTTCCTGCTCGCCTCGCTCTGCATAGGCCTTGCATCCGTCGCTGTGCAGGTCCTTGTTCCCTTTGCCGCTCATATGGCGCCTGACGCCAGCCGCGGCGCTGTCGTCGGCAATGTCATGAGCGGCCTGCTCGTCGGCATCATGCTGGCCCGTCCGGCTGCGAGCTTCCTGTCCGAGCTTTTGTCGTGGCACGCGGTCTATATCATCTCGGCGGGTGTCATGATCGGGCTGATCGTTATCCTGCGCCTTGTTCTGCCGACCCGCGTGCCCCATACGAAACTGCATTATGGGCAGTTGCTGTCCTCCATGGGCCACCTCGCGCTCCGCACGCCGGTCCTGCAGCGGCGGGCGCTCTATCAGGCCTGCATGTTCGGCGCCTTCAGCCTCTTCTGGACGACGACGCCGCTGCTGCTGGCAAGCCCTGCCTTCGGCCTGACACAGAATGGCATCGCCCTCTTCGCACTTGCCGGAGCCGCCGGCGCCGTCGCCTCGCCGATTGCCGGACGCGTTGCCGACCGTGGCTGGACGAAGCTTGCCACAGCCTTCGCCCTAGTGCTCGCCATCATCGCCTTCCTGATCGGCCATTTTTCCGGCAGCGGTTCATTGCTGGCGTTAATCACGCTGACGCTGTCAGGCATCATGCTCGACTTCGGCGTCCAGACGAATCTCGTGCTCGGTCAGCGCGCCATCTTTGCGCTCAGCGCCGAACATCGCAGTCGCCTCAACGGCCTCTATATGGCGACCTTCTTCGCCGGCGGCGCCCTTGGCTCGGCGCTCGGCGGCTGGGCCTATGCCACCGGCGGCTGGAGCATGGCCTCCTGGATCGGCGTCGCCTTCCCGGTCATTGCGCTGCTTGCCTTTCTAACCGAGCGCGAGAAATGATCAGGACGGCTGCGGCACCGCCTGCCGCAGCCAGTCACATTCCCGCAAGCCTGCGCCGTGAAACGGATCGACCAGGGTGCCGGAGACAATGCCGGCCAGGATCTGCGGTGCCGGCGGTACTTTGGCGATGGTTGCGACCAGTCGGTCGCGGATCCAGGCCAGTGCCGCAGAGTCCGATTGATAGAAGGGCGTGAAGGCCGCTGAGAGCAGCTGAAACAACCGCACATGCATCCGCCGTGCCTTGGCATAGGCAGCAAGAGCGGCATCGATCGTTTCATGTCCTGCTAAAGCATGTGCGAGCGCGGCCACATCGAGCAACGCCATGTTGGCGCCCTGCCCGAGCTGCGGACTGGTGGAATGGGCCGCATCGCCGACGAAAACAGTCCGCCCGCTATAGGGCGTCATCACCGTGCGATGGGCATAACGCGCCAGCGTCAACTGGTCCCAGTCTGTAATCTGCTCCAGCAAAGGCTCGCATTCAGGCCAGTAGCCGCGGATTGTCTGCTTCCAGCGCTCAAGCCCACGCCTGCGTACCTCATCCGCATCCGCCACCTTCAGGCTCCAGAACAGAGCCGCCCGCTGCGGCAAATCCGGCCTTCTGCTGCCGATCGGCAATACACCGATCATCACGCTTGCCTTGTCATAGCGCTGCGTCAGCGCCGCCTGATCCACGAGCCCATCCGGACAATCGAGCGTCGCCCAAAAGGCGCCGTAGACGAGGTTGCGTGCACGCGGCGCAACGGGCGATGCCGTCACCAGTTCCGAGCGCGCGCCGCTGGCGTCGATGACGAGATCATAAGGTCCGAGGCGCTCGCCACCTTCGACAGAGAGATAGCTTTCACCGCCCTCCTCCGCCACACCGATAGCACGCTGGCCGGTATGGATCGGATGTTGCCGCGCGGAGACTTCGTCGTAAAGCGTATCGAACAGGGCCGCACGATGAACGCCAAGCCCATAGCGCCCGCCCGGCAAGGCATTGTAGCGCACATCGAGAACGATGCGCCCCCGTGTGGTTTCCGTGCCGAACAATCGATCGATGCGGTTGCCGGCGGCGTGGATGGCGGGACCAAGCCCGAGCGATTCCAGCACGGTCAATCCAGTCGGCTGCAGCATCAGCGCTGAGCCGACGGGAGCCGGGCTATCGAACCGTTCGATGATATCAGTCGTATGGCCGGCGCGAGTGAGAAAGAGAGAGGCGGCAAGACCGGCAGGCCCGGCGCCGACGATGGCGATCTTCAAGGGCTTCACTGTGACAGCTCAGTCCGGCGATTGATCGAAACGAGCTCTTGCGGCCTTTACGGCCCCATGATTGGCTTCCGCCCAATTCAGAAGCAGCGCCAGTGGCTCGTAAAGCGAATGGCCGAGAGCCGTCATGCGATATTCGACGCTTGGCGGCTTGGTGGGAAAGACCTCGCGATCGACATAGCCGTCGCGCTGGAGGTCGCGCAGGGTTTGTGTTAGCATGCGTTGGGAGATATCGGGCACAAGACGGCGCAACTCGCCGAAACGGTATGGCCGTTTGGCCAGTGTCTCCAGCAACAGCACTGACCATTTTCCGCCGATCTGCGAGATCAGATCCCGCACCGGACAGTTACTAAAATCGAGATTGCTGAGATCGACGTCGCGTAACGGCGGATTTATGCTGTCACGCAGATTGACGACGGCGCTAGCTGCCATGCCGGTTCCCTTTTGGTAACTTGGAGCCGAAAAACTGCCTCCTTTACACTGCGAAGTCAATTCCTATTCTAGTGCTAGTCTCTTTTTGAGAGCAACAAGGCCTCTGCGAATGTGCGGCGGTCGAACAAGGGAAAACACATGAGCAGCACTCTTCTCGTCACCGGCGCCGCCGGCAAGCTTGGCCAGCGCGTCATCCATCACCTTCTCGAGACATACAAGGTCGCACCCGGCCGCATCATTGCGGCCACGCGCAGCCCGGAGAAGCTTGCCGACCTGACCGCCAAGGGCGTCGTCACCCGCAAGGCCGATTTCGACCACTCCGACGCCCTGCCGGCCGCTTTCGCCGGCGTCGACCGGCTGCTGATGATCAGCACCGATGCGCTCGCCGTGCCCGGCCTGCGCCTGAAGCAGCACGCGGCTGCCGTCGAAGCCGCGAAGAAGGCTGGCGTCAAGCATGTTCTCTATACCTCTATGCCTGCCCCGGAAGGTTCGCTCGTCAGCTTCGCGCCCGACCACCTCGGCACGGAAAACGCCATCAAGGCAAGCGGCATCGGCTATACGATCCTGCGCGACGCCTGGTACTTCGATAACTATCTGATGGGCCTGCCGCACAGCCTCGAAGTCGGCAAATGGTACACGGCAACCGGTGGCGGCCGCGTAAGCAATATCAGCCGCGAAGATTGCGCGCTCGCCATCGCCGCTGCCCTGGCTTCTGACGCAACGGGCAGCGCCACCTACACGCTGACGGGCTCGACCGCCGTCACCATCGACGACGTCGCAAGCGTCGTCAGCAAGATCACCGGTCGTCCTCTCGAAGTCGTTCAGGTCAATGACGAACAGCTTGCCGCCGGCCTTACCGGCGCCGGCCTGCCGCCCTTCGTGGTCGACATGCTCGTCTCCGCCGACGCCAACACCCGCGCCGGCAAATTCGACATCCTGACGAACGACTTCAACAAGCTGACCGGCAAGGAGCCGCAGACGCTGCGCAGCTTCTTCGAGGAACACAAGACCGCATTGGCTGGCTGAGTTTTGGAAGGGGTCAGGTGAGGCTTCGTTTGCCGCACCCTTGTACAAGGCCCCTCACCCCAACCCTCTCCCCGCTTGCTGGGAGAGGGAGCTTTCATGCCTCACGCACGAACTCCAATCGAATGAGATAAGTACCGTTTGCGCGCTGTCATCCCTTCTCCCCGCACGCGGGGAGAAGGCTAAGATGAGGGGTCAGGCACTATGGCGCATTAAAGACGCCCTCGCCCGACCAGCCCAAGCCTATTCCTATCAAACCACCTGACCGCAAGCCCGGCGGAAGCGACGCACCGTTTCGGCCATGCCGTACTCCAGCGCATCCGCCGTCAGCCCATGACCGATCGAGGTCTCCGCGAGCTTCGGAATACGCTTGAGCAGCGCCGGCAGGTTGGCGACCGTCAGGTCATGACCGGCATTGACGTCGAGACCATTGGCGAAGGCGGCGTCGGCGGTCTTGCCGAGCGCTTCGAGAATGACGGCAGCCTTTTGCGGATCATCGTAGCAGCCGCCATAGGGGCCGGTGTAAAGTTCGATGCGGTCAGCACCGACCTCCTTGGCAATCTTCACCGCCTCAGCATCGCCATCACCATCGGCAAACAGAGAGACGCGGCAGCCGATCGTCTTGTACTTGGCGACGACATCGACCAGCAGATCGCGATTCTTGCGGAAATCCCAGCCGTGATCCGATGTCGCCTGCGAGGGATCGTCAGGCACCAGCGTCACCTGCTCGGGCTCGGCCGAAGCACAGAGATCGAAGAATTCGTCGCTCGGATAACCCTCGATATTGAACTCCGCCTCCGGAAACTCGTCATCGATCAGCGCGCGGATGTCTGGCAGATCGGAAAAGCGAACATGCCGCTGATCGGGACGTGGATGAACCGTCAATCCGCTCGCACCGGCCGCCAGCGCGATACGGCCCAAACCCGTAACGCTCGGCCAGGGAAGATCACGCCGGTTGCGCAGCATCGCGATGGCGTTGAGGTTCACGGAAAGCTTGGCGGGCATGATCGAAATCCCTGATTTTCAAAGCGGATGATAGCAGCCGTTTTATGCCATTATGGTCAACAAAACCAACGAGATTCCGACATCGTTCCATGCAAAACTTTGATGGGCACGGCAAAGCAGCATCACCACGCGGTGACGCATCGGCAGCAATGTCCTTCTGCAGATTTTTATGACCGCAAATGCCGTCCTATCGGACGATGGTCAGCGTCTCGGCGGCACGGGTGATGGCCGTATAGAGCCAGCGCTCGCGCGTATCGCGGAACGCCCAGCTCTCGTCGAACAGCACCACATTGTTCCACTGTGAACCCTGGGCCTTATGCACCGTCAGCGCATAGCCGTAATCGAATTCGTCGTAGCGCTTGCGGGTCGACCACGGAATCTCGCCCTCGACATCCTCGAAGGCCTGTTTCAGCAGCTTGATCTTCGCCGCGCCGCGATCCATGTCGTCGTCTTCCGGCCGCACCAGCAGGTTGATGCCCGGCTTCGTCGTTTCCCTGGAAGAGGTCATGACCTGCCAGAGTGAACCGTTGAGCAGCCCCTTGGCGGGATCGTTTCGCAGACAGACCAGCTTGTCGCCGGATTGTGGATACTCCGCGGTAAACCCTTTTAGCTCGCGCAGACGTTGATTATAGCGCCGCCGCGTCCGGTTGGTGCCGACGAGGACCTGATCGGCCTCCAGCACCAGCGGCTGCGTGACCTCGTTCTTCGAGATCACCTGCGCGGTGCCATAGTCGCCGTGCATGATTTCCTTGCCCTCACGCACCTGCATGGCGAGCTGGATGATCGGATTGTCGCGCGCCTGACGATGAATATCCGTCAGCAGATAATCCGGTTCTTCGTTCGTGAAGAACCCGCCGCCGGAAACGGGCGGCAGCTGTCCGGGATCGCCAAGCACGAGAATGGGCGTGCCGAAACTCATCAGATCCTTGCCGAGCGCTTCGTCCACCATCGAGCATTCGTCGACAATGATCAGCGCAGCCTTGGCGACCGGGCTCTGGCGGTTGATGGTGAACATCGGGGCGATCGATGTCTTGCCCGTCTCCTCGTCCTCTACGGCCTCTTCACCGCGCGGCCGGTAGATCAAGGAATGGATGGTCTTGGCATTGGAGGCGCCGCGCGAGCGTAGCACCTGCGCCGCCTTGCCGGTAAAGGCAGCAAACAGCACGTCGCCATCCACATGCTCGGCGAAATGCCGCGCAAGCGTCGTCTTGCCCGTGCCGGCATAGCCGAACAGACGAAACAACGGCGAGCGCCCCTCTTTCAGCCAGTTTGCGACGGCCTTGAGCGCTTCATCTTGTTGCGGCGCGAATTGCATGGTTCGACTTGGCAGGATTCGGCTAATGGAAGCAAGCGGTAAAAATACCCGGCGAGCTGGGAATAAAATCCCGAGCAGGCGTGTCTCATGTCCGGCAACGCCAAATGCGAGGCCTGGACGACCATCGTTCACCCACCCGAGGAGAGACATCATGAAGACCCTGAGTTTCCTGGCCGCGCTTGCTGCGGCATCGGCCTTTGCCACCGCCGCCTTCGCCGCGCCTGTCAAGACGGTCGACAGCGCCAAGGGCAAGGTGCTGGCCGGCGAAAACGGTATGACGCTCTATACGTTCAAGAACGACAAGTCGGGCGAATCCAATTGCAACGGCGATTGCGCAAAGGCCTGGCCGCCGCTCATGGCCGATGGCAAAGCCAAAGCAGAGGGTGCATATTCGATCATTACCCGCAAGGACGGGATGAAACAGTGGGCAAAGGACGGCATGCCGCTCTATTTCTTCGTCAAGGACGCAAAGTCCGGTGATGTCGCCGGTGACGGCTTCAAGGGCGTCTGGGATGTCGCACGGCCCTGACCGGACCAGAAACGGCGCGGCGGGCCCCTCCGCCGCGCTCGATAGTTTCGAGGCGGAGGTGCTGGCGCTCCTCCCCTCGCTGCGACGCTATTCGCGCAGCCTCGCCCAGTCGGATGCCGATGGCGAGGACCTGCTTCAGGATTGTGTCGAGAAGGTTCTGACCCGCCGCGGCCAATGGCGCGGACTGAACCTGCGCAGCTGGATCTTCACCATCATGACCAATCTTTACCGCAACGAGCGGCGCCAGCAGGGCGGCCGCAGCTTCGTCGATATCGATGACAACAGCCACCTGCCGGCTGACGAAACGGACAACGATCCGCTACAGCGATCGCGCCTCGAAACGGCGTTGTACAGCCTCGGCGAAGACTATCGCGCGGTGCTGATGCTCGTCGTCGTCGAGGGCTACAGCTATCAGGATGTCGCCGACATGCTCGATATCCCGATCGGCACAGTCATGTCGCGCCTGTCACGCGCCCGCCAGAAGATGACCAGCCTGCTGAATGCAGAAAATGTTGTCACGCTTCGGAGACCAAAATGAACGAACACAAACCGACCGTGACCGAAGCGGATCTTCACGCCTTTGCCGATGGCCTTCTGCCGCCGGAAAAACAGGCGGAACTGGATGCATGGCTGGCCGAAAATCCTGAAGAGGCTGCTTCCGTGGCTGCATGGCAGGCCCAGAACCATGACATCCGGGCCATGTTCTCCCCTTATGCGGTATCGAGAGATGGCGACACAGACCTCATTTTGAAAAGCAGAACCTCATCGGCCGCACAGGCGTTTGCCCCGCAACGAAGCCCCAAGCTGAGGATGCTTGCCGCCTCATTAGCGCTCTTCATCGCCGGTGCTGCAGCCGGCCACTTCGGCCCTGATCTTTTTGCCAGACCCGAATTGCAGCTGACATCAATCGAAGCTCTGCCGCAGCAAGCACACTCGGCCTTCGTCGTCTATGCCAGCGATGTCCGCCATCCCGTCGAAGTCGGAGCGGATCAGGAGACACATCTTGCCACTTGGCTCGGGAAGCGCATGAATGTCGCTAGCCTCAAGGTGCCGAGCCTGCAGAAACTGGGCTTCCAGCTCGTCGGTGGCCGGCTGCTGCCGATCAACGGTACGCCCGGAGCGCTATTCATGTACGAAAATGCCAGCGGCCAGCGTCTGACCGTGCTGGTGGGGCGCAATAGCGGCAACACGACGACCAGCTTCCGCATCGCCAGCGACAAAGCCGTCGAGACCTTCTACTGGATCGACGGCGATCTCGGCTATGCCGTGACAGGCGAAATCTCGCGCGACATGCTGCGGCAGGTGGCGGACGAGTGCTACAAGCAGTTCTCTTCCTGACGCCGGCGGGACACTCGCATAGGACATTTAGATAGGGGCCGGCCACGCGCCCTCGTGGTTCGAGACGGCCCCTTGGCCCTCCTCACCATAAGGGCTAGTCTTTTGCGCAGGCCGATCAGGTGAGCTTTCATGTAATTCGACACTCGCTCCATCCTTATCCTAAGGTGCGGAGGTCGCAGATCGAAGCCTCGAACGGCAGGGATGGTCCCAGGCAAGCCCGCCTTCTAACGTCGAGGATCATTCTCCAGCGCGATCGGCTTTCCATGCGGCGTGGCCTCCGCCGCACGTTGCCAGCTTTGCTGCAAAGCCAGGATCGCATCGGCATCCGCGATACCCTTCGACACGAGCAAGCCAGACAGCGCCACCACCCAGCAATCGAAATAGTCGCTGCCGTCGACCGCGCGGCCCGGCTTGTGCAGCTCGCCAGACAGGCGCTCCGCCCATTCGCTCCAAGAAAACAGGCCTGTCTCGTGCAGATGCACGGTCATGGCGAAAGCCTCTGCCGCCCAGGGTTCCGGAAAGACCGGCTCACCATCGGCAGACTTTGGCAATCCAGGCGATTGCGCCAGAGGCGATGGAACCTCACACACGCTCAAGATAGCTCTCCCAGGCATCGATCGAGACGGTCAACGAGGGATCAGCGCCCTCACCCCAGATCTCCGGACCGTCAAAGACCACCGTATAGACCCATTGCGGATTTTCGCCCCGGCCATGGGCATTGTCGTCGGGAAAGACGAAAGAACCCTGCACGGCCTCAACGACACCGATTTTGGCGCGGGCGTAGCGCGGCAATCTGGTGTGGCCAGTCGGATTGAAATTCTTGGTGCGGACGTGATCGCCGACGGCAAAGAGCGGTGCAGTATCGACCGGCCGGTCGCAAGGACCGCCCTTGGCCAGCACACCGTCGACCATATCCGCCTTCAAAATCCGCTTCGGCACTCTGCCCTGTTCGAGCGAACGACCGGTGCGCAACTCCTCCGCCGTGGCAAAACCATGCCGCTCCAGCAGCATATCGACTGCGCGGGTCCAGATCTCGTAGTAGCTGGCACCCAGATAGTCGGCCGGCGGAATGTTTTCGCGCGCATGCCGGCTCTCGTCGATCGTCCAGGCCCCAAACGCACCGCAGGAGAGCGTGATGCCGAGCGCGCGCTTTTCCCATTCGGCGTGGAAATAAGGCTCGTTCGGCTCCGGCGCGACCGGGCCGAAACCCATTTGGCCGCCAAGATCGTGCGGCCCGTTCATAGCCCTGCCTCCGGCATTCCGACGACCGCCGTGCCGATCATCGCGTCGCGGCTGACGAGATCCGCCAGCGCCGCCTCACCCATGCCTTCGGAACCGGCCGGCCGCTCGGGGATTACCAGATAGCGAAGTTCCGCCGTCGAATCCCAGACGCGGATCTTCTTTTCCTGTGGTAGCGTCAAGCCGAATTCGGCAAGCACGCCGCGCGGGTCGATCACCGCACGCGAACGATAGGCCGGCGCCTTATACCAGACCGGCGGCAGCCCGAGCACCGCCCAGGGATAGCAGGAGCACAGCGTACAGACGATCAGATTATGCGTTTCCGGGGTATTGAAGACAGCGCGCATATGCTCGCCCTGGCGGCCGGTAAAGCCGAGGCTTGCGATCGCCGCTGTCGCGTCACGCCGCAGCCAGTCGGCGAAATCGGGATCGCTCCAGGCTTTCGCCACCACCTGCGCGCCATTGCGCGGCCCGACCTTTGTCTCATATGTCTCCACGATGCGGTCGATCGCAACCGGATCGATCAACCCCTTTTCCGTCAGCAGCGTTTCCAGCGCCTTCACCCGCGCCTGCATATCCGAATAGTGGTTGTCGTGGTGATGATGACCATCGTCATCATGCGAGTGGTCGTGGGACATAGCCGTCTCCCTGTCTCTTTGCGCCTACTTTAACATCGGCCAGAGACTGAGCACCAGCAGAACGGCCATGGTTATGTTGAACCATTTCAGCCGGACGGGATCGGAGAGCCAATCGCGCAGGACGGAGCCGAAGCCGGCCCAGGTCGATACGCTCGGGACGTTCACAGCGGCAAACGCGAGCCCGACGAGAAGGACAGTGAAGAGATAGAGCTGCTCATTTGTGTAAGTGGCCATGGCGGTGACAGCCATCACCCACGCCTTGGGATTGACCCATTGGAAAGCAGCAGCGCTGATGAAACTCATCGGCTTTGCATCGCTTTCCGCCTCGCTCAGGCTGCGCGAGGTGCCGATCTTCCAGGCAATCCAGACGAGGTAGGCCCCGCCGGCGAATTTAAGCGCGGTATAGAGCACCGGCACCGTGTGCAGAAGCGCACCCAATCCCAACCCCACGGCAATCAGCAGCACAAAAAAGCCGACGCCGATGCCGAGCATGTGTGGAATGGTGCGCCGGAAACCGAAGTTCACACCGGAGGTAAACAACATCATGTTGTTCGGTCCGGGCGTGATGGAGGTCGTGAATGCAAAAAGTAGAAGAGCCAGAAATGTATCCAGCGCCATGATGCCTCCTAGGACACCGTATCGTGACAAGGCGGCATCCAAAATTCTTCTTCACGCGCGCAAAAATACGAGGGCGCATGATCGTGCGACATTAGTTCGCCGGCCATACGAAAGCCATAGGATGATTGTCACCGTGACACGACGCATGTCGATTGAAATCCGGCCGAATGCTTCTATCCTTCGATTTTCTGCAGCGAGGAATGATCATGCGCGAGCCCATCCCAACCGTCACCCTTCCCTCGGGCATCCAGGTTCCGGCACTTGGCCAGGGCACCTGGAATATGGGCGAGAATAGCGCAAGCGCCAGGGATGAGATCGCCAGCCTCAAGACCGGCCTCGATCTGGGCATGACGCTGATCGATACGGCTGAGATGTACGCAGACGGCGGCTCGGAAGAGATCGTCGGCAAGGCGATCGAAGGCCGTCGCGACGAGGTTTTTCTTGTCAGCAAGGTCTATCCCGCCAATGCCAGCCGCAAAGGCGCGGTCGAAGCCTGCGAACGCAGCCTGAAGCGCCTGAATACCGATCGCCTTGATCTCTATCTGCTGCATTGGCGCGGCAACTACCCGCTTGAAGAGACGGTGGAAGCTTTCGAAGGCCTGAAAGCCGCCGGCAAGATCGAGGCCTGGGGCGTTTCGAATTTCGATGTCGACGATATGGACGAGCTGCTTTCCGTGCCGAACGGCGGCAATGTCGCCGCCAATCAGGTGCTCTACAATCTCTCCCGACGCGGCATCGAATACGACCTCTTGCCCTGGTGCCAGGAGCGCAGCATTCCGATCATGGCTTATTCACCGATCGAGCAAGGCCGCCTGCTCCATCATCCCGAGCTGATTCGCGTCGCCAAGACCTATCAGGCGACCCCGGCCCAGATCGCGCTTGCCTTTCTGCTGGAGCGCGACGGCGTCATATCGATCCCGAAATCCTCGAACGCACAGCGCATCGAGGAAAATCGAGACTCTGTCGATATCGATATTACAGATGAGGATTGGGCCGTGCTCGATGCCGCCTTCCCGCCGCCGTCGCGAAAGAAGTCCCTGGACATGCTGTAGGTTCAGGCGGCCGCCTTCTGCTGCGCGACGATCAGCTCGATCGCCCGGAAGACGTCGATTTCGCGCCAGTCAGCCGGATCGCGATAGGTCGGATAGAGCGAAAAGGCGGCGGCGGCGATCTGATCGACCGTCCGCCGCTTCGTCCGGCGTCCGGCGAGCGCTGCCTTGGTGTAAACGCCGAAATGATCCTCGGTCACGCCCCAGCCGGCATAGAAGGGCGCGGCATAGCAGCGAACCGGAATGCCGCGCAGAAGCGCATCGAAGCCAAACTGGCTGGAAACCGTCCAGACCTCGTCCACGACGTCAAGGATCGACGCCACTGATACCTCGTCATCGACTAGGATTGCATCACCTTTCGAGTCGTCACGCGTGAGATACCCCTTGCGAAGGCCGGCCATGACATCCGGATGGGTGCGGATCAGGCATTGCGCATCGGTTGCCAGCGCATCGGCGAGCATCTTCTCAAAGGAGACTTTCGAGCCGAGCGCACGACCGACAGAAACGTCGCCAACGACCTGATCGACCAGCAGAATGCGCCGCTTTGTCGTCTGCTCGATGTGAGGCGATCGATGAGGAAGATGATTATATTTTGAGAGCTTGTTAAGAACGATCTGCTCGCGAATTGCGCGGCCGAGCTCTCCCGTCTCCCCGGCACCTTCTATCAGCCGCTCAAGCCGCGACGGGCTGTTTGCATCGACGGGCAGACCAAGATCGTCGATAACGATGGATAGCGGAATAGCGCCGGATTTGCCGAGCCCCATCGACCGCAGAAAGCCGTCCTCCAGATGCCAGTGACGCAATCCGCGAAACCGCGCAATCCTGGCGGCCACCTTGGCCGGCGCACGGCCACCCCAGGATACGACACCGCCTATTCCAGGAGAAGCGATCGAAGCCAGCTTCTGCGAGCCGAAATAATGTCCGAGCCAGGGAAAGTCACTTCGTACGAAAGGCGCGGCGCCGAGGCGCATACCAGCGGGCGGATGCCATGGCTTTTCGTCGATATCAGCCATTGTTACCGCGTTTCCCCTTCTCCCCTCGGGGAGAAGGTGCCGTCAGGCGGATGAGGGGGTGTCTGCCAGGAGCACGAAAATTCGTGAATTCAAATCGGAAAGCCCCCCTGATCCAGCCCTTCGGGCCACCTTCTCCCCAAGGGGAGAAGGAATTTGCAGCCCCGATTTGCCTCATATGCGATGCCCCCTCAACGCCGCAGGCTCTTACATTCCCTGCGAGCCGCGATTCATCGCGGCGATGCCGGTGCGGCAGACTTCGATGAGGCCGAGCGGCTTGATGATGGCGATGAACTGGTCGATCTTCGAGGACTTGCCGGTGATCTCGAGAATGAAGTGCTCGATAGTCGCATCCACCACCTTGGCGTGGAATGCGTCGGCGAGCCGCAGCGTTTCGGCGCGCATTTCGCCGCTTCCGGTTACCTTCAGCAGCGCCACTTCGCGCTCGATCGGCCGTTCCTGGCCGAGTTCGCGGGCGCGTACCGTCAGATCGACGACGCGGTGAACGGGAACGATGCGCTCGAGCTGCGCCTTGATCTGCTCCAGCACCTGCGGCGTGCCGCGCGTGACGACGGTGATGCGCGACAGATGCGCCTGATGCTCCGTCTCCGAAACCGTGAGGCTTTCGATGTTGTAACCGCGGCCGGAGAAGAGGCCGATGACGCGGGCAAGAACGCCGGGCTCGTTGTCGACAAGCACCGAAAGCGTGTGGCTCTCGGCCGCCGCGGTTTCGGGCGAAATGAAGTAGGCGGAGCCCGTGGGTTGAAGGTGTGCGTTCATGATCCTTGTTCCGTTTCCTCGGTTCTTGTTCGGTATGCCAGCGAGATCGGCCGGGCGCAGCTTGTGCCGCACCCGACTATCGATCAAACCAGTTGGCGACCCTTGGCATCAATCGCGTTGGCGACAGCCTCATCGGTCGCCTCGTCCGGGAGCAGCATCTCATTATGTGCCTTGCCCGAGGGGATCATCGGGAAGCAGTTGGCGAGATTGGCAACACGGCAATCGAAGATGACCGGCTTATTGACGTCGATCATTTCCTGGATGGCCGCATCGAGGTCACCCGGCTTTTCGCAGCGCAGGCCGACGGCGCCATAGGCTTCCGCAAGCTTGACGAAATCGGGCATCGCTTCCGTGTAGGAGTTCGACAGGCGATTGCCGTGCAGCAGCTGCTGCCACTGGCGAACCATGCCCATGTACTGGTTGTTGAGGATGAAGATCTTGATCGGCGCATTGTGCTGGATCGCAGCCGACATTTCCTGAATGCACATCTGGATCGAGGCATCGCCGGCAATATCGATAACCAGGCTCTCCGGATGAGCGATCTGAACGCCGAGCGCAGCCGGCAGGCCGTACCCCATGGTTCCGAGACCGCCCGAGGTCATCCAGCGGTTCGGCTGTTCGAAGCCGTAGAACTGCGCCGCCCACATCTGGTGTTGACCGACTTCGGTCGTGATGTAGGTATCGCGATGCTTGGTCAGCTCATAAAGGCGCTGGATCGCATATTGCGGCATGATGACGTCGTCACTCGGCTTGTAGGCGAACGAGTTGCGCGCGCGCCAGCGCGCAACATCGGCCCACCAGTCGCTGAGGCGGTCCGCCGCAGGCTTCTGCGGCAGGGCACGCCACAGACGAACCATGTCTTCCAGAACATTGCCGACATCACCGAGAATGCCGATATCGACGTGTACGTTCTTGTTGATCGAGGACGGATCGATATCGATATGGATCTTCTTCGAATTCGGCGAGAAAGCATTGAGACGGCCGGTAATGCGGTCGTCGAAGCGCGCGCCGATGCAGACCATAACGTCGCAATCATGCATCGCCATGTTGGCTTCGTAGGAACCGTGCATGCCGAGCATGCCGAGCCAGCTCTTGCCCGATGCCGGGTAGGCGCCGAGGCCCATCAGCGTCGATGTGATCGGGAAATTTGTCAGCTCGACCAGCTCGCGCAGCAGCTTGGAAGCTTCTGGACCGGAGTTGACGACGCCGCCGCCGGAATAGATGACCGGACGACGGGCATTCTTCATCAGCTCGATCGCCTGGTGAATCTTGTTGAGATCGCCCTGGATTTTCGGCTGATAACTCTTCTGGACATCATGGGCTTCCGGCGGCGTATAGGTGCCGGTCGCAAACTGGATGTCCTTCGGAATGTCGACAACAACGGGGCCGGGACGGCCTGACTGAGCAATGCGAAAGGCTTCGTGGATGACGGCGGCCAGTTCGTTGACATCCTTGACCAGCCAGTTGTGCTTGGTGCAGGGACGCGTGATCCCGACCGTATCGCATTCCTGGAACGCATCTGAGCCGATCAGCGTGGTGGGAACCTGACCACTGAGGCAGACGAGCGGAATCGAATCCATCAAGGCGTCCTGCAGCGGCGTGACCGCATTGGTCGCACCGGGACCGGAGGTGACCAGCATGACGCCGACCTTGCCGGTGGAGCGGGCATAGCCTTCGGCCGCATGGCCGGCGCCCTGCTCATGGCGGACGAGAATGTGCTTGATGTCGTCCTGCTGGAAGATCTCGTCATAGATCGGAAGCACAGCGCCGCCCGGATAACCGAAGATGTGTTCGACGCCGTTGTCCTTGAGCGCCTGCAACACGATCTCCGCGCCTGTCATTCGATTGCCGCTCGCCTGATTATCTGTGCCGGTCATACGTTTGTTCCGCTGTCTGCTGGAGTTTTGGAAAGATGAAATCTCGATTTCGGGCATAAAAAAAGGCCCCTTCGGGAGCCTGTCATCTAGCGCATGGGTGGCTATCGCCGGATGGTTACACCATCCTGCCCATGCGCCTTCCCACCACGATAAGAACGATCGAGTTTTTCATGGGCCGAAGTGATAGACAGAAAATTTCGAAGCGTCAACGCGTGAAGCAATAAAAAATCGCGGCGGCATCATAACCCCATAAAAAGAGCGGATGGCAGACAGGGTTTTATTAAGCCCACGTCTCTATGCTCCGACATCTAAAATTGGGGTAATTGTTTGCTGAATAACGATCTGCAGACATCAGGCAGCGCGGGAGATCTTGATCGCCGCGACAAGTTGAAACCGGGAAATCGCTTTCTCGGTCGCGTCGTCGCGTGCAACGGTTCCAGAGCGACGATCGCCGCTGTGGCCGAGGCCGGCGGCACGGACCTGACCGAACTCTGGTCGGTCGGCCGACTGATTTCCATCAGCGTCGGGAAGAACCGCGTCGCAGCCCTCGTCTATTCGATGAATACGCAGAGCGTCGGTTGGGGCGAAGGGCAGGACAATCTCTTTCGCATCGAGGTGGAATTGCTTGGCGAAGTCCGCGTCGGACCGGATGGGCGCGAGGAGTTTTCGAGCGGCATTACCGCCTATCCCTATCTCGGGGCCATCGCGCATCGCATCCGTGCCGCCGATCTCATGCGCATCTTCGATGCCGGCAAGGGCAGCAGCTGCGTCATCGGCAAGCTGACGCAGGACGAAAGCATAGACGCCGCCATCCACATTCCCACGATGCTGGCGAAACATTTCGCGGTCGTGGGATCGACCGGTGTCGGCAAATCCACCGCCGTATCGCTGCTGTTGCACAAGGCAATCACAGCCGATCCGAAATTGCGCGTGCTGATCCTCGATCCGCATAATGAATTCGCTGCCGCCTTTCCAAGGCACGCTGTCGTCATCGACACTGACACGCTTGATCTGCCCTTCTGGCTGATGCGTCTCGACGAATTTAGCGAAGTCATCTTCCGTGGCCGGCCGGCGGTGCCTGAGGAACTCGATGCTCTGCGCGATCTCATTCCCGAAGCGCGCCGTGCCTTCCGAGGCAGCGATTCAGCTCTGATGCGCCGCCAGACGGAAAAGTCTTCGGTAACGGCGGATACGCCAGTCCCCTATCGCATGGCCGATCTGCTGGCATTGATAGACGAACGCATCGGTCGCCTTGAAGGCCGTCAGGAAAAGCCGCACCTGCGCTCCCTGAAGATGCGCATCATCTCGGCGATCAACGATCCCCGCTATCATTTCATGTTCTCCAACAATACGATCACCGACACGATCATGGAGACCATTGCCAAGATCTTCCGCATTCCAGGCGACGGCAAGCCGATCTGCACCTTCCAGCTCGCCGGCATCCCTTCGGAAGTCATCAATTCCGTTGCCTCCGTCCTTTGCCGCATGGCCTTCGAACTGGCTCTCTGGAGCGATGGCGCAATCCATATGCTCGTCGTCTGCGAGGAAGCTCACCGCTATATTCCTGCCGATCCGAGCCTTGGCTTCTTCCCGACGCGCCAGGCGATCGCCCGCATTGCCAAAGAGGGACGCAAATACGGCGTATCGCTCGGCATCATCACGCAGCGGCCGGGCGAACTGGATCAGACGATCCTGTCGCAGTGCTCGACGCTGTTTGCCATGCGCCTTGCCAATGATCGCGACCAGGAAATCATCCGCTCAGCCATCCCGAACTCCTCGATATCGACAACCAGCTTCCTGTCATCGATCGGCAACGGCGAAGCTATCGCCTTCGGCGAGGCTATCGCAGTGCCGATGCGCATGCGCTTTTCCCAGGTCGATCGACATTTGCTGCCGAAAGCGAGCGGCAGCGTCGCGAAAACCAGCGAGGACTCGCCGGACACTGTCGATTTGCGTACGATTGTCGGCCGCATGCGCTCGATTTCAGGCCCCGATATCAGTCCTCTGCAGCAAAGCTACAATGCTATGCCCGTGACGGATATCAAGGATGATTTCGACGAAGTGCCAGTCGAGCAGCCAATCCGGCCCCACGTGGAACCGAACCCGCCGCCGATCGAACCCTATCGTCCAGACATGCTGCCTCGTACCGCCGCACCGCAGCCGGCAGCGGCTTCACAAACGTCGATTGACAGCAAGCTTGCGGAATTGCGCCGCGAATTCCGCAGCGACGAAGGAGACACGCGCTCGGTACCGCCGAGAGAGCCCGCTCCATCCCTGCGGCGCGAACCCGGCTTGTCCTTGCGGGACAGCATTCTGAGAAAGCCGCTCAGCAGTCTTTACGACAAGGACTGATACCGGACTACGGGCTCAAGCGCTCCCAACTCCCGTCCATCTGATTACGGAACCAGGTCATCTGCCGTTTGGCATATTGCCGTGTCGCCGCGGATCCGGTTTCGATGACCTCGGCACGCGTCATCTCCCCCTTCAGCATCGCAGCGATCTGCGCGACCCCGATCGCCTTCATGACGGGCATTTCCGAGGGAAGATCCAGTGCCAGCAGAGCCCGCACCTCGTCTTCCGCTCCCATCGCCAGCATCGTCTCGAAACGACTGTTGATGCGCTCATGCAGGATAGCGCGCTTAGGCAGAACCACGATCTTTCGCGCACGGTCGGGATTAATGATCATTGGTCCGTTCTTACCCTGAAAAGCGGCGATGGACCGGCCCGTCGCTTCAATCACTTCCAGGGCGCGAACGATACGCTGTCCGTCCTGCGGGCTCAGCGTTTTTGCGACGGCGGCGTCGCGCTCCGCAAGCTCACGATGCAGAGTTTCCGCCCCTTCCGCCAGCAGCCGGCCACGGAGCCGATCGCGGATATCGGACGGAATCTCCGGCATATCGGACAGTCCGCCCGTCAGCGCCTTGAAATAAAGACCCGTCCCCCCGACAAAGACAGGCATTCTGCCCGCGCCGCGCAAGCGCTCGACCAAGGCGCCTGTCTCGCGCAGCCAGGCGCCGGTCGAATAGGCCTGGCTCGCCGGGACGTGGCCATAAAGATAGTGCGGAATGCCTTCCATATCTGCTTCATCCGGCCGCGCGGTCAGCACGCGCAGGGTGTCATAGACCTGCATGCTGTCGGCATTGATGACGACGCCATCATGCGAACGGGCCAATTCCACCGCCAGTGCGGACTTGCCGCTGGCGGTCGGCCCGGTTATCAGGATCGCGTCGATATTGCTCATAGGGTTTCTGCTCATGGCCTTCGTTGCCACGCTTATTGCCAATCCGTCAAACCCCGTTCTCGTTCCGGCCATCGCAGAACAGGCGGCTGATGCTGTCAAAGCGTCCGGGCTCTATTGGCTTGCCGACGGTATTGCCTGCGATATCGCGCTGCGCGACGACACCGATATCGAGGCAGCGGAAGCCAATATCCTGGCGGTGATCGGCAGCGCGCCGATCGATCTGGTGATCCAGGAAGCCGAAACCCGTCGCAAGAAATTGCTGATCGCCGACATGGATTCCACGATGATCGGCCAGGAATGCATCGACGAGCTTGCGGCCGAAGTCGGCCTCAAGGAGAAGGTTGCCGATATCACCGCCCGCGCCATGAATGGTGAGATCGCTTTCGAACCAGCCCTGCGCGAGCGCGTCGCTCTCCTCAAAGGATTGCCGCTTTCCGTGGTCGATGAGGTCATTGCCAAGCGCATCACGCTCACGTCAGGCGGCCTCGAGCTCATCGCCACCATGAAAGCGAAGGGCTACTACACCGCCCTCGTTTCCGGCGGCTTCACTGTCTTCACCATACGGATCGGCGCCACCCTCGGCTTCAACGAGAACCGGGCAAATGTCTTGCTGGAAGAAAACGGCATCCTGACCGGCCTTGTCGAGGAACCCATCCTCGGCAAGCAGGCCAAGGTGGATGCGCTGAATGAAATCGCCGAGAGGCTCGGCATTTCTGTTGATGACGCGCTGGCCGTCGGCGACGGCGCCAACGACCTTGGCATGTTGCAGCTTGCCGGTTCCGGCGTCGCGCTCCATGCCAAGCCCACCGTTTCGGCACAGGCCAGAATGCGCATCGACCACGGTGACCTGACTGCCCTGCTCTATATCCAAGGCTACCGCAAGACGGACTTCGTCAAACCATAGAGCAGTCCAAATCGCTGAAGTCAGGGGCCGCAGATGATCATCACCGAAACCGAACGCCTCATCATCCGCAATTGGCGCGAGACGGATCGCGATCTGGCCTACGAGATCAATTCCGACGAGGCCGTTATGGAGTTCTTTCCGTTTCGCCGCAATCGCGCGGAAGCGGACGCCTTCTTCGCTCGCGTCCGGTCCATGATCGCGGAAACCGGGCTCGGCCTCTATGTGCTGGAACTTAAGGAAAGCGGTGAGGCAATCGGCTATTGCGGGCTGATGCGGACGGATCACCTTGAGCCATTCGTCCCAGTCGGAACGATCGAGATCGGCTGGCGGCTGGTGGCGCGGCACTGGGGCAAGGGGCTGGTCAGCGAGGCGGCGCGGGCATTGCTAGCCTATGGCTTCGGAAAGCTCGGCCTCAGTCAAATTGTTTCCTTCGCCGTGCACAACAATGTCAGATCGACCGCCGTAATGGAGCGGATCGGCATGCATCGCGTCGAGGGCGGCGACTTCGATCACCCCAATGTTCCCGACACTCATCCGCACCTAAAGCGCCACGTCCTCTATCGTCTGAGCGTCGCCGAATGGCAGGTGCAACAGATGGAGCAAGCCGGGAGCTGACTTCTACTCAAGCGCGACGGCGATGAAACGCAAGTCACCGTTCGGAGATGCGATCATCATCTGCGCATTGCGGCGGCCTTCCCGCTTCAGCGAAGCCACTTTCTCAGAGGCAGCACTCGGAGTCTGGACGAATTCCTGCGCAACCTCAACGACGACATCGCCCGGCTTCAGCCCCTTTTCCGCCGCCGCCGAGCCTGGTGCCACTTCGGTGATGACAACGCCATCGACACTGTCCGCAATGCCGAAGCTCTTGCGGTTTTCGGCTGTTAGCGTCGAGAGCTTCATTCCGAGAATGCTCGAAGTTGCCTGGACCGGCGGCTGGGCCTGCGGCGATTGCTGCGGATCGCCTCCCTGATCCTGCCCATCCATGCCGTCGTCACCCTCGTCTCCTTGGTCGGGATTGATGACACCATCGCCATTGCCCTTATCGTCGGGCGCGAGCTGCGGCTTCTTGTTCTTGTCGGCGCTTGCGGCTGCCGCCTGATCGCTGTCCTCCAGCCGGCCGAGCGTCACCTTGACGGTCTGCTGCTTGCCATCGCGGTAGATGACAACGTCGACTTCCTTGCCGACGGTGCTTTCGGCAACGACGCGCGGCAAGTCGCGCATCTCTTCCACATCCTTGCCGTCAAATTTGAGGATGACATCGCCCGCCTTGATCGAGCCGTTATCGACGGGGCCGCCCTTGATGACACCGGCCACGAGCGCGCCCTTGGCTTCGGATAGGCCGAGGCTATTAGCGACATCGTCCGTGACCGGCTGAATGCGCACACCGAGCCAGCCGCGACGCGTCTCGCCGAAGTCACGGAGCTGATTGACGACGCCTTCCGCGAGTTCGGACGGCACTGCAAAGCCGATACCGATCGACCCACCGCTCGGGGAGATGATGGCCGTGTTGATGCCGATCACCTCACCCTTCATGTTGAAGAGCGGACCGCCGGAATTGCCCTTGTTGATCGCCGCATCGGTCTGGATGAAATTGTCGTAGGGGCGGCATTGATGTTACGGCCGCGCGCCGAGACGATGCCGATGGTCACCGAGCCGCCGAGGCCGAATGGGTTGCCGATCGCCATCACCCAGTCGCCGATTCGCATCTTCGAGGAATCGCCGAATTTGACGGACGTCAGCGGATGCTTGGGCTCGACCTTGAGAACCGAAAGATCGGTCTTCGTATCCGTTCCGATCAGCTTGGCCTTCAGCTTCGTGCCGTTCGGGAAGATCGCCTCGATATCGTCAGCACCTTCGATGACGTGATTGTTGGTGACGATATAGCCGGCGGGATCGATGACGAATCCGGAGCCGAGCGAACTCACCTTGCGGTTGCTGTCGTCGTCTTTCTTGTTGTTGAAGAAATCCTTGAATTCATCCTGGTAGGGCGAGTTGTCCGGCACCTTCGGGGTCGCCGGCCCATTCCCCTCATCCTTGACCTTCTGCGATGTGGAAATATTGACGACCGCGTCGAGTAAGCCGGAAGCGAGATCCGCAACCGATGCCGGTCCTGCATTCATCACTGGATTCGTAGTGATCGTGGGAGATGCGGCCGGCGGCGTCTGATTGTTCGGCGTTGCTGGCGGCTGGGTACCTGCGGCCGCACCGCTGTTCTGCGTCTGCGCATAAGCCTGTTCGGTAACGCCCGCGACGGGACCGGCAATCAGTGCAATGCTTGCGAGCAAGGCAAACGAACGGCTGAAAGGCAGGCGATTGGTCGAAGCCATCAGGCATCCTCATAAAGAAAGGGAAAACTTGTATAAGCATCAACATAAGGCGGAATGATGAAGCGTGAAATCACCTTTTTGCGAAATCCTCGGACCTCCGTCCCGCCGATGTGGAGATGGCGAAGGTGATGCAATCTGCCTTAAAGAAAAGGGCCGCCAAAAGGCAGCCCTTTCATTTCTTGCGCCGGCAGCTTAGTTCGCGGGCGCCGTCGGATTGGCAAGCGCCGGCGCCCCGGAATTGGGCGCGGCACCTGCCGGACTGTCGAAGAACTTGAAAAAGTCCGACTGGTTCGGCGGCAAGACAAGCGTCTTGCCACCCGAGCCAAGCGCCTTGTTATAGGCAGCCATCGAGCGATAGAACTCGTAGAAGTTCGGATCGCGCTTGGAGGCATCCGCGAAGATGCCGTTGCGTTCGGCTTCGCCTTCACCACGCAGCACTTCCGAATCCTTCTGCGCATCGGCAACGATCTCGACGACCTGACGGTCCGCGACCGCCCGGCGGCGCTGACCTTCTTCGTTACCGCGCGCGCGGATCAGCTCGGCTTCCGCCAGACGCTCGGCCTTCATGCGGTCGTAAGTGTTCTGCGACACTTCCTGAGACAGGTCCGTGCGGCGGATGCGGACGTCCTCAATGTTGAGGCCGAGTGTTTCCGCATCGCGATGGAGATCGTTGCGCACATCCGTCATCATCGCGGCACGCTCGTTGGAAAGCGCCGCCTCGAAGCCGCGTAGACCATAGACGCGACGCAGAGCAGCGTCGAGGCGCGTCCTGAGACGCGATTCAGCCGCATCGCGATCGCCGGAGACGGTCTCGCGGAACTTGCGCGCATCCATGATCTTGTAGACGACGAAGGCATCGACTTCGTAGAACTTGCCGCCCGAGACCTGGACGCGGATATTGTCCAGATCGAAGCGAAGTTCCTGCAGCTGCACATACTGGACGCGATCGGCATCCATGAAGGCAAAAGGCAGCTTGAAGTAGATGCCCGGCTCCGTCTTCACGGCACGAATCTGGCCGAAGCGCAGGACAATCGCCTGTTCACGGGCATTGACCACGAAAACCGACGAATAAATAAGCAGCAGTACTACCGCGAGCGCGATAAGAATGGCTGGCAAACGGCTGGATGTCATTATTTGGCCTCCGGCTGAGTTGCAGCAGCGGGCTTGCCCGCCTGGGTCGTGGACTGCTTGCCGACTTCATTCAGCGGCAGATAAGGCACGACGCCCTGCTTGTCGTCGATGATGATGCTGTTGGAATTGCCGATGACGGACTCCATGGTTTCCAGGAACAGGCGCTTGCGCGTGACCTCGGGCGCCTTGACGTATTCGTCGTAGATCGAGATGAAGCGCTGCGCCTCACCCTGAGCTTCCTTCACGATACGATCCTTGTAGGCAGCCGCTTCTTCGCGGATCTGAGCCGCGCGGCCGCGGGCCTGACCGAGCTTCTGGTTGGCGTATTGATTGGCCTCTTCCACCTGCTGGTCTTCGTTCTGCTCCGCACGCTGCACTTCTTCGAATGCGTCGGCCACTTCGCGCGGCGGCGAGACATCCTCGATCGGAACGGCATTGATGGAGATACCGGAGCCGTAGCGATCCATCGTATCCTGGATGATGCTTCTGACTTCGGTTGCGATTTCCTGACGCTTGTCGCGATAGATGTCCTGAGCCGGACGGCGACCGACCACTTCACGCATGGCGCTCTCCGCAACCTGCTGCAAAGTCTCGTCGGGGGTCTCGAGATTGAACAGATAGGATTGCGGGTTGGTCACGGTATAGAGGATAGAGAACTGCACGTTGACGATGTTCTGATCGCCCGTCAGCATCAGGCCAGCATTCGAACCGGCCGAGGAGCGGCCGCCGATATTGCGCTGCTGCTCTGTGACCTTCACGAATTCGATGCGGTCCATCGGCCAGATATGGAAATGCAGGCCAGGCATGGAGACTTCTTCACGTGGCTTGCCGAAGCGCAGCTCAACGCCGCGCTCGTCCGGCTGCACGGTATAGATGCACTGGATCAGCCAGAAAACGGCAATCACTGCAATGATGATGAGAACGACGCCTGCATTGAAGCCACCGGGCACGAAACCTTTCAATCGGTCCTGACCGCGGCGAATGATATCCTCCAAGTCCGGAGGCCCACCATTGCCGCTGCCCCGCGGCCGGTTCGGTCCCTGTCCCCAAGGTCCCTGATTATTTCCGCCGCCACCGCCGCCCCATGGGCCACCGCCGCCGCCATTCTGATTGCTCCAAGGCATCAAAACCTCTTTGTTTGTTGACTCCCGATATCGCGCCAAGCCCACGAAATCCGTGGGTGGCAGCGATTGTTTCCCGTTATAGGTATCGAAGCACCTGCTTTCAACGCGACTTCAGGAAGTTCGTCGGATTCATTGGAAAATATTTGCTTTTTAGGGCCAGCTCTTATGCCTTTCGCCTGAAATAGCGAACGAAACGCGTCGGATACGTGTCCTTTTCTCCAGCCGGCACGGCAAGCTCGCTATCTGCCTGCCAGATGCCGGGATCGATCTTTGGAAAGGACGTGTCGCCTTCCACATCCGCCTCGACATGGGTGATCAGTAGCCGGTCGGAGAGATCAATCGCCTGCCGATAGATTTCGCCACCGCCGAGGATGCAGATTTCGTCGACATTGCTCTCCTTGGCCAGACGGGATGCAACCGAAATCGCTTCATCGAGCGAGTGCACGACCGTTATCCCCTCGGCGGAAAAATCGGTGTCGCGGGTAATGACGACATTCGGCCGGCCCGGCAGTGGCCTGCCGATCGATTGGAACGTCTTACGTCCCATGATCACCGGCTTGCCGAGCGTCATCGCCTTGAAACGCTTGAGGTCGGATGACAATCGCCAGGGCATGTCGCCTTCGCGTCCGATGATGCCGTTGCGCGATACGGCAACGACGATGGTCTTGATCGGCTGGGTCATACGTCTCCCTCAATCTGCCTCGCCGACGCCAATACGAGTCGGCAAGGCGACTTTACATCATCAAGGCGGCGGCGGCAGATGGAACGCACCTATCCCGGCCTAATATCAGCCACCGCTATTCAATTTATCGAGCTGGCGGGCCAATAGACCTCCCTCTTCCCGATCCCTGGCCATCTTCCGATAGAGCCCGGCCATGCCTTTGAAGATCAAGGCGGCCGGATCATCCTCACCGAGGAACTCGGAAATCTCCTCCATCTCCGCGACCCATCGGTAGGCTTTCGGATACATGTCCGGAATGCCGTGGACGAATTTCGCATCGAGATCCGGCAGGCTTTCCTGAAGTTCGCGCTTCAGGGCGGCATCGGCACCCGAACGGATCGCCGCAAGCAGCATGGCGGCACCGAGGCCGGTCACGCCCTTGTTGATGCCGGCATAGCACATCTTCAATGCCGAAGCCGCGCCGATTGCCCCATCGATGTGGCGAACCTGCAGTCCGTATTCGACCAGCACGTCGCTGTCGTTCGCGGTATCGGCGCTCACATAGAGTTTCGGCCCCTTCTGGCCGGGCTTTGGCGGACCGCCGATGATGGAGCCGTCGAGAACCACGCCGCAATCGCCGCCGAAAATCGCCGCAACCTCGGTCATGGTCCTCGGCGAAATCGCATTGCAGTCCATGAAGGTCGTTTTCGCGCCCATCCGACGCAGTTCAGCTGCAATCTGCTCAGCGACGGCAACAGCCTCCGCCGGCGGAACGATGGAAAGAATGAGACGCGACGTGGCGATGGCGTCCAATCCAGCCGGCTCCATGCCGGCTGCTTTCGCCCGTTCGATGGTCGAAGCCGAGCGTCCGTCGAGATAAGTGAGCACCCTCGCCCCATTTTCGACCAAACGCCGGCCAATGGCGCTTCCCATGGCACCGGCTCCGATGACTGCGATCTCCACGGCCAATCTCCTTCTCCGATCGAGGAAGACGGCAGCATATCGCCTATCGCTCGGCCGGACGAGCGCAATGCCTTGCGGTAACGCTAAGTTTAGCGGGGGCAGTCAAGCGTTGCGAAGCACGAGGACGGCATAGACACAGGGCTCTCCGCTTTCATTCTTGAAAACGCAATCCGTCGGCGGACCGAGTTCGAGGCAATCGCCCGGCGACATCGGGTGCTTCGTATCTCCCTCGAGAAAGGTCAGCTGTCCCGCGAGCACCCAGATGAGCTGCCGCACGAAGGCATAAGCCGATGCGGGCATCGAAACCTCCGCCCCGGCAGGCAATTCGATACGGACGAGATCGAGCGGCAGGTCGGACTTCGGAGAAACGTGCCGGCGCTCATAGCCCGTCTGCGGATCGACCCAGACGGGCTGCTCCCCCTTCCGAAGAAACCGGCCCCGCTGCATCTCCGCACGTGCCATCAAGGCCGACATGCTCAGGCTGAAAGCGCCGGAAAGCTTACCGAGCAGCGTCGCCGTCGGGCTGCTTTCGCCACGCTCGATCTTGTGGATCATGGCCCGGGAAACGGCCGAGCGTTCGGCCAACTCCGTCAGCGACCAGCCGCGACTTTCCCGTTCGATGCGAATGCGCGCGCCGATGCGCTTATCGATATCATCAAGTTGAGACATGCGTTTTACTATAGTGGACTTTCACGGGAGTGACAATCGAGGCAAATTACTGAAAAAGCTTAACCATGGCGTAGCTGAGTTTGATCTCCGATGCAGCCATGTAATAACATAGTAGACAGGCGTCGAAATCAGTGTATGACAGCATGAAGAACAAACGATACGATCATCCAATCTGATGGATGGTGTCTACGGAGCGACCGATGCAAATTCGCGATGCGAGAGACGAGGATCTCGCGGGAATAACCGCGATCTATAACGACGCCGTCGCCAATACCGCCGCGATCTGGAACGAGGCGCAGGTCGATATCGCCAATCGCAAGCAATGGCTGCAGGATCGGCACAAGCTCGGCTATCCGGTCCTCGTCGCGACCGACGATCGCGGTGACGTGGTCGGCTACGCCTCGTTCGGTGACTGGCGCGCCTTCGACGGCTATCGGCACACGGTCGAGCACTCCGTCTATGTGCGAAACGATCGGTATCGCGGCGGCATCGGCAAGGCGCTGATGATCGAGCTCATCGAGCGCGCCCGAGCGATCGGCAAGCATGCGATGGTCGCGGGCATCGAGGCAGGCAACGAGGCTTCGATCCGGCTGCATGAAAAGCTCGGCTTCCAGCAGGTCGGGCTTCTTCCGCAGGTCGGCACGAAGTTCGGACGATGGCTCGATCTCGCCTTCCTGCAACTACTCCTCGATCAGCGCACCGATCCCGACGCCAAGCCGACGACCTAAACCGCGACTTCGGCGGCGATCGCCGCGTGCGGCTCATATCCGAGAACCTCGAAATCCTCGATACGATAATCGTCGATGCTGTCGGGTCGGCGCAGCAGACGCAAGGTCGGGAATGGCTTCGGCTCCCGGCTGAGCTGCTCGCGGATGGCATCCAGATGGTTGAGATAGAGGTGGACGTCACCACCCGACCAGACCAGCTCGCCCATATCCATATCGACCTGCTGCGCGACCATAGCCAGCAAAACCGCCTGCTGGCAGATGTTGAATGGATTGCCAAGGAACAGGTCGCAGGAGCGCTGGAAAACCATCAGGCTGAGACGCGGGCGCTTGCCGCCTTCGGCCGAGATGTTCGATACATGAAACTGATAGACCATGTGGCAGGGATGCAGCGCCATATCGGCAAGTTCGCCGACATTCCAGGCGTGGAAGATCATCCGGCGGCTGCTGGGATTGGTCTTGAGATCCTTGATAACAGCGGCGAGCTGGTCATGCACGCGGCCTTCGGCATCGCGCCATTGCCGCCACTGCTTACCATAAACCGGGCCGAGATCGCCCCATTGCAGAGCAAAGGCCTCGTCCTCCAGAATGCGCTTTTCAAAAGCGACCTGATCGATCTCTTCGCCAGAGGCCTTGCGGTATTTGGCGAGCGGCCAGTCGGTCCAGATCCGCACATTCTCCTTCAGCAGATTGCGGATATTGGTGTCGCCGGTCAGGAACCAGAGCATCTCCTTGACGGCGAGCTTCCAGTAGACGCGCTTCGTCGTGAAGATCGGGATCTGCCCTCTCGAAAGATCGAAGCGCATCATCGCGCCGAGACCGCTCAAGGTGCCGACGCCGGTCCGGTCGATGCGACGGTCACCATGTTCGAGCAGGTGCGCCATCAGGTCGAGATATTGATACTCTGGGTGACGAGCCATCTTCCGCTCCGAAATCGCTTGAAATTTCCGGCCGTAAGGCCTGCCTGAACAGCCGCCTGCCGATTCCTTTTTCGCAATTTTAATGACAAGCCGACGCGAAACCAACCGCGGCGAAGCGTAATTCAGGTAAATCTCGCGACCTTGCAGGCAAACCGATGTTTCCACGAAGCATTTGTGACAATTGCCCTTCCCTTCGCTCGCGGAAAACACTATATCACCCTTGCCGGTCTTCGGGCCGGCTATGGCGATAAATGAGCGGTGTAATAAACCTATTGGACCCGGGGGCGGTACCCGGCGCCTCCACCAAAAACTGGCCGGCAGAACTTGCGACAGACCGGCTTTTGATGGGGGCGAAACAGGATCGACAAGGGTGTAAAGATCGACTTTTCGCTCGGCATTGTACCGCCGTTATCGGGCTAAAATTGTAGTTGCAAACGACAACTATGCGGAAGCTCGTCTCGCTGCTTAATCGCGGTGTGACACTTCAAATAAAGTCCTAAGGGGTCGCACTCTTAGGCGGGGTTCGAAGGCACCTGGCAACAGAAGCCTTCACCTTCTTCTCCAGTGCTATATTATGGATCGACACGCGGTGACTCGCGCATAGGGCTTTTCCGGCGGCGCTCAGCGTGGCATAAGCCTATAAAAAGCATGGCCAACGAAAGACAGGAAAGCATGGGGCAGGATCATATCCGCTACGACATTTTGGCACAGGACGCCCTGCGGGGAGTAATCCGCAAGGTGCTGACCGAGGTCGGCGCTACAGGCCGCCTGCCCGGTGACCACCATTTCTTCATCACCTTTCTGACCGGCGCCCCGGGCGTGCGCATTTCACAGCACCTGAAGGCGAAATATCCCGAACAGATGACCATCGTCATCCAGCACCAGTTCTGGGATCTGAAGATCACGGAAAGCCAATTCGAGATCGGCCTCTCCTTCTCCGACGTTCCGGAAAAGCTGGTCGTCCCCTTCAATGCAATCCGCGGCTTCTACGACCCCTCCGTCAATTTCGAACTGGAATTCGACGTGCCGCTGGCCGACGAAGAAGAAGAGACCTCCTCCGGCGAAATCACGGCCTATCCGGTGCCGGTCGAAGGCGAGGAAGCGCCTGCGGCTGCAGCCAAGGAAGGTGAGGAAAAGAAACCGGGATCGGTTGTCTCTCTCGACGCATTCCGCAAGAAGCAGTAGCCATTGCAGGGGAAGCATCCGCTTCCCTTTTTCATGCCGGTAACGGAAGAGATTAATGAGCGCCGAAATCGTCAATCTGCGTCAGTTTCGCAAGAAACAGGCCCGCTCGGATAAGGAAACGCAGGCTGAGCAGAACCGCATCGCCTTCGGAAGGACCAAGGCTGAGAAGAAGCTGACGACAACGCTTAACGAAAAGGCAGCAAAGGCGCACGAGGCCGGCCGAATCGAAACCAAGAAGACCGAAGACTAATTTAGGTCCTGAGATAAAAAACTTCAGAAATCAGTTGCTTACTTCCGCATTTTGAATCACTTTCAGAAATATCCCGCCATTTCCGATTTTTGATCGATCCGCCGATGATCCGTAAACATTCCGCGACGCTGCATGGCCATCGCACGAGCTTTTCCCTTGAGGATGCCTTCTGGACAGAACTGAAGGCGATCGCCAATGCGCGCGGCACGTCGCTCGCAGCGCTGATCTCAGAGATCGACGACGGCCGCGAAGCCGGCAGCAATCTCTCCTCTGCGCTCCGCCTCTATGTCCTTAAATGGCTGAAGGATCGCAACTGAATAGTTGCAGAGAGCTCAAGACGATGTCGTGAGCGCGCTTTACCTACCAGATGTGGATCAATCCACAACCTTCCGGTTTACTGGGCAACTCCCGGCAGTTCATTGAAATTCAAAGGTGCCGTCGGATGCTGAGTTTCGGCCTTGGCTCGCGCGTCGGCCGCCGCCTTGGCCTTGGCCGCCTCCTCCGCTGCCTGCTTGGCGCGCGCCTCCTCCTCCGCCTGCTTCTGAGCGGCCGCCTGCTGAGCCAGATTGCGTAACCGTTCCTCTTCTGCGCGGCGCTGCTGCTCGATGGCGGCGTCGCGCTGGCGCTGAGCCTCGCGCACGCCTGCAACATACTTGTACAGCGCCACCTCACGCCGCAGCCGCTGCTTTTCAAGGACATTGGCCTGCAAGCGCTCCACCCGACGGCGCTCGCGCTCGAATGCCCGGACCGACAGGAAGCTGGTGACGTCCGTGATATCCATCGTTCGGCCAGGTGCGGAGAGCGGTCCGGCGAAATCGAGGCGTAGGGCCGGCTCCGCCCCGCTCTGCGCTTCGGCACCGGCCTTGAAGGCGATACCGAGTGAGCCGCGCATGCGCTCATCCGGCAGGCTGATTTCGGCGTTGCCCGAAAGCTTTGCCAGATCGTTGCTGGCGACAATATTGGTCGCTCGCACCACACCGGCGGAAATGTTGAAAGGGATGCTGGTCGCCGGGAGAACAGCCTCGCCATTGTTCAGCAGCGTCTGCACGATCGGCAGCACCTTGGCGGCAGTGATATCGCCCTGAATCTGATCAGTCGCCGAGAGGAGCGGCGGCATGACGGAGAGATTGAGGCCACGCACATGCGTCTCGCCGAGCTTCATTTCACCCGAACCGCTTGCATTCGCGGCAAGGTCGGCAATGCTCTTGCCGCTCGCTTCGGCATTCATCGCAAGGCCGAAGCGGCCGGTCGCAAGCGGCGCTCCATCGCGCTGCCAGGCAACAGCCGCAAGATCGCCATTGGCGAGGCTGAGCTTCGTCTGCAGCAGGCCGGTGCCATCCGAATTGGCGAACATCGCGCTCCCGGTCAGCGTACCGCCATTCCAGCCACCCGTCAGATCATTCAGCCGCAACTCCTCGCCCCTGTAAGCTACATTGGCGGTGAAATTCGAAATGGGACCGAACAGACCAGGCCATACCTGCTTTGCGGAGAGTTTGACGCCGATGTCCATGCCGCTGAAGGCTGGAAGGCCGAGCTTATCCTTGTTGAGCGCGCCTGTTTTCGGATCGCTCATCGGCCCGTAGATGGCTTCCGCCAGCCAGTCGAGATCCATCTTGTCGAGCGACAATTCACCCGAGGCCTTTAGATTCGGCGCCTTCCGATCGACGGTCAGCGTGCCGGACATGTTGTTGTCGGCAAACAGCCCCTTCATACCCGAAAATACGATCTTGTCCGGGTTCAATGCGGCATTAGCCTGGAACTTCACCGGCAAACCGGCGCCCATCTGCGGAATACCGATGCCGTTCATCACGAAATAAGGATCGATGTCAGCGCTTTCGAACGATAGCGCTATGTTGCCGTTGAGGAAGGTAGCTGGACGGACATCCACCTTGCCGTTTGCGGTAAACGATGTCTTGTCGGTCGCAAAAGTGAGCGCGGCATCCGCCGGATCGGTGCCACTTGCCGACACTTTCAGCGTCAGACGACCATTGGCATCGGCTTCAACAGGCAACGGATCGAGACCCGCCTGGCCGAACAGGATCGACGTCACCGAATTTTCCAGCGTTCCCTCGAGCGTCGTGGTGCCCTTGCCCTTGAACGCCGAAAGATCGGACATGCGATAATCGAAATTGACGCGGCTGCCGTTGGAAACACCGGCAAGCGTCACCGTCAGCGCGTTGTCCTGATCGCCGCCAAGCGTCACCGCCCCGCGAAGAGCCGTGTTTCCATACCAGGCTGCATTGCGCACCAAACGGTCCATGACGGGATGGTGCGGTAAATGCTGGCGCAACATTTCGAAAAACGGCCCGGGATCGGCGGCCTTGAAGGTGATCTCGCCCGATCCCTTGTAGTCGGATGGCGTGCCGTCGGCGCGGCCCGTTGCGGTGATTTCGGCGCCGGCGACATTGTGCACCGAAAGCTTGTCGATCGTCAGAGCGCCATCGGCAACGGAGAAGGACGTATCGAGATTATCGGCCGGCACACCGAAGGCCATGAATTTGCCGGCCTGCAGATGCGCCGTGATCCGATGGTCGAAGAGAGATTCCTCGGTATCCTGGCCTGTAAAGAGCCCAGTCAGCGCCCTCAGCGCGTCAAGGTCGAGAGCATCGCCGGTGAGATCGACCGCAAGCTTTGGCGGGGTCTTGTCTGTCCCGCTCTGGCGATCGATCCGGCCTTTCAGCGTGGCCGAACCAATTGCGATCTCCAGATTTTCGAAGCGCTGCTCGTCATGCTTCAGGCTGACATCGGCGGAGAAGCCGGCCTGACGCAGCTGGCGTATCGCCGGATCGACGGCCCCCACAAGCCACGAGGCCAATCCCGACGGCTGGTTGGACGCAACGACCAGATTACCGATGAAGTTGGGCTCGTCCCGCAGCATGAGATTACCGCGCGCTTCGACCTGCGTGCGGCCGGGCATCGTGCCGATCGCATGATCGATCCTCCATCCCGTTCCCGCCGGTTCGAGATCGAGCTGCACGTCGCGTATGGTCGTGTCGCCCGCCACGATCGCCGGCAGCCGGAAGGTCGCCTTGCCGGGAACCTGTGGCACCGGAATTTCAGCCGCAATCGCAATCAGATTGTTGAGGCGTTGACGTGCCGAGATTGCCGGGTTGCGATTGGTCTTGCCGTTGGTGCCCTTGTTGTTGCCGAGACGGTTGACGTCGATCTGCTGTCCATCGGCGGTCAGCAGGAATTCCGGCTTGGAACCTGTATCCAGCGTCGCCTCGCCTGTGACGACATAAGGATCGTCATCGGCGCCGACTTCAAGGCGATATTCCGGAACGCGAATACGGTCATTCGTCAGCTCGAAACGGCCCTTGATGCGGGGCTGCGCCTTCTGATCGGCAGAATCGCGCGTCTGCTTGTCGTTGACCCCGGCCGTGAAGGAGCCCATGTAATCGGGCTTGCTGTCGACGAGTTTAAGCTCGCCATCGAGATCGACATTAAGCGGGTGGCGGTCCGGCATCAGCCGGGTGCGGACGCGCAGGACGCCATTGTCGTCAGGCTGGCTGCTGGAAACCGTGAAATTGCCATGCTCGTTGTCGAGGGCCGCATCGCCCTCGATACGCCAAGGGCCGGCAAGCGACCGCGCCGACATCTGGGCATTCAGGCCCGTGACGTGGCGGGTCCTGCCCGTTTGCTCGTCAATGAAGAGAATATCGCCGTCTTCTACGTGAACGCTTTCGAGCACGACGGACTTTGCGGGAATTTCCGGCTGACTACCACGCATCCAGTCGAGCGTGCCGTCCTTCAGCAGCCGCAGCCGCACCTTGGGCTTGGACACCCGCATATCGAAGATCAGTGCTTCGCCGGAAAGGAAAGGCGCAAGTTCCGCATCCATGGAGAATTCGGCCACCTGTACGAGCGGCGTTCCATCAGCCTCCTGGCCGACGCGGACGTCATGCAGCGTCACCGACGGGAACGGCAGAAGACGGGCATCCACGGTGCCATGAACAGTCACCTTCTTGCCGATGATGCGGCTCGCCTGATCCTCGAAGTTCTTGCGAAAATCGGTCCAGTCTATGAAGAGCGGGGCGAGCAGCGCCAGGAACAGCACCACCACAAGCAATCCACCCAGAAAAACCAGGACCCTACCTAACAACGCGTGTCGTCTCCAATCTTCATTCCCAACGTATGCAGGTCTCGCTTGTCAGAGCGCATACACGGCATAATTTAGTCTATGTACGGTTCTACCCGATCTCCGCCTGTCACAGCAGCTCTTTTTAAGAGGTATGCCTCCTCTAGCGCGTGTCAGTGGCTTTTTATGGCAAAAACCGGAAAAGTGCGGATGCAGCCTAGCGTCATTCGCGCTTGTAGCAAGCCAAGATCATGAAAATATTCCATCTTTCAGTGCCTGCGGAATATCTTCCCTGGATTGAAAATGGCATCCGGATCAAGCGACTCCTTGATTTGACGCATCAGATCGACGGCATCGCCGAGCTCCTGCTCCAGAAATGCCATCTTCCCCTGCCCTATGCCGTGCTCGCCGGTGCATGTGCCGTCCATGGCGAGCGCACGCGCGTTAAGGCGAGCGACGAATTCCTCGACGACAGCGATCCCTTCAGAGGTCTTGTCGTCAAACAGGACGAGCACATGGAAATTACCGTCGCCGGCATGGCCGACGATCGGCGCCAGCAGGCCATGCGCCTCGATATCGGCCTGGGTTTCCGCTACGCATTCGGCAAGGCGTGAGATCGGCACGCAGACATCTGTCGATAGCGCGGCCAACTCCGGCGCTAGCGCGCGGCAGGCCCAATAGGCGTCGTGGCGGGCTTTCCAAAGCTTGTTGCGCTCTTCGGCGTTGCTTGTCCAAAGGAATTCGCCGCCCCCGCATTCCGCCGCGATCTCGGCAAATTGCTCCGACTGCAGCGCTACAGTCTCGTCGGTGCCGTGGAATTCAAGGAAAAGCGTTGGCTTCTCGTCATAGGTCAGGCCGGAATAGCGGTTGCAGGCCCGCATCTGCATGGCATCGAGCAGCTCGATGCGCGCGACGGGAACGCCCATCTGGATGGTCATGATGACGGCATCGCAAGCCGCCTTGATATCCGGAAAAGCGCAGGCCCCGCCGGCGATCTTCTGCGGAATGCCCTGCAAGCGCAGGGTGATCGACGTCAGTACGCCGAGCGTGCCTTCCGCTCCGACAAAGAGCCGTGTCAGATCGTAACCGGCGGATGATTTCTTGGCGCGGCGGGCGGTGCGGATTTCCTCGCCATTGGCAGTCACAACGGTCACGGACAGAACATTGTCCTTCATCGTGCCATAGCGCACGGCATTGGTACCCGATGCGCGCGTCGATGCCATGCCGCCGATCGAAGCGTTAGCGCCGGGATCGATCGGGAAGAACAGGCCGGTATCGCGCAGGTAGGTATTAAGCTGCTCACGGGTGACGCCGGGCTCGACCGTGCAATCCAGATCCTCGGCATTGATTTCGATAATGCGGTTCATGCGGCTGAAATCGATGGAAATGCCGCCCTGCGGCGCATTCACCTGTCCCTCCAGCGAAGAGCCAGTGCCAAAAGGAATGACCGGGACCTTGTGTTCGGCGCATGCCTTCACGACAGTCCGCACGTCCTCGCTCGTTTCAGCAAAGACCACGCCGTCCGGCAGCTGCGATGGGATATAAGTGGTGGTGTGGGCGTGCTGGGCACGAAAACTTTCGCCGGTCTGGAAACGTTCACCGAAGGCCTGCTTCAGAATGCCGAGAACGGCGGATATGCCGGCCTCGTTGCGTGTTCCCGCCTTTGCATCAGCCAAAACCATAGTCCGAATCTCCCATCGCGGTCGTCCAGGGCGTTAACCCCTCTCGGTTCTATGGGGCATTTGGGGCGGGGCTGTCCAGTGATGAAAGTGAGCCGCTATCGCGCATAAGTTCAAGTTTTGTGCGATTGATCAAAGGTGCGACGATCGGCTGGCCGGAAAAAGCATCGCGGCAGAATTTTGCCTATATTTTAATCAATCCATCGCCTCAGCGATCACCGAACATTCACTTTTATCCATACCATAACACCGCGAGGCAGTCTTCCGTCGACTGGCATATGTCTTGCGTTTCGCCTTTCAGCTTTCATACAGCCACGATTGGAAGGACATTCGATGAAGCGCAGACAAATGCTCATGGCACTCGGTATCGCGATGCTGGCGATGGGGTCAATTTCCGCCCCTGGCGCAGCTCGGGCGGATGCTCTGAGCGACATAACCTCGCGCGGTACGCTGCGCGTCGCCGTTCCGCAGGACTTTCCGCCCTTCGGCAGTGTCGGCACGGACATGGCACCCATGGGCTATGACATCGACATGGCCAATCTGATCGGCGAAAAACTCGGCGTGAAAACTGAGCTTGTTCCAGTCACCAGCGCCAACCGCATTCCCTATCTGCAGACGAATAAGGTCGATCTGGTGATCTCAAGCCTCGGCAAGAATCCGGATCGCGAAAAGGTCATCGATTTCTCCGACGCCTACGCGCCCTTCTTCAACGGCGTCTTCGGTCCCGGCGATGTCGCGGCCGCGAAGCCGGAAGACCTTTCCGGCAAGACGATCGGCGTCACCCGCGGCGCGATCGAGGATCTCGCGCTGACCAAGGTCGCGCCGCAAGATGCGACGATCAAGCGCTACGAGGACAATAACGGCACCATCTCCGCCTTCCTGTCCGGACAGGTTCAGCTGGTTGCAACCGGCAATGTCGTCGCGGCGGCCATTCTTGCCAGAAATCCGCCGAAGAAGCCCGAGATGAAATTCCTCATCACCAACTCCCCCTGCTTCATCGGCCTGAACAAGAGCGAGCAGGCATTGCAGAAGAAGGTCAATGACATCATTGCCGCCGCCAAGGCGGACGGGACACTGAACAAGATGTCGCAGAAGTGGCTGGGCGCCGACCTGCCGGCCGGCTTCTGATCAACGCAGGACTGATCGCGCCGTCGTTCGGCGGCGTGATCGGTCTCAGCGAGGCTTTCTCCCATGCGCTATCACTTCGATTTCGGCTGGCTTGCCGAATACTATCCCACGCTGGTCAAGGGCGTTCTCGTCACGGTGGAGCTGACCCTTATTGGCGCTGTGCTTGGCATTATCCTCGGAATTGCCTGCGCCTGGGCTCGCGCACTTGGCCCGAGCTGGCTCAAACCCTTGGTGGCTGCCTATGTCGAGCTCATCCGCAATACACCGTTTCTGATCCAGCTCTTCTTCATTTTCTTTGGCCTGCCCGGCATCGGCGTTCAGATGAACGAGATGACCGCCGCCAATCTCGCCATGATCATCAATCTCGGAGCCTATAGCTGCGAGATCATCCGCGCCGGCATACAGGCAACGCCGCGCGGCCAGTTCGAAGCCGGCGCCAGCCTTGCCATGACCCGGTTCGAGACCTTCCGGCATGTCGTCCTCGTTCCGTCCCTGCAGCGCATCTGGCCGGCACTGTCCTCTCAGGTCGTCATCGTCATGCTCGGCTCCTCCGTCGTCTCGCAGATCGCCGCCGAGGATCTGACCTTCGCCGCCAACTTCATCCAATCGCGCTCGTTCCGCGCATTCGAGGCCTATTTCGTATCCACGGCGATATACCTCGCGCTGGCGGTTCTGCTTCGGCAGGCACTTGCGGGAGTGGGCAAGCTGATCTTTCCACGCAGGGTCCGCCAATGATCCAATTCACCACATGGGATATTCTGCGCGGCCTGCTTCTAGCCGCGCGCTGGACGATATTGCTGTCGCTCGTCTCTTTCGCCGGCGGTGCCATCGTTGGCGCAATCCTGCTGTTCCTTCGCATCGGCAAGGCAAAGGTCGGCCGCGTCGCGGTCAGATATTTCGTCGAGCTGTTCCAGGGCACGCCGCTGCTGATGCAGCTCTTTCTGGCCTTCTTCGGTCTCGGGCTTTTCGGCATCGACGTGCCGGCCTGGCTCGCTGCCGGCGTCGCGCTCACCCTCTGGTCGGCTGCCTTTTTGACGGAAATCTGGCGCGGCTGCGTCGAGGCTGTAGCCAAAGGCCAATGGGAAGCATCGGCAAGTCTCGGCATGGGTTATCTGCAGCAGATGCGCTACGTCATCCTGCCGCAGGCGCTGCGCATCGCCGTGCCGCCGACCGTCGGCTTCTCCGTCCAGGTCGTCAAGGGCACGGCCCTGACCTCCATTATCGGCTTCGTAGAGCTATCGAAGGCCGGCACCGTCATCACCAACGCGACCTTCCAGCCATTCACCGTCTACGGCTTTGTCGCGCTTATCTATTTCGCCTTGTGCTGGCCGCTGTCGAAGAGCAGCCAGATCCTGGAGAGGAAGCTCAATGTCGCTCATCGAAATCACTGAAGTCCGCAAGAGCTTCGGCACCAATGAAGTCCTGAAGGGCATCAACCTCGATGTCGAGCCGGGCGAGGTCATCGCTATCATTGGCAAGAGCGGCTCCGGAAAATCGACACTGCTGCGCTGCATCAACGGGCTGGAGACGATCAATGACGGCTCGATTTCCGTGGCCGGTGCACAGCTTTTGCCTGACGACCTGCATCTGAAAGCGCTCCGGCTGAAGGTCGGCATGATCTTTCAGCAGTTCAATCTCTTTCCGCATCTGAGCGCGGGACGCAACGTCATGCTCTCGCAGATGGTGGTTAAGAAGACCACCAAAGCCGAAGCCGAGGCGATGGCGCGGCGCATGCTCGACCGCGTCGGCCTCGGGCACAAGTTCGACGCCTATCCGGACGAACTCTCCGGCGGCCAGCAGCAGCGCGTCGCCATTGCAAGAGCACTCGCCATGCAGCCGATCGCGCTTCTCTGCGATGAAATCACCTCCGCGCTGGACCCGGAGTTGGTGGCGGAAGTTCTTGCCGTCGTGCGCGAACTGGCCGGCGAAGGCATGACGCTGCTGATGGTGACGCATGAGATGAAATTCGCCCGGGACGTCTGCTCGCGCGTGGTCTTCATGCACCAGGGGCGCGTGCACGAAATCGGACCGCCGGGCGAAGTCTTTGCAAACCCGCAAACGCCTGAACTCAAGCAGTTCCTCGGCCTGCATTGAAGGTCGGCAAGCTCGGCTAAGCGGTTCTTTGAACCATGGTGTTCCAGGCACCTGGAGCAATGCCGAACGCCTTCTTGAAATGTCGGGTCAGATGGCTCTGATCGGCAAAGCCGGTTGCCGCGGCCACCTCCGCGATCGGCTCTCCCGCGCCGATCATCGCCTTTGCCTGCTGCAGCCGCCGCATCAGCAGGAACCGATGCGGGCTTGTTGCAAAGGCGGCACGGAAATGCCGCGCAAGCGCAAAGCGATCGAGACCGGTGATGCGCTCAAGCTCCTGCGAGCGCACACCCCGCGTGACATGCGCCTCGAGATAGTCGCGCGCAGTCTTCACCTGCCCCCAGGCAATGCTACCCAAAGGCCGTTGCGGCAAACGGGCGTGCTGGACAAGTCCGTCGGTGAGCCGCGAGACGAAATCGTCAACGAAGAGCTCATCCAGCTCGCGATCGAGCTCGCCAAGCGCCGCCAGCAACAAGCCGGCGAGACGATTGTCTTCCACCACGGGGTCATCGACGAAAGGCAGGCCGACACGCGCCGCCTCAAGGCATTGAAACAGTACCGATGGCTCCAGATACAGCATCCGGTACACGAGGCCGTCATCGGTCGCGGCCCCGCCGTCATGCAGTTCGTCCGGATGAAGAATGATCACCCGTCCCGGCAGGCTATAGCGCTGTTCGCCGCGATAGCGGAATGTCTGCACGCCGCGGATGGTGACGCCAAGCGCATAGGTATCGTGCCGGTGCAGTTCGAAGGCATCGCCGCGAAACTGCGCCTGGATGCGTTCGATGCCCGGATAGGCAGGCGCGGACAGGATGCGATTGCTCTCCGGCGTCACGCACAAACGTTCAAGACCCTCGAAGATCTGTCCGGTTACATCCTCGCGCAATGTCCCATTTCCAGACTGCATGAAAGTGACCATCGATGTTCGATACCAAAATCGCGATCGTTCTGCGAAGCGACCTTCAATCCTGGCAAAAACTGAATGTAACGGCCTTCCTGTCGACAGGCATAGCCGGACAGCATCCAGATATCATCGGCGAAGCCTATCGCGATCGCACCGGCAACGTCTACAACGCTTTGTCGATCCAGCCCATCATCGTGCTCTCGGCCGACAAGGAGAGCATTACCGCCATCCACCGCCGCTCGCTGGAGCGTGGCGTCACGTCTTCCATCTTCATCGAGGAAATGTTTTCAACTGGCCATGATGCGGCCAACCGCGCTGTCTTTTCCGAATTCGCACCCGAGGACGCCAAGGTCGTCGGCATCGCCTTGCGCGCGGACAAGAAAATCGTCGACAAGATCACCAAGGGCGCCAGCATGCACGCGTGATCGGACGCGCAAAGAAAACGGCCGGATCGTGAGACCCGGCCGTCTTTGTTGAAAAAGCTTAGCCGTTCTGCGTGATCGGTGCGATCTGGATCTCGACGCGGCGGTTCTGGGCGCGGCCAGCCTCGGTTGCATTCGTTGCGACCGGCTGCGATGGACCGAAGCCGATGGCCGACATGCGGCGCTGGTCGATACCCTGGCTGCCGAGGTAGGACGCAACCGATCCGGCGCGGCGCTCGGACAGATCCTGGTTATGCTGCAGGCTGCCAGTCGAATCCGTATGGCCGTTGACGTCGATCAGCGTGCGGTTGAACTTGCGCAGGACGATCGCGACAGAATTCAGCGTCGGGAAGAATTCCGGCTTGATCGCGTCTTGGTCGATGTCGAAGGTGATTGCCGACGGCATGTTGAGGATGATGCGGTCGCCGACGCGGGTGACCGAAACGCCGGTGCCCTGCAGCTGCGCACGCAGTTCGGATTCCTGCTGGTCCATGTAGTTGCCGATGCCCGCACCTGCGAGCGCACCGACGCCTGCGCCGATGAGCGCGGCATTGCGGCGCGAGGCCGGCGAATGGCCGATCAGAAGGCCTGCGACAGCGCCGACACCTGCACCGATCGCTGCACCGCCTGCCGTATTGGAAACTTTCTGCTCACCTGTATAGGGATCGGTGGTCGTGCATGCGTTCAAAAAGGCTGCCGCTAGGGCAAGAATGGCAATTCTCTTCATCATGGAATCATCGCTCTCCGGTTCGATGGCCGCAGCAGATATGAAGCATTGCGGCAATATCGTGAAGAGAAATCTATGAGGCCCTTATATCTTTGGGATAGAAGCAATTTCGGCAACAATCTCTCAATATCTCGCGTGAACCATCGAATACATAATACACTTTAGACCCCAGAACATTGCAAAGCCGAGCCATATCACCATCGCATTGATGCTGCCTCTGACAGCATCACGAACACTCCAGCCAAGCGAAAAACGGCTAAAGCCACCGAGGCAATGCGGATACGTATAACTCTGCCTCTTATGATTTTGGTTGGCTCTCAGAGATTCTGGAAAAGCTGCAAAGCCGTATTGTAGCTGGCATTGGCGATCGAGAGCGATTGCAGCCCGAGCTGCTGCTGAGCCTGCAACGCCAGAACCTTGCTCGATTGCTGCTCCATATCGGCATCGACAAGCTTCCCGACACCGCTGGTCAGGGAATCGCTCAGATTCTTGGCGAACTCGGTCTGGAGATTGATGCGCGATTCGAGGGAGCCGAATGCGGACCCGATCGTCTTGAGCTGGTTCAACATTCCCGTCACTGTGTTGACCATGTCGGCGATGGCCCCTTGGGTCGTATTCGCATCGAGCGAGATCTCCACCTGGCCGCTCGTATTGCCGTTCTGAGTGCTGACGAGCACATAGTTCCTTGCAGCCCCGGCCTCGGTCGCGAAAGACGTCGACGTCAGCACGCCATATCCGCCGGAGCCACTCGACTGGTCATCGATCAGATAACGCGCATCGGCGGAGGTGATCGGACCTGTCGTCGAGCTCACGCCGGCATAGCTCAGCATGCCGATCGTCACTGTCCCGTTGCTGCCGCGGATCAGCGAACCCGGCACTTCGTGCGGATCGGTAGGATCGGCGCCATCCCGCAGCACCGTCCAGTTGACGCCATTGAAGGTCGCAGACTCTCCGACGCTGCGCAGCTGCTGTTTCAGCTGCGCAATCTCGTCATTAAGCTTCGTTTTGTCGACGCTGGTCTCATAGGCGCTGACAAGCTTTGTCCTGATCTCTGTCACGACGTCGATCGCGCTGCCGACACCCGTAGAAGCCGTGCTGACGGTCGAGGCGGCGAGACCGAGCGCATCCTGAACCGACGAAATCGCACCGACGTCGGTATGCGTCAAAGTCGAGATTTTCCAGTACGTAGCGTTGTCTCTCGCCGTTTGAACCCGCAGGCCCGACGACATCTGTCGTTCGGCATTACCCAGTTTGGCCTGGGTGTCCCTCAGCACTTCCAGCGCTGTATTCATAGAGGGACTGACCCTGATAAAGGTCGAAAAAATACTCACGGCACATGAACTCCGAACGCAACAATACGCAACACATACAAGGAGACATCGGAACCTTGCCGCGGGCGCTCATGCGCGCGGGCCGATCGCGTCGGCAAACAGGAGCCAGGCAAAAACAACACCTGCGCTCTGGCGGTTACACATCGCCATGATTAGCAAACATGCTTAAGAATGCGCTAAGAACAACGCATAATTCACCATAATTGGGCGCGGGGGCGATAACTGGCTTAGCCCCGACGTGCTCGTCGCTATTCCGCGGCGCGACGATGGGCGAGCATCGTGTACCGCGCCGAGTCGCATCATTTCACGCGGCCGCTGCTCCCCATGAATCGACTGCTAAACCACAATTTAGATACAAACGAAGTTGTAATCTTCAGTGAGACAACGACACGTTTTATTGGCTCGCCGGCATATCCGCTCCGTGATGCAAAACGCGTATCAAGAGCTGCGAATGTGCACTTTTTGTTCTAATTTCGGCCCGTTTCTTTTGCCTTTCGGGGTAGAATCATTACATTGGGCCGCATGACCATTGGACATGACGACATTCCCTTCTTTGACGAGGAGCCGGAGCACGCCGCACCGCGCCGTTCTGCGCCGGCTGCCGGCAGCATTGGCGGCGGCATCGCGGCACGCGCCATGGCGGCACGCGACAGCGGCCGCCGGCCAGATTACCTCTCGGGCCTTAATGCCGAGCAGACAGAAGCCGTGGAAACGCTCGACGGCCCCGTTCTGGTGCTTGCGGGCGCAGGCACCGGCAAGACGCGCGTACTGACGACACGCATCGCTCATATCCTCTCCACCAACCGCGCCTTCCCCAGCCAGATCCTCGCCGTGACCTTCACCAACAAGGCGGCCCGTGAGATGAAGGAACGCATCGCGCTGCTCGTCGGCGGCGCTGTCGAAGGCATGCCTTGGCTCGGCACCTTCCACTCGATCGGTGTCAAGCTGTTGCGCCGCCATGCCGAGCTGGTCGGCCTCACCTCCAGCTTCACCATTCTCGATACCGACGACGTCATCCGCCTGATCAAGCAGCTGATCCAGGCCGAAGGGCTCGACGACAAGCGCTGGCCGGCCAAGCAGTTTGCTGGCATGATCGATACCTGGAAGAACAAGGGCCTGAGCCCCGCCGATATTCCGGAAGGCGATGCGCGCGCCTTCGCCAACGGCAAGGGCCGCGAACTCTATGCCGCCTACCAGAACCGCCTGAAAACGCTGAACGCCTGCGACTTCGGCGATCTCCTGCTGCATCCGATCAATATATTCAGGCAGAATCCCGATATTCTCAAGGATTATCACCAGCGCTTCCGTTACATCTTGGTCGACGAGTATCAGGATACCAACACGGCGCAATATATGTGGCTTCGCCTGCTGGCGCAGCGGCAGAAAGGCGAGCCGCAGAATGTCTGCTGCGTCGGCGACGACGACCAGTCGATCTATGGCTGGCGCGGTGCGGAAGTAGACAATATCCTGCGCTTCGAGAAGGATTTTCCGGGCGCCAAGGTCATCAAGCTGGAGCGCAACTATCGCTCCACCGAGCATATTCTCGGTGCCGCCGCGCATCTGATCGCCCATAATGAGGGTCGGCTCGGCAAGACGCTGTTCACCGACCGCTCCGACCCCGACGACATCAAAGTGCAGGTGCATGCCTCCTGGGATTCCGAGGAGGAAGCGCGCGCTATCGGTGAAGAGATCGAGCAGTTGCAGCGCAACAAGCACAATCTCAACGACATCGCCATTCTCGTGCGCGCCTCCTTCCAGATGCGCGAATTCGAAGACCGTTTCGTCACACTCGGCCTGAACTATCGCGTCGTCGGCGGTCCGCGTTTCTACGAGCGCCTCGAAATCCGCGATGCCATGGCCTATTTCCGCCTCGTCTGCCAGCCGGCCGACGATCTCGCCTTCGAGCGCATCATCAACACGCCGAAGCGCGGCCTCGGCGACACCACCGTCCGCGCTTTGCACGACTATGCCCGCGTGCGCGATATCCCGATGCTGGCGGCAGCGACCGACATCATCGAGACGGATGAGATGAAGCCGAAGGCCCGCAAGGCGCTGTTCGACGTCGTGCAGTCCTTCCGCCGCTGGCAGGGCCTGCTCGAAAACACGCCGCATACCGATCTTGCCGAGCAGATCCTCGAAGAGTCCGGCTATACGGACATGTGGAAGAACGACAAATCGGCGGAAGCGCCGGGGCGCCTGGAAAACCTGAAAGAACTCATCCGCTCCATGGACGGCTTCGAGTCCATGCGCGGCTTCCTTGAACACGTCGCCCTCGTCATGGATGCCGAGCAGAACGAGAATCTCGACGCCGTCTCCATCATGACGCTGCACTCCGCCAAGGGTCTGGAGTTCGACACCGTGTTTCTGCCCGGCTGGGAGGAAGGCCTGTTTCCGCATCAGCGCTCGCTCGACGAAAGCGGGCGCGCCGGCCTCGAGGAAGAGCGCCGCCTCGCCTATGTCGGCATCACCCGCGCCAAGCGCCGCTGCCACATCTGGTTCGTCTCCAACCGCCGCATCCACGGCCTCTGGCAATCCACAATCCCCTCGCGCTTCCTCGACGAACTGCCGGAAACCCATGTTCAGGTCGCCGAAGTCGAGCAATCCTATGGCGGATATGGCCGCGGCGGCTACGGCCAGTCCCGCTTCGACAAGGCAGATCCCTTCGCCAACACCTATTCGACACCCGGCTGGAAGCGCGCCCAGGCAAACCGCAACGATGCAACCCGCGACAACTGGGGCAGCCGCTCCGGCCATGCCGTCGAACGCATCAGCTACGGCGAAAGCGGGCCGAAGGTGCGCACCATCGACGGCGAGCTGGTGGCCAAATCCACCTCCTCCGAACCCTCCAAATTCGCCATCGGCGACCGCGTCTTCCACATCAAATTCGGCAACGGCAACGTCTCGGAAATCGAGGGCAACAAGCTGACGATCGAATTCGACCGCGCCGGGCGGAAACGCGTGCTGGATGGGTTTGTGGAGAGGGTTTGATCGGGAGCGATTCCGGGTTTGGGGCCATAGAATCACCTGCTGATGCGGACCGCGCATATACGAGGGTCGCGATGGAACTCCTCATCTTCCTCCACTCCGTCATCCTCGGGCTTGACCCGAGGATCCATGCACAGGCTTCCCATCAAATTCGTATTGTCCATTTGAGGTACGAACGAGAGCGCGGCGTGCTTGGCGGCGACAAAGTCGTCTGACACGGCAATCAATTACGCAACAAAGAGGCTTGTGCTTGGATCCTCGGGGCAAGCCCGAGGACGACGGAGTGTGGGGTATGCCGTCGGTGGCAAACGTGAGCACGGATCCGGCATCAATAGATCATCCGTCATCCCTAGCGGCCCTTGACGACCACTACCCCAACCAGCGTCGCACACGCATGGGTGGGTGCACTTACATCATCACCAATCACAAGCGAGGCACGCTATACATCGGCGTCACCGCCGATCTCGAGCGTAGCGAGGGCCTGACACCTGGCTTCGCTTGGAAATACGGATGCACGCGGTTGGTTTGGTATGAAGACCACGCAGACATCGTTTCAGCCATACAAAAAGAAAAATCGCAGAAACGCTGGTATCGACAGTGGAAGATCGATCTAGTCTAAAAAACAAATCCGGATTGGCGGGACTTATACGACGAGCTCTGGTGAATCCTCACGCTTCCCGGTAGCCTGCGCATCCCGATCCTTCAGCCACAACCCGAATTCTTTCACTACGGCGACAACCTTCTCCAGACGTCTCCCATCCTCTGTCAGCGAATATTCGACCTTCACGGGAACCGTCGGATAGACCGTCCGCTTGATAAGACCCGCCTCCTCCAGCGCTCGCAGATCAAGCGTCAGCATCCTCTGCGAAATGCCAGGCATCAGCCGTCGCAGTTCGTTGAAACGCTGGGGTCCATCAACCAGATAGGACACGATCAGCAGCCGCCAGCGGCCTCCCAGCAAGTGCATCGCCTCTTCCACGGAGCAACCTGTCACGGTCTTTTTCATCGCGCATACCTCATGTGCATGTCGGTATAATTTTTGTACCTAGATGTCAAACTTTTCTGTTCTTACTATTCTATACTGCAGGGATTACATGGTTCTGCGACAGTCTTTCCACGCGAAAGCTGGCACCGGAAACACCATGGAGACCCTCGTGAAGCTCTACTATCTGCCCGCAAGCTGCTCACTCTCGCCCCATATCGTCATCAACGAACTTGGCCTGGACGTAGACCTGATCAAGGTCGACCACGCCAGCCACAAGACCGAAACCGGACTCGATTTCTATGATATCAATCCGCATGGCTATGTCCCGCTGCTTGATCTCGGCGACGGCAATCTTCTGCGCGAGGGGCCGGCGATCGTCCAATATCTGGCGGATCTGAAGCCGGAGGCCGGATTAGCAGCCGCCCCCGGCACGATGGAGCGCTACAGGCTGCAGGAAATGCTCGGCTTCTTGTCGACGGAAATCCACAAGGGGTTCATTCCGCTTCTCTATGCGCGGCTCGCGGGAAACTATGTCGAGACCGCAAGGCCGAAGCTTGAAAAACGATATCAATGGATCGACGCGCATCTCGCCGACCGTACCTTCCTGATGGGTGACAGGTTCACGGTTGCCGACGCCTATCTGTTTGCACTGACAGGATGGGGTCAGGCTCCATGGCTGAAATCCTATTGCAAAGCCAGTATCCATTTCGACGGACTTCGTAATCTGGAAGCTTGGTATGGCCGCATGAGGCAACGGGAGGCCGTCCAGAAGTCCATCGCCGAGGAAGGATTGGCGTTCGACTGAGCCCGCAACGAAGCGACGGGAAAGCTATCGCGAGACACTACCGGTCTCGCGATGGCATCATTCAGTATCGCGTCATTAGGCAAGAGACGATCCTTCTGCCGCCAAGGCTTCTGCGCCTCGCTGCACGATCTCAGTTGCGCCCGCCGTTTGCCCTGATGATCTGGCCGTTGACCCAGCCGCTCTGCGGTCCGGCCAGAAACGATACGATCTGGGCGATATCCTCAGGCAGCCCGAGGCGCCCGAGCGGAATGTCATTGACCAGCCGCTGGATCAGTGCCTCTGGCCTTCCCTTGAACAGCAATTCGGTCGCGATCGGCCCCGGCGCGACTGCATTGACGGTGACCCCGCGCGGACCGAGTTCTTTGGCAAGAATATGGGTCATTGCCTCCACCGCCGCCTTGGTCGCCGCGTAGACGCCGTTGCCGGGGGAGTAGTGACCGATGATGCTCGTGGAGAGATTGATGATGCGGCCGCCATCGCGCACCCGCCTCGCCCCTTCTCGCATCCCGTTGAAGGTGCCAGTCAGATTGACGGCAACCTGCTGCCGAAAATCTTCATCCGAAACCTCAGCCAATGGCGAGAATTTGCTGATCCCAGCGTTGTTGACGAGTACGTCGACCTTTCCGAACTCCGCTTCGGCGCGATCGAACAATGCGGTCACGGCCGCGGCGTCGGCGACATCGGCACGGACCGCAATCGCGCGACCACCCGCCGCGGCGATACCGGCGACAACATCGGCGGCCTCTTCGGAACTCGATGCGTAATTGACGACGATCTGAAAGCCGTCGGCGGCAAGCTGCTTCGCAATGGCGGCGCCAATCCCTTTGGATGCGCCGGTTACGACCGCGGTTCTAATTTCGTTGGACATGCGTCAAATCTCCTTGTCGTTCGCACAAGCGCTCTCCGTCATGCCTGGGAACTCAATCCCGGCATGTTCGCTGAAATGCTTGTTTCGTTGGGTCGCGATTTGTAATATGAGCGATAATTCGCTTTTTGCTACTCGCATTCTAGGAACATGTCCGAAAGCCCGCTCCACAGCCGCGCCATGCCGAGAAAAGCGCCGAGACAAGCCCGCTCGCTTGCAACAGTCGAAGCGATCGTGGAGGCTGCGGCTCGCATTTTGGAAGAGCGCGGCCATGAAGCCTTCTCCACCAATGCCGTCGCGGAGAAGGCTGGCGTCAGCGTCGGCTCGCTCTATCAGTATTTTCCACGCAAGGATGCGCTGATCGGAGCCTTGATCCTGCGCGAGACGTCGCGCCTCGTCGCAGAAGCGGAAATTGCGGCCGACAAGACCACCGGCAGCGAGGCCCTATCGGCGCTCATCCTCCCTTGCGTCGAGCAGCAGCTTCGCCGGCCGGCACTAGCCCGCTTGCTCGACTTCGAGGAGGCGCGGCTGCCGCTCGATGCCGCCACCGAAGCGGTCAAACGGCGATTCTTCGAACTCACGCGCGCAACCCTGCTGCGACCGGATTTGCCGCCGCAGGCCGATATAGAAGTGGCAAGCCGCGACGTGGTCGCCATCATCAAGGGAATGGTCGATGCCGCAGGGGACCATGGCGACACGGATAAAAACCAGCTGGCTCTGCGCGTGAAACGCGCCGTTCTTGGCTATTTGCACAGCCTCGACTGACGTCGGCTGCGGGCCTCAATCGAATAGGCCGCCCAAAAACCGTAAGGCATGGCTGGACATTCCACTCTTGCAAGCGATTGCATTGCAGCATTGCAGAATCCGCATGCCTAGCAAGCTACCAATGATAATCCAATCGATTATATCGATTGAAGCGGCTTCGGGATTCTGCGTTTCCTGCGGGGGTTTCGGCAAGCCGCTGCCAGTTTCTTCTTTCGGCCCGTTCGGGCTTTTCGTCCGGCTCGAATCTCGAAGCCTGGCAACAACAAGAACCGAGGATAAAAAAGTGGCTGGCTCAGCAACAAGCTCTGCGCCCACCAGCGCCCGTGCATCCGCACGCCAAGGCCAGGGCAACTACCAATTCGCGCTCATCGCACTCACCTCACTCTTTTTCATGTGGGGCTTCATCACTTGCCTGAACGACATTCTGGTCCCGCACCTGAAAAGCGTCTTTCAGCTCAATTACACCCAGGCAATGCTCATCCAGCTTTGCTTTTTCGGCGCATACTCCATCATATCGCTGCCGGCTGGCACGCTCGTGAAGCGCATCAGCTATAAATGGGGCATCGTCGTCGGGCTTACGATCGCTGCCGTCGGCTGCGCCCTGTTCATTCCGGCCGCAACCTACCGCGTCTACGCCCTTTTCTTGGGCGCGCTTTTCGTGCTCGCCACCGGCATCACGATCCTGCAGGTCGCCGCCAACCCCTATGTCACCGTATTGGGACCGCCTGATACGGCCGCCAGCCGTCTGAACCTGACGCAAGCATTCAACTCCCTCGGCACGACGATTGCACCTTACTTCGGCGCCATGCTTATCCTGTCCGCCGCGACCGTTGCAGCCACCAACGCGACGCCGGAGCAGCTCGACGCCATGCGGCTTGCCGAGGCCGGTGCGGTCAAATTCCCCTACCTGCTTCTTGCTGCGGCGTTCCTGGTGCTCGCTGCCGTCTTTGCCGCATTGAAGCTGCCCGAGGTCGAAGATGAAGAAACCGTCGAGCCGATGCGCGGCGGCGGCTCCGCCTGGCAGTACCGTCATCTCGTGCTCGGCGCTGTCGGCATATTTGTTTATGTCGGCGCCGAAGTCAGCGTCGGCAGCTTCCTGGTGAACTTCCTGAGCCAGCCCGATATCGCCCATCTCTCCGAGTCCGATGCCGCCCACTATGTCTCCTATTTCTGGGGCGGCGCGATGGTCGGACGCTTCGTCGGCTCGGCAATCATGCGCCACATCGATGATGGCAAGGCGCTTGCGTTCAACGCCGCTGTCGCGATCATTCTTCTGCTGGTGACGGTGCTGACGACAGGCCATGTTGCCATGTGGTCCGTGCTGGCGATCGGCCTGTTCAACTCCATCATGTTCCCGACGATCTTCAGCCTGGCGCTGCATGGCCTCGGCAAATATACGAGCCAAGGCTCGGGCATTCTTTGCCTTGCCATCGTCGGCGGCGCGATCCTGCCAGTCATTCAGGGCGGTCTTGCCGATACCATCGGCATTCACCTCGCCTTCCTGATGCCGATCATCTGCTATGTCTACATTGCCTTCTATGGCCTCAAGGGCCACAAGCCGGCATAAGCCTTTACAAACCATCGCGCCTCGCCGTCTTCATCGGCGAGGCGCAAAGGGCTTGATCCGAAACGCGCCGCTTGGCATCGTGCGGCGCAACAAAACGGAAGGACAGGCCTCATGAAAGCGCTGCTGCTCATCGATATCCAGAACGGCTTCTGCCCTGGCGGCAATCTTCCAGTGCCTGAGGGCGATGAGATCGTGCCCGTTGCCAATGAGCTCATCGATAGCGGCAAATACGATCTCGTCGTCGCATCACAGGATTGGCATCCAGCCGGTCATGGCAGCTTTGCCTCTGCCCATCCCGGCAAGAAACCCTTTGAAATCGGCATGCTCTCGGGCAAGCCGCAGATGATGTGGCCCGACCACTGCGTTCAGAATAGCAAAGATGCCGAGTTTCACCCGGACCTCCATATCAACGCCGTCGATTTCATCCAGCAGAAGGGCCAGAACCCTGCAGTCGACAGCTATTCCGCCTTCCGTGACAACGATCAGGCCGCCCTCACCGGGCTGGCCGCCTATCTGCGCAACAGAGGCGTCACCGAACTCGATCTTTGCGGCCTGGCGACCGATTACTGCGTGAAATTCTCGGCACTCGATGCCGTTGAAATGCTGCCTGGCGTTACCGTCCGCTTCATCGAAGATGCCAGCCGAGGCATCGATCCCGCCGGCGTCAAATCCGCAATCGATGAGATGCGAGCCCGTGGTGTTGCCGTGATCAGCAGCAAGGATGCGCTTGCGTAAAATCGCGCAAGTCCAGCTAAACCTTCTCTAAACAAAATGATGCAAGCTGTTCCCGATCAATAAAATATCGGGTTTTGCGCGTGCAATCTATTGTCCTCAACGGGCGTTTCCTCGGCCAGCCCCTTTCGGGCGTGCAGCGCTTTGCGCGGGAGCTCACCTTGGCACTCGACCGCAAGATTTCCGCGGGCGCCCTGCCAGCCTCTCTGAAAGGCGTGCGCTGGCGGCTGGCCGTGCCGCGCAACACGCCTATCGATCTCAAGCTCTCCGCTATCGAAATCGACGAATTCGGCGCTGGGCCAGGTCACGTTTGGGAGCAGACGTCGCTGCTTTCACGCTCGCGCGGCAGCCGGCTCATCGGCTTCGGCGGCAGCGGGCCGCTTCTGCATCGCCGCCAGGCTGTCATCATTCATGACGTGACGATCTTCCGCCATCCGCAGTCCTTCAAGCGCAGCTACCGCCTGCTGCATGGCGCCCTTGGAACCGTGCTGACGCGCACTGCCAAGATCGGCACCGTCTCGGAATTCTCGCGGCAGGAGCTCGCCTCCGTCTTCCGGGTGCCATCGACTAGTATCGACGTCGTCTACAATGCCGTCGATCACTATGCCGCCATCGAGCCGGATGAGGCCGTCATGCTGCGGCTTGGCCTGAAGACGAACGGCTTCTTCCTGCTTGTGGGAACGATGAAACCCAACAAGAACCTCGATTTCGCGATCCGCGCTTTCGAGGCGCTCAAAGATACCAATCAGAAGCTCGTCGTCGTGGGCGGCTCCGCACCGACCGTGTTCAAATCGGACAGCCAGCAATCAAACGACAGCCTGCTCTTCCCCGGCCGGCTCGCCGACGCGGAGATCGCCGCGCTGGAGCGCCATGCCACGGCTTTCGTTTTTCCGAGCCTCTATGAAGGTTTCGGCATTCCGCCATTGGAAGCAATGACCCAGGGCTGCCCGGTACTTGCGGCCGATATCCCCGCTGTGCGCGAAGCATCGGGCGATGCCGCACTCTATTTCGATCCGTTCCGACAGGACGAACTCGTCGATGCCATGCGCAGGATCGTGACGGATGATACGCTCCGCGAAGATCTGCGCCGGCGCGGCTACGAGAACATCAAGCGCTTTTCATGGGACGGCAGCGCGGATCGCGTACTCTCCATGCTCGAAGCACTTTGAGAGCTTATGGCCGCACTTGCCGCTGGAACATAATGACGAAATAGCTATAGAGGCCGAGCAGACAGAAAAGCGCACCGCCAACCACGCCCCCGGCCACGAATATCCATAGCGAGTACCCAAAGCCGATCGTCGCCAGCACTGGCAGAGCGAGCCCGATGGCGGACAGGATAACGGGCGGCCAGACGAAATCAAAAGCAAGGGACATCATCACCTTCACACCGATCGCCATGGCACACAGCGCGCCGATCATGCCACCGGCCATAAGCGCAGCATCATCATACGAGCCGAGATAGCCGCCGATGATCGTGCCCGCATTCAGCAATACGCAATCCAGTGCCGCCAGCAGAAAGATCGTCAGCAACCGGTGCTGTAGATGCGCAGGGGTGGGCAGCATATTGGCCGTCAGCGCACGGCATGTCGCAAGGCCGATGACAAAGGGGGCGACGGCAAGAAACTCCTTGCGCAAACCAGCCGCGATGACCAATTGGCCGACCGGCTGCAATAGCGCGAAAATGCCGGCGGCCGTCATCAGCGTCAGACCGGTCAGCAGCGAATAATATTCTCCAAGCTGCTTGGTAAAGGCGGGCGTCGATCCATCGCGATCATAGGTCGTGACGACATCGGGATATTGTATGGCCTGCAGCGCAGAGACGATCAGGATAAAGGGTCGCTGCAGCAGATCAAGCGCCAGAAGTGCGCCGGCAGCGCCACCCGCTCCCAACATGGCCGTAAGGATGGACTTCAATCCCAGCGGCGTCAGCATGCCGATAACGGAGGCGCTCGCAGCGACGCTGCCATAGACGAAATGCTTGCGAACTCGCGCCTTCTCGAACGAAGCCGCCTCGTGAAGACTGTTGCGGGTCAGAAATGCGGCAAGGAGCCCATAGGCAAGATAGCCGGCCATCAGACCGGCGACAGTCCATGTGAAGGTCGGGGCAATCGCCGCGCCCGCAAGCGTACCGATCGCCAAAATCGTCGCACGCGAACCCTGCAGCCGCGAAAAGACGCGAAATTCCTGACGAAAGCGCAGCATGGTAAGATGCAGGTCGCTGCCGCCCTGGAAGATCGCAACCAGGCCGCCAAGCACGGCAATCTCTGCAGAGACAGAAAAGAAGATCGAGACGGAAGCGGCGATCAGGCAGATTGCCGAGCATGCCGCGAATTCTACCGTCAGCGCCTTGCGCTCCAGCGCCTCGCTCCCAGGCCCCTGCCCCGGATAGAAGCGGCTGCAGGCAAAGCGAACCCATTCGAAGCAGAGAATCGCCGCAAACTGGCTGATCGAGATGAACAGCGAATAGGCCGCATAATCCGCTGGCATCAGCAGATGCGCCACAGCGATCAGCAGCCCGAAAGCCACCGCAGCCTGATAGAAATATGCAGCCAATGCCACGATCTTCGCCATGGCTGCAGATAACAGGAAAAGATTGAGGAAAGCGCTAACCCCGGAAGGACAATTGCAGCATTCGACAGCGCGACCGCGCCTGATGGGCCGCCTTCGAAAACCGGGGGCATTTCATTCCTGAAAAACCTGCTCGCAACATTAGGCGAGCGGTATCCCCTATTTCCTGCTCGCTTCTCCTCTCATCCAGGCGATAACCGTCTCAAGGGCTGCGGATTTGCGATAGCGCGGCCAGACGAGATAGAAGTCGGATGGACCACTTAGCGACCCCTGGATAACCTGCGTCAAGCGACCTTCCGCCATATCTCGCGCCACGAAATCGCGGTTGGCAAGAACGATTCCCTGCCCGGCGATCGCCGCCTCGATCGCATGCGATGTCTGGTTGAAGCTGATCCCTTTATAGGAGGCGTGAGCCGCCCGCCCGAAATGCTTGTCGATGAATTCGGGCCAGGAATTATGGGCATCATGAAGAAGCGCGTAATCGACAAGCTCTTCCGCGGTCCTCGGCGGCTTTCGGTCCTGCAGCAATGCCGGGCTGCAAACGGCAATGATCTCTTGCTCGAAGAGCAGTTCAGTCGCCAGCCCCGGCCCGAAAGGTGGTCGCCCGTAGCGGACTGCAAGATCCACTCCATCAGCCTGGAAGCCTGACATGCGTTCCGTTGCAAGGATATGAAGATCGAGATCGGGATGACGAGCAGTAAAATCCGGCAGGCGCGGAATCAGCCATTTCGATGCGAATGTCGGCGTGGTGCTGATGGTGAGCCTGACGGGCTGCGCCTGAGATCGCCGGTCGCCTGCGCGATAATTTCAAAGGCACGCCTGATATCGGCTATATAGGCCCGTCCCTCGCCCGTTAGCGCCAAAGTCCGCGGCATTCGCTCGAACAGCTTTACGCCAAGCTCGGCTTCCAGCCCGCGCACCTGCTGCGCTACGGCGCCCTGCGTAACCCTAAGCTCCTCGGCCGCGAGCCTGAAGCTGCGATGGCGCGCGGCCACTTCGAATGCCTTCAGACCGTTCAGCGAGGGAAGTTTACTGGGTGAACCATTCATGCGATAGTTTTTCTACTGGCAAACAGGAGTTTATCTGCTTCGCTCTCGCGCGAAGACGATGATATTTCATCGATAATTTCGAGGCAATCAGTTCTAGCAGAACAAGATGAAGGAGGAACCGAAAATGTCGATAGAAAAAGTGGCAGTGATCACGGCGGGCGGCAGCGGCATGGGCGCCGAAAGCGCCAGACGGCTTGCCGCCGATGGCTTCCATGTCGCCATCCTCTCCTCCTCCGGAAAGGGTGAGGCACTGGCTCAAGAACTTGGCGGCATCGGCGTTACCGGGTCCAATCAGTCGAATGACGATCTCAAGCGCCTGGTCGATGCGACGATGGAAAAATGGGGGCGGATCGATGTGCTCGTCAACAGCGCCGGCCATGGTCCGCGCGCCCCTATCCTGGAGATCACCGACGAGCAATGGCACACCGGCCTCGACGTCTATCTGATGAACGTCATTCGCTCGGTCCGTCTCATCGCTCCTATCATGCAGAAGCAGAAATCCGGCTCGATCATCAACATCTCCACGGCATGGGTATTCGAGCCATCGGCAATGTTCCCGACATCGGCGGTATTCCGGGCGGGCCTTGCCTCCTACACGAAGATCTTTGCCGATACCTACGCCGCCGACAATGTGCGGATGAACAATGTCCTGCCCGGCTGGATCGACAGCCTGCCGGCGACCGAAGAGCGCCGTGACAGCGTGCCGATGCAGCGTTATGGCACCAGCGCCGAGATCGCCGCCACCGTCGCCTTTCTGGCCTCCGATGGCGCTGGGTATATCACCGGCCAAAACCTCAAAGTCGATGGCGGCCTGACCCGCTCGGTCTAGCCTCTGCAAAACAGCATCATCTCGTTTTCGCTCTCTCAGGCACCCCTTGGGAGAGTGATACTGTTTGGAGCACAACAGTCGAGATTAAATCGCCTTGGGTTGGCCTGCGAACCTTATAGCCTGAAAGCGAAACCGTCGCCGGTGGCGCGGGCGAATTGCCTTTTTGCACTGCACACGTTAGAAGTCCCGGCAATTTTGAGGGATGGAAACCGGCGATACGGAAACGGCATTGCCTGGGGAGGAGTGCCACGATGGAGATCGTTCACACGATTGCCGCTCTACGCGAACGGCTTGGCGAACACCGCAAAGCCGGCAGGAAAATCGGCCTGGTGCCCACCATGGGTTATCTGCACGCCGGTCACATGGAACTGGTCTCTCGCGCCAAGGCCGAAAACGACGTCGTCGTCACCTCCATTTTCGTGAATCCGCTGCAGTTCGGCGCAAACGAGGATCTGGGGAAATATCCGCGCGATCTCGAGCGGGATAGTGCCATGCTGCGTGACGCCGGCGTCGATTTTCTCTTCGCACCCGGTGTCATCGACATGTATCCGCGACCGATGGAAACGGTGGTCGACGTGCCGAAGCTCGGGGCGGAGCTGGAAGGTGCGGTTCGCCCGGGGCACTTCGCCGGTGTTGCCACCGTCGTCACCAAGCTCTTTAACATCGCCCAGCCCGACAGCGCCTATTTCGGCGAGAAGGACTATCAACAGGTCACGATCATCCGCCGCATGGTCGAGGACCTGGCGCAGCCTGTCCGGGTCGTACCGGTACCGACCGTTCGCGATGCAGATGGCCTGGCCCTGTCATCGCGCAACGTCTATCTGTCGAAGGAAGAGCGTGCCGCCGCAGCTATTATCCCCCAAGCATTGGCGGAGGTCGCAAGGCTTTACGATCTCGGCGCGGACGATCCAGCAGCACTCGAAGAGGCGCTCCGCGCCTTCATCGAAAGGGAGCCACTCGCGACCGTGGAAGTCGCCGCCGTTCGTCATCCCGAAACGCTGGAACCGCTGACGAAACTGCAGGGGCAGCCGATCCTCATCGCCTTGTTCGTCCGCGTCGGCACCACCCGCCTGCTCGACAACAGGGTTATCGGCAGCAAATCCGCCAACGAAGGGGTCGCCTGAAATGAGCACCGTCGGACACACCAAGCGCACAACGCCGGCGGCCATCGAAGCGATGAAGGGGACCCGTCCCATCGTCAGCCTGACAGCCTATACGACGCCGATCGCCCGCCTGCTTGATCCGCATTGCGACCTGCTTCTGGTGGGTGATTCCCTTGGCATGGTGCTCTACGGCATGGAAACGACCGTCGGCGTTACGCTGGATATGATGATCGCCCACGGCCAGGCCGTCATGCGCGGCGCCAAGCATGCCTGTGTCACCGTCGACATGCCTTTCGGTTCCTATCAGGAATCGAAGGAACAAGCCTTCCGCAATGCCGCGCGCATCCTGAAGGAAACCGGCTGCGATGGCGTGAAGCTCGAGGGCGGCGAGGAAATGGCAGAAACCGTTTCCTTCCTCACCTCCCGCGGCATTCCGGTCTTCGGCCATGTCGGCCTCATGCCGCAGCAGGTGAATACGACCGGCGGCTATCGTTCGCTTGGTCGCTCAGAGAAGGAAGCCGACAAGATCCGGCGCGATGCCAAGGCGATCTCGGAGGCCGGCGCCTTCGCCATGGTCATCGAAGGCACGGTCGAACCGCTCGCCCGCGAGATCACCGCCGCCGTTGCCATTCCTACGATCGGCATCGGCGCATCTGCCGCCTGCGATGGGCAGATCCTCGTTTCCGATGACATGCTCGGCCTGTTCAACGATTTCAAGCCGCGCTTCGTCAAGCACTTCGCGGAGCTGGCGCCCATGATCTCGAAAGCGGCGGAAGCCTATGCCGAAGAGGTGAAGGCTCGTACCTTTCCGGCACTGGAGCATACCTTCCAGCCGAAGAAGTGAGGCGCTGTCAGCTCTTGGCCGGCTCTTTCTCAAGCAGATAGATCGCCTCGCCGAAATCCTCCATCTTGCTCATCAATGCCGCATGGGCATCCCGCAAACCCTGATTGTAATAGTAAGGGCCGATCTCGGCGGTGAAGAAATCGAGCAGGAATTCGGCAGGCAAGGTGCCCAGCGTCTGGTCCAGCTCATCGGCGAAATAGCGCTGAAGGCGTGCAATCGTGGCTGCCTTCTCCTCCTTCGAAAAGGTAATCTTCTTCATCTTTCCATCTCCCATTTTGCGAGCGGGCTCCAAGGGCTGGATCAAGGAAATCAATTGATCCATCAAGGAAATTCAATTGCTGGCTCCAAAAGCTCGGCTTACACCTCCCGCCATTGAACAGCGCGGCAACAAATGCGCAAGGATGCAACCATCGTTGTTTCCATGCGGAATGTGCGCCCTCGACACAACATCCGGACGAAAGCACCGGATTTTCCACAAAGGACAAAGCGGACCATGAGTCGCGCGGAATTTCTTGAAGGCTTGAAGGGTGGCATTCCCGTCGGCCTCGCTGCAGCGCCTTTCGGCGCCCTTTTCGGTGCGTTGGCGCGCGATCAGGGCATGTCCCTTGGCGAACTGACCCTGATGAGCGGCACCGTCTATGCCGGTGCCAGCCAGATGGTCGGGATCGATCTCTTCGGCCACAATGTTCAGGCCTGGCTCATCGTGCTGTCGATCCTCGCCGTGAATTTCCGCCATGTGCTCTATTCGGCAGCGATCGCTCGCTATATCAGACACTTTTCCGTTGTGGAGAAGTTCTTCACCTTTTTCCTGCTGGTCGATCCGCAATTCGCCGAGACGATCAAGCGCCATGAAAGCGGCAAGCCAGTGACTTTCGCCTGGTACATCGGCTTTGCGGCGGTGATCTATGTTCCCTGGGTTGTGGTGAGCCTGATCGGCGGTCTTCTCGGCAGTTTCATCGGTGATCCCAAAGCCATCGGCCTCGATATTCTGCTGCCGGTCTATTTCCTCGGCATCGTCATGGGCTTCCGCACGCGCGACAACTTCCTGCCCGTCGTCGCCGTCAGCGCCGTGGCATCGGCCATTGCCCATCGTTATGTGGGCTCACCCTGGCATGTCAGCATCGGCGCATTGGCGGGGGTCGCGCTTGCCGCAATGCTGCCGCCGGTCAAAGCGAATCGCAAGCCTGATATCGCGCACGAAAGCCACGAGGTCTGACCATGTTCGATTTCAATTCGCATATGGTGTTGCTGATTGCGGCTGCGGCCGTGGTGACCTTTCTGACGCGCGTCGGCGGCTATATCCTGATCGTCAAGATGACCCGCATTCCGCCGCGCGTCGAGGCAGCGCTCAATGCCGTGCCCGCCGCTGTACTCACGACCCTCGTCGCACCCGCCTTCTTTATCGGCGGCTGGGATATCAAGGTGGCGATGCTCGCAGCCCTTCTTGTCGGCATGCGCTACCCATCGACTTACATGCTTGTCGCCGGATGGATCGTCGTCATGGCATGGCGCCATTCCATAGGCGCTTGAGACGGACCCCATCCCTTTTTCAAAGGGGTGGGGTCCATATTTCTCAATGGCTAAGCTCGAGCGTGGCATTTTCCAGCCACGCCCGTACGTCGTGATCATGGATCAGTGGCATCAGCGCCTCGCGCGTCCGGGCGTGATACTCGTTCAGCCAATGCAGCTCTTCATGCGTCAGCAATTCCACGAGAACAAGGCTGCGGTCGATAGGGCAAAAGGTCAGCGTCTCAAAGCCCAGCATCGGCATGTCACCGCCCTCGATTTCCTCGGGATCGCGGATATAGATCAGGTTTTCGATGCGGATGCCGAAGTGGCCTGGGCGATAATAGCCGGGTTCATTGGACAGGATCATGCCGGGAAGCAGTTCCTGCACGGCAAGGCGCGCAATGCGCTGCGGCCCCTCATGCACGGACAAATAGGAGCCGACGCCGTGGCCGGTGCCATGGGCGAAATCGACGCCCGCCTTCCACAGCGCTATGCGTGCCAGCGGATCGAGATCGCAGCCACGGGTACCCTTCGGGAAACGTGCCGTGCTAATGGCGATCATTCCCTTCAATACCAGCGTGAAGAGGCGCTTCTGCTCTTCGGAGACGGCACCGATGCCAACTGTACGGGTGATGTCGGTGGTACCGTTGATATATTGCGCACCTGAATCGATCAGAAACAGTTCGCCGGCCTGGATCAACCGGTCGCTCGCCGTGGTCACGCGGTAATGCATGATGGCCGCGTGTTCGCCAGCACCCGAGATCGTATCGAAGGAGATATCCTTCAGCGGGTTCTGCATGCTTTCGCCGACGCGGGCGCGGCAGGCTTCCAACCGTTCTGCCGCAGCGATCTCCGTCACCGTTCCAGGCTTGCTGGTCTCCAGCCAGTAAAGGAATTCGACCATGGCGGCGCCATCCTGCAGGTGCGCCGCGGCCGATCCGTTGATTTCGGCAGCATTCTTGCAGGCACGCGGCAGCTTGGCGGGATCATTGCCCTCCACGACCTCTCCACCTTCACGACGGATGATGTTGGTCAGAGCGTAGGAGGCAAGATCCGGATCAACCAGGATGCGCCCGCCATACGCGGCCGCAGCGGCCAGGAGCTTGGTAAGTTCCGACGGCGGCAGCTGCTTGCAGATCTGCGTGAGATAGGCTTCGGCCTCGACCTTGGTCTTGCGCTTGTCGAGGAAGAGCGCCGCTTCACCTTCCGCATAGATGATGGCGCGGGCCAAGGGATGCGGCGTGTGCGGCACGTCACTGCCGCGAATATTGAAGATCCAGGCGACAGAGGACGGATCGGTAATCAGTGCCGCCTTGAGGTTTTTTTCCTTGAGGCCGTTCGCAATCGTCGCAAGCTTGTCCTTGGCTAGGATACCGGCCTGGGCGATATCCTGAATGATAACATTGCCCAGCGGCTCGGGCGGCCGGTCCAACCAGAGCCTGTCGAGCGGATTATGGGGCAGGAAGACGAGCTTGCCGTCGATCTCGGCCAAGGCCTTTTCCAACCGGCGTACTTCGGCACCCGTATGCAGCCACGGATCGATGCCGAGCCGGAAACCCTTCTTCGCGTGACGCGGCAGCCAGACATGCGGCGGCTCGTTCACCAGATCGCCTCCGATGAAGACGCTTCGATCCACCTGTTCGGCAAGCTGAGTCACATAACGGCCATCCACGAAAACCACGGCCTGAGAGTGTGTGATAAGCGCAACACCTGCCGATCCAGTGAAGCCCGTGAGCCATGCGAGACGCTCCGAGCATTTGGGCACATACTCGCCTTGATACTCGTCAGCCCGCGGCACGAGGAAGCCGTCAATGCCGAGATCGTCGAAGGCAGCGCGCAAACCGGTAACACGCTCGCGGCCGAATTGCGGGGTGGAAGTGACGTCGAAAGACTGAAACATGGGCTGATCCGGTAGTGATGGAGAGTTCGTGAAATTGAATATTGCCAGTATGTTAGAGCATCACGATCGGAAGTGCGACGTGATTTTCGATCTCTAAGACGCTATGTACGATGACTGCAATATCACACCGGATGAGAGTAGTTTATCTCATGTCGGTTCGTTAACGAATCCGCCCATTTCGTGAGCAAGCCAGTCCGATTATGACAACTTCACGGCATGAAACATGCATATTACGCATAGCTCCCATGAAGCCGCCCCCCTGCCACGCCGACGGGCGAGTCGCTATATCGGCGGCATCAAACGGGGTTCACGAAGAACCAGCTCAAAACCAAGGACTTAAGACAATGCCTATCTCTCGCTCCGCATATGTTAGCCCGGCGCTGGCTGGCGAGCGTCGCACCGTACGCCATTCCGTCGGCTCGCTTCGTCAGCTCGAAGTTGAAACCGCAAAGGCAATCGGCGCCAGCCGCGGCGGTCGCCGCTAACAAGTTTACGATCTACGCGTTCCAAGTCGATCGCAATCCGGTTCTCCTCCTCCCACGGATTATGATCAGAACGCTTAGAGCCCGCTTGAGCACTCCTCCTCCACACGCTCGCGGGTAAGATCGGCGAAAACCGATCTGAAGGCGGTGCTTCGGCACCGCCCTTTTTTATTTTTTGCAATTGTTGATGCGGGAAGTGACCGGCTCAAGGCCGGTCGAGGTGGATGGTGACCCAGCCGTTGCGCCAGATCGTGCGCACATGCCGCAGGTGCGCGCCGTTATAGGCAGCGAGAACCTTCCAGCGCTGCTCGGCAAGAATACCCGACAGAATGACCGAACCGCCCGGTGCCAGATGCGCCACAAGCTGCGGCGCCATCTTGATGAGCGGCCGCGCCAGAATATTGGCGATGATCAGGTCGAACGGTCCATGACGGGAAAAGGCCGTGGAATGGAATCCCGGTGCCGTCTGCAGCGAGACACCCGAGGCGATACCGTTGCTGCGGACATTTTCCTTCGCAACGCGGACGGCAATCGGATCGATATCGGTCGCCAGAACCGGAATATTGCGCAGCTTGCGCACGGCGATCGCCAGCACGCCGCTGCCCGTCCCGAGATCGAGCGCGTTGCGCACGCGGCGGCTCGCAACAACCTTCTCGATCGTCTCAAGGCAGCCAGCAGTCGTCCCATGGTGACCGGTGCCAAAAGCTTGTCCTGCTTCGATTTCGATGGCAATGTCGCTGGAGCCGACCTTGTCGCGATCATGCGAGCCGTGCACGAGGAAGCGGCCGGCACGCACAGGCTTCAACCCTTCCAGCGACTTGGCGATCCAGTCGATGTCGGGAAGCACTTCCTTTTGAACGACGAGATCGGCGAAAGTCGGCTTCAAGAGCGCTTCGAAGCGACCACGGACCTCATCTTCATCCGCAGCGTAGAGATAGATCGACGCTTCCCAGACATCGTTCTTCTCGTCGATCTCCGTTGTTGCAATCGGCAATTCTTCATCTTCGAACACCGGCGTCATTAGGTCCAGAACCTGCCCGGCCTTCTTCTCGTTCGTCGTCACATAAAGTCGGATTTCGCTCAACTCGTCGCTCTTTCTCGTTCTTATTCGGCCCAGTCGATCCAGGGTGGTTTCGGCGTGTCGTAGCCGGCCACACCCCGAAGCAATTGCCGGCGGACCGGACCAAAGCGCAGCAATAGCGGCGCAAGGAAATTTCGCGCCGCAACTGCCAGCGGGTTTTGCATCGTCACCAATCGTGTCAGGCCATAGGTCTGTTTCAAGACCTGCTTGACGGCGGGAATTCTCAAGGCCGAATACTCCTGTTCGCGGCCTTCCGCAATGAGCCACGCAAGCCAGCAGGCATCTTCGATGCCGAGATTCATGCCGCGCGCGCCGGCCGGCGAATGAATATGCGCGGCATCGCCGGCAAGAAAGACATTCCCCTTGGCCATCGGCTCGACATGCCGGAAGTGGATGCGAAACTGCGAGGCCCAGGTCTTTTCCGAAACCGCAGCCGGATGCGCGATGCGGCTTTCGAAATCCTCCAGCGTCGAGATGTAGCGAATGATGCCGTCCGAGACAGGTAGACGGCCGACCATGCCGGGATCGAAGAGCGATATCTCGCCGAAATGCGTATCGACCGGCTCCGCATAGCGAAAATCGGCAAGATAGAAATAAGCCTCCAGCGCCTCGCCCGGGAAGCCGGCGCCGAATGCCTTGCGCACCGCAGAATGGGCGCCATCAGCACCGATCAATATATCCGGCCGCGCTGTTTCCGACGTACCATCGGCTCTGCGCAGCGTGACCTCCGGTTCTTGAAGGTCTACCATGGCTTCTGCAACCACGGCCGTCTGCCATTCGGGCGAGATGCCATAGGCTGAAAGCGCCTCCATCAGCAGGCGCTCGGTATTGCCCTGCGGCAGGGCGCAAATAGCACTGAAGCGACCTTTTACTTCTCGCGTATCCAACTCGATCAGAATTTTCTTATTCGAGCGGACGCGAAAGCGCTCGATCGGTTGCGCAGCGGCGATAATGCGCTCCGCAACGCCAGAGGGAGACAGCAGCGTCAGCGTGCGGGCGTTGACACCCAACGCGCGGCTCTCTTCCTTAGGCGTCGGCCCAGTGCCGTCATCGACAATACGTGGCGAGAAGCCGCGGCGGGCAAGTTCGAGAGCGGCGACAAGACCAACAGGCCCGCCCCCAACGATCAGAATGGATCTGGATTTTCCCTGTCCGCCAATCCCCTCGCCCATGCAGGTCCTATCCCTTCTTGACTAGGTTCTCCAGTTTCTTCACAGCCACGTCAGGGTCCTCCTCATAGGCGATGGTTCCGGCAAAGCGGCCCTGCGAATCCAGCAGGAAGACGGAAGCGGTGTGATCCATCGTATAGTCGCCATTCGGCTGCTTGTCGTCGACCGGCACCTTCTTGGCATAGACACGGAATCCTTTGACCATGTCCATCACCTTGGCTGGATCACCGGAAATGCCGGTTATGCGCTTCGAAACGTTGGAGACATATTGGTCCATGATCGCAGGCGTATCACGTTCGGGATCAACGGTCACGAAATAGGCATTGAGCTTGGTGCCATCGGGATCGACCTTCTGCAGCCAGGCGTTCAGCTCGAACAGCGTCGTCGGACAGACATCCGGGCAATGCGTGTAGCCGACGAAGACGGCAGAGGGTTTGCTGCGAAATGCCTGCTCGCTGATCGGCTGGCCGCTCTGTGAAACGAGCGTGAAAGGGACACCATAAGGGCCGGATGCCGCAACCTCCGGCGACTTGCCGCCACCCAAGCTGAACCAGCCCAATAGTCCGGCCACGATCAACACGGCCACCCAAACTGCAATCCGCACGCTTCTCATGAATGCTATTCCCCACCAATACGGACGATCGCACCGAAAGTGCAGTGCAATCGCTCCCTAGCCGATGTAGCGGCTCGAAGTGGAGGACGCAATTCAAGAAGATGTTCAGAGGAGGCCGAAATCGTCGCAGCATGCGGTTCGGTGGTCTTCCGAGCCTTGTTCACTCCATTTCGCCACTCCTCTGGGGCCTGAGAGATAAAATCCCGATGGATGTTAAATCAATCCTAACCAGTCCGCGCCAACATCTGCTTCAACGGTCGAACTCGCTTTCGGCCACCGCCCGAAAGCGCGGCGAACCTCTTTATTCCAGAAGGGCATGACGCCCGCCGGAAGCAAGGCGTCTTTGTCGCCAAAGCACCGGACGCTGACGCTGCCCAAGCCGCTCCAGCCGATCTCTCTTTTCAATCGCGAGCGTCGCTTGCGGCGATGCCAAACGGGAAGTTCTCGAACATGACGAACGCCATCAAGCAATCGGGCGCCTATCTGGAAATCGTCTCCTTTCACCTTGGCGACCAGGAGTTCTGCATCGACATCATGGCCATCCGCGAAATCCGCGGCTGGGCGCCGGTGACGCCGATGCCGCATACACCGCCTTACGTGCTCGGCCTCATCAACCTGCGCGGTGCAGTGATCCCGGTCATCGATATGGCCTGCCGCCTTGGCATGAAGATGACGGAACCTTCGGAGCGCTCCGCAATCATCGTTACTGATATTGCGGGCAAGCTCGTCGGTCTCCTGGTAGAGCAGGTATCCGACATGATGACCATCAAAAGCGAAGATCTGCAGCCGGCTCCGGAAATCATCCCCGAAGGGCAGCGCGCCTTCTGCCGCGGCATCGTGGCGCTGGAAAAGACCATGGTCTGCTTCCTCAACCTCGATACGGTCATTGCGGATCAGTTGGCGCAGGCAGCCTAATTTCAATAGTCGGCTTACAAAACAGATCGCCCTGGAGTCGAGCTCCAGGGCGGTCGCTTTTTGTATAACCGGTTTTGGCAGGGGTGTAGCCAAGGACGCGGTATTGCAGGCCGTGAACAGAGGCGAGAGTCGCCTTCCCGTTCGCTTTTGAAATTGCATCAAAAAGGTGCAAACCGAAAGCAACCAGAAGGAATTCGACAACCCAAGAGTATGACTTTTTTTGGTATTATCTTTCTGCGCGTTATTTTAGCGGTACGGAAATACCATCATTTCGGCTTGCCGTTCTTCCAGTTCACGTTCTGCCCGAACAAGGGGATCGTCGAAATCGCCATCTTGGCGGAGCCATCCGTCAGCTGCCGCGAATGGATAAGATATACGAGCGTGTCATTCTTCTTGTCGTAAATGCGGGTGACGACCAGCTTCTTCCAAATGAGCGACAGACCGGCGCGAAATACCTCCTCACCGCTCTGGGACAGGTTGATATCGCCGATCTCGATCGGACCGGTCTGACGGCAGGCGATGGAATTGTTGGAGGGGTCTTCGAACCAGTTGCCCTTGCGCAGCCGGTCGATCACGCTGCGGTCGAAATAGGTCACGTGGCAAGTGATGCCCGAGACTTCAGGGTCCGGCACGGCATCGACCAGAATATCATTGCCCGTCCAGTCCACGCCCACCTTGCCGACAATTTCGGCGGAAGCGGAAACGGGCGCCAGAGCCAGAAAAGACGCGGCAATGGCGGCAGAAAGTTTGGGTGAACGCATCGATCATCCTCCAACAACAGCCGCCAAGAGCAAGAGCGGCACGGCTAAGGTAAGATGGCTCACGATCGTTGCAAGATGAAGAGCCCCATCTCCGAGCGGCCACGCCTCGCCAACAACAGGCCGCAGGTCGCCAGGAGGGACGCCGTCAAAGCAACGGCGTCCGGAAACACGCAGGATAACGCATCATTTCACTTCTGACTGATGGCGACCGTGCCGGTTTCCAGCAGCGATTTAAGGTTGGACAAGATCTTCGGCCATCCACCGGAAACGGCTTCGATCAGCTTCGAGTTCTCGACCTCGATTGTATGCGTCACTGTGAGCTTGACGACACCGTCCACCGGCTCCAGTTCCATCACGCAGCGCGACCAGCCTTCAGCCTTCAGGTCAGGGCGCCACTCGTTGCGCCATTTGATGGCAAGCCGCCGTGGCGGGTCCAATTCCGCTACCTCTCCCGTGTCGGCAACGCGGCCATCCGGAAAGCGCATTTTCCACGGCGATCCAACCTTCCACTCGGTCTCGTGGATCATATCGAACCAATATTGCTTGACGAATTCGGGCGTGGTCAGCGCCGACCAGAGCTTTTCCTGGGTGGTGCGGATAAAGGTGACGTAAACGAATTTGCTTCCAGTCATGCCATTTCTCCTCGTCTTATTCCTCTGTTCTTGAGCTCACTGCCCGCCCTCGCCTTCCAGCGCCTTTTTCAAGGCCGAAAGCGTATTCAGATGCCGCTGTTCGAACTTGTTGATCCAGCGTTCGGCGATGCCGTTGATCGGGACCGCGTTGATGAAATGCAGCTTCTCTCGCCCATGCTTCTCCGAGGAAATCAGATTGGCCTCCTCCAGAATGGCAAGATGCTTGGCCACCGCCTGGCGGCTCATGTCCAAATCCTCGCAGAGCGCGTTCAGGGTCTGCCCGTTCCGCTCATGGAGCCTGTCGAGCAATTGCCGCCGGCTGGCATCCGCCAACGCCTTGAAGACTGCATCATCATCCACGGATACGAAACCATTTAGTTGCCTTTTACGATCTTATAAGCAACCCAATGGTTGCCTGTCAAGTAGCATGCAGACGAGGCAATCGCATTGCGCCTCAAAGACACGGCAATCGAAGGATTTATCCAGGAACGATTGACAACCTTCGCGCCAAATCGGATCATCCGCCTATGATCGCAAACCGGACTACAGTAATGCACCTTCACACCATCTCTCCTCTTGCAGGGCGAGTGGAAGCTGTGTTGCGCTGAGCTGACCGCGATCCATCTCAACCCTGCCGAGGCGAGCAGGGTTGAAGCCCTTGCTCTCCTCATCAATATCAAGGAGAGCCTATGTCTTTCGAGGAGCAAGAACCCGCCAAACGACGATCAGGCAAAATCGGCGCTATCGAGATTCGTGCCTCGCACCCATCCGACGCGGAAGGAATTGCGGCCATGGTCAATCTACCCGGCTTTCGCGCCGGCACGCTTCGCCTGCCCTTTCAAAGCGTCGAGGAAACACGGCAATGGCTGGAGAAGTCATCGCCCAACTCGACCGGCCTTGTCGCCTTGCTTGACGGGCGGATTGTCGGCAATGCCGGCCTGAACCGCCTTGCGGGCCGCCGGATCCACAGCGGTAGTATTGGTATGGGCGTGCATGACGACTTTACGGGCTGCGGCATCGGCTCCGCGCTATTGGGCGCTCTCATCGATACCGCGGACAACTGGCTGGCAATCAAGCGGCTGGAACTGACCGTCTACGTCGACAACGCGCCGGCGATCAAGCTCTACGAAAAATTCGGCTTCGAGACCGAAGGCCGGCTGCGTGCCTTCGGTTTCCGCAATGGCGAATATGTGGATGCATTCACGATGGCACGGCTGAGATTCTGAGCAAGCAAGGCGCGGCGGACTGGATTTCCGCCGCTCCGATCGTCAGCCAATCAAATCCAGCCACTCGTCCTCAGTCATGACCTGGACATTGAACTCGCGCGCCTTGTCCAGCTTCGAGCCGGCGCCCGGCCCCGCCACGACGATATCGGTTTTCTTCGACACCGAGCCGGAAACCTTGGCGCCCAGGCTTTCAGCCTTCGCCTTGGCCTCGTCGCGGGTGAATTTTTCCAGAGAACCGGTAAAGACGACGGTCTTGCCGGCCACCGGACTGCCCGAAGTCACCGGTTGCTCGGCCTCCTGCGGCTGCACCTCCTCCAGGAGCTTCGCGATGACCTCGGTATTGCGCGGCTCCTTGTAGAATTCGACGATGGCGCGCGCCACTACCTCGCCGATTCCCTCGATATTGTTGAGGTCGTTCCATGCGTCACCGCTAAGGGGGGCTGCTTCCTTCATCCCTGCTTCGAAGGCCGCATAGGTGCCGTAAGAACGCGCCAGAAGCTTCGCCGTCGTCTCGCCGACATGGCGAATACCGAGCGCGAAGATGAAGCGATGCAGGGCGATCTGGCGCCGCTCATTGATCGCGGCATAAAGCTTGCCAACACTGACCTTGCCGAAACCATCGATATTTTCCAGCTTCGTCAGTGACGTCTGCTGACGCTTTTCCAGGGTGAAGATGTCAGGCGCGGTCTTTATCTGTAGCGCCGGATCCTCGCTCTCGAAGAAGAAATCGATCTGCTTCGAGCCCAGACCCTCGATGTCATAGGCATTGCGCGAAACGAAATGCTTGAGATGCTCGGTCGCCTGCGCCCGGCAGATGAACCCGCCGGTGCAACGTGTGACGGCATCGACCTTACCAGTCTTCTCATTGATATCGCGCACCGCGTGGCTTCCGCAAACCGGGCAGACTTTGGGGAATTCATAGGGCGCGCTCGAGGCTTCCCGCTTTTCCAGCACGACATCGACGATCTGCGGGATGACATCGCCTGCGCGCTGGACGATCACCATGTCACCGACGCGGATATCGCGGCCATCGCGGATCGGCTCGCCCTTGTTGCCGATGCCCTTGATGTAGTCGGCATTGTGAAGCGTCGCATTGGTCACCACGACGCCGCCGACGGTGATCGGCTCGAGGCGCGCGACCGGCGTCAGAGCGCCGGTGCGGCCGACCTGGATATCGATATCGACCAAACGCGTGAATGCCTGTTCCGCCGGAAATTTATGCGCTGTCGCCCAGCGCGGCGAACGCGAGCGGAAACCAAGGCGAGCCTGCAGTTCCAGGCTGTCGACCTTGTAAACGACGCCATCGATATCGTAATCGAGATCCGGCCGCTGCAGCCCTATCTGATCGTAATGCGCAAGAATATCGGCAACCGAATTCAAGCGCTCCATCAACGGGTTGACGGGAAAGCCCCAGGATTTGAAGATCTGCACCATGCCGTATTGCGTATCCGCCGGCATGTCGGACATCTCGCCCCAGGCATAGGCGAAGAATTTCAGCTTGCGGCTGGCGGTCACTTTCGCGTCGAGCTGGCGCAGCGATCCGGCGGCCGTATTGCGAGGATTGACATAGGTCTGCTTGCCCTCGGCCTCCATGTGCGCGTTGAGCGCCAGGAAGTCGCTCTTGGCCATATAGACCTCACCGCGCACCTCGACGACCGAGGGAGCGCCCGCTGGCAAGGTCTGCGGGATTTCCTTGATGGTCCTGATATTGGCGGTGACATTCTCGCCTGTCGTGCCGTCGCCGCGCGTCGCGGCACTCACCATGCGGCCGTTCTCGTAGCGGATGGACATGGAAAGACCGTCAATCTTCGGCTCCGCCGTAAAGGCGATGGAATTATCAGGCAGGCGACCGAGAAAGCGATAGACGCCAGCGACGAAATCCTCGACATCTTCTTGCGAGAAGGTGTTGTCGAGCGAGAGCATCGGCCTGGCGTGGACGACGGGTGCAAAGGTCTCCGATGGTGCGACACCGACCCGGCGTGACGGGCTATCGGCGCGAATCAATGCGGGAAACCGGGCCTCGATCGCATCATTGCGCCGCTTCAGCGCATCATACTCAGCATCCGAAATCTCCGGCGCATCCTTGCCATGATAAAGCGCGTCATGGTGCGCGATCTCTGCAGCCAGATAGGCAAGCGCTGCGGCCGCTTCCTCTTCGCTCAAATCTTCCACGGGCTTCTGTTCGGTGCTCATGAATCTACACTCCCCGATTTCGGAGATGTTTTAGAGCACTTCCGCAAAAAGTGCGAAGCGGTTTTCGCCACGGAGCACGTAAAAACAAAGGGAAAAATCTGCATTTCAGTTACCGAATGCCAATGACCGTCATGGTAGCGTTCACGACAACTTTACGCCATGATCGGCCGTTCTTGATGTTACAGGTGCGGGAAATATCAGCATCGAGCCAGCCTTGGTGGAATTCTCTTTCCAATTCCCGAGCAGCGGCTCTTTCCCGAGTATCACAGGGGATTTAAGATAAGTTATTATGAGAGCGAGACCTCTGGAAATGATCGGATCGTCAGCAGAAATTCGAAATCACGCATGAAGTATCGTCTTGCCGTTCTCTCCATTTCTCTCATCGGTGCAGTGTTGATTATGAGCTCGTTCGTCAGCCGCTCTGCCTTGGGGCTGGTCGTTAGAGCTTGTGAGATCAACTCCACCCTGACAGGATCGCCATATCCGTGCCTCAAGATAGTGGAGTCGCCGGATCCGCTGTCGTCCTACGTTGTCCTTCGCGAACCGGCTGACAAGGAGCGAACCATTCTTGCGCCCCTCGCCGACGTCCCCGGTATCGAGGACCCTCGCCTTCTGACCGCAGGAGCGCCGAACTACTTTGAGGAAGCGTGGAAAGAGTTATCGGCAATCGATCCGCGTGCAGCGAAGGCTTCGAGACAGAATTTTGCACTGGCGATAAACGCCGCCAGCTGGCGCACGCAAGATCGGCTTCACATTCATATGGGGTGCGAGACACCTCGCTTCAGGGCGCTCTTGAAGGCTCACGTGACGGAGATTGAAAGCGGCCGGTTTACGGACTTGAAGACCCGAGCTGGCTGGTGGGCAAGTTTCCACATGGCCGATGACCTCTCGAATTTGAACCCGCTGCAGCTCGTCGCGGATGGCATTGATGGCGCCCGTTCAAATATGGAAAACGTAGTGGTCGGCGTCTTTGGCGCCGTATTGCCTGACGGGCAGCATGGTTTCTATGTTCTGGCGAGAATAAACAAAGCACACAAATCCCGCGGGTCCGCGGAGGATATGATCGATCCTAAGTGCCGGCTCTGATGCATGTCGCGCAGAAGTTCGCGCATCGGCCGAACTCGTTCACAGCCTACGGTCCGATTTCGTAAGATCACTGGCAAACGCTGACCGTCCGTCTTTAGGAGCAGATCAAGACCAGCGCTCGCAAAAGGCCTCAATGTCGCTTGTCTGAAAATCGGCAAGCCGCGCCATGATGGTTTCGAAAGGCCAATCCCACCAAGCGATGGACGCAAGCCTCTCTGCGATGGTTCGCGTAAACCGCTCTCGAATAAATTTCGCGGGAATACCGCCGACAATCGTATAGGGTTCGACGTCTTTGGTGACGACAGCGCCTGCTGCAAGCACGGCACCGTCTCCAACCTTTACGCCCGGCAGAACGATCACGCCGTGACCGATCCAGACATCGTTGCCAATGACAGCGCGATCCTGCTTGCGCCGATCGAAAAACGCATGATCCCGTACGGCGTCCGCCGAGTAATATTCCGGACAATAGGTGAAGCGATGCATGGACGGGCGGTCCATCGGGTGATTGGGAGCGCCGATTCTGACTTCTGCCGCAATGGCGCAGAATTTTCCAATCGTTGAATCACCGACGATGCAGCGCGGCCCGAGATAGGAGAAATCCCCAAGTTCGACCGTGTGCAGAGACGTGTCTTCCAAAATCTCGCAGCACATGCCGACGCGCGAATCTCTTATATTCGCCGTCGGGTGGATAACGGTTTCCGCGATTTTGGGGCGATTTGGCTGTGCGGTCGAGTGCATTGACGGTCTCCGGATTTTAGCCTGCCTAGCCGGGGACGATGAAAGATATGTGACGCAGGACTGCCGAAAGACCGAGCGAGATGTCCGTGGCAGATCGTCGCCGATATCTGCTCCATGGACAGCCGCGAGATCAGCCGTTGCCGGCCAGCAAGCGTTTGGCGGCCGCTCTCGCCTCTTCGGTCACAGAAGCGCCAGCAAGCATGCGGGCGATTTCCTCGGTGCGATCCTTCGGCTCCATGGTAGCAACGCGCGTGGAAATCTTTTCCGAGCCGTCCGCAACCGGCCCCTTGGAAATCAGGAGATGCGTTGCGGCGCGAGCGGCGACCTGCGGTGCATGAGTGACCGACAGCACCTGCACGCGATCGGACAGACGCTTTAGCCGCTGGCCGATCGCATCCGCTACCGCACCGCCGACGCCGGTGTCAATTTCATCGAATACGAGGGTCGGCGCCGAGCCGCGATCGGCGAGCGCAACCTTCAATGCCAAGAGAAAGCGCGACAGCTCGCCTCCGGAAGCAACCTTGGTGATCGGGCCTGGACGCGTACCGGGGTTGGTCTGAACGTGGAATTCGACGACATCGATGCCATCGGCCGTTCCGGCTTCGGGATCACTTGATATCTCCACCATGAAACGCGCACGCTCGAGCTTCAGGGCCGGCAATTCGGCCATGACGGCCGAGGCAAGCGCCTCGCCTGCGTGCCGGCGCTTCTCCGACAGGCTGCGCGCTGCAACGTCAAAATCCGCCTTGGCGGAGGAAAGCTCGGCAGCAAGACGCGCTAGCCGCTCTTCACCGGCATCAAGATCGGCGAGATCCGAAATCATGCGCGCGGCCAGGGCCGGCAATTCCATTACCGGCACGGAGTATTTACGCGAGGCGCCTCGCAACGCGAAGAGACGCTCTTCGACCCGCTCAAGCTCGCGCGGATCGTATTCCGTCTTACGCAGCGCGGCTTCAACCTCCATCTGCGCGTTGGAAAGCTGATCGAGAGCGGCGTCCAGCAATGCGAGGGTATCTTCCAGAAGGCCCGGCGCCTCATGACTCTTGCGCTCCAGCCGGCGCACCAGCGAGGCGATATGCGGCACGGGCGATGCATTGCCGTTGAGAAATTCCGAAGCCTCGGCAATATCGCCGGCAATGCGCTCGGCCTTCATCATCCGCGAGCGCGTCTCGGCAAGCTCGTCCTCCTCGCCATCTTGCGGCGAGAGCTTTCCCAGTTCCTCGACAGAGGCGCGAAGATAGTCGGCCTCGCGGGCAGCCCGCTCCACCTGCTCTCTGTGCTTCCTTAACGTGCGATCGGTATCGCGCCAGATCTTGTAAAGCCTGCCGACTTCCTGTGCCTCATCAGCGAGGCCAGCGAAAGCATCGAGCAAGATGCGGTGCGCATCCGTGTCGACGAGTGCGCGGTCATCGTGCTGACCATGAATTTCGACGAGAAGCTGCCCGATCTGGCGCATGAGCTGAACGCTGAGGGCCTGATCGTTGACAAAGGCTTTGGTGCGGCCATCGGCGGATTGAACGCGGCGGAAAATCAAATCGCCGTCATCATCGATGCCGTTTTCGCGCAGGAGCTTGCGGGCCGGATGCTGCGTGCCGACATCGAATACAGCGGTGACCTGGCCGCGCTCTTCGCCATGGCGCACTAGCCCGCCATCGCCACGCCCGCCCAGGGCCAGCGACAGGCTGTCAAGCAGGATGGATTTGCCCGCACCCGTCTCGCCGGTCAAAACCGAAAGCCCGGACTCGAAGGCAAGATCCAGCCGCTCGATCAAAACGATATCGCGGATCGAAAGCTGGATCAGCATCTGCGCTCAATCTCACGTCCCAAGAAGAAGTTTCTTGCCCGCCCTGGAAATCCAGGAGCCCGAATTTTCGCTCGGCTCAACGCCACCCTTCTGCAGCAGCTGATAGGAATCCTTATACCAGCGGCTGTCCGGATAGTTGTGACCGAGAACCGCGGCGGCTGTCTGGGCTTCCGGAACAATACCCATTGCATAATAGGCTTCGACGAGTCGCGCCAGCGCTTCTTCGATCTGGTTCGTCGTCGGATACTGCTCCACCACCACACGGAAGCGGGAAATAGCAGCCAGATAATCCTTGCGCTCGAGATAATAACGGCCGACCTGCATTTCCTTGCCAGCAAGCTGGTCCTTGGCAAAGCGGATCTTTTCCTGAGCGTCGCTGACATATTGCGACTTCGGATAGGTGTTGACGAGCTTGGTCATCGCCTCGATCGTCTGCTGTGCAGCACGCTGGTCCTGCGTCACGTCCACGATCTGCTTGGCATAGGACGAGCCGACCAGATATTGCACGTAGTCGGCATCTTCCGAGCCGGGATATTGCTTGAGATAGGTATTGCCGGTCTGCACCGCGTCGTCATACCGGCCTGTGCGGTATTTCACGAAGGTGCTCATCACCAATGCCTTGCGCGCCCATTCGGAGAAAGGCTGCTGCTGATTGATGGCATCGAACTTCTTGCCGGCCTCCGTCATGTTGCCAGCTTTGATGTTGGCAAGGCCCTGATTGTAGAGCATCTCCGGCGGATCGGTCTCGACACCAAGCTTGGTGATGTCGATATCCTTCTTCGTGTTACACCCTGTCACCACCGCACCGGTACCGGCCAGAAGGAACGATACGAGCAAAGCCCGTGCTGTGATATTCATGCGTTCAGACCTTGCAAAACCCATCGGATGACTGTCCCATAACCGTCGTTGCGGAGACGGCGTTCTCTCTCGCTGGCGTTTCTAGCCGCAAAAACACCATCAGGGCAACGCATTGATGGTGCATTAACGCATTTTTGTGGCAAAGACCGCATATCCGCAGCCTTTAATGCCTGTTTTAACAGGGAATTCTCATATCGGCCCGCGCACGCTGTCCGTCTTGCGAAGGCCGACGGTAAACCGCCTGATTCGCCTGTCAAAAAAAGAGCCGCCCCTTATCGGAGCGGCAGCTTTTCTTATTCAAATTCCGCAGCGTTACGCCGACCAGGGAGCGAACTCTGGCGCATTAACCGGCACGAATTCGCGGCTGTGAGCGCGCTGGCGCGGAGCCGAAGTTTCGACGACCTCATAGGCGCTGGCATCGCTGAGCAATGCCTTCAGGGCATTCGCGTTCATGCGATGGCCGCCACGGTAAGAGCGGTAGCAGCCGATGAATTGTGCGCCAGCCAGCGCCAGATCGCCGACGGCGTCCAGCGTCTTGTGACGAACGAATTCGTCCTTGGCGTAGCGCAGGCCCTCGACGTTGATAACAGTATTGTCATCGGAAATGACGACTGAGTTTTCGAGCGACGAACCCAGCGCATGACCCGATGCCCAGAGGCGTTCGACATCGCGCATGAAGCCGAAGGTACGGGCGCGCGATAGTTCCGTCTTGAAGGTTTCGGCCGTCAGATCGCCCTGCCACTTCTGGCGGCCGATCAGCGGGCATTCGAAATCGATCTCAACTTCGAAGCGCGTGCCGTCATAGGGACGGAACTCGCACCAGGAACCGCCAGCTTCAATCCGCACCGGCTTGATGACGCGGATGTAGCGACGCTTGACACCGAGCGAGACGATACCCGCCTGCTCGATGGCCTCGATGAAAGGATAGGAACTGCCGTCCATGATCGGCATCTCCGCGCCGGACACCTCGACGACGACGTTATCGAGGCCGATCGCATAGATCGCCGCCATGACGTGCTCGACCGTCGCGACGGAGCGCGCCGGGGAAAAACCGAGAACCGTGCAGAGATCCGTATTGCCGACTTGGGAGGAAACGGCGCGAAGTTCGGTCACATCGCCATTGTCGTGCAGGCGCTGGAAAACGACACCGGTGCCGGCTTCGGCGGGATAGAAAGTGATCGACACATTGGCACCGGAATGAACGCCAATACCGGAAAGTGTCACAGGGTTTGCAATGGTGGTCTGAAAACCAAGCAATCCAATTGCCATGTAATTCTGCCTTCGTCTGTCTGATCCAGGCTGGGCGGTCATCTTCGGACGCTTACCCTTTATTGCCGGTTCAGTCTGTTAACTATGCCACGCACCTCACATACATTCGTCTCCGAATGTGATTCAGCGGGCTTGCTTGATATCTACATACGCGTCGAGACACCGCATTCCAAATCACTGTTTCTTTCGTTTTGTTACGAAAGCAGCCAATTGAATTCATTGGATAATTTTAAATAAGACAATGGTTATAAAATAAGAAAATCCGGAGCCTTTCGGCCCCGGATTTCTTCAATATGGTTAGCAACCTATTAAAGGGCTGCCCTGTTGCGAGTCAGTTCGACTGCCGGCGCAGGAAGGCCGGAATCTCGAGCTGATCGTCCTCATGGCTTGCCATGCGCGCCTGCGGGACCGGGCGGCCATGATCGTCAAGATTGCCGCGACGCGGAGCGTAGAGGCTTGCTTCCTGCGACGGAGCACGACGCTGCTGCGGAGCGGCATTGTTCGTCGAAGCCATCATGTCGTCGAAAGCCGGATCTTCTTCGCGGCGGCCGAGCGAATTGGTGATTCGCTTCAGCAGCCCCATCGGGCCGCGCTCTTCGGTCGCCTGGGCGGCGGCCGGCTGGGCACGATGTTCCATTTCAGCCTTAACGACCGGCGGGAAATCCTCGACCTTCGGCATGCGGACCTGCTCGGGAGCCTGACGGATGACCGGCTGCTGATGCATGATCGGCGCCTGCGGCTGTGGCTGAACCGGGGCCTGACGGACCGGCTGAGGCTCCGGAGCGGCTGCGAAGATGCGGCTCTGCGGACGGAAGTTATCTTCCGGCGCTGCGGCCTGCTGCATGACCGGCTGCTGCGGCGCCTGAGCCTGCCGGCTCATCTGGAATTCCAATTCGCGCTCCAGATCGGCTTCTGCCGCACGAATGGTCTGAGCGACCGGATCCACGGTACGAGGAGCCGGAGCGGCGGCCTGTGCGGTTTGGGCCTGCGAGACGTGGGCAGGCTGAACTGCGGCCGCTGCCGGAGCGGCGGCCGCGGAAGGACGCATAGCAGGCTTTGCGGCCGGGCGGAATTCCATGCCCCTGTCGGAAGCCTCGTTCATCGCGCGATCGATGCCGGTTGCGACGACAGAAACGCGGATGATGCCTTCAAGCGATTCGTCGAAGGTGGCGCCGAGGATGATGTTGGCGTCGGGATCGACTTCTTCGCGGATGCGGGTTGCGGCTTCGTCGACTTCGAACAAGGTGAGATCGCGACCGCCCGTGATCGAGATCAGCAGGCCCTGTGCGCCCTTCATCGAGGTTTCGTCGAGCAGCGGGTTGGCAATCGCAGCTTCAGCAGCCTGCATTGCACGGCCCTGGCCAGAAGCCTCGCCGGTACCCATCATGGCGCGACCCATTTCGCGCATGACCGAACGGACGTCGGCGAAGTCGAGGTTGATGAGACCTTCCTTCACCATCAGGTCGGTGATGCAAGCGACGCCCGAATAGAGAACTTGGTCGGCCATCGAGAACGCGTCGGCGAAAGTCGTCTTGTCGTTGGCGATGCGAAACAGATTCTGGTTCGGAATGACGATCAGCGTGTCGACCGACTTCTGCAGTTCCTGGATGCCCTGCTCGGCGAGACGCATGCGGCGGCCGCCTTCGAAGTGGAACGGCTTGGTGACGACGCCAACGGTCAGGATGCCCTTGTTGCGAGCGGCCTGTGCGACAACGGGAGCGGCACCCGTGCCCGTACCGCCGCCCATGCCGGCGGTGACGAAGCACATATGCGTGCCGTTCAGGTGATCGATGATTTCATCGATGCATTCTTCCGCAGCTGCACGGCCGACTTCCGGCTGCGAGCCTGCGCCGAGACCTTCCGTGACATTGACGCCGAGCTGGATGATCCGCTCCGCCTTCGTCATGGTCAGTGCCTGAGCATCCGTGTTGGCGACGACGAAATCGACGCCCTGCAAGCCTGCCGTGATCATGTTATTGACGGCATTGCCGCCACCGCCACCAACACCGAACACGGTGATTCGCGGCTTAAGCTCGGTGATATCTGGCTTATGCAGCTTGATAGTCATTGTACCCGTTCCTTCTCTTTATGGCCGCATCGCCACGCCGGCCAATTCACTCGATTTCACTTGCCTGACGCTTGCCCCGGAATGGATTTCCGGGATCAGGCACTCAAAAACTCTCTTTCAGCCATTGGCCGACGCGGCCGATCCGGCTGTTATTGCCTCCAAACGACGAGAGCAGACCGCTGCTCGGCGCATGTGTTTCCATGTCTGCGACCTGCGGATAGATCATCAGACCGACCGCGGTCGAAAAAGCCGGACCCTTGGCTGCCGTCGGCAAACCAGACACGCCCATCGGACGACCGATGCGGACATTGCGGGCAAGAACACGGCGCGCCACATCGGGCAAACCGGTCAGCTGGCTCGCGCCGCCCGTCAGGACGACGCGCTTGCCGACGATCGGGCTGAAGCCCGAACGCTGGATGCGATCGCGAATGAGCTCGAGGGTTTCCTCGATGCGAGCCTTGACGATGCGCGACACCAGCGCCTTCGGCACCTGTGTCGGCTGGTCACGCTCGTCTTCGCCGATCGGCGGGATGGAAATCAGTTCACGCTCTTCCGAAGAATTCGCGAGCGCCGAAGCATGGACGACCTTCAAGCGCTCCGCATCCTCGATGCGGGTGGAAAGGCCGCGAGCAAGATCGGTGGTGACATGATGGCCGCCAAGGCTGACGGCATCGGTGTGCACCAGCTTGCCCTCGGCAAAAACCGAAATCGTCGTCGTGCCGCCGCCCATGTCGATCGCAGCGCAGCCGAGTTCGACTTCATCGTCGACGAGGGCTGCAAGACCGCTGGCGTAAGGTGTTGCCACCATGCCTTCGACCGAGAGATGCGCGCGATTGATGCAGAGCTCGAGGTTGCGAAGCGCCGCGCGCTCGGCTGTCACCACATGCATGTCGACGCCAAGAGCGTCGCCGAACATGGCCAGCGGATCGCGAATGCCGCGCTCGCCGTCAAGGGAATAGCCCGTCGCCAACGAATGCAGCACGGCGCGCTCCTGGCGGATCGACTGCTGGCAGGCTGCAGCCAGAACCTTCTTGAGATCGTTGGCTTCGACTTCCTGACCGCCGAGATCGATGGTCGCGGTGTAGATATCGCTGCCGAGACGGCCAGCCGAAACATTGACGATCAGGCTGTCAACCGTGAGGCCGGCCATGCGCTCGGCGGCATCGACGGCAAGCCGGACGACACCTTCCAAGGCGTCGAGATCGGCGATCACACCGGTCTTGATGCCGCGTGAGCGCTGATGGCCGATACCGATGATCTCGATATTGTGCGTGCGGTTCGGGAGAACCTGGCTCTCCTCGCGCGGCGTCAGGCGACCGATCATGCAAACGACCTTCGTCGAGCCGATGTCGAGGACCGAGACGATATGCGACCGCTTCGAAGAGAGCGGCTTCAACCGAGGCAGGCCGAAATGGGACGAACCAAATAAGCTCATGTATCCTGACCTGCTTTCTTCAAAGCCTTGTTTCTTGCATCGACTGCGGCCTGGCGACGAACTGCGGCATCCGGAGTTAATTCAATGGCGGTACGGTCATCGATCCGGAGATCGACGGCAGCGATATCGCGCTGCAAAAGATTTTGATCCTTGTCGAGCTTGGTCAGCCGCGCCAGCGCGCCATCGATATCGTCTTCCGGCAATTTGATGATCACGCCGTTGTCCAGATAGAGATCCCAGCGGCGACCGGCGACACGCACGAAAGCCTTCACATGGCTGCGAATTTCGGGCCACTTCGCAAACTGGTCGTCGATGGAGGCGGCTGCGGTTTCGGCATCACGACCGACGAAGAGCGGCAGCTTTGCAAACTTGTTGTCGCGCAGCGGCGCAATCACGCTGCCATCCTTCTCGATCAGCGAAAGCTCCGAACCGTGCTGCCAGATGGCATAGGCCTTGCGCTCCTTGAGCTTCACTTCGACGGCCTTCGGATAGACCTTACGAACCTCGACGTCCTGAACCCACGGCAGATTCGCAATCTTCAGGCGGGCCGCATCGGCATTGAGAGCGACGAGCGAGGTCGTACCATCAAGACCGAGCAGCTGCAGGATCTCGATTTCGGAGGTCTCGTCGTTGCCGGAGACCTTCACATCTTCGATAGCAAAACCGGCAGCGGAGGTCGTCGCTTCGGCGACAGCCTGAGTGTGACCGCCAACGGACATGCCATAAAGGCCAGTCGCCGCGAGGAGAACGAGGGTCGAGACAGTTCCCGTGTGAGCGGGGATGTTAATGCGACCCGAACCGAGACTGACCAGGAAGCGAACGGCGCGACGCAGCGGACGCGGAAGGACGAACGCATCCTCAACCTCGTCGATGGCGAGCGGGACGCGATGACGGGACCGCCTCATATTTTTGACCGTCAGCGCAAACACGACGCGTCCTCCACCATCCACCGGAGAAATTCACCAAAAGAGTAGCCGGCATGAGCGGCCATTTCAGGCACCAGGGAGGTAGGAGTCATGCCGGGCTGGGTGTTGATCTCCAACCAGACAAGTTCGCCCTCTTCGGAAAAGCGATCGTCAAAACGGAAGTCAGATCGACTAACGCCGCGGCAGCCGATAGCTTCATGCGCCCTTAACGATAATGTTTGTATCTTTTGGTAAAGATTCGGTGAAATTTCCGCCGGCAAGACATGTTTTGACCCACCCTTGGCATACTTGGCGTCATAATCATAGAAGCTGTGGCCGAGCGGCACGATTTCAGTCACGCCGAGAACCTTGCCGTCCATGACGCCGCAGGTCAGTTCGCGCCCGTAAATATAACGCTCGACCAGAACCTCATCGCCATAACGCCATTCGGCAGAAGTAACAATCTGCGGCGGATGCGCCTGATCTTCCTTGACGATAACGACACCGAAGCTCGAACCTTCGCGCACAGGCTTGACGACATAGGGTGGCTTCATCGGGTGTTCGCCAACAATGGCGAAACGATCCATGACGATCGAACTGGCGACCGGGACACCCGCAGCAGCGGCGACAGTCTTCGCGCGCGACTTATCCATCGCAAGCGCTGAGGCAAGCACGCCGGAATGCGTATAGGGAATCTGCAGATATTCCAGAATGCCCTGGATGGTACCGTCTTCACCGAAAGGGCCATGCAATGCATTGAAAACCACATCGGGCTTCAACTCAGTTAACCGACTGGCAACGTCATGATCGACATCGACACGGGTAACCTGAAAGCCTTCCGCTTCAAGGGCATCGGCGCATGCCTTTCCTGAGGAAAGGCTGACCGGCCTCTCCGAGGAAAATCCGCCCAAAAGGACAGCCACATGCTTGCCACCCATCAATACCCCCGACTCCACGGTCTCTAACTGCGTTTGCAGGGCCTCGCCTAACCGCGATTCTCGCCCCGCTTTCAATAGGTCGATTAGAACGACATTAAGGTTAATGAAGCGTTTACTTTCGTTAACTTTCCGCCGTCCTGGCGATGGCCGAATGGTTCGAATCAAACCGACTTAAAGAATTCTGCCATTGGAATCATGGAGTTGCTACTTTTGAAATCGCTACATTTAGATTTTTTTAAACCATGAGCCCCGCATCGAGGGATCGATGCGGGGCTCAAGGCTTTTAAATGAGGCTGAAATCACTCGCTGTCGTCGACCAGCTTCCAGACGAGTCCGCCCAACGCTCCGCCGACGATGGGCGCGACCCAAAACAGCCAAAGCTGCTGCAGAGCCCAACCGCCGACGAATATGGCCTGCCCCGTCGAGCGGGCCGGATTGACCGACGTATTGGTGATCGGAATCGAGATCAGATGGATTAGCGTCAGCGCCAAGCCGATGGCGATCGGCGCGAAGCCGGCCGGCACCTTGCTGCTCGTCGAACCCAGAATCACGACCAGGAAGAACAGCGTCAGCACGATCTCGGCAACCAATGCCGACACCATGGAATAGCCGCCGGGAGAATGTTCCCCATAGCCGTTCGCCGCAAAGCCACCGAGCTGGAAATCGGCCTTGCCGCTTGCGATCAGATAGAGCACGGCCGCCGCGACAACGGCGCCGATGACCTGCGCTATAATATAGGGAACGAGCTGCCCGCCGGGAAAGCGGCCAGCCACCGTCAGGCCGACCGAAACGGCCGGATTGAAGTGCCCTCCTGATATGCCGCCGACGGCAAAAGCCATGGTCAGCACAGTCAGACCGAAAGCAAAGGCAACGCCTAGAAAACCAATACCGAGGCTCGGAAAGGCTGCTGCGAAGATCGCACTACCGCAGCCGCCGAAAACGAGCCAAAACGTCCCAAGAAACTCAGCGATGAGTTTTTTCTGCATGAAACCCTTCTCCTCAGCCCGCAATCCAAGCGAGAATCGGCCATTGGTGAAAAAGATTCCGGTAAGGACTCGCCGGAGCACGCCTCTCCAATAACAAACGCCCGACTGATTGCTCACGAATCAACAATTACGTCAAAATAGTAGCACGCAACCGCTGATTTCTTGCGCAGTTAACGTTTGCGTTGAACAAAAATTACGCTAAGGACAATTTTTATCCGCTAAGCGCGCCTTAGCATCCTCTGAAATGGTGGGAACATGACTGACGCGATATCTCCTTTATCGCCGACCCCCTCGTCATCGAACAATGCTGTTGCGAATTCCCCGGCACGTGTTCTGATCGCGAGCCTCATCGGCACAACGATCGAATTTTTCGATTTCTATGTTTATGCAACGGCGGCGGTTATCGTCTTCCCGAAGCTGTTTTTCCCGGCAAGCGACCCGACGTCCGCCACCCTGCAGTCCTTCGCGACCTTTTCCATCGCCTTCTTCGCGCGCCCGATCGGCGCGATGATCTTCGGCCATTTCGGCGATCGAATCGGCCGCAAGGCGACACTGGTCGCGGCTCTGATGACCATGGGCCTCTCAACCGTCGTGATCGGTATGCTGCCGACTTATGAGTCGATTGGTGTTCTCGCACCGATTCTGCTGGCGCTTTGCCGCCTCGGTCAGGGCCTTGGCCTTGGCGGCGAATGGGGCGGCGCCGTCTTGCTCGCGACGGAAAATGCACCTGAGGGCAAGCGCAGCTGGTATGCCATGTTCCCGCAGCTCGGCGCACCGATCGGCTTCATCCTTTCGGCAGGTCTATTCCTGATTCTGCGCGAAACCATGGCCGATACGGATTTCCTCAACTATGGCTGGCGCGTCCCCTTCCTGATCAGCATCCTGCTGGTGGCCGTCGGCCTTTACGTCCGCCTGAAGATCACCGAAACACCGGAGTTCCAGCGTGCCATCGAGAAGGAAGAGCGCGTTTCCGTTCCGATCGCGGTCATCTTCCGTTCGCACTTCCGCAGCCTGATCCTCGGCACCATCATCGCGGTGGCGACCTTCGTGCTGTTCTATCTGATGACGGCATTCACACTGAGCTGGGGCACCCGCCCACCAGGCAACGGTCCGCTTCCGGCCGGCCTCGGCTACTCGCAGGGCCAGTTCCTGGTCGTTCAGCTCGTCGGCGTCGTCTTCTTTGGCCTGATGATCCCGGTCTCTGGCCTCCTGTCCGACCGCTATTCCCGCCGCCTCGTCCTCATCCTGACGACGATCGGCATCCTCATCTTCGGCCTGTTCTACTCGTCGCTGCTGACGGCTGGCCTTGCCGGTGCCTTCGCCTGCTCGATCATCGGTCTTGCCCTGATGGGCTTTACCTATGGCCCCATCGGCGCGGCTCTGGCGGCACCCTTCCCGACCACGGTGCGCTATACAGGCGCTTCGATGACCTTCAATCTCGGCGGGATCGTCGGTGCGTCCCTGGCACCCTACATTGCCACATCGCTCGCGACCAACTACGGCCTTGTCTATGTCGGCTACTACCTCGCCGGCGCAGCAGTGCTCTCCCTGATCGGCATCCTGCTCTCGGGCAATGATGAAGTCTGAGAAAACAGGTATAACCAATTGAAAAGGCCGGGTGAAAACCCGGCCTTTTTGCTGAATCATTTTATGAAGACGGCACCAATTGCAGTCGGGACCTACTCGGTAGTCACACCCTGGAACGGGCGGACCTCCCGACCCGGCATGAAGTTTCCGAGGCGCTTGATTTCCCACTCCAGCTTGATGCCGGATTTTTCAAAAACCTCGCGGCGCACCTGCTCGCCGAGATATTCCAGATCGTAGCCCGTCGCCTGCTCCATGTTGATCATGAAGTTGCAATGCAGCGACGACATCTGCGCACCACCGATGACCAGGCCACGGCAGCCCGCCTCGTCGATCAGCTTCCAGGCGGAGAAACCATCCGGATTCTTGAAGGTTGAGCCGCCGGTCTTCTCGCGGATCGGCTGCACCGTTTCGCGATGAGCCCGCACGGCATCCATCTCGGTGCGGATCTTGGCGCGATCCTCCGGATATCCCTCGAAGAGGACATGGGTAAAGATCAGATCCTCAGACGCATCGGAATGGCGGTAGCTATAACCCATCTCGGCATTGGTCAGGACATGCTTGTTGCCCTTGCGGTCGACCGCGTGCACTTCGATGACGCGCTCACGGGTTTCGGCACCATTGGCGCCTGCATTCATCCGTGCAGCACCACCGATGCTCCCGGGAATACCGTAATAGAAATGGAAACCGCCGATGCTGTTATCCATCGCCATGGCTGCGACATGCTTGTCGGGGCAGATCGCACCGGCCAGAATGCGGTTCTCGCCGGCAAGCTCGACTGAACCGAAGCCCTTGGCCGAAAGCCTGAGGACGACACCCGGAATGCCGCCGTCACGCACCAATATGTTCGAACCGACGCCAACGACCGTCAGCGGCACGTCTTCCGGCAAGATCTTCAGGAACGCAACGAGATCGTCCGTATCATGCGGCTGGAACATCAGTTCAGCCAACCCGCCGGCACGGAACCACGTCACGCGATCCATCGGAGCGTCCGGCGTCAGCCGTCCCCTGATGTCCTTTACACCGTCGCCAAGCGACGTCAGAAGCTTTTCCCCATCTACTTGTTTCATGCGGACTTACCCGAGAGGCCTTCCAATTCCTTTGGCAATGATGCTGCCCAATATGTGATGCTACCAGCCCCCAACAGAACCACAAAATCCCCTGGCTGCGCAATCTCCGCAACCATGGCGGCAAGATCTTCCTGTGATTGCAGAAAGCGTGCATCGCGATGACCGCTGGCTTTGATACGCGAAACCAGCGTTTGCGAATCCACGCCCTCGATCGGCTCTTCGCCAGCGGCATAGACAGGAGCCAGGAAGATGCTGTCGGCATCGTTGAAGCAGGCTGCAAATTCCTCGAAGAGGCTCGAAAGGCGCGTATAGCGATGCGGCTGGTGGACGGCGATGATGCGGCCCTTGCAGGCTTCGCGCGCCGCCTTCAATACCGCCTTGATTTCGACGGGGTGATGGCCGTAATCGTCGAAGACCTTGACCCCGTTCCATTCGCCGGTCAGCGTGAAGCGGCGCTTGACGCCACCGAAGGATGCGAGCCCCTTGGCGATCGCTTCGCTGGAAATCCCCAGCCGGTTAGCAACAGCAACGGCAGCCGTCGCATTGGAAATATTGTGGCGGCCCGGCATCGGCATGACGAGATCCTTGATCTGGATCACCTTGCCGGTGCGGCGTCTGCGGATTTCGATATCGAACAGCGAACGCGTGCCATCGATCCGTACATTCGAGAAGCGCACGTCGGCCTGCGGGTTCTCACCATAGGTGATGACCTTGCGGTCCTCGATGCGGCCAACCAGCGACTGCACCTCCGGATGGTCGATGCACATGACGCCGAAACCGTAGAACGGCACATTCTCGACGAACTGCCGGAAGGCGGCACGGACAGCATCGAAATTGCCGTAATGGTCAAGATGTTCGGGATCGATATTGGTGACGACAGCGACATCGGCCGGCAGCTTCAGGAAGGTGCCGTCCGATTCATCGGCCTCGACCACCATCCACTCACCCTCGCCCATGCGCGCATTGGTGCCGTAGGCATTGATGATGCCGCCGTTAATGACTGTAGGATCAAGACCACCGGCCTCCAAAAGCGTCGCCACCAGCGACGTCGTCGTGGTCTTGCCATGCGTGCCACCGATGGCGATGGCGTTGCGGAAGCGCATCAGCTCCGCGAGCATTTCGGCACGGCGCACGACCGGCAGCAGCTTTTCACGCGCAGCCACGAGCTCCGGATTGCTCTTCTTGATGGCCGTGGAGACAACGACGACTTCGGCATCGCCGAGGTTCTCAGCCTTGTGGCCGATATGGACCGGAATGCCCTTATCGCGCAGACGCTGCACGTTGGCGCTTTCCGATTGATCGGAACCCTGTACGCGATGGCCGAGGTTATGCAGAACCTCGGCGATACCGCTCATTCCGATGCCACCAATACCGATAAAATGCACAAGGCCGATTGCCTTCGGCAGCTTCATGCGCCTGCCCCCTTGAATTGCTGAATTGAACGTCCCGCGGCAATAGCCTCAACCATGTCGGCAAGCAAGTTTGCCGCATCCGGTTTGCCCGCCTGCTTGGCTGATGCCGCCATCTTTGCAAGCTTTTCCGGCATGGTCATGGCACCGCGCAGGATGGTGGAAAGTTTCTCCGGCGTCAGTTCCGACTGCGCGATGACCTTGACGCCGCCGGTTGCCGCGAGTGCAGCCGCATTGGCTGCCTGGTCGTGATCGAGCGCATGCGGATAGGGAACCAGGATCGCCGGGCGCCCGATGACGGCAAGCTCCGAAACCGTGGAGGCGCCGGAGCGGCAGAGAACCAGATGCGCAGCACCGATGCGCTCCGCCATGTCGTTGAAGAACGGCGCGACATCGGCGCCCATCTCAAGCTTTCTCGTGCAGCTATTGACCGTCTCCATATCCTCAGGGCGCACCTGCTGCGTGATCCGCAGGCGCTTGCGCAGCGGCTCCTCAAGCAGGCTGATAGCTGTCGGCACGGCCTTCGAGAAATATTGTGCGCCCTGGCTGCCGCCGAACACGACGAGGTTAAACGGATCTTCCGGACCAGATGGCACATACGGACGCTTGGCCGCCTCGATGACGGCCGGACGCACGGGATTGCCCGTGGTCACCGTCTTCTCGGCAAACGCGCCGTTTTCCGTGAGGAAGCCGCCGGCAATCGCACGCACGCGCGTCGCCAGCATCTTGTTGGCGCGGCCCATGACCGCATTCTGTTCATGCAGCATGGATGGTACGCCCATACGCGTCGCCGCGAGAAGCGGCGGAACCGTCGGATAGCCACCGAAGCCGACGACGCAGACGGGCTTAATGCGCTGGATCAGCTTGCGCGCTGCGCGCATGCCGGTCCACAGCGTCCAGAGTGCTTGCGCGACCTTAACGGGGTTCTTCGAACCGATCGTTGCCGAGGGCACGACGTGGATCTCGTCGGCCGGGAATTTGCCGGCATAGCGTTCGGCACGGCTGTCGGTGACGAGGTGCACGGAATAGCCGCGCTCTTTCAGCTTATAGGCCAGCGCTTCGGCCGGAAATACGTGGCGCCGGTACCGCCGGCGGCAAGAAGGACAATGCCTTTACTCATAATTTTCGCTCCCGCGAATACCCCACTACTCGGGGCATCTCCCTAATATAGGAAGCCGCACCGACCGCGTCATCGGCGCGGGCCAAGCCCCCCTCATAGACCGGTGCTTCGGGAAAAGCGACCGGAGAATGAGCGGCAGGCAGGAGATATGAGGAGCAGATGGCCGGTAGTCCCAAGACGCTCACTCCGCCGGCAAACCGTGCGTTACGCGGAACATTGTCCGATCCTGCGCACGCTTTTCCGGCCTATGACGCGTCAGCGCCAGAATGAAGCCCGCCGTCACGCAGATCGCGGTCATCGACGAACCGCCGTAAGAAATCAGCGGCAGCGTCATGCCCTTGGCCGGCAGAAGCTGCAGGTTCACGCCGATGTTGATGATCGACTGGATGCCGATCTGCAGTACCAGACCGGCGACGGCAAAACGGTTGAAATCGTTCTTCTCCTTGTAGGCATGCGACAGGCCGCGCAGCACGAGGAAGGCGAAGATCAGCACGAGCACCATGCAGAAGATGGCGCCGAACTCTTCAGCCGCGACCGAAAAGATGAAGTCGGTATGGGCGTCCGGAATGATGCGCTTGACGGTGCCCTCGCCCGGGCCGACGCCTAACCAGGTGCCATGAACGATCGCTTCCTTGGCGGTGTCAACCTGAAACGTATCGCCCTCGCCGGTCAGGAACTTGTTCACGCGCTGCGCGACGTGATCGAACACATAATAAGCGGTGACGAAACCGCCCGCGCCAAGACCGCCGAGCACGATGATCCACAGCCAAGGCATGCCGGCCATGAAGAACATGCCGCCCCAGACAGCGGTCGTCAGGATGGTCTGGCCAAGGTCGGGCTGGGCGACGAGCAAGGCGACGACGATGCCGAAAAGAATGATGGCGAAGAGATTGCCGGGAATCTCCGGCTGGCGCGCATGTTCGGAAAACAGCCAGGCGCATACGACGACGAAAGCCGGCTTCATGAATTCCGAAGGCTGGATCGACAAGGCGGCGATATTGACCCAGCGCCGCGAGCCCTTGACCTCGATGCCGAAGAAGAGCGCAAAAAGCATCATCGCCAGTGACACGATCAGCAGAATGACTGCTGTTCGTCGCACCTGTCTGGGCGTCATGAAGGAAATGCCGATCATCGCCGCGATCGCCGGGACGAGAAACAAGGCGTGGCGCTTGACGAAGTGGAACGGCTCAAGCCCGATGCGCTCCGCCACCGCCGGCGAAGCCGCGAAGGACAGCATGAAGCCGATGCCGATCAAGAGGATGAAAAGGGCGAGAAACACGCGGTCGATGGTCCAGAACCATTCGGCCAAGGCCCCACGTTCAACGCGGCTTACCATATCATTTGCCTCCAGTTGCTGAACCGATCAGCATGGTGACGCCATCGATAGCAGCGACATGGCTGACGAAGGCGTCGCCCCTGACCTCGAAATTCTTATACTGATCGAAGCTTGCGCAGGCCGGTGACAGCATCACCGCCGCAGACTCACGTTCATCCCTGTCAGCGTCCGCGGCAGCATGTGCCACGGCGCGTTCCAGTGTGCCGGAAATTTCATAAGGCACCTGATCGCCGAGCGTCGCCGCAAAGGCGGGTGCCGCTTCACCGATCAGATAGGCCTTGGCGATACGCGGGAAGAGCGGCGCCAGACTGGTGATGCCACCCTCCTTCGGCAGGCCGCCGGCGATCCAGTAGATATTCTCATAGCTCGAAAGCGCAGGCGCGGCCGCATCCGCATTGGTCGCCTTGGAATCGTTGACGAAGACGACGCGCCCGCGCTTTCCAACGGGTTGCATGCGATGCTTGAGTCCTGGGAAGGATTTCAGACCAGCACGAATTTCCTCCGCGGAAACGCCGACAGAGAGGCAAGCGGCAATTGCAGCCGCCGCATTCTGTGCATTATGGCCGCCGCGCAGCGTTTGAATACCGTCGAGATCGGCGATCTCGTTTGCCGCACCATTCGATGCCCGCAGGACGCGGCTACCTTCAGCATAGAGGCCATCCGCCAATGCGTGCCGGCGCGAAATTCGTGTGACCTTGCCGCCGGCGCGCTCGATGCGGTCGGCGATCAGGGAGGAATGGCTGTCATCGACACCGACGACGGCGACGTCGCTGCCCGCGACAAGCCGCTCTTTGATGTCGGCATAATGCTGCATCGTGCCATGCCGATCGAGATGATCGGGTGTCAGGTTCAAGAGAATGCCCGCCGAAGGATTGAGCGTCGGCGCCAGATCGATCTGGTAGGAGGAGCATTCAACAACGTAGAAACGTCCGGCCTTGGGCGGATCGAGCGTCAGCACCGCCGTACCGATATTGCCGCCGAGCTGTGTGTCGCGGCCGCTTGATTGCAGGATATGAGCGATCAGCGCAGTCGTCGTCGATTTGCCATTCGTCCCGGTGATGGCGATGAAAGGGCAATCCGGCGCATGCGCCCGCCGCTCTCTGACGAAAAGCTCCACGTCGCCTATGATCTCGACGCCGGCTGCATGAGCGAGATCGACGGTCCAGTGTGGCTTTGGATGCGTCAGCGGCACGCCGGGCGACAAAACGAAGACCGACAGGCCGTTCCAGTCAATCGTTCTCAGATCGGCGACCGCTATCCCTTCGGCAACCGCCTTCGCCACGCTGTCCGGATTATCGTCCGAGGCCGTGACATCGGCGCCGCCTGCAACGAGAGCGCGCGCCGTGGCAAAGCCGGAGCCGCCGAGGCCGAAGAGAGCGACCTTCTTTCCGTTCAGCGTGGAGATAGGAATCATCGACGCCTCACCGCAGCTTCAGGGTGGAGAGGCCGATCATCGCCAGGATGACGGCGACGATCCAGAAACGCACGACGACCTGGCTTTCCGTCCAGCCCTTCTTCTCGAAGTGATGGTGGATGGGCGCCATCAGGAAGACGCGGCGCTTCGTCATCTTGAAGAAACCGACCTGGATGATGACGGAAAGCGCCTCGAGCACGAAGAGACCGCCGATGATCGCCATGACGATCTCGTGCTTGGTGGCGACGGCGACCGAGCCGATCATGCCGCCGAGTGCCAGCGAGCCAGTATCGCCCATGAAGATGGCCGCCGGCGGCGCATTGAACCAGAGGAAACCGAGGCCGGCGCCGATGACGGCACCAAGGACTACGGCCAACTCACCCGTTCCGGGCACGAAATTGATCGCCAGGTAATCGGCAAAGACGAAGTTGCCGGCGAGATAGGAGATGACGCCGAAGGACGCGGCTGCGATCATGACAGGCACGATAGCAAGCCCGTCGAGACCATCGGTCAGATTGACGGCATTCCCGGCGGCAACGATGACGAAGGCACCGAAAAACACGAAGAACATGCCAAGATTGAGCAACAGGCTCTTGAAGAAGGGGAAGGCGACCGACGAGCCGAAGGTAGAGCCGGCCGGACCGGAGGACAGCGCCGTCGTCATCATAAAATACACAGCAATCGCCGCGATGACGAATTCGATACCGAGGCGCGCGCGGCCGGAAAAGCCCTTGTCGCTCTGCTTGGTCACCTTGAGATAGTCGTCATAGAAGCCGATCGCGCCGAAACCGAGCGTCACGAGCAGGGTGGCAACGACATAAACGTTGGCAAGATCAGCCCAAAGCAGCGACGAGACGACGATGCCGGCCAAAATCATCAGCCCGCCCATCGTCGGAGTGCCGGCCTTCTTGAAATGCGTCTGCGGACCGTCGGCGCGGATCGGTTGCCCCTTGCCCTGACGCACCCGCAGCGAGGAAATGATTCGCGGCCCGAAGAGAAAAACGATCAACGCTGACGTGAACAGGGCACCGCCGGTACGAAACGTGATGTATCTGAACAGATTGAGGAATCTGAAGTGGGTACTGAAAAAATGAATATGGTCCGACAGTTCGGCAAGCCAGATCAGCATAAGAGCCCTTTCTAAAGCCCCTGATGGGTGTGGGGGCCCGTGTCGGAAAATGCGGGAAATTTGTCAAGCAAGCCCGCGATGATCTTTCCGAATCCCATTCCCAGCGACGATTTCACCATCAAGACATCGCCGGGGGCGACAGAATTGAGCGCGAATTCCGAGAGCTCCTCAGTCGTCTCGTGATATTCGACATGAACACTTTCCGGCAGCTCATCCCTCAAAGCCGCCATCTCCGGACCTGCCAGCCAGACATGCTCGATACCGGCCGCAAGCAGCGGCCCCGCAAGGTTGGCATGAACGCGCTGGGCATAATCCCCCATTTCCAACATGTCGCCGAGCATGGCGACCCGCCTACCCGGCCGGCCGCCGGCTCCCGCATGCGGAGAGGTCGTCGCCAGCAGCGCGATGGCCGCGCGCATGGAAGCGGGATTGGCGTTATAGCTTTCGTCGATCAGCGTGAAATAGCCGTTGCCGATCGCGCGCTTGTGGCGTTGTCCCCTGCCCTTTTCCGGCTGCAGGTCCGCTAGCGCATCGACCGCCTGGTCGAGATCGGCATCCACGAGCATAACGGCGCCAAGTACGGCGAGTGCATTTTCCGCGATATGGCGCCCAGGTGCGCCAAGCGCCACCTCCATGGTCTCGCCACCGATCGTCAGCCAAAGCGTTGAATTCTCTTCAGAAGCATTGAACTCGGCCAGACGGACATCCGCCTTCGCATGCTGGCCGAAGCTATGGATATGCTCGATACCGGCTGCCATGGCAGCCTTCTCCAGCATTTCGAACTGGTCGTTGTCGTGATTGAGAATGGCATGCCCGCCAGGCACGACACCGTCGAAAATTTCCGCCTTGGCGGCGGCGATCTCACTGATACTATTGAAGTTGCCGAGATGAGCCGGCGCGATCGTGGTGATGATCGCCACATGCGGCTGCACCATCTTGACGAGCGGCCTGATCTCTTCGGGATGGTTCATACCGATCTCGAAAACGCCGAAATCGGTGTCCTCGGGCATACGCGCCAGCGTCAGCGGGACGCCCCAATGATTGTTGAAGGAAGCAACGGAGGCATGCACCTTGCCTGACGGGGTCAGCGCGCGCCGCAGCATCTCCTTGGTTGTCGTCTTGCCGACCGAACCCGTGACGGCGATGATCTTCGCCTGCGTGCGCTTGCGGGCGGCAACACCGAGCCGCGCAAGCGCCGCCAATACATCGTCTACGACAACCTTCGGTACAGTCAGACTGCCCATAGCAGGCAGGCGCGCCTCGCTGATGACGATGAAGGCTGCGCCGTTCGCCATAGCGATATTGGCATAGTCATGACCATCGACGCGATCGCCCTTGATGGCGAAAAAGGCTTCCCCAGGCTGGATGGAGCGACTGTCTATGGAAATGCCCGTAATGCCCTCCGGCAACGCTCCGAAAGAGCGGCCGGAGATTGCAGCGATCAGATCCTCAGTTGTCCATAACCAGCTCAAGACTTCAAATCCTCCAATGCTTTGCGCAACTCGGCATGGTCGGAGAACGGCAGCGTGACGCTGCCGATCGTCTGACCTTCCTCATGCCCCTTACCGGCGACGATCAGCGTGTCGCCGGATTTCAGCAGGCCGACAGCCTTGCGGATCGCTTCGGCGCGATCACCGATCTCGGTCGCACAGGCGGCAGCCGCCATGATTTCCGCGCGGATCGTTGCCGGATCTTCCGAGCGCGGATTGTCGTCGGTGACAACGACGACATCGGCAAGACGGCATGCGATCTCGCCCATGATCGGACGCTTGCCGCGATCGCGATCGCCGCCGCAGCCAAAGACGACGATGACGCGTCCCGTCGTGAACGGCCGCACCGAATTCAGGACGTTTTCAAGCGCATCCGGCTTATGGGCATAGTCGACATAGGCAAGCGCCCCGTCATGCGTATGACCAACCAATTCCAAGCGGCCCGATGCGCCGACAAGCTTTTCGAGGGCCGCCATCGCGACCGCTGCGGTAACGCCCGTCGAGATGGCGAGACCGGCGGCAACCAGCGCATTCGCAATCTGGAAGTCGCCTGCGAGCGGGATATGAACTTCAAAGATATCGTCGCCGACATGCACCTCGGCGATCTGCTTGTGGCGAAAGTGCTCGACGCGCTTCAAGGTCAAAAAATCGCCCTTGCGCCCGACAGTACGGACATCATGCCCGGCCGCCTGTGCGGCGGCAATCGCCGACGCAGACCAGGCATCATCGGCAAAGATAACGGCTGGCGAACCCTTCGGTAGCAAGTCGCGGAACAGCCGCATCTTGGCGGCCATGTAGTCCTCGACCGTCGGATGATAATCCATGTGATCACGGCCGAGATTGGTGAACGCGGCGGCCGCGAGCTTCACGCCATCGAGCCGGAACTGATCGAGGCCATGGCTGGATGCTTCCATGGCCGCATGGGTAACGCCCTCGTCCGCCAATTCGGCAAGAAGCTTGTGCAGCGACACCGGATCGGGTGTCGTCAACGCGCCATATTCATTGCGGAACGGAGAAACGACGCCTGTGGTGCCTATCATGGCGGCCGGATGGCCGGCATAGGCCCAGATCTGGCGCGTGAAAGAAGCAACGGAGGTCTTGCCCGCAGTTCCCGTCACCGCCACCATCGTTTCGGGCTGACGCCCGTAGAAGCGGGAAGCGGCGACAGCGAGAAACCGGCGCGGCTCGCCAACCTGCAGCAATGGCACATTACCGGCATCGGCCGCATGATCAGCAACTATAACTGATGCACCGCGCGAAACTGCATCGGCAATGAAACTTGCTCCATCCGCCTTCGTGCCGGCGACGGCAACAAAAGCCATGCCTGGCGCCACCTTACGGCTATCGGCGGAGATCCCGCTTATCTCAAGATCGCCAAGCGCTCCGCCAATATGTGTGTTGAGTTCCGGAAACTCATTTCCGGCAATATCCCGCAAGTTCATCGAATGTACTTTTCGCCTTCTCGATCAGTCCGCCCCTCGCGAATCGACGTGTGTATTCTTTCACGCTTAATAAGACGCCAGCAAGGCCGAGTCATCTTTTCCAAAATTGGGTTGCACCCCGAGAATCGGCGCCGCACGGGCGACGATATCACGGGCGATCGGCAAGGCCGTGAAGGCCGAAATCGTCCCGCCACCGCGCTCGCCGCTCTTTGGCTCGTCGATGAAGGTCATGACGATGTATTGCGGATTGTCGATCGGAAACACGGCCATGAAGGTATTGAAGTTCAGAGTATTGGAATACCGGCCGTTGACCACCTTATCGGCCGTGCCGGTCTTGCTGCCGACATTGTAGCCAGGAACGCGGGCATTGCGACCCGAGCCCCTCGTGCCGTTGAACTCAAGCAGGAAGCGCACGTCATCGCTGGTGCTCTTCTTGACGACCATCTTGGCAATAGCGTCGGCCTGGTCGCGCGTGCGCGGCAGGAAGGTCGGCTCGATCAGCTTGCCGCCATTGACGAGTGCCGCTCCCGCGACAGCTGTCTGCAGCGGCGTCGTCGAGACACCGTGACCGAAGGAGATCGTAATAGAATTGATCTTCTTCCAGACGCGTGGCTGCGACGGCATTTTCACCTCGGGCAATTCGGTCTGCATCTTCGTGAGCAGGCCGATACGGGTGAGAAATTCCTTATGGCCTTCGATACCGACTAGATCGGCAATCTTGGCCGTGCCGATATTCGAAGAGTACTGGAAAATTTCGGGAACGGTCAAAACGCGCCGCTGGCCGTGGAAATCCTTGATGGTAAAGCCACCAATACGGATGGGGTTGGTGGCATCGAAGGCGTTACGCAACGTCACCTTGCCATCATCCAGTGCCATCGCCATGGTGAAGGTCTTGAAAGTCGATCCCATTTCGAACGTGCCGTTCGTCATGCGATTGAGCCAACCTTCCGTGGCGCCCTCATTCGGATAGTTCGGATCGAAATCCGGAGCCGAGGCCATGGCGAGAACCTCGCCAGTGTGGACATCGAGAACTGCGGCACCCGCGCCCTTGGCCTGGAAATTCTTGACAGCATTGACCACCGCATCACGAACGATGCCCTGCACGCGCAGATCGATCGAAAGCTTCACCGGCTGCAGCGGCTGATCGTTGGTCATGCCCGCGGCAGCGAGGTCGGCGAGCCCCTGGTCGTCGATATATTTTTCCATTCCGGCAACGCCGCGATTGTCGATATTCACGTAGCCGAGAATGTGGGGGGCGGTCGTCCCGCCCGGATAGAAGCGGCGTTTCTCGGGACGGAAGCCGATGCCGGGAATGCCCAGTGCCAAAATCTGGTTCTGCTGCTTCGGCGTCAGCTGCCGACGCAGCCAGGCAAAGTGCGAGGACTTCGCCGAAAGCTTCTTGTAGGTGGATTTGGTATCGAGATCCGGTAGAACCTTGCGCAATTCCTCGACAGCTTCGTCCGCGTCGATGATCTTGTTCGGCTCGGCAAACAGCGAGACCGTACGGATGTCGGTTGCCAGCAGGGCGCCATTGCGGTCGACGATATCAGGACGCGAGGCCATCAGCCGATCCGGCGGCAGAATGCTTGACGTAATATCTGGTTTGGTCATGGCAAATTGCGCAATACGACCACCAATCACGCAGTAGATTGCGATGAAACTCCCCACCAGCAGTACGACACGGCTTTTTGCCTGGTTGGACTTGCGCTTGCGCGCACCCTCGAATGTCGAACGGGAAAATCCATCGTTGGGGCGATTGTTGCCGTCAGTGGAGAAATGGGCCTTGCTCTTCAGGACCATGATACGCGAAAGAAAAGACATTAATCCCTCACTGATCCCGTTGCCATATTGTCGACATCCGGCTTCTTGCGCTTGGCAAGAGCGGGCGGCTTCGGTCGCGGCGCCGGAGCGGCAGCAACATCGGCGATGGCCTTCCTGATCTGCGCATCCGTCGTATCGCCATTGCTCGGGGCCACCGACGCACCGCTCTTGGCACCGCCTGCCTTGCCGCTCTTTGGATCATTGGAGGCCGTTACCGTTGGCGGCGGAAGCTGCGAGCGTAACATCGGCAATTCACTCGGCTGAACGATCGCCGTCGAGAGCGTCGGCTGCAGCTGAAGTTCGCTATTGTAATTATTGACCAGGCGTTCCAGCCGGTTCGGCTGCGAAACCAGCGCCCAGTCTGCCTTGAGGAGATCGATCGTATCCCTCTCAAGCTTGATTTCCGATTCGAGGCGATGAACCTCTTCCAGCTTCAGCTCGGCACGATGCTTGATCGTATAGGTCACACTGGCCATTGCCGTCATGACGCCGATCAGCACAATGTCAAAGGTCTTCAGCATTTTAGCCCCCAAGCTTTCCAAGACTGGCGAGACTGGGCAGATCGAAGATCGAAAGATCTGCCGCCTCCGCCGGAGCCAAGGTGCGACCCCCCGCACGCAACTTGGCCGAACGAGCACGCGGATTGGCTTCCGCCTCGGCATCGCTCGCAGAAATCATCGACTTGCCGACCGGCTCGAAGGTGGCGGGCCGCTCGGTTACGATAGGCATATGACGCGACCCAACAGCACGGCCCGAGCGATCGGCGAAGAACTTCTTGACGATCCGGTCTTCCAGCGAATGGAAGGTCACGACGACAAGGCGCCCACCCGGCTTGAGGGCGCGCTCGGCCGCAAACAATGCCTGAGCCAGCTCGCCGAGCTCGTCGTTGACGAAAATGCGCAGAGCTTGAAAAACCCGCGTCGCAGGATGGATCTTGTCCTTCGCCTTTCGCGGCGTGACGACCTCGATCAGACCTGCCAGATCGCGGGTGGTCACGAAAGGGGCTTCCGCACGCCGTTTCTCGATCGCATGCGCGATACGCGGCGCCTGCTTTTCCTCGCCTAGAAACACAAAAATGCGAATGAGATCGGCAAGCTTTGCACGGTTGACGACATCGGCAGCTGATACGCCGCTTGCCGACATGCGCATGTCAAGCGGACCGTTTTTGTTGAAGGAGAACCCACGCTCCGCCTCGTCGATCTGCATGGAGGAGACGCCAATATCGAGCACGACGCCATCAAGGCCACCTTCGGGAGCATGCACGGCCAGCTGAGAAAACTGCGACTGAATGAGTTTGAGATGACCAGCATGGGCGGAAACGAGCGCCTGCCCCGCCGCAATTGCCGTCGGATCGCGATCAAGCGCGATTACATCGGCGCCGGCCTTAAGAATGGCGGAGGTATAGCCGCCAGCCCCGAACGTTCCATCGAGGATGATCTTGCCGGGCGCCGGAGCCAGCGCCTCCAACACCTCGGAAAGAAGAACCGGAATGTGGCGAACCGGTCCGCCACCGGCATCAGAAGAACCTCCGCCTGAATTCGCCGCCATTCCGTTTCCCCGCTCTATTCCGAGCGCCTGCCCGCCAGCCTGCGCTCCTCTCGTGCCTGCGACTGCAAGGCTAGGAAGGCCTCCGGTCGCCACAGTTGAAAATGATCCGCCCGACCGACAAAGGTCACTTCGCTTGCGATTCCGGTGAAGTCGCGAATGAAATCCGTGACCATCAACCGCCCTTCCGCATCGAGCTTCATGAAGACCCCGCCCCCGTGAATGAGGAGCGACATCTGGTTCGCCGCCGGCGAAAACGGATCGTCCGCCGCAATCTGCCGCTCGAAGCGATCGAGCAGATCGAGACCGCCGATACTGATTGCCGGAAACACAAAATCCTGAAAGCAGTACAGCTCCTGGATATTGCGCTCGGCCAGCACGGAACGAAACGCCGCAGGAACGGAAACCCGCCCCTTGGCATCGATCCGGTTGGTCGCATTCGACAGGAAGCGGTTCATGACGCGAAACACCCGTTCCCCACGACCCGCAAGCCGCTACTCGCCTACAGGCACAGCCAAAATCGGACACGGCTTCGCAAGCCGAAAGAGCCGACACCCCTTCGACACCCCCAGAACGGGAGCGATCATGGCTTTGCGATGATTGGGCTCTGATTTGCCCCTGTGCAGTGTTCTTTTGGGATACCATGGGACCATATGGGCGTCAATGGGATGAAGCCACGTCAGACGTGGCCACAGCCTGAATATTCATAAGACGTTAAGTTTAACGAAAGGTTAGGATCAGCTTCAGGATACATCCCGAAACGGATTGTTTTCACAGGTTAAAACCTTCACCCGTCGGGCCCGGAAGCCCTGAAATTCAAGGTATTCAGCAGCTTCGAAAATTAGTTGGCGGAAGCGTTGGACGCGCCGCTCGAAGTGACGCGATGATTTGCCAGTTGGCCTGTAAGCCGGGTTCTGTATGGCTCCGGCCAAGGCCGGAACGTGGCAGCCATTCATCTGGGACGGCGCTTGCGCGACGCCTCATGCAACCCACCCGGATGACCTGCCCGGAAACAGGCTGGAGCGCTCGCGCGCTCCGTGTCATCCCTATTCGGTTTTGCTCCCGGTGGGGTTTTCCGTGCCGTCGCTGTTGCCAGAGACGCGGTGGGCTCTTACCCCACCCTTTCACCCTTACCCGATCCGAAAATCGGGCGGTTTGCTTTCTGTGGCACTTTCCCTGAGGTTGCCCCCGCCGGACGTTATCCGGCACCGTGTTTCCGTGGAGCCCGGACTTTCCTCACCCCATCGCCTTTCGGCATTGATGAAGCGCGGCTGCCCAGCCAACTGGCACAGGCTCATTAACCGAGACCGCCGGCAATTGCCACCGAAATATGCTGGCTTGTGAAGAGCGGATGTCAATTGCGGAAATACGCTGAGAAATCCGTGCCGTAGCCTTCATCCTTGATTCGACCTGCAAGCAGCAGTTCCGCCCCGAGCCGGCCTATTTCATCGGAGCTCTTGGCGGCCATGCCACAGCCGCCCGTCAGAACCGCCACGCGTGGCGAAGAGGTGTAGCCGATCATCGGGTAACCCGATGGCGAATAGGAAACGGCACAGGAATTGATGAAAGCCGGCGGCCGTCTGACGCCTGGGACTAGCCCGTGGAATATGCGCACCAGATGCTCGCACGCCTTGTCGCGACCGGCCGTGCGGAACCAGGCACGCAGCTCCGTCTCGGTCGTGAATTGCAGATCATCGGGATCGCCACCGATCTTCATGTAATATTTGCCGTCCGGATAGCGGATCGGCGGCAGCATATAGATGCTGTCCACATCATCGGCTGCCTTGGATATCAGCGACGGCATGCCGGAAAGGGCTTCGGCTTCCGTCTCGCTCACTTCGAAGAAGGTGACCGTGCGGCCATAAACTTTCATCTCAACAGGTCGCGGCAAGAGATTCTCGGCAATGGAGAAACCGCCGGCGGCGAGCAATATCTTTTCGGCGCTGAATGTCTCTCCCTCGGCGGTCGTCACGACAGCTAGGCCGCCCTCGTCGCGGATCGATAGCGCCGTCTGCTTGATGACCCGCGCGCCGGCCTTTTCCGCCAGCAGGGATTGTGCCTTGACGAGCCGGCGCGGGCTGATGTGGCCGGCCCCATGCGGTTCGAAAACCCCTTCGCTTCCCGATGCGAAGGAGAAAAAGGGAAACTTCACCTTGAGTTCGGCATCATCGAGGATATCGGTTTGCACGCCGAGCCGCCTGGCCGCTTCTACGACATCACCGACATAAGCTATTTCATCACCCCGCTTCGGCCCGACAACAAGGCAGCCGACCGGGGCGTAGAATTGAATGCCGCTATCTCGTTCGATATCCGCATAACGGCCGATCGAACGGTTTGCTAGACGAGCCCAATCCGTATCCGGATCGATCGTGCGGGTAATACGGCCCTCGTCATAATGACTGCCGAAAACACCCTGGTGATTGGCGCGATCTTCAGGTTCATCCGGCCCGATGACGGCGATGCCGTCGGTTTGCCTGGCCAGGTGACGGGCAGCCGCTGCCCCCATCATGCCTCGACCGACGACGATGAACCTGAAATCCGCTGCCATACCGTAACCCTCACCGATAGTCGCGGTTTCGATAGCACGGAAAGCGATTCCGCCCTACCCGAATCCTGGCTTGGATGTCAGTCCAGAAGTGCAAGCACCTTGCCGCAATAGCGCTTCGAGATCGGGTTCATGCGCGTGGCGCCATGGCCGGCATTGTATTTGAGGATGGTGTTGCAGGTCGGTCCGCCGCCAAGATCCTGCGCCATGGCGAGATATTTCATGCCGAACTTGATGTTCGTTTCAGGATCGTAGAGCCCCTGGGCGCGACCCGTATAGCCCATCAGCTTGGCGGTCGCCGGCTTGATCTGCATAAGGCCGATTTCGCCTGCGCTTCCACGAGTTTTCGGATTGAAATTGCTTTCGATCCGGATGACGGCGGTCGCGAGTTCGACTGCGACGCCGTTCTGCTTGGCATATTTGGCAATCAATACGGAGTAGCGATTTTGCCGTGCGAAGGAGGTCTCTGCATCGCGCAATTCGACGGGAACATTGGGAACCGGAAAGCCGGTAGTGCGGCTGACGATCTTGAGAGGAACAGTTTTCTGCTTTGCGTGGCGCTCGCCCGCAGAGGCGCAATCGTATCCCACCAGCAGCACGCCCATGCATGCCACAGCCGCAACAATCAAATTTTTCATGTAGTCTTTTGTCTCCAGGGGTGGGACCGCGGATAGCCAAAGCCATCACGTCCGGCTGGAGGCAAAAAGAGCCGCCGGAATGCACAGTCCCCATTTGTCGTCTACGGCCGCGCGACACACAAACCCAGACGGCGCGACCGCCGTTCAGCGAGCGCCGTTAGACCAATGCAATGCGGAAATAATAGGGAAAAGCTATGGCGTAGCAGGGTGTTACGCGTTTTTGCATCTATAGCCGGCTATAAACACCCATGACAGGATGGAACGAATTCACGAATAGCCGGGCAACGCGGCCAGTAGGCGGTGAAGCGTATCGATCGTCGAAAAGTCGGCGATGCCGTCCACGCGCTCCTGCCGGAAATGGCGCTGGAAGGCTTCGACGTCGCCCTTCAGCTTTTCCGAGAATTCGCCATTTATTTCAGTGCTGTAGCCATAGAGCGAAAGCATTGATTGCAAGGCTTCGATCGGCTGTCCCACATCACCCTTCTGGAAGAACCGTCCGCCGGTGATCGAAGCCGGCTCAACCCAGTGCCCGACACCGGCCACAGCCAGCCGCGCCCAGGGGAATTTCTCACCCGGATCGACCTTGCGCACAGGGGCAACATCGGAGTGTCCAAGCACCCGTTCAGGCGCGATTGCCCAGCGTTGGCCGCAATCGCGACACAGTTCGATCACCGCCTCGATCTGCGCGTCAGGAAATTCCGGCAGTCCGCCGGGATGGCCGGCATTGGCGATTTCGATGCCGATTGACGACGAATTGATGTCGGTTTCGCCATGCCACGAGCTCTTGCCCGCATGCCAGGCGCGGCGCTCTTCCGGGACAAGCTGCATGATCCGCCCGTCCTCGAAGACGAAATAGTGGCTCGACACCTGGCTCTCCGGACGACAGAGCCAGTCCAAAGCTCCTTCGGCGGTCCCCATGCCGGTATAATGCAAAAGGATGATGTCAGGCCGACGCCCATCCCGCCTATCGCCATGATTCGGCGAAGGCTGCACATGGGCGCGAGCGAAATCGGCCTTGAATGCACTCATGCTGCGCGGCGTTCTTTCTCGATCTCGGCATAAGCCGCATTCAGAGCTGCCATGCGTTCGTTCGCGATGGCATGGAACTCTTCCGGCACCCCACGCGACATGAGGCGATCCGGATGGTTCTCATAGACGAGGCCATGGTAGCGGCGGCGAATCGTCGGAAAATCGTCCTGACGGGAGACGCCAAGCACCTTGTAGGGATCGCGGCCGCCAATATTGACATGGCGCGCCATGATCTGCTCGAACCGCCCCTCGCTCATATGGAAGATTTCGGCGACATGCTGAAGGAAGGCCATTTCCTTCTCATGAATCAGGCCATCCGCCTTGGCGATATGGAAGAGACCATCGAGCACATCTTCCAGCACCGGGCAATTCTCCGTGCAGGTTTCGCAAAGGGAGGACAGCCGCTCCGCATAGGCTTCGTAACCGGCCACATCCTGGCGCGCCAGATTATAGAGACGAGCCACATTTTTCGCTTGATCGGGCGGAAATTCGAAGATCTCGCGGAATGCGTTGACCTCGTTTTCCGTGACCACGCCGTCTGCCTTCGCCATCTTGGCGGACAGGGCGATTATAGCAACGGAAAACGCCACCTTGCGGCGCGTTTCCGGATCGCCTTCAAAGACAGTGCGAATGGCCTCGACGACCGCCGACAGGGCATTGCCGGCAGTGCTACCGATAGCATTCAGCAATTTTTCCCAGAACGACATGCCGGTCTCGATATCCACTTAAACAGTAGAACACCTTGATCAAATAATAGTTGCCATTGCAAGCAGTCCATTCGTCGCAAGGGCGAAAACACTTTTCACAATTTGGTAATGATGCGGCATTGCGAGCAACCAGCCAAGCGCCCTGTCCGGCCTTCGGGGGCGAAACAAACCGCGGATTTCTTAAATTCTTTACTTTACACCCATGTCCGCCTGTCGCATCCATTCCCACCGCAACCACTGAAATGACGCAGCATGACTGCAAGGAGGATCTCCATGGCCAAACAGAAAGTCGCAATGCTCACTGCAGGCGGACTGGCGCCCTGCCTTTCGTCTGCCGTTGGCGGGCTGATTCAGCGCTATAGCGATGTGGCACCTGACCTCGGCATAATCGCTTATCGTTCCGGCTACCAGGGAGTTCTGCTGGGAGACAGCATCGAAGTGACGCCGGCCATGCGCGAAAAGGCCTACCTGCTGCATCGATACGGCGGCTCGCCGATCGGCAACAGCCGCGTCAAGCTCACCAATATCGCCGATTGCGTCAAGCGCGGCCTGGTCAAGGAAGGCGAAAACCCGCTGCGCGTCGCAGCCGAGCGGCTGGCGTCCGACGGCGTGACCATTCTTCACACGATCGGCGGCGACGACACCAATACGACGGCCGCCGATCTCGCCGCCTATCTTGGCGCCAATGGCTACGACCTGACGGTAGTCGGCCTGCCGAAAACGGTAGACAACGACGTCGTGCCGATCCGCCAGTCTCTCGGCGCCTGGACGGCTGCCGAAGTCGGTGCTGACTTCTTCGACAATGTCAGCAACGAACAGACCGCGGCCCCAAAGACCCTCGTCATCCATGAAGTGATGGGCCGCCACTGTGGCTGGCTGACCGCTGCAACCGCGCGCGCCTACATTCAGAAGACCAGCGCCAACGAATATGTCGAAGGCTTCATGATGAATGCCGATTTGAAGCGCATCGACGGCCTCTATCTGCCGGAAATGGTCTTCGACATCGAGGCTGAAGGCGAACGCCTGCGCACTAACATGGAAAAGACCGGCCAGGTGACGTTGTTCGTTTCGGAAGGCGCGGGCCTCGACGCGATCGTCGCCGAGCGCGAAGCAGCCGGCGAAACCGTCAAGCGCGATGCATTCGGTCACGTAAAGATCGACACCATCAATGTCGGCGGCTGGTTCCAGAAGCAATTCGCAGCCATCATCGGCGCCGAACGCTCGATGGTGCAGAAGTCGGGCTATTTTGCACGCTCCGCGCCGGCAAACGCCGAGGACCTTCGCCTGATCCAGGGTATGGTCGATCTCGCCGTGGAAAGTGCGCTCAACAAAGTATCAGGCGTCACCGGCCATGATGAAGGTCAGGGCGGCAAGCTACGCGTCATCGAGTTTCCGCGCATCAAGGGCGGCAAGGCCTTCGATACCTCCACTCCTTGGTTCGCCGAGGTCATGGACCATATCGGCCAGAAATACACACAGGCCTGATAGATCTGTGATCAACGGACTGATTGATAATCAGGCGGCCCGATTGTCAATCAAACGGTTGACGGATCGCTAATCCGATGTCTTTGCTGGCGGCGAAATAGGAATTAGGGAGGATTCCATGTCCATCGAAACCTGGCTCGCTTTCGCCGCCGCATCCTGCATTATGCTGGCCATACCAGGCCCGACCATTCTCCTCGTCATATCCTATGCACTAGGCCACGGCCGCAAGACGGCGCTGGCAACGGTGACTGGCGTCACGCTTGGCGATTTCACGGCAATGACCGCTTCGCTCGCCGGTCTCGGCGCCCTCCTTGCCACATCAGCGACACTATTCACAATTCTGAAACTGATCGGCGCAGCCTATCTCGTTTTCCTCGGAATTAAGCTCTGGAGAGCCCCCATTGTGACGGGACCGATGGGCGATAACGACAATCTCCCAGAGGAAAAACCGTTAAAAATTCTCTTACACTCATACGTTGTAACCGCACTCAACCCGAAGAGCATCGTCTTCTTCGTTGCGTTCGTTCCGCAATTTCTCGACATGTCGAAGCCATTTCTTCAGCAAACGCTTATTCTAGAGGCAACTTTCCTCACTTTAGCGGCACTTAACTCGCTTATTTACGTCTTCGTCGCCGATATGGCACGCAGCTTCATCCGCAAGGCAAGCGTGCAGCGCGTCGTTAACAGAACGGGGGGAACCTTGTTGATTGCAGCCGGTGCAGTGACCGCCGGATACCGCCGGATGGCCGCCTGAGGCGGTGCAGGGTTGCGAGGCGATCACGGATAGGTTAATGGGGATTCATAATTTTATCGATCCTGTGACCGAATTTGGCGGTCCTGTGGCCGAATTACATCGAAATTAGGTTTGGTTTTTTCGAAAGTGACAGAATGGTAACGATCGGATTTCCCAGCCTGAAGCGCAGCGTTGCCTTGTCGGCAATGATGTGTGGCGCTCTCGCCGGGTGTGCAAGCACTCAGCAGCAGCAGACGTCTCAGGCAGAACTCCCGTCGGCACACACCAACGTGCCGCATCCGAATACGACCCTGACCGCAACTGGCACGGCCGCGCCTGCAGCAGGCGGCGTGGCAGTGGCCGCGATATCGCCGAATTTCATCGGTCCGCGGCAGCCGCAACAGATGGCAATGGCAAAGTCCGGCCGTGTTGTTCCGGGTTCGACAAACGTTGCAGCTGCAAGCCAGCAGCAGATGGACGCGGGACGTTTCGGCACGCCTGTTGCGAGCGCTGCCAATCAGGGAACCGCCGCAATCGCTGCCGCAACAGGCGCTCCAGCTGGCAGCACCTCAGCCGCAGCAGCCTATGCCGCGTCCGACGTGCCGCTGGTGCCTTCGGTGGTCGCCATCCCGATGCCCAATCCGGCGCGCCCTGGTGATGCCGCGCTCACGCCGGTTTCCTCCTCCGTGGCTCAGAGCCAACCCGGCATTCCGATGACATCGGATGTTGCGGCCATTCAGGTCGCCGTGCCGACGCCGCGCCCAGGTTCGACACCGCAGACTGAAGTCGCTTTCGCCACGCCCGCGCAGATGGGTGTTCCCCGCTATGCCGACAACCGCATGCATTATGACTTCAATTTCGACAGTAGCGGTCCGACTGTCGTGCCGGCCGTCATGACCACCCCCAACACTGCGAATTACGATTCCGATGTTCCGGCTGAGCAAAAGAGCTACGTTTCGAAGCTCATCCAGAAATACGCCAAGCTTTACGAAATTCCGGAATCCCTGATCCATCGCGTCGTTCACCGCGAAAGCCGTTACAATCCGAAAGCCTATAATCGCGCTGGATATTTCGGCCTGATGCAGATCAAGTATAATACGGCGAAGTCCATGGGCTACGAAGGCCCGGCGTCCGGGCTTCTCGACGCGGAAACCAACATCAAATATGCCGCCAAATATCTGCGCGGTGCATGGATGACGGCCGACAGCAAGGCTCAAAACAAGGAAGCTAATGCCGTGCAGCTTTATGCCCGCGGCTATTACTACGACGCCAAGCGCAAGGGCCTGACTGACGTCGCCAACGGCAATTACTGATTTTATCTAGATAACTCTGAGAAGCCGGCCTAATTCGTGGCCGGCTTTATCACATCCATGATCCGCTTCAGCAGGATTTGCGGCCGATAATCCGCCCAGGTCGGCGTCAGCCCCATCCGCACGACGACGAGATTGGCGGACGGGACGATTGCGACCGTTTGGCCGTCATGACCGGTCATCCAAAATGCATCCGCGGGCAGACCGAATTGGGCGTTAGAGCCGCCAGGCCCCGCAAGCCAGGCCTGAACCTGCGAGTAAACGCCCTCGGAAGCCTTCGTCGGCGTGCGCATGGCGCCGACGAACCCCTCCGGCAGCAGACGATGCCCATTCCAGACCCCGTCTTGCAGCAGAAACATGCCGAAGCGCGCCCAATCCCGGGCATTGGCATAGAGATAGGAACTGCCGACGAAGGTGCCGCGCTCGTCGGCTTCGAAAACGGCGCTATACATTCCGAGCGGCCCGAAGAGTGCCTCTCGCGGATAGGAGATGGCAGCGCTCAGATTGGGCAGGCGGTTCATCCAGAGGCGAGAAAGCAGCGCCGCCGTACCACTGGAATAGCTGAAACGCTCGCCCGGCGCTGCCAGCTGGCGCGCATTGGCTGCCAGGCTCGTCACATCCGCGTCGAGATAGAGCATGCGCGTTACATCCGATACGGTGCCATAGGATTCATTGAACGCAAGCCCGCTTTCCATGGCGAGAAGATCGCTGAGCTTAATGTTCTTGCGCGAGTCGGCGCTCCATTGCGGCAGAAGATTCTGATCGTCGAAGGACATGCGCCCGGCCAGCATGAGTCGGCCGATAATCGCGGCATTCACCGTCTTCGTCATCGACCAGCCTATCAGCGGCGTTGCCTTGCTGAAGCCATCGCCATAGGTCTCGGCGACAATACGGCCATCCTTGGCCACGACGATCGCACGCATGGCCGGCCCGGCGAGATCCGGATTCGATACGACATCGGCAAGCTTCCTCCCCACGTCACCCTGATCGAGGTTTACCGTATCTCCATCCGGCCAAACCGCATCGTTCTTCGGCGCCTTCACCTTGTTGAGGAAGACGGCGCTGCGAGCCGTTTGCAGATCACCGTCCGGCACCAGCGCACAGCCGAGCGCACCGCGATAAAGCGCACGGTTCGGCGCGAACAATCCCAGGAAACGGGCCGTCACCACACCCTCGTCCCGATCGACATAGACGCGAATGAGCTTCAATGCCGGATTGCCGGGAGCCTGGACATCTTCCTCCATCACCTTGTCCGGATCCCGCTTGGCCACGAATGTGTTGGAGCAGACGATCTTTGCCGCGTAGCCATCGCCGACCTTCAGTAATTCCGGCGGATAAAGAGAGAGCCAGATGGCTCCGCCGGCGACAATGATCAGCAGCAGAACAATAAGAGCCCCGATCACTCTCGATATTAAACGCATGTCACATACTCTCCAGAAAGGTAGGCGGAGACAATCAGGAAACGCAGCAAGATGAAAGACCTATGATGATCAGGGCTCCTTAAATATGTGCAAGGATGCTTTGCAGCTGGATCTGCCAACAGCCCGCGTCATCAGACTGTAGCATTGCCGGGTTACACGCCCTGAAATTCACAAATCGGTGACAAGACTCAGATGACGGAATTCGCCCCGGATGCCGGTCTCCAAAAGAACCGGAAACTCAAGGACGCTCTGCTGCAGCACAAGGCACTGTCTAAGGCAGGCCTTTCCGAGCGCTTGTTCGGCATGTTGTTTTCCGGCCTTGTCTATCCGCAGATTTGGGAAGATCCGGATATCGATATGGAGGCGATGGAGCTGGAAGCGCATCATCGCATCGTCACCATCGGTTCGGGCGGCTGCAACATGCTCGCCTATCTCTCGCAAAATCCCGCATCCATCGATGTCGTCGATCTCAATCGCCACCACATCGCACTGAACAAGCTGAAGCTTGCTGCCTTCCGCCTGCTTCCCGGCCACGCGGACCTGGTGCGTTTCTTCGGAACGGCCAATTTTTCGGGCAATAGCCAGGCTTACGACCAGTTCATCGCGCCGCGCCTCGACACGGCAACGGCTGGCTACTGGGATGGTCGCGATCTCTATGGCCGCCGCCGCATCACGGTCTTCAACCGCAATATCTACAAGACCGGCCTTCTCGGCCGGTTTATCGGCGCTGCCCATATACTGGCGCGCCTGCACGGCGTTCGCCTCCAAAAGATGACTGAAGCCCGTACCATGCGCGAGCAGCGTCAGTTCTTCGAGGAAGAAATCGCTCCGATCTTCGACAAACCGGCGGTTCGCTGGCTGCTCGGTCGCAAGAGCTCGCTCTTTGGCCTCGGCATTCCGCCGCAGCAATATGACGAGCTTGCGAGCCTGGCGGGCGACGATTCCATTTCTGCCGTGCTGAAACACCGCCTCGAAAAGCTCGCCTGTCATTTTCCGATGCGCGACAATTACTTTGCCTGGCAGGCATTCTCTCGGCGCTACGCTGCCCAGCATCAAGGGCCTCTGCCCACCTATCTCAAGCCGGAGCACTACGCGGCGATCCGCGCCAATGCCGATCGTGTAAGCGTCCATCACGCCAATTTCACCGAGCTTCTCGCTTCGAAGCCGGCAGCTTCGCGCGATCGCTATATCCTCCTCGATGCGCAGGACTGGATGACCGACGAGCAGCTCAATGGCCTCTGGGCGGAGATCACCCGGACAGCGCGCGAAGGCGCCCGCGTCATCTTCCGCACGGCCGCCGAAAAGAGCATCATCGAAGGCCGCCTTTCTCAAGCGATCCGCGACCAGTGGATCTATTTCGAAGAGCGTTCGCAGGAACTCAATGTTCGTGATCGCTCGGCTATCTATGGCGGTTTCCACATCTACGGGAAAAAAGCGTGAGCCAGGCGGATACAGGCATAGAAACCAGCGCGAACAACCACGCCAAGCTGATGGACGGCATGTACCGTTATCAGCGTCACATCTATGACCTTACCCGCAAATATTACCTATTCGGCCGCGATCGCACGATCGAACAGCTGAATGTTCCCGTCGGCGGCTCGCTTCTGGAAGTGGGCTGCGGTACCGGCCGCAATATGCTGCTCGCCTATCGGCGCTTCCCTTCTGCCCGCCTTTATGGCCTCGATATCTCGCAGGAAATGCTGATCTCCGCCCGCAATAATTTCCGCGGCCTGAAACAGATGCCGGATTTTCGCGTCGCCGATGCCACCGCCTTCTCGCCCGACGATTTCGGCACCGAGGACTTCGACCGTGTCATGGTCTCCTACGCGCTGTCGATGATCCCCGACTGGAAAAATGCCATCGACGCATCGCTCGACGCAGTCGCACCGGGCGGCGAGCTCCACATCGTCGATTTCGGCCAGCAGGAAGGGTTGCCAGGCTGGTTCCGTGCCATGCTCAAAGGCTGGCTAAAGAAATTCCACGTCACTCCCCGCGCCGATCTTTTGACCGTGCTCGAAGAGAAGGCTGCAGTGCGGGGCATGTCGGTGAAAACCGAAAAGATCGGCCGTGGTTACGCCTGGCGGGCTGTAGCGACCCGGCTCGGCGCCTGAGCGGCGACAGATTCCAGCGCAAAATCCGGCCTCGGAAGGCGCCAAGCATAAGAATTTGCTTGAAGATAACGCATTTTTTACGTTGATATGGTGAATAAAGTGGCAAGATCGGCTGGAAGCAGTACGGTCTGCCGCTCTTTCGGATTCTCGGGGACCACATTACGGAAGCCAAATCTTGGGGCAGCAAGATCACTCGGGCCATAACAGGATATCTATGCGCCGGCTTCTGGCATGCCTACTGCCGCTCGCTCTTGCCTTGACTGGCTGCACAACGGGCTATGACGCCCTCTCGACGGCGGCCCTTCCCAAGACCAGATTTGCCGACACGAAACCGCAGGACTTCGGCCGCGATCATCCGCAGCGCCATCCCATCCATGGCATCGATATTTCCAAATGGCAGGGCGATATCGATTGGAAAGCCGTCAAGAGCTCCGGCGTCGCCTTTGTCTTCATCAAGGCGACGGAGGGCAAGGATCGGATCGATCCACGCTTCACCGAATATTGGAATGAAGCGAGCGCTGCCGAACTTCTGCATGCGCCCTATCATTTCTTCTATTTCTGCTCGACGGCCGACGAGCAGGCCGATTGGTTCATCCGCAACGTGCCGAAGGATGCCATGGCGCTTCCGCCCGTCGTGGATGTCGAATGGAACCCGGGCTCCCCCACTTGCAAGACCAGACCGGCTCCCGAAACGGTACGCAGCGAGATCAAGCGCTTTATGGATCGCCTGCAGGCCTATTACGGCAAACGCCCGATCATCTATACTTCGGTCGACTTTCACCGCGAAAATCTAGTCGGCTATTTCAAGGACTATCACTTCTGGGTTCGATCCGTCGCCAAGCATCCGAAAGAGACCTACGCAGACCGTAGCTGGGCCTTCTGGCAATATACCTCGACGGGCGTCATCCCCGGCATCAAAGGCCCGACGGATATCAATGTTTTTGCCGGTTCTGAACAAAATTGGCACAACTGGGTAGCAGCAGTAGAGAAGCAAGGAAATTCTTGAGACTGCAGCCAATTCTCTCTTGCTTATGTCACAATCTTCTGTGAAAGCGACCCTATTCTATCACTGGAAAGGATCGCTCATGGATCGTGACACCATTCGACGCGGCGCGCTTGCGTTGCTCCTCGCTTCAGCCATGACCGGTACGGCGTTGGCTCAAAGCGCAGCACCGGCTGCAGTGCCGCCCGCGAGCAGTGACGCCACTCCGAAGGTAGCCTGCGGCGGCGATCTCACCGCATTTCTGGCAGGCGTGAAGGCTGAGGCGATTGCCGATGGCGCAGATGCTGCCGCTGCCGACAAGACGCTCGCCGGCGCCCAGATTGACCAGAAGGTTCTTGCCATGGACCGCAGTCAGGGTGTCTTCCGCCAGACTTTCCTCGAATTCTCCCAGCGCACCGTAAGCCAGGGCCGTCTCGACATCGGCCGCCAGAAGATGAAGCAATATGCCGACGTCTTCGCCAAGGCCGAACAGGACTATGGCGTACCTCCCGGCGTCATCACCGCCTTCTGGGCGATGGAAACCGATTTCGGCGCCGTTCAGGGCAATTTCAACACCCGCAACGCGCTGGTCACTCTCTCGCACGATTGCCGCCGGCCGGACTTCTTCCGTCCGCGCCTGATCGCGCTGATCGAGCTCGTCCAACGCGGCGATGTCGACCCGGCAACGACGACGGGCGCATGGGCTGGCGAAATCGGCCAGACGCAGATGCTGCCGCCCGATATCATCGCTTATGGCACCGATGGCGATGGCGACGGTCATGTCAATCTGAAGACCAGCGCACCTGACGTCATTCTGACGACAGCACGATTCCTCCAGCATCTCGGCTTCCAGCGCGGTCAGCCCTGGCTGCAGGAGGTGACGGTTCCGGACAATCTTCCCTGGGAAAAATCCGGTATCGGCGGCACGCTGACTGCAGGCGATTGGTTCAAGCTCGGCGTCACGCCGCGAGACGGCAACACGAGCTTCGGCTCCCTGCCCGCCGCTCTCATCCTGCCGCAGGGTCGCAAGGGGCCTGCCTTCCTGACCTATCCGAATTACAATACCTATCTCGGATGGAACCAGTCGTTCATCTACACGACCTCGGCCGCCTATTTCGCCACCCGCTTTGCCGGCGCTCCGCCCTATAACAAGGGCAACCCCGAGCCGGGCCTGAACGACGTCGATATGAAGGCGCTTCAGACCAAGCTTGTGGCCCGCGGCTATGATGTCGGCAAGATCGATGGAATTCTTGGCTCCGGCACGCGTGTCGCGATCCAGAAGGAACAGTTCCGCCTGGGTATGCCGGCCGACGGCTGGGCGACGACGGCGCTGCTCAACGCGCTCTGATTTTTCCATATATCGATCGAAAAGGCGGCTCCAGGCCGCCTTTTTTGTATCTGCTCTCCTCGCACTCGTGAGCATCCACAATTCCCAAACAGCAAGAAACGGGTGGAGAGCCTACCCTCCTTCCGGTTTAGATGCCTCGAAAGAGGAGAGATGCCATGAATGACGAACATCGAATGAGCGCCTCGACCTGGGGCCTGCTGCTGTTGCTCGGATTGATCTGGGGCGGTTCGTTCTTCTTCGCCCGCATCGCCGTTCACGACGTACCGCCCTTCACGCTCGTCTTTCTGCGTCTGTCGCTGGCGGCTGTGGCATTGCATCTCTATCTAGCCGGCCGCCTCGGCATTTATCAGTCCCTGCGCCGTCATTGGCCGCAATTTCTGCTGCTGGGCTTAATCAACAATGCGATACCGCATACGCTGATCTTCTGCGGCCAGACGCAGATGGGTGCCGGGCTCGCATCCATCCTGAACGCGACGACGCCGATGTGGACCGTGTTGATCGGCAATCAGTTGACAACGGATGAGCGCCTGACATCGGCCAAGCTGGCTGGTTGCCTCACTGGACTCCTGGGAACCATCGTGTTGCTCGGACCGAGCGTTACCACCGGTGGCTCGATACCCTTCTGGGCACTCCTATTGCCGATTCTCGCGGCAATCTCCTACGGATTCGCAGCGATTTATGCCAAACGCTTCAAAGGCATCGCGCCGCCGGTTGTAGCAGCGGGCCAATTGACAGGCTCCTCGCTCATCATGCTGCCGGTCGCACTGATGATCGACCAGCCTTGGGTGCTTGCCACCCCGCCGGTAACGGCAATTGCCGCCATTCTTGGCCTCGCGCTGCTGTCGACCGCTTTTGCCTACATCCTCTATTTTCGTATCATCGAGCTTGCAGGCGCCACCAACACCTCCCTCGTCACTCTGCTCGTGCCGCCAAGCGCGCTATTGCTCGGCTTCCTCTTTCTCGGCGAGCGGATGGGGCCAACCGAAATCGCCGGCATGCTACTCATCGCCGCAGGTCTGCTCGTCCTCGATGGGCGGTTTTTCTTATGGGTGAAACGCGGCGTCATAACGCGGGAAACATGATCTCCCGCTCCATTCGTATGGTCTGCAGTCACAACATATTAATATTTATTCACAACCCGTCATCGAGTCAGAAATCGACATTTATAACGTAATATCAAAATGTTGCCGAAAGCTCATGAATCACACCGCGAACTCGATACCGCGTCGCAGCATCGAATGTTCTTTCCAAGCAACACATTTTCGACATAACATTTAACAGCTGACTGAGGAGGAAGACATGGGATTAACACGATCCATCAACGTCCTGGTGGTCGGTGCGGCCTTCGCTTTCGTCGTGACGATGCTTTTCATCTGACGGCTTCAGTGAAATTCGCACACGACCAAACTCCGATAAGTTAACAAAACCCCTGCTCTATTAGAAAAGCGCATGCCCGCCCGGACATGCGCTTTTTATCGTCACGCTTCGCAAAGCGGTTTAGGCAGCAGCGCCAGCCTGGGAAGCCACCTTGCGCTGCAGACCCAGCCGCTCAAGCACGGCGGAAACAAGCGGCGAACGGTTCATCGTATAGATGTGAAACTCGTGAATGCCACGGCGCACCAAATCTTGGATCTGCTCGGCGGCGACATCCGCTGCGACCTTGGCGCGCTCCTCGACATCCTCATCCAAACCATCGAAACGCTCGTCGAGCCAGGTCGGAATAGTCGTGCCGCAAGCGCTGGCGAAGCGCTTGAGTTGCGTCAGGTTCTGGATCGGCATGATGCCCGGCACGACGGGAATCTTGATGCCGGCGGCGTGAACGCGATCATGATAACGCTCGAAGGCGTCATTATCGAAGAAGAACTGCGTCAAGGCTCGGTCAGCACCATTCTCCGCCTTGCGCTTCAGCATGTCGATATCGGCTGCCGTATCGCGGCTTTCCGGATGCTTTTCGGGATAGGCGGAAACGGAAATGTCGAAATCGCCGCGCTCCCGCAAAGCGCCAACCAGTTCCGCGGCATTGGCATAACCGCCCGGATGCGGTTGATAGGCCGAACCGACACCACCCGGCGGATCGCCGCGCAACGCGACGAAACGGCGAACACCCGTAGCCAGGAACTCGTCGATCACACGATGCGTATCTTCGCGCGTAGCGCCGACGCAGGTCAGATGCGATGCGGTCGTGAACGGCGTCTCGTGGATCATCTTTCGCACGGCGGAAAGCGTCGGCGCCTTGGTCGAGCCGCCCGCTCCATAGGTCACAGAAACGAATTCAGGGTCCCAATCGCTGAGTTCCTCGACGGTGTTCCACAGCTGCTGCTCGGCCTCTTCCGACTTGGGCGGAAAAAACTCGAAGGAGATGCGGATACCCGCATTATGGCTTTCTGATCTCGAAGACATGTCAAACTCTCCCGGCAAGAATGGGGGATGACTGCTGGCCCTGGTCGGACGCAATCAGCAACCGCGGGTCGCGCGCCAGCCAGATGGTGACGGTCAGCGCCTGTCCGCCTTCCCTCCCCGAATGAAGATCCTGCACGCGCTCCACATCTAGCCCCGCCAGTTTCAGCCAATCCGACATGGCCTGATGCGAGAAACCGAGGCGCAGATGCGCATGCTCGTCACGCAGATATTCAAGCCCGTGCGGCGCGAGATCGATGATGACAAGCCGGCCGCCGGGTCGCAGCATTCGTGCGGCCTCATTGATCGCAACCTCCGGCTGATCAAGGAAATGCAGCACCTGGTGGATGGTGATGAGATCAAAATCCTGCTGCTCGAGCGGCAGGTTGAAAATATCGCCATGCCGCACGGAGGCGCTTGTGATGTTGGCCCGGTCGAGATTGGCGCGAGCGACCGCCAGCATGTCACGGCTGGCATCGATGCCGATGGCGCGGCGGTAATGCCCGGTCAGAAGCTGCAGCATCCGGCCCGTGCCGGTGCCGAGATCCAGGAAGGAGTCGATTGGTTGCGGGCCGATCAGGTCGATCAGCGCCTTGTCGACATCCTCGTCGGCGACATGGAGACGACGCAGTTCATCCCACTCGGCGGCATTGCGGCTGAAATAGGCCTGGGCGCGTTCGGCCCGGATGCGCTTCACGGAAGCAAGACGTTCCCCGTCACGCAGCAGCACCGTATCCTTTTCTGCGGTATGGCGCAGGAGGCTGCGGGCCAGCGTCACGGCCTTGCCCTCCTGCTTCAGCCGGAAGTAAGCCCAGGCGCCTTCCTGATAACGATCAATCAGACCGGCTTCGCCGAGCAGCTTCAAATGCCGGGAAATGCGCGGCTGCGACTGGCCAAGGATTTCGGTAAGATCGGTCACCGTGAGATCGCCGGCAGCAAGAAGCGCGAGAAGACGCAGCCTCGTCGGCTCTCCGACCGCCTTCAACACGTCCACTACGTCATCCAAGCCGAGTTTAACCAGATCTGTCATTCCGCACCCAATCAAGATATAAAGATATCTTTATGTGATTTGGGTTTTCTTGGCAAGAGCCAATCGGCTAGCCAAGGGAGTTCGACGTCGGAAATCCGTTAGTTTCCGGCGAAAACAGAATATCGAGGGCGATTGCTACATAAACGAAAACCCCGGACAAGCCGGGGTTTTCAAAGAGCCAAACCGGGAGCTCAGCGTGTCAGGCGCTTATGCGCCTGGCTGCCCGGATTAAGGGCATCGGGGCCGAGACGGCGAATCTTGTCCTGCTCGTAATCTTCGAAATTGCCTTCGAACCATTCGACATGGCCTTCGCCTTCAAAGGCCAGGATGTGCGTGGCCAGGCGGTCGAGGAACATGCGATCGTGGCTGATGATGATGGCGCAGCCCGCGAAGTTTTCAAGCGCGCTTTCCAGCGCCCCCAGCGTTTCCGTATCCAGGTCGTTGGTTGGTTCGTCGAGCAGAAGCACGTTGCCGCCAGCCTTCAACATCTTGGCCAGGTGAACGCGGTTGCGCTGACCGCCAGAGAGATTGCCGACCTTCTGCTGCTGGTCGCCGCCCTTGAAGTTAAAGGCGCCACAATAGGCGCGCGAGTTCATGTCGAACTTGCCGAGCTTGATGACTTCGGCGCCGCCGGAGATCTCCTCCCATACCGTCTTATTGCCGTCAAGCGCATCGCGGCTCTGGTCGACATAGCTGAGATGCACCGTCTCGCCGATGCGGACCGTGCCGGCATCCGGCTTTTCCTGCCCGGTGATCATCTTGAACAGGGTCGTCTTGCCGGCGCCGTTCGGGCCAATGATGCCAACGATGCCGCCGGGCGGCAGCTTGATCGACAGATCATTGATCAGCGTGCGGCCTTCGAAGCCCTTGGTGATGCCCTCCATCTCGATCACCACCTGGCCGAGACGCTCGCTGACCGGAATGATGATCTGCGCATCACCGGGACGCTGATTTTCGGCAGCATCGACCAGCTGTTCGTAAGCGTTGATACGCGCCTTGGACTTGGCCTGGCGGGCCTTGGGGCTGGAGGCAATCCATTCCTGCTCACGGCTGATCGCCTTCTGGCGGCCAGCTTCTTCGCGGGCTTCCTGCTGCATGCGCTTGGCCTTGGCCCGCAGATAGGCGGAATAGTTGCCTTCGTAGGGAATGCCACGACCGCGGTCGAGTTCGAGAATCCAGCCGGTAACATTGTCGAGGAAGTAGCGGTCGTGGGTGATCATCATCACGGCGCCCGGATAGTCGCGCAGGTGCTTTTCCAGCCAGGCAATGGTCTCAGCGTCGAGATGGTTGGTCGGTTCGTCGAGCAGCAGCAGGTCTGGCTGCGAGAGAAGCAGACGGCATAGTGCGATACGGCGGCGCTCACCGCCTGAAAGGCTGGTGACTTCGGCATCGCGCGGCGGGCAGCACAAGGCTTCCATCGCCATCTCCACCTGGCTTTCCAGATCCCAAAGGTTCTGGCTGTCGATGATATCCTGGAGCTTGGCGCCCTCTTCCGCGGTCTCGTCGGAATAGTTCATCATCAATTCGTTGTAGCGATTGAGGATTTCGGTTTTCTTGGCAACGCCTTCCATGACGTTTTCGAAAACCGTCTTGTTGGGATCGAGCTGAGGCTCCTGCGCCAGGTAGCCGATGGTGGCGCCTTCGGCCAGCCAGGCTTCGCCGGTATATTCCTTGTCGAGGCCGGCCATGATGCGCAGCACGGTCGACTTACCTGCACCGTTCGGGCCGAGAATACCGATCTTGGCATCGGGGTAGAAGGAGAGATGGATATTCTCGAGAATCTTCTTGGCGCCATAGGACTTATTCAGACCGGCCATATGATAAATGAACTGACGTGCCATAGCTTGGGTTGCTCCACGGGCGAATAGCGTTGCGATTTGTGCCGCTATGTAGGCGAAACCCCGCCCTCGGGCAACGGCGAAACCTTGTCCGAGGGCATTATCCGCGTCAGAAAGGCCGTATTTTCTCAGAAACCGGCCGCGTCCACCACACCCCGATCACAGCCGAAGGAGGTACTGCCGGCCCCCTGGATCAGTTTGGCGAGCCGCGGCTCACTGCCCTGCTGGGGATCGATCGCATCTTCGGAGAGACCGATGGTCAGCTCCGAAATCATTCGGACATCGCCGACGCGGCGGCAGCTCATCTTGATGCGCGCATTGGCGCCCTCGCCGAAGCTCTGATCAAAGGCCGCCTTGATGCTTTCGGCATCCAGCTCCTTGCCGATATTCTGCGCGAAAAGATCCCGCACGGCAGACGTATTGAGTTCGGCGATCAGGCCAGCGGCGATGGAGAAATATTGGTCGGCGCTGAGCTTCGTGCAGGTGCCGTGCTTGATCCATTCATGCCGCTCCAGGCCGGATTGAGTGCCTGGCATTGCCTTGTCCAGCTTCGCCTTCACGTCTTGGGAAAGCTGCACGGCAGGCAGATCCTTCCAGTCGCGGCCACGATCCGCCTGCTTCAGATCCTCGGAAACATCGCAATATTCCTGCCGCATCGGCCAGAGGCCATGCAGAGAAAAATTCGTGGCATCATGATTGTTCGACGACTGGTTCCGGCATTCCACCTTTTTCTGGTTCGTCTGACAAAATGCCGGCTCCCAGCTCGCCGCCAGGATAAAGCGCGTCCGTCCGCGGCTATGTTCCTGAGCCATGGCGCTCGCCGCCGTTCCGACCGAAAGAAGTACAACTGCAAATACTCGAAGCCACTGCTTCATTCCTGCCTCCAACTAGAACATTATGGGAACAAATAAGCAGTTTGAGCGAGCAGGCGCAATCCTGAATCACGGCGCTCGGAAAGATTTATTTCTGTGAGCTTTACCACCTATCCATTGCAATCGAGCGGAGGATAACCTTTCGTCTAACTGGGGAGGAGCCAATATATGTTCGCCGAGACGCAGCGCCTGAAAAGTCCGACAGGCGCAACCCTTGCCTATCATCATTTGCCGGCGGCAACCGATGCTCGCGGCATCCTGCTGATATCGCACGGTCTCGCCGAGCATTCCCGCCGATACGAGGTCTTCGCGGATGCGATGGCGGGCCGAGGCTTTCATGTCTATGCTCACGATCATCGCGGCCATGGCGAGACGACGGCCCCTGATGCCCCCATCGGCCGCTTTGCCCGGAGAAATGGTGTCGAGCAGGTGATCGCCGATGTGCTCGCAATGCGCGAGCTTGCCGCAAGCTCCCATCCTGATCTGCCTATCATCCTGTTCGGGCATTCCATGGGCGGGTTGATTAGCCTGAATACTGTGGTCACGCATCCAGCCAAGTTCGATGCCGTCACGGTCTGGAATTCCAATTTCAATCCGGGCCTCGCCGGCCGCGCCGCCCAACTCATCCTCAAAACGGAGCGCATGTTTAAGGGATCGGACGTCCCGAGTGGACCGCTGCCGAAACTGACCTTCGGCACGTGGGGTAAATCGATCGCCAACCGCCGCACCGATTTCGACTGGCTCTCGCGCATTCCCGAGCAGGTGGACAAATATATCGCCGATCCGCTTTGCGGCTTCGATGCCTCGGTCTCGCTCTGGCTCGACCTGTTTGAACTTACCTTCCGCGCACCACAGAAGGCGCATCTCAATCGTCTCCGCCGCGACATGCCGATTCATCTCGTCGGCGGTGGCAAGGATCCCGCGACCGACGGCGCGAAAGCGATTTCCTGGCTGGCAAATCATTTGAAAAGAGCCGGCTTCTCTCGTATCACCACTGAAATCTATCCCGACATGCGGCACGAGACTCTCAGCGAAATCGGTGCCGAAAAAGCCATTTCCAACTTCGCCGACTGGTGCAAGAGGGTAACGGCAAACAACTGATTCTCATGGGAATTCCACAATGAACACCTCCAGCGGCTCCTCGGCGCGATTGCTGCAGTCGGAGCTGACCTTCGGTTTGGTGACGATGTTTCTCTCCGTCGTCCTCTCGCCAGTCATGGATATCTTCTCCAAGCTCGCGGCGACCACGATTCCGCCGGGCGAAGTGACCGCCGCCCGCTTCATCTTCCAGGCTCTTTTTGCGCTCCCCATGATGGCAATGCGCGGGAAATGGGGCGTGTGGAGTTGGCGACGCAGCGGCGTCCATGCCATCCGTGCCGCCGTGCTCACGCTGTCCATGGTGTCGTTCGTGACCACGCTGCAGGTGATGGAAGTGGCCGATGCCATTGCCATCTTCTTCGTCGAGCCGATGATACTCACCATCCTCAGCAGCGTCTTCCTGAAGGAAACCATCGGCTGGCGGCGTTATACCGCCTGTGCCGTCGGCTTTTTCGGCGCGATGCTGATCATCCAGCCAAGCTTTCAGGAAGTCGGCTTTTTCGCCTTGCTTCCTATCGTCACCGCGTTTTGCGTCGCCGTCTACGTCATGATCACGCGCGTGGTCTCCCATAGCGAGGACGCATGGTCGATGCAGTTCCAGACGGCTTTATGGGGGACCGGCATCAGTGTGGTCCTGCTTGCCATCGGTCGAACGACGGGGTCTACAATCCTCGATCCGGTCATTCCGGATCTGATGGCCACGCTCTATCTGCTCGGCGTTGGCGTTACTGCGGCAGCGGCGGGTATCCTCACGGTATATGCCTATCGCGCCGTGCCGGCCTCGACACTTGCGCCGCTGCAGTATTTCGAGATCGTTTCCGCCACGATCTTCGGCTGGCTCGTTTTCGACAATTTCCCGGATGCGATCAAATGGCTCGGCATCCTCATCATCACCGGCTCCGGCCTCTACATTCTCTGGCGCGAGCGGCGCTTTGCTTCCAAGCCGGTATCCGATACATCTGAAACTGCATTCACGCCGTAAGCGGCAGAGCGGATGACATGACGGACCAGAAAACCAAGAAACCTCCGCTCTCCGGTATTCGCGTCATTGAGCTTGCCCGCGTTCTCGCCGGTCCCTGGGCCGGACAGATGCTGGCCGACCTCGGCGCCGATGTCATCAAAGTGGAAAATCCCGACGGCGGCGACGACACGCGCCAGTGGGGACCGCCCTTCGTCGAAGGCAAGGACGGCGAGAATCTCTCTGCCGCCTATTACCACTCTGCCAATCGCGGCAAACGCTCCATTACTGCCGACCTCAAGACCGAGGATGGACAGGGCCTGGTGCGCCGACTGGTAAAGACGGCCGATGTGGTGATCGAGAATTTCAAGCTCGGCGGCCTGGTAAAGTACGGGCTGGATTATGAAAGCCTGAGGAAGATCAATCCCCGCATCGTCTACTGCTCGATCACCGGCTTCGGGCAAACCGGCCCCTATGCCGGTCTCGCCGGCTATGACTATATCGTGCAGGGCATGTCTGGCTTCATGTCGATCACAGGCGAGCCGGATGGCCAGCCGATGAAGGCCGGCGTCGCGATCGCCGATATCTTCACCGGCATCTATGCCGTATCGGCAATCGAGGCCGCCCTGATCCATGCGCTGAAGACCGGGGAAGGACAACTCATCGACATGGCGCTGCTCGATGTACAATCCGCAGTGCTCGCCAATCAAAACATGAACTATCTGATTTCGGGTAAGCCGCCCGTGCGGCTCGGCAATGCCCATCCCAATATCTCGCCCTACGAAGTCATACCCACGGCCGACGGCTATCTCATTCTCGCTGTCGGCAACGACGGGCAGTTCCGGCGCCTCTGCGCCATTCTCGGCATGGAGACCGATGCCGACGACGAGCGCTATGCGACCAACAAGGCCCGCGTCGCCAACCGCAACGAAGTGCGCGCTTTCATTTCTGCCGAAACGCTGAAGTGGAACAAGGCAGAGCTGCTGAAAGCCTGTGAGGCCAACGCCGTACCGGCCGGCGCCATTAACACGATCGAGGATATGTTCGCCGATCCGCAGATTGTGGCGCGCGGACTGAGGATCGATCTTGAGGATAGCGCCGGCACTGTCATTCCGAGCGTCCGCACGCCGATCGTGCTGTCGGAAACGCCGTTGACCTATACGCGGCCGAGCCCGCGTCTCGGCGAACATCAGGAGGAAGTTCTGGCCGAACTGGCCAAACTGGAGGGGAAGGCGAGGAAATGAAGCGAACGGGCGGGCAACTTATCGTCGAGGCTTTGAAGGCCAATGGCGTGCAGCGTATGTCCTGCGTGCCGGGCGAGAGCTTTCTCGCCGTGCTCGATGCCCTGCGCGACAGCGATATCAAGGTGCTCGTCTGCCGCCAGGAAGGGGGCGCGGCGATGATGGCGGATACTTGGGGCCGATTGACCGGCGAGCCGGGCATTTGCATGGTCACCCGCGGTCCCGGCGCGACAAACGCCTCTGCGGGCCTTCATATCGCACGGCAGGATTCGATCCCGATGATCCTGTTCATCGGCCAGGTCCAGCGCGATGCCCGCGAACGCGAAGCCTTTCAGGAAGTCGAATTTCGCCGCGCCTTTACCGAATTCGCCAAATGGGTCGGCGAGATCGACGATGCCGCCCGCATTCCGGAATTCGTCACCCGTGCCTTTGCTGTGGCAACATCGGGGCGTCCCGGTCCGGTGGTGCTGACCCTGCCCGAGAACATGCTGCGTGACGAGGTCGAAGCGCCGCAAGCGCTGCCCTATGTCCCTGTTGCCGCCCATCCGGGCCGCGACCAGCTTGCAGAGCTTAGTCAGCGCCTTGCGGCTGCCCAGCGGCCGATGGTCATTCTTGGCGGCACGCGCTGGAACGAAGAAGCAGTTTCCGGCATCAGGCAATTCGCCGAGCGTTTCAAGCTGCCGATCGGCTGCTCCTTCCGCCGGCAGATGCTGTTCGACCATCTGCATCCCAGTTATGCCGGCGATGTCGGCATCGGCATCAATCCGGCGCTGGCAAAGGAAATCAAAGAGGCGGATCTGCTGATCCTTCTCGGTGGACGTCTTTCCGAAATGCCGTCCTCCGGCTATACGCTGGTCGATATCCCCTACCCGCGCCAAAAGCTCGTCCACATCCATCCCGACCCTTCAGAACTCGGCCGCGTCTATCGGCCGGACCTGGCCATTTGTGCCAGCCCAGCGGACTTCGTTGCAGCTCTGGCGGAACTCGATGCGCCAACCGCGACTCCGTGGGCCGAGCGCACGGAACGTATGCACGCAGCCTACCTCACCTGGTCGAAAACACCGGAAAAGAGCCCCGGCGCCGTCCATATGGGCCGCATCATGGATTGGATCGAAGCCAATACGGCCGATGATGCGATCTTCACCAACGGCGCCGGCAACTATGCCACCTGGCTTCACCGCTTCCATCGCTTCCGCCGCTTCAACACGCAGGCGGCTCCGACGTCGGGCTCGATGGGATATGGCCTGCCGGCAGCGGTTGCCGCAAAGCAGCTCTTTCCTGATCGCGAAGTCATCTGCTTTGCCGGCGACGGCTGTTTCATGATGCATGGTCAGGAATTTGCGACGGCTGTCCAGTATGGACTGCCGCTCATCGCTTTAGTCATCAACAACGGCATGTACGGTACGATCCGCATGCATCAGGAGCGGGAATATCCCGGCCGGGTCAGCGCCACCGCACTCGACAATCCAGATTTCGCGGCCCTTGCCCGCGCCTATGGCGGCCACGGCGAAACAGTGAAGGCGACGGAAGAATTCGGCCCGGCCTTCGAACGGGCGCGAGCGAGCGGCAAGCCGGCCATCATCGAGATTGCGCTCGACCCGGAAGCGATCACGCCCTCCCGCACCCTTACGGAAATCGCCCAGACAAAAGGCCGGTGAGCGCGAGCCCACCGGCCTTGAAAAAATCACGGATGGCGCGACTTAGAGCGCTGCCGTCACGATGAATTCGACCTTGTACTTCGGCGCTGCAAGCTTGGCTTCGCTGGTCGCACGGGCCGGCGTGTTGGCCGGATCGACCCAGGCTTCCCAGGCGGCGTTCATCTCAGCGAAGTAGGAGATGTCCGAGAGGTAGATAAGCGTCTGCAGGATCTTCGACTTGTTGGTGCCAGCTGCAGCGAGCAGACGGTCGACTTCAGCCAGTGCCGACTTGCACTGATCAGTGACGCTTTCGCCTTCGCCAACCTGGCCGGCGAGATAGACGGTGTTGCCGTGGATGACAGCGCCGCTCATGCGGACGCCAACGTCGATACGCTTGATGCTCATGGTGTTCTCCTGGTGTTGTTCTTCGACAGATAAAAAGGCATGACCATGGCCTGCCCTGCAATCAAAAGGCCGGGGGAAAGAACCCGTTCAGCCGCGAATGTGATGTGTCTTCTGATAGATCGCGGTCGAGCGTGCGCCGGAGCGGCAATAGCCGAGCATCGGCCGCGGAAACTCGTCCAGCGCATCAACCATGCCCTGCACGGCCTCTTCAGTCACGCCCATCGGGCCGACAGGCACCTGGGTGATCTCCAGGCCGAGTTCCTTGGCGCGAGCCTCGATGACACCGAATGGCGTCTGATCCGGGCTTTCGCCATCGGGGCGATGGCAGACGATGGACTTGAAACCCAGGGCCTTGATCTGGTCGAGATCCTCTACGGTGATCTGGCCGGACACCGAGTATTCATCGTCGATCGGGCGGATATCCATGGTTCATGTCCTCTCTAAAACCGTGGCCCTGATCTACGCCGCCATAGGGCGAGCGTCAACCGCGGCGCACTCTCAAACGAAGGCAAAGTTGAGCATGAAATTGCGGGTTTCACCGGGCTGGAGAATATTGAATTCGCCCGCCTCTTCCAGCTCGGACCGCGAGACCCAGCGATGCGAAACAGGCTCGATACCGAGCACATGCGCCGGCGCGCGCTGATTGCGCCAGACCTGCAGGAATGGCAGCGTGTCCGTTCCGAACCGCACCCTTAGTGTCTTGCCGCCGATGGCCGCGATGGGGCCGAGGCTGATTTCTGCCCAATCCTCGCCCTTGTCCTGCGCCGGCACACAGAAGATATCGCCCCCCTCCTCGCCGAAGGTCCAGGGAAAGCCGCCATTGTCAAGCATCTGACCGGCAAGACGCGTGCCGTTATCGAACCATTTGCCGCCGATATTCATGTGGTACATCAGAAAGACCGGCATCGCCTCTGTGCTGGTATTGACCAAACAATCGGCAAGTGAGACCTCGCCCGTCGCGCCATCGATCTGCCAAAGTCGTTCGAGCCTTGCCGTTCGCCTTTCGGCGGTGACAACATCGATATCGGCGCGGCATTCCGCATTACCATTCTCGAATTTAGTCCAGAGAATTTTGGCTGGATGGGACGCGAAGGAACCGTGAAGCGGATAGCGCTTGCCTTCATATGCGCCGGACATCGGCTCGGGATGGCGGATATGGTCCGGCCCGCAGGTGAAGAGGAAGCCTTCCACCGAATGACTGATACGCGGATCGCCATCATCAGGAACGGCGCTTCCGGGCGCAAGATTATTGCCCTCGACAATGCAGGCGCCTATATCCAGCACAGACCCCTCGTCCAGCGTCAATTTCGGCCCTTTCGCCGCAGAAAAACCCATCATCCCCAAAGTCCTCCCTGATTGGCGCCGAGCGCAGGTGCTGTCCCAAGCTGGCGCGCGGCTGAAAGAAGCGGTTATTTGGCTTACCAAATCTTAACTTGAAGCCTTGATCACATAAATTTTTATATTTTATTCAGCATGATAATCTAAATCTCCATACTGGCGTCAAAATTGCCATGTGTGTGTCAGCCGAATGACCATCCCGAGGATCCGACAGACGTGAACCGGTTCGTAAAATTAAGTTTTGCCCTGGCAATGACTGCCACCGTGTCCATGCTCGCGCTCACGAACGCGCAGGCACAATATTATCGTAGCGGCAACGGCAACACGGTTCTTGTCACCCCTGACGGCCGGATCCTCGATCAGTATCCTTATGGTGGTGGATATTCCATGGCCCGCGACGGTCGCGGCCGCCGGGTCCTGATTGATGCCTACGGCAATGTCGTCGCCACGGAAATGAGGGCCAGCACCTACTATCCCCGCGCCCCAGCCCGCGATACCTATGGCAATAATGGCGGTCGGTATGGCGACACGCAGCTTTCCAACAACGGCGACTACCAGGACTATCGTCAATATCGCTCCGACAGCTACGGAAATTACGACGGCGCACCCAACAATGGTTACGACCAGCAGGATCGCGGTGTGGTCACCGGCGGAATTCCGCGCGACAGCGATATCCAGCGCCAGCCGCTCGACAGTCAGCCATTGCCTGGTAAGAACCAGGGCCAGACGAACCCGAACGGCAACGACTACGCGTCGATCGATCCACAGCAGAGCGCGCCCGACATCGTCAACAAACCGGCACCGGCCGAACCCGTCATTACGCTGAAGGGCAAATCGAAGATGGAGATCACCGCGCTGGAGGTCTTCCTCGCGCGGCAGGGCATTTCGCCTGGTGCGATCGACGGCAGAATGGGTGCCAATGTCACCAAGGCGATCTATGCCTATCAGCAGATGACCGGCCAGACGCTCGACCCGAACAATACCGACGCGATCCTCGAGCAGCTTCGCATGTCCGGCGGTATGCCGATCGTCAACTACACGATCACGGCGGCCGACGCCGCAGGCCCGTATGTCGCTTCTATCCCTGAGGACTATGCGGCTAAGGCACAGATGCCGTCCCTCGGCTATACCTCGACGACGGAGATGCTGGCCGAACGCTTTCACATGGATGAAGGCTATCTGAAGGCGCTCAATCCCGGCGTCGATTTCACCGTGCCGGGCAGCACCATCAAGGTCGTCAATACCGGCCCCAGTAAGACCGGCGCAGTCGCCAAGATCCTGGCGGACAAGGGCCGCAAGCAGGTTTTCGCCTATGACGCTAACGGCACGCTGATCGCCGCCTACCCGGCCAGCATCGGCTCTGCCGACACGCCCTCGCCGTCAGGCACAGTCACAGTCGAGCGCGTCGCCTTCAACCCGGGCTATACCTACAATCCGAAGATCAACTTCCAGCAGGCCGGAAACGACAAGGTTCTCAATATTCCGCCAGGCCCGAACGGCCCGGTCGGTACGGTCTGGATGGCTCTATCGAAGCCGACCTACGGCATTCACGGCACGCCGGATCCCTCGAGAATCGGTAAGACGCAGAGCCATGGCTGCGTGCGCCTCACGAATTGGGATGCGACCGAACTTGCCAAGATGGTCAAGCCGGGCGTCGTCGTCGAATTCGTGGATTGATTACCAGACAGAGCTTCAACGAAAAAAGCCGCCGGGTGACACTCGGCGGCTTTTTGTTTGGCCTGATATGCTGCCAATTTTATCCCGCATATCGGGGAGCTCAGCGCAGTATCAGAAGCAATCCCGGAAGAGAGCCTTGGTATTTTCGAGCGTCAGCGGCACCGGATTGCCGCCGGCACTCGGGTCTTCGATCGCCATGGCGGAGAGCTCGTCGATCCGATCGGGCGCGATGCCCATGGCAGACAGATTTTCCGGCACGCCGAGTTCCGAGCGCAGTTGCAGCACATAGTCGTAGAAGCCGTCAAAACCGCCCGAGATACCCAGATAGGCTGCGGCGCGGGCAATCTTATCCTCGATAGCCTTGCGATTGAAACGCAGGACGGCCGGCATGACGACGGCATTGGTCATGCCATGATGCGTGTTGTAGACGGCGCCGATCGGATGCGAGAGCGCATGGATGGCGCCAAGCCCCTTCTGGAAGGCGACGGCGCCCATGGCGGCGGCGCTCATCATGTTGGCGCGGGCTTCGAGATCCGTTCCCTCGCGATAGGCGCGCGGCAGGAATTCCTTGACGAGCCGCATGCCTTCCAGCGCGATACCAGCCGACATCGGGTGATAGAAGGGCGACGAATAGGCTTCCAGGCAGTGGGCGAAAGCGTCCATGCCAGTGCCGGCGGTGATGATCTTCGGCATGCCGACGGTCAGTTCGGGATCGGCGATGACGACGCCGGGCAAGAATTTCGGGTGGAAGATGATCTTCTTCACATGCGTTGCGGAATTGGTGATGACGCTGGCACGGCCGACTTCCGAACCGGTGCCGGCAGTCGTCGGCACCGCGACGATCGGCGCAATGCCTTCGACGCTGGCGCGGGTCCACCAGTCCCCGATATCTTCGAAATCCCAGACCGGACGCGTCTGGCCCACCATGAAAGCGACGCACTTGCCGAGATCGAGGCCGGAACCGCCGCCGAAGGCGACGACGCCGTCATGGCCGCCGTCCTTGAACGCCTTCACGCCGGCTTCGAGGTTCTTCTCGTTCGGGTTCGGGTCGACGTCAGCGAAGATGGCGCGGCCGAGACCTGCATCTTCCAGAATATCCAACGCCGTCGCCGTGATCGCCATCGAAGCAAGTCCCCGGTCGGTGACTAGGAGAGGCTTCTTCATGCCCAGGCTCTTGCAGGCGTCCGCCAGTTCCTTAATCCGGCCACGGCCGAGCTTGAAGGCGTTCGGATAGCTCCAATTGGCTGAGATAGTGCTCATGCTGTTACTTTCTTCAGATGATAGGATTTCGGGCGCGTCAGATTGTGGAAGCCGATGATCGACAGCGAGCCGCCGCGGCCGGTTTCCTTGACGCCTGTCCAGCACAGCGCCGGATCGAGATAATCGGCGCGGTTCATGAAGACGGTGCCGGTTTCGATTTCGCGGCCGATGCGCGAGGCGCGCTCGACATCCTTCGTCCACAGCGAAGCCGTCAGGCCGTAGGGGCTGTCGTTCATCAGCTCTAGCGCTTCCGCGTCGCTCTTCACCTTCATGATGCCGACGGCAGGGCCGAAGGTCTCCTCGCGCATAAAGGCCATGGAATGATCGACATTGACGAGAACCTGCGGCGCGAGATAGGCACCGCCATCGTCAGCCGGAAACAGCTTCGGGTCGACCAGCGCCTTGGCGCCCTTAGCGACCGCATCGGCGATCTGTTCACGCACCACCTTGGCAAAGCGCTTGTGCGCCATCGGCCCGAGCGACGTCTCGGGATCAAGGGGATTGCCGAGCTTGTAGTTCGAAACCCAGGCAACGGACTTCTCGACGAAGGCGTCATAGAGCGATTCATGCACATAGATACGCTCGATGCCGCAGCAGCACTGGCCGGAGTTGTAGGTCGCCCCATCCATCAGCGTGTCGACGGCAGCGTCAAGATCGGCGTCCTCCATGACATAGCCCGGATCCTTGCCGCCAAGCTCCAGTCCGAGGCTGGTGAAGGTGCCGGCAGCGGCCCGCTCGATCGACCGGCCGCCTTCGACGGAGCCGGTGAAATTGACAAAATTAAAGCTGCCAGCTGCGATCAGCGCCGAAGTCGTTTCATGATCGAGGAAGACATTCTGAAAGACATCGGCGGGAACGCCGGCCTCGACGAAAGCCTGCACCAGCCGCTCGCCGACGAGCAGCGTCTGGCTTGCATGCTTGAGAATGACGGTATTGCCAGCCATCAGCGCCGGGGCGACCGTATTGATCGCGGTCATGTAGGGATAGTTCCACGGCGCGATGACGAAGACGACGCCATGCGGTTCGCGCTCGATGCGGCGGGCAAAATTGGCGCTGTTCTCGACGACCAAGGGTGCCAGCGCATCGGCGGCGATCGACGCGACATAGTTGGAGCGCTCGTTGAAGCCGCGATATTCGCCGCCGTACTTGATCGGGCGGCCCATCTGCCAGGCAAGCTCCGGCACCACTATTTCGGCCATCTCATTGAGCCGGGCCACGCCCTTGAGCACGAGCTGAACGCGATCCTCCAGCGGACGACGCGCCCAATCCTTCTGTGCCTTTCGGGCGCGCGCGACGACGTCCTTGGCGGCTTCCAGCGACAGAGACGGACGCTCGGCATAAACCTCTCCGTTCACCGGGGAGACGCATGTGATCATGGTCATGATCGAATTCCTGTTTTCTTAATCATCCAATTGATTGCCTGATGTTGCAGAACCTTTGGCCGCCTCTAAAAAGAAACGGCAGGTCAACGAGCATCCCAGCGCCCCCTGCCCGATCCTAGAATGAAAATCGGGCAAGCGGCAGATCGCAAATGCCTTACGCTCTTTCGAATCCGCGCGCCACTTCCCAATCCGTGATGCGACGATCATACTCCTCCTGCTCCCATTCGGCAGCGCGGGTATAATGATCGATGACATCGTCGCCAAAGGCGGCGCGCAACATCTTCGAATTGGTCAGGGCTTCGGTCGCACCACGCAGGGTGCGCGGTATCTCGCGAACTTCGCGCGCACCATAGGCATCGCCGACAAAGGGCGCCTCCAGTTCGAGCTTGTTTTCGATGCCATCAAGGCCGGCGGCAATCAGGGCAGCAAATGCCAGATAGGGATTGAGATCCGAGCCGCCGACGCGGCATTCGATGCGAATGCTCTTGGTTTCGGCTCCGCACAGGCGATAGCCGGCGGTGCGATTGTCCGTGCTCCAGATTGCCTTGGTGGGTGCGAAGGTGCCGGCAACGAAGCGCTTGTAGGAGTTGATATAGGGCGCAAGGAAATAGGTGATTTCGCTGGCATGCGTCAGAAGGCCCGCGACATAGTGCTTCATCAGCGGCGTCATGCCGTGTTCTTTTTCCTTGTCGAAGAACAGCGGCGTCTTGCCGTCCACACTCCAGAGCGACTGATGAATATGAGAGGAACTGCCCGCAGCGCTGTAGTTCCACTTCGCCAGGAACGTAATGGCCTTGCCCTTCGACCAGGCAATCTCCTTGCAGCCATTCTTGATGATGGCATGGCGGTCGGCCATGGTCAGAGCATCGGCGTAGCGGACGTTGATTTCCTCCTGGCCGGCGGATGCTTCGCCCTTGGAGTTTTCGACAGGGATCTCCGCACCCTGCAGTCCCTTGCGGATCGCCCGCATCACATCTTCTTCCTTCGTGGTTTGGAAGATGTGGTAATCCTCGTTGTAGCCACTGACGAGATTGAGATTGCGATAGCCGGATTCACGGGCACTGTCGTAGCTCTGATCGAACAGGAAGAATTCAAGCTCCGAAGCCATGTAGGCCTTCATGCCCATCGCTTCGAGACGCTTGACCTGCTTCTTGAGAATAGCGCGTGGCGAATGCGCGACTTCCTCATGAGTATGGTGGTCGAGCACATCGCAGAGGACGAGCGCCGTGCCTTCAAGCCAGGGAATACGGCGCAGCGTGGCGAGATCGGGCTTCATCGTATAGTCGCCGTAACCCTTCTCCCAGCTCGTCGACTTGTAGCCGGAGACGGTCTCCATCTCGATATCAGTCGCCTGCAGATAGTTGCAGCTATGCGTTTCCTTCCATGCGCTTTCGATGAAGAATTCCGCCTGGAAGCGTTTGCCCATCAACCGGCCCTGCATGTCGACCTGACATGCCAGAACCGTATCAATGCGCCCTTCGGCCACATCTCGCTTGAGGTCGTCGAACGTATAGCTGCTGCTCATAATTTGGTCCGCCTAGAAGATGGAAGTGGGTCGGCCAGCGGTGCTGTCGGATATGTTACCGGAGCCGCTCGTCAGATGGATGGGGCCGCGGCTGCGGCCCCTGCCGGATTGATGCTGAATGAGGATCACACTTCGCCGACAGCTCGTTCGGCAGCAGCGATATCGCCCTGGCGCTTGGCAATCATGTCGCCGATCGGAGGACCCTGGAAACGGCGCTTCTCAAAGGCGAACCAAATGATTGCAGTCAGGACCAGGAAGCCGATTGTGATATAGAGCGCCCATTCGTTCGGCGGCTGCACACCGATGATGAAGATGACTGCCATGGCAATAACCACCAGAACAGAAACCAGCTTGTAGGTGCCGATGCCCATGTTCCAAGGCCCCATCTTTGGCCATTTCGCAGTTCCGATCGCCTTGATGCCGAGGACGATCGGCACGGTAAAGGAAAGGAACAGGAAGATGACGGTGCACGACACGACGATGGTATAGGCCGAAGATCCAGCAATCGTAACGAGCGAAGCGCCCCAGACGAATAGGACCGAAAGGATCGCAGCCGTCCAGATGGCAATCGAAGGCGTACGGAACCGCGGGCTAACGCTGGCGAGCGACTTCGAGAATGGCAGGCCGCCATCCCGCGAGAAGGCATAAATCATGCGCGATGCGGAGGTTACGGTCGCTAGGCCGCACAGCAGCTGCGAGATGAAGATCGCAACATAGAGGATATTGGCGACCACCGGATTCGTGATGCTGTTGATCGTCCAGAAGAAGACGTTCCAGCCCTGTTTCGATGCCTCGTTCATGTCCGGAATGGCCAGGAGGAAGGCCAGCAGCATGATGTAGCCGAACAACGATGACCACCAGACCGAGGAGACCATGCCGCGCGGCACGGAGCTGGAAGCCTTGACCGTCTCTTCCGACGTATGCGCCGAGGCGTCGTATCCCGTAATCGTGTAGATCGGCAACAACAGTCCAAGAGCGAAGACGTACCAGATATTGTCCATCTTCGGCCAAACGGAAGCATCACCTTCCGGCGTTCCGGAGTAGTTGGTGAAAGTCCAGATGCGGCTGATATCCCAGCTCTTGACACCGATCAGGCAGACGATGGTCAGCGCGATCGCGGCGGCAAAGATCAGGTAGCCGGACATATCGGTCAGTTTTGCCGTGAGCCTAATGCCGAAATGGTTGATCAAGGCTTGCAGGCCGGTGATGATGGCAACGAAAATGATCTGGTTGGCAAAACCGGTCGAAGTGGTGGTATCGACGGCAATGCCGAACCAAGGGGCGATGGAGCCACTGAAGAAGCCCCAAGTACCCACATTGATCGCGCCAAGCACCGTGATTAGGCCGAGAAGATTGAGCCAGGCCGTCAGCCAGCCGGTGAACCGGTTGCCGAGGATCGACCCCCAGTGATAGAGGCCGCCGGCCGTGGGATAAGCCGAAGAAATCTGCGCCATCGAGAGCGCGAAAACGCCCGAAATCAGGCAGCCGAGCGGCCACCCTATACCAATGGCGGCACCGCCCGCGCCAGAAGTCGCCTGTGCAAGCGAATTGATGCCGCCGGATAGAATGCAGATGATGGAGAAGGAAATGGCGAAATTCGAAAACGAACTCATGCGCCGTTCCAGCTCCTGAGCATAGCCCATGGAGTGCAGGATTTGTATATCCTGCTTTTTGTCTAACTCTGAATAATCAGACATGCCATTCCCCCTAAAGCCCGGTCGTCCGCGGGATTGCGGAAAACCATGTGTCACATTGACCGCTGGCATTTCACCATGCGGCCCGATCGCAGTTGAACTGCTCCCCGGGGTCTTTTTCTTTTATGCTCAGGCTTCCAGACTGCTCTGGAGAAGCCCCGTCAGATAATCGGCCACGACCCCTTGGCCGACGTCATCCCGAATGAGGTCGTTGCGGACCTCGATCATTACGTTATGCAGACCGTTGGCAAGCCCATGCAGCTTCAGCGTATGGGTAACGCCGTCTTCAGGCCCGTAAGGCTGGTTGCGTTCAGTCTTGTAGAGCGGCGCTTCGGTCGCTGCGTCCAACATGCGATCGGCCAGCCAACGGTCTTCGTCATGCAGAATGCCAAGCTCCACTGCGCGTGGCTTGCCATTGTAGATCGGCGTGAAGCTGTGAATTGTCACGATCACGGTTTTTTGTCCGCGTGCGGCACGCTCTTTCAAAAGCGACCGAATGCGATCGTGGAACGGGATATAGAGCCCCTCCGTGCGGGCCTGCCTGTCCGCTTCCCTCAGATGCTGATTGCCGGGGATCGTATAGATCTCGCTTGTCTCCGGCATGGCACCGGCGCTTTCGGGGGGCCGGTTGCAATCATAAATCAGCCGGGAGAAGCGCTGAAACACCAGAGTGGCATCAAGGCCCGCGGAGATTTTCCTTGCAACCGCGAGTGCACCCGGGTCCCAGGCGATGTGGCTGGAACGCGCCTCGGCTGAAAGCCCGAGATCGCCGAACCGCTCTGGAATCTCACGCGAGGCATGCTCGCAAACGAGCAAAACTGCGCTGCGTCCGTCCGGCCTTTCGACCGCAACGCAATCGCCGTCTGCCTTCGACAAAATGCCTTGCTGCGCAAGCATCAGAGACGCCCCAGTGCCGATTAATAAAATCTTTATAAGAAAAGAATTCTTCAGGTTTTCCCTGCTGTCAACTGGAAACTGAAATTATTTCTTCATTTGTGACATTGACTCGAATTGTGACAGCGTTGTTATATCCTGGAAAGAAAACGGCAACAGACCGTTCGGGGAGCAAAAATCGAGTGAGCAATGCGTCGAAGACAGTTTCGGACGTGATCAATGCGCGCTTTGACACTTTAACGCGCGCCGAAAAGCAGCTCGCCAAGAGCTTGCTCGACAACTATCCCGTTTCCGGATTGGGTAGCATCACCACCGTCGCCGAGAATGCACGGGTTTCGACCCCGACAGTCGCACGCATGGTGCAGAAACTCGGATACAAAGGCTATCCGGACTTCCAGGCCCATCTTCATCAGGAAGTAGAAGCGACGATCTCCAACCCGCTGACAAAGCACGATCGCTGGGCGTCGAACGCTCCGGGTACGCATATCCTCAATCGCTTTGCCGATACCATCACAGGCAATCTGCGGCAGACCCTGTCGGATCTCGACGTGGCAACCTTCGACAGCGTCGCGGCACTGCTGTCGGAGAGAAAACGCGCACTTTATTTCGTAGGCGGCCGCATCACCGGGGCGCTTGCCGAATATTTCTTCACTCACATGCAGGTCATCCGACCGAATACGACCTTGCTTTCTTCGAACTCAAGCGCATGGCCGCAATATGTCCTGAACATGAATCCGGGCGACCTGCTCGTCATCTTCGATATCAGGCGCTACGAGCAGGAAATGGTCAATCTCGCGGCGGCTGCCCGCCGCCATGGCGCTGAAATCATCGTCTTCACCGATCAGTGGGCAACTCCGGCCGCCAAACACGCCAAGCACACGTTCCGCGTGCAGATCGAGGCGCCATCCGCCTGGGATTCATCGGTCGTTACCCTGTTCATCGTCGAAGCCCTGATCGAAGCCGTGCAAAGCTCGACATGGGACGAAACGAGCGAGCGCATGAAGACACTGGAAGGTCTTTTCGAACAAACTAAGCTGTTTCGCAAGCTAAGCTGAAGGGGAATGAAAACAGAAAATAACAGCTCCTGGAGGATATGGAATACAGCGACTGTCATACTTGTCGATTAGAAGCAAAAATCGACTGCGTTTTCAGCAAACCCAACGCTTTGAAGTCGTCACACAACCTTCATGTAACGTCATTAACAGCAACGCCAGACACTGAAAACCCAAAAGGAGGAAATGCAGTGATCTCGAAAATTCATCGTCTTCTGACAATCTCCACGGCGATGCTCGTCGCTTCGACGGCTATTGCCGCCGCGGAACCGAGCGCCGATCTCATCGCTGCCGCCAAGAAGGAAGGCACGCTGACCACCATCGCCCTGCCCCACAACTGGTGCGGTTATGGCGATCTGATCTCTGCCTTTAAGGCAAAATACGGCATTGAAGTCAACGAACTGAATCCGGATGCCGGTTCGGGCGATGAAGTCGAAGCAATCCGCGCCAATAAGGGTAACACCGGCCCGCAGGCTCCTGATGTGATCGACGTTGGTCTCTCCTTCGGTCCGACGGCCAAGAAGGAAGGCCTGCTGCAGCCCTACAAGGTTTCCACCTGGGATTCGATTCCGGACAGCGCCAAGGATGCCGAAGGCTACTGGTACGGCGACTACTACGGCGTTCTCTCCTTCGTCGTGAACAAGGACGTTGTGAAGAACCCGCCAAAGGACTGGGCTGACCTCCTGAAGCCGGAATATGCAAACACCGTTTCGCTCGCCGGCGACCCGCGCACCTCGAACCAGGCCGTTCAGGCCGTCTACGCCGCCGGTCTCGCCGCTGGCGAGAAGGATGCAGTCAAGGTCGGCGCCGCCGGTCTCGACTACTTCGCAAAGCTGAACAAGGCCGGCAACTTCGTTCCGGTCATCGGCAAGTCCGCTTCGCTGGCTCAGGGCGCAACCCCGATTGTCGTTGCTTGGGATTACAACGGTCTTTCCTGGCGCGACAGCCTGAACGGCAACCCGCCGGTTGACGTCACCGTTCCGGCTTCGGGCGTTATCGCAGGCGTCTACGTCCAGGCGATCTCGGCTTTCGCGCCGCATCCGAATGCTGCCAAGCTCTGGATGGAGTTCCTCTATTCCGACGAAGGCCAGATCGGCTGGCTGAAGGGCTATTGCCACCCGATCCGCTTCAACGACCTGGCGAAGAACAAGAAGGTCCCGCAGGAACTTCTCGACAAGCTGCCGCCGGCTGCCGCCTACGAAAAGGCCGTCTTCCCGACGCTCGACGAGCAGGCTGCCGGCAAGACCGCCATCACCACCAAGTGGGATTCTGTCGTCGGTTCGAACGTACAGTAATTTGACCTGACATGACCTCCCCGCTTCGGCGGGGAGGTTTCCGTTTTTCTGACGCCGCGGATTGGGCCAATCATGAGCATCGCCACAACATCAACGGTCAGTTCCACCCCGATGATCAACAAGCGTGTGGTTATCGATTGGCTGGGAATAGCACCCTTCCTGATCTTCGCGCTGCTGTTCCTAATTCTTCCTACAATCTATTTGATAGCAGGCGCCTTTCTGACGCCGGACGGCAGCCTGACGCTCAAGAACATCGCTGACCTGTTCACGCCGACGATCATGAGCGCCTATTGGATCAGTATCAAAATCTCGGTCGCTTCGGCGCTCGGTGGCGCGATCATCGGCTTCTACCTGGCTTGGGCGCTGGTCCTTGGCGGGCTTCCCACTTGGATCCGTCACGCCTTCCTGACCTTCTCGGGGGTCGCATCGAATTTCGCCGGCGTGCCGCTGGCCTTCTCGTTCATCGCCACGCTCGGCCGCCAGGGTCTGGTCACGATATTGCTCGCTCATTTCGGCTTCAACCTCTACGGCAGTGGCTTCAACCTGCTGAGCTTCTTCGGCCTGACCATTACCTACATGTACTTCCAGATTCCGCTGATGGTGCTGATCATTACGCCTGCGCTCGACGGCATGAAGAAGGAATGGCAAGAAGCTGCCTCCATTCTAGGCGCAACCAATGGACAATATTGGCGGATGGTTGCCTTGCCGATCCTTTGGCCGAGCCTGCTTGGCACGACGCTGCTGCTGTTTGCAAATTCGTTCGGCGCCATCGCGACTGCAATTGCACTTACCGGCAGCTCGCTGAATATCGTTCCCATCGTACTCTATGCGCAGATCCGCGGCGACGTGCTGCACAATGCCAATCTTGGCTATGCGCTCGCGCTCGGCATGATCGTCATTACGGGTATTTCGAACGTCATTTATATCTTGATGCGCATGCGCGCTGAACGGTGGCAGAAATGAAGCTGCAAAAATTCTTCGCCTGGATCGCCGTTGCCATCGGCCTCATCTACTTCCTGGTGCCGCTCATCGGTACGCTGGAGTTCTCGCTGCGCATGCGGCGCAACGCTTACAGCTTTGACGCCTATGCCTCCGTCTTTTCAGATTTCGGTTTCATAACGGCCTTTGGTTTCTCGATGTTGATGGCGCTTCTGACCATTATCTTCGGTATGCTGCTCGTTGTGCCCACGGCCTATTGGGTGCGGTTGCGGTTGCCGCAGCTCCGCCCTGTCGTGGAATTCATCACCTTGATGCCGTTGGTCATTCCGGCCATCGTCATCGTTTTCGGCTATCTGCGGCTCTATAATTCGTCGTCGATCCTGCCGTTGACCGGCTATAATTCGACGACGAACATTCTGCTCGTCTGCTCCTACATTGTATTGTCGCTGCCCTATATGTATCGTTCGGTCGATACGGCGATGCGTACCATTGATGTCGGCACGCTGACGGAGGCTGCCGAAAGCCTTGGTGCAAAATGGACAACCATCATGTTCAAATGCATCTTTCCGAATGTCATGAGCGGTGTGCTTTCCGGAGCATTCATCACCCTTGCGATCGTCATGGGCGAATTCACCATGGCATCGCTGCTCAACCGTCCGGCATTCGGGCCCTACATGCAGCTCATGGGCGCCAATAGAGCTTACGAGCCCTCTGCCCTGGCCATCATCGCGCTTGCCGTTACCTGGCTCAGCATGGGCCTCTTGCAGCTCGTTTCCCGTTTCTCAAAATCCGCTCCGATTAAGGCGTAAGGCTTCTCACCATGGCTTTTCTCGAACTCACCCACATCAAGAAGTCCTTCGGCGACATTCACGTCGTCCATGATTTCAATATGCAAATCGAGAAAGGAGAATTCGTCTCCTTCCTCGGACCGTCGGGCTGCGGCAAGACGACCGTGCTGCGCATGATCGCAGGTTTCGAAACGCCGACCGCCGGCACACTGTCGATCAATGGCAAGGACCAGCGGGCGCTGAAACCGAACCAGCGCAATATCGGCATGGTCTTCCAGGCCTACGCATTGTTTCCGAACATGACGGTGCATGACAACGTCGCCTTCGGCCTCAAGGTCGCCGGCATGGCGAAGCCCGACATCGACAAGCGCGTCAAGGAGATGCTGGCTCTCATCAAGCTCGATCATCTCGCAGGCCGCTATCCATACCAGATGTCCGGCGGCCAACAGCAGCGCGTGGCGCTCGCCCGCGCCATCGCCGTCAAGCCGCAGGTGCTCCTGCTCGACGAGCCGCTCTCGGCTCTCGACGCCAAGATCCGTATCTCGCTGCGCGAGGAAATCCGCGCCATCCAACAGCAGCTCGGCATCACCACCGTCTTCGTGACGCACGATCAGGAAGAGGCGCTGTCCATCTCCGACCGTATCGTGGTCATGAATGCAGGCCGCGCCGATCAGATCGGCACGCCGTTCGAAATCTACAACAAGCCGGCAACCCGTTTCGTCGCCTCCTTCGTCGGCACGCTGAATCTGATCGAAGGCAAGGTCGTCGATCCCGACAGTAACCGCATCATGATCGGCGATCAGGGCGTGACCCTGAAGCAGTCGGTGACCGCCTATAAGCCAGGCGATACCGTATCGCTTGCCCTGCGTCCGGAAGCCGGTTCGCTGGCGGAATCGGCCAAGGGCGATACAGCCCTCACAGGCGAAGTCTCCTCGGCACATTTCCTGGGCTCGGTCATCCGCACCCGCATGAATGTCGCCGGCAACACGATTTCCTTCGACATGTTCAACAGCCCGGGCATGATGCCTCCGAGTGTTGGTGAGAAGGTGACGTTACGTTTTGCCTCCTCCGACCTCCTCGTCATTCAGGACTGAGAAAGAGCCCTCCATCGCCGGGTCATTTTGGAAAATTATTCGCAGACGCCGGGCCAAAACCCCGGCGTTTTTCTTTGATTTCCATAAGGCAAAGCATCTATAGTCCACGCGTTCTCAGGGCGGGGTGCAATTCCCCACCGGCGGTATGGGGAGTTTCCTCGAGCCCGCGAGCGCCTTCCGGATTTCGGAAGGGTCAGCAGATCCGGTGAGATGCCGGAGCCGACGGTATAGTCCGGATGGAAGAGAGCAAGCAGGATCGTACCTCCTCCGCGCGAGGGGTGCTGCGATGTTGCGTGTTCGCCCAAGGGATATTTGACAACAACCCTTGAAAGGCACAATTCATGACCATTTCGATTTCTACTCAACCGAGCCGCATTGCGATCATTCGGGCCCGTTGGCACGCCGATATCGTCGATCGCTCGGTCGATTCCTTCGTTGCTGAATGGCAGACGGTCGAAGGCGCACCGCCGATCGATATCTTCGACGTACCAGGGGCGCTGGAAATTCCGCTGCACGCTCAGACGCTTGCCCGCAACGGCCGTTATTCCGCGATCATCGCCACCGCTTTCGTTGTCGACGGCGGCATCTATCGCCATGAATTCGTCGCCAATACGGTTCTCGATGCCATGATGCGCGTCCAGCTCGATACCGGTGTGCCAATCCTGTCGGCGGTCCTGACGCCGCATCACTTCCAGGAATCGGAAGCGCATATCCAGTTCTTCAAGGAACATTTCATCATCAAGGGCCGTGAAGTCGCCAGCGCCTGCCGCCACATCCTTTCGGAGCGCGCCAAACTGCTCCCCGCAGTCACGGTCTGATCCAACATAGATGGAGGCGCGGCGAAGGCCCGCCTCCATGTCCACCAGGGAGGAAGTCAGTGACCGTCCTACGCATCATCCCGAACCTGCCGGCAGCTGATCCAGACACGGCTCGTCTTTTCTATCATGACCTGCTCGGCCTCGACATCGTCATGGATCACGGCTGGATCCTGACCTTCGCCTCCGAAGCGGCAACTGTGCCGCAGATCAGCGTCGCCAGCGAAGGCGGTTCGGGAACGCTCGTCCCCGACCTTTCCATCGAAGTCGACGATGTCGACACGCTCTATCAGCGTGCCACCTCCATGGGCTTCGGCATATTGTACGACCTCACGGACGAGCCGTGGGGTGTCCGCCGCTTCTATGTCCGCGACCCTTTTGGCAAAGTCGTCAACATCCTTTCCCACCGCTAATTCAAGCTCGCGGAGAGCCTCAAGGGTTCCCCGGCACTCTCACCGCAGATCGAGATTGAATGTGGTGCGCTCGGCCGGCCAGACCGATTCCGAATAGGTGATCGGCACTCCGTCGGTATCCGCATCCACCTTGCGCGTCACCAGCAGCGGCGCGGATTTCGGCTGGCGCAGGATCCGCGCTTCGTCGGCCGTCGGCATACGCGCCTCGATCTCCGTCGACAAGCGCTCGTAGTCGATGACGCCATAGCTGGCGAGCGCCGCCGAGATTGTCGGATGCCGCAATCTAGCATGATCGAAATCGGGAAAACGTTCGGCCGGATAGTAGGAATCCCCCAATTCCACCGGAATGCCGTCGGCCGTCATAACGCCGCGACGATGGATGACCGGCGCGCCGATTGCGATCTTCAGATAGGCCGCGACGCGTTCGGTCGCGGGCACGATCTCGTGAATGAGCAGCTCGCCGCCCGGTTCGAAACCTTGCTCGATCAGATTTTTGTGGAAGCGGGTGCGCTTCGACAGCGTATAGTCGAGCACGCCCCTATGAACGAAGGTTCCGCGCCCCTGTTCGGCGCGGACCAATCCACGCTGCTCCAAGTGCCCCAGCGCCTGGCGCACGGTAAAACGGCTGACGCCGAAACGCTGCATCAGCTCCGGCTCGGCCGGCAATTTCGTCCCCGGGGCAAAAGTCCCGGCGGCAATATCAGCCGCCAGGATCTCGCCGATCTGATGCCAGAGCGCGCTGCCGCCCTTTCGGTCGATCGTCTCCATATCAGATACGCTTCTCCAACCGGAACAGCAGCTTGTATTCGGCAGGATAGCTCAACGCATCGAGAATGCTCGGATAATATTTCCGATCCTTGGTGGCACGCACAAAACCATCATAGCCGAAGCGCCTGACGGAAACATCGAAGCCTGCCGCCGTGAAGGCTTCGATATAGTCCTGTGGCGCGCGATCCTGCATGGGTGCATTGCTATTGTTGCCGATAAGCTCAAGCCATTTTGGCCAGAGCGGCATTTCGTTGTGGCAACCGGTCACCGCGTAGTAGACGCCCCCATTGCGCATGGCCCGGAACATCCCTTCGGCATGCTCTTTCAGCTGCGGCAGCAGATAGATCACCTCATAGCTGAAGGCCACGTCGAAGCTGTCGGCAAAGGGCGCCAGGTCGGTCGTGACATGAAACTGGAGCGGCATGTTGCCCGCGGCTTCGACGGCAGCAGCCACAGACTCCGAAGCAATATCGATACCGATACCGCGTCGGAACGGCCGCATGGCATAAAGCAGCCGCAAAAAGCCGCCGCGGTTGCAGCCGAAATCCAGAACGGTCTTCGAGGAGAAATCCCGCTCCGGCACCGTCTCGATGAAGTGCCGCCAATAGGGGCTATGAGATTCTGCCATTGCGGCGTCACCCTGCGGTTCCTTGTGCCAGGTTGCATAAGTCGTTGCTGCGCTCGTCATGATGCTCTCGCTGTTGGAGTAGACTGAACACTTGATAGCCAAGTCTCATGACAGTCATGTGAATTCATCCGGACGACCGGACTAATAATGATAATCTCTCACGCGTGATCGGTTGCTGGTTATTGCAGGCAGTCCACCATCCATTGCACGCCGAACCGATCAGTCAGCTTGCCGTAATAACTACACCATGGCTGCACGGCGAGTGGTGTCGTCACGTTGCCGCCTTCTGCCAATCGGGCAAAAATCCTGTCGGTACTCTCTCGATCGTCCACCATGAGCATATGAGCGGAACCGCGCATCGGCTCAGCATCATGATTGTCAGAGGCGAAGAACAAGATGCCTGGTCCCTCAAAGCGAGCGTGCATTACCCTGCCCCGCATCGCTTCGTTGGCAAGCGGTATCCCCTCCGTACCGTGACGGATCAATAGCGTCACTCGGCCCAGCCCGCAGGCCGTATAGAAAGCGAGGGCTTCGTCGCAATGCGTCGTAAAAAACAGATAATTGGCGAGTCGCATTTCCTGCCCCCTTGTTGTCGAACGAGCGGCCCATGCGGCCGCCCGGTATTGATGCCAATTACCTCATCTCAAGCGCGATGAGCTTCGACCTCAGGCGCTGCGGCGCTCGCAATAGCGCCGACCAGATCGGCATTGCTGTAGCTTTGCCCCGCAATGCCCCAAGCACCCTCAGGCGCATAGACTATATTCGACCAGATATGCTCACGCTTGATCCGTCCTTCGGCCGCCCGCTCAACGACATCGGTCGCCCTTGCAATGAAAGCACGCTTGGCTTCGGCGGTCGCGAGGGCGATTTCGGGCAGCTTGAGTTCGATGAAGGCCGCAGCAACGGGCTTTCCAGCTGCCAGCACATGTGCGGCCGGAAGCACATTGATCGATCCGATGACATTGGCCGTCATGAATTCATTCCCGGCCAAGCCGGCAACATCGAGGACTGCATCCGTCAATCCGGCAAAGGCTTGCGCCTGCGCTTCGGATGAAAGCAATCCTTCGGATACGGTGAGCGTAATGGGCATTGGAACATCTCCTTGTTGGACCTATGGCGGCAATTGATATATACCGATCACTCTTTAACAATACATACAGATCACTCTCTATGCAAGCAATAAAGAGCGACCACTCTCAATGGAGGCAGCAATGCGCTATAGCGCCGAACACAAGGAAGAAACCCGGACGCGGGTCGTCGCGGCTGCAGGGCAGGTATTTCGCAAGGAAGGCTTTGGCGGCGCGGGTATCGATGCTCTGACCAAGGCTGCCGGCGTTACCAACGGCGCCTTCTACGGACACTTCAAATCCAAGAGCGAAGCGTTTCGAACAGCCGTCGTGGAAGGCTTGCAAGAGCTGCGTCAAGGAATCCTGGCGCTCAGGGAAAACCAGCCTAAAGATTGGTTGAAGGCGCTTGCCAGCTTCTACTTGGGCTACAAGCGGACCTGCGATCTCGGTGACAGCTGCACGCTGCCGAGCCTTTCCCCCGACGTGATGCGTGCCGACGAGGAAACACGCCGCGTCTATACGGTAGAGTTGAGAAAGTTGATCGCAGATGTCGCTGCCGGCCTGCCGGAAAGCACAAACTCCGGCGAAACAACGGCGGAGGATCGCGCCATCGTTCTTCTCGCTACGCTGAGCGGTGGTCTGACGCTTGCCCGCGCCGTCTCCGATCCCGCCCTTTCCGTCCACATAGCCGAAGTCATCGAGCGGGCTGCTTTAGCGGCCGGCACCCCTTCACGACCGCGAGGCGAATGACGATGCAATTCACGCGATGAAGGAATAGCCGAGGCGAAGCTTCCCGCTCCGTCTCGGCAGGGTCATTTACGCCCGGATCGCCTTGTCGTTCGCATCGAAGCGATGCATCTGGTTCGCATCGGGCGTTGCATAAACTATCTCGTCCGGCTCGTATTGATGCTCCCCGAAGAGACGCGCAGTGAGAAGGCCGGTGGTCTCGGATTCGAGATAGATGATCGTGTCCGCGCCGAGATGCTCGACATGGATGACCTTAGCTGCCCAGGTGCCTTGATCGCGCGACAGCGTGATATGTTCGGGGCGAATGCCGACGGTCTTGACGCCGCTTTCGCCCAGACGCTCAGCCGCGATGAAATTCATCTGCGGCGAGCCGATGAAGCCGGCCACGAAGGTGTTGGCCGGACGATTGTAGAGCTCCATCGGTGAACCGATCTGCTCGATCGCACCGGCATTGAGCACGACGATCTTGTCGGCAAGCGTCATCGCTTCGACCTGATCGTGGGTAACGTAGATCATCGTCGCCTTGAGACTGCGATGCAACCGGGCGATCTCCAGACGCGTCTGCACGCGCAGCGCGGCATCAAGATTCGACAGCGGCTCGTCGAACAGGAAGAGCTCCGGCTCACGAACGATAGCGCGGCCGATGGCAACACGCTGGCGCTGGCCGCCGGAAAGTTCTGACGGGCGACGTCCGAGATAGGGCGCAAGCGACAACATGCCCGACGCCTTCTCAACCCGGCTGTCGATCTCGGCCTTCGCAGTGCCGGCCTGCTTGAGACCCAGGCCCATATTGTCCTTGACGGTCAGATGCGGATAGAGCGCATAGGACTGGAACACCATCGAGATGCCGCGCTTGGCCGGCGGCGTGACCGTCACATCCTGGCCGTTGATCAGCACGGCGCCGGAGGTCACGTCCTCAAGGCCGGCGATGCTGCGCAGAAGGGTCGACTTGCCACAGCCTGAGGGCCCGACGAAGATGACGAACTCACCATCCTTCACCTCGAGGTCGATGCCCTTCAGCACATCATGCGTACCATAGGCCTTGCGGATGGATTTCAGTTGAAGCGATCCCACAGTCTCTTGTCCTTATAGATAAACAGGCTTGCCGGTGCGCACGCTCTCATCGGCGGCGAGGCATATGCGCAGCGATTGAACGGCATCTGCCATATGGCGATTGAGGTCGAGATCCTCGCGGATGGCTTTCAGCATGAAGGCCTGCTCGAAGTCGCAGAGCTCCTGATGACCTGGCTCACCATCCATATGAAGATCCTGATCCGGCCGGATGAATTGGCCGTTCGGCCCTGTCTCGGCGCTATGGAGCCGGATGACCGACGTCTTCGTATGCATGTCGATATCGTCGGACTTGGCGTTCTGATCCATGACGATCGAAACCGAGCCGTTCGGCGACATCACGTCCTTCACGAAGAAGGCCGTTTCCGAAATCATCGGCCCCCAGCCAGCCTCGTACCAGCCGACCGAGCCATCCTCGAAGATCACCTGCAGATGCCCATAATTATACATGTCGGGCTTCACCTCCTGCGACAGCCGCAGGCCCATGCCGCGCACCTCGATAGGCTTGGCGTCGGTGATCTGGCACATGACGTCGACATAATGCACGCCGCAATCGACGATCGGCGAGGTCGTGCGCATCAGCGCCTTGTGCGTCTCCCAGGTCGGGCCGCTCGATTGCTGATTAAGGTTCATGCGGAACACATAGGGACCACCGAGCTTGCGGGCTTCGGCGATCAGCCGCATCCACGAGGGATGGTGGCGGAGGATATAGCCGATCGCCAGCTTCTTGCCGGCCTTCTTGGCAGCGGCGACAACGCGCTCGGCATCCTCCACCGTAGTTGCCAGCGGCTTCTCGACAAAGACATGGCAACCCGCCTCAAAAGCCATGACGGCGAAATCAGCATGGCTGTCGGAATAGGTATTGATGGAGCTGAGATCCGGCTTCAGCTCCCTCAATGCCACCTCGAAATCCGCATGGATCGTATAGCCGCGCAGTTCCTCAGGCAGCTCCGGCCTGGAGCGATTGACGAGGCCGACGATCTCGAAACCCGGATTGTTGTGATAGGCCAGCGCATGACTGCGGCCCATATTGCCAAGGCCGGCGACGAGAACGCGGATCGGCTTTTCGGAGGAGCTCACTTGACTGCTCCGGAGGTAATGCCGCGAATGAGTTGACGCGAAAAGATGACGTAAAGGATGAGGATCGGCAGAATGGCGAGCGTCAGCGCCGCCAGCACCGCATTCCAGTTGGTCACGAACTGGCCGATGAAAATCTGCGATCCGAGGGTCACCGTCTTGGTCGCCTCGCTCGGCGCGAGGATCAGCGGAAACCACAGATCGTTCCAGATCGGGATCATGGTAAAGACGGCAACTGTCGCCATCGCCGGACGGACTAACGGCAGGACGAGACGGAAGAAGATGGCATATTCGCTGAGACCGTCGATACGGCCGGCATTCTTCAGGTCGTCGGAAACCGTCCGCATGAACTCGGACAGGATGAAGATCGCGAGCGGCAGACCCTGCGCCGTATAGACGAGAATCAGCGCCGTCAGCGTGTTGACGAGGCCGGCAGCCACCATGCCCTGCAGGATCGCGACCGTACCAAGACGGATCGGGATCATGATGCCGATCGCCAGATAGAGGCCCATCACCGTATTGCCGCGGAAGCGGTATTCCGACAGCGCAAAAGCGGCCATCGCCCCGAATAGCAAAGTCAGGATGATCGAGACGATGGTGACGATGAAGCTGTTCTGGAAATAAGTCAGGAAATCCCCCTGCTTCAGAACGGTGTCATAGCCGATCATGCTGAAGGAGGATGGCGTCGGGACGCTCAAGGGTGCACGGAAAATCGAAGCGCGATCCTTGAAGGAGTTGATGACCGTCAAGAATACCGGAAAAATAGCAACCAGCGTATAGGCAATAAGTGCCAGATGGACGAAGCCGGTACGGATAAGGGAAGTGCGTGCCTTGGACATGGGTCGCGCTCCTCAGAACTGATAGCGGCGGATGCGCCGCTGGACGATGAAGAGATAGAAAGACACACCGGCCAGGATGATCAGGAACATCACCGTCGCAATCGTCGCACCCATCGAACGGTCGCCCAACTGCAGCTGGAAGCCGAAGAAGACGCGGTAGAGCAGCGTGCCGAGAATATCCGTCGAGCCGTCCGGCCCAGCCAAGGCGCCCTGCACGGTATAAACCAGGTCGAACGCATTGAAATTGCCGACGAAGGTCAGGATCGAAATGATGCCGATCGCCGGCAATACCAGCGGCAACTTGATCTTCCAGAACTGGCTCCAGCCGGTGATGCCATCGCATTCGGCCGCCTCGATGACCTCTTCGGGGATGTTGAGCAGTGCCGCATAGATCAGCATCATCGGGATGCCGACATATTGCCAGACCGAGATAAGCGCGACGGTAATCAGCGCCGTGCTCGGCCTGCCGAGCCACGGGGCGAAGAACGATTTCAGACCGATGACATTCAGAAGCTCGGGCGCAACACCCCAAAGCGGCGAGAGGATCAGCTTCCAGATGAAGCCGACGACGACGAAGGAAAGCAGCGTCGGCAGGAAGATGGCCGTGCGGTAGAAGGCAACAAAACGCAGCTTCGGCAAAGACAGGAGTGCAGCCAAAGCCACACCGATCGGATTCTGAACGCACATGTGGATGGCGAAGAAGATCAGGTTGTTGCGCAGCGCGTTCCAGAAATCATGCGACCAGCGTTCGTCGCCGAACAAAACCTTGAAATTGTTCAGGCCAACGAAGACGGACTGATTGTCGACGACATTGTAAAGCGACAGCCGCAAGGTCTCGATCAGTGGCAAGATCATGACCGCCGTATAAACGACAAAGGCCGGGAATAAGAAGACGAGGATGTGCCAGCGCTTGGAGCGCCTGATCGGCATGACCTCAAGGGCATCTGACGTCGCAGCGTCGCTCATGGCTTTCTGCCTGTTTTTCTTGGCTGCATGCCGACGCAGCAGCTCTAAGGTTTAAATCCACCCGCAGTTACGGCTTATGGCCGAAGTGAAACGGCATCGGGTGTGTCGAATGCAATGGCGAGGCGATCGCCGGTTCGATTATCAAGCAATGAAAAGGGCGAGGAGCCCGTAAGGTCCCTCGCCCGCATGATGCAGCTATTTACTTGCCGGGCTTGTACCAGCTGTCCAGGCCCTTCTGGAGCTTCTTGGCAGCATCGTCCGGTGTATCCGTGCCGTTGATCACGTTTGCGGATTCGGTCCAGGTTTCATTTTCCAGATTCGGCTTACCGCGCGACAGGATCTGATAGGTAGAACGAACGGTCGACTTGTGATTGTCACGCCAGGAGACGAATTCCTGCGCAAGTGCATCGCTCATCTTTACCGGATGCGAGTTCAGGCTGAAGAAGCCGGGCAGTGAGTTGGCATAGATGTTGGCAAACTCGTCGGAAGCGACCCAGCTCAAGAACTTCTTGGCTTCTTCCTGATGCTTGCTCTTCGTGTTCAAGCCGACACCGATATCCGGATGGTCGGAGATATAGGCGGTGTCGCCAGCCTTGGCGACCGGCGGTGGGAATGCACCCATCTTGAACTGCGCCTGGGTGTTGAAGAGAGCAATTTCCCACGAGCCGGCCGGATAAATCGCAGCTTTGCCGAGCGTGAAGAGGTTCTGACTGTCAGCGTAGCCTTGAGCTTCGAAGCCGTCGCCGAGGTAAGGCTTCCACTTGGCCAGTTCCTTGTAAGGATCGACCCACGGCGCGTCCGTCAGCTTTTCCTTGCCAGCGATCAGAGCCTTACGGCCGTCTTCGCCCTTCCAATAGTTCGGGCCGATGTTCTGGTAGCCCATGGTTGCGGCTTCCCAAAGATCCTTCGTGCCCATGGCCATCGGGATGTAGGTGCCATCGGCCTTGATCTTGTCGAGGACGGCGAAGAACTCGTCACGCGTCGCCGGCACTTTCAGGCCGAGCTTGTCGAAGGCGTCTTTATTGTAGATGAAGCCGTGGATGACGGACGCCATCGGCACGCAGAAGGTGGATTTCCCGTCGTCGGTCGACCATGCAGCCTTGGCCACAGCCGAGAAATTTTCCAAGCCCTTCAGGCTCGTTAGATCAGCAAGGTGCTTCTTGTTGAAGAGGTCGAGCGAAGCATCGAACGGACGGCAGGTGATGATGTCGCCTGCGGAGCCGGCGTCGAGCTTGGCGTTCAGCGATGCATTGTATTCAGTCGGCGCCGTCGGCGAGAAGACGATCTTGATGCCCGGGTTCTTCGCTTCGAAAGCCGGGATGATCTTATCCTGCCAGATCTGCAGGTCGTCGTTACGCCAGCTTTCAACCGTCAGCGTCACATCGGCCGCATGCGCCAGGCTGACCGAGGTCAGCAGGCTCGATGCAAGAAGCAAGCCTTTCAGAACATTGGTTTTCATTTCCCTCTCCTGTTTTCCGCGCCATAGCAAGGCGCTGTTCTCGATCTGAAATCCGCTGGCCTGTCCGAGGAAACGGTCAGCGCTCCATAGGGACCGCCAATATTGCCGACCCCTCCATGCAAAAGGCTTCAGAGGCTTTGTGCCCGATCGGCCCTATTAATTGCCGTCGCCGCCACCAGACGGAGACACAGCAAGAACCACGCGGGAAAATTATGACAAACGTCGAAACGAGATCCTCCTGATCCCGAACGGCCTGGCGCAACGACGAGATGCACGCCCTTCCGCTTCACTTACCGGCTGTTGTTTTTCTGCCGGCTTTGCCGATGTCCGTTTGCACTGTTCCCTTACTCCGAATTAAGTCCAAAAAAATACCAATTGTCCAGCCAAATTTAACTTTCGAATGCAAAAAGATTGAAGCTCATTAATTTACCTAGGTAATTCAATGAGATGAAGACAAGCAAAAATGCTCGCTTTGCCTATTGGTAAATGGTATTTTTTTGGTATTATGTGAAAAATGGGGAACAGGCGGCATCCGGAGGCACGATGGGGCAGTTTGCGATTGGTATCGATGGCGGCGGCACGAGTTGCAGGGCGGCTGTCATAGATCATAGCGGGCAGGTGCTCGGTACCGGCAAGGCGGGTGCGGCGAACATCCTCTCCGATCTGGAAAATTCGCTGATTCATATCGTCGCCTCGGCAAAGCAGGCCTTGATCGATGCTGGGCTCACTCCCGAACTGCTGCAGGAATTACCGGCCGTCATCGGAACAGCAGGAGCCAATGTCGGCAATTACGGCAAAAAGGTCGAAGGCGCCCTGCCCTTTGCAAGCACACGTGTTGTCACGGATGCGACGACAGCGCTTCAAGGCGCGCTCGGCGACGCCGATGGCGTCATCGGCGCCTTCGGCACCGGCTCAGTCTATAATGCCCGCCGTGACGGCAGGATTTGGGGTATCGGCGGCTGGGGTTTTGTAATAGGCGACCAAGCAAGTGGCGCTCGTCTTGGGCGAGATTTGCTCGAGAGAGCTGTCTTGGCACATGACAAGGTGACGGCGGGTTCGGCACTGACGGCATCGATCATGGCCGAATACGGTAATGATCCAGAACGGATCGTCGAATTTGCGCACGCCTCCAAGCCCAAGGATTTTGCCCGCTACGCGCCTGTTATCTTCGAATATGCCGGAATGGAGGATGCGGTCGCCATCGACATCGTGAGAACTGCGGCAAAATCGATAACCGAAAGCCTGGATGCGCTGCTTTGGCCGGAATGCCCTTCGATCTGCCTTCTCGGCGGCCTTGCCCAAGCCTATCGCCCCTGGCTTGATGAACGCCACAAGGCGATTCTCGCTGAGCCAAGAGGGGACGTTCTGCGCGGAGCCGTGGAGTTGGCGGCGAAATTGCTGCTGGGTGGAGAGGTAAACAGGGCATGACTGAAGACTTGAGCGCGATCTTCTCGCCGGAGCGCCTTTCCGGAGGTGGGACGGGTCCACTTTACGTCAAGCTACGACGCAGGCTTGAAGAGGCCGTGAAGGTCGGTAGGCTGAAACATGGGGATGCGCTTCCACCTGAGCGCGACATCGCCGAATTTGCTGCGGTCAGCCGTGTCACGGTGCGTAAGGCGATCGACGACCTGGTGGCGGAAGGCATTCTCGTTCGCCGTCACGGCTCGGGTACATTCGTTGCAAAGCCCGTTTCCAAGGTAGAGCAGCGACTGTCGCAACTCACCTCATTTACCGAGGACATGGCGAGGCGCGGGATGACGGCTCGTTCGGAATGGCTGCACAAGGGCATCCATACGCCCTCCCCCGATGAGATGATGATTCTCGGGCTTGCCGCCGACACTCGGGTGTCGCGCCTCAGTCGCCTGCGCATTGCCGACGATCAGCCGCTCGCGATCGAGCACGCCAGCGTTTCCGGTGAATTCCTGCCGGATCCGTCGGTAGTAACGACATCGCTCTATGCGGAATTGGAAAAACGCCAGGTACGTCCCGTTCGCGCCGTTCAGCGCATATCTGCAACCAACATGAAAGAAGCCGATGCAGGATTGCTCGGCGTTCCCGTGGGAGCAGCCGGCCTATCGATCGAGCGCATCTCCTATCTCGGTTCAGGCCGCGCAGTCGAATTTACGCGCTCGCTCTATCGCGGTGACGCCTATGACTTCGTCGCGGAACTGACGATCGGCGCGAACTAGCCCACGCCCGCGAAACCGAAGAAATCCCAGAATCAAAAAAAGGCGCCACCCCAACCGAATGGCTGAGGTGGCGCTTGTATATGGAATCAAATTCTAAGCTGAATACCGCAAGTCTTTGACATGACTCGCGATCAGGCTGCGTCGTCGACCGCGGTCTCGCGCTTCTCCGGCACATAATTGAGGACAGGGCCTAACCAACGCTCTACCTCTGCCACGGGCATGCCCTTGCGGGCTGCATAGTCTTCGACCTGATCGCGCTCGATCTTGGCAACACCGAAATAGTAGGAAGACGGGTGAGCGATATAGATGCCCGAAACGGAAGAACCCGGCCACATCGCATAGCTTTCCGTGAGCTTTACGCCCGTTGTCGCTTCGGCATCCAGCAGGCGGAAAAGCGTCTCCTTCTCGGTATGGTCAGGCTGCGCCGGATAGCCAGGCGCTGGACGGATACCTGCATAGGCTTCGAGAACGAGCTCCTCACTCGTGAAATTCTCATCCGCAGCGTAGCCCCAGAACTCTCGACGCACCCGCTCATGCATCCGCTCGGCGAAGGCTTCGGCAAAGCGGTCGGCCAGCGCCTTGACGAGGATCGACGAATAATCATCATTTGCGCGTTCGAAGCGTTCGGCAATGGCCACCTCCTCGATACCGGCCGTGACGACGAAGCCGCCGACGTAATCGCCGACACCGCTGGAAACCGGCGCCACAAAGTCCGACAACGCCACATTCGGGCGACCGTCCCGCTTCGACAGTTGCTGCCGCAGCGTGTAGAAAGTGGCAAGCTCCTCGTTGCGGCTTTCGTCGGTGAACAGCCTGATATCGTCGCCGACCGTGCCCGCTGGCCAGAAGCCGATGACGGCGCGCGGGCGAAACCAGTTTTCCGCGATGATCTTTTCGAGCATCGCTTGTGCATCGGCATAGAGCTGCCGCGCCGCCTCGCCCTGTTTCTCGTCTTCGAGAATTGCCGGAAAACGACCCTTGAGCTCCCAGGTCTGGAAGAATGGGGTCCAGTCGATATATTTCGCCAGCTCAGCCAGATCGTAGCTCTCAAATACCTTGGTACCGAGGAACTGCGGTTTGACTGGCTTATAGCCCGACCAATCCACTTTTTCGGCATTCTCACGCGCTCTTGCAATCGGCAGGCGTATCTTCTCGGCCTCGCTCCGCGCATGCGCGGCAGCGACCTTGGAATATTCAGCCCGAACGGTATCGACATAGCCCTGCCGTGCATCGGGGGATAGCAGCGCTGAGACAACACCAACCGCACGACTTGCATCCGTGACATAGACCGTCTGTCCGCGATGATAACTCGGATGGATCTTTACCGCTGTATGAACACGACTGGTGGTGGCCCCACCGATCAGCAACGGAATATCGAAGCCTTGCCGCTCCATCTCCGAGGCGACATGCACCATCTCGTCCAATGACGGTGTAATCAATCCCGACAAGCCGATGATATCGACCTTTTCAGCGACGGCTGTCTCGAGGATCTTGGTCGCCGGCACCATAACGCCCAAATCGATGATTTCGTAATTATTGCACGCAAGCACGACGCCGACGATGTTCTTGCCGATGTCGTGCACGTCGCCCTTGACGGTCGCCATCAGCACCTTGCCGGCTGACTGCCGTTCGCTGCTGCCGCCGTTGGCAGCTTTCTCGGCTTCCATGTATGGCAGCAGCACGGCAACGGCCTGCTTCATGACACGGGCGGACTTCACGACTTGTGGCAGGAACATCTTGCCCGAACCGAAGAGGTCGCCCACGACATTCATGCCGGCCATCAACGGGCCTTCGATAACATGCAACGGCCGCTCGGCCTTCTGACGCGCTTCCTCGGTATCGGCCTCGATATATTCGGTAATGCCGTTGACCAACGCATGTTCGAGCCGCTTCTCGACCGACCATTCGCGCCAGGAGAGATCCTGGGCCTTCGCCTCCTTGCTGCCGGCACCGCGAAAGCGCTCGGCAATCTCAAGTAGGCGCTCCGTGCTATCCGGACGGCGGTTGAGCACTACGTCCTCACAGGCGTCCCGTAATTCCGGATCGATATTGTCATAGACAGCCAGCTGCCCGGCATTGACGATGCCCATGTCCATACCCGCCTGAATGGCGTGGTAAAGAAATACGGCATGCATGGCCTCGCGGACGGGTTCGTTACCGCGGAACGAAAAGGACAGGTTTGAGACACCGCCGGAAATATGGACCAGAGGCATGGTCTTCCGGATTGTCCTCGTCGCCTCAATGAAGTCGACACCGTAATTGTTGTGCTCTTCGATGCCAGTCGCAACGGCGAAGATATTGGGATCAAAGATTATGTCTTCCGGCGATAGACCCGCCACTTCAGTCAGCAGCTTATAAGCACGTGAGCATATCTCGACCTTGCGCTCGTAGCTATCTGCTTGACCTGTCTCGTCGAAGGCCATGACGACGACCGCTGCGCCGTACATCCGCATCAACCTCGCCTGTTTGAGAAAGTTCTCCTCGCCTTCCTTCAGCGAGATGGAGTTGACGATCGGCTTGCCTTGAACACATTTCAGCCTGCCTCAATGATCGAAAACTTGGAACTGTCGATCATCACGGGAACGCGGGCAATATCCGGCTCAGCGGCGATGAGGTTGAGAAACTCCACCATCGCCTTTTCGGAGTCGATCAGACCCTCATCCATGTTGATGTCGATGACCTGCGCGCCGTTTTCGACTTGATCGCGGGCGACGGCAAGCGCCGCCGTATAATCGGCATTGGTAATCAGCTTGCGGAATTTCGCCGAGCCAGTGACGTTGGTTCGCTCACCGACATTGACGAACGGAATATCCTTGGTGAGCTCGAATGGCTCAAGGCCCGAGAGCGACATGAAGGGACGATGCTCGGCAGGCTGCCGCGGCGGATATTTCGAAACCGCCTGAGCGATAGCGGCGATATGCTCCGGCGTCGAACCGCAGCAGCCGCCAACGATATTGACCAGCCCCTCGCGCGCAAATTCTTCGACCTGTGCCGCCATCATCTCGGGCGTCTCATCATACTGACCGAATTCGTTCGGCAGACCGGCATTGGGATAAGCGCAGATGAAGGTATCCGCAGCAGCCGAAAGCTCCTGCAGATGCGGCCGCATAGCGTTTGCACCGAGAGCACAGTTGAGCCCAACTGTGAAAGGCTTCGCATGGCGCACGGAATTCCAGAAGGCTGACGGCGTTTGGCCGGATAGCGTGCGCCCGGAAAGATCGGTGATCGTGCCAGAAATCATGATGGGCAGATGAACACCCTTGGCCTCGAAGCGCTCCGCACAGGCAAAGATCGCGGCCTTTGCATTCAGAGTATCGAAAATTGTCTCGATCAGGATGATATCTGCACCGCCGTCGATCAGACCGTCGATCTGCTCGCCATAGGCCAAGCGCAGAACATCAAAAGTGACCGCACGGTAGCCGGGATTGTTAACATCGGGAGAAATGGACGCCGTCCGATTGGTCGGACCGATCGCACCGGCCACGAAGCGTCGCTTACCATCTTCGCGTTCCGCACGGATCGCAGCGCGGCGGACGATCTCGGCGCCCTCCTTGTTGAGATCGTAGACCGCACCTTCCAGCTGGTAGTCCGCCTGCGCAATGCGGGTGGAAGAGAAGGTATTGGTCTCGAGGATATCCGCACCGGCTTTGGCATAGCGATAATGAATATCTTCAATCGCATCGGGCTGGGTCAGGATGAGGAGGTCGTTATTGCCCTTCTGGTGGCACGCGCAACCGATGAACCGGTGGCCGCGAAACTGATCCTCGTCGAAGCCAAGACCCTGGATCTGCGTGCCCATGGCACCATCAAGCACGAGTATCCGTTCACTCGCCGCCTTTCGCAAGGCTTCGAAAATCTCGCCGCCATTACGCTTCGTCGTCTCTGAACCAAAAAGAGTGTCAAACATAAGCGAATTCCTCTGGCCTGATTGCGACTCCGCAACCAGATCACATAAAGATATCTTTATGTCAACATATCTACGCTCATGTTCTCTGCAGCGCAAGCGCGCATCTTCTATAGCTGTGTTCTTTCAGGAAAAGCAGACCGGGCGAATTGCCGACCGACCATGGACAACGCGAGGGTAACGACACAGCTTCATCCCATAACGCCATGACAGCGCTTTCGGACGGCGCTATACGGCTTCTGGAAGAGAATCCTAGGAGGACGGCATGAACATACAGATTGAACCCACAGCGCTCGGAAATTGGAGCACCCGCGCCTATCACAGGCGCTGGTTGCTCGATCAGGCCGATGCGCTTTTCAATTTCTTCCAGTACCGCGCCGTCAATCCCAAAGGCGGCTTCCACGACATGGATGATGCCGGCAAACCGTTGGATAAGGTAAATCCCGTACGCGGCATTCATTCGACCGCCCGCATGGTGCACTGCTTCTCGATCGGGTCGTTGCTCGGTCGTCCCGGCGCAAACGAAATTGTCGATCACGGCATGAACTATCTATGGAAGCATCATCGCGACACCGAGCATGGCGGCTACTTTTGGTCGCTGAACAATGACGGCCCCGTCGATTCCAGCAAACAGGGCTATGGCCACGCTTTCGTGCTGCTTGCTGCCTCATCCGCAAAGACGATCGGCCATCCACTGGCCGATGGCATGTTGGCAGACGTCATGGAAATTCTGAATACTAAGTTCTGGGAAGCAAAGCACGGGGCGATCGCCGAGGAATTCAATCGGGATTGGTCCTTGATCGACGGTGGCACCTATCGCGGCCAGAACTCCAACATGCACCTGACGGAAGCGCTGATGGCTGCTTTCGAAGCGACCGGCGACAAGACATATCTCGAAAAAGCAGAAAGTATCGCCGATCTCGTCATTCGCCGTTCGGCGGGGTCCGTCGGCTGGCGCGTTGCCGAACACTTCAACGCCGATTGGGTGCTCGATAAGAATTACCGCGGCAATGAGATGTTTCGCCCGTCGGGTACGACACCAGGGCATTGGCTGGAATGGGCGCGTCTGATTTTGCAGCTTTGGGCGCTTGGGGAAAAGCGGCACGACTGGATGCCGGAAGCAGCCAAGGGCCTCTTCTCTCAGTCCATGTCACTCGGCTGGGACAATGAGAAGAGCGGATTCTTCTATACACTTGATTGGGAAGATGTGCCTGCAAAGCGCAACAAGCTTTGGTGGCCTGCCTGCGAGGGGGCTGGTGCCGCTCATTACCTGAACGAACACGTCCCGAGCGATTTTCACGAAGAAAGCTACCGCAGGATCTGGAGCGTGATCGGCCAAGCCTTCATCGATCGCGTCAATGGCGCCTGGCATGAAGAGCTGACGGAAGATCTCATTCCGGCTCATACGCTGTTTCCTGGCAAAGGCGATATCTATCATGCCTTGCAGGCCTGCCTCATCCCCCTTTTCCCGGCTAAGGGCAGCCTGACCAAGGTTATCGCCGAGGCCGGCGGCAATATCTGAGATCAGCAGCGGCGCCCGCTCGACTTGCGGCGCCGCTTCGCCCCTCTATGCGAGGCTGAGATTGTGAAGCTCGTGGCCGAGAGTGAGAGCCAGGGCTTCGACAACAAGATTGTGATCTTCCCGCTGCGGCAGACCTGAAACGGTGACGGCGCCAACGCACCCCGTGCCGTTGACAAAAATGGGGAAACTACCGCCAGATGCGACATATTCCGCGCTTGAAAGCCCATTGTCCTCGATCGTCTTACCCTGCTGCTGTAGCCGCAACGTACTAGCGTAGCTACTGCGGAAGTAACGCAGCACCATATTGCGCTTCCGACGAATCCAATTGGAATTATCAGGTGTCGAGCCGGGCAAGGCTATGTAGAAAACCGGCATGGAATGCAGGGTGATATCGATGGCAACGCCCATGTTGCGCTCGCTGGCGAGGTCGCGCAACAACTTGCCGAGCACCCAAGCGGTCGAAAGGTCAAAAGCATCGAAACGCAGCATTTCCTCTTGCAGTTCGATGCGGGCGAGATCCTGGTCGATCGTCATGGAAACCTTCTCTAAAAATTGTATTCGCCTATGAAACGCGGAGAGAACGATTTGTCCATCTATCTCTTCCGCATTTCGAAACCAAGCTGCCATCACCCGGCCTTGAAGGCTAGCGCTGTTGCTTGCTTGCAGGAAGCGAACAGGTCATTGATAAAGCTCTATGAATGTCCCGCCAGAGGAATACTCCAGCATGAATGCAAAATATGCGCTGCCCGCCATACTGGCCTGCACCTGTGCCACAACATCGGCTCTGGCCGACAGTCCAGCGCAATTAGTGCTGCGAGACGGTTTCGACGGCAAGGATTTCGCTCGATCTGGGCACCTTTACTATCGCGATAATGCTGAACAAAAGGCAGGAACGATCGAATTTCAATCAGACGTAAAACGTACCGGCGCGGGAGCCTTGAAGCTGAGCGTCCGGCCATTCTGCGCGCCGGATAAAACAAATTGCAGCGAAAGGGCCGAGATCTGGGAGCGCACTAAATATCGCGTGCCATACAATCAGGGAGTTTGGTACGGTTTCGCTGTAAAGTTCGCCGACCCCATACCTTCTGGCGACCATCGCTACCTCATTGCTCAATGGAAGCGGGAAATCGGGCCGAAAGCCGAAGGGGACTTCAGTCCCTTTCTCGCGCTGCGGCTCAATAATGGGAAGCTCTTCGCGACTGTGGAAACCAACTACGTTGCGCCCATCAAGAACCAGGAGCCTGGAAACAAAGGCAACGTCTGCAATAATGAAGAGGCGCCGGTTTGGTTTCGTCCCGATACCAATCAGATGCGCGCATTGGTGGCTACGGATGACAATTGGGACGAATCCGACGGACAAGAATTTACAGGCTGCACAGACGCGATCAAAGTCATAAATCGTGGAAACAAGTTGCCGATGCCTGCATCAGGCTGGATCGATTTTGCCATTTACAGCAAACCAGGCCCGGATGGCTCGGGTCATATCGAGATATTTGCTAACAATAAATGGATCGTTACTGTCACCGGCCATATAGGACATGCGGATCATGGGTTGGGAAAAAACCAATATTTCAAGTTTGGGCCATATCGCGCCGCGGATACCACCATATGGACACTTTATTATGATGATTTCCGCCGGTCACCCCGCTGTGCCGATGTACTAGCGGATCCGAAGCTTTGCCCTATGAAGTGAAAAGGCTGCTGAGAATGTACAACTCCATAGCAATACGGCCGCGCGCATTGCGAGAGCGCAGTTTTTTTGAGAAGTGGCCGAACTTTTTCCTTTCTCGATAGTTATCCTCGTTCGTGAAGGAGGTGACCGAGATGCTTACTACCCATCGCGATTGCAAGCAGCATGTGAAGAGGAACGCGATACCCTCTTTGGGTGAAATCGAAGGCCGGGTTGCGGTCCTGGAAATTGTCGCCCAGTCGGCATTAACGCATGTGTTCGAAGAAGGCGAAGTCGATATTGACGCAGCATTGCTAGCCCAAATTCGTATAGCCATGCATCGTAAGTGTAAGGATTTAAAGCTCGACGGAGAAGATACGGCATCGGCACTTTTATATGCCGAGGAGTTGATCGAGGCCGCGGTTAAGGCATCGCATCCCGTCCATCAATGATGCCTTCGCGGCCAAGGCTGGCATTATCCGTCTTAGTAGCGCTGGCAATTACGCTCGGCGTGGTGTTGTTGATTGCGCCCCACGATACAGGTGACAGGCTCACTCGGTCGCTGCCACCACCCGGCGGACATCAAAATCAGCAATAATATGTCCAATAATGAGCCTATGTTATGTTAAGGCACAGAGTTTGTCCCGTATCAGGCGGCCGTTAACGTCGCGCGGTAAACTTGGTTGCAAATTTCCGAAACCAACGCAGTGTTCACTTCACCCCACAATATCAAGCTCCGACATGAATGGTGTAGTGAATGTCTATGATGGTCAACACGCCGCTTTACTCCGATGATATCGACGTCCTCGCAGGTGCCCTTTTTGCATGGTGCGCCGAGCGCAGCATCAAATTGCAAAGTCAGGAAGGTCTGTCCGCAGCTAATGTGGCCATTGATCTTTATAACGCCGGTTATCAAACACAAGATCAGTTGCTTGGCGCATTACACAATTACGATTTACACTGATGTGTTGCTCGGATATCCAGCTTTATATCCAAAACTGAGCACAATTTCCCCAAGTAACGCCTCTGCAAATGTGGCGGTGGCGACCTTATTTTATGTCGATTTCTCTTCGAAGACGCTGGCGATGCAGTCTCGCTCGTCGAGGATCCCGGACCATTCATCCTGATGGTAAGCGGAGTCGTAGATCAGTGTGAAAGGACCTTGATAGCCAGCGGAGTTGGAAAGCTTAATGCAGCGAACATAATCCTCCTTATCGAGGCCTGCTGCTGAATATCGTCCCTTTGCGTGACAGAGTTCGGCGCGGCCCATGATCTTCGCTAGATCCTCGTATTTGCCGGCTCGCTCCCAGTTGCCGAAATCTCCATTGAGGCCGACTGTACCGTGCAGAGCATCGAGAATTCGGTTGACCTCCGCCGGCCCTGGCAGAAGATCGAACCAATTTTCGGCTGAGTTGGCGACACCCTTGAAGGCCGATCAGCGCGCAAGGAATAAGGATTTTGACGAGGGCTACAAATAACCAATTGAAATTCCCCGTAAATATCGGATTCTCCAGTCCGACGAACTAAACGATCTAGCCCTCAATTCGCGAAAATACTCAAGATGCGCAAAGGCCGGCCGACAGGAATCTCGGCAAGACGAAACAGCAGTTCGGATGATCCCATGAGCCAGGATTGGCTTCGGCGGTTCATCGCCGCCAATCTCCCGGTCATGCATGTTCCAGGTATCCCCGATATTTGCCTGCATAAAGCAGATCCACAAAGCGGGCTGCGACACCTCGCAGAACAAGATTCGCAATTCGGCTCACCGTACTGGGCGCATTACTGGGGAGGAGGTCTGGCTCTCGCCCGTTATCTTCTTGATAGGCCGGAAAGTGTGGCTGGTCGCCGCGTATTAGATCTGGGCGCCGGCTCGGGAATTGTCGGGGTTGCCGCTGCAAAGGCAGGCGCAGCGAAGGTATATGGCGCCGACATTGATCCCTATGCAATCGCAGCTATCGAGCTCAATGCCGCGCTCAATGATGTGACGATCGATACGGTACTCGCCGACCTGACGAAAAGCGAACCGCCTGACGTCGACGTCATATGCGTCGGGGATCTTTTCTATGAGGCAGCGCTTGCGGAGAGCGTCATCGCATTTCTGGACCGCTGCCTGGCTCGGGAAATCATGATTCTGATCGGTGATCCCTGGCGAGTTCATCTGCCGACATCGCGTCTCCGGCTCTTGGCAGAATACACGGTCCCAGATTTTGGCGAGATCACTGCAAAGACTCGCCCCGCCGGCGTTTTTGCGCTTGATTGAACAAAGTCACCAATCGGAGATATTGGTGCATCACAATGATCGCGGGTTCGGACCGCATCAGTGCGACGGCTCAGACTTTCATCTTGGCGCGCCTACGATTCCCGCGTTCCAGTCGCTTGGCCAGTTCGGCAAGTTCCGGGCTTGCCGCGTCGAAAACTGGCCGCGCATCGTCCGGCAGCCAATGTGTTTCATGTTTGAGTGCCTTCGGCCTTGCCCGGTCGAGACCGCCAGGCGCATTCGGCATCATTGGCGATATGCGCGACCAATCCGGTTCCTGAAGCATCGGTGAGGCAGCGAGAAGTACATCGGCCAACTTCTGGAACTTGCTGTGAATACGCCGTTCGGCCGTGCGCCGTACGCGCCCGGTCCGCGCGCAAAAATCCCGAAACGAACCAGCAATATAGGGCGCGGCAAGACAAATGGACCATCGCGAAAGCAGAATGCGCCGCTCCTCATCCTGGACGTGAACCCGGAGCCATTCCAGCAAAACCTCCTCTGCCCGACTGATGGCTGCAGCACTCGGCCGATAGCGAATGCGGATATCGGCGTGATCCATCGGTTCGGGCAAAACCTCCGGCCAAAGTGTCCGCATCCTGTCGGGCCGGATGCCGCGCACGTCGAGATGAACCATCGTATCGGCAGCTTCGACGAAACGTGCACGGACGATCAGGCTCAGGTCGGCAATCTCAGCCGCGCGACGGGACAGATCGTCAAACTGCAAGGCGGACCGGTGCATCAAGTCGTTTCTCCAATTCCTGATAAATCAGCGTTCGCAATGTCGCCCGAACGGGCCACGGCCGCCGCGCCACTGCATCCGTGCGCAATGTGGCAAGCGCTATATCATCGAAGGCACCCAAGAGATCACCTGGACGCTGCAGCGCCCAATCCTGGCGCTGCGCCAGGACATCGGATATGGCGCCGATCGTGTCCGACCAGAGTTCATCACGATTGCTCCCGGTTTGTCGGATGCATCGCAGAACAAAGACCAGATGACCGTCCCCGTAGCGGCCCCGGATTTCCTGCATCGTACCGCGCGCGTGGCTCTCCGCCGGTGCGCGGCGCCGATGGACGGGAACCAGCTTGATACCGAGCCCATCGAGAATAAGATCCAGCCTGCCTTTGGTCATGACAGTTCAACTCCTTTCGTCGGCGAATTTGTTGCCTCTTCCATCCATGGGCAGCTCACTAAGCGCTTCCAATCGTGGCGGTAGCGCTGGCCGATTTGGGTTTGAAGAAGGCCTCCGCCTTAGAAATCGCTTCCACCCTCGCCCCATCTCGGAGCATCGGCGTGTTGAGATAAGCAACCATCGCCTCGCCGGCTGCAGCCTTGGCAGCATCTTGCGTCGCAAAGACGATCGGTTCACCTCTCCTATCCCGGAGGACCTCATTTGTCGCTCGGTGAACCTTGCGAATCCAGCCGAGATGGCCGCCGGCAACGGCTTCTGTTCCGATTTGAAATTCGTTCATAGCAACCTCCCCCGACTCGCTTGGCCGGGTCCATCTCTAGAGTTTTCGATTGGGTTTTGACGTTTGGGTGCCCGCCTACCGCCTGCGCAGTTCCGCCGGCCGTGCCGGCTCTTTGGGCGCAAGCGTGGGGTCTTCGGCAATGCGGAAATGAATTTGGTCTCCCTCCGGAGCACCGAAGTCCTCATCCTCAAGGGATCTCATTGGCGATTTCCAAGTGACCGACTTTATCGCGATCACCATAGCGACAAAAAACAACGCCGCGCCGATACAGGCTAGAAGACCCTGAAGCATTTCAATCATGGCAGCGCCTCCTGACCAGCTGCTTCGGAAAAAGACCCGATCTTCGTCATTTCCGCAGGCTCGACGGCTGCATCACAACCCTCACAATGCAGCTCGATGATCTCCGCGATCGATAGAATTCGGAGGCATCCGGGGCACCCCCAAAAGCGATCGAAATATCCAGCCTGCGACACTGTCCTCCTGTTCCCATTGCCTGTGATCATAACTTCACCTCCAAAACATTGTCCGCCGCGTACTGCGCCGCGCCGCTCACCCGCCAAATAGCGTTTTGCGCCACAGGCATCTTGATAAACATAAATTATGTTTATAATAATGACCTTGTCAACATGATTTATGTCGGAAATTTTGCAAGGGTCAAAAGATGCAGAAATCCATGGGCGAACGACTAAGAGCGGCGCGCGAAGCCGCAAATTATCCATCAGCCACGAAGGCGGCAGAAGCGCTGGGCGTGAGCTTGTCCACCTATCGCGCGCATGAAAACGGTCAGAACGAATTCAGCGCCGAAGTCGCCAATCGCTATGCCAAGAAATTCGGCACGACCGCGGCTTATCTTCTCACCGGCGAAGGCCAGCGCAAAACCGCACGTCCGGCACCAAACATTGTCATGTCCTTCGATCCCGACGAGCAGGATCACGATGGATTTGCCGAGAGCGGCGACGAGCTCAGCTATAGCCGGGAACACTGGAAGCCGCAGATCGAAGGCGCAACACCGGAAGTGGACGTCAAGCTCGGCGCCGGTAGCGGCGTCGTCGGCGAAGTCATCAACCTCCCCGTCGGCTCAGGCAATGTCGCCGGGCATAAGATCGTCGCAGAATGGCTTATCCCCACCGGCTATCTGCGAAACGAGGCCAAGGCTTCCCCGAGCCACACGATCATCATGGAAGTCGTCGGCGATTCCATGCAGCCGACCTACATGCCCGGCGATCGCGTCATCGTCGATCTCTCACAGAACCAAATGACCACCGATACGGTCTATGCGATCAGCGACGGTTATACGGAGCCGCAGATCAAGCGCTTGCAGCGAGTTCCCTTTAGCCGGCCAAGCGAAGTCAAGATCATCTCCGACAATCCGGCACTGGAAACTTTTACCGTCGAATTGGACCGCTTGACGATCATCGGCCGGATCTGCGGTCATATCGCACGCAAATAAAACCAATTTTCTATTTGAGGCACGCGATAAACATAAATTATGTTGACATATATCATGTTGAATGGCAACTTCACCGAGAAGAGCCATTGGCCCTGAATGGAATGAGCCCGGACAAGAGCAGGATCTCGTCCGAAGTTAGCGAAACCGGACAGGCCAATTGCAACGATTGGAAAAGCCGCAAGGCCATCGAAGGAGAATGTCATTCATGCCGAGACAGCCGAATGCTTTCATAATCATACCGGCAGATGCCGTGAGGGGAGCCGGCGCTGCCGAGCTATCGTCGATCGCCAGGGCGGGAGAATGATGATGTACGCTTCAGAATTCTCCTGCGAATATTCATTTGATGAGCTTAGTATCCGTCTATGCGATCGTTGGGAAACCGGATTGCTGTTATACGGGCGTGCTGAGCTGACCTCGGCAGGAGCCGATTACGAGGACGAGTTCTATGTGTCGGCAATCAGACTGGATGGTGGTGCAAGACTGTCACGGCCGAATGCCTCGAACAATGCAGGCAGCTTCGAGTCCGAATTATTCCGGCGGATAGCAACGGTCATCGAAGACGACAGAACACAGGCGGGTCGTCACGCCGCCGAACTTTTCGTCTCTGCGTTGGAGCAATCTAGAGAAGCTGACTATGATCAAAACCACAAGTTCGAGCGGGAGAGAAAACTGGAAGCGCTCGTGACATACTGAGGTCCGCGACATACAAACATCGATATTCACCGGAGGTCGCTGAAACAATGAACGTTCCCCAGCACGAGCTTGAAGAGATCCGCCTGCTGGAGCAGAAGCTACATCTCCCGGAAATACGACGGTCGCCGGCAGTCGTGGCGGAATTGCTGGCCAAAGGCTTCGTTGAATTTGGCAGTTCCGGTACGGTTTACGACGATAGGGATGACCTGATCGCCGGTCTGGCTGCAGAAAAGAGGGAAGAAGCCGCTCCTCCCATTATTTCCAGCGACTATGCCTTTAGATCGATCTCCCCAGATGCTGTCCTCGTCACCTACAGAAGCATCCGGCGGGCCGGAGAGAGCAGTCCGGAGCGGCATACTTTACGGAGTTCGATTTGGCAGCGTATCGATGGGCGATGGCAGATGATCTTTCATCAGGGAACGCCAACGATTCCGCGGGATTGAACTAATCCGCGTGGCAACACCGCATTCGTAAGCCATGAGATCCTCGCGACTGGGGACGAGTGCTGCAAGACTAACGAAGCCCGGGCGCAGTATCGCTGGCTTTATCGTTCGTGAGGCCGAGATTATCCGCCATCCGAATGAGGTCGGCGACGGAGTCGGCCCGCATCTTGCGCATCGCCTGACCTCGATGAACCTTGACGGTGATTTCGCTGAGGCCGATCTCGGCAGCGATCTGCTTGTTGAGGAGACCTCGTGCGACGAGCGCCATCACCTCGCGTTCACGTGGCGTGAGTGTCGAAAATCGCTCATGAAGATCGACTTCCGCCGCCTGCTTGCGCAGCCGGATGCGATCGATTTCGAGCGCTTGCCTGATTGCATCCAGGAGATCCTGCTCACGGAACGGCTTCAAGAGAAACTCCACCGCCCCCGCTTTCATCGCCCTGACGGACATCGGCACGTCGCCGTGCCCGGTGAGAAAAATGATCGGGATTGCATATCCCATACGCGCAAGCTCATCCTGAAAATCAAGACCGCTCGCATCCGGCATCCTGACATCGAGCACGATGCAGGCTGGCCCCTCAGACCGAGAAGAAGCCAGGAAATTCCGCGGCGATGCAAAGGCACGCGTATCGTAGCCGACGGAGCGTAATAGGCTGTCCAGCCCATCGCGCACGGATGGATCGTCGTCGATCACGTAAACGGTCGGCTGCTGTCCTTGCATGCCCTACCCCTTTGCCTTTCCGCTCAGCGGCAAGGTGAAACCGAAGACGGCTCCGCGTGGAAAATTCGGCGCGGCATATATGGTCCCGCCATGCGCCTCGATAATGGATCGGCTGATGGCAAGCCCCATCCCCATGCCCTTCGGCTTGGTCGTGTAGAAGGCATCGAATATCCTGTCGAGCCTTTCGGCCGGGATGCCGCTGCCGGTATCGCGCACGCTGACGGTCACCTTTCGTTCGTCCGCGGCAGCGCTGACGAGCATCTCGCGCGTTTCCTCATCGACCTCCGCCAGAGCTTCGATCGCATTCATGACGAGATTGAGGATCACCTGCTGCAGCTGGACCCGGTCGCCGGCCATCAATGGTAGATCGCTCACCAATTCCGCGCGGAACAGGATTTTATTCCGTCGAATCTCGCTGCGAACGAGTTCCAGTACATCATTGATAGCCTCGACGAGATCGATCGCGTCGCTAGAGGGCGACGAGCGCGCCACGAGCCCGCGAACACGACCGATGACATCGCCTGCTCGCCCGGCATCCGCGACAATTCGCTCGATAGCGCGGCGGGCTTCGTCGTGATCGGCCGGTGTTGCGGACAGCCATCGAAGCGCGGCATTGCCGTTAGCGGCAATTGCGGTGATCGGCTGGCTGACTTCGTGGGCTATCGATGTGCCCAACTCACCGACGATCATGAGACGTGACATGCGTGCAAGCTCGGATTGCGCCTGCCTCGCCCTTGCATCAAGCATTTCGATCCTGATCGCCAGATAAGTGGTCGCGCCGATCGCGACTAAGCTAAGTGTACTGTTGATCAGGCCCGCCTGCGAAGCGCCGTGACGCGTCAGGAAATAGCTGATGACAGTCAAAGCAGCACATGCAATCCCGACTATCGCGATAGCGCCTGTCCGCCCCGAATAGACCGCCAGCAAGATGACGGATACATACAAAACGGCAAAGGCGATCTCCAGATCGGTGATCGTATCGCCGATAAAAATGAGAGCGGCAAGAACAGCAATGCCGAGCCAAAGCAAGGGCATCTCGAAGAGGTATTTCAAAAACTCGCGCCTCATCTCTAGCATCCCTGCATCACGGCTTCCGCAAGATTGCGTGCGGAAGCTGCAAACTGCCCGAACCGAAGCATCAAAACAACAACCGCGTTCTCCGGTGCCGAGAAAGCTGGCGACCCGCCGGATCTGATGCGCTAAGTCTTGGCTAGGCGGCCTGTCAAATCCTGGAATGCCATGAGCTGATCGCCGCCTCAACCGGCGGCGCCCTCTCGCGTTCGTTCCAGCGGGGTTTCAACTCGGGTTTTCCAGCGTGAACAGATCGGCGTTTTCGTCATAGGCGAAGTATTCCGCGTAGCGAGCCCAGTTCGTGACGGCCTTGATGGTGGTGTCGGCATAATCCTCGGACATGTGATCCTCCAGCTCATCGCGGAAGCGCCGTGCAGGTGCGCGGTGAGTCGGCCGTTCGTCGAGCACACGGCGAATATGTGCAGCCAACGGCACATAGGTCGCCAGGTGCTGTTCGAAGAGTTTCTTGCGTTCATCGACGTCGCTGTCGAAGAAACGCAAGCCCGGTGCCGTCAACTTAATGTCGCCCCCTTCCAGATCGGCAAAACGCAGGAGTTGAAGCGTTTCGGCGACCGGAAAGAGATCATCGATATCGAGATGCAGATGGGCCGCCAGCGGCGGCAGGTCGGCCTGCCCGCGATACGGTTCGGCGGCGACCGTTTCGATGAGACCGGACATGAGGTTGGTCGACACGCGCGGGAGCGCCATGGCAATACCCGTGCCGGGGAAAAGGCCTTCGCGCGACGGCGCATCGGTCTTTACCGTCATCCGCGCGTAGATGTCTTCGACGAGCATGCGGAAGGCCGGATCGAGACGATTGCGCGGCTGCGGCAAATCCACATGGATCTCCGCAATCACGCGGCCGGGATTCGACCCGAAGATCAGGATACGGTCGCACATCAGCACCGCTTCTTCGATATTGTGTGTCACCATGAGAACCGACTCGATCGGCATGCGGCCCTCGCACCACAGATCAAGCAGATCCGTGCGAAGCGTTTCTGCCGTCAGTACGTCGAGCGCAGAAAAGGGTTCATCCATCAGCAAAACCTTCGGCCGGACGACGAGCGCACGCGCAAGGCCGACGCGCTGGCGCATGCCGCCCGACAGCTCCTTCGGATAGGCGCTTTCGAAACCGTCTAGGCCGATGAGATCGATTGCAGCGAGCGCACGCTTGCGCCTCTCAGAAGAGGCAACACCTTGCGCCTCCAAGCCAAGCTCGACGTTTCGGAGGACGGTCAGCCAGGGAAAGAGCGCAAAGCTCTGGAAGACCACGGCAACATCGGGGTTGGGGCCGACGACCGGCCTGCCTTGGAAGGTGATGTCCCCTTTGCTCGGGCGGATCAGGCCGGCGATTGCACGCAGCAGCGTTGATTTGCCGGAACCGGAGCGGCCGAGCAGCCCAACGATTTCATTGGAATAGAGCTGAAGATCGACATTTTCGAGAACGACGAGCGAGCCGGAAGCTCCTTTGTCGTAAGCCTGGCACACCTGCTTGGCGAGAACCAGCGGTGCATTCTTTACAATATCGAGCTTCCTGGAGATGACAGCGTTTTCCATATTCGGTTCTCCGATCTTGAATTAATCGAGGCGCATGCGGCGTTCGGCGAAGACGTAAAGCGGCCGCCAGAGTGTTCTGTTGAAGAGCGTCACGAAGATCGACATGACGACGATACCAAGGATGACGCGCGGAAAATCGCCCGCCTCAGTCGCCCTCGCGATGTATGATCCAAGTCCGAAGGCTTCGAGTTTCGTGTTGCCCCAGCTCGCCAGTTCAGCGACGATGCTGGCGTTCCAGGAACCGCCGGAAGCGGTCAGCGCTCCCGTGACGTAGTAAGGGAATATCCCCGGCAACATCACTCGCCGCCACCAGGTCCACGAGCGCAGCCGGTAAACCGAGGATACCTCCCGCAGATCGGTAGGGAATGCACTCGCGCCGGCAATCACGTTGAACAGGATGTACCATTGCGTGCCGAGGACCATCAGCGGCGACAGCCAGATGTTCGGACTGGCGCCCGTCGCAACGATCGCAACCACTGCAACGGGAAAGAGTACGTTGGCCGGAAAGGCCGCCAGGAACTGCGCCAGAGGCTGGACGCGCTCGGCAACAGCTGGACGCAAGCCGATCCAGACGCCGATCGGAACCCAGATGACGCTGGCGACTGCAATGAGAACGACAACGCGAATGAGCGTCACGAACCCACCGGCAAAAGCAATCCAGACATCAGCCAAGGAGAGCGTCTGGCTGAGATAGGAAACCGCATCCCCGATACTCCAGGCACCAATGACGGCGATCAGCGCATACCAGGCGATGTCGATAGCCCAGCTGACGGCTCGCTGCCCGCCGCGCTCTCTTGCGACGGCTCGCGACGTCGGTGGCAACCGCAGGAGCATCAGCCGACCCCATGCAGCGGCCAAAGGCGTGGTCACGTATTTCAGGAGTCGCGTGCGGCGGATCAGCGAATAGACCCAGGAGCGCGGCTTCTGCTGCCCGGCCGTCTGCTCGAAGCGGAACTTGTCTGCCCACGCGACAATCGGGCGAAAAAGCAGCTGATCGTAAAGAAGGATGACAACTGCCATGGCGAGCACAGCCCAGCCTACGGCGGTGAAATCCTGCTTGTCGATCGCAACCGCCAGCCACGAACCCAGACCTGGAAGCTGCACGGTGGTGTTACCCACCGTGATCGCTTCGGATGCAACCACGAAGAACCAGCCGCCGGACATCGACATCATCGTGTTCCAGACGAGACCGGGCGCCGCAAAGGGAGCCTCCAGCCGCCAGAAACGTTGCCAGCTCGACAGGCGAAATCCACGGCTGACCTCATCGAGGTCACGCGGAACCGTCCGCAGCGACTGATAGAAGGAGAAAGCCATATTCCATGCCTGGCTGGTGAAGATCGCGAAGATCGACGCACATTCTGCGCCGAGCTGACTTCCGGGGAAAAGCCCCATGAAGAAGGTCACCGTGAAGGTCAAAAAGCCGAGCACCGGCACCGATTGCAGAATGTCGAGGGCCGGAATGATGATCTTCTCGGCGCGGCGGCTCTTTGCGGCAAGCGTCGCGACGACGAAGGTGAAAATGAGGGAGGCGATGATGGCCGCCATCATCCGCAAAGTCGTGCGCAGGGCGTATTCGGGCAGATAGGCCGGGTCGAGCGACAGCGGTACCGTGGACAGGCCAGCCAGCGGCGCGCGCATCTCGGCTATACCATGAAGTGCGAGATAGGCGGCAGCGGCAATGAAAGCGAATGCGGCGAGATCATAGCCATTCGGCAGGATACGCGCACCCGCCAACGCAGCGACGGCACTACGCCCGCGTCGATCGTTAGCAAGGAAAACCATGTGATAACCCTTTGAAAACAGGAATTTTTAGCCAGGGTGCGACGTAGGCGCCGCATAGCGACGCCACAGGTACTTCTTTCGGAAGGAACGGTTTAGGCCGCGCGACGGCTGCCATCCTCATCAAGGAAAGGCCCGCTTTCCGTCGTCCAAAAGCACTCAAGCTTCCCGGTATGGGAATTGATGTGCCAAATGGCGATCAGCCGCGGACGCTGCAGCGATACGGAACGTTCTGCCGGACGGCTGCCGGTCGAAACGGCAAAAGCGTTCGGGGCGGAAAACTTGGTTGCGAACCTGCGTCCGCGGAAAAGAACGATGTTGTTCATGGCTCACCTCATCGGCCCGCCTAACGGCAGATTCGAAGGGCGAGCCGGACAGGCTAAGCCCGACCGACGCTCGCCCGGCAAATGCCGGCAGCGGTCCAGGCTGTTGCGATGACCGTCCGGATGCAGCATGACGCCACAACCGGACAGCGACTAGGGTAGCTATCCATTGGTTTCTTGATCTGTTGGTTTCGTAAGCCTTCGCCTGATGTTGCGAAGACATGGCCGTAGTGTCACAGCCGCGAAGAGCGGTCAATCAGGCAATGGTGCACCGCCATTATACCAAAGTATAAGCCGTAGGCTTTGTTGGCGAATGGACCGATAGGGGCAATAAAATCCTGACCCTAATTGAAGTTACCACTTCTGTAGCGGGGAAGTATCTGGAGGCCGGGAGCTCTCTAACACTGCGTTGGTCACTAATTTTCCGACCGCCAATAGTTGCGGGGAAGATGGAATTTAGCCGATCAGGACTGTTTTCTTAACGGACCCGCATCGGAAACGAGCTCGCCAGACGTCGAATGAATGTCGGAAAACTGAGCTTTTGTGCAACAATAACTTTCGAAATTAAAGCTCGAGAATAGTTCATTTGCAAATATTTGTGCGTTGCATCAGGAATATATAATCGATTCCACTGTCATTTCGCCGTTTATCCAGACGGAGCGCGAAAGGCGGCCGCGGTTATATATCTGAAGCAATATAGAAGGCGCGATGAAATTTTTACTCAGAACTTTTGGTGAAATCGCTCTTCTGGATGACGGCGAACATCAAATAAATTTCCCCAAGAAGGCGCTTCTGATTATTGCCTATCTGCTCGCGAACAATAGAAAATCCTTCAGCAGAACAAATATGGCGAGATTTCTCTGGGGCGATGGCGACTTGGCGAATTCGCTGACAAATCTTCGCAAGCTGGTCTCTCGTATCAAAAGCCGACAATCGGAATTGAATACCGAATTTCTGGCCTTTGACGATACGGATATTTACCTGGTAACCGGCTCGCTCAAAAGCGACATCTTCCCGGCCGGCGCAGACACGTCCAAGGATCCGATAAAGAGCCTTGCTCGCTTGATCGAGGCCCTGCAATCAAAGTTCATGGAGCGGGCCAACTGTCAGACCAGAGCCTTCATCGACTGGCGAGAGGGCGAAAGAAAGCGCCACTTTGCGATCTTGAAGGAAACACTGGATGCGGCGGTGAAGCTTCCGATAGCGACCAGCGATGTCGCACTCATCAAGGAGGCAGCTCTCCTTCTTTTCGAAGCCGAGCCGCAGGACATTGCAACGCATCGTATATTATTGAAGGCTTTCGATGCCGAGGGCGGTCTGGAACAACTCAAACGCATATTTACGCAACGTAAGGATCTCGCCTCATCATGGCCGGCGCTCCTTCGGGCATCCTCTCGCTCATCAATATCGGCCGCTGCGCCGCATTCGACCGCCATATCCGAACAGGATATCCCTTTGCGGACGATCTCGCGCATTCCACGTCTCGCATTGCTGCCGCCCGCCAGCGGCAGTACCGATGACATGGCAACCATGCTCGCGTCCTCCCTGATCGAAGATATCATCCTGGGCTTCAGCGCACTGCATAGCCTGAGAGTGATCGCCCCCTACTCCGCTGCTCAGATTGGACGCCAAAGCGGCGATCAAACCACGCTTTTCGACCGATACGACATCAATTACGTCTTGGAGAGCCGATTAATCGGGCCGAAGGAAGATCCCACGCTCTTTACGCAGCTCATTTCATTGCCAGGCAGCAAGATTCTGTGGGCGAAGCATTTCTCCTTCGCTAAACCGGATCTTGCGCGCTACAAGCGCGAAATCTCGCAGGAGATCGTGCGCATCTCCGTCGCGAAGGTCGAGCATCATGAATTGGCGCGCATATATTTTGAGCCAAGCCCTGTCGCGTATCACCGATACCTTGTCGGGCTGCAATATCTCGATCGCCCTACCCTGCCCAACCTGACGCACGCCCGCAAGGAGCTGAAAGCCGCGCTGCGCCATAGCGCCGATTTTGTACCGGCCCTCGGCTCCCTTGCCCGCACCTATTCCAAGGAATGGCGGTTAACCCCGCGCGGCGAGCACCAACTGCTGAAGTCGGCCGAAGATTTTGCCGAACGCGCCATCTCGGTTCGCAACGATTTGTCGGACGGCTATCGCGAGCTGGGCGTCGCCAAGCTTTTTCTGGGTTCTATCGACAGCAGCGTAGAAGCGTTGGAAATAGCGGAGACCCTCAGTCCGCATAACGCCGATATTATTGCCGACCATGCTGACACGCTGGTCCACTTTTCCCGGCCCGGCCTGGCTCTCGAAAAAATCCAGCGGGCCATGGATCTCAATCCCATAAATCCGGATGTCTATCTCTGGATCGCCGCCCGAGCGAATTATGCCCTGAACCAGTTCCAGACCGTACTCGATTATATCGGCCGAATGATCGATCCAAGGCAAGCGGACGGGCTTGCCGCAGCGAGCTGGGCAATGCTCGGCAATCAGGATGAAGCCCGCGCACTCGTTCGTCGCGTCCGCGAGAACAATCCTGCTTTCGACGTCGATGAATGGCTATCGCTCGTCCCCGTGAAGGAGCGATGGCACAAGGACCTGTATCGAGAAGGTCTCAAAAAGGCAGGATTTTGAACGCTGAAGCCTCCTAGCCGTAGATCTTGGCAACCCTCCCTGAGGTAGATCGAACGTAGACATCATCGACGCCACCAAGACTGGCGATCTTCATTTTCTTGTTACGGAATATGGAAAGCCGTTTTCTGTTCCAGGATTTGGTAATTGGTTTTGGGACGCCGCGAGAAAAGCGAGGATTGAAAAAATACTCACGGGCTGAGGAAGTTGGCAGCAACGATGGCCGCCAATGGTGGGGCGACTGCCTACGAACTGATGAGCCAATTCGGTTGGACCAACTCTAAGCAGGCGGAAGTTTACACCAAGGGGCTGATAGAGCTCGCCTTGGAGTAAAGGCTTCTCGCATCGTTTCTGAACAGTTGGCGAACGAACTTGCCCCCCATGTGAATCTGGCGAGGGGAATGTTGCCGAAAATGAAACAAAATGAATTGGTTAAAAAATGACTGGTGGGCCCGGAGGGACTCGAACCCCCAACCAAGCGGTTATGAGCCGCCGGCTCTAACCATTGAGCTACAGGCCCGGGCGCAGCAAAAGACGTTGCGCTTGCAGTTCCGGAGCAATGGTTCTCCGAAGCCGACTTGGCTCTAACCCAATTTCTCTTTTCCGACAAGGGACTGCCGTAATACCTTCACAATGAATCCGCAAAAGCTCATCTTGAGGGATCATCAACCAAGGAACGAACCATGCTTCTGACGAAAACCAGAGATTTTGCTCTTGCCGCTCTTGTTAGCGCCACTTTTTTCGTGCCGGCGGCTGCTGCCTTTGCCGAAGATGGCAAGCCGCGCGAGGCCGTCATCACTGTCACCGGCGAGGGACATGCGGCGATCGCGCCGGATATGGCTGTGGTGACGCTGTCGGTCGTTCAACAGGCCAAGGCTGCGCAGGACGCTCTCGATCAGAACAACAAGGCCATGGGTGCCGTGCTGGCAACGCTGAAGGAAAGCGGCATTGCCGAACGCGACCTGCAGACCTCCGGCTTTTCGATTCAGCCGCAATATACCTACCCGAACGACAAGGACGGCCACAACCAGCCGCCGGTTCTGAACGGCTATCAGGTAACGAACGGCCTGACCGTTCGCGTGCGCGATCTCTCCAAGCTGGGCGGATTGCTTGACCAGGCGGTTAAGCTCGGCATCAACCAGGGCGGCGATATCCAGTTCACCAACGACAAGCCGGATACCGTACTCGAAGACGCACGAAAGAAGGCCGTCGCCGATGCCGCCGCCAAGGCAAAGACCCTGACGGATGCCGCCGGTGTCAAACTCGGCCGTATCATCGCCATTCATGACGGCGTCGTTGCTGCACCGCCTCAGCCCTATATGCGCGCCATGGCTGCATCCGCACCTATGGACAAGGCCGTCCCTGTCGCAACCGGCGAGAACGAATACAACGCATCGGTGAGCATCACCTACGCGATCCAGCCGTAGACAAAACAAAACCGCCCTTCGCTCAGATCCCATCGGATCGCGCAAAGGGCGGTTCCGCGGCCCCCGCCAAAGGCGAAAAGGTCAGAGAACGAAAAACGGGCGCTCTGTGCGCCCGTTTTGCTTGTCAGCGGCCCAGAAGCGGGCAGCCGCGAACATTGGCAAACATCATCGTATCCGGACCGCGGCGACCGAAGCCGTCAACGATGACACGGCGCGGCGTCACATCCACGACGCGGGCGCGGCGCAGACCATAGCTGCGTGCAACATCCACGGCCTGACGGGGATCGCAGCCACGCCGATCAAAACGCGGCGGCGGACGATCATAATCCGGCGGCGGCGGGCGATGGCGGCCCGGGTTCACATAAATATCCACCCCTTGTGCAGAGGCAAAATCCGCAGTGCCCGACAATGCAGTCACCGCGACACAGACAGCGACCCCCAACTTTGCCAGCATTTGTCTCATTGTGTTCTCCGTGAAGCAGAAAGCCTCTCTCTCATGCCAGCGATTAGCGCTGAACGAGTGCCCGAGAGGTAAAGGCAGATGCTGAATGAGCTCGGAATCAGCCATTCATCCATTACTCAGCTACAATGAACGCTAAGGGGAAACCAGAGGGCCGATAGTAGCATAGAGCTAAAATAAAGCCGCCTCTCTTTTGGAGACGGCTTCAAATTCATCACATAGATGTGGAAAACCTCGGTACGCAGCAATCAGCGGCGGATCAACGGGCAACCCGGCGCATTAGCGAACACAACGCGATCCGGGCCACGGCGGCCGAAGCCTTCGACCACGACGCGGCGCGGCGTGATATTGTCGATGCGGGCGCGGCGCAGGCCCATGTCGCGTGCTTTCTCAACAGCGAGACGGGGCGAGCACATGCGGCCGCGCGGGTGATCATAGCGAGCCTGCTGGATGCCAGGATGGAAGTCGTTGGCCGATGCCGTCATGGTGGTGGCGGACATGGCGCCGAATGCCATGAGAGCTGCAATACCTGCCTTGGCGAAAAGATTGGTCATGGTGTTTCTCCTTCAAATCCTTGCTGCGGATCGTTGCAATCCCCTTATTGGTCGCTCATTGGTAAACGCCCTTGGGATTGGGGCCACGTTAGGTCAGCCAAGCTGAACCGAACACGAATTGGCCGTTCAGATTGTATTCACGACGGTTAACAATCAGTTGACGAGAGAAGGCGCGCTGTTCAACCAGAAAAATGCAGCACGATCTCGCGGCGATGTGGTCGGTCGCGATGCTCGAAAAGATAGATCCCCTGCCAGGTGCCGAGCGCCAGCCGACCGTTCATCACCGGAATCCCGATGGAGACCTGCATCAGCGCAGCCTTGATATGCGCCGGCATATCGTCCGGCCCCTCCATCGTGTGCACGATCCAGCGCATCGACGGATCTGAGGATGGCGGCACGAGCCGGCTGAAGAAGGCCTTGAGATCGGTCTTGACATCGGGATCGGCATTTTCCTGAACCAGAAGGGAACAGGAGGTGTGGCGCACGAAGACAGTCAGAAGCCCCTCACCGCCTGCCGCTACTGAGCGGACGAATTTCGCCACCTGATCGGTGAATTCATAGAGCCCCTGACCATGGGTCGAGAGCGTGACAACGGTTTGTGGCATGGTATCCCCGAACATGACGATAGCGATGCGCATCAGGTCGGGCGCAGTGGCCGGATGTCAAGTCCGGCCTCTGCTCGGACTAAAGCTCGATGGCGACCTTGAAGCCGCCATAGATCATGCGCTTGCCGTCAAAGGGCATGTTTTCCATCTCATCCTTCAACCGGGGATCGGCCATGACCTTGGCCAATATCGAATCGCGGCTTTGCCGTGATTCATAGGTGATCCATGAAAACACCACGACCTCGTCTTCCGTTGCCTGAACGGCACGCGGAAAGGAGGTGAGTTCGCCATAGGGAACATCGTCGCCTATGGCCTCGACGTAGCTGAGTGCGCCATATTCACGCCAGACCGCCCCGGCTCTTTGCGCCAGCACCTTGTACGCCTCGATCTTGTCTTTCGGCACAGCGACGATGAAACCATCGACATAGGACATTTCAGCCTCCTCTGTTCTATGTTCACCTTCAAAGGACGATCGACCACAACCGGATCCGACATCGGCAGCAGATATATTCCGCACGCTTCCGAGCGGTCGGAATGAATGCGCCGAAGTAACACGCGGGGGAAATGCCAATGGCTATAGAATACAGGGATAATCCGGATCTGGGAAACGAGGCGCTCAATGCCCTGTGGGCGACCGCCTGGAACACTCCCCACCCACGGGACTTCCAGCCCATCCTTTCCCGAAATCTCGCCCATGTCGGCGCATTCGCTGGCACGAGACTGGTCGGCTTCGTCAATGTCGCCTGGGACGGCGGCATTCATGCCTTTATTCTCGATACCTGTGTCGATCCGGAATTGCGGCGCAGAGGCATAGCAAGCGCTCTCGTCGAGCGGGCGAAAACCCTGGCCAGCGAACGTGGCGCGGAATGGCTCCATGTCGATTTCGAGCCGCATCTCAGCGGCTTTTATCGAGGGCTCGGTTTTGCTCCCACTGAGGCCGGTCTCATTCGGCTGCGCGATTAACAGACCATCTCCCACTAGTCCGGCGAACGAACCTGCGCGAGCAGCCAGTTGCGGAACAGGGCCGCAGCCGGGTTCAGCAAGGCGTTCGGCGGATAGACCAGGCTATAGCTGACGGCAGCCGGCTGCACCTCGACAAAGCATCTCACCAGCTTTTTCTCGGCGAGATCGCGTGCCACCAGCGAGCTTCGCACGAGAGCAAAGCCGCGGCCCTGTCGGCAAGCCTCCAGCATCTCGGCAAAGGAATCGAAGAGAGGCGCCTCCTCCACAGCCCGTGCGATATCGAAACGCACGCCGTCCTCGCCGCCGCTCTCGCCAATCACCTGCTCGTGCCAGCGCTGCCAATCGAGAATCGTATGCCGCATGCCGGAATAGCGCAGAAGCGGAGCAGCCCTTATGGCCCAGCGCGGCGGCAGTCGTTTGGACAGTTCCGGCGAACTGACGACGAACTCCTCGTCCGTCAGTAGCTCTTCATGGGTGAAAGCCGCGTCGGCACGGCCGAGCCAGATGGCGAGATCGGTACCTCGAGGCTGAAAATCCGGGCACTGGTAGCCGACAGCCAGCTTCACCTCGATGTTCGGATGACGCTGGCAAAAATCCGGCAGCCGCACCGCCAGCCACTGGCTGGAAAACTCCGGCGAGACGGAGACCGCGACGCTGCGAACCGAAATACTCGCGCGCGCTTGGTACAGTGCCGCCTCCAGCTCCGCGATCACGCCTGAGATTGCTGGGTGCAGGCGCGCACCCAACGGCGTCAGCCGCGCCCCATTTCGGCCTCGGTCGAACAAGCGCCCACCGATCCATCCTTCCAGCTGTGCAAGCTGATGGCTGACGGCGGTCTGCGTCTGCCCTATCCGCTCCGCGGCACTGCCGAAGCCACCGGTCTCGGCAATGGCGCAGAATGTCTGAAGCACCGAGAGCGGTGGCAACGGCCTCTTTCCCATGAAAATCCCTCATGCTTTGTAGCCTGAGGATTCATTATACATCGCTCTATTCTAGGCGCACCTATCTACTGACCAAGCACTTCGAGGTCACAGATAGATGAACATCCTTCATATTAACAGCTGGAGAGCATGGGTCGTCCGACTCCTGATCTGGCAAGGCGCCGCGGAACGACGCTCGCACAATGAAGGTGGCCGAAAGCGAGACATGCTGCCTGAGGAAAACCAACATCTGCTGCGGGACGTCGGGTTAATCAATCTCGCGGAAAAGCAATCCAAGGATGGACGCCGCTAACCTCTGAGCGTCTTCACCCTGGTCAGATCTGGAAAGAGGCGCATCCAGAAGAGCACCACGACGATGGTTCCGACGCCGCCGACGATGCCGGTCAGGACAGGTCCAAGTGCAGTGGCAAGCATGCCGGACTCGAATTCACCGAGCTGATTGGACGTGCCGATGAACAGCGAATTTACGGCATTGACCCGACCACGCATGGCATCAGGCGTCAGGAGCTGCACGAGCGAGCTGCGCACGACGACGCTGACGGTATCCGAGGCACCGACGACGAAGAGCGCCGCGACCGAAAGGATGATGTTGCTCGAGAGTGAAAAGACGATAGTGGCGACCCCAAAGATGAGCACGGCAAACAGCATCTTCTTGCCGACATCGCTCTGCAGCGGCCGGCGTGCGAGCCAGATGGACATGGCGAGCGCGCCGATTGCCGGCGCGGCACGCAACAGGCCGAGCCCCCAAGGTCCGGCATGCAGGATATCGCGCGCGAACATCGGCAGCAGCGCCGTCGCGCCGCCAAGCAGCACGGCGAAGAGATCGAGCGATATCGTTCCCAGCATAACCGGGCGGCTTGCGATAAAGGAAACGCCGGCAAAAACGGAGTTCAGCGTCACCGGCTCGCGCGATGCCGGTTGCTCCCGCTCGACCCGGATCGAAATGACGTTGACGCTCGCGATGATATAAAGCACGGCCGACATAGCAAACGGAGCAACGGGGCTGACGCCATAAAGCAGACCGCCCAGCGAAGGCCCGATGATGAAGGCCGTCTGCATCATCGAAGTGGAGGTGGCAATGGCAACCTGCAGCAACGAAGACGGCACGATATTCGGTAAAAGTGCTGCCATCGTGGGACGTTCAAAGGCGGTTGCTGCGCCCATGACGGCAACGGCAGCCAGAATGCCGGCGGGACCTATCCAGTGCTGCCAGACGGCCATGGCAAGAACCAGCGCGGTTAGCGCCTCGATCAGCTGGCAGGCAAGGCCGATGCGGCGGCGGTCGAAGCGATCGGCGACATGCCCGACGACAAAGGTCAGAATGACCATGGGCAGAAACTGGCAGAAGCCGACGAGACCGAGGAAAAAGGCGCTATGGGTCTGATCGTAGATCATCCAGCCCATGGCAACCGTGACAGACTGAAAGCCTATCGAAGAAAAGACGCGCGACGCAGCGAATGAACGATAGCCGGGGTGACCGAGCACGCTTGGCCGGTCCAGAGTCTGCAATGTATCCATGGGCCTTTTCGTCTGCCGGCAGGGGCGCTCGCAGACTTGCTTCTCAACAATCGAATTTTCTACACCTCCCTGCTCTGCCTCGATGCGCCTCCTGTCAATCTTGTTTTTGCTGCAGCTGCAAATTCATCGCGGACGATAGATCAAATCGCGGTGAAGACGGGCTGAGAACACCCTGCCTGACCTCGATCGACCATATCGCCGCCAGCTCCGCTGCGATCGTATCGATCAGCTTGGGAACATCGCTGGCCGCAGAACCGTGCAGCGCTTCCGCGACGATAAGCACCGAGTGTGTGTCGTCACGCATTGCGGACAGGCCGCTCTGCCGATTGGTCCAGCGGCGGGCATGTGCCTGCCCAGCCGCATCGGCAAAGATCACCTCCCTAGCCTCCGGATGCTCCACCTCACCGGAAAAGGTCAAATAGGATTCGCTGCCGCTTGCATGCCGCACTTCGAGATCGCCAGCGACTTTCGAAATATCGAAAACGGCAACGGGAATCGCGAAGGCGATCGAGATGGCATTGCAGAGATCGACGAGCGGATGCAGCCGCGGCAACGACCCCTCCTGGCGAAATCGGCGCAGCAGCGCTTCGGAGGCGCAGCGATATTGCGTCGGCTTCAATCCCATTTTGGAGAAACCACGCCGCCAGGCCTGTATTTCAGCCATCTCACTTTCCGGACGTCTCGCCAACCGCTCTGTAGCGATCGCATGATATTTTGCGATCCGACCCTCGACATTGGCAGTCGAGGTGATCCCTTCGGCAGATAACACACCGGGAACCAACTCAGGGAACTCACTCCAGATCTCGTTCGAATGTCGGAAAAACATCACGCCTCCTCGTAGGTCTCTGCTTGTCGCAGCAGAAAACCTCGGCACCATCTTTCCGTCTTGAATAAAATTGCGGAAGCTTCAGCCGGTGGCTGCCGCATAGGCGCCCGGCGAAACGCCGAAATTGCGGACGAAGAGGCGCGTCATATGGCTCTGATCGGAAAAACCGCTGGCAAAGGCCGCTTCCGCGAGAGACGTGCCCGCCGCAATCAACCGCCGCGCTTCGTGAATGCGGCGCTGCATGAGGTAGGCGTGCGGCGTCAGTCCCGTCGCCTTGCTGAAGGCACGCAGGAAACGGAAGTGGCTCAGCCCGCATAGTTCTGCCAGTTCGGCAAGGGTCATTGAAGCGGCGGGATCGTCATCGATCAATTCCCGTGCCCTTTTGATATCAGCGGGAATGGCATCTTCGCGCAAGGCGCCTGCCCCCTCGCGCATCGCATCGGCAATAAGCGACAGAAGCAGTTCATCCCGCAGGAGGACATTCTCAGCCGCATCCTCGATCAGAAGCGAAAACAGGGTTTTGAAATGCCCGGCCATCTCGCCGCCGCGGATGACAGGCGATGGAAATTCCACCGCGCCGAACCTGCCCTCGCCGACATCGCGCAACAGATCGCCGATCAGCCGGGGATCAAAATAGAGCATGGACCATGCGCGGCTTTCGCCGATAGGCATGCCGTCATGCACCTCGTTCGGGTTGACGCTGATGACGTCGCCGGCCTCGGCATGCACCATCCCTCGCCCGCTCAGCGACCTCTGCGCGCCGGCCTCGATGACACCGATGCCGAACTGGTCATGTGTATGCTTGGGGAAGCTATGGCCGGTTTCGGCCCGAACTGCCTCGATGCCGGCAAGGCGAGAGCGGTATATCCTGAATTGACCGGACTTCATCGCTGGCGCCCCTCATTCCGCCTGTTCGCTGTATCAGCTATGACATCCTATTCGAGCGGCAATTTTGCGCATCCGCAATCGGGACACAAGGCTTAAGCGCCTCCTGCGGCCTTGTGATCCTCCGCTGTCGCCAATGCCGCCTGCGTATCGCCGGTAACGGCGGCCGGCAGCGGTGTGCCGCGCTTGCGCTCCCGCGCCAATGTCAGCAAGCCGGAAAAGATGATGAGGACGATGCCGACGGCCATCGGCATATCGATGCTATCGTTGAACAGCAGGTAGCCGAAGGCGATCGCCCAGAGCATCTGACTATATTGCGGCGGCGCAACCAGATTGGCGGGCGCCATCTGCGCGGCCGTCAAGAGCAAGACGCTGCCGCACGCGCCAAGCAGGCCGTAGCTCGCGAGGAATATCCACTGCGTCAGCGTCGGCATGGTGACTTCGGACAGCATGAGAAGGCCGCTGACGATAAGCGTTCCAAAAAGACCAGCGCCATAAAGCGAGATGCGCTTCTCCTTTGAGCCGAGCGCGCGGTTGACGACGATGGAGATCGCCGCCGCAAGACCGCCGATCGCCGCACAGAGATGACCGATCGAAAGCTCGCGAAAACCCGGTCGCAGGACGATCAGCACACCGACGAATCCGAGAATCACGGCCGTCCAGCGCTGCCAGCGTACATCTTCCTTGAGAAAGATCACCGAGAGAATGGTGACAAAGGACGGCAGCAGAAACAGCAGCGCGAAGGCTTCCGCCATTGGCAGCTTGGTGAAGGCAACGACGGAGCAGATGGCGCCAGTCGCGCCGCAGACGAAACGCAACAGCCACAAGGGACGGTTCGACGTCCTCACCATATCAAGCCACTCGTCCTCCCGTTTCTTCAGGAAAGGCACGGCAGCAAAGCCGAACAGCGCGCCGATGAAGGCGACCTGATAGGAGGGGATCACCCCATGCAGGATCTTGATCGAGGCATCGCTGAAGGCGAAGACGGCATAGGACGCGAATGCCACAAGGACACCACGCAGGGCGGAGCGGCTTGCGGCCGCAGAGCTGGAATCGGCTGTAATCGAGGACATCGGAATCTTCAGAAAAGTGCGATGGGAGGACACTGAATCAGGGAGATACAGGCAATTGTATGATGAAATGATCCCAATTTCGATTGGGTTGGGAATAAACTATTTTCTAGCCTGAAAGCATGATTGTCAGCTTCGTCAAAATACAGGCAAACCGAGCCTCTCAAGCTGATTTCTGGGGACACGTCCATCGTTCGTGTATGAGAAAGCCGTGACCTTCAAAGCGGCATCGTCAACTTTGCACCTGAAGGCAATTCTATACCAACCTTTCGAGGTCGGAACCGCTAACCCGTCCGCGGAGACACCAGTGTCACTTAGCATAGTAGGCGAGAATGCCGAATTGACATAATTTGGCGCGTTAAATTCATGCCCAAATTGAGCTAGAGCTTCACTGCGACAAAGATACGAAACGCGCTCTCTACGTGGCATCTTCTTCCAGGCATCATAATTGCTCTTCGACAGTCTAGCCATCTCGACCTCTGAATAAAGCTTTTTCGCGCGGACAGCCATCTTCGTCGCGTCTGATTTAGGCTGCGCTTCAGTTACCAAAGCAGCGCCCTCGGTCTGATCGCTCTGACTGCTCGAGGTGGTCTGACCTTGAGAAGCTTGCTGAGAGGGAGAAGGTTTTACCGCCGGAACGACAATCTGCGGCAGGTCTTTCGCTTCATTCTCGACCTGCTCAGAATGCGCCCGCTGTTTCAGATCGGACGCCGCCACCTGCCGCTGCTGCACCTGAAAATCCGAAGGCTCGTTGGTCGCAAGAACATCAGGCACCGATGATGAGGCCGTGTTGGTCGAATCGCTCGCCGGTGGCTTAGCCGCATTAACCGTCTGGTCCTTGGCATCAGCCTGCTGCTGGGCATCCTGCGCCTGTTGTATTGCTGGCGCTTGTGCAGCTGCCTGTTGCTCCGCCGCGGCATTGTTTGGTTGCGTTGGAGGCATATCGTTCCGCTGCTCCGAGGCGTCGGCCTGCTGTGTAGTGGTCGGATTCTTCTGATCGCCGTCCATGTCTGGAACAGGCACGTCTACGACAGGGGGTTTCTGCTCAGCCTTTTCGACCGACTTCTCAGCACTGGGATCATCAGGTTTGGTCTCAGACTTCGCCTGCTCTACCGGCCTATCAGCCTTGGCCTCGTCAGGCTTGGATGCGGGCTTCTCAGCCGGCTCCTTGCCCTGAGGGTCGGATTGCTTCGGCGGCTGCTCGTCCGCTTTCTTTCCCTCAGGCTGCTGTGGCTCCTGTTGGGTTTCGGCCGTCTGCTCCGCCGGCTTCTCGTCAGGTTTCGGCGTCGGCGTCGGAGGCTGATCGGGCTTCTCGTTCGCCTTGGTCGCAAGCTCCTGCTTTTCCTCCTGCTGCGGCACCAACTCGACATTGACGCTCTGCTCGGGCTTCGCCTCGGGTGGCGCGGGAAATAGCGGCAGCAAAAAAATCGCGACAAACAGGACGTGCAGAAGGATCGACAGGACAAAGCCCGGCCTTATTTCCCTATCCCGTTTTTCCGCGACCTTTTCCATCGTTCAGCGGATGGCTCGCGACGAGAAAGCAATCAGGCGAAAACAATGCATCGATTCATTCGATCCTTATCGGCAAACAGATCAGAAGATTTTCCGGTCGCTGACATATGGTGCCCGACCACGCACCGCGAAAGAGGCATCGGTCGAAATCAAACTTGTCAGGCCTCTGCGCGATCCGCAATGGCGCAAAAACAAACCTGCGTGATCGCGCTTCGCCTAGACAGTCGCATGCCCGGTCAGAAGAACTCATCCAGTAGCTGATAGTATGCCATCTTTTCTTCTTGTGGCTGAAAATCGCCATAGGCTTTTAAAAACTCCGCAACCAATTCCTCTCCGAAATTGTGCTCGATGCTGCCGCAGGCGAGCGCAATATCCTGGTGGCGATCGGCAACGCCGAGGCGACCGCAATCGATATAGCCGCTGAACTTCGGGCCGCCGGCCATGAAATTCGGAAGGCAGGCATCGCCATGGGTGACGACAAGATCCTCCATTGACGGTCTCTTGGCCTGAAGTTCGCGGAAGAGATCTTCTGCCGATCTTCCAAGCCGGGCCTCATCGAAATCATCCTCATCGACGCGACCGGCAAGCAAGTGCGCCTTCGCCGTGCCGATTCTGTTCTCCAGCCGATGATCGAAGGGACAAGCGGCGATATCGATGGCATGCAATTGCCGCAACGCATCCGCCAAAAGCCGCACCCGCTCGAGCGGCTGCAACCACTCGGCGCTGACGAGATCGCTGCCGTGAAGAGCACTCATCAAAAGCCATTCGCGTTCGTCGTCCGTCTCGTGGGCAATGATTTCAGGGCAGGCAAAACCCTGCGAGGCGAGCCATCGCAACCTCGCAACCTCGCCGGCCAGCTCACCCAAGGGATCGGCCAGCTCGGTCTTGAGATAGACCGGCGCACGCCTATCGGCCTCAAGCCGGAAAACATGGGCCGAGGAACGCCCGAGCCCATCCTGTCGCCATTCGTACCCGGCCAGCAGATCGCGCAGTCGGACAGGAAGGGATGTCTCCATGAATTGCGGCTTGCTTGCCATAAGCGGCTCCTCAAATTTGATAGTGCCAATGAAAAGCCCGGCTCGCTTTCGCGAACCGGGCCTTATCTCATAAAACACCGATGTCGGCTTGCGCCAGACCTCAGCTGTCGAGGAAGCTTCTGAGCTTGCGGCTGCGGCTCGGATGCTTAAGCTTGCGCAGCGCCTTCGCCTCGATCTGACGGATACGTTCGCGCGTCACCGAGAACTGCTGACCGACTTCTTCGAGCGTGTGGTCGGTGTTCATGCCGATGCCGAAGCGCATGCGCAGCACGCGCTCTTCGCGCGGCGTCAGCGATGCCAGAACGCGGGTCGTCGTCTCACGCAGGTTCGCCTGAATGGCGGCGTCGATCGGCAGAAGCGCATTCTTGTCCTCGATGAAATCGCCGAGATGCGAATCTTCTTCGTCACCCACAGGCGTTTCGAGCGAGATCGGCTCCTTGGCGATCTTCAGCACCTTGCGCACCTTCTCAAGCGGCATGGCGAGCTTTTCGGCCAGTTCTTCCGGCGTCGGCTCGCGGCCGATTTCGTGCAGCATCTGGCGCGACGTGCGAACGATCTTGTTGATCGTTTCGATCATGTGCACCGGAATACGAATGGTGCGTGCCTGGTCGGCGATCGAACGGGTGATCGCCTGACGAATCCACCAAGTGGCATAGGTCGAGAACTTGTAGCCGCGGCGATATTCGAATTTATCGACCGCCTTCATCAGGCCGATATTGCCTTCCTGAATGAGGTCGAGGAACTGCAGGCCGCGGTTCGTGTACTTCTTGGCGATGGAGATGACGAGGCGCAGGTTGGCTTCGACCATTTCCTTCTTGGCAATGCGCGCTTCGCGCTCACCCTTCTGAACCATGTGAACGATACGGCGGAATTCCGAGATCGAAATACCGGTTTCGGTCGCAAGGTTCTGAATTTCCTGGCGAATGTCGCGGATGGTCGTGTTTTCGCTCTTGGCGAATTCCTTCCAGCCACGGGCAGCCAGATTGCCAATGGACTTCATCCAGTTCGGATCGAGCTCGGCGCCCTGATACTGCTCCAGGAAGCTGTCACGCTTGACGCCATAGGATTCGGCAAGGCGCAGCAGGCGGCCTTCGTTCTGAACAAGGCGCTTGTTGATGTCGTAGAGCTGCTCGACGAGGGCGTCGATGCGGTTCTGGTTCAGCGACAGAGACTTGACCGACTTGACCAGCTCATCCTTGAGCTCCTTATAGCGGCGCTCCTGCGCCGAAGACAGCGTACCGGAAGCCGACAGGCGCTGCTCGACCTGCTGGTCCTGCAGCTTGCGCAGCTTCTTGTAGGTTTCGGCGATGATGTCGAGCGTCGTCATCACCTGCGGGCGAAGCTCGGCTTCCATCGCGGCGAGAGAGAGGTTGGATTCGTCCTCGTCCTCTTCCTCTTCCTCGATGGGCAGGCCTTCGCCGCCGACATTAGTGATGTCGTCGTCACCGGAAGGAGAGCGGCCGCGGCGTGCCTTTTCCTTCTCTTCGGCTGCTTTGCGGTCAGCCTCGATCTTCTCAGGGCTCTGGAACTGCGGCGCAGCCTTGGCCTCGGGACCGGAATAGGTGGTTTCGAGGTCGATGATCTCGCGCAGCAGCGTCGTGCCCTCGTTGAGTTCATCGCGCCAAATGATCAGCGCCTGGAACGTCAACGGGCTCTCACAAAGGCCGCCGATCATGGTTTCGCGGCCAGCCTCGATGCGCTTGGCAATCGCGATTTCGCCTTCACGCGACAGAAGCTCGACGGAACCCATCTCGCGCAGATACATGCGCACCGGGTCGTCCGTACGGTCGGTAGGCTCTTTCTTCTTCGCGGTCGCAAGCGCGGAACCGGTGGAGGGGGCCAGTTCGCCGCCTTCACTTTCATCGTCGCCGCCGGCATCGTCGTCGTCACTAGCCGCAGCGCCAGCCTCTTCGACATCTTCGTCTTCAATGACGTTGATGCCCATGTCCGAAAGCATGGCCATCGTGTCTTCGATCTGTTCGGACGTCACTTCTTCGGACGGCAGAACGGCATTAGCTCGTCCATCGTCACGTAGCCGCGCTTCTTCGCGGCCTTGATCATCTTCTTGACCGCGTCGTCGGAAAGATCGAGAAGGGGGCCGTCGGAGGTGCCGTCGCGCTCGACTTCAGCTTCTTCGTTCTCTTTGACCTTTGTTGCCATTTTTATATCGTCGCTTTCCCTGACGCTGCAAACTTTCACGCGGTGAAACAATCACACTGGCTGGCGCGCCCTGCACCAGCCGCGACTCACCGACGAACACCTAACGGAATGACCTTTAATGCCCGATTAACCACGATCACCGCCACCGGATTGCAAAGCTGGATTGCGTTTGGATTTCCGGCCATGGTATTAGGTGATCCGCTTGATCCAGTTTACCGTTCTTTCCGAAGTTAAACGGTGATTCCCAGAATTTTAGTTCTCGTCAAGCTTTTCCAGCAAAAAAGCCCGTTAAATGCGCGAAAAAGCCTTATCCACAGGCTTCGCACGCAGCAATTTATTGTTTCCCGTATTTAGGAAGTCCCCGCGCGATGACAAGAGCATCCTGAGCAAAGCCTCATATTTCCAACATCGGCAGGTATTACCGAGGCCGGGAGTGTGGCCGAATGGCATCAATTCCAGTCCATCACGACCTTCCCGGAATTGCCTGAACGCATTGCTTCGAAGCCATCGCGGAAATCATCGATGCCGATACGATGGGTGATGAGGGGCGATACATCGAGACCGCCTTGCACGAAGGCGATCATCTTGTACCAAGTCTCGAACATCTCGCGGCCATAGATACCCTTCAGGTTCAGCATCTTGAAGATGACCTTGTTCCAGTCGATCTCGAAGCCGGCCGGCGCGATGCCGAGAATGGCGATCTTGCCGCCATTGTTCATCTTGTCGATCATGTCGCGAAAGGCGGGAGCCGCGCCTGACATTTCCAGCCCGACATCGAAACCCTCGGTCATGCCAATGGATTTCATCACATCGGCAAGGTTCTCCTTGGAAGCGTCGACGACATAATCGATGCCGACCTTGCGGGCGAGCGCCAGCCGGGTGGGATTGATATCGGTGATGACGACCTTGCGGGCGCCTGAGCGCTTGGCGACCATCGCGCCCATGATGCCGATCGGCCCTGCGCCGGTCACCAGCACATCTTCACCGACCAGATCGAAGGAAAGCGCGGTGTGGACCGCGTTGCCGAAGGGGTCGAAGATCGCGGCAACCTCATCCGGGATATCGTCGGGTATCGGCACGACATTGGATTCGGGAATGCAGACGAACTCGCCGAAGGAGCCGGGGCGATTGACGCCTACGCCAAGCGTGTTGCGGCAGAGATGGCCCCTGCCCGCCCGGCAGTTACGACATTTGCCGCAAACGATATGACCTTCGCCCGAGACGCGCTCGCCGACATGATATTTCGTCACGGCCGAACCAATCTCGGCGATCTCACCGCAGAATTCATGGCCGACGACCATCGGTACGGGAATGGTCTTTTGCGCCCATTGATCCCAGTTCCAAATATGGACATCCGTGCCGCAGATAGCCGACTTTTTGACCCGAATCAGGACATCGTTCGGCCCAACCTCGGGAACTGGGACGTGCTCCATCCACAGCCCGACTTCCGGCCTGGATTTGACCAACGCTTTCATCATGTTCGACATGATCGGCTCTCTCCAACCAATTCAAATGATTCCGAGTTCTTTTCCGGCTTCGGCAAAGGCTGCAATCGCCTTTTCGACATCGGCCTTCGAATGGGCGGCTGACATCTGCGTGCGGATGCGCGCCTGCCCCTTCGGCACCACGGGGAAGGAAAAGCCGATGACGTATACGCCCTTCTGCAGCATGAGCGCCGCCATGTCCTGCGCGAGTTTTGCATCTCCGAGCATGACAGGAATGATGGGGTGATCGGCGCCGGCAAGCGTGAAGCCGAGCTTGGTCATCTCACGGCGGAAGAGTTCGGCATTGCCTTGAAGGCGTGCACGCAGGTCCGCGCCATTTTCGATCAGATCGAAGACCTTCAAGGAGGCAGCCGCGATGACGGGTGCCAAGGTGTTCGAGAACAGATATGGACGCGAGCGCTGCCGAAGCCATTCGACGATCTCGCCTCTCGCCGACGTATAGCCACCCGAGGCACCGCCGAGCGCCTTGCCGAGCGTGCCGGTGATGATATCGATACGGCCTTCGACGCCGCAATATTCGGCCGATCCCCGGCCATGCTCGCCGACGAAGCCGACCGCATGGCTGTCATCGACCATGACCATCGCACCATATTTTTCCGCCAGATCGCAGACGCCGCCAAGGTTGGCGATGATGCCGTCCATCGAGAAGACGCCGTCGGTCGCGATCAGCTTGAAGCGGCTGCCTTCCGCTTTCTTCAGCTCTTCTTCCAAAGCCGCCATGTCATTGTTGGCATAGCGGAAGCGCTTTGCCTTGGAGAGCCGCACGCCATCGATGATGGAGGCATGATTAAGGGCATCCGAGATAATGGCATCCTCTTCCGACAGCAGCGTCTCGAACAACCCGCCATTGGCATCGAAGCAGGACGAATAGAGGATCGTCGCCTCCATGCCGAGGAAAGCCGAAATCCGCGCCTCGAGCTGCTTGTGCTCTTCCTGCGTGCCGCAGATGAAGCGCACCGAGGCCATGCCGTAGCCATAGCGATCGAGCGCCGTCTTCGCGGCCTCGGCAAGCTCCTCGTTGTCAGCGAGACCGAGATAGTTGTTGGCACAGAAATTGAGGACGCGCGCGCCGCCAAGCACAGCGATTTCGCCAGCCTGCTTGGAGGTGATGACGCGCTCGGCCTTATAGAGGCCGGCTTCTTTCAGGCCGAGAAGTTCGTTGCGCAAATGGGATATGAACGCTGAAGTCATGGTCGCATTCCGATGCTGGTCAAAGGGCCTAATTAATCAAGGAATAACATAGGATCCGGCCTGTTGCTGCATCCGACAGCGGCAAAAATGCGCAACGCTGTGACGTCCGCGCGATAGGCGACGGTTTCGACAGGATCTGTCGAAGCAGAGGGAAATCACGCAACTTTCCAGCCAGGCCTCATTGCTGGTTATCGCAAAAATTACTTGACTCAGTCCAATATTTTGCAACAGATTGCGTTACTCTGAAAATAAGGGAGAGCCATGAGCATATTCCATAGATTCTCCCTCGCAGGACGGGTTGCCCTCATCACGGGAGGCGGACGCGGGCTCGGATTCGAAATGGCGAAGGCTCTCGCTGATGCCGGCGCACACGTCATAATCAATGGGCGGACCGCGGCGACGTTGGATACGGCGATCGGGATCATCCAGGCGAGAGGTGGCTCCGCCGAAACCGCCGCCTTCGACATTTCCGATCGCGACGCTCAGCACGCAGCAATAAACAACGTCGAGAAAAATCACGGCCGGCTCGACATACTGATCAACAACGTCGGTGCCCGCGACAGGCGCCCGCTGGCCGACTTCGACGACGAGGCGATCCTCGCCCTGCTCAACACGGATCTCGCCGCCTCGATCATGCTCTCCCGCGACGCCGCGCGCCTGATGAAACGAAATAATCACGGGCGGCTGATCTCGGTCACTTCGATCAGCGGACAGGTCGTCATGCCGGGTGACTGCGTCTATCCCGCCGCCAAGCAGGGTCTGACAGGTCTAATGCGCAGCATGGCTGTGGAATTTGGCCCTCACGGCATCACAAGCAACGCCATCGCGCCAGGCTGGTTCTCAACGGAAACCAACGCCGCCATGGTCGCGAACGAAGACCTGATCCCCATCGTGCGCCAACGCATCCCCGTTCAGCGCTGGGGACGTCCCGACGAGATTGCGGGCGCAGCACTTTTCCTCGCCAGCGATGCCGCTTCTTTCGTTAACGGCCACGTCCTGACCGTCGATGGCGGAATGACGGTGCGCATGTAGCGTGTCGGCAGGCAGGCTTCGATAATGGCATCAACACGTCACCGATTGGCGAACTCCGAAATCACGGCAAGGAACGCGTCTCCATAGCGGTCCAGCTTCGATTGCCCGACCCCCGATATCCCTAGAAGATCTCGGTGATTCCTGGGCCGTTCTGTCGCAAAGGCGATCAGCGTCGTATCCGGAAAAACGACGTAAGGCGGCACGCTCAACTCCTTGGCGATCCGGGTGCGCTCGGCCCGCAGCGCATCGAACAGTGCCTGTGCCTTGCCGGAAAGCCCGTGTGCCTGCTTCTCCGGTCGTCCCGCCTTCTTGCCGCGACGACCCGTTTCGGGTCGATCCTTGCGGAAAAACACCTGCCGCTCGCGCTTGAAGACGGCCCTCGCCTGTTCCTGGAGCTTCATGGCACCGAAGGCCGTGTGGTCGATGCTGATAAAGCCGTTCGCCAATAATTGCCGGAAGATCGATTGCCAGATGCGAGAGGGAATATCCTTGCCTGCGCCGAAAACCGGCATATCGATGTGGCCGAAACGCTCGGTCTTCTCATTGACCGTTCCCATCAGCACATCGATGACATGGCCGGTGCCGAAACGCTCGCCGGTGCGATAGACGGCGGCAAGCGCCTTGATGGCAGCTTCCGTTCCGTCCCAGGTCTCCACAGGCTTCCGGCAGGTATCGCAATTGCCGCAGCCGCCGCCATGTGCCTCGCCGAAATGCGAAAGGATCGACTGCCGCCGGCAGCCGGCCGTCTCGCAGATCGCGAGCAGCGCATTGAGCTTTGCCCGTTCTACCCGCTTGATTTCCTCGGACGCGCCGCCTTCGTCGATCATCCGCCCGCGCTGGATGACATCGGCCATGCCATAAGCCATCCAGACATTGGAGGGCAGCCCATCGCGCCCGGCGCGGCCAGTCTCCTGGTAATAGGCCTCCACCGATCCCGGCAGATCGAGATGGGCGACATAACGCACGTTCGGCTTGTCGATGCCCATACCGAAGGCAACCGTCGCCACGAGGCACAGGTCCTCCTCTTTCAAGAAGGCATCCTGATTGGCATCGCGAAGCGCTCGATCCATGCCGGCATGATAGGGAAGCGCGCGGATGCCCTGCCCATTCAGCCACTCCGCCGTGTCCTCGACCTTGGCACGGGAGAGGCAATAGACGATGCCGCTATCGCCCCGATGGCCCTCGAGAAAACGCAGCAATTGCTGGCGCGGCTGGTCGCGCTCGACAATCTCATAGGTGATGTTCGGTCGGTCGAAGCTGGTGGTGAAGACCTTGGCATCGTCGAGCGCCAGCCGTTCAATGATATCTTCGCGCGTATGCGGATCGGCCGTTGCCGTTAGCGCGATCCGCGGCACGCCGGGAAAAAGCTCCGCAAGCCTGCCGAGATCGCGATATTCCGGTCGGAAGTCATGGCCCCATTGGGAGACGCAATGCGCCTCGTCGATCGCAAAAAGCGCGATCTTGGCCCGGCCGAGCATCTGGCAGAAGCCCTCAGTTACGATGCGTTCCGGGGTTACATAGAGCAGATCGAGCTTGCCTGTGGAAATGGCGCGATAGACATCGCTCGCTTCCTCGCGCGACAGGGACGAATTCAGGGCGGCGGCACGAATGTCGAGCTGCTTCATCGCCTCTACCTGATCCCGCATCAGCGCGATCAGCGGCGAGACGACGATGCCGATACCATCGCGGCAAAGCGCGGGAATCTGGAAGCACAGCGACTTGCCGGCACCGGTCGGAAACAGCACGACCGCGTCGCCGCCGGAGACGACATGCTCGATCACCTGCTGCTGCTTACCGCGAAAGGCGGAATAGCCATAGACACGTTTCAGCACATCGAGCGGCGCCGGCGCACGTGTGCCCTCACCAAACAATGCGTCGTCTACGGAAAATCGCGGCTCTTGTCGTTCAGGCTGAGGCATCTATTCCCTATTTTCCAGCGGCACCTTTAACGCGACCGGAGAGCACGCCGAAGCCATCGATGATCGCTTCCTGATTTTCCAGACGCAGCGCCTCGAGCTGTACTTCCTGCAAGGCGCGAATCAACGGCTCGATCGCTTCACCGTCGCCTTCTTCCGTCGCCTCGGCAATAGCGCCTTCCAGCTCGATCTTGTGCCAGCGCAATGCTTTCGAGCGCTTGTGGAGCGCAAGTGCTTGGCGATAGCCCTCGCGCGCATCCTCCATGGCGGCGGCCTCGGTGGCAGTCCACAGGCGGGCATTGCGAATCTGCTGTTCCAAGCTTTTCAGCAGGGCGCCGAAATCCTGTTCTTCCAATTGCTCGAGCAATCGCTCGCGCACGAGCTGAGGCCCAACCAGAGTTGCAGCAGCCCCGAGGACCGCAGACCAGAGCCGCTGCAGTTCGCGGCTGTCATAATCGATCGCGGCGATCTCGTCATATTCGTCCTGTAGCAGTGCCGGATGATTGACGATGGTCAAAGCGAGCACGCTTTCGCGAAGGCTCGGAATATCCTGATGTCCCTTGATCATGGCCGAACGCTGCAAGCGATCGGATGCGGTCGTCGCCACCGCAGCCCCGGTACGTGCCTGTCCGCCACGACCTGCAAAGTTGCGGCTATTACCGTCGCGAGAAAAACCACGCCCCTGCTGGCCGCCCCGCTGGAACTGCGGCTGGAACAGCCCGTTCAGCCGCTCGCGCATATTTTGCTGATAATGGCGCCGCACATCTTCGTCGCCGATGACAGACACGATGCGCCGCAACCGTGCTTCCAGCTCCGCCCGCGCCTCAGGCGTCTCGAAGGCCCCGCTGCCGGCCTCTCTCGTCCAGATGAGGTCGGCAAGAGGCTTTGCCTGCGCCAGCACCTTGTCGAACGGCGCGCGCCCATCCTGCCGCACGAGATCGTCAGGGTCCTTGCCATCGGGCAGCAAGGCAAAGCGTACGGTGCGGTTCGGTTTGATGTGAGGCAGCGCCAGATCGGCGGCACGATTGGCGGCGCGGATGCCGGCGCCATCGCCATCGAAGCAGAGCACCGGCTCCGGCGTCATCTTCCAGAGGAGATCGAGCTGGCTCTCCGTCAGAGCCGTGCCGAGCGGCGCAACGGCATTCTCGACGCCGGCCTGATGCAGCGCGATGACATCCATATAACCTTCGACCGCGATAATGGTCCCCGCGCCATCGCCGCCCTGCGCAGCGCGGCGGGCGCGGGTGAAATTGTAGAGCACATTGCCCTTGTGGAAGAGCTCGGTCTCGTTGGAATTCAGATACTTCGCCGGCGCATCCGGCGACATGGCGCGGCCACCAAAGGCAATCACCTTCTCGCGCGAGGACAGGATCGGAAACATGATGCGGTCGCGGAAGCGGTCATAGGAGACCGGCACGTTCTCATGCACGACGAGGCCACAGGCCTCCATCTGCTCCTTCAGCACACCCTTGCTGGCAAGATGCTCTTTCAGGGCGTTGCGGCTATCGGGCGAATATCCCAAACGGAAGGTCTCGATCGTGCGGCCGCTGAGGCCGCGGTCTCTCAGATAGGCCCTCGCTCGCGCTCCATTGGCTGTCTGCAGCTGGTCTTGGAAAAACTGGGTCGCCATTTCCATGACGTCGAGCAGCGACGTGCGTTCCTTCTCCCTTTTCGCCTCCATCGGATCGGCAACGGGCATCGGAACGCCTGCCATGTCGGCGATCTGCTGCACGGCCTCCGGAAAGCTCAAGCCCTCCAATTCGGTCAGAAAGCGGAAATGGTCGCCTGTGACACCACAGCCGAAGCAGTGATAGCGCCCTTTGCGATCCTCACAGTGGAAGCTCGGCGATTTCTCGCCATGAAAGGGGCAGCAGGCCCAGTAATCGCCGCGCGGCACATTGGTCTTGCGCCGATCCCACGTCACGCGACGACCGATCACGTCTGAAATCAAGACGCGGTCGCGAATCTCATCGAGAAACGTATTAGAAAATCGCATGGCTACCTCTGGCTCGCTCCATATAAACAGGAATACGGGGCATTGCCACGACCACCCGACCGCCTCCCACGCTATTCACAGCCCTTTGCCGGCGATTACATTTTCGCCCCTCGATCACAACTCCGTGAACACGGCGGCACATTTATTCGCATTCGCCTCGAAATCCACGGCCGCGTTTGACAGGCCCGATACGCCCAAAAACCGCTTCACCGTGACCGGAACTGGTAGGATTATGTCCATAGGAGTAACTATTTCGTCCGCAAAAATCTGCGAAAAAGCAAAGGCTTGCACAGCCTATGGTCGACAAATGCGAACAAGGGCGACGCCATGAACAATCAATGGCTGCAAAGCAATCGCGCCCGGGCGACACTCCTTGAAGGCACATTTGCGGCATGGTTCGTAAGCCAAACATTATTTTTTTGTAATTTGATTGTTGGTGTGCGTCGCAATAGCGTCCTTCTCACAGGGCGAGACAAGCCGGCGAAGGACTTCTTCGCGACGCGACATGCCGAGACGCCCTGACGAACCGAAGGCCAACAGGTACGGGCTTTCAGTTTAGGAGAGAAAAATGCGCGTTCTTATCGTACCCTTGGCAGCAGCAGCCATCTTTGCCACAGCTACTTATAGCTCGGCCACGATGACCGGCAGCGCCAGCGACAAGAACGTGCTCTATGCCGGTGCAGGATATCAGCTGCCGGCGGATATGAAAGTCCCTGCCCTTTCAGCAGGCGTAAAGATTCAAATGTCCGAACTGCCGCCGCAGGCATTGGCTTTGCCCCAGCAGATCAGGATTCTCCGATAAGTTCAGCAGATACTCAGGTGGGGCACCATCCCTACCCCCGGCGCCGCCCCACCTGAGTGCCTTTGCAAAAGACGTTTGATTTTTGGGCCCCACCCTGCGTCATCAAATGTCAGCAAAGCGCAAGAAGGCAGGAGCTCCCCCAGCTCCTGCCTTCTCTAATTTTGGCCATCTCCATTTCGCGACAGCACGATTATTGAGCACATGCTGCGGAACATCTTTGGTTCCTCGCCGCGAATATCTTGACGCAACGCTATCGATCGATATCCTTTATTATCTACGTATATGCGATCTTATTAATTATCTCGTCAGACAATTTGAAACTTAGTTCAGTTGATCGGAGACGATTGCATGTCTTTGTCTACAAAGGAACTTACAAAAAACCCGAATTTTTTCCCAGAAATCCTCGATTATACACGAGAGATTATATCCACTTATGATCGGAATCAGCGCGTATGCTCCGTCTTTGCTTCACAGCAGCGCTGGCTGATGGCGCTTGCCGGCTTCGCCCTCTATTGTGGCGGCATTGACGGGGAACCGCCCGGCATCCATGCCAATCGTTTCGCCAACTATATTGTCGAGCACGAAATCGCCAGCCACAACACCGCGCTCAGCTTTATTCAGGAGATGCTTGCTCTCGGTTTCCTGCGCTACCTGCCCGTAGCCAATGATCGGCGCGCTCGGCCGATGCAGCCAACGGAAGAGGCCGCAAAGCAGCTTGCGCTATGGCTGAGCATCCATCTTTCCGTCCTGGATCGGTTGGATGGCGGCAAGCGTAATGTCTCATTTAGCAAAAGACCGGAACTCATTGCCCTGCTACAGCCCACGATCTCGGTTGGCATCATTGAAAGCGACGAGCTGCGCAATCCGGGAGAAACCTTCGACCTGTTTACCTGGGCAAACTCGGGCGGCATCATCATGGATTATCTGATCTCCCGCATCGGGACGATCAACACCGCGACTAAGAAAGCGATTATCGGTCCGGTGGCCTTTACCGATATCTGCAACCGGTTTCTCATCTCCAGAACAAACGCAAAGCGTCTCATGAACAAGGCCATAAAGATGCAAAGCGTGGGGTGGACAGGATCGCCGGGGCGAAGCCAGCTTTGGCTCTCAAGCGCCTTCATCGAGGAGTATTGCAACTATCAGGCGGGGAAACTCGCCATCATAGACGCCGCCTGGCAAAACACCCTCGGCACGCGGCCAATCCGCATGCCGAGCGCGAAACAGAATTTTACTTCAGCAGCTCCTTCAAGATAGCCGAAGCCTTGGCAAAATCCATCTGACCGGCATAGCGCTCGCGCAGGGCGGCCACGCACTTGCCCATATCCTTCAGGCCCTGCGCGCCAAGTTCCGCGACAACCGCAACGCAGATCTCGCGGACCTTATCTTCGGAAAGCTGCTCCGGCATGAAACCCTGGATGACCGCGATTTCCTCGCGCTCCTTGTCTGCCAGCTCGGGACGGCCGCCCTCGATGTAGATCTTCACCGATTCCTCGCGCTGTTTGATCATCTTGGCGAGCAGCTGCAGAATCTCGTCTTCGCTCGCCTGTTCCTTGCCGAGACCGCGATTGGCGATGTCCTTGTCCTTGATGGCTGCAAGGATGAGACGGACGGTCGAAAGCCTCGCCGTGTCCTTGGCCTTCATGGCATCTTTCTGGGCGTTGGAAAGGGTTTCGCGGATCATGTCTTTAACTCCTTGAAGCAGGCCGGCGACGATCGTCCCGGCCACTTATGTCATGTTGCTGTCTCTTAAACCAACAGTGTCGATCAACGCAATTGCGCCCGAGAGCCCGAATTCCTTGACGGGAAAGCAAAAGCGCGCATTGACCGGCTCGCCTTGTTTAGCTATGTCCATCACCTGCACATAAGATCGATAGGAAGATCTCAAGCCGCGACCTCTGTCGACGGCTGCACCTTGCTACAAACATGGCGGAACCGCCGGTCTCTTCAAGGCCGCGCCCGACGCCGGAAACGGGATGACGACTATGACCGCCACAGCCCCATGGACCACTGAAAAGCCGACTGCCCTCCTCGTTCTCGCGGATGGCACTGTGATCGAAGGCAAGGGTATCGGCGCGACCGGCAAGGTCCAGGCCGAAGTCTGCTTCAACACGGCGCTCACGGGTTATGAAGAGATCCTGACCGACCCCTCTTATCTCGGCCAGATCGTCACCTTCACCTTCCCCCATATCGGCAATGTCGGCACCAACGATGAAGACATCGAAGACCTGACGCCCGCCGCCCGCCACGGTGCCGTCGGCGTGATCTTCAAGGCCGATATCACCGACCCCTCGAACTACCGCGCCGCCAAGCACCTCGACCAGTGGCTGAAGGCGCGCGGCATCATCGGTCTCTGCGGCATCGACACGCGTGCGCTGACCGCCTGGATCCGCGAGAACGGCATGCCGAATGGCGTAATCGCTCACGATCCGAACGGCGTATTCGACATCGAGCAGCTGAAGGCGGACGCCAAGGCCTGGAGCGGACTTGAAGGTCTTGATCTCGCCAAGGTCGCCTCTTCCGGCCAGTCCTCGCAATGGTCGCAGACACCCTGGGTCTGGAACGAAGGCTATGGCGAACTCGGCGCCGATGACGCCAAGTACCATGTCGTCTGCCTGGACTACGGCGTCAAGCGCAACATCCTGCGCCTCTTCGCCGGCCTCGATTGCAAGGTCACCGTCCTGCCGGCAACGGCTTCGACGAATGACGTCCTCGATCTCAAGCCGGATGGCATCTTTCTCTCGAACGGCCCCGGTGACCCGGCAGCGACCGGCGAATATGCCGTGCCCGTCATCAAGGATCTGCTGAAGACCGAAATCCCGCTCTTCGGTATCTGCCTCGGCCATCAGATGCTTGGCCTCGCCCTCGGAGCCAAGACTGCAAAGATGCATCAGGGCCATCACGGTGCCAACCATCCGGTCAAGGACCATACGACCGGCAAGGTCGAGATCGTCTCGATGAACCACGGCTTCGCAGTCGACTCGAAGTCGCTGCCTGAAGGCGTTGAGGAGACTCATATTTCGCTGTTCGATGGCAGCAATTGCGGTCTTCGCGTTTCCGGCAAGCCGGTCTTCTCCGTGCAGCATCACCCGGAAGCATCGCCCGGCCCACAGGACAGCCACTATCTCTTCCGCCGCTTCATCAACCTAGTGCGCGAAAAGAAGGGTGAAGAAGCCCTGGCGGAGCGCGCCTGATAAAGCCGACCATCTAATCGCATGAGAAAGCCTCGGATTGGTGCCAATCCGAGGCTTTCTTTTTGTGTGTCAACTTGGGAGGTCTCTCGGCACATATGTTCATGCTTGCCGAAGCTCAGGCTTGCAGGCGGCGCTGCTTGACCACTTCGAGCTCGCTCATCAGGATTTCTTCGAGGAACTCGAAATCCGACTGCCCGAATTCAACGAGACCGAATCTCAGCTTGTAGCCCCAATTCTTGTCCTGGGTGAAATCAAGCCAGCCCAGGAGAGGACGGAGCGGCTGTTCGGGCGCATCAAGCCAGTCCACATCCTTACGATAGGCTTTTCCGCAACCCATCTCGGCCAGGTAAGGCTCACCCTCACGGACAAAACCGATGGCGGTGAAGCACTGAAAGCCGTCCCTCTCGCCCATCTTCACTGAAGGAGAGTAGTAGACGATGCCATCGCCCGGCTTGATACGCTTCAAGGGGGCTCGCTTGCCGTGGTTCACCTGCATGAAGCCATGTTCACGCCCAATGCGTACATGCTCGGCACTGGCCACGGCCAGCCAGTAGGACTTCTGCTCCGGCTCCGGACGCCGGGACGACGTGTTGGCGTGTGGCAGGAGGCGTACGGCCGCCCCCCGATTGATCTGATCGTCCCGCGGGAAAAGCGCGGCATCACTAGGATTGCTTGCCTTGAAATTCATGGTCGTCTCCCGTCTCTGGTATGAGACAGATATAGACGATCATACTGTCAATTTTTGTCAGCAGTCTCGCAGGACGGGGATGACTCTCGCTATCAAGCGGCGGCAGCCTTCTCCGTCCGCACGAGAATGTAGAAGCGCGCGCAAAGCATCGCCGCTGCGGAGGCAAGGCCGAGCAGGAACCCAAACCAGATGCCGATACCGCCGAAATTCAGCGGAAACGCCAGCAACCAGGCGAGGAAGAAGCCGATTGGCCAATAAGCGATCAGCGCCAGGATCATCGGCACGCGTGCGTCCTTCAGCCCGCGCAGCAGACCGCTCGCAATCGCCTGCAGCCCATCGACAAGCTGGAAGAAGCCGGCCACGACGATCAGCGGTGCGGCAAAGGCAAGGACCTCAGGCGCCTCGGCCGAATGAACGTCAAGGAACCAGCTTGCCAGCCAGGAGGGTATAGTCGCAAACAGTATGCTGCCGCAAAGCGCGATGCAGCTCGAAAGGATGAGCGCGACGATGGCGGCGCGCTTCAGGCCGAAATGATCGCCCTGCCCGTGGGCGACGCCGACGCGCACGGTCGCCGCCTGGCTGAGGCCCAGCGGAATCATGAAGGCGATGGACGCCCACTGCAAAGCGATGCCATGCGCAGCAAGCTCGACGGTGCCGATCTGGCCCATCAGCAGCGATGCTGCCGTGAATAGGCTGACCTCAGCGAGAACCGTTACGCCGATTGGGAAACCAAGCCGGATGACATCCCATAAAGCATGCCAGTCGGGCCGCCAGAATCGCACAAAGATCTCGTAGCGCCGCGTTTCCTGGTGGGCTTGCACGTAACCAACGATGAACAGCAAACCGGCGGTCTGCACGGCGACCGAGACAATGGCCGCACCATGCAGGCCCATCGCCGGCAGGCCGAAATGGCCTAGCACCAGGATATAGGCAAGCACGGCATTCATCACCAACATGGCGATAGTCACTTTGAGGATAATGCCGGCGCGGCCGATGGCGCTCACCAGCGCCCGGATGACATTGTAGAGCAGCCCCGGCAACACGGCAAAGTGGCCGATGTCGATATAGCCGCTCGCCAATTTCGCGACATCGGGCTTCTGCCCCGCCGCGAGCAAAATCTCCTCGGAATAGAAGAAAGCCGGCTGCGCCAACAGCCAATAGGCCGTTACGACCCAGAGGCCCATGCGCAGCGCACGGCGCACCGAGGTAACGTCGCCTCTACCATAGGCCTGCGCCACCAGCGGCATGACTGCGATGGAAAAACCCGAACCGAAAACCAGGATCGTGAACAGAAACTGCGCGGAAAGCACCATTGCAGCCAGTTGTTCGGCACCGAGCCGGCCCACGATCATGACGTCAGTGGTGTTAATCCCGAGCTGCGCCAATTGCGCACCGATCAGCGGAATGCCCAGCGCAAGCGTTGCGCGCACATGTGCAGACCACGAATTATCATTGTCATGCGCGTAAGGGCGCACAGGTGCCGGCATATCCATAGCGAAGACTCGATCTTTAGAGTCGCGCAAACCGTCCTACCCAAGGGTGCGCGAGCCTGCCGCATTAACGCAACCTAGGTTAAAAAGCCAGCAGACAAGTCGATAATGCTAAAGAATTCATCAGAACATCAAAATATCTGATGATATTTTAGGCCGCTTCGCCCGCCTGCGATTGGGATACCGCTTTCGGCTCGGTCTTGCGGACCTTCGCCACGAGCACGACAAGGCCGGCGACCACCAGGATTGCGCTCATGATGAAGGGCGCACCAGCAAAAACGACGGGTGCGGTTGGCGCGGTATAATACTGGAACAGATACGGAAACAGCACCGGCCCAATGATGGCGGTTATACTCGTCAGGCTGCCGAGCACTCCCTGCAATTCGCCTTGTGCGGAAGGCGGAACCTTGCTGGCTGCAATGGAACGAAGCGGCGCGTCCGCGACATTTTCAATAACAGTCAGGACGATAACTGCGTAAACCATCCAACCTTGCCATGAAAAGGCGTAGCCGATCAGGCCGAGACCGGAAAACACCATTCCGAGCACTGCGGTCTTCCACTCGCCGAGCACAGGCACCAGCCGTGGCAATACGAGACCCATGGCGACGGCGGCACCTATCCCATAGACAGCGAGCGAGAAGCCGATCTGCCCCTCGCTCCAGTCATAGCGATAGGAGGTGACGAAAGCCCAGACCGCCGGGTAAACGCCATGCGCCAGCCAGTTCAGGAACATCACGACACAGACCCAGCCGATACCTTGGTAGCGGCGCATGTGCTTCAGCGCGCCGAACGGATTGGCGCGCGTGATCTCGAAGGGCCGGCGGTGTTTCGCGTCGAGCGTTTCCGGCAGCAGGAAATAGGCGCCGACGAAATTTAGGAACGCGAGAGCCGCCGCGCCATAGAAGGGCACGCGGGGACCGAACTCGCCCAGAAAGCCCCCGATGACGGGGCCAAGCACGAAGCCGACACCGAAAGCCATGCCGATCAGGCCGAAATTCTTCGCACGGTTCTCATCATTGCTGATATCGGCGATATAGGCGGAGCAGGTCGAGAAGCTTGCGCCGCTGATGCCGGCGAGGATGCGGCCGACAAACAGCATCCAGTATGAGCCGGCAATCGCACAGATGAAATTGTCGATCGCGAAGGTCAGCACGGAGGCCAATAGCAGCGGCCGACGGCCATAGCGATCGCTCAGATTGCCGATCAAGGGTGAAAACAGAAACTGCATGCCGGCATAGGCCAGCAACAGCCAGCCGCCCTCGGTCGCCGCCGTGCTGACCGAGGCACCCGTCAACTCCTCAAGATATTTCGGCATCACCGGCATGATGATCGCGATACCGATGACGTCGAGAAAGAGGATAAGGAAGACGAGGAACAGGCCTCGACGGGCGAATTTCTGATCGATCATGGAGATGCCTTCTGGCGGCTCCGCCTCGATGAAAGAGACAGAACGTGAACGAAAAACCGGTGCGTTCCCCATACATAAAGATTTTGGCGGAAACAATACGTGAACGCTTCAATCCTATTGATTTATCGAACGCTTTTTTTGATCCTTGGCACAAAAGCGACTATCTGTCGCGACCGCGCCGCTGTTCTCGATTGAGAAAGTCGACGAAGGCTCTAAGCGGTGCCGGCATATGGCGTCTGCTGGCATAATAGAGAAACGGGCCGGAAAAAGCCGTGTCCCATTCTTCCAAAATCGGCACCAATTCTCCGCTGGCAATCTGTGGCGCGAGGAATTCCTTGAATGTTCTGATGATGCCCAATCCAGCCGCCGCAGCGCTGCGCTCTATCTCGATCGAATTCGTCGCAACCACCATCGGTGGCGTAATGAAGATCGTCTCGCCGTTCCTTTCGAACTCCCAAGGCACCACGGATCCGCTTAGGAAGCGATGACGAATACAGCGATGCTCGAGTATATCGCGCGGATGTTGTGGCGTGCCGTTTGCAGCCAGATAGGCCGGCGCGGCAGCCGTGATATAATGCTGTTGCCGCGGCCCGATCGGCACGGCGATCATGTCCTTTTCCAGCCGCTCGTCATAGCGAATCCCGGCATCGTAGCCGGCCGCCACGACATCGATGAAACTGTCCTCGGCGACGATTTCGACTGATATCGCCGGATACTCCTTCAGAAAGCGGCTGATGATGTCGGGCATGACGACCATGGCAGCGACAAGTGGCACATTCAGCCGCAAAGTCCCGCCGACGCTGTCACGAAAGCTGTTGATATCGTCAAGCGCCACAGAGATCTCGCTCATAGCGGGCGTCAGCCGCTCCATCAGCCGCTCCCCAGCTTCCGTCGGCGTCACGCTTCGGGTCGTGCGATTGAGCAGACGGACCGTCAGCCGTTCCTCCAGCCGCCGAACCGCTTCGCTTAATGACGAGGCGGAAACGCCGCGCTTGCGTGCCGCTTCGCGAAAGCTGCGTTCGCGGGCAACCGCAGTAAAGGCAACCAGGTCTGCCAGTGGCAAGTCATCCATTGTGCGAAATTCCAAACGACCCGTTTCGATTTACCGGGATTATCGCACAGAGAGCAGCGGAGTAAAACATCATCACAGAGGCCTTTGGAAAAGAGGGCGCACCTTCGACCAAGGAGAGTAACGATGGAAAAACATCAACTGGGAAGAACCGGACCGCAGGTATCCACGCTTGGCCTCGGCTGCATGGGCATGTCTGGCATGTATGGGCCGTCCGATCGCACCGAAAGCATCGCCACCATCCATGCCGCGCTCGATGCCGGGATCAACCTGCTCGATACCGGTGATTTCTACGGCATGGGCCACAATGAGATGTTGATCGGCGAAGCGATCAAGGGGGTGAAGCGGGACGATTTCCTGCTGAGCGTCAAGTTCGGCGCGCTGCGCGATCCCGCCGGCGCATGGCTCGGCTACGACGCCCGGCCGGCAGCGATCCGCAATTTCGTCGCCTATTCGCTGCAGCGCCTCGGCGTCGATCACATCGATATCTACCGCCCTGCTCGCCTCGACCCGAACGTGCCGATCGAAGATCAGATCGGCGCGATATCGGACCTCGTCAAGGCAGGCTACATCAGACATATCGGCCTGTCGGAAGTCGGCGCTGACACCATCCGCCGCGCCGCTGCCATCCATCCGATCATCGACCTGCAGATCGAATATTCGCTGATCTCGCGCGGCATCGAAGACAAGATCCTGCCGACCTGCCGTGAATTAGGTATCGGTATCACCGCCTACGGCGTTCTTTCGCGCGGCCTCATCAGCGGCCACTGGCAGAAGGGTAATGTCCAAAAGGGCGATTTCCGCACGATAAGCCCGCGCTTTCAAGCTGGAAACGTCGAAAAGAACCTGGAACTGGTGGAAGCTTTACGCCGGATCGCCGAGGCGAAGGGCGCAACCGTCGCCCAGATCGCGATTGCCTGGGTCGCAGCCAAGGGCAAGGATATCGTCCCGGTCATCGGCGCCCGTCGCCGCGACCGCCTGACGGAAGCCTTGGGAGCGCTCTCGGTTGAATTGTCGCAAGCCGATATGGCCGCGATCGAACGCGCGATCCCGAAAGACGCCGCTGCCGGTGGCCGCTACCCCGAAGCGCAGCTGACGCATCTCGACAGCGAGAAATAACCCGAAAGGCTTGCCCGCTCGCCGGCATCACGGCAGCGGGCAAGCAAGATCAGACCGGATTGTTCAGCGTATCGCAATCCGAGAGCTTGCCGGAATCGAAACCCTGCTTGAACCACTTCATGCGTTGCGCCGAAGTGCCATGATTGAAGCTGTCGGGAACGACATAGCCCTGCGTGCGCTTCTGCAGCGTGTCATCGCCGATCTGCTGCGCTGCGTTCAGCGCCTCTTCGAGGTCGCCGGCCTGCAGGATGCCCTTCTGCTGGGTGAACTTGCCCCAGATACCGGCAAAGCAATCGGCCTGCAGTTCGATGCGCACCGACATCTTGTTGGCGTCCACTTCGCTCATGGTGCGGCGGGCCTGGTTGAACTTCGGCAGGATTCCGAGCAGGTCCTGGACATGGTGGCCGACCTCATGCGCGATCACATAGGCTTGCGCGAAATCGCCGGATGCGCCGAACTGGTCCTTCATCTGCTGGAAAAAGGCCATGTCGAGATAGACCTTCTGATCGCTCGGGCAATAGAAGGGGCCGGTCGCCGCCGAAGCCTGACCGCAAGCCGAAGGGAAGCTGCCGGAAAACAGCACGAGCTTCGGATCCGTATAGGTCTGGCCCATCGATTTGAAGATGCCGGTCCAGGTGTCCTCCGTATCGGCAAGCACGGTCGCGACGAACTGCTTCATCTCGTCATTGGCCGGCTGCCCGCCACTACTATTGTTGGAAGTGCTCTGCTGATATCCGGAGCCGCCACCCTCCAGAATGCCGCTTTGCTGCAGTAGGCCGATGACATCGACGCCCATGGCCCTCAGGATCAGGAAGATCACGATAAGGACGATAATGGTGCGGAAGCTCAAACCGCCGCCGCCAATCCCTCCACCCGGAAATCGAAAGCCGCCGCCACTGCCGCCGCTCATCGGTGATGAGCCGCGTTCGTCCTCAATATTGTCGGATTGCCGACGCCCCTTCCAATCCATAGTGCACCTCCTGGCGATGCCTAAAATCAAAGTCCCTTGAGGTATTTATATATCCAGGAAGTGTAACAAAGCCAGTTGGCTATCGACAGAACATTAGCTTAAACGGCGGCGCTGCCATATTTCTTTAGACATCAGCCATAAAAGCGCGATGACTATACCCGCCGCCACCAGAAACGGCGCCACTTCATCGCCGTCGAAGGCCACCTTGCTCATGATCCGCCCCGGAAGAAAGGTAAAAGCTCCGGCACCCACGATGCCACCGAAGTAAAGGCCTCTGACGATGCGTTTATGCGCCTCGATATCATGTTTGCGGGCATTGGCGATCGCTCCCCAGCAACCGAAGAGAACGAAAAGGGAAAGCAGGTGGATCGGGCTGAAGCCATAAAACATGTTGATCTGATGAATGAAGAAGCTCGAGAGCGCCGTGACGGCCATGAGAGCCAGCCATATCTTGCCGAGCACCCGGTGTATCGGCGTCCCCTTCGGCCTTGCGAGAAGATAGGCCCCCAGCAATGCGGCCGGGACGACCGCCGCGACATGGATCTGGATCGCAATTGGTGCATCAAGAAGCGGCTCGAACGTCATGATTTCTATCCGGTTGAGTTTATCGAGCCTTTCCGTGATAGTGCCGTTCTCTCAACCGAAATTGCGCGAAAGAACGAGACATCTTCGTGGATCACACCTTTCTGCAGTCCACGCTTCGTGAATTGCAGGTCATCCAGCGTTCACCGCGCTTCTGGGCGACCTTCGTCACGATCGTCCTGATCTTTGCCCTGACCGGACCGTACGGCACCCTTGACAGGCTGATGCCGGGAGCAAGACTGGGCTACTGGCTTGCGCTGCACGCCATGGCGTGGTCGATCGCGATCGTCTTCTCCATCGTCGCCGAGATCCTGCTGCGCGGGCAAATAGCAAGCATGTTCGCCAGGATGATGATCGGTTCTGTCGCCGCCGCATTGCCGATCGGCTTCGGCATCGCGCTCATCGACTTCGCATTCTTCGGCACATGGCCCACGGTAGCCGGCAGCCTGCATCAGTCCATCGGATCCATACCCCTCTGCGCCCTCTTCTGCATTCTCTCCTATATGACCATGCATCGGCAGATAGCGATCGCAGCCGGAGGAGCAGATCTCGCGGAAGCGAAGACGATATCCGCCTCCGCATCTGAGATTCGGCCCGGAATATCGCAACCTCCGATTCTCTCGCGTTTGAAGCCGGAAAACCGTGGAGCGCTAATAAGGCTTACCGTTCGCGACCACTACACGGAGGTCGTGACGACACGTGGCCGTGAACTCATCCTGCTGCGCTTCAGCGATGCCCTGATGGAAATCGGCAATACCGAGGGTATCCGCCTGCATCGATCGCACTGGGTCGCGGCGGATCATGTTGCCGGCCTCAAACGCGACAACGGCAAGCTTTTCGTCGTCGCACGCGACGGAATGGAGATGCCAGTCAGCCGCTCGTATGCGGAAGCCGTTCGGCGTCGTTTCGGCTGATGGCTGCCGGATTACCACCGCTTCTGCCGGGGCGGACCGGAGGCAAAGACAGCTCCCTCCAAATACATAGAGTCAATGCGACTTATGAAAGTTGGAAAGATATTCTTTACGGTCACAACCATTGATTTAAAAAAATCGGCCTAACTTGCGTCCGCATTCTTTAAATGCGGACGATTTGCACCTAACTCAGATTTCGCGCCCACATTTTTCACATTGTATCTCTTACATAAGCGGACAACCGCGATGCCGTCAGGCAATCCTGAACGATGTGGGTGTCTTAACGCGCACCGCGCAGGGGTTTATGAAGCGATCGATGAGTGTGTCTTTGCTGCTCATGGGAACAGCGGCATTGACGAGCTGTGGCGAGAAGGAGGATAGGGTTCAAATTTACAAAGACGTCAATGCCTGCATTGCGGGTAAAGTCTTTTCCGCTGATGAATGTCGATCTGACTTTGCCTCGGCCGAAGTGGAACGCCAGCAGAATGCACCTGCCTATGAAACAGCCGCAAACTGCGAAAAGGACTATGGCGTCAATAATTGTCAGCCAACGACAAGCACGCATCAGTCCGGTATGGGGCACTTCATTCCCCTCCTGGCCGGTTATCTCGTCGGCAGCGCCGCCAGATCGTTTGATACGAAGGCGCTATATCAGCCGTTTGGGAGTACCGACTTTCGAACGGCGACCGGACGAAGCCTTGCCAATGGCATGCTGCTTGGAAAAACGAAATATGCCGAAAGAAAAGACGACAACACACAATCGTCTTCTTCCGGTGGCGGCGGTAGCGGTGGCTCTTGGGGAAAATCCTCCGAACGTGCCAGCCGTTCGAGCGGCGCAGTAGAACGCGGTGGTTGGGGCTTTCGTGGCTTCCATCTTTCGGGCTGACGGGTGAACGAATGAAACGCGTTGTGATGAACGAACGGCCGGATTGGAAGGCCGACGCCGAGGCCTGTGGCTTCACCATACATTCCATGTACGGGCAACGCTATTGGGATGAGAGACACGCCTACGCTTTTACCCTGGAGGAAGTAGGGACGAAACTCGAAGATCCTTCTACCGAATTGCTCGACATGTGCTATGCGGCGGTCGAAAGGATCGCCTCGGACGAGGAATTGATGCGCCGGATGGCCATTCCCTCGGCCTATCATGATGCTGTACAGCGTTCCTGGCGCAATCACGAGCGTGACCTCTACGGCCGTTTCGACCTTTCCTATGACGGGAACGGTCCGGCAAAGCTTCTTGAATTCAATGCTGATACACCGACCAGTCTATTCGAAAGTGCTGTTTTTCAGTGGCGCTGGTTGGAAGATATGAAGCAGCGCGGCGAACTTCCCTCCTCGGCAGACCAGTTCAATTCGGTGCACGAACGACTGATCGATGCCATACGTATTCTTGCGGCACCTGCGGGGCACATGCACTTTGCCGGCATGCTGGAATCCGAAGAAGACCTCGTGACGTTGAACTATCTTGTCGACTGCGCCGCTCAGGCCGGCTGCAAGGCGAAGCTCATCGCCATGCCGGATATCGGCGTCGACGATGAGCATCGGCTGATCGACCTTCAGGATGAGCCCATCGACTGCCTGTTCAAGCTTTATCCCCTCGAAGACATGGTGCGCGAACCTTTCGGCCGCCATCTGCCGCTCACCCCGACGCGTGTCATTGAGCCGCTGTGGAAACTGACCTTGTCCAACAAGGGACTGCTACCGGTTCTATGGGATATGTTCCCCGGTCACGAAAACCTTCTGCCCGCTTATTTCGAGGACGATACGCGTATCGGCGATCTCGGCGTGCGATATGTCCGCAAGCCGTTGCTATCGCGCAAAGGCGCGAATGTAACGCTCGTCAATTACGAAGCCGGTGCCGGCATATATCAGGTCGAAGGACCTTACGGCGAAGAGGGATATATACGGCAGGCAATGCACTTGCTCCCCTGTTTCGGCGATGATTGGACTGTCATCGGCTCCTGGGTTGTCGCCGGCCAGCCAGCGGGCATCGGCATTCGCGAGGATGACACCCCCATCACCCGTGACACGTCCCGCTTCGTACCACATTATATTGAGGGTTAGCCGATCAACGAGGGTCCCGTCGCTGTCGCGCTTTCCCATTTGGCATATCATTTAACCGCCCCTGGGCGATCTTGGCAGAATTCATGTCGATTCCGCCATTTATGGGGTTCCGTTTGCAAATACATTTGCCTATAAGCCGCTTCTAGCCTGAAAATATTGCCCATAGCGCCCCCGGCCGGTGATCTCCCACCCTGGCCGGTTTTTGGCGCAACGAAAAAATGGATGTGAGCCCATGCCGAAGCGCCAAGATATCAAATCGATCCTCATTATCGGCGCAGGACCGATTGTTATCGGACAGGCTTGCGAATTCGACTATTCCGGCACGCAGGCCTGTAAGGCGCTCCGAGAGGAAGGCTACCGCGTCATCCTCGTCAACTCCAATCCGGCAACGATCATGACCGATCCGGGCCTGGCGGATGCGACCTATGTCGAACCGATCACGCCCGAGGTCGTCGCCAAGATCATCGCCAAGGAGCGCCCTGACGCGCTGCTGCCCACCATGGGCGGCCAGACCGCACTCAATACCGCGCTGTCGCTGAAGCGCATGGGCGTGCTCGACCGTTACAATGTCGAGATGATCGGCGCGAAACCTGCCGCCATCGACATGGCCGAAGACCGTGCCCTCTTCCGCGAAGCCATGGCCCGCATCGGCCTCGAAACGCCGCGCTCCATGCTGGCAAACGCCACAGACATCAAGGATGCCGACCGCAAGACCCACGAGGCCGAGCGCAGCAAGCTGAAGGCGCAGCTTACCGGCACCGAGCTCGACAAGGCACTCGACGAACTGGAAAACCAGTGGAACCTCGGTGAGAGCGACCGCAAGCAGCGCTATATGAGCCATGCGATGGCAATTGCCGCGCAGGCGCTCGACCATGTCGGCCTGCCCGCCATCATCCGCCCGTCCTTCACGCTGGGCGGCACGGGCGGCGGCATCGCCTACAACCGCTCGGAATTCTTCGAAATCGTCGGCGGCGGCCTCGATGCTTCCCCGACCACGGAAGTCCTGATCGAAGAATCGGTTCTCGGCTGGAAGGAATTCGAGATGGAAGTGGTCCGCGACAAGGCGGACAACTGCATCATAATCTGCTCGATCGAAAACATCGACCCGATGGGCGTTCATACCGGCGATTCGATCACCGTCGCCCCGGCTCTGACTCTGACGGACAAAGAATATCAGATCATGCGTAACGCCTCGATCGCGGTCCTGCGCGAGATCGGCGTCGAAACCGGCGGCTCGAACGTACAGTTTGCCGTCAACCCGAAGGACGGCCGCCTCGTCGTCATCGAAATGAACCCGCGCGTTTCGCGCTCCTCCGCGCTGGCCTCGAAGGCAACCGGCTTCCCGATCGCCAAGATCGCAGCCAAGCTCGCCGTTGGCTACACCCTGGACGAACTCGAAAACGACATCACCGGCGGCGCAACCCCGGCCTCCTTCGAGCCCTCGATCGACTACGTCGTCACCAAGATCCCACGCTTCGCCTTTGAAAAATTCCCTGGCGCATCCCCGGTTCTAACCACCGCGATGAAGTCGGTCGGCGAAGTCATGGCGATTGGCCGTACCTTCGCGGAATCGCTGCAGAAGGCTCTGCGTGGTCTCGAAACCGGCCTGACGGGCCTGGACGAGATCGAAATTCCCGGCATCGAGGAAGGCGAAGGCAGCCAGAATGCCATCCGCGCCGCCATCGGCACGCCGACGCCCGATCGCCTGCGCATGGTCGCCCAGGCGCTGCGCCAGGGCATGAGCGTCGAAGAGGTGCATGAAGGCTGCAAGATCGACCCCTGGTTCCTTGAGCAGCTGAAGAACATCGTCGACATGGAAAGCCGCATCCGCGAGCACGGCCTGCCGCAGGACGCCGCTAATTTGCGCATGCTGAAGGCCATGGGCTTCTCCGACGCCCGTCTGGCGACGCTGACCGGCAAGCGCCCGAAGGAAGTCGCCGAACTCCGCAATTCTCTGAATGTCCGCCCGGTCTTCAAGCGCATCGATACCTGCGCCGCCGAATTCGCCTCGCCGACGGCCTACATGTACTCGACCTATGAGACGCCCTTCGTCGGCGCTGCCCGCTCCGAGGCCCAGGTTTCCGACCGCAAGAAGGTCGTCATCCTCGGTGGCGGCCCGAACCGAATCGGCCAGGGCATTGAATTCGATTATTGCTGCTGCCATGCCGCCTTCGCGCTGAAGGATGCCGGTTATGAAGCCATCATGATCAACTGCAACCCGGAAACGGTTTCGACCGACTACGACACGTCGGATCGTCTCTATTTCGAGCCGCTGACGGCCGAAGATGTCATCGAGATCTTGCGTGCGGAGCAGGAAAAGGGCGAAGTCGTTGGCGTCATCGTCCAGTTCGGCGGCCAGACCCCGCTGAAGCTCGCCGAAGCGCTGGAAAAGAACGGTATCCCGATCCTCGGCACTGCGCCTGATGCTATCGACCTTGCCGAAGATCGTGACCGCTTCCAGAAGCTCCTGATGAAGCTTGATCTCAACCAGCCGAATAACGGCATTGCCTACTCCGTCGAACAGGCACGCCTCGTCGCCTCCGAAATCGGCTTCCCGCTGGTCGTGCGCCCGTCCTACGTTCTTGGCGGCCGCGCCATGCAGATCCTCCATTCGGAAGGCCAGCTGCAGGGCTACCTGCTCGACACGGTTCCGGAACTGGTGCCGGAAGACATCAAGCAGCGTTATCCGAACGACAAGACCGGCCAGATCAACACGCTGCTCGGCAAGAACCCGCTGCTGTTCGACAGCTATCTGACGAACGCCATCGAAGTCGACGTCGATTGCCTCTCCGACGGCACCGACGTCTACATTGCCGGCATCATGGAGCATATCGAAGAAGCCGGCATTCATTCGGGTGACTCCGCTTGCTCGCTGCCCCCTCGCACGCTCTCTCCTGTGATGATCGACGAGTTGGAGCGCCAGGCGAAAGCCATGGCCAAGGCTCTGAATGTCGGCGGCCTGATGAACGTTCAGTTCGCCATCAAGGACGACACGGTCTACGTGCTCGAAGTCAACCCGCGCGCCTCGCGCACGGTGCCCTTCGTCGCCAAGACCATCGGCGCGCCGATCGCCAAAATCGCCGCCCGCGTCATGGCCGGCGAAAAGCTGGATGCGACCTTTGCCGCCTATGGCGAAAAACCCGATCCGCGCAAGCTGAAGCATATCGCCGTCAAGGAGGCAGTCTTCCCCTTCGCCCGCTTCCCTGGCGTCGACACCCTGCTCGGGCCGGAAATGCGCTCGACCGGCGAAGTCATCGGCCTCGATACGGATTTCGCGCTCGCCTTCGCCAAGTCCCAGCTCGGCGCCGGCGTGGAACTGCCGCGTGACGGAACGGTGTTTGTCTCGGTCCGCGACGACGACAAGCCGCGCGTGCTGCCGGCCATCCGCATGCTGGCGGAACAGGGCTTCAAGGTGCTCGCAACCGGCGGCACCCAGCGCTTCCTCGCCGAAAACGGCATCGAGGCGACGAAGATCAACAAGGTGCTTGAGGGACGTCCGCATATCGAGGACGCGATCCGCAACCGTCAGGTCCAGCTCGTCATCAATACGACCGACAGCAACAAGGCGATCTCGGATTCGAAGTCCCTGCGCCGTGCGACGCTGATGCAGAAGGTGCCATACTACACCACCATGGCTGGTGCCGAAGCAGCCGCCATGGCGATCAAGGCGCTGAAGGCCGGAAACCTCGAAGTTCAACCGTTGCAGAGCTATTTCTGAAGCAGTTAATTCCGTAGTCAGGAGCGTGAGCGGGATAGCCGGCTCACCTTCGCTGCGCCCCCGCCAGCCGGTCGAATGGTCAAGGGCTTCAACAGGAGCTTGTCTTAAACCTTCGAATTTTCTGGCATTCGTCTGTCGCAATCTGCTATAGATGAGGGAATAACGGCTCTGGATGGTTCCGAAGTACCCCTTCGGGACCTGTTTTCTTTTGTGTCTGCAGCAGAGCAACACAGGGAGTGAAGGACAAGAAAAATGGTTGAAAAGGTACCGATGACGCAGAACGGGTTCGTCAAGCTGCAGGAAGAACTGCGCTGGCGTCAGCAGGAAGAGCGCCCGCGAATCATCGAGGCAATTGCAGAGGCGCGCGCCCATGGCGATCTCTCTGAAAATGCCGAGTACCATGCCGCCAAGGAAGCCCAGAGCCATAATGAAGGCCGCATCTCCGAGCTCGAAGATCTGACGGCGCGCGCCGAAGTCATCGATCTCACCAAGATGTCCGGCTCGAAGATCAAGTTCGGCGCCAAGGTCAAGCTGGTCGACGAAGACACAGAAGAAGAGAAGATCTACCAGATCGTCGGCGACCAGGAAGCCGACGTGAAAGCAGGCCGCATCTCTATCTCCTCCCCGATCGCCCGCGCCCTGATCGGCAAGGAAGTCGGCGATTCCATCGAGGTCAATGCACCCGGCGGCGCCAAGGGTTACGAAATTCTCTCCATCACTTGGGGCTGATCGCCCGTGCGCGATCGCGAGACAGCGCATGCGAGCGATCTCCGTGAGATCGAAATCATAGCAACGAACTTCAAACGCCGGCTTTCCGGCGTTACGTCTACGATCGTGCAACTGATCCCCAAGCAGGTCGAGCTCGGCTATCATATCGCCACACTCGGCCCCGGTCTGCCGGAGAGCCTGCCAAGGCTCGGCTGGCTCCGCCTGCCCGGTCTGTGGATGAAGCCGCGCCGCTATCGCGTCCGCATTTGGCATGCCCGCCGCAATAACGAAATGCTAGCGGGTTTGCTGCTGCGCTCCGTTCTGCGCATGCCTCTCAAGTTAGTCTTTACCTCGGCCGCCCAGCGCCGCCATACAGGCTATACGCGCTGGCTGATCCGCCGCATGGACGCGGTCATTGCCACCAGCACCCGCTCGGGCAGCTTTCTCGAGGTGCCGCACACCGTCATCCAGCACGGCGTCGACCTCAACAGCTTCCATCCGCCGGAAAAGCCTGATGACCGCATGGCCGCAACCGGCCTGCCCGGCACCTATCTGATCGGCTGCTTCGGCCGCGTCCGCCATCAGAAGGGCACGGATCTCTTCGTCAAGGCGATGATCGAGCTGTTGCCGCGCTATCCGGACTGGACAGCCGTCGTGTGCGGCCGCGTGACATCAGAGCATCGCGGTTTTGGCGACCAGTTGCAAAAGATGGCGGCGGATGCAGGCCTCACCGATCGCATCCGCTTCATGGGCGAAGTCGACGATATCAAGCCCTGGTATCGCCGCGCTACCCTCTATGTCGCCCCTTCCCGCAACGAGGGTTTCGGTCTGACGCCGCTCGAAGCCATGGCTTCCCGCACCGCCGTCGTCGCCTCGGATGCCGGCGCCTATGCCGAAATGATCGTGCCGGGCGAAACCGGCGCCGTGGTGCCGGCGGGCGATGGCGAGGCTCTCACCAGAGCGATCGCCTTCTATCTGGCCAATCCGGAGGAAACGCTTCGCCAGGGAGAAAATGCCGTGCGCCATGTGCGCAGCGAATTCGCCCTGGAAAAGGAAGCGACCGCCATCGGCGACGTCTACAAGCGGCTGCTGGTCGCCAACAAGTGAGCGGATCAATCAGCGGCCGAGATCGATGCGCTTGCGCTCGATGAAATCGATCATCGAACGATCCTCCACCATCTCTTCCTCGATGCTTTTGACGATGGACAGGACCTTGTCCCGATATTTCGTCGCACTGCTGTCATAGGTCCAACCCCGCGCCAGCTTCTCCATCAGCTCCTGCCGGGACTTCGTATAATAGTGGTTCAGCTGCAGAAAACGGTTCGAATAGAACTCGGGCGACTTCCGCGCACGCCGGGTAAACCGCTTGCCCGCGTCATTGGCCGTCAGATCCCCGTAGGCCCGCGTCCGGAACTGGTGCACACTGACTTCGGTTACTTCACATGGATCGACGATACACTTGAAATTGCTGACGTTTTCCTTCGTCGTCATTGGATCGGCGCCGCGCATCGTATAATTCAACGTCAACGGTCCGTCCGACGGCATCTCATGGCCGCTGGTCGCAAACATATGCCAGGGCAGCGAGACATTCGGGAAATCGCCGACGGCTTCCAACGCCTGTTCGACCGTCGCAGCCTCCTTCGGCAGGAGGAATTCGTCCACATCGATAAACGCCATCCAGCGGTAGTCACCGCCAAAATTCAGGATGGCATGCGCGAAGGTAATGACCTGGCCGTTCAGTACCGCCGATGTCGCCGCATCGCGCATGCGCCCGGCCCAGGGAACAATCGTCAACGCATCTTCAGAGAGCAGGCTTCGAAGAAGCGAGCAGGTCTCATCCGTCGATCCATTATCATAGATATAGAAGTGACGAATGCCGACCGCTTGGTGGAAGCGCACCCATTCCTCGATATAACGAGCCTCGTTCTTCACACAGGCGGCAATGGCGATGCCATGGCGTCCTGCCCTTGGCTCGGGCGGTTCGATGGACAGCTTCTTGGCGTCGGACGCCTTGGGTTTTAGCCAGCGCATAAGCTTCATTCCATCGACCCTAATTTCAAAGCAGGCTCGCCGGTTCCGGCAAAGATCACGCCTGCGGCTTCAACGCAAACCTGTCGTCGTAACCAAAATCATATTTGAGCAACGCCGAAACACGGGAATAGTTGACGAAAGAGACGCCGCGCTCGGCAGCGATTTGCCGTGCAAGTACGAGATGCTCGATGATGCGGGCTTCAGCGCGTGCAATACCGGAAAAAGCGGTATCGCCGGCGGTCTCATAAAAGCGGGGCTCGCCGGCATTGGAGATATCGATCCCCAGAAAGCCGACCTGATGCTTCGCGCAGTAAAGAGCAAATTGCAGGGCCGAGACGGCAACGGATCCGCCCAGAAAAACTCCGCGATCAGGCGAAAGCGAAAAACCTGCCGAACCCTCAGCATCCAATCGCACATATTGCAGTTTTTTGAGATCGTCGAGGGAGCGGCGGCGCGCGCCATAGGGCTTGCGGATATCGTCGATCAGGATGATCGTCTTGTCCGCCAGCCAGCTTTTGTCGATCTCGCAGAGTGCACGCAGCACCGCCACGGAAAACAGGCAAAGCGAACCGGGAGCCACCTTCTCGCGCAGCATATCGAGATGCCGCCAGACAAAACGCTCATCCTCGACTGCAATTGCCAAAGGCTCGGAGATTGTGTCGCCTGACAGGCCGATCGCACCATTCAAAAGAATGGCGCTGCGGAATTCCAGGCCGCTCAGATCGCTATCGCGAATCGATGGCCCTGATCCGACGATGTAGACCGCATCGCCGCAGCGTTCGCGCAGGCGGTCCATGCCCGCAAGGCTCGCGACCTTGACGCCGCGGTAAAGCACCTCGCTAACATTCTGGCTGCGGACGATACTGAGCCCCGGAAACCAGTCCTGCACATGAGCCCGCGAGCCGCCCAGAAAGAGGCGCACGCCGGTTTTGATCAGCGACCGATGCCAGGGGCGATCCGCCATTCGCCTAGAGCTCCACCAAGCCGAGTTTCTTGACCTGTCGGATGGTCAGCATGGTGCGCACGGTATCGACATGTTCATTCGCCGTCAGGACTTCGATGACGAAATCCTGGAAACGGGTGAGATTTTCCGCAACGCAATGCAGCAGGAAATCACTGTCGCCGGACACCATCCAAGCCTGTCGAACCAGCGGCCAAGCCGAGGTTGCGCTGGCAAAAGCCTTGAGATTCGCTTCCGACTGATGCTTGAGGCCGACCATGCAGAAAGCCACGAGATCGAAGCCCAGTTTCGGGCTGTTCAGCATGGCGTGATAGCCTTCGATGACGCCAGCCTCTTCCAATTTGCGCACGCGGCGCAGGCATGGCGGCGCCGAAATGCCGACCCTGTCCGCGAGCTCGACGTTGGTCATGCGTCCGTCCCGCTGGAGTTCCCGCAGAATCTTGATATCGATAGCATCGAGCTCAGCGCGAAGCACTTTTTTGCCTTTCTTTAATTCCCCCTCGCCAGCTTCTATATAAGGCTGGAAAATACGCAAGAAAGTTTCTCCCGCGTAGTTGATTCTAACACAAAGCAGATTTGCTCTGTGTGTAATGCAAGGCTGCCCTTGAATAAATGCATAAGGCAATCATAAATGAAGCGCGGATCGCGAAACCGCCTGTTTTGCGCGCTTGAAGCCGCGGCTTCGCAATCGCCGAATTGAAAGGACTGACTATGCCTGCCCGCCACACGAAGGTGCTCATCATCGGTTCCGGCCCAGCCGGTTACACCGCAGCGGTTTATGCCGCGCGCGCGATGCTGCAGCCCGTTCTGATCGCCGGTCTCGAACAGGGCGGCCAGCTGATGATCACGACCGATGTCGAGAATTATCCGGGTTTTGCCGATCCGATCCAGGGTCCGTGGCTGATGGAGCAGATGCTGCAGCAGGCCCAGCATGTAGGCGCCGAGATCGTCAACGACCTCGTGACCGAAGTCGATACCAGCAAGCGTCCTTTCGTTGCCCATACCGACAGCGGCCAGGTCTGGACCGCCGACACTCTCATCATTGCCACCGGCGCCAAGGCGAAATGGCTGGGTATCGAGAGCGAACAGCATTTCCAGGGCTTCGGCGTCTCCGCCTGCGCCACCTGTGACGGCTTCTTCTATCGCAACAAGGATGTGATCGTGGTTGGCGGCGGCAACAGCGCTGTCGAGGAAGCACTCTATCTCTCCAACATCGCCAAATCGGTGACGGTGGTGCATCGCCGCGATACTTTCCGTTCGGAAAAGATCCTGCAGGAACGCCTGTTCGCCAAGGAAAACGTTAGGATTCTCTGGAACACTGAGGTCGCGGAGATCACCGGGACGCCGGCCAAGCCGCCGATGCCGCCATCCGTCACGGGCGCGCGCCTGCGCGATACGCGCACTGGCGCCATCACGGAGATGCCGATCGACGGCGTCTTCGTTGCCATCGGCCATGCGCCGGCGACCGAGCTCTTCAAGGGCAAATTGAAGCTCAAGGACAATGGTTATCTCTGGACCGCACCGGATTCGACCGCGACCAACGTCGAAGGCATCTATGCGGCCGGTGATGTGACCGACGATACGTTCCGGCAGGCGATCACGGCAGCAGGAATGGGCTGCATGGCCGCGCTTGAAGCGGAACGCTATCTGACTGGGCACATGCCCGTCGCCGTGGCTGCGGAGTGATGCAGCCGATGAGGGGAAACGGCATGCCATTGGATTGGGACAAGCTGCGTATCTTTCACGCGGCTGCCGAAGCGGGTTCGTTCACGCATGCGGCAGACAAGTTGCATTTGTCCCAATCCGCCATCAGCCGCCAGGTCAGCGCTCTCGAGCAGGATGTCGGCATAAAACTCTTCCACCGCCATGCGCGCGGCCTCATCCTGACGGAACAGGGCGAGCTGCTTTATCGCACCGCTCACGACGTTTTGCTGAAGCTCGAAACGGTCAAGATGCAATTGACCGAGACGACCGACAAGCCAAGCGGCAAACTGCGGGTGACTACGACCGTTGGCCTCGGCCAAGGCTGGCTCACCGACAAGATCCAGGAATTCCTGCAGCTTTATCCTGACATGTCGATCCAGCTCATTCTCGACAATGAGGAGCTGGACGTGAACATGCGTCACGCCGATTGCGCCATCCGTCTGCGCCAGCCGCAGCAATCGGATCTGATCCAGCGCAAGCTCTTTACCGTGCATATGCACGTCTATGCCGCCCCCTCCTATATCAACCGCTACGGCGAGCCGCAGTCGGTCGAGGATCTGGACGAGCATCGCATCATCAGCTTCGGCGAACCGGCACCGAACTACCTGCTGGATGTCAATTGGCTCGAGATTGCCGGCCGCTCATCCGACAACAAGCGCGCTCCGCATCTGCAGATCAACAGCCAGACATCAATCAAGCGCGCCTGCCTGCTTGGCATTGGCATCGCAGTACTGCCCGATTATATCGTCGGCCGCGACCCAGGCCTTATTCAACTCGCGATCAATGCAGACGTGCCGTCCTTCGACACCTATTTCTGCTATCCGGACGAAATGAAGAATGCGGCCAAGCTCAAGGTTTTCCGTGATTTTATCGTCGCGAAAGCGCGCAACTGGAATTTCTGACGAAGGTAAGTCACTGATAACCAACTCTTTTTAGGACTAGCATACGAGCCGCGCATATGATGCATAGCTGATATGCACAAATGAGAGTTGAAGCCTGCACATTTAACTACCATATCGCACATAGCTGATGCACACGGTGGCTTTTCCTCCCAGTTCCACCGCATTGGCTGTTCCCCTCTGGAGGTTTTTAACCTTCATACCTATAGGGCCCTGGTTTACTCCGGAGGCCCTTTTTTTTGCTCTTTTGTCCCAGACACGCCAAACGCATAACTGCCATGCACAAAAAAGCATTGCGCACTGCACAAATTAACATCATAACGCACACAGCTGATGCACACGGTGGCTTTTCCTCCCAGTTCCACCGCATTGGCTGTTCCCCTCTGGAGGTTTTGACCTTCACACCTATAAGGGCCCTGGTTCATACCGGTGGCCCTCTTTTTTTGCCCAATTTCTAAGCACGCGTGTCGGCAGCCTTGCCGAAAATAATATTCGGCGTCACCCTTGATATATCGAAAATCATCGATACATAAATCGTAATTATTCGATATTGCTGGTAAGCACCATGGACAAAAACGAGATATTGAAGGCGTTGGCCAATCCGGCCCGGCTCGAAATCCTCAACCACTTGAAAGATCCGGAAGCCCATTTTCGACGCAGGAACATCCGCTGGAGCTTGGTGTCTGCGCCAGCCAATTTGAGCGGTGCGGTCTCTCGCAATCCACCGTCTCGGCCCACCTCGGCACGCTTCACCGTGCCGGCCTGGTGACGACCCGGCGCCTCGGCCAGTGGATTTTCTACAAGCGCAACGAGGAAACAATCGCCGAATTCCTCGCGGCCATGGAGAAGGAACTCTGAAAATGTGGGTTGCTCTCCCTGCACCCGTGCTCACGTCCTTCGCAACCGCCGCGATCTTCCCCAAGAAGCGACTACCTTAACACATAGGTTCCCGGCCTTGGCGGTCGCCTCTTCCTGATTTCTCCCTCCCCCAAAAGAAAGGACTACCCATGACCAAACTGTTCGAACCGACGAAGCTTGGTGATATCTCCATCGCCAACCGCATCGTCATGGCGCCCCTGACACGCAATCGCTCGCCGAATGCTGTGCCGAACGATCTGAACGTCAAATATTATGCCCAGCGCGCGACCGCGGGCCTGATCATCACCGAGGCAACGGCAATCACCCATCAAGGTCAAGGCTATGCCAATGTTCCCGGCCTTTACAGCAAGGAAGCGCTGGACGGCTGGAAGAAAGTGACGGAAGCCGTGCACGCCAATGGCGGCAAGATCGTTGTCCAGATGTGGCATGTCGGTCGTATCTCCCACACAACCCTGCAGCCGAACGGCGGCAAGCCGGTCTCCTCGACCTCCAGGCGCGCTGAAAACTCCAAGACCTATCTCGTCAATAGCGACGGCACCGGCAGTTTTGCCGATGTTTCCGAACCACGCGCCCTGGAAACCTCGGAAATTCCGGGCATCGTTGAAGATTATCGCAAGGCCGCCCGCGCCGCCATCGATGCCGGTTTCGACGGCGTCGAAATCCACGGCGCCAACGGCTACCTGATCGACCAGTTCCTGCGCGGCGATATCAACGATCGCACCGACCAGTATGGCGGCTCGATCGAGAACCGTACCCGCTTCCTGTTCGAAGTGGTCGATGCGGTCACCAAGGAAGTGGGCGCTGGCCGCACGGCAATCCGTATTTCTCCCGTCACGCCCTCTGGCGATGCCAGCGACCCGGCTCCCCAGCAGCTCTTCACCCAGGTCGTCGAAGGCCTGGCAAAATACGGCCTTGCTTATATCCATGTCGTCGAAGGCCAGACCGGCGGCAAGCGCGACTTCCTGCCCTTCGACTACGACGGGCTGCACGCGGCCTATAAGGCTGCAAGCGGCACGGCCGGCTGGATGCTCAACAATGCCTATACCCGCGAAATGGCGATCGAAGCTGTCGAGAGCGGCAAGGCTGATGTCGTTGCCTTCGGCAAGCCGTTCATTTCGAATCCGGATCTTGTCCGTCGCCTGAAGGAAAATGCGCCGCTCGCCCAATGGGACCAGGCAACGCTCTATGGCGGCGGCGCCAAGGGTTACGCCGACTATCCGACGCTCGAAGAAGCAGCCTAATTGGGGCTTCTCAGCCAGAGTGCGCTTTCGACAAAGAGCCCTCGCAACCCATGTTGCGGGGGCTCTCCATATCGGCTTCAGAAGCGAGTGAAACGAGCCATTCACACAGCTTGCAGGCAACCGATCGATACAAGGCTTGCCCTCACCGCCTCATCGATCGGCGTATGCGGTTCCTCGCCAAGCACAGCCACCAGCCTGTCGTTCCGCATCTCCAGCGGCACATCCCAGAGATAGCTCATCTCGCGCAGTTCTCGCATGAATGTCACGAAGGGAGAGGCTAGCGGTACTATCCACCAGGGAAACGATTTCACCTTCACCTTGTGTCCAACCACGCGCTGTACGGCTTCGATCATCTGTCTGCCGTCTCCATCCCAATGACCGCGCATATGATAGACGGCGAAGGCCGGCAGCTCGTCGCCCTTCTCGATCAGCCGGATCATGGTTTCGGCAACATCGGGCAGATAGGCCCATTGATGGCCGACGCCGCGTTTGCCCGGATAGGTCATCGAAGTGATCGGTTTACCCGGCGTCACCATGGCTTGAGAAAACCAGCTGTTGGCGCGCGCGCCCCCGAAGAAATCGCCGGCGCGAACGATGATGACAGGGCTATCGCCCTGCTCTGCCGCTGCCCTCAGACGCCGCTCCATCTGCACACGGATGGCGCCCTTGCGGGTCTTCGGCCGCTGCGCGCTGTCTTCCGTGACGATCGGGAAAACATCGGGACCGAAATTATAGACCGTACCTGGCAGCACGATCCGTGCACCGACCGCCTTGGCGGCGGCAATGGTATTGTCGAGCATCGGCAGGACGACCTTGCCCCAATTGCGATAGCCGGGCGGGTTGACCGCATGCACGATGACATCCGCACCTTGTGCCGCCTTCAGAACATCATCCGCCTGCATGGCATCGCCCTGGAACCAGTCGAAATCCGGCTGGCGGCGAGCCGCCTCGGCCGCATTGCGGTTCAGCGCTCGGATGCGCCAGCCGCGAAGGGCAAGCCCTTGCGCGACAGCACCGCCAATGCCGCCAGTCGCGCCGAGTACCAGGGCTGTCTTCGTGCTTTCCTTGTTGTTGCTCATTGTCATCTCCATCGGTTTCGATGGGCTGACTATGCTTGGTATCGGTGATAAACGAAATTGCCGAAAAGTTTGCAGATGCTATACATAAATGTATGACTAGAGTCGCTGAGCCAAGCTGGGATTTCTATCGTACCTTTCTCGCCGTGCTGGAGCACGGCTCGCTGTCGGCTGCGGCGCGCGAGCTCGGTCTGACACAGCCGACGGTCGGCCGTCATATCCTTGCATTGGAGCAATCGGTCGGCGCAGAACTGTTCACGCGTTCGCAACAGGGGCTGCTGCCCACCGATGCCGCTATGGTTCTGAAACCCTATGCCGAGACTTTGGCCAGCACAGCCGCGGCTCTGCTGCGCGCGGCCTCCGGCTCGAAGGATAAGGTCAGCGGCACGGTGCGCATCAGCGCAAGCGAGGTCATCGGCACGGAAGTGCTGCCGCCGATCCTCGCCAAGTTGCAGGCAAGCTATCCCGATCTGATCGTGGAGCTTTCAGCCTCCGATACGGTGGAGGATCTGCTGCAGCGCGAGGCCGATATCGCCGTGCGCATGGTCGCGCCCGCGCAAGAAGCATTGCTCGCTCGGCACATCGGCATCATCTCTCTCGGCCTCTTCGCCCATCGCAGCTATATCGAGCGGTACGGCAAGCCCGAAACCGTCGGGGAACTGGGCCGGCACAAGCTCATAGGCTTCGATCGCCAGACTGCCTATATCCGCATGATGACCAAGCGTTATCCTGTGCTCGAAGGCATTTCCTTCAGCTTTCGTTCCGATCACAGCATTGCTCTGCATAACGCCGTGCGCGCCGGCATCGGCATCGGCTTCCTTCAAATCCCCCTGGCAAGCCGCGATCCGGCCCTCGTGCAGCTGTTGCCGGAGATCAAGGTCGAGATCGACACCTGGATCGTCATGCACGAAAACCTGAAGACATCGCCACGCTGCCGCGTGACGTTCGATGCGCTGGTGATGGGGTTGCTTGATTATATCAAGGAAAACAGCGTGGATAATGGATCCTGACCATGGCAACAGCAGTGGAACTGGTCCCATACGATCGGCGCTGGCCAGAGGATTTCGAGCGCATCCGTAATAAGCTTCAGCGATTGCTGGCGCCCTATGTCATGGCGATCGAGCACATCGGCAGTACGTCAATTCCCGGGATTGTCGCAAAACCGCTCATCGATATCGACATCATCCTGCGCAGCTCAGCCGATGTACCGCCGGCGACCCAGATTCTTCTAAGGGAGAATTACGAAGCACGTGGCAATCGCTATGACGACGATGTCTGGGCATTCATGCGGCGCGACGGCAGGCCGCCGGAACGAATTTATCTCTGCCCACCGGACAATCGAACACACGAACGACGTTTGATCTTTCGCGATTATCTTCGGATCCACCCGGCAGAAGCAGCAGCCTATACCGCGCTGAAAGTGGAGCTGGCCGAACTCCGTCGCCATGATGGCGATCACTACACCGCCGAAAAGCGTCGCTTCGTCGACACGATTATAGAAAAGGCGTTAAAGAAGCCGAAAGGCTAAGCGCCAGGAGCAGTATCGATCGGCGGGAAATGCACCTGGCCATCGATGACTTCCGTTTCCGGTCGGTCACCGCCGTCGGCATATTCCTCATGCCACTTGCCGCTCTCGTCCTGCCAGCTGATTTCGGCTGAGTCTCCCCCGATCTGCTGTTCCGCCGCCACGATCCTGGCGGCCTCCACCGCCTCGGAATGTGTTGGAAACGCTTCCGAATAAACATCACGGAAGCGATAAGCCCACCCACCGTCATGCGGCACGATTTCGTAAACGACCTTGACCATTCAGACCCTCCTTCTCATCTGCCAAGACCTTCGAACCGGATGTTGCCGGCAGAATCGCGTGCATCAGGGACGGGTTCGAGGATGCCGCGGCGTTGTGGTTGGGCAGACCTATCCGCGCAGTATTCCATTAAACCGCGTTAACTGCAAATTTCGCCCTCTACCCGCAAGCTTGATGTGCGAACTCCTTGCTTTAGAGTGCAACCGTGAATCGGCGCAGAGGTGGGAAAGTGCTCATAGCAAAGTGGTTTAAGCAGGAAAGAAACCTGCTGGTGGCATTGATAGTTGCCGTTGGCGCCTATGTCGGCGAGCATTCCATTCTGGAAATGGGCCAGGGCGCATCAATGATCGCAGCCGCGGCATTGATCGCAACCATTGTGCTGGCCTCCATGCGCGTCGCCCATCATGCCGAGACGCTCGCCGTCAAGGTCGGCGATCCCTACGGCACGATGATCCTCACCCTTTCCGCCGTTGCCGTCGAAGTTATCATCCTTGCCATCATGATGAGCGGCGAGAGTTCGCCGACGCTGGTGCGCGACACGATCTACGCCGCCGTCATGCTCGATATCAACGGCATCCTCGGCCTCGCCGCCCTTCTCGGCGGGTTGAAGCATGGTGAACAGCCCTATAATGACGATTCCAGCCGGACCTACGGGGTGATGATCCTGACTGCCATGGGCATTTCGATGATCGTGCCGGAATTCATCCCGGATGCGAGATGGCATTATTATTCCGCCTTCACCATCGTTGCGATGATCGCCCTCTATGCGCTGTTCCTGCGCATGCAGGTCGGCCGGCACAGCTATTTCTTCAGCTATAGCTATCCGCGCGCGGAAAAGAAGCTCGCATCTACAGAGGCTGAAGAACATCATGAAGAGGACTCCACGGCGACTTCGATCGTGACAATCCTGATCGGCGTCGTCCTGATCGGTACGCTCGCCGAATTCATGTCGGCCTTCATGGATACCGGCCTCAAGGGCACCGGCGCTCCGCCCGCCATCGCCGCGATAGTTGTTGCCGCCATCTCGGCAGCGCCGGAAATTCTGACCGCTCTGCGGGCAGCTCTTAGAAACCGCATGCAGGCGACTGTCAACATCGCCCTCGGCGCCTCACTCTCGACCGTCATCCTGACCGTACCGGTTATGGAGGCGATCGCGCTCTATACCGGCCAGCCCTTCATGATGGCCATGTCGCCGGTGCAGACCGTTATGGTGATGATCACGCTGATCGTCGCCGCCATCAACCTCAATGACGGCGAAACCAACGCCATCGAGGGCATGACCCATTTCATTCTCTTCGCCACCTTCATCATGCTGACGGCGCTCGGTCTTTGATTCCGATTTCAAGGACTTGCGCCGATTGGCGGATTCAAAATGCAAAGTGCTTAAATCATTTGATGAAGCCGAAACCGTCAGCCTGAATACGAAAAAGCCCGCCATCTCTGGCGGGCTTTCCATGTAAGCTATCGCTAGCCGCTTACTTGCAGGCGCCGCAGAAGCGCTGGATGCGACGGCAAGCTTCTTCGAGCAGTTCTTCCGAGGTCGCATAGGAGATGCGGAAGTTCGGGCCGAGGCCGAAAGCCGAACCGTGGACGACGGCAACGCCTTCCGATTCCAGCAGCTCGGAGACGAAATCCTCGTCCGTCTCGATGACCTTGCCGGTCGGAGCCGTCTTGCCGATCAGGCCGGCGCAGGACGGATAGACGTAGAAGGCGCCTTCCGGAACCGGGCAGGAAATGCCCTTCGCCTGGTTCAGCATCGAGACGACGAGATCGCGGCGACCTTCGAAGATCTTCTTGTTGCGCGGAATGAAGTCCTGCGGACCGTTCAGCGCCTCGACGGCAGCCCACTGCGCGATCGAGGTTGCGCCCGAGGTCTGCTGGCCCTGGATCATGTCCATGGCCTTGATGAGCTGCAGCGGGCCGGCGGCATAGCCGATACGCCAGCCGGTCATGGCATAAGCCTTCGAGACACCGTTCATCGTCAGCGTGCGGTCGTAGAGGCTCGGCTCGACTTCGACCGGGGTGGCGAACTTGAACTCGCCATAGGTCAGGTGCTCGTACATGTCGTCGGTCAGGATCCAGACATGCGGATGCTTGACCAGCACGTCCGTCAGCGCCTTCAGCTCGGCATGCGAATAGGCAGCGCCCGACGGGTTGGACGGCGAGTTGAACATGAACCACTTGGTCTTCGGCGTGATCGCCTTTTCGAGGTCGGCCGGCTGCAGCTTGAAGTTGTTGGCCTGCGTGGTTGCGACGAAAACCGGCGTGCCGCCGCACAGCGCCACCATTTCCGGGTAGGAAACCCAGTAAGGCGTCGGGATGATGACTTCATCGCCCGGGTTCAGCGTCGCCATGAAGGCGTTGAACAGGATCTGCTTGCCGCCGGTGCCGACGATCGTCTGCTCCCACGTATAATCGAGATTGTTCTCGCGCTTGAACTTGGCGGCGATCGCCTTGCGCAGTTCCGGAATGCCGGAGACCGGCGTGTACTTCGTCTCGCCGCGGTTGATCGCGTCGATGGCCGCCGTCTTGATATTATCGGGCGTATCGAAATCGGGCTCACCGGCGCCGAGGCCGATCACGTCGCGTCCTTTTGCTTTCAGCTCGCGCGCTTTCTGGGAAACGGCGATGGTGGCAGAAGGCTTTACACGGGAAAGAGCGTCGGCAAGAAAGGCCATGGTGATCGGTCCTATTCGGTTGAAAATGGCAGAAAGCCTGTGGACCAGATTTCTGCGCTAAGCTCTATGTCGAATATGGACCGACGTTTCAAGCACAAAGGCGTCACAGTGGCTTTATTTCATGGCTTTCCGCGCCGTGCGCGCTAGCTTTTTTTATCCGGCTAGAAGCCTGCCCAAGAGACCGCGCGCCCCTTTCGCCAAGGTTAGATCGGCCGTAGCCCGGCACCTCCAACCCCTCTCAACTTGAATCATCACGCGAAGCACCTGAATCAAACTCTGAAGACGGTGGGAATTTCCTATATGGATCAGACACTTCTTCAACATCGGCTTCTCGCGCCCTCGGTCGAATGGCTCTTGCGTGGGAAATGCTTTCGGCTGCAGACGAGATCGGCAGATCCAAAAAACGTCCTTTCGCCGAAGTCAAGAACACAAAGACGTTATCGGTTCCGCGATCCGCCTTGAATGGCAACCGAACGGTCCCACCTTCCAAAAGCGAGCCTATGGGGAGGTCGAAAAGATGCGCGGCACCAGAACGGGATTAGGCAGAACGGGTTTCTCCATCGCCTTGATGGCCGGCGCTCTGCTCACGGTAACATCGGTGCTTGCCGAACCGGTGCAGACTTTCAAGACGCAAAAGGTTGATGTCAAAGTTGAAACGGTCGCGACGGAGCTTGATCACCCCTGGGCCGTCGAAGTGCTGCCGGATGGCGCCTATCTCGTGACCGAGCGGCCCGGCCGCATTCGCCTTATCCGCGACGGCAAGGTCTCAGGCCCTATATCAGGCGTGCCCGAAGTTTACGCGCATGGCCAGGGCGGCCTCCTCGATATAACCCTTGATCCGAACTTCGCCAGCAACCGCACCCTCTATTTGACGGCCTCCGTGGCAGGCGACGGCGGAAGCGGCACAGCCGTATTCCGCGCCGGACTATCGCCGGACGAAACTCGGCTGACCGATGTGAAGCGCATCTTCCTGATGAACAAGCTGTCGCGCGGCAATATCCAGTATGGTTCGCGCATCGCAATTGCCCGCGACGGCAGCCTCTTCGTCAGCCTCGGCGATCGAGGCCAGCAAGACCGAGCTCAGGACTTTCACGACGACGCCGGCTCCATCATCCATATCGGCGCGGACGGCAGTATCCCCGCCGATAATCCCTTCAAGAACGGCAGGCGTGCCCTGCCCGAAATCTGGTCGAAGGGCCATCGCAATCCGCAGGGCATCACTTTCGACAGCCAGACAAACAGGCTCTATACGGCAGAACATGGCGCCAGGGGCGGCGATGAGATCAACACGCCCGAAGCCGGCAAGAATTACGGCTGGCCAGTCATCTCCTACGGCGTCAATTATAACGGCACCAAGATCGGCATCGGAACCGCAAACGCCGGCATGGAGCAGCCCCGCTTCTATTGGGATCCTTCGATCGCGCCCGGCGCCATTGCCGTCTATCGCGGCAAGATGTTTCCCGAGTGGAATGGCGATTTTCTCGTCACGGCGCTGAAGTTCGAGCTGCTCTCACGGCTAAGCCAGGACGGCAAAGGCAAGATCATCGAACAGGAACGCATATTTGAGGGAAAATTCGGCCGCATGCGCGATGTAATAGTCGCGCCCGATGGTGCCTTGCTGATAACGACGGACGAAAGCGATGGTGCGCTCCTGAGGATTTCGAGGGCTGCAAGCTAGTGGGAAGCATTCCGCTTCTTGCGCCTTTCTGCCTTGCCGCAAACAAAAGCAGCTGCTAACGGTCGGCCTCGTTCTTTCCTCCCCTTTCCGCAGGATGCAGATGTCTCGCATACAGGCGAATTTGTTGTTGTTGCTTGCCGCCGCGATCTGGGGTGGCGGTTTCGTTGCGCAATCGACAGCGATGAAGGCGATCGGCCCCTTCTGGTTCATCGGTCTCAGATTCGCTGTCGCCACCCTGGTCGTCCTGCCCTTCGTGTGGATGGAAAACAGGAAGGCTGCGAAGCCCCTGACGCCTCGCAACTGGCTCTCCTTTTTGCTGATCGGCCTTGCTCTTTTCGGCGGAGCGGCAACGCAGCAACTCGGCCTGCTGACGACGACCGTCACGAACTCGAGTTTCATAACCGGCCTTTACGTGGTCTTCGTGCCGCTGATCGCCGTTATCTTCCTGCGACGCTCGCCGCATTGGGTCATCTGGCCTGCAGCCTTGATGGCGCTTTGCGGCATCTACCTGCTCTCGGGGGGCTCCTTCTCGCGCCTTACCGTTGGCGATTTCCTGACTGTGATCTGCGCCCTCTTCTGGGCAGCCCAAATCACGCTCGCCGGCTCCGCCGTCAACGAAACCGGTCGGCCGCTCGGTATTTCGGCCACGCAATTTGCCGTCACCGCCGTTCTCGCTCTCGCGGTTGCCGCCGTCATCGAACCAATCAGCATTGCCGATATAAGTGCCGCACTCGGCGAGATCCTGTACGTCGGCATCTTTTCCTCCGGCCTGGCTTTTGCGCTGCAGATCATCGGCCAGCGTTATACGACCGCACCCCAGGCCGCGATCTTCCTGTCTTCGGAAGCACTGTTCGGAGCTTCACTCGGCGCCTTGCTGCTCGGCGAGACCATCCGCCCGCTTGGCTATGCCGGCTGCGCCTTAATGTTTGCGGCGATGCTCGCTGTAGAATTGGTCCCAGAACTGACACGCCGGCGCGACGCTGCAGCGTAAAAAACGCCGGAAATGCGGGCTTTCGGTCGCGTGCCTCTATGGTTTGGCAAAATTTTTCGAACGATCGAAAACGACCGTTCACACCAACGGATTTGGAGAAATTTTGTCAAAACTATATCGTGGACGATGCAAAACCCTTAGAAACCTGTTTCAAAGTGGGAAAATTTGCGAATCGCCATAACATATTCGCGTTACGGTATTGTGCTCGTTGTGCCACGTTAAAAAACTTTTGCTTGCCAATTTCCCCTAAACACAGCACTCTCAACAGTGTTCGGGCATTTTTAGAGCATGGGAAGTCCTAATAGAATTGCGAGCCGGAAACGCTAATATTCCGGTCAGCTTGGTCGAGAAGCGGGGTGGCAAACATCGCATCACGTCCATGCCGAGTTACGGGGACCTTTTCCTTCAAATTTCGAGAACTGCCTGCAAGCGCCCGCAAGGGCAACTGAAGTAATGCTGCCCGTGTGGATGGTGGGCAGAGAGAAAAGGACCTGAGGCATGGCCGAGACTGGCACTGTAAAGTTTTTCAATACCGATAAGGGCTTCGGTTTCATCAAACCGGACAAGGGTGGCGCAGACATCTTTGTACACATTTCTGCAGTTCAGGCTTCTGGTTTGGCAGGATTGTCGGAAAACCAGAAGGTAAGCTTCGACACGGAACCGGATCGCCGCGGCAAGGGACCGAAGGCCGTCAATCTGCAGATTGCTGGCTGAGACACCCTACGGTTATCAAATTCGAGTTGAGGCCCGGCAGCAATGCCGGGTTTTGTCATTCAGTCTGCATTCAGTTTGCCCCATATAATTTGCCTTCCATGAAAGAGCGGGACTGATTTTTATCCCGCCTCCGTTAGAGGACAGGCCAATGACCATACTCGGCAAAACGCTCGTCATGTCTGCCGTCGCCGCGGCGTTGACAGCCACTTCCATGAGCGCTGCTTCCGCCGATGAATATTGGCGTCATCACAACCGCGATGGTTGGGCGCTCGGCGCTGCGGGGCTTGCAACCGGCTTGATCGTCGGCTCCGCCATTGCCAGCCAGCCGCGCTACGCCGAGCCGGCCCCGGCCTATGTCGATCCGGACTACGATGCGCCTCCTCCGGCCTATTATTATCGTCCACCGCCGCGCCGTGTTTATGTCGAGCGTGACGTCAGTTATTACGCGCCGCCGCCGGCATATGGCCTACGTCCCTGGTCGCCGGCGTGGATGCGTTATTGCTACGACCGTTATAGAAGCTTCGACAGCCGCTCCGGCACCTATGCCGGCTATGACGGCATGCGCCATTTCTGCACGGCCGATTGATTTCGACCGTGCCTCCGCATGAGAATGCAGGAACCAAGGCACCGCTTTCAAATGGGCATCAAGAACTATTTGATCGAAGGTGTTTCAGGAACCGGCAAGACCGCTGTCGCCGCCGAACTGCAGCGGCGCGGGTATCATGTGATCCATGGTGACCGGGAGTTGGCCTATAAGGGCGATCCGGAGACGGGTGAACCGCTGGATGCTTATGCCCTTCGGAAGCACATTGCGGATGTGGCCTTCGGGCACAGACATCATCTTTGGGATGTCGGCAAGGTCAAATCCCTGGCCGCCGATCGAAGCCACCCGATCTCCTTCTTCTGCGGCGGCTCACGGAATTTCGATCGCTTTATCGATCTGTTCGATAAAGTCTTCGTTCTGAATGTCGATCTGGACACGCTGAGGCACCGCCTTGCCAGCAGGCCGGAAGACGAATTTGGCGGCAGGCCTGCCGAGCGAGATGTCATCATGCGATTGCATGCGACGCAGGAGGATGTTCCGAAGAACGCGGTGACCATTGACGCCACCGCGCCGCTCGTCAGCGTTGTCGATGATATTCTCTCGAAATGTTAGCAAAGCGGCCGGATGGCCGCTAGCAAGCGAGCGGAGCGTTCCTCATAATCCGCGCAGAAAGGGATTGGTGCGGCGCTCGTCGCCGATGCGGCTTCCAGGTCCATGGCCGCAGATGAAACCTACCTCATCGCCCAGCGGAAAGACCTTGTCGCGGATCGATTCCAAAAGCTGCTGGTGATTGCCGCCGGGCAGATCCGTTCTGCCGATCGAGCCGTTGAACAGCACGTCGCCGAGATGGGCGAAACCCTGCTTCCGGTTGACATAGATGACGTGACCCGGTGCATGGCCGGGGCAGTGGAAAACCTCGAACTCATGCTCACCGAAGGAGACCTTGTCCCCCTCCTTCAGAAAGCGGTCCGGCGTGACGTTGCGCACGCCGCTGATGTTGAACATCTTGCCCTTGGCTTGGATATCCTCGAGCAGGAAGCGGTCATCTTCATGGGGACCGATCACCTCGATGCCGAGCGCTTCGCGCACCTCGTCGGCACCGCCGGCATGATCGATATGGCCGTGTGTCAGCCAGATGGCCTTCAGAGTAATGCCGTTCTCGCGCACCGTCTGTAGGATGATATCGACATCACCGCCCGGATCGACCACCACGCCCTCCTTCGTCTCCGGATCGAACAGGATGGTGCAGTTCTGTTCGAAAGGGGTCACCGGAATGATGCCGGCCTGGAGCATGCCCATGGAGCGCCTCGTCTGTTTGATCGTCTTGTCGCCGGTATAGCGGCAAACTCCAGGTAAAACAGCCCCTGTAGGCTGCAAAGTGGCGCGGGTAACGAAGACCATCCTCGTGAAATTCCAGAAGGGCAAGTTATTCCATATGGTTATTCTGATTTTCGATTGATTGTCACATTGCTCTCACCTGGCCAATCGGAACACCGAAGCATCCGAAGCGTTGAAGAGAAGTCTTTCAAGACAGAAGGAGAAAACCAATGTCCTTGAAAAGAAATCTGTTGCTGGCCAGCTTTGTCCTTCTCGGCAGTGCGGGCCTCGCCGAGGCCGAGATGGCCGCAACGACCGCCACCGATATCGAAGTTCGTTCCGGTCCAGGCGCGGAATTCCCAACAGTCGGCATCGCCACACGAGGGTCCGAAGCCACTCTGGATGGCTGCGTCGAAGGCAGCCGCTGGTGCCGGGTCGATGTCAACGGCATGCGGGGCTGGGTCTATGCGCAATATCTAAGCGTGGAACAGAATGGCGCCTCGGTCGTCGTCCAGGACCACCGGGATGACCTGGGCATTCCCACCATCACCTATGAACAGACAGACCCAGTCCAGACCGGCAGCGTCCGGCGCGTTCAGCCAAGTTCGAACGATCAGTTACTGGGTCCGGTCGATGAGAACGGCACCGATGTGGTCGCCGTCACCCCGCCTGAGGAAGTCCGGACCTATATTGATGACAACCCGGTCGATACGGTTCGGTTGAATGGTGATCTGGTCGTGGGCGCCACCGTCCCGCAAAGCGTGGAGGTGCACCGCATTCCGGATTATCAATACAGCTATGTCGAGGTGAACCATCAGCCGGTTCTGGTCGATCCCGGCACGCGCAGGATCGTCTACGTCTACCGCTGATTCGCCTCACGGGACCGCAAAAATGGCGAAATTGACATGCGGCCAGACAGCCGCATGTCCAAACCGCGGATTTCCCCTGAAATTATTGCGGAATTCTCCCGTTTGAGTTGCCCTTCTATTTCCAGCGATCCATGCATGATGTAATTCTAATATCAGCAGGGATTATCGCCGCTGCCTGGCATCGAACCTGTTTGCGGCGAGAGGGCATCCGGAAGCGTCTCCGGAATTATGGGAGAAGGGCAGTCATGGAAAGTCTAGCGCCTATCATTACGCAATTGATTGCCGGTGCGATCGGTGGCAACGCCGCGAGCGCCGTTTTGAAGCAGGACGGGATCAATCTTGTTGCGAGAACGATCGCCGGGGCCGTCGGCGGCCTTGGAGGCGGCCTGATCCTGAACCTGATCGGCAGCGAGGCCCTGACCGGCCTTATCGCGCAGGGCATATCCTCGCTGGTTGCCGGCGGCGTACTCTCCGCGATCGTCGGTGCCGTTCTCGGCCGCAAGGCGTAAATAATCGGAGCGTGCAGGCCGGGCTTGGCAATGACCCGGCTTGTGCGGATCAATGCGTAATTCTGCTTGGCCACAGCTGCCTCCGCCGTGCTTCTAGCCGGGCGGAGCGGAAAAATATGACGTCCCCAGGGTTTTCGCCGTCTTCGACGGTCGGATATGAATCGGCTTTCCAGCCCGAGGCGTCTGTCTCTCGTCTCCACTTGCCCAAGACGATCTGCCGATTCGCCATGCGGCCAATCGCCGAGTCTCAACACCGGTGGCAGTGAGCGAAAATACAGGATATGTTAGAGTTTTCGTTGGGACCGCGCTTAATTTCCTCATGAAGCAGCGCCATTCGAGCAACATGGCATTGTGCGAAGCCGGGCGTCAACGTAAAAATGCGTCAACAGGCCTGACGTATTTTTGCGGAAATTTCCCGAATGCTCCATAATAGGAAAGGAAATGCCACGGTGCCACGACAGATGAGCCAGAATGCGGCAAAGACGGAGCTGCTGGCCACGCCGTTGCAGAACGCGGGAAGCATCGATTTCGAGATCATCGAGCTGCTTTTCTTCGCCTACCGCGATTTCGTTTCCGATCCGGACCAGATTCTGCTCAAGAGCGGCTTCGGCCGGGCTCATCATCGCGTCGTCCATTTCGTTAACCGCGAACCCGGCATGACGGTTGCAGACCTTCTGGAAACATTGCAGATCACAAAACAGAGTCTGGCGCGGGTTCTCAAACAATTGATCGATTCGGGTTATATTCGCCAGGTCGCAGGTCCGGAGGACCGGCGGCAGCGCAAGCTGTACCCGACGCAAGCCGGCAGAGACTTGGCGCTGGCTTTGGCCGAGCCCCAATCGCGCCGCATTGAAAGGGCATTCGAAGGCGCGTCCGAAGCGACGCGCGAAAGCGTGAAGCGTTTCCTGAGAGGAATGCAGACCGTAAAATGACAGCACTCCAGTCTGCGGGGCCGGAATGGAATGCGTCAACGAAACCGACGGGTAGGACAGGATCGAGATTGATCGAATGACGACAAAAGCAGCAATTTCGGATGATGCAGCACATCTTCTGGTAGTGGATGACGATACCCGTATCCGCGCCCTCCTCAACCGCTACCTTATGGAGAAGGGCTTCCGCGTCACGGCTGCCGCCGATGGCGCCGAAGCGCGCCGCAAGCTGGAAGGGCTCGATTTCGATCTCATCATCATGGACGTGATGATGCCCGGCGAATCCGGCATTGCGCTGACGTCGAGCCTGCGGGCCATCAAGAACATTCCGATCATCATGCTGACGGCGCTGGCCGAAGCCGATTCCCGCATAGCCGGCCTTGAGGCCGGCGCGGATGACTATCTGCCGAAACCCTTCGACCCGCGTGAGCTGGTGCTGCGCATCAACAATATCCTGCGGCGCAATGCGCCCGCCGATTCCCCGAAAATCGAACTGGTCATGTTCGGGCCGTACACCTTTTCGCTCACCCGCAAGGAGCTCAAGAAGGCCGCGGAACTCATCCGGCTTACCGATCGCGAGCAGGAAATCATGCTGCTCTTTGCCAAGCGCGCCGGCGAGACGATCCCGCGCCATGAACTCATCGGCAGTGACGCCGAAGTGGGAGAGCGGACGATCGACGTGCAGATCAACCGGCTGCGTCGCAAGATTGAAGATGACCCCGCCAACCCTATCTGGCTGCAGACGGTGCGTGGTATCGGCTATCGCCTGAGCATAGATTGAGATCGGCCCGCGGGACCAGATTATGGTGACATTCGATTCCATCAGACGCGACCAGGATCACACGCCATCCAACGGATTGCGGTGGCTTTCGCGCTGGATGCGTCGCTATATCCTGCCGACCGGCCTCTACGCCCGCTCATTGCTGATCTTCATCCTGCCGATGATCATTCTGCAGGCGGTTGTTACCGTCGTCTTCATGGAGCGCCACTGGCAGATGGTGACGCAGCGGCTGTCGATGGCGACCACGCGCGACATCGCCGCCATCATCACCATCATCCAGACCTATCCGCAGGATGCCGACTATTCCGCCATAACGCAGATGGCACGGCAAAAGCTCGACCTCAGCATATCGATCGAACCCGGGGGCGAATTGCCGCCGCCGCGCGAAAAGCCCTTCTTCTCGATCCTCGATGGCATTTTGAGCGACGAGATAAAGGAACAGATCAATCTACCCTTCTGGATCGATACCGTCGGCAACTCCAGTCTGGTCGAAATCCGCATCAAACTGCCGGACAAGGTGCTGCGCGTCTTCGCCAAGCGCAGCCAGACCTATGCCTCGAACACCCATATCTTCATTCTATGGATGGTCGGCACCTCGCTGGTGCTGATCGGCATCGCCGTTCTGTTCCTGCGCGGCCAGATCCGCCCGATCCTGGCGCTGGCTCAGGCGGCGGAAAGCTTCGGCAAGGGCCAGCGCCTGGAAAACTACTCTCCCCGCGGTGCCGACGAAATACGCCGCGCGGGCCTTGCCTTCATCCTGATGCGCGAGCGCATCGAACGGCAGATCGAGCAGCGCACGGCGATGCTTTCCGGCGTCAGTCACGACCTACGCACCGTTCTCACCCGCTTCAAGCTGCAGCTCGCCCTTGTGGGCGAAAATCCGGATCTTGTCGGCCTAAGCGAAGACGTGGAGGACATGCAAAGCATGCTCGAGGGCTACATGGCCTTCGCGCGCGGCGAAGCCGAAGAAGATGTCGGGCAATTCAAGCTCAGCGATATCCTCGAAAAGATCCGGCAGGACTTCACGCTGCACGACAAGTCCATGAGCTTCTCCATTGAAGGGGATGACGAAATCTCCGTCCGGCCGAATGCATTCAACCGTCTGGTGACGAACCTCGCCACCAATGCACGACGCTATGCCAACAGCCTCCGCGTCGAAGCCAGGCACAGCGCCAAATGGCTGACGATCATTTTCGATGATGACGGCCCCGGCATTCCCGTCGCCGCGCGAGACGACGTCTTCAAACCGTTCTTCCGGCTGGATTCAGCCCGCAATCTCGACAAATCGGGCACAGGTCTCGGCCTTGCCATCGCGCGCGACATCGCCCGCAGCCATGGCGGCAACGTCACGCTTGGCGACAGCCCGCTCGGGGGCTTGCGCGCCACCATCCGCATTCCTGCCTGAGGGGGAGGGCATATGCCGATCGATATCGAGGGCATGCACTGGTTGAACACGCCGCCCATGTGGGAAGTGAACCAGGGACGCCTGTTCGTTCAATCCGGCAACAAGACCGATTTCTGGCAGGAAACCTATTACGGCTTCCACCGCGACGACGGTCATTTTCTTGGGACGTCCCGCCGGGGCGATTTTACCGCCGAAGTCACCTTCGTCGGGCATTATCGCGAGCTTTACGATCAGGCCGGCCTGATAGTCCGCCATGATGCCAGGCACTGGATGAAATGCGGGATAGAATATACCGACGGCGCCAGGCATTTCAGCGTCGTCGTCACCAATGGCAATTCCGATTGGTCGGCCTTCCGCCTCGATCACGAGTTCGATGCCATGTCGGCACGGGTCACCCGCAACGGCGACGCCCTCTTCATCCAGTACCGCACCGACCGCATGAGCGAATGGCGGATGGCAAGGCTCGCCTGGTTCGATCCGATGCTCGAGGAAGTGTTGGTCGGCCCGGCCTTCTGCTCGCCGCAACGCGAAGGCTTCGAAGCGGAATTCCTCGATTTCAGCCTGACCGACCCGGTTTCACGGGATATTCACTGACGTCTTCCCTCTCCTATTGCGAAAGGGAAAAGGCTTACATCATCCTCTTGCCGTTCGGCACCGGCTGGGTCACCGCGGCCAGAACGATCGCGCCGGATTCGTCTTCGAAGCCCAGGGTCAGCACTTCGGAGCGCACCGGACCGATCTGACGCGGCGGAAAATTGACGACCGCCAGCACCTGCCGGCCGACAAGGGTTTCCGGCGTATAGTGCACGGTGATCTGCGCGGAGGAACGCTTGATTCCGATCTCCGGCCCGAAATCGATCCTGAGCTTGTAAGCGGGCTTGCGCGCTTCTGGAAAAGTTTCCGCCTCGATGATCGTCCCGACACGGATGTCCACCCGCTCGAAATCGCCGTAAGTGATCTCTTCCGCCATGTCCTGCCTTTTTAGAAAACTCAGCCGGCCAATTCCTGTGCCCGCTTGCGCGCCGCCTCGAGGGCCGCATCAAACAGCGGCTGCATGCCATCCTCCGCCATCAGGACGCTCAGCGCCGCAGCTGTGGTGCCGCCGGGAGAGGTCACGTTCTGGCGCAGACGCGAAGCGTCGTCGGGAGACTGGTGCAACAGTTCACCAGCCCCCGCGACGGTTTCCCGTGCGAGCCGCATGGCGAGGTCCGCCTGCAGGCCAAGCTTTCGGCCCGCCTCCGCCATGCATTCCACGAGATAGAAGACATAGGCCGGGCCGCTGCCGGAAACGGCGGTTACCGAATCGATATCGGCTTCGCCGGGCACCCATTCGACCGGACCGGATACCTTCAACAGGTTTTGAACCAGCTGCCGCTGGCGGTCGCTCACGCGTGCATTGGCAAAAGCGCCCGTCACACCACGCCCGACCATGGCGGGCGTGTTCGGCATGGCGCGCACCATGGCCGCTTTTCCCAGATGCGTTTCAAGCGCGGACAGCGTCTTGCCGGCCGCGATGGAGACGACGACCGTCGTCTCGCCCACAAGCGGCTTGAACGGCGGCAGGACTGCGTCCATCAGTTGCGGCTTGACGGCGATGAAGAGAACCCCCGCCGTCACACCTTTCGGCACTTCGGTGACATGGCTTGCGCCGGCATCCGCAATCATTTTGCGCATCGCTTCGGCAGGGTTTGGATCGACAACGATGACGGATGATCCCGGCACGCCGTTTTTCAGCCACCCCGTCAGCAATGCCCCGCCCATGTTACCGGCGCCGATCAGGACGATCGGCCCGGAGGCTGCAAATGCATTGGCGGATTGTTCGCCTGTCATGTCACGCTTCGCCTACCGTTTCAAAAAGTACGGCTTCCATGGCGCGGTTCGCGTCAAGGCCGGACCATACAACGAATTGGAAAGCCTGATAGTAAGCTTCGCAGGTGTCAAGCGCGTTGGAAAGCAGCACTTCCACCTGACGGTTGGTGGGCTCCGCCCCACCCGACAAGAGAAGCGATTGGCGGAAGATAACGATGTCTTCCTGACGCCATAGATCGAAGTGACCCATCAGCACCTGCCCATTGATGCAGGACAGGAGCTTGATCACCTCGTTGACCCGGGGATCCGGAACCTTGACGTCGAACGCGCAGGCTATGTGCAGCGCCTCGAACTCCTCCATCCAGGAGAACGAGACGTGATAGTCGGTCCATCGTCCCTCGACGGTCATGGCGAGTTCGTCCTCGCCGGACCGTTCGAACGACCAATCGTTATTGGCAGCGACGAATTCGATCATGTCGACCGGGTTCGATTGTCGTTCGGCTTCCATTTCCATAAGGCTCATGCAGCACCTTCTTGACCGGATCGGTTGCAGTTTTCCCGTGGCTCGACACTGAAAGAACGCAAACAATTTTACTCCGGAAACATCCTCGGGATGATGTTGAACGGCTGCCAGACTAACGCTTCCACCATGCCCGGGGCTTACCAAGTCCGTTTCGAATCATCATTTAAAATCAGTGTATAGCGGCATGCCCGGCATGCCAGCCCCTGAACGGTGATTTTGGAAACGGCACTGTGGAAAGCTCTTCCGACGCCTATTCAGAAGGGAGTCATAACCGACTCTGGCGATTGGCTTTTTTGCCTATGTCCACAGGTGGAAAAACAAACGCAAATTTTCAGAGGAAAAAGGCACGGCAAACGGGTGCCGTGCCGATCTGCAAACGTAAGATCGGGCTTATTTGCCCTTGGAAGCAAGCTTGGTTTCAAGCGCTTCGATTCTCGCCAGCAGCGCCTCGTTTTCGTCGCGCGCCTTGATCGCCATTTCGCGGACGGCTTCGAATTCCTCGCGCTTGACGATATCCATGCTGTTCAGCCAGCGCTCGGCATGGGCATTGAAGGCGGTCTCGATTTCACGGCGCACGCCTTGGGCAGCACCGGCGGCATCGGTCATCAGCTTGGCGAATTCATCCAAGATTCGGTTCGGTCCAGTGCTCATGGCAATCTCCTTGCAGCCGTCGGCCCTCAACGGTCAGGCATCGATATGGGCCAGATAGTGCTGAGGTAGGATTTCCAAGGGGCCGATGCAAGCAAATTGAGATAGGACTGGACAACCGGAGCCCCATCTCGGCCGGATCAACAATCGACTTGACCGTTTCGACGGCGAACGCCATGTTCCGCGCACATTTAGCTATATAGCATGATCCCCGTTCCGGAATGGCACGGTGCTTTCGGGAACATGCTGAAACGGGCCTGACGATCTTGCTGACATCCGCCAATCTCGCCGCCATCCTGCCGTTCCCGGACATCAACCCCATCGCCGTCTCCCTCGGCCCGATCTCAGTGCATTGGTATGGGCTTGCCTATGTCGCAGGCATCCTGCTCGGCTGGTTCTATGCAAGGCGGCTGGTCGACAATGGCAAACTCTGGCTGAACGATACTGCACCGATGACGCGCCAGCATCTGGATGACTTCATTCTCTGGGTCGCCTTCGGCATCGTTCTCGGCGGCCGCATCGGCTACATCCTTTTCTACGATCTCGACCCGGTGATCGCCAATCCGATCCGCGCTATCGAGGTCTGGAATGGCGGCATGTCCTTCCACGGCGGATTAATAGGCACGACTATCGCCATGATCTTGTTCGCAAGGCGCAACCAGATCCCCACCTGGAGCCTGTTCGATATCGTCGCCGCCGTCGCGCCGATCGGCCTATTCTTCGGCCGCATCGCCAATTTCATCAACGGCGAGCTTTGGGGTCGGGCCAGCGACGTTCCTTGGGCGATGGTCTTCTGCAGCCCACATGTGATCGCCGCCCATAATGGCGTATGTCCTGCTGGCCCAGACCCGCGGCACCCGAGCCAACTTTATGAAGCCGGCATCGAAGGCATCATCCTCTTCCTTATTCTCTTTATGCTTACGCGCTGGGCGCTGGCATTGAAAAAGCCGGGTACGATCAGCGGTATTTTCGTCATCGGCTATGCCTTCTCGCGTATTTTTGTCGAATTCTTCCGTCAGCCTGACGAGCAGCTCGGCTATCTGCTCGGCACGAACTGGCTGACGATGGGCATGGTGCTGTCGCTTCCGATGGTTGCCATCGGCCTATGGGCTGTCATCCGCGCCCGGCTGGCGGCAAGGCAGATGGCTTGAGGTGGAGTTCAATACGCGGGATCCTTTCAGGAACGGCTCCCAGCCTTTCAGGATCACGCACTAGCGAAAGCAAAGAATGACGACGGCGCTCGGGGAAAAAATCAAAGCCATCATCCGCACCAACGGACCATTGAGCATCACGGATTATTTTTCGTTGTGTCTCGCCGACCCCGTGCATGGTTACTACAAGACGCGTGAACCCTTCGGCCAATCCGGCGACTTCGTTACGGCACCCGAGATCAGCCAGTTGTTCGGCGAAATGATCGGTGTCTTCATGGTGCATGCCTGGCAGCGGCATGGAACGCCGGCCCAGGTACGCCTTGTCGAGATCGGCCCCGGCCGCGGCACGATGATGTCCGACATGCTGCGCGTCATCGGCAAGCTGGCGCCGCCGCTTTACGATGTCATGACGGTGCATCTCGTCGAGACCAGTGAACGCCTGCAGGGCTTCCAGCGGCAAACCCTGGAAGCGTATGGCGCCAAAATTTCCTGGCATACCGATTTCGGCGAGGTGCCTGGGGGTTTCACCCTGCTAGCCGCCAACGAGCTTTTCGACGCCATTCCGATCCGCCAGTTCGTGCGCACCGCCAATGGTTTTCGCGAGCGGATGGTCGGTCTCGACATCAGCGACGAGCTGACCTTCACGACAGGCGTCGCGACTCTCGACCCCTCGCTTCTTCCCGACGGTGGCCTGCCGCCGATCGGCACGATCTTTGAAATTGCGCCCGCCCGTCAGGCCGTCATGACGACAATCTGCGACAGGCTTGCCGCCCATGGCGGCACGGCGCTTGCCATCGACTACGGTCATATGGCGACAAGCTTCGGCGATACGCTGCAGGCCGTCCGCATGCATGAATACGATTCGCCGCTGGAGCACCCCGGCGAAGCCGACCTGACCAGCCATGTCGATTTCCAGCATCTGGCCCAGACGGCGCTCGCCTCCGGCCTGCATATCAACGGCTGCTGTCATCAGGGCGATTTTCTTGTCGGGCTCGGTCTGCTGGAGCGTGCAGCCGCCCTCGGCCGCGACCAGGATGCAGCAACGCAGGAGAATATCAGCGTCGCGGTAGAGCGGCTTGCCGGCGCCGGCGAAGGCAAGATGGGGGAGCTTTTCAAGGTGCTGGCAGTCTCCAGTCCGGCGATCGATCTCCTGCCCTTTCGTCCCGTCAGCTGAGACTTGACCACCAATCCTTCGGATTGACAGCGTGCATCGGGCTGGGCCAACATTCCTCAATGATCGAACTGCTTCGCCGCGGCTGCGTTATCTCAAGCACGACAGGTCAATCAAGATTATCAAGGGACATCTCGTTGCCGACACCACTTGCAAGCACATTGCTGAGCGCCGCCGAGGCTGCGGGCATTCGCCACGGCTATTTCACCCGCGCCGGCGGCGTGTCGGAGGGCCTTTATCGCGGGCTGAACGTTGGGCTCGGTTCGCATGACGATCGCGAGCGCGTGCAGGAAAACCGGCGCCGTGTTGCCGGCTGGTTCGGCTTGCCGGTCGAGCGGCTCGCCACCGTGCATCAGATACATTCGCCCGATGTCGTGACCATCGGTGCGCATTACGACGGCAGCCGGCCGCAGGCCGATGCGATGGTGACGGCCACACCGGGCATCGCAATCGGCGTGCTCGCCGCCGATTGCGGCCCGATCCTTTTTGCCGATCCCGAAAACCGGGTTATCGGCGCAGCCCACGCCGGTTGGAAGGGCGCGCTGACCGGCGTGCTTGAAAACACCATCGACGCGATGGTGGCGCTCGGCGCAAGGCGTGACGCCATCATTGCCGGCCTCGGCCCATCGATCAGCCAGGCGAGCTATGAGGTCGGCCCAGAATTCGTCGAACGCTTTATTGTTCACGATCCCGGTTATGCCAAGTATTTCGCCCCTTCTGAGCGCGACGGCCATGCCATGTTCGATCTGCCGTCCCTCACGGTCGATCGCCTGCGCAAAGCCGGTGTCACCGCCGAAAGCCTGAACCTCTGCACCTATCCGGACGCAGAGCGTTTCTTCTCCTACCGCCGCACGACGCATGCGAAGGAGCCGGATTACGGACGCCAGATTTCCGCCATCGCTATCGGGGAGGCAAGTTAATATGGCCCTGCATTTCGAACGCAGCGAATTCGATGCTCGTCTGGCACGCCTGCTGGCGAGAATGCAGGAAGAAAAACTCGATGCCATGCTGCTCTTCGCACAGGAGAGCATGTATTGGCTCACCGGCTACGATACGTTCGGCTTTTGCTTTTTCCAGACACTGGTCGTCAAGGCGGATGGATCTCTGACGCTGATGACGCGCTCGGCCGATCTGCGCCAGGCGCAGCTGACTTCCGTCATCACCGACATCCGCATCTGGGTCGATCGCGTCAACGCTGATCCGACACTCGATCTCAAGGAACTATTGTCGGATCTCGATCTTCTCGGTGCCCGTATCGGCATCGAATATGACACCCATGGCATGACCGGACGCATCGCCCGGCTGCTTGACCAGCAATTGGCGAGCTTCGGCCAGATCGTCGACGCCTCCTATCTCATCAGCCGCCTGCGTCTGACGAAGAGCCCGGCGGAAATCGTCTATGTCGAACGCGCCGCAGCATTGGCCGACGACGCCTTGGACGCTGCCCTGTCTCTGGTTAAGGCGGGCGCGGATGAGTCAGACATTCTGGAAGCCATGCAGGGTGCCGTCTTTGCCGGCGGCGGCGATTATCCCGCCAATGCATTCATCATCGGCTCTGGCGCGGAGGCCCTGCTCTGCCGCTATAAGTCCGGCCGTCGTAAGCTCGATGCCGATGACCAGCTGACCCTCGAGTGGGCCGGTGTCGATGCCCATTATCACGCAGCCATGATGCGCACGGTCGTCATCGGCACTCCCAGCCATCGCCATCGCGAGCTTTACAGCGCCTGCCTTGAAACCCTGCAGGCGATCGAGACAATCCTGATGCCGGGGCACACCTTCGGCGACGTCTTCGACATGCACGCCAAGATCATGGACGAGCGCGGCCTTAGCCGCCACCGGCTGAACGCCTGTGGCTACTCTCTCGGCGCCCGCTTCTCGCCTTCATGGATGGAGCACGAGATGTTCCACATGGGCAATCCGCTTGAGATCCAGGAGAACATGTCGCTCTTCGTGCATATGATCATCATGGATTCCGACAGCGGCACCGCCATGACACTCGGTCAGACCTATCTGACGACCTCGCAGGCCCCGAAAGCCCTTTCCCGCCACCCTCTCGAATTTCTTAACCGTTAGGGGCGTAAGATAGCGATCCTGGACGGTCAGACCGTCGGGAGAAAGGATCGCGTCAATGGGAGTGGTCAGGATAACGTTGATTGTCGCCGGCTTTTGCCTGGCGCTCTCCGCCTGCAACACCACGGACGCCCTGACGCCGCCCGAAGCGATCGGTGATGCCGGCTCCAGCCCGGTAACCCAACGGGATGTCGAGCGCATGGCTTCGACACCCCAGCGCCGCCAAACCTTTCAAAGCGCGCAAGAGAGCTACGGCTATCAGCAGCAGACCTCGCAGCAGGCCTATCAGCCGCAAAACTACGGCGGCAGCGGCACGCTCGACGACCAGGCCTCGGCGCTGAGATCGAACGGCACCAATCCCTATGCATCTCGCCCGCTCGATGGTTCCCGCACCGCCTCCATCGCTCCATCTAACAATCAGTTTTCGGAAGCCGACGAGCAGCACGAGGCCGACCGGCGCCTGTCGGACGATCCACAACCGCAGCAGCAGCAACAACAGACTGCCGACGACCCGCAGCCAGATCAACAGCAGCCGGATCAACAGGCGTCGCTGCCGCCCACAGCCGCAGCCGGCGGCAACAGCGTACGCTTTCTTCCGATCATCGGCGCTCCAGTGGAAGCCGTCACGCCGCTGTCGCGCCAGTTTGGTGTCGACGCTCGCTCGCTCGGCCTGACGATCAAGAGCTCAAGCGATTCCAGTGCCGCCTATATCCTCAAGGGCTATCTTTCCGCCTTTGAAGATGGCCCGCAGATTTCCGTGACCTACGTCTGGGATGTATTGGACAGCAATGGCAACCGCGTCCACCGCATCCAGGGCTCGGAAAGCGCGCCTCTGAAGCGTGGCGATCCTTGGTCGGCCGTTCCTCCAACGGTTATGCAGAAAATTGCCACCAAAACCATGTCGGATTTCAATTCCTGGCGCGAATCCAACGGTGGATAGCTAAAAGCTTTTCAGAAATATGAAGCTAACGGGCCTCCCCCTCTTGCATTCGAGAGCAAGGCGGTTAAAAGCGCGGCTATCAGGTTGGTAATAGGCGGGCCACAATGAAGGTTTTCGCAGGCAATTCGAACCGGCATCTTGCCGAAGCGATCTGCAATTATCTCAACGTTCCCTTGGGAAGAGCTAGCGTCCGCCGGTTCGCCGACCAGGAGATTTTCGTAGAGATCCAGGAAAATGTACGCGGCGAGGATGTGTTCCTCGTGCAGCCGACGTCGTTTCCGACCAACGATCACCTTATGGAACTGCTGATCATGATTGATGCGATGCGCCGCTCGTCGGCACGACGCATAACGGCGGTTCTTCCCTATTTCGGCTATGCCCGCCAGGATCGCCGCGCCTCGGGGCGCACGCCGATCTCGGCAAAGCTCGTCGCCAATCTGATCACCGAGGCAGGTGCGGACCGCGTTCTTACGCTCGACCTGCATGCCGGCCAGATTCAGGGCTTCTTCGATATCCCGACGGATAATCTCTACGCACTGCCGATCCTGACGCGCGATATCAAGGCGAACTACGATATCGGCAATGTCATGGTCGTTTCTCCTGATGTCGGCGGCGTCGTACGTGCCCGCGCGCTCGCCAAGCGCCTCGACTGTCTGCTGGCAATCGTGGACAAGCGCCGTGATCGCCCCGGCGAATCCGAAGTCATGAACGTCATTGGTGACGTCTCCGGCAAGGATTGCCTCCTGATCGACGATATCGTCGATTCCGGCGGTACGCTCTGCAACGCTGCCGATGCCCTGCTCGCACGAGGCGCGGCAAGCGTCACCGCCTATATCACCCACGGCGTTCTCTCCGGTGGCGCCGTGACCCGCGTCGCAAACTCGCAACTGAAGGAACTGGTGATTACCGATTCCATCCAGCCGACGACCGCCGTGCTATCGGCTCCGAATATTCGCGTCATCACGACGGCTGGCCTCATCGGCGAAGCGATCAACCGCACCAGCCAGGAAGAATCGGTTTCGAGCCTCTTCGACTGAGGCGCAGCGCCGCCTCAACTCGCCTTCGCACGCAGGGGATGCGACTGTTTCCATGCGAGCAGGCCAATGCCCAACAGCCCCGAGATGAAGACGGCCGCGCCCGATCCCATGATCGAAGGCCCGATGCCGAACCACGCAAACAGCGTTGGCGACATCAGATAGGCCAGAAGCAGGCCGGTGAAGATCGCGCACATCGATAAGCGATAGACCTGCGCCAGACGATGCGGCTCGCTGCGCGTCTGCATCAGATGGAGCATGGCAAGGTTCTCGAAAGGTCCGTTGATCGCCGCAAAGCAGGCAACGATCATCAGCCCGATCCGATCATGCATCAGCGGCAACAGGAAAACGCCAGATCCGAAAATGAGCTTCGCCACGATAATCCAGACCACCGGCCGGCGCGGCTTGACGCTTCCGAGGATCAGATTGGTGGTCAGGTTGCCGACACCGTAAGCCGTCATCATCAGACTGTAGTCGGTCAGCGGGTCGGCGCTGGTTTCGCGCAAATGCAGGATCATGCCGAGCAGAATCCCCATCGCCCAGGCGACATTTCCCATCAGGTTGGCGAAGAGGCCATAGAGAATTGCCGCATGGCCACGCGCCGCGCGCCATCCGCCAAGAATGCCGTCCACGACGGCCGCCATTCCGGAGAAATTGCGGCGCCGCGACGCCGTCGGGAGCTTCGCCACTGCCAACCACACGGCAAGCGCTGAGAGTGTGAAGGCGGCGGCCGTGACCATGAAGAACTGAGATTTCGGCAGGAACCCGTTCACAAGCGCGATCAGGCTCGGACCGAGAATGCGCGCCATGCGGCGCGTGGCGTCGAAGAGGCCGTTGGTCGCGTGCCGGACTTCGGCATCGACCGCAATCACCGACAGGGTCGCCTGCAGCGACGGATCGAACGTCGACGTCAACAACGCGATGCTTCCTGCAAGCACCACCAACAACGGCAAGCTCATCAGATGCAGAAGACTTGCCAACGACAGCATCAGCAATAGAGCCGCACGCATCAGATCGGCCGTGATCATCGTCCTGCTATGCCGCCAGCGATCCGTGACGATACCGCCGAACAGGCTGCCGAACAGCAGCGCGCCGGACTGCAACGCCGAAACATATCCCGCATTGCTGCCGATGAAATCAGCCGCAATCCAGACGACTGCGACCATGTAGAATTCGGAGCCTGTAGCTGCCAGCACCTGGCCGGCCCATAGGAGAGAGATCGAGCGCTGGCTCAGCGGCTTCAGGACAAACATGATCGCATTCTGATTTCAAATTGGCTTACTTCAGGGCCTGACCGTTGACCGACACGTGACCATCGTCTGAAAGATCGATATCCCAGCGCGAGCGCCCATCTGCATCCGTCTTGGCAAAGCCCTTGGCCATCATCAGGCCGAAGGAGAGCTGAGACAGATCCTCCTTGGTCTTTGCGGCCTCCTGGATGGCGGCGATCGTCTTGTCGAGATCGCGAGCAAGAACCGTCATCTTCATGGCAACGCGGTCCTTCTCGTTCAGCCAGCCGCGCAGGCTACCGGATGCCTCGACATCATAGAGACCCGATACGGCGCTGATCTTCGGGAAGTTGACGGTCATCGTCCCGTCCGGGAACATGGCCTTCTGCAGCTTCTCGTCCATGGCTGTGTCGCTCTCAGGATTCTTCAAATCGGCCTGCTGAAAAACATCGACGAGAGCGGAGAAATTCAGATTCGGCACTTGCACCTGGATATCGGCCGTATCGGGAATGAAGGCGACATAGTCTTCGGGGATTAGGCCCGTTTCCAGTACGAGCTTCTCGGCATTCAGCCCGAAGTCCGCATTCATGGCATTGGCTGGCCCGGCTACCTTGAAGAAATAGCCCATCTTCTGCAGGCCGCCATTACCGAAAGGCGTCGTGACCGCGATATCCTTGATGGCGACGGACTCGTCAAAGGAACCGACGATCGGCATGGCATCCATCAGCAAGGCCTTGATCGCCTTGCTATCGGCATCGGAAAGCGTCTTCTCATCCTTGTGTTCGGAGACGAACTGCAGCAGCGAATTCAGTGCCTTCAAGGGCAGCTTCGTCGCCCCCATGCTGAAATCAATCGCTGCAATCTTGACTTCCCCGAGCGTCGCATCGTCGGCCGAAATCTTGTCATAGAGCGATTGCAGGCTGCCGTTCATCTTGAGATCGAGCCTGCCCGGCTCGCCGCTGTCTGCCGACGACACGGTATAGGTGATGCTGTCGGCGGTCGCGTCATTCTTCTGGACGCTCTTATCTTCGTCGGTGGTCTTTGTCGCGATGGTGATGCCGTTGCCCTTCATATCCATGGAACGCAGATAATGAAGTGCCGGATCGAAAACGCCCTGAAAGGTCGATGATGCCAAGGCATAGCGAAATTCGGTATCGGGGCCACTGCCAGGCTTCGAACGGGCCGTCACATCGAAGGCATTGTTGCCTTCAATGTTCCAAAGGCCGCTATCAAGCGGCGTTGCCAGCATCATCAGCGGCTTGAGGCCACTGATATCGAAACCGCTCACATTCAACTTATCGAGCAGCTTCTGCAAATCATACGTGACTTCGTAGTGTGGGCTGACCGGCTTGACCGCGATCGCACCGCTCTTGGCGATATCATCGGGCAGGAAATAGGTCAGATTGCCGTAAAGGTCCTTGGCACCTTGCTCGCTGACATCAGCTGCCTGCACAACGCCGGCCACGCCGACAGCGAGAACAGCCGCCGTGGCAACCGCTTTGAAACGCATAACTCACCCCCAAATATGATGGAAAAGAAACGTGGAAATCTGGAAAGAGCCGACCGGCCTTTTACATAGAACTTTATCATCGCCCTGATACATGGGCTTACCCTCAAACTTCAAGGCTTCTTCATCACCTGTCCGTTGACCGTCACCGTTCGGTCTTCATCCATGGTGACGTCCCAGCGCAGACGGCCATCCGGATCGGTCTTGGCAAAACCCTTTGCAGCAATCAGGCTAAAGGAAACGCTGTTCAAGCGAGGCTGGGTCTTGGCAGCCTCTTGCATGGCAGCGACCGTCTTGTCGAAGTCGCGCGCCAGGATCGTCGCCTGCAGCGAAAAGCCGGAATGTGGCTTGGTCGAGGCCTTCAGCTCACCGGAAACCTCGACGTCGTACACATCGGATTTTGCACTGATCTTCGGAAACTCCAGCGTTCCATAACCGCTCGGGAACATCGTGCGTTTCAGAGCCTCGCCGGAAACCGGCGTCGCCCGCGCGACAATTGAATCGAGACCAGCATCGATGAGGCCGGCGAAATTGATATTGGGCACGCCGAGCTGAACATCCACCATCGCAGGCAGGAAGGGCATAAAAGCAACCGGCACAAGACCCGCATCGGGCGTAAACTGCTCGGCCCTAAGCTCCAGATTGACATTGGACGCCTTGGTTAGGCCGTCCATCTTGAAACTGTAATCGATACGCTTGACGCCGACGTTGCCTTTCTCCGTTGCCACCAGCGCGTTGTTCACGGTCACGGTCTTGCCGAGCGAGCCGAAAACCGGCAGAGCTTGATGGACCAGCTGCTCGAACTTTTCGCTGCCACTTTGCGAAAGTTGCTTGGCCTTGACGTGTTGAACGAAGAACCGGATGAGCGCGCGCAGATCCTTCACCGGCAAGCTGGTGGCAGTAAGGTTGGTATCGACGCTGTCGGCGCTGAAAGTGATCGGCGCCGCATCCGGCCGCAGGGTCACCTGCTCATGCAAGCGCTGCAGCGTACCTTGCAATTGCAGATCGACCTTACCCGCTTCGCTGCTGTCGGTGACCGTGTGAGCGAATGAGGCGCTGTCGATGGTCGCATCGATCTTGCGCCCGCTTTTCTGACCGCCGCCGGCGCTCGAAAATTTCACGCCGCTGCTCTTGATACCCATCGACCGCATCATTTCGATGGCAGGATCGAAAACACCGTCAAAAGAGCTGGAAGCGATGGAATAGGCAATGTCCGAGGTCGGCGAATGCAAGGCGACATCGAGACTGTTGTCGCCCGTCAGATGCCACCTTCCCTGCTCGACGGGCTGTGCGAAAAGGGAGAGCGGCTTGAAACCCGTCACCGAAAACGCGCTCGAATTGATCTTGTCGAAGAATTTCGCAAGATCATAGGTGATCTCATATTGATCGCCGGCCGGTTTTACGGTCACGAAATCGCTGCGGGCAAGGTCCTGCGAAAGCGAATGCGTCAGAACATTGCGGAGTTCCTTGGCACCTTGCTCGTTCACGTCGGCTGCGTGTGAGACACCAGCAAGACCCATGGAAAAAACCGCGGCGGCAATAACCCTGGAACGCATGCCCGATCTCTCCTTTTGATCCGGAACGATTGCATTCGACTGTTGATGGGGCTGAGGATATATGTCAAGCCGTTGATAGAGGCCCAGTCGCAGGCTTGTCGGCGGCAGTTGCAATGTCATCACAAGGCCCCGATTCCAGGGGTGCTTGCACCTTCGGCCGCTTTGTATTATACGCCACGCGTCCGCGTAGACACCCTTGGAGGCAACGCGGATGAGGCAGGGCATGCCCTCCTCCAGTTCAATCGATGCGGCGTAGGCCGACCGACTGAACTCTCCAAATAACCTCGAAAGGAATAGCTATGAGCCACGAAAGCTACGAGCTCAAGGCCGAGGCGCGCGAACGGGTTGGTAAGGGGTCCGCCCGTGAACTTCGCCGCAATGGTCTGATCCCCGCTGTCATCTATGGTGACAAGCAGGCCCCCGTTTCCATCGCCCTCAACACCAATGAGGTGACGAAGCGCATCCACGCCGGTGGTTTCCTCACGACGATCGCCACGATCGACGTCGACGGCAAGAAGATCAAGGTTCTGCCGAAGGACTACCAGCTCGATCCGGTCCGCGACTTCACGCTTCACGTCGATTTCCTGCGCGTTTCCGGCAACACGGCGGTTACCGTCGAAATCCCGGTTCACTTCGAAAACCACGAGAAGTCGCCTGGCCTCAAGGCTGGCGGCGTGCTGAACATCGTTCGCCACGAAGTCGAAGTTCATTGCCCGGCCGATGCGATCCCGGAATTCTTCACCGTTGACCTCACGGGCCTGAAGAGCGGCGACAGCATCCACATCTCCGCCATCAAGCTGCCGAAGAACGTGACCCCGGTCATCACCGACCGCGACTTCACGATTGCAACGATCGTTGCCCCGGCTGCCGGCCTTGCTGAAGACGAAGCTGAAGGCGGCGAAGAAGCCAGCGCCTGATTGGCATCTTCAAGCCCGCACATTGAGACCCGCCGCCCTCCGGGACGGCGGGTTTTTTATGCCTAGAAATAAATATTAGAGAAAGTAAAACTAAGAACGATTTGGAATCTATACTATTGGTTGATTTCCATTAACCCCACAGTTTCAGCAACATTTAACGGATTCATGAAAACCTACGCGAAAGAGTTGTAGAATGCGGCCCCAAGATCTGCTGGTCTATGGCTGGGGAGCTAACGGAATTATGAGTCATTCGGTCGAAAACAGGTTTTTCGCGATCGTCTGCGGTGCGCTACTGATTTTCGTGGCGCCACTCTTCGTCCTATTCCTTTTTCTGTCGTCTGAACGCGCGGAAAAGGAAATCAAGGATCACATAACCGTTCTCCTCGTCGCCAATGCCCAAGCCCTTGCAAAACCGCTATGGGATCTGGACGAAGACAGCGTGACCCAGATCAGTGCGACGACCGTTGCGGAAGGCGCGATCGTCCGTGTCAATGTCCGCGATCTTTCCGGCCAGCTCGACGTCACGCAATCGACCATTCCGAAATCATACAAGGGCGATCTCGAGTCCATTGACCGGCCGATCATCTATAACGGCATCGATGGTGCGAAACGGCTTGGGACCATCACGGTCTATTATCCTAAGCTCGGCCTCTTCGACGGCCTGAAGAGCGAGGAGATCGTCTTCATCTCCATCTTCATCTTCGCCGTCCTGACTGTGTTCGGCGCGGCGCTGATCGGCAATCGCATCTTCGTCATCCAGCCGCTGATGCGGTTGACGCATGCCATCGAGGCGACGCGAAGGCTCGGCTCGCGCCATCATGTCGACTGGCAGTCGAATGATGAAATGGGCCGGCTTGCAAGCAGTTTCAACGACATGCAGAGCAAGCTGCAACGAGAGGAAAACGAACTTAAGCTTGCCCACCGCCGGGCAACCGACACCTATAATCTAACGCCCGCCATGCTCTTTTCGCTCGACAAGGACGAGTGCATCGCGGCCGTCAGCGACTATTGGCTTGCCACCACGGGCTATGATCGTGCCGAAGTGATCGGACGCGAGTTTGCGAGCCTGGTCTCGCTGGATTCGCGCACGCAATATGTCGAGCGCAAACGCGGCAACACCCACAGCGCCGCCCGCATCGACGTCACGGTAAAATTCCTCTGCCGGGATGGGAGGGTCATGGATGTCCTTATCCTTGAGACAACAGCGATCCAGGATGGCCTGTCGCTCTCCGTCATGACCGACGTCACCGAACTCAAGCAATCCGAAGACCGTATTCTGCGGCAGGCGATTACCGACCATCTGACCGGCCTTCTCAACCGCCAGGGCTTCGAGAGCGCGCTGGATGCCAAGATCAGCGAAGCCGACCTGCGCAAGCGCGAACTCGCCTGCCTCTTCGTCGATCTCGACCGTTTCAAATGGATCAACGACAATATGGGCCATCTGCCGGCGACGCTGCACTGCGCGAATTGGTATCGCGCCTGCAGAAATGCATGACGCCGGGCGATATTGCCGCCCGCCTCGGCGGCGATGAATTTGCCATGCTGCTTCTGGCCGAGAATGCCGAAGCAAGAGCAATCGAAATGACCGCCCTCATCGCCGAGGTCTTCGAGGCGCCCTTCGTCGGCGATGCGCGCCTCAGCGCCAGCATCGGGATCGCGATCTACCCGCGTCAAGCCGCCAATGCGGCCGAACTGCTGTTGAAATCCGATATCGCCATGTATGCCAAGAAGCGCGATGGCAAGAATGGCGCACAGATTTTCGACAACGGCATGCTGGACGATTCCCGCCGCCGCGCCGAACTCGAGAGCCATATCGAAACCGGCCTCAACGAAGACTGGTTCGAGGCCTATCTCCAGCCCGTGGTCAATATAGACGACCGCTCCATCGCCGGCTTCGAGGCGCTGATGCGCCTGCATCACCCGCAGAAAGGCATCCTGCCCCCTGGCCGCATCATCGAGGTCGCAGAAGAGACCGGCTCGATCATTCGCATCGGCAACCGCATCATGGAGAAGGCTATCGCCGATTTTGCCCGTCTCTCGCGGATCGAGGGCATGCAGGATACCTATCTCGCCATCAACTTCTCGCCGCTGCAATTCGAATCCGAATTGCCGCTGCGCATGGCGGCTCTGTTGTCACGCTACGAAATCGCACCCCGGCGCATCGTCGTGGAAATCACCGAGGCCGTGCTCATGGACGACAATCCCGAGACGCGCATGGTCATCAACGAGATCTGCCGCTATGGCTGCCGCATCGCGCTCGACGATTTCGGCACGGGCTATTCCTCGCTGAGCTATATAAACCGCTTCCCGGTCGATATCATCAAGATCGACCAATCCTTCATCCGCGCGATCAATGATACCGCCTCCGATGTCAGCGCCAAGAGCCGCATGCTGGTCGAAAGCATTACCACTCTGTCGCACAAGATGAACTGTACGGTGATTGCCGAAGGCGTGGAAACGGAAGAGGAATGCGCAACCCTTCGTACGATGGGTATCGACTACGGCCAAGGCTATCTTTTCTATCGCCCGCTGCATCCCGACCACCTCATGAAGACGCTGGCGAGCCTGCAGGAAGACCGCCCTTCCCCCGTGGCGCAGGCGTCATAGCAATGGAGAGCCGGATGCGAGGGCTGCTGTTCATAATCGCCACCAGCCTGCTTTCGTTTTCATGTCTCTTTCCGGCCCACGCCGAAAGCGTTCATTTCACCACCGAGGAATATCCACCCTTCAACTATCGTGAAGGCAAGACGCCCGTCGGCGCAGCCACCGAGCAGATACAAAAGCTTATGGCCGATATCGGAGTCGACTACACGATCGATGTCATGCCGTGGGCGAGAGCCTACAATCAGGCTCTGGCGGAGCCGATGACCTGCGTATTCGTCACTGCGCATAATGAGGAGCGCGACAAGCTCTTTAAATGGATACAGCCGCTGCTGATCGATCGCAACGTTCTAATCAAGCACAGCGGCTCCAACGTTGCCGCAACGACCATCGCCGAAGCCAAGAAATATATCGTCGGCACATGGCGCGAAGATTATACGGAAGCGATCCTGCGCCGGAATAATTTCCCGCGCATCGACATCGGCAGCGATTTCAAAGCTACCCTGAAGAAGCTGATGAGCGATCGTATCGACTTGATGCCGATCTCGGAATTTTATTTCGACAAGCTGCACAAAGAAGGCAATGCCGTCGAGAAAGTGACGATCCTTTCCCAGCAGCCCATGGGCATTGCATGCCAGAAGGATTTTCCTGCCGAACTCCAAGGCAGAATGCAGACGGCGCTCGACATGCTGATCGCAAACGGCACGCAGCGGCAGATTTTCCTGAAGTACGGCCTGCACCTGGGCGACTGACCGCATCCCGCCTTGACTTTGCCGTCAAATCGCTGTGGTGAAGGGCATCGGTATTTTCCAAGGGATGAAGCGCATGCTTCTCATCGCGGGCCTCGGCAATCCGGGCGCCAAGTATCAAGGCAACCGCCACAATATCGGCTTCATGGCCGTAGATGCGATCTATCGTCGCCACAGCTTTTCGCCCTGGTCGAGGAAATTCAGGGCGGAGATAGCCGAAGGCGAACTCGGCGGCCAGAAGGTCCTGCTCATCAAGCCGCAAACCTTCATGAACCTCTCCGGCGAAGCCGTCGGCGAAGCCATGCGCTTCTACAAGCTCCAGCCGTCCGATCTTGTTGTCATCTACGATGAACTGGACCTGCCGGCCGGCAAGGCACGGCTGAAGACGGGCGGGGGCCATGGCGGCCATAACGGCATCAAATCCATCGACGCTCATTGCGGCAAGGAATATCGCCGTCTGCGGCTCGGCATCGGCCATCCCGGTGCCAAGGAATTGGTGCATAACCACGTTCTCGGAGATTTCGCCAAAGTGGACAAGGACTGGCTGGACCCGTTGTTCGATGCGCTCGCCGACAATGCCGACATGCTGGTGCGCGGCGAGGATTCGCAGCTGATGAACAAGATCGCGCTTGCCCTCGGCGGCAAGCCGGAAGAAGACGCACCAAAGCCGGAAAAGAAAGCGGCCGCCAAGTCCCACATTCATCAGGCGCGCAATCAGATCAAGCCAAAGGTTCCGGAAACCGGGCCTATGGCGGAAATGCTGAAGCGGATGTTCGGCAAGAAGGACGATTGAGGTGCCGCAGCCAGCAGTCGCAGACGCCGCAAATCTCCCAATCCGTTCGGTCGCAATGGCGGACCTTCCGACGCTGCTTGCCCTTTATCGGCACCTGAACACGGAAGACCCGGTGTTGGATCTGCAACTGGCGCAAAGCCGCCTCGCAGAAATCCTCACTCATCCCGGCATGACGATCCTCGCCGCCTTTGACGGCGACAAGGCCGTCTCATCCGTGACGCTGGTCGTCATTCCCAATCTCACGCGCGGCGGTGCGCCCTATGCTTTGATCGAGAACGTGGTAACCCACGCCGATTACCGTCAGCGCGGCCTTGCCGGCGCAGTCATCCATGCGGCATTCGCAACTGCCTGGGAAAAGAACTGCTACAAGGTCATGCTGCTGACCGGTTCGAAGAACCCGGCAACGTTGCGTTTCTACGCCAATTGCGGTTTCAAGCAGGATAAGACCGGCTTCCATATCCGCCGGCCCTCGGCTACCTAGCGGGCCGCAAGCGTTCCTATTCTTCCGGTTCGGTCGTGAACATCAGCGGGAAACCGGCGCTCTTGGCAAGATCGACCGCCTCTTGCGCCTTCGTCTCGGCGACATCCCGCGCGCAGACCATGACCACGCAGGTCCCGAGCTTGTGTGCGGTCATCATCACCCGATAGCCGGTCTCCTCACTCATGCGGAAGACGGCCTTCAGAACCATGATAACGAATTCCCGCGGCGTATAATCGTCGTTCACGAGAATGATCTTATAGAGCTTCGGCCTTTCGACCTTCGGCTTCGTTTTAGGCTTTGGCTTCAGGACAACATCATTGTCACTCATCGGCATCACCGTTGACGACAGGGGAAAGGGTTTTGGGCTAATGAGAGGATTATAGTGCAGCGCACCACATCCTTCAAGGACAGTTGCGTCAGGGGACAATGCCGCCAGCATCCACCCGGAAGCCCAGCTTTCAGCAGAAAATCGGCTCAGCTTCAGCACAAGACTTGACCCGCAACGGCCCTTCCCCCATAGGCACTGCAAAGATTTTCAAGATATGGACAAGGTGCCATGGGTTTCAAATGCGGTATCGTCGGGCTGCCGAATGTCGGCAAGTCCACTCTGTTCAACGCGCTGACCAAGACGGCGGCGGCGCAGGCGGCGAATTATCCGTTCTGCACGATCGAGCCGAACACGGGTGAAGTCGCGGTTCCCGATCCACGCATGCGCAAGCTTGCCGACATCGCCAAGTCGAAGGAACTGATCCCGACGCGCATCTCCTTCGTTGATATTGCAGGTCTCGTCCGTGGCGCCTCGAAGGGGGAAGGCCTCGGCAACCAGTTCCTTGCCAATATCCGCGAAGTCGATGCCATCGTGCATGTGCTGCGCTGCTTCGAAGACAGCGACATCACCCACGTCGAAGGCCGCATCAATCCGGTCGCCGATGCCGAGACGATCGAGACCGAGCTGATGCTCGCCGATCTTGAGAGCCTTGAGCGCCGCACCGAGCAGACGCGCAAGCGCGCCACCGGTAAGGACAAGGAATCCATGGCGATGCTGCCGATCATGGATGCGTCGCTCGCATTGCTTCAGGAAGGCAAGCCGGTTCGCACGCTGCTCTCGAAGCTCAATGCCGAGGAAACCCGCATCCTCAAGAGTCTGAACCTTCTGACCTCGCACCCGGTGCTCTACGTCTGCAACGTCGCCGAAGGCGATGCCGCAACCGGCAACGAGCACACGGCCGCCGTCGCCGCCATGGCCAAGGAGCAGAATTCGGAAGTCGTCATCATCTCCGCCGCCATCGAGGCGGAAGTGGCGCAGCTGCCCGACGAAGAAGCGAAGGAATTCCTCTCCGCGCTCGGCCTCGATGAAGCTGGCCTCGATCGCCTGATCCGCGCAGGCTACAAGCTCCTCCACCTCATCACCTACTTCACCGTAGGCCCGAAGGAAACGCGTGCCTGGACGATCGAACAGGGCACGAAGGCTCCGCAGGCCGCCGGCGTTATCCACTCGGATTTCGAGCGCGGCTTCATCCGCGCCAACACGATCGCCTATGACGATTATATTGCCTACAACGGCGAAACCGGCGCGAAAGAAGCCGGCAAAGCCCGTGACGAAGGCAAGGAATATGTCGTCCAGGACGGCGACGTCATTCACTTCCGCTTCAACACCTGATCGCTTTTCGGATGCCGGCGCCTAAGCAATTTCAGGAAAAGTGCGAAGCGGTTTTCCGTTCGGAATTGCGTTAAAACAAATGGATAGAGCGTTTTCGCGATTCGAGGAAAAAGCGGAAAAACTCTATCTGAGCGCCGGCAATCTCGCTTGCACGCCGGCGGGCAGGCGCCGCACGATAAGGCGGCGCAGATCGGTCCAGCCGATGCCGATCACGAGGACGACCAGACCTACAATCATCAGCACCAGGAAGCCGACCTTGTCGAGCCCGGCATTGTTGTGCCTGAGGATGGCTGCCGTCGCCAAGCCCAGCGATACGAGGCCGGCGGTCACGAAAGCGCGGCGATCGATGATAAGCCCAATCAGCATCATCACCAGCACCGCCACGAGGACGGTCACCGCCTGCAGATAGCCCCCGAAGAGGGCATCGGTGAGATTGGTGAAGACGATGCCGCTGCTGGCGAGCTCGAGGCGCAGGGCCAAGAGGATCGTCGAATAAAGCAGAGCCGGCGCCGTTGCGAGATGCAGCCAGAAGGCCACGTCGGAACGGCGCGTAACCCTCTGCGGATCGCTGAGATCATAACGCATTGCCAACGCAAAACTGCCAAGAGCAGTCACCAGCAAGATCATCATCGTCTGGATGGGGTAATCCGTCGGCACATTCGAAGAGCCAGCTACTGTGCCGGCGACATAGAAGACCGCGGCGAGAAACAGGCCGAACAGTGAAAACAGGAACAAGGCCAGCGACAGCGGCACGCGGTAGCGCCAGTAAAACAAGGCCAGCGACAGCGGGAATGGCGCCACCAGGACGATTGCGCCGATCGTAAAATTATCGCTCAGCGTCGGTGTGGAACTCACATAGCTGACCACCATGTAGAAAACCCAGACAACAAGCGCGACGGTCAAGACCACGGCCGGAAGCGCCAGCCGCTGTCGGCGCACCAGGATCTCGGCCAGGATGACGATTGCCAGCAAGGGCGCATAGCGGTTCGCAAGCCCCCATAGCCCGATGAGCAGAACGACGAGACCGATGGTGATGAGCACATCGTGAAAGCCTCGCACGAAACGCGGCGCTTCCGTATCTTCCAGAGGGTTGGGATCATCCGGAAAACGCGGTGCCGAGAGACCCTGTCCGGTCGGCAACGCACCGATGTTCTTGTCCGCCAGATAGGGCAGCAATCTCTCGGCCTGACCGGAGGAAATGATCCCCGCGCCTGCTGCTTCTTCCAGTGCGACTTTGAGTTCGCTCATTCTAGCTCTCATACCATCTTGCCACGACCCAAGCCTCAACATATCGCCGGCATACAATCAAGGGCTGTCGGCGGCCAATAGACAGTCATCGTCGTCCCTTCCTTATATTGACCGTGAAAATGCTTGCGCCACCACGGCCGGCCATGCGATTTGCCGATAAACGAGACGTGGAGGAGGAGAGAAGACATGACGAAATTCGTCTACGAAGACTTCCAGCCGGGGCGAGAATTTCCGCTCGGCCCGAAACATGTAACGGCGGGGGAGATCATCGAATTCGCCAGGGAATTCGATCCGCAGCCGATGCATCTGGATGAGGAAGCGGGCCGCGCCAGCATTCTCGGCGGCCTTGCCGCTTCCGGCTGGCACACCTCGGCGGTGTTCATGCGCATGATGTGCGATTCCTATCTCCTTGCCACCGATGCGCAAGGCGCGCCGGGCATCGATTTTATGGAGTGGAAGAAGCCGGTTCTGGCTGATGATACCCTGTCGGGCCGATCGATCGTCGTCGAGGCCCGTCCCATGCGCTCCCGTCCGGGTATCGGCATCGTCAGGTTCCGCCATGAGGTCGAAAACCAACGCGGCGAACTGGTCTGCCTCGGAGAGAACGCGGTCATGATCCGCATGCGCAGCGTCTCGGAGGTTTCGGCATGAAGATGAACGAACTCTATGCCGTCGGCGAACGCATCGATATCGGCAGCCATACGTTTACGCCTGAAGGCATCGTGCACTTTGCCTCGCGCTTCGATCCACAGATCTTCCATATGGATGCGGAAGCGGCCAAGCACTCCCTGTTCGGCGGTCTCTGCGCTTCCGGCTGGCATAGCTGCTCTATGTGGATGCGCAGCTTCGTCGATTTTTGGAAGTCCGAACAGGCCCGGTTGATTGCCGAAGGCAAGACGCCGCCCGTCCTCGGCCCCTCGCCTGGCTTCAAAAACCTGCAATGGCTGCGGCCCGTCTTCGCCGGTGATACGATCAGCTATGGCGTCACGATCCTTGACAGCCGCCCATTGGCCTCGCGCGCTGGCTGGACGCTCTATACGCTCGCCTGCGATGGAGTGAACCAGGACGGCGCTCCCGCCCTGCGCTTCGAAAGCAGCGTTCTGGCTTTTGAATAGCGAGCTGCGGGGCCGTTCGGAGCGGCCCCAACAGTCCTTTCGGCCATTTAGTGACCGGCGAATTCCACCAGCGTATGTACCGGCACGTCAAGCTCCTCGAGCTTCCTGCGGCCGCCAAGATCAGGCAGGTCGATGACAAAGCAGGCGGCAACCACTTCGGCACCGATCTGGCGCAGAAGCTTCGTCGCGCCGACGGCGGTGCCGCCAGTCGCGATCAGATCGTCGACGAGAATGACCCTCTCACCCGGATTGACCGCATCACGGTGCATCTCCATTTCGTCGACACCATATTCCAGGCTGTAGGCGATGCGGACGATGTCGTGCGGCAGCTTGCCCTTCTTGCGGATCGGCACGAAGCCGGACGACAGCTGGTGCGCCACCGCGCCCCCGAGAATGAAGCCGCGTGCTTCCATACCGGCAACCTTGTCGATCTTCGTGCCGGCGTAAGGCTGTACCAGCGCATCGACGGCACGGCGGAATGCTCTGGCATCGCCAAGCATCGTCGTGATGTCGCGGAAGATGATGCCGGGCTTGGGATAGTCCGGAATGGAGCGGATGCTGGCGGCAAGCTCCGAAGCAATAGTGTTCATCAAATATAGTCTCTCAGGCTGTGATAGGGCCGGCTGCACCCTATCAATACCAGGGCGCTATACCAACAAAAAAGGCGGCCTCGCCGGGCCGCCTTTTCTCGATCATTGTGCGATGCTCAGTGAGCGCCGGCCTTGGCATAGACGGAACGCTTGGTGAGATAAATCAAGATTGAGAAGATCAGCAGGAACACCATGACCATGAAGCCGAGGTGCTTGCGATCTTCCAAATGCGGCTCGGATGTCCACATCAGGAAGGCAGATACGTCGCGAGCGTATTGATCCACCGTCTGCGGCGAACCGTCGTCGTAGGTCACCTGACCATCCGAAAGCGGCTTCGGCATCGCAAAGGTCGCGGCCGCATCGAAATACGGATTGTAGTGCGAGTTTTGCGGCACCTTAAAACCGGCCGGCGGCTCTTCGTAGCCGGTCAGCAGCGAGTAGATATAGTCCGGTCCACCTTCCTGATACTGCGTGAAGATATCGAAGATGAACTGCGGGAAGCCGCGCTCGATTTCGCGTGCCTTGGCAAGCAGCGACATATCGGGCGGCACGGCGCCGTTGTTAGAGGCAGCGGCAGCCTCGTCGTTCGGGAACGGCGAGTTGAAATGGTCAGACGGAAGCGCCTTGCGGGTGAACATCTCACCCTGAGGGTTCGGGCCGTCCTGCACTTCGTAATTGGCGGCAAAGGCCTTCACCTGTGCTTCCGTATAGCCGAGGTCTTCCAGCGTGCGGTAAGCCACCAGCTTCATCGAATGGCAGGCGGAACAGACTTCCGTATAGACCTTGAGGCCACGCTGCAGCTGCGCCTTATCGTAATAGCCGAATGGGCCGGAGAAGGTCCAATGCTGCTCGCGCGGCTCCTTCAGCGGATAGTGCGGCGTCTCTGCTTCTGCGGCAGGCTTCGTTTCCGCAGCGATCACGGCGGCGGTCGAAAGGCCTCCGATGAGCGTCAGGGATAGAAGGCCGACAACAAGTTTTTTCATCGTTTTCTTCCTCTATCGCCGGTTATACTTGAACCGAAGCGGCAACTTTACCGCCTTGTTTCTCAAGAACCGCTTCCGTAATCGAATTTGGAATGCGCCTCGGTGTCTCGACAATGCCGAGAACCGGCATGATGACGAGGAAGAAGAGGAAGTAGAACAGCGTCGCAAACTGCGCAGCCGTGGTGTAGATGCCTTCCGCGGGCTGCGAGCCCAGCCAGCCGAGCAGGATGGCATCGGCGATGAACAGCCAGAAGAACAGCTTGTACCACGGGCGATAGACAGCCGAGCGGATCTTCGACGTATCGAGCCAGGGCAGGAAGAACAGCACGATGATGGCGCCGAACATCGTCAGAACGCCGCCGAGCTTGGAGTCGATCGGGCCGATGTTGAAGGTGATCGAGCGCAGCATCGCGTAGAACGGCAGGAAGTACCATTCCGGAACGATGTGAGCCGGCGTCTTCAGCGGGTTGGCCGGAATATAGTTATCGGCATGACCGAGGAAGTTCGGCAGGTAGAAGACGAAATAGGCGAAGACCAGCAGGAAGACGGAAACGCCAAGCGCATCCTTCAACGTCGCGTAGGGCGTGAAGGCAACAGTGTCGGTCTTCAGCTTGACTTCGACGCCGGTCGGGTTCGTCTGGCCGGTCACATGCAGCGCCCAGATATGCAGGATGACGACACCTGCAATCATGAACGGCAGCAGATAGTGCAGCGAGAAGAAGCGGTTGAGCGTCGGATCATCGACGGCAAAGCCGCCGAGCAGGAAGGTCTGGATCCAGTCGCCGACCCATGGAAAGGCCGAGAAGAAGCCGGTGATGACGGTCGCACCCCAGAAGGACATCTGGCCCCAGGGCAGAACGTAGCCCATGAAGGCGGTTGCCATCATCAGGAGGTAGATGATCACGCCGAGAATCCAGAGGATTTCGCGCGGCGCCTTGTAGGAGCCGTAGTAGAGGCCGCGGGCAATGTGCAGGTAGACGGCCACGAAGAAGAAAGATGCGCCGTTGGCGTGCATATAGCGCAACAGCCAGCCGTGATTGACGTCGCGGACGATCTTTTCGACCGAATTGAAGGCGATCGCCGTATTGGCCGCATAGTGCATGGCCAGCACGACGCCGGTCAGGATCTGCAGGACCAGCATGACCGCCAGCATGGCGCCGAACGTATAGGCATAGTTCAGGTTGCGCGGAACCGGATAGGCGATGAAACTATCATAGACCATACGTGGCAGCGGAAGCCGCGCGTCGACCCATTTTTCGAGCCCTGTGGATGGCTCGTAAGACGAATGACCACTCATGATTCAGCTCCCCCTCAACCGACCTTGATCTTCTTTTCCGACGTGAACGCATATTGCGGAATCGCAAGATTCATCGGCGCAGGCCCGTGGCGTATGCGGCCGGCGGTGTCGTAGACCGAGCCATGGCAGGGACAGAACCACCCGCCATATTCGCCCGCTTGACCGAGAGGAATGCAGCCGAGATGAGTGCAGACGCCGATCATGACGAGCCAGTTTTCCTTGCCCTCGCCGGCCGAACGGGCAACGTCGGTTGCCTGTGCATCGGACGGTAGATTGGCGTTGCGAGCGACCGGATCTTTCAGGTCCGAAAGCTGCGTGCCCTTGGCATCGTCGATTTCTTTCTGCGTGCGGTTACGGATGAAGACGGGCTTACCGCGCCATTTCACCGTCAGGGACATGCCGGGCTCAAGGCTCGACACATCGACTTCGATGGATGCAAGAGCGAGTGTCGATGCGTCGGGCCGCATCTGGTCGATAAACGGCCATGCGACGGCAACTGCACCCACCGCACCGGCCATACCTGTCGTCAAATAAAGGAAATCGCGGCGAGTAGGTTCGCCGGTGGACTCAACTGTCGTACTATGCTCGCTCAAAGCTGCACATCCTCTTCCCGCAAACCACGGCAAAAACCGCGGTACCCCTCTCACTAACGGCGAATCAATGCGACCATAATTCCGCCATAGATTCCTCCGTAACCCGCTGCGTTCTAAGCTTGATCGCAAATTATGTCCAGTCTTGGCAAGGGGTCAGGGCACAATGTCGCGGCAAAACTGCGTTAATGCGTCGCAAGGCTGGAGCTCAATCTTCCCCTTCTCCACGGAGAGAAGTTAAGCACATGAAAAACTAGGGAATTCCGCAGCGTTTTTCTCTGGCGCGACGCAAAATAAGCGATCAGCACAATACCGCACAGCAACAAAAACAATGAAAATTCCTCGAAATTCCGATCTCAACCTCTCCTTCCTCACCTGAACGCAGACCGAATTTCGTCCGCGATTTATCAGTGAACGCCATATTCCCTGCAACCCTACAAGAACTGTAAAACGGAGCCGGGATCGACCGGTCAAGTTGCCAACGGTCGTGAGCGACGCATTGAGCGTCGAGCGCAAAATGCCGGTTGAACTGCAATTTCATTCAAGACCGGAAAACGCGATGCCTCGATATTGCCGCAAGCGATTATCGAGTGAGAGTCATGCACGCTACCCAAGCCGACGCCATGTATCGACAGCATCCGTGGTTGCTCGACACCTTGCCCGCGACAAACCTAACAGTCGGATATTTCACCGCGCGAAATCGTACGGCGACGGCTCACGTCGTCGAGAAAGCTTCCCCGAGAGTCCATCAGGACACCTCGCGTGGATCAGCCGCCGAAACAGGCATCTCGACTCAGGCCTTACCGCCGATATTCCCCTCCTCCGTGGGGGCTGTCGCATGAACATCGAGTTTCTGATCACGACCTTCATTATCGTTGCCTCTCCCGGCACGGGCGCGATCTACACGCTTGCCGCCGGATTGTCTGGCGGCACGAGGGCGAGTGTGGTCGCCGCATTCGGCTGCACGCTTGGCATCATCCCGCATTTGCTTGCGGCGATAAGCGGCCTCGCCGCACTCCTGCACACCAGCGCCGTGGCGTTTCAAGCGCTCAAATGGCTGGGAGTGGCCTATCTGCTCTACATGGCTTGGTCGATGTTTTTGGAAAAGGGTATTTTGCGCATTGACGGCGCACCGACCGACAAGAGCACGCGACAGATGATTGGCTCGGCAATCCTGATCAATTTGCTCAATCCCAAATTGTCGATCTTTTTCTTCGCCTTCCTGCCTCAATTCGTGACGCCGGATCAGACAAGCCCGATCATGTTGATGCTGAAGCTCAGCCTGGTCTTCATGGCGCTCACCTTCTTCATTTTCGCAGCCTATGGCGTATTCGCAGCTCACCTGCGCCGCCATATCGTCTCGAATCAAACGGTGCAATCATGGATGCGGCGAAGCTTCGCAACTGCGTTCGGATTGCTCGCGGCACAACTCGCTCTGGCGAGCCGCTAGCCCGCAACATCGTTTCCAGACTTCTTTGTTACGTTTTGAATTTCTGAAAAATAGGCACTCAGGAAAACAACAACTGGGGCACCTTGGCGCCCCAGTCGTCCGTCTCATTATTGTGCCGCCGTCTCGACCTCTTCATGGTCGGCGAGGAAGCCACCCGACTGCCGGCTCCAGAGTTCGGCATAAATGCCGCCCTGCTGGACCAGCGCCTGATGCGTGCCCATCTCGATGATCCGGCCCTTGTCGAGAACGACGAGGCGGTCCATCTCAGTCAGCGTCGACAGGCGGTGGGCGATGGCGATCACCGTCTTGCCATGCATCAGCGCGAAGAGGTTTTCCTGGATCGCCGCTTCCACTTCGGAATCGAGCGCCGAGGTTGCCTCGTCGAGCACCAGGATCGGCGCGTCCTTCAGGAAGACGCGGGCGATGGCGATACGCTGCCGCTGGCCGCCTGACAGTTTCACACCCCGCTCTCCGACCTGAGCGTCGAGCCCGGTGCGGCCATGCATATCCACCAGACCTTCGATGAAGTCCCAGGCATTGGCGCGCTTGGCCGCCTGGATGATGTCCTCATCGGTGGCGTCCGGACGGCCGTAGGCGATATTGTCGCGGATGGAACGGTGCAGCAGCGAGGTGTCCTGCGTCACCACACCGATCATCGAGCGAAGGCTGTCCTGCGTCACACCCGCGATATCGTGGCCGTCGATGGTAATGCGACCGCCCTCCAGATCGTAGAAGCGCAGCAGCAGGTTCATCAGCGTCGTCTTGCCGGCGCCGGAACGGCCGACAAGGCCGACCTTTTCGCCCGCGCGGATATCGAGGGTCAGATCCTCCATGACACCCTTCGCCTTGCCGTAATGGAAGCGAATGTGGTCGAAGCGGATCGCGCCCTGCTTGGCCATGATCGGCGATGCCGCGGGCTTGTCGACGATATCGTGCGGCTTCGTCATCATCTCCATGCCGTCATAGACGGTGCCGATGTTTTCGAAGAGCGCCGAAACTTCCCACATCACCCATTGCGACATGCCGTTGACGCGCATCGCAAGGCCGATGGCGATGGCGATGGAGCCGACAGAGATCGAGCCGCTGAGCCAGAACCAGATCGACAGAGCCGAGACGATGAACAACGCCGCGCAGTTGTTGAAATAGACCGAGGCGTGGAACAGCGTCACCTTGCGCATCTGCTTGTGCACGGTATCGAGGAATTCCTCCATGCCGGCCCTGGCATAGGTCTCTTCGCGGCCGGCATGCGAGAACAGCTTCACCGTGGCGATGTTGGTGTAGCTGTCGACCACGCGGCCCGTCATCATCGAGCGCGCGTCGGCCTGCTGCGCGGCGATCTTGCGCAGCACCGGCACGAAATAGGCGACGATGGCGACATAGACGCCAAGCCAGACCAGGATCGGAATCATCAGCCGCCAGTCGGCAGCCGCGATGACGAGGATCATCGACAGGAAATAGGTGACGACGTAGACGAAGACATCGAGGATTTTCATGACCGTTTCGCGCACGGCAAGCGAGGTCTGCATCACCTTGGTGGCGACGCGGCCTGCGAACTCATTGGCAAAAAAGGTCATGCTGTGGCGCAGCAGGAAGCGGTGCATCTGCCAACGCGCGATCATCGGATAGTTGCCGAGCAGCACCTGGTGCATGATGAAGCTGTCGAGGATCGCCGCAGCCGGCAAGCCGATCAGCACCATCGCCCCCATCCAGAACAGCTTGTGCCATTCCGTCTGCAGGAAAGTCGCCTTATCCGCATGCGTCAGCCAGTCGACGATATCGCCGAGGAACTGGAACAACGCCACCTCGCCAATCGCGATCGACATGGTGAGAATGCTCATGGCGATCAGCCAAGGCAGGGCCGGCTTGGAATAATGCCAGCAGAAGGCGAAGAGGCCACGCGGCGGCGTATCCGGCACCTCGCTCGGAAATGGATTTAGTCGGCGTTCGAACCAGCTAAACATGGAAATGCTCCAAAGACTCGACCCTTCGACCACCCACTGCGCTGAAAGATCGCAGATTCATATGGTGGCCGGGCGGTAAAACGACGAGGCCATAGTGGCCGCGCAATGACTTAAAGAAGGGGGATACTTGCGAATATGCGCCTTGTAGCGCTCTTCAAATCCGTGGGTTCACGGCACCGAGGCGCAGCATCATAAACAAGATATCCATCTGAGCCTCCTTCTTTCGCAAGTTGTAGAGCACGCGTCTTTTAGCGCGACTTTTCCTGTTTGAAAAGCGAAATATGCCTGAAAAATGGGCTGAATCCTTCAATTCTGCTGATGGGAGACATCACAGGAATCGAGGGGTCCCAGGAAAAACCGGAGACAAATCGGGGCGATTTCGCTAGTTGCAACATATGACCAAGCTCCGCATCGCCCTCTACCAACCCGATATTCCCGGCAACACTGGCACGATCCTGCGGCTTGCCGCCTGCCTCGGCCTCGGCGTCGACATTATCGAGCCGGCCGGCTTCGACATATCCGACCGCAATCTGAAGCGCGCCGGCATGGATTATCTTGCCGCCGTCACCCTGACTAGACACGTCAATTGGGAGCGCTTCGAGGCATGGAGGCAAGAAAGCGGACGACGGCTGGTGCTGGCCTCCACAAAGGCGGCGCAGCGCTACACGGATTTTACTTATCGCGACGACGATATTCTCCTCTTCGGCCGCGAAAGCGCCGGTGTGCCGGAGCACGTGCATGACAGAGCCGATGGCCGCATCCTGATCCCCATGGTCGAGGGTCAGCGCTCGATCAATGTCGCCATGTCCGCCGCCATGATTTCAGGTGAAGCACTGCGGCAAACGCAATGGCCGTCGTCCTCAGCACCGAGCCTGAATGTCGCACCGGAATAGACGTTGGCACGCCGGATAAAGTGTGAGAAGCTTCGCTCTGGAATGCTCTAACTCAGGCAGCCTTGACGAGGTGACCCATGTTCCAGACGGCATTCACGCTTTCCCTTACGCAGTTCGCCCGTACACTAAGCCTCCCCGAACGGCTCCAGCACTCCCCTTTGCGCAACCTTGCGCTTGAAGGCCTTCGCCAGCGCAACCTCGCTCTCGATGCGCTGTTCTACGACGTCAAGGTCATCACACCCGAAGAAGCCTTCTACATCAGTGACTCGCTCGCCGCCGAAGGCGCGATCCTGATCGTGCCGCCAAGCGGTCTTGGAGCACTCACCCTCTGCGAAACCATCGATGAATTCGTCTTGCGCGGCGGCGGTAATGCCCGGGCGCTCGCAGTCGCCGGCATCGGCGGTTCCGCGCTCGGCGCAGCCGCCTTTGCCCGCAATGTGGCCGATGCGATCGACGCACCGGTCGCGGTCGTCGTCTCAGGCTACGGCATAGCCGATGCCATCACCGAAGCCTTCGGCGGATCGTTTTTCTTCGGTCATTTGAGAGGGCTGCGGCCGCTGCTTGAAAGCCTGGATGATCTTGCCGGCCGGCCCAAGGTTGGAGCGCAGCGCGATGGAACTGCGGCCCGCACCAGCCTGGACACCAGAACGGTGCAGGCGCTTCTTGCCGATCCCCGCCTTTCCTTCCGTCTGCTGACCGGCCACTCCAAGGGAAACCTCGTGCTGTCGGCTGCACTCCATAACCTCTGCAAACAGGACGAAGCGCGGATCACCGAGCTGGCGCGGCATGCAAAGATCGTGACGATCGGCGCACGCATCGCTATGCCGCCTGTTTTCACGGATGTCGTCGACGTCACGGGGGAATGGGACTGGTTCGGCGAAATCAACTCCCGAGCATTCATTCATGCCGATCGGCGTGTTGCGCAAGCGTGGCATCACACGAACACCGACTTGGGCGGGCACCTGCCGGTGACCACCACGCTGATGGAAATTCTCGCGGCATCGCCCGTCGCCGGAAATCAGAAAGCTGGAGAACACCAAGCTGCAAGGCTCGGTGCCGCGGCCGAACCGGCGGCAATACCAGAGACAAAGTCTCCTCCGGCTCCGGCCGGCGGCACTACGACTGCAATCGAGAAGGTCAAGAAAGCTATCTCCGCGAGGCCGATGCCAAGCGCTCAGCCGCCCGCATTCGGCCCGTCGGATGATACGCCACCGCCCATACCGCATTAAACTCGCAGCACATCGCCAACGCGCCTCGGAGAAACGGGAACGCACTTCGAGAGCCATCACCCGTCGATGCGGGCCATGTCGCCCAGTTCAGTCCGCCGATGGCAGACGCCGCATGGTGAACTCGATGCGATCGCCGTCGACCTGGCGCCAGCTTTCCACTTCGGTCCAATAGGCAGCCTTGGGGAATTCGTTGAACCATTCACGCGCCTTTTCGCGCGCTTCCGGGCGACTGAGACAAAAGGTCTCGCGAACGAATTCGCTCTTTCCACCGGCGGGATGGTCCTGCCGGTAACGGAATATTCTGTTTCTCAACCCATCCAGGGGCGGCGGTCCGGGTATCTTCATGATAAAACCTCGCCTTTGAGAGAGGGAACATAATACCGCAGTGTGAAATTTGCGAGTCGATTCTCCTGCGGTGTTGCTGCACTGGCTGCGCCGCAATCTTGCTGATATTCCAAATCACGATACATACGGTGCGAATCGCGGGCCGCCGGCTGCTCGCATCGTCGGAGAGCGTGAATGGAACGACCCAATCTTCCCAAGGGATTACCCGAGGATATTGAAGAAAAGAAGGAGGCAGCGCGACACTGGTTCGAAGGCCTGCGCGACACGATCTGCGCGGAGTTCGAGCAGCTGGAAAGCGAGCTGACCGGCCCTCTTTCCGACCAGGAACCGGGCCGCTTCATCGCCAAGGACTGGCAGCGCGACAAGGGCCAGGGCGGCGGCGGCCGCATGTCAATGATGGAGGGCCGCGTCTTCGAAAAGGTCGGCGTCCACACCTCGACGGTCTATGGCGAATTCTCTCCCGACTTTCGCAGCCAGATTCCTGGCGCCGAGGAAGACCCCCGCTTTTGGGCCTCGGGGCTCTCGCTGATCGCCCACCCCGTCAATCCGAATGTGCCGGCCGTGCATATGAACACCCGCATGGTGGTGACGACGAGCCAATGGTTCGGCGGCGGCGCCGACCTGACGCCGGTGCTCGATCGCCGCCGCACCCAGGAAGATCCGGACAGCGCCCTCTTCCATCGCGCCATGCAGATCGTCTGCGATCGTCATGCCGTCGCCGACTATCAGCGCTACAAGAGCTGGTGTGACGAATATTTCTTCCTGAAGCACCGCAACGAGCCGCGCGGCATCGGCGGCATCTTCTTTGACTGGCTGCATTCGACAGAGGAAGCCGGTGGCTGGAACGCGGATTTCGCCTTCACGCGCGACGTCGGCCGCGCCTTCGCGATGGTCTATCCGCGCATCGTCCGATCCAATTTCAACGAAACATGGACGGAAGAAGACCGCGATGAGCAATTAATTCGCCGCGGACGTTATGTGGAGTTCAATTTGCTCTACGATAGGGGTACAATATTCGGGTTGAAGACAGGCGGTAACGTCGAGTCGATCCTATCGTCTCTGCCGCCGGTGGTGCGTTGGCCTTGAGGCGTGTCGCGTAAGCTGGGCGGCAATTTTGCGATCGCGGCATGCGGGAAACCTCAAGCGCAGCAAACGATTGAAAGATCGCGATGCGCTTGAACGTTCAACATTAAATGATCGGACAACGCCCTGAAATCAGCGGGAGGAGTGCCTAAGTGACCTAATGTTCGTTCAATCGGAGGAGGTTGTAATGGCAGCAGAGAAACAAGTCACGGAAGCTTCGAAAGAACAGAAACTGTCGCGCACCGTCGATAGTCCGGAGTTCATCATCCGACTGGCAGAGGATATGCGGACCCGCAGTGGATCCGATTTACCCCTCTCCTGCTTCCTGGAGCAGGTGAGGATGCAGCTGGCGGGCAAATCTCCAAGCGATATCGCCCGCTTCGCGGCCGATCGTTCGGCCAAGCAGGCGCCTATCACCCGATATCAATCCTCGGATTGCTTCAAATCCTGGGCAATGCCGGATTAATGTCCGGAAGGCTGCCACCGGCAAGCGGAACACTTGCCGAACGGCAGAAACCTTTTCTCGTTCGTAGCGTTTAGGCTTTCAGGTCCTTTGTAGGGCGAGAATCCGTTGAAAGACGAGGAGGAAGATATGCGACTGTTCGAATGTGGTACGCTCGTGCCCGGTTGCGCCTGGCACACCCGCGCCAAGGATGACGCCGAGGTGGTGCGTCGCGCGGTCGAGCACATGCGCGAAGCGCATGGCGAAACCGTCATCCGCGAAAACATGGTCGACAATATCAAGGCCCGGATTCGCGACGAGGCCAACGCGGCCTGATCGGAGGCCGGCAAGTCAGTCCCGGGGATCAGGCCCCGTTATCAGGCACTGGCCAAATCCTTTAGCCGGGCGAGAAGGCTCGCCCGGTTCATCGCAAAATTCCCATCGAGCCACTCCTGCTCGAGTTTGCCGAGAAGCTCGCCCACGCGCGGCCCCGCATTGACGCCCGCGGCAAGCGCATCTGCGCCATTAAGCGGAAAAGCCGGCTTCTTCCAGTTTGCCGTTCGTTCCAGCAATTTCCCAAGCCGCGCCACGCGCGCCATTTCCTCGAAATCGCCCTCCGCCTTGCTGCGGGCAACGGCCAGCGCGAGCTTCAGGCAAGCCGCAACGCCGGTTTGATCATGGCGATAAAGCAGGCGATCGAAGGCCACTTCCGAGATGTCGTCCTTCACGATCGGCGCATTCGCCCAGGCCTGCAGATAGGCGCCTTCGGCCCTCGAGAGGCGCAGCCGCTCGGCAAGCTTGGCAAGCCTTGCCGTATCGGGCGGTACGATGGCAGCAAGGCGAAGTAGAGCCTCCGCCGGCCAACGAAAAGCCTGTTCGGCGGCGATCAGTCCGGGAATGGCGTCGATCCCCCATTTCTCGGTTTCCGGCAGCACTTCGGTCAAAATGCCGATCTGGCGCATCCAAAGCAGCGCCCTGCCCGGGTCTGGAGCCGCGAGCAGCTTCTTCATTTCCGACCAGACACGCTCGGCCGAGAGTGTTGAAATCTTTGATTTTGCCGCAGCACAGGCGCGCAGACCATCCGCATCGGGGCGGCCGGTGCCATAATAGGCAAAGAAGCGGAAGAAACGCAGGATGCGCAAGTAATCCTCGGCAATCCGCGTCGCGGCATCGCCGATGAAGCGAATGTTGCGGCGCTCCAGATCGGCCAGCCCGCCGACGAGATCCACGACCTCGCCATCGGCGGATGCATAGAGCGCATTGATGGTCAAATCGCGCCGCTCGGCATCAGCCTGCCAATCCCGGCTGAAGGCCACGACGGCACGGCGCCCGTCTGTTTCGACATCACGCCGCAAGGTCGTGATTTCGAACGGCTTTCCATCAATGACCAAAGTGACCGTGCCATGCGCGATGCCCGTCGGCACCGCCTTGATTCCGGCGGCCTCGGCCCTTTCGACGACGGTTTCAGGCAACAGCGTCGTTGCTATATCGATATCGGCGACGGGCAGCCCCATCAGGCTGTTGCGGACGGCACCACCGACCACACGCCCCTCGCCGCCATCGGCGTCGAGCAGCGCCAGCACCCGATGCAATGCCTCATCGCGAAACCAGGCCTCATCGGCAACGGACGTCATCTATAGAGCCTTTCATAAAGTGTGCGGACGATACCCGCAGTAATGCCCCAGATCATGCGCTGCCCATAGGGCATGCGGTAGAAATGGCGTTCCGTCCCCTGCCAGAGCATCGTGTCGGTCACGTGGTGGTCGGGGTCCATCAGGAAGGAGAGCGGCACCTCGAAGGCATCCTCCACTTCGGTCGGATTGAGGGCCAGATGAAAACCGGGTTTTACCACGGCAAGAATGGGTGTGATGCGAAAGCCGGTCGCCGCCAGATAATGCGGCAGCCGCGCGACGGGCTCGATGAAGATGTCGGCAAGCCCGATTTCCTCGCCCGCTTCGCGCATCGCCGCCATTTCCGGCGACGCGTCTTCCGGATCGATGGCCCCGCCCGGAAAGGCGATCTGGCCGGAATGCTTGCGGAGCGTCGATGTCCGGAGCGTAAAAATCACCCTGGCATCGTCTCCGCTGTCGACGACGGGCACAAGCACCGCGGCATCCTTGAGCTTCAGGTCCGCGACCTGGGATATGGTCTCGGGATTGAGGAGATGATCGCCGTGATCGCGCCAGGCAAGCTCTACCGGCCCGCCACTCTGATGGAGGGCGCGACGGCGGAACTCGTCCGCGGAATAAAGGGGAAATTCATTCATCGAGTAAGTGCATCCAATTCGGCAACCGGCATGACGGGAAAGATGGAGCTGCCGGAACGCACGCAGAAGATCTCTCGCCCGGCAATCTCCACCGGTTCGCCGAGTTCGATGAGATCGTACATGACCGCACGCGTCACCAGAGCCTCGAGCCGCCCGCGGACATGCAGATAAGGCTTCAGCTCGTCGTTCTCGCCGCGTATGACGAAGCGGATCGGATGGTCCCTGCCCGCCTCGACGACATCGCCGACATTCGTGCGGAAGGTCAGCACCCGTCTGCCCTCACGCTCCGTCACGCTCATCTCGACGGCCACGAAAGGCGCATCGACGACGCGAATGCCCACCTTTTCCACAGGGGTGACGAGATAGGTCTTGCCGTCGTCATCCTTGCGCAGAACTGTGGAAAACAGCCGCACCAAAGGCGCGCGGCCGATCGGCGTGCCGAGATAGAACCAGGTACCGTCGGCGCGGATCTCCATGTCGATATCGCCGCAGAACGGCGGATTCCAGCGATCGACCGGCGGCAGACCCTTCTTGGAGCCGCCGCTATCACCGGCGGCGCGCGAAATCAGCGCCGCGAGGCTTGCGGCATCGCCCGTTGTCCTGATTTCCTCGGTTGCCATTCTTCTGTCCCGGTTGGTCGTTAGTCACGAATATGACATTTCTCACGAGATAGTCATTTGAAACGTGCTTGTCAGCGGTCTTGCTGGCGATAAGTTGTATTGATTATGAGGCAAATGTGTAACGTCTGCGAATCGCGCGCACCGTTTTTCTGCCATTGGAGACGCAAATGGGCATGATCAAATCGACCGAAACGAGCCTCGACGAGCAGGCCATCATCGCCTCGGCCGAAAAGGCACTGGACGATATCGCCGCCGTTCGCCAGGAGGTGTCGAAGGTCATTTTCGGTCAGGAAAGCGTCGTTGAAAACACGCTTCTGGCCGTTCTTGCCGGCGGTCATGCCCTGCTGGTCGGCGTGCCGGGTCTTGCCAAGACGAAGCTCGTGACGACACTCGGCGCCGTCCTCGGCCTTGCCTCCAACCGTGTGCAGTTCACGCCGGACCTGATGCCCTCGGATATTCTCGGCTCAGAAGTGATGGACCAGGACGAAACCGGCCGCCGCTCTTTCCGGTTCGTCAAGGGTCCGGTTTTCGCGCAATTGCTGATGGCCGACGAAATCAACCGCGCCTCGCCGCGCACGCAATCGGCCCTTCTGCAGTCCATGCAGGAATATCACGTCACCATCGCCGGCCAGCGTTATGACCTACCCGCGCCCTTCCACGTTCTCGCAACGCAGAACCCGCTGGAGCAGGAGGGCACCTATCCGCTGCCGGAAGCCCAGCTTGACCGTTTCCTGCTGCAGGTCGATGTCGACTATCCCGAACTTGCCGACGAGCGCCGCATCCTGCTCGAAACCACAGGCTTGAGCGAAGTGACGCCGCAGGCTGTCATCGACGCCGAACGCTTGCTGGAAATCCAGCAGCTCATCCGCCAGATGCCCGTAAGCGACGGCGTCGTCGATGCGATCCTGTCACTCGTGCGCTCTGCCCGTCCGGGCCAGGGCAATGCCTCCACAGACAAGCATGTCGCCTGGGGTCCAGGTCCGCGTGCCGGCCAGGCGATGATGCTCTGCGCCCGTGCCCGCGCCCTTTACGAGGGCCGGCTTGCCCCGTCGATCGACGATATTCACGCACTTGCCGAGCCAATATTGGAACACCGCATGGCGCTGACTTTTGCAGCCCGCGCCGAAGGCATGTCCGTACGCGATGTCATTTCAGGGCTGGTCAAGCAGTCGAAATCGTGACCCGGATGTCGAGGAGAGTATAGCGCGTGGCATCCATCGGACAGACCGTCAGACCGACCTCAGGCAATGATGCCCTCTCCCGAGCGCGCAGCCGTGCCGCCCTCGTGCCGGATTGTCTCGTCGAAGCCAAGCGCATCGCCAACACGGTCATTGCCGGATGGCACGGCCGCCGCAAGCGCGGCATCGGCGAGAATTTCTGGCAGTTCCGCCCCTATACCGAAGGTGAAAGCCTGTCGCGCATCGACTGGCGGCGCTCGGCCCGCGACGATCACACCTATATCCGCGATCATGAATGGGAAGCCGCCCACACGATCTGGCTCTGGGCCGATCTCTCGCCATCCATGATGTATAAGTCGACCTATGGCCATGTGTCCAAGGAGGGTCGCGCGCTCGTCCTGATGCTGGCGCTGGCAGAAATTCTTTCCCGCTCCGGCGAGCGTATCGGCTGCCCCGGCATCATGGAGCCGGTTTCGACCCGCAATGCTGCCGAGCGCCTGGCCGCAGCGCTGATGCATACGCCGCTCGAAGGCGGCCTGCCGCAGACGGCGATGATCCGCGGCTGGAGCGATATCGTGCTGATCGGCGATTTTCTCGACGATGCCGATAGCGTCATGGGCAGGATCGGACCATTGGCACGTCGCGGTCTGCGGGGTCATGTGATCGAGGTTGCCGATCCCGCCGAAGAACTCTTTCCCTATAGTGGACGCACCGAATTCAGCGATCCCGAAACGGGCTCGAAGCTGATCGCCGGCCGCGCGGAAAACCTGCGTGACGACTATCAGCGCGCCTATGTCGCGCGGCGCGAAAATCTCGGCCAGTCGCTGCGCCATCTCGGCTGGACCTTCGTCAGCCACCGCACGGACCGGCTGGCTTCCGAAGCCCTGGTCGCCGTGCATATGTATCTCTCAGGCATGCCCGCGAGGGTCGCGTCAGGAGGCCAGCTTTGAGCGGCCTCTCCTTTGCATTCGCTTCGCCGGCCATCTTGGCAGCGCTCATTCTGCTTCCCGCGATCTGGTGGCTGCTGCGCTTGACGCCGCCGCAGCCGCGCACGGAAGTGTTCCCGCCGCTGCGCATTCTGGCGAGCATCCTCAAGCGCGAGGAGACGCCCGCCCGCAGCCCTTGGTGGCTAACGCTGCTGCGCATGCTGCTTGCCGCCCTCGTCATTCTCGCCATCGCCAATCCCATGTTCAATCCGCGCACCAACACGCTGTCGAGCGGCGGCCCGCTGGTGCTGATGATCGACAATAGCTGGGCGAGCGTCTCCGACTGGGAACGCCGTGTGCGTACGGCCGACGCTCTGATCGACGATGCCGACGCCAAGGGCATTCCCGTTTCGATCGCCTTCACCGCCGAACAGGGCAACGATGCGACCCCGAGTGCGGCAATAGCTGCCCGAGACAAGCTGCATGCAATGAACCCGAGGCCGCTGGTGCCGGATCGGCAACGCGCCACCGATGCCGTCAAGGCGGCGCTCAATGGCAGCAAGCCCGGCACCATCGCCTTCATCTCCGACGGTATCGAGAGCAAGGCCAAGGACGATATCGTCAGCCGCCTTGCTGCCCTGCAGCCAAGCGAGCTGCGGCTCATCGAGGGCGATGGCCGCGATATCATGGCGCTTACCGGCGCAGCCAATACCGCCAGCAACATGACCGTCACGGCCACACGGCTGGACGGCAGTGGCCCGATGCGCCTCGGGCTGACGGCACAGGACAATCAGGGACGGCCGATTGCCGTCGGTTCGCTCGATTTCTCGGGCGGGCAGACAGTTGCGACCGGGTCCATCGCCGCGCCCTTCGAAATGCGCAATGATTTCGCCCGCATCAGCATCGACCGCCAGGCAAATGCCGGCAGCGTCTATCTGCTGGACGACGGTTTTCGCCGCCGCCGCGTGGCGCTCCTCTCCGGACAGGCCGCCGACGAATTCCAGCCGATCCTGTCGCCGCTCTATTATATCCAGCGTGCGCTTCAACCCTATGCCGATCTGACCCAGCCCAACAGCGCCGATCTGGCGAAGTCGATCCCGCAACTGCTCGCGGGCAATCCCTCCGTCATCATCATGGCCGATGTCGGCCGCCTGCCGCAGGAAACCTATGCGCCGCTGCAGAAGTGGATCGAAAATGGCGGCACGCTTGTCCGCTTTGCCGGCCCGCGCCTTGCCGCGGCACCCGCCGACGATCCCTTGGTCCCGGTCACACTGCGGCAGGGCGAGCGCACATTCGGCGGCGCCCTTTCCTGGGCCGAACCGCAGCCGCTTGCCGATTTTCCGTCGTTCGGCCCCTTCGCCGGCATGCCGAAGCCGAACAACGTCCTGATCAAGCGGCAGGTCCTGGCCGAGCCGACACCGGATCTGGCCGAGCGCACCTGGGCAAGCCTTGCCGACGGCACGCCGCTCGTCACGGAAAAGCAGATGCAGGCCGGCCGCATCGTGCTCTTCCACGTCAGTGCCGAGCCGCAATGGTCCGATCTGCCGATATCGGGTGATTTCGTTGAGATGCTGCGCCGTATCGTTCAGCTGTCGCGCGCCGGCGGCGTCGCGTCGGGACAAGGAGTTGCCAAGGCAAGCGAAGCGATGCCGCCCTACCGGCTCTTGACCGCCAAGGGCGTGTTGACCAGCGAGATCGGCAGTGCCCGCCCGCTGGAACCAAACAACAAGGGAGCCGCAGTCGCAAGCTTCGACAACCCGCCCGGCCTCTATGGTTCCGAAGAGGGTTTCAGCGCGCTCAATACCCTGCCGAGCGGCACAGCGCTCAAGCCGCTGGATGCCTCGGCAGCTGGTGCGGTCGCACGCGAGGGCCTGATCGGCGGCGAGGCCTGGTCGGCAAAGCCGATCCTCTTCACCCTCGCCTTCCTCCTCCTGCTGGCGGACAGCATCATCGTGCTGTTTATGAACGGCGCCTTTCCGCGCCTGGGCCGATCGGCAAAGACGATCGCGGGTGGTGCGGCAATGCTGCTGCTGGCCGTCTCGCTCGCCATGTTCTTACATCCGGTAAGCGTCCTGGCCGACGATTCCAAACCGGGCGACGACACCATCTTCTCGCGGCTGGACAAGACACACCTTGCCTATGTCGTGACAGGAGAAACCGACGTCGATCACATTTCGGAGCGCGGGCTTGCAGGCCTCTCCGACTATCTCACCTATCGCACGACGCTCGAACCCGGCCCGCCGGTAGGGGTGGATCTTGCCAAGGATGAACTCGCCTTTTATCCGCTGATCTACTGGCCGATTTCTGCAACCGCACCGATGCCGTCCAGTGACGCCATCAATCGCATCGATGCCTATATGCGCAATGGCGGCACCGTGCTCTTCGACACCCGCGACGCCATCGATACGATGGGTGACACCTCGTCACCAAGTCCGAACGGCCAGCGGCTGCAGCAAATCCTTGCCAATCTCGATATCCCTCCCCTGGAGCCGGTGCCTGCGGGCCATGTGCTGACCAAGTCCTTCTATCTGCTGTCGAGCTTCCCCGGGCGCTATGCCGACAGCCCGCTCTGGGTGGAGGCGCGCCAGGATGCGCGACGCGACGCGAATGCGGTCGCGACCTCAGACGGGGTAACGCCGATCATGATCACCGGCAATGATTTTGCCGGGGCCTGGGCCGTGGCCGACAATGGCTCGCCGCTGCTGCCGACCGTGCCTCCGGACGAGACCCAGCGCGAATATGCCTACCGTACGGGCGTCAACATCATGATGTACATGCTGACCGGAAATTATAAGTCCGATCAGGTCCACGTTCCCGATATCCTGCAGCGCTTGGGGCAATAATATGAATATCGGCTTTGCCCCTTTCCTCCCCTGGCCCGTGCTTGCCGCTTTGGCGGTGCTGACGCTCGCCATCGCGGCGCTCGCAATCTACAGGCGCCTGCGGGGCGGCTGGATTCGCGCTCTGGCGGGCATCGCTCTGCTTGCCGCACTCGCCAACCCGGTGCTGATGCAGGAAGATAGGGATCAGCTATCGACGATCGTTCCCGTCGTCGTTGACCGCAGCCTCAGCCAGCAGACGCCGGAACGTACCAAAATGACGGACGAAGCCCTGGCGATGCTCAAGGATCGGCTGGCCCAATTTCCCCGCATTGAGCCGCGCATTGTGGAATTCCGCGATCCGGCGGAATCGGAATCACCGTCGACACGGCTTTTCTCTGCGTTATCCTCGTCGATCGCGGACGTGCCACCGGCTCGTATCGGCGGTGCCATCTTTCTGACCGATGGCCAGATCCATGATATCCCCGGTGTCAATCAGCAGCTCGGCTTCGACGCGCCCGTCCACGGGCTGATCACAGGCAAGCCGGACGAATTCGATCGCCGCATAGAGATCGTGCGCGCCCCGCGCTTCGGCATCGTCAATGATGAACAGCAGCTGGTCTTTCGCGTCGTCGACGACGGCAAGAGCCCTGGCGGTACCGCAGCAGTCACAGTCAAGATGAATGGCGACGAGATTGCCACACTGCAGGCCACGCCCGGCCAGGATACACCCTTCAGCTTCAAGGTGCCGCGCGCCGGCAACAATGTCCTCGAATTTGCGGTCGCCGAAGTGCCTGGCGAAGTCACCGGCATCAACAATCAGACGGTCCAAGTGATCGAAGGCATCCGCCAGAACATGCGCGTTCTCCTCGTTTCGGGTGAACCGCATGCCGGCGAACGTGCCTGGCGCAACCTTTTGAAATCGGACGCATCGGTCGATCTCGTGCATTTCACCATCCTGCGTCCGCCGGACAAGCAGGACGGCACGCCGATCAACGAGCTGTCGCTGATCGCCTTTCCCACGCGCGAGCTCTTCGTCGATAAGATCAATTCTTTCGACCTGATCATCTTTGACCGCTATCAGGACCGTCAGAACGTCCTGCCGACGATCTATTATGATTACATGGCTCAATATGTCGAAAATGGCGGCGCCTTGCTTGTCGCGGCCGGTCCCGAACATGCCGGCGGCAGCTCGATCGCTCTGACGCCGCTTGCCTCGGTCCTGCCGGCCGAGCCGACGGGCCAGATGATCGAGAAAGCTTTCTATCCGCGCCTGTCGGACCAGGGCAAGAAACACCCCGTCACGCGGGGGCTGGACGGCTCCGAAACCGAGCCACCGCATTGGGGCCGCTGGTTCCGCAGCGTCGATGTTGAAAGACCTCAAGGCCAGACCGTGATGGTCGGTGCCGATAACAGTCCCCTGCTGGTGCTGAACCGCGTCGGCCAGGGTCGTGTCGCCATGCTGCTCTCCGACGAAGGCTGGCTCTGGGCGCGTGGTTTCGAAGGCGGCGGCCCGCATGTGTCGCTCTACCGTCGCATTGCCCATTGGCTGCTGAAGGAGCCGTCGCTGGAAGAAGAAGCCCTGACCGCCAATGCCGCCGGGCGCACGCTGCAGGTAACGCGCCAGACGATCGGCAACGATCCCGGTCCCGCCACGATCAAAACGCCATCGGGCAAGACGGACACCCTGCCGCTGAAGCAGACGCAGCCAGGTCTCTATCAGGCGGAGAAGCATATGGGCGAGATCGGCCTCTACCAGATCGCCAGCGGCAATCTGTCGACGCTGGTCCATATCGGCGCCATCGACGCTCCGGAATTCAAGGCCATGATCTCGACCACCGAAACACTGAAACCGCTCGCACAGAAGACCAAGGGTCTCGTTACCCGCGTTGCCGGTGCAAATGGCGGCGTGACGGTGCCGCAGGTTCTGCCGGTTCGCGGCGCCGTTCGCGTCGCCGACGGTCAGCGCCTGACCATCCGCATGACCGACGAAACCGTGCTGAAGGGGATCAATACCCTGCCCTTGTTTGCAGGCTTTGCCGGTCTCGCCGCCCTCCTCTTTGCTTTCTCCGCCACGTGGTGGCGCGAAGGACGGTGACCATGAAGATCGACGTGACCGATACGCCATCGGAAAGCGACCTTGCGGCTATCAGCGAAGGATTGACGGCGTTCAACACCGCGGACGTCGGGCCATCCGCTCGGCAATCCCTGGCTGTTCTGATCCGCGACGATACGGGCAAGACCATCGGCGGCATATCCGGCTATACCGCCTGGGGGTGGCTGTTCACGCAATGGCTTTTCGTGCCGGAAAGCCTGCGCGGCCAGGGCATGGCCGGAAAGCTTCTGGACGCGGCGGAAGCGGAAGCAAGCGCGCGTGGCTGTTTCGGCGCGTGGATCGATACCTTCAATCCACAGGCGCTGAAAGCCTATCAGCGGCAGGGCTATGCCGTCTTCGGCGAACTGCCGGATTTCCCGGCCGGTCGCAGCCGGTTCTTTCTGCAGAAGAAATTGTCGCCCCGCTGAGATTCGAGCGGGGCAATCTTTCGATGATAACGCCTTAGACGGCAATCGCCGTGAGCTGCACGACATCGTCCAGATCGTCGTCATCGTCTTCCACAGCTGCAGTGGAATCATCGCGCCATGCGATCGAGCCTTGCAGCCGCGCATGCGTGTCTGCGGCGATCGGCACCACCAGCACCCGATTGGGATCGACAGGCCCCGGGAAGGTCAGTGCGTTGTAGGCAACCTTTTCGAAACCGAGCGGGCAATAATAGGGCGGATCACCGATCAGGATGACGGCTTCCGATCCCTTGCGCTGAGCAGCGGCCACCGCGATCCGCACAAGCTCGCGGCCGATCCCCTTGTTCTTGTGCGACGGACGTACGGCGAGCGGACCGAGGAGATGTCCCTTGACCGATCCGGCCAGCACCGGCGTCATCCGCACGGAGGCGATCGTTTCGCCATCATCGGCGCAGATGAAGGACAGCGAATGGTCATGCGGCCCTTGCTCGCGAATGCGAGCAGCGGCACGGGTAAACCGTCCCGGACCGAAAGCTTCTTCGTTGATGAGTTCGATTGCAGCGTCGTGCGACGCATCCTCAGTGAGGTAGACCAGATCGTGCTTGTACATTAGCCCAGACAACCAGTAGACGGACGATATTGTTCCCGAAAGCGCTCATCGAGCGTTCAAGATCATCGGCGTCGTCGCAGGCTTCTGGTTACTTTCATGACAAGGGGTCCTTAAACTGTGAAAAGCCGGATAGCAGGAAATATTCGGCGCGTCCAATGCAAAATGCATCCAGCTGTTCATTCATGCAAGATCGGTCGACATCGCGTCTTTTCTCGACCTTGACGGCACCTATGACGCAGTGTTCATCATTTGCCGTCTCGAAATCCGGCGTGCATGCCGTATCTCTGGAGATAGACTTCGGCAGTTTCCCGAAAGGATGAAGCAATGGGCATGTTGGTGGACGGCGTTTGGCATGACGTCTGGTACGATACCAAGGAGACGAAAGGCCATTTCAAGCGCGCCGCCTCGCAGTTTCGAAACTGGGTGACCGCCGATGGCAGCGCCGGCCCCACAGGCACCGGCGGCTTCAAGGCAGAGGCCGGTCGCTATCATCTCTATTTGGCACTTGCCTGCCCCTGGGCGCATCGCACCCTGATCTTCCGCAAGCTCAAGAAGCTGGAGGAGCTGATCTCCGTCTCGATCGTCGATCCGCTGATGGTTGAAAACGGCTGGGAATTCAAAGGAACGGACGGCGGCACCGTCGACCATCTCTTTGGCGCAACGAAGCTTTGGGAGGTCTATGTCAAAGCCGATCCGCATTATTCCGGCCGCGTGACCGTTCCCGTTCTCTGGGACAAGCAGACCGGCACGATCGTCAACAACGAATCTGCCGAAATCATCCGCATGTTCAACACGGCCTTCGACAGCCTGACCGGCTCCACGGCGGATTTCTATCCTACTGATTTGCGGGCCGACATCGATGCATTGAACGAGCGCGTCTACGATACGGTCAACAACGGCATCTATAAGGCCGGCTTCGCGACCTCGCAGGAAGCCTATCAGGAAAACGCGCTCCGTCTCTTCGAAACCCTCGACATGCTGGACCAACGACTGGCAACGCAGCGCTATCTATTCGGAGATCGCCTGACGGAGGCCGACTGGCGGCTGTTCACGACGCTCGTCCGCTTTGATGCCGTCTATGTCGGGCATTTCAAATGCAACATCCGCCGCATCGCCGATTATGCCAACCTCTCGGCTTATCTGCGGGATCTCTATCAGGTCGCCGGCGTTGCGGAGACCGTCAATCTCGACCACATCAAGAACCACTATTATCGCAGCCACAAGACCATCAATCCGACAGGCATCGTGCCGATCGGGCCGGAACTGGATTTCGATCGCCCGCACGGGCGTGAGCGGCTGGCAAAAGTCGCCTGACCCAAGCCTCGGAGGCTACCAGTAGCTGGAGGGAGCCGATGCACCTTCCAGCTCCTTCAGCCGGCGATAGGTTGCCTTCGTCGTGCCTGGCGGCAGCGCATCGACCGGAAAGAAGCCGCTTTCGACGATTTCGCGATCCGGCTTGCGCGGCGAGGTCTGGGTGACCTCGACGCGATAGAAGACGACGTGGTCGCGTTTGCTGGTGTGATTGTTGAAATAGACGTGGAAGAGCTGCGGCTTGCCTGAGATCACCAGATTGCCTTCCTCGCGCAGCTCCTTTTCAAGCGCCTGCGCCACAGTCTCATGGCGTTCGACGCCGCCGCCGGGCATATGCCACCCGGCGATATAGGAATGCCGAACCAGAAAAATCCGCCCTTCGCCATCGAAGCAGGCGGCGCGCACGCCGATCGTCATGCTGCGGGTCAGCACGAAATAGACATGCAACGCGCGGCCGAACAGACGCACAGCCAAACCCTGCCTTTCATCGCGTCGATTGTCTTCACTCATGCCTGAACCCCGGCATCGTGATCTGCAATCGGATCGAGGATGTATTTGTTTTGACAATAGAGTGGGCTATGTCTCATCCCATGTTCAAGCTCGCGCATATTTCCGATGTTCACCTTGGTCCGCTGCCACGTCTTTCGATCAGAGAACTCGCCTCCAAACGCATTACCGGATTTGTGAACTGGCACCGGAACCGGCGCAAGCATCTTTTTGGCGACACGCTTGATCTCCTTCTTGACGACATCAAGGCGAAACAGGTCGATCATCTGGCCGTAACCGGCGATCTCGTCAACCTTGCGAGCGGCATGGAGATCCAGACAGCGGCCGCATGGCTGAAGACGGTCGGCGATCCCTTTCACACATCCGTCGTTCCCGGCAACCACGATGCCTATGTGCCCGGTGCCTACGAAAAGGCCATGCGCTCCTGGTATCCCTATGTCCGCGGCGACGAGGCTCCCGCCGAATGGCAGGAGGACCAGCGCATTTTCCCTTATCTGCGTATCCGCGGTCAGGTCGCTATTGTGGGATGCTCCACAGCCGTCGCCACCCCACCCTTTGCCGCAAGCGGCTTCTACTCCTCACGCCAGGCCCGCGAGACGGTGAATATACTGCGCGCAGCCGAGGATGCCGGGCTCTTTCGTGTCGTCATGATCCATCACCCGCCGATTCGCGGCGCGACCAGCTTCTACAAGCGGATGATCGGCATTCGCCGTTTCGCAGCCGTCATCTCCACCGGCGGCGCCGAACTCGTCCTGCACGGCCATACACATCTCAACACCCTGCACTGGCTGCGGGGGCACATGGGCTCGGTTCCCGTCGTCGGGATCGCCTCCGCATCGCAAGGGATCGGCGGATTGAAGCCGCGCGCCGCCTATAATCTCTTCACCATCGCCGGCCGTCCCGGCGCCTGGGAACTGAAAGCGGAGCGTTATAGCCTCAACGACAATGGCAGCGGCGTCGACCCCGAAGGCTTCGATATTCTGGCGACATGACGAGCTTTTTGCGTCGTCGCGCGCATCGTTTCGGTAGCGTTTTCTAAGATACGGAGCTACAATCGAAGCACTGAAATTCCGAAATAAGGGATGCATTGTGAGGAGCGACGCATGCCGGCTTTCGAAGCCTGTATCTGACCAGGTTACTGCTTCTTGGAGAGCTTGGGCCAACATTGGCGCAGTACGGGTCGGGACATTGTGGGATAGCGCATTAAGGATGACGGTCAAACGCGCGGGTGCTTTTGAAGACTTGCGAAACGGCAGGAAAATGGTTCATACCAGCACAGGACGATTATTCCGCTCGCATCACCTTTCTTACGGGGAAGGCCGTCGATCGCGGAAGCAAATTGCCGATCTGACAACCTCCAACGCCTTCCTGGAACCATCATGCCAACGCCGGTAGCAGCCATCGATATCAGACGCGATCTGGTCGGTCTTCTTCCGAAGCTTCGCCGCTTTGCTGTGACGCTGACCGGCGATCTTGCCGAGGCGGACGAGCTTGTCCAAAACGTCTGTCAGCGCGGCATAGCCAAGTTCCACCTCTGGAACAGCGGCGGCAAGCTGGAAAGCTGGCTCTATACCATGGCCCGGCACCAATGGGTTGACGAAGCGCGACGTCACAAGCTGCGTCCCGCCGGCAAGGGCAATGCGCTGGAACAGGGCGATCCTGCATCACAAACCCATTTAAATCCGGTGGAAGCCGGTGAAGCGCATCGCCTGGTCACATCTTTGCCAGAAGGACTTGCCAGTGTCTTCCTGCTGGTCGATGTCGAAGGACACAGCTACAAGCAGGCGGCCGATGTTCTCGGCATCCCGTTGGCGGCGGTGACATCAAGGCTCTCCAGCGCACGCCTTTACCTCGCCTCCCAGGGTCATAGCCGCTCGTCCCGAAGGTTTTAAGCATTGCAAGATATGAAGAAAACGCCGCTCGAAGTCCGCTTTCCGCCTTCATGGATGGCGAGACGAGCCGCGAAGAAAAAGAAGAGCTGGAAAAGCTCATTGCCTCCGACGCGGACGCCCGGCGTATTTTCGATGAGCTGAAACACGGCTCCGATGTCGGCCGCAAGGCTTTCGATGAGGTTCTGAAGGAGCCGGTACCGCTGGCCCTTGTTCGCTCCATCAAGAGCGCTCAGCCTCCGAAGACCCGAGAGCCATCTCCGCGTATTACCAGGCATTCGCTGAAACTGGCGCCGACGGGTAAGCAATCATTGGCCGCGGCCCTTATCCTGTTCGCCGTCGGCGGCGGCATCGGCTATCTTTTCGGTATGCAGCCCGCTGACGTCCCGGCGAGCCCTCCGCCGACCCCGTCACAGCTTATGACTCGCAACTGGCTGGACGATATTGCCGCCTACCACCGCATCTATGCGCGCCAGCCGCAGCATATGGTAGAGTTGCAGGCAAGCCAGTTGGACGAGATCACCAAGTGGCTGGCAAGCACCGCCGGCGTCAAATTCAACTTTCCGGATCTCGCAGCTGATGGTCTCGTCTTCCAGGGCGCGCGCATGTCCATCGCCGCCGGTAAGCCTGTCGGCCAGCTGATCTACAAGAACCTCGATGGCGATGTCGTCGCCATCTGCTTTACCAAGACGGACGGCATCGCCGACGACGATTTCAGCGAAACCATCAAGGACGATATCAGCATCGTATCCTGGCATCGCAACGGCACTACCTATGCGATCGTTGGCCCCTCCTCGAATGCGATGCTCGATCAGATCGCCAATCGGGTATCCTCGGAGATATGACTGATATCCCATCCGTTTTGCCGCTTGCAGCCACCAGCCGGTCGATGGATAATGGATGCGGTAATCGCGTGGGGTCCGATAGTCTTGCTGGAGTTTCAACATGTCCGACGTTCTGCTGACCATTCCTGAAATCGACAGGCGTATTGCGGCGATCAGGGAAAATCTTCGCGAACTGATTGAGCAGGCAGCAGCCTTTTCCGGCGCCGCCGACGAAGAGCGGGCGTCCGTGCGGATAGCCGAACAGGAAGAAGAGCTCGAGCGTCTGACGAAGCGACGCGATGAACTTGCCAAAGGCCAAGCCTGAGCAAAATTCACCATTGAAACATATATATCCTCGGACAGCCTCGACGCGAGCCGTGTAAAGGACGGTATTCGCTCATCTATGTCGAACGATCCCCGATACAATTGCTGCTGACAGCGGCACCGATACAAGCTATGTAGGTTGCAGCGACCAATGAGGAGAGCACTCTGATGAAAAATCACGGCACAGGAAACCACCGCTGAAAAGCAGTGCCGTGAAGGGCTGCTTTATCGGCCCGACCATCAGATTGATATCTTCGCCCTTGGAGGGCACTCATGTTTCGTCGCTTCGAAGAGCTTGTCGATCCATTTCAGGATCATGACGAGCGGCAGCCATCACTCAAGGCCTGGCGCTATCTCCTAATTAACCTTCGTCCGTTTCGCACAGTCATGGCGATGAGCCTCAGCCTGACTGTCATCGGCGCCGTCATCGAGATCTGGCTCATCGGCTATTCCAGCAGGCTGGTGGATAATCTGGCCGTCGCCCGGCGGGAAGACTTTTGGGTATCCGAAGGGTTGGGCTTGCTCGCCGCAGCCGCCCTCGTCCTGATCGGAAGGCCGCTTACCGGCTATCTCCGCGAAAGCCTGGATGACATAGCATTTCGGCCCAATGCCGAAACCTTGTTCCGTTGGCGGGCTCATCGTCATCTTCTTCGGCAATCAGTCGGCTGGTTTCGCCAGGATTTTTCCGGGCGTATCGCGAGCCAGGTGCGAGATATCGGCACCGCCGCAACGGGCGCCGCCTATGCTGTGCTGCACACGCTGTCTTTCGTCACGATCTATGTGGCCGGCTCGCTCTGGCTGATGGCCTCGATCGACTCGCGCCTGATCTGGCCCCTCGCCGTCTGGCTTTTCTGCTATCTCGCACTGATGGCCTATGTCATCCCTCACCTGCAGAAGGCCTCCGCGCAATATCAGGGAGCCTATGCCGAGCTGACGGGAATGCTGGTGGACAGCTATGCCAATATCGACCTCATCAAGCTTTTTGCCGATGCCAAGGCGGAAGACAAGGAAGCCCGTCGTCGTTTCGCTCATACCCGCGAGACATTCGTTCGGGTGCAGAAGCTTGAGGTGCTTGTCAATTCGAGCATGCTGTTCCTCGGCAGTTTCCTCATCGTCGCGCTTGTCGGCTATGCGGTCGTCCTCTGGCAATCCGGTGGCGCGCCGCTAGGGCTGATCGCGGCATCACTCGCCTTGAGCTTCCGCATAACCGGCATGGCCGAATGGATGCTGGATGCCGTTTCCTCGCTCTTTGCCCATCTCGGCGCCATGCGGCAGTCATTGATGACCGTCTCGCAGCCGCTTGCGATTACCGATGCGCCGGACGCCGAGCCGCTTGCCATCGCCAAGGGCGAGATCGTCTTCCGGCAAATCACGCATCACTACGGCAAGGGAGATGGCGGGCTCGACGGCGTTTCGCTTCGAGTTGCGGCAGGCCAGAAAGTCGGTCTTGTCGGCCGCTCCGGCACCGGGAAATCGACGCTGGTCAATCTGCTGCTTCGTTTCTTCGATCCGGAGGGTGGCATAATCGAAATCGATGGACGGGATATTCGGCAGGTAACGCAGGATAGCCTGCGCCGGCAGATTGCCGTGGTCGGCCAGGAGGCATCGCTCCTTCACCGCTCCATCCGCGATAACATCGCCCATGGCAATCCGCACTTTTCGGAAAATACGATTCTGGCTGCCGCCGAGAAGGCTGCCGCCAGCGATTTCATAGCAAAGCTGCGGGATCAGGAGGGGCGTACGGGCTTCGACGCTCACGCCGGCGAACGCGGCGTCCAGCTCTCGGGCGGTCAGAAGCAGCGCGTTGCAATTGCGCGCGCTATCCTGAAGGATGCCCCGATCCTGGTGCTCGACGAGGCAACCTCCGCCCTCGATTCGGAAGTCGAAGCCGAAATTCAGGATACGCTTTACGGCATCATGGAAGACAAGACCGTGATCGCCATCGCGCATCGCCTGTCGACCATCGCGCGGATGGACCGCATTGTCGTGCTCGACCAAGGCCGTATCGTCGAGGACGGCACGCATTTAGAGCTGATCGCCCGGAACGGCATCTACGCGACGCTGTGGTCGCATCAATCCGGCGGCTTCATCGAAGGTGACGAGCCAGCGGCCGGCTGATGTGCAATAAAAGTGCCCCCTCAAAAACCGAGGGGGCTTTCAAACCAGAACTGGAAGCAAGCCAAAGCCTTAGGCCGCCTTGACTGCAAGCACCCGGTTCGCCGCCGATACGATCGCCTCGAGAGACGCCGCGACGATATTGGTGTTGATGCCGGCGCCGAAAAGCTTGCCGCCCGGATAGGAGACCTCGACGTAGGAGATCGCCGCAGCGTTGGAGCCGTGCTGGAGCGAATGCTCGGAATAATCCTCGACCGACATCGGAATGCCGAGATAAATCGAGAGCGCATTGATGAAGCCGTCGATAGGGCCATTTCCCCTGCCCTCGATGCGCTTTACCTCGCCATTGTCGGTGATCTCGGCCGCGACGATGCGCTGTCCCTTATGCTCGGGATCGGCGAAAGTGTGGTGATCGACGAAGCGGATCCGCGCGTCCGGCTGCGTCACATAGCGCTCGATGAAATGCTCATAGATGCGCTTGGACGGCAGTTCCTTGCCTTCCTCGTCGGTGATGCGCTGGATCTCCTCGCGATATTCCACCTGGAGATTGCGCGGCAGGTTCAAGCCGTAGTCCTGCTGCATGATATAAGCAATGCCGCCCTTGCCGGATTGCGAGTTGATGCGAATGATCGCCTCATAAGTGCGGCCGACATCCTGCGGGTCGATTGGCAGATAGGGCACTTCCCACACCGGATCGTTGGCGACCTTGGCAGCCTTCATGCCCTTGTTGATCGCATCCTGATGCGAACCGGAGAAGGCGGTATAGACCAGCTCGCCGACGTAAGGGTGACGCTCGCCAATCGCCATCTGGTTGGAATATTCGAAGACTTCCTTCATACGCTCGATGTTGGAGCAATCCAGCTCCGGATCGACCCCTTGCGTGAACATGTTCAGCGCCATGGTGACGACGTCGACATTGCCGGTGCGCTCACCATTGCCGAACAAGGTGCCTTCGACGCGATCGGCGCCCGCCATCAGCGCCAGCTCGGCGGCGGCGATGCCGGTGCCGCGGTCATTGTGCGGATGCAGCGAGATGATCAGGTTTTCGCGGTTGTCGAGATTGCGGCACATCCACTCGATCTGGTCGGCATAGATGTTCGGCGTCGCCATTTCGACTGTCGACGGCAGATTGATGATCAGCTTGTTATCAGGCGTCGGCTTCACGACGTCGATGACGGCGTTGCAGATTTCCAGCGCCACATCCAGCTCGGTGCCGGTGAAGCTCTCCGGCGAATATTCGAAGCGGTAGCCGCCGCCGGCCTTGGCCGCCATGTCGGTGATCATCTTGGCCGCATCGACGGCGATCTGCTTGATGCCCTGCACATCCTTGGCAAACACAACGCGGCGCTGCAACTCGCTGGTGGAATTGTAGAAATGGACGATCGGCTTGTTGGCGCCTTCCAGAGCCTCGAAGGTGCGAGTGATCAATTCGGGACGGCACTGCACCAAAACCTGCAGCGATACGTCGGCAGGCACGTTGCCTTGCTCGATGCACCAGCGGGCAAAGTCGAAGTCGGTCTGCGAAGCCGAAGGGAAGCCGATCTCGATTTCCTTGAAGCCCATATCCAGCAGCAGCTGGAACATGCGCGCCTTGCGGTCATGGCCCATCGGGTCGACAAGCGCCTGATTGCCGTCGCGCAGGTCGACCGAGCACCAGATCGGCGCCTTGGTGATGACCTTGGACGGCCAGGTCCGGTCGGGAATGTTGATCTGGGGATAGGCGCGGTATTTCACCGCTGCTTCGGGCATGCCTTTGGGGGAATGGCTGTTCGCGTCCATGGTCTCGTCTCTTCCTTTCCCGTCATTTCGTCCCGCGTCTTAGCCGATCGGATGCGGCTTGGCGATGACAAATGCGGACCCTTTGCGGGTAAGCTGTCGATTTTAGGGTAAGTCGCGAGGAGCGATGGCCAGCGGGCTTTTCGGCCGCCGGGCGCTCCTCAAAGGACCCGGCAACCGCGCGTAAGGCCGAGGAGGAGAAGCGAGGTAAGGGCGCGCGTATTGTCACGCAGGGCAACGCGCCCACGTGCAATCTGTTCGGAAATCTTTGCGCCATTCAGCTTCATGGCCGCGCTTATAGCCGCCGGATCAAAAAGAAGCAACCCCTCGCCTACTTCTTCAGCATCTGCACGCCGCGCGACAGCGCCAGCATCAATCCGCCTGCGATCAGCCCCCAGAAGGCGCCGGAAATCCCGCCGAACGAAACGCCCGATGCCGTCACCAGAAAAGTGATGGCGGCGGCCTCGCGTGATTCCGGCTGCTGGAAGGCGTTCAAGGCGGAATTCGAAAGCGCACCGACCAGCGCCAGGCCCGCCACCGCCTCGATGAGAACAGGCGGCGCCAGTGCCACGAAAGCCGTGACGGCACTCGCCAGCAATCCGAGGATCACATAGCCGATCCCGGCGACGATCGCCGCCCAGTAGCGCCTCCCTGGATCGGCATGCGCATCTTGTCCGGCACACATCGCCGCGGTGATCGCCGCAAGATTGACCGCATGGCCGCCTAAGGGAGCAGCAAGCAGCGAGAACACGCCGGTCACGGCAAACAGCGGACCTGGCTTCGGATCGTAATCATGCACCTTCAACACCGCGATGCCGGGAATGTTCTGCGACGCCATCGTCACGATGAATAGCGGCAGCGCTATGGACACGATGCCGGCAAGCGTGAAGACCGGTTTCACGAATTCGGCCGTCGGCAGCAGCGAATGTTCGAGCGAGGCAAAGGCACCATCCGGTATCTTCACGCCGAAGGCCAGCACCAGCGCGAAAGCGGCAAGTGCCGCTGGCACCGCCCATAGTCGCTTGAAAGACCCAACGACGATCCAGGCAAGGACGATCGGCAGACCGAAGGCGGGATTAAAGGCAATCGCTTTGACGGGCGCAAAGCAGAGGCCGAGCAGAACACCGGCCAGCATGGCATTGGCGAGCGGCGCCGGGATTGATGCGACCGCCCGGCCGAAAGGCCGAAAAAGCCCGGCAATAACGATCAATATGCCGCAAACGAAAAATGCACCGACGGCTGCCGGGAAGCCGCCCTCGATCGCCCCTGCACTCGCCAGCAGCGCCGCGCCCGGCGTCGACCAGGCAATGCTGATCGGAAGCCTCGTCGCCATGCTGAGCACAATCGCGCAGAGGCCCATCGCAACGGAAAGCGCCGTCAGACCGGAGGCCGCCTGCGCATCCGTGGCGCCCACCACCTGCAGGCCGTGAAAGACCACGGCGAAGGAACTGGCAAAGCCGACGAAAGCCGTAAGGCATCCCATGAAGAGGCTTTGGATGGAAAAATCTTTGAGCATGGCGGCGGAGACTCAGAGGCGACGATCGATTGAAACCGCATGGAGCATCACAAGCATCGGGCGTGCAAGTGCAGTTCTGGACGAACTGACGGCGGGAAGGCCGATCGATCGCCGTCTATATCAAGCATGATTCAAATCGTGTACAAACATGCAAATTGACTCTCTCATTTATGCACGTTAATGCATGATTATGAGCAATCCACTCCCCTTGTCCCGCCGGGACGTTATCGAAGCGCGGCTCGCAGAGGGCCGGCAGATCGTTGCTGCATCTCTGGCTGTCGAATTCAACGTGTCCGAAGATGCCGTGCGCCGCGACCTGCGGGCGCTTGCCGCAGAGGGTAAATGCCGCCGCGTCTATGGTGGCGCGCTCCCCCTGCTGACACCATCGCAGCCCATGGCCGCCCGCGTAGGACAGGAATCAGGCCGCAAGAAAGCCTTGGCCAAAGCCGCCGTGGCGATGATCGAGGCAGGCGAATTCCTGTTTTTCGACAGCGGCAGCACCAATCTCGCAATAGTCGATCTTCTACCGAAGGATCTGAAAGCGACCATCGCGACGAATTCCATCGATGTCGCCAGCGCCATCATGAAGCGCGGCGATATCCCGCTTGTCCTGATCGGCGGCGCAGTCGATCCCGTCGTCGGCGGCAGCGTCGATGCGTCCGCCGTTGCGGCCATCGAAGCCATGAACATCGACCGTTGTTTTTTGGGCGTCTGCGCCGTTTCGGCAAGAAACGGCATCAGCGTGTACGAACATGCAGATGCGATCTTCAAGCGGACGCTACTGAAGAGAAGCGCTGCCCGCATCGCATTGATTACTTCGGAGAAATTTCACGAACGCGCACCGCACCGCATCGGTGGCGCCGACGATATCGACTGGCTCGTTGTCGAGGATGACTTGCCTGCCGCAGACGAAAAGGCGGCCTCAGACGCCGGCTTCTCGCTCGTCAAAGCAAGCGACGTCACGTCATCCTCCTGATTTCGAAAGACAAGAAATGACCATGCAATCCACGGATCGGCCGGAAACCCGGCTGGCAACACGACTTGCTTTTCTGGTCGGGGGCTTCGCCCTCGCCTGCTGGGCTCCCCTCGTCCCCTTCGCCAAAGCTCGCCTCGGGGTCGATGACGGCGTGCTTGGCATGCTGCTGCTTTGCCTCGGCCTGGGCTCGGTGGCGGCGATGCTGGCGACCGGTATGCTGAGCGCCCGATATGGCAGCAAGCCGATCATCATCGCGAGCGGCCTCGGTCTCGCGCTCATTTTGCCGACGCTGGCGGTGGCGAGCACGCCATTCACCCTCGGCATTGCGCTGGCAGCCTTCGGCGCCTGCCTCGGATCGCTCGACGTTGCTATGAACATCCACGCCGTCGAAGTGGAGAAAGGCGCGGGTCGGCCATTGATGTCCGGCTTCCATGCCCTGTTCAGCATTGGCGGCTTTATCGGCTCCCTGCTCGTCACGCTTTTGCTGTCGATCAAGGCCAGCCCCTTTGCCGCAACGCTTCTAAGCTCGGCCGTGATGGTGGTCGCCATGATCGTCGCGTGGCCGCGACTGTTGCGGACCGTCCCCGCGGAAGACGCCCCGCTTTTCGTTATGCCACGTGGCTTCGTCCTGCTGCTGGCGGCTCTTGCAGCCATCACCTTCCTTGTCGAAGGCGCCATCCTTGATTGGAGCGCGCTTCTCCTCACCACGCAAGGCCGGGTTGATGCAAGCCATGGCGGCCTCGGCTACATGCTGTTTGCCATTGCAATGACGGCGGGCCGTCTGAGTGGCGATGCCATCATCGCAAGGGTTGGAGACAGGGCGGTCATGCTATGGGGCGGCATCGTCGCGGTGGCAGGCTTTGTCATCCTCCTCCTCAGCCCGATCACAATCCTCGCCATGGGCGGTTTCCTGCTGATCGGTCTTGGCGCCTCCAACATCGTCCCGGTGCTCTTCCGCAAGGGCGGCGCGCAAAAGATCATGCCGCCGGGCCTTGCCGTCGCGGCCATCACCATGACGGGATATGCCGGCGTGCTGGTCGGCCCCACCGGCGTTGGCTTCGTCGCGGATCATCTTGGCCTGCCCGGCGCCTTCTGGATGCTCGCTCTGTTGCTCTGCATCGCTCCTCTCTGCGCCGGCATCGTTACCCGCAATCACGAACAGGAACAGGGAGAGACCAATGCGGATCGCTCATACCGCTCTATGGACGCATGATCTCGATGCCGCTGCGAATTTCTGGGAGACCTATTTCGGCGCGACCGTCGGTGAACCCTATCGAAGCCAGCGACGGCCTGGCTTCGTCACCCGCTTCATTTCTCTGCCGGAAAGCAACGCCCAGATCGAACTGATGACCGGCCCCTGGCTTCCCTGTGACCCGCAAAGTGAACGCATCGGCTGGGACCACATTGCCATATCGCTCGGCAGCAAAGCTGCCGTGGATGCGCTGGCTGAACGATGCAAGAGGGATAACTGCTTGAAATCAACGCCGCGCACCACTGGCGACGGCTTCTATGAGGCTGTCATCACCATGCCCGAGGGAACACCGGTGGAGATTACCATCTAGGAGGCGCACTCCGCTTGTAACTTAAGCTTTCGAGTTCGCCGCTCCTCGGAAACGTTGCAGTTCCCGAGTGGCGAAGGCTGGCGGCGGAGATTTCTGCCGCCAGCTTTGGGCTTTATCAAAACTGATTCATCGCAAAACGCCCCCGCCTGCCATCCGGCAAGAGAGGGCGCTCAATTCAATCGGGAAAACCCGTCAGATCAGATCTCTGCCTGCGAGGTCACGATGCGCGAGACCAGGCCGTAAGCCTTGGCTTCTTCAGCAGAAAGCCAGTAGTCGCGGTCCGTGTCCTTGGCGATCTTTTCGATCGGCTGGCCGGTGGCTTCCGAGAAAATCTTGTTCAGGCGCTCGTTCATCTTGATGATCTCGCGTGCCTGAATTTCGATATCCGAGGCCATGCCGCGCGTGCCACCCGACGGTTGGTGCAGCAGGAAGCGCGTGTTCGGAAGGCAAATGCGACGCTCCTTGGGAGCGGAGACATAGATCAGCGCTCCGGCGGAGGCGACCCAGCCCGTACCGATCATCCAGACCTTCGGCTTGATGAACTTGATCATGTCATGGATGGAATCGCCTGATTCGACGTGGCCGCCGGGCGAGTTCACATAGATGCGGATGTCATCGTCGCTGGCGGCGGAAAGCGCCACGAGCTGCGAGCAGACCTTCTGCGCCAGTTCCTGCGTGATGCCGCCATAGATGAAGATCGAACGCGACTTGAAAAGATTCGCCTCCGCGTCCTTGCCCAAGGGCTGCTCGGTCTTCTTGTCTTCCTGTTCGTCTTCGTCGTTCATTCAACTCTCCAGCATGATGCGTCGTTCACCGCACATAGTGCGACTCAATGCGTAAAACAATGCCGGAAAAAGACAAGGCGGGAATAGCGGCTGACAACATGGTGTTATGGTTGCGGATTACCGAAATGTAACTTGAATGGCTTTGAAAAGCCGAGATTTGATCCTACGTCAGGTGAGCGCGGTCGAGGACTGCGTTACGAATTTGCAGCACGGATAGCCAAGGAGGCCATCATGTCGCCGGAAGAACGTCAATTGCTTGCTTCTCTCTTCGATCGCGTGCGCGGTGCCGCCAGCACGCAGCGCGACGCCGATGCAGAGGCCTTCATCAACCAGTCGGTCCGCGACCAGCCCTATGCGCCCTATTTCCTGGCGCAGGCCGTCATCATGCAGGAACAGGGCATGAAGGCTGCAGCCGATCGCATCCAGCAGCTCGAAGCCCGCGTGCACGAGCTCGAGCAGCAGGGCGCCGACAACCATCCGCAAGGCCAGAGCGGCGGTTTCTTGGGCGGGATCGGCTCGCTCTTCGGCGGCGGCCAGCAGCAGCGCGCCGCCGCACCACAGGGTAGCAACCCGCAGCAGCAAGGTCGCCTCTATGACGATTATGCCCGCAATGCGCCTCAGCCCGGCCCTTGGACTGGCCAGCCGCAACCACAGCCGTCAGGCCCTTGGAGCCAGCAGGCATCAGCGCCTTCGGCCGGCGGCAGTTTTCTGCGCGGCGCGCTTGGCACAGCGGCTGGCGTGGCCGGCGGCGTAATGCTGGCGGAATCACTTTCCAGCCTCTTCAGCCCGCATCTGGGCGGAACTGGCGGCGGCCTCTTCGGCGGCAATGCCGGCAGCGGCCTTTTCGGTGGAACGGCGGCCAATGCAGCCGAACAGCCGGTGCAGGAAACGATCATCAACAACAACTATTTCGGCAATGACGATAATAGCGATCAGAATGATCAGAGCGCGGCCGATTACGCCCAGGATGCTGCCCAAGACGCTCAGGACGACGATTATGATGACTCGTCCTATGACAATGGCGACGACAACTCGTTTGCCTGAGCCGCAACCTCATCGCATCTAGCAGAAAAGCCGCCATCTCCGGATGGCGGCTTTTTCATTCAGCCTCGGCCGCGATAGGGCTGCACGCCCTGATCCGGCAGCCACACACCCTCTGGCGGCTTGCCGGTCTGCCAGAAGACGTCGATCGGAATGCCGCCGCGCGGATACCAGTAGGCACCGATGCGCAGCCACTTCGGCTGCAGCAGATCCACCAGGCGCTTGGCGATATAGATCGAGCAATCCTCGTGGAAAGCACCATGATTGCGGAAGGAATGCAGGAAAAGCTTCAGTGATTTCGATTCCACCAGCCATTCGTTCGGAATGTAGTCGATGACGATATGGGCGAAATCCGGCTGACCCGTCATCGGGCAGAGCGAGGTGAATTCGGGCGCGGTGAAGCGCACGACATAATCGGCGCCGGCATGGCCGGACGGCACCTTCTCCAGAACGGCCTCTTCCGGATTGCTGGCCGTTTCCGTCTGGTTGCCGAGCATCGACAGGCCGGACACATCGGTCTTTGGCATCTCAGGTCTCCTTGATCACTTTGACGCGGATACCATGGGCTTTCTCGCCCTCCGGCTCCACATGAATGGTTATTTCGGCGCCCGCATGGATCGCCCTTATGGCATCTTCAAGGCGGTCGCAGATTCGATGGGCCTCCCGCACAGGCATGGCGGCAGGCACGACCATATGAAAATCGACGAAGGTCACTGCCCCCGCCCTGCGTGTCTTGAGATCGTGCACGCCAAGCGAACCCTCGGCATTCCCCGCGATCGCATTCTTGATAGTCTCCTCCTCTTCCGGCAGGACGGCCTTGTCCATCAATCCGTCGATCGAAGTGGAGATGACCTTCCAGCCCTGGTAGAGAATGTTGATGGCAACGAGAATGGCAAGTACGGGGTCGAAGATCGGCTGGCCGGTGCCGAGCGCCAGCAATAGGCCGATGAGCACGCCGATCGAAGTATAGACATCCGACATGATATGCTGGCCGTCCGCCGTCAGTGCCGGTGAGCGGTGCGTCCTTCCGGCGCGGATCAGCGTCAGGGCCCACACGCCGTTGATGACGCCGGCGACGAAGTTGATGGCGAGCCCCAGCACCGGCGCCTGCATGGGCTGCGGATTGCCGAGATGCCCGACCGCCTCCTGCACGATCATCAGCGCCGCAACGACAATCATCACGCCTTCGGTAACGGCGGAAAGATATTCTGCCTTGTGATGACCGAAAGGATGATCGTGGTCGGCCGGCTTCTGCGCATAACGGATGACGAAAAAGGCGATAAAGGCGGCAACGACATTGACGAGCGATTCAAGTCCATCAGACAGAAGCGCAACAGAGCCCGTCAGCCACCAGGCCAGCATCTTCAGCCCCATGACGCCGAGCGACAGCGGAATGCCCCAAAGGGCGAGCCGCCTGATCGTATCGTTTCCTTGAGCGCTCATGCCTTTCTCCAGTATCCCGCGCCGTGCTTATGCGAATGAATTGCAAAAAAGGCGCCGTTGAAATGCAAAACCGCCCGCGCGGATTTTCGCGCAGGCGGCTTATTGACGGTCCATATGGGCCAGGACTTCGCGTTTGTCAAAGGCAGTCACCTTTTCACACGACAATTCGTTGCCGATGTGCGGATTGAAGGAAGCGTCATCCGGGCAATACATTCGTGGAACATGAGGAAGACGTTTCCCAAACCGCCGTTCCACGACAATTGGAAGCCGATAATGCGCTCGCCTGTGGAAAATCGTCCTGGTAGTTTGGCTTGCCATCCAGCACTAAGCTGTGCTTCAGCCTGGTGTGCAAGGGTCGGCGATACCGGCCGATACGCCGCCGACTAATGAAAATCATGGTTAAACATGCCCGCTCCTGAAAACACCGCCGATGATATCCCGTCCATCGCCGACGCTCCCGCGGGTGTGTCGGACCATCTGGTCACAGCCGGGGCATTTTCGGAGGGGGAACGCAGCGCCGTCTATCGCGCCATCGAGACGCGGCGCGACGTGCGTGACCAGTTCCGGCCCGATCCCCTGCCCGACGATCTTGTCCGGCGCCTGCTCGAGGCTGCCCATTCGGCACCATCCGTGGGCTTCATGCAGCCATGGAACTTCATCCTCATTCGTCAGCCAGAGACGCGCGAACGCGTGTGGCAGGCCTTCCATCAGGCCAATGAGGAGGCCTGCGCGATGTTTGAGGGCGATCGCCGCGCGCAGTATCAGCGGCTGAAGCTCGAAGGCATCCGCAAAGCGCCCCTCAGCATTTGCATCACCTGCGACACCAAGCGCGGCGGTCCCGTCGTGCTCGGCCGCACCCACAATCCGGATACCGATGTCTATTCGACGGTCTGCGCCGTCCAGAACCTCTGGCTTGCGGCAAGGGCCGAAGGCGTCGGCGTCGGTTGGGTCAGCATCTTCCACGAGGATGCCATCAAGGCGATCCTCGGCATACCCGAGCATGTGAAGATCGTTGCATGGCTCTGTGTCGGTTATGTCGACGAACTCTACGACATGCCGGAACTCGCCGTGAAGGGATGGCGTGACCGCCTGCCGCTCGACAAACTTGTCTTCGAGGAAGGCTGGCAGGACTGCGAGGATATGTGAGGGCCGGCGATTTCCGGCAACTCCAGGCATTGGTGATGAAACCGCAGAATGCTGACGTTCTTCTGCGCCCAGCAAGTCAAACCGCCTCAAGGCAGGGCATGGCGTGCTACAAAGCGTTTATCGTCATTATGCAGCCTCAGGGACATTCGCAGCATCCACGGCAATGACGTCCAAAAGCCGGAGGTCAATCCAGCCTGCCTCAGCGCGGCAGCCGTCCAAGTATTGCATCCCATCAGCGCGTTGAAATAACCCTGCGCTTCGAGGAACGCATCGTTTGGCCCGTAATTGCTGCCAGGCAGAGGTATCGGGCCACTGTCGGAGCGATCAAAGCTGGTAAGGATGAACTGCTTCAGGCGCTCCAGCCCTTCGGCATCGATGTCGACGACCGTCACAGCCGATGCATCCAGCGGTATATCGCCCCCCAGCTCCGCATGAATGACGGAACGGTCCAGCGCGAAACTCTTCAACACGGGACCAGCCTTCAAATCGGCCCATGTCCGCGTCTCCGTATAGAAGCTCCGGCCACCCCAGCCGAAGATGAGATAGCGCAGGTTGGGATTGTCGAGATTGAGCCCGGCAGTCCGCAGGAAGGCGAAACGTGTGAGGAGATCGTCATCGACGGGTATGGCGACATCCGTATGGATAGGGTTGCTGAGCATGAGGATTTGCTGGAATCCCTCAGCTTTCGCGGTCGGCGCATCGTGCCAGAGCGGCCGCGGCACCACGATGCCGAGGCAGCCGAGGAGCCCGACGGCAAGAACGACGTAGAGAACGCCCTTGAATATCCTTGAGATCACCGACTGAACGCCCCCGCCATCATTCAATTCTTCCAGCGGTTTGTTGGCTCTTTCAAGGCATAAAAATAGTCCCATGCACTTTTTCCGAGTGCATGGGACTAGCAAATTCTGCGCTCCAAACGCTGGCCTCAGGCGGCCTTCGTCTTCGCCCGCCGCGCCAGATGCGCCACGACATTCTCGATCATCCGCATGCCGGCATCGCCGCCAAGCGTCATGATCGATTCCGGGTGGAACTGCACGGCCGCGATCGGCTCCTTCACATGCTCGATGCCCATGATCGTGCCGTCTTCGCTCTCGGCCGTGATCATGAAGTCGCGCGGCAGGCTCGACGGATCGGCAAAGATCGAGTGATAACGACCAACGGTCACTTCGCGGCCAAGACCGGAGAAGACCAGACCGGGCTCCAGCACGCGGATGCGCGAGGGCTTCCCATGCATCGGGATCGCCAGATGGCGCAGCTCGCCGCCATAAGCTTCGGCTAGGGCCTGCAAGCCCAAGCAGACGCCGAAGATCGGCAGGTTGCGCGCCCTCGCCTTCTTGATCGTCGCCTTGCAATCGAAATCCTTCGGATTGCCGGGACCAGGCGATAGCACGACGAGATCCGGATCGAGCCGGTCGAAAACCTCTTCCGGCACCGGCGTACGCACGGTCGAAACCGTCGCGCCCGTCTGGCGGAAGTAGTTGGCAAGCGTGTGGACGAAGCTGTCTTCATGGTCGACAAGCAGGATTTTCACGCCCTTGCCGACGGAAGCAACGTCGCGTTGCTGTTTGCCGGAATTGCCGGCCTTGGCATCACGGATAGCGGAAAGCATAGCGGAGGCCTTCAATTCGGTTTCGGCTTCTTCTTCCTCGGGAATCGAGTCGTTGAGCAGCGTCGCGCCGGCCCGCACCTCGGCAATACCGTCCTTGATGCGAACAGTGCGCAGCGTCAGGCCGGTGTTCATGTCGCCGTTGAAGCCGACCATGCCGATCGCGCCGCCATACCATGCGCGCGGGCTCTTTTCATGACTCTCGATGAAGCGCATGGCCCAAAGCTTCGGCGCGCCGGTGACGGTGACGGCCCAGGCGTGGCTCAGGAAGCCATCGAAGGCGTCCATGTCGTCACGCAGGCGGCCCTCGATATGATCAACCGTGTGGATGAGGCGCGAATACATCTCGATCTGCCGGCGGCCGATGACCTTGACCGAACCTGGCTCGCAGACACGGCTCTTGTCGTTGCGGTCGACGTCGGAGCACATGGTCAGCTCGGATTCGTCCTTCTTGGAATTCAACAGCTTCAGGATCTGCTCGCTGTCGGCAATCGGATCGTCGCCGCGCTTGATCGTGCCCGAAATCGGGCAGGTCTCGATGCGGCGGCCGGATACGCGCACGAACATCTCAGGCGAAGCGCCGACGAGATATTCCTGATTGCCGAGATTGATGAAGAAGGAATAGGGCGACGGATTGATCGCCTTCAGGCGCTTGGAAATATCCGATGGCTTGCTCTCGCAGCGCTCCATGAACTTCTGACCGGGCACGACTTCGAAAAGATCGCCCTTGCGGAAGCTCTCCTTCGCCTTGACCACCAGCTCGGCATATTCGCCGGGGCGATGATCGCTCTTCGGCGGAATGGCATCAGTGTGCCGGAATGGCTCGGGCGCGATCTCGCCCGATTTACCCTCCGTCGATACGCCGCCCTTGGAGAAATCGTACCGGTCGATCCAGGCCTTGGCGGAATAGTTGTCCACCACCAGGATTTCGTCCGGCAGGTAAAGCACCATGTCGCGCTGGTCGTCCGGGCGCTTGAGCTTCAGATCGATCGCGTCGAACTGGAAGGCGAGATCATAGCCGAAGGCACCGTAGAAACCGATGCTGGCATCCGCCTGCGAGTAGAAGAGATCGGTCACGGCGCGCAGCACTGTGAAGACCGTCGGCATTTTCGAGCGCTCTTCCTCGGTAAAGACGCGATCCGGCGTCTTTACGGTCAGATCGAGCCGGCGGGGCGTCGAGGCGCCAAGCACCACTTCGGAAACTGTCTTCAGCTTCTCCGCGATGAAGCCGAGGATGACCTCGCCGCGCTCGTTATAGGCTTCGATCCAGACATCGCGCCCGTTGCAGGAAAGACCGAGCGGCGGGTCGACGATGGCGGTGTCCCAGCGTGTATAGCGGCCGGGATATTCGTAGTTCGATGAGAAGACCGCACCGCGGCGCTCGTCGAGCTTGTCGATATAGGACGACACGGCATCCGCATAGGGCGTCGGCCGGCGCTGCCGGGTGACGGTAATGCTGCCCTTCGTCTCGTAGATTTCCGCACCGTCATCCCGAAGGATCGTTACCATTGTTCCTCACTCCGTTATCGGGCCCGGATGACAGGCGGCCAATATAACAAAAAAGCCGCCTCGAAATCTCGGGCGGCTCACTCGTCGTCTTTGAATACGATTGGTCGAGGCCGCCTCAGCGAGCCCACCACCAAACTGCGATGTTGTTCAAGGACATGTTCATGGCAGGAATTGTTAGCGTGAGATGCCGCGATGCGCAAGCGGAAGATGGAAGGAAATTTCCGGTATGGGATAGCAGCTTCCGCCCGCGATCGATCAAGGTTCGCTAGACGCGACCACTTTCGGAATGGCGGAGCTTCGGCAAAACCAGATCGCCAACGGTGTAGGTATGGAATTCGCTCGTCGAAACCTCGTCGAGCCTGCGGAATTTCTCGACAAAGACCGGATCGTAAAAGAATTCGTCGACGTTGCCGGCGCCTTTGATGGCTTCGATATTCACAACCGTCAGACCGTCCGTGCTCTTGGCGAGATTACTCCAGAGGAATCCTTCTTTCCGCTCGGCGACATAGTGAACGACATCCTGGATCACCCGGAAGGCTTCTTCCTGCTTGCCGGGATGAACGTGGATGACATTGACGATGAAGGTGGTCGGCTGCGGCTGGGCGATGAAATGTGCGGAATTCGTATCCATTGCGGTTCCTTCTGGAAAAGCGGCGTCATTGCCGCGCCGACACTGGATATCGAGGTTGAGATAGCGGATAAATGATCCGGTATTCTCATAAGATCGGAATTATATTCCGTAATCGGAGTGGCGATGGACAGGCTTGGAACGCTCGGCATCTTTGTGCATACGGCAGAAGGCGGCAGCTTCGTCGCGGGCGCGCGGCGGCTTGGCCTCTCCAGCTCCGCAGTCGGCAAGGCAATCGCCCGCCTGGAGCAAGAGATGGGGGTCCGCCTCTTTCACCGCTCGACCCGCAGCATGACCCTGACCGAAGAAGGCAGCTTCTTTCTCAACACCTGCCGGCGCATTATCTCCGAGCTGGATACGGCTCAGGCAGAGCTTTCGAAATCGCATGCGGCTCCTCGCGGTCATCTTCGCATCAGCCTCCCCCTGGCCGGAATGCTGCTGATGCCGGCGATATCGGCTTTCATGCGCACCTATGCCGATATCACGCTGGATCTGGATTTTACCGACCGGCTGGTCGATGTGATCGAGGAGGGATTCGATGCGGTCATCCGGACCGGCGACATCAGGGACACGAGGCTGATGAGCCGCAAGCTCGGCACATTCCGCTTTCAAATCGTCGCCGCACCCGACTATCTGAAAGCGGAAGGAACCCCGCTTGCACCTGAAGACCTGCTGCAGCACAAATGCCTGCATCATCGCTATCACAGCACGGGCAAGCTGGAGCCGTGGCCTCTGGTGCGCAATGGGGAGGAGTTGCGGCTCACCTTGCCGACGACGACGATCGCCAGCACTATCGAACCGCTCATCCATCTTGCCGAAAACGGATTCGGCATCACATGCCTGCCGCCCTTTGCCGTCAGCGCACAAATCGCCGATGGCCGGCTCGTGCCACTGCTCGAAGACCATATCGCGAAGACAGGCATCTTCCGCATATTGTGGCCTACAAGCCGCTATCTCTCTCCGAAAATACGGATCTTCGTGGATTTCATGGCGGCCAATCTGTTTTCGGAGCAGCCGGCCGCCTGAAGGCTGGCCTTCCTATTCTTGCACTCTCGCCGCCTCGAAGAACTCTTCTGGCCCATCCACCTCGACCAGCCGTTTCCGGTCGATCAGCCAGAAGCGATTGCCGACCGACCGCACGAAGCTGCGGTCGTGCGAGACGAGAAGGCAGCTTGCCTCATTTGCCGTCAGCTCGCCCTCCAACGCCTCCTGGCCGTCGATATCCAGATGGTTTGTCGGCTCATCGAGCAGGTAGAAGTTGGGATTGGTCAGCCGCAGCGCCAGCATGGCAAGCCGCGCCTTCTGCCCGCCGGACAGACGTCCGATTTCTTTGCCCTGCATATCGATATTGATCCCGACCCCGACCAGCAGCGTGCGGGCACGTTGCTCGCCGAGCTCGAACAGGCGCGTGATCATGCCGAGCGGCGTGTCCTTTTGGCCGAGATTGGAGAGCCGCTGATCGCTATAGCCGAGTACGATGGATGGCGTCGGCTTGATTGCGCCGCCGGCAGACGAATCGGCAATGGCCTTCCGGATCATCTCCACGAGCCGCGTCTTGCCCGCGCCATTCTGCCCGAGCAGCACGATGCGGTCGCCCTGGCAAATCCACTGCTGACCGGTCTTGAACAGCAGCGTACCGTCAGGCGTCGTTACCGCAGCCTCCTCCAGCGTCAGCAGCACCTTGGCGTGAATGCCGCGATTGGCGAGCTTGATCGAGCCGGAAGAGCGCTCGCGATAGCCCGGCCTCGCGCTGTCCTCCAGTTTCTCGGCCCGCGCCTTCAGTTGCTTCGTTTTGACGGTCAAGAGATCACTGCCGGAGTTGACACCGAGATTGTGGAGCTTGGCCGCCTGCTTGCGCAGCTGCTGTGCCGTCTTCATCTCTTTCTGATAGCGGCGTTCATCCGAAGCATCGACCTCGTCCAGCGCCGCCCGCGCCCGGCTATATGGCAGCGCATAGGTTTGCGACTGGTCCTGGCGCAGGAACAGGGTTCGATTGCAGACAGCGTCGAGGAAGGCACGGTCGTGGCTGGCAATGATGACGGGCACGTCGCGCGGCAAGGCATTCAGCCAATCCTCCAGCAGCGCGATCTTGGCGAGATCGAGATGGTTGGTCGGCTCGTCGAGCAGCAACACATCGGGCTCGGTTACCCAGACGCGGGCAAGCATGGCAAGCCGCTGCCAGCCGCCGCTGAGCTGAGCCAACGTCCTCTCCCGCATCGCCTCTGGCACATCGAGCGAATCAAGGGTGACGTCGACACGCCAGCTCTCGCTCTCTACCTGCTCCTTGGGCAAAGCGCGCAGAACGGCGTCATAAAAGGAGACATCCATCAGATCCGCTGGCACATTCTGTTCGACGTAGCCGACGCGCAAGCCGCGCGCGCGGGTGATCTCGCCCGTGGTCGGCTCCTGCCTGCCCGTGATGCAGTTGAGCAGCGTGGTCTTCCCGCGTCCATTCGCGGCGACGATGCCGACGCGATCGCCGGCATCCACGGTGAAATTGAGATTGGAAAACAACGGCACACTCATGGTGACGCCCAGATTGCGGAGATTGATCAGAGTCATGGTCTTTTCCGGTCTCGATCGAGCATCTCAAGACATCGCCGACGGCTCCCTTTGCCGCGTTACGCCGATGTCGATGGCCACAAGCAGCCCAATGCTCGAAAACATGTCATGACGCGGCCACGCGGATGCGTGAACTCGCGTCGCCCAAAGGGCAGACCAGAAGGAATGAGTGAGAACAGCCTCTGATCAGCCCTGCAAACGCATCTGCAGGGCACGAGTCGGACCAAACTGGCGAATATGCCAGACTATCTTGGTCATATGGTCCTCCTCTCATTTCTCTCGACGGGTTTAAGACTGTGCCGCTCGAATAACATCAAGCGTTGCGATTTACAATTGCGCAATTTTCCCGATGCTACGCATGAGGGCAAAAAAGAGGGCGATGCCGAAGCACCGCCCGAGGTTGCTGCATTGATGTAACCGCTTAGAACCGTTGCGTCAGCGTCAGTTTGAAGGTTCGGCCGGGCTCGGAATAGTAGGAAGCAGGCTGGGTTAGCGTGCCGCTATAGGACGGCGCGTTGAGCGCGTCGTAATAGGTCTTGTTGAAGATGTTGTAGACGCCGCCGCGAATGCTGAGGCCCTTCACCTGCTCCGGTTCCCACCATGCTGTGAGGTCGAAGATACCGTAGGCGGGGGTCTGCAGCGTGTCGCCTGTCTTCTTCGCCTCGCGAGCCGCGGTGATGAAGGTCAGATCCGTTCCCCAGACTTCGGTCGCATAGCCGACGGAGAAGGCAGCCTTGGCCGGGGCGACGGAATTGATCCATTGTCCGGTATCGGAGTCCTTGCCGTTCACATAGGCGACCGAGCCCTTGATGTGGATGCCGTTGTCGAACTTCCTGTGCGCGTTGACCTCGACACCGAACATGCGGACGTTGGCGCGATTGAAGTATTCGGTAATCCCGAGCGGATAGGTGCCTGTGGGATCGCGATAATTCAGCGTGTCGATGAAGTTCTTGTACTTGTTATAGAACGCACCGATATGGCCGCCGAAATCGTCGTCACCAAGGTTGGTGCCGATTTCGATGCCGTTGCTGGTTTCCGGCTTCAGGTCGGAGTTGCCGTAGGTGACATAACCGCCGGGCACGCCGTAGTTGACGTAGAGTTCGCTGACACTGGGCGCACGGAAGGCCATCGCCCACTGCGCATAGAGCTCGACATTGTCCTGAGGCTGATAGGAGGCGCGCAGCTTCGGCGAGAAACGGCTGTCGGACTGGCCGGAGGGCAAGCCATTATAGTTGGCGCTGTCGCGATAGGCAGCCGTGTTCTTCGGCGAGTAATCGTACCAGTCGAAGCGAAGACCCGGCGTCAGATAGAAATTGCTGGAGCCCAATTCGATCTTGTCGTCGATGAAGACGCCGACGCGCTTGCCATCGACATCGGGCATATCGGACTGGTTGGTGTGCAGGAAGGCGCAGGAAGCACGCCAGCGAGGAAGTGCGCAGCTATCCTTGCCGGCCGAGTACTGGTGAACCTTGTCGAAGGCAACATCGAGACCAAAAGTGACTTGGTGATGCAGGCTGCCGGTATCGAAAGACTTCGATGCATTGCCGGCGAAGCCGATGCTGCGGTCTTCCATTTCATTACGGCGCCAATAGTCGCCGATGACGGATGTATAGCGATAGCCTTCAACACCGCCTTCACGCAGAAGATTCTGCCAGTAGAAGACGGCGTTGGCGGTATCGAGCAGCGAATCGGCACTCTCGGCTTCATATTTGTAATCGAGCGACACGCGATTGCGCTCGACATTGTCTGTCCCGTTATAGTTGCCGGGCCGGAAGTTTCCGGTCGGGCTCTGCAGGGTCATCAGATCAGTGGTTTTGTCCTTGTTGTAATGCTCGGCCGTGATGCCGAAGGTGCCGATGTCGGTATATTGACGGATCTTGAACAGGCCGCTTCTCTGATTGTAGTCAGCCGGATTAGCCTCGGTGCGCTTGGTCGAATAGCCGCCGACATCGCCGTTGTTCTCCAGCTCATGACCATGCGTGTAGCCGCCCTGGAAGAGAACAGCAGTATTGTCGATGCGCTTGGCAACCGCGGCTGAACCGCCGATGCTGCGGTCGTCGCCATTATAGCCGAACTTGAAAACACCGCCCCAGGTAGAACCGGGCGCAATCAGATCTTCCGGCTCCAGCGTACGCAGCACGAAGGCACCGCCGAGAGCGCCCGAACCGGCACGACTGGAATCGGCGCCGCGCACGATATCGACGCTCGAAAGCGCGTTGAAATCAAAGCTGTTGACGCCGCCATTACCACCATTATTGGCGCCATTGGCGCTGCCGCGCGAAGCATCGAGAAGGAAAGGAATTTGAATGCCGTCGACCGTCGTCAGCACACGGTCATCACCGAGGCCGCGAATATTGACACCGCCGGTAGCGCGGTTGAAGCCGACGCCGACCTCGGTGCTGCGGCCGAGATCCTCGATACGTGTGATTTGCTTGTCGTCGATGTCCTGGGCCGTCGTCTCACTTGTGGTCGGAGAGTCGGCAAGCACATCCTTGTTTGCCTTGCCCTTCCCAGTCACCACAATCGGTTTCAGATTGGTGACGCGGTCACCCTTGGCGGCCTCGCCCGTCGCCTCCTCGTTCTGAGCTGCGGTCTGCGCAAGAGATGTCGTCGCCAGCCCGAGAGCGAGAAACGCGGTGCATGCCAAAAGAACCGAGCGGGATCGCCGGACAACCATAACCATTCCTTTCGAATTGCTTCACCGGGCTGGCTGGTTGCTGCGTCGAATGCAGACAAGGGGCTGGCTAGGTTATCTTGTTAACGGGCGGAAATATCCCGCCTTCTTTCTGCCGCATAAAAAACATGAGTATTATTGTCAATATATTCGGCGTGCATAATCATGAATAAGATTGTCACCTTTTAAGACAAGAGATGAACGTTGCTGAATTGCAACGAAATCACAGCCTCGCGCGTTCTATCGGCATCATCATTAGAATTGGCTGAATTACTTGATGCTGTTTAGAACTATCTCATTAATCTCCGCCGCCGTCCTTCTCATGGCCACGTCTCTCCCTCAGACCGGCCCGATACCCGAGCAAAAACCGGGTCAGGAACAAGTTCAGCCGGATGGCAACGCGCCAATCCCTACAGAAAAACCCGCAACATCACCAAACGACCCCGTCATTCCGGCGGACAAACCGACGGCTCAACCCGAGGAAAAGCCGGCTTCACAGCCGGAGGAGCAAACAAGCGGCCAACAGATGCAAGGCCCTCCCCGTCCGCCCTTGACCATCGCTTCCGAACCGGATGACGAACACCAGGCCTGCCTGAAGGCGCTGACCGCCATCGGAGCAACCTTCAAAGAGCTCGCCCGCATCGACGATGGCAATGGCTGCGGCATCGACAAGCCGATCGCGCTTAGCTCCCCGCTGCCGGGCATAGAATTCAAGCCCGAAGGGCAAATGCGGTGCGAAGCCGCTCTCGCCTTGGCTCAATGGATGAAGGAAAGTGTCATTCCGTCAGCCTCGGCATTGGACAATGGCAAGATCGTCACGATTAACCAAGCATCGACCTATGTCTGCCGGCTGCGCAACAATGCTTCCACCGGCAAGATCTCCGAGCATGCCCGTGGCAACGCCATAGATGTCGCGAGCTTCACCTTCGAAAACGGCAAGACCATTGCGATCGAGCCGCGGCGTGAAGATCCGACGCTCACAGGCGCATTCCAGCGCGCAGCCAGCGCCTCGGCCTGCCTTTATTTCACGACCGTTCTGGACCCGGAGAGCGATGCCGCGCACGAAAGCCATTTCCATCTCGACGTCATCGAGAGGAATGGCGGCTTTCGCTATTGCCACTAGAAATGCGTCGCGGAATCGACGGGGCGTTGATCTTTAAATTCCGTCATATTCAGAGACCTGCATTCGAGAACCACAGGTCTCTATAGATCGCAACCGCCGTTTCATCCGGCGCTCGATCCTGGGTGAGCCAAACCGACTGGATGGAGCGAGCCTCGCCTCCACTTGGCGTTTTCGTGGTTTGCATGGGATCGGAAGCTCCGATGCAGGGAATGAAATAGGCCGGCATCAAGGCGCGGGCGCTGAACCCCTGCTCTGCGCGTATGATCAGGACGGCAAGCCCGACCTTATCATTCGCCTGCCAGGGCACGATGATCCGGCCGCCGAGGCGCAGCGCCTGCAACCACGATATCGGCGGCGCCACCACCCCCGCACTCACGTAGATCAGATCCGCTTGCGGAAGCTCCAGCTCGGTCGCATCGGCGCAGATGACGGAGGCGTTCTCGAACGAGGCAAGATTATCGCGGGTGCGGCTGGCCAATGCCTCATCGATCTCGACGGCGTGAACATGGCCGCCCGGTGCCACCAGCGTCGACAGAATGGCCGTGTAATATCCAGTTCCCGTGCCGATCTGGATGACCGTCTCACCGGGCTGCGGCGCGACGGCACCCAAGAAGGCAGCATGGAGAAACGGCTCGCCATTGTTGATGCCCTTGGATTTGTCCAGGGAGACCAAAACATTCTGATAGAGAAAGGCAGGATCACTGCTCGGCGTTTCGAGATGGCGTCCCTTGACCACGATCCGCCAAGGCCCTGGCCCCATGAAGGCCTCACGGCGAACGAGGCGAAAGGCCTGCTCCAGTCTTTCATCCGAAGAATTGCTGGCAGCTGCCATCATCTTCGCATGGAAGTCCCGTATCTCATCCAAACTTGCGCGGCTATCAGCAGTCACGATCCGTCTCCGTCTTGACGATGCTTGGACCGTGCCGATTTCTTTCGGCCTCCGCCAAGGTCAATACGTTAGATATCGTAACGGGATGGGATGACAACAGTCCTGGGTGCAACCGCCGAACCGGCACTTCCCGACAGAAAAGTTGAATCGGATTCTGAACTTAAAACAATCCTTCGATGTAGCCTTGATCGTTGAGGAAAATCCTCTCTGCTGCCGGCGATTTCGGCAGACCGGGCATGGTCATGATCTCGCCAGTGATGACGACGACAAAGCCGGCCCCCGCCGAAAGCCGTACCTCGCGAATAGGCACGATATGGCCCTCGGGCGCTCCCCGGACATTCGGATCGGTCGAGAAGGAATATTGTGTTTTCGCCATGCAGACCGGCAGATGGCCGTAACCTTGATCCTCCCACGATCTGAGTTGATCACGCACGGCCTTGTCGGCGGTCACTTCGCCGGCATGATAGATCTTCGAGGCGACGATCTCGATCTTCTCCAGGAGCGGCAGATTGTCCGGATAGAGCGGCTGGAATTTCGCCTGTCCGGATTCGGCAAGCTCCACCACCTTATGTGCGAGGTCGGTAATGCCGGCCGAACCTTCGGCCCAGTGCCGGCAAAGGATCGCCTCGGCGCCGAGCCGTGCGACATAATTCTTCAGCGCCTCGATTTCGGCCTCCGTGTCCGAAACGAAATGATTGATGGCGACGACGACGGGAACGCCGAACTTGCGGACATTGGCGACATGCCGGCCGAGATTGGCGCAGCCCTTCACCAAAGCTTCCACATTCTCCCTGCCAAGATCGTCCTTTTTGACACCGCCATTCATCTTCAAGGCCCGCACCGTCGCGACGATGACGGCCGCATCCGGCGAAAGCCCGGACTTGCGGCATTTAATGTCGAAGAATTTTTCCGCTCCGAGATCGGCGCCGAAGCCGGCTTCCGTGACCACATAATCTGCAAGCTTCAGCGCCGTGCGCGTCGCAATCACCGAATTGCAGCCGTGGGCGATATTGGCAAAGGGGCCGCCATGCACCAGCGCAGGATTGTTCTCCAGCGTCTGCACGAGGTTCGGCTGCATGGCGTCCTTCAGGAGCACGGCCATGGCGCCATCGGCCTTCAGATCGCGGGCATAAACCGGCGTGCGGTCGCGGCGATAGCCGATGATAATGTTGCCGAGCCGCTTTTCCAGATCCTTGAGGTCGGATGCCAGGCAGAGGATCGCCATCACCTCGGAGGCAACGGTGATGTCGAAGCCGCCTTCGCGCGGAAAGCCGTTCGCAACGCCGCCAAGCGACGATACGATATCGCGTAGCGCCCGATCGTTCATGTCCATCGCCCGCCGCCACGTAATGCGCCTGAGGTCGATATTCTGCTCGTTGCCCCAGTAGATGTGATTGTCGATCAGCGCCGCTAGCAGATTATGCGCTGACGTGATCGCATGGAAATCGCCGGTGAAATGGAGGTTGATGTCCTCCATCGGGATGACCTGCGCGTAGCCACCGCCGGCCGCCCCACCCTTCACGCCGAAACACGGACCGAGCGAGGCCTCGCGCACGCAGACTACCGCCTTCTTGCCGATGCGGTTCAGGCCGTCGCCGAGGCCAACCGTCGTCGTGGTCTTGCCCTCGCCCGCCGGCGTCGGATTGATCGCCGTGACGAGGATCAGCTTGCCATCTTTCTTGCCGGCCTGCGATGCGATGAACCCGGCACCGATCTTTGCCTTGTCGTAGCCGTAAGGTGCGAGATCTTCCGCCGGTATCCCGAGCTTTGCGCCGATCTCCATAATTGGCAGCTTCTTTGCTGCGCGCGCAATCTCGATATCGGATGCCACGGTCGTCGCCATAAGTCTCGCCCCCGAACGTACGGTCATTTCCCTGTCGGGATAAACCAATATCTATCGGGTGTGAATAGTGGCAAAGCACTCTGCTAGTCGAAACGCACCGCCTTGTCTAAGGACGCAGGCGTGCCTATTTTCGGCGTCCAATGCAAACCGAGAAGGAAAGATGAAGATATGAAGTCCCTGGAATTGCTGGTCGAGCGCATCATCCTCTCCAGTCGCTGGCTCCTGGTGATCTTCTATCTCGGCCTTGCCGCTTCGCTCGCCGTCTACGCCGTTTCGTTCGCCTATAAGTTCTACAAGGTGGCGATCAACGTCTTCGCCTATGACGAAGCCGACATGATCCTCGCCATTCTCGGCCTTATCGACGCCGCCCTGGTGGCAAGCCTGATCGTTATGGTAATGATTTCGGGCTACGAGAATTTCGTCAGCCGCTTCGACGAGGCCGAAAATGGAGGCGAGGTTTCCTTCATCGGCAAGCTCGATTCAGGCAGCCTCAAGATCAAGGTCGCCTCTTCGATCGTCGCCATTTCCTCGATCCACCTGCTGCAGATCTTCCTGAACGCTACTCAATACGACAACGCCAAGCTGATGTGGTTCACCATCATCCACCTGGCCTTCGTCGTGTCCGCGCTATTGTTGGGCTTCCTAGAAAAGATCATGGCGAAAGCAAAAGCCAGGGATAGCTGAGGCCGGGTCAGCGGCTACTTGCCGGCCATTGCCGATACGCTGGTCATCGGCGCAGCGGTCGCCGACGGTGCCGGCGCGACACAATCGGAAATCGATTGATTTTCCTTGCAGTTGCGCGCGGAGACTAGAGCGTCGGCATCGGCAAGCTCCGTCGTCAGCTTCAGCCTCAACGCGTCCATCTGCGAAAGCAGATGAATGCCGTTCGGGTCGGTTCCAAGCATCAGATCGACAAGTCCCCGGTCCACACCCATTTTGTCGAGAAAGCTCACCAGCCTCGTCCTCTGCGCCTTGTCGAGCTTCGTCGTATCGTATTTACCGACGAATTTGCGGCCGATTTCCTTCTTGGAGATGATCTTGCGCCTGCCGTCCACCATCTCATATTCGGTGCGATACTGGACGCGCACTTCGCTATAGGTGGTGGTGATCTGGTGAACGCCCAGCAGCGCGAAGGGGCTGGAAACGCGCTGAACGCCGCCTGCAAAAAACAAAGGGCAGGCCGAAAAGCAGATTGCGCCGTCGGAAAATGGCTGACCTGTGATCGAGCCATCCTTGGCAAAAGCAGCCGAGCAGATCGGCTCGGCATAGGGGCACGCCCGCGAGCGGGTGCGGCCGACTGCGATCGAAAGCTTTTGCTTGCGAATGATGCGAGCCATCTCCATCGCTGCCTTGACATCGCCCCCCGGCGAACTGACGACGACTGGCAGTTTACGGTTGCTAACCTGCTTCAGGATTTTCTGCAGCTTCCGCGGCGTATCCGCCATGATCTGCCCTTCGGCGGAGATCCAGTCCGGGCAAGTGCTATCGGCTCGGCATTGGCCCATCTCGCCGTGAACCAGCAAAAACTGCATCGGCGCGCCACCGACCGCGCCGGCAGCTTCAGCCAGCGCAGGCGAAACCAGAAAAAGCGAAACGCCGGTGACGAACCACAACAGCGTTTGATAACAGCACGCCCCAAGCTGCGGAAAGAAGCGAAAATTCATAAGCTATACGCCTGCAAGCGATTACTTTGGCAAGACCGATAGCAACCGCTTTGGGCCTCCGCAAGGCGCACCAACACGGCGATGCATCATTTGATTAAAACTCATGGCCGCCTTCACGGAAAGTCCCGCGTGCAAAGAAGTACGTTTCCAAAAATTGGCTACCGACGAACTCAAAAGCGTGAGATCTCATGCCAGCTTATGCTGTGGGCGATAAACTGCGAACGGTACAAAACAGGCATTCCTGACGCGCCGCCCAAAGTGCAGAACCCAGTTCAAAACCTCGGTTTTAGGCTTAATTTTGACATAGTGGGGAAGCGTCGTCAGACCCCTTCGATCGGCTCGGCGATGACGTCAAATGTATGATCTCGTCGAGATCCGGCCAACGAAAGAGTGGTCGCGGGCACTTATCGCCCATTTTGGGCGAAGACTGGGAGAATTGTATGTTTAAATATTAAAATATATGAAAATGAAAATTATTTCTGGCCGTGTGGTATTTTTGCGTCTAGCATTCACTCATAAATCGAGTATTTGATATCGATACCACGCCGCGGACACCTTAACTCATATGTCCTATATCATTACCGCCGAGAGACAATTGCTGCTTTCTGCCGAGTTGGCTGCCGCTCGGACACAGGCGGCGTTTGCAATGGGCCTGGAACGGACGGGATCGGCTTTTGGCTTCAGCCATGTGGCTCTGATGAACGCCCCGGTTCCCGATGATACGATGATGACGCCGCTGCTTATCGAGGGGACGGTGCCCGCACAGTTCGTGCGTGAGTTCGATCGGCATCATCTGGTTCGCCGCTGTCCTATGCTGCTGCGCACGCGTGATTCAGTGATGCCGCGCGCGTGGCATCTGCTGGAAAAAGATGCCGAACCTGACGCCGATGTACCGGGCGAGCTTCGAGCACTCCTGATTAGCTACAATTGTCCGATGAGCGTCATAATCCCGGTCAATGCTCCGGATGGCCAGCGCCTCGTTTTCTGGTTCATGGGCAATCGCAATAGCCTCGGCCAGAGTGAAATCAACGAACTCACCTTGATCATGCTGCAGGCGCTCGATTCCTATAATTGCCTCAAGCGCAACGGTGGTGCCGCGCCGCATTCGCTTTCCGCGCGCGAGCTGGAAGTGGTCCGCTGGACGGCCCAAGGCAAGACCTCGGTCGAGATCGGCCAGATTCTTTCGCTCTCCGACCATACGGTCAACGCGTATATGATGAACGCGATCAAGAAGCTCGATTGCGTCAACCGTACCCAGCTCGTCGCAAAAGCCATCCGCCTGAAGCTGATCAGCTAAAGCTTTCCGCTTTTCTTCGAATCGCGAAAACGCTTTATCTTCTTGTTCTTACGCAGTTCCGGACGCAAAACTGAGCCCGGCAGCCGGGCTCAGCGTCGGTGTCCGCCTACTGGGTCTACGCCCGCTAAGCTTCGTTTAGCGACCGCCCAGGACCGTGCGGATTTCCACGAGGCTCGAACGCACCCGCAGAATATGGAAGCCCATGGTTGCAAGATGGCTCGGCATGAAGGAGCTGTCTTCAGGCCCATTGGAAATGATGAAAGGTTGAATGCGCAAAGCCGTCTGCAGCTGCGTCGTGACATCGGCCCAGAGCGTGGCGACATTGCGTTCGGCAATCACCTGCTGGAAATCCGAGCGGGCCGCCATCAGGATACCGTAGCTCGCATAAAGCTGCCCATAGGCAAACCAAAAACGATCGTCAGCCCGCATATCCAGCCAGCCATAGCTGTGATCCCCCGCCCTCCGGGCCAATATATCCGCCGTGCTGCCGAGATCGTTGGCAATATGGTCGACGAACTGCAGGAGGTTGTCGGCACGTCCATCGAAAATCGCTTTGCAATTGCCGAGGTCGCTATTGAAGCTGCGCAGATTGCTCATTGCAGCGCGATAATAGCTTGGGCTCGGCGTCTTCGGTCCGAAGGGATGCAGGCCGAAATACCAGCTCGACTCGTCGAACTGCAGGTTGCCGCGCGCCTTCTGCAGATCGCTGTTGATACCGGATGTTCCGCGTACACGGCCGAGCGTATCGACCAACTCCGCCGAGGTGCGGCGAACGACCGAATTGATGCCCCGCTGGAAGGAAGCCTTGTTGTCGAGGAAGGGCGTGTCATCCCATGAAATGCCGAAGAAGCCGAGCTTGTAGAGCAGCATCGAGGAAATCCAGGCATTCTGGTTGACGTTGAAATCGGTCAGATCGGTGGCAACGTCGACGACAGCCGAGGTTTGGCAAGTCTTAGGTGCTGTTGCAGCCGCCTGCTGACCATCCGTCGCAGGCAGCTCCTGTCCGGCGGAATATTTGCGCTCGGAGAATTTGTAGACGTCCGGATAGGCCGGATTGAACCCGGTCCAGACCTGCGTTTGCCAAACGAAATAGACATAAAGCAGTGCCATCAGCGCCACGAAGGCAGCAAGCGGCAGCTTGATCAGCCAGTTGCGCTGCCGATACCAGCCATGAACGGCGAGAAATGGCCAGCTTAGCCCGACGAAAACCAGTCCCAGCCAGCGTGCGATAGCGGCCCAGATCCGCTTGAAGAACGCCGTGATCGAGTCAAGCATGGACACGCCTCCTAAACCCTACCGCGCATCCCGCCGACACGCGAAAGACGCACCACACCAACCTGCGCAATGGACGCCGCGAAAATCGCCGCGGTCCTCGGATCATTAAGTCCTTATCGCCACTCGCGTTCCAGCAAATATGTGTTCTTGGGAAAAACAACAACCGTCCGAACGGAATTTTCCGTGACGGACAGCAATCAACCCTCAGGTTGCGTCTCTTCCGCCACTTCGCTCGAATCTGAGGATGCGTGCAGCGGATGAGGCTCCAACCGTCGTTTGAAGACAGCATCTACATGAGCCTTGCGCACGGCAAGATCATGCCCGGCCAGCACATTCGCCTCGAAGGCCTGGATCAGGCTCTCGACCGCTCCCGTTCGCGAAACCCCAATCGATGCCGGCTCCACTTCTGACGCCAATGCCTTGAGCAGGGCGATCCGCTGCTCGATATCGACGCTCAGCTTGGCTGCCATCGCGCCGATGGCGGCGATCTGATTGTTCAGGGCAGCCGCCAGCCCTTCGTAAATGTCTATGAGGCGCTGCCGCACGGTGCGGCGGGATTGAAGCTCCTGTTCTTGCCGCCGAATATCATCCTGCTCTGTCACCAGAGCGCGATAGTCCGCTTCGAGTTCGGACTGCAGATCGGCATGGCGTGAGGATGGGCGGTTGCGCCTCTGATACATGAACTTTTCCGCCAAGACATCGGCCCGGCGCTGCACCTCCTCTATCTCGAAATCGAGCTTCCTTCGCCTCTCGATCACGCCTTCGAGTTGAAGTTCGCATTCATGAAAGCACCGGGAGAATACGGGTCTCGCCTGCTTGAAAAGAAGATCGAGTTCGGCCGATACAGCAAGGGCCGCGTCGACATTGACGATGATCTCATCCGGCCCCATGGGTCTGCGTGCAAGCACCCGGCTGAGCAAGCCTGCATTTTCAAGGCCAAGCTTCTCATTGAACAATCGCCGATGCTGCAGATCAGCCTCGTCGGTCGCATGATCCAGCTCTTTGACGAGCGACAGGGCGACTGACTTCCAACGGTCGAGCAATTCGACCGCTTCGCGAACAAATGCCTCTTCGACGGGAAAATTAACTGCTGCGGCGTGCTCGCTGTCCCTGGCGTGGCGGGCGAGCGTCGCCACTGCCGAATTCGCGTCGTTCATAGCGTCTTCGAGCGTCGTGCGCGCCCTGTCGAGCATGCCATCGAAGGAATGAGGCCTGAGCATGAAAACATTCCCACCTTACCTTTGGCAAGACTAGCTGCTTCCGGAGGCGAAGGAAATGCTCGAACGCTACTGAGCAGCGGCCGGGTTCTTCAGATAGGCGATGAGATTGTCGAGATCCTTGTCACTTTTCAGGCCTGGAAACGCCATCCGGGTGCCTTTGACGAGGAATTGCGGCGCCGGCAGATATTTCCGCAGCAACGCCTCATCCCAGACCTTGCCGTCAGCCCCGAATGCCCTCATCGCCGGCGAGTAGGCGTAATCCGGCTTGCTTGCGACGGCTCGCCCGACAATCCCCATCAGCGAGGGACCGACGCGATTATCAGGGCCGGTCGCCGTGTGACATGCCCCGCATCTCTTGAAAACGGCGGCACCGGCGACCGCGTCGCCATCCGCGAGCACAGCGGAAGCCGAAGCGAACAGGATGACAGCCGACGCCAGACATTGCAGTTTCATCGTCTCTCCCCGTCAGCCTCGACTTCGATACGCAATTACGTGCCGAAAATAGTCAGAACCGCTATCGAAAGTCTGCACGAGCGGCTGCTTCACTCGCAGGTAATCGCCTCTTCCCAATGACGACGGCAGAGCGAAACATATTTGTCGCTGCCGCCGATCTCGATCTGCGCGCCTTCGCGGACGACATTGCCGGCAGCGTCCAAGCGCACCACCATCGTCGCCTTGCGCCCGCAATGGCAGATGGTGCGCACCTCGCGCAACTCGTCGGCGATGGTTAGCAGCTCCTGCGATCCCGGAAACAGATGTCCATGGAAATCCGTGCGTAGCCCGTAGGTCATGACCGGAAGATCGAGGCGATCGACGATATGGGCAAGCTGCCAGACCTGCTCGCGCGTCAGAAATTGGGCCTCATCGACGAAGACGCAGGCAAGCGGCTCCTTTGCATGCATTTCATCGACCATCGCATAGAGATCGTCGCTGGTTTCGAACGGCAAGGCATCCATCGCCAGTCCGATGCGCGAGGCGATCGTGCCGCGGCCGGCGCGATCGTCGGAGCCGCGATGAAAGCCGCCGTGCGCATGCCGCGCTCCTGATAATTATAGGCAGCCTGCAGCAGCATGGTCGATTTGCCGGCATTCATCGTCGAATAATGGAAGTAGAGCTTGGCCATGACATTCTCCTTGAATGCTTCATGGGAGCTGCGCGACGATAAGAAAAGATAGTCTCGGCGAAAACCACAGGATTCAGACAGGCATGGCCGAGGGCGCAAAAGCCTTGGCAACCGGCGGACATAAAAAGGCGGGCGTCGCATTCAGCCCCCTCAAACCGCCGCAAATACACTGTGGTCGCTTGAAAATGTCAGTTATTGATGGTTGCTTGGGAACGTTAGACTGGGAGTCACGCAATGATAAAAATGACCCTTACTGCATTCGCTTTCGCCTCAACTCTCTCCGCACTGACATTGGGCGCCACCGCGGCCTCCGCGGCCGAGCCGGCGAGCTGTAGCACCGTACATTTCGCCGATGTAGGCTGGACCGACATCACCTCCACCACGGCCACCGCCTCCGTTCTTCTGAAGGCGCTCGGCTACGACACCGACGTCAAGGTGCTCGCCGTCCCGGTGACCTACCAGTCGCTTAAGAACAAGGACATCGATGTCTTCCTCGGCAACTGGATGCCCTCCATGGCCGAGAACATCAAGCCGTTCGCCGCGGACAAGTCGGTCGAAACCGTGCGCGCCAACCTGGAAGGCGCCAAGTACACGCTCGCGACCAACGAAAAGGGTGCCGCGCTCGGCATCAAGGACTTCAAGGATATCGCCGCTCATAAGGACGATCTCGACGGCAAAATCTACGGCATCGAGCCGGGCAACGACGGCAACCGTCTGGTAATCGACATGGTCGACAAGAACACCTTCGGCCTCAAAGGCTTCGAAGTGGTTGAGTCCTCCGAGCAGGGCATGCTGGCGCAGGTGTCCCGCGCCGACAAGGAAGGCAAGCCGATCATCTTCCTCGGCTGGGCGCCGCATCCGATGAACACCACCTACAAGATGACCTATCTCACCGGCGGTGATGACGTGTTCGGACCGAACTTCGGTGGTGCGACGGTCTATACCAACGTCCGGGCCGGCTACCTGCAGGAATGCCCCAACGTCGGCGCCTTCGTCAAGAATCTCGTCTTCTCGCTGCCGATGGAAAACGAAATCATGGGCAAGATCCTGAACGACAGCAAGGAGCCGGAGGCGGCTGCCACCGAATGGCTGAAGGCCAATCCGTCGGCGGTCACGCCCTGGCTTGCCGGCGTCACCACCAAGGATGGCGGTGACGGCCTGGCGGCGGTCAAGGCCAAGCTCGGCCTGTAATACGAGGATGGATGGAGGGGCGGCCAAACCGCCCCTTTCTCTTCCTTGAACGGACTGCTTGCTTTCGCGTCCCGCCATCACTCGGACAATGGTCCGCCTGGCGTGACAGACCGTTATTCTACGGCGGCATCTCCGGCATCATACGCAACAATCGGAAACGCCGCCCCCAATCATGGGCAAAGATGTGAACTGGTTAACCGATTACCGCATCCCCATCGGGCCATGGGCCAAAGCCGTCGTCGACTGGCTGACGAGCAACGTCACGTGGTTCTTCGACGGCCTTTCCTTCCTGGTCGCGCACGGAATCAAAGGGCTGCTGTTCCTCTTGCAGGCACCGCATCCGCTGATCGTCGTCGTCGCCTTCACGGCACTTGCCTATTGGATGCGCCGGAGCGTCACCATCACGGTCCTCACCCTGATCGGCCTGCTGATCACCATCAACCAGGGCTATTGGAAAGAGACGACCGAGACGCTGGCACTGGTATTGGCCTCCACCTTCGTGTGCATGCTGGTGGGCGTGCCGCTCGGCATCGCGGCAGCACGCCGTCCCTGGCTTTACGCCATCATGCGACCGATACTCGATCTGATGCAGACCATCCCGACCTTCGTGTATCTGGTGCCGGCAATGATCCTGCTCGGTCTCGGCATGGTCCCGGGCCTGGTTGCCACCGTCGTCTTTGCTCTTCCCGCACCGATCCGCATGACCCGCCTCGGCATTATTTCCACTCCCCCTTCGCTCGTGGAGGCAGCTGAATCCTTCGGTGCGACGCCTCGCCAGGTTCTGCGCAAGGTCGAGCTGCCCTTTGCCACGCCGCAGATCATGGCTGGCCTGACGCAGACCATCATGCTGTCACTCTCGATGGTCTCGATCGCGGCACTCGTCGGCGCCCCTGGGCTCGGCGTCCCCGTGCTGCGCGCACTGAATAGCGTCAATGTCGCCAAGAGCTTCGATTCCGGCGCCTGCATCGTCATCCTGGCGATCATTCTCGACCGTATGTTCCGCGCGCCCGGCGAAGGAGACCACTCATGACTGTCGCCGTCGATTTCAAAAATGTCAGCATCATCTTCGGCGATCGTTCCGATGCCGCACTTAAACTCGTCGACGAAGGCAAGTCGCGCGACGAGATCGGCAAGTCCACGGGCATGGTGCTCGGCGTCGCCAATGCCTCGCTGCAAATCGAAGAGGGCGAGATCCTCGTGCTCATGGGGCTATCCGGCTCCGGCAAATCGACGCTGCTGCGTGCCGTCAACGGCCTGGCCCCGGTTGTGCGCGGCGAGGTCTCCGTCAACACCAAGAACGGCGCCGTCAACCCCTATTCCTGCACCCCCAAGGCCCTGCGCGACCTGCGCATGCACACCGTCTCGATGGTCTTCCAGCAGTTCGCGCTGCTGCCCTGGCGGACGGTCGCCGACAATGTTGGCTTCGGGCTCGAGCTTGCCGGCGTGCCGGATGTTGAGCGCAAGAAGCGGGTCGACGAGCAGCTACAGCTCGTGAACCTCACGCAATGGGCCAATCGCAAGGTCAATGAGCTTTCGGGTGGCATGCAGCAGCGCGTCGGTCTCGCCCGTGCCTTTGCAACCGGGGCGCCGATCCTGCTCATGGACGAGCCGTTCTCCGCGCTCGACCCGCTGATCCGCACCCGCTTGCAGGACGAGCTTCTGGAGTTCCAGCGCCGCCTGAAACGCACGATCCTGTTCGTCAGCCACGATCTGGACGAGGCATTCCGCATCGGCAACCGCATCGCCATCATGGAAAGCGGCCACATCATCCAGTGCGGAACGCCACAGGAGATCGTCAAGAACCCTGCCGACCAATATGTTGCCGACTTCGTGCAGCACATGAACCCGATCAGCATGCTAACGGCGCGGGATGTCATGCAGCAGGGCGTCGGACATTCGGCCAATGCAGGTTCCGTCACCGCGACGGCAACCGCCGCGACACCGCTCATCGATATTCTTGACGCCTTGACGCGCCAGCCGGGCAATATCGGTGTTGTTGACAATGGCACGATTATCGGAACGATCTCCGCGCAAGACGTGGTGTCAGGCCTCACCAGCCACCGGCGAAAGGAGTAGTTGTTCGCGACTGCTCCTCAATTCATGGAGCAGGCAATGAACGACAAGCCATCGGTGCTGAGGGAAACGGATGAGGATGCGCGCATTCAGGCGCGCGACCTCATGCGCAAAGCCGCACATGCAGCCTTGGCCGTCATCGATCCGGACACCGGCTTTCCCGCCGTCAGCCGCGTCCTGACTGCCATGGATGCCGATGGCGCTCCGGTCATCCTGGTCTCCGGCCTCTCCTCACATACCAAGGCTTTGATGAAGGACAGCCGCGCTTCAGCGCTCTTCGGCGAGCCTGGCAAGGGCGATCCTCTCGCCCACCCTCGCCTGACCCTACGTTGCAGCGCGGAGCGCATCGGTCGGCAAAGCCAAGCTCACAATCGCATCCGAACGCTTTTTCTCGATCGTCATCCGAAATCCAAGCTCTATATCGACCTTCCGGACTTCTGCTTCTTCCGCCTCGTTCCTCTGGATGCCAGCCTGAACGGCGGCTTCGGAAGGGCCTATATCTTGTCCTCGCAGGACCTGATGATGCTTTAAGCCGAAAACAGAGCGCGCCGGCAATAAATCATACAATAGTGCGAGAATTAGTAGTCGGACAGCTCGAAGTAGAAACGGCTGATATTGGCGGGTTGCAAATCTTCGGTGACCAAATTTGGCATATTTGCTGCTCCGAAACGATAAAAATCGACCTATTTTGGTCTAATCGAGCCCCTAGATGGGACGTTAGGGACGCCTGCATCATCGCCGGAGCATCATACGTACATATCTAAAACAGCATACTCGATACCTTAAATTTAGGTATATACAATCTTCGACCGCTCTTGGTATTGTTAGATATCGGTAAGGACCGGGTTGGAAATAGCACAATTTCTGATGTTCGCTCCGCATTGGGAAGTTTAAAAGATGAAGACAAGAGATTTGGCCGAACACTCTAATGTTGCGGCAGCACTATTATCAGCAATGGCGAACCCGAAGCGTCTTTTGATCCTTTGCAGTCTCGTTAAAGGCGAAGTTCCAGTTGGCGTTCTTGCCAATCAGGTCGGACTGAGCCAATCAGCACTTTCCCAGCATCTTTCGAAGCTTCGTGCCCAAAAGCTGGTCAAGACGCGTCGTGATGCTCAAACTATTTACTACTCCAGCACATCGGAATCCGTGATCCGTGTTCTCGAAACGCTGGAAGACATTTATTGCGAGCCGGAAAAAAGTAGATCGGCTGCCTAAGAGCTAAGATAGCTCCCGGCCTGTCGACGCATGATCTTTTTGGGGACAATTTAGATCTCGAAAGATCGACTTGCTTTCATTACCAGGTGTTTTACTGCTTTAACTGGCAAATCCTAGGATTTGCCAGTTTTTTCATATGGGGACTACCTCACGGTGCTTCGTGGCCCGTTTTCCTCCCCGACATGTTGACACGCATTCTTCGAGGCTCAACCTGTCGCTTTCACCGCCATCTTTGCCTTGACGCCAAAAAGGCGGCTGATAATTTGACCAAGCAGTAAATATAATAGCGCGGCGTAGGCCGTGGCCGGGAAATGGCCCCCCGAATTGGCCATTGGAGAACAGCATGTCGGACCGTTTGAATGCCGCCCCCAACGATTTGCGCGCCTTCTGGATGCCGTTTACGGCCAACCGCCAGTTCAAGAAGGAACCGCGCCTCTTCGTCAGCGCCAAGGATATGTATTACACTACCCATGATGGTCGGCAGGTGCTGGATGGAACTGCGGGCCTGTGGTGCGTAAACGCCGGGCACTGCCGCCCGAAGATCACCGAGGCCATCCGCCAGCAGGCAGGCGAACTCGACTACGCACCCGCCTTCCAGCTCGGCCACCCCAAGGCTTTCGAACTGGCGAACCGGCTGGTCGATATTGCCCCTGAGGGTATGGACCACGTTCTTTACACCAACTCCGGTTCGGAATCTGTCGAAACCGCGCTCAAGGTCGCGCTTGCCTATCATCGCGTGAAGGGCAATGGCTCGCGCTTCCGCCTCATCGGCCGCGAGCGCGGCTATCACGGCGTCAATTTCGGCGGCATCTCCGTCGGCGGCATCGTCACCAACCGCAAGATGTTCGGCACGCTGCTGACTGGTGTCGACCACATGCCGCACACCCATGTGCCCGGCAAGAACGCCTTCACGCGCGGCGAGCCGGAGCATGGCGGCGATATTGCCAGCGAACTGGAGCGCATCGTCACTCTGCATGACGCCTCGACGATCGCGGCCGTCATCGTCGAGCCGGTCGCCGGCTCCACCGGTGTGCTCATCCCGCCGAAGGGCTATCTGCAGAAGCTGCGCGAAATCTGCACCAAGCACGGCATCCTGCTGATCTTTGACGAAGTCATCACCGGTTTCGGCCGCCTCGGCACCCCCTTTGCCGCCCAATATTATGATGTGAAGCCGGATATCATCACGACAGCCAAGGGCCTGACCAACGGCGTCATTCCGATGGGCGCGGTCTTCGTCACCTCGGAGATTCACGACGCCTTCATGCAGGGACCCGAGCACATGATCGAGTTCTTCCATGGCTACACCTATTCCGGCAACCCGATCGCCTCGGCCGCGGCATTGGCGACGCTGGACACCTACAAGGAAGAAGGCCTGCTGACGCGCGCAGCCGAACTCTCCGACTACTGGGCCGACGCTCTGCACTCCCTGAAGGATTGCCCGAACGTCATCGACATTAGAAACACCGGCCTGATCGGCGCCATCGAGCTCGATCCCATCGCCGGCGAACCTACCAAGCGCGCCTTCACCGCCTTCCTGAAGGCCTATGAAAAGGGGCTCCTGATCCGCACCACCGGCGACATCATCGCGCTGTCGCCGCCGCTGATCATCGAGAAACATCACATCGACGAGTTGTTCGGCAAGCTGAGAGAGATCTTGCAGAATAATATCTGAGGCGAAATATCTCATTGCCTCCTCTCAATGAGACACAGTGATATCTGCGCATTCGAGGTATCCCCTCTCCCCACCTGCGGGGAGAGGGTTAGGGTGAGGTGCCGTTCACGGGGACAATAAGATGCGCGGTCCGGAACCTAAAACGACACAGCGCGCAAGAATGCTTCGGCAATCGGACAACGATGCCGAGGCAAAACTTTGGTCGGAACTTCGCAACCGTCGACTGAACAGCTTCAAATTCGTTCGGCAGTTTCCAATCGATCCTTATTTCGCTGACTTTGCCTGCGGAGAGCGATCCCTGGTCATCGAGATCGATGGCGTCACATGCCAACAGCAAGCACGATACCATTCGCGATGAATTCATGACCGCTGAAGGCTGGTCTGTCGCACGCCTCTGGAACATTGATGTCCTCACAGCCATGCCAGCAGTTCTCGAAACCATCGTAGCGATCTGCGAAGGCAGGTTGACCGAAGCTGTAGCAGCTCGTGATTTCAAATTTCTTCCGGCAGCGTGTTCGAAATAGGCCCTCACCCCAGCCCTCTCCCCGCTCGCGGGGAGAGGGAGTCTTAGTTCTCGCCAGGCCGTAAGAGACACTGCCCTATCAACAAATTCGGACAGATCCCCTCTCCCCGTAGAACGGGGAGAGGGCTAGGGTGAGGGGCTATACGGAATCACAGCGGGTAGGAAAGCCATGACCACCAAACTCGAACGCTATATCGACCAAGGCGTCGGCCGGGAGCCTGCGGATATCGTGCTGAAGAACGGACGCTTCTTCGATCTGGTGACGGGAGAGCTGGTCGCTTCGGACATCGCCATTTGCGGCGATCGCATCGTCGGCATCTGCGGCAATTACCAGGGGCGTGAAGAGATCGATATTGCCGGCCGGATTGTCGTTCCGGGCTTCATCGATACCCATCTTCATATCGAATCCTCGCTGGTGACCCCGCTCGAGTTCGATCGCTGCGTGCTGCCCTATGGCGTGACCACCGCCATCTGCGATCCGCATGAGATCGCCAACGTGCTCGGCACGGAAGGCATACGCTACTTCCTCGACTGTTCGCAGGAAACCATCATGGACATCCGCGTCCAGCTCTCCTCCTGCGTGCCGGCAACGCATCTGGAAACCTCGGGTGCCGATTTGCCGATCGAGAAGCTCCTGCCCTTCCGCAATCATCCCAAGGTTATCGGCCTTGCAGAATTCATGAATTTCCCCGGCGTGGTCCATAAGGATCCCATCTGCATGGCGAAGCTCGAAGCCTTCCAGGGCGGCCACATCGACGGCCACGCGCCGCTTTTGCGCGGCAATGACCTCAACGGCTATCTCGCGGCCGGCATCCGCACCGAGCATGAATCGACGACATCAGAGGAGGCGCTGGAAAAGATCCGCAAAGGCATGCATATCCTCGTGCGCGAGGGCTCCGTCTCCAAGGATCTGCACGCGCTGATGCCTATTATCACCGAGCGCCTGTCACCCCACCTCGCACTCTGCACAGACGATCGAAATCCGCTCGATATCGCCGAACAGGGCCACCTCGATTACATGATCCGCACGGCGATTGCCCATGGCGTCGAGCCGCTGGCGATCTACCGCGCCTCCTCGATCTCCGCAGCCCGCGCCTTCGGCCTTCGGGATCGCGGTCTCGTGGCGCCGGGCTGGCGCGCCGATCTCGTGGTTGTCGATAGCCTGGAAAACTGCAAGGCCGAGATCGTATTTTCCGCAGGCCGCCGCGTTACCGCCGAACTCTTTGCGACCCGCGGTTCGGTCGAGCCGGTCGGCCTCGACAGCGTCAAGGCCCGCCCGATCAATGCCGCCGATTTTGGTGTGCCGGTAGCAGAAGGCGAGAGCTCCGTCATTGGCGTGACGCCCGGCAAGATCATCACCCAACATCGCCGCTATCGCCTGCCGACCAAGGGCAACCAGACCGCTATCGACCTCGGTAACGACATCATCAAGGTCGCCGTCATCGAGCGGCATGGCAAGAACGGCAACCATGCCAACGGCTTCGTCCAAGGTTTTGGTTTGAAGAAAGGCGCGATCGCCTCCACAGTCGGCCATGACAGCCACAATATCTGCGTCGTCGGCGTCAATGAGGATGACATGGCGCTCGCCGCCAACCGCCTCAGTGATATCAATGGCGGCTTCGTCGTCGTCGAGGATGGCGTCGTGACAGGTGAAATCGCCCTGCCCGTCGCCGGCCTGATGAGCCTCGAGCCTTATGAAAGCGTGCGCGACACGCTGCATCATCTGCGCCAGGCCGCCTATGCCCTCGGCGCAACGCTGGAAGAACCTTTCCTCCAGCTCGCCTTCCTGCCCCTGCCCGTCATCCCGCATCTGAAGATATCGGACAAGGGCCTGGTCGATGTCGACAAGTTCATGCTGATCGGCTGACGGCGGCAATCGTCCGTCCTTGTTTCGATCCCTCATCTGGATTATCCTGTGTGCTTTCCTGCTCGGAAGCCGCAGGGAGGGGATGGTGCGAAATCTCGCCTATGCGACGAGTTGGCAGTTACTTGCGCTGCTGTTGACCGCCTCTCTTCCTGCCACTCAGGCCCAAGCCTTCATGCCTGACGATGTCTACACGAGCGTCTGTGTCGTTACCGGCCAGGGACCGGAAAATCGGATCAAGGGCTTTGCCGATTGCCTGGATAAGGTTCTGCCCCGCGTCTCCGGCAATTCGCGATTGACTGACGGCCCTCTCATGGGGACCGCTCGCGAGCATGCGGCCGACTACATCGAGGAATTCACTTATCGCGACAGGCTCGCGGGCCGTCCTATCCATGATGAGCAAGGCACCCACGACCGACCCTTCGACCTCACATGCCGCTTTCGCAAAGAACGCATCGACGATCTGCTCGAGAGGCTCGGCACCCGCCCTTGGCTCGCCAAGCGGCCGGTGCTCGAAATCCTGTTGACTGTCCGTCGTGGTGACTTGAGCTATCAGGTAACGGCCGAGAGCGGTCGCGATTTGGCCATGCGCGAAGCATTCACGGCAGCGTCCGATCTCACCGGCATCGACGTCGTTTTCCCTTCCGAGGGGAAGTTCCAAACCGGTTCGACAGCGGGCACCATTCCCTTATCAGGCGATTTGGAGTGGGATGAGAGCGCCCTAGGCTGGGTCGCGACGTGGACGCTAAGCGATCAGCAAAGCGGCATTGGACCGCACGACGTCATATGGCAGGTGCGAGGCGTCAGTTTCGACGATGCGTTCCGCACGGCCCTTAAAGGTGCCGCGCAGATTCTGTCGGTAAACGGCGAACCCGCCGGCGCCTTGGTCCCTGTCAAACAATAGGCCTTCGGCCAACTTCGATTATCCGACCCGGCCACAATAGACGTCCAGTGCGGCAAGCGCCACCGTCGCTCCGGCATCCGCCGTGCCAAACCCAGGCATGGCGATCGTCTTGCCGAGCTTGATATACTTGGAAAGTGCGATCTTCACCGGCTTGCGGGAGAGATTGAAGATGAAGAGCAGCGTCTCGCCGCCCTTGGAGCGCGTGAAGGCGAGAACGTCCTCCTCTGTGTCGAGGAAGGTCATATCGCCGTCGCGCAGGACCGGATGTTCTGCACGGAAAGCAAGCGTCTGCCGGTAGTGATGCAGCACGGAGTGCTCATCCGCTTCCTGCTTGTCCACAGCCAGAGCCGCGTGCTGGTAGGGAACCGGCAGCCATGACTTGTCGGCCGTTGTAAAGCCCGCATGAGCACGGCCCGCTTCCCAGGGCATCGGCGTGCGGCATCCATCACGCCCCTTGAATGCCGGCCAGAAGCGAATGCCATAGGGATCGCGCAGATCCTCGAAGGCTAACTCTGCCTCCGGCAGACCGAGTTCTTCGCCCTGATAGAGGCAGATCGAACCGCGCAATGTGGAAAGCAGCGAAATCGCGAGCTTTGCAACACGCGGCTGCTCCTCCTCCGTTTTGGCAAAGCGGCTGACATGCCGCTGGACATCGTGGTTGGAAAAGGCCCAGCAGACCCAGCCATCGACGACATTGTCCTGAAAATCGCTGACGCAACGGCGGAAATGCGCCGGCGTGAAATCAGGCCCTAAAAGGTCGAACGTGTAGCACATATGCAGCTTGTCGCCGCCGCTGGTATAGGCGGCCACGGTCTGCAGCGAGCGCGCACCATCCCCCACTTCGCCGACGGTCGCGCGATCCTCATATTGGTCGAGCAATGCCCGGAACCGCCGCAGGAAGCTGATATTCTCCGGCTGCGTCTTGTCGTAGAGATGGTTCTGCATCCCGTAAGGGTTGCTCTCGGGGGCATCGAGCCCGCCCGTTGCGACGAGCGCGGGCGGATTGTCGCGAAGCTTCTTGTCGCAGAAATAGTAGTTGACCGTATCCAGACGAAAACCGTCCACGCCGCGATCAAGCCAGAATTTGACGGCCGAGAGCACAGCATCCTGGACCTCAAGATTGTGGAAGTTCAGGTCCGGCTGCGAGGTCAGAAAATTGTGCTGGTAATATTGTCGGCGTACGCCATCCCACTCCCAACCCGGCCCGCCGAAAATTGACAGCCAGTTGTTCGGCGCGGTGCCATCCGGCTTCGGGTCGGCCCAGACATACCAGTCCGCCTTGGGATTGTCGCGGCTTGCGCGGCTTTCCACGAACCAGGGATGCCGGTCCGAGGTGTGCGAGATAACCTGGTCGATAATGACCTTCAGCCCGAGGTCGTGTGCTGCCGTCATCATCTCGTCGAAATCGGCAAGCGTGCCGAAAATCGGATCGACATCGCAATAATCGGCGACGTCATAGCCCATATCGGCCATCGGTGAGGTGAAGAACGGCGCCAGCCAGATCGCATCCACTCCTAGTGCGGCGATATGAGGCAGGCGCCGGGTTATCCCCCTGATATCGCCGAGCCCGTTGGCATCGGTGTCCTGAAACGACCGCGGATAGACCTGATAGATCACGGCCCCGCGCCACCAGTCGGCTCCCGCCGCTTTATTCGTCGATTTCATCAAACCGCCTCGATATCGCACAAGGCCTTCCAGTTTGCACACTCGTGCGCAGGCGGCAAGCCGCAAATCGGCCATCCGAAAAGCTCAACCATCGGCGGATAAATTCGCAGTATCAATTTAAGCGAATTATCAATATGAAAGTTCACACGCTAAGCATGCCCGACTTTTTTTAACTTGAAAGCGACGTCGCTTTCGATAACTTCGCGCATTGACCTGCACGTACAGGTCACCTGCGGATCAAAAACACCCTTGTAAAACAAGGACAAGAACTCCAGAAAGGTGGGAAAACATATGGCGCATATCACCAGAAAATTTATCGCTGCGGCTTTCGTCAGCACGATATTGAGCGTTTCCGCGCATGCCGCGACCCTCAATATCCACAACGGCGGCGACCCGACTTCGCTCGATCCGCAAAAAATTTCCGGCGATTGGGAGAACCGTATCGACGGCGATATCTTCGAAGGGCTGGTGACCGAAGATCCCAAGGACAACCCAATTCCCGGCCAGGCTGCAAGCTGGACCATTTCGCCCGACCAGAAGGTCTATACCTTCAAGCTTCGCGACGGCATCAAGTGGTCCGATGGCCAACCTGTGACGGCTCAGGACTTCGTCTTTGCCTTCCAGCGCCTGATGGATCCAAAGACCGCCGCGCAATACGCCTATCTGCAGTACACGATCCTGAACGCGGAAAAGATCAACAAGGGCGAGATCAAGGACCTGACACAGCTCGGCGTCAAGGCGATCGACGACAAGACGCTTGAAATCACGCTTGAAAACCCGACACCCTACTTCCTCAACGCCCTGATGCACTACACGGCCTATCCGCTGCCGAAGCATGTCGTGGAAGCCAAGGGCGACCAGTGGGTCAAGATCGGCAACATCGTCACCAACGGCCCGTACAAGCCCACCGAATGGGTGCCCGGTTCGCACGTCAGCATGGTCAAGAGTGACCAGTATTACGACGCCAAGGACATCAAGATCGACAACGTCAACTATTACACGCTGGAAGATCAGGCCGCTGCCTTGAAGCGCTATCGCGCCGGCGAATTCGATATCCTGACCTCCTTCCCGGCCGACCAGTTCGACTGGATCCAGAAGAACCTGCCCGGCCAGGCGCATGTGGTGCCCTTCCTTGGCACCTACTACTACGTCCTGAACTCTACCAAGCCGCCTTTCAACGACAAGCGCGTGCGCCAGGCTCTCTCCATGGCCGTCAACCGCGAGGTCATCGGCCCGAAGATTCTCGGCACCGGCGAACTGCCATCCTATTCCTGGGTACCGCCAGGTACCGCCAATTACGGTGAACCGGCCTATGTCAGCTGGAAGGACGAGCCCTACAAGCAGAAGGTCGAAGAAGCCAAGAAGCTCTTGAAGGAAGCCGGCTTCGGTCCCGATCACCCGCTGAAGGCTCAGCTGCGCTACAACACCAACGACAACCACAAGCGCATCGCCGTTGCGATCGCCGCCATGTGGAAGCCGCTCGGCGTCGATATCGAGCTCTACAACACCGAAACCAAGGTGCATTACGATGAAATGCAGCGCGGCGAGGTGCAGATCGGCCGTGCCGGCTGGCTCGCCGACTACAACGATCCGATCAACTTCCTGAACCTGCTGTCCACCGGCGTCGAAATGAACTACGGCCGCTGGAGCAACAAGGACTACGATGCTCTGATCAAGCAGGGCAATGAAGAGATCGATCTGAAGAAGCGCGCCGAGATCTACAAGAAAGCCGAGCAGCTGGCCCTCGACGACAGCGCCGCAATCCCGATCTACTACTACGTTTCCCAGAACATCGTCGCCCCGAAGGTCCAGGGCTTCGTCGACAACATCCAGGACATCCACCGTACGCGCTGGCTGTCGGTTAAAGAATAATTGGGAACAGGCTCCCTCCCGAACACAACCGGGAGGGAGCCGTCTAAGATCATGTTTGGCTACGCTCTCCGTCGTTTGCTGTCGACAATCCCCGTTCTGTGGATTGCCGTGACAGTGTGTTTTTTCATTCTGCGCCTCGCTCCCGGCGGCCCCTTCGATGGCGAAAGGCCATTGCCGCCGGAAGTCAAAGCCAACCTCGCGGCTCACTACAACCTCGACAAGCCCCTGGTTGAGCAATATCTGATCTATGTCGGCGATGTCATGAAGGGCGACCTTGGCCCCTCCTTCGCCAATCAGGACTTCACCGTCACCCAGCAGATCATGTCCGGCTTCCCCTATACGTTGACCATCGGTGGCTCCGCCTTCGTGCTCGCGACTATCGTCGGCGTCTTCATAGGCTGTCTCGGGGCGCTCTATCAGAATCGCGCAGCGGATTACTGGCTGGGCGGCGGCCTCCTCATCGGCTTGGTCATGCCAAGCTTCCTCATCGCCCCCATCCTTCAGCTCATCTTCGGCAATACGCTCGGCTGGCTGCCGGTCGGCGGCTGGGGCGACGGCTCGATCAAGTTCCTGATCCTGCCCATCATCGTCCTGACCCTGCCGCACGCGGCTCGCATCTCTCGCCTGATGCGCGGCTCGATGATCGAAGTGATGGGCCAGAACTTCATTCGCACCGCCAAGGCCAAGGGCATCGGCCCGCGGCTGACGATCATGCGCCACGCGCTGAAGCCCGCCATGATGCCCGTCGTCTCCTATCTCGGACCCGCGGCAAGTTACCTCCTCACCGGCTCGCTGGTGGTCGAAAGCATCTTCGGCCTCCCCGGCGTCGGCCGCTACTTCGTCGGCGCAGCGCTCAACCGCGATTACGGCATGGTCCTCGGAACGGTCGTTTTCTACATGGTCCTGATCGTGGTCCTCAACCTGCTGGTCGACATCGCCTATGCCTGGCTCGACCCGAAAGTGAGAATGCGATGATCCTCAATTCCGCCAAGAGAGAATTGCTGGAAGCGGAATTGCTTTCGGCAGAAGGGCTCGCACCAAAGGGGCGATCCCTCACCGGCGACGCAATGCGTCGTCTCCTGCGCAACAAGGCGGCGGCACTTTCGCTGATCATACTGGCCGCGCTGGTTCTGGTCGCCATATTCGGCCCGTATTTCCTGCCCTTCAACTATGAGGATCCGGACTGGACGTCGTTCCGAGGCGCTCCGGACTTCGCCGCCGGCCACTATTTCGGCACGGACGGCAACGGCCGCGATCTGCTGGCGCGCACGCTCTACGGCACCCGCGTCTCGCTAACGGTCGCACTTGTCGCCACCCTCGTCTCGGTCGTCATCGGCGTGCTCTACGGCGCTGTTGCCGGTTATTTCGGTGGTCGCGTCGATGCAATCATGATGCGCTTCGTCGATATCATGTACGCCCTGCCCTACGTCCTCTTCGTCATCCTGCTAATGGTGATCTTCGGCCGCAACGTCTATCTGCTGTTTGCGGCGATCGGCGCACTCGAATGGCTCACCATGGCCCGTATCGTGCGCGGCCAGACCCTGTCGATCAAGCAGCGGGAATTCATCGAGGCCGCCCGTGCATCGGGGCAGCGATCGTTCAAGATCATCCTGAAACACATCGTGCCGAACCTCGTCGGCCCGGTCGTCATCTACGCCACGCTCACCATCCCGGAAATCATCGCGACGGAGAGCTTCCTCTCCTATCTCGGTTTCGGCGTTCAGGAGCCGCTGACATCGCTCGGCACCCTAATTGCGGAAGGTTCGGCCGGTATGGAGACGACGCCTTGGCTGCTGTTCTTCCCGGCCGGTTTCCTGGTCGCGCTGCTGATGAGCCTGCTCTTCATCGGCGACGGTCTGCGCGACGCATTCGATCCGAAGGATCGCTGACATGACAGAAACACTTCTCGAACTCAAAGACTATTCGATCACCTTCCGCACGCCAGAAGGCGAAGTGGCCGCGGTGTCGAAGATGAACCTCAAGATCGGCCGCGGCGAACGTATCGCCGTCGTCGGCGAGTCTGGCTCCGGCAAGAGCCAGACCTTCCTCGGCCTGATGGGCCTGCTCGCCAAGAACGGCCGCACTAGCGGCCAGGCGCTGCTCGACGGCAAGGATCTGCTGACCCTGAAGCCGCGCGAGCTCGACCATGTGCGCGGCAAGGACATGGCCATGGTCTTCCAGGACCCGATGACCGCGCTTAACCCGTCGCTGCGCATCTCGCGGCAGCTGACGGAGCAGCTGGAAGTCCATGGCGGCCTGACAGCGCGCGCAGCTTCGGCAGCGGCGCTCGATATGCTGAAACGGGTCGGCATCCCTGATCCGACACGCCGCTTCAACCTCTATCCGCATGAGCTTTCGGGCGGCATGCGCCAGCGCATCGTCATCGCCATGGCGCTGCTGACCAAACCGAAGCTCCTCATCGCCGATGAGCCGACGACGGCACTCGACGTGACGATCCAGGCGCAGATCCTCGATCTCTTCAATGAGCTGACGGCGGAAATGCATACGGCGCTCATCATGATCACCCATGACCTCGGTGTCGTCGCCGGCCTCGCCGACCGCGTTGCCGTCATGTATGCCGGCCGCATCGTCGAAGAAGCGCCGGTGGAGGAGCTGTTCGAAAGCCCGGCCCACCCCTATACGGCGGCGCTTCACTCGGCGATCCCGAGGCCGGACCAGGATGTCGACGATCTCACCGTCATCCCCGGACGACCGCCGAACCTGATGCATCTGCCGCGCGGCTGCTCCTTCTCGCCGCGCTGCGCCCATGTACAGGACGACTGTCTGGACGCGGCCCCGCCGCTCGATCCGCTGGCGCCACGCCGTTGCGCGGCCTGCTTCCACCCCCTTTCGGCTGATCAGGAACGGAGCCTCGTCCATGGCTGAGCAAACGCTTCTGAAGGTCGAGCATCTGACGACCGAATTTGAACTACCCTCGAAATCCCTCTTCAAGCCGCCGATGATCCTGACCGCGGTCAACGATGTCAGCTTCGAGCTGAAGACCGGCCGCACGCTCGGCATCGTCGGCGAGTCCGGCTGCGGCAAGTCCACGCTCGGCCGCTCCATCCTGCGGCTGATCAAGGCCCAGAAGGGCCGCATTCTCTGGCAGGGCGGTAACCTGCTCGATCTCACCGAAGAGGAGATGCGCGCCGCGCGGCGCGACATGCAGATCATCTTCCAGGACCCGATCGCCTCGCTCGACCCACGCATGACCGTCGGCGACATCATCGCGGAGCCGCTGACCGTCTTCGAACCGAAACTGAGCCGCGCGCAGCGGCAGGATCGCGTACGCGAGATCATGGCGGCAGTCGGCCTGGTGCCTGAGATGATCAACCGCTACCCGCACGAATTCTCGGGCGGCCAGGCGCAGCGCATCGGCATTGCCCGCGCCGTCATCACCCGGCCGAAGCTCATCATCTGCGATGAGCCGGTCTCAGCGCTGGATGTCTCGATCCAGGGACAGGTCATCACGCTCCTGCGCCGCCTGCGCAAGGAGTTCGGCCTCACCTTGATCTTCATCAGCCACGACCTCTCGGTCGTCCGCCTGATCTCGGACGACGTGCTGGTGCTCTATCTCGGCAAGGTGGTGGAAGCGGGCGAGGCTGCGACGGTCTTCGACCATCCGGCGCATCCCTATACGCAGGCGCTGTTCTCTGCCGCGCCGATCCCCGATCCGAAGCTTGCACGTGGCCGCGAGCGCATCCGCTTGCAGGGCGATCCGCCCTCGCCGCTCAATCCGCCGCCGGGCTGCGTCTTCTCACCCCGCTGCTGGAAGGCGACGGATATCTGCCGCACGAAGATGCCACCGACCGAGCACGTGCGCCCAGGCCAGACGGCGGCTTGCTATCACATGGACCGGCCGTAAAGCAGCGCCAGCAACAGTGGACGGCGGCTGCCGCCGTCCAGCTTGCCCCAGCCGCCGCTTCCGCGTATGCAGCACCAAGGCAAATGCAGGAGGCAGTCTTGGGTGGGCGTTTTCTATCGATCGGCGAATGCATGGTGGAACTGTCGCAGGCCGATGACGGACACCTGCGCAAAGGCTTTGCCGGCGACACCTTCAACACCGCCTGGTATGCCCGAGCCTGCCTGCCTGAGGACTGGGCGATCGATTACTTCACCGCGCTCGGCGACGATGCCATGTCCGACGAGATGATCGCCTTCATGGGCAGGGCCGGCATCGGCACGCAGAGCATCCGCCGCCTTCGCGGCAAGACGCCCGGCCTCTACATGATCAATCTGAAGGACGGCGAACGCTCCTTCAGCTATTGGCGAGACAGCTCTGCCGCCCGCCAGCTTGCGACCGACGGCGATGCGTTACGTGCCGCAATCGAGGCCTCCGACGTCCTTTATTTTTCGGGCATTACACTCGCGATCCTGTCGCGCGAAGATGCCTTCACCTTGCTCGCAGAGCTGCGCCGTGCCAAAGCCGCCGGCAAGCTGGTCGCCTTCGATCCCAATCTGCGCCCTCGCCTCTGGTCCAGCCTGGACGCGATGCATACGATGATCGCCGAGGGAGCGCGTGCAGCGACGCTCGTCATGCCGAGCTTCGATGATGAAGCCGCGCATTTCAGTGACGATTCGATTACCGCCACGATCCGCCGCTATCGGCAATATGGAGCAGTGATGGTCATCGTCAAGAATGGCCCTGATGGCGCGACCATTGGCGACGGCGTTCAGGAGACACTCGTGCCGGCGGTCAAGGTCGTCAAGGTTATCGACACAACCAGCGCCGGCGACAGTTTCAACGGTGCATTTCTGGCGCACTATCTGCAGCACAAAAATGCAATTACCGCCGCCGGCTTCGCAGCCAAGATCGCTGCTAGGGTCATTCAGGAATACGGTGCGCTCGTCTCGCCCGAGAAGCTGAAATCCATCCGCTAGACGCTGTAATATTTCCATCATGGACACCCCCCACAATAGAGTGGGCGCGGGAATCATGTTTGAAACACCGCAATCGCTGGCACCGTCGTCATGAGGATGCGGTGCGGATGGACTGTTTTGGGCATGTTGCAACGCTTGTCAGACATCGATCAAACCACCTGGGCGCAGGCGGCGACACCTGTCGCAGTACCTGAACGGCTACTTATCGTCAGCGATGCCTGGCATCCGCAGGTCAACGGTGTCGTTCGCTCCATCGAGAACACCAACCGCGAACTGACGCGCATGGGCATCGAGGTTTCGATGATCACGCCGGACGGCTTTCGCAACATCCCCTGCCCGACCTACCCAGAGATCCGGCTTTCGATTGCCAGCTATCGCAAGATTGCCGCGAGAATAGAGGCGCTCCGGCCGACTTATGTCCACATTGCCACTGAAGGTCCCCTCGGGCTTACCGCAAGGCGCTGGTGCCTGAGAAATTGCATGCCTTTTTCCACGAGCTATCACACCCGCTTTCCCGAATATGTCGCGGCGCGCCTGCCGATACCGGAAAGCTGGCTCTACGCCTTCGTCAAATGGTTTCACAATGCGGGCTATGGCTGCATGGTGGCGACACCAAGTCTCGCAAACGAACTCAAGATACGCGGCATTCGCAACCTGCTGCCCTGGAGCCGTGGCATCGACTCCTCACTGTTTCGACCGCAGGCCCAGGACGACGCACCCTTCGACCTGCCTCGTCCGATTTTCATGACTGTAGGTCGCGTGGCGCTGGAAAAGAACCTGCCCGCTTTCCTCGACCTCGACCTGCCCGGATCGAAAGTAGTGGTCGGCGATGGCCCCGCGCGGGCGGAGTTGCAGACACTCTATCCGGATGTCCATTTTCTGGGAGCGAAATTCGGTGAGGAATTGGCGCATGCCTATTCGCAGGCGGACGTGTTCGTCTTCCCGTCCAAGACCGACACTTTCGGCAACGCCATTCTGGAAGCATTGGCGAGCGGCGTTCCGGTCGCCGCCTACCCGGTTACCGGCCCCGCGGACATTCTGGGAGGAAACAGGGCGGCTGGCGTCGTGGATGCGGACCTGGCCACCGCCTGCCTCGCCGCGCTCTCATGCTCACGCGAGGCAGCGCGCTCCTTGGCACTCAATTACTCCTGGGAAGCGGCAACAACGCAATTTATCGGCAATGTCCGCATTGCCAATCATCGGGGTCGATTACAAGCCTACAAGGAGTGAACTCCGGGCCGATGATCCACCCGGAATTCGCTTACCGCGTCTCAGTTCGTGTGTCTTCGCGGATCAGCGCGCTGCTCTTACAGCATAGCATAAGCCAGCATGCGGGTTGGATAGCTGGGTCTTGTCCAGCACGATGAAACCCGCATTCAGTAACGGTGCGATAAGCGTCATCTGGTTCTTGTCCTTGGACCACCATTTGTGCCATTCGATGACCATGGCATTGATCGATCCGAAGAGGCCGTGTCTCGCCAGGGTCTCGAAAATCCCGAACTCGGATCCCTCGCAATCCATTTTGATGACCAGATCCATGCCCGCTCTCCGCGCACGCTCCGCAAGCGGTGCGATGACGCCAGCCGCCTCCTTGATATGGATCGTTTCCGGCTTGCCAGAATCTGCTCCCCTTACGGAGATGCCGATCGTTGCATCTGAGCGGACCATGACCTCCATCTGCTCGTCCCTCTCGCCAAGCCCAAATTGGTTTGGCCTGATCTTGGCCGCCACGTTCGGATTTAGCGCGAAATTCTTCAGTGCTCGCGCATGGGGGAGAGCGAAGGGCTCGAATGCATGTATCTCCCGCACCGAAGGGTCTCTCGCCAAAAAGAGCGAGGCAAGACCGGCATTCATGCCGATATCGATGATGATTTTGTCGCGCCCGGTGATGAAATTATATTCGTTGTGAATGAAAATTTCGCTCAGAACCTGGAAATCTTCGGCATTGTTGACATAGAGCCGAGTTCCTGAAAATTCGGCAATTACCTCTTCCGCACCGACGTGAAAAGTGAAGCCATTTTTCTCGAGCACCTTGAAATCATAGATATGTGTATTAAAGAATTGATTGGCAGTGTCAGGCAATACGACATCCGACATGCGCCCGCTCTCTTGATCGATTCGTTTCAGGGGCCGGTGAGCATAAGCGGCGAATGCTCCAACCCCAGTTGAATCGATCCGGAACTCGAAAACATCCTCTTCCGGTACGTCGAACTGCAAGGTCACACCCTTACCAGACCGCACTATATCCGCGCCCGTTAGCTCCCTTCGTATCAATTGACGGGCGCCAAAACCTGCAGTGACATCGATAGAACAACAGACCTCTTTCGATGGCGCGGAGGGGTCAGCATCGATATGAAATTCGACAACATAACGTCCTGGGGACAGGGTGACGTAGGGGCCGTAAAGCACCCATCCCGCCTGTCCCTTCTTGACGGACACGCGTTCATTTCCTTGTACCTTCTCAACCTGCCCGATCGCGGAGTAGAACAAAGTCGGTTTCCTTCTTGGCAACAGAGACAAAAGGCCGTCTCATAGATAACAAGTCCTGCCGGAAGCTCGGTTCCGGCGCGAGATTGATATCTAAGCCTATGTTTGACAAGGATAAATTTTGCCATGGGGAAAGATGGGCGCGTTCCGTCCAAACGGGGCGCTATACGTCCTCGATCATGTCCCTGACCGCTACGCCAGCCTCATCGTCGGCTCAGCGTGGCCGGATCCTGGAGAAAGGCGGCGATCATAGTCCTATCGATGTCTCTCGCCGTTCCTGCTTTCCGTATCTCACACAGAAGAACGCATTCTTGAAAAGCAAATTTCCAGGACATCGGCGATCGTCACGAGAGCAATGGGGATATTGTCCGCTGCGCTGACTTCCTAAAGCAGAAGAAATCCATAGCTCGGGCATAAATTTGGGTGTACAATTATTTATCGCACGATCTACATAAGACCTCTCAGGGAGTTCTTGAGATGACTGACGACCTGTTAAAGCTGGATAACTTCATCTGCTTCGCGCTCTATTCGGCGAACCATGCGATGAACCGGCTCTATAAACCCATGCTGGATGCGCTCAATCTCACCTATCCGCAATATCTCGTCATGGTGACGTTATGGGAAGAAGACGGACAGACCGTCGGCGGCATCGGTGAAAAGCTGTTCCTGGAATCAAGCACGCTGACGCCGCTGTTGAAGCGTCTGGAGGCAGCCGGCTTTATCAAGCGCATTCGCAGCAAGGAAGACGAGCGCCAAGTGTTGATTCAGCTGACCGGCGAAGGCAAGGCGCTGAAGAAGAAGGCGGCAACTGTTCCCCCTTGCATTCTCGATGCCACGGAGCAAACACCCGACGAATTGACACGCTTGAAGAGTGAAATCATCGCTTTGCGCCAGGCGCTCAGCAGGAACGCGGCCTGACCGGATGTACCCTCCCCGACCATCCGGTCGGGTAAGGTGCTTCAGGTTCGCTTCTTCTTGTTTTCGTAAGGATTTTCCGACGTGCGGAAATGGATGCGGATCGGTACGCCGGGCATTGCGAAATCTGCGCGCAGACCGTTGATCAGATAACGCACATAGGACTCAGGCAGAGCATCCGAGCGAGTACACGAGATCATGAAGGCCGGAGGCCGCGCCTTCACCTGCGTCATGTATTTCAGCTTGATGCGGCGGCCGGAAACGGCCGGTGGCGGATGCTGAACCTGCTGCGTCTCGAGCCAGCGGTTGAGGCGCGCGGTCGAGACGCGCTTGTTCCAGACCTTGTCGGTATCGACGATTGCCTGCATGAGGCGGTCAAGCCCCTCGCCCGTCTGGCCGGCAATCGGAATGGCGCGAATGCCGCGTGCCTGCGGCAACAGCCGGTCGGTCTTTTCGCGCAGATCGGCAAGCACGGCCTGACGATCCTCGATCATGTCCCACTTGTTGAAGGCGAGCACGGCGGCGCGCCCCTCGCGGATCACGAGATCGACGATCTGCAGATCCTGCTTCTCGAAGGGAATGGTCGCGTCGAAGACGATGACGACGGTTTCAGCGAAGCGGATCGCGCGCAGCGTGTCGGCGACGGAAAGCTTCTCCAGCTTCTCGATGACCTTCGCCTTGCGGCGCATACCGGCGGTATCGAACATCTTCACGGTACGACCGCGCCAACTCCAGTCGACGGAGATGGAATCGCGGGTAATGCCTGCTTCCGGGCCGGTCAGCAGCCGGTCTTCGCCGAGAAAGCGGTTGATGAGCGTCGACTTGCCGGCATTCGGGCGGCCGACGATCGCAACGCGCAACGGGCGCGTGTCGTCATAGGCCGGTTCTTCGTCGATCTCCTCGCCATCTTCGCCGACTTCCGAGCGCGGAATACTGACATTCGTCTCCGCCTCGTCTTCGTCCTCCGGGAAGGCGCGTTCGGGGCCGATGGCCTCGACGATGGCGTCGCGCAGATCCATCATGCCCTGGCCGTGTTCGGCCGAGATCGGGCAAGGCTCCCCAAGGCCCAACGTATAGGCATCGTAGAAGCCGCTGTCCGAGCCGCGCGCTTCGGATTTATTGGCGACGAGCACGACGGGCCGGCCGCGCTTGCGCAGCATTTCGGCCAAGGTCTTGTCGACATGCGTCAGGCCCATCTTGGCATCGACAACAAAGAGCGTCAGATCGGCTTCATCGATCGCCGCTTCCGTCTGGACGCGCATGCGGCCCTCCAGCGTCTCCTCGCCAGCTTCTTCGAGACCGGCGGTATCGACGATGCGAAAGCGGAGATCGATCAGCTTGGCTTCACCCGGGCGGCGGTCACGCGTGACACCCGGCGTATCGTCGACGAGCGCCAGTTTCTTGCCAACCAGACGGTTGAACAGCGTGGACTTGCCGACATTCGGGCGACCGACGATCGCGACCGTAAAACTCATTGGGCGATCCTTCAGCCTTTTGCGACCGGAGCCTTGCCGGATGCAGTGATGAGATCGAGCAGCATCTGGGCACGGTTGGCAACGTTGCGCGGGCTCTGCGGATCGTCGACGATTGCCTGGAACCACTGCCGGGCCTTGGCGAAATCGCCGGCCTTATAGGCAGCAAGGCCGAGAACGTCGCGCGCCGAATGCCGGAAGGCATCAGCCGGGACGGCAAGTTCCTGCGCTTCGGCGGCGACCTGGTCATAGGTGCCGGTATCGACGAGCAGATAGGCAGCCCGCAGGCGCGCCGCATCGCGGATAACGACGGGAAGGTCCGTCTGCTTGCCGATCGCCGAGAAGGTGGCGATGGCCGCGGCCTTGTCACCCTTCTGCACTTGCAGTGTCGCGGCGCGCAGGCGCGCCAGCACCGGATAGGAACCAGGGCCGTTCTTTTCGATGGCGGCGAATGCGGCGAGCGCCTCATCCGTCTTGTTCTGATCGGCCAGCGTCAGCGCGGCAATGAACTGATCCCCGCCGCTGCCAGCCTGATTGCCGGCCCAATAGCGATAGCCGCTGTAGGCTGCGGTACCGAGAACGACGAGCACCGCAGCACCGATGATGAGCTTGCCGAAACGGCGCCATATGAACCGTAACTGGTCCGAGCGCAGTTCCTCGTTCACCTCACGGATGAAGCTATCGTCATTGAATGCCATTCTCGTCTCCGGCCCAGGCCAAATAGTTCCAACAAGCTTAGGGGTTAGAGCATGATGCCGAAAATTGTGAGCGGTTTTCGGACGACATCATGCTCTAATTCCATGATGCTAGAGCGGATTCAGATTTTAGGTCTATCGGACCTAAAATCATCCGGCTCTAGTGGGGCCTTCTACTCCATTTTGCGGCTTATGTAAGGGGGAATGGTGGAAATCGTCATATAACGAGCGGCGAAACCCCGATAATCCACGCATGAAGCTTCCAAATGATCAAGGCCCAGGCGACCACACCGATGACAACAGCATAGAGATCGTATTTCGCCGAGACGAAGGGGCGCACGGTGATTTCGCCGGCCCGCTCGCGCCGTTTGAACGAAATACGCAGGATCACGCCCCAGGCGAGGAAGGCAGCAAAGAGCAATATGGCAGCACCGTCGCCATTGGAGAGAAGATGCGCCAGCGCCCAGATCTTCACCGAAAGCACCATCGGATGCTTGGTCCTGACCGCGATATGCCCCGCCGGCAGCAGCGAGGCGACAAGACAGATGAGAGCGAACAGCATCAGCAGGATGGTGATGTGGCTCATCCAGAACGGCGGCGACCAGACCGGCGTCATGTCGCGCGCCTGACCGAAGCCGTAAATCAGGACGACCAGAGCTATGACGCTCGCGATCGAATAGGCGCCCTTCCATCCGCCTTCGCCAAGGCTGGCAATCAATGACGTTCGCAAGCCGGGTGTCACGACGCGGATCAGATGGAGGCCGAGAAAAAGAACAATGCCGAGAATGAGCAATGCCATGGATGAAATCCTTTATGGTCTTGTAGTCACATCCTTATCGGCTGCCGTAAAAAAATGCCAGCATCACCGCAGCTTCGCCGCATTTGCGCGAAAGGAAGGAAGCGACCCTGAGCGCGCCATCCGATATCGCCGGATGATCCCTTGTAAGCCGTGCTCGATCCAATTAGTGTCCGGTGCCCATGTTTCGCCTAGCTACCTGTCTCTCCCTCGCCATTTCCTTGGGGCTGCCCGCAGCCGCCCTGGCCGATGGCAAGCCCAAGCAACTGGTCATGATCTCCTTCGATGGCGCTCACGACAATGCGCTTTGGACCAGGAGCCGCGAGATCGCCTCGCGCAACGGCGCACATTTCACCTATTTTCTCTCCTGCACATTCCTCATGAACAAGGCACAGGCAAAAGCCTATCAGGGGCCGAAGCAACGCCCGGGTAAATCGAATGTCGGCTTTGCCAAGAGCGAGGACGATGTGCGCACGCGCATCGCCAACATCTGGGGTGCACACCAGGAAGGTCACGACATCTCAAGTCACGCCTGCGGCCATTTCGACGGCAAGGGCTGGAGTGCCTCCGACTGGAAACAGGAGTTCATGAATGCCCGCATTGCGCTTCGCGACGCCTGGAAGAATGTCGGCCTCGCCGACAAGGAGCCCCAGGGCTGGAAAGACTTCGCCACGAATGACGTCAAGGGATTTCGCGCACCCTATCTTTCCACCAGCGACGGTCTCGTGCCGGCGGAAAAAGAGATGGGCTTTCAGTATGATGCAAGCCTGGTCACCAAAGGCCCTGCCCTGCCGCAGGTGATCGACGGCATCTATCGCTTCGGGCTGCCATTGATCCCAGAAGGCCCCCAGCAGCGCCCGGTCATCGGCATGGACTACAATCTCTATGTCCGCCATTCAAAGGGCGTCGAGGACAAGGCCAATGCCAAGACCTATGAGGACCGCACCTTCGATGCCTTCGAAGCCGCCTTCAACAAGCAATATGACGGCGAGCGCATTCCGCTGCAGCTAGGCTTCCATTTCGTCGAAATGAATGACGGCGCCTATTGGCGCGCCCTCGACCGTTTCGTCAGCGATGTCTGCCACAAACAGGATGTCGCCTGCGTCAGCTATTCCGAGGCAATTCCGCTGATCGCAGCACGCGGCAAGCTACAGCAGGGCTGAGCGGTCGGGCGGAGCGTGCTCGATTTTCGAGATTGGAAGGGAAGGTATCGCCATACGCCATTCGCCCTCGTGGTTCGAGACGGTCCTTCGGGTCTCCTCACCATGAGAGCTCCCTCTGCGCAAGACTGCTATTAAACTGGCTTCACGCGGCAACCTGCACCATCCTCACCCTGAGCTTGCCGAAGGGCGAGGATGGCCCGGATATTTTGACCAATGAAAAGGTCACAACCTTTTGTCGTCAACCATCCGCGTGAACGACACCTGCTTCGCGCTCCAGGTAGCGCTGATCGATCGACGGAAGCGGCTCGTCATCGATCGCTGCCTCAAAGGTCTTGAGACGCTTATGGATCGACAGGAGTTCGATGATCGTCGTCCAGGAATTGACGAGATACTGGAACGAGTTGCTGACTTGGCCGAAGGCTGTCGATATCTGCTGAAATATACCATAGGTGATCACGCCAGCCACGATGGTCGGAACCAGCATGAAGGTAACGAACAGGACGTCGGCCTGAAGGTAGAAATAGCGGGCAACGTTGAAATAAAGATAGTGGAAGTAGATGCGGTAGTAGTTCCGTCTCACATTCGCGAAAAGCTCGTTGACGGTTGCCGGCTGCGCACGATCCTCATGATCCTCGCCGTAAACAAGTTCTTTGCGGTAAGCTGCTTCGACACGCTGGTTCTTGAAGTTTAGGCCGGGCAGCTTGATACCGGCGACTGCCAGCAACACCGTGCCAAAAACAGACCAGAACAGCGCCAGCCAGAAGAGCGAATGCGGAATCTTGCCGATGATAGGGAGTTCCGTGACATAGGTCGAAAGCGCTAACAGGATCGGCAGGAATACGATCAGCGTCATGACCGAGTTGATCAGGCTGATGCCCAGGCCCTCCAGCACGGTGGAAAAGCGCATGGTGTCTTCCTGAACACGCTGGGACGCCCCTTCGATATGGCGCAGCTTCTCCCATTTCGACATATAGAAATTGTTCATCGCCGTCCGCCACCGGAAAATATAGTGGCTGGTGAAGAAGTCCGTCAGGATCGAGACAAACATGCTGAGAAAGACGATCTGCACGAAAGTCAGCATCAGGCCATAGAAATCCCCGACCGTTACATTCGCTTGCTTCGCCAAGGCGTTCTGCAGCGTATCCCCAAACGGCCGGCGCCAATTGTTGATTACCACCGAAATCTGCACGCCGAAGAAGGTGACGAAAATGATAAAGGCAGAGCCCCATATCGACCAGAGCTTCCACGGATTTTCCCGGGCGCGAAGGTGCCACGTCCCGCAGAAAAGAACGATGCAGAGAAAGAAAAAAGCATAGAACCAGAGGTTCCCCCACAACAGGAAATAGCTCAGGTCGTAAGGCTGCTGCCCCTCCGGCGGCATGATGAAACCCAGATGCGTTCCCAGGTCGGAGACGACGGAATACCAGGCCGCGATGCAGAGTAGCGTCCAGACCACCATCGAAGTGAAGAAGAGTTTCGGCTGAGGGAAGAAAGAATGAAACACGACGGTTAGGCTTCCTGTTGGTTCGAACGACCGCAATGGCGTGAATTTGAGGCGAGCCTAGGACAGTTCGCCGGGAGCGGCAACCGCCAGAAGCCTATTCTTACGTAGATGTAATCGCTTATCCCATGATCGTGATGCAGTTGTTCAGCAACGAAATTTCACCCATGGGATGAACTCCTTCCCCCATATGGTCACACTTTCTCCTCCAGCCCATCTCATCCGCAAACCGCCTCTTGCAGAATACTATCTTACGATATATATCTTACGACATGACTAACGATATAAACTCTCACACTTCACAAGGAGAAACGATATGAGAGGTTTCAGAGATCGCATGTTCGGAGATGGCTTTGACATCGTCGAGGCATATATCCTACGACATGGCCGAGGCCGTGAATCACGCGGCGAGCATAGGAGAGACTTCATGAGAGGCTTCAAGGGCGGCATGTTCGGCGGCGGGTTTCGCACCGGCCGCAAGTTCGATGCGGCCGACCTGCAGCTCATCATCCTTGCTTTGCTCTCCGAGCAGCCCCGCCATGGTTATGAACTGATCAAGATCTTCGAGGAGCGTTCCGGCGGCTTCTATGTTCCGAGCCCCGGCGTCATCTATCCGGCGCTGACCTATCTCGAGGAGACGGGCCAGGCCGAAGTCGAGGTCAGCGGCACGAAGAAGCTTTACCGTATCACCGAAAGCGGCCAGAAGCGTGTCGACGACAATCGTGATCTGGTCGAGGTGACCCTCGCCAAGCTCACCGCCATCGGCGAGAAAATGGCCCGCGTTCGCGAGGTCTTCGACGGGGGGGATGAGGACGGTCGCGACAATCCGTTCGATCGCCATGGCAGCGGCGACGTTCATCGCGCTCGCCACCTGCTGCGTTCCGCGCTTCGCTCAAAGTTCCCCTGGAGCAAGGCCGAAGGCGCTCGCATCGCGGCAATCCTCGAGCGCGCCGCCGCTGACATTATCCGCGGCGAAACGAAAAACGAAGACAAGACACAGGCCGACGACTAAGTCGGGACCTCACTTGTCCGACAATGTCAGAATGACAGGTCCGTTGCGGGTGGCAATGATCGTGTGCTCGTACTGAACCGTGGGCGCCTGCGGATCGGCGTAGAGCGTCCAGGCATCATCGCCGCCCTCTGCCCAGATCGCGCCGAGTGAAAGAAACGGTTCGACGGTAAAGACAAGCCCATCCTCAATGATCCGGCTCTCAGAAGGGTCCGCCCAGGTGGAAACCTCCGCGGGCTCCTCGTGCAGGGAGCGGCCAATGCCATGGCTGGCGAGATTGGCGATCAGCGTGTAGCGGTTTTTCTGCGCGAAGGCTCCGACAGCCTGCCCGATCTTCGCAAGCGGCGCACCGCTTTTCACCTGATTGAGGCCGACCCAGAGTGCCCGCTTGCCGTCGCGGCACAAGCGCTCGATCTTCGGCTTGACCGGCGGCACGGTAAAGGATGCGCCGGTATCGGAGAAGAAGCCGTCCTTCTCGGCCGATACATCGAGATTGACCAGATCCCCCGCCTTGATCACGCGTGGACCCGGAATGCCATGCGCTACTTCCTCGTTGACGCTGATGCAGGTCGCGCCGGGGAACTTGTAGACCAGTTCCGGCGCCGATTGCGCGCCGGCATCCTCCAGCACCTTGCGGCCGATAACGTCCAGCTCCAGCGTGGTGATGCCCGGCTCCAGGGCCGAGGCCATGGCCTGCAGCGCGTTGGCGCAGATGCGCCCGATATCCTTGAGCTTGGTCAGTTCTTCTTCGGTCGAAACGATCATCTACGGCTTCCGGCACTCCCGCTCTCTCAGCAGCGGTTCGGCGAGAGGCTCAAGGTGGCTTTCGCCCCTTCCCTCCCGGCAGTCAACGTTTTTCTGAGGTGTTCTCAGGCTTTCTGCCAGATAGCGCGACTTTCCGATTCCGAAAGAGCTCAGGAGCGCGGATCGTCCGACAGCAATGCCCAGCGCTCGTGGTCGCACCAGACGCCGCCGATCTTCAGATATTTCGGCGAGAACCCTTCCTTGCGGAAACCCAGCCGCTTGACCAGCGCGATCGAGAGATGATTGCCCGGTTGGATATTGGCCTCCAGCCGATGCAGGCCGACCGCGTCGAAGGCGTGGGCGACCGCCAGCCGAACGGCCTCGGTCATGAAGCCCTGGCCAGCAAATCCGACCATGCCATGATAGCCGAGAAAGGCGCTGCGGAAGCCGCCCCACACCATCTGGCTGATATTGACGACACCGACAATCCCGCCGGAGCCCGGATCGCGCGCTACGAGGCCTATATTCGGGCCTGTCACCGTCTGGCCGAACCATGCGTCGAAACCGTCGCGATCGAGGAACGGATAGGCCCAGGGCACATGATGGGCGCGGCTGGCGATATTGGCGGCGATCAGCTCGTCCGCATCCGATTGCCTGACAGGCGCGATGATCACTTGCGGCATGGTTCGCTCCGTCCTTGTTCGGGAGCGAGCCTTAGCAAATCGAATCCGAAATCAAAAGCTTCGCTGAAAGAGCGGAATCATTTTCCGAACCGCTTCATAGCGAAGATAAAGTCCGCCCCAGGCGATCATGCCGAGATAAACGCCGAACAGCAGATGCGAGAAGATCGGACTGCCGACCCTCAGATGCGTCGCAATCGCCCCACCGAGCAGACCTGTCAGCAGGATTGCGCCGAGGACCGACGTTCTCGGGATCGCATAGAGGATGGCGCAACCGAGCGTGATGACGCCAAGCAGCCGGGCGAGCGCCGGATCGGCCGAATAACCAAGCCCCGCCATCGTCTCCGTCACCACCGGCAGCGGAACGAGCTTGATCACGCCATCGAACAGCAGGAAGGCAATGACCAGTCCGCTAAGGATCGTGCCCGCCACGCGCTGAGCCCGCGTGACCGAAGGCAAAGATGAATCGACTGCATAAGACATTGTCGTATCCCCCGGAATTGAATCAGAAATTCAGATTCTGGCTGCCAGTGCCGCGAGCTGCTCGGCGCACTGGCCCCATCCCTGATGGAAGCCCATCTTCTCATGCGCTTCGCGATCTTCAGCCGACCAATGCAGGACAGTCGCGGTGTAACGGGTCTTGCCGCCACCGAGATCGTCGAGTTGGATCGTCACCACCATGAAAGGCTTGGCCGACGGCACCCAGGCGCTGGCGAAGGCGTCGGTGAAGACGATCCGCTCATTCGGAACGACTTCCAGATAAACGCCGTTGCCCGGATAATCCTCCCCCTCGGGGCTGCGCATGGTAATCGAGCTTGAGCCCCCGGCTCGAACGTCGACGCTGGCGGCCGACACTGTCCATGGCAGCGGCGCGAACCATTGCTTCAGAAGCTCCACTTCGGTCCAACAACGGAAAATCTTCTCGCGCGGCGCATCGATGACGCGGGTCAGGGAAAGCTCGTGGCGCTGGGGCTGCTCAGTCATGTCTTGTTTCTCCCTGCTGTTTGACGCGGCCTGTTCGGCCTATACCTTAATGACGTTCGAGACTGCCGTTTGCCGACAGCACAGACGTAAATTTTTTGATTATTTTGCAGCCGCAAGAGCATCCGCGCTCAGACGATCGAGCTGATAACGAATATGAGCTGCTTCAGCGGGAGAACGGGCGAGCGCGATCGCCCTGTCGAAGGCGACGCGTGCCTCCTGCGAACGGCCCAGTTGTGCAAGCAGGCCACCCCTGACGCCATGAAAGTAGAAATAGCTGTCGAGCTGTGCTTCCAGCGTCGCGATCAGCGTCAGAGCGGCCTCCGGCCCATTGAGCTTCGAGAGCGCAACCGACCGATTGAGCGTGACGACGGGAGAAGGCGTCAGCCGCTCCAGCATCTGGTAGAGAAGGTCGATCTCTTCCCAGTCCGTATCCTCAGCCCGCTTTGCCCGGGAATGCAGCGCTGCGATTGCCGCCTGAACCTGATAGGGGCCGGGCCGGCGATGGCGGATCGCCTTGTCGAGGAGGGCCAGCGCCTCATCAATTGACGTGCGATCCCAGAGCAAACGATCCTGATCTTCCAGAAGGACGATCTGTCCATTGGCATCGAACCGCGCCGCCTTGCGCGATTGCTGCAGGAGCATCAGCGCCAGCAGCGCCATGGTTTCCGGCTCGGAGGGAAAGATCCGCAACAGCAGCCGGCCAAGCCGGATCGCCTCGTCGGCGAAGGCGGCCGCCTCGCGATGCGTTCCGCCGGCCGAATAGCCTTCGTTGTAGATGAGGTAGATCATGGCGCTGACGAGCGTCAGCCTTTCGCTCCGCTCCACCGCGCCCGGCGTCTCAAAGGGAACACCTGCTGCGGCGACGCGCGCCTTAGCCCTTGTAATGCGCTGCTCCATCGCGCTTTCGCTGACGAGGAAGGCGCGGGCAATCTGCTGCACCGAAAGGCCGGAAACGATGCGCAACGCCAACGCGATCTGTTGCGTTGCCGGCAGATCCGGATGGCAGCAGATGAACAGCAGCCGGAGAATATCGTCGCGATATCCCGAGCCATCGAGCCGCTCGGCCAGATCGCTCTCCACATCACTCGTATCGGAGATCGCCTCCTCATCCGGCAGGCTCTGCAATTTGGCCTTCTTTCGCACGGTATCGATACCGCTATTGCGGCCGACGAAAATCAGCCAGGCGACGGGATCGCGCGGCGGTCCCTTATCGGGCCAGGTCTTCAAGGCCCTGAGGCAGGCCTCCTGAAAGGCCTCCTCGGCGGTATCGAGATTGCGGAAATAGCGCAAGAGCGCGCCCATCACCTGTGGCCGGGCATTGGTAAGCGCGATATCGATCCAGGCAATGTCGGTCATGTTGCAACAGCTCCCGGCCGAAAGACGTAAAGCGGACGGATTTCATAGGAGCCGACGCCGGGATTGGCCGCGGCAAGCTCCTTCGAAAAACCGATGGCTTCGTCGAGGGTTTCGAAATCGACCACGTAGAAACCGAGCAACTGCTCCTTCGTTTCTGCAAAGGGACCGTCGATCACGATCGGCTCGTTCTTGCCCTTGCGCAGGGTCGTTGCTGCCGTCGTCGGCATCAGCCGTGCCACGGGCCCCAGCTTGCCAGCCTTTGCCAGCGGCTCCTGCACGGCAATCAACCGTGCCATTGTCGCGTCTTCCTGTTCCTTAGACCAGGCAAACACGGTGTCTTCGTCGTTGTAGCATAGGATCGCGTAAAGCATTGAGATTCCCTTCTCCCTTTAAAGACGAAGGAATATCACCTGCACCGACAGGCTACGTCAAAAAAATATGGAAGAGGGCGTCAGGTGTTTCCGCACCGGATCGCCAGGATACCGGCCTTGGCATCAAGCTCCGCAATGGCTCCGATAAAAGCGCTTGCCGGGCGATCGCCGTGCCCGAGCGGCAAGCCGCCAAGGATCGGCACCTTCAGTTCGGCCAGATGTTCGCGCAGAATATCGATCACCGAATAAGAGCGATCGAACTCGAAGTTAGTAAACTGGCCGATTGCGACCCCCAGCAGGCCGTACAGATGCCCCGCCTTTCGCAGCATGGTCATCTGCCGGTCCACCTGGCCGGGGTACAGACCGATGGCCTCAAGCAGCAGGATGGCACCGTGCATATCCGGCAACGCCCAGCCGGCCGACGCCGCCACCATATCGAGATTGCCGCCAATCAGCCGACCCTCGGCCGTTCCGCTTGTCGTCAATCGCGATGTCGGCTCTTCCGGGCGCGCGGCGATGACGACATCCTCGGTTGTCATCAATGCCTGACGCAACGCGTCATGCGTATAGGAACTGACACCATCTTCATTCGGCCCCATGGAAAATGCCCGTGAATGCCGACCTGATGACAATGTTTCAGCAGGCTCAAATGCAATGCTGTGATGTCGCTGAAGCCGATAACGAACTTCGGATCACGTCGAACTGCAGCAAAATCTACTTGATCAGCAATGCGGTATGATCCTTTGCCGCCACGCGTGGTGAAGATCGCCCGAACTTTGGGATCGCGAAATGCAGCGTTGAGATCCGCCAGCCGCTCCTCATCGGTACCGGCAAGATAACTCCACTTGCTAAAGGCATGTTCGCCGAAATCGACGTTCAGCCCCCAGCCTTTCAGGATTTCGGCATGCCTCAGAACCATATCTCTGTCGGGCGAACTTGCGGGCGAGACAAAGCGCACCTTGTCGCCCGGCCGTAGTGGCGGCGGCATCAGCATTGGACTGACCTCTGCGCAATCGAGTGATTCTAAGCTGCGATCTTGGCACGGAATCACGACCAACGTCAGCCGCAGATTGACCGTTGGCGAGCCCTTATCTCAAGAATTGATGACGGCCGCAGCCGTTAGCGGTGCCGGCCGCTTGCCCTGGGCATCGGCTTCCACCGTCCGGCCGGCCCCCGTTTTGCCCTTCCATAAAGGTAGACCGATCGATTGCGACACGGCTGGGTCGCTTGTAAATACCGGATAGCCGCGCTCGAGAAGCCGCTCGAGAACCTCTCGGTCCTTGCGCACATGCAGCCGCGCCAGATTTTCCTGATTATAGACGTGCCCGCCGGAATCGGGATTGATGCCGGTGATGATGACTTCGGTCGCGCCGTTATAGATCGCGAAGAGCACGGCATTTATACCGTTCGAGCATTTGTCGTCCGCACCGAGCTCGCTGCATTTCACCCCGCCGACGCGGTCGAGCAGCGCCATGCGCTTGTAGCGATCGACGATCTCCAGCTTGTCGTAGCTGTAATTGAACTTCCGCAACCCCTCTTCCAGCCGCTCGCGCTCCTTCCGCCAGAGCAGGACGTAGAGCATCTTGGTCCGTTCGCCGTTCAAAACGCGGCGCACCTCGACGGCATTGGTGTTCGTGCCTTCGATCTGGTTGAACTGGACGAGCGTCACGTCGGGCGCCTCGATCCCCCAGGCCTTCGTCACCATCTGCGAACCGTTGATGGTGATAACCTTGAAGCTTTCATCGAAATCCACCGGCTTGTTCGAAACCGGCGCCGAGCCGACCACCAGAACAGGCCCATCGAACCGCTCGGCGAGCATCGGCGGCTTCGGCCGGGTCAGATGATATTTGATCTGCCGATAGTAATGTTTTTTCAGTTCAGAAAATTGAGCAGCCATTATTCGCTTTATCGTCTCTCGAGAAGGCGTCCGCCCTTAAAAGGCGCGGTCCGGCGAAACGTGGCCCGCAATCTTCCCCGAGCCACGAACAAGACGAGTATCGCTGCGCGCACTTATATAAGCAAAATAAAGAAATCTTACACGGCATAACCTGGGGTGAGCAGTCGATGAGTACCGATCACCTCTACCGTGTACTCAAGGTGCGCGAGACCGCGTTCTTCCAGCCTTTGAGCTTCGCATTTCGGGTCTTGGCGTCCATATCAGGCTCGAAGCGCTTGTCGCGTGCCCAGGCCTTGGCGAAACCGGCGCGATCCGGCCAGACGCCGGCGCGGCTGCCAGCAAGCCAGGCGGCGCCCAGCGCGGTCGTCTCGAGGATCGTCGGGCGATCGACCGGTGCGTCCAGCAGATCGGCAAGCCGCTGCATGGTCCAGTCGGAGGCGACCATGCCCCCGTCGACGCGCAATACTGTCCCTTCCCCGTTGCCGTTGCGCCAATCCCTATGCATGGCATCCAGGAGATCGCGCGACTGATAGCAGACGGCCTCCAGCGCCGCTCGGACGATTTCCTCAGGTCCGGTATTGCGCGTCAGCCCGAAGATCGCGCCGCGCGCATCCGGGTCCCAATGCGGTGCGCCGAGGCCGGTAAAGGCCGGCACCAGATAGACCTCCTGCAGCGGATCGGCTTTGGCCGCCAGTTCGCCGGAATCCGAAGCGCGCTGGATGGCCTTCAGCCCATCGCGCAGCCACTGTACCGCAGCGCCAGCAATGAAGATCGAGCCTTCGAGGGCATAGGTCGTCTCGCCATTCAGCCGATAGGCGATGGTGGTCAAAAGGCGATTCTTCGAGCGCACCATGTCCGCGCCGGTGTTGAGCAACGCGAAGCAGCCGGTGCCATAGGTGGATTTCATCATGCCGCGTTCGAAGCAAGCCTGGCCGATCGTCGCCGCCTGCTGATCGCCGGCAACGCCGAGGATTGGGATTGCAGCCCCGAAATGCGTGGCCTCCGTGACGCCGAAATCAGCGGCACAATCCTTCACTTCAGGCAGCATGGCAGCGGGAACACGCAGGATATCCAGCAGCTCCTCGTCCCATTCGTTCGCGCCGATATTATACATCAGCGTCCGCGAGGCATTGGTGGCGTCGGTGACGAAGCTCCTGCCGCCAGTCAGACGCCAGATCAGGAAAGTATCGACGGTGCCGAAGCAAAGCTCGCCCTTGGCGGCGCGGGCACGCGCGCCCTTCACGTTGGAGAGCAGCCAGGACAGTTTGGTGCCGGAGAAATAAGGGTCGAGCAGCAGGCCCGTGCGGCGAGTGAATAGCTTTTCTAGGTCCTGGCGCTTGAGCTTTTCGCAATAACCCGCCGTGCGGCGATCCTGCCACACGATGGCATTATGGATTGGCTTGCCGGTCTCGCGCTCCCATACGACGACGGTCTCGCGCTGATTGGTGATGCCAAGTGCGGCAATATCCTTGGCGGTGATGCCGGCAGCCTCGATCGCCTTGCGGACGGTGACGAGGACGGAGGACCAGATTTCTTCCGGATCGTGCTCCACCCAGCCGGGCTTCGGATAATACTGGGTGAATTCCTTCTGTCCGACGCCGGCAACCTTCATCTTGCCGTCGAAAACGATAGCCCGCGTCGACGTCGTTCCCTGATCGATCGCCAAGACATAACCGCTCATGCATTCCTCCCGCCTGTTGCATCCCGAAGCAACAGATACGCGAGCAAAACGAATGTGAAAAGAAAGCAAAACGAAATTTTTTCGCTGAAGGCTACACTTTCCGGTTCACGGCATCGTGGCCAAAGGGCTGGCAGCATTACGATTGCCATATCCGCGGGTTTGGGACTAGGCTGAAACGGTTTTGCACTGCAGCAGGAAGCTGCGTTGTCCAAGGAGAAGATCATGGCAAGAACAGTTGTCGTCACCGGTTCCACAAGCGGTATCGGCCTCGCCATCGCGGCCGCCTTCGCCGCCAAGGGCGATAACGTCGTCATCAACGGCTTCGGAAAGCCCGAGGAAATCGATGCGATCAAGGCGAAGCTCGAAGCTTCCGGCGGCGGCAAGGTGATCTATCATCCGGCTGACATGACGAAGCCCGCCGAGATCGCCGATCTGATCGCGACTGCCAACTCCACCTTCGGCAGCGTCGATGTTCTCGTCAACAATGCCGGTGTCCAGCATGTGGAGAAAATCGAGGATTTCCCGATCGAGAAATGGGATCAGATCATCGCGATCAATCTCTCCAGTTCCTTCCACACCATCCGCGCCGCCATTCCGCTGATGAAGGCGAAGAAATACGGGCGCATCATCAACATTGCCTCGGCGCACGGCTTGGTCGCCTCGCCCTTCAAATCCGCCTATGTCGCGGCAAAACATGGTATATTAGGCCTGACCAAGACCGCAGCGCTCGAGCTTGCCGAATTCGGCGTGACGGTGAACGCCATTTGCCCTGGCTACGTCCTGACCCCGCTTGTGGAAAAGCAGATCCCGGACACGGCCAAGGCACGCGGCATGACCGAGGAGCAGGTCAAGAACGAAGTCATCCTCAAGGCCCAGCCCACGCATGAGTTCGTCAAGGCCGAGGAAATCGGTGCCCTGTCGCTCTACCTTGCGAGCGACGAGGCGCGCCAGGTGACCGGCACGCATGTCTCGATTGACGGTGGCTGGACCGCGGAATAACCATTGACGGTTAGGGCCGGATTCGCGTGAGCGCCTCCGGCCCCGCAAAATGGACAATAAACGGGAACGACATGAGCGACAGCATCCGCTTTATCCTCAACGGCGAGGATATCATTCTATCCAGCCTGCGCCCCACCGAGACGCTGCTCGACTTTCTGCGTCTCAACCGGCGGCTGACGGGAACGAAGGAAGGATGCGCCGAGGGCGATTGCGGCGCCTGCACGGTGCTTGTGGGACGGCTGATCGATGGCGGGCTGTACTATGAATCCGTCAATGCCTGCATCCGTTTCGTCGGCTCGCTGCATGCGACCCACGTCGTCACAGTCGAGCATCTTGCAGCTCAAAATGGCACGCTTCACCCTGTGCAGCAGGCGCTGGTCGATTGCCACGGCTCGCAATGCGGTTTCTGCACGCCGGGCTTCGTCATGTCGCTCTATGGCCTCTGGCTGACGACGGAAAAGCCGAGCCGGGCGCAGATCGAAAAGTCGCTGCAGGGCAATCTCTGTCGTTGCACAGGCTACGAACCGATCGTCAAGGCCGCCGAACAGGTCAGCCAGAAGCGGCCGAGCGCGCTCTTCGACCCGCTCGAAAAGACCAGGGCCGATATCATCGCCCGCCTCTGGGCAATGCAGGGTGGCGATACCATCGAGATTTCCGAGGGCGAGGATCGCCTCATCGTGCCCGGTTCAGTATCGGCACTGGCGCAGGTGCTTGCCGACGAGCCGACCGCGACCGTCGTTGCCGGCTCGACCGATGTCGGCCTCTGGGTAACCAAGCAGATGCGCCGGCTGAACCCGGTCGTCTTCATCAACCATCTGACCGATCTGCAGAAAATTACCGTTGAAGATGCAGGTCTGACCATCGGCGCCGGCGTCACCTACAGCCGCGCCTTTGCTGTTATCGCCGAAAAGATCCCCGCTTTTGCCAACCTCATCAACCGTATCGGCGGCGAGCAGGTGCGCAACATGGGCACGATCGGCGGCAATATCGCCAACGGCTCGCCGATCGGCGACACGCCGCCGCCGCTGATCGCCCTCGGCGCAACGGTCAAGCTGCGCTCGGCGGCGGGGGCGCGCAGCCTGCCGCTCGAAGATTTTTTCATCGATTACGGCAAGCAGGACCGCAATCCCGGCGAGTTCGTCGAGAGCATCTTCGTGCCCTATCCGGCCAAGGATGCGCATTTCGCCGTCTACAAGATCTCCAAGCGCCGCGACGAGGATATTTCGGCCGCCTGCGGCGCCTTCCATCTGTCACTGGATTCAGCCGGTAATGTCGCAGATATCAGCATCGCCTTCGGCGGCATGGCCGGTACGCCGAAGCGCGCTCGCACGGTCGAGGCGGAATTGATCGGTAAGCCGTGGACGGAAGCAACCGTTATGGCCGCACGCAACGCCTTCGACGCCGATTACACGCCGCTCACCGATTGGCGCGCCTCGGCCGAGTATCGCCAGCTGACCGCCAAGAACCTTCTCATCCGCTTCTATCTTGAGACATCAGGCGCGCCGCAGGAATTGAGACGCTTCGAGGTGCTGGCATGATGACGGATTTCGGGTTTATTCGACCGTATTTCTCAGGCACGGCACGGCACTTTTCGCCGGATGACGGCAGCCGCTTCCTTCCACCTTCTCCCCTCGGGGAGAAGGTGCCCGAAGGGCGGATGAGGGGGTTACACGGCAAAGAGCAAGCTTCCTTTTATCCAGTCTCAGGACACGCATCGCTTCGCGATGCATCCCCCTCATCCGGCCTGTCGGCCACCTTCTCCCCACTGGGGAGAAGGGGAACCCTGGAGGCCTGAGCCATGGACAAATCCACCTTCGAGGAGCGCAAGGTCATCAACGGCTCGATGCATGGGTCGTTGAAGCATGATTCGGCACATAAGCATGTGACCGGAGCCGCCGATTATATCGACGATATTCCCGAACCCGCAGGGCTGCTGCATGGCGCGCTCGGCCTCTCCGATCGCGCTCATGCCGAGATCGCCGGCATCGATCTCTCGGCGGTAAAAGCCTATCCGGGCGTCGTCTGGGTCTTCACGGGGGTCGATATTCCCGGCGTCAACGACACCAGCTCCAACGGATTGCATGATGAGCCGCTGCTTGCCGAGACCAAGGTCGAATTCCACGGACAGCCGATCTTCGCTGTCATCGCCGAGACCCGCGATGCCGCCCGGCGTGCCGCGCGTCTTGCCAAGATCGATTATCGCGACCTGCCGCATTGGAGCGATATCGATGGCGCGCTCGCCAATGGCGCACCGCTCGTCTACGAGCCGATGACCCTGAAGCGCGGCGAGCCCGAAACCGAGATGGCGAATGCAAAGCATCGCATCAAGGCGCAGATGCGCATCGGCGGTCAGGAGCACTTCTATCTCGAAAGCCATATCGCCATGGCGATCCCCGGCGAGGACGATGAAGTCGCCGTCTGGTCATCGACGCAGCATCCGAGCGAAATCCAGCATATCGTCGGCCATGTGCTGAACATCCCGTCCAACGCCGTCACCGTCAATGTGCGCCGCATGGGTGGCGGCTTCGGCGGCAAGGAAACGCAGGGCAACCAGTTTGCGGCGCTGGCCGCCGTCGCCGCCAAGAAACTCGGCTGCGCCGTGAAATTCCGGCCGGACCGCGACGAGGACATGAGCGCCACCGGCAAGCGCCACGATTTCCTCGTGGACTACGAAGTCGGCTTCGATGACGAGGGCCGCATCCACGCCGTCGACGCCACCTATGCCGCGCGCTGTGGCTTTTCCTCCGACCTTTCCGGCCCCGTCACCGACCGCGCGCTGTTCCATGCGGATTCCAGCTATTTCTACCCGCATGTGCATCTGGTCTCGAAGCCACTGAAGACGCATACCGTCTCCAACACCGCTTTCCGCGGCTTCGGCGGCCCGCAAGGGATGGTCGGCGGCGAGCGCATGATCGAGGAGATCGCCTACGCGCTCGGCAAGGACCCGCTCGAAATCCGCCGCGCCAATTTCTACGGCCAGCCGGGCTCGGGCCGGACGCTGACCCCCTATCATCAGGAGGTCACGGACAACATCATCAACCGCATCGTCGACGAGCTGGAACAGAGTTCCGACTATCAGGCGCGGCGCAAGGCCATCATCGAGTTCAACCGTTCCAGCCGCTTCATCCGCAAGGGCATCGCGCTGACGCCGGTGAAATTCGGCATCTCCTTCACCATGACCGCCTTCAACCAGGCAGGCGCGCTGGTGCATATCTATCAGGATGGCTCGATCCACCTGAACCATGGCGGCACTGAAATGGGCCAGGGCCTCTATGTGAAGGTGGCGCAGGTTCTGGCCGATAGTTTCCAGGTCGATATCGACCGCGTGAAGATCACCGCGACGACTACAGGCAAGGTGCCGAATACATCGGCGACAGCGGCCTCCTCCGGCTCCGACCTGAATGGCATGGCAGCCTATGACGCTGCCCGGCAGATCAAGGAAAGGCTCGTCGCCTTCGCGGCCGAAAAATGGGGTGTCGGTGCCGAGGAGGTACGGTTTCTGCCAAACCGCGTGCGTGTCGGCGAAGACGAAATCCCCTTCCCCGATTTCGTCAAGCAGGCCTATTTCGCCCGCGTCCAGCTCTCGGCTGCCGGCTTCTACAAGACGCCGAAGATCCATTGGGATCGCAAGGCCGGCCGCGGCACGCCCTTCTATTATTTCTCCTATGGCGCCGCCTGCTCGGAAGTGTCGATCGATACGTTGACGGGCGAATACCTGATCGACCGCGCCGATGTCCTTCATGACGTCGGTCGCTCCCTCAACCCCGCGATCGATATCGGCCAGGTCGAAGGTGCCTTCGTGCAGGGCATGGGCTGGCTGACGACGGAGGAGCTCTGGTGGGATGCGAAGGGCCGGCTGCGCACCCACGCGCCGTCCACCTACAAGATCCCGCTCGCTTCCGACCGTCCGAAGATTTTCAATGTGCGGCTGGCGGAATGGTCCGAAAATACCGAGGCCACCATCGGCCGCTCGAAGGCCGTGGGCGAGCCACCTTTCATGCTGCCGATCTCGGTGCTGGAGGCACTATCGATGGCGGTCGCCAGCGTCGCGGATTATCGCATCTGCCCGCGCCTCGATGCGCCGGCGACACCGGAACGGGTGCTCATGGCGGTCGAGCGGCTGAAGGGGATGTGATTGTCCTTCTCTGGGCTTTCACTCCCTACCCCCTACAACAGTCGGCAGTCTTCATAACGCGGCTCCCGCCCATCAAGAAATCCAAGGTCCCGCTTCAGGCGGTCCGACATCTCATCAAGATCGAGATGCGGCGACGGCTCCGCGTGGCTGACAAAGGCCTGCGTCACCGATTCCAGAAGACGAGCCAGAATGCTTGGCCTTGCGGTTTCCACCTGTTCCACGACATAGCAATCCATGACGATACCTCAGTTAGATCAATGATATGAATTGCAGTCTGGCGCGAAAAATGCTGAAATTCCAATCGAACTATCGTCTGCATACATAAAGAGAACTTATCCATGAAATTGTCCATGCGCTTTCCGCTGAATGCGCTCCGCGTCTTTGAGGCCGCCGCCCGGCACGGCAGTTTCACGCGGGCCGGCGAAGAGCTTGGCATGACACAGACGGCGGTCAGCTATCAGATCAAGCTGCTGGAAGAGACTTTGGGCGAGCCGCTATTCCTGCGCCGCCCGCGGCAGATTCTGTTGACCAAGGCCGGAGAACAGCTTGCACCGAAAGTGTCGGAAGCCTTTGCCATGGTGCAGGAGGCCATGACTTCGATCAGAGGCGAAGTCGAAACGACGCTATGCATCCATTCGACCCCCACCTTCGCCTCGCAATGGCTGGCCCGTCATCTCGGTTCGTTTCAGCTGAAGCATCCCAATATCGCTGTCCGGCTGGATACCTCGGGCTCGATCATAGACTTCGCCCGGGAGTCCGCCGACATCGCCATCCGCCACGGGCGTGGCGAATGGCCGGGACTACGTGCGCACCTGCTGATGAAGGTTTATTTTACGCCGATGCTAAGCCCGGCGCTTGCGGAGACGATCGGCGGCATACACGAACCGGCAGACCTTCTGAAGCTCCGCATCATCGACGCAGGCGACCCATGGTGGGCTCAATGGTTTCAGGAAGCCGGTGTTCCAGACCCTGGCCTTCAGGGCCGGCCGCGCAGCAGGCTCGGCGCCCAGTCCTTCGAGGCGAGCGCGGCATTGGCCGGTCAGGGCGTCGCCATCCTGACCCCGGAATTCTATGCGGATGATCTCGCTTCTGGCCGGCTGATCCAACCCTTTGATATTCTTTCGTCCGACAATACGGACTACTGGATCGCCTATCCGGAAAACAGGCGTCATACGCCGCGAATCCGCGCCTTCAGGGATTGGCTCCTCTGCGAATTCGGCATGCCGCTGGAATAGCGCTCAGTAATCCATGTCAGGCGCATAAAAGCAACGCGGGGTGTTCTCGTCCGGAAACAGACAGAGATGATAGGCTCCGTCCGGGGAGCGCATCGTCTTACCCTGCGGCAGATTGAAGATATGCGCGTGCGTTACATAGCGATGGTCGCCAGGATTGAGCGTCACTCGATAGCCGCCGGGCACGATGGTGACGGTGCGCGACGGAATCATCTCGCAATCGCCCGTCTTGCTGTCGCCATTGCAGCAATAAGGGTCGTAGGACCAGCCGGAGGGCGCCTCGTGCGCCAGAGCAAAGGCTGCGGAGAGAAGAAAAAATACGAACGCCAGAATACCACGCATGGGCAATTCTCCGTCGAAAAAATAGACGGCCGCCGCGGACACGGCCCGCTCCAAGCAGCCAATGGCATTCTATTAAATAACTGCCATAATCTGATCTAATGCGCCCCGGACACTAGACAAGACCGCTGCTTTTTACCGGCACATCAAACACCCCTCTTCCATCCGCTCTCAACATTCTGCAAGGTATCGAGTCGGAGGAAGAAAAAGGGGAACTGAATGTATGAATACGCCATAGCGTGGGAATGGCTGGCCTTTGCCGCCCGCTGGTTCCACGTCATAACCGCCATTGCCTGGATCGGTTCGTCCTTCTACTTCATCGCGCTCGATCTCGGACTGGTGAAGCGCCCGCATCTTCCGCCCGGCGCCTATGGCGAGGAATGGCAGGTTCACGGCGGCGGTTTCTATCACATCCAGAAATATCTCGTGGCTCCCGCGCAGATGCCGGAGCACCTGACCTGGTTCAAATATGAGAGCTATTTTACCTGGCTATCCGGCTTCCTGATGCTGTGCATCGTCTATTACGGCGGCGCCAACCTCTTCCTCATCGATCGCCACGTGCTCGATGTCAGCGTTCCCGTCGCGATCCTGATTTCGCTGGCGTCGCTCGCCATCGGCTGGATCATCTACGACCTGCTGTGTAAGTCGCCGCTCGGCAACAACACCTGGGGGCTGATGACCGTGCTTTATGCCGTCCTAGTCTTCATGGCCTGGGGCTATACGCATCTCTTCACAGGCCGCGCCGCCTTCCTGCATCTCGGTGCTTTTACCGCGACGATCATGTCTGCCAACGTCTTCATGATCATCATCCCCAACCAGAAGATCGTCGTCGCCGACCTCATCGCCGGCCGCACGCCGGACCCGAAATATGGCCGCATCGCTAAGCAGCGCTCACTCCATAACAACTACCTGACGCTGCCCGTCATCTTCTTCATGTTGTCGAACCACTATCCGCTGGCCTTCGGCACGCAGTTCAACTGGATAATCGCAGCGCTGGTGTTCCTGATGGGCGTCACCATCCGTCACTGGTTCAACACCACGCATGCGCGCAAAGGCCGCCCGACCTGGACCTGGATCGTCACGATAGTCCTTTTCATCGTCATCATGTGGCTCTCCACCGTTCCCAAGGTGCTGACTGGCGAGAAGGAAGCGAACGCAGTCGCTCCCGCCTTCCAGCAATTCGCCTCCGACGCCCATTTCCCAGCGGTCAAGCAGATGGTCTCGACGCGCTGTTCCATGTGCCATGCGGCCGAACCCGTCTATGAGGGGATTGTCCGCCCGCCGAAGGGCGTAACGCTGGAAAATGACGCGGAAATCGCTATGCATGCCCGGGAGATCTATATCCAGGCCGGCCGCAGCCATGCCATGCCGCCCGGCAACGTCACCGACGTCACGCCGGAGGAACGCAAGCTACTGGTCGCCTGGTTCGAAAGCTCCATCGGAGAAAAGAGCCAATGACCACCCTTCTGCGCGGCCGCCTGCTTTCCTTCAAGCGCCTGCCGCAAAGCCTCGATGATACCGACAGCTACGCTTATGAAAGCGATGGCGGGCTACTGATCGAAAACGGCTTGATCGTCGCGACGGGCCGCTATGCCGAAATCAAAGCGCAGGCGCCGGAAGGTGCAACCGAAATCGACCATCGGCCGCATCTGATCCTGCCGGGTTTCATCGACATGCACCTACATTTCCCGCAGATGCAGGTAATCGCCTCCTACGCCGCCAACCTTCTGGAATGGCTGAACACCTATACATTCCCCGAGGAATGCCGCTTCGTGGAAAGTGCGCATGCGGAGCGTATCGCCACGCATTTCTATGACGAGATGATCCGCCACGGCACAACAACGGCCGTCGCCTACTGCTCTGTGCACAAGACCTCCGCCGACGCCTATTTTGCCGAAGCCATGCGCCGCAACATGCGCATGGTGGGCGGCAAGGTGATGATGGATCGCCATGCCCCGCAGGGCCTGCTCGATACGCCCGAGATGGGCTATGACGAGACCCGGCAGGTGATCGCTGACTGGCACGGCAAGGGCCGCAACCATGTCGCCATCACCCCACGCTTCGCCATCACCTCCACGCCGGCGCAGATGGAGGCAACGGCCGCGCTCGCCCGCGAATTCCCGGATCTGCATATCCAGACACATCTTTCCGAGAACCACGACGAGATCAAGTTTACCTGCGAGCTTTATCCGGACGCGATCGACTACACCGATATCTACGCGCATTACGGTCTACTTGGACCGAAAAGCCTGTTCGGCCATGCGATCCATCTTTCCGAGCGCGAAGCCGACGCGATGAGCGAAGCCGGTGCCGTCGCCGTGCATTGCCCGACCTCAAACCTCTTCCTCGGTTCCGGCCTCTTCCCGCTGAAGGCGCTGGCTCGCCGCGAGAAACCCATTCGCATCGGTGTCGCCACCGATATCGGCGGCGGCTCCAGCTATTCCATGCTGCGCACCATGGACGAGGCCTACAAGATCCAGCAGCTGCTCGGCGAGCGGCTGAACCCGTTGGAGAGCTTTTATTACATGACCCGTGGGAATGCCGAGTCTCTCTCCCTCGTCGATAAGATCGGCACGCTCGACTCCGGAACCGAAGCCGATCTCATCGTCCTCAACGCAGCCGCAACCCCGGCCATGGCGCTGAAGATGGAGGTGACGAAAAGCCTCACCGAAGAACTGTTCCTGTTGCAGACCATGGGTGACGACCGCGCCGTCGTCGAGACCTATGTCGCCGGACAGCCGATGAAATCGACCCTGCAATGAGGCAATCCGAACCCACCTCCGTATAACTATTCAGAAGGCAAAGAGCCATGACCGCGCCGCTGACCATCGCCGAACTGAAGACGCTCGCGCAGCGGCGCGTGCCGAAAATGTTCTTCCAATATGCCGATTCCGGTTCGTGGACGGAGTCGACTTATGAGGCGAACGAGGCGGATTTCGCCAAGATCAAGCTGCGCCAGCGCGTCCTCGTCGACATTTCCGACCGGTCGCTGGCGGCCACGATGGTCGGCCAAAAGGCCTCGATGCCGGTGGCGCTGGCGCCGACAGGGATGACTGGCATGCAGCACGCCGATGGCGAGATTCTGGCCGCGCGCGCGGCCGAGGAATTCGGCATACCCTTTACACTGTCGACCATGAGCATCTGCTCGATCGAGGACATCGCCTCGGTGACGAAGCAGCCCTTCTGGTTCCAGCTCTACGTGATGAAGGATCGCGATTTCGTCCTCGATCTCATCCATCGCGCCAAGGCGGCAAAATGCTCGGCGCTGGTGCTGACCGCCGACCTACAGATCCTCGGCCAGCGCCACAACGATATTCGTAACGGATTGTCGGCTCCACCGAAAATGACGGCGAAAAACCTTTGGCAGATGGCGATGCGACCGGGTTGGTGCATGGGCATGCTGAAGACGAAGCGCCGCTCCTTCGGCAATATCATCGGCCATGCCAAGGATATTTCCGACATGACGACGCTGTCGCACTGGACGCATTCGCAGTTCGACCCCAAGCTCTCCTGGAGCGACGTCGCCTGGATCAAGGAGCAATGGGGTGGCCCGCTGATCATCAAGGGCATTCTCGATGTCGAGGATGCAAAAGCGGCCGTCGATACTGGCGCCGATGCCATCATCGTCTCCAATCACGGCGGCCGGCAACTTGACGGCGCCCATTCCTCCATCAGCATGCTGCCGCGGATCGTCGATGCCGTCGGCGACAAGATCGAGGTGCATATGGATGGCGGCGTACGCTCAGGTCAGGACGTGCTCAAGGCCGTAGCACTCGGCGCCAAGGGCACCTTCATCGGCCGCCCCTTCCTCTATGGCCTCGGCGCCATGGGCAAGGAAGGGGTGACGCTCGCACTCGAGATCATCCGCAAGGAGCTGGATATTTCCATGGCCCTCTGCGGCAAGCGGGACATCAAGGCCGTGGATCGGTCGATTCTGGCTGATTTCTAACGCAACCAGCCCGTCGCAAGACCGCTCGCCCACTCCTCGCGGCCGTTCTGCGCCGCGAGCTTCGCCATCGCCAAGTGATCATAGACGACCTGCCGGAAGACCGGCAGCCAATGATCACCAGTCTTTTCCAGAATGGCGTAAGAAGCAAAGGGATGGCCGGCTTCCACCTTATGAAAATAGGGCAGATCATCGTCATAGGCCGGGCAGCCGACGCTGCCGGGATTGACGATCAGGCGCCTATCGGAAAGCCTGACGGCACGCGGAATATGGGTATGCCCGCACAGGATAAGCGGAAAATCGATGCCGGCAGCCAGCGCCTCGATCTCTTCCAGCGGCTTCAGATAGACCTGACCGTCCGTAGAGACGGATTCGAGCCAATAGACATTGTCATCAGCCGGTGTCGCGTGGCAGAGATAAGCCTCATCCAGATAAACTGTGCTGACCGGCAAGGCGCGCAGCCATTCAAGGTGACGTTCCGTCAATTCAGAATGCGCTGCCCGATCTGAAACATGCATCGCCTCCGGCGCCAGTTCGATCAGATAGCGGTCGTGATTGCCGCGCACCGTCGGCGCATTCAATTCCAGCAGCATGTCCGCCGTCTTGCCCGCGGTAAGCGGGCCGCTGAAGCAATCGCCCAGATTGACGATATTGGTGATGCCCTGCCGGCGGATATCGGCAAGCACTGTCTCGAGCGCTAAATGATTGCCGTGGATGTCCGCAATGGCTGCAAAGCGCATGTCTCAGCTCCCGCGATAGGTGGAATAACCGTAGGGCGAGATCAACAGCGGCACATGATAATGCGCCGTCGTATCGGCGATGCCGAAGCGGATCGGCACGAGATCGAGGAAAGCCGGCTCCGGCAACTTGTTGCCGCTGGCACGCAGATAGTCCCCGGCCCGAAACAGCAACTCGTAAGTGCCTGCAACGAAGCTGTCACCAATCAGAATTGGACCACCATCCACGCGACCGTCCGAGTTGGTCGTAACCGTCTTCAAATGCCTGCGGGCATCGCCGTCGATCCTGAAGAGATCTATCACCAAGCCTTCGGCCGGCTTGCCGAGAGCGGTATCGAGCACATGGGTGGTCAGTCCGGTCATAGCGTCGGTGCTCCGATGATGAAGGGCGTGTCGAAGAAGTACTCTTCCAAATTGTTTCCAGGCCCATCGCGATCCACGATAAGGAAATCGCTTGGCTCGTCGAGTGCCATCAGCGGATAATGCCAGGCATTGACCCGGTAATTCACGCCCTGATCGCCGCGCGCCAGGAAAACCCTCGGCCTGCCGGGCTTGCCGCCCTCATCCTCTGCGACGACGACGAGGAACGGACGGCCGTTCAGCGGCACGAAACATTGGCTGCCGAACGGATGGCGCTCCATCATGTCGATCGAGAAGGGAAAAGCCCGCGGCTGGCCGTGAAAGAGGTTCAGGATAACCCGCGCACCCTCTCCGATAGCCTCGGCGCTGGACAAAGCATGAAAACGCTCGGTCGTGCCGCCATTGATGTACCGCATGGTTGCTGGATCGGCCTCGATGACATCGCCGAACGGCGCGAATGCGGCCTTTGTCAAAGGATTGATATCGAGATGCTGTGTCATTGAATGATTATTCGCCCTCCGCTCGCCAGTGGCGAATGGAGTCCAGTTGCAGGAGCAACTCCGGAAGAGATTTGTGAGCGATATCCCACAGGGCCGCCAACTCGATGTCGACATACCCTTGCGCAATCCGATTCCGGAAGTCCTGCATCAAATGCCAAGGCAGCTCCGGATGGTCAACAACAAACTCCGGATGGTCCTCGGCAATGCGTGTAGCAACCTCGCCGATCAACAGAAGATTCATGCCGACGGCGCGCTGCTTCTCGACATTCTTGGAGAATGTCACTTGATTGATTTCCCTAAGGAAATGGCCGGTTTCGGATGCAGCCTCCTGCATGCGTTCGAGGTAGGTAATCAGTCGATCCAGGCTCATGCTGGCTTTCCTCCGCCAGCAATACCCGATTCCGGTACGATGACGCGCCTCTTGGCGTCACCAATCATCCATCCGCTTCTATCTCTGTCCAATGCGTTCCGTGGCCCCATGGCTTAGTATCCTGCCAAGCGGATACTAAGCCATGAGTAGATCGAAAAATAGCGCGTACCTCAATGGGAAAACCCGCGCTGGGACAGACGCAGGAAGGACGCAGCCCTGAGGCTATACGTCAGGCTTCAGGCAGCATGGATTGCAGACGCAGTAAGGCGATCTTTTCGACCTGAGCTGCTGCGGTCGCAAACTCCGCATCCCTGCTATTATCTACACGCGTCTCGAAGGCGGCAAGAATATCGTCCTTGCCAAGCCCCTTGACCGCGATGATGAACGGAAAGCCGAATTTCGTCACATAGGCAGCATTGAGTTCGGTAAACCGGGCGTGTTCCTCGGAGGTCAGCCGGTCGAGCCCGGCACCGGCCTGCTCCTTGCGGCTATCCTCGGTCAGCTGACCGGCAATCGCCAGCCGGCCGGCGAGATCGGGGTGTGCCCGCAGCACGCCAAGTCGCTCCGCTTCGCTGGCGGCACGGAAGGCCCGAATCAGCGCAGCGTGCACGCCGCCGGAGGTCAGCGGCTCGACTATGGCGCCGGCATCATAGGCGCGCTCGGCAACGAAAGGCGAATGTTCGAAGACACCGCCGAAGCGGCCGACAAAATCGTCCCGGGAGATCATATCAGCGCGCGCCCCCGGGAAGGTGATTTTCATACCAGTGGTTGGCGATCTCGATGCGCTTGGGGATCCAGACCTTGTCGTGCTTCTGCACATATTCGATGAATCGGCGCAGGGCGGCGGCGCGACCGGGGCGGCCAACGAGACGGCAGTGCAGACCAACAGACATCATCTTCGGGCTACCATGCTTGCCCTCTTCATAGAGCGTGTCGAAGGCATCCTTGAGATAGGTGAAGAACTGGTCACCGGAATTGAAGCCCTGCGGCGTCGCAAAGCGCATGTCGTTGGTCTCAAGCGTATAGGGGATGATCAGGAACGGCTTGCCGTTGAGACCATCGACCCAGAAGGGCAGATCGTCGGCATAGGAATCGGAGGAATAGAGGAAACCGCCCTCCTCCATGACGAGCCGCAGCGTATTGTCGGACGGCTTGCCCTGGTACATGCCGTAGGGCCGCTCGCCGGTGAGTTCGGTATGCAGCCGTACGGCTTCGAGAATGTGCTTGCGCTCCAGATCCTCGGAGAAATCCTTGTATTCCAGCCAGCGATAGCCGTGGCTGGCGATTTCCCAGCCGGCTTCCTTCATCGCGGCAACCGCTTCCGGATTGCGCGCCATGGCCAGCGTCACGCCATAGACCGTCGCCTGAACCTTGAGTTCGTTGAACATGCGCCACAGCCGCCAGAAGCCGGCACGCGAGCCATATTCGTAGATCGATTCCATATTGAGATTGCGCTGGTTCGGCCAGGAGGCCGCGCCAACGATCTCGGACAGCAGGTTTTCCGACCCAGGATCACCGTCGAGAATGCAGCTTTCCCCGCCCTCCTCATAATTGATCACAAACTGCACCGCGATGCGGGCATCGCCAGGCCATTTCGGATCCGGCGTGTGGCGGCCGTAGCCGATAAGATTACGGGGATAGATTTCCGACATTGAAGCACCTTCTCTGATCGCGGAACGGTAGCATCCACGCCGCGAAAGTCGAGACGGAAAGTGGGAAAATCACTTTCGCTTCAAAGCGGGGGTATTGGCGTGAACGCCATCCGCTAATCTAGGCGATCTTGCGGGCGCTGACCTTTCCCATCGGATGCAGCGAGTGTACCCGGAAGGGACCGCCGGCGCCTTCTTCCATCATGAGCGCGATGTTGGAAACGGGGATGGGCGCAGCCAAGGCAGGCTCGAAGAAATCGCGCAGCGCACGCTCGATGCGCGCCATGTCGGCGGGGCTTACCGTACCCGTCAGCATCATCTGAAAGCGGAACTCGTCCATGACGTGGGGATGCCCCCAGCGATGCAGATTGGCAAATTGCGTCGCCGACAGGCCATCCGGATCGATGCGCTCTATTTCGGCTTCGCTCAAGGGAGCCCTGTATTGATCGAAGGTCTGCACCAGCGATGCCGCCAGGAAATGCATCTGCTGGCTTGGAGCGGAGGGAACGAGGCCCAGCGCGCCGCCGAGCCGCGCGACCTCAAGCCTCGGGATTTCGAAGGGCGCGACCGTGCCGGAGAACCGCATCAGATCGCGCAGCAGCCCCGCCTCGGACATATCCTCGGCCAACCGGAACGGCGCCTTTAAAATTCCCATGAAGCCGTAGCGGCGCGGAACCGCGGTGTAGAAGGCGATCTCATGGATACCAAGCCCACGGACCGCCGGCGGATCGACCATCTCGCCGGAATAGACGTTGCGGCCGAGCCAATTCGCCGCCACAAGCGTCAGCGGATCGCTCGCAGACGGTGTGAAGCAAATGGCATACCGCATAAAATTCCTCCAGGGCGTAACGTCAGGCAGACCGAACCGGCACCGATCGCCAAGGAGATAGGTGATTTGCGTGACAGATTGACGACCCGAAAGAGGCTTGAATTCACGTTTTATGTGATATGACTGAAATATGACTCGCTAAAGTGAAACTCGGCGGCAAGTTGAAGCAACCGGGTGTGCCCACCCCCTCACGCACCGCCGCCTCCGCGAGCCTATGCGCCAGCCCAAAGCTCACCTTGAAGCCACCAGTCAGGGCAATCAGCGAGGGATGATCGGGATGCGCCCCCACCATCGGATCACGATCCACAGCCTTCGGACGCAAGCCCGCCCAACGCTCAACGACGTCCGCGCCAGCCAGCACCGGCGCCATGATGCGCGCCGCATTGAGCAAGTTATCGAGCTGCCCGTCCGTCGATAAGGGATCGTCAAATCGGTTCTCGCTCGTGCTGCCGACCGCGACCAATCCATTCTCATGCGGAACGATGTAGAGGCCATCGCGGAAGATAACAGGCATGTCGCCGTCGACATCGGCCTTCAGCATCGCCGCTTGCCCTTTGACCGGTTGGCCGAGCGAGGCTTTGCGTCCCTCCGTCAATTCATCAAGGATCGGAAACGAGCGAAAACCGGCAGAAAGGATGCAACGGCCGAAGCGAATGTCGCCATCGCTTGAACGCGCAATGCCCCGCTCCGGATCGATATTCTCGACGGTAACGCCCTCGCAAAGCCGAACATGTCGTGCCGCTGCGAGAAACCTCCGCAGGACCTCCAGAAACGCGCGCGGCGCGACGCGGGCCGCCAGTGTATCGTGGACAAATCCGCTTTCTCCGGCTGAAGGTTCGACCCAGCCTTCGACGGGCGCCGCATCCAGCACATGCCAGTGAAACTGCCGATCCCCATGGTGCCAATGCGTTTCCGCATCATGGGAATGGCCAAGCGCGATCTGCCTAAGATGCGGTTTCGGCAGCGGAATCAACCGGCCGGCGCGGCGATAGCCAGCCGAAAGACCGGTCTCCGCTTCCAGGGCCGAGATCTCTTCCTCAAGTGCGACAAGCGCATCGAACTGAAACTGCTTCTTGTCCGACCATTTATCCGGCATGTGCGGCATCAGCGCGCCAAGCAGGCCACCGCTCGCCCCCTGCCCGAGACGGCCAGCTTCGACGAGCAGCGCTTGGATACCAAGACGCTCGGCGTGAACGGCCGCCCATAGCCCCATGATCCCGCCGCCGACGATCAGCAGATCGACGAACGATTGACCGGCAGGTCTTGGAGGATTATCGGCTCTTTCCATGACAAATCCAGTTTCCGATCGGACCAAGGCGTCCGAAACGTCTGCAGCAAGCGCGGAGCTCGAATGGCGCGACGGCGATATGCCCTATTCGACCGCATTTGGCGACCATTTTTATTGCCAGACCGACGGCCGGCTGGAATGCGGCCATGTCTTCCTGGCCGGCAATGGCCTTCCCGGCCGCTGGCAGGGACGGCAGGATTTTCTCATCGGTGAACTCGGTTTCGGCACCGGCCTGAATTTCTGCGAAACCTGGCGCCAGTGGCGGCAGAAGGCTGCCCCCGGTTCAAACCTGCACTTCATGTCCTTCGAACTCTATCCGATGCGGGCCGAGGAAATCGACCGTGCCTTGTCGCACTGGCCCGAGATTGACAGGGAGCGCCAGGCGCTTGCCGCCGCGTGGCCGGACAAGCCGCAGGGTGTCGTGTCCCTGAGGCTCGATGCGCATACATGCCTCAGCGTCGTCTGCGGTCCGGCTCTCGAAGGTGTCAGCCGCGCCGAACAGGGCTTTGACGCCTGGTATCTCGACGGTTTCGCACCCTCTCGCAATGCCGACATGTGGTCGCCGGAACTGATGCAGACGCTTCACGATAAGACGGTTTCGAACGGCACCTTCGCCACCTATGCGGCGGCTGGCTTCGTACGACGAAACCTGCAGGCGGCAGGATTTGTGGTGGAACGACGCCAAGGCTTCGCCGGCAAGCGCGAAATGCTCTGCGGCATCAAGCCGGCCTGAGGCCGATGTACAGGCCAGGCGGCAACCATCTCGTGAGATTCAGATGAGCTCGCCAAGATGCTGGCGAACCCACTTGGCCTCTTCCGAGGCCGTCCGCCGGAAGTGCCGTTTGAAGTCTCGGCTGAACTGAGCAGGACTGGCATAGCCGACCGATGCCGCCACCTCCGCGATCGTCTTGTCCCGACGCGCGATCATCAACCGCGCCTCGTGGAGCCGCATCGCCTTCACATATTGCATCGGACTGCTGCCCGTCAGGGCTTTGAAATGGACGTGGTAGGAGGGAACGCTCATCCCCACCTCACGCGCCAGCGCGGCAACCGAAATCTCGGAATTATAGGCTTCGCGCAATCGGGTCAGACTTCGCACGATCTTCCCGGAAATGCCCTGTTGCTGAAGAGCTGAGATCATCGCTCCGCCTTGCGGGCCGACCAGAACCCGGTAGTGCAGCTCACGCAGGATGCCTGTTCCCAGAACCGCGAGCTCAACAGGATCGCTGAGCGCCCGCAGCAAACGCAGCAAGACATCCTCGATTATCGGCTCCATTCTGCTCGATATCAGGCTTCTCACTTTGCCGGTCGCTGCTCCGGACTGTCTCGCCCCTACGTCCGAGGCGATCTCCGCAGCGAGAAGCATATCGAACTCGAGATAAACAGCAAGCAAAGGGCGTTCGACGCTGGCTGACGATTCCATCCGGAACGGAACGGGCACCGACACGGCCAGATAATGCTGCTCATCGTAGAGATAGACCTCGCCTTCAAGCATGCCCTGCTTTCGGCCCTGCAGGACGAAGACCGCGCCAGGTTTGTAGAGCACGGGAACATCATGAAGGATCGCTTCGGTCCTGAGAATGCGGACACCGGCAAGCGCCGTTGGATTGTATCCCTGGCCGGGCGCAAGACGGCCTGCCAGCTCTACCAACTCCCGGCGCTTTGAACCCTCATCGCTCTGTTTCATAGGATTTGGCAAGATATCCATAGTTTTTGCAATCGCAGGCGATGATTTCGAAGATTATCTGTCATAGGCATCAAGCAATCAAGACGAGATTTCGACCATGTCACAGAAGACTTTTTTCATCACCGGAGCGAATTCGGGCTTCGGCTTCGCAATTGCAGCCGCCGCGATCCGGAATGGCCACAAGGTTATCGGCACCATCCGCTCGGAACAGTCGCGGGCAGCCCTGGCAGAACGCTTGCCGGCAGTACGACCCGTCCTGTGCGATGTGACGGAGTTCGACCGCATAGCGGATGTCGTTCGGCAGGCGGAGGAAGATCATGGATTGGTAGACGTGCTAATCAACAATGCCGGCTACGGCCACGAGGGAATTCTTGAAGAGTCGCCCATTGAGGAGATGCGGCGCCAGTTCGACGTGAACGTCTTCGGTGCCGTTGCGGTCGCGAAGGCCTTCCTTCCGCGCTTCCGCGAAAGGCGCAGCGGCTTCATCGTCAACGTCACCTCCATGGGCGGCATGATCACCATGCCCGGCATCGCCTATTATTGCGGAAGCAAGTTCGCCCTTCAGGGCATCTCGGAGGTCATGCGAGCGGAGATGGCACCATTCGGCGTTCGGGTGACCGCCCTTTGCCCCGGCTCCTTCCGGACCGACTGGGCCGGGCGCTCGATGGTCCGGACCGAGCGATCAATCGCGGACTATGATGCGCTGTTCGATCCGATTCGGCAGGCGCGGCAATCCAAAAGCGGTAAGCAGCTCGGCGATCCCGACAAGCTTGCGGCTGCCGTTCTGGACTTGATCGAGTCCGACACGCCCCCACCGCAACTCCTGCTGGGCAGCGATGCTCTTGGACTTGTGACTGATAGGATCGAGCGCCTCAAGCAGGAGATCGAAGCCTGGAAGGCCGTTACCGTTTCCACCGATGGCTGATGGCTGCGACGGTTGCGATTGCACAAAGGCCGCATTCAGCCATGCGCTCAAGTCTAAAGATCGGAACCCTAGTTCTTGGACCGATCCTCCCGGAAAACGATATCACCGAGATATTGCTGGATCTTCGTCTCAAGGAGTTCGGGGCTGATCGGCTTGGATATGCAATCGTCCATGCCCGACTGCATGCACATCATGCGATCGACATCCAGGGCCTGCGCGGTCACCCCGACGATGGGAACATGCCATCCCTGCCCGGCCTGCGTCTCGAACTGCCGGATCGTGCGGGTCGCCTGATGACCATTCATGACCGGCATGGACACATCCATGAGGATCAGCGACGGCCGGAGCTGGCGCCATGCGTCCACGGCCGCCTGGCCATTCTCCACGACGAGAAACCGCAGGCCGGTCGCCTGCAGGATCTGCGTGAAGACGATCTGGTTCACCTCATTGTCCTCGGCGACAAGGACGTCGATGGCATTGCCTGACTTGGCCGACGTCATCCGATCGGTGGCCTCAATCGCGGCCGCGGCTTCCGTCTCTATCGGTAGCCGACGTTCAACCGGAGCCAATCGCTCCCCCAGTTTCTTCCGCCGCGACGCGCGCACGACATCGATGATTGTGCCGCGCAGCACATTGGCCCTCACAGGCTTCATAAGATGTGCCTGGCCGTTGACGGCGGCGAATTCCCTATCGCTACCGGCGACGCCCATCGACGTCAGGAACACGATCGGCAGAGCGCAAAAACGCGGATCGGCGCGCAATGCGCTCGCGATCTGATAGCCATTCATGCCGGGCATGCTGTAGTCGACGATAATCGCATCGACCGACACGCCCATATCGAAGGCAGCTTCCAGAATGGCGAGCGCGGTCCTGCCATCCTCGGCGACATGCCCGTCGAAACCCCATTGCAGCAACTGTTCGCTCAAGATGCGCCGATGGATCGCGTCGTCTTCCACGATCAGGACGCGGGCATCCCTGACATTGGCCGGCAGCTCCGCGACTTTGCCGCGCGCGGCAACCAGCGGCATCGGCAGATGGACGGTAAAAACCGATCCCTTGCCCCATTCGCTCTCCACCGACAGCGAACCGCCGAACAGATCGACGAGACCGGCCGTGATGGCGAGACCAAGACCCGAGCCCTCAAGCCGCCGCGCAAAAGACGAATCCGCCAATGAAAATTTGTCGAAGATCGTATCGAGCTTTTCTTCCGGTATGCCGATCCCGGTATCTTCGACACGCAGCATGAGCAATATGTTGTCGTCCGATGAGGGCTGGCTATCCAGTTCGACCAGCACATGGCCGCGCTCTGTGAACTTGATCGCATTGCCGACGAGATTGGTCACGATCTGCCGAAAACGACCGGCATCGCCGAGTATCGCCGCCGGCACACCGGGAGCGATGCGCACCATCAGCTCGATATTCTTCTCCGATGCGGCCGCAGCCAACAGGGTCGCGATATCTTCGACAGCCTCGGCGGGATCGAATGCCATCTTGCGCAGATGCATTTCGCCGGTATCGATGCGGGAAAAATCGAGAATGTCGTTGATGATGGTCAGCAGCGCATTGCCCGACTTGACGATGATATCGACGAAGGTCTTCTGCCTCGCATCGAGATCAGTCTTGCCAAGCAGTTCCGCCATGCCGAGAACGCCGTTCATCGGCGTGCGGATTTCATGGCTCATATGGGTCAGGAATTCGGATTTCGCGCGATCGGCGGCATTGCTGCGCGCCAGGAGCAGCTGCAAATCCGCCTCGCGTTCCTTCATCTCGGTGACATCGGTCAGCGCCACGGTCCAGCGGCGATGCTCGCCGAGAGCGGCGTCCAGTTGCATCCAGCGGTCGCCTTTGATCTGGAATACACAGGAGATCGGCTTGCCGACGGCAATGCTCTCCCCCCAGGACGCCCGCAAAGTCTCGGCATCCTCACCGAAGTCCCCGCGTTGCGCGCAATAATCGAAGGCCGCAGACCAGTTTTTACCGACGTCGAGGAGATCGGCTGGCAGCTTCAACATATCCTTCAGCCGGTCGTTGGCCAGCATGATCGTCCCGTCCTGAACGATCAGCAGGCCTTGGGACATGGCCTGCATGGCATCCGCCATCAGCTCGCCGAGGCGCTCCAGCGCCAGCCGGGCTTCGGTGATCTCGCGGAATTGCTGCTTGACGGCGGAGATGTCCGTATAAGACATCAGCGTCCGCCCATTGGCGATGCGGCGCGCATCGATGATGACGGATTTGCCGTCGGTAAAATTCACTTCCGTTTGCAGATGCTCGCCAGCCTTGTGCAGTGCCGCCAGGCGCGCCTGATAAATGTCGTCGATGCTGCGACCGTCGGAATCGAAACGCGCCAGCTCATAATGTTTGGCGATGAGATCCCGATAGGGGCGGCCTTCGAAGCGCTCGTCCTTCGAGAATTCGAAAATGTCATAGAAGGCGTCATTCACGTATTCGACGACGTAGCCGCTGTCATGGATCAGAACACCGATCGGCATCGAGCGAAGAATATTGTCGAGATCCTGATGCAGTCTCCTCGCAGGCGCTTCCAGAAACACACCGAAAATATAGACGCGGTCTTCCGAAGGAGAAAAACTCTCGATCTGAATGCGCGATCGCTCACGGCCGGATGCGTCGAAGCACAGTGCCACCTCTTCCGAACCGAAGACCAGTGCCCGGCGCTCCCTATCTTCCCTGTCGGCGCTCTCCCCGGCATCGAGAAGATCGTGACTGCGATTGCCGATGAAATCAGAGATATCGTGCCCGAAGAACCGCGCATAGGCATCGTTGACGGCGACGTAACGAAGCTCGCTGTTCTTGATGTAGGCGGGCCTGTCCAGACTGGCGATCCGGCGGCACGCTATGTCGAGCAGTTCACCGTCCAAAGTCAAACGGAGCCTCTCTTTTCACCGCGCATGATAGTTCATGGAACGACGCTCTAGCACAATTGGCTTTAACAAGGCGTTAACCATGTTTAAACCATCGCACCGACGTCGCGTTCAGACCATGCACTGTCCTATAACGGTCATGCCTTGGTCGCAAACGACGGCGGCATACCGGGGGAAACTCTGCCAAGAATCCGTCAACGGATCATTGGGAGCGAGCGCCATGAGCGACGAAGAAAGCCTGACCTTGAACGAAGCGCAGATCGCAACGGCAACGGGCGAACGGCGGCGGCGGGCTGGAGGACGCGGGGCCGAGCGCAGCCGCAAACCGAGCGGCACGAAATACCTCAACCTCGTCAACAATCTCGCTCGCACGGAACTGCTGTCGCCCGAAGCGCTCGACGATATCCACGAGGCATCGCTGACCATTCTCGAAGAGATCGGCATGGATATCATTCTGCCGGAAGCGCGCGAGCGCATGAAGGCCGCCGGCGCGGACGTTACGCCCGGCAGGGAACGCGTTCGTTTCGACCGCAACATGATCATGGAGCTGATCGCTTCGATCCCCTCGAACTTCACGTTGCATGCCCGCAACCCAATGAGAAACGTAGAGATCGGCGGCCGCAATCTCGTCTTCGCGCAGGTTGCCTCCGCCCCCTTCGTCGCCGACCGCGACGGCGGCAGGAGAGCCGGCAATCAGGAGGATTTCCGCAAGCTCATCAAGCTCGCACAGTCCTTCGATATCATCCATATGACCGGCGGCTATCCGGTCGAACCCATCGATATCCATGCCTCGGTGCGCCATCTCGATTGCCTTTCCGACATCGTGAAGCTCACCGACAAGGCCTTTCACTGCTATTCGCTCGGCCAGCAGCGCAATCTCGACGCGATCGAGATCGCCCGCATCGGCCGCGGCATCAGCATGGAACAGATGGAGCGCGAACCCTCGCTCTTTACCATCATCAACTCCTCCTCGCCGCTGCGTCTCGACGGCCCGATGCTGCAGGGGATCATCGAAATGTCCTCGCGCGGCCAGGTGGTCGTGGTGACGCCGTTCACGCTGGCGGGCGCCATGGCGCCAGTGACCATCGCCGGTGCGCTGGTGCAGCAGAATGCCGAGGCGCTCTGCGGCCTCGCCTTCACCCAGATGGTGCGCAAGGGCGCGCCGGTCATGTATGGCGGCTTCACCTCGAACGTCGACATGAAGACGGGCGCACCCGCCTTCGGCACGCCGGAATATATGAAGGCGGTCATCGCGGGCGGCCAGCTCGCCCGCCGCTACGGCATCCCCTACCGCACTTCGAACACCAACGCCTCGAACACGCTCGATGCGCAGGCCGCCTACGAATCAGCGCTGTCATTGTGGGCATTGACCCAGGGCGGCGGCAATTTCGTGCTGCATGCGGCCGGCTGGAGCGAGGGCGGGCTGACCGCCTCCTTCGAGAAATTCATCCTCGATGTCGACATGCTGCAGATGGTCGCGGAATTCCTGAAGCCGCTCGATGTCAGTGCCGACGCCCTGGCGCTGGATGCCGTGCGCGATGTCGGCCCCGGCGGCCACTATTTCGGCACGGCGCACACGCTTGCCCGCTACGAAACCGCCTTCTATTCTCCGATCCTGTCGGACTGGCGAAACAACGAGACGTGGACGGAAGCCGGGAGCCCTACGACTTACGATCACGCCAACCGCGTCTATAAGGAAACGCTCGAGCGTTATGAACGGCCCCCGCTCGATCCCGCAATCGAGGAGGAACTCGATGCCTTTGTCGCTAAGCGCAAGGCAGAGGGCGGCGTTCCCACAGATTTCTGATTGAAAACAAAGGCTTTACGCCTCAAATCATGGACGAAATTTAATGTCGCGAACCTCTTTTTGGCCGCGACTTCGCCCCCTTTCCTGCACAACGTCAAACTCGGCTTAGGCTAGGAGCCAGCCTGTGTTTTGGGAAAGGGATGTCAATGTCTGTGCTTCGCACATTAACGACGGCCGGTTTGATCGCGCTGACGCTTGGCAGCGCCGCCACCGCAACCGCCACTTCCGCCAACGCGTCCGGCCGCGGCGCCTTCTTCGGTGGTCTTGCCGCCGGTGTTGTGGGCGGCGCCTTGATAGCCGGGGCTGCGCGACCCGCCTACCCCGCATATTATCCAGCATATCCGGCCTACTACGACGGCCCGGTTTACGAGCGCGTGTATGTACGCCCCTATCCCAGCTGCTACTGGGCATGGCGTCACGATGGCTGGGGCCGTCCTTATCGCGTCGAGGTTTGCCGCTAGGATCAGCAATCTCTGCATTGAGCGCATCGCCCTTATCGGATCTCGGATGCCGCCGGATTTCGGCGGCATTTTTGTACGCCTGATGAAAAGCTTTCGCTTACACCTCTTGACATTCCTCGCATTTAAGACCAAATGCGCCTCAGCTTTCACCTTCCGGCCGCCGCGTGAGCGTGCCCTGCGGGACAATCTGTACGCAAGAGAAGGACAAAAGCGCTTTTATGAATGAGGCCGCGCCAAGCGCTGCGGCCGATGCGCTGGGAAAGCTATTTCCAACTTACAAGTTCCCACTTCACGCGGGGTTCTTGACGCTAGAGACAGACCGGACCGCATGGTGCGATCCGGCCTATTTGCTTTGGCGCCCCGAAAGGTATTGAATTGACCGATTTTCACTCGCTTGGTCTCTCCAAGCAGATCGTCGATACACTGTCGCAGAACAACTTTGCGACGCCAACGCCCATCCAGGCTCAGGCCATCCCGCTCGTTCTCCAGGGCCGTGATCTCATCGGCCTCGCCCAGACCGGCACCGGCAAGACGGCCGCTTTCGGCCTCCCGATCATCGAGATGCTGCTGAAGGAAGCCAAGCGTCCCGACAACCGCACCGTCCGCACGCTGATCCTCGCTCCGACCCGCGAACTGGTAAACCAGATCGCTGACAACCTCCGTCTCTTCATGCGCAAGACGCAGCTGCGGATCAACCTCGTGGTCGGCGGCGCGTCGATCAACAAACAGCAGCTTCAACTCGAGCGCGGCACCGATATTCTGGTCGCAACGCCTGGCCGCCTCCTCGATCTCATCAATCGCCGCGCCCTCTCGCTCGGCCATGTCACCCACCTCGTCCTCGACGAAGCCGACCAGATGCTCGATCTCGGCTTCATCCACGACCTGCGCAAGATCGCCAAGATGGTTCCGGCCAAGCGCCAGACCTTGCTGTTTTCGGCCACCATGCCGAAGGCGATCGCTGACCTCGCATCCGACTACCTGACCAATCCGGTCAAGGTCGAAGTCTCCCCTCCGGGCAAGGCGGCCGACAAGGTGGAGCAATATGTCCACTTCGTTGCCGGCCAGAACCACAAGACCGAAATCCTCAAGGAAACGATCTCGGCCAATCCGGATGGCCGCGCCATCGTCTTCCTGCGCACCAAGCATGGCGCCGAGAAGCTGATGAAGCACCTCGATCACGTCGGCTTTGCAGCTGCCTCCATTCACGGCAACAAGAGCCAGGGCCAGCGCGAGCGAGCGCTCAAGGGCTTCCGTGATGGTGACGTCCGCGTTCTCGTCGCAACCGACGTCGCCGCCCGCGGCATCGACATTCCCGGCGTTTCCCATGTCTACAACTTCGATCTGCCCGAAGTGCCCGACGCCTACGTTCACCGCATCGGCCGTACCGCCCGTGCTGGTCGCGACGGCATCGCCATCGCCTTCTGCGCGCCCGATGAAATCCGCCTGCTGCGCGACATCGAGCGCCTGATGGGCATCGAAATCGCCGTTGCCAGTGGCGAAGCGCCCGCCGATCGCGGTCGCCCCGTTCGCGGTAAGGGTCGCGGTGGCCAAGGTCAGAGTCAGGGCCAAGGCCGTGGCGCAGGCCAGGGTCGCGCCGAAGGTCGCCCGGCTCGTCCCGCCCGCCGTCCGTTCTTCGACAAGGAAAACGGCGAGGCTCGTGCTGAGGCTGGCGATCGCCAGGATCGCCGCCCGCGCAACGATCGCCCGCAGCGAGAAAACAATCGCAATGCCGATTTCCGTGGCCAGCGTCGCAACGAACCGACGCCGCGTCCGGAACCCGACAACGACCTCGCCTCGACCTCGGACTTCCGTCCCGCTCGCAAGCAGCACAACGGCCAGTCCAACGGCAACGGTGCCGCGCATGAGGGCGGAGCACATCGCGGCCAGCGCCATTCCCATGGCCGTCCCGCAGGCCGCCACAACGAAGAGCGCGGCGCCCAGGGCGAACAGCGCAATGGCGGCAACGGCCGCATGAAGCGTCGTAGCCCAGGCAATGGCGGCCAGCGCCGCGAACGTGCTTGACAAAGTTCAAGGGGGCCTACCGGCCCCCTTTTTTTTCGGAATGATGCAGATCTATTCCGGCACGATTTCCACCTGACGCCGGTTGGTGAGGTAAACACCGATCACCACAATCACCGTGCCAACGATAATCGGCAGTGTCAGTGGCTCGCCGAAGGCGATTGCCGCCTCGATGGCGACAGCGGGCGGCATCAGGTAGATCAGCGATGCGGCGCGCGACACCTGCCCGCGGCGGATGAGATAGAGCAGCAGACCGACGGCGCCCATGGACAGGCCGAAGACCGACCAGAGCAGCGACAGGATCGCCGTCTGTGTGCCGTCGAAGCGCAGGCCTTCGAAAATGAAGGCGAGCGGCACGGTGACGATCAGCGCGCCGACATATTGCAACGTCGCGATGGTTCTGAGGTCGCCGGTCTGCAGGTGCCGCTTCTGGTAGAGCGTACCGTAAGTCACAGAAACCATAGCCAACAGATTGACGACGAGTGGCACCGCCGATTGCCAGAGATTGGCCGTGTCCGTCGCTAGAAGTTTCGGCGAGATCGCGATGGCAATGCCGAAGAAGCCGAGCAGCAGGCCGACCTTCTGGATCGGCCCCAGCCGCTCACCGACGAGAAGCGGTGCGGCCATGGCGGTCATCAGCGGCTGCAGCGCCGCAATGACGCCGGCAATGCCGGCCGGCACGCCCTCGGCAATCGCCCACCAAAGGCCCGCCAGATAGATGCCATGCAGAAAAATTCCGGAATAGATGGCGCGAAACACCCTCGTCCAGTCACGCGGCCACCGGGCGCCGACAATCGAACAAAGCAGCACGAAGGCAAGCGCCGACAGGCTGTAGCGGATCATCAGGAAGGTGAAGGGGCCTGCATGCTGCGAGGCATATTTTGCGACGATCCAGCCAGTGGACCAGAGAAGGACAAAAATCGCCGGCGCGAGTTTATCGAGGGACATGAAAATCGGACCAATATATTTGGCGCTTCGGAGCCGGAATCCTGGTCGAACTCAGGGTGTCGCGCGGAGGGGTTGAAGGCTGATAGCCGATGGCGGTTGAGCGGTCAAAATCGATCTGCTGAACACAGCAATCAATTTTTCTTCACGTCCGGCAAGCTACCGTCCTGGCTTCAGAAGCCTCAGCCACTACCCAGACGCTCAGTCCGCAAAAGAAGCAGATGCTTAAATTTTGATCCGAACATTGCGACAAGAGCCGGCAGGCAACAGCGCCATTACTCTTAAATGCCTGTAAATACGGCATTTTTCGATATTCAGAAATTCGCGATGGCAACTGCGCATAGTTCTTGCATTGTAAAAACCGTTGTATTCAAATGGGTAAAAACACGGGGACCGCACCTTTGGCATTTGATGAAATGATTACTGCGGATGAAAGTCCGCGCGCGCCTTACGAGAAATACTTCGAGTGGTACTCAGGCCAGGACAGGGGCCACCTCATTGCCAAATCCCGCGATGCGGAAACCATCTTCCGGAAGACGGGCATTACCTTCGCGGTCTACGGACACGCAGACTCCTCCGAAAAGCTCATTCCCTTCGACATCATCCCCCGCATCATATCAGGCCGCGAATGGCGCAAGCTCGCCCAGGGCATCGAACAGCGGGTCGTCGCCCTCAACGCCTTCCTCGACGACATCTACCACAAGCAGGAAATCATCCGCGCCGGCCGCATCCCGCGCGAGCTGATCGAAAAGAACGACGCCTTCCTGCCCGAAATGATCGGCTTTCGTCCGCCGGGCGGTGTCTACACCCATATCGTCGGCACCGACATCGTGCGCACCGGCGAAGACCAATTCTATGTGCTCGAGGACAACGCCCGCACGCCTTCCGGCGTCAGCTACATGCTGGAAAACCGCGAAACGATGATGCAGATGTTCCCCGAACTGTTTCACCAGAACAAGGTGCAGCGCGTCGAGGACTATCCGCTGCTGCTCCGCCAGAGCCTGGCATCGCTCGCCCCTCCCGGATGCAAGGGCAAGCCTCGCGTCGCCGTGCTGACGCCGGGCATCTATAACTCCGCCTATTACGAGCATTCCTTCCTCGCCGACATGATGGGCGTGGAGCTGGTGGAAGGCTCCGATCTGCGCGTCATCGACGGCAAGGTGAAGATGCGCACGACGCGTGGCTATGAGGCGATCGACGTGCTCTACCGCCGCGTCGACGACGATTTCCTCGATCCCCTCACCTTCCGTCCGGATTCCGCGCTCGGTATTCCCGGCATCATGGACGTCTACCGCGCGGGCAACATCACCATCGCCAATGCGCCCGGCACCGGCATTTCCGACGACAAGGCGATCTACTCCTACATGCCTGAAATCGTCGAATTCTACACCGGCCGCAAGCCGATCCTCGAGAACGTGCCGACATGGCGTTGTTCTGAGCCCGACAGCCTGCAATATGTGCTCGATAACCTTGCCGATCTCGTCGTCAAGGAAGTTCACGGCTCCGGCGGCTATGGCATGCTTGTGGGACCGACGGCCAGCAAGAAGGAGCGGACGGCCTTTGCCGAAAAGCTCAAGAGCAAGCCGAACAACTACATCGCGCAGCCGACCCTTTCGCTCTCGACCGTGCCGATCCTGGTCAACAAGGGCATTGCGCCGCGGCATGTCGATTTGCGGCCCTATGTCCTCGTCTCCGACAAGGTGCGGATCATTCCCGGCGGGCTGACCCGCGTGGCGCTGAAGGAAGGCTCGCTGGTGGTCAACTCCAGCCAGGGCGGCGGCACCAAAGACACCTGGGTTTTGGAGGACTGATCGGACATGCTGGGAAGAACCGCGAATGGCCTCTACTGGATGTTCCGTTACATCGAGCGCGCCGAAAACATAGCCCGCCTGGTCGACGCCGGCCAGCGCATGTCGCTGACCCGCAGCGACGCCGTCGATGATGACTGGGACGGCGTCCTGCAAAGCGCCGGCGTGCGCGAAGCCTACGATGAGGTGCACGACAAGCTGACCGGGACCGACGCGATCGATTATCTGATGCGCGACCGCTCCAATCCATCGAGCGTCATGTCCTGCATCGAATATGGCCGCAACAATGCCCGCATGGTGCGTACGGCGCTGACCCGCGACACCTGGGAAGCGACCAACGAATGCTGGATCGAGCTGAAGTCGCTGCTCGGCAAGAAGCTGAAGACGGCAGAGCTACCGGAGACGATCGACGTCATCAAGCGGCGCGCCGGCTTGATCCGCGGCGCCTTCCACGGCTCGATGCTGCGCAACGAACTGTATAATTTCGCCCGCATCGGCACCTTCATCGAGCGCGCCGATAACACGGCCCGCATCCTCGATGTCAAATATTACGTGCTGCTGCCATCCGTCTCGCATGTCGGCTCCTCGCTCGACAATGCGCAATGGGAGTCGATCCTCAGATCGGTCTCCGCGCACCGGGCCTATAAATGGGCTTACGATCCCGAATATAAGCCGGCCAACATTGCCGACTTCCTGATCCTCAACGGGCAAATGCCGCGCTCGCTTGCCTATTGCTATGAGAAGATCGTCAGCAATATCGGCTATCTCAGCGCCGAACATGAAAAACGGCTACCCGCGCACGATACCGCGGAGGCCATCCGCCAGTCGCTGCAGAAGCTGACGATCAAGCGCATCATGGACCAGGGCCTGCATGGTTCCTCGAGGATTTCGTCGCCCACAACAACAAGCTGGGCGCCGAGATCTCCGACGGCTACCGGTTCTACGAATAGGCGGGCGATATCATGAGACTGACGATCAGCCATATCACGGAATATCGCTACGACGAGCCGGCGCAGTTTTCCCTGCAGCGGCTTCACCTGACGCCGCTGACGGGCGTGGGACAGACGGTTATCGACTGGAAGCTCTCGGTCGAAGGCGCCAAGCCGGAAGTGGAATATGACGACCAGTTCGGCAATCGCGCCACGCTGGTTTCCCTCGACGGGCAGCAGGACGCAACGAAGATCATTGCCTCAGGCGAAGTCGAGACGCAGGACCTCAACGGCGTTGTCGGGCCGCATCAGGGCTTCAGCCCACTCTGGCTCTTCCTGCGGGAATCGCCGCGCACCAAGGCGGGTAAGCTGACGAAGGAACTGCTGCGCAGCGTTTCAGGCGACAACGAACTCGGCAAGATGCATGCGCTGATGAAAGCGATCCACGAGACCGTGGAATACAAGCCAGGCACCAGCAATACGGAGACAACGGCGGAACAGGCACTGGAGGCAAAGAGCGGCGTCTGCCAGGACCATGCGCACATCTTTCTAGCCGGCGCCCGTGCATTGCAGATCCCTGCCCGTTACGTCTCCGGCTACCTGATGATGGAAGGCAAGAACGAGCAGGCTGCTACCCATGCCTGGGCAGAGGCGCATATTGCCGGCCTTGGCTGGGTCGGCTTCGATCCGGCCAACGACGTCTGCCCCGACGCCCGCTACGTCCGCATCGCAACCGGCCTCTGCTATCGCGACGCGGCTCCCGTGTCCGGCATGCGGATCGGCACGCCGGGCGAAACCCTTATGGTCAAGGTAACAGTCGCGACCCAAGGGCAGAGTCAAAGCCAGAGCCAGAGTTAGCGGCTCACAGAAGAAAAAGGGGCGGAACTTTCGCCCCGCCCCCTTTCTTAATTCAAAACACAAATCTTAGTGGCTGTCGCGATTGTTCGGGATTTCCGAGCCGCGCGGGCCGACGAGGAAGTCCAGGTCGGCGCCGGTGTCGGCCTGCATGACCGACTTCACATAGAGACCGCCGTAACCGCCGGTGAGCGGCTTGACCGGGGAAACCCAGGCGGCGCGGCGCTTTGCCAGTTCCTCATCCGAAACCTCAAGCTGGATGGTACGGGCGGGAACGTCGACGGCGATGATGTCACCGTTCTGCACCAGCGCCAGCGGGCCGCCATCGGCAGCTTCCGGAGCCGTGTGCAGGATGACGGTGCCGTAGGCCGTGCCGGACATGCGCGCATCGGAGATGCGGATCATGTCGGTGATGCCCTTCTTCAGCACCTTCGGCGGCAGGCCCATGTTGCCGACTTCGGCCATGCCCGGATAACCCTTCGGACCGCAATACTTCAGCACCATGATGCAGTTCTCGTCGATGTCGAGATCGTCACGGTTGATGCGGGCGTGATAGTCCTCGATGCTTTCGAAGACAACGGCGCGGCCCTTGTGCTGCATCAGATGCGGCGAAGCGGCCGATGGCTTCAAGACGGCACCCTTCGGCGCGAGATTGCCACGCAGGACAGCGATACCGCCCGACTGCGTCAGCGCCTTTTCGCGCGGAACGATAACGTCGTCATTGTAGTTGACGACATCCTTGACGCCTGCCCAGATCGTGTCGCCCGTGACCGTGATGGCGTCCTTATGCAGCAGGCCCATCTCGCCGACTGCCTTGATGACGACGGGCAGACCGCCGGCATAGTAGAACTCTTCCATCAGGTGCTTGCCCGAAGGCTGCAGGTTGACGATGGTCGGCACTTCGCGGCCCAGACGATCCCAATCGTCAAGCGACAGGTCGACGCCGATGCGGCCCGCGAGCGCGAGGAGGTGCAGAACGGCGTTGGTCGAGCCGCCGACGGCGCCGTTGACGCGGATCGCGTTCTCGAATGCTTCCTTGGTCAGAATGTCCGATGGTTTCAGGTCTTCCTTGACCATGTCGACGATGCGGCGGCCTGACAGTTGCGAGATAACACGACGGCGCGCATCGACAGCCGGAATGGCGGCATTGCCGGGCAAGGTCATGCCGAGCGCTTCGGCCATAGACGCCATGGTGGAGGCCGTACCCATCGTCATGCAGCTACCGGCCGAGCGAGCCATGCCCTGTTCCGCATCCATGAATTCATCCAGCGACATCTCGCCGGATTTAACCATTTCCGAGAACTGCCAGATTGCCGTGCCGGAGCCGACATCCTTGCCGCGCCACTTGCCGTTCAGCATCGGGCCGCCGGAAACGAGGATGACCGGAATGTCGACGGAAGCGGCGCCCATCAGCAGGCTCGGCGTGGTCTTGTCGCAACCGCCGAGCAGCACGACGCCATCGACCGGATTGCCGCGGATCGCTTCTTCGACGTCCATGGCAGCGAGGTTACGGAACATCATGGCCGTCGGGCGCAGCGTGCTTTCGCCGACGGAGAAGACCGGGAATTCCACGGGGAAACCGCCCGCCTCGTAGACACCGCGCTTCACACGCTCTGCAAGATCGCGCAGATGCGCGTTGCAGGGCGTCAGTTCCGACCAGGTGTTACAGATGCCGATGATCGGACGTCCGTCGAACGTATCGGCCGGCAGGCCCTGGTTCTTCATCCAGGAGCGATGCATGATCGCATTCTTGCCGGTGCCGCCGAACCAATCGTAGGAGCGCAGCTTGCGCGGCCATTCAGCTTTCTTTTTCATGTCTCAGTACCCTTTGCGTCGCCCAGGCCGCCTCGTTCGCGCCTGGACTTTGAAATCGATGATCAGGCGAGCGTGTAAGCCGTCTTGACGGTGGTGAAGAATTCAGCGGCATATTTGCCCTGCTCGCGCGGACCGAAGGACGAGCCCTTGCGGCCGCCGAACGGCACGTGGAAGTCGACGCCGGCCGTCGGTAGGTTGACCATCACCATACCCGCTTCCGCATTGCGCTTGAAATGCGTCGCATGCTTCAGGCTCGTCGTGGCAATGCCCGAGGACAGGCCGAACGGCGTGTCGTTGGCTGTTGCCAAAGCTTCTTCGTAATCCTTGACGCGGATGACGGAAGCAACCGGGCCGAAGATCTCTTCGCGGCTGATGCGCATCAGGTTCGTCGCTTCGGTGAACAGCGTCGGCTGCAGATAGAAGCCGGGTGTGTCGCGGCTGACGAGTTCGCCGCCGAAGGCAAGCTTGGCGCCTTCCTGTTTCCCAATCTCGATATAATCCGTATCCGTCTTCAGCTGCTTGGCATCGACGACGGGGCCGATATGCGTGCCGGACTTCATGGCGTTATCGACGTTGAGCGTCTTCAGCTTTTCCGTCAGCGCCGCCACGAACCTGTCGTGAATGCCTTCGGTGACGATCAGGCGCGACGAGGCTGTGCAGCGCTGGCCGGTCGAGAAGAAGGCGGAATTGGCAGCCGCTTCGACGGCGACCGTCAGATCAGCATCGTCAAGCACGACCATCGGGTTCTTGCCGCCCATTTCGAGCTGGTACTTACGACCGTGCTCGACGGAGGAAAGCGCGACGCGCTTGCCGGTGCCGACCGAGCCGGTGAAGGTGATACCCGAAAGAACCGGGCTGTCGAGCATAGCTTGACCGACGACCGAGCCCTTGCCCATGACGAGGTTCAACACACCCTTCGGCAGACCGGCGCGGTTCAGAATATCAACGATTGCCCACGAGCAGCCGGGCACGAGATCGGCCGGTTTGAAGACGATGGTGTTGCCGTAGCAGAGCGCCGGCGCGATCTTCCATGCAGGAATGGCGATCGGGAAGTTCCAGGGGGTGATAACGCCGATGACGCCGAGCGGCTCGCGGGTGATCTCGACGCCGATGTTCGGGCGCACGGAAGGAAGCACCTCGCCTGCCAGGCGCAGCGCCTCGCCGGCGAAGAATTCGAAGATCTGCGCGGCGCGGATGGTCTCACCGATCGCTTCCGGCAGCGTCTTGCCCTCTTCGCGGGCGAGCAGCGCGCCGAGTTCATCCTTGCGTGCCAGGATCTCGTCGCCGGCCTTCTTCAGGATCGTGTGGCGCTCCAGAATACCAGAACGCGACCATGCTGGAAAAGCGGCCTTGGCGGCAGCGATCGCATCCGTGACATCCTGCGCGCTTGCGCTCGCATAGAGGCCGACGACCTCGTTCGTATCCGACGGGTTGATGTTCTCGGTGCCGTTCGTCCCCGTCCACTCCCCGGCGATCAAGTTCTGATGAATGGTCATGGCGTCATGCCTTCCTGGATCGTATTGGAAATGCCCGGCCGATCCCTTGCGGCCGGGCTCGATGCATTACAGCTGGCGAACAGCCACTTCTTCCTCGGCATCGATCGCCAGCGGATTGCGCAGCGGCAGGCCGAATTCGCCAACTTCGATTTCAAAGACGTCGCCGACTTCGGGCTTGATGCCTTCCGCGAAGGAAAGCGTCGCCGTGCCGAACATGTGCACATGCACATCGCCGGGAACACGGAAGATACCGTACTTGAAGTGGTGATATTCAAGGTTCGCAAAGGTGTGCGACATGTTCGCTTCGCCCGATAGGAACGGCTTTTCGAAGATTACCTTGTCGCCGCGCTTGATGCGCGACGTGCCGCGAATATCTTCCGGCGCCACACCAACGCGGATTTCCGGGCCGAAGCTTGCCGGACGGAGCTTGGAATGGGCGAGATAGAGATAGTTGATCCGCTCGGTGACGTGATCGGAAAATTCGTTCGAGAGTGCAAAGCCGATACGGAACGGCGTGCCATCCTTGGCAATGACGTAGACACCGGCCATTTCGGGCTCTTCGCCACCGTCGAGCGCGAAGGATGGAGACACGAGTGCCGCACCCGGGGCCGCAGCGCCGTAGCCATTGCCCTTGTAGAACCACTCTGGCTGTACGCCCTTCTCGCCCGCCTTCGGCTTGCCGCCCTCGATGCCCATCTTGAACATCTTCATGGAGTCGGTCAGCGTCTCCTCGGCAGCTTCCGTCGTCTTCTTGTGCATGGAATCGCGCGTGGCAGCGGAGCCAAGATGCGTCAGGCCGGTGCCTGTCAGGTGCAGATGAGCTGCGTCGGGATGCGTGATTGGCGGCAGGAAGTGGCCTTCGGCATAGGCTTTTTCGAGATCGATTGACTCGCCGAGACCATGGGACTCGATGACCGATGCCAGCGACTTGCCGCTATCGGCGGCTTCGATCGCAAGCTTGTAGACGCTGCCGCCATTGACGACGGCCTTGGCAGCTTCGCCGGGTCCATTGCGGACCGCAACGACGATCTCGCCGTTCGAACCCTTGATCTGCGAGATGAGCATGTCTTTCATCCTTTCCTAACAGACAGAGATCGGATGCGTTCTACCGTTCCGGCTCTCAGCGAGAGCCGGACTCTGTCATGGATTTGGTTTTAAAAGCTGAGTTGATCGCTAGACGATCAACCCTTGTTCTTGTTGTAGACGTCGATGAACACGGCAGCGAGCAGCACCGCACCCTTGATCATCTTCTGGGAGTCCGTCTGGTAGCCGAGGATTGACATACCCTGGTTCAAGACACCCATGATCAAGGCGCCGATGACGGCACCCGTTACCTTGCCGACGCCGCCGGAGGCCGAAGCGCCGCCGATGAAGCAGGCCGCGATGACGTCGAGTTCGAGGCCGTCACCGCCCTTTGCGGTTGCCGAATTCAGGCGCGTCGCGATGATGATGCCGGCGATGCTCGCCAGGATGCCCATGTTGATGAAGGTGTAGAAGGTCAGACGGCGGGTATCGATACCCGAAAGCTTCGTCGCCTTCTCATTGCCGCCCATGGCATAGATGCGACGGCCGATCGTGGTGCGCTGTGTGGCGAAGCTGTAGAGCGCGATCAAAAGCAGCATGAGAACCAGAACGTTCGGCAAGCCCCTGTAGGAGGAGATCTGGTAGCCGATAAAGATGGCGGCGGCAGCAACCACCAGATTCTGGGCGACGAAGAAGCTGAACGGCTCGACATCGATACCGTGCTTCTCGTTCACACTGCGGCGACGCCATGACAGGAAGAACATGATGATCGGGATGGCGACCGTCAGCAACATCGATGTCGAATGGATACCGCCCATATCGACGAAATCCGGAATGAAGCCCGTTGCGACGATCTGGAACGCCGGCGGGAACGGACCGATGCTGCTGCCGTTGCCGGTCGTATTGATGATGGTATAGGTCAGGCCGCGGAAAACCAGCATGCCCGACAATGTCACGATGAATGACGGAATGCGGTGATAGGCGATGAAATATCCATGCCAGGCGCCGACCGCGGCACCCATCAGCAGACAAATGACCGTCGCGAGTGCGAGATTCATATGCATTTGCACGACAAGAACGCCGGCGACCGCGCCGACGAAACCGACGACGGAGCCGACGGAAAGATCGATATGGCCGGCCACAATAACAAGCAGCATGCCGAGCGCCATGATGACGATGAACGAGTTCTGCAGCACGATGTTGGTCAGGTTCTGCGGCCTGAACAGAACGCCGTTCGTCAGGTACTGGAACAGCAACATGATGACCACGAGCGCGATCAACATGCCGTATTCGCGGATGTTGTTGCGGATGTGGTCGCCGATGGAAACCACGTGGCTGCTTTCTGTGGCTGGGTTGGCCGAACTCATTGTTGTTTCTCCCCTGAGCGCATGATAGCGCGCATGATGCTCTCCTGGCTTGCCTCTGCCTTCGGCAGTTCGGCGACGATGCGACCTTCGTTCATGACGTAGATGCGGTCGCAGGTGCCGAGAAGCTCGGGCATTTCCGATGAAATCATCAGAACGCCCTTTCCGTCGGCGGCAAGCTGGTTGATGATGGAATAGATTTCGTATTTGGCGCCGACGTCGATACCGCGCGTCGGCTCATCGAGGATCAGCACTTCCGGATCTGAGAACAGCCATTTCGACAGCACTACCTTCTGCTGGTTGCCGCCGGAAAGATTGCCCGCTTCCTGGAAGACGCCGGCCGAACGGATGCGCAGCTTGGAACGATAGTTCGTCGCCACCTGCAGTTCCCGGACGTCATCAATGACGGTCGCCTTGGAAACGCCAAGCAGATTGGCAAGCGTCGTGTTGTGCAGGATGCTGTTGGTCAGAACCAGGCCAAGCTGCTTGCGGTCCTCGGTCACATAGGCAAGACCGGCATCGATCGCCTTGCGCACCGTGCTGGTATCGACCAGCTTGCCGTCAAGGAAGACTTCGCCGCTGATCTTGTGGCCATAGGACTTGCCGAAGACGCTCATGGCGAACTCGGTGCGGCCTGCGCCCATCAGGCCGGCAATGCCGACCACCTCGCCCTTGCGCACATTGATGTTGATATCGTGCAGCACCTGACGATCGCGATGCTGCTGGTGGAAGGCATTCCAGTTCTTCACTTGGAAGATCGTCTCGCCGATCGGCACCGAGCGCGGCGGATAGCGATCCGCCAGCTCACGGCCGACCATGTTGCGAATGATGATGTCTTCGCTGATCTCTTCCTCATGACAGTCCAGCGCCTTCACCGTCATGCCGTCGCGCAACACAGTGATCTGGTCGGCCACCTTCCGCACTTCGTTGAGCTTGTGCGTGATGATGATCGAGGTGATGCCTTGATTGCGGAACTCCATGAGGAGATTGAGCAGCGCATCGGAATCGTTTTCGTTCAGCGATGCCGTCGGCTCGTCGAGAATGAGTAGCTTGACGCTCTTCGATAGAGCCTTGGCGATCTCGACGAGCTGCTGCTTGCCGACACCGATGTCGGTCACGAGCGTGTTCGGAGATTCCTTGAGGCCCACTTTGGAAAGAAGCTGTTTGGTTCGGCTGAAGGTTTCCTGCCAATTGATCATGCCATTGGCGACGACCTCGTTGCCGAGGAAGATGTTTTCGGCGATCGACAGAAGCGGAACGAGCGCCAGCTCCTGGTGAATGATGATGATGCCGATATCTTCGGAATCCCTGATGGTCTTGAACTGACGAACCGCGCCATCGTAATAGATATCGCCGTCGTACGTGCCGGCCGGGTAGACGCCCGACAGCACCTTCATGAGGGTGGATTTGCCGGCTCCGTTTTCGCCGACCAAAGCATGAATCTCGCCCTGACGGACTTTCAAATTCACATTTTCCAAGGCGTTCACACCGGGGAACGACTTGGTTATGTTCCGCATTTCGAGAATGGTATTGTCCATTGTCCGTATCCAACGCCGCGATCAAACATAGCAGACCGCGCGATCGTCTTAAATATCAAAGCCAGGGCTCGCATTGAGCGAGCCCTGACCGCTACGTCGGAAGATTACTTCAGCTGATCAGCCTTGTAGTAACCGCCCTCGACGAGAACCTTCTCGTAGTTGGTCTTGTCGACTGCGACCGGGGTCAGCAGGTAGGACGGAACAACCTTGACACCGTTGTCGTAGGTCTTCGTGTCGTTGACTTCGGGCGTCTTGCCTTCCATCAGCGCGTTGACCATGCCGACTGTGACCTTTGCGAGGTCACGGGTGTCCTTGAAGATCGTCGAGTGCTGCTCGCCAGCGATGATCGACTTCACCGACGGGATTTCGGAGTCCTGACCGGTAACGATCGGGAGCTTTACGCCGCCGGAACCGTAGCCGACGCCCTTGAGCGCGGAGAGGATGCCGATCGATAGGCCGTCATACGGAGACAGAACGGCGTCGACGTGGCTGTCGGTGTAGTAGGCCGACAGCAGGTTGTCCATGCGGGCCTGGGCCGTTGCCGGATCCCAACGCAGCGTACCGACCTTATCCATGCCCATCTGGCCGGACTTTACGACCAGCTTGCCGCTGTCGATGTAGGGCTTCAGGACCGACATTGCGCCGTCATAGAAGAAGAAGGCGTTGTTGTCGTCCGGAGAACCGCCGAACAGCTCGATGTTGAACGGGCCCTTGCCGTCCTTGAGGCCGAGGGCGTCGACGATCGAGTTTGCCTGCAGAACGCCGACCTTGAAGTTGTCGAACGTCGCATAATAGTCGACGTTGCCGCTGTTGCGGATTAGGCGGTCATAGGCGATGACCTTGATGCCGGCATCGTGAGCCTTCTGCAGGACGTCGGACAGCGTGGTGCCGTCGATCGAAGCGATGACGAGGACCTTATCGCCCTTGGTGACCATGTTCTCGATCTGCGAGAGCTGGTTCGGGATATCGTCGTCGCCATACTGAAGGTCGGTGCCGTAACCAGCAGCCTGGAGCTGCTTGACGATGTTGTTGCCGTCATCGATCCAGCGCGCCGAAGCCTTGGTCGGCATGGCGATGCCTACCGTGCCCTTATCCGCCGCGAAGGCAGGTACCACCAGCGTAGCGACGCCGAACGCAGCGCCGGCCATCAATGAGATAATGGATTTCATTACTCTCTCCCTTGTTGTTAAATGCGGCGGACAAAAAATGCCCGCCCGAAACTGCGGCAGGTTCCGTAGATGGAATGATTTACTTCTAATTGTGAGAAACGAAGTAGGTCTCCTCCACGCTCTCACGGTTTATGAGCTGTACCCAGCCCACAATCGGCAAACTCGTACGATTTCGTATAACTGTCAAATAGAATAACTGGCTAAACATATACCAACTTTGGTATAATGTTAAAAAATAGTACTTTTTTGCCGGCGAAGGGGAAAAATGGCCGTTATGGAGAAAATATATAACGATTATTTGAGCGAAGGCATCGAGATTCATTCCGATAATTTTCGCGACGACGCGTTGTTGAAAGCCGGTTTGAAGCTCAATCACCTGCGGATGATCGTCACGATCGAGGATCACGGGCAAATTTCCGCGGCCGCTGAGTCCATGAACATGTCACAACCTGCGGCTTCACGCATGCTCTCAGAAATGGAGTCGATTGTCAAAAGCCCGCTTTACGAGCGTGTTGCCAGGGGCGTCGTTTTGACCCCTTTCGGGCTCGCTTTGGCCAAGCGGGCACGCAAGATCCTACTGGAGCTGCGCGAGGCAGGCCGGGAGCTTGGCGCCTTGCGAACCGGCAGGGGTGGCTCGGTCTTTCTGGGGGCGGTGACCGCGCCGGCAATCAGCCTTGTCGTCCCGGCGATCCAGCGCGTGACGCGCACCTATCCCGGCATAGAGATCAATATCGAAGTCGAGAACAGCAATGTGCTCGCGCGCGAGCTGCTGGCGGCCCGCCATGACTTCATCATCAGCCGCATCCCGGACGATCTCGATCCGCGTCTGTTCACGGCCCATGAGATCGGTGTCGAAAAGGCCTGCCTGGTGGTCCGCAACGGCCATCCACTGCTTGAAAGAGGTGTAGCCAGCCTGCACGATCTGGCCGGTTACGACTGGGTATTCCAACCGCCGGGCACATTGCTTCGCCGCAAGGTGGAAGACATTTTCCTCGCTGCTGGCGTGCCCCTGCCGGAAAATGTCGTCAACACTTCATCCTTGCTGCTGACGCTGGCGGTGGTCTGCAAGACGGACGCGATCGCGCCTATTGCGCTCGACATGGCGCAATTCATCTGCGGGCAGACGTCCCAGGCAGGCGAATCCTCCATCCTGCCGATCGATTTCGATATCGACGTCAGGCCCTACAGTCTCATCACCGCCCGCGAACGCGCCATGCCGCCGAGCGCGCGGCTGCTGCATGACATGATCCTGGAAGAGAGCCGGCATCTCTCGCCGACATGAACGAAGGACCGTTGCCGCCATAAGCTCCACGCCAACTTGCGCTCCTATGAAGCTTGGCGTGGAGGCCACGCATGCTGTTCAAGCAATCATTGTTTCAATCCGTGCTCGATCGCCTCGATAGCGAAGAGGAGCCTGCGGAACAGGAAGAAGCCGCGCACCGCATCCGCGGCCTGAACGTCAGCTTTGCCGCAACTGTGTTGGGCGGTGAGACGCCGGACGCCCATCGGCCAGACGAAGCCTACCGCGACAATCTCGGCGACCCTAACATTCTGCCGGAACCCGAACCCGCTCCGCAAGAACCGGTACTGCCGGTCATGCCCGAGCATCTGGCACGAACATCGCGGGAAGAAGTCGCCACTGAGCTCGCAATCACCTCTGACCTCACGCGCGAAGCCCTGCAGGAAAAACGCCGCAGTTTTGCCAAGGCCAATCACCCCGACAGCGTCGCAGCCCTCTTCCGCGAACAGGCGACAATCCGCATGACGCTCGCCAATCAGCTGATCGACGAAGCCATACGCCGCCTCAGACGATGATTATTTCTTGTCTTCGGAGGGCGGCTCATCATCCTCGGCAGCATCGTCCTGCACTGGCGCATCGCTAGTCGCCGCGGGCGGTTGCGGCTTGAAATTCAAGAGCAGCATCCACGCCGAATAGGCGCCGAGCGCCCCGGACAGCATTGCCCAGAACGGCTGCGAGCCCAGCGTTTCGACGGCTGCCCAGCCAAAGCAGACAGCCACGATGAGAATGCGCACCCAAAGCGGCTTGTAGATGGGATGGCTGGGATCGATCAGTTGCATGGGTCACTTTTGCCTGTTTAAGAAGACATGTCTTTAGCGCATCCTCAGGAAAATTGTGAAGTCGTCCGCATAAAATAAGGTTTCACGTCCGGATTTCGGCTAAGCCGAGAGCCGGAATTTTTCAGAATTGTGAAGTCCAGGCGGCTTGACGCCGCCGCCGGAAGATGGAATGAAAATTCCATAGCAATTGATATTCGGTCCATTTATTCCGAATTCAGGGAGGTAATAATGACTGTCAGATTTGGTCTGCTCGGCGCCGGACGCATCGGCAAAGTGCATGCGAAAGCCGTCAGCGGCGATGCCAACGCCAAGCTCGTCGCCGTCGCGGATGCCTTTCCGGCGGCTGCGGAAGCAATCGCGTCCGCCTATGGCTGCGAAGTCCGCACCATCGAAGCGATCGAAGCCGCCAAGGATATCGATGCCGTCGTCATCTGCACGCCGACGGATACCCATGCCGATCTGATCGAGCGCTTCTCCCGCGCCGGTAAGGCCATCTTCTGCGAAAAGCCTGTCGATCTCGACGTCGCGCGCGTCCAGGCCTGCATCAAGGTCGTCAATGAGACCAAGGGCAAGCTGATGGTCGGCTTCAACCGCCGCTTCGACCCACATTTCATGGCTGTCAAGAAAGCCATCGACGAAGGCCGCATCGGCACGGTCGAAATGGTGACGATCACCTCGCGCGATCCGGGCGCCCCGCCGGTCGATTACATCAAGCGCTCCGGCGGCATCTTCCGCGACATGACGATCCATGATTTCGACATGGCGCGCTTCCTGCTCGGCGAAGAACCGGTTGCCGTCACTGCAACTGCCGCAGTTCTGGTCGACAAGGCAATCGGCGAAGCCGGCGATTACGACAGCGTTTCGGTCATCCTCCAGACGGCATCGGGCAAGCAGGCGATCATCTCCAATTCGCGCCGCGCCACCTACGGCTACGATCAGCGGATCGAAATCCATGGCTCGAAGGGTCTGGTTTCGGCTGAAAACCAACGCCCCTTCTCCATCGAAGTCGCCAACGGCGATGGCTACACCCGCCCGCCGCTGCATGATTTCTTCATGACGCGCTACACCGAAGCCTATGCCAACGAGATCGCAAGCTTCATCGCCGCGATCGAAGAGGGCGCCACCATCACACCATCGGGCGCCGATGGTCTTGCTGCACTGAAGCTGGCGGATGCCGCCTTGCAGTCGGTCAAGGAAGGCCGCCTCGTCAAGATTAACTGAGCCGTCTCCATTCCTCCAGGAATGCGATCCTCCCAAAAGTCCGCCGCGATCTCCATTCGCGGCGGACTTTTTCTTTGGCGCGATCCAGAGCTCACGAAGAGGCTTCGATAAAAACCTCTTGCGAATCACATAAGTACATGCTTATCTGTTGTCATGGTAGAGAATGAGATATTCCGGGCTTTGGCCGATCCGACCCGCCGCGCCATCTTCGAGAAGCTGGCGACAGGCGGCATGAATGCCAGCGCCCTGCGAGACGGTATCGACATCAGCCAGCCGGCCATGTCCCAGCATCTCGCAGTTCTGCGGAGCGCCGGGCTGGTCAGGGAAGAACGACAGGGGCGTTTCGTGAACTACGAAGTCGATCCGGAAGGGCTTGCCCTCATCGCCCAATGGCTGGCGAAATACCGCGCATATTGGCCCGCCCGCATCGAAGCTCTCAAGGTGTTGCTGAAGGATATGGATCAATGAACAATCCCAAGATCCCCGAGCGAAAGAACGGCATCGAGCTGGAATACCAGCTCGACGAACCGCCGCAAAAAGTTTGGCGTGCAATCAGCACCCCTGAGCTTCGTGAAAACTGGCTGCCGCAGGAGGCCTTGGCCAATCCCGAGGCCATATCGGTCACGCCGGGCAAGGAAGTCACCTACAGGCTGCGGGACGATGCAGCGCCCTTCCTCGAAAGCACCGTGACTTTCAAAATATCTTCGAATGCAAACGGCGGCACCAGCCTGCGGATCATCCACGAGCTCGATGACGTTCGGCTTCGCGAAACGGAAAGAACTGCAGCAAACAATAACAGCCTGACCATCATGCGCGCCGCCTGACGGCATCGGCTACACATCAAATCTCAAGAATATGGGAGTTCGCCGATGCGCGAAGCGATGCAACTCGTCCCTATGGTCGTTGAGCAGTCTAGCAGAGGAGAGCGATCTTTCGACATCTACTCCCGCCTGCTACGCGAGAGAATCATCTTCCTGAATGGTGAGGTGAACGACGACGTCTCGGCCCTCGTCTGCGCGCAACTGCTGTTTCTCGAGGCCGAAAATCCCAAGAGACCGATCCACCTTTATATCAATTCGCCCGGTGGCGTCGTAACCAGCGGTCTCGCGATGTATGACACCATGCGTTACGTTCGTGCGCCGGTGCATACGCTTTGCATGGGAACGGCCCGTTCGATGGGCTCCTTCCTCTTGATGTCTGGTCAGCCGGGTGAGCGCACTGCGCTTCCAAATGCCAGCATCCATATTCACCAGCCATTGGGCGGTTTCCAAGGACAGGCATCGGACATCTTTATCCACGCCGAAGAAATGAGGCGAACGAAGCATCGCATGACGCGGCTTTATGCCGAGCATTGCGGACGCTCCTATGAGGAGTTCGAACGCGCCATGGACCGCGATCACTTCATGACGGCGGAAGAGGCTCTGGAATGGGGGCTGATCGACCGTATTCTTCAGGTCCGCGAAGACGAACAGCCTTTGGGCTTGGCGGATTGATTGAGATGACAATCCTGCGGCCAAGCGCAGGGCCACAGCTTGCGGCGCCCTCGCCTCTCAACCCGCCTGGTCGCGCAGCTCGACGACCGAGGCTCCCCTCTTCACGATGTCATTGTCGATGATCGAAAATGCGCGGTTCAGATGCCCTTCGAAAACGAGCGTCGGCTCGTCGGCGATGACGCGCAGCTCCGGCATGCCCTCCATGCGCACGACATGCGATTCCGCCAGGCCCTCGGTTATGCCCTCGATCAGCAGATCGTAGTACCTCACGCCAGGACCGGTGATGACGATCGGCATCCGCTCGTGCAGACTCAAGACACGCGAAAGGCCATTGCCGAGCGCCAGGCCCGCCTGGCGGAAGGCCAGTACGTTGCGGCGCCCGCCCTGGCGCGCACTCGTAGCGATCTTGTCGAGCTCGGCAATCGGCACGAACTTCGCCGGGATCGTGTCCAGCGGCACGTCGAAGGCCGTCCGCAGCATCGCGTAGAAACCAGCATAAGCCTCGATACATCCCCGCGCGCCGCAGCGACAAAGACCGCCGCCGGGCACATGCATCATATGCCCGAAATTGGGCGCCGATATATGATGGCCGCCTTCCTGTTCCCGGCGCACGATGCCAAGCCCGATACTATGGCCGAGCGACAGCGCCGCCAGCGAGCGGAAGTCGCCGCGGGTGTTGATTTCCTCCTGCCGCCCAAGCGCTGCAGCCACAAGCAGGGTTTCGTTGCCGAGAATGACTTGCGCAGGCCATTCATCGCGCAGCACGTCAGCGAAATCGATCTCGTCGCGCCCGAAGATCGGAGACCAGCGCAGCACCGGCGCTGAAGTATCGACGAGCCCCTTGCTGCTGATCGAGATCATCAGCACCTTGTCGCGCGGCAATCGCGATCGGGAGACAATGCGGTTCAAGGCATCGCGCAAGGCTGCCACGAAGCGCTCGACGCCCGCAACGTTCTGCTGCCTATCCTCGGTAAAGCGGTCGATGAGGCGGCCGGTATAATCGACGAGAGAATATTGCACGGCATCAGACGAGATGACGACGACGATGAGATAGCCGCAATCGCGCCGCTGCGAAAACAAAACACGCGGCCGCCCGCGGCCGCTGGTCGGCTGCTGCTCCGCCTTTTCGATGATCTGCGCCCGCTCGAGATCGGCAGTGATGACCGATACGGTCGCGGAAGAGAGCCTGGTGAAATCAGAGAGCTCGGTATGGGCGAGCGGGCCGTGCCGGCGCAGCGCCGACAAGACCAAGGCGCTGTTCTTCTGACGGACCAATTCGGTGCTCGATTTGGCCAGCATCGGCAAACTCCCTGCTCATTCAACCCTCCTCCTGCGCAGCCCCTGATAGCTTTTTCGGACGACCGATTAAACCTAGCGGCGCGGGTGTTGACAGCTGAAAAAATCTCTGACACTAAATTTCTCGACTGTCGAGAAAAAAGTCCAAGACTTTTCTTGTCAGCATTTCGCCGCGGCCGACGGGAGTTAAGGATACGTGCGGTCGCATTCACTCGGGAGGATCACATGAAAGCTTTCATCAAGCTGGCTGCGGGCGCGGCCATCGTTTTGACCATGCAGACGACCGCCTTCGCCAAGGATCTCGTCGTCGGCGTTTCCTGGTCGAATTTCCAGGAAGAACGTTGGAAGACCGATGAGGCAGCCATCAAGAAGGCTCTGGCAGCCGTCGGGGCCAAATACATTTCCGCCGACGCCCAGTCGTCCGCTTCCAAGCAGCTGACCGACGTCGAGTCGCTGATTTCGCAGGGTGCCAACGCCCTCATCATTCTCGCCCAGGATTCCGATGCCATCGGCCCGGCCGTCGAAAAGGCTGCCGACGAAGGCATTCCGGTTGTCGGCTATGACCGCCTGATCGAAAATCCGGCAGCCTTCTACATCACCTTCGACAACAAGGAAGTGGGCCGCATGCAGGCTCGCGAAGTCCTGAAGGCAAAGCCGGCTGGCAACTACGTCTTCATCAAGGGCTCGTCGTCCGATCCGAACGCCGACTTCCTCTTCTCCGGCCAGATGGAAGTGCTGAAGCCTTCCATCGACGCCGGCAAGATCAAGAACGTCGGCGAAGCCTATACGGACGGCTGGCTGCCGCAGAATGCGCAGCGCAACATGGAGCAGTTCCTGACCGCCAACAACAACAAGGTTGACGCGGTCGTCGCCTCCAACGACGGCACCGCCGGCGGCGCTGTTGCCGCTCTCGACGCCCAGGGCCTTGCCGGTTCCGTTCCGGTTTCGGGCCAGGATGCCGACAAGGCAGCCTTGAACCGCATCGCGCTTGGCACGCAGACCGTTTCCATCTGGAAGGACTCGCGCGAACTCGGCAAGCGCGCCGCTGAAATCGCCATCGACCTCGCCAAGGGCAAGAAGCTCGACGAGATCTCCGGCGTTCAGACCTTCAACGGCGGCCCGAAGCACGTCGCCATGAAGTCGGTCTTCCTGACCCCGGTTGCTATCACCAAGGACAATCTGAACGTCGTCATCGACGCCGGCTGGATTTCCAAGGCTGAAGCCTGCCAGGGTGTCAAGGCAGGCGCTGTCGCGGCCTGCAAATAAACCGACTTTAGAACGAGCTTACTCATCGAAAGAGCGACGCCGCAGCGGCACACCGTTGCGGCGTCGAATGCGGATTGGAAGCAGACAACCCTCCCTTGCAGCTGGAGGCGGAGCTTCCCCGCAGTGTGGTATGCAGCCGCATCCCTTGGTCCGTCGGACGGCGGCCAGCGGGACCGGGATAAAGGCCGGGTTGCAGGCGATGGCAGACATTTTTGAGATTGGCGCGATTGCCAGCGATTGCCAGAATGCGTCGCCGGCCGCGCCCGACAGAGGGAGAACGGCAAAGCGATGGCCGACATGACACAGTCCACCACATCGAGCGGGCCTAGGAACGCGGATGCCGGCGCGATCACCCGGTTTCTGCGCGCCACGGAAATCGATACCCGCCTGCTCGGCATGATAGGAGCGCTACTGATCATCTGGATCGGCTTCGATCTCTATCTCAGGGTCTTCGACGGTCGGGAATTTCTGACGGCGAGAAACCTTTGGAACCTTTCGGTGCAGACCTGCGAAATCGCGGTTCTCGCCACGGGCATGGTACTGGTCATCGTCACGCGCAACATCGACCTGTCGGTAGGCTCCGTGCTCGGTTTCGTCGCCATGATCATGGGCGTCATGCAGGCAAAATGGCTGCCGCAATATCTCGGCTTCGACAGCTCCTGGACGTGGATCATCACCCTCCTCTGCGGCCTGGCGATTGGCACGGCCATCGGCACCTTCCAGGGCGCGATCATCGCCTTCATGAACGTTCCCTCCTTCATCGTGACGCTTGGCGGCCTTCTCGTCTGGCGCGGCCTTGCGTGGTACGTCACCAGCGGTCAGACCGTGGCGCCGATGGATTCCACCTTCGTCATCATGGGCGGCAGCGGCGCCACCGGCTCGATCGGCGCCACCTGGAGCTGGGTGGTCGGCGTGATTTCCTGCCTGCTGATCATTGTCGGCATCGTCGGCTCACGCCAGCAAAGAAAGCGCTTCCACTTTCCGCGCCGCCCCCTCTGGGCGGAATACTTCCTTGCCGGCCTCGGCTCCCTGCTCGTCCTCGGTACCGTCTATCTCTTCAACAGTTATGACTGGCCGGTCGGCATCGCCAAGCGCTACGCCACCGAGCACAATATCACGTGGCCCGAGAACGGCCTCGATATCCCCTATGGCATCGCGGTGCCGGTCCTCATCGCCGTTCTCATCGGCATTGTGATGACTTTCATCGCGACGCGCCTGCGCTTCGGCCGTTATGTCTTCGCGATCGGCGGCAACCCGGAAGCGGCAGAGCTTGCCGGCATCAAGACCCGCTGGGTCATCGTGAAGATCTTCGCGCTGATGGGCCTGCTCGCCGCCGTCGCAGCCGCGATTTCGACCGCTCGCCTCAATTCGGCTGTGAACTCACAGGGAACCACCTACGAACTCTTCACCATCGCTGCTGCAGTCATCGGCGGCACGTCGCTCGCCGGCGGCAGCGGCACGGTCGCCGGCGCCATGCTTGGCGCGCTGGTCATGCAGTCGCTGCAATCGGGCATGGGGCTCGCCAATGTCGACACACCGATTCAAAACGTCGTCGTCGGGGTGGTCTTGGTGGTCGCCGTCTGGCTCGACATCGTCTACCGCTCGCGCGCCAAGTAAAAGGAATTCTGAACCATGACGGATCAAACCACTCCGCTTGTGGAAATGAAGAACATTTCCATCTCCTTCGGCGGCATCCACGCGGTCGACAACGCCTCGGTGGACCTCTACCCCGGCGAAGTCGTCGCCCTTCTCGGCCATAACGGCGCCGGCAAATCGACGCTGATCAAGATTCTCTCCGGCGCCTACAAGCGCGACAGCGGCGATATCCTGATCAACGGCGAGCCCGCCGATATCCGCACCCCGCGCGACGCCAAGAAATACGGCATCGAGACGATCTACCAGACGCTCGCCGTCGCCGACAATGTCGACGCCGCCGCCAACCTCTATCTTGGCCGCGAGCTGCAGACCCGTTGGGGTACGCTCGACGACGTCGCGATGGAAGCCAAGGCACGCGAAGTGATGGGACGCCTCAACCCCAACTTCAAGCGCTTCAAGGAGCCGGTGAAGGCGCTTTCCGGCGGCCAGCGCCAGTCGGTGGCGATCGCCCGCGCCATTCTCTTCGACGCCCGCATCCTGATCATGGACGAGCCGACCGCAGCACTCGGCCCCCAGGAGACCGCACAGGTCGGCGAGCTCATTAAGCAGCTGAAGAAGGAAGGCATCGGCATCTTCCTCATCAGCCACGACATCCACGACGTCTTCGACCTTGCCGACCGCGTCTCGGTCATGAAGAACGGCCAGGTTGTCGGCCACGCCCGCACCGAAGACGTCACCAAGGACGAGGTGCTGGGCATGATCATCCTCGGCAAGGTGCCGCCCAAAGCCATCCCCGGCCCCGGCGCGATGAAGGAATGAGCCGGAACGGCCGATGACACCAAGGCCGCGCGCTCAAAGCCCGCGGCCTTATCCCAACAAAACGTCCGATCTCACGCTTTCCTGAATTTTCTCGATTGAAGCCAAGCCTTTCCTAGGCTAAGAACCAGCCATCGGACAGGCGATTCAAACCGCCACGGCATGCACCCGTAGCTCAGCTGGATAGAGTGTTGGATTCCGATTCCAAAGGTCACAGGTTCGAATCCTGTCGGGTGCGCCACTATTTTCCTAATGCATTGAAAGCTCAATACATCTAGACTTCCAGGACCTTAGCAATAATCTGCCACTTCACCTAGCTAGAGCATAAGGGTTGGACACATTAGATGGCAGGAAGGTCTCGATGGGGTAGATCAGCCGGACTCGCCCTTAACGATCATTCCAATTGGTTAACACACCCATCTTGTGAAACGCCTATCGATGTCCCACTATAGCCTCGGGTAGTCTTAGGTCTTCAGTGCTATGCCGAATTTGCCTGGTGGAAAATATAGAGGCACTGCCTTGCTGGCAGCTTTTAGTTTATTGGCAGCGAACGGCAGCCCAGCGTTGGCAGCCCTTTCGTACACGCCCGGGGTGACCGATAACGGGTTACATTATCTCATAGTGAATGGTGAATTTGAGAGCACGGACGATCTTTCTAAGTTCGTTACCTCTGCTCAGATTAGCAGTACGCAGGCAGTGACCTTCAATTCTTCCGGTGGCAGCGTCGCAAAAGCTATGGAGCTAGGCCGGCTTATTCGGTCTCTGCATCTGATCACCATGCAGGCTCGCGGCCTTGAATGCGCCTCGGCATGTTCGCTCGCCTTCATGGGAGGCACGCTACGTTTTGCCCAACCGGGCGCCATAGGTGTCCATAAATCATCGTTCTCAGACGATACAACGCTGAATGTTGCGGATGCCGTTTCAGCCGTTCAGCAGATGACGGCCAATATCATGGCCTACATGACAGAGATGGGCGTAGATCCTGCTATCCTCCAGCTCGCCCTTACCTATAACAGCGATGACATCCGATATCTCTCCGGCAGCGAGATGGAGAAATATCACCTTACGATGACCGGAGCGCAACCGAGAGAAGCACCTCCTGCTCAGACCGCAACCACGCCTCTCCCAAGCATCGCACCACTCGCTCTGCCTCCAGCCGGCCAAGCTGCGTCCCAACAGCCATCAACGCAGGCAAGCTTACCGCCAACCGCCGCAGAGCCATTGCCGTCGCTCGCTATCCCAGTTGCCAAGAGCGGCCGCGTGCAGAACTATAAAGGACAAGCACCGCTTAAGGCCGCCCCCTCTTCGGGTTCGCAAACCGTTGTGACCTTCATGAATGGCAGCCCGCTTACCATTCTGGACGATACCGGCAAGTGGTTCCATGTCCGGATCGGAAACAAGGTCGGCTACATGTTGCGCTCTTGGGTCTGGGTCGCAGAGTTTGGTGCTGGGCCTTATGGTTCGCAGTTCGTTCAGGTGAAGAGCTTCAACAATTACCCCCAGACCGAGCAATACATTCGCGGTTCGCCGCTTCCGCTCACGGCGTTCCTAGCAAGTAACGGTTGGTTTGCCATCACGCTGGACCGAACGTTTGCCCCTGACGACGCCGAGGCGCTGTTGACCAAACTGAAGGCCAGCGGTTCCATTCCGGATGACGCCATCGTGACCTGGGGTAACGCGTTCGTTCGAAAGGTTTGCTGCACGAAGCAGTGATTGCGATCAGCCTTGAGAAGCTTGGTGCCCGCTGCAAATCATGTACCAGCACGCAGCCTTATCTTTGCTCTCTTGCCATCCCGGCAAGCACAGCACCACGCGATGGAATTTCGCATTGCAGAGACCATGTACGGCGAGAAGCCGAGGATCTCCAAAGAAGTACGGCTTGATTTGGTTGTCTCGTACCCATTGAGGAACTGCATTCCAGTCAGACATGCCAGCAGTCGTTCCAAGAGGGCCCAAGGCGCAGGATTTCCAGTTGGAGATGATGATGGTCTGATCGCATGCGGCGGCGAGCGTCGTGACCTGCACGAAAACCGCTAAAGCCCCGACTAGTACTCTGACTCCAAGCATTTGCCGCCCTCTAATGCTGATGCCGTACATCATGGTTGGTTGAAGGTGTGAAGGTAACACCGAGTACATCCTTTGCCGCTTGCCCATCCAGCACCCAAAAAGAAGTGTTCGCGACGCCTAACTGGACCATGACCAGCAATCATTGCTAAATTCCCCTCGGCGCCAACAACCTCCCCCACAACAAATCGCAGGCACACCCTCATGCCGAAGATCGACATCGCAGCCATCCCGAAGATCAAGGGTACACGTTATCCCGCGCCGTTCAACGAACCCTGCGCCGAGCGCATACGCCAGCGGCTGGGTGATGCGGGAGGCCTCAAGGATTTCGGTATCAACCTCATGCGGCTGCCACCGGGCAACTGGTCGAGCCAACGGCACTGGCATTCGGAGGAAGATGAGTTCGTCTATGTGCTGGAGGGCGAACTGACGCTGATAGAAGACGACGGCGAAACCGTGCTGCGTGCAGGCGATTGCGCCGCCTTCCCGAAAGGCTCGGGTAACGGGCATCATATGATCAACAAATCCACCAGGACGGCTGTTTATCTCGAGGTCGGAACGCGCTCTCCGACCGACCTCATCACCTGTTCCGATGTCGATATGATGAGCTCGAGCACGGATGGGCGTTTCGTGCACAAGGATGGCATGCCCTATCCGGACGGCTAAGCCGGTCGGTCGATGTCAGCCGCTGCCATCCGATAGGAAAGCAGATGAGTCGGCGCTCCATGGAGCATGACTTCCCGCTCGAAACCGAAACCGCAGTTTTCCAGCACGCGCCGGGAGGCGGTATTGACGGGACGCACAAGTCCGATGACGCGCTTCGCCTGCAGATCGTTGCCGGCGAAGACCAGCGCCTCCCTCACCAGCTCCGTCGCATAGCCGTTTCCCCAATGATCGGGATGTAGATGATAGGAGAGATTGAGCCCCTCAAATTCCGTTGAAACGGTAACGCCTCCGAAACCGATCAGCTGCCCCTCCGCTTCGATCGCCCAGCGCCCGAATCCATGCAGGCGCCAATGCGCCCGGTCACGGGCGAGACGTCGAGCACTCTCTTCGGGAGAATCCGGTCTCGGATCGGGCCTATGGGCGACCAGTTCCGGCCGCAGGAACAAGGCTGTGAGGAAGTCGATGTCCCGCTCTTCCGGCATCCGCAGGGAAAGGCGTGAGGTACGACGGATCATGGCGCCTCCGCTCGAAGGGTCACACAGCTTCTGCGAGTTCAGACGGATCGTAGCAGCAGGCATCCGTGGAAACGCCCATGCGGCACCCGCTGGCCTCGAGCGCTTCCTTAACGACCTCAACGAAAAGCCGGCGGAACCATACCGAACGGCTGTCGGCCTGATCGACGCGGCGATAGAGCATCGTTACCGGGTCGGCCGGCAGTTCGAACGGCGGCTCCGAAATCGTCAAGTCGTGCAGTTGCGCCATGCAGCGGGCGATGGCCTCCGGAACCGTCGCAATGGCCGGGATCGCTCGCAACGTCGACGGCAGTGCGGAAAAACGAGGAACGGTCGCCACGACTTGCCGGCGATGGCCGAGCCGCGAGAGAGCGACATCGACACTGGTGGATATGGCACCCTCAAGCGAAACGGTGACATGCGGCGCGTTGGCGAAATGCTTCAGGCTCAGCGGCGCAGCGCATTTCAGATGCCGGCCGTCGTAGATGCAGAGCGACGCCTGTTGGAACAGCGGCGCGCGAACATGCCAGGAGGCCGGTTCGTCATGCACCGAGATGCTGAAGTCGAAGACGCCCTCGTCCAACAGACGCACGGCGTCGCGCCGGTCGAACGCCACGCTGGTCAGCCGCGCATTCGGCGCAAGCTGACGCAACCGCGCCACCAGCGGCCCGAAGAAGGAGGATTCGAGATTGTCGCAGAGCCCGATGCGGAACTCGCCATGCCAGTTTTTCGGATCGAAGGCTGCCGGCGGGCGAATGGCGCGCTCGATGCCGGAGAGCGCATTCTCGATCGCCGGCGCGATGGACAGCGCCCGCGGCGTAGGCTGCAAGCCGCGTCCGACGCGCACGAACAATTCATCATCCAGTGTCTCGCGCAGGCGCTTAAGTGCGGCGGAAAGACCAGGCTGACCGAGCAGCAGCCGCTCGGCCGCACGGCTCACATTCCGCTCCTGCATCAGCACGGAGAAGGCGAGCAGCAGATTGAGATCGATTTTTCGAAGCGTGGCATCATTCATCATTATGAGTAATACCTGACATGGTTACTATCAATTTGCAATAGGGTTGGAAGATGTACATTTTCTCGTTCCCTGCCGCTTTCACCCTCCCAAGAGGTGGCAGCCTAGAAAGGAACGATCCCAATGACTTCTTCCCAAACCCGAAGCGGGGCGGGATTGGCGTTGCTGCTGCTATGCGCCGCCAATTTCCTCGACGCCATGGACGTCTCCACCATTGGCGTGGCCCTGCCCGCAATCCAGAAAGAGCTAGGCATGCAGGCGACCTCGCTGCAATGGGCCGTCAGCGCCTATGTGCTCGGCTATGGCGGCTTCCTGCTGCTCGGCGGCCGTGTTGCCGATCTCTTCGGCCACCGCCGCGTCTTCCTCTGGTCGCTCGGCGTCTTCGCCGCCGCCAGTATTGCCGGCGGTTTCGTCGACAGCGCCCCGGCCCTGATCGCCGCTCGTCTGATCAAGGGCATTGCCGCGGCCTTCACCGCGCCGGCGGCGCTGGCCCTCCTTCTCTCCGTCTTTGGAGAAGGCAATGCTCGCGCGAAGGCCCTAGGCGTCTTCTCCTCCACCGGGGCTGCCGGCTTCGTGCTCGGCATGGTGCTGGGCGGAGCGGCAACGCTCATCAGCTGGCGCGCGACGCTCGTCATGGGGGCTCCCGTCGCCATCCTGGCGCTAATCATCGCCCCGCTCGTCCTGCCTGCCGATCATAAGCGAAACGGCCCACGCGCCCGCTTCGATTGGGCCGGCGCCCTGACGATCACGCCCGGCCTGCTGCTCTTCGTCTTCGGCGTCACCAATGCCGCCGCCGATGGCTGGCAGGCCTTCGCGACCTGGGGTTCGCTCCTCGCCGCGTTGATCCTGATCGTGCTGTTCCTGATCGTGGAATCGCGCCATCATGATCCGATGGTCCCGCTTGCCATGTTCCGCCGCACCAAGCTCAGCCATGCCAATGCCATCGCTGCGCTGTATCAGGGAGCCTATGTCGGCTTCCAGTTCATCGCGACACTCTATTATCAGACCGTCGTCGGCTGGTCGGCTTTCGCTACAGGCTTTGCCTTCGCCATCGGCGGCACCTGCGTGATGTTCCTGGCGCCACGCTTTGCGACGATAGGCCAGAACCGCGGCACGACACTTCTCATGACCTTCGGCGTGGGACTGCAGGCCATCAGCTATCTCTTCTGGGTGCTGTCGGCCGGGCATATTGATACGATAGTGCTCGTCGCCATCTCACAGCTCCTGCTCGGCGTCGGTTATGCCATGACCTATCCGTCGATCCAGGTCGCGGCCCTTTCTGACGTCGGCGACGACGAATCCGGCCTGGCTTCGGGCATGCTGTTTGCCTCCTTCCAGATCGGCGGCGGCATCATCCTGGCGGCGGCCTCAGCCGTCTTCAGTGCAGCTCCGAACTTCGGTTGGAATCCCTATGTCGCTGGCATCGGTTTCGTGACGATCCTTGCTGCCGCCATCACGCTGCTCGCAGCGGTCGGCCCGCGTTCGTCCGCCGCCAAGGCCGCAAATTATCAGGCTGCGGAATAGCTCGAAGCAGGATGACCCGCCTCGCCGGCGGGTCAATTCTTCTCGACGCCAGCGGCTTCGGCGGCGCGGCGCAGGAGGAGATCACGCTCCCTCTGATTTTCAGCTAGCGCGGCTGCCGTCTCGAAGGCTTGCCGCGCTTCATCATATCGGCCGAGCTTGTAAAGAAGATCGCCGCGAACGCTCGGCAGAAGATGATAATCCTTTAATGCAGGCTCATCGCGGAGACCATCGATGATCTCCAATGCCATCTCGGGACCTACGGCCATGCCGACCGCGACAGCGCGATTGAGTTCGACGATCGGGGAAGGAACAAGCAAGGCAAGCTCCGCATAGAGATCGGCGATCCGCCTCCAGTCGGTTTCATCGGCCGTTCCCGCTTTTGCGTGACATGCGATGATCGCGGCTTGCAACGCGTAAACTCCACCGGCACCGCCGAGTTCATGCACCCGCATCAGCGCTTTCAGGCCGCGCTGGATCTGCAGCCGATCCCAGCGGTCACGATTTTGATCGAGCAGCAAAATCGGATTACCGTCGGCGTCCGTCCTAGCCGCCGCTCGGGACGCATTCATCTCCATCAGCGCCAGCAAAGCATGTGCCTCCGGCTCCTGCGGTGCCACAGACGTCAATATTCGCCCGAGCCGCAGCGCCTCGCCGCACAATTGCAGCCGCATCCAATTCTCGCCGCGCGCAGCCGTATATCCCTCATTGAAGATCAGATAGACGACCTCCAGCACCGAGGCGAGGCGCCGCGACAGCTCCTCTCCGTGCGGAGTCTCGTAGGAAAGCCCGGATTCCGACAAGGTCTTCTTGGCGCGGACGATGCGCTGGGCGATCGTTGCCTCAGACACCAGAAACGCGCGGGCGATTTCCTCGGTCGTCAAGCCGCAGATCATTCGCAGGGCAAGCGCCACCCGTGCCTCGCGCGAGATCAGCGGATGGCATGCCGTGAAGATCAAGCGCAGCATTTCATCGCCGATATCGTCGTCGAGAGGAGTATCTAGATCGGGCATGATCTGCTCGTCCTCCTCCCTCTCCCGAACGATCATTTCGTGTTTCTGGTCCAGCATCCGACGCCGCCGCAAATGGTCGAGCGCCCGGCGCTTAGCTATGGTCATAAGCCACGCGCCAGGTCGCTCGGGGATGCCCGTCTTCGGCCACCGTTCCAAGGCGACAATCAACGCTTCCTGCGTCAGATCTTCAGCCAGCGGCACGTCGCGCAGCAACCGTGCGAGACTGGTGATCAGCCGCGGCTGTTCGATCCGCCAGACGGCCAGGATCGCCTGATGGGCGCCGGCGGCTTTCAAGGCCGCCCGCCCCGATGCCAGATCGAAAGCATTATGCCCTCGCTTCGGCGAGCGGGTCGCATACACCCTCGGCATTTGGCTCGAAGTAGGCACGTACTTCACATGTGCCTTCCCAGCCTGGCATGAAATCCTTGTGCAATTGCATGAACTCGACCGCGAGCGCTACGGCCTCTTCCTTGCTTGGCAGCTCGAAGATGGCATAGCCGCCGACAACCTCCTTGGCCTCGACGAAGGGGCCGTCGACCACGCTCAACTTGCCATCCTTGATCGTGACGCGGGCGCCCGTCGCAAGCGGCATCAGCCCCGCCGTATCGATCATACGGCCGGCCTTGATTTCCCGATCGGCGATCTTGTGAATGGCCTCGGCAAGCTCCGGCGTCGGATGCATGAAATCCTTAGCAGTGACGATAGACATGAAACGCATCGAAAGTGTCCTCCGGAAGCGAGGTGCCGGCACCATTGCCGCTCAACAAACCCGCTCATATTGACGACGAAGCAGCGCTCTGGAAATCGACAGTCGTTGCAAAAAATCAGATCGCAGCCGCACAGCTGTAAATTCGACACCCATCCGTTTATCTCGGCGGCGCGGCGGCACCGGACCGCTTTATAGAAGAAGCAGCCGGATCAAGCGACCAGACAAACCCTCCCTTCGTTTTGTTGACTTCCCATGATCGTTGCAAGATGGTGAGACGAAATCGATCCGCGGAGTTTCGAAAGCCGACGCTTCCCCAGGAGCGGGCCTTCCGTAAAGCTTCGCAGACAATACGGCAGGAGCTTGTTTCATGTTCGACCATATTTCGATCGGCGTCAAAGATCTGGCGCGGGCGCAGAAATTTTATGACGCGGCCCTTTCTCCTCTCGGCTATGAGCGCGTCACCAACTTCGACGGTACGGTCGGATATGGCGCGGAACGCGCGCAATTCTGGGTGAGCGAGGTGGAACATCCCGTGCCGGCCGATCGCGGCTCCGGGCTGCATTTCTGTTTCGTAGCCCCGAGCCAGGCAGCCGTCGACGCCTTCTATGCCGCAGGCATCGCCAATGGCGGCGAAGACAACGGCAAGCCGGGCATCAGGCCGGACTATAGCCAATTCTACTATGCCGCCTTCGTCATCGATCCCGACGGCTATCGGCTGGAAGCCTATTTCAAGACCGGCGAATAGATCGCCGCCCGGGACAAAAGAGAACGCAAACACTTTGCCGCATGCATCCGGCGCGGTTGTGCGGCCTTGATAGGCCTTCCCGATCATTGCCTTTCAGCCTGGCTTAAGGCTTCTGTCATAATAGTCGCTCGATTGTGGTTTCCTGACGCCTTCACAACGCGGGCGGGCATCCACTTTGAACGTGTTCAGACAGCGGCCGACTTTTAGATGTACGACAACTCCATTGCCTGCACAAAACGGAACGCTCCGGTAAGCAGATACTTTTTTGTGTTTGTCGCGCTGTTCGTGCTTTGGTGGACACTGCTGTTTGTCTTCTATCGATTTCCAAGCATCGATCTCGCCGTTGCAAAAAGCGTCTTCACGGCGGAGCCTTGTGCATCGACCTCCCCCGTCGGCAACGTCTGCGGTACCTTTGCCCTCGCCAAAAATCCTCTCCTTCGCATGGTGCGAAACGTGACGCTCGCCCTGCCATACATCGCCATTCTTGTCCTGTTCGCCGCCCTGATTTCATCTCGGTATAAAGACGGCGCAGGCTGGCGGACATTGAAAGCGGATCGGTATATCGCCGCACTGATATCGCTCGGCGTCGGCTGCGGCCTCATTGTGAACGCGCTGCTCAAAACCTATGGCGGCAGGCCAAGACCGCGCACCACGGATCTCTTCGGCGGTTCGCTGGATTTCGTTCAGGCAGGTTCGTTCGCCGGTCGATGTCTTGCAAACTGTTCCTTCGTCTCGGGCGAAGCGTCGTCTGGCGGCTGGCTGCTTTGCCTTGTGCTGCTTCTGCCGCCGCGGCTGCGCTTCTCCGTGGGTATCCCGCTCGCCATCATCTCGATCATGATGCCGGTCATGCGCGTAATGACAGGAGCCCATTATCTGTCCGACGCGGTGCTCGGCTGGCTCTTGTCTCTGGTGGTCTTTGCCGCGGCGATGGCTAGCATCGATTTCCTGCGGTCGGGAACGCAGGCTAAATCCTGAAGCCGGGTCGGTTCAGCTGGCAGTGCGCATCCGCATCAAGCGGCCGCGCCTTGCCGCCTTGCGAACACGAACCGCCATTTCGCTCAGTGCAAAAGGCTTCACCAGATAATCGACGGCACCGATATTCATGGCCGTCATCTGATCCGACAGCTGATCATAGGCCGACATGACAATGATGGGGGTTCTATCCCCGCGCGCTTCCATGAGCTTGAGCAGATCGAGGCCGCTGCCATCGGGCAATCGAAGATCGAGAAGCATGACGTCGTGGGCTTCGGCTGCAGCGGCAAGCTTGGCGGATTCCAGATCCACGGACCAGTCCACCGACCAGCCGTCCGCATTCAGATGATCCTGCACGGCATTGCCTATCAGTGTGTTGTCTTCGACCAATAGAAGCCGCACGATTGCATCCCCAATTGCAATCGGGAACCTATGGGACGTATTTCTGACGACAACCTGAACTTTCGACACAACATCGACAAAAAGGAAAGACAGCTTGAATTCGAGCCAAACCGGCTCCGCGCGGCAAATCGCCGTTCAGGTAAATGTCAGGATTGATCACCATGGTGGCGTGCTTTGACCGCCAAAGCACACCTGTAGTGATGGGCTTTTCTGCGTCAGCCGCCAGCCCATGCCTCGGAGACAATCATTGACCAACGAAAAAATAGCACCTGGCCGACAAAAGTTCGCGCCAGCAATCGGCAGCATTACGCTATGCCTTGTAGCGACGCTTTATGTACTTCTTGTGACAAACCGGATGTTCTGGACCAAGGCTTACGGCTATTTCATCGCCGAGCCGGCCGCCTTTGCCGCTTTCGTCATTGGTATCTCCGCGGCGATCATGGCGCTCTTCACGTTCTTCTCCGCCAAATACGTCACGAAGCCGGTTCTTATCTTCTTCGTGCTGGTGGCTTCGGTATCTTCCTGGTTCAACGACCAGTTCGGCGTCATTATCGACAAGGAGATGATCCGCAACGCGGCTGTTTCGACGGGCGCGGAAAGCAGCCATCTGATCACGACGCGCTTCATCACCTATGTTTTGCTGACGGGTGTCTTGCCATCTCTGGTCATCGTGTGGATTCGGATCGTCCATCGCCCGATCCTCAAGAAGCTCGCCTACAATACCACCGTCATCCTTGCCTGTTCGGCGATCTTCATCGCCGCCGGAACGACGTTCTACAAGACCTATGCCGGCATCGGCCGCGCTCACCGAGACATGATGGATACGCTCAATCCTGTGATGCCGATCACAAGCGCGGTGCGATACGTCATCGATGCGCAAAGGAATGCAAATGTCGTGGCTGAGCCACTGGGCACGGATGCCCGCAGGGTCGGCGCCGTCAACAACGGCAAGCCGCGTGTGACGATCATCGTTGCCGGAGAGACGGCCCGCGCGCAGAACTTCTCGCTTGGCGGCTATGCCAAGATGACCAATCCGGAGCTGGCAAAGCGCAACGTCGTCTATTTCCCGAATACGAGCAGCTGCGGTACCGCGACGGCCACCTCGATACCTTGCCTGTTCTCGGTCTACACGCGCCAACAATATAGCCATCGCAAGGGGCTGGAGACGGAAAACCTGCTCGATGTGCTGACCCACGCCAAGGTCGATGTGACCTGGCTCGACAACGACACAGGCAGCTACGACGTCACCAATCGCGTTTCATACACCTTCCTGCCACACTCTGCCGATCCGCGCTTCTGCCAGGACGGCGAATGCAAGGACGAGATCCTCGTCGATAAGGTTGACGGCTGGTTGGACAAGGTGAAGGGCGACAGCGTGCTGGTGCTGCACCAGCTCGGCAGCCATGGCCCGGCCTACTATCAGCGCTACCCGGAAGAATTCCGCCGGTTCCAGCCGGATTGCCGCTCCAACGACTTCAGCTCCTGTTCGCAGGAGGAAATCGCCAACGCCTATGACAATACGATCCTCTATACGGATCACATCGTCGCCATGGTTATCGACAAGCTGAAGCAGCGCTCGAACTCGATATCCGGCTCCGTGCTCTATTTCTCCGATCACGGCGAGTCGCTCGGCGAAAACGGCATCTATCTACACGGCACGCCCTATATCATCGCCCCTTCACAGCAGACGCGTGTGCCGATGCTGGTATGGATGGCTGACGATCTCGCCAAGGTCGCCGGCTTCGATATGGCCTGCCTCGCCAAGCAGGCCGCCGAGGGTACCTACTCTCACGACAACATCTTTCACAGCATTCTCGGCATGATGGACGTCTCGACGAAGGTCTATGATCCGAAGCTGGATGTTTTCGCCACCTGCCGCACGCCGTCGAATAAGCTGGCGCTGAAATGATGGGCTAGATGATGTCCGGCGGCCTTTTTTAAGGGTCGCCGGAGCATCGGGATCGCTCAAAGACGCTTGGGCTCGCGGATCGTCCGCTCGTTTTCGACATTGCCGGTATTGAGCGTCGTATTGCGCTCGAACAACACGACTTCGCAGGTCGGCTCGGCGACCGGACAATGTTCTACCCCATGCGGAACGATGATGTATTCGCCCGGCCCGAGCACGACGTCACCGCCGTTTTCCTCGCGCAGCTTCATGCGCAGCGTGCCTTTGACGACCAGGAAGAGCTCGTCCTCCTCTTCATGATGGTGCCAATGGAAGGCACCCTCCAGCTTCGTGAGCTTCACCTGGAAATCGTTGATATCGCCGCCGACGCGCGGACTCCATGTCTCATCGAAGGCGGCAAAAGCTTTGGTAAGATTGACCTTTTTCAGTGCGACCATGTGTTTCCTCTCCTGATCCGACTGTGCTGACGTCGAAGTAATATCGGATTGAGTGCCACTGATCGCAACGGCGGCGTTGCCGAATATCGTCGGTTGCCATCGGCATATCGAATTCTTCGAAGATTTCAGCCGAAACTTTCCGGGTAGTGGATGGTCGGGAGCGGCACTACATGCTGTCTCAACATTATCATTTCGACACATGACAGGAAAAATCATGACGACAAACAATGTCGAATTCGGCCTGGATACTTTCGGCGACGTGACCTTTGACGACAAGGGCACGCCGCTGCCGCATGCGCAGGTGCTGCGCAATGTCGTCGAGGAAGGCGTCCTTGCCGATCAGCTCGGCATCGACTTCTTCGGCATAGGCGAGCATCACCGCGAGGATTTCGCCGTCTCCTCGCCCGAGACGATCCTGGCCGCCATCGCCAGCCGCACATCAAAAATCCATCTGGGATCCGCCGTTACCGTGCTGAGCTCGGACGATCCGATCCGTGTGTTTCAGCGCTTCTCCAGCCTGAACGCGGTTTCGAACGGCCGCGCCGAGGTCATTCTCGGCCGTGGCTCGTTTACGGAGTCCTTTCCACTGTTCGGGTTCGAGCTGTCGCAATACGAGCAGCTCTTCGAGGAAAAGCTCGATCTGTTCGCGGCTCTCCTTAAAAACGAGCCTGTGAACTGGGAGGGCAGCATCCGCCCGCCGCTGCGCAACCAGAAGGTCTTCCCGACCATCGAAAGCGGCCAGCTGAAGACCTGGATCGGCGTCGGCGGCAGCCCGGAATCGGTGGTGCGTGCCGCTCACTATGATCTGCCGCTGATGCTGGCGATCATCGGCGGAAGCCCCTATCGCTTCCAGCCCTATGTCGACCTCTACCACCGCGCCTTCGAACAGCTCGGCAAGCCCGTGCGGCCCATCGGCATCCACTCTCCGGGCTATATCGCCGAAACAGACGAACAGGCCCGCGAGGAGCTGTGGCCCTGCTTCAAGGCGATGCGCGACCGCATCGGCCGCGAGCGCGGCTGGCCGCCCATGACGCGCGCTGAGTTCGACAATGAGATCGAAAAGGGCTCGCTCTATGTCGGCTCACCGGAAACGGTCGCCGCCAAGCTCGCCCCCGTCGTCAAGACACTCGGCATCAGCCGCTTCCAGCTGAAATACAGCGCCGGCGCGCTCGGCCACGAGAAGATGCTGCGTTGTATCGAACTCTACGGCCAGAAGGTGATCCCGGCGGTGCGCGCGGCGTTGGCGGCATAGTCACAGCAAGCTCTGCGCGCTTGGCTTTCAACGCGATCAAAAAGGGCGCTTCGCAATACAGCGAAGTGCCCTTTGTTTTGCGCTGTCATCCTCTTGCAGCAAATGCTACAGATAATATAATTGGTAGTATTCACTACGAGAGACGTCCCCGATGGCAGAAACGACGCAGAAACCTCGCGCTTTCGAAGATCGCGTTCTCGATGTAATCGAAACGCTGGCACCGGCCGAGCAACGCATCGCGCGTTTCTTCGTCGATCAGAAGCAGGCCGCACTGTTGAATTCGGCCGCTCAGATCGCGCAGCTCGCCGGCACCAGCGACGCGACGGTCGTCCGCACGGCGCGCAACCTCGGCTTCGAAAGCCTGTCGACGCTGCGGGCCGCCCTGCTTGAGGAGCTGACCGGAACGCCGTCACCCGGAACGCGGCTGCAACGCACGTTGGCTGAAACCGGCGGCCAGTCTAGCATGCGCTTCACCATGTCATCGGCATGCACGAGCAGGCTTTGGAGGTTCTGCGATGCAAGGAATTTGCCGTAAGCTTCGAACGCTGTATCGATATTCTTGCCAAGGCAGCCCGACGTCATGTCTTCGGCATCGGCCCCTCGGGCGCCATGGCGGATTATGCCAGCCTGCAGTTCAACCGCATCGGCCTGCCGAGCAGCGCGCTCTCGGCATCTGGCATAGCGCTTGCGGATCGCATGCTCTGGATCAGCAAAGGTGATGCGGTACTGGTTATGGCCTATGCGCCACTCTATCGTGAAGTCGAAGTGCTTCTCGACCATGCGGGCAAACATGGCGTTCCGGTCATCCTCATCAGCGACGATCTCGGCCCGCTCACGACCGACAAGGTGGCCGAAGTCCTGCCCGTGCCGCGCGGCAACGCCGGTCACCTCGCCATGCATGCCGGCACGCTGGTTCTAATCGAATCCTTGATCGTCGCGCTTGCCGCGAAGGCCAAGGATTCCGCCATCAATAGCCTCGATCAGCTCAGCCAGCTGCGCGGTGCGATCGACAAGACATGGAGCAAGCGCGGCACGAGGAAACGCAAGTGAACGACGGCGAAGTGCAACGCACACGCAATATCGGCATATGGCCAAGCCTCGGCTCATCCAAGACATGAAGAATAATCGTCCGGAGAATACCATTCGCATTCAACGCCCTAACCGTCATTCGGGAATCAATTCATGAACAGCCTCACGCCCATTCTTTCCACCGTGACGGCATCTTTCCTCGGCTCGTTTGTCGAAGTCGTGGAAGCCTTCACCATCGTTCTTGCCGTCGGCGTCACGCGAAGCTGGCGCCCGGCACTGACCGGCGCCGCGCTTGCGCTTGCCGTGCTGGCGGCCCTCGTTCTCATCTTCGGACCGCTGCTGGCGCTGATCCCGATTGAGACGCTGCAATTCGTAGTTGGCATTCTGCTGATCCTCTTCGGCATGCGCTGGCTGCGCAAAGCCATCCTCCGGTCGCTCGGCGTCATCGCCCTGCACGACGAGGAAGCGGCCTTCTCGAAGGAGACGGCCGCCTTGCAGGCGCAGTCCACGGACCGCCGGGCCGATTATCTCGCCGGCCTTGCCGCCTTCAAGGCGGTGCTGCTCGAAGGTGTCGAAGTGGTCTTCATCGTGATTGCCGTCGGCGGTGCCCATGGCCTGACGCTCTATGCCGGCCTCGGCGCCCTTGCCGCCTTCGTGCTGGTCATGCTAATCGGGCTGCTGGTCCATCGTCCGCTCGCCACCGTGCCGGAAAATACCCTGAAATTCGTGGTCGGCCTGATGCTGACAAGCTTCGGCATCTTCTGGACCGGTGAAGGTATCGGCGCGCATTGGCCGGGCGAGGATCTCGCGCTGATCGCCATCTTCGCGATCGTTTCGCTCGCCTCCTATGCCATCATCCGCGCCATGCGCGGCAACCCAACAGCAAAGGCAGCCCAATGACCGTCCTGCGCATCGCCCTCTCCGAGCTTATCGGCATGTTCATCGATGACGGCAGCCTCGCGACGCTCTGCCTCATCCTCATTCTCGTGATTGCCGGAGCGGTGGAGTTTTTCGCTATGCCACCGCTCGCGGGCGGCCTTCTCCTGCTGATCGGCTGCCTCGCCATTCTGCTCTACAGCGTCCGCCGCGCCGTGAAACGATGAGATTCACAACCCTCTGCAAGAGCTTGGATTTGCAGAGGGTTGTCGCGACACTTACCGAACAGCCTTAACTCTCGACAGAACCCTTCGCAGATGCGAAGAATTTCGCACGCGAGAGCGCCGTGCGTCCGTACGGATGCACAAAGGATGCTCTCAATGTTTGAATCTACGCATCGGGCTTTCCGAAAATCGATCCCGATTTTCGGGCCGATGCTGTAGCGAAAAGGAGAAACGGCATGAGCAGCGCCTATCCCGAAGTCTATCTGGTACGCCACGGACAGACGGAGTGGAGCCTCTCCGGCAGGCATACCGGCCGGACCGATATTCCCCTGACCGCTGCAGGCGAGGAAGCCGCCCGCAAACTCGCGGGCCGCCTACCCCTCATCGATTTCGCCGCCGTCTGGTCGAGCCCCTCGCAGCGCGCGCAAAACACCTGCGCGCTGGCCGGCTTCGGCGACCGCCGCGTCGTCAAGGACGATTTGGCGGAGTGGGATTATGGCGCCTATGAGGGCATCACCACGAAGGCGATCCTTGCCGAACGCCCCGGCTGGCAGGTCTTTCGCGACGGCTGCCCGAATGGCGAATCTGCCGCCGATGTCGGTGCCCGCGCCGACCGGATCATCGGCGAACTTCGCAACATCGACGGCTCCGTTCTGATCTTTTCCAGCGCCCATTTCCTGCGCGTCTTCGCCGCCCGCTGGGTCGGCCTGCCGCCGGAAGGTGGCGCGCATCTGGTTCTCGATACCACGAGCATCAGCGTGCTTGGTTATGAGCACGACCTGACCGAGCCGGTCATCCGCCGCTGGAACGACATCTGACGGCCACGCGCTGATCCCCGCATCGGCATAACTGAATCGAGCGGCCACAAGCCGCTCGATATTTTTTTGAGAGGTTAGTCGCGGTCGCTCACCAGCGCTTGAGACCCAGCAGCTTTTCACCGAGCGGCGTGAGTTTGGCCGTCGTGGCGTTGTGCTTTTCCCATTCACGGGGATCGCCAGGAAAGGCGTCGCGCTTCGGAGAGTCCAGCTCCCGCCATAGGCGGATACGTTCCTCGCGCTCGCCGACATTGTCGTATTCCGCCGGATGCATGGAGATATATTGTGCCATGCGAACGCGGTTATCCGAATGGTTGGGGCGGACGCCGTGCGCGAGCAGCGAATTGAAGATCATCAGATCGCCCGGCTCCATGTCGATGTTGACGACCGACAGGCCCGTCATGTCGGGATGCATCGGATCTCGATCGGCCGGCTGAGTCTTTTCCCATTCCTCGAAATGCTCGAAGAGTTCCGGCACGCATTGAAACCCACCGACATCGCCATCCTGCTTCTTCAGGCTTAAGACACCCTGTACGCCGATCGGCAGCGGCCGGATCGAAGTGTCGACATCCCAATGAATGAAGCCATTTGGGTTGCCCTTCACCTTCTTCGGCGGATTGAGATTGGCACGATCGATGGTGACCCAGAGATCCTCCCGATCCCAGATGTCGACAAAGACATCGTAGATGCGCCTTTCCATGCGGTTGTCCCAGAGATATTGGTGATTGTAGATCTCCAGCATGCCGGTATTGTTGAGCTCCTTCATCTTGTGCTCGCGCCGCTGCGGCGCATACCAGGTGGAGGGATCGTTCGGGTCCTTCTCGTCAAAACGCCACAAAAGGTCGACAAGCCGCTCGACATTCGCTGCCGGCACAGCCTGCCGCACGATCACATAGCCTTTCGTGATCCAATGCTGCCAATCGTCCTTCGACAGCACCCTGAGCGGCAATGTCTTCTGGATATCTTTCAATTGCGTTGTGACTGCTGACGCGGTCGGGTGCGCGTCTCGTTTCAAGGTAGGCTGCATAAGTTTCCTCCATCTTGGCTACCCCTTTTGGTTTCGGGTGACGGGACAGATGTAACTTTAGTTGGCGCGGCGATGTTGCTCGGCTCTGGCCAATTCTGATACTATTCTGGCTTCCCTCTTATTATGGACGCCCCATGAGGCCCTATCTCGAAGTTCTGCCCCGTTCGCCGGAAGCCTCCTGGAGCATGCTGAACCGCAGGCTTGACGACTGCATTCCGTTCCAGTGGCACCACCATCCGGAATTCGAGCTGACGCTGACGCTGAATTCCATCGGCCAGCGCTTCATCGGCGATCACAGTGGCGACTACGGTGACGGCGATCTCGTTCTCGTCGGCCCCAATCTGCCGCACAGCTGGGTTTCGCGCGCCAAGATCGAGGAAGAAAAGCCGCATATTGCCTTGGTTCTCTGGTTCAATCGCGACTGGCTATTGCAGATAACAGGCGGCGCCGTCGAATTCCGGTCGATCGAAACGATGCTGCAGCGTGGAGATAACGGCCTGCGCTTTTCGCAGACAACCTCCGCTGCCGTCCGCTCCTCCTTCGAAACCATTTTCGAAAAGCCTCCCGTGGAGCGCCTTCTGGCTTTGCTCGGCATTCTGGTGAGGGTCGCGGAAGACCGGCACGCGACACCGCTCGCAAGCGCGCCGGCGCAGGCGCCGGATCTCAAGGAAAGCCGCGAGCGCATCGACCGCGTTCTCACGCATATGCATCTGCACTATGCCCGCGCGATCAGCCTCGATGAGCTGGCCGATATTGCGGCGCTCAGCGTCTCCGGCCTGCACCGCATGTTTCGCCGCCATACCGGCGGAACGATATCGGACTATCTCATGCGCATGCGTATCGGCGACGCCTGCGCCCGCCTCTCTTCCACGGATCAGGCCGTGCAGCACATCAGCGATGCCGTCGGCTATGCCTCGCTTGCCAATTTCAACAGGCAGTTCAAGGCGCTGAAAGGCATGACACCGCGCGAATATCGGGCGATGTTTCTCAGGCGCTGACAGGCACCGTTGCAAGCAGTCTGGCAATTTTGGCAGCCGCCCCATCCGCAGCCTGGGCCTCCATACGGGCAATGCCGAGCAGCAGTCCGGGTCGCGCAGGGCCAAGATACAGCGCCGATATCGGCCGAACTGCAAAACCACTGGCGTTGATGATCCGCGCGAGGGCAACATCATCGGTCTTTCCGTCGCGGAACCAGCTTGCCAGTTGCAGCCCGCCGCCACCCTCGCCCACATCAAGCCAATCGCCGCAATGGCGACGAAGCGCTTCGACGGTTGCCGCCATGCGCTCGGCATAAATGCCGTTCATCTGCCGCAAATGGGCGCGAAACCGCCCTTCTCGCATGAAATCGGCAAGAGCCGCCTGAATGTGAACGGGCACAACGGCGCCCCTCAGCCGCTGCGCCGCTTCCGTCGCCGCCAGAAGCCGCGAGGGAATGATGGCATAAGCGACGCGCAGACCGGGCGCGAGCGTCTTCGAGAAGGTGCCGATATAGGCGACCACCTCGCCGTGATCGATGCCCTGCAGGGCGGCAATCGGACGCGACGCATATTGGAACTCGCTGTCATAGTCGTCTTCCAGCACGATCGCGCCATTGGCGCGTGCAAACTCCAGCAAGGCGAGACGACGCGGCAGGCTCATGGTGACTCCGGTCGGATATTGATGCGAGGGCGTGACATAGATCAGGCGCGGCGGTGGCCCGGCCCCTTGCGCGATATCGATGCCCTCGGCATTGCAAGGCACCGGCACGAGGCTGGCCCCAGCCATCCGCAGGATCGCCTGCGCGCTGGCATAGCCCGGGTCCTCCATCCAAACGATGTCGCCTCGATGATCGGGCTGAAGCAACACGCTCGCTAGCAGCCCGATTGCAGCACCCGTCGACGGCACGATCACGATCTGCTCGGGCCGGGCGACCACGCCACGCGTCGCCGAGATGTGTTCGAGGATCGCCTCGCGCAACTCGCGAATGCCGCCATGATCGCTGTAGCCGAGATCATGCACCCGCAACGATCGACCCCGAGCGCCGAGACAACGCGCCCAGGCGGCATGGGGAAAGGTGGAGACATCGGGCACGCCGGGTTCATACAGTCCCCCGGTCTTGAATTCCGTAACACGCGGCAAATTTGGGGGCGGTGGTGCAGCCTGACCCGACAACGGCGTCGTCGGGAACGCAGCGACGCGTGTCGCCGCGCCAGATGTCGCGTGAAGATAGCCTTCCGCCTTGAGCCGATCATAGGCGTTGACCACGGTCGAGCGCGCAACGCCGAACGAGAGGGCCATCGTCCGCGTCGACGGCACCCGTTGCCCTGCCGGCATCTGCCCGCGCAGGATACGATCGCGCATCAAGCGGTAGACTTGCCCCTCTAGGTCGCCCGAAGACCGGTCCAGTGCCGGCCACTGCGCCACCGATGTCATGAAACCTCAACTGGTCTGCTAAAAATCAAAAAACTGGCCGTTTATAGCCTACCTCTTTTCTGGCAGAGATCAACGTCCGATCTGTGAGGAAGACATGGCCGATCACTATCCGCCCGACGCCAAGACCTACCCGACCACCGAGCGCACCCGCGTGCGGCGCAGCCCGAAGCGCGGCAGCCACGCCCATGCCGATGTCCACGCCATTCTGGATGCCTCCCCGCTCTGTCACGTCGGCTATGTCATCGACGGTGCGCCCTATGTGACGCCGACCCTGCACTGGCGCGAAGGCGATTACGTCTATTGGCACGGCTCGTCTGCCAGCCGCTTCCTGCGCGCCGCCGAAGACACGCCGGTCTGTCTGACCTGCAGCATCATCGACGGCTATGTGCTGGCCCGCTCGGCCTTCAACCATTCGGTCAACTATCGCTCGGCCATGGTTTTCGGCACGGCCCGTCTCGTCGATGACATCGAGGAAAAGACCGATGCACTGCGCCGCCTGATCGAAGACCTGTTTCCCGGCCGCTGGGATAGCCTGAGACCGATGACCAAGCAGGAGGTCAAGGCGACTTCGGTCATGCGGATGAAAATCGACGAGGCCTCCGCCAAGATCCGCAATGGGCCGCCGGGCGATATGGACGAAGCGGATCATCCCGTCTGGGCCGGCATCCTGCCCATCGAAAGCCAACTTGTGCCACCGCAACCGGCACCGGGCATGCCCGACGGAATGGAACTGCCACAATCCCTAGCAGACCTGATACAATCCGGCCGGCTTCGCTGAACTACATTTAATGACCAAAGGACTTTGATATGGATCTGACGAACTGGAAGGGCGTCGCCCGCCCCGAGCGCATCGCCCTTGAAGGCCACTACACCCGGATCGAGCCGCTCGACACGGCCCGTCATGGCGACGATCTCCTTGCCTCGGCCCGCGCACCCGGCGCGGAAGATCGCTTTCGCTATCTTTTCGAGGATGCCCCGGCCGATCGCGCCGCCTTTTCGCCCTGGCTCGAGAAAGCCGCATCCAGCGCCGATCCGCTCTTCTTCGCGACAATCGACAAGCGGACCGGACGCGCCGAGGGCCGACAGGCATTGATGCGCATCGACAACGCGCATGGCGTCATCGAAATCGGCAGCATCCTGTGGGGACCTGCCATTGCCCGCAGCCGCGTGACGACCGAAACGCTCTATCTGTTCGCATCCTACGTCTTCGACACGCTCGGCTATCGCCGCTTTGAATGGAAATGCAACAATCTCAATGAACCTTCGAAGCGGGCAGCCGAGCGTTTCGGCTTCGTTTACGAAGGCATTTTCCGACAGCACATGGTCGCCAAGGGCCAGAACCGTGACACCGCCTGGTTCGCCATGATCGACGCCGACTGGCCGCGCCTTAAGGCCGGCTACGAGCGCTGGCTGAGCCCGGAGAATTTCGACGAGGCTGGCCAGCAGAAGACGAAATTGACATTCGGCTAGGCACAGTCCTGTGGCTTCGGCCTAAAGCAGCTTTCGGAAGTAGACCACGCGCCTGGTTTCGACGAAACCGAGCGCGCCATGAAAGGCGTGGCTCGCAAGATTGTCGATCAGTGCATCCGAGGCAAACTCAGTGCAGCCAGCCTCCCGCCCCCATGCGGCGACAGCCTGGCAAAGCGCCCGCGCCGCCCCTCCGCGCCGATCTTCGGGACGCACATAGATGCCCTCCAGAAACAGGACCGGCGAAGTCTCGCAGCCATTGACGTAATCATGCCGCAATGTCGCTTCGGCAAAACCGACGACATGACCGGCAGAATCGATCGCGACAAACGCAGAAGCATTTTCATGAGCGCGAAATTGCGCCAGTTCCGCCCGATGATGTTCGAGCGAACTATGGGGCCAAAGTTCGAAGCGCAACCGAGCCCACGCCTCCAGATGTTCGCCTGCCGCCTGCTCTATGCGCATGTCTCGATCTCCTACCCAACTGCCTGTTGCCGACCACAGGAAAAATTTCGCTTTCGACTCCACAATCATCGCGCTACATATCGCGCATATTCACGCGCTATTTCGCCGATCAGAATCTGAGGATGATGGAATGACATTTCAAAGCAGTTCGCGTCTTTACGCTGCTGTTTCCTCCCTGTTGTGGCCAGCCATCCTATGCGGTGGACTAACGGGAGCCTATTTCGCCTTCCGGTCGGATATGCATCTTCTCTGGTTCAATGTCGTCTATCTTTCGACGGTAGCCATCATCGCCCTCTTCGAGCGGTTGATGCCTTACGAGAAGACTTGGCAGAAGCGCGATGGCGAGACCTTCAACGATATCGCCCATACGCTGCTAAGCAAGGGCGGCGTGCAGATCGCCGCTGCGATCGGGACCTCCTTTCCGATGGCCGTCGCGACGGTCGCGCAGCCGGCGCTCAGTTACCATTCGCATTTCTGGCCGGATCAATGGCCTATGGCCTTCCAGGTGGTGCTCGGCCTCGTAATTGCGGAGTTCGGTCTCTATATGGCGCACCGCCTGGCGCATGAGCATCTGTCGCTGTGGCGCTTCCATGCCCTTCATCACAGCGTCGAGCGTCTTTGGGTCATCAACACCGGCCGTTTCCACTTCATCGATACACTCTTCAAGATCGCGCTCGGCCAGATCCCACTTTATTTGCTCGGTGCGCCGTTACCGGTCTTCCTCTGGATCGGCGCGGTCACGGCCTTCATCGGCCTCTTGACGCATTGCAATGTCGATATGCGCACCGGCCCGCTCGATCTCATATTCTCGACTCCCCGCCTGCATCGCTGGCATCATTCCAAGGTGCTTGCCGAAGGCAATACGAATTATGGGGAAAACCTCGTGATCTGGGATCAGCTTCTCGGCACCTTCCATAACCCGCCGCGCCCCTCCTCCACGGATATCGGCATCACCGGCAAGGTCGCCAAGGGTTTCCTCGCTCAACTCGCGCAGCCATTCTCCCGGAAAGGCCGCAAGGAGATCATCGGCAAGAAGCCGAAGGAACTGATCCTTCAGGAAGAACAGGCCGCAAAGGCCGCTGCGGCAGGGCGGAACGCCAACGCTAAAATCCGCAAATCAGGCTAGGATCGCTTTCGATAAACGGTGCCAATCGCGCCACGCGCGGACGGGTGCGTGACCACGGATAGAAACATCGCGAAAATTTGCAGCCTGATAATTCACTTATTTCCGTTTCAAACCGAGAAAATATTGTCATTTAACGTGTATTGAAAAAGGCAGCCTAGGGGTCTACCTAGGTCCCTCCAGCGGTTTTAGACGAAAGATTAGGAAAATCATTGAGATGGAAGGGAGGTTTACAACAGAATACCTCAAGCAACTTCACAGAATATTTTTCGTTTCCAGAGAAATAGACCGTCTTGAGAGAGAATTCATCAAGCAGGGCATAGCACATTTCCATGTTTCCGGCGCCGGACACGAGTCCACGGCGCTTCTCAACGAATTCCTTCAGGACGACGATTGGCTGCATCTGCATTATCGCGACAAAGCCCTCATGCTGGCACGCGGCATGCCCATTCGTGAGTTCTTCTCCAGCCTGCTTGCGACAGCCAATTCCCATTCCGCCGGCCGGCAGATGAGCGCGCATCTTTCCTCCCGCGCCCTCAATATCACATCGATCGTCGGACCGGTCGGCAACAATGCTCTGCATGCCGTTGGCGTCGCAGCATCCCTGAAGCACAAGCCGGGAATGCCGATCGCCATCTGTTGCGTTGGCGACGGCACCACGCAGCAGGGCGAATTCCTCGAAGCCGTCGCCGAAGCCGTGCGCAGCCAATATCCTGTCGTCTTCATCATCGAGGACAACAGCTTCTCCATCTCGACACGCACCGGCAAGCAGACCTTCTTCGATTTGCCCGCCGGCCCCGCCTCCTCTTTCTACGGCATCGATATCATCCGCACGGATGGCGACGATCTCACAGCATCCCGCGACGCCTTCCACCAGGCCGTGCGCCATAGCCGCAACAGCCGCACGCCCAGCATCGTGCTTTTGAACGTCGAGCGCCTTTCCGATCATACCAACGCCGACGATCAGAAGACCTATCGCACCCTGCTCGAAATCGAGGCAGGCTCTTCGCGCGATCCGCTGCCGAACCTGCGGGCAATGCTGCACAAAGCCGGTGTCGACGCCGATGCGCTACAGAAGATCGAACAGGAACTGATTGCGGAAGTGCAGGCTGAAGCCGCCCTTGCCCGCAAAGAAGACGCTCCGAAGGTGGAGCCGGAAGCTAAGGCTCCCTACCCCGCATCGTTCAATGGCAAGGCGGAATATCGCGGCAACGAGACCGCATCGACACTGACGATGCGCGAGGCGCTGAATGTCGTTCTCGACAAGCAGCTGGCCGCAAATCCCGACGTCGTCCTGTTCGGCCAGGATATCGAGGATCCGAAGGGCGACGTTTTCGGTGTGACACGCGGCCTCAGCACGAAATATCCCGACCGCGTGCACAACGCCGCCCTCACCGAATCGACAATCGTCGGCACCGCCGTCGGCCGCGCATTGGCCGGCCAGCGCCCTGTCGCCTTCCTGCAGTTCGCAGATTTCCTGCCGCTTGCCTATAACCAGATCGTCTCGGAAATGGGCAGCATGTTCTGGCGCAGCAATGGCGCCTGGGAAGCACCCGTCATCCTGATGGTGAGCTGCGGCGGCTACAAGCCCGGTCTCGGCCCCTTCCATGCCCAGAGCTTCGAGGGAATGCTGGCGCATACGCCCGGCATTGATGTCGTCATGCCCTCCAGCGCCGGCGATGCTGCCGGTCTGCTGAATGCCGCCTTCGAGTCGCGACGTCCGACGGTCTTCCTCTATCCGAAGGCCGTACTCAACAATTCCGACGGCCGCACCTCCGAGGATCTGCACAAGCATTTCGTCCATCCCGGCCTGTCGCGCCATGTTACCCGCGGTCGCGACATTACCCTCGTCAGCTACGGCAACACCGTTTCGCTCTGCGCCAATGCCGCAAGCGCTTTCGAGGCTCAGGGCTTCTCCGTCGAGGTGATCGATCTACGCTCGATCTCGCCCTGGGACGAGAAGGAAGTGCTGGCGAGTGCACGGCGCACCCGCCGCCTGATCGTCGTGCATGAAGACAACCGCACAGTCGGCATGGGCGCGGAAATCATCGCGACCGTCACCGAAAAGACCGATGTCCCGGTCGTCGTGCGCCGGCTTGCCCGCTCGGACGCTCACATTCCCTTCAATTTCCGCAATCAGCTCGAGACCCTGCCCTCCTATCGCAAGCTGGTGGACCTGATGGCAGAGGTTCTCGAATGCGAGGTCACCTGGCACGAAGAGGATGACAGCGGCCCGACGGCAGCGATCAAGGCCATCGGCTCCGGCCCCGCCGACGAAAACGTCCTGGTGACCGATATGCTCGTCAAGCCCGGCGACAAGATCGAAGTCGGCCAGCTCGTTGCCGTCGTCGAGGCGACGAAAGCTTCGGTCGAGATCTGCGCTAATATCGGCGGCGTCGTGCAGGAAGTCTTCGCCAAGGTCGGCGACCAGATCGCCACGGACAGCCCGCTTCTGACCGTCGATGCCAATCGCGATCTGAGCGAGCAGAATTTCGCGCTCGCCTCTGAAATCCAAAACAAATTCGTGCTGCGGCGGCTGAAATCGCATGTCATCCCGGCGCTGCGCCGCCATACCGGCAGCTTCTCGGAAGTCGTCATCAACGGCATTGGCATCGCGACCGGTGCCCGCCGCGTCACCAACGAAGAAATCATCCACAATTGGCCGAACCGCCGGGCCGACGAAATCCTGGCGCTGACGGGCATCAAGAGCCGATTCTGGATCGGACCCGACGAAGGCACGTTGAGCCTTGCCACCAAGGCGGCGCGCGATCTCCTCAGGCAGAACCAGATGTCGATTCACGATGTCGATCTGGTGATCGCCGCCACCGGCACGCCTGACATCGCCACGCCGTCGCTCGCAAGCCGCGTCGCGGTTGCCGTCGCCGAAGACGGCGTGCGGCCTTCACTTGCGGCCTATGACATGGGTGCGGCCTGCTCCGGCTATCTCTACGCCCTGCAGCAAGCCTATGATTTCATTGCCCAGCAGAACGACGCCAAGGTGCTCATCATCACCTCGGAAGTCCTGTCGCCGCTGCTCGACATGAATGATTTCTCCACCGCGATCCTCTTCGGCGACGCCGCGACCGCCAGCCTCGTGACCAGCCGCGACATGGCGCGCAACCCACTCTTCACCGCAAGCCGCCCGATCGTCAGCGGCCGACCGGAACCGGGGGACCTGCTCTATGTTCCGCTGCCGGACGATGGCGTCATTGCCATGAACGGCCGCTCGGTCTTCACCGAAGCCGTACATTCGATGACCCGCTCGATCGAAAACGCCTGCGTCGATGCGGGCATCGAGCTTGCCAACCTCGATCTTCTGGTGCCGCACCAGGCCAACCAGCGCATCATCGATACGATCGCCAAGCGCAGCGGCCGCCCGGCCCTCAGCGTCATTGAAACCTATGGCAACACCAGCTCGTCAAGCATTCCGCTTGCCATGCTGCATGTCGCCAATGAGCGCTCCGAACCATTGAACCTTGGGCTCGTGGCCTTCGGTGGCGGCATGACGGCAGGCGCTGCAATCGTGCGAACGGCGAAATAGGCAGGGTCCCACTCTCTGGACGCCTCCCTGCGGCTGCGCGCAACTGAATAAAACAAAACCCCGGCCTCCCTCAGAGAGATCGGGGTTTATGAAGCTAAACGGTCGACGCGATCAGGGCTTCGGACGGTTTCTGAACGCCTCGGCTTCGGCGTAGAACTTCTTTTCCCATTCCTTGTGATTATCGAGACCTTCCTTGATGAAGGGCGTGAAGATCGCCAGGTTCATCAGGGCCCAGTTGACGAAACGGGCTGGGAATTTCAGCGGCTTGACGAAATCGACGAAAAGCACCACGCGGGTCTTGTCGGTGTGGTTCCAGGCTTCGTGCTCATAGGCGTCGTCGAAAATCAGCGCCTTGCCTTCCTGCCAGTGGCAAACCTGCTTGTCGACGCGGATGGCGAGCTTGTCATTCGGCTCCGGCACGATGAGGCCGAGATGCAGGCGTAGCACGCCATTATAGGGGCCGCGATGCGCGGGGAGATGCTTGCCCGGCTCGAAGATCGAGAACATCGCCGTCGTCAGCCCCGGAATCTTCTGCACGGCCGCCCAGGTATTCGGGCACGCCTTGATGTTCTGCTCGGATTTCACGCCGAAACCGAGAAGGAAGAACGTCTTCCAACGCGTATCGGTGGAAATGGTCTTCACGTCAGTAGAGATGTCCTGGAAGGTCGGCAGCTCGCTCTGGCGCAGCAGAACCTTTTCGAGCTCGGCGCGGATGGCCGGATAATCCTTCTCGATCTCGGCCGCCCAGGGGAAAGTCGCGGTGTCATAGACCGGCGGATTGCCGAGCTTGGCATATTTCAGGTTGAGGCTTTCGGCCCAGGCAACGATGCCCATGAAAAAGCGGGTCATGGCGCTCGGGCGGTCCATCGGCGCGATGCCGGCGGTGCCGAAGGTCTGTTCCGGAGCAGGAGATTGGTTGGAAGTGGGAGCAGGTGCGCTCAAGGGACTCTCCGTCATGTCTGTCTTTTGGGGCGGTGCGGTCCGGGAGGAAGTTGCCCGGGGAATCCGCATGCGAATCCCGGAGCGAGAACAGGCTTGTCATTGGGAATGCTTTGCCGGTGCTTATCCTGATCGACGCCCGACTCCTTGTGTTATGCGGTGATCTTAATAGGCGATTATATGAGTTGATTAGTCGAATTTCGCAAGAGAGTCCGTTCGCAACGAGCGGTGGTTTGTCGTGGAATAAATCTCCGCGATTCTCGAGAGGGATTCACCTCAGAATCGGCAAAAATGCGGCGAAATCTGCCGATCTCCAATCACTGTGCCGTTTGAGCCTGAATTATTAGCCGGACAATTGCAAGCCCTGCCATCAGAGCCCCGATCGATAGGAAAACGGACAGGCCGATATAGGCGATGGCTGACATCCATTGACCGCGCTCCCAGAGCACGACGCTCTCCAGCGCAAAAGTCGAAAACGTCGTGAATCCACCTAGAAGGCCTGTTGTCAGAAACAACCGCATCTCCTGCGACATACCGCCGCGAAAAGCGAAATACTCCGTCAGCAGCCCCATGATGAAGGCACCAAGCACATTGATGATCAACGTGCCGACTGGAAACTCGATCCCGAGCAGGCGGGCAGCAAGCTCGTTGATACCGAGACGGAATGCACCGCCTAATCCGGCACCGAGAAACACGATAAGATAGAGCACGACAACCTCCAACCGTCCTCGCGTCAAACCTCTTCGGTCTTATCGGCATTTCCCCGCCGCGTCTTCACACGGTGTTCGCGAATATGGCGAATCGGCATGTCGGCTGGGATATTATCGGAAGCACTTTTGGCTATGCCGAGACGCTGGGACAGATAGATGCTGGTATGGCCGCTGCAGATATAGGCAAGGAAGCACGCGACAGCGAGGTAGACCGTGTGCGTCGCGCCGAAGAGCTCGATGCCCATGATCATGCAGGCAAGCGGCGTATTGGTCGCGCCAGCGAAAACGGCGACAAAGCCCAACGCGGCAAAAAGATCGGCCGGCGCACCGAGAATGGCGGCAAGCGCATTGCCGAGCGCGGCACCGATGAAGAACAACGGCGTCACCTCGCCGCCCTTGAAGCCGGCGCTCAGCGTTACGATGGTGAAGACTACCTTCCAGAACCAGCTCCAGTAATCGACGCGGGCCGGATCGAAGAAGCCGAGGATCGTCGCATCGTCTGGGTTGGGCGACCAGACGCCAAGCCCGAGATATTGCCGCGTGCCGAGCAGGTAAACGAGACCGATCAAGATTGCACTGGCGATGATAGGCCGTAACGGCGCGTAGGCGCAGAACCGTTTGAACGCCGCAGACGCAGCATGAGAGAGCTCGCTGAAGCAACGTGCGGCCAAGCCGAAGATGACGCCGGCAAGTCCGACCTTGGCGAGCAGCAGCGCATCGAGGTGGAAGGTGCTGGCCGGAGTGCCGGTGAGATAGCTGATGTGGTACTGGATATGCTCGATGCCCCAGGCATGGCAGGTCCAGTCGGCCGCGATTGCCGCAGCGAGGCTCGGGATCAGCGCCTCATATTGCATCCGCCCGATCGTCAGGACTTCGAGAGCGAAGACGGCGCCGGCGATCGGTGTGCCGAAGACCGCACCGAAGCCGGCGGCAATGCCCGCCATGAGGAGAATGCGGATCTCGCCATGGCTGAGTCGAAAAACTCTCGCAAAGGCGCTGGCAATGCTGCCGCCAAGCTGCACCGCCGTCCCTTCGCGTCCCGCAGAACCACCGACCAGATGCGTCAGAACCGTCGAAACCAGGATGAAGGGCGCCATGCGCAGCGGCACGCCGCCGCCGGGCTCATGGATCTGGTCAACGATCAGATTGTTGCCGCCCTCCGAGCCTCGGCCGAAGCGCTGGTAAACCAGCACCATCAGGAAACCGGCAACCGGCATAAGAAAGATCAGCCAGGGATGATCGAAGCGCGCGGCTGTCGCCTTGTCCAAGCTCCAGAGGAACAGCGCGCAGAGCGAGCCGACGACCACAGCCATCGGCACCACGAGAACGATCCATTTGAACAGGCTGCGGAATTGCTGAAAACGATGATGAAAATAGGCGGATACGGACATCAGTTTGCCCCTCCCGCGAAGCCAGCATGCGGTCTTCCGGGGACGGTGAACAAGAAACAGTGGGATAACGGTAAGATAACAGGCATGGCTCTACTCCTTCGCCTTTCAGGCGCGCTGAGTAGGAGTCATCAGCTTCTCTGGAAAAATCAGAGCAGCGGTTCGGCCACCATGGCCCGGCAGAAATCCATTACCGTTGTATTTTCCATACAGAAACAGGCCCGCCGCTGTCAACGGACAGCAGCCGTCACACCGCCCGGGCGATCATCTCGATCGGCGCAAGCAGGCCGCCCTCGACCGACACGTTGACGTTGCTCATGCGCTCGCCAGCCCGCGGACCCATCAGCGTACGGACACCCTGGTCTCGCACCTCGCCAGCCGCAGCGGCCCTGGCTCGCGCTTCATGCGCCAGCCGGATTACGAGAGCACTGCGGTCCTGCTCAAACTCAACCGTGAAGCCGGCTTCGGCGAGCAGATGACGATAGACATCGGGGCTACGGACGAAGCTCGTCTCCTGCTCCATAGCCCAGGGCATGGGAAAGGGGAGTGTGCCGTCACGCATCTGCATGATTTCATAGAGACCGAAACGGCCGCCCGGCTTGAGAATGCGCCTGATCTCCCAGAACAGTCTCGCCTTGTCCTCGATATTCATGCCGACATGAATGAGCGTCGCCCGATCGAAACTGCCGCTATCGAAGGGCAATGCCAAGGCGCTGCCTTGCCGGAAGGAGACTTGGTCCGCGAGACCGCAGCGAACCGTCAGCGAATTGGCGACCTGAACGAATTCTTCGGTGAGATCGATGCCCGATACGATGCATCCGTACGAGTCGGCAAAATGGCGGGCAGGCCCGCCGAGCCCGGAGCCGATATCGGCGAGGCGCAGGCCGGCGGAAAGATCCAGATCTCTCGCGAAATCCACCGTCGCCGCATGTCGCCCCAGATGGAATTCATCGATATCAGCCAGATCGCGGATGCGAAGATTGTCGACATCCTTGCCGTCGGCCGCAAGGCTTTGCAGGATCGCCGCTTCCAGCGATCCGTGCGTATAGTGGCTGGCCACTTTTTCCTCGGTAGACATGCGTGCACTCCCAAGGCCCTGCCTGAAGGCTGACTGTGATATCAGACCTTCAGTTCGCGCCGTTCAACTTCCGTCACCATGGCAAGATCCAGCACGCGCTGCAAGTTGGCTGCGTGACGGAAGCTCGGGTCCTGGCTGCTGCCGGTCATCACAGCCTCGGCGAAGCGCTGGTAGTTGGTCGGCACCGGAGGTACTTCAAGAACACGCCAGGTCGCCGTTTCCGTATCATCGCCCAGGCAACCCCGCAGTTCGGAACCGTTGGGGCTATGGTTCACTTCCAGTCCGCCGCGCTCGCCATAGATGCGAAGCTTCAGCTCGTTCAAATGTCCCGTCGCCCAGCGGCTTGCATGCACGACGCCAAGCGCGCCGTTGGCGAAATCGACCGACATCGAGAAGCTGTCATTTGCATCGAGCGTATATTCGCCGATGCGCTCGCCCGGCGCCTTGGCGAAGGTCTTGAGACGGGCAAAGACGTGATCGATATCGGTCGCGGCGCCATAGGCGGCGAAGTCGAGGATATGGATGCCGATATCGCCGAGAACGCCGTTCGAGCCATGACCGGTCGACAGACGCCACAGCCACTTGGATTCGCTGCGCCAGTCGCCCCAGGCCTTGGAGACAAGCCAACTCTGCAGGTAAGACGCCTCTACATGCTTGACGGTACCGATTTCGCCCGAAATCACCATCTCGCGCGCCTTCTGCAGCTGCGCGACATTGCGATAGGTCAGGTTGACCATGTTGACGACCCCCGCCCTTTCGGCAGCTTCCGTCATCTCGAGCGCCTTTTCATAATTCTCCGCAAGCGGCTTTTCGCAGAGAACATGCTTGCCGGCGGCAAGCAGCGGCAGGGTCGTCGGGTGGTGCGCCTTATCCGGCGTGACATTCGTCGCCGCATCGAACTCGCCCCAGGTGAGCGCCTCGTCGAGCGACGAGAAGCGCTTCTTGATATCGAACGTGTCGCAGAAGGCGGTGAGCCTCGTCGCATCCGTATCGACGGCGCCGACGATTTCGACGCCAGGAATGCGGGCGAAATGCTCCACATGGTTCTTCGCCATGCCGCCCGTGCCAACTACTATGAGACGCATCTGATACCTCAGCGATAACCGGCTTCGCCGGCCTGGTGCAGTTTCGGGCCACGTTCGACGATCGGCTCCAGTGCCTTTTCGACCGGCACATTCGGCGCATCATGGATGCTGACCTGAGTGCCGAGCGGGTTATGGGCCCACTTCACGGAATTGATCAGAACCTTCTGAATGGTGCCGTTGTGATAGGTCGGATAGGTCTCGTGGCCTGGACGGAAGTAGAAGATGTTGCCGGCGCCACGGCGCCAGGTCATGCCCGAACGGAAGACTTCGCCCCCCTGGAACCAGGAGATGAACACGGTTTCCAGCGGTTCCGGAACGGAGAACTGTTCGCCGTACATTTCCTCATTCTCGAGCTCGAAATGCTCGCCGAGGCCGGCTGCGATCGGATGGCGGGGATTGATGACCCAGAGGCGCTCGCGCTCGCCTGCTTCGCGCCACTTCAGCGCGCAGGGCGTGCCCATCAGTCGCTTGAAGACCTTGGAGAAATGGCCCGAATGCAGGACGATGAGGCCCATGCCTTCCCACACGCGCTTTGCCACGCGCTCGACGATTTCGTCCTTGACGGCGCCGTGATCCTTGTGGCCCCACCACAACAGGACGTCGGTATCCTTCAGACGGGCTTCGCTGAGACCGTGCTCCGGCTCCTGCAGCGTCGCCGTGGTCGCCTCGATACCCGCATCGGCATTCAGTGCCTTGGCGATGGTGTTGTGCATGCCCTCCGGATAGATCTCGGCGACGACCTTGTTTGTCTGCTCATGAATGTTCTCGCCCCAAACGACGGCACGAATAGTCATTACGGCACTCCTCTTATACCATTGAAATTGAATGGGTTACGCGATCCAAAGCGCTTTGGGAAAGCGCCGTACTTCAAGCTTCCATCAGCCCGTTCGGGGCAAGAGATAAAGCCTCCCCGCGAATTTGACAAAGACAAAAACGACCATAAACAACACCTGTGTTTTCAGTGCGACACGGATTTTGAAAAGAGATTGACGACGAGCACGCCGGCAATGATCAGACCCAGGCCGATGACGGCAGCAAGGTCGAGTTTCTGGCGGAAAAGCACGACCCCCACCATCGAAATCAGCACGATGCCGAGCGCGCTCCAGATAGCATAGGCGATACCCACCGGGATGACCCGCAACGTCACCGAGAGACAATAGAAGGCGGCCGTATAGCAGATCACCAAAACCACTGTCGGGCCGAGGCGGGTGAACTGCTGAGACATCTGCAACGCCGTCGTGCCGATCACTTCCAGCACGATCGCGACCAGCAGCATTGCATAGACCGATGCGTTCGCCATTCCATTGTCTCCGATAAGGTTAGAGCTGCGTCAGCTCGATCAACCGGTCGATCAGCCTTTGGCGGGCGCTCTCGTCCAACTCGTGGCTGCCGAGCAGGTCGGCGAGCCATATCCCGTCGGCCGCCAATCTGACGATTGCCGCATCCACCGAGGAGTCCGTACCGACATATTCCTCGCTGCGCTCGCGCACCCACTCATGCCACCGCTGCCGCAATTGCGGCTCGGTGAGCAGCACCATCGTCACCTGCGCCCAATCCTTGGCGCCCTGCGGCTGGTCCCGCAGCGCCAGACAGGCATGCAGATAAGCGCGGGTAAAGCGGCCATGCGGCAGCGGATCGGCGCGCATCGCTTCCTCGATCGCAGCATCCAGCCGCTCCAGCAGGCTGTCGAACAGCGCTTCCAGCAACATGTGCTTGCTGGGGAAGTGATGCAGCAATCCACCCTTGCTGACACCGGAGGCGCCGGAAACGGCGTCCAGCGTCACCGCCGTCATCCCCTTTTCCGAAGCAAGCCGCGCCGCGACCTCCAGCAACTGCTGGCGGACGAACAAGGGCTGCTTCTTTCTATGGTGCGCGGTGGACATGATGGCATAACATACCAGTTGGACGGTTTCGTCAACGACCTACTTGATCGCCTCTGAAGCTTATCGAAAATGGCTGATCTTTGTGTCCTCCCTCCTTAGTTTACGGAATGATGGGCGGCATCGTTCTCATCGAAGATGCTCACCTTTGCTGCGTCAACGGTAAAGGCAATCGGCGAGCCGGTCGTGATCGTCGTCATGCCGGGATCCGTGCCGATGATCTTCGAGCCATCCTTGAGCCGGACGTGAACAAGCGAACGGTCGCCCAAGCGTTCGATGGTCTCGACCTGACCACCGATATCACCCTTCTCCGCCGCCGTAACCACCAGATGCTCCGGACGGATGCCGAGCGTCAGTCCGGAATTCGCGAGACCATTGAGCGCGACCGCTGTCTTAATGACAGAGCCATCCGGCAGCGTTGCCGTCGCCAGCCCGCCCGCTTCATTCAGGCCGGCTATATTGATAAAGTTCATGCCGGGTGAGCCGACGAATTGGGCGACATAGCGCGTCGCCGGGCGCGTGTAGATCTCGACGGGGGTCGCCACCTGCTCGATCTTCTTGTTGTTGAGCAACACGATACGGTCGGCGAGTGTCATCGCCTCCACCTGGTCGTGCGTCACGAACACCATCGTCGCGCCGAGCCGCTCATGCAGCTGCGCCAATTCCACGCGCGTACGTGTGCGCAGACCGGCATCGAGGTTGGAAAGCGGCTCGTCGAAAAGGAACACATCCGGCTCGCGCACTATGGCGCGGCCAATCGCGACACGCTGGCGCTGGCCGCCGGAGAGTGCCGAGGGTTTGCGATCGAGAAGGTGCGGCATTTCCAGGATCTTCGCGGCTTCTTCGATGCGCCTGGCAATCTCGTGCTTGGGCGTTTTGATGTTTTTCAGGCCGAAGGACATGTTGTCGCGAACCGTCATGTGCGGATAGAGCGCGTAGGATTGAAAGACCATCGACACGCCGCGCTCGCCGGGCGGCAGTTGGTCGACCCGCTTTCCACCGATCCAGATCTCGCCGCTGGTGATCGTCTCGAGACCAGCGATCATGCGCAGCAAGGTCGACTTGCCGCAGCCCGAGCCGCCGAGGAAGACGACGAACTCGCCGCGCTCGATCGTCAGATCGATGTCGTTCAGAACCTGCACGGCACCGAAATGCTTGGTGAGGGATTTAATATTGATACCTGCCACTTTACGCCTCCTGCGGAAAATCGAATTTATCGAACTTGCCATTCGTCGCGCCCCGCCCGGCGGCTTTCGCCGAACGGGGCTTCCGCATTGGTTATTTGACAGCACCGACCGCGACACCGCGCGTCAGGGTCCGTTGGAAAATAAGGAAGAAGATAATCGTCGGCGTTATGCCGAGCAGCGAAGCCGCCGCAATCGCGGTCGGATCCTGTGTATTGGCGCCCGACAGCACGCCCATGGCGACCGAGACCGTCTGATTGTTGTTGGAAACGAGGAATACCAGCGGGATCAGAAACTCGTTCCAGGTCCAGATGAAGAAGAAGGTCGCAAGCACAGCAAGCGTCGGTCTGAGCACCGGCACGATCACCATCCAGAGGATTTGCCAGCGGCTGGCATTATCGATCTGCGCCGCCTCGATGATCTCGCGCGGAAAGGTCGCCAGCACGGAAGACAGAAGATAGGTCCCGAACGCGGTATGCAGCACGCCGATGATCAGGATAACCGAGAGCATCGAGTCGAACAGTCCGACCTGCTTCGACATATAGTAAAGCGGATAGACCAAAGCCTCCTGCGGCGCCATGATGGATATCAACAGCAGGACGAGAAGCCCTTGCCCGCCACGCACGCGGCCTATGCCGATGGCATAGGCATTCAGCAAGCTGAGAACGACGGCCAGAATTGCGGTGCATCCGCTGATAAGGATACTGTTGAAAAGCTTGCGGGGGAAATCGACGGTGGCCCAGAAGTTCTTAAGAGCCGTCAGATCGAAGCTGTGCGGAAGAGCAAGCGGACCATTGGCGGCATAGTCGGAGGGCGTCTTGATAGCGTTGACTGCCGCGAGAAAGAACGGAAAGAGCGTGCCTGCAAGGAAAACCAGCAGGATGCCCAGAACGACCCAGCGGCCGAAACCCCTTCTTGCGCGATGTTCAGTCGAAACGACGTGTGTGGAAATCGAGGATGCCGTTGCCATCTCAATGCCCTCCTTCGGCCTGTTTCGACTGCATACGCAGGAAGAGGATGCCGAGTATGATGGTCATGACCGTCTGCAGCGTCGCGATGGCTGCCGCATATCCGACGCGGTTCGTCGTGAAGAAATGATAGTATGACAGATAGGATGGGACCGTCGTTGCATTGTCCGGTCCGCCCGACGTCAGAACATAGATCGGCGCGAAGACCTTGAGCGCCGCAATCAGCGTCGTCAGCGCGACGACGAAAATTTCAGGCATCAGCATCGGAATGGTGATGGCGCGGAAACGCGCGAACCAGCTCGCATTGTCGAGCTCGGCGGCCTCGTACAGCGAAGGATCGACTCGTGCCAATCCGGACATGAACACGACCAGGCAATAGCCCACCTGCACCCAGACGATGACGGCCGAAACCGCCCACAGCGCATAGGTGGCGTCGCCCAGCCAGTTCTTCGCCATGAAATCCAGGCCGATCGCCTTCAGCACTGCATTGATGATGCCGATGGGGTTGAGAATCCAGGCCCACAGCACGCCGGCGGCTGTCAGCGGCAGGATTTGCGGCAGGTAGAAGCCTGCGCGAAAAAAGCTCGACCACGTCTGGCTGAATTGCGCACTGATATAGTCGAATAGCACCGCCGCCAGCACCAGCCCCAATATGATGGGCACGATCGTCATCGAGATGATGAACAGCAGCGTGTGCTGGATGGAACCCCAGAAAGCCGCATCGTGAAGCAGCCGCTGATAATTCTCAAAGCCAACATATCGCGGCGGAATAACGCCGCCCTTCCATGTCGTGAAGCTGATGACGAAATTGGCAATCAGCGGAACGAGCACGACGAGAACAAACCCGAGCACGCCGGGGATCATGTAGAAATAGTACCCCGCCCTGCCGGCGCTCTTCGACTTATCCATCGAAATCCTCCAGTCCGATACGGCAAGGCGGCATCAAAGCCGTCTTGCCGTTGTGATTGTCGCCGATGGTGTTACTGCGCTGCCTGCACGTCGTCGTAGGCCTTCTTCAGGCGCGCCGCGAACTGATCAGGTGTGGTCGAACCGTTGACAAGACCCGTGGTCGCCTGGATCAGCAGTTCGTAGTAGCCAGGCACCGGCCAGTCCGGGTAGAAGCCGAGGCCGCCCTTGCTGGAGATTTGGTTGAAGAGCTCGACGTTGCGCTTGCCGACTTCGTCAGTGACCGAGGCCGGATCGGCGGCAATGGCAACGCCACCGAGATTGGCCTGCATGTTCTGGTTTTCCTTGCTCAGAACAAGATCGATGAACTCGTAGGAGAGATCCTTGTTCTTCGCGCTCTTCGGCACCATGAACAGGTTGCCGGTCGAACCCACGCTGTATTTCGGGGTCGGGAAGATGAACTGGCTCCACTTGAAGGTCTTGATCGAGCTCGCGAAGTTGCCGTTGTTCCAGGTGCCGCTGACAAACATCGGCGCTGTGCCCGACGAGAAGAGATTGTCGGCGCCGCCGGTGCCCTTCAGGCCGGTCGAATCCTTCGAAATATAACCCTTGCTCACCCAGTCGGCGATCTTCTGGGCGGCAAACAGGAAGGGCTTGGTATCAAGCGGTGCCTTCAGCCCCTGATAGTTCTTGACCCAGGTATCGTCAGCCTGCGTCAGTGCAAGCGTATAGACCAGGTGCTGCGCGTTGGAATCCACCGTACCATAGGCAAGCGGCGTAATGCCCTTCTTCTTGAAAGTGTCCAGCGCAGCTTCGAATTCGTCGAGCGTAGTCGGCACTTTCACGCCATTGGCCTGGAACATGTCGATATTATAGAAAACCGAAACGAATTCGCCATAGACGGGAATGCCGATAATCGGACCAGAGCCATAGATGCCGTTGCCATCGTATTTGCTGAGCTGGCTGTTGGTTTCGTTTAGGATTTTATCCCAGCCGCGCGATTTGAATTGATCGTCGAGCGGTGTCAGCAGGCCCTGCGAGGCAACGAGGCCAGCCGTGGCATTGCCCTTGTTGTACTCCAGAACATCCGGGGCCTGATCCGAATTGAGGATGAGGCTGCCTGCCTTCTGCAATTGCTCGAAGGTCTTCTGCTCGAAATTGATGGTAACGTCGGGATGCTTGGCTTTCAGCTCTTCGAGCGCCTTGGTCCATGCCTTGGCCTGCGAAGTATCCGGCAGTTCGAACCACCAGACGTTAAATGTCTTGCCCTGCGCTTGTGCCACACCGGCGGCAAGCAGAAGCGACATGCCGGCGGAGATCGCCAGCTTCGAAAAAATATTCATACATTCTCCTCCACCATGCGAACCGTGACGGTATCTGTCCGATGACATGGCCCGCGCTGCCATCGGCGTTTTCCTCTTACCTGCGCCAAGCGCCCGCCTGTCCCATGGGGCAAGGTGCGGACGCTCGGGTTCCTCCGTTCGGGTTTCCGTCATGCCCTAAGCGTCGATCACTCAGGGCATTTCATTAACGCACAACTTGCCTTCTAAATCGATGCAGTTCTGCAAATGCATGCATTACTCGACGAAGTCCCCGCCCCTGCTTGCCTTGAGATAGTTCAGGCCGTGAACCTGGCCAGTCATTTCGAGTGCATCGCGATAGACCGGGTCATGCCAGCCTTCGATGTCGATGGAGCCGGACCAGCCGGCCAAGCGCAGTTCGGAGATGATGTCGGTCCAGTTGCTGTCGCCGAAGCCCGGCGTGCGCATGAAGACGAACTTCTCCTTGCCAAAGATGCCGTGCTCCTTGATGACATCCCAGCGGATCGTCGCATCCTTGCCGTGGACGTGGAAAATCTTTTTCGCCCATTTGCGGATCTGCGGCAGCGGCTCGATCAGATAGACCATCTGATGGCACGGTTCCCATTCGAGGCCGAGATTATCATCCGGGGTCTCGTTGAACATCAGCTCCCACGCATCCGGATTATGCGCGATGTTCCAATCGCCGGTCGCCCAGTTGCCGTCCATGGCACAATTTTCGAAGGCGATCTTGATGCCCTTGTCGGCCGCACGCTTGGCAAGCTCGCTCCAGATCTGCTTGTAACGCGGCAGGCTGTCTGTGAGCGGCTGGTTGCGGATACGGCCGGTGAAGCCGGCAACGCAGGTCGCGCCAAAATGATGGGCGTTGTCGATGCAATCCTTCCAGCCCTGCAACGTCTGCAGATCCATCTCACGCTCCTCGAGCGGATTGCCGAACATGCCGAGCGTCGAGATCGTGATGTCGCGGTCGCCGATGGCCTCGCGGCAGCGCTTGCCGAGTTCCGCAAGATTCTGACCGTTGGTGCTCTGCCAGAAGAAGGGCTCGAAGCTCTCGAAGCCGAGATCGGCGATCTTGGCGATGTTCTGGGCAGCATCCTCGTTCGTCGCCCTGATCATCGTGCCGATGCGGATGGCCTTTGCCGGATTTGTCATGATCTCATTGTCCTTGTGCTGAAATGTCGACACGCCGGCCGGTCTTGGCGCTCTCAATGGCGCCTAGAACCATGGCAAGGCTGCGAATGTTGTCAGAGCTCGCCGTCTCGGGCGGCTTGCCCGTTTTGATCGCTTCGATGAAGGATGCGATGACGCTGGCGTGGCCGTGCGTCTCCTCTTCATGTTTCGGTCCGGGGACCTCGATCGGCGTAAAGCCGTGCAGCAGACCTGGCTCGTTGCCGGCAATGGCCGCTTCGAAATTCTCTTCGCCGTCCCAGGTCAGCATGCCCTTGCTGCCGGTGAGCCGCCACTCACTTTCCCAGCTCGTGCGACGACCCTCGGCGCACCAGGAACCGCGATAGCTGAAGACGACGTCATCGGAAAAGTCGAAGAGCGCATGCGCCGATGCGCCATGCTTGTACCAGGAGCCTACCGGGTTCTTTTCAAGGCAATAGACCGAGAGCGGCACCTTGCCGGACACGAAGCGAGCGGCATCGAAGGTGTGGATCGCCATGTCGAGCAACAGCACATTGTCCATCTCCTCGCGGAATCCGCCGAAATGCGGACCGAGGAAGAAATCACAATGGACGCCCGTCAGCTCGCCAATCGCCCCCTCCTCTACAAAGCGTCGCATGCGACGGATGCCGGAGATGAAGCGGCGATTCTGGATGATGGCATGAACTTTACCCGTCTCTGCCGCAAGCTTGATCAGAGCGGTACCTTCGGCCAGCGACGTCGCCATCGGCTTTTCGCTCAGCACATGGCAGCCGGCCTTCAGTGCCGTCGACACCACGCCGAAGCGCGCAGCCGGAATGACGATATCGAAGACCAGATCCGCCTTAGTCGCAGCAATGACCTCGGCGAGGTCGGAGCCGATGACGGCACCGTCGAGAGAGAATTCTTTCGCAAGGCTTTCAGCGGTCGCCCGATTGAGATCGACCAGGCCGACAATCTGAATGGATTCGGCAAGCGCCGGCGTCGAGGCGATAGCCCTGAGCCAGCCTTTGGACATAGCTCCGCACCCGCAAAAAATGGCATTAAATTTCACGATATCCTCCTGCGGGCCGTGCATTACCCCTCATGACACGCGCTCCGTAAACGTTTACGATACTATGCGAAAAGATTTTCCTGTGTCAATAGAGGAGGACTACGGAAAATGGCGCATGGAGGAAAACCGCGGCCGATGAAGGGAATTCGTCAGCTTGCCGAGCATCTCGATATCTCGATCGGCACAGTATCACGCGCATTGAACGGCAAGCCTGATGTCAACGAGGAGACCCGCAAGCGCGTGCTCGCCGCTGCCGAGCAGCTCGGCTATGTCGCCAACCAATCCGGCCGCAGCCTGCGGCAGGGCACGACGAACGTCATCGGGCTGATGATCCAATCCAGCCGGGAAACGGTTGAAAACAGCGACAATTTCTTTCTGACGGTGACGGGTGGGCTGCAGAGCGTGTTCTCCCGCCACAAGCTCGATCTCATCATGCTCCCCTGCCCGCATGACGAGGACCCTTATGAATATCTGAAGCGCATGGTCGCGAGACGGATCGTGGATGCGCTGATCATCTCGGAGACGCAGCGCGTCGACAAGCGCTTCGACCTGCTCGCCAAGGCGAAAATCCCCTTCGCAGCGCTTGGCCGCAGCCTGTCGGGCACGCAGCACCCCTGGGCCGACCTCGATTTTGACGGCGTCGCCAATGCCGCCGTAGACCGGCTCGTCGCGCATGGACATCGCCGCATCGCGGTCAGCGCACCCTCAAGCGACATCAATCTCGGCTTCATCTTCGTCGATGGCTATCGCCGGGCGCTGGAGCGGCATGGCATCGACTATGATCCCGCGCTCGTCATTCGTGCCAAATCGAGCGAACAAGGCGGCTATCAGGTTGCCGACGAGTTGCTGCGCCTCGAAAACGGGCCGACGGCTGTGATCTTGATCTATGAATTGATGGCGATCGGCTTCTATCGGCGCGTGATGGAAGCCGGCATCATCCCTGGGCGCGATATAGCGGTCGTCAGCTTCCGCGAGGCGCCGCGCGCCAAATTCCTGCAGCCGGCGCTGACCTGCTTTCGCACGTCCGTGCACGATCTTGGCGTCGAGTTGGCGGAAATCCTGCTCTCCAGCATGCCCGCCTACAGCCACGAGTATCCAAGAAAGACGCGCCAGACCGTTTGGCCGCTCGAGCTCATCCCTGGGGAAAGCGATGCTTTCCAGCTGACTGTCAAAAAATAGTAGCGCCGAAACGCCGCACCGGCCGCTTGCACAGTTGCGACAGCGCTCCTGAGTTGCCATCTAGGACATCGCAAACAGGGGCCTGGGCTTGAGCGAAGAAACCATCACACTCTACGAAGCGATCGGCGGCGACCGAACCGTGCGGGCGCTTACATCACGCTTTTACGAATTGATGGATACGCTGCCGGAGGCCGCAAATTGCCGCGCCGTGCACCCGCCGAGTCTCGAAGGCTCGCAGGAGAAATTCTACGAATATCTGACCGGTTATCTCGGCGGGCCGCAGCTCTACATCGAAAAGCGCGGCCACCCGCGCCTGCGCAGCCGGCATTTCGTCGCCGCCATTGGTCCAAAGGAGCGCGACGAATGGCTGCTCTGCTTCCGCCGCGCCATGGACGAGACCATCGAAAACGAAAAGCTGCGGGCCGTCATCTGGGAGCCGGTCGAACGTCTGGCTTTCCACATGCAGAACAGGGAATGAGGAAAACATGAGCATCGGCGCCATAATCCGTCCGGCCACCCTGTTTATCGCCGGCATTCTCGGGGGCGGCGGTGTCGCGCTGGCCGCAGCCGCAACTCATGGCGGCGACACGCATTTCCTCGGCGCAGCCTCCACTATGAGCCTCGCCCACGCCCCTGCCCTACTGGCGCTTTATGCCGGCTATGACCGTATCCGCACAGCGCCTATTGCTGCAATCTTGCTCGGATTGGGAACGCTGATCTTCGCCGGCGATCTCATCAACAGGCATTTCGGCGGCGGCTCGCTCTTTCCAATGGCTGCTCCGACGGGCGGAATGGGCATGATTGCCGGCTGGGCGGCAATAGCGCTCGGCGCCTTTTTCAGAACCGGTGTGGCCAAGGCCTGAGACAAAGCTATCTTGCCGAGGTAGGCGACGCTGCTTCAAATCCCCGGAACGACAGCGAAGCCTTCGAATTGCGGCGGTCCCCAATAGAGCCGTTTGTTATCGGCCGCATTGCGGTGCGCCGTGCGAAAATGCTCGGATTTCGTCCAGTTGATGAAATCATCTTCGCTGTGCCAGGTCGTGTGCGAGGAAAACAGCGCATAGCCCTCCTCCACGCTCGATTTTCCGCGCAGAAGGCGAAATTCGAGAAAACCCGGCACGTCCGATAGGCGGGAATCGCGCCCTCTCCAAACCTCTTCGAATTCGCCCTCCAAACCGATGACGACCTTGAAGCGGTTCATGGCGATATACATGGCAACCTCGTTCGACGATCAGACCTTCTTGCGACGGGCGACAGTCTTATCCGCGTCGGGCGCAAAGGCAACGACATTTGCGCCATTGCGGCTCGCCGCGTCCAACGGTTGCTCCGGCGCCTGTCCCGGCTGCCGCGTCTTCCAGGCGGGAAATGTCGCGACATTGGCGGCCCGCCGTTGGTCATTGTCGCGGCGCATCAACAATTCATAGAGTTCGGGCACAAGCCCATCACCATTCTGTGCGGCCAGCTTGTGCAGGCCGATCAGCACGAACCCGTCAGGGCATGATCGATCATCTTCAAGCGTCTCGTTCGTTCATGGTCTGCAGCGCCCGCTCGAGGCTGGACTTGCTGCCATTGCGCAAAGGGATGAATGCCTTGCCGAATTTCTTGCAGCCTGTCTTAACCCGCAGGCAGGCATCATGGCTGATGCAATCGATCGGGCAGAACACACAGTCGACCGATGGCAGCACGGTGTCGATGCGCGAAACCGCCTCGCGCAGGCCGCCATCGTGATGGATCAGTTCGGCACCAAAATTGCTGGCGATCTGGCGCAGATGCGCCACCTGGCAATCGCGGCCGCCGACATAGAGGAAGCTGCGTCCATCGAGAGTGGATTTCCCGGAAGCCTGCGGCGGTGTCTGCACTTCGCGGCTCTCGCGGCCAGAACCCCTCTTCCCCTTACGCGCCATACATCACCCGTTTGCTGGTTGCTCTTCCACGCTCGATTCCACCGAGCGTGAGGCGACCTTAATAAACATGAGTTTTGTAGTAAAGTATAAAGTTGATAGTTTTCATCATATTTTAGACGAGAGAGCGGCTATTATCGCCCTCCGACCTGAACCGCCTGCGTGAACGGCCAAGTCGGCTTACCCCATTCGGAAGGCAGCGAGGGAAATGGGGCAGCCTTCCGCACTTGCTCGATCACAGCCTGATCCAAGCCGGAATCTCCGGAACTGCGCGCCACGGAAAGAGACCGAAGTTCGCCGTTCGAACCAATCGTCAAACGCACGACGAGTGTCAGGCCCTTTTCATACTTCGACGGTACGCGTTGCACGTAGCGTTTAATGCGGGCCTGCACTTTGCCGGTATAATTCGCAATTGCCGCATCGCCAGAGCCCGTCTTACGCGCATTCAACTGAGAATTTTGATCGGATTGCGCTGCCTCGGTGCCATCGGCGGACCCCCGCTTGGAATCCTGCTCGCTCTCACCGCGTGAACCTGACTTTGCCTTAGCGACCTTTGCAACAGGCTTCTTCACCTCCTTCGGCCGTTCAACCGGCTTCGGCTTCTCCACCGGCGCCACAACCTCAGGCGGAGGCTCTGTCGGCTGAGCTTCGGCAACCTGACTATCGACAGGCTGCACCGGTTCGGCGGACTGGATGACCGTCGTCTCGGCCGGCACCTGCGTCGCCAAAATCTGCGGCTGCTCAGGCGCGACTGCGGTGGGCTGGGTCTGCTCCACGGGCTCAACCGTTTGAAGCTGCTGCGTCTCTACTGTCTGCGGTTGAACGACATCCGGTTGGGGCGGTTGTGCCTGTTCGGGCGTGACTTCGGTCGGCTGCGGCTGCACGGCCTCAGCGGTCACTTGCTCCGGCTCCGTCTGCGGGTTTTCCTCGCCCGTAGCCATCTGATCGGCATCGGAATTGCCGATCATGATGACACTGACGGTATCGCCCGCCTCCTCCTGCGCTTCCTCAGGCGTGGCGACGAAGGTAAACAACAGCGCGATAACGATAGCGGCATGAAACAGGCAGGATCCCACGCCGGAGAAAAGCAGCGACGTCCTGCGCCCGGCAACCGTTTCTCGCGCCCTTTCAGGCAGCGCGTCCATCGGCAGATGCTCCGCGACCTCAATCGGTGCAGCCTCGCTCGGATGGTCCGGATAGGAGCTGATCTGCGTGAAACGGCTGTAATGCGCCACGGCTTCGCCGGCCGGCGGTCGCGGCACGCCTTCGAGGCCGGCCAGTTCGTGGCCGGGCAGCACGCTCGGATAGTTGTCATTCATGCCGCCATCCGCGCGGCGTGCGATGGAAACTTTCGCCGAGCGCATTGCCATGGCTTCAGCCCTCGAAAAGAACTGAGGTCTGCGAGCGGGTCGTTAATGCGGCCTTGCACTCACCTGCGGCCGGACCATCGCAGACCGGCGTATCATTGATGATGATTCGGGAGACCGTTTCGCACTTGACACCTGGCATGTCGAATTGCCGCACCCGCTTCTTGCCGAGCGGCAGGTCGCGGAAATCAAGCACGGTAACCCGGTCGACGGCATTCTTGTCGTTGAAGAAGGCAAGCTCGAAAGAGATCTTGTTGATCGGTGTCGCCATATCGTTTTCGGCAACGAAGGTCATCATGCATCCCTTCTGCGAGGGAGCCAATGCATTGAGCTCGACGGTGAGCTTGTGCGCAGCCGATGCGGGTGCCGCGGAATTCGCATCCTGAGCGAAAGCAGAAACAGAAGATGCCGCTGCAAACAGCCCCGAGGCGGCGAGCGCCAAGATCGTTTTCGTCAGCATCGGCATGTCTCCCGTATGTGTTTGACGCCGCTCGCCCGACCAGCGCGGCCTTGGCGTGTATCGGCGAAATTTTAAACTTGACTCTATAGGTATCCTATTGTGTGTTTATGAAACCATGAGTAAGAGAGTCAAGATAAATTTGGCCGCACAACGGTTCGGCCCCAGATGAATTTCAGGCAAAACTAAACAGGATGATTGCTGAGAAGACCCCTACGCCGCCGGTGCAATGCATGGCCGCACCGCAGGTAAGAATTGTCGAGAGCACGGATATTTTCCGGGGCCAGACCGAAATCATGATCAAGCACGAGGGCGTCATCTACCGCATGAAGATTACGCGCCAAGGCAAACTCATACTCAACAAATAGGCATGACAGATGAATAAGATGAGCCGCCCGACCCCCGCCGAAATTCGCGCTTTCCGCGCCGAGAACCCGAAGATGCGCGAGCGCGACATCGCTGCCCGCCTCGAGATTTCCGAAGCGGCGCTGGTCGCGGCCGAAGTCGGCATTTCGGCCACCCGCATCGATGCCAGCGTCGATCGCTTCCTGGAGCGGATCGCCTCGCTCGGCGAGATCATGGCGCTATCGCGCAACGAAAGCGCCGTGCATGAGAAAATCGGCGTCTATGAGAACATGAAATTCGGCGCGCAGGCGGCGATCGTGCTTGGCGAGAATATCGACCTGCGCATCTTTCCGAAGCGCTGGGTTCATGGCTTTGCCGTCACCAAGACCGACGGCGATCAGATGAGGCTCAGCCTGCAGTTCTTCGACAAGGCCGGCGATGCCGTCCACAAGGTGCATCTGCGCCCCGATTCGAATGTCGAAGCCTATCACACCATGGTCGCCGAACTGCGCGTCGAAGACCAGTCGCAGGAATTCGCCGAGGATCGTTCAGGTTACGACAATGGCGCGACGGACGGCGATGTCAGCCGCGACGAGCTGCGCGACCATTGGAGCCGCATGACCGATACGCACGAATTCTTCGGCATGCTGAAAAAGCTGAAGATCGGCCGCCAGAACGCGATCCGCACCGTTGGCGATGATTACGCATGGAAACTGGATGCCGGTGCCGTCGCTGAAATGATGCATGCCTGCGTGCGCGAGGGCCTGCCGATCATGTGCTTCGTCGCCAACGAAGGCACCGTGCAGATTCATTCCGGCCCGATCCACAACGTGCAGACCATGGGTCCCTGGATCAACGTCATGGACCCGACCTTCCATCTGCATTTGCGTCAGGACCACATCGCCGAGGCATGGGTCGTGCGCAAGCCGACCAAGGACGGCCACGTCACCTCGCTCGAGGCCTATAATGCCAAGGGCGAGATGATTATCCAGTTCTTCGGCAAGCGGAAGGAAGGCTTCGATGAGCGCCGTGATTGGCGCGCTATCCTGGAAAACCTGACGAGATCAGGCGCCAGTGTCGCCGCATAAGAGATGGTGCATGATGATGTTTAAGAACCTCAAGCACATTCGGCCATGGGAAATCGCGCTCACCATGGTGGTGATGGTCCTGCCGCTCGTGCCGGCCAATCCGATCGCCGGGCTCGGGAGCTTCGTGCGTCACGCGCACGCCGCCGAAACGGCCAAGACGCCGGATACGTCTCGCCTCGTCTCCATCGGCGGCGATGTCACCGAAATCGTCTATGCGCTCGGCGAAGAGAAGCGGCTCATCGCCCGCGATCCACCAGCCTTTATCCGAAGGAAGCGACCAAGCTTCCCGATATCGGCTATATGCGCGCGCTATCGCCGGAAGGTATCCTGGCCGTCAATCCCACAGCCATCATCGCGGTGGAAGGTTCCGGCCCGCCGGAAGCCTTGGCCGTGCTGCGCAATGCCAGCCTCCCTTTCGAGACCGTGCCCCAGACCTACGATCGCGACGGCATTCTGAAAAAGATCGAAGTCGTCGGCGCGCTGCTTGGGGTGCCGGACAAGGCCAAGACCCTGGAAGCCAAGGTCGCCGCCGATCTCGATGCCGCGATCAATGATTCCGACAAGCGCCCGGAGGCCGAGCGCAAGCGCGTCCTCTTCGTGCTCAGCAACCAGAACGGCAAGATCATGGCTTCGGGCACCAATACGGCCGCCGACGGCATCATCAAGCTGACCGGCGCCACCAATGCGATCAGCGACTTCTCCGGCTACAAGTCGGTGACGGACGAAGCGATCATCGAAGCCAAGCCCGACGTCATCCTGATCATGGATCGCGAGGGACCGCTATCGATGTCGAACGAAGACCTCCTGAAGCAGCCGGCCATTTCGCTGACACCGGCCGCGAGCCACAAGGCGATCGTGCGCATGGACGGCTTGCATCTGCTCGGCTTCGGGCCGCGCACGGCCAGCGCCATCCGCGAGCTGAACGCGGCGATCTACGGAGGCTGACGTGGCATTCAACGATGCCATGGCAGGGCTGAAGCAGATGTCGCAAGCCACGGCACACCGCCGACAAGGGGATCGCACCGCACTTGCGATCCTCGTCATCGCCGGCTTGGTCATGGTTTCGGCCGTTGCCTTTCTCTTTTCGATCACGACAGGCGCGTCGAATGCTTCGGTCATCGACGTGATAACGGGCATGCTGAGCGGCAGCGCGGAAAGCACCCTCAGCATCCGCGACCGCATCGTCATTTTCGATATCCGCCTGCCCCGCGCCGTCCTCGGCTTCCTGATCGGCGGCGGGCTGGCGGTTTCGGGTGCGGTCATGCAGGGCCTCTTCCGCAATCCGCTCGCCGATCCCGGCCTGATCGGCGTATCTGCTGGCTCCAGCCTCGGTGCGGTCGCCATGATCGTGCTCGGTGGCGGCGTGCTCGCCCCTCTCGTACATCTCTTCGGGATCTTTTCCCTGCCGATCGCCGCCTTCATCGGCGGTCTGACAACGACGATATTGCTTTATAAGGTCGCGACGCGGTACGGACAGACCTCCATCGCGACCATGCTGCTGGCCGGTATCGCGCTCGGTTCGCTTGCGCTGGCGGCAACCGGAATCCTCATCTACGTGGCCGACGACCGGCAATTGCGCGACCTGACCTTCTGGAGCATGGGATCACTGGCGGGCTCGACCTGGAGCAAGGTCGCAGGTGCCGGCCCGATCATCGTCCTTTCGCTTCTGCCCCTTCCCTTCATGGCACGCGGACTGAACGCGCTGACGCTCGGCGAAGCGGCCGCTTTCCACATGGGGATATCAGTACAACGGCTGAAGAATATAGCGGTCGTCAGCGTGGCCGCGGCGGTCGGTGCCTCCGTCGCCGTCAGCGGCGGCATCGGCTTCGTCGGCATTGTCGTGCCTCACATCCTGCGCATGGTGATCGGGCCGGACCATCGCTTCCTGCTTCCGGCTTCAGCCTTACTCGGGGGCTCGCTGCTTGTCATTGCCGATGTCGTTGCCCGCATCCTCGTTTCTCCGGCCGAGCTGCCGATCGGCATTCTGACGGCCGGCGTCGGCGGTCCGTTCTTCCTGTGGATGCTGCTCAGGCAGCGCTCGCGCCTCAGCCTATGAGCCTGCGATGATCGACGTTTCCAATCTGAGCGTCCGGCTTGCCGGCAAACCGGTCGTTGAGGACATATCCTTCACGGCCGAGGCCGGAACGCTGACGGCAATCTGCGGGCCGAACGGTTCCGGCAAGACCACGACCATGAAAGCCATTTCCGGCGAACTCGCCTATCGCGGCAGCGCCCGAATGAACGGCACTGAGATTGCCGGCCTCAAGGCCTGGCAACTTGCCGAAATGCGGGGCGTGCTGCCGCAGGCAAGCTCGATCTCCTTCCCCTTTACGGTCCGCGAGATTGTCCGCATGGGCCTGACAAGCGGGCGCAACCGTCATCCGGAGCAGGCTGACCGCACCGCGACGGAGGCGCTCGCCGCCGTCGATCTCGACGGCTTCGAAGGGCGCTTCTATCAGGAGCTTTCCGGCGGCGAACAGCAACGCGTGCAACTCGCCCGGGTGCTATGTCAGATTTCCGAGCCCATCATAGACGGCAGGCCGTGCTGGCTGCTTCTCGATGAGCCGGTCTCCAGCCTCGACATCAGTCATCAGCTCACCATCATGACGCTTGCCCGGCAATTCTGCCGGCGGGGCGGCGGCGTTATCGCCGTCATGCATGACCTCAATCTCACTGCGCTTTTTGCCGACCGGATGGTCCTGCTGAAGGGTGGCCGGCTGCAGGCCAGGGGTTCGGTCGAAGATGTGCTGACCGATCGGCATCTTCAGGACGTCTTCGGCTGCAATTTGCGGGTCAATCTGGTTCCCGCCGATGGTGCTCCATTCGTCCTCGCTCATAGCGCGCTCGACGGCTGAGGCCCTCGATCCGGGGGCTTCTGGAACCTTTTGTTGCATCCGCGCGTTGAGAGCGGGTGATCGAAATCAATGTCGCGACCACCAACGGTGTGTCAAATGACCTCCGATAATTGCGAATAACAGGTGCCTTCGGGCGCCGAGGCAAAGCGAAAGGGAGCTGAACATGGCTACATCCATCCTTCATTCGGCGCGCGGCAAGCGTAACGGCAGCAGCCTGCACGATGTCGAGGCAAGCATCGAAGATCAAATCGAGTCGCTGCGCGAAGAAGTTGCAGCCTTTGCCAAGCTGATCGGTGAGAGCGGCACGAGGCATAGTAAGAAATTGCGTGCGACCGCCGAATCCAATTTGGACGATCTGACGGTTCGCGGTGAGGAGCTGCTGCGCGATCTGCAGCGCGGCTATACGAGAGGTTCGCGCGAAGTGCGCAGGACCGTGCGCCAGCATCCCGTCGCCACGATCGGCGCGGCGGCCGCATTCGGCCTTGCCGTCGCTCTGCTTCTGTCTCGCCGCTAGGGTGGCGGGATGATCGCCCCGATACTCGGCCTGCTCCTGTCAGGCACATTCAACCGTACCGTTGCGCGAACCAAGCGCAACGGTATTTTCATCGTGATCGCGGCTCTCCTCCTGCTGACGGCCTATGCCTTCGCGCTTATAGCGGCAGCCATCTGGCTGGCAACGATCTACGGCGCGGCGGTTTCTGCCCTGCTGATTGCCGCAGGTGCCCTGTTGCTAGGGCTGATCGTCCTCGTCATTATGGCCATCATCAATCAGCAGGAGAAACGGCAGGCCCGAGAACGTTTGCTGGCGATGGAATCGATGGCAGCAGCAGCGCTCGGCCTGGTGCGCAAGCAACCGCTGATGACTGCGGCCATCGCCGCCGCTCTTCTCTTCGGAAATCTGTTCGGCGCGCGCGACGAAGACGATTGATCCGGCATTTCCAAATCGACAAACGCCCGCAAAGCAAAATCGTCGCCTTGCCGAGAATTTGGCGCGAAGCTCGTGAAGCGATAAATAAATTGTTGTAACGATAAAAGGCCCGGTCTATAGCGCCGGGCCTTTTCTTAGAGCATTTTCTTGTTTTTACGCCGTTCCGGACGCAAAACCGCTTCGCACTTTTGCTGGAACTGCTCTAGAAAGCGAATGCCTTTGATGTCAACGGTGCCGAGGTGGCGTCCGGACCAAAATCTGCCTCGCCGGAAATATCCAGCAATTCCTGCAGGCGCTGGCGCGCGCGATTGACGCGGCTCTTGATGGTGCCGACCGCGCAGCCGCAGATCTCGGCAGCTTCCTCATAGGAAAACCCCGACGCCCCCACAAGGATGATGGCTTCGCGCTGATCCGGCGGCAGCTGGTCCAGGGCCTTGCGGAAGTCCTGCAGGTCGACAGCGCCATATTGCGGCGGATGCGTCGCCATCGATTCCGTGAACACGCCGTCGCTGTCCTGCACCTCACGGCCGCTCTTGCGCATCTGGCTGTAAAGCTCGTTGCGCAGGATGGTGAAGAGCCAGGCCTTCATGTTGGTGCCCATTTCGAAATGATCCTGCTTGGCCCACGCCTTCATGATCGTATCCTGGACAAGATCATCCGCCCGGTCGTGACGGCCGGTCAGCGAAATGGCGAAGGCCCGGAGGCTCGGAAGGGCTGCGAGAAGTTCGCGCTTGAAGCTCGTTTGCGTTTCCATGGCGCGCCCTCCTATTCGGAGACCTTTGCCGAGGCCATGCTTTCCGCCCGATCGAGCTTCTCTAAGAGGTCGAGAAAGCGATCGGGAATAGCCTCATCCTGCACGGCGGCATAAAACGAGCGCAATCGGTTGCCGATCTGATTATTGGGATCGAGGATATCCACCGCGCGCAGGTCCGATGTCTTCTTGTCTGCGTCCTCGTGATTCTGGATAGTCATTTAACCCGCTCGCTTTTCACTTTTCTCGCGTTCATGAATAAGACGCCCTAGTCTCCCGTCCGGAAGACCGATCGCCCCCAATCAAAACAATGCCTAACGAATCGTAAAGGTTGAGGTCCACTGATTGTAAGCATTGTAATGCGACTGCCTAAAAAAAGTTCCGACAAAGAGGAACTTTTTTACTCAACTGACGTTTTCTTAGTTGTTGCGGCCTTTGGGCTGTATTTAATTAGAATGTTATAAAAGGCGGGAGCCATTGATGACACTTTCCACACGCATTGCGCCGCATCTTCCTTACTTGCGGCGCTATTCACGTGCCTTGACCGGAACGCAGACGTCAGGGGACGCCTATGTTGCTGCGGTTTTGGAAGCTATCATCGCCGACATATCCATCTTTCCGGACACGGACAGCGACCGTGTCGCACTCTATAAACTGTTCACCAAGCTGTTCGGTTCCGTAACACTTCAGATTACTGAACCGGCATCTCCCTTTGCCTGGGAACAACGCGCCACTGTGAACCTTTCCAAGGTTTCGCCGCTTGCTCGACAGGCATTCCTGCTTGCCTCCGTTGAAAGTTTCCGCCTCGGCGAGATAGCCGATATCCTCGACGTTTCGGAAAGCGACGCGATGCACCTGCTTGACACTGCATCCCAGGAAATATCCCGCCAAGTGGCGACTGATATCATGATCATCGAGGACGAACCGCTGATCGCGATGGATATCGAGCAGATGGTGGAAAGCCTCGGCCATCGCGTCACCGGCATCGCCCGTACACACGCGGAAGCGGTCGCGCTCTACAATGCGACGAAACCGAGCATGGTGCTTGCCGACATCCAGCTTGCCGACGGCAGCTCCGGCATCGATGCCGTCAACGACATCCTCAAGACTGCCAGCATCCCGGTGATCTTCATCACTGCCTTCCCGGAGCGGCTGCTGACGGGCGAACGGCCGGAGCCGACCTTCCTTGTGACCAAGCCTTTCAATCCAGACATGGTGAAGGCCCTCATCAGCCAGGCACTCTTCTTTAACGAAACCACAAAGGTGGCTGCCTAATTCAAGTGAAAACCCTGCGGCGGAACAAAGACCATGACCGGGCGTTTGGGTGCGAAACGGCCGGTTTACCGACTGTTATCCGGGACGATTCTATAGGTCGGTTCAAGTTGTTACGAATGGGAACGCCCTATCGGCGGGGTTTCCAAAATGCGTGTGAAAGGCAAGCCGGTGAATACGTCTGAACCATTACCCGGCGCGCCTTTGAGTTTGGAAGGCAAGGCCGCTCTGATGGAGCGGGCGCTCGCGAGCGCCAGTGTGTCCGTTCTGTTTCAGGATGTAAATCTCTCGATCCGTTATGCCGACAATCTGCCGGATCATCTGCAGCCGTCTGTCGTCATAGGCGGGAATGATTCACATCTCTTCGGCGAAAAGGACGGCGAGCATCTTTCCCGATTGAAGCGCGGCGTGCTCGACAGCGGCAGGCCGGCAACCGCCGAGGTCGAAATCGCCAGCGGCGACGGCATACGCATCTATGAACTGAAAATAGAGCGAGTCGGCGGGCGCAAGCCGCAGGGCGTGCTGTCGGTCATCTCGGAAATCACCGAAAGCCGCCACCGCGAAAAAGTGCTGAAGTCGCTGCTGCGCGAATTGTCGCACCGCTCCAAGAACCTGCTCGCCATCATTCAGGGCATCGCCACGCAGACGGCCCGCCACACGCTTTCCGTCGACAATTTCCTCATCAAGTTCCGCGGTCGCCTGCAATCCCTGTCGAATTCGCAGGATCTCATCACCGATTCCAGCTGGCGGGGCGCCTATCTCTTCGAACTGGCGGAAAAGCAGTTCGCACCCTATTGGCCCGATGCCGGCGTGCCCATGCCGATCTATGGCATCAATGCCCATCTGACGCCCAATGCGGCCGTGCATCTGGGCCTTGCTCTGCATGAGCTCATCGTCAATTCCGCATCTCATGGCGCCATCTCGACCGGCGCAACCAGCATCACGCTGAACTGCAGGGAAGCCGAACTCGACGGCAAGAAGGCGATCGAAGTGGCATGGTCGGAACGATTCTACACATCCTCCGATCACGAGTTCGAAGACAACAGCTTCAGCCGAACGGTGCTTGAGCGCGTCGTACCGACATCCATGAACGGCCGCGCTGACTTCGCCATTGACGACGGAAGCATCGGCTATCGGATCACCATTCCCGAAACTGAATATGAAATCCTGAGACGCCGCTAAGGCTGACAACGGCGACAAAATAAAACAGCCAGTGCGAGGGCGGCGCACTGGCTGCTTTGCACTCATCGGGAGGGGACCGTGAGTAGAAGTCCTGAGACGTATTGGGCGTGCATCGGGAGATGCGATCATCGTCAGGACATCGACATAACGATGCTGCATGGCCTTGGTTCCATGCAGACCCAAAAAAATTCATCAGTCTTTCACATTTCAGCGCGACCGCAGAGATGATGCTTATCGGCCCATAGGCGGGTGCTCGCCATCCTCATCACACCCCGATCTCTTTGGGGCCTTGCTCTAAGAAAGTAAAAAACTAATTAAATCATATGCTTAAAGCAATGATCGGCCGCCCTCCTGAATTAGTCCTTCCATGGTTGAAGAACGCCCAGCGGCACGCTTTGCCTCCAAAATTTTACCGTTTGATAAATTTTTTAAGCTGAGTTACCGTTCCAGTACTAGCCGTTTACTATAAGAGGGAACTTCAATGGGACGACTGGAAACTGGGATTCATAAAGGCAGGCTCACGCCCGCCGAATATGATGCAAACTTTTCCGATCTTCACCCGCGCCTCACCAAGCATGAGGCGCTGGTCGCATCCGACCGCTGTTATTTCTGCTACGACGCGCCGTGCATGACGGCCTGTCCCACCTCCATCGACATTCCGATGTTCATCCGCCAGATCTCGACGGGTAATCCGATCGGCTCGGCCAAGACGATCTTCGATCAGAACATCCTCGGCGGCATGTGCGCCCGCGTCTGTCCCACCGAACAGCTCTGCGAGCAGGCTTGCGTACGCAACACTGCCGAAGAGCGCCCCGTCGAGATCGGCCGGCTGCAGCGCTACGCGACCGACGCGGCGATGGCTGAGAACAAGCAGTTCTATTCGCGCGCCGCATCAACCGGCAAGAAGATCGCCGTCATCGGCGCCGGCCCAGCAGGCCTCGCCTGCGCCCATCGCCTCGCGGTCAACGGCCATGACGTCACCATCTTCGACGCCCGCGAAAAGGCCGGCGGCCTGAACGAATACGGCATCGCCACCTACAAGGCAGTCGACGACTTCGCTCAGAAGGAAGTCGATTACGTGCTTGCGATCGGCGGCATCGAGGTCAAGAACGGCCAGGCGCTCGGCCGCGATTTCAGCCTTTCCGACCTCTCCCAGCAATATGACGCCGTCTTCCTCGGCCTCGGCCTTGCCGGCGTCAACGCGCTGCGCGCCGAAGGCGAGGATCTCGATGGTGTCGCCGATGCCGTCGCCTATATCGCCGACCTTCGCCAGGCCGGCAACAAAGCCGATATCGCCATCGGCCGCCGCGTCGTCGTTCTCGGCGGTGGCATGACCGCGATCGATGCGGCTGTGCAGGCAAAACTGCTTGGCGCCGAAGAGGTGACGATCTGCTATCGCCGCGGCAAGGAGCACATGAACGCCTCGGAATTCGAGCAGGATCTGGCTACCTCCAAGGGCGTCATCATCCGCCATTGGCTCGCCCCAAAGCGCATCCTCGACAAGGACGGCAAGGTCGCTGGAATCGAGGTCGAATATACCGAGCTGCGCGACGGCAAGCTCGTTGGCACGGGCGATGTCGGCGTCATCGCCGCCGACCAGATCTTCAAGGCGATCGGCCAGACGTTCGAGGCATCGGGCCTCGGCGCGCTGCGCATGGAATCCGGCCGCATCGCCATTGATGGCGAAGGCCGAACCTCGATCGAAGGCGTATGGGCCGGCGGCGACTGCGTGCTTGGCGGCGATGACCTGACGGTCTCGGCCGTGGCACAGGGTCGCGACGCGGCCGAATCCATCAACCGTGCGCTCGCTGCCGCCAAGGCGGCCGCTGCAGTCGCCTGAAAGGGGAACCGACATGGCTGATCTCCGCAATAATTTCGTTGGCATCAAGTCTCCGAACCCGTTCTGGCTCGCCTCCGCGCCGCCGACCGACAAGGCCTATAACGTCGAGCGCGCTTTCAAGGCAGGCTGGGGCGGCGTAGTCTGGAAGACGCTCGGCGAAGAAGGCCCGCCTGTCGTCAACGTCAACGGCCCGCGCTACGGCGCGATCTGGGGCGCCGACCGCCGTCTGCTCGGCCTCAATAACATCGAACTGATCACGGACCGCGACCTCCACACCAACCTGCGGGAAATGAAGCAGGTGAAGAAGAACTGGCCGGATCGCGCGCTGATTGCCTCGATCATGGTGCCTTGCGAGGAGCAGGCTTGGAAGGCGATCCTGCCGTTGGTTGAGGAAACGGAAGCAGACGGCATCGAGCTCAACTTCGGCTGTCCCCACGGCATGTCCGAACGCGGCATGGGCTCCGCGGTCGGACAGGTGCCGGAATATATCGAAATGGTCGTGCGCTGGTGCAAGCAATACACGCGCATGCCGGTCATCACCAAGCTGACGCCGAATATCACCGATATCCGCAAGCCCGCTCGCGCCGCCAGGGCCGGCGGCACGGATGCGGTCTCGCTGATCAACACGATCAACTCGATCGTCTCGGTCGACCTCGATAATTTCGCTCCGAACCCGACTGTCGGCGGCAAGGGCAGCCATGGCGGCTATTGCGGCCCGGCCGTCAAGCCGATCGCGCTCAACATGGTGGCAGAAATCGCCCGCGATCCGGAAACCTACGGCCTGCCGATATCGGGAATCGGCGGCATCACCACCTGGCGCGATGCGGCGGAATTCCTGGTGCTCGGCGCCGGCAACGTGCAGGTGTGCACGGCGGCCATGACCTACGGCTTCAAGATCGTCGAGGAGATGATCACGGGCCTTTCCGACTGGATGGACGAAAAGGGTCACCGCAGCCTGGACGACGTCATCGCCCGCGCCGTGCCGAATGTCTCCGACTGGCAATATCTGAACCTCAACTACATCGCCAAGGCGAAGATCGACCAGGACGCCTGCATCAAGTGCGGCCGCTGTCACATCGCCTGCGAGGACACCTCGCACCAGGCGATCACCAACTTCGTCGATGGCGTCAGGCGCTTCGAGGTGATGGAAGAGGAATGCGTCGGCTGCAATCTTTGCGTCAACGTCTGCCCCGTCGAGAACTGCATCACCATGGAAGAGCTTCCGGCAGGCAGCCTCGACAAGCGCACCGGCAAGGTCGTCGACCCGAACTACGCCAACTGGACGACCCATCCGAACAATCCGATGGCTCGGCAGGCGGCGGAATAACTGCGGCAATATCGGCAAGCATTCAAAAGGCGGTCGCAGCTTGCTGCGGCCGCCTTCTTCGTAACCGAGATCCGCACGATCGAATTAGGGAACTTTAACTCGTTCACCTGCGATATGCAGCGCTATGCTTCCGGGATCGCACCGCCGCTCAGCTATGGCGAATCCGAAGCCCGTCGACGAAAAGCTGTTCCAGATAGCGGGCGGCATCCTCGAAGCGCCCCTCGCCTGAATGCTCCGGTCCCAAGACCGCACGCACTTGTACATCGAAATCCGCATAGTGCTGCGTGGTCGACCAGATCGAGAAGATCAGGTGATAGGGGTCGCATTTGGCGATCTTGCCGTTCCGGGCCCAGGTGCGGATGACTTCCGCCTTCTCATCGACAAGGGCTTTCAACGGCCCGCGCAGCTCATCCTCCACATGCGGCGCACCCTGCAGCATCTCATTGGCAAACAGACGGCTTTCGCGTGGAAAATCGCGGGCCATTTCGAGCTTGCGGCGGATATAGGACCGAATCTCGCTTTCCGGATCGCCGTTGGCATCGAAGGCGCGTAGCGGTTCCAACCAGGTAAACAGCACCCTGTCGATCAAGGCCCGATGCATCGCCTCCTTGGTGCGAAAATAGTAAAGCAGATTGGGCTTCGACATGCCGGCGACTTCGGCGATCTGGTCGATGGTCGAGCCACGAAAGCCGCTGACAGAAAACACGTCCAGCGCGGCTTCCAGTATGATTTCCTCTTTCTCTTCCTGAATTCGGGTGCGGCGCTGCGTCCTGGCGGCTCTGGGGATGGCCATATCTGCTCTGTTTCTCCTTGAAATCCAAGCCTTTCGGCCGTTCCCTCATTCACCTTGTCGATGCATCGGATTTCGGCAATCGCCTGAAATTTTATCGGAATTTTTCGTGCTTTTCGTCTTGAGCCGCGCCACGGAAGTTGTAATGTTTACCAATCGGTCAAATTATCTGTCAGATGTCTCCTAAAGGCAACTGGCGATTTCCGGGCAAGAAAAACAAGACGACGCTCCGGAATTTGAAATAAGACCAACGGGAACAATTTCGGGCATGCGCCTTGCGTGCCCCAGGACAAACAGGTGAGGATTGCATCATGGTGGCAGCGCCAGGAGAAAACATGCGTATCAATGGCGATCGCCTTTGGGATACGCTGATGGACATGGCGAAGATCGGCCCAGGCATTGCCGGCGGCAACAATCGCCAAACGCTGACCGATGCCGATGCCGAAGGACGCAGCCTTTTCAAGACCTGGTGCGACAAGGCCGGCCTGACTGTCGGCGTCGACAAGATGGGTACGATGTTCGCCACTCGCCCCGGCACCGACCCGGCTGCGCTCCCCGTCTATGTCGGTTCGCATCTCGACACCCAGCCGACCGGAGGCAAGTATGACGGCGTCCTCGGTGTGCTCGCAGCGCTCGAAGTTGTCCGCACGATGAACGACCTCGGCATCAAGACCAAGCACCCGATTGTCGTCACCAACTGGGCCAACGAGGAAGGGGCGCGCTTCGCACCCGCGATGCTCGCCTCCGGCGTTTTTGCCGGCGTGCACACACTGGACTATGCCTATGGCCGCAAGGATCCGGACGGCAAGACCTATGGCGAAGAGCTGAAGCGCATCGGCTGGCTTGGTGACGAAGAGGTCGGCGCTCGCAAGATGCATGCCTATTTCGAATATCACATCGAGCAGGGCCCGATCCTCGAAGCCGAGGACAAGACCATCGGCGTCGTCACGCACTGTCAGGGCCTCTGGTGGCTGGAATTCACGCTGACCGGCAAGGAGGCCCATACTGGTTCGACGCCAATGAATCTCCGCGTCAACGCCGGCCTTGCCATGTCGCGTATCATCGAGATGGTGCAGAGCGTCGCGATGGAAAACCAGCCGGGGGCCGTCGGCGGCGTCGGCCAGGTTTTCTTCTCGCCGAATTCGCGCAACGTGTTGCCGGGCAAGGTGGTCTTCACTGTCGACATCCGCACGCCCGACAAGGAAAAGCTCGATCGCATGCGTGCCAAGATCGAAGCCGAAGGCAAGAAGATCGCCGATGCCCTCGGCGTCGGCTGCACGGTCGAAGCCATCGGCCATTTCGAGCCGGTGACTTTCGATCCGAAGCTCGTCACTTCCGTGCGCAACGCGGCCGAGAAACTCGGCTACAGCCACATGAACATCATCTCCGGTGCCGGCCACGATGCCTGCTGGGCTGCCAAGGTCGCCCCCGCCACCATGGTCATGTGCCCCTGCGTCGGCGGCCTCTCCCACAACGAGGCGGAAGAAATCTCCAAGGAATGGGCGACCGCCGGCGCGGATGTGCTGTTCCACGCAGTCGTCGAGACGGCGGAGATCGTGGCTTGAGCCAGAAGGACTCTGTCTCGAATTATGCAAGGGTCAGGCGACTGGCAAGTCGATACTGCTGGGGTGTCGAAAGGCAAATTGAGAGGCTGCAAGAATCTGAGGGCGAGGTACTTAGAGGAAGTGAGGAAACCCACCTTGGATACTCTCACTATACTCTCAAGAACGACTGGGAAGTGTTATTAATTTTTCTAAGTCGACTTCGGAGGTGTCTGTTGATGCTTCAGAAAATCGAGGCATCACTCCAGCCAGATTGCAGTTTTATCGCTCGTTTTGATAGCGCAGTTCCCAACCTCAAAGATCTGCGGGATTACGAGGAGCACTTCGATGATTATTCTTTGGGCAAGGGCAGAAATAAAAACGCCTTGTGGGGATATTTGGAGAGCTACAGATATGACGCGAGAGGCTTTTCGAACGGTTTAGGCGAATTGAGCGTGGAGGCGTCGCGTTCGGCGGCGTTGATTGTTTGGGAAGCAATCATCTCTGTTGAGGAAGACGCAAGAAGACTTGGTTACCTGACCTGGGAAGACCGGTACGGGACTGACAACACCAGGAGTACACAATGAGCACAGTCATCAAGGGTGGAACCATCGTCACGGCCGACCTGACCTATAAGGCGGACGTGAAGATCGAAGGCGGCAAGATCGTCGAAATCGGGCAGAATCTCTCGGGCAACGAAGTGCTCGATGCCTCCGGCTGTTACGTCATGCCCGGCGGCATCGATCCGCACACGCATCTCGAAATGCCGTTCATGGGAACTTATTCCTCCGACGATTTCGAGAGCGGCACCCGCGCTGCCCTTGCCGGTGGCACGACCATGGTGGTGGATTTTGCACTTCCCTCACCCGGCCAGTCGCTGCTCGAGGCGCTGACCATGTGGGACAACAAGTCCACTCGCGCCACCTGCGACTATTCCTTCCACATGGCGATCACCTGGTGGGGCGAGCAGGTCTTCAACGAGATGGAAGCCATCGTCCGCGACAAGGGCATCAACACTTTCAAGCATTTCATGGCCTATAAGGGCGCGCTGATGGTGGATGACGACGAGATGTTCTCTTCCTTCCAGCGCTGCGCCGAGCTTGGCGCATTGCCGCTCGTCCACGCCGAAAACGGCGATGTGGTCGCACAGATGCAGGCAAAGCTGCTGGCCGAAGGCAATAACGGTCCGGAGGCGCATGCCTACTCCCGCCCGGCCGAGGTCGAAGGCGAGGCAACGAACCGGGCCATCATGATCGCCGACATGGCCGGTTCGCCCGTCTACATCGTCCATACCTCTTGCGAACAGGCGCACGAAGCCATCCGCCGCGCCCGTCAGAAAGGCATGCGCGTTTACGGCGAGCCGCTGATCCAGCACCTGACGCTCGACGAAAGCGAATATGCCAACGCGGATTGGGACCATGCCGCCCGCCGCGTCATGTCGCCGCCCTTCCGTAACAAGCAGCATCAGGACAGCCTCTGGGCCGGTCTTGCCTCCGGCTCGCTGCAGGTGGTCGCGACCGACCACTGCGCCTTTACCACCGAGCAGAAGCGCTTCGGCCTCAACGACTTCACCAAGATCCCGAATGGCACCGGCGGCCTTGAGGATCGCCTGCCGATGCTCTGGACCTACGGCGTCAACACCGGCCGCCTGACGATGAACGAATTCGTCGCCGTCACATCGACCAACATCGCCAAGATCCTCAACGTCTATCCGAAGAAGGGCGCGATCCTTGTCGGCGCCGATGCCGATATCGTCGTCTGGGATCCGAAGCGCTCTAAGACCATCGCCGCCAAGACGCAGCAATCGGCGATCGACTACAATGTCTTCGAGGGCAAGGAAGTCACCGGCCTGCCACGCTATACGCTGACGCGGGGCGTGGTGGCCATCGAGGAAGGCACGGTCAAGACCCGGGAAGGCCACGGCGAGTTCGTCAGGCGTGATCCCTTCACCGCCGTCAACCGCGCGCTTTCGACCTGGAAAGAAGTCACAGCGCCGCGCAAGGTGCAGCGCAGCGGCATCCCCGCCAGCGGGGTATGACGCTTGGGCACGGCGCTTCGGCTCATCGGCCGCCTAGAGCAATTCCAGGAAAAGTACATAGCGGTTTTCCGTCCGAAATTGCGTAAAAACAAAGAGATAGAGCATTTTCGCGATTCGAAGAAAAGCGAAAATGCTCTAGCGCGGCACATACCGCTCCAGATCCGGCAGCAGGACGACGCTTTCCTGCTCGTTCGGGTCGGTTCGGGCGATGACCGCTGTCGCCGGCCGGTCGCTGAGATTCGCGGGAAGATGCGGAACGCCGGCCGGAATATAGAACATCTCGCCTTCGCGGACGATGACGTGTTCTTCCAGCCGGTCGCCGAACCAGCAATGCGTCTCGCCGGAAATCGCATAGATCGCTGTCTCATGCGAGGCGTGAAGATGCGCCTTGGCGCGGGCGCCGGGCGGGATCGTCAAAAGATGCATGCAGATCCCCGTCGAGCCCACCGTCTCGGCGGCAATCCCTTCGAAATAGCTGAGGCCCTGTTTTCCGGCATAGGCGCTGCCGGGCCGCACAACACGGCAGGTGGGCTTCGATGAGACATTCATGGCATTGCTCCCCTCGGTCCAGCAGCCAAAAGGCGCCCTCGCCTCTCCGGACTGCGGCAATGCCAAACAGGATAACACGCAATCCGCCCCAACCATGCGGCGAAAACAGGACTGGTAGGTGTTAATGACGTCATCCGCTTCCTCCGTCGTCTCCGCGCGGAATCTCTGTCTCACCTACGATACGAACGACGGGCCGGTGAATGCGCTGAGCAATGTGGATCTCGATGTTCGCAAGGGCGATTTCGTCTCCTTCATCGGCCCCTCCGGCTGTGGCAAGACCACCTTTCTGCGGGTGATTGCCGATCTTGAGCGAAAGACATCAGGCGACATCTCCGTCAACGGCATGTCGCCGGAAGATGCCCGCAAGGCCCGCGCCTACGGCTACGTCTTTCAGGCCGCAGCCCTCTATCCCTGGCGAACGATCGAAAAGAACATCGCCCTGCCGCTTGAGATCATGGGCTATGACAGGCAAGAGCAGGCCAAGCGCATCGCGCGGACCCTCGACCTCGTCAATCTCAATGGCTTCGAGCACAAGTTCCCCTGGCAGCTTTCAGGCGGCATGCAACAGCGAGCCTCGATCGCCCGCGCGCTGGCCTTCGATGCCGATCTGCTGCTGATGGACGAGCCCTTCGGCGCGCTGGACGAAATCGTCCGCGACTACCTGAACGAACAACTTCTGAAGCTATGGAAGCAGACGAACAAGACCATTTGCTTCGTCACCCACTCCATCCCGGAAGCTGTCTATCTCTCCACCAAGATCGTGGTCATGTCGCCGCGGCCGGGCCGCGTCACCGATGTCATCGAATCGACGCTTCCAGCAGAGCGACCACTCGACATTCGCGAAACGCCGGAATTCCTGGAAATCGCTCACCGCGTCCGGGAAGGACTGAGAGCGGGGCACAGCTATGAGGAATAGGACGATGGATAGCTCCGTCGCGCGACAGCCCTTCACCCTTGACCTGCCCCCGTGCACGGGGACGGCATAAGCATGGAAAAGGAACAGTTCTTCAAGCACAAGTTCCTGCCGGTCACGACGATCGTCCTGGCAATCATCCTGCTCTGGTACGTCTTCGCCGTCATCCTCAACGCGCCATTCCAGCGCGATCTAGACCGGCGCGGTAATGTCACCCCGACGACGGTGGAATTCATCGGCAAGACGCTGGCGCAGCCGAAGCCGACTCTGCCTGCGCCGCATCAGGTAGCGCAGAATGTCTTCGAAAACACTTTCCTGCGGGTTCCTACGAGCAATCGCAGCCTCGTCTACAATGCATGGATAACGCTGGCGCCGACGGCGGTCGGCTTCGCATTCGGCACAATCCTCGGCGTCCTCTTTGCAGTTGGCATCGTTCACCTCGTCGCACTCGACCGCAGTCTCATGCCCTGGATCATCGCGTCGCAGACCATCCCGATCCTCGCCATTGCGCCGACGATCATCGTCGTCTTCAGTGCCCTTGGCATAGACGGATTGATCCCGAAAGCGCTGATTTCCACCTATCTATCGTTCTTCCCGGTCACCGTCGGCATGACAAAGGGTCTTCGTTCGCCGGAAATCATGCATCTCGACCTGATGCGCACCTATAATGCCAGCAGCTGGCAGACCTTCTGGAAGTTGCGCGTGCCGGCTTCGGTCCCCTTCCTCTTCACCTCCATGAAGGTTGCGATTGCCGCAAGCCTGGTCGGAACGATCGTCGGCGAGCTGCCGACGGGCGCGGTCGCCGGCATCGGCGCAAAGCTGCTCGCCGGCTCCTACTACAGCCAGACGATCGATATATGGGCAGCTCTCGTCGCAGGCTCCGTCCTCGCGGCGGTCCTCGTCGGTATCGTCAGCATCGCTGCCCGCATTGTCGACCGTTCGATGGGAGGCAGAACGGCATGAGATCCTTTCATTTCTCCTGGCAAGGCATGCTTGCCATTCTTCTCTGTCTGTTGGCGATCCCCGCGTTGCCGATGCTTGCGGCGGATGCCGCGGCACCCGTCAGCAGCGGAACGACCTTCGTCATCTTCATTCTAATTGCCGCAGCGGCCGCCCTCTACTTCATGCGCCTATCCGCGGACCTGAGCGCGGCGACCCTCTTCTTCGGCGCGCATGCGGCGGCATGGCTGCTGCTTGCCGGAATTTCCGGCAATGAAGGCAAGGCGCAAGCGTCCTTCTTCATTCTGATTGCCGCCGCCTGGTTGCTGGCCTGGCGCTGCGTTTCCGTCCTATCGTCGATGCGGTCGCATTCGACCGCCGGCAATTATACGCTGCGGCTGCTGATCCCGGCGATCTTCGGCATATGGATACTGATCATCTGGGAAGCCGTCACTCGCGGCGCCGGCGTTTCTCTGGTCCTTTTGCCGCCGCCGAGTGCCATCGGCGCCAGGATCGTCAATTCAATTCCAACATTATGGATCGATGTCCGCCAGACGATCCTCACCGCTGTCCTGATCGGCTACATCATCGGCTGCGCCAGCGGCTTCATCGTCGCCATTCTCGCGGATCGCTTCGCCTTCCTGCGCCGCGGTCTGCTGCCCATCGGCAATTTCGTCTCGGCCCTGCCGATCATCGGCGTCGCGCCGATTATGGTCATGTGGTTCGGCTTCGATTGGCAATCGAAAGCCGCCGTCGTCGTCATCATGACTTTCTTCCCAATGCTGGTGAATACGGTGACGGGCCTTGCCGCCGCCGGCAATATGGAACGCGACCTGATGCGGACCTACGCGTCGAGCTACTGGCAGACGCTCTTCAAGCTGCGGCTTCCGGCCGCCGCTCCCTTTATTTTCAATGCGCTGAAGATCAACTCGACCCTGGCGATGATTGGTGCCATCGTGGCGGAGTTCTTTGGCACGCCCATGTCGGGCATGGGCTTTCGCATTTCAACCGAAAATGGCCGGTTGAACCTCGATATGGTCTGGGCCGAGATCGCGGTTGCCGCGATCGCCGGCTCGGTCTTTTACGGTATCGTCGCCATCATCGAACGAATGGTGACGTTCTGGCATCCGTCTATCCGTGGTGGGCAGGCGTAATCCAGGATCTCTTCAAAGGGATCGAGGCATAACTTCAGAGGGAAAGGGTGAAGACATGAAAAAAATAATCTTTGCATTGATGGCAAGTGCCATGACGCTTGCCGCCACCCAGAGCGCGATGGCGGCGGATAAATTGACGCTGCAGCTGAAATGGGTGGCCCAGGCTCAGTTCGGCGGCTATTTCGTCGCCAAGGACAAGGGCTTTTACAAGGAAGAAGGTCTCGATGTCGATATCAAGGCTGGCGGCCCTGATATCGCTCCGGAACAGGTGATCGCCGGCGGCGGCGCCGATGTGATCGTCGACTGGATGGGCGGTGCGCTGGTTGCCCGCGAAAAAGGCGTGCCGCTCATCAACATCGCGCAGCCCTTCGAAAAATCCGGTCTGGAGCTGATCTGCCCGAAGGACGGCCCGGTCAAGACTGAGAAGGATTTCAAGGGGCACACCCTCGGCGTCTGGTTCTATGGCAACGAATATCCCTTCTTTGCCTGGATGCACAAACTCGGCCTGAAGACCGACGGCGGCAAGGATGGCGTCAACGTTCTGAAGCAGAGCTTCGATGTGCAGCCGCTCGTCCAGAAGCAGGCCGACTGCATCTCCGTCATGACCTATAACGAGTACTGGCAGGCGATCGATGCCGGCTTCAAGGCCGAAGACCTGACCGTCTTCAACTACACCAAGCTCGGCAACGACCTTCTGGAAGACGGCCTCTACGTCAAGGAAGACAAGCTGAAGGATGCGAAGTTCAAGGCTGATATGGTGAAATTCGTCCGCGCGTCGATGAAGGGCTGGAAATATGCCGTCGAGCATCCGGACGAAGCCGCCGAAATCGTCATGGACAATGGCGGCCAGGATGAAAACCACCAGAAGCGCATGGCGGGCGAAGTCGCCAAGCTTATCGGCAACGGCAAACTTGATATGAAGACCTATGACCGTACGGCCGAAGCCTTGCTCGACCAGAAGATCATCAACAAGAAGCCATCCGGCGCCTATACGCATGAGATCACGGACGCTGCTCTGAAGTAGGCTGAAGCAATCACAGAGACTAAAACGCGCGAGGTTTGCGGCCTCGCGCGTTTTTTTTCATTTTGTAACAGCAGCCACAAAAGGCTGGCTTTCTTGCAGGAATTGCCTGAAAAGCCTTCGCCTATCAATTATTCGAATGCTGACATCACAATGCCGTGATTGCTTCGCATGGTTGTAGACGATAGAAATGCCCGCGAAATCATTTTCTCGTGATCTTGCGAGAATTGAAAACCGCTCCCATCTACAAGGGCGATTTTAGGATGAGGACCTGCAAGGCATGACAGACGGATATTACAGCGCCGCGCGTCAAATATGACGCGCAAAGGTCGCTGTAACACTTTAAATCTGCTGCGTAATTTTACCCTTGAATCGATTCGATTTAAGGAATTATGCAGTCATCCGCCGGGGAAGCCGGCTCGCATGCAGTGATCTCCCGTGCTCGCGACGGAAAACCGCGAAATCCCTTTGACCAATGCCGAACTGGAACCGGACGCATGGCCTTCACGCCGTTTAGACTTCTGAGCACGACTGCCATTCTGCTTTCCCTGCTGGCCGCTCCCGCTGCCATGGCAGAGCAGGCTGCCGTCACCACGCCGAAACAGAACCTGCCCGCAATCGTCATCACCACGGCCGCAATGCGCCACCTGACCGACAAGGTCGTCGCGAACGGCACGGTGAAGGCCGTCGAAGAAGTCTACATCCAGCCGCAGGTGGACGGTCTCTCCATCCGTTCGCTCAATGCAGATGTCGGTGACAAGGTCAGCGCGAACAGCACGCTTGCCACGCTGAACGACGACGCGCTGATCCTGCAGAAGAGCCAGATGCAGGCGACGCGGGCCAAGGGCGAGGCAAGCCTGGCGCAATTGCACGCACAGCTCGCCGAAGCCCGCGCCAATGCCGAAGAGGCCGAATTGCAGCGCGTGCGCGCCGTTGCCATGGGTGCCAAGGGCACCATGTCGACCTCCTCGGTGGAACAGGCCAATGCTTCGGCTGCCGCCAACAAGGCGCGCGTGGTTTCCGCCGAACAGGCAATCGCCGTTGCGGAGGCCGATCTCAAGGTCACGGATAGCCAGATCGCCGATACGGATCTGAAACTTGCCCGCACCGGCATCAAAACCCCGGTGGCAGGCACCGTCGCATCGCGCGATGCCCGTGTCGGGGCTATCGCGAACGGCAATGGCGATCCGCTCTTCACCATCATCCGCGACAGCCAACTCGAGCTGGTGGTCGATGTCTCCGAGACTGATATCACCAAGATCACGATCGGTCAGAAAGCGTCCATCGCGCTCTCCGGCAGCCGCGAGAAGCTTGCCGGAACTGTCCGTCTCGTCGCACCGATCGTTGATCCCGTCACCCGCCTCGGCGCGGTGCATATCACGATCGACGATGGCGAGAAGGCGCGCGCCGGCATGTATGGCAGCGCCGAGATCATCATTCGCCAGGAAGATGGCGTCGCCCTGCCACTGACGGCCGTCAATAGCGAGGAAAACGGCTCGTCCGTCCGCAAGGTCGAGAATGGCGTGGTCAAATTCCTGACTGTCGAGACAGGCATTCAGGACGCTGGCTATGTCGAGATCCTCAAAGGCCTGAAAGCGGGCGATGACGTCGTCGCCAAGGCCGGTGCCTATGTTCGCGATGGCGACCATATCACGCCTGTGCGCGACGCGTCGCAAGCCTCCAACTGAGCGAGAACGGCAAGATGAACTTCTCCGCCTGGTCCATTCGAAATCCAGTCGCCCCGCTCCTGGGCTTCTTCCTGCTGATGGTGGTGGGCGCGCACGCCTTCTTCAATCTGCCCATCACCCGCTTCCCGAACATCGACGTGCCGATCGTCAATGTCACCGTGACGCAGAGCGGCGCCTCGCCGGCCGAGCTCGAAATGCAGGTGACGAAGGAGATCGAAGACGCCGTCGCCAGCATCAACGGCATCGACGAAATCCAATCCACCGTCACGGATGGCCAATCGCAGACCGTCGTCGTCTTCCGCCTGGAAGTGCCGACCGAGCAGGCCGTTCAGGATACCAAGGATGCGATCGACCGCATCCGCGGCAATCTGCCGTCGACCATCGACGAGCCGATCGTCTCCAAAGTCGATGTCGTCGGCCAGGCGATCCAGAGCTTTGCCGTGTCCTCGCCGAACATGACGCTCGAGGAGCTGTCCTGGTACGTGGACGATACGGTCAAGCGCGCGCTGCAGGGCAAAGCAGGCATTGGCCGCGTCGACCGCTATGGCGGCGCCGATCGTGAAGTGCGCATCGAGCTCGATCCGAACAAGCTGAACGCCTATGGCATAACAGCGCTTTCGGTGAGCCAGCAGCTTCGCAGCACCAATATCGATCTCGGCTCCGGCCGCGGCCAGGTTGCCGGCAGCGAACAGGCAATCCGCGTGCTCGGCGACGCCCGCAACGTCGCCCAGCTCGCCGATACGACGATCGCTCTGACCAACGGCCGCTTCGTCAAGCTCTCCGATCTCGGCGCCATCAAGGACACCTATCAGGAACCGAAGTCCTTTTCGCGCTTCAACAGCGCCCCTGTCGTCACTTTCGGCGTATTCCGCGCCAAGGGCGCGAGCGAAGTGACGGTCGCCAAGACGGTCGCCGACACGCTCGACAAGGTGCGTGCCGAGAACCCGAACGTCTCGATCGAGATGATCGACGACTCCGTCTACTACACCTATGGCAACTACGAATCGGCGATGCACACGCTGATCGAAGGCGCCATACTGGCCGTCATCGTCGTCTTCCTGTTCCTGCGGAACTGGCGCGCAACGCTGATATCGGCGGTTGCCCTGCCGCTCTCCGCGATCCCGACATTCTGGATCATGAACCAGATCGGCTTCTCGCTGAACCTCGTCAGCTTCCTGGCATTGACGCTGGCGACCGGTATTCTCGTCGATGACGCCATCGTTGAAATCGAGAACATCGCCCGCCACATCAAGATGGGCAAGACGCCCTATCGCGCTGCCATCGATGCCGCCGATGAAATCGGCCTGGCCGTTATCGCGACGACCTTCACCATCATCGCGGTCTTTGTGCCGGTCTCCTTCATGCCCGGCATTCCGGGCCAGTATTTCATTCAGTTCGGTCTGACGGTCGCCTTCTCGGTGTTCTTCTCGCTGCTGGTGGCGCGTCTGATCACGCCGATGATGGCCGCCTATCTGATGCGCGCCGAAGATGGCGTCGACGATCATCACGACAATGACGGCCGCTTCATGCGTGGCTATAGCTGGCTGGTGCGGCTGACGACGAAGAAGTGGTACACGCGTTATCCGACGCTGCTCGCCGCCTTCGCCTTCTCGATCGCATCGGTCTTCGCTCTCATCATGTTCGTTCCCGGCAGCTTCATCCCGCCGGAAGACGCCTCGCGCATCGTTCTGTCAGCGGAACTGCCGCCGAACGCCCGGCTCGATGATACCGAACAGGCGACCAACGAAATCTATCGGCGCGTGAAAAGCATAGATGGTGTCGAAAGCGTCTTCGTGCTCGGCGGCGCCTCGCCGAAGGGCGATCTGGAACTGCGCCGCGCCACCGTAACGCTGACGCTCGGCAAGCTCGATCAGTCGCTGGCGAAGAAGCTGGTGAACGACGTCCTGGGCTCGCTCCCTGTCATCGGCCCTCACCTGCCGAAGGTCACCGTCCACGGGCGCGTACGCCCGCAATGGGACATCGAGAAGGAAGTCTTTGCAAAGCTGAGCTCCATTCCCGACGTCCGCATCACCAAGCTGAACGACCGCGGCGATCGCGACCTGACCTATAACTTCCTCTCGCGCAGCGAGAAGGATCTCAACCAGGCCGTCGGCATCCTGGAAGCCAAGCTGCGTACCGATCCGGCGCTCGCCAATGTCAGCGCCGACGGCGCCCTGCCGCGGCCGGAACTGCAGATCTATCCGCGCAAAGACGAGGCCGCGCGCCTCGGCATCACGCCGCAGATGATTTCCGACACGATCCGCGTTGCCACCATCGGCGACATCGACGCTTCGCTCGCGAAGATCTCGCTCGACGATCGCCAGATTCCGATCCGCGTTCAGGCCTCGCTCGGCATGCGCCGAGACCTGGCGGCGATCCGCGCTCTGCGTATCAAGACTGCCACCGGCAACACCGTGCCGCTATCGAGCGTGGCCGACATCGACTATTCCGAAGGCCTGTCGTCCATCAAGCGCAACAATCGCTTCCGCGTGGTCGCCATCGGCGCCGACCTGCCGCAAGGTGTGGCATTGGATACGGCATCCGAGCATTTCCTCGAAATCGTCAACAACGCCAAGATTCCCGCAACCGTGCATCTGGCGGAAAGCGGCGATACCAAGGTCCAGAAGGAAATGCAGCAGAGCTTCGGCAACGCCATGCTGCTCGGCCTCATGCTTGTTCTGACCGTGCTGATCCTGCTGTTCAAGGATGTGATCCAGCCCTTCACCATTCTGCTCTCGCTGCCATTGGCGATCGGCGGCGTGGCGCTGGCCCTGATCCTAACCGGCAACGCGCTGTCCATGCCCGTCATGATCGGCATTCTGATGCTGATGGGCATTGTGACGAAGAACGCTATTCTGCTGGTCGATTTCGCCATCGAGATGATGCATCAGGGCATGCCGAGGCTGGAAGCGGTGGTCGAAGCCGGCCGCAAGCGCGCCCGTCCGATCATCATGACCTCGATCGCCATGTCGGCCGGCATGCTGCCATCAGCTCTCGGCGTAGGCGAAGGCGGCTCCTTCCGCGCACCGATGGCGATTGCCGTGATCGGCGGCATCATCGTTTCCACGGTGCTCAGCCTGGTGGTCGTGCCGTCCTTCTTCCTCATCATGGACGACTTGTCCCGTCTGCTAGGCTATCTCTTCGGCAGACTTGTCGGAAGGAAGGATGTGGATGACGAGGTCATCACCAAGGAAGGCTTGGCCGTCGCCGTCAATGAAAACCGCCAGTCGCTTGCCAATCTGGAAGAGCGGCTTGAAACTATCGAGAACAAAGACGGCAGAAGCAGATCCGTGGGTACGAATGTCCTAAAGCTGCCGCCCTTCGCGGCAGAATAAATCAGTCTCAGCGAATATGGAAATAAGGACGGGGCGGCTCAAAGGCCGCCCTGTTCCTTTAGGAAATCGACGATCTTGCTAACCCCGTCGCCGCGCTTCATGTCGGAAAAGACGAAGGGGCGTGCCTGGCGCATGTGGGTGGCATCGCGATCCATCACCTCGAGATCGACGTCGACGAAGGGCGCCAGATCCTTCTTGTTGATGACCAGAAGGTCGGATTTGGTGATGCCGGGGCCGCCCTTGCGCGGAATCTCCTCTCCCTGACACACCGAGATTACGTAGATGGTGATATCGGCAAGATCGGGTGAAAAGGTTGCAGCCAGATTGTCGCCGCCAGATTCGATGAAAACCACGTCGAGATCAGGAAGCCGCTCGTTCAGGCCGGCAATGGCCTGCAGATTGATCGTCGCATCCTCGCGGATCGCCGTGTGCGGGCAGCCGCCCGTTTCGACGCCGACGATGCGATCCGAAGGCAGCGCCTGCATGCGCACCAGTGCTTCCGCATCTTCGGTCGTGTAGATGTCATTGGTGACGACGGCGACGGAATAGTCGTCGCGCATCGCCTTGCACAGCTTCTCCGTCAACGCCGTCTTGCCGGAACCGACGGGGCCGCCGATGCCGACGCGCAAGGGTCCATGTCTCGATTTCATACTCGCAACTCCGATAAAGCAAGAGAGCAATTCCAGGAAAAGTGCGTAGCGGTTTTCCGTTTGGAATTGCGTGAAAACAAAGGGATAGCGCGTTTTCGCCCTTCGAAGAAGGGCGGAATGGCGCTAGCATAGCCAAGCGTCCCGCCGTCGCACAGCGGCGAATGACGTAGGCGATGTTTCGATCTCAATATTTTCCTGAAGACGCCCCTCATGACCGGAAGAGCCGCGTGCTCTGGGTTTCGTGCCGCAGGCTCGCAATATCCGCTTGCACGGTCGCAGCTCCGAGATCGTCAAGGCTGGATTGGGCGGCCCGTCGCGCGACATCCGCAAAGAGACCTTCAAGTCGCGCCAGAATGGCAACGCCGTCTTTCTGGCCGCTGACGCCGAGGCGAATGCCGGCGGATACCATCTGCGAGGCCAGCGCATGCAGGAAGGCAGCAGACGCCTTCTCGGCGGCGATGCCATGCGCACCTGCGACGGCACCAACAGCAACCGGATAGGCCGTCTTTGCCGGGAGCATGGAAAAGATCGCATGCGGCCAGGCAGCGGCGGCCGAAAGAAAGGCATCTCCCAGCAGCATGGTCTCGTTATGGCGCTCCTTCGAACCGGCCAGTGCCTCGGCAAGCTCCGCAACGGCCGCAAGCCGCGGCCCATCCGCGTCAGCCCGATGCGCCTCGACCAACAGCACCACATCATTCCACGCGGAACCATGCTCAATGAGTGCAGAAATCCAATGGTTGAGGCCGGAGCTGTCGCGCACCAGGCCGTCATGTACCGCACGCTCCAGGCCGCCGGAATAGGCGAACGATCCTACGGGAAACGCCGGCGACAGCCATGCCATCAGCCGTAGCAGCGCCTGCAGGTCGCCATCGTCCGAAACCGCAGTGTTGGTCATCACGGTTCAATCGTGCGAATGGTGGTGATGATCCTGGCCAGGATGATGGTGGTCGTGGCCATGCGAATGGTTGCCGTGGGGGTGATAGGCGCCGCGTGCCGGCTGGAAAGGCTCGCTGACTTCCGTCACAGTCGCACCCAACCCTTCAAGCATAGCGCGGATCACATGATCGCGCAGGATCAGGATACGCTCTTCCTCGATCTGAGCGGAAAGATGCCGGTTGCCGAGATGCCAGGCAAGTTCGATCAGATGCAGGCGATCGCGTGGGCGGATTTCGAAAAGCTTTTCGTCCGCGGCGACGATCTCGATCAACTCGCCATCCTCGCGCACCAGCAGATCGCCGCTCGCAAACAGCACCGGCTCCTTGAGGTCGAGCATGACCATCTCGCCATTTTCAAGATGCAGGAGCTTGCGGCGCAGATGCCTGAGATCATGCGGCAGGACGACACGATCGATCGGATTGGAGGAAGGGGTGCCGGCCGGCAGATAGGAAGTGACGCGTAGCATGGCTGTTCCAATTTATACTTTGGCAGACCATGCAAAATTGTCGCCGCCCGCGCAAGCATCAATGACGTGTGGAAGCCTCACATCTGCTGCACATAGCGTTGCAGTTCCCTGACATCCGTCGTTACCTCCTGCTCCTGCTCGGAGGCGCAACGATTCCAGACCTGCGACAGACGCTCGCGCTCGTGCATGACGCGGTTGCGGCCAAGCGTCTTGGCAAGATAAAGCGCCTTATCGGCGGCAGCGTAGACGGCCTCCGTCTTACGATCGCCGCCGATGTCGGCAATCCCAGCGGAAATGGTGACCTTCACCGACCCGCCTTCAATGGCGATCGACTGTTCGGCGATCTGCTCCTTGATCTCCTCAACGCGCGCGATACGCTCGGCCGTATCGCCGCCATGGATGATGACGCCGAACTCCTCACCGCCAAGTCGCGCAATCACGTTTTCTCCAGTGAACGCATCGGAAAATAGCCGCGACACCGCAACGATCACCGCATCACCGGATGCGTGCCCAAAGCGATCATTGATCGTCTTGAACCGATCAAGATCGAAGATCACCAATGATGCGCCGTCCTTGGCCGTATTCAACACCTCGGTAAAGGCACGGCGATTGAGCAGGCCGGACAGCGTATCGGTGCGGCTCAACCGCTCGAATTCGGCCCGGGAGACCGCGAGCCTGTGAATGGAAAAACCTACCAGCACCGCAAGCGCGCCGGACACGGTGCCGCCGATGATCCATGCCAACAAAACGCCAAAGCGCATCGCCTCGAAGATCGGCAATGGCAAAAGATCAAGCCATTGCATCACAAAAATCAGCACCAGGATGATGGCAAGCGACATGATGACCGCGACAAAACTCATCTTAAGCGCGAAAATAAAAATCGCACGTCGCTGCTGGAAATTACCGAGTTCGGCCTGCAGCGAAATCCATTGCTTCATGCGATTCACCTTCCTCAGCCCACTATTTCAATCATGTGAGATAGGGGTGAAGACGCTTCCAGGTCTTTAATGGAATGATTAAAAAGCGGTGTATTTCCCAAGTTGTGAACAGCCGGGAAGCTACATCCAGAAAATCCAGCTTGCCGATAGAAATGCGCGATGGCAGCACAACCACATCATGTCATTGATATTGCTAGGCCCAGTACGCAGCATACGAAAACCCCGGGAAGCCGGGGCTTTCATATCTGCCAAAGATCGGCGTCCGAAATATCCTCAGAAAAGGAAATAGCGCTGCGCCATCGGCAGCACCGTCGCCGGCTCGCAGGTCAGAAGCTCGCCATCGGCACGCACTTCATAAGTTTCCGGATCCACCTCGATATGCGGCGTCAGGCTGTTATGGATCATCGATGCTTTGGAAATGCCACCGCGCGTGTTCCGAACGGGCAGCAGCGTCTTGGCGACGCCAAGCTTGGCGGCAAGCCCGGCATCGAACGCTGCCTGGGAAACGAAGGTCACCGACGAATTCGTACGATTCTTGCCATAAGCGCCGAACATCGGCCGGTAGTGCATCGGCTGCGGCGTCGGAATGGAGGCATTCGGGTCGCCCATGGGTGCTGCGGCGATCGAGCCGCCGATCAGCACCATCTCCGGCTTCACGCCGAAGAAAGCCGGGTTCCAGAGCACCAGATCGGCACGCTTGCCGACTTCGATCGAACCGACCTCATGGCTGACGCCATGCGCGATCGCCGGGTTGATCGTATATTTGGCGATGTAGCGCTTCGCGCGGAAATTATCGTTGTCGCCGACCTCCTGTGCCAGGCGGCCGCGCTGGCGCTTCATTTTGTCGGCGGTCTGCCAGGTACGGATCGCCACCTCGCCGACGCGGCCCATGGCCTGGCTGTCGGAGGAGATGATCGAAAAGGCGCCGATGTCGTGCAGAATATCCTCAGCGGCGATGGTCTCCTTGCGGATGCGGCTTTCGGCAAAGGCGATATCCTCCGGGATCGACGGCGACAAGTGATGGCAGACCATCAGCATGTCCAGATGCTCGGCGATCGTATTAACCGTATAGGGCCGCGTCGGATTGGTCGAGGACGGGATGACGTTCGACTGCCCGCAGATCTTGATGATATCTGGCGCATGGCCGCCGCCCGCGCCTTCCGTATGGAAGGCGTGAATGGTGCGACCCTTGATGGCACCGATCGTATCCTCCACGAAGCCGCTTTCATTCAATGTATCCGTGTGGATCATCACCTGCACATCATATTCGTCCGCAACGCTGAGGCAGCAGTCGATCGCCGCCGGCGTCGTGCCCCAATCCTCATGCAGCTTGAGCGCACAGGCGCCGCCAAGCACCATTTCCTCCAGTGCGGCGGGAACGGAGGCATTGCCCTTGGCGGAGAGGCCGATATTCATCGGAAAGGCGTCGAAGGACTCGATCATGCGCGCCAAATGCCACGGTCCCGGCGTGCAGGTCGTTGCCAGCGTTCCATGCGCCGGCCCCGTGCCTCCGCCAAGCATGGTGGTGACGCCCGACATCAGGGCTTCCTCGATCTGCTGCGGGCAGATGAAATGAATATGGCTGTCCATGCCGCCGGCGGTGACGATCTTCCCCTCACCGGCAATCGCCTCCGTGCCGGGTCCGACGATGATATTGACATTGGGCTGCATATCCGGATTTCCGGCCTTGCCGATTGCAACAATGCGGCCGTCCTTCAGACCGATATCCGCCTTGACGATTCCCCAATGATCAAGGATGAGCGCATTCGTAATGACTGTATCGACGGCGCCGCCGGCGCGCGTCACCTGGCTCTGTCCCATGCCGTCACGGATGACCTTGCCGCCGCCGAACTTCACCTCCTCGCCATAGGTGGTGAAATCCTTCTCCACTTCGATGAACAATTCGGTGTCTGCCAGACGAACCTTGTCGCCAACAGTCGGTCCGAACATGTTGGCATAGGCGGCACGAGAAATCTTGTAGGGCATGATTCAGTCTCCTTCGGAGGCAGAGATAAGGTTCGTGGCGGCAAGGCGCCTGAGGCGACCGAGGGAAACATAGGCATCCACCAGCTGTTTCTCGGCGGCAAACGGATGTTCCTCCCAGCCTGTGTGGCTGAAACCGGTAATGGCAATATCGTCGTCAGGATGGCGTGACATCACATCGGCGATCACGATCATGCCGCTGCTCGGCACGACGTAGGAGGCGGGATCGTAATCCGCCAACGCCGTATCGACGCCTTCGTGAATGGCTCGGTCGATCACCACATGCCGCTTACCTGTGGCCTGGCAGAACGCGGTGAACTGATCGGTATAATCATCGCAGAAATCGTCGAGCTCGGGATGCGAGATCGCCAAAGATGCGCGCAGCTCAGAGAATTTGTCTGGATCACGCACGCTCCAGATTTCCGATGCGGCAGCGACAGCAGGGCTCTTGCGCCACTCCGCCGAGCCGAGCATGGCGCGGGCCGGCCGGCCTGTGTTGCAGACAGCGACGACATCGGTTCGCCTGCCACCGGCTCCCATCGATCGGCAATCGTTGAAACGGATCACGAGATCGGCGGCATCGATGACAGCGGCTGCACCGGCCGCAACCTCACCATTGCCGACGATCATCACGTGGCGTCTGGAATTCACTGACCACCCTCCGGCCCATCAGCGAGATCCTTCAATTCCTTGGTCCGCGTCTTGGTCAGCTCCGCCTTGCAGCCGGAGACGAGCATGGGCTCCATCGAGCCGCCGCGGGCCTCAAACCCTTGTGCCGCACACTCGCCGTCGCGATAATCCACCCAGGCGCGCTGGGCTTTAACCAGCGCCTTTTCAGCGCCCTTCATGTCGTTATCGAGATCCGCATCGATGGCGACCATCGCAGCGCGCGTTTTCTTATATTGCGCGTTCAACGCCTTGTCGGCCGCGTCGAACTCGAGAGCGGCGCAAATGTTGAGGTCCGTCTGCGCCTCGGCTTTGGCGCAATCGATCTTCGGCTCATCCGGATTGTTCTGCGCAAAGGTAGGGCCGCAGATCAGGGCTGCAGCAAGAGCGACGGCAGCGGGCGCAAGCAATTTCATCGACACCCCCGGAAGCTAGAGCTTGCCCATGACCTGCTGACGGAAGCCATAGACTTCGCGTTTGCCCGACAGCGGGATCAAGGTGACCGAACGTGTCTGCCCCGGCTCGAAGCGCACGGCGGTACCGGCGGGAATATCGAGCCGCATGCCCCTTGCCTTGTCGCGGTCGAAAGACAGCCCGGCATTGGTCTCGGCGAAATGATAGTGGCTGCCGACCTGAACCGGCCGATCGCCCGTATTGGAAACCTCAAGCGTTGTGGTCGGTGCTCCGATGTTGAGTTCGATGTCGCCGCTTGCGGCAATAATTTCACCTGGAATCATGGTTCTCTCCTCATGCGGCCTGGACGGGCGCACATCCCTCAGCTTTCAGAACACGTTTTGTCGAAGCGGGATATTTGGCGAGCAAGGCCGCCGGGCGGATTGGACGCTGCGCGAAGTCACCGCCGCAGTTCGGGCAGATGCCGCCTAATACGGTATCGACGCACTCAACACAGAAGGTGCACTCGAAGGTGCAGATCATAGCCTCTTGGCTTTCCGGCGGCAGATCCCTGTCGCAGCATTCGCAATTTGGCCTCAGCTCCAGCATGGCAACCTCACCGGATGGGTTCGTGGACCGTGACGAGCTTGGTGCCGTCGGGAAAAGTCGCCTCGACCTGAACGTCATGGATCATCTCGGCAACACCGTCCATCACCTGATCGCGCGTGATGACATGGGCGCCGGTCTCCATCAATTCAGCGACCGGGCGGCCATCGCGTGCGCCTTCGACCACGAAATCGGTAATCAGCGCGATGGCTTCGGGATGATTGAGCTTCACGCCGCGCTCAAGCCGCCGCCTCGCCACCATCGCCGCCATCGAAATCAGCAGCTTGTCTTTTTCTCTCGGAGTGAGGTTCATCGCCTACCTATGTGATTGCTGTTTGCTCAATTTACAGATTCCAGACTTTCGGCACAGGCGCTCCGTCGCGCAAGGCGGAAATGATCGGGATGAGGATTTTTCTGAGCGCGAAGCCATCGGCGGCAACAAGCCGCACGACAAGCCTCTCACCCCAGTGGCTGGCACCCCCCATATGGGTTTCGAGGAGCGGCCTGATCCGGCCGAGATAAGTCTCGGCCAGCGGCCCGACATAAAGCAAGGTCGCAAAAGCGACCTGACCGTCCAGCACAGCCATCTTCGCCGTCAATGCAGCCACATCGCCGTCCAGACGCAGCTCCTCGGCATGAACCAGCCATCCGCCGCGGCGGATGCGCCAGCGATCGCGAAACAGTCCCTGCTCCATCGCCTCGCCCATGGCTTTGCGGCCAAGCAGGATCGCCTCGACGGCAAGGAACTCGGCCGCATCGTCAAGCTCGACATTCAACGTCCGCGAAAGCGAGGCGCGGTCGAAGAGGATGGTCTCCTGCGGCAGCCAATCGACCCGGGCGCCGTGGCCAACCTTAATGGACGTCTCGACCTCTGCCGTACCGGCCGAAGCCTTGTAGATCTTCTCGCAGGCCTGCGTGGTCACATCGATGCGTGTGCCCGGCGCCGCGGAAATGCTCCAATCCATACGGTCGCCGCCGGTCAGGCCGCCGGCCGTATTGATAATGACGGCCTCCATGGAATGATCGAAAGTTTCCGGCAGCCTGATCTTGGCCGCGCCCTCCTGAAAGAGCTCGGAAAGGCGCGTGCGACCGCCAAGCGACTTCGCCGCAAGATGGCCGCGACCCCGCGCCCTCTGCGGTCTCGTCCCTGCCACCGTCATTGCCATCAGCCTCTCCACGCATCGCATATGCCAAGTCCGGCCATTGAAGCCCGGCGAGCAATAAACGCAAGCAATTCCTGTGCCTTATTCGACGCCGTGCAATATTGGTCTTATATCAGCCGCATCAGCTGCATTTTTCGTCAAACGCCGAAAAGAAAGGCAGTAAATTTAAGTGAACCGAACGGGTATCGGAAGCAGATCTACAGAAAGCTCCGCCTGCGAAACCATCTACCCCTTCACTGCCGAGAAGAAGAGGAAGCGCGGCTTGGTTGTCAGGTTCTGGTATGCCTCCGGGAAAAGGGTGCTGACCCTGGGATCCGGCTGCGGCTCGCTCACGACATCGATCTGAAATCCGGCTGATTTCAGCGCATCGAACATGGCATGAAGCGGCCGGTGCCAAAATCGCATGGTGATGTCCTTGCCGCCGCGGTGCCACGTCTCGCTGAAGTTATAGGTCTCGAAATAGCTTTCCCCGCTCGCCGGATCATGATCCATGAAAGGATGATGTGTCGAAAAAATCAGGCGGCCCCCATCTGACAAGACACGCCTGAATTCCGAGAGAGGGCGCGACCAATCGTGCAGATAATGCATGACCAAGGAGGCAATTACTAAATCTAAGGCGCCGTCTTCGAAAGGCAACCGCTCGTTCAAATCGGCTAGCAACAAACGCGCCCGCCCTTCCAGGCGGCGTCGCGCGATTTCGAGCAAGCCCGCGCTCGCATCGACGCCAGTCAGGACCGCTCCCCGATCGACGAGGGCGGCGGCATGGGCCCCGCCTCCGCAACCGGCATCAAGAACGCAAAGGCCTGCAACATCACCGGCGAGCGAGAGAATTGCAGGTCGCTCATAATAAGCATTCCAGGCATTGTTCTCGTTGTCGGCCTGATAGGCGGCTGCGAACGCATCATAGTCATTATCAGACACTGTTCCTCCTTGCCGGAAAACGGCACACATGACGGCTTCAAGTGGTTGACGCCGCCACCTCATGGACGCGCCGCCTGTCCTGCAACGACGTATCGCAGTCTGGGTTTCTGTATTTCTGCCTAGATCACACGATCCGGTGGCTCGCGCCCGGCAAAGAAGGCGGGACATTGTCCACCACCTTCATCCCCATGGCGGTGCGCGTCTCTTCAGTGGCGCTGCCGAGATGCGGCAGAAGCACGACGTTGTTCATCGCCCTCAACCGCTCGGGAACATGCGGTTCAGCTTCATAAACGTCGAGGCCGGCGCCGCGGATCGTCCTCCGCTCCAGTGCCGAAATCAGCGCTGCCTCGTCGACGACATCGCCTCTTGCGGTATTGATCAGGAAGGCCTCCGGTTTCATGGCCGCGAAACGGGCCGCATTCATCAGGTGCCGGTTCTCGGCACCGCCTGGACAATGCAGGGAGACGAAATCGGAGACTTCCAGAACATCTTCTACGGTCTGCAACTGGACGGCGCCATAGCGAGCCGCCTCCATGGGATCGATGGCGGAGCGATTGTAGAAGACGACATCCATACCGAAGCCAAAATGGCAGCGCTGCGCGAAGGCACGGCCAATGCGGCCGAAGCCGATAATGCCGACGGTCTTGCCGGTCACTTTGGTGCCGACCAGATGTGTTGGCCGCCATCCGCTCCAGGCGCCGGCCCTGACTTCACGCTCGCCTTCGCCGCCACGGCGCGCAACGGAAAGAAGGAGCAGCATGGCGATATCGGCCGTGCAATCAGTCAGCACACCGGGCGTGTTGGTGACGACCACGCCCTTCTGTTTTGCCGCGGCAATATCGATATGATTGAAGCCGACGCCGAAATTGCCGAGGATCTTCGTCCTGATCGCCTGACCTTCGAAAAGTGCTGCAGGAAGCTTGTCGGAAACGGTCGGCAGGACTGCATCATAGGCGAGCAGCGCCTCGCGCAGCTGCCCCGCGTCGAGCGCGATGTCATCCTTGTTCAACGTTGCGTCGAAACGCTCGGAAAGCACGGATTCGACCGCGGCCGGCCAGCGTCGGGTCACAAGAATACGGGGTTTGCTCATGCGGTCATCCTCCTGCCGATATCAGGCAGATTTAAAGCAGCCTCGGCTTGAAGAAAATGGCGAACCGATATCACGATTATGAAAAAGCCCGGCCAGTGGCCGGGCTTCTCAGATCTTGCCCATGCCGGAAAACCGGCATCACAAAGCTTACTTCGAGATTTCGTCGTAGTTGTACTTGCCGTCGGAACCCTTGGACCACTTGTACATGACGTAGTCCGGACGGGTGATGTCGCCCTTGGCGTTGAAGCCCAGATCGCCGATAGCGGTCTTGAACGGACCCTTTGCCTTCAGCGCATCGGCAACAGCCATCGGATCGTTGGAACCGGCAGCCTTGGCGGCGGCAGCGATAACCTGCAGAGCCGAGTAGGAATAGAGCGTGTAGCCTTCCGGCTCGTAGCCGGCAGCGCGGAACTTGGCGACGAGATCGGCGGAAGCCGGGTTCTTGCGCGGATCCGGCGCGAAGGTCATCAACGTGCCGTCGACGGCGTCGCCGGCGATCGATGCGAGCTCGTTCGAGACGATACCGTCACCCGACATGAAGTGAGCCTTCACACCCTGGTCGGCCATCTGGCGCATGATGAGGCCAGCTTCCGTGTGCAGACCGCCGTAGTAGACGAAATCGACGCCAGCCTGCTTCATCTTGGCGATCAGGGCCGAGTAGTCCTTATCGCCGGGGGTGATGCCTTCATAAACAACTTCCGTCACGCCAGCGGCGTTGAGGTTCTTCTTGGTTTCATCGGCCAGACCCTGACCATAAGGGGTCTTGTCGTGAACGACGGCAACCTTGGCGCCCTTGAAATTGTCGGCGATGTACTTGCCGGCAACTTCGCCCTGCTGGTCGTCACGGCCGCAAGTACGGAACGTGTTCCACAGGCCGCGTTCGGTGAACTTCGGGTTCGTCGAAGCGGGAGTGATCTGCAGGATGCCGTTTTCAGCGTAGACTTCCGAAGCCGGAATGGAAACGCCCGAGTTGAAGTGACCGACGACGAACTTCACACCGTCAGCAACAAACTTGTTGGCGACCGAAACGCCCTGCTTGGCGTCGGAGACGTCGTCGCCGAGTTCGATCTTGATCTTTTCCCCGTTGATGCCGCCTGAAGCATTGATGTCGGCTGCCGCCTGTTCCGCACCCTTCTGAAGCTGCGCGCCAAACGCAGCATTCGGGCCCGTCAACGGACCGCCAACGCCAACAATGATATCGGCCTTCGCAGCGCCGCCGAAAGCGATCATCGCCGACAAAGCCACCGCCGACAGAAGATACTTCTTCATATTATTACTCCCAATTTTTAAGCGGGTTCCGTTTAATCTGCCCTGCGCGATACCCACCAATCACCACGCCGGTAACGCTTGCATTTCGAACTCTGGAAGCATGACCCTGCCCGTTCCCGTCTGTTTTTATGGGGCTGGATGACGCTCTTGGTTGTACGCAGACTGTGCCTAGTTTAGGCCCAGTGTCAATTCTTCTTCTTCCAAGAAAAGGCCGAGGTCTTTTCATAAAGCCAGTAGTAGTTATTCACCATCTGATCGGTACGGCGATACCGGTATCCCGCGGTCGCAAATACGAGCAGAAGCACGACGTCGATGATGTAGATGGTGACGTCGAATACCGGGCCGTTGAACAGCGCATGGTGCAGAAACTGCAGCGCAAGGCCGATCAGAAAGCTGTAGACGACGACAATCGGATAGGTTTCCCAGCCGGAAGCGACGGCGCGTCCTGCGCGCCACGCAGTCCAAAAACCCAGGATGACGATAACGGCACGGATGACCATGCGGCCGCCGGTATCGCTGTCGAAGAGAAGTCCCTGCATCTTAAATTCTCCGCGAAACGAAACTCAATGATGTCCGCCTTCGAGATAGGCGGCGCGCACTTCCGGATTGGCGAGCAGTTCCTTGCCCGAACCGCTCATCGTCACCCGGCCGTTGACCATCACATAAGCGCGGTCGGAAAGCTTCAGCGCCGCAAAGGCATTTTGCTCGACGAGGAAGACGGTGAGCCCCTGGCTCTTGTTCAGAACCTTGATCGCTTCGAAGATGCCCTTCACGATCAGCGGTGCCAAGCCAAGCGACGGCTCGTCCAGGAGCAGCAGCTTTGGGCGCGCCATCAGTGCACGGCCGATCGACAGCATCTGCTGCTCGCCGCCGGAAAGCGTGCCGCCGCGCTGCGACTGACGCTCCTTCAGGCGCGGGAAAAGCGTGAAGATCTTCTCGACGTCCTCGTTGAAGTATTTGAGCTTGTCGAGGCTCGCGCCCATCTGCAGGTTTTCGTAGACGGTCATGCGCGGAAAGATGCGCCGCCCTTCCGGCGATTGCGCGATGCGAAGCCGCGCAATCTCGTGCGTCGGCATGCGCGTAATATCCTGGCCGTCGAAAGTGACCGATCCGGTACGAGCTTGAGGGCTGCCGCAGATCGTCATCATCAGCGTCGACTTGCCGGCGCCGTTGGCGCCGATCAGGCTGACGATCTCACCACTGTTGACTTCGATGTCGACACCGGCAAGGGCGCGGATATTGCCGTAATAGGTTTCCACGCCCGCAACTTTGAGAAGTGGCTGCCCCGTCATCAATGTTCACCTTCCTGGAGGTGTTCGACTTCGGCAATCACCTCTTCCACTTCCTCATCCTCAACGCCCAGATAGGCAGCGATCACGCGAGGATCGTTCTTGACTTCATCCGGCGTACCGTCGGCAATCTTCTGCCCATATTCGAGGACGATGACATGGTCGGAAATTTCCATGACCACCGACATATCGTGCTCGATCAGCAGGATAGACGTGCCGGTATCCTTGCGGATACTGCGCAGGAATTCGTTGAGAACCAGGGATTCGCGAGGGTTGAGACCGGCAGCCGGCTCGTCCAGGCAAAGCAGCTCCGGCCCCGTGCACATTGCGCGAGCGATTTCCAGGCGACGTTGCGCGCCGTAGGGAAGATCGCCGGCCGGATCGTCAGCGCGATCGATGAGATCGGCCTTCTCGAGCCAGAAACGCGCAAGTTCGATCGCATTCTTCGCCTCGGAACGGTACGGACCGATGCCGAGCAGACCGAGGATCGTATAGCCGGAGGCGCGCATCAGCTTGTTGTGCTGCGCCACCAGCAGGTTTTCCAGCACGGTGAGGCCCGAAAACAGGCGGATATTCTGGAAGGTGCGCGCCACCTTGGCTTCACGCGTGATCCGGAAATCCGGAAGCCGTTCCAGGAGATATTCCTTACCGGTCTTCTGATGCAGGCTGATCATACCCATCGTCGGCTTGTAGAAGCCGGTGATGCAATTGAACACCGTTGTCTTGCCGGCGCCGTTCGGGCCGATCAAGGCGGTGATGTCGCCGCGCTTTGCCTCGAAGGAGAAGTCGTTGATCGCCATCAGGCCGCCGAACTTCATCGACAGATGATCGACCTTCAGCAGAACGTCATTGGAGTTTGCGGTCACAGCGCTCATCAGCCGTGGCCCTCCTTGGTAAAGCTGCCGGAGACCGCTTTTCGCTCCTTGAGGAAGGCGGTCGGCTCACGCGTACCGACAAAGCCGCGCGGCTTGAAGATCATGACAACCACCATGGCGAGGCCGAAGATGAGCATGCGGTAGAGTTCCGGGGTGAAATCCGGGCCGAAGCCGGGAATAATTGTCGTATCGCCCCAAACCAGGCCGGTCTTCAGGAAGCCCATATTACGCAGCGCTTCGGTGCCGCCGATCATGGCGATCGCCGCAATAGCGATGCCCTTCAGGGACCCCATGCCGCCAAGGACCACAATCGCCAGAATGATCGCGGATTCCAGGAAGACGAAGGATTCCGGCGAGACGAAGCCCTGACGCGCCGCGAAGAAAGAGCCGGCAAAGCCGCCGAACATGGCGCCGGTGGCAAAAGCCGTCAACTTCGTCGTCACCGTATTGATTCCGAGCGAGCGGCAGGCGATTTCATCCTCGCGCAACGCTTCCCATGCACGCCCGATCGGCATGCGGCGCAGCCGGATGGTGACATAAGCTGTCAGCATGCAGAGCAGCAGGATCACGTAGAACAGGAAGATCTTGTACCACGCCGACGAGATCGGCAGACCGAAACTACGGACGAAGTTGTGCGGATCCTTGGTATCGAAGGTATAAAGACCAAAGAGCGATGCCTTGGTGATATTGGAGATGCCGAAGCTTCCCTGCGTCACATCGGTCCAGTTGGTCAGTACGATGCGGATGATTTCCCCGAAAGCGAGCGTCACGATCGCCAGGTAGTCACCCCTGAGGCGCAGCACCGGAAAGCCCAGGATCATCCCCCAAAGTGCGGCAAGGATGCCCGAAAGCGGCAGCAGCAGCCAGAAGGACAGGCCGAAATGCGTCGACAACAGTGCATAGGAGTAAGCACCGACCGCATAGAAGGCGACATATCCCAGGTCAAGCAAGCCCGCGAGGCCAACGACGATATTCAGGCCCCAGGCAAGCATCACGTAGATGAGGATCTGGATGCCGAAATTGTCGACATAGGTCAGCGATCCCTGTGGACCGAGTATCGCAACGGCCGCCAGAGGATAGATGAGCAGCAGCAGGAGCCCGATCGTGTTGAAATGCCTGGCGGCGAAACTTTGTTCGCCCTCAACCCTCACGATCTTGGCCTTGGCGGCCTTTCGCGCCGCCAGATAAGGCTGGACGAAGACCGTCATGATGAAACGGCCGACGGTAGCGATCGCAACGATGGTCGCAAGAAGACCCCAGCGCTGCACGATGACCAGCTTATTGTCAATATTCTGATCGGTCTTGAGACCGATATAGAGGACGAACATGCCGAAGGATATGACCGCGGTCCAGAGGGCGTCCGTAATCCCCTTCTGGACAAGGCCGGGTGCGGTCTTGCCTGCAACGAAGTTTGAATTTGCCATGGCGTTATACCTTTTCGACTTCCGGCCGGCCGAGAATACCCGTCGGCTTGAAGATCAGCACGTAGGCCAGGATACCGTATGTCGCGACATCCTTATACGCGATGGGAAAATTGCCCGACCAGAACGACTCGATGAAACCGATCATCAGACCGCCGAGAACAGCGCCCGGCAGCGAGCCGATGCCACCCAGAACCGCCGCCGTGAAGGCTTTGACACCCGGCACGAAACCATCCGTGAAGTTCGCAACGCCATAATACATCAGATACATCGTACCGGCGACGGCAGCGAGCGCCGCACCCATGATGAAGGTGATGGAAATGGTCCGGTCGACATTGATGCCGAGCAGCGCCGCCATCTTGCGGTCCTGCTCGGTCGCGCGCTGAGCACGCCCGAGCGCCGTCTTGTTGACGATGTACCAGAATGCGGCGAGCAGCACGACGGTGATGATGAAGATGATGATCTGCTTCAGGGACAGCGAGATCCCGCCGAAATTGTAGACATCGCCCACGAGCGTCGGGATCGGCTTGTTGCGCGGGCCCTGTGCGACCTGGATGAAGTTCGACAGAACGATCGACATACCGATTGCCGTGATCAGCGGCGCGAGCCGGAACGACCCGCGCAACGGCCGATAGGCAACGCGCTCGATCACCCAGTTCCAAAGACTCGTCATCAGCATGGCGACGATCAACATCACCAAAAGCAGGATGGCAACCGGCAGGCCGGCAAACAGCGAAATCAGAACGAGATAGGTGATAAGAGCGGCAAAGCCGCCAAGCATGAAAACATCACCGTGGGCAAAATTGATCATGCCGATGATGCCGTAGACCATGGTGTAACCAATGGCGATCAGGCCGTAGATCGACCCGAGAGTCAGCCCGTTTAAGAGCTGCTGGATAAAATAATCCATATGTCATTTCCCCTGGATGCGGCGTCATACGATCGCATCTCTTATTACTTTTTTAGGTTCCTTCTGGAGGCCTATGGCCGCGATTCCATACTGGTTTCGAAAGAAATGTGAAGCCAAAAAGGCGAGAAATTGACAAATTCTTTTCAAATCGCGGTGCGCTGATGCGAATTCGACCAAAAATGACACGAAAGCGGCAGTCCGTGGCTCAAAATTAGCCAAAGCCGCCTCCTGCCGCTCCCAAATTGAAAAGCTCTCGTCAGCGGCAGGTCGTGCGTGATCTACCGCTGCCTTGTGAAGGCGCCCTTCAGGCGCGCATGCGGCCTCCATCTGCGTCAAACAGCGGCTCGACCTGAAGCCTTGCCGGCAAAAGCTCGCCAAGCAATTCGATCGCCCAGCCCTGTGCCTCGTCGGCGATCTCCTTCGGCACATAGCCGACTGCAACGGAAAGACCGGAAGCGTGCGCATAGCCGCCCGAGGTCACCCAGCCGCAAACCGCGCCCTCATGATAAATGGGCTCGTCGCCGATGACGTCGGCATCCCTTGCGCTCAGAATGAACGTGCACAGCCGCAAGGTTCCGCCTTCCGCCTTTTCCTTGGCAGCCGCAGCCTTGCCAATGAAATCGGCTTCCTTGGACAGCGCGACGAACCGGCTGAGCCCGGCCTCGAACGGACCATATAGCGGCCGGTATTCGCGCGCCCAACTGCCGTAGGATTTGTCGAGACGCAGTGCATTGAGCGCTCTCAACCCAAAGAGCCGGATGTCGAACTCGGCACCCTCCTGCATCAGTAGGTCGAAAATGTAGCGCTGGTACTCCGGCTTCATCCAGATCTCATAGCCGAGATCGCCCGTATAGGAGACGCGGCCGACGATGGCAGGCGCCATGCCGATATCCATGCGGCCGATCGACATGAAGGGGAAGGCGGCAGTGGAAATATCCTGATGGGTCAGCTTCTGCAGCAGTTTACGAGCATTCGGGCCGGCGATCGAAAGGCCGAGAAGCGAAAGACCGAGTGCATTCAGTTCGACTGAACCGTCCTTCGGCAGGAGGCTTTCGAACCAGCGCATGTGATAGGCTTCGGCAATGCCGGAGCCGATGAGAAGGAAATCTTCCTCACCGAGCTTGGCAAGCGTGAAATCGCCGATCAGCTTGCCGTCATGTTTCAACATCGGCGCCAGTGTCATTCGGCCCACGGCCGGAATGCGGCAGGTCAGCAGCGTATCGAGGAAAGCTTCCGCTCCCGGCCCCTTGACCGAATATTTGGCAAAACCTGACGTTTCCATCAGGCCGACGCTATCGCGCACCGCCTTGGCTTCCGCGGCGACGACGTCGAAATCGTTGGAACGCCGCCACGAGAATTGATCCACTTCGCCCTGCGGAGCAAACCACAGCGCCTGCTCAAGGCCATAGTAAGCGCCGAAGACGCCCCCGACTTGCTTCAGCTTGTCGTAGATCGGAGTCGTCAGCAGCGGGCGTGCAGCCGGCAGTTCCTCGTTCGGATAGCGGATCGAGAAGCGGCGGGTATAGTTCTCGCGCACTTTGGCATTGGTATAGGCGAGCGTCGCGTAGTCGCCATAGCGGGAAACGTCCATGGCGAAGACGTCGAAGCCCGGATCGCCGTAGATCATCCAATTGGCAAGCGCGAGCCCCACGCCGCCGCCCTGGCTGAAGCCGGCCATGACGGCACAGGCCGACCAATAGTTCCTCAAGCCACGGACAGGGCCGACAAGCGGGTTGCCGTCGGGCGAGAAGGTGAACGGACCGTTGATGATCTTCTTGATGCCCGCATTGTTGAATGCCGGGAAATGGCGGAAGCCGACTTCCAGTTCCGGCGTGATGCGCTCGATATCCTCGGCCAGCAGTTCGTGACCGAAATCCCAAGGTGTCGTTAGCGGCGACCATGGACGGCAGGCCTTTTCATAGGTGCCCATCAGCATGCCCTGCCGCTCCTGGCGCAGATAGATCTCGCCGTCGAAATCCACGCAGTGCATCAGCTCCTTGCCTGTCGACTTATTGAAGTCGATGACCTCGGGCATATCTTCGGTGATGAGATACATGTGCTCCATGGCGAGCACCGGCAGCTCCAGCCCTACCATACGGCCGACTTCGCGCGCCCAGAGGCCAGCGGCGTTGACGACATGCTCGGCGATGATCTCGCCCTGGTTGGTGATGACGCGCCAGGAGCCGTCTTCGCGCTGCACCAGCTCTTCCACCTTGGTGTGAAGGTAGATTTCCGCGCCATTCTTCTTGGCGGAGCGGGCATAGGCATGCGTCGTGCCATAGGGGTCGAGATGGCCTTCGACGGGATCGTAAAGCGCGCCGACGAACTGATCGGGATCGAGGAGCGGCATCATCTCGTGCGCTTCCTTCGGCGTCAGCAGCGTCGCTTCCAGGCCGTTGTAGCGCCCCTTGGCGAGAATGGATTTCAGCCAGTCGAAGCGCTGCGGGGTTGCCGCCAGCATCAGGCCGGAAGTCAGGTGCAGGCCGATATCCTGGCCGGAATATTCCTCGATCTCCTTATAGAGCTCGACCGTATATTTTTGCAGCTTAGCGACATTCGGATCGCCATTGATCGTGTGCATGCCGCCGGCTGCATGCCAGGTCGAGCCGGATGTCAGCTCGGAGCGTTCGAGCAGCACCACATCGGTCCAGCCGAATTTCGTCAGGTGATAGAGCACCGAACATCCGACGACACCGCCACCGATGACGACGACTTTGGCATGGCTTTTCATTGGGAATCCCCTGTTTTCGGCACAAAGCCGCCGGGTGTCTTCCCGTGCGACCGACCTTGTTTGAGAGGAAACCTAGAGACTATCCGATAGGCCAAATAGCCCGAACTGCGAAACCGATATGTCTGTTTGCGCCATCGCAATTGTTCGGATCGCGCCATCCACGATTGGCGGTGCAAGCCGGCTGGCAGGCCATCCGACATCGGGCTATAGAAGGATTTTTAGTCTGCGAAACCGGCCGTGAGCGCGAACTCCCGTCCCATCTCCATGATCTCCTCGAAGACACTGCCGGCATAGGAGCGCGGCACGATGATTTCGAAGTGATCGGGCCCGGTGCGGGCAACGTTGGCGCTGACATGGCAGCACAGCATGCTGGCAGACTGCCCCTCGGCAAAAACCTGCGGATGCAGGTCAACGGCCACGCATTTGGCGAGGATGCGGCGGACGCTGGGGCCGGAAATGCGCAGCAGTACGCGGCCGTCGCTCTGCTCGAAGAATGAAGCCCGGGCGGGATCGAGGATGAAAAGATCCCGCGCAACACTGTCGGTGCCGAGCGTGTCGGACACAACGAACCATTCCCTCGGCCCGAGATCGCGAACCGATACATCCTTCAGCGCCGTCAGGCTCGCTAGAACGCCGTCTTGGTCCCCGGCCCTTGCGAGCACGGAGAAGATCGCCGGACGACGCACGACGGCAAGGTGATTCGGATTTGCGGCAGCTTCGAAGCCGGAAATATGATCTTCCAGCACATGCCTGTTCTGAAACGCGACGCTCATCAATCCATCACCCCAAAAGCTTCTTGTTGTCGGGATCGACAAAGACCGGACTGCAGACCTCTGCCGCCACTTCTTCACCGCGCAATCCGTCCCAGACGACCACGCGCTCGCCGATGCGTTCCCGACCCGACTTCAGGAAAGCGAGTGCGATGGAATGACCGAGCGTCGGCGAGAAGCACGCCGAGGAGACATGCCCCTGATCGTTCACGGTCGAAGGTCTCGCGCCCTCCTTCAAAATATGTGCGCCGGCGAGAATTTCCTTAGCCGTATCGATCGGCTTCAAGCCGACAAGCTGGCCGCGGTCGGCGGCAGTCAGACCGAAGCGGGTCGACAGCCGCTTGCCGATGAAATCCGGCTTCTGCGTCGACATCATGCGGCCAAGCCCGACATCGTCAGGGGTCGTTCGTCCATCGAGCTCGTTATGGGTGACGTGGCCCTTCTCGATACGCAGCACGTTCAGAGCTTCGACGCCATAAGGGCAGATGCCATGCGCCTTGCCTGCCTCCATGATGGCATCGGCGACCGCCTCGCCATAACCGGCCGGGACGGCAAGTTCGTAGGCCAGCTCGCCAGAGAAGGAGATGCGGAACAGACGTGCCCTGAGGCCGCCCTTCAGCATGACCTCGGCAGCGGCAAGGAACGGAAAGAACGCGTCGGAAATATCGTCTTCCACGATCTGCTCCAGCACCAGCCGCGCCTTCGGGCCGGCAATCGCCATCTGCGCCCATTGATCGGACGAGGACACGAAGCGAACGTCCAGCTGCGGCCAAAGCGTCTGGGCTGCGAATTCCATATGCGTCATCACCTCGCCGGCCATCGCCGTCGTGGTCGTCATGAAGAAATGATCAGGCGTCAGCCGGCTCGTCGTGCCGTCGTCGAAGACCATGCCGTCTTCGCGCAGCATCAAGCCGTAGCGCGCCTTGCCGATCGGCAGTTTCAGGAAGGCGTTGGAATAGAGGCGATTGAGAAACTCCGCCGCATCCTTGCCGAAAATCTCGATCTTGCCGAGCGTCGACACGTCGCAGATCCCGACATTGTTGCGCACGGTCAGAACCTCACGGTCCACGCTGTCGCGCCAGCCCTTTTCGCCCTGCCGGGCAAACCAGGACGATCGATACCAGAGGCCGGCTTCGACAAAACTTGCGCCGTTCTTCTTCGCCCATCCATGCAGCGGCGATTCCCGAACCGGCTGCGCATGCTTGTCGCGCGCGGTTCCCGCCAGTGCACCAAAGGACACCGGCGTATAGAACGGTCTGAATGTCGTCGTGCCGACGGCCGCCGGGCTGACGCCGCGCATGCCGGCGATAATGCCCGCGGCATTGACATTGCCGAGCTTGCCCTGATCCGTCGCCATGCCGCTCGTCGTGTAGCGCTTGGCATGTTCCACATGGCCGAAGCCTTCGCGCAAAGCGAGGCCAAGATCCTTGGCATGAACGTCGTTCTGGAAGTCGACGAATGCCTTGTCCTTCGCGCCCGGCACATGCCAGATCGCCGCAAAAGACGGGTCATATTCGCCCTCCACTTCGGGCAGTTCGGCCCCATGAGCCTTGCGGCCGAAACCTTCAACGATTTTTCGCGCTTTTCCCGCCCCGTCGGCAAGACAACCGGAAACGCTCTCGATGCCCGCAGCCGAGCCGGCAATCTCCAGCTCGCCGGAGACGATCGGCGCCATGAAGGCCTGCTTCTCGTCCGACCAGACCGGCTTGGCGCCTCGCTGGCAGGCAAGATGGATGATCGGCGACCAGCCGCCCGATATGGCCAGCGCGTCGCAGGTGATCAACTCATCCAGGCCGCCGCGGTCTGCAATGACACCGCTGATGCGATATTTGCCTTTGGTCGCGTGGACGCTTGCCGCATGAACCACGCGCACGCCCTGAGGAGCCGCATCGGCCGATGCAGCGCGCGTATCGAGGATTGCCGAAATCTCGACGCCTGCCGCGGCGAGATCGGCCGCAGTCCGATAGCCGGAGCCACCATTGGTAAAGACCGCTATCTTCTGTCCGGCAACCACGCCATAGCGGTTGAGATAGCTGCGCATGGCGCCCGCCATCATCACGCCGGGACGATCGTTACCGCCGAACACCAGCGGCCGCTCTTCGGCGCCGGAGGCGAGGATGGCGCGCTTGGCGGCGATCCGCCACAGACGCTCGGCCGGCAAGTCGACCGATGGCATCGCCACATGTTTCTGCACCTTCTCGACGGCGCCGAAGACATTGTCGTCATACCAGCCGAACACGGTGGTACGCGGCATCAAGGTGACGTTCTCTAAACCCTGTAATTCCTCAAGGGTCGCCTGCACGAAAACGTCGGCAGAAGCACCGCCAATCGTCAGCTTTTCCGACAATAGCGAGCCGCCAAGTCGAAAACCTTCATCGGCCAATACGACACGCAGGCCTGCGCGGGCAGCGGTCAGAGCCGCCATGATCCCCGCCGGACCGGAGCCGATCACAAGCAGATCGCAATGAGCCCAGGCCTTTTCATAACGATCCGGATCCGCCTGCATGACCGCCTTGCCGAGGCCGGCAGCGCGGCGGATCATCGGCTCATAGACCTTCTCCCAGAAGGCAGCCGGCCACATGAAAGTCTTGTAGTAGAAGCCGGCCCCCAGGAAGGGCGAGAGCAGGCTGTTGACCGAGCCAAAATCATACTTCAGCGACGGCCAGCGGTTCTGACTCACCGCACTCATGCCCTGATAAAGCTCGGCGACAGTGGCGCGCGTATTCGGCTCTGTACGCCCATCCTTGCCGATGGTGACGAGCGCGTTCGGCTCGGCCGAGCCTGCCGTGAGAATACCGCGCGGCCGGTGATATTTGAAACTGCGCCCGACCAGCAGCTGATCGTTGGCAAGCAGGGCGGCAGCAAGTGTGTCGCCCTCCAGACCCTTCATCTCCTTGCCGTCGAATTGGAAGGAAAGCGGCCGGCTGCGATTGACGAGGCCGCCGGTCGACAGACGATAGGAGGTCATCGTGCCGCCTCCTTCGCCTTACCCTCGGCATCGGTAACGGAAAAGACCTCATGGGTGACATTGCTGCGCTCGACGACGAGCCAGCGGCGACATCCGGCGCTATGATGCCAATATTCCTCAATCCGGCCGCGCTCGTTGTCGCGGATGAAGACATAACGGTTCCAGTCCTCGTCCGGCGCCGTCGGCGCGGGACGCGCGACGGAGGCACCGCGAATGGAGAACTCTTCCTTGGGTCGCACGCCGCAATGCGGGCAGTTGATCAAGCTTGCCATTGGTATTGTGCCCTCAATGCAGGTTCGGCTGCGGACCCTTGCCGCCTTCGTCGATCGCAAAGCCGCGCTCGAAGCGGTCAAGACGCAGAAGGCGGCTGACATCGTGGCTTTCGCCCTTGGCAATCAGATGCGCGAAGCAGAAGCCCGAGGCCGGCGTCGCTTTGAAGCCGCCATAGTTCCAGCCGCAGTTCAGATAAAGATTTTCGATGGGCGTGCGATCGATGATCGGCGAACCGTCCATGCTCATATCCATGACGCCGCCCCAGGTGCGCAGCACGCGGACGCGCGACAGGCCGGGAATGAGTGACACGCCCTCCTCCATCGTGTGCTCGACGGTCGCAAGATTGCCGCGCTGCGCATAGGAGCTGTAATAGTCGATATCGGCGCCGAAGACCAAGCCGCCCTTGTCGGATTGCGAGATATAGAAGTGGCCGGCACCGTAGGTGATGACATTGTCGATGACAGGCTTCAGCCCTTCGGAAACGAAGGCCTGCAGCACATGCGTTTCGATCGGCAATTCCAGATCGGCCATATTGCCGAGGATCGATGTATGGCCGGCAGCCGCAAGCGCCAGCTTGTTGCAGCCGATGAAGCCGCGATTGGTCTCGACGCCGGTGACGACGCCGTTTTCGCGGCGGATGCCGATCACTTCGCACTGCTGGATGAGATCGACGCCGCGGCTGTCGGCGCCGCGTGCATAACCCCAGGCGACCGCATCGTGCCGCGCCGTACCGCCGCGCCGCTGCAGGAGGCCTCCGAGGATCGGGAAGCGCGCATGGTCGAAGTTGAGGTAAGGCATCATCCGGCGGACCTGCTCGCGGTTGAGCAGTTCCGCATCGACGCCGTGCATGCGCATGGCATTGCCGCGCCGGGCATAGGCATCGCGCTGGCCATCGGAATGGAACAGGTTGACGATACCGCGCTGGGACACCATCGCATTGTAATTGAAATCCTGCTCCAGCCCTTCCCAGAGCTTCATCGAAAACTCGTAGAAGGGTTCGTTGCCGGGCAGCAGATAGTTGGAGCGGATGATCGTCGTGTTGCGGCCGACATTGCCGGAGCCGATGTAGCTCTTTTCCAGCACGGCGACATTGGTAATGCCGAATTCCTTGGCGAGGTAATAGGCCGTTGCCAGCCCATGCCCGCCGCCGCCGACGATGATCACGTCATAATGTGGTTTCGGCTCCGGCGTCCGCCACACCGGCTGCCAATGGCGATTGCCTGAAAACGCCTGTTTTAGAAGCTGATAAGCCGAATAACGCATGCATTCATCCCGATACTACCGGCGGCACATTCGCATATGCAATAAAAACGACAAGACCCGAAAGTACGAAAAAGCTTCGCAAACAGAACATGTTCTTTTCCGAATGCGCAGTGATGGACGGTGTCTGCTCTGAGAGGAATGCACTGCCAACCCGCGAAAAAGCCTGCATGTGAAACTCGCCACATGGAGCGCTGTTGCTAAGCCCTCGCGCAAGCGCTAAGGCAAACGAGCCGGCGCATCGGAAATCTAAACTTCGCAATCGCAACTTCCTATATATAATGTCCGGAGAATTCAGGCGCGGATCGCGCGCGGAAGACGAAGAAGCACATGCTCGCAACATTTGAAAAGGCAGCGCTCGAAGCAGGAAAGGCCATTCTGGAGGTCTATCGTGCCGGCTATGCTGTTGCCTTCAAGCAGGACATGAGCCCCGTCACTCTGGCCGACGAACGCGCCGAAAACATCATCCTCAGGCACCTCGAACGCGATTTTCCCCATATCCCCGCCATTGCCGAGGAACAGGTTGCCGCCGGCAAGATTCCGGACGTACGCGGCCGCGCCTTCTTTCTGGTGGACCCGCTCGACGGCACCAGGGAATTCATCGAACATCGTGACGAGTTCACCGTCAACATCGCCTATGTCGAGGATGGCATCCCCATCATCGGCATCGTCTACGCGCCGGCGCTCGGTGTCGCTTTTACCGGCGAACCCGGCCGTGCCCGCAAACTGATCGTCGACGAGCAATTTTCCATTGCCGACCGCTTGACCATCGCCGTGCGCGAACCTCCGGCCAAGCTGACCGCGCTCGCCAGCCGCTGCAACAGCAACGCCAAGACCGAAGGCTTCCTCACGGACAATGCGGTTTCCGGCTGCACATCGATCGGTTCGTCGCTGAAATTCTGCCTCCTCGCCGAGGGCAAGGCCGATGTCTATCCGCGCTTCGGCCGGACCATGGAATGGGATACGGCAGCCGGCGATGCCGTGCTCCGGGCGGCGGGCGGCAAGACGGTCACGATCGAAGGCCGCCTTTTGACCTACGGCAAGACTGACCAGAGCGAGGATGCCGATTTCGCCAATCCGCACTTCATCTGCTGGGGCGGACAGAAGCACAGCGTCTCGGCGTAAGTTTATTTTTGCAAGTAAAAACAGTTCTGGAGCCCGCTTCCGAGCCGGAGAACAGTAGAGCGCCTGCCGAGATTTCGGCCTAAAAGCGTAAGTTTTCACTGACGAAAAATCATAGAATGAATGCAATTCCCCTGAAATAACAGGGGCTTCTGCCCGTTTTTCTCAGGCGAAACATACGCAAATCAGCACTTCGCCACATTGATTAAAATTATTAGCAAAGTCTTACCATGTGCTTAGGCAATTTTTAAATGTGGCAAGCTAGAGTGCCACACGTGGTCTTGAGTGTGTGTAGAGAGTCCAATGACCGAAATGATACGTCCCCGAGTGAAGTATGTCATCGGCCCCGATGGCAGCCCGCTGACGATAGCAGACCTTCCGCCGCCGAATACGCGCCGCTGGGTCATTCGTCGTAAGGCAGAGGTTGTCGCCGCCGTGCGTGGTGGTCTGCTGAGCTTGGAAGAAGCCTGCGAACGTTATACGTTGACCGTCGAAGAGTTCCTCTCCTGGCAGTCGTCCATCAATACCCATGGCCTCGCTGGCCTCCGGACGACCCGCATACAGCAGTATCGCCACTGACAGCAGCGACAGCACCACCTTTATTCTATTTGTGTTCGGGCCTCTTTTGTTGCGAAAGAGGCCCGAATTATTTGTTGAAGTGCCGCCCCTAGCGTCCAGGCCGCGGAGCGCTATGGGCTCGCCGGATCCGTATTTCCGACATCGACTTAAACGAAGACGATCCGTTAACAATCTCGAAGGTTGGCAGATGTCGGAGCACATGCAATCCTTATTGCATAAGACGCAACAAGGGAGAAAATCATGGATATCCGCAACGAAAACAACGCATCCGGCGGCCGTTATGTCGCAACCGTCGAAGGCCATGAGGCGGAAATGACCTTTTCCCGCACGTCTCCCAAGCTGATCATCGTCGATCATACCGGCGTGCCGGATGCCCTGCGTGGCAAGGGGGTCGGCCAGGCGCTGTCGCTTCACGCCGTCGAGGAAGCACGGCGCGGCGGCTGGAAGATCATCCCGCTCTGCCCCTTCTTCAAGGCGCAGGCACAACGCCACGATGACTGGCGCGACGTCGTCAATCTCTGACACTCAGGCAATAATCCGTCCAATCGGCCGGATTACTCCTCAAAACGCAAAAGCTGCGCATGGCCGGCCCCGTCACGGCCAGTCATGCGCAGCTTTCAGTACCGCCGCTATACCTTCACACTCCGAAGATGGACCTGCACCGCAACACCTTGATGCTTGATCCGAAGGAGCGACGGAATTGCGATCTCAGGCGCGTGCCCGCGCCGGACCCGAACCATCACGCTCTTCGAGCGCTGCGGCCTTGGCATATTCGGCCTGCATTTCCTCGAGCGAATTTTCCAGCGCCTCTTCCTGAACCTGCAGTTCCCGGATCGATACCTGCAGATTGTCCGCACGCTGGCGGGCAGCCTTGGCAAAGGTCGGGTAGGCAAAATGGCTCGGATCGGAAATGCCGGACTTCTTCTCCTCGACGACGATCTGGCTTTCCAGCTCCTTCGTCATGCGGTCAAATTCCGCCATCATCATCTGCAGCTGCTGCAGCTGACGGCGTTTTTCGTTCACCTGAAACTCTTTCAGGCGAACAAGGCTCTCACGTGACTTCATACGCATTACTCCCGTGATGCGAGACCCCGGCTCTCGATATTCCCGTTCGCCGAACCGCTTTGAGACGGCTTGGTTAAAAAAATTTCCAGCGATCTTAATAAAAGCCTACCGCTGGTAACCTTTCGTTTACGGGCATCGTTAATGATAGGCGTAATGATTTAAGGCTCGGTAAATGGTGTGGTCGGAATTCGACATGTCGGCATTGGTGAGTCAGATGAATCACTTGGCGTCGGTTGTTAATGCGATACTTTAGGAGTCGATTTTACTGATTGTCGTTGGAAAACAGTGCAATGGAAAAATTATTTAATAAATTCGATACGACTTGCCAGAGTGAATCAGAATTTGTTAACCATTACATGGCAGCTTCCAAATCAAGCAGTGATTTGATCGGTATCGCGTTAAGGGGCTGACGACCTTTCGGCGGCGGTAAAGGGGACAATTATGCGGGTTCTACTCATTGAAGACGATAGCGCGACAGCGCAGAGCATCGAGCTGATGCTCAAATCCGAAAGTTTCAACGTCTATACCACCGATCTCGGTGAGGAAGGCGTGGATCTCGGAAAGCTCTACGACTACGACATCATTCTTCTTGATCTCAATCTTCCCGATATGTCTGGCTACGAAGTGCTGCGCACGCTGCGCCTCTCGAAGGTCAAGACGCCGATCCTCATCCTCTCCGGCATGGCCGGCATCGAGGACAAGGTTCGCGGCCTCGGCTTCGGCGCCGACGACTACATGACCAAGCCATTCCATAAGGATGAACTGGTCGCCCGTATTCACGCCATCGTCCGCCGCTCCAAGGGCCATGCCCAGTCGGTGATCATGACTGGCGAACTCATCGTCAACCTCGACGCCAAGACCGTCGAAGTCGGCGGCCAGCGCGTGCATCTGACCGGCAAGGAATATCAGATGCTGGAGCTGCTCTCGCTGCGCAAGGGCACGACGCTCACCAAGGAAATGTTCCTCAACCACCTTTATGGCGGTATGGACGAACCGGAACTGAAGATCATCGACGTCTTCATCTGCAAGCTCCGCAAGAAGCTCGCAAACGCCGCCGGCGGCGCCAACTACATCGAAACCGTTTGGGGCCGCGGCTATGTGCTGCGCGAGCCCGACAGCAGCGATTTCGCCGAAAGCGCCTGAGCCGCCTCCCCACCTTTACCGCCGAATATGCAAAATCCCGCCCTTCGAGGCGGGATTTTTTATGCGCGCCCCCACGATGAAAAGCAAAAATAGCCGCCTCGAAAGGACGGCTATCGGTCGTTGCAGTGATATGCCTCGTTGAAATCAGGCGGCAGCGGCGCGATTGCCGAAGATGGCCGTGAGAATCTTGCGATCGAAGGGCTTCAGCAGAAAATCCGTCGCACCCGCGCGCTTCCCGGCCATCAGCTTGCGAAGATCGGCCTCGATTACGCAGTAATAGATCTTCACATCCTTGCCATCAGGCATGGCGCGGATGCTGGCGATGAGCTCAAGCGCCCCTTCCATGCCGGCATCGACGATCAGATAGTCAGGCATTTCGGCCTGGCAGCGCATCAGCGCTTCGCGCGCGTCTCCGGCTTCGCTCACGAGAAAATCCAGCTCGGACAAAATTCGTTTGCCGACCTTGCGTACGACATCCGACGTGTCCGTTATCATGAACCGCTGCATGTGTGAGCTCCCTGGCATCAGCCGCCATCATCGATGTCGGCTTCAAATTGAAACGATAGGAGCAGCAAACTAAGGATTCGTTACCGTTACATTATCAATTGCGCGAACAACCTCAAGATTGCACAGAATTTTCGATACACGAAATAATAAACCCGCAGCCGATGACCGACTGCGGGCGAAAACGTCGATGGATCGACCCGCTTATTGCGCGGCTTGAGCAGCCATGGTCGCAACGAAGGTCAGTTCCTCCGGCGTCGCATTATAGGAAAGTTCCATGCCGCTCTCCTCGGCAAGAAGCACCGTGTAGTAGGGCTGGATCGAATGTGCGTCGACCGCCTCCTCCAGCGTGCCGGAGCAGATCTCGGCGAATTTCGGCGGCACGCGCATCAGCCGGCCCTTGACGGCGATCGTGAACTTGGCATCGAACTCAGGATTTTCGAGTGTCACCTCGATATTGCCGCCGCGCGGAATGGCGCCATAGGCAACCAGGAAGAGATTGAGCAGCAGCTTCACGCGGTTCTTGGCGATGATCGCACGCGGGCCGATCCAGGTGACCTCGGTCTTCTTCTCGGCCGCGGCGAAATCCTTGGCGGCCCGTTCCGCTTCGCCGGTGTCGATCGAGGCGCCGACCGAACCGGACGCACCGAAGGCAAGGCGGGCGAATTTGAGCCGGACGGATGCGTTGAGCGCACTGGTGCGGATCAGATCCATCGCATCGGCGTCGGCACCACCCTCGTCGAGCAGCTCCAGACCATTGTTGATCGCCCCGACCGGCGAGATCACATCATGGCAGACGCGGCTGCAAAGCAGCGCGGCCAGATCCGGTCCGGTCAGAGCGAGATTGGGATTTTTCGACATTCATTGTCTCCTGAATGCTGACAGGGCAAAGCGAATAGGTCCACCTTGCCACGGTAAGGTTGCTCGAGGGTTTCGCAGCCAGTGTACCGCGCGCCATAATGACACCATATTTGGTAAACCGATTGTTAAGACCATCGACGCAAAATGCATTCATCACCATCAGACTTTTTCGCACGCGAATCGTCCGGCGATGGAGGGGTGGAAAGTCTGAGATAAGGGGTGCGCAGTGCTTGGCGCAATTTTTCGAATGCGTCGTGCTTACCTGCCCCGACTACCGACCATGATGAACGGAAGACTTCCATGCGCTATGAAATCCTGAAGAGAATGCCAAGCCCCGGCACCAGAACGCTCGGCCTCGGCCTGATTCTGGCCATTGTCGCATTCGTGAGTTTCGCATTGCCGGTCCGTCAGGCGGCGGCCGCGCCCACCAATCAGTATTCGGCCCAGGAAATCGTCGATGCCGGCCACTCCTTCTTCGGCTCCACCAGCGGCGGCCTTGCAAAGGTGGTCGAGCGGGCCTTCCAGCAATATGGCCTGCCAAACGGCTACATCCTTGGCCAGGAAGGCTCAGGCGCGTTCCTGGCTGGCCTCACCTATGGCGAAGGCCAGTTGAACACGAAAAATGCCGGCGAGCATCCGCTCTACTGGCAGGGACCTTCGCTCGGCTTCGACTATGGCGGCCAGGGCACCCGCGTCATGATGCTGGTCTACGATCTGCCGAGCATCAACAGCGTTTATACGCGCTTCGGCGGCGTCAGCGGCCAGGCTTTCGTGGTTGCCGGCTTTGGCATGACGGTCCTCAAGAACAACAATATCGTGCTCGTTCCGATCCGCACCGGCCTTGGCGCACGCCTCGGCATCAACATGGGTTATCTGAAGGTCACGCCGAACCCGACCTGGAATCCTTTCTGAACCGATCTTTGATACGATCTCCCAAGCAGCGCACGCCTTGGCCCGCTTCAGTTGCGGGCCTTTTCTTTCCGTAAATTCGTCCCCGCGCCGATAAACCATATCCGCGTTAAATGCTTGCCCGCATGGCTAACCCATGATTAATCATTTTACCAAGATCGAACATAACTCCAGGATACTGGCTGCGTCGTGATTCAATTTGCTCTCTTGTTCGGATTGGGCTTTCTGACGGCCGCTCTACTGGTCTTTCTCATAGCGCCGGCAATCCATCGTCGCATCGTCTGGTTCACCGAGAAACGTCTGAAGGCGACCATGCCCTTGAGCCCGCAGGAAGTGCGCGCGCAGAAGGACATGGCACGCGCGCTTTTCGCGGCCGAAAACGCGCGGACAGAACATGCTCTGACGCAGGAACGCGATAAGATCGTTGCCCTGCAGATTCAGAACGGCAAGCTTCAGCAGGAAGCAAGCCGTCTTTCCGCCGCAGGCTCGGAGTTGCGGACCCGCATCGACGATCTGGAGGTGGAGGCAGGCGAACTGCGCTCGCGCCTGCGCCATGAAGAGAGCTATATCAGCCAGCTGAAATCGAGCATCCACGCCGCCGAGCAGGCCAATGCGGAGAAAGAAGCGGATATCGACAGCGTGCGCAAACGGATGACGAAGATGGGTGCCGATGCCGATAATCTCAGGATCGATCTGGCAGCCCGCGAAACCGAAATCGAGAGCCTGAAGCTGCGCATCAACACATTGCGCGACGAGCGCGATACGTTGCGCCAGGATCTGAATGCGGCAAACCTGCGCGCTACGGATGCCGAACAATCGCTGCGTCAGGAAAGTGACAAGAACAAGCGTCTCGAAGAACGACTCAACCGCGAGATCGCCGGCAATGCCGACAAGGAAACCGCGATCGAGCGCCACGCGCAGGACGTCGTCCGCCTCAGGGAGCGGCTGGAAGCAGCCATCAAGGAATCGAAGGAAGCCGGCAAGGCGCTGCGTTCCGCCGGCCTCGCGCCGCCGAGAAAGACGGCAAAAACACCGAAACTCGCTGCCGCATCGATAGTCGAGAGCAAAGCAGATGAACAGCGTGCCATAACCGAGCCGCCGCAGGCAATGGAACCGGAACGAACAGTGGAAGATGAAATCGCTCTGATGACAGAAGAGGTTCGCAACCGAGCCGCCGCCTTGTCCGACCGCCTGCTGAAAGCCCGCACGCCGGCCCATGACGATGCCATGCGCGAGGAAATCGCCAAGATCGCCGCCAACATGGTCGCCCTGACGGCGCTCAAGGAAGGAGATGGTTCGCCGATCTTCAATCTGCTGCCCAAGGATCGGGAGCCCGCCGAACCCGGCGCCCGCATCAGCCTCGCCGACCGCGTCGCCGCCATACTGCCGAAGCACCCCTGAGCTCTGGAGCAGTTCCAGCAAAAGTGCGAAGCGATTTTGCGTCCGGAACTGCGTAAAAACAAGAAGATAGAGCGTTTTCGCGATTCGAAGAAAAGCGGAAATGCTCTAAAGAGCAACCTGCTCAGATGCGCCCGTTCTTCGCGGCCATCTCGAAAAGGGCGATACCACTCGCCGTTGCGACATTAAGGCTATCCAATCCCGGCGCCTGCGGAATCCGCACGCTGCCGAATGCGGAGAGAATGCTTTCGGGCAAGCCATCCCCTTCCGTGCCGACCACGAGCGCCATGCGCTCCGAAGCCGGGACATTGCGAATATCGACCGCACCTCGCGGCGACAGGCTCCAGATCGCAAATCCGCGCGCGGCAAGCCCCGCAAGCAGCTGAACGCTGCCTGATTGCCGCCGATAGGGCACGGTCAGGATCGAGCCGACCGAAACCCGCAAAGCCTTGCGATAGAGCGGATCGCAACAGCTTTCGTCCAGCAGCACGGCAGCGGCGCCGAAGGCCGCGGCATTGCGGAACATCGAGCCCATATTGTCATGATTGGAAATGCCGCAGCCGACGAGCACGAGCGATTGCTTTGGAAGGCGATCGAATAGACCGCTCGTCCCATCTTCCGCTGTTCTACGCCCCAGGGCCAGAACACCGCGATGGAGATGGAAGCCGACAATACCGTCGAGCACCTCAGCTTCGGCGACATAGATCGGGACATCCGATGGGAAGGTGTCGATGATATCGCTCAAGCCAGCTATGCGGTTTTTGAGCAACAGCACTTTCTCAGCGAGGAAATCTCCGGCCGCCGCATGCACGCCGGCGAGAAGCCGCAGCACGACAGTCCCTTCCGCTATGAAGCGGTTCTCTCGACCCGTCAGATCGCGTTCGCGGATATTGCGGAATTCGGCGATACGCGGATCGTCGGGATGCCTAATCTCGATCAGCCGCTCACTCGCCATCATGAAGCCGTCAGTTGGATAGCGATATGGTCGCCACGATGCGGCCGATACCGTAATCGAAGACTATGGCCTGGCGCTGGCCGCTGGCAAGCGTGCCGTAGAACAGCACCTGATTGCCCGACAGCGCCGTGGACTGCACCGTAAAGCCCGCCGGCAATAGAGCCGTCACAGCAAGCGGGGCATCGGACGGGATGCTGGACGCCGCCTGGCCCGCAGGCTTGGCCGCCGGTTTCATCGTCTTGTAGACAACGGCGCCGAAGACAGCCATAAGGCTCACCACCATGACGGCCGCAGAGACGATCTGCAGGCGGATCATCTTGCGTCGGACTTTCTCCAGGGCCGGATCGAGGGGCTTTTCCTCTTGATCGTCTGGCTCGAGATTCGTCATCGATGCGTCCTTGCTTCCAGTAGAGCGCTTTGTGCGCCGGAGAATATGTTTGAGCGACCCCTTTAAAGAAGCCGTGGACAATAGAAAAGTCCTAACCGCCGATGAAAATGCTGAAGGACGGCTCGATTCCTGGCTGACGGCCGAGATCGGCGAGGAATTTTCCCGCAGCCGCGTGCAAGGACTCATCAAGGACGGCGCCGTTACGCTCAAGGGCGCTGCGGTGACAGACGCCAAACGCAAGGTGCGCCCCGGCGACGTCTATGAGATCACGCTGCCCGAGCCTGAAGATCCGACACCGCAGGGCGAAGATATCCCGCTCGACGTGCTCTACGAGGACGACGATGTCATCGTCATCTCCAAGCCCGCGGGATTGGTTGTTCATCCCGGTGCAGGCAATTGGACCGGAACATTGGTCAACGCGCTGATCCATCATTGCGGCAACAGCCTTTCCGGCATCGGCGGCGTCCGCCGCCCGGGCATCGTTCATAGGCTGGACAAGGATACAACCGGTGTCATGGTCGTCGCCAAGAATGACGTGGCTCACCGACATCTCTCTTTACAATTTGCCGATCACGGCCGCACGACTTCGCTCGAGCGTGCCTATCAGGCAATCGTCTGGGGACGCCCTCGCCAACTCGTCGGCACCATCGATGCCCCTCTCGGCCGGTCAAGCAGCGACCGCACGCGCCGCGCCGTCAAGCGCCCGGATTCGCAGGATGCCGACGAGGCGATCACGCATTACGAGGTGCTGGAGCGCTTTCACGAGACACCGGACGCGACCGCGCTTGCCTCACTGATCGAATGCCATCTGGAAACCGGCCGAACGCACCAGATCCGTGTGCATATGGCGCATATCGGCCACCCGCTGCTCGGCGATGCCGTTTACGGTGGTGGCTTCAAGACCAAGGCCAATCTCCTGCCGGAAGCCGCAAAACAGGCCGTCCATCGCTTCACGCGCCAGGCACTGCATGCCTACATGCTGCAATTCGAGCATCCCCGTACCGGCGAAGTCATGCATTTCGAGGCACCTTTGCCTGAGGATATGGAAGAGCTGGCGGCGGCGCTCAGAGGATAGGCGCCGAACATCACAATGACTGGACGTCCGTCCCCTTCCGCCCTATAATATCGCGTATGAAGGACCGATGTCCGAGCGCCTGTGCTGACCGAAAACGCGACTGCGTTTGGGAGGTCGACATGGTCATGCCGCATGGCGCTGGATTGTTCGGGAGGATAATCCCAAGGGCGATGTTCCGGCGAGACCTGCGGTCACGCCGAGATAACACTTGCGTGACCACATCCTTGAATCACCGTTTTGCCGTACTTATCTTTACATTGGTTAAGTGCGGGGTCGCAGGACCCGTACGCCTTGGTCCGCTTCGCAGAAGGCGCTCAAAATACGCCCCCAGAAGGAACCAAATCTCGAATAGGAGGGTGCAAGATCATGGCCCGTAATACCTTACCGTCCATCGCTGCCGGAGAAGCCGGCCTCAATCGTTATCTCGACGAGATCCGCAAGTTCCCGATGCTGGAGCCGCAGGAAGAGTATATGCTCGCCAAGCGCTACGCTGAACATGCCGACCGTCAGGCTGCACATAAGCTCGTCACCAGCCATCTGCGCCTCGTGGCGAAGATTGCTATGGGCTATCGCGGCTATGGCCTGCCGATTGGCGAAGTCGTGTCTGAAGGCAATGTCGGCCTGATGCAGGCCGTCAAGAAGTTCGACCCGGAACGCGGTTTCCGTTTAGCAACCTATGCCATGTGGTGGATCAAGGCCTCTATCCAGGAGTACATCCTGCGCTCGTGGTCGCTGGTGAAGATGGGCACGACGGCCAACCAGAAGCGCCTGTTCTTCAACCTGCGCCGCCTGAAGGGCCGCATCCAGGCCATCGATGACGGCGATTTGAAGCCGGAGCATGTCACCGAGATCGCCACGAAGCTGAACGTCTCGGAGGAAGAGGTCGTTTCGATGAACCGCCGCCTGTCCGGCGACGCTTCGCTGAACGCACCGATCAAGGCTTCAGAAGGTGATTCCGGCCAGTGGCAGGATTGGCTCGTCGATGATCACGACAGCCAGGAAGACGTGCTGATCGAACAGGACGAGCTTGATACCCGCCGCCGCATGCTGGCGCGCGCCATGGGCGTGCTGAACGACCGTGAACGCCGGATCTTCGAGGCACGCCGCCTCGCCGAGGAACCGGTAACGCTGGAGGACCTGTCGTCCGAGTTCGACATTAGCCGCGAACGCGTGCGCCAGATCGAGGTTCGCGCCTTCGAAAAGGTGCAGGAAGCCGTCCAGAAGGATGCGCTAGAACGTGCCAAGGCCCTGCGCGTTGTCGAAGCAACTGCGTAACGTTTCCTTCACAGAAGATTTTGACCGATAAAAGAAAGGCGGGCCAAAAGCCTGCCTTTTCCATATCCATAGATGTCCGCTGGCTTACTGGCCGCTCGAGGCGACGCCGCCAAGCGCCTGCCACTCCGAAATCGCCTTGTTGAAGGCATCCGTTCCGGTCGGGCCTTTTTCCATGGTCAACAGCGCCCGGCGACCGTTACGATAGACCACTGGAATATCGATCCAGTTGCGGCTCTTCAACAGATCGAGATTGGTCTTGCGCGCATCCGGGAAATCGTTGAGCGCCACCATATAGACATCGTCGGTAACCTTGGCCGGAACCGCGATCAACGCATCGCCGCGATCCTGCTCGGTCGCCTTCAGTGCGACGCGCTGAACGTTGTCGATCGCGCCGCCTTCGAAATTCGGCGGCACCTGGAAGGCAAGCTCGATCAGATGGCTCGCCGGCAGCGAGGAATCCGAGTTCCGCGAAACTGTGATCGTCGCGGTCAGGCCGCGATCCGGAACGGTAATGAGACCCTGCACCGAAGGCTCCGGTCGGCCGTCGGCCCCCTTGCCTTCCTGCAGCGACCAGCTGACCGTGCCCTGGAAGGCCGTGGGCGACGTCTGGCCGAGGCGCTCCTCATAGAGGAAAACCTTCTGTCCGTCGGTTGCCGGAGCCGTCTGCTGAGTCACGGGCGGCGGCTGGTTGGCGGCCGCCTGTTGCTGCTGGTTGGCGGCAGGTGCCTGCTGATCCGTAGAGGCAGATGGCGTATTCGACGTGGCGGTTGCGGGCGCCTGGGTCTGTGGAGCAGCCGCGCCGGCATTGTTGGCGGCCGGCGGCGTTGCCGTGGCTGCAGGTGCCGCAGAGGCAACATTCTGTTCAGCGACGGACTTGCCTTCAACGAGGCCGGGCTGCCCGGTTGGAGCGGGACCTTTATCCTCTTCGGTACCATTCGCCAGGAGACGCTGCGTGAACTTCGTATTGACCGTATTTGGATCGCTGGCCAATGCTGCGGCACCCGGCTGCTGAGCGGCCGTATTGGTCTGCTGGGGCGCGGTCGTCGGCTGGGCAGGGGCTGCAGCATTGCCGTTGTTCGGCGTATTGCTGCCGGCCGTATCCGACGTCGAGGGTGCCGTCGCATTCTTCGGTGCGGAACTGACGAGCTTCGTCGCCATATTGTTGAGTGCGTCCCGGTTCAGCCAAGCTGCGTAGCCACCGCCTCCAACGACGGCAAGACCGACGAGCGTGACGATGATACCGGTAACATTGATCCGGCGACGCTTCGGTTCCATGCGGAAGCTGCGGCCCTGCAGCTTCGCCGCCATCGCCTGATCGAGATCGGGCGGAACGGCGGAGCCATCGCCACGGTCGTCTTCAGCGCGTTTGTCGAAGCCGGCAAGCTCCTTGAGTTCGCGCCAGCCGTCATTGTTTGCATCGGCTTCGGACGCCGCTTTCCTGGACGGATGCACATCCGCAAAGAGATCAACATCATCGAAGGCATTTTCGGGCATTTGCCGAGCTGGCTGCTGCGCGCGCTTGGAAACCGCCGATGCCGGCTGCATTTCCTCGAAAACATCCGCGTCCCAGGTAAAGCCCGTGTTGACGGCGGGTGCCTTGGAATTGACCGGCCCTTCGACCGGTTGGCCAAAGGGCGCTTCCGTAAAAGCTGCGGCCGGCATGACCGGGTCGGTATGACGGGCCGTCTCCGGTTCGGGCGCGGTGTGGGAGGCAGGCGCATCCACTTCCGCCCAGATCTGCTCGACCTGGCTTATGACATCGTCTACCTGCCTTGGCGGCACATGCTGCGCGGTTGCTGCAGCGACTGCCGGCGCTTCTTCCACATGGTGCAGCTCCGCATGCTGTTGCGGCTCTTCCCAATGTCTCTGCGGCTCCTCATGGTAAACCGGCTCAGGGGCCGGCTCCTCGCGAGCCTCGGCATGATGTTCAGCGCCGACATGCTCGGCAGCCGGAGCAAAAGGCTCGCCTGACGGCTGCGGCTCGCTCCATTCCTCGATGGACTCGTGTTCCTGCGCATGCCGCTCTTCGACGTGCGCGGCCGGCGCCTCATAAGCCGGCTCTTCCTCGATCGGAGCAACAGCGTCCGGCTCCTCATGGGCATGAACCTCGGCCGGTGCCGGCGCAGGCTCTTCCTCATGCGGCTCGGCATGGGCTTCCCCAGGCTCATGATGGTCGTGAGCGGGCTCGGAAGCGACCTCTTCATGCGGCGCGGGCGCTTCCGCAACCGGCGGCTCCTCGCTACCCGGCAAAGCCTCGGCATGTTCGGCCTCGACCTCGACGATGGCTGCCTCAAGCTTGTCGAGCTGGCGACGCAGCATTTCCTCGGGCGGGCGCGGCTTCATGCTCTCGAGCTGCCGTTGCACGGCACCACGAGCTCGATCGTAAACCTTGACCCGCATTTCGGGAGTATTGTCCGTCAGGCCGTCAACGGCCCGTCGAATAACTGCTACAAAATCCGCCATCAGTACTTTCTCATGATGCCCGGTGTGCAGCCGGGCCGGGATTCGTCATAGATGCGCAACTCTAGCCCTCAAAGGGGTCGGTCACAAGTATGGTGTCCTCGCGCTCCGGACTGGTCGAAAGCAGCGCCACAGGCGCGCCGATCAGCTCTTCCACCTGACGCACATATTTGATCGCCTGCGCCGGCAGATCGGCCCACTTGCGGGCGCCGACAGTCGATTCCTTCCAGCCCTCGAGCGTGATGTAGACCGGCTCGACGCGGGCCTGCGCTGCCTGGCTTGCCGGCAGATAATCGATTTCCTTGCCGTCCAGCTTGTAACCGACGCAGATCTTCAGCTCGTCCAGACCGTCGAGCACGTCGAGTTTGGTAAGCGCAATGCCGGTAATACCGGAAGTCTTGACGGTCTGGCGCACCAGTACGGCATCGAACCAACCGCAGCGGCGCGGACGGCCGGTATTGACGCCCACTTCGCGGCCGACGGTCGACAGATGGTTGCCGATCTCGTCATGCAATTCGCAAGGGAAAGGCCCCTCGCCGACGCGGGTCGTATAGGCTTTGGTGATACCAAGCACATAGCCGAGCGCCGTCGGGCCGAGGCCCGAGCCGGCAGCGGCCTGACCGGCGACCGTGTTGGACGAGGTCACGAACGGATAGGTGCCGTGATCATTGTCCAGGAGAGCGCCCTGCGCTCCTTCGAAAAGGATGCGGGCACCAGCCTTGCGCTGCTCGTCGAGCAAGCGCCAGACCTGATCGATATAGGGAAGAATATGCTCCGTTACGGAGCTCAGTTCCTCGTGCAGGGCGTCAAAGGAGATTTCGTCGACGCCCATGCCGCGGCGCAGCGCATTGTGATGCGTCAGCAGCCGGTCGATCTTGGCAGGCAGCGTTTCCGGTTCGGCAAGGTCGATGACGCGAATGGCGCGGCGGCCGACCTTGTCCTCATAGGCCGGGCCAATGCCGCGGCGCGTCGTGCCGATCTTCGTACCGCTATTGGAAGCAGCGTCTTCGCGCATGGCATCGAGATCGCGGTGTAGCGACAGGATCAGCGGCGCGTTCTCGGCGATACGCAGCACGTCGGGGGTAACGGCAACGCCCTGGGCGCGCAGCTTTTCGACCTCCGCGACGAAATGATGAGGATCGACGACCACGCCGTTGCCGATGACGCTGAGCTTGCCGCGCACGAGCCCGGAGGGCAGCAACGCAAGCTTGTAGCTGACACCATCGACAACAAGCGTATGACCGGCATTATGACCGCCCTGAAAGCGTACAATCACATCGGCGCGTTCCGAAAGCCAGTCGACAATCTTGCCCTTGCCTTCGTCACCCCATTGCGAGCCGATCACTACAACATTCGTCATTTATCCAATCCCGCTTCCTGCGCGCGGCGGCGCGCCTTGCTCAAACCCGCGCATCTATAAAGCTTTGTTTTTGGGAAAGCGACCCTGTTGTCTCAGGAGATTCGGCTTTTTGCATGACGAATCAGCGCCTCCAACAGGATTTTTCCCCTGTCGCAGTTCCGATGGCCTTTCAACGGCCCTCTCCGAAGGCGATCCCTGCTCATCAAAACTCGGCTTGACCGCTAGGGCAACGCCATCGTTAAGGCCTCGCGCGGCGCTGGATCAAGAGCAGCTAACCAAGCTCAAGCGTGGTGACGCCGAAGACGCGATCGAGCGGGATTTCCGGTGCTTTGCCGCGATACATGCGCGCCGTCTCAAATACCGGAGACAGACCGCAATCTTCCGCAAGCCTGATCGCCTGCACATTATCGACCGGCACATCAAGAGAGACCGACTGCCCATTGGTCTTGGCAAGCAGTTTGCTCATCAATGCAAGCGCGACCTCCGGCTTGTTGGCAAACAGCGGACCGATCTTGTAACCCTCGAAACAGCGGCGGATCGTGCCGTAACCGCGAACCCTGCTACCACCACCAACGATGAATGATGCCCGCCTTTGGGGAGCGCCGCACCAGGCCCGGATGAAGGAGTGACGCAAGCCGGGGAAAATTTCAGCATCATAGTGCACCAGCGCCTCGAGCTTGCCGTCCGCGACGGGCGTCACCTGCCTTGCCTGCGCTTCATCCACCTCAGGTACTTTGGGGATACCGCCATAGCGCAGCGTCCGATAAGCCATCTCGAAACCGTGCCGCCGGTAATTTTCCTGTTGTGCGACGACCCCATCCAGCCCGACGACGCGATTGCCGGCAAGCGTCATGCCCTTGTTCCAGAGCTGCTTGCCATATCCCCTCCCGCGAAACTCGGGATGAAGCATATAAAGACCGAGGAAAGCGAAAGCCTCGCCATAGCGGACGACGGATATGCAACCGACGGGAACCTCGCCGATGGCGCCGATCAGAAAGCCGGCCGGGTCCGCCTCCCAGAAGGCCTGTGCATCGTCAATGCCGGGATTCCAGCCTTCTTGCCGAGCCCATTCCAGAGCAAGCTCCAGCTCGCCAGCCCGCATTGTCCGCACGGCAAAAGTCGATTTCATGCAAAAGTCCCGAACCGCCCATATATCGCCGCCGCCCTGCCGCACGACCGCACCCAATTCATCATGTGGCAACATGCTGCCAATCACAAGCAATAGGCTATCATAGATTTAAAGTGCAAAGGCTTCGTTTCACTTGAAAAACAAGATGATCGCGCATGCCGGAGGTCGACGAAGCTTCCGTGATACTTCTGTTGCAATCCTCTTAAAGCCGGCATCGCATATAGGCGCCGCTCGCGATCCTGTGTATATACGCAGATGATCGCCCATGCCGCCGTTGCATTTCAACGCGACGCCCGGCGCCAGCAAAAGGATTGAAGTTTCATGCGCATCACGATGATCGGCTCAGGTTATGTGGGGCTTGTATCGGGTGTCTGCTTTGCCGATTTTGGACACGATGTCATTTGCGTCGACAAGGACGCCAACAAGATCGACGCGCTGCAACGCGGCGAGATACCGATCTTCGAGCCGGGCCTCGAACAGCTCGTTGCCGACAATGTGCGAGCCGGCCGCCTCTCCTTCACTACTGATGTAGAGACGAGCGTTGCCGCAAGCGATGTCGTCTTCATTGCGGTCGGCACCCCTTCCCGGCGCGGCGACGGCCATGCCGACCTCTCCTATGTCTATGCCGCTGCTCGCGAAATTGCCGAGCACGTCAAGGACTTCACCGTCATCGTCACCAAGTCGACCGTACCGGTCGGCACCGGCGACGAAGTCGAGCGTATCGTGCGCGAAACCAATCCCAGCGCCGATGTCGCCGTTGTCTCCAATCCGGAATTCCTGCGCGAAGGTGCGGCCATCGAGGATTTCAAGCGTCCCGACCGCATCGTCATCGGGCTCAATGACGAGCGTGCCCGTGGCGTCATGACCGAAGTCTACCGCCCCCTCTATCTCAACCAGGCGCCGCTGCTCTTTACCTCCCGCCGCACGTCGGAGCTGATCAAATACGCCGCCAACGCCTTTCTCGCCATGAAGATCACCTTCATCAACGAGATGGCCGATCTCTGCGAGAAGGTCGGCGCCAATGTGCAGGAAGTCTCGCGCGGCATCGGCCTAGACGGCCGCATCGGCTCAAAATTCCTGCATGCCGGCCCGGGCTACGGCGGCTCCTGCTTCCCGAAAGATACGCTGGCGCTCGCCAAGACGGCTCAGGATTACGACAGCCCCGTGCGCCTGATCGAAACGACCGTATCGATCAACGACAACCGCAAGCGCGCCATGGGGCGCAAGGTCGTCACGGCCATGGGCGGCGATATCAGAGGCAAGTCGGTAGCCGTCCTCGGTCTGACCTTCAAGCCGAATACCGACGACATGCGTGACAGCCCGGCCATCTCGATCATCCAGACGCTGCAGGATGCCGGCGCCACGGTGACCGGCTACGATCCCGAAGGCATGGAGAATGCCCGCCAGGTGATCGACAACATCGCCTATGCCGAGGATGCCTATAGCGCCGCACGCGGCGCCGATGCGCTCGTCATCGTGACGGAATGGAACCAGTTCCGCGCGCTGGATTTTGCCCGGCTCAAATCCATCATGAAGGCTCCGGTCCTCGTCGACCTCAGAAACATCTATCGCCGTGACGAGGTCGCAAAGCACGGCTTTGCCTATACAAGCGTCGGCAGACCCTCGAGCGACGACACACTTTAGAGCGTCTACGCATTCCGAACGGAAAACCCCTACGCACCTTTCCTCGAAATGCTTTAAGCAAAGGCCGATCAATGCGTTATCTCATCACCGGCACCGCCGGCTTTATCGGATTCCACCTTGCCAGGCGCCTGCTTGACGAGGGACATTTTGTCGTCGGTTTCGACGGCATGACGCCCTACTACGACGTCAACCTCAAAGAAAGCGTACAGCCATTCTCGCCCGCTCCAACGGCTTCAAGGCCGTCACTGGCATGCTGGAAGACAAGGCAGCGCTGGATCGCGCCGCCGAACTCGCCGAACCTGATGTGATCGTCCATCTCGCCGCACAGGCCGGCGTCCGCTATAGCCTCGAAAATCCACGTTCCTACGTCGATTCCAATCTTGTCGGTTCGTTCAACATCCTGGAATTGGCGAGAAACCTGCAGCCGAAGCACCTGCTCCTTGCCTCCACCTCGTCGGTCTATGGCGCCAACGAAAAGATTCCCTTTGCCGAAAGCGACAAGGCCGACGAGCAGATGACGATCTATGCAGCGACTAAGAAGAGCATGGAGCTGATGGCGCACAGCTACGCCCATCTCTTCAACATACCAACGACCGCTTTCCGCTTCTTCACGGTTTACGGCCCCTGGGGGCGCCCGGATATGGCGCTGTTCAAATTCGTCGATGCCATCAAGAACGACAGGCCGATCGAGATCTACGGCGAAGGCAAGATGAGCCGCGATTTCACCTATATCGATGATCTCGTCGAAGGCATCGTGCGCCTCATCGGCGTCGTGCCGTCGGAGGAAAACCGGATCGTGTCGGAGACGATCATCGACACTCTCTCGAAGAATGCCCCTTTCCGGGTGGTCAATATCGGCGGCGGCCAGCCCGTCGGGCTGATGAGCTTTGTCGAAACCATCGAGACGATGCTCGGCAAGAAGGCGATCCGCAAGATGCTGCCCATGCAGCCTGGCGACGTACACAATACCTATGCCGTCCCGGATCTGCTGGTGGCGCTGACTGGCTTCAGGCCGCAGATCGAAGTCGATGAAGGCGTGAAGCGCTTCGTCGAGTGGTATCAGGACAACTATTGAGCGAAATGGCAGGCATCGTCGAAATGGAACACTGGATCGAGAGCCCCGGCGGGCGCCTCTATGCCAAATCATGGACACCGCATGCCGAGACCTTCCTGCCGCCGATCATCCTGTTTCATGATTCCCTCGGATGCATCGCGCTCTGGAGGGATTTCCCGCGACAGCTCGCCCTTTCCCTCAACCGTCAGGTGATCGCCTATGATCGCTTAGGCTTCGGTCGCTCCGATGCCCGCACCGACGTTCTGCAGCAGAACTTCGTGGCCCTGGAGGCCGAGCAGGCCGTTCCGTTGCTATGCGAGCAGTTTTCCGTTCAAGAGTTCGTTGCCTTCGGGCATAGCGTCGGCGGCGGCATGGCGGTGGAAGCAGGAGCACGTTTTAGCGACCGCTGCCAGGCCGTTATCACCATCGCAGCGCAGGCTTTCGTGGAAGAGAGAACCCTGCAAGGCATCAGGATCGCACAGCAGAATTTCAGATCGGCCGAGACCTTCGCCCGACTTGAAAAATATCACGGCGGTAAGACCGATTGGGTGCTGCATGCATGGATCGATACGTGGCTTACTCCCGAACGTGCCGGCTGGTCGCTCGATCCGGCCCTCGAAAAACTCCGTTGCCCGGTGCTTGCCATTCACGGCGAGCGTGACGAGTATGGCTCCGAGGCTCATCCCCACCGGATCGCGGCCGGACGCGGATCGGCTTATATCCTGCCGAATACCGGACATTCGCCGCATCGCGAACACCCCGCCCAGGTCCTGCAGGCGATCGAAAACTTTCTGGCGTAAAACGACAAGAAAACCGGCTTACTCGGCTCGACCCGCAGAATGATAGGTCCGGTCGAAGTAGATAAGCCCCTGCCCCTCATCACGTTGACGGATAGCATCGACTTCACAGAGCAAGATATCATGCGTTCCGCCGTCGGCCTGGCGGACGATGCGGCAATCGAAGGAGACAAGAGCATCCTCAAGCACCGGCGCGCCTGTCGATAGTTCCGACCAGGAGGCACCGGCGAAGCGTTCGGCAACCGGGGTCTTGCCGCCGAAAAGCCGCGACAGGTCCTGATGCGCTTCCGACAGCACGTTGACGCAGAGCACGCCGTTTTGCGTGACGGCGGGATGAACGGAAGCGCCACGATTGAGGCAAACGAGCAGGGTCGGCGGGTTATCGGTAACGCTGCAGACGGCGGTCGCCGCAAAGCCGGCGATCCCCGCAGGGCCATTGGTCGTGACGATGTTCACTGCCGCCGCCATCCGCGCCATGGCATTGCGAAACTCGGTGCGCGCAATGTCGGGATCGGCGACAGGCACCGCCTTCTCGATTGCCACGGAAGTTTTCATGTTCATCGCACTCTTCCTTAACTCGCGCAGACAACCTCACATTATCGATGGCGAGCATGCGCCTCAAGAAACGACATTTTGCGGAAGTAGCCCTTCGCGAGCAATTAATTTTCTATAAAATCTATCAATAAAAAGAAAAACAGATCGCCTCGGGCTTCTACGCTGCGATGGCATGCTGGGGATGCCTCAGGTCCGAGTGGAAATCAGGAGAAACATCGGCCGCTCGCGCTCGATTGCCCATTCCGGATGGGCTGCAAGATCCTCATCGCTCGGCGACCATTCTTCGACATGGGCAATGATGAAGCCGGACTCGATCAACAGGTTGAGCGTCGTACCCATGGTGCGATGCTGCTTGACGACGCCCTCGGCGAGCCAGTTCGTCACGCGTGGCCCCTCGATTTGATAGGCACTGAGCGGCCAGATTTTGCCGCCGTCGGAGTCATCGAGCCATTCCGGCCGCCGGGGCGCCATATAGATCGGATGCTCGATTGAAAAGATCAGCCGACCACCCGGCTTCAGCGCCTGGCGGATCGTCGTCAGCAGTCCGGCAAAGCCTTCGATATAATGGAAGGCGAGTGAACTGTAGACGAGATCGAAGCTCGCTTTCGGAAGCTGAAGTTGCTCCAGGTCAACGCGATCGTAGCGAACCCGCGCATCCTCCGTTTCCGCCCGCGCACGTTCCAGCATTTTTTCCGAGACATCGAACCCCAATACACTGGCCGCCCCCTGCTCGGCCGCCCAACGGCAGAACCAGCCGAAACCGCAGCCGAGATCCACGACATCGAGACCCTTCATGTCCGGCATCAAGGCACGGATGGCCGGCCATTCAGCCGCACCCGCCAGCCCGTCGATGGATCGCTGTAGGCGACTATAGCCTTCGAAAAAGCCCGGATTGTCGTAGATATTCTGCGTCATGTTGGTCTTCCACGCTTCTGCGCGCCCTGGAACTGGCAGTATCGCAGGTATAGCTCGTATCCTCTTCGCTTAGACCATAAGCAAGCCGACGAAAAGCCAGTTAAAGGGAGGTCCCGCCTGTACCGGTCAAGCCGCCGGCTTTGGCCGCGATAGCCACTGTGAATAGGGCTTTACGCCGAAATCCGGATCGGCCGCCTCTTCAAGCACATGGATGAATTCGATCGAATGCCCGTCGGGGTCCGAAAAATATTGCGAGACGGCCGGCATCCAACCGACAACGACCGGCTCATCGAGCGGCTCGCCATTGAAACCCTTCGGCTGAACACCATGAGCCTTCAATGCGGCGGCGGAGCCGATTACATCGGCGAGAGACGTTCTGAACGCGATATGGAGACGCATCTTGAGAGGGGAGCTGCCCGTTTCCCAAAGGCCGAGCATGCCCATCCGTTTATCGTCGATCCAGAGGAAAGCAACATTTCTGCTCTCGATGACCGTCCCGACTTCGAGCTTCAGGACATCGCGATAGAAGGCGATCGAGCGCTGGAGATCGGCAACCGTCAGATGCGTCTCGTAAAGCCCCTGAATGCGCGGTATCGACGGATCGGCCGGACGCTCAGGATGACCGGCCGTCATCACATCACCTTCGCCGCCGTAACCTCGACCTCGACCAGAAACTCGGACCGTGTAAACCCGCCGACGATCAGCAACGTGGAGACCGGTGCGGGATTTTGGACATAGCGATCGCGCACGGCCATGTAGGCGGGAAAATCCTCGCGCGTAGTCACGAAACCGCCGATGCGGATGACGTCAGCAAAACCCATGCCAGCCTCCTCAAGGATAGCCCCGATCGCCTTGAAACATAGTTCGGCCTGGCCGGTAACGTCAGCCGGAATGCGATCGTCGATACCGATGCCGAGCTGGCCGGAGGTGACCAGCATGCTGGCGCCGGGCGGCACCAGCAGGCCGTGATTGTAATTGCCGAAAGGGCGGCGGACAGATGCGGGATTGAAGACCTTTTTCATCGATTCCGACTCCTGATGACCGTGCCGATACCAGCATTTTATGATGAAAGGGGCAAGTCGGTCAGTGGGCCTGAGCCGATGTCACCGCTCGATTCCGCCGCACTTCCAACAGGATATGTCCGAAAAGCGCTGCAAGCACGATCGGCCCGCCGATGAGCGTCGCCGTCGAAGGGCGCTCGGCAAAAATCATCCAGACCCAGAGGGGCGTCAGCGGCACTTCGAGCGCTGTCAGCAGGGCGGCATCCGACGCCGGAACCAGCCGCGAGCCGAAGGTATAGAGGCTGAGGCCCATGGCGTTCTGGATAATGCCGAAGGCGATGATCAGTCCGAGATCCTGTCCGGAAATCGAAAGCGGCGAGGCGAACCAGAAGGTGATGGAGGAACACAACCAGGCGGAAAGCGCCATGGCAGGCAGCATCGGCACATTGCGATGCTGGCGCATGACGACGGCAAGACAGGCGACGGTCAGCGTCATGACGGCGGCAAGCCCCTTGCCGAGCCAGCTGCCACCATCACTTGCATGGCCGGAAAGCATGACGAGCACGCCGATGAAGGCAACGCCACTGGCAATCAGCGTCCTCATGTTGGGACGTTCGCGGATGAAGAGAAAAGCGACCCCCGCGGTGACAAAGGGCACGGTCGCATAGATGACCATGGCATCGGCGACCGACGTATAATAGATCGAGCCGATGCCGCTGATCATCGACGCGGTGGAAAAGATCGTCGCCGCCAGCGAAGGACCACCCATGGAGCGCAGGATGCGAAAGGCGTTGCGGCGCTCGATATAGAAGAACAGCGCGAAAACGCCGAGGCCGGAGACGATGCCGCGGCAGAACAGAATGGTCATGAGATCGGCGTGGATCGCCCGAACGAAAAGGCCCGATGTCGACCAGGCGAGCGCCGAAAGGGCCACATAAATCACACCGAGCCTGTATTGCTGCTGTTCCGCCAGCGTCACGATGGAATCCCCCCGCCCTATAGTGGCAGAGCATTAGCGGGCGGGCATGATACTCACAAGCAAAGCTTGCGCCGCTGGAGCTCGCGGATGCCGGAAGATGGAAAAGGTTGCAGGAAGGTCACGCCACACGTTGCCGCGGGTGGTCGAGGGAGCGCCTTCTCGCCGTTGCTGTTGGCAAGATCACATTGATCTTGCACATATTTGCGATCGCTCTACGGTTTCGGCGGCTTTGTCGAAGGAGAATCAATTGCGCCTGCTGTCAGCCACCTTGTTTGCGTGCGGCTGCGTCAGCCTGGTCGACGGACCGCTCTGGCCGCCGGCGCAAACCTATGTCGACAAGACGGTGCAATGCAGCCAAAGCGGCAATCCCGCCCGCTGCGAACACACACGCGACAGCTGGAAGGCCGATTATGAGGAAGCCATCGCAGGCGGGTATCGCGCGCAGAAGCATGTCGCCCTATGCCTCAGCACCGGCTGCGACGAGGCGATACAACCCGACAAGATGCTCGGCTGCGCCTGGCGCATGGTCATTGCTGAAACAAGGCATGCGCTGCCGGACAGTATGGATTTCGCCAATCTCAACCGCTTCTGCGGAACTGGCTACCTCGACGAGAACGGAAAACTCGCAGCCGCCTCGCAAGCGAAGGCGATGCTGCGCCTCATCGGCAAATAGCCGGCCACGCGGCAGGAGCTGTCTGCCGCGTGGTTTGGTCATTTTTGGAGCTTACGCGTAGGGCATAAGGAATTTGCCGATAGCCTCGATCTCGTTGGGGCGAATATCGTGACCGCCCGGATGCCATTCGAGCGTGACCTCGGCATCCTGTCGCGCAAAATAATCGGCGAGCGCCTTGGTGACCGGCGCCGGCGCGATCGGATCGCGCTCACCCGCGGTGATCAGCACGCGCTTGCCAGCCAACCTGGCATTGTCCTTCGGCTGGAAGGGGATCAGCGGATGCATCAACACGGCCGCATCGAACAGATCGCCATGCTCGATAAGCACGTTGGCAAGGATGTTGGCGCCATTGGAAAAGCCGAGGCCCAGCACCTGCGATGTGCCATATTCGGCCGCCAGTTCCGAGACATACTTCGCCATCTTTTCCGTCGCCCTGGCAAGATCGGCCATGTCATAGACGCCCTCACCCGTCCGACGGAAGAAACGCGCCGCGCCATATTCCGAGACATCGCCGCGCGGCGAGATGATGGTGGCGTCCGGCAACAGGCGGGTGGCGAAATCGAAGAACTGGTTCTCGTCGCCGCCGGTGCCATGGAAGGTGAAGAAGACAGGCTTTCCGGATGCACCGGCCCTCAGCCGGTGCACATAAGTGGTATCCATCATGATCTTTCTCCTGGATTAGCCTTCCAGCGGTTCGAGATGCTGCTCGATCAGGCCACGCAGATGCGCATGCTGTTCCGGCAGTTTCAGCGCCTCGCCGAGATGGGCCGTATCCTCGTCGCGGTCGAAGCCGGGCTCGTTGGTGGCGACTTCGAACAACACGCCGCCAGGCGTGCGGAAGTAGATCGCCCAGAAGTAATCGCGGTCGATGACCGGGGTGACCTGATAGCCGGTATCCATCAGCGCCTTGCGCACTTCGAGCTGCTTTGCACGATTCTCGACGGCAAAGGCGACATGGTGGACGGAGCCCGCACCCGGAAGCGCGCGATTGATGTTTGGCATCGTCTCAAGGTCGACATAATCGGCACCGTTGCCGCCGGGAATGGCAAGCCGCTTGATGCAGTCATGCGTATCGACCACCTCGTAGCCCATGTACTTCAAAAGCTCGGCAGTAGCGCCTTCGTCCCTGAGCCGCATAGCAACGGAATGGAAGCCCCTGATGGCATGCTCGGCATCGACCCCGTTATGCGTCCAGGGCTGACGCTTGTCATCCTTGACCTCGACGAGCGCGAAACCGTCGCCATCCGGACCGGCAAAATGCAGGCGCTTCTGGCCAAAGGATTCGTCGGCCTTCAAGCCCTCGACACCATGCTGGCCGAGCCGCTCGGTCCAGTAGCCGATGGCGCCTTCCGGAACGGAATAGACCGTATTGCCGACTTCGCCGGTCCCCGGGCGGCCGCGCGCCATCTTCGGGAACGGGAAGTAGGTCATGATCGTGCCGGGCGTGCCGACCTCGTCACCATAGTAGAGGTGATAGACATCGGGAGCGTCGAAATTCACCGTCTTCTTGACGCGGCGCAGGCCGAGCGTATCGGTGAAGAACTTATTGTTGGTCCGGGCGTCTTCGGCCATCGAGGTGACGTGGTGAAGACCTTTGATCTGGTTGAGCATCTTAAACCCCTTGTTTCGCCTGCACCGGCAGGCGTTTCTCATGGGCAGAAGATGGTCTTGTCGGCCGCCTTTCGATAGCCCTCAAGTGCCAAACGGATTGTCTTCAAAGAGTGAACGATAAATTCCAATCGTTCACTGATGTAAAGCGCAATCCAGAAGACCGCGCCTCACTGAGCCTCCGGATTGCTCGGCAGCGCCCAGTCGATCGGCTCCCTTCCATGCTCGACAAGATAGGCATTGGCCTTGGAAAAATGCCGGCAGCCGAGGAAGCCGTTATGGGCCGACAGCGGCGACGGATGGGCAGCCTTGAGCACCAGATGGCGCTCGGTATCGACAAAGGCGGCCTTCTTCTGCGCATAGGAGCCCCAGAGCATGAAGACGACGCCATCGCATTCGTCGTTAACCCTGCGGATCACCGCATCTGTAAAGCGCTCCCAGCCCTTGCCCTGATGCGACGCGGCCTGGGATTCCTCCACCGTCAGCACGCTGTTAAGCAGCAACACGCCCTGCTTCGCCCAGCTTTCCAGAAAGCCGTGGCGAGCGGGCGGAATGCCGAGATCGGTTTCCAGTTCCTTGTAGATATTGACCAGAGATGGCGGAATGCGCACGCCGGGGCGTACGCTGAAGCAGAGCCCATGCGCCTGCCCGAAGCCGTGATAGGGGTCTTGCCCAAGAATGACGACCTGCACCTCGTCAAGCGGCGTCAGATCCAGAGCCCGGAAATACTCGCTGCCACGGGGAAATATCACCTTGCCGCGCTGCTTTTCCTCGACGAGAAAAGCCTTGAGCTGCTGCATGTAGGGGCTTTCGAACTCCGGAGACAGCGCCTCTTTCCAGCTCTCCTCCAGCTTGATATTCGCCTCAGCCATCGCTCTTCGCCTCCGTCAGTTGTCAGCCTGTCGATTGAGGATGAAAGCGCCGGCGTGTCAAGAAAATGGCTGGGATGGGATGGGGAGATCACAGGTTTTAGAAGGGTGACGTGACTTATCCCGATCCGATGGAGCAAATTGCCATCAGCAGTGACCTTTGGCGCAAGCGGACAGCATATTAGCTATTTATTCTCAATCAAGGCAGCAACTAGTGGATTGCACGGCGACGCTGCGGGCGACGGCAATTCTCATCAGCCACGTGACAGCTTTTACTACCTCTGGTATTCCATGATCGACGCTCACGCTAAGAGAGACTTTCATGAAAAAACACGTTTTGGCTCTGATGGCGGTACTTGCGATATACGCCCACATCGCCAAAATGACACCCGCTTTTGCTGCAGACGATGCATGCTCATCCATCAGGGCGATGGTGGATAAATTTAATGCGACACCGCGAATCCGGGTGGTCGGCACAGATTATCTCGGGACGACCCATTTCACCACGCTGTATGTTGACACCAAGCAGTGGTGGCATAATGATTCTGGACCGTGGCACATAAAACCACGCCAATATTCAAAACCCAGTAATATCGAGAGCTGCGAACATCTTGGCAGCGAAACGATAGATGGCGTCCAGACCGAAATCTGGTCCTACCACCACTTATCGTACCAACAGGTGGATAACTTTAAGAGTTGGATATCAGTTGATACGGGGTTACCCATAAAATCCCATTTCAAGTGGGTTCGGCCAAAAGACTTTGTCGAAGGTGACGTCACTTACACGTACGGCCCAGATATCAAAGACCCTGTCTGAACTACAGCCCCTCGTCCTCGATGAGAACCCATTGTTAGCATCCCAGTGGCAACTTCAGGCGCACACCAACCAATGTCACCATCGGTCGAAACAAGTCCTTCCACCTCACCCCTTGATCCGCTCCATCTGCGGATCATAAAGCGGCTTCAGCGACACCTGGCACGGCACGCGGCTCTGCGCGACATCGAGCTCATAGCGCCCCGAAAGCACGAAAGCCTCCGTCACGCCATCGGGATTGCGGACATAGCCGTAGCCGATGGCCTTGCCGATCGTATAGCCGTAGCCGCCGCTCGACAGCCAGCCGACGCGCTGCCCGTCGCGATAAATCGTCTCGCGGCCGAGAAGCACGGTTTCGGGATCGTCGGGCACGAAGCAGGCGAGCATCTTCTTCACACCGGAAGCCAGCTGCCGCTCGATCGCCTCCCTGCCGCGGAACGCGACATCCTTCCTCGTCTTGACAGCCCAGGCAAGCCCGGCCTCGACCGGCGTATGATCCGGCCCGATATCCGAGCCCCAAGCGCGATAGCCCTTCTCCAGCCGGCAGCTCTCGATGGCGCGATAGCCCGCATTGATAAGGCCGTGCTCGCGCCCAGCCGCCATCAGCACATCGTAGACCGTGGTGGCATATTCCACCGGCACATGCAGCTCATAACCGAGTTCGCCGACATAGGTGATGCGTAGCGCCCGTACAGGGCAGCCGGCGATGCCGACGGTCCTCACCTTGCCGAAGGGGAATGCGGCGTTCGAAACGTCGGCCGAGGTCACGGCCTGCAATATCTCGCGCGACTTCGGCCCCATCAGCGACAGCACGGAATAGGCCGAGGTGATATCCACCAGCTCCGCATGTATCTCGGACGGAATATTGCGGGCGATCCAGTCGAAGTCATGCGTGGCAAAGCCGGTGCCTGTGGTGATGTAGAATTCGTTCTCGGCGATGCGGGCAACGGTGACGTCGCATTCAATGCCACCGCGGTCGTTCAGCATCTGGGTATAGGTCAAAGAACCGACGGGCTTGGCGACGTCGTTGGAAGCGATCCAGGAGATCGCCGCCTCGGCATCCCTGCCCTTCAGCACGAATTTGGCGAAGGATGTCTGGTCGAAGATGACGGCCGCTTCGCGCACAGCCTTATGCTCCCGGCCAACGGCGTCGAACCAGTTCTGCCGGTCATACGTATACTCGTCCTTCGGCTCCTCGCCGGCAAAGAGATCGGCAAACCAGTTGGGCCGCTCCCACCCGAGCTTTTCACCGAAGCAGGCACCCTGCGCCTTGAGCCTATCATAGAGTGGCGACTTGCGGCACGGCCGGCCGCTGGAATGCTCCTCGAACGGCCAGGCCATGGTGTAATGCTTACCATAGGCTTCCAGCGTGCGCGTGCGCACCCAGTCGGTGTCGAAATGCGGACGGCCGAAGCGCCTGATATCGACGGGCCAGAGATCGTAAGGCGGCTCGCCCTTGGCGACCCATTCGGCAAGCGCCATGCCCGCCCCGCCGGCCGACGCGATGCCGAAGGCGTTGAAGCCGGCGCCGACGAAGAAATTCCGCAGTTCCGGCGCTTCGCCGAGAATGAAATTGCCGTCCGGCGTGAAACTCTCCGGGCCGCACAGCAGCTGCTTGACACCGGCCGTTTGCAGCGCCGGCACGCGCGCCAGCGCCTGTTCCATGATCTGCTCGAAATGATCGAAATTACTGTCGAGCAGCGTGTAATGAAAATCTTTTGGAATGCCATCGAGCGCCCAGGGAATGGGATTGGGCTCATAGCCGCCCATGACAAGCCCGCCGACCTCCTCCTTGTAATAGGTCAGCCGGTCGGGATCGCGCAGTGTCGGCAGGTTGGAGGGTACGCCGAAGGATTCGGTGATGAGATATTGATGCTCGACGGAGACAAGCGGCACGTTGACACCGAAGCGGCCGGCAAAGGTCCGCGTCCATTGCCCGGCGCAGACGACGACGCGCTCGCATTCGATGCGTCCCTTCTCGGTGATGACGGCGCGGATTCGCCCCTTGTCGATCTCCAGATCGAGAACTTCCGTATCCTCGAAGATCGACACACCGCTCATGCGGGCGCCCTTTGCCAGCGCCTGGGTGATATCGGAAGGATTGGCCTGGCCATCGGTCGGTAAGAAGGCGGCGCCGACGAGGTCGTCGATATCCATCAGCGGCCAGAGATCGAAAGCCTCCTTGGGCGTCAGCAGATGCATCTGCAAGCCAAAGGACTGTGCCGTCGTCGCCTGGCGCTTCACCTCCGTCCAGCGCTCCTCATTGCAGGCGAGACGCAAACCGCCATTCATCTTCCAGCCGGTAGCAAGCCCCGTCTCCGCCTCGAGCTTCTTGTAGAGATCGACGGAATAGCCGAGCATCTGCGTGATGTTGGCGCTGGTGCGCAGCTGGCCGACGAGGCCGGCGGCATGAAACGTCGTGCCCGAGGTCAGCTTCTTTCGCTCCAGAAGCACCGTATCGGTAAAACCGAGCTTGCCGAGATGGTATGCGGTCGAGCAGCCGATGATGCCGCCGCCGATGACGACGGTCTTTGCTGTAGCCGGCAGTTCCTTCATCGTGTCACCTCAAGAATTGCGAAAATCCTGCCAGGCGCTCTCGAAGCGCCGCAGATTTTCAGCTGTATAGGAAGAATAATCGAATTCGATGTCGGAATGGATTTCCGAAACCATGCTCCACATCGTCTCGCGCAGGAGCGAAGCACATTTCATTGCCTGATAACGCCGACGCAGTTCGTCGGCGACGGGAGCTTCGAAATAGGCCTCCAGCATCTCCTCTTCCTGCGCCTCGGAGAATTCATTGTTGGAGGCAAGGCCGCCAAGATCGAAGAGCGGCGTGTTGAACCCGGCATAATCCCAATCGATCAGCCAGAGCCGCTTGCCGTCGTCGAGGAAATTCGCCGCCAGCAAATCGTTGTGACCGAAGGCAATCTCGAAAGGACCGGCTTCACGCTCGAGCCGCTCGGCAATTTCCAGGAAGGAAATCAGCCGCGACTTGTGCCGGCTAACACCAGCCTCGAGAACGGCCGCATAGTCCCTGACCACATGGAAGACCCAAAAGATGGCTGCCGGTCCGCGAAAATGCCGGGCGACGTCCCGATGACAGGACCGGACGAGCGGCACGACGCGGCTCACCATTGCCGGCTTTCTTATATCATCGGCCGATAGCGGTTTTGCATCGATATAGTCGAGCACCAATATGCCGGGCTCGTGATATATGACGGCAGGCGAAAGACCGGCGGCATGCGCAGCCCTGCTCGCAGCCACCTCGTTTGCGCGGCTGATGTGATGAACGGGAATGTCCGATCCAAGCCGCACGACGAAGCGGCGACCATCATTGCCGACCAGATAGTTGCGATTGGTAATGCCGCCGACAAGCGGTTCGATGTCGATCGGTCCGCGCCAGAGGCTGAGAGAATGTATCCTGTCTTCCGCTGTCGCAGTCATTCCCCCTCCGGTCCTGCTGCTGAGCATCTTTCAGATGTGGAAGGTTCCCCACAAACGTTAAGCTGTCAAGAAGCAGCCCACAAAATGAAACGAATATTTGGTTTTTTGTTGGAAGCGAACGGCCGTCTCCAATCGGATGAGCTATGGATATCCTAAAGACTGCGCTTCACCGTAGGTGAGATTTGTCTTAAAAACTCAGGCGCGAAGCAACCGGATAGATGCTGCGCGCATTATGGCCCCAACTGCGGTAGGACAGCCAGTTGGAGCCACAGAAGTTTGGGATCAATACCCACAACAGGATCAGGAACCATGCCGGGCACATCCCAGCCACCGCAGCACTCCAACCATCGCGAGCGCGAGATTCTCGAGGAATTGCGGTTAGCCGGCGGCGCCAGCCGCATACAATTCCTGGCCGAACGGCTCGGCGTTTCCGAAGAAACCATCCGCCGCAACATCCGCAGCCTTGAGGCCAACGGCATCGTGACCAAGGTGCATGGCGGGGTCCATATCAAGGACTCGATGATCGAGCCGCCGCTGCATCTGCGGATGAACGAGAATGCCGAAGCCAAGCGGATGATCGCCGCCTCGGTCGCCGCCATGATCGAGGATGGCGATGCACTGTTCCTCGATGTCGGCTCGACGACTGCCTTCATCGCCGTCGCGCTGCAGAAGCATCAGAACCTCTTCGTCGTCACTAACGCCGTCGCGGTCGCCCATGCGCTTGCCACCCGCAACGGCAATCGCGTCTTCTTTGCGGGCGGCGAACTGCGGGGTCATGATGGCGGCACCTTCGGCATGGAAGCGGCCAATTTCCTGCGTCGTTTCAATGTGCGCCACGCGATCCTTTCGGTCGGCGCCATCAACGCTGCCTCGGGCTTCATGCTGCACGATCTCGAAGAAGCGGAATATTCGCGGGAGGCGGCCAGCCGCGCCGAAAACTGCATCATCGTTGCCGACAGCGCCAAGTTCGGCCGCAGCGCGCCGATCGTTTTGAACGAGCCGGAAAACTTCAACGTTCTGGTCACGGACGAACAACCGCCGGCAGACATTCGCGCCATGCTGAAGCGCAACGAGATCGAGCTCATCATCGCCAACCGGCAACGGGACGAACGGCGATAGCGGGTTCGCCGATACTCAGCCCTTACACATCGCCTCGAGCGTCTGCGCGGCTTTGCTCGCATGGCGCTCCTTGTGGCGAAGCAGCCGGAAACTCCGGGCGGGCAGATCGAATTTTGCCTGAACCAGCAGCCCTTGCCCGAGATAGGCTTTGGCCGCAGCATTCGAAATGGCGGCAGCACTTCGCCCCTCGCAGACTGCGGAGAGCACTGCCTCATTCGAGGGAAGGACCAGCGTCACGTCGAGGTCACGCGGTGAAGCACCAAGCCTTGCGACGGCATTTTCGAATTCGGAACGCGTACCCGACCCCTCTTCCCGCATTACCCAGGATGTCCTGCTTATGAGGTCGGCGGCGGTGAGCTGTCGCCCGTCCGCCCAGGGATGGTGTGGCGGGACGACGATGACAAGCGCATCCTCCGCAACGATCTTCATCGACAATGCCGGCGCATCCACCTCGCCCTCGATGAAACCCAGCTCGGCCGCACCGTCGATAACAGCCTCGGTGACGGTTCTGGTATTGCCGATCGTAAGGTCCAGCTCGATGCCGGGATATTCGCGACGAAACCGCATCAGCAAGGGCGGTAGCCAGTAGCTGGCGATGGTCTGGCTGGCATAGAGGCCAAGGCGGCCGCGCTGCAGCCCGCCCAATTCCGAAAGCATGAGTTCCGCCGCACGTACGCGTGCGAGGGTCGCCCTGGCTTCTCCGAGGAAGGATCGTCCCGTCTCCGTCAGCTCGATCCGCCGGCCGACGCGATGAAATAGCTCCACGCCATAATAGGCTTCCAGGTTCTTGATCGCCGAGCTGACGGCGGAAGGCGTCAGGTTGATGGCTTCCGCGGCATTGGTCAGATGCTCTCGCTCGGCGACGGCGACGAAGATTGCGAGCTGTTCGAAAGTCATGGGAAATCATTCTAATTTATCGAACGAAACATAGGATAATATTCGATGGATGTCGACATCGACAGATGAGACTTTCCAGCTATCAGCAATCATCAGAAACGAATGACGGCACGCGATGTCTCTCGCTCAACGCGCAAATGAAATTCTCCCCGGCCTCGCGCTTAGCTCGGCCGTTGCCCTTCTGGCCTTTGTTGCAGAGCATGTGGAAACCGGTCTTCTCGGTGGGCGGTGGATCGAAAGCCTGGTGCTTGCCATCGCCCTCGGCATTGCGGTTTGCACGATCAAGCCGCTAAAACCGGCCATGAAGCCGGGCATCGATTTCAGCGCCAAGTTCCTTCTGGAAATCGCCATCGTGCTTCTCGGCGCCTCCATCAGCCTTTCGGCCATCCGCGGCGCCGGCGTCTGGCTGATCGCCGGTATTGCCATTGTCGTCGTGCTGTCGATCGCCGCCACCTATCTCATCGGCCGGGCGCTCGGCCTGCCGCCGAAGCTCGCGACCTTGATCGCCTGCGGTAACTCGATCTGTGGCAATTCCGCCATCGTCGCCGTCGCGCCGGTGATCGAAGCAGACTCGCAGGAGATCGCCGCCGCACTGGCCTTCACCGCCGTGCTTGGCATTGCCGCCGTATTTCTCCTGCCGCTCTTCTATTTCCACTTCGGCATGAGCGTACCGCAATATGGGACCCTCGCCGGACTGACGGTCTATGCCGTACCGCAGGTGCTGGCGGCGACAGCCCCTGTCGGGATGCTCGCCGTCCAGACCGGCACGCTCGTCAAACTCGTCCGCGTTCTGATGCTAGGCCCGGTCATCTTTCTGCTCGGCATCCTCACCAAGACCGAGATGACAGTGCCGGATGGACGCAGCGGCCATCATTCGCTGGTTCCCTGGTTCATCTGCGGCTTTCTCGGGCTGATGGCATTTCGCTCCTTCGGGCTCATTCCCGATGCGCTGGTGGCCCCGATGCAAACGGCTTCCGGCATTCTCACTGTCGTTGCGATGGCGGCTCTAGGCCTGTCGGTGAACATTCGCTCGGTCGCCCATGCCGGTGGCAAGGTGATCGCTGCGGCGACACTATCGCTTTTAGCTCTCGGCGCCATCAGTTATGGTCTGATCGCCGCCCTGCAGATCCAGTAGCATAGGACGCATTCCTGAAAGAGGATCAGCTCGCGGTTGATGCTTCGGCTGATTTCAGCCAAGCAGCGGTCTCACTTTCGCAAGAAGGATAGCCGATGGCATAGCCCTGAAGCTCATCGCAACCGACCTCGGCCAGAACGCGCGCGTGGTCCTCGGTCTCGACCCCCTCGGCAACCACCTCGACATTCAATGCGCGTGCTATTTCAACGATGGAGCCGACAAGACGCCGCTGCTCTTCGGATACCGTTACGGCGGTCACCAGTTGCCGGTCTATCTTCAACCGCTTCGGCTTCAGCTTGACGAGCCCGATCAACGACGCGTGACCCGAGCCGAAGTCGTCGATCTCGATATCGATCCCCATCGCCTTGATACCAGCGATATTGGCAAGCACAACCTCGTCCGGCTCATCCAGGAAGATGGTCTCCACCAGCTCGAAGGCTATCGCGCCGCGCGGTATTCTGAGCGCACGCAATCCATCGATCAGATCGGGATCGGCAAGGCGACGGCCGGAGATATTGACGGCAATGCGTGGCGGCGAAAGCCCCCGCGAAACCCAAGCTGCCCGATCCGCCAGCGCCCGTTTCAACACGGCCGCATCGATTTCTGCTGTAATCCCATATTCGTCTGCGACCTTGAGGAAGGCGACGGGACTGAGCAATCCCCTCACCGGGTGGCGCCAGCGTGCCAGCGCCTCCAGTCCGACGATGTGCCGGGTCTGCGCATTCACTTGGATCTGATAGAAAGGTTCGATCTGCCGCAGCATCGGCGCCAATCGCAGCTCGTCGGCCAGACGGCGTTCCGCATGCAGATCGGACTGGAGCTGCGGTGTGAAAAACTCTACCCGGTTGCGGCCGAGTTTCTTGGCCTGGAAAAGAGCGACATCGGATTCTGCCAAAAGATTGCCGGTGCCGCTCGTCTTGCCTACTGCCACGCCGATGGAGGCACGGATCCGCAGCATCTCGTTGCCGAAACGCACTTCTCGGCGTAAGCGCGATAAAATATCGTCAGCGATCACCTGGATCCGTTCGATACTGCTGATATTGACCAGCACGGCGACGAACTCGTCGCCCCCGATGCGGGCAACGACATCGTTGGCGGTGATCGCTCCGGAAATGCGGGCGGCAGCGCTTTGCAGCGTAGCATCACCGGCCGCATGGCCCCATTTGTCGTTGATCTCCTTGAATCCATCGAGATCGATATGGAGTATCGCCAAAGTTTCGATAGAGGCGTCTTTGCGCAGCTCGGCCAGACGCCGGTCGAAATAGCGGCGGTTCGGAAGACCCGTAAGATAATCGTGATCGGCGGCATGCTCTATTCGCGCACGGCTGTGCTCCAAGGCGACGGCGCGTGCTTCGGCGATAGCCTTTTGGCCGGACAATTCGCGATTGAGCAGTACGTCGGCAGTGACATCCCATTCCGCGCCGATGAAGGAAGGCGCCCCCTCGGCGTCCTCATAGTAATGCGCGCGCGAACGCAGATGGCGCACCTCGCCTCCTGGCAGAATGATGCGGAATTGGGAATTATAGAAACCCTTCGTGGCCAGCGCGGCATCGAAGTCTTGGATGGCCCTTTCGACATCCTCCGGATGCAACGCATTCATCCAGACGTCGGAGGAAACCTTGCGCTCTTGGAGCCCGGTTTCGTAGAGCTTATGCATCTGCTGGTCCCAGAGCAGTTGCTGCTCATTGACGTTATGCTGCCATACGCCGATTTGAGACGCCTCCAGCGCCAGCTCCAGCCTCCTCAAAAGGTCCTGGAACTCTTCTTCGCTTCGCCCTGATATCGTCTCTGCCAAAGAGCTCCACCCCCTTCGGAAATAGAAGAGACTAGCTAACCGCAGCCAATGATAGTTGCACTACTCCCTTTCGCGAACTTTAATGGCTGCGCAAGCTACCCAAATTAACAGCAACGCCGCAATCCCTGCCGCCGGCCATGCCCCGTCAATGATTATGCCGCGGCGGATTGGCGGCGATGTCGCGGAAATCGGCGGCCCCATCGAGCACCGCTCCATCGGAAAGCTGCGTAACTGAACGACGATAGATGCGCTGCCACGGCGTCGCATCCGGCGGCACCGGCGGAATTCCATCGCCCTTGCGACGCACAATCTCCGCCTCTTCCACCAGCATGTCGCACCGCCCTTGATTGAAATCGATGCGGATGATGTCGCCGGTCCTGAGCCAGGCAAGGCCGCCACCGGCCGCACTTTCCGGCGAGGCGTTGAGGATCGACGGGCTGTCGGCCGTGCCCGATTGACGTCCGTCGCCGATCGTCGGCAGGCTGCGGATGCCGCGCTTCAGAAGCGCATCGGGCGGCTGCATGTTGACGACTTCCGCCGATCCCGGCCAGCCGATCGGCCCGGCGCCACGAATGACGAGAATGGTCTTTTCGTCGATATCGAGATCGGGATCGTTGATGCGCTTGTGATAATCCTCAGAGCCATCGAAGACGACCGCCCTGCCCTCGAACACGCCCTCGTGCCCCGGCTCCTGCAGGTAGCGGCTGCGGAACTCTTCCGAGACGACGCTCATCTTCATGATGGCGAAGTCGAAGAGATTGCCCTTAAGAACCAGGAAACCGGCGCGCTCCTTCAGCGGCTCGGCGAAGGGACGGATGACCTCGCGATCTGTCGCCTCCCGGCCCTTCAGGTTCTCCGCCATCGTCCGACCCGTAACCGTCGGACAACTACCAGCGAGCTTGCCGGCCTGCAGCAGCTCCCACATGATAGCCGGAACGCCGCCGGCGCGATGGAAACGCTCGCCGAGATAGGCGCCTGCCGGCTGCACATTGGCAAGCAGCGGAATGTCGAAGCCGTGCACCTGCCAGTCGTCGGGATAAAGCTCGACGCCGGCGTGCTTCGCCATGGCGGCCAGGTGCGGCTGCGCATTGGTCGAGCCGCCGATGGCGGAATTGACCCTGATGGCATTGAGGAAGGCCTCGCGCGTCAGCACATCCGAAGGCTTGATATCCTCCAGCACCAGTTCCACGGCCCGCCGGCCCGTGCGATAGGCCATCTGGCCACGCTCACGATAGGCGCCGGGAATGGCGGCACAGCCGGTGAGCGACATGCCGAGCGCTTCGGCCATGGCGTTCATGGTCGAGGCTGTTCCCATCGTATTGCAATGGCCGATGGAGGGCGCCGAGGCGAGAGACGCCTCCATGAACTCCTCTTCGTCGATCTCGCCCGCCGCCAGCTTGCGGCGTGAACGCCAGATCACCGTGCCGGAGCCGGCAAGCTCGCCCTCATGCCAGCCATCGAGCATCGGGCCGCCGGACAGAACGATCGCCGGAATATTGACGGTCGAAGCCGCCATCAGCGCCGAGGGCGTAGTCTTGTCGCAGCCGGTCGTCAGCACGACGCCATCGAGCGGATAGCCATAGAGCACTTCCACCAGGCCGAGATAGGCGAGATTGCGGTCGAGCGCCGCCGTCGGTCGCTTGCAGTTCTCGAAGATCGGATGGGTTGGAAACTCGATCGGAATGCCGCCCGCATCGCGGATGCCGTCACGCACGCGCTTGGCGAGATCGAGGTGATGGCGGTTACAGGGCGTAAGATCGCTACCGCTCTGGGCAATGCCGATGATCGGCTTGCCCGACCGCAGCTCCTCCGGCGTGATCCCGTAATTCATGAAGCGTTCGAGATAAAGCGCCGTCATATCGATATGATCGGGATTGTCGAACCAGTCCTGCGAACGCAGACGACGCTTGGATGCACCCTTATCGCTCATCTCTTCCTCAAGCCTTTCCTCGGGCATTCTTGTCTTCCAGATGCTGCAGCAAACCGCTGTGATCCTGCTCGCCGCCGCCATTCTCGACGAATTCGGCAAACTCGGCACGGACGGCTTCGGTCAGCGGCAGATGAAGCGACAGGTTCTGCGCCGCCGCCAGGACCGTATCGAGATCTTTCAATTGGTTGCGAGCGGTGCCGCCCGGCTCGAAGTTGCGCTCGATCATGCGCTGGCCATGGAGCTCCAGAATCCGGCTTTCCGCAAAGCCGCCGCGAATGGCATCCCGAAACGCCTCACGCGAACCGCCGCCGGCCTCGACCAGCAGCATCGCTTCCGCAACGGCCCCGATGGTTACTGCAACGATCTGCTGATTGCCGAGCTTTGCGAGCTGGCCTGTTCCGCTCGGACCAACGCGGGTTATACGCCCGAGGGGCGCCATTATATCGCGGACGCTGTCGATGACCGCAGCATCGCCGCCGGCCATGATCGCAAGCGTCCCGGCAGCCGCCCCGACCACACCGCCGGAGACCGGCGCATCGATGTGCCTGACGCCGCGCTCGGCGAGTTTGAAGGCGTGTTCGCGGGCAACGGTCGGCGATATCGAGCTATGGTCGATTACGATCGTCCCGGCCTCCAGCACATCGGCGACACCGCTGCCGAACAGGACTTCACCAACGGCGCCGCCGTTGGTCAGCATGGTGAAAAGAACGGACGCTCCTCGAGCAGCCTCTACGGCAGTATCGGCGACCGTCGCACCATCGGCAGCCAGAGGCTCGGCCTTGCTCCGGTCGCGATTCCAGACCGTCACCGCAAAACCAGCAGCGAGCAGCCGCCGCGCCATCGGTGCGCCCATCAATCCCGTTCCGAGAAAAGCGATCTTCCTGCCGTGCATAAACTATCCTCCGAATGGAACGCATCGGACACCGAAACAGAATAACGGGAGCCTTTTCGCCGTGCGAATGCGGCGACGGTCTTCCGGTTGCGGTGGCCTCAACTCCCAAATTCCACGGGCGCCTCCACGCCCGATGTACGTCAATCAACTCTTCCCAAAGCTTGATAAACCTCTGGTGCCATCATGCAAAGGAAATCAGCGACCACCAGCAAATTCTTCGAAATAAGGGTAAATTAGCTAAAACGAAAATATGAACATAGAAAAGGCGGGACCTTTCGGCCCCGCCCTGGCATGTCGAGTACTGGAGTTAAGTCTCGGCACGGCCCCTATTCGGCGGCGATCGGGAGTACCTCCGCCGAATGTTCGTTGTCGTTGTGGTGATGCTGCTTGAGAGGACGGTTGCCTGTCAGTCTGCGAATCAGCACGTAGAAGACCGGCGTCATGAAGATGCCGAAGAAGGTGACGCCAATCATGCCCGAGAACACCGCAACACCCATGGCGGCACGCATTTCGGAACCGGCACCGGTCGAGGTGACCAGCGGCACGACACCCATGATGAAGGCCATGGAGGTCATCAGGATCGGGCGCAGACGCAGGCGGCTGGCTTCGATCGCAGCCTGAACCGGCGTGCGACCCTCGAATTCCAGCTCGCGGGCGAATTCCACGATCAGGATCGCGTTCTTGGCTGATAGACCGACGAGCACCACCAGGCCGATCTGAGTGAAGATGTTGTTGTCTCCACCCGTGAGCCAGACGCCGGTCAGCGCCGCCAAGACGCCCATCGGCACGATCATGACAATGGCGAGCGGCAAGGTCAGGCTCTCATATTGGGCGGCCAGCACGAGGAAGACCAGGAGCAGCGCCAGCGGGAAGACGACGACGCTGGAATTGCCGGCCAAGATCTGCTGGTAGGTCAAATCAGTCCATTCGAAGTCTATACCGGGGGGCAACGTCTCATGCAGAATCTTCTCGATCGCCGCCTGTGCCTGGCCGGACGAGAAACCGGGCGCCGGGCCGCCATTGATGTCAGCCGCCAGGAAGCCGTTATAGCGGTTCGTGCGTTCCGGACCGGTCGTGGCATCCACCTTCAGCAGGGCTGAAAGCGGGATCATCTGACCCGATGCCGAACGAACCTTCAACTGGCCGATATCTTCCGGCTGAGCGCGGAACTTGGCATCGGCCTGCACGCGGACGCTGTAGGTGCGGCCGAAGGCGTTGAAGTCGTTCACATAGAGCGAACCGAGATAGATCTGCAGCGTCTGGAAGACGTCGGTGACGGAGACTCCGAGCTGCTCGGCCTTGGCGCGGTCGAGATCAGCAAAGAGCTGCGGCACGTTGATCTGGAAGCTCGAGAAGATGCCGGTGAGTTCCGGTGTCTGGTAGGCCTTGCCGATCACCGCCTTGGCCGCCTGGTCGAGCGCATGGTTGCCGAGGCCGGCGCGATCCTCGATCTGCAGCTTGAAGCCGCCTGTCGTACCGAGACCGTTGACCGGCGGCGGCGGGAACATGGCGATGAAGGCATCCTGGATGGCGCCGAACTTCTGGTTCAGTGCCATGGCGATCGCCCCGCCCGAAAGGTCGGGCGTCTTGCGTTCTTCGAAGTCCTTCAGCGTCACGAAAACGATGCCGGCATTCGAGGAATTGGTGAAGCCGTTGATCGATAGGCCCGGAAAGGCGATCGCATTGGCGACGCCTGGCTGCTTCAGCGCAATGTCCGTCATGCGCTTAATCACGTCTTCCGTACGGTCGAGGCTTGCGGCATCCGGCAACTGTGCGAAGCCGATCAGATACTGCTTGTCCTGCGACGGCACGAAACCGCCTGGAACCGTTGTGAACAGGCTATAGGTCGCTCCTACCAGCGCGAGATAGACCACCATGACGATGCTCTTGCGCGACAGCAGGCCGCCGACGCCCTTGCCGTAGTATTTCGAACCGGCTCCGAACGCCCGGTTGAAGCCGCGGAAGAACCAGCCGAAGACCGCGTCCATGATCCGCGTCAACCGATCCTTCGGCGCATGATGACCCTTCAGGAGCAGGGATGCCAGTGCCGGAGACAGGGTGAGCGAGTTGAAGGCCGAGATGACGGTCGAGATGGCGATCGTCAGCGCGAATTGGCGGTAGAACTGGCCGGACAGGCCGGAGATGAAGGCGAGCGGCACAAATACCGCGACGAGGACCAGCGCGATCGCAATGATCGGACCGGAGACTTCCTTCATGGCCTTGTAGGTGGCGTCTCGCGGACTGAGCCCGTTCTCGATATTGCGTTCGACGTTCTCGACCACCACGATCGCGTCGTCCACGACGATGCCGATCGCCAGCACCAGGCCGAACAGACTAAGCGCGTTGATCGAGAAACCGAAGACATACATCACCGCAAACGTGCCGATGATCGAGACCGGAACGGCGATCAGCGGGATGATCGAGGCACGCCATGTCTGCAGGAACAGGATGACGACGAGGACGACGAGCGCGATGGCTTCGAGCAGTGTGTCGATCACCTTCTCGATCGAGGCGCGGACGAATTTCGTCGTGTCGTAGACGATCTCGTACTTAACGCCCGCAGGCATGGCCTGCTGCAGCATGTCCATGGTCGAGCGCACGTTGTTCGCGATCTCGATCGCGTTCGAACCAGGCGCCTGGAGAACGGCGACGGCGACGGCCGGCTTGCCGTCGAGCAGCGAACGCAGCGTATAGTCTTCCGCGCCGAGCTCGACGCGGGCGACGTCGCGAAGGCGGGTGATTTCGCCATTGGCGCCCGTCTTGACGATGATGTTGCCGAACTCCTCAGGTGTGCGCAGGCGGCCCTGGGCATTGACGTTAAGCTGCAGATCCACGCCCGGCCGACTGGGTGAGGCACCGATGATGCCAGCCGCAGCCTGGACGTTCTGGGAGCTGATCGCATTGCTGATGTCACTGGCGGCAAGATTATGCTCGGCGGCCTTCTGCGGATCGATCCACACGCGCATGGAATAGTCGCCGGCGCCGAAGACCTGCACCTGCCCGACGCCTTCGATCCGGGCGAGGCGATCCTTGATGTTCAGGGTCGCATAGTTTCGCAGATAGGTGATGTCGTGGTCGGCTCCGTCCGAGACGAGGTTGACGACCACGATGAAGTTGGGCGAGCTCTTGATGGTCGTAATGCCGAGGGCACGGACTTCCGCGGGCAGGCGCGGCTCGGCCTGCGAAACGCGGTTCTGCACGAGCTGCTGCGCCTTGTCCGGATCGGTGCCGAGCTTGAAGGTGACCGTCACGTTGAGAGCGCCGTCTGATGTCGCCTGGCTGGACATATAGAGCATGCCCTCGACGCCGTTGATCTGCTCTTCGAGCGGCGTCGCCACCGTTTCGGCGATGACGGTCGGGTTGGCGCCGGGATAGGTGGCGTGCACGACAATCGAGGGAGGCACGACCTCTGGATATTCGGAGATAGGCAGCGCTCTGAGGCCGATCAGGCCGGCGACCACGATGAGGACCGAAAGAACACCGGCAAAAACCGGACGGTCGACAAAGAATCTGGAGATGTTCATATCAAAGCCCCCTCTGGGGTGAGAACGGATGCAAAATTCCTGTCCGACGGTTTGAGAGCCGCCGGCGGATCATGTGATTTCGGAATGTCAGCCTTCTGCCCACGGGCAGAAGGCGAAGCCTTACTGCGCGGTCGCAACCTTCTCGGCCAACTGCGGCGCGACGACTGCACCGGGACGGATGCGCTGCAATCCGTTGACGACGATCTTTTCGCCGGCTTTCAGGCCGTTCTCGATCACCCTCTGGCCGTCGACCAGCGATCCGAGCTGGACCTGCCGGTAATTGACCTTGTTCTCGCCATCCACGACGAAGACGAACTTCTTGTCCTGGTCGGTGCCGACTGCACGATCATCGATGACGATCTTATTCTCGGCCTTCGGCTGCCCCATACGGACCCGCACGAACTGACCGGGGATAAGACGGCCGCCCGGATTATCAAAGACGGCGCGAACGCTGACGGTGCCGCTCGCCGCATCGACCTCGTTGTCGATCAACTGCAATTTGCCCTTGATCGGCGTGCCATTGTCGCTTGCAGTACCGATCTGAACCGGGATCTGCTCGACCGGTGGAAAAGCGCCTCCGGTTGTCGGCAGTTCGGCCAGAGCCTGGGTGACGGTCTGCTCGTTGGCGCTGAAGCTCGCATAGATCGGATCGACCGAAACCAGCGTCGTCAATGCCGGCGAGGTCGAGCCGGCCGCCACGAGATTGCCGACAGTGACGGCGATCTTGCCGACCCGGCCGGCGATCGGGGCACGGACCTGCGTATAGTCGAGGTTCAGCTGCGCAGTCTGAAGGGCCGCTTGCGCTGCCTTCAGATTGGCTTCTGCCTCGGCAGAGTTGCTGGTGCGGGTATCCATGTCGCTCTGCGAAATCGTCTTGTTGTCGAAGAGCTTCCGGCCGCGATCGATTTCCACTTTGGCGAGATCGAGCTTGGCTTTTGCCGCCCCGACCTGCGCCTGAGCTTGGGCAACCACCGCCTCATAGGGCGCCGGATCGATCGTCACAAGCAGATCGCCTTGCTTGACCAGCGCGCCTTCGCGGAAATGCACTGATTGAATCGCCCCGGCGACACGCGGACGGATCTCGACACGGTCGATAGCCTCCAGACGGCCGGAAAATTCCTGCCAGGAGGTTACGTCGCGCTGCTCGACAGCGGCAACCGTAACGGGGATCGCCGGCTTCGCAGCCTGGCTTGCCGCCTCGGTCGCCTGGGCGCCGCGCGGCAAATCCAGATAGAAGGCCGCACCTGCAACAGCCGCAGCAACACCCATGCCAGCACCCCACAGGGCCCAGCGCTTATCGTTGGACTTCATGTCAGTCTCTCCTTTGGCCCCGTCTTGGGATACGGGACCGCAAATTCCTATCGTCTCAATAAAATCAGGGGCCGAAGCACCGCGCATCCGCGTGACCATCGCTCCGGTCTCATGCCTTCGACATAGATCTAGTCCGCGCTCATCCCTCGCGAACGGGATCTCCTAGTCGATCAAGCCTGCACGTCTTCGACAAAACCCTTGAAACAACAGCAGATATCCTGCTGCCACGAAGGCTTGTCCTTCGACTGCCCGCCATAGAGGGTGGGCCAGCCTGTCCCGGCGGGAAGGACTTGCTGGCGAACACGGACGCCAGCCGCTTTCAGCCGACTGCCGTATTCCATGCTCTCGTCGCGGAGCGGGTCGTCCTCGGCCGTGAGCACCAATGCCGGCGCGAGGCCCGAAAGCCGCGAACAGTATCGAGGCGCTGCATAGGGGTGACAGACACCGCCCAGGAAACCCAGGTAACGGTTCCAACCCTCCGTCCAGCGCTCGCGCATGCCGCTTTCCTCCGCCTGGAGGAAAGATTTCGATCCCATGAACGGATCAAGCAAAGGCGAAATCAACACCTGTCCGTCCAACGAACCGGGCATCTGATCGCGCGCCTTTAAAGCGACGCCCGCTGCGACATTGCCACCCGATTCCTCACCGGCGACAAACAGCAGCGATTTTTTCGCCCCGCCCAGCGCAAGCATGTTCCGCTTGTTGCTGAGATAGGCGAGAAGTCCGTAGGCGCATTCCAGCACCTTCGGAAAGGCATTCTGATTGCAGCTCGTATAATCCGCTGCAACCACGATGGCGCCTGCCTCAGCAAGGCTTGCCGCCACCGGTCTGTTGGTCGCGTGGTCGGTATCGAGAAAGGCTCCCCCGTGCAGGTAAAGCACCAGCGGCGCCGCCTTCTTCAAACCATCACCGTTGTAGATCCGAGCTGCCACCGGGCCTGTAGGCACGTTTTCCAGCACAACATCTTTCCACGGCGCACTCATCAACCCAAATCCCTGTCTGCTCGAGCGAATATGTCCCAATCCAAAAAGCGGTTTACCACGCTTTGTGACCATATTCTCGAAATGCGGTCTTTGGCGCCCCCATGCCGCATTGCAACAACTTACGAAACAACATATTGTTATTCCGCTCTGAGAATAAGTAGCCTACATTCGATCAGACTATTCAGAATAACAAACAATCGGCCTCTTCATTTTCGGCCGAGGGGCGTCATGGAATGGACCAGTTGTCAGCAATGCGGGCATTCGCGCGTGTGGTGGAGACGGGTAACTTTACCCGCGCCGCGGCAGCCCTTTCCATGCCGAAAGCGACGGTGACGACGCTCATCCAGTCGCTTGAGGCGCATCTGCACGCCAAGCTTCTCAATCGTACCACACGGCGCGTCATGGTGACGACCGATGGCGCGCTCTATTACGAGCGCGCCATTCAGATCCTCTCGGAGATCGAGGAGCTGGACGGCAGCATCAGCAATTCGCAGAGCCTGCCAAGCGGCCGCCTGCGCGTGGAAATGGCCGGCGCCTTTGCCGAAAAAATCGTCATGCCAGCGCTTTGCGATTTCCATCAGCGCTATCCCGACATCCATATCGATCTCGGTGTCGGCGACCGGCTTGTCGATTATCTCGCCGAAAATGTCGATTGTGCGCTGCGCGCCGGCATGCCGAGCGACCAGTCGCTGATCGCCCGCCGCGTCGGCGAGATCCACCTCATCACCTGCGCAGCCCCTCTTTATATCGAGAAGCATGGGACGCCGGAACGGCCGGAAGATCTTGAGACCAACCACTATGCGGTCGCCTATTTCCGCGCGCAAACCGGCCGTACGATTCCGTTTCTGTTCGAACACGGCAACGAGGCATTGGAAATCAGCCCGCGCTATATTCTTTCGGTAAATGACAGCCGCAGCTATCTCCAGGCGGCCTTGATGGGGCTCGGCATCGCGCAAGTTCCGAGCTTCATGGCTCGCGATGCGCTTGCACGCGGCGAGCTCGTCCCCATTCTTTCCGGCTGGACCCGACCATCGCTGCCCTTGCATATCGTCTATCCGCCCAACCGGCACCTGAGCAACAAGGTGCGTGTCTTCGTGGACTGGATGGCCAAATTGCTGGTGACCTCGCGAGTGGGCGAGGCTTGAAAATGCGGACCACCGTCTTCTGACCATGCAGTGGGAAGACGGTGGCGCTCATTGCGGACGATCAGTTCCAGGATGCGCCTGCCTGCTGCCGGACCGTGGCGTTCAGCCGGTTCCAGACATTGTCGATCGCGATCGAAACGATCAGGGCCGACAGAGCCTTTTCGTCGAAATGCTTTGCTGCTTCGTTCCAGATCTCGTCGCTGACGGCATCGGACCGGTCGGCAAGCCGGGTGGCCGCTTCCCCGAGAGCCAGAGCCGCGCGCTCGGCATCCGAAAAATAGGGCATTTCGCGCCACGCCGTAACGCCGACGATTCGTTCCATCGTCTCGCCGGCCTTCTGGAGCTTGCGAAAGCCCATATCTGTGCAGACGCTGCAGCCGTTGATCTGGCTGATGCGAAGATGCACGAGGTCCATGATATTTTCCGAGAGACCCTGATCCTTGATCGAATTGCTGACGGCCAGAAGCGCTTGCAGCGTTTCAGGCAGAACAAGGACTGGGTTCTTCATACGAGCTTGCATGTTTCTTTCCTCCATTTATCAGAGCCTGTTGCGGCTCATTTCCCGACGATGCACTTTCCTGCCGATCCGATGTCACACCGGCCGGATTTCGTTCGTCATGGGTTTGACGGATGAGGATGAGGAGATGTGACCGATGGACGAAAAAAAGTGGCAGGCAGAGAAATTCGAGGCGAAGCGGCCGCATCTGCGCGCCGTCGCCTACCGCATGCTCGGCTCGCGCGCTGAGGCCGAAGATGCGGTGCAGGAGACATGGCTGCGCCTGATAAGGAGCGATACGTCCGGCGTCGAAAATCTAAGCGGCTGGCTGACGACTGTCACGGCGCGCATCTGTCTTGATCTGCTGCGATCACGCAAATCGCGTCGCGAGGAGCCGCTGACCATCCATGTTCCAGAGCCGATCGTGGTGCATGAGGCTGGCAACGGCACCGACCCGGAGCAGGATGCCTTGCTCGCGGACTCCGTCGGCCTCGCCCTTCTGGTCGTGTTGGAAAAGCTGAACCCGGCCGAACGGCTGGCCTTCGTCCTGCACGATATGTTCGACGTCCCTTTCGATGACATTGCCCCGATTCTAGGGCGCACGGCGGTCGCGACACGCCAGCTTGCGAGCCGCGCCCGCCGCCGCGTACAGGACACGCCATCAACGACGGAGGCCGATCTTACCCGCCAGCGCCACGTCGTCGACGCCTTCTTCACCGCCTCGCGTGACGGCGATCTGCAGGCGCTGCTCGCCGTCCTCGATCCCGAAGCCGTCTTCCGTCCGGATGCGGTTGCCGCCCGCATGGGGGCGGCAGGCGAAATCCGCGGGCGCATGGATGTCGCCAAGACCTTCCAGGGCCGTGCGCGGGGAGCCCGGCTGGCGGTCATCAACGGCGCGGTCGGTGCCATCGTCGTCATCGACGGACAGCTACGCATCGCCCTTCGTTGCACCCTCAATGCAGATGGCATGATTGCCGTCATCGACGCGATGGCCGATCCGGAAGAACTGCACAAGCTGGAGATCGTTTTGATTGAAACCTGAGATTAGCGCATCTGCGTCGGGCTCGTGCCTGTGAGCCGGCGGAACATAGCAATGAAGGCCGACGCGTTGCTGTAACCCAGCTGCGTTGCAATCCGGTACACGGGCTCTCCGGCCTCGATCATCGACAGTGCAGCAACAAGCTTCAGTCGCAGCCGCCACTCATTGAAGGAAAGGCCGAGATCATCCTGGCACCGGCGCGACAGCGTGCGCTCGGTCGTCCCCATCCGGCGCGCCCATTCCGCAAGGGAGTGCCGGTCGCCGGGATCGGCTTGCAAGGCGCTCAGTAACGGGCCGAGCAACGGATCGTCGGAAAGCGGCAAGTAGCTCTCGCACCGCGGCGCCAGGCGAATCTGATCGACCAGAACCTGTGCGAGCCGCAAATCTTCGGCTGTTTCAGGTATGGTGACATCACGCGCAGCAAAATCCGCCAGGATTGCCTTAAGCAGCGGACTGATGCTGAGCGTCGATGGCTTGTCAGGCAAGTTCGCGCAAAGAGCGCGTTCGACATAGACGGTCGCATAGCGCAGATCGTGCTGGATGGCGGCGCCGTGCATCGTCTGCGGCGGCAGCCAGATGGCATAATGTGGCGGCGAGAGATAGCGCATGCCTTCGATATCGAACTCACAGATGCCGGTAATCGCATAATTAAGCTCGCCCCACGGCTGACTCTTTTTGGGGAAAACCGTACCCGCTCTGTAATTCTCGGTTCGGAAGGAAACCGGGTTGGGCGGATCACCCTCGATGCGTGGAGGCCTGCCGGACATGTCCTCATTTCGCTACTGACTGTCTTATTCTCGCTATATACCAGAATTCGGACAGGCAGTACAAAGCCTTTGGGATGGCGAACCCAATCCGCCCTCCTTCGTTTCGCCCCAAGCCACAAGACGACGAGAGACCATTCACATGAGCACCGAGCAGAATGCTTCCGCATCCATCGTCAGCACGGCCGGCCTTGCGCCCTTACTGACGGTGCTGATCTGGTCCGGTAACACCGTCGTCACCAAGGCATCGGCGGGCTTGATTTCGCCGGGCTCGATTTCCTTCTATCGCTGGCTGCTGGCCTTTCTCGTGCTCATGCCCTTTGTCGGACGCGCGGCATGGCGCAATCGTTCCCTGCTACGGCAGCACTGGCTGAAGCTCGCCACCCTCGGTGCCCTCGGCATGGTGATCTATCAGAGCCTCGCCTACGAGGCGGCCAAGACGACATCAGCTGTCAATATGGGTGTGACGATCGCTCTAATGCCGCTTCTTTCGACGGTGCTAGCCGGCCTGCTGGCGGGCGAAAAGCTCACCGTGGCGAGCCTAGCAGGCGGCACCATCTCGCTGATTGGGCTCGTCTATTTGACATCGCAGGGTGATCCGATGCGCCTTGTGAATGGCGGCTTCCACATTGGCGACGGCCTGATGATCATCGCCGTTCTCTCAAATGCGCTCTATGGGGTTATGCTGAGACGCTGGGCGATGCCGCTTCCCATGTGGCAGCAGCTTTTCTGGCAGATCGGCTTTTCAACCTTGCTGCTGATCCCGATTTTCCTGATGGGCGATATCTCGCCAATCACTACCGCCAACCTACCGCTGATCCTTTATGCTGCAATCCCGACCTCCCTCCTCGCGCCGCTTTGCTGGATGATCGGTATCCAGAGGCTCGGCGCGAGCCGCACCTCGCTGTTGATCAATCTCCTGCCAATCGTCGTTGCAGCGCTGGCCTGGGCGCTGCTTGGAGAACAGCTGCATTCCTATCATGCGATCGGCGGTGCGCTTGCCCTCATCGGCGTTGGGCTCGGCTTACACAAGCCTCGGGCGAAGAATGATCCGGCCGATGACGAAAGCTGGGAAACCGAGGAAGCCTGACCGCCACTCCGAGAGGCCCCTTTCCTTTCGCTCGCCCTTCGTTCTACCATGAACGAGTCCCGAGAAGCGGAGAGGAAGCAAGCGTGCGCATAGCCCTGGAACCGGTGTCCTCCAGAACGACGATCCAGGAGAGCGTCTATCAGCAGTTGCGGAACGCGCTCATGGTAGGCAATTTCGATCCCGGTCAGACGCTGACCATCGCCTCGCTTGCTGAAACCTTTGGAACCAGCAATATGCCGGTGCGTGAGGCTCTGCGCCGTCTGGCGGCTGAAAATGCTTTGGAGGTCGCAGCCAACGGCTCGGCCCGCATCCCGATCGTTACTCTTGCCCGGCTGAACGATCTTTGCCGTGCCCGCATTGCCGTCGAAGGTCTGGCCGCAGAGCTCGGTTTTCCGAACCTCACTGTCAGCGACATAGCGACGCTCGATCGCATCGCCGGGGAGCAGCATGTGATCGGCCGAGGCGCTAATGTCTATGATCTCATGGCCAGGAACCAGCAGTTCCACTTCACCATCTATCGCGCCTCGGGCTCCGAGGTGCTGCTCCAATTGATCGAGACCCTGTGGCTGCGCTTCGGCCCCTATATGCGCATGCTCTCCGCCTCGGCAGAACCTTTGATGCGCAGCGGCGAACTCGATCCCGCCGGCGAGCACGTTGCCATCGTCGATGCTTTGAAGGCCGGAGACTTCGCCGCCGCCCGCGACGGTATTGTCGCCGATATCAGCCGCACCCACGAAATCCTGCAGGATTACTGCCCGGCCACGCAGGACGAGCCCCGCAAGGGCTCTAGCTCCGGTCGCCGCCAGGCCTAAACAAGAGACCAAGGAATTTGGTTGAACCTTAAAGTATTTTGTGATCAAATGATCAAAATCAGATTTCAATCCCAATATTCAGAGCGAGATCCCATGAGCTCCGCCCCTTCCGCATCGCAATTCGCCGGCCACAACAGCTTCCCGGTCGACGAGATCCGCGCCATGTTCCCCGCCATCCGGAAGGCTGGCGATTTCGTCTTTCTCGACAATGCGGGCGGTGCACAGGTGCCGCAGTCGGTCGTCGATGCGGTTGCCAATCACCTCATCGATTTCAACGTCCAGCGCATGGCGAAATACCAGCACAGCCAGGGCGTCGACCGCAATCTGGAAGAAGCGCGCGAAAGCGTCGCCATGCTGGTCAACGCCTATCGCCCGGAAGAAATCTCCTTCGGCCAGAACGCCACCTCCTTCATTCGGCTTGTCAGCCTCGGCATTGCCAAGCTGCTGGGCGAGCGCAACGAGATCGTCGTCACCGACATGGATCACGATGCCAACATCGCCACCTGGATGGCGCTGGAAGCTGATGGCGCCAAGATCGTCTGGTGGCGCATGCGCGACGACGGCACGCTGCATGTGGAAGACCTGAAGCCGCTGCTTAACGACAAGACCCGCCTTGTCGCCTGCACCGTCACCGCGCATTCCATTGGCACGATCGTCGATGTCGCTCGTGTCTGCAAACTGGCACAAGCTGCCGGCGCCGAAACCTTCCTCGATTGCGTCCATTACGGCCCGCATGGCCTGATCGACGTGCAGGCCTGGGGCTGCGACTATCTCGTCTGCTCCGGCTACAAGAATTTCTCGCCGCATATGGGCTTCCTCTGGGGCCGCTATGACGCGCTGGTCAAGCTTCCCACCTTCAAGGAAGACTTCATTCCGGACGTGCCGCCCTACAAGATCGAAGTCGGCACCTTCACCTATGAGAACGTCGCCGGAATGAACGCGGCGGTCAAATATCTCGAAGGCCTTGGCCGCCGTTTCATGCCGACCGGTGACCATAGTCGCCGCGAGGCGCTTGCCGCCGCCATGGGCGCGATCCGTCAGTACGAACTTATGCTCTCGCGTGAGATGATTGCCGTTTTGAAGCACCACGGCGCCACCATATACGGCATCTCCGACGAAAACCGCCTGGAACAGCGTGTGCCCACAATCTGCTTCAACATGCCCGATATCACGCCGCAGGAATTTGCCGATGAGATGGGCAAGCAGCGCATCGGCCTGCGCGACGGCCACATGTTCGCACCGCGCCTGATGAAACGCCTTGGCCTTTCCATGGAAACGGGTGCCATCCGCGTGTCGCTGGTGCATTATAACAAGGTCAGGAGATCGCCCGGTTTGACGCGGTCCTGACCGAGATCATGGCGCGGCGCAAGTAGACCGTGCCTGTGAGCGGTGGCGGCGCCCGAACAACTCCGCCACCGCAATGCCCCCGTGCCGGTGCCGGATCGGTACGGAAAACTGTTCTGAGTACGGAGCAAATAGCCGTTTCGCAGTTGTATCTTTCGACCTACCCCTCGTTGAGAGACCGCTAAAATGAGGATGACGATGAGCGATTTTCGCCGGAACTGTATCGAGCAGAAGCTGCTCATCGGTACATTTGCGGCCATTCCGCATCCCGTCGCCATCGAAGTCACGGCAGCCTCAGGCGTCGATTTCCTCTGCATCGACTGGGAGCATTCGCAGATCAGCCGCGAGCGCATCGAGGATCTGATCCGCGCCGCCGATGTCCATCGCGTTCCGGCCATGGTCCGCGTGCCCGGACATGCGGCGGAGGATATTGCAGCCGTTCTGGATGCAGGTGCGGCAGGCGTTCTCGTGCCCCGTGTTTCGACGGCGGAGCAGGCGCGCTCAGTCGTCAAGGCCACCCGCTATCCCCCGCTCGGCGCCCGTGGCGTCGGTCCGGGTCGTGCGGCCGCCTATGGCTATCGTATTCCGGATTACCTCGCCAAGGCCAATGCCGAACTCGTGCTTGCCATCCAGGTCGAAACAGCCGAAGGGCTTGCCAATATCGCCGAGATCGCCGCCGTCGATGGCGTCGACCTCATCTTCATCGGTCCTGGCGATCTCTCCGTTTCGATCGACGCCATGGGTCCTACTGGCAAGGACAGGCTCGATGCGGCGATCAGAACCATCACGCAAGCCGCACTGTCCGCCGGTCGCGCGGTCGGCGTCTTTCGACCTTCGGCAGACGATGTCGGCGCGTGGTCGGAAGCCGGCATCAGCTTCTTCATACTGGCAAGCGATACGATGTTTCTGGGCGCCAGCCTGGCTGCCGGCGTCGATGCCGCAAAACAAGGTAAGCATGCGCCATGGAACAAGGAAAGCTGATTTCTATCAGTGCGTTACCATTTCAAAGGGCAAAGCGAAATTGAGCAGGAAGGTAGACTTTTTAAGCTTAAAATTTGTCCTTGAAATGCCGTTGTTTTTGGATAACCATTCGAAATTGAGGGGTTGCAAAAGCGAAAGTTGCCGCAGCCGTTTGAACCCTCCAATGCAGAATTCCCAGGGGAAATTTCTTGTCTCTTCTATCGCAGCATAACCTGCCGAACGTGATGACGGGCCGCGATGCTCTCGAAGGCATTCGCGCCCAGATCCGCGACATGCACACCGACAATATCGCCGTGCTTGCCAAGCGCGCCCGCGAACTCGGCGGCGTCATTCCGCTCTGGTTCGGCGAAGGGGATATCGTGACCCCGGAGTTCATCCGGGATGCCGCGAAAAAGGCGCTCGACGATGGGGTAACCTTCTACGTCCCGAATATGCGCGGATTGGCGACGCTGAACGAAGCGCTGTCCGACTATCAGACACACTGGCATGGCCGCCCCATCCCGATCGAGCGCACGACAGTCGCCCCCGGCGGCATGCAGGCGCTCTATATGGCGCTTGAACTGCTCGTCGATGTCGGCACCAATGTTGTCTATGTCGCGCCGCAATGGCCGAATATCCATAACGCCATCCACCTCATCGGCGGCGAGCCGCGCGCCGTGTCACTCGATTTCGATACCGACTGGCGCCTCGACCTCGACAAGCTCTTCGCCCGCTGCGATGCCCGCACCCGAGCCATCTTCCTGTCGACGCCCTCCAATCCCACGGGCTGGACCGCCTCGCGCAAAGAGATGCAGGCGCTGCTCGATTTCAGCCGCCGCACGGGCATCTGGATCATCTCCGACGAGGTCTATGCCCGCCTCTATTTCGATGGCGACATCGCCCCTTCAATCCTGCAGGTGGCCGAAGACGGCGATCGCGTCATCGCGATCAATAGCTTCTCGAAAGCCTGGGCTATGACCGGCTGGCGGGTCGGCTGGCTGACGCACCCATCGGCCGTCGCCGACCAGCTCGGCGCCATGACGCAGTATATCAACAGCGGCACCTCGGCCATGGTTCAAGCGGGTGCCGCCGCCGCTCTGCGCGAAGGCGAGCCGCTGGTTTCAGAAATCCGCGGCCGGATCAAGGCCGGCCTCGATCTTGCCTATGAGAAGCTGCCGAAGATACCGGGCATCATCCTGCCCGAAAAGCCGCGCGGCGGCATGTATGCCTTCTTCGCGCTGCAGGGCGAACCCGATGCGACGGCGCTCTGCGAGCGCATTCTCGAAACGGCCCGCGTCGGCCTAGCGCCGGGATATCACTTCGGCGAGGCGTCTCGCGCATTCCTGCGCATGTGCACCTTCCGCGAAACCGAACAGATGCGCATCGCGCTCGATCGCATGGTCAACGCGATGACATGATACGGCCGCCGGTCGGGCGGACGGGAATACCGCGGGTGAGAGGAAAAGCCCGCGGCCATAACCAGAGGGAGACTAAAAAATGTCCATTACTCGTCGCGGTCTGCTAATCCTGGCGACCGCCGTCGGCCTCGCCGGCGGAAGCCATTTTGCCTATGCCGCCGATGTCTTGAACGTCGGCTCTTATCCAAACAACCCGCCCTTCGAATATAAGACCGCGAATGGCGGCTTCGAAGGCTTCGAGGTCGATATCGTCAACGAAGCGGCCAAGCGCGCGGGCATGACCACGAACATCGCCGACTACGGCTTTCAGGCCCTGTTTGCCGCAACCAGTTCCAAGCGCATCGACGTGGCGATCTCGTCCATCACGATTACGCCGGAACGCCTGAAGTCGCAGTCTTTCACCCAGCCCTATTACGACTCCGATATGGGCGTCGCCGCCAAGGACGGCAGCTCGATCAAGGCGCTTGCCGATCTCAAGGGCAAAACCATCGGCGTACTGTCGGGCTCGACGGGTGAAAAATGGGTCAATGACAACAAGGCCGCCCAGGGCTTTGCCGACGTCAAGGGCTACAACTCGCAGCAGGATATGTTCCTCGATCTCGGCGCCGGCCGCATCGATGCCGTTGTCAGCGACATCCCCGGCATGCAATATCTCTTCGTCAAGACCAAGGGCTTCGCCATCAAGGATCGCATCAAGACCGGCGAGCAGTATGGCCTGATGATGACCAAGGATTCGCCACTCGTCGCCAAGATCAACGATGCCATCACCGCGATGAAGAAGGACGGCACGCTGGAAAAGATCCACGAGAAGTGGTTCGGCGGCAAGGCGCCGGCAGGCTCCTCGACCGTCACCGAACTGCCTATCCCCAAAGCGTGATCAAAAGATCATTATCGAAATGAAACCACGCCGGTCGCAACGACCGGCGTGGTTGCAAGAACCTCGTCTTCGTTTCACACGCGGGAGTGCCAATGTCTTTCGTCGACACCTTCCTTAACTCCGACGTCATGATCTCGGCTTTCCCACAGCTGCTGCGCGGGCTTTGGATGACCATTGCGCTCGGCGTCGTCAGCATCCTGATCGGCGTGACCGGCGGCCTCGTCATCAGCCTGATCCGCCTCTATGCTCCCAAACCTTTGCAGCTCCTGACGATTGCCTATATCGACATCATGCGCGCCATGCCCATGCTGGTCGTGCTGATCCTGATCTATTACGCGCTACCCTTTGTCGGCATCAGCTTTTCCGCGTGGTGGTCGGCGATCCTCGGGTTCTCGATCGTGCTTGCCGCCTATTCGGCGGAAGTCTTTCGCTCAGGGATCGAAAGTGTGCCGCGCGGGCAATTCGAGGCGGCCGCAGCCCTCGGCATCCCCTTCCTGATCACCCTCTATAAGGTTGTGCTGCCGCAGGCGGTGCGTATCGTCATCCCGCCGACGACGAGCAACTGCGTGTCGATGTTCAAGGATACGTCGCTCGCTTCGACTGTGGCCCTTCCCGAATTGCTCAAGGAAGGACAGAACGCTCAAGGCTTCTACGCCAACCCCTCCCCGCTCATCATGGCCGCGTTGATCTACATCATCCTGCTCTGGCCAATGGTCCGCCTCGTCAGCGTGCTCGAAAAGAAGTTCAAGGACGAGCGGGCGAGATAGTCCCTCGTTGACGCATGTCGTTACCGCAAAACCGCTACACACTTTTGCGTGACATGCTTTACCATCAATCGAAGTCGGCGCCGGAAAGATGGTTGCTGACCGATGACTTCACCGCGCCGATATCCCGCCACAGCTCACTGACGATCGCGGGCTCCACATCCGCCATCATGTCGCGCAGCCAGCCTTCATGGGCGGCGGCCATGGCGCTGAACTGGGTCTCGCCCTTTTCCGTCAGCTTCGCGACCGTGACGCGCCGGTCGCCATCGGGTGTCACACGCAGCACGAGGCCATCCGCCTCCAGCCTCTCGACAAGACCGGTGACGTTGCCGTTGGTGACCATGGTGCGCTTCGACAACTCTCCAAGACGCAAGCCCTCTCGCTCGCGATAGAGCTGCGCCATCAGGTCGAACTGCGGCAAAGTCGCTCCGAACTCATTGCGCAGCCGGCGGCGGATTTCCTGCGAAATCAGCTTGGTCGTCGACAACATCCGCAGCCAGAGCCGCAGTTCGAGCTTCTTGCCTTCCTGCGCGCCCTGAACGATGATCTCCAGATCAACGCTTGCACTCTCGGACTCTGTCATAACGTCGCCTCGGCCTATCGTTCCGCATCGCTAATCCCAGCGATCTAGGGGACGATATTTGAAATGTCAAAGGTTTGAACGTCAAGTCATATGGCGCTCACTTGGCCAGCATTTTCCCCAGCATGAAACCGGAACCTGCACCCGTTCCTGCGCCAGGCCATGTCGAGGCCCCGCACATGTAGAGCGATGCCACGGGCGTCTTGTATCGCGAATAGCCAGCAACGGGGCGGAACAGGAAATTCTGGTCGAGATGATGACTGCCAGAGAGGTTGTCGCCGCCGATGAGATTCGGGTTCTCGCGCTCCAGGTCGATGGGCGAAAAGACCGAGCGCCCCAATATCTTGCCGCGCAAGCCGGGCGCATAACGTTCGACGATATCGAAAACGCGCTCGGCATAGATATCCTTGATCTCATCCCAACCCGCGCCGCAGATTTGACCGGCAGCATCGCCATGGAATTCCGCCGGCAGGACGCGCACCTGTATCCAAAGCACATGCTGCCCGTCGGGCGCGCGCGACGGATTGATGGCAGTCGGCTGGCCTACCACCAGGGCAGGTTCAGCCGGCAGCAGCCCGCCCATGGCCTCGGCATAGACACGCGACATCATTTCGAGATCCGGCGCGATATGCACATAGGCAAAATTCTGGAGCGCCTTACCCGCAGTCCAATCCGGAAGGCCCGACAGCGCCAGATGGATCATCATCGTGCCCGGTCCGGCGCGGAAGCGCTTGATCCTGCCGTCAAACTCCTGCCGTGACGGATCCTGATCCAGAAGCTTGCCGAACAGGATCTGCGGATGGACATTGGCGATGACCGCACGCTTCGCTTCGTAACGTCGTCCATCGGCCAGCACAACGCCCGCCGCTTTGCCGCCCGAGGTCGTGATCTTGTCCACGCGCGTGCCGAGCATCAGCTCGCCGCCCTTGCTTTTCAGCACGGCCGCCATCGCCTTGATGATCGTATCGGCACCGCCCTTGCCGATCACCATGCCGAATGCCTGATTGGCCATGGATTCGAGATAGGGAAACAGCGCGCCGCCGGCGACGTCGGGCGCGAAGTCGAGATGCAGCCCCCAGGCAGCCATCATCGTCTTGAGCTTGGTATTCTGGAAACGGGCATCGAGAAAATCGCGCGGCGATGCAAAGAGCATGCGCGCGGTCTCATAAATCCAACCCATTCCCTTTTCGCGCCATGCCTTCCAAACGACCCTGGCGGCGGCCATCGAAGGCATGGGCGAGCCGAGCAGGCCGAAAATATGCGGCGCATCCGCACCGAACTGCGAGAGCATATTGCGCCAGGCAGCTGCGTCCTGCGGCGAGATATCGGCGATGGCTCCCGCGGTCTTTTCCAGATCGGTGCTGACGCCGAGATAGGTGTTGTCGCGAAAGACGCTGGCGAAGCAATCCGCGGCGGGCACAAAGCCCAGCCCTTCGGCCAGAAGCTCGTTCTTATACTGCGCAAAGAAGGCCGAGCCGGCGAACATCGAAAGGTTCATGGCGCACAGATCGTGCCGAAAACCGGGCAGCGTCACCTCACGCGTCTTGACTGCACCGCCGGGCTCCGAATTTCCCTCGATGACGGCAACCTTCCAGCCCTTGGAAGCCAGATGCACTGCCGCCGCCAAACCGTTATGGCCGGCCCCCACTATGATCGCATCATAGCTCATCATCAGCCCCTTTCTGATTTGTGGTTATTATTATCACATGCATACATTTTGAGTTTTAAGCTTCAAGTATCCGTTGGCGCGAATCACAGGGGACGCAAGCAACCATTGGTAACATTTCATCGAATTACGCCGAGGAATGCCGTTTTACTTCAGTAACTTACAAACTCATGATGGCCGGCGATTTTATGTCAAAATTGGCGCCGCGAACCCCAGCCGAATGCTTGCAATATCATATATTGTGACATAGGCTCCCTTCATTCCGCCGCCACGCGGACCCGGTGCCAGGAGGAAAGGCACCCGCGTCTGGCGATGTCGATTTCATGCCTGATCCTGAACAAAAGACCTGCAAAAAGGCTCTTCGCACGGGATCCTGCAACAACAAGGGGAACGCAAAAAAATGACCGCTACCACACTCGCCAGCCTCGCCTCGGCCCTGCTTTCGGGCTCCGTCAAGGTCGTCGATCTCACCGCGCCGCTCGGACCCGACACACCGGTGCTCTACCTGCCGCCACAGTTCGGCAAGAACACGCCGAACGTCAAGGTCCATACGATCTCGGAATACAATCAGGACGGCCCCTTCTGGGCCTGGAACTGGCTGGAGCTCGGCGAGCACACCGGCACACATTTCGATGCGCCCTGCCACTGGATCACCGGCAAGGATAATCCGAACAACACGACCGACACCATCCCGCCGCAGAACTTCGTGGCGCCGGTCAATGTCATCGACCGCTCCAAGGAAGCCGCCGCCAATCCTGATTATCTGCTGACGGTCGAAAGCATCAAGGAATGGGAAGCTGAGAACGGCGCGATCGAGCCCGGCAGCTGGGTGCTGCTGCGCACAGACTGGTACAAGCGGAACGGTTCGACCGAAACCTTCCTGAACGCTGATGAAAACGGCCCGCATTCTCCCGGCCCGACAGCAGAAGCGATCGAATATCTGCTCACCAAGGGTATCATCGGCTGGGGTTCGGAAACGATCGGCACCGATGCCGGTTCTGCTGGTGGCATGAACCCGCCCTTCCCGGCGCACAACCTTATGCACAAGGCCAATCGCTATGGCCTCGCCAGCCTCTCCAACCTCGACCAGCTTCCGGCCAAGGGCGCAGTGCTGATCGCCGCACCGCTGAAGTTCGTCAAGGGCACGGGCTCGCCGGTTCGCGCACTGGCATTGATCGCATGATAGGCTGGAGCCTGGGGCAGGCTCCTCCTTTCTGTTCATCTTGCCAATGAGGGGCGGCAGCAATGGGCGATCATGACTACATCATCGTCGGCAGCGGCATAAATGCGCTCGTCGCAGCCGCCATGCTCGGCAAAAAGGGCCACAAGGTGCTCGTCCTCGAGCGCAACGACCGCATCGGCGGTTGCCTGCGCACCGAGGAGATCACCCAGCCCGGCTTCATCCACGACGTCATGGCAACGACCATGGTGCTGTTCCTGACCTCGCCGGCCTATGGCGCCATCGGCAAGGATCTCGAGGCGCGAGGCCTGGAATTCGCCCATGCCGAGCTCCCCACGGGCGTGCTCCGTCCCGACGGTTCGCATGTGATCTTTTCCAAGAACAGACAGCGAAATATCGCCGCTTTCGACAAACTGTCGCCCGGCGACGGGCAGACCTTTTCCCGTGAGATGGAAGCACTTGCGGCCGACGCGCCATTCCTGTTTTCCCTGCTTGGCGGTGCGCTATGGTCAGGATCGACCCTGAAGACTGTTGCAAAGCAGGGCTGGAACCGCGGGTTGCGCAAGCTCGCCGCCTGGTTTGGCGATGCTTTGACGCCGGCACGCGGCTATCTCGAAACCAGTTACAGGTCCGAGGATATCCATGCGCTCTGGGCGCCTTGGGTGCTCCATTGCGGCCTCGGGCCCGAAAGCGCCTATTCCGCCGAAATGCTGAAGGTGATCGGCTTTGCATTGGAATTGGGTGGCGCGCCGATCGTCAAGGGCGGCGCCGAGAAGCTGCTGAAGGCCTTCGAACGATTGATTGCCGATCATGGCGGTGAAATTCGTGTGAGTGCCGATGTCGCGGCCATCATTCCGGACCACAATCGCAGCGCCGACGGCGTGCGTCTTGCGAACGGCGAAACGTTGAAGGCGAAAGCCGGCGTGATCTGCTCGGTAACCCCCAACCAGCTCTACGAGCGGCTGATGAAGGATTGGCCGGATCCGCTGCCGCCGGAGATCAAATCAGGCGTTGCCAGCTACCGCTACGGCAAGGGCGATATGCAGATCCACTACGCGCTTTCCGAGCCGCCGCGCTGGAAGGCCAATGCCGAACTCGGCAAGGTGGCGCTGCTGCACCTGACCCCTGGCCTCGACGGCGTCTCGCGCGCCGCCAATGAATGTGAACGCGGGCTTCTGCCCGCCGAACCCACCGTCTGTGTGGGCCAGCCCGTCGCACTCGATCCCACCCGCGCCCCGCAAGGTAAATCGATCCTCTGGCTGCAACTTCCCGAAGCACCACGCCGCATCAAGGGCGATGCCGCGGGCGAAATCGAAACGCCTGAAGACGGCCGCTGGACGGAAGAGGTGCGCGAGCGCTACGCCGACCGCATCGAAGCTCTGCTTGCGAGCCATATCGAGGATTTTGCAAACATCAAGCTCGCGCGCTGCGCTTATTCTCCGGCGGATCTGGAAGCGATGAACATGAACCTCGTCGGTGGCGACCCCTACGGGGGCTATTGCGGCCTCGACCAGTTTTTCATCTGGCGTCCCTTCAAGTCATCTGTTAACCACCGCACCCACATATCAGGCCTTTACCACATCGGCGCTTCGGCGCATCCCGGTGCGGGCCTTGGTGGGGGCTCCGGCTTCCTGCTCGCATCATCGCTGAAGTAACACGTTTCCGAAGGAGGAGTTTCGTCGATGGAGGAACGGTTTTCAGGCACCGTTTTGAGGCGCACGCGGGATGAGAACGCGAAGCGCCCGACCATGGGCGAAATCGGCCTCAATCACTTCGCGCCCTATCTCATGAACCGGCTGATGGCGCGTTGGAACGCCAATCTTTCGGAAGAGCTGCGCGAATACGATATGACGACCGCCAAGATGCGTGCGCTTGCCGTCCTCAGCGTCTCCTCCAGCGTCACCATCAACGAGCTCTCCGTCTTCGCCGTGACCGAGCAATCGACGATGAGCCGCACTTTGGACTCGCTCGAACAACAGGGTTACATCCGCCGCCAGCCCCGCGCCGAAGACATGCGCATCCGCGATGTCTCCATCACCGAGGAAGGCCGCGCCGCCTTCGAGAAGGTGTGGCCGACCATGTACGACCTCTTCCTGCAAATGTTCGACGGCGTCGACGAGGCCGAATACCGCACCTTCATCTCGACACTGCACAAGGTGCTGCACAATATCAGGAAGCATGAAATCTGAGCGGCTTATGCCCCCAAGGGCGAAATAAGCCACCGTGCTCTCAGCAACCTCACAGCGTCTCCACAGTCTTCATAGCGCCATCGAGCGCCGTGCCCTTCTCGTCCAGCAATGCAGCCTGCCGCAGCCGCCGCATCCAGGCGGCTCCATCCTCGCGGTCGCGCAGGAGCGGCAGCGCCGACATGACCCGATCGAACTTGGAAAGCCCGCGCGCATGCGTATCGGAATAGCCCTTCACGAGGCGGCGGTTGCCGAGCACCTCGACGGCGAGATCGTAATTCGCGGCCAGCAGGTTGGATGCCGCCGCAAGCCAGGCCTCGCGATGTTCCACCTCGCGTGCGTGCCGCAGCGTGCCGCGACGGATACGGCGCAGCGCCGAGACCATGTAAAGGCCGAGGAACCAGAACAGCGTGCCGGTCTGAACGCGCCGCCCCTTGTTGACGAAGCGGTCCAGCCGGGCAAACAGCCGCGGCCTGTTTTCTATCCATAGGCCCATCGCCTTCGGCATCGTGCCGCAGACCTCATCCATGCGCGGATGCATGTATTCGGTCATGTAAACGATCTGGTCGTCCTTGGCGCCGACTTCCTTACGGACGCGCTCGAAACGCGAGCTACGCACCTTCAGATCGGCAACGCGGATGACATCATCGTAAGCCATGGCGACCGCGACATATTTCGCCGCCTGCACGATGAAGGCGAAATCCTTATTCGCGCCGCCAGCCTTTCGATCCAGCGCATGAAGTGCCGCGACACGGCCCAGATATTCATCGGCATAGGCCGGATCCTGATAATCGGTCAGCTTCTTGACACCGGCAAACAGCAGCGGCCAGGCAACTTCGGGAAATTCGGATCGGATGCGATTAACCAGCCGGTCCAGCGCCGGATGACCGGCGGTTTCAGGCAGCGCATCGAAATGCTTCGGCGGCGTCGCGGAAACCGCATCGCGCGGCTTTTCCTTGACCCTGTCGAAGGCGGCATTGAACGCCTTCAGGCTGGGCTCGATACCCTTGCCTCCGGCGCGGATCATCGCCTCGAAAGCCTGCTTGCCGAACGGCAGTGCACCCGAGCCGGCCAAAGCGCCGAACATGGAGGCCGAAATCACGCTGCCATTCTTGACGGCCATCGTTTCCATGTCGAAGGCGATGGTGCGCTTGGCGGCAAAATCCGTGGCATCGACCACCACCTCGGCATTGCCGATGCCGTCGCCCGGCTTTTCCTTTTCCGCAACGGCAAAGGAGCGGTGCGTCGAGGCGATCAGCAGCGTCTTGTCCGGCGTGACGAGGCCGCGCAGCACCGAACGGCCAGCCTCCATCAGCTCCGCTGCCATGACGACATCGACATCACCCGGCGTCGGCATCAGAGAGAAGATCGGCTCGTGACCATCCTTCGCCGGCAGCATTTCGATATAGTAGATCGTCGCGCCCGTGCGCTGGGCAACGCCCGGCACAGACGTCGTCTGCGCCATCCAGCCTTCGGCTTCCGCAAGGCCGACGATCCAGTCGGCCAGCACGCCGCCGCCCTGCCCGCCCATGGCGAGGATGGCAAGCGACAGCGGTTTGTCTGTCGAAAGCCTGTTGGCGCCGAGATCGCTCATGCTCACATGCTCGTTCATATCGCCCTCTCAATCTGCGAAGACGATGCGGCCGGCGCGGCGACGCGCCTGCAGCCAGCCGATGATGCTCGAGCGCATGCGAGCGACGAAGCGATCCCAACCCGTAGGGTTATGGATGATATCGGCACGATAAAAGGAGGGACAAAGCACCGCCGCCTCGGAAACCTCGCCGCAATTGCCGCAGCCGACGCAATTATTATCGATCGCAGCCACCGGATCGTCCTTCAGCGGATCGTCGGTATGCTTGACCGACAGTGAAGGACAGCCGGAAAGGCGGATGCAGGCGTGATCGCCGGTGCAGACATCCTCATCGACGCCAAAGCGCTCCTTGACCATACGCTTGCCGTCCTTCACCGCCTTGGCGAATTGCGGCTTCACGCGACGCTGCTTGTTGAGCATGCACTCCGAGGAAGCGACGATAATCTTCGGCCCCGGCTCCTTCGAGGTCAGGGCCTCGCGCAGCGTATCGCGCATCTTGGCGACATCATAGGTCCGGTCGATCTGGCGCACCCAGGTCGCACCAATGCCCTTGACGGCATTGACGATGGAATTGTTGGTCTTGCGGCGTGGGTTGAGCGCACGCGACGACGGTATGTCCTGCCCGCCCGTCGCTGCCGAATAATAGTTGTCGACGACGAGGATGACACCATCCTGCTTGTTGAAGACGGCATTACCGACAGAGGTCGCCAGGCCGTTGTGCCAGAAGCCGCCATCGCCCATGACGGAGATCACGCGCTTATCCGCCGCGACATTGAAGGCCGAAGCGGCCGCCGGCCCGAGCCCGTAGCCCATGGTCGTGCTGCCGATATTGAAGGGCGGCAGGATCGAGAAGAGGTGGCAACCGATGTCGCCTGATATGTGATGCTGGCCGAGTTCGCTCTCCACCATCTTCATGGCAGCGAAGATCGGCCGCTCGGGACAGCCGATGCAGAAACCCGGCGGCCGCGGCGGCACGACTTCGGCGAGCGCCTTGATCTTGGGATCGTTGAGGATAGGTGTCGGGTCCGGCAGCGGCGGCTGGTTGCCGAGCAGCACGCGCTGATGGACTTCGAGGAAATTCTTAATGCCCTTCATCAGCACCGGCGCGGTATATTCGCCGCCCATCGGCAGCACGTCCTTGCCCGCGACCTTGGTCTGAATATCGCGGCGGCGCAGGATGGTGTTCAGGGACTGCTCGATATATTCGGGCGCCCCCTCCTCGACCATCAGCACCGCCTTCTTGCTGGCGCAGAATTCGGCGATCTGGTCGTCAACAAGCGGATAGGCGACGTTGAGGACGTAAAGCGGCACGGCGGAATTGCCGTAGACATCGGCAAGTCCGAGCTGCTGCAGTGCGCGCAGCACGCCATTATACATGCCGCCGAGCAGGATGATGCCGACATCACCCTCGGAGGGTCCGAAATACTCGTTGAGCTGCCGCTTCCTGATGAAATCGACCGCAGCAGGCCAACGCTTCTCCAGCTTCTCCTTCTCATGCAGGAAGGATGCCGGCGGCAGCACGATGCGGTCGACGTCGCGAATAGGATTTTCCAGCGCCTGCTTCAGCGTATAGGGCGGTCGCTTGTTATCCTTGGCGACGAACTGGCCGTGCACATGACAGCTGCGGATGCCGACCTGCAGCATGACGGGCGTATTGGAGGCCTCGGAAAGCTCGAAGCCCTCCTCGACCGCCTGCACGATCGACGGCAGGTTCGGGCGCGGATTGAGCAGCCACATCTGCGATTTCATCGCATAGGCATGGCTGCGCTCCTGCATGATGGAGGAGCCTTCGCCGTAATCCTCACCGATAATGATGAGTGCGCCGCCCGTGACCCCGCCCGAAGATAGGTTGGAAAGCGCATCGGAGGCGACATTGGTACCGGCCGTCGATTTCCAGGTGACGGCGCCGCGCACCGGATACATGACGGAGGCGGAGAGCATGGCGGCAGCTGCCGCTTCCGATGCCGATGTCTCGAAATGGACGCCCAGATCCTGCATCACGTCCTTGGCGTCGGCCAGCACGTCCATGAGATGCGAGATCGGCGAGCCCTGATAGCCGCCGACATAGGAAACACCGGATTGCAGAAGTGCCTTGGTGATCGCGAGAATACCCTCGCCGCGGAAGATGTCGCCTTCCCCGAGCTTCAGATCCTCGACCTCGCGCGCAAACGATCGCTCGGCCATGACGTTACCCCTTTGCCCTTGTGGGCTCGTTTTAAATCATTTGCAAAATCATATTTTGAACTTCCTTGAGCTGTCAACGAACAAATATGAAATCCGGCTCGATGGAGTAAGTTCGAAGCGGCAAGCCATTGCCTTCCTTCTTCCAAATCGGAATCTTCGCTCCCCGGATTGCAGCGCAGATATATGCGTACGCATTTAATATGGATGCCAAAAAAGCATCAGATTCTTTACAAGCACCAGAGAAAGCGCTTGCCGCTCCAAAATATGTATTTTAAGATTAAAACATTCCGACAATAAATCGCCAGCGACAGTTGAGCGCCGTGCTTTTCTGCCGCTTAACAGGGGAACGGAGTGACCATGACTAAGCTTACTCGGCGCGAGGCACTCAGCCTCGGCGCGGCCGCATTCATGACTGGGATTTTAGCCGGCAGAACGCCTGTGGAAGCAGCGGAAGCCGGCACGCTGATCATCGCCTTCAACGTCAATTTGCCCTCTTTCGATCCGACGACAGGCCCATCCGCCGTCAACCCGACGATCCAGGCGATCTATCGCTCGATCTTCGACCAGTATATCGGCCAGGGACCGGACCTGAAATTCCAGCCGGGCCTGTTGACCGCCTGGGGCTGGAACGACGACAAGACCAAGGTCTGGATGGACGTGCGCGAGGGTGTAACCTGGCATGACGGCTCCAAGTTTACGCCCGACGACGTCGTCTGGTCGCTGGAGCGCGCCGCCCAGCAGGACACGGGCAACCCCATTCAGTTCATCTGGTCGACCGCCAACAATTACAAGGTGGAAGGCAACCGCATCACCGGCGATGTCGTCCGTTTCGAGCCGACCTATTTCAAATGGATGGCCTTCCTCACCGGCTACGTCCTGCCGAAGGACTATTATACCAAGGTGGGCGCACAGGGCTTCGAAAAGAAGCCGATCGGCACTGGCCCCTATATGGTCGACGCCTATGAGGGCAATTCCTATCTGCGCCTGAAGGCAAACCCGAACTATTTCGGCGGCAAGCCCGCCTTCGACACTGTCATCTTCAAGTTCGTGCCGGATACGACGAGCCGCGTGGCCGAAATCGAGTCCGGTTCATCCGACGTGACGCTGGAAATACCCTATGAGGATTTCGACCGGCTGAAGAAGAAGTCAGGTCTCGCCGGCGTCGCCACCCCCATCTCCGACATCGGCATGATCTTCATCAGCAATGTCGACCCGATGCTCGATAAGAACGTCCGTCTTGCCGCCAATATGGCGATCGACAAGGAAGCGATCATTAAGCGGCTGCTGCGCGGCTACGGCAAGCCGCTATCGACGCTGGAAGCGCCGGAATATGAGGCCTACGACGCCTCCGTCAAAACCCCTTACGATCCGGAACAGGCCAAGAAGCTTCTGGCCGCCAGCGGCTATTCGCCGGAAAAGCCGGTGAAATTCACCATCAAGACCACCCGCGGCTTCAAGCCGAAGGATTACGAGATGATCCAGGCGATCGTCGGCATGTGGCGCAAGGTCGGCATTGAGGCTGAAATCGAAGTCTACGAAATCGCTAAGCACTACGAGCTGCGTGCCGCCCATCAGCTCGGGCCGGCCGCCTTCTACAACTGGGGCAACGCCATCGGCGATCCGACGACATCGACCGGCTTCGCCATGTTCGGACCCTCGCCGCACTCTGCCTGGAAGACCAAGGATGTCGACGACATGCTGGGACCGCTCTGGGTGGAAAAGGACGAAACGAAGCGCATTGCCGGCTGGAAGGCGGCGATCAAATATATTGCCGAGCAGGGTTATGTGATCCCGCTGCTGCAATATGCCCAGCCGATCGTCTACAAGTCGAGCCTCAAGGTCACGCCGAACGTCTCCGGCGCCCTGCAGCCGACGCTCGTGTCGAAGGCTTGATGCATCAGGCTTTGAGTATGTGGCTGCCCCTCACCCTAGCCCTCTCCCCGTTCTGACGGGGAGAGGGGACGACCTCTGTACCCTCGTCTGGAAAAACGGTCGGAAGGAAGGCTCCGGGTGCTTCTATCCCCTTCTCCCCGTCAAAACGGGAGAAGGTGGCCGATAGGCCGGATGAGGGGCCTGTACTCTCCATGTTACAGTCAGCACATGCGATCGGAACTCATAACGCATGATAGCAGTCTCCATTCTCAACCGGCTGATCATGGCCACGATCACCCTCTTCGGCGTGGCGGTGATCGTCTTCGTCCTACTGCGCGTCGTACCCGGAGATCCGATCGCGATGATGATCTCGCCGGGCGCTAGCCCTGCCGATATCGCCGCACTGCGCGCCCATTACGGTCTCGATGCAAGCCTCACGACCCAATTCTGGCTCTGGCTGAAATCGGTTCTGACAGGCGATTTTGGGATATCGATTTCCCTAAAGCGTGACGTGCTGTCTCTCTTGGGAGAGCGCCTCCCTGCAACGCTGGAACTCGCCTTTGCTGCGTTGGCGTTGGCTATTCTTCTCGGTGGCGCGGTCGCCATCATCGGCACCCTTGCCCGTCGCACGATTTTTGAGCCTGTGATCGATAGCCTCAATGGCCTTTTTCTTGCCGTTCCGGATTTCGTCTGGGCGCTGGCGCTGGTGCTCGTCCTCGGTGTTCTTTTTCCACTCTTTCCGCTCTCCGGCCGCATCGACCCAAGCATCGACGCGCAATTCACAACGCCCTTCTATCTGATCGAAAGCCTGGTGACGCTTCGCTTTGCGATCTTCGTCGATATTTGCGCCCATATGGTCATGCCAGTCCTGGCGCTCGGCCTGCCGCTGGCGGCCATCATCGCCCGGGTGCTCAAGGCCGCACTCTCCGAGGCCATGGTGCAGGACTATATCCTGCTCGCCAAATTGAAAGGAATGTCCGAGCTGCGACTGGTATTGCAGGAGGCGCTACGCAATGCCGTCGGCCCGACGATCGCGCTCACCGGCGTGCAATTCACCTTCCTGATCGGCGGCAGCGTCATCGTCGAGCGCATCTTCGCCTATCCTGGCATTGGCAACATGGCGATCGATGCCGTCATCAACCGCGACCTGCCGCTGATCCAGGGACTGGTACTGGTCTTCGGCGCCCTCTTCATCCTCGTTAATCTGGCGGTCGACCTTCTCGTCGCGGCCTTCAATCCGAGGCTTGCCCATGGCTGACATCACCTCGCCCGCCATGCCGCAGCCGCCCTCCAGAATGGCGAAACGCTTTCAGGCGCTGCTTTCCGAGCCGAAGGTGATCTTCGGCGGCGGCTTTATTCTCATCCTCCTCATCCTTGCGATCTTCGCGCCCTATATCGCGCCGAAAGATCCGCTGGAGCAGGATCTGATGTCCGGCACTCTGCCACCGGCATGGATCGAGGGGGCCGATCCCGGCTTCCTGCTCGGCACGGACGATCTCGGCCGCGACGTGCTCTCCCGCGCCATCTTCGGCACGCGCATCGCGCTTACTGTCGCCTTCGTCGCCGCCGGGCTCGCGGCCCTGATCGGCACGCTGCTCGGCCTTCTCGCCGGCTGGTACGGCGGCTGGATCGACAAGGTGATCTCCCGCCTTGTCGATATCTGGATGGCCTTCCCGCCTGTATTGCTGTCGATCCTCCTCGTCGCCGTCTTCGGCTCCGGTGTGCATTCGGTCATCGCGGCCATTGTCATCATCGACTGGACACGCTTCTGTCGCGTCGTGCGCTCGGAAACACAGGCGCAGGCGCGGATGGATTATGTGACCGCAGCCCACACGATCGGTTTTTCACGAGTGAGAATCCTCTTCAGCGAAATTCTGCCCAATGTAACGCCGGTGCTGATCGCCCTCGTTAGCCTGGAAATGGGCATCGCCGTCATCGTCGAAGCCATCCTGTCCTTCGTCGGCCTTTCGGTTGCCTCCGACACGCCGACCTGGGGCGGCATGATCGCCGAGGGGCGTCAGATGATCTATCAAGGTTGGTGGGTGCTGGTCGTGCCGCTGATCGCGCTCTTTGCGACGGTGCTTGCCTTCAATCAACTCGGCGATGGCCTGCGCCGCGCCCTCGATCCGGTGATGCGCCGATGACATCTCCACTCCTCTCCATTACCGGCCTCAACGCCGTATCCGACCGCGACGGCGGCGCACCGATCCTGCGCGATGTTTCCCTGACGTTGGAACGCGGCGAAGTGCGCGGGCTGGTCGGCGAAAGTGGCGCCGGAAAATCGACCATCGCCAAGGCCCTGCTCGGCATCCTGCCGCGCGGCGTCCGCGTCACGAACGGCTCGATCCTGTTCGAAAACCGCGATCTACTCACGCTTTCCGCCAAGGAATTGCGAGACATCATGGGCAGCGAGATCTCGCTGATCCCGCAGGACCCGCAGACGGCACTCAATCCCGGTCGCCGCATCGAGGCTCAGTTGACCGACGGACTACGGTTGAAGCGGGGCATGTCATCAAGTGATGCCCACCGTCGAGCGCTGAAGCTGCTGGAAGAAGTGCATATTCGCGATCCCGAGCGTGTATTGCGCGCCTATCCCCACGAATTGTCGGGCGGCATGCGTCAACGCATCTTGATCGCCGCCGCCTTCGCGCTGGAGCCGAAGCTGGTCGTCGCCGACGAGCCGACCACGGCGCTCGACGTCACGGTGCAAAAGCAGATCCTGCGGCTGATCCGCGGCCTGCAGGAAGCGCACGGCACCGCAGTTATCTTCGTCACGCACGATCTCGGCGTCGTCGCCCAGATCTGCGACAGTGTGACCCTGCTTTACGCCGGCAAGGTGATCGAAGAGGGGCGCACGAGCGACGTGCTGGCGCATCCACGGCACGTCTACACGAAATCGCTCCTTGCCGCTGGCCCCCGTTACGATCGGCCGGATGCCGGGCTGACGCCGGTGCCGCAAGCAGTCTTCGAACAACTGCGCCGCGAAATCGGCATTTCGGAGGGCGGCCGATGAGCATTTCCGATCATCTGCTGTCCGCTAAGGGCATCGAAGTCATTTATGGTGCCAAGCGACATCTTTTCGGACCACCAGGCCTTGGCATCAAAGTGCTGCACGGCGTCGATATCGATATCCGTCGTGGTGAAACGATCGGTATTGTCGGCGAAAGCGGCTCGGGCAAGACGACGCTCGGCCGCGCCCTGCTGCGGCTGATCGATGTGACCGCAGGCAGCATTCATTTCGACGGCCGAGACATCACGCATCTGCCCGATTCAGAGATGCGGCCGCTGCGCCGCCGCATGCAGATGATCTTTCAGGATCCGATGGCCTCGCTTAATCCGCGCCACACGATCCGCCGCATCCTCGTCGAGCCACTGCTGCTGCACAGGCTGGCTTCGGACAGAAAAGAGGCAGAGCGCCATGTCGCCAAAATCCTCGAACGCGTGACACTGCCGCAGGCCTGCCTCGACCGCAATCCGCATGAGCTCTCGGGCGGCCAGCGCCAGCGCATCGGCATCGCGCGCGCGGCTCTGCTGAAGCCGGATTTCGTGCTCGCCGACGAGATCGTCTCCGGCCTCGATGTGTCGACGCAGGCACAGGTTCTCAATCTGCTGAAGGAACTTTCGCGCGATCTTGGCCTCTCGATGGCCTTCATCAGCCATGATCTTTCCGTCATTCGCGCCGTCTGCGACCGCGTCTATGTCATGCGCCACGGTCGCGTCGAAGAAGAAGGCGATTGCGAGCGCGTCTTCACCGCACCCGCCTCCGCCTATACCCGCATGCTGCTCGACGCCATTCCCCTGCCGGAAGTCGACCCGCACTGGCTTGGTCGCGAAAACCTGATGGAAGAAGCGCCCGTTGCGTAAAGGTTATTAATTGTGCTGCAGGTGTTAGCGAGACTGCAACAACATCGGCATATGGAAAGGAAAGACCCCATGACGGATCCTGTTTCAGCAGCAACAAAAACCACGGGCTTACCCGGTCTTCGTGGCCACGACCATACAGGACTGACGGTGCCAGATATGAAGCAGGCGGTCGATTTCTTCGAAAACGTACTCGGCTGCGAGGTCGTTATGTCGTTCGGCCCGTTTGCCGATGATATGGGCACATTCATGACCGATTTGCTTGGTGTCGATCCCAAGGCTGAAATCAAGCAGATAACCCAGGTGCGATGCGGTTTCGGATCGAACATCGAACTGTTCGAATATTCGGCGCCCGATCAGCGGGACCTCAAGCAGAAGAACAGCGATATCGGCGCGTTTCACATCTCGCTTTATGTCGACGATATCGACGCCGCAAAAGCTTATCTAGACAGCAGAAACGTTGCGACGCGCTTCGGGCCATTGCACATTACAGACGGTCCAGCAGCTGGCCACTCGATCCTCTATTTCCAGGCACCCTGGGGCCTGCAGTTCGAGGCTATCAGCTACCCCAAGGGCATGGCTTACGAAAAGGACGCCGAAACCGTGCTGTGGAGCCCGAAAGATCCGGGCAAATAAATCAACGCGTCATGACGTTCGCCTTGCGGCATTCCTAGTTCCGCAGGCGGAAGCGCTGTATCTTGCCGGATTCTGTCTTTGGCAAAGCGTCGACGAAGACGATGGAGCGCGGATATTTATAAGGCGCGATGACGGCCTTGACGTGATCCTGCAGCGCCTTAGCCAGTAGATCCGACCCTGTGACCCCAGGCACCAGCACGACATGCGCCTGCACGATATAACCCCGTTCCTCGTCCGGTTTGCCGATCACAGCGCATTCGAGCACGTCGGCATGCGAAAGAAGGGCTGCCTCGACTTCCGGCCCGGCAATATTGTAACCGGCCGAAAGAATGATGTCGTCGGAACGGGCGGCGAAATGGAAATAGCCGTCCTCATCCTGAATGAAGCTGTCGCCCGTCAGGTTCCAGCCATCTCGCACGTAATCGGCCTGCCTGTGGTCGGCGAGATAGCGGCAGCCGATCGGCCCGCGAACGACGAGTTTGCCGATGGTCCCGCGCGGAACCTCGTTCATCCCGTCATCGACGACACGGGCCTCATAGCCCTTCAGCGGCTTGCCCGTGCAATTCGGCTTGGCGTCGGAGAGATGATTGGAGATGAAGATATGCAGCATCTCGGTCGAGCCGATGCCGTCGAGGATCGGCTTGCCGGTCTTGCGCGTCCATTCCTCGAAAATCGGCCCCGGCAGCGTCTCACCGGCGGAAACGGCAATGCGAAGCGAAGACAGATCCGCCCCCTCCTCCATCGCCGCCAGCATGGCACGATAGGCCGTCGGTGCGGTGAAGCTGACGGTCGCTCCATATTCCTGGATGATCTCGACCATGTTCTTCGGCGAAGCGTTTTCCAGCAGCGCCGTCGATGCGCCGAAGCGCAAGGGGAAGATGACCAGACCTCCGAGTCCGAAGGTGAAGGCAATCGGTGGCGAGCCGATGAAGACGTCATCCGGCGTCACCTGCAGCACTTCCTTGGCATAGGCATCGGCGATAATCAGGATATCGCGATGGAAATGCATGGTCGCCTTGGGCACGCCCGTCGATCCGGAGGTGAAACCGAGCAGCGCCACATCATCCCGCCCGGTCTTCACCGGCTCGAAGCGAACGGGCTTGTTGAGCGCAATGCGGTCGAGTTCCGCATCGTGGTTGGCGGTGCCGTCGAAGCCGACAACCTGTTTCAAAAACTGGCTGTCCTTGGCCGCCGCGACAAGCTCTTCCAGCAGTCTTGTATCGCACAGCGCGAATGAGATTTCCGCCTTGTCGATGATCTTCGAAAGCTCGCCTGCCCGCAGCATCGGCATGGTATTGACGGCAACAGCGCCGACCTTCGTCACCGCCAGCCAGCAGGCGATCATGGCGGGATTGTTGCCGGAGCGGATGAGAACGCGATTGCCGGGCTTGACGCCGAAGTTCTCGACGAGCGCGTGCGCGATGCGGTTGGTCCAGTCCGCCAGCTCCTTGTAGGTGCGGCGGCGGCCGTTGCCGATCAGGGCAACGTGATCGGCGAAACCCTTCTCAACCATCCGGTCACTCAGCTCGAAGCCGGCATTCAGCCATTCCGGATAGTCGAAACCCTCCATCCGTAGCTCGGGCCATTCGTCGAAAGGCGGCAGATTGTCTCGCGTGAATGTATCGGTATGACCGGTTGGTCCCAGCATCGCCTTGCTCCCGCATTCTTCTCGATCAAATCGCCACGACAGCCGTTTCCCCGCGGCGCATGTGGCATTGCTAAAAAAGATCGCACCGAAGCCCGCAATGTTCAAGCAAGAAATTTTAAGCATAAACTATTTTTAAATTCCCATTGATTTAGAAAGAAAATTCTCAATTTTCACGATGTTGTGACCATCAGCCCTCCGCAAATCCGAACAGGAAAAGCCTTGACGAATGGCATCGACAAGATATTTTAAGTTTAAATGATTTTGAGGTCGGCTTCGGTCTGACGAGGAGGGAAAAGCGATGCGCATCGTCTGTATCGGCGGCGGCCCCGCAGGGCTCTACTTCGCGCTTCTGATGAAGAAGCTCCATCCCGAGCACTCCATCCGCGTCGTCGAGCGCAACCGCCCCTATGATACTTTCGGCTGGGGTGTTGTCTTTTCCGATGCGACCATGGTTTCGATGCGGGAATGGGACCCGGAAAGTGCCGCCGAAATCGAGGACGCCTTCAACCATTGGGACGATATCGAGGTCCTGTTCAAGGGGACGCGCCAACGCACCTCGGGCCACGGCTTCGTCGGTATCGGCCGCAAGAAGCTTTTGAACATCCTGCAGCGCCGCTGCGAGGCGCTCGGCGTGGAGCTTATCTTCGAAACGGACGTCAATTCCGATCTCGACTATCCGGATGCCGATCTGGTCGTCGGCTCGGACGGCCTCAATTCGCGCATTCGCAACCATTATCCGGAGGTCTTCCAGCCGGATATGATCACCCGGCCGAACCGCTATATCTGGCTCGGCACCAACAAGCTTTTCGACGCCTTCACCTTCGATTTCCGCCGCACCGATCACGGCTGGTTCCAGGCGCATATCTACAAGTTCGACGACAAGACCTCGACCTTCATCGTCGAGACGACGGAAGAGGCCTATCTCGCCCACGGCCTTGACAAGATGGATCAGGACGGCTCCATCGCCTTCTGCGAAAACCTGTTTTCCGAAGTGCTCGAAGGCGCTTCGCTGATGACCAATGCCCGCCACATCCGCGGCTCGGCCTGGCTGAATTTCAACCGCCTGATCTGCGGCAAATGGAGCCATTTCAACGGCAACTCTCATGTCGTGCTGATGGGTGATGCCGCCCATACCGCGCATTTCGCGATCGGCTCGGGCACCAAGCTTGCCATTGACGATGCCATCGAGCTGACCCGTCAGTTCCAGATCCATGGGCACGAGAAGGACAAGATTCCGGCAGTCCTTGAGACCTATGAAGAAATCCGCCGCGTCGACGTCGCCCGCATCCAGAACGCCGCCCGCAATGCGATGGAATGGTTCGAAGTCGTCGGCCGCCGCTATGCCGATACGCTCGAGCCGCCGCAATTCATGTATTCGATGTTGACGCGCTCCCAGCGCATCAGCCACGAAAATCTTCGATTGCGCGACAAGACCTGGCTTGAAGGCTATGAGCGCTGGTTTGCCGAAAAATCCGGCCTTGAGGTCGGTAACGACCGCTGCCTGCCGCCGATGTTCACGCCCTATCGTCTGCGCGAGGTCCAGCTCGTCAACCGTATCGTGGTCTCGCCGATGGCCATGTACTCGGCTGAAGACGGCGTGATGAACGATTTCCATATCGTCCATCTCGGCTCGCGCGCGCTTGGCGGCGCTGGCCTGATCTTTGCAGAGATGACCTGCGTCACCTCGGATGCGCGCATCACCCCCGGCTGCCTGGGCCTCTGGAACGAAGAGCAGGCCGCGCAATGGAAGCGGCTCGTCGATTTCGTCCATACGAGCAGCGCCGCTAAAGTCGGCATCCAGCTCGGCCATGCCGGCCGCAAGGGCGCGACGAAGCTCGCCTGGGAAGGGATCGACCAGCCGCTACCAGAGGGCGAATGGCCGCTGATTTCGGCGTCCGCAGTTCCCTATCTCAAGAACAGCCAGGTGCCGAAGACCATGGATCGCGCCGATATGGATCGCGTCAAGGCCGACTTCGTCCGCTCGACCGAACTGGCGGTCGAGACCGGCGCCGATTGGCTGGAACTCCATTGCGCCCACGGCTATCTGCTGTCGAGTTTCCTGTCGCCGCTGACCAATCTGCGCGACGACGAGTATGGCGGCAGCCATGAAAACCGCGCCCGCTATCCCCTGGAGATATTCAGTGCAATGCGCGCGATCTGGCCGGCGGGCAAGCCGATCTCGATCCGCCTCTCCTGCCATGACTGGACTGACGGCGGTAACACACCGGAAGATGCGGCGATCTTCGCGCGCATGTTCAAGGAAGCCGGCGCCGACCTGATCGACTGCTCCTCAGGCCAGGTATCGAAACAGGAAAAGCCGGTTTACGGCCGCCTGTTCCAGACGCCCTTCTCCGACAAGATCCGCAATGAGATCGGCATCCCGACGATCGCCGTCGGTGCAATCTCCGAGGCCGATCACGCCAATTCGATCATTGCGGCGGGCCGCGCCGATCTTTGCGCCATTGCCCGCCCACATCTGGCGGACCCCGCCTGGTCACTGCACGAAGCCGCCAAGATCGGGCTGACTTCCATTCCCTGGCCGAAGCAATATCTTTCCGGCAAGACGCAATATGAAACCAACCTTGCCCGCGCAGCCACGGCAGCACCGGCTAAGTGAGGAAGATATGACGACTTTGGGCAAACTCAGCGGCCGTCACGCCCTCGTCACCGGGGCCGGCAGCGGCATAGGTGCCGCGATCGCCAAGGCGCTTGCCGCCGAGGGTGCGCGCGTCAGCCTCGCCGGTCGCCGGCGAGAGCCGCTGGAAGCGGTTGCCGCCGAAATCGGCGTGCACGCTTTTGTCGTCGATGGCTTCGATGTCACCAGCCTCGACGCCGTTGCCCAGGGCCTTGCCAAGGTGCGTGAGAAGTTCGGCCCGGTCGATATCCTCGTCAACAATGCCGGAGAAGCGCCGAGCGCCTCTTTCGAGAAGACGACGCTGGAGGCCTGGAACCATGTCCTCTCCGTCGACCTCACCGGCGTCTTCCTGGCGACTCAGGCCGCCCTTCCCGACCTAAAGGCTCGTGGCCACGGCGCACGCATCATCAACATCGCCTCGACGGCCGGCCTGAAAGGTTACGCTTACGTCTCGGCTTACGTCGCTGCCAAGCATGGCGTCGTCGGCCTGACCCGCTCGCTGGCGCTGGAACTGGCGAAAACCGGTATCACCGTCAACGCCGTCTGCCCCGGCTTCACCGACACGCCGATCATCCAGCGCTCGATTGAGACGATCGTCGCCAAGACCGGGCGCACGGCCGAACAGGCGCTTGCCGAGTTCACGAAGTCCAATCCGCAGGGGTGCCTCGTCAAGCCGGAAGAGGTCGCCGACACCGTGCTATGGCTGGCCTCGCCGGCCGCGGCATCGATCAATGGACAGGCAATTGCGGTTGCCGGTGGGGAGATTTGAGGGATGAACGATCGGGACATGACGATGAAGGGGCATTTGAAGCCCTTCAAGGATTACAAGCCTGAGCACTTCCTCTGGGATGTCAGTGAAGATGGCCGCGTCGCCACCATCCGCCTCAATCGCCCGGAACGTAAGAATCCGCTGACCTTCGACAGCTATGCCGAGCTGCGCGATCTCTTCCGCGATCTCACCTATGCATCGGATATCCGCGCCATCGTATTGACCGGCGCCGGCGGCAATTTCTCCTCCGGCGGCGACGTCTTCGAGATCATCGAGCCGCTGACGCGCATGGCAATGCCCGAGCTTCTTGCGTTTACGCGCATGACCGGAGATCTCGTCAAGGCGATGCGCAAATGCCCGCAACCGATCATCACGGCGGTTGACGGCATCTGCGCCGGCGCTGGCGCCATCCTTGCCATGGCCTCCGATCTGAGGCTCGCAACGCCCGAAGCCAAGACGGCCTTCCTCTTCACCCGTGTCGGCCTTGCCGGTGCGGACATGGGTGCTTGCGGCATCTTGCCCCGCATCATCGGCCAGGGCCGTGCCGCCGAGCTTCTTCTTACCGGCCGCTCGATGACGGCAGCGGAAGGACAGGCCTGGGGCTTCTATAACGGACTGCACGCGAGCGCCGACCTCGAGAGCGAAGCGGTTAAGCTCGCCCGTTCGCTTGCCGACGGGCCCTGGTTCGCTCATGGCATGACCAAGACCATGCTGAACCAGGAATGGGCGATGGGCATCGACGAAATGATCGAATCCGAAGCGCAGGCGCAGGCGATCTGCATGGCGACGCAGGATTTCCGCCGCGCCTTCGAAGCCTTCGCGGCCAAGCGCCGGCCGGAATTCCAGGGGTATTGAGGCCATGTCCACGGCAAGCAGCCTCCCCGGCCCGACCCGCGACCATCTGGATTGGCCTTTCTTCGAGGAGCGCCATTACCGGTTTGCCGCCGAGGTCGATGCCTTCGCAAAGTCCAGCGTCATGGCTTCCATCGATCACGCCGATGTCGATGGCGCATGCCGCAAGTTGGTCAAGGCGCTGGGCGCAGCCGGGCTCCTGACTGCCGCAACCGGTTCGTCCGATAGCGAACCGCTGATCGATTCCCGCATGGTCTGCCTCGCCCGCGAAACGCTGGCCTGGCATGACGGCCTTGCCGATTTCGCCTTTGCCATGCAGGGGCTCGGCACCGGCGCCATCGGCCTCTCTGGCTCGCCCGAATTGCGGGCCGCCGTGTTGCCCAAGGTGCGCTCGGGTGACTGGCTCGCCGCCTTCGCGCTATCGGAAAAGGGCGCCGGCTCCGATGTGGCCGCCATGAGCTGCGCTGCCCGTTCCGATGGTGACCACTATGTTCTCGACGGCGAGAAGACCTGGATTTCCAATGGCGGCATAGCCGACGTCTACACCGTCTTCGCGCGCACCGGCGAAGCGCCTGGAACACGCGGCATCTCGGCCTTCATCGTCTTTGCCGACGATCCCGGCTTCTCGATTGCCGAACGCATCGAGGTGATCGCGCCGCATCCGCTGGCGTCGATCCGTTTCGACAATTGCCGCATTCCTGCTTCGCGCCGCCTCGGCGCACCGGGCGAAGGCTTCAAGATCGCCATGCGCACGCTCGATATTTTCCGCGCCTCGGTGGCGGCTGCCGGCCTCGGCTTTGCCCGCCGCGCGCTCGATGAATCGCTTGCCCACGCGCGGTCGCGCCCGATGTTCGGTGCCACTCTTGCCGACCTTCAGTTGACGCAGGCCGCCCTCGGCGATATGGCGACCGGCATCGACGCTGCGGCATTGCTCACCTATCGGGCGGCTTGGCGCCGCGACGTGCAGCGGTTGCCGACGACGCGCGAGGCGGCCATGGCGAAGATGACGGCGACGGAAACCGCGCAGAGCGTCATCGACCGCGCCGTTCAGCTCTTTGGCGGGCGCGGCGTGAAATCGGGCGAGATAACGGAAAAACTCTATCGGGAGATCCGCGCGCTTCGCATCTATGAAGGTGCGACGGAAGTTCAGAAACTCATCGTCGCGCGCGAACTTTTGAAGGCATAGAGCAATTCCAGGAAAAGTGTGAAACGGTTTTCCGTCCGGAATTGCGTAGAACAAACAAATTGAGCGGTTCAGTCGCTCTGTAAAACTGAACCGCTCCAATGGGAGATAAGCACATGAGCCGCGAGATTTTCGACTGGGCCGACCCGTTCCGGCTGACGGAGCAGCTGAGCGACGACGAACGCATGGTGTTGGATACCGCGCATTCCTACGCGCAGGAAAAGCTCGCGCCCCGCGTGCTGGAAGCCTTCCGCCACGAAAAAACCGATCCGGCGATCTTCCGCGAAATGGGTGAGCTCGGCCTGCTCGGCTCGACAATCTCGCCGGAATATGGCGGCGCTGGCCTGAGCTACGTTGCCTATGGTCTCATCGCCCGCGAAGTCGAGCGTGTCGATAGCGGCTATCGCTCGATGATGAGTGTTCAGTCTTCCTTGGTCATGGTGCCGATCGAAACCTTCGGGTCGGAAGCGCAGAAGCAGAAATATCTGCCGAAGCTTGCAACCGGCGAATGGATCGGCTGCTTTGGCCTCACCGAACCGAACCACGGCTCCGATCCCGGCTCGATGGTCACACGTGCAAAGAAGGTCGATGGCGGCTACAGCCTCACCGGCGCCAAGACCTGGATTTCGAACGCGCCGATCGCCGATGTCTTCGTCGTCTGGGCCAAGACCGAGGATGGCCTCATCCGCGGCTTCATCCTCGAAAAGGGCTGGAAGGGCCTGTCGGCGCCGGCCATCCACGGCAAGGTTGGCCTGCGCGCGTCCATAACGGGCGAAGTGGTCATGGAGAATGTTTTCGTGCCGGAAGAAAACCTGCTGCCGAACGTTTCCGGCTTGAAGGGTCCGTTTACCTGCCTCAACTCCGCTCGCTTCGGCATTGCCTGGGGTGCGCTCGGTGCTGCCGAGGATTGCTATGCCAAGGCGCGGCAATATGTGCTCGACCGCAAGCAGTTCGGCCGTCCGCTTGCCGCCAACCAGCTGATCCAGAAGAAGCTTGCCGACATGGTGACCGAGATCACGCTCGGCCTGCAGGGCTGCCTGCGCCTCGGCCGCATGAAGGAAGAAGGCCATCCGCCGGTCGAACTCACCTCCATCCTCAAGCGCAATAGCTGCGGCAAGGCGCTTGATATCGCCCGCGCCGCCCGCGACATGCTCGGCGGCAACGGTATCTCGGACGAATTCGGCATCGCCCGCCATCTCGTCAACCTCGAAGTGGTCAACACCTATGAGGGCACGCACGACATCCACGCCCTCATCCTCGGCCGCGCCATCACCGGCATCGCCGCCTTTTCGAACTGAGGCCGGCCGTGGCATTTAGAACCACCAGACCCCTGCGCTTCGGAGATTGCGATCCCTCCGGGATCGCCTATTTCCCCTCGTACCTGAACATCCTCGTCGGGGTGCTGGAGGACTATTTCGCCTCGATCGGCTTTTCCTGGCGAAAGCTGATCGACGACCGCCGCATCGGTGTTCCCACCGTGCGCCTCGATCTGACCTTCATCAAGCCGGGCCTGCAGGGTGACGATCTCGAATTCGTCCTTGCCGTCCATGGTGTCGGCCGCTCCTCGCTCGATCTCGAACATCAGGTCTCGGCGAACGGCCATGTGCTGTGGACGGCCAGGCACCGCGTCGTCGCCACCTCGCTCGATACGCATAGATCCATTGAATGGCCGGATGATCTCCGCGCCGCACTGACCTCTCATCTGGAGACGACCGATGCACACCATCCTGCAACCTGAGGGCTGGGCCAAGCCGATCGGCTATGCCAATGGCATGGCGGCGACGGGCCGCATGGTGTTCGTCGGCGGCCAGGTCGGCTGGAATGCCGCCTGCGAATTCGAAAGCGACGATTTCGTCGAGCAGGTGCGCCAGACGCTGAAGAATGTCGTCGCCATCCTTGCCGAGGGTGGCGCCGAGCCGAAGCACATCACATCGATGACCTGGTATTTCACCGACAAGCAGGAATATCTCGGCAATCTGAAGGGTCTCGGCCAGGCTTACCGCGAAATCATCGGCCGGCACTTCCCGGCCATGGCCGCCGTGCAGGTCGTCGCCCTCGTCGAAGATCGTGCGAAAATCGAGATCCAGGCAACGGCCGTCATCCCGGAATAGTAGAGGCGATTAAGATTATGTCGGCATTGCGCTTTTCGGACACCATCTCGGCTGCGCTAGCCGACGGGATCCTCGTCGTCACCATCGACAATGCACCGGTCAACGCATTATCAGCTGATGTCCGGGCCGGCCTGATGGCCGCTTTGGATCGTGCCGAGAAAGATGACACAGTCGCCGGCGTCGTACTGACCGGAGCGGGCGCCAGCTTCATCGGCGGCGCCGACATCAAGGAATTCGGCAAACCGCCGGTCGAGCCGCATCTACCTGATGTCATCTCCCGCATCGAATCCTCTCCGAAACCCGTTGTCGCCGCGATCAACGGTGTTGCGCTGGGCGGCGGGTTGGAAGTGGCGCTCGCCTGCCATCGTCGCCTTGCCGCCCTGACCGCGAAGCTCGGCCTTCCCGAAGTTAAACTCGGCATCGTACCCGGCGCCGGCGGCACGCAGCGCCTGCCGCGTCTGACAGGCATCGCCGCCGCCATCGATATGATCGCCAATGGCCGTGTGGTCTCCGCCGCAGAAGCGTTGAAGCTCGGCATCATCGATGGCGTGACCAAGGGCGAACTGATCGCCGAAGCTATCGCCGACGCCAAGATGACCAACGCCGCATCGTTGCGCCGCACGGGATCGCTGACGGTTCCTCCGGAAGCTACAGATGTGATCGACAAGGCGGCATCGGACGCATTGCGCAAGGCGCGCGGCCAGCGTGCACCGGCCGAAGCCATCCGCCTCGTGCGCCTGGCGGCGACCGTCTCTTTATCAGAAGGACTGGCCGAGGAGCGCCGCACATTTATTGCCCTCCGCGACAGCGAAGAGGCCGCAGCCCTGCGGCATGTCTTCTTCGCCGAGCGAGCCGCCGGCAAAGTCGAGGGGCTGGAGACCGTCGCTCCGCGCAAGATCGAGACCATCGGCATCGTCGGCACTGGCCTGATGGGATCGGGCATTGCCGTCTCCGCCCTCAATGGCGGCTACCGGGTCATCGGCGTCGAGCAGAGTACAGAGGTCGCGGAAAAGGGACGCGAGCGCATCACCGGCCTCCTCGACAAGGCCGTGCAGTCCGGCCGCCTCGATGCTGCGGGGCGAGAAGATCGCTTGGGCCGGCTGACCGTCACCGCCGACATGCAGCAGCTGGTGCAGGCCGATCTCGTCATCGAAGCTGTCTTCGACGATCTCACAGTCAAGACCGAGCTGTTCCAGCGCCTCGATACGATCGTTCGCGCCGACGCGATTCTTGCCACCAACACGAGCTATCTCGACCCCGACGTGATCGCCGCCGCAACGCAACGGCCAGAGCGCGTTGTCGGCCTACACTTCTTCTCGCCCGCCAATATCATGCGGCTCCTGGAGGTGGTGAATTGCAAGCAGACGGCGCCGGATGTGCTGGTGACAGCCATTGCCCTGGCAAAACGGCTCGGCAAGTTGCCTGTGGTGTCGGGCGTCACCGAAGGCTTCATCGGCAACCGCATCTTTTCCGCCTATCGCCGCGAAGCGGAATACATGGTCGAGGATGGCGCTTCGCCGCAGGAAATCGACGCAGCCCTGGAGGCCTACGGCTTTCCGATGGGGCCTTTTGCCGTGTTCGACATGGCGGGTTTGGAAATCGCCTGGGCACGCCGCAAGCGGCAGGCCGCGACACGCGATCCCTCAGAGCGCTACGTCGTCATCGCCGACCGGCTCTGCGAAGCGGGACGCTTCGGCCAGAAGACGGGCCGCGGCTGGTATGCCTACCGCGATGGCAAACGGACTGTTGATCCCGAGGTAACGGCCATGATCGAAGCCGCGCGCACCGAAAAAGCCATTGTGCCGAAGAGCTTCACCCCAGAAGAGATCGTCAGCCGCCTGCTGAAAGCCATGGTTGACGAAGGCGAGGCGTTGCTTTTGGAAGGCGTTGCCGCGCGCGCCAGCGATATCGATCTCGTCATGATCAATGGCTATGGCTTTCCGGCCAGCAAGGGCGGCCCGATGTTTGCGGCCGGCCGTCGCTGAAAGCAGTCACCGCAGACGGGTCAGGCCGCCGAAGAGAGCAGTGTGAACAATTCCTGCGGCCGGTTGACGCCACGCAGCGCATAGCGGCCGACGGAAACGAGATCGTTGCTCTGCTGGCCTGACAGCGCCTCGACGAAATTCGACGACATCAGGACATTGCGGTCGGCCGACCGGCACATCGAGGCGATGCGGCTGACCTCGTTGACGGCCGGCCCGATCACCGTGAAATCCAGCCGGTCCATGCTGCCGATATTCCCGTAGAAGACATCGCCGATATGCAGGCCGAGATAGACGTCCGTCACCGGCCGGCCCTCGATCTGCCGCTGCGAGTTGAGGTCGCGCAGCCGCTGGCGCAGCAGCGATTCCGCCATCAGGGCGGCAGCGCAGGCATCGGCGGAATTACGAGCCTTGAAGATCGCCAGCGTGCCATCGCCGATCAGCTTCAGCACGTTGCCGCCCGCCTCATGGATCGAGGAGATGACCGCGTCAGCATAGGCATTCAGCATCGGGATGATTTCATCCGGCTCGGCCGTATCGGAAATGCGCGTGTAGTTGGCGAGATCGGAAAACCAGAGTGCCGCCGAAATCCGCTCGGTCTTGCCGCGGGTAATCTTGCCCTCAAGCACATGCCGGGCGGCATCCTCGCCGAGATAGACTTCGGCAATGGTGCGGGCGATGCGGCTCATGCCGGTACATTTGATCGCCAAAGCCAGCGCGGGCGTCAGCTTGCGCAGCACGCGCAAATCTTCCTCCGGAAAGCCGACCTCATGCGCGGTGGCAAAGTTGGAATAGAAGCAATCCATCTCGCCTATCGTGCCGCCCTCTTCGAAACGGTGGATCATGGCGATATAGTCGGTGTGACCGTCGGCCAGTAGCGTATCGAGCCCGTAGAAATCGGTCGGGTCGCCGAAGCCGATGCGCCGGCGTACCTCGTCTCCGCCCGTGGTCAGCATATGATAGAAGGCGGAACGCTGCCAGTTTTCGGAGGCGATCCCCTGTTGCGTCGGGCCATATTCGAACTCGCGCTCGATGATCTGATTGCCGTCCCAGCGGAAGGCGCGCCCTTCATAGACCGGATGCAGCGTATCCATCAGCGCCATGGCCCGATCGATGTTGAGACCATGCTGACGGCACTGCTCGCAGAAGCCGGAGAGGATATCGACTTCCGTCATTCCCTTAAGGCCGGCCTGCATGAGCCAGCTGGCAATTTCGCCAATGTCCTTCGCGTCCATGGATATCTCCCGACCCTCTGAAGGATTCGCTTTAGTACGAAACTCTAAGGCTTGGAATGCCGTCCTGCACAAAATAGTTTCGATGCACGTCAGTCATCGCCGCTCCTGTGGCACAGAAGCGGCGATTTGACGCTGGGAGATGGCAATGCGGTCTCAGCCCTTGACGACAGGCCTCAGCAAATCCTCCAAGCCGATACGCCGGAAGAGTTCTGCCCTCACCCGATCGGCAACGCCATTGACGATTTCCGCACCATCTTCCGAGGGGTCTATATGGGTGCGGAACGGGCGTGTGCCAAACGGCATGTCGATCACATCGACGATCGCGGTCGCAACCGAGGCTGCATCTGCGTCGGCCGGCTCCAGCGAGGCGAGCCCCTTCAGTGCCTGATCGGGAACACCTGCATAGGGACCATTGTCGTATTCGGCGGCACGAGCCTTGTCAGCCGGCGAGCCGGAATGGGCAAAATGGTTGGTGCCTTTCGTGAAGGCACCCGGCACGATGATAGCGGTCTCGATGCCCCAGCGTGTCAGCTCCGACGCATGGAAACGGCAAGCGAATCCATGGCCGCCTTGGCTGCGAAATAAGGCGAGAGATAGGGCGGCGTGCCGCCCCGCGTGCTGGATGAGGAAACCCAAACGACCAGCCCCTTTCCTTGCCTGCGCATGTGAGGCAGCACGGCTCGATTGACGCGCTGGGTGCTAAGCACGTTGATGTCGTAGAGTTCGGCGAACTGTTCGGGCGTGAAGGCTTCTGCCGGGCCGAACGACATGTGGCCCGCATTGTGGATGATGGTATCGATACGGCCTTGCTCGGCGATGACGGCGGCAATACCGGCTTCGACAGAAGCATCCGACGCAACATCGAGTTCGACGGTTCTGAGATCGACGCCGTTCTCCTTGGCGAAAGCCGCCGCTGCCTCGACCTGCGCCGCATTACGCCCCTTGGTTTCGCGGATGCCGGCATAGACCGTATGGCCTGCCTTGGCGAGAGCGCGTGCCGTCAGAGCCCCGAAGCCGCTCGATGCGCCAGTGATTACGATGACTTGCTTGCTCATGATCCTGTTCCTTCAGAGGATTGGCTGTTGTTGACGATGAATTGGAGAGCGGCAGGAATTGCCCTGCCGCCAAGTTGGCTCAGATCATGCCGCCATTGGCGCGTAGCGTCTGGCCGTTGATCCAGCCGCCGTCCGCGCCGACGAGGAAGGAAACGGCGGCGGCGATATCCCGCGGAGTGCCCAAGCGCTCCAGCGGGTTCATCTTGGCCATGCGATCGATGAGCTCGTCGCTCTTGCCGTTCAAAAAGAGATCGGTGGCCGTCGGGCCGGGTGCGACGGCATTGACCGTTATCGAGCGGCCGCGCAGCTCCTTCGCCATGATGCCGGTCAGAAGCTCGACCGCCGCCTTCGTCGCGGCATAGACGCCGTAGGTTTCCAGCTTGAGGCCGACGATGCTGGTCGAGAAATTGACGATACGCCCGCCGTCACGCAGGCGCCTGCTGGCTTCGCGCAGCGTATTGAGCGTGCCCTTGAGGTTGATGGCGATATGGCGGTCGAAATGCGCGTCGTCGGCATCGGCGATCTTGGCAAGCTGCATGATGCCGGCATTGTTGACGAGGACATCGACACCGCCGAAGGCAGTTTCCGCCGCATCGAACATGCGGCGCACAGCCTCAACATCGGAAACATCGGCTTTGGCGGTCAGCGCCTTGCCGCCCTTTTCCTCGATCTTGCGAGCGAGTTCCTCGGCGGCTGCTTCGCTGCCGGAATAGTTGATGACAACAGTGAGGCCGTCTTCGGCCAAACGCTCTGCAATGGCGGCACCGATGCCGCGCGATGCGCCGGTGACGATTGCTACCTTTTTGGAATTGCTGCTCATTTTCCTCATCCTTCGTTGCTTTGCGCCGTAGCGCGTTTCGATGGGGAGAAGATGCCTCTTTTCATGAGGCGGATAATCGACCATTAATCGGCATCACTATCCGAAATTAGCGAACAAATAATATGGACAGATTCGATGCCATGCGTGTGTTTTGCCGGGTCGTGGAACGGCGCAGCTTCACGCTGGCATCCGAAGACACCGGGCTGCCCCGCTCGACGGTGACGGACGCGATCAAGCAGCTCGAGACCCGCCTTGGCGTGCGCCTGCTGCAGCGCACGACGCGGCATGTGAGCCCGACACTCGACGGCGAAGCCTATTACCAGCGCTGCCTGCGCATCCTCTCCGATATCGAGGATGCCGAAGGCGCCTTTGCCGGTGCAAAGCCAAAGGGCGTGCTACGGGTTGATGTGCACGGCACACTGGCGCGCCACTTCGTTCTGCCAAACCTGCCTTCCTTCCTCGAAACCTATCCCGATATCGAACTGCAGATCACCGAGGGTGACCGGTTCGTCGATCTGATCCGCGAAGGCATTGACTGCGTGCTGCGGGTCGGCACGCTGCAGGATAGCGACATGATCGGCCGCCGCGTCGCGATGCTGGAGGAGGTGACGCTTGCAGCGCCCACCTATGTCGAACGTTTCGGCATGCCCGCCCATCCGGAGAAGCTCGACGGGCATCGGATGATCGGCTTCCACTCTTCCGCAACGGGCGGATTGCTGCCGCTGGAATTCCAGATCGATGGCGCCGTGCGCGAAATTACCCTGCCGGCCACAATCTCGGTCAATGCGGCCGAGAGTTACTTCGCGGCGGCCAAGCTCGGTCTCGGCCTGATCCAGGTCCCGCGCTACCACGCAGAGGAAGCCCTGCGATCGGGCGAGCTGCTGCACGTCCTTGAGGACTATCCACCGACTCGAACGCCCGTCTCTATGCTCTATCCGCGCAGCCGCCAGCTTTCGCCGAGGGTCCGCGTCTTCATAGATTGGCTTGTGAAGGTTTTTGCCGGACAGAACGTGGCTGAAAGCCCGGCCGGATGAATATTCCGCGAAAGCAATCAAATAAATGAAATCGGCTCTTTGAATGCGCGGCCGGCACGCCTACGTCGTAGTGCATTACTCTACGGGCAATGCCGTCACTACTTCATGATAGCCCGACGATTTTCGAGAGAGAGCCGATGACCGAACAGAAGCAATTGAAGCTCGGGGCCTTCATGCGTCCCGTCAGCTTGCATACCGGTGCCTGGCGTTATCCCGGCGCCTATCCGGACGCCAACTTCAATTTTCAGCATATCAAGAGCTTCGCGCAGGAACTGGAAAAGGCGAAGTTAGATGCCTTCTTCATGGCCGATCACCTCGCGGTCCTCAACATGCCGATCGAGGCCCTGAAGCGCAGCCAGACCGTCACCTCCTTCGAGCCCTTCACCCTGCTTTCGGCGCTGGCCGCCGTCACCGACCGGATCGGCCTCGTCGCCACGGCGTCGACCACCTTCGACCTGCCCTATCATATCGCCCGTCGCTTCGCCTCGCTCGATCACATCAGTGGCGGCCGTGCGGGCTGGAACATCGTCACCACATCCAATCCCGATGCCGCGCTTAATTTCGGCCTCGAAGAACATATGGAACATGGCGAGCGCTATCATCGCGCCCGCGAATTCTATGATGTCGTCACCGGCCTCTGGGACAGCTTCGCCGACGATGCCTTTCTCCGCGATCCCGAAAGCGGCATCTTCTTCGATCCCGAGCGGATGCATGTCCTCGGGCACAAGGGCGAGGAACTGAGCGTCCGCGGGCCTCTTAACATCGCGCGACCGCCGCAGGGCTGGCCCGTCATCGTCCAAGCCGGGCAATCGGATGCCGGTCGCCAGCTTGCCGCAGAAACGGCCGAGGCGGTCTTCGCCGCGCCGCGCAACCTGGCGGACGGCAAGTCGATCTTCGCCGATATCAAGGGACGGATGAAGGCGATCGGCCGCAATCCGGATCATCTGAAGATCCTGCCCGCCGCCTTCATCGTTGTGGGCGACACGATCGAGGAAGCAAAGGCCAAGCGGGCAAAGCTCGATAGCCTCGTCCATTACGATAGCGCCATCGCATCCCTGTCGATCGCGTTAGGGCATGACGCCTCCAAATTCGATCCCGATGGCCCGCTGCCGGAAATTCCGGAGACCAATGCCAGCAAGAGCGGCCGCGAGCGCGTCATCGCGCTTGCCGAATCGGAGAAGCTGACCGTGCGCCAGCTTGCCCAACGCCTCGGCGGTTATGCCGGCCTCGCCTTTGTCGGCACACCTGAGAGCATCGCTGACGAGATGGAGCAGTGGCTTTACGAGGAAGGCTCCGACGGTTTCAATGTCGTCTTCCCCTTCCTGCCCCAGGGCCTGCTTGACGTGACCACCCGCGTCGTTCCAGAGCTGCAGCGCCGCGGCATCTTCCGCCGCGATTACCAAGGCACGACCTTGCGCGAACACCTCGGCCTGCCGCGCCCGGAAAACCGCTTCTTCGCGAAACCGGCTGCGGCAGCGCAGTAACAGCCCGCGATAAGAGACTGATATGAGCCATATCACGCCGATCGACTATGAGACCGCTTCCGAGGCCGTGCGCACCGAGCATGATCGCGAAGTGCAGCTGCGCGGCCGCATGACGAACATGAAGCGGACATTGCTGCACTCGCCGGTGGCGCATCGCATCTATGCGGAATGGTTTCCTCTACGCGAAGAGCTACGCCCTGAGCTGGACGATCGCGCCGTCTGGCTCCTTTGCCATGCCATCGCACTCGAATGCCGCTCGATCATCCCGGTCGGCTTCTTCCGGCGTGCGATGATCAATGCCGGCCTGACGCCAGAAACGATTGTGCCGACAAACGACGAGGCGCTGCTGATCGAATTCGGCAGGGCGATCGTCAGGGATTCCAACGCGATTCCGGAGGGGATTTGGGATCGATTGAAGGCCCGCTACGACGAGCCGACGCTTGCCAACCTCGTCGCTTTCGCCGGCATTATGATCGCGACGGCGATCTACAACAATGCCGTGAAGGTGGATATCGATCCGGAGCTTGGACCTTATCTTGAGGGGTTTGAGTTTCCGGCGAAGTGACGGTCGTCAGACTCATTATACAGAGTTGATGGGGAAAATGGCCCCTCACCCCAGCCCTCTCCCCGTTCTCACGGGGAGAGGGAGCGACCTCGTGACAACCTCAAACGCTCGCCTGGGGAAAAGGCAATCTTCATACTTCGCGCATATTGGCGATGAGATGGAACGGTGGTGGCGCGGCCATCCCCTTCTCCCCGTCAAGACGGGGAGAAGGTGCCCGACAGGGCGGATGAGGGGCTTGCACCCTACCCCGAAATCGTCGTCTCAAACTGCGGATTGCCGCGGATCGTGTTGCTCACGGTGCAGATTTCATCTTCGGCCGCATGCGCGATCGCATTACGCACCTCATCACTGAAATCGCCCTTGATGGTGAAGGCGATGTTGAATTTCTCGACGCGAGAAAGGCCCTCCGCCGCCTTTTCCCCTGTCACGACAGCAGTCACTTCCGTGAGCTTGTCGAGCACGCCGAGGCTGCTGGCTGCCATGCGGGCGCTCAAGACCAGGCAGGCCGAGAGCGACGAATAGAGCAGGTCGAGCGGATTGAAACCCGGCTGCGATGGCGAAGTGACGATGTCGATTTCGCCCCCCGTCACGGACGTCACATGCGGAAAGCCGGTGCGGCCGACCGTAGCGGTCGCGCCCGTCTGCCTCGTCTTCACTTTCAGTTCGGCCATGTCGAAAATCCTTGAAACAAAAGCGGGAAACCCTTTCCTTCTACATAGGGATTCATCGCGCAGGACACAATTGCAGTCCGTGGCCCTTGCGTCTTCCAGCCAGTTAAGCCACCAAATGGTTACACGCTCTGAGAAGCAATTTCAGGAAAAATGCGTAGTGGTTTTCCGTCCGGAATTGCGTACAAACGCTCTAGAAGACAGGCAGTTCGATATGACCGTTACCGATCCCCGCGCCTTCCTGACCTCGCTGTTCGATGCCGCGGTTCGTGCAGCAGATCCGTTGACCGGCATTCGCACGCATCTGCCGGCCAAACCGAAGGGCCGCACGATCGTTATCGGCGCCGGTAAAGGATCTGCCCAAATGGCGGCCGCGCTGGAGCAATGCTGGGATGGCCCACTGCAAGGCCTTGTCGTGACGCGATACGGTTTTTCCGCCCCCTGCCGCCGGATCGAGATCATCGAAGCCGCCCATCCCGTGCCGGACGAAGCAGGCCTCGTCGCTTCCCGTCGGCTTCTGAAACTTGTCGAGGGCCTGACGGAGGACGATCTGGTGATCGCACTGATATCAGGCGGCGGCTCGGCGCTGCTTCCCTCGCCAGCGGGCGGCCTGGGCCTTGCGGACGAAATCGCGGTCAACAAGGCGCTGCTCGCCTCCGGCGCGCCGATCTCGGCGATGAATGTCATTCGCAAGCATCTGTCGACCATCAAGGGTGGCCGGCTGGCTGCCGCAGCCCATCCCGCCAAGGTCGTCTCGCTCGTCGTCTCGGACATTCCCGGCGACGATCCAGCTCTCGTGGCCTCCGGCCCGACCGTACCCGGCCTCGGCACGCGCGCCGAAGCGCTCGATCTCATCCGCCTCTACCGCATCGAACTGCCGCCGGCCGTTCTCGCCCATATGGAGAAAGTTGAAGCGGATGCGCCCCGCCCGGACGATCCTCGTTTTGCCGGCAATGAAGTGCATGTCATCGCCTCTGCCGGTGTCTCGCTGGAAGCTGCCGCCGAGGTGGCGCGTTCCGCCGGCATCGAAGCGGCCATCCTCTCCGACGCCGTCGAGGGCGAGGCCCGCGAAGCTGCGCATGTCCACGCCGCGATTGCCCGCGAGGTGCTTCATCGCAACCGGCCCTTCGTCAAGCCGATCGTGCTACTGTCAGGCGGCGAAACCACGGTGACCTTGAAAGGCAAAGGCAAGGGCGGGCGAAACTCGGAGTTCCTGTTGTCGCTGGCCATCGATATCGACGGCCATACCGGCATTCATGCCATGGCTGCGGACACGGACGGCATTGACGGCAGCGAGGACAATGCCGGCGCCTTTGCAGATGCGAGCACCGTGGCACGGCTGCGCAAGGCTGGAATGGTTCCGGCTGAGATCCTGGCAAACAACGATGCGTGGACGGCCTTCAACGCGATCGGCGATCTCTTCGTCCCCGGCCCTACGGGAACGAACGTCAACGACTTCCGCGCGATCCTGATCGCGTAACCCCCGGAACGGGTAGCTTAAATAATTGCGGTGCAATCGTCACAGCGCCAATAGGCGGCTGCCGTCGATGCCCATCGAAGAAAACGTCGGCTGCAATGGTCGCATTCGATTTCCACGACATGCGTCCTTTCGCCAACGATGAATGGCCTGGTCTTGATCCTGCGCTCGCTCTTCCATTGCTCGAGCTTCGTCACGGCCATGATTACCCTCCACGCAATACTCGCCTCGACAAGCAACAATCTAAAATAGATTCAACTAATAAAAGAAATATTGCAAGTGCGAAGCGATTTTCCGCGCGGCAGGAGGACCGAAATTATCCATAGTAGTGCATGGAAGACATAGTGCGCCGGCTTCCGGCCGCGATGGGATCGCTCCATTAAAAAATTGTGACAGCGGATATCGCCATTTTCGCGCGCGACGCCATGTCATTCGTTGGCGATTTTCCATCAAGATAACAATGGGAGGCATATTCATCATGCGCCACTTCCGCCAGCGGGCGATTTCGTCGGTAACCCTGGTCACATTTGCTCTCTTTTCCGTCAGCGCCAGAGCTGCCGCGCCGCCGCCGGTCGAGGCGGAGCATGGCATGGTGGTCACGGCTCAACATCTCGCCACCGATGTCGGCGTCGAAGTGCTGAAGAATGGCGGCAATGCCGTCGATGCCGCCGTTGCGGTCGGCTATGCGCTGGCCGTCGTTTACCCCACAGCCGGTAATATCGGCGGCGGCGGCTTCATGACCATCCGCATGCGCGACGGCAAGACGACCTTCCTCGACTTCCGCGAGCGCGCGCCCCTAGCGGCGACTAAAGGCATGTATCTCGACGACAAGGGCAATATCGTCAAAGGCGCCAGCACGGACGGCTATCTCGCCGTCGGCGTTCCGGGCTCAGTCATGGGCTTCGAGACGGCCCGCGAGAAATACGGCACCAAGTCCCGCCAGGATCTGATCGCGCCGGCCATTCGTTATGCCAAGGAAGGCTTCACGCTGAACCAGGCCGATGCTGCCGAACTGAACGGGGGCAAGGCATGGCTTTCGCGCGATCCGGCCACCGCGGCGATCTTCACCAAGGCGGATGGAAAACCCTTCGCGACAGGCGACAAGCTGCTGCAACCGGATCTCGCCAATGCCCTATCCGGCATTTCCGATCAGGGACCGGATGGCTTCTACAAGGGGCCGGTCGCCAACGCCATCGTCAAGGCAAGCCAGGATAAGGGCGGCATTCTCGCAAACCAGGATTTCGAACAATATAAGGTCCGCGAGCTCGAGCCCGTGAAGTGCAATTATCGCGGCTACGAGATCATCTCCTCGCCGCCGCCCTCCTCCGGCGGCGTTATCATCTGCGAGATCCTCAATGTGCTGGAAGGCTATCCGCTCTCCTATACCGGCTACGCCTCGGCCGACACGGTCCACTCCATGGTCGAAGCCATGCGCTACGCCTATGTCGACCGCAATTCGGCGCTCGGCGATCCCGACTTCGTCGACAACCCCGTCAGCAAGCTGCTCGATAAGGCCTATGCCCAGAAGATCCGCGACGGCATCTCGCCCTATAAGGCTGGCGTCTCCAAGGATCTGATGCCCAAGGGCCTCGGCGAAAGCCACGAAACAACGCATTATTCGATCATCGACAATGACGGCAATGCAGTCGCCGTCACCTATACGCTGAACGGCTCCTTCGGTGCCGGCGTCGTTGCACCCGGCACTGGCATCCTCTTGAACAACGAGATGGACGACTTCACCTCCAAGCCCGGCGTGCCCAACCTTTACGGCCTCGTGCAGGGCGAGGCCAATGCCATTCAGCCAAAGAAGACGCCGCTCTCATCCATGAGCCCGACGATCGTCACCAAGGACGGCAAGCCCTTCATGGTGATCGGCAGCCCCGGCGGCTCGCGCATCATCACCATCACGCTGGAAGCGATCATCAACGTCATCGATTTCGGCATGAACATTCAGGAGGCGATCGATGCTCCGCGCATCCATCACCAATGGCTGCCGGATAAGGTCTACATCGAGCCGCGTGCGCTTTCGCCCGATACGATCAAGCTTCTGACCGGCATGGGCTACACGGTTCAGGTGGACAATAGCTGGCCGATGTGGGGCCAGGCAGCCGGCATCCTTGTCGGCGGCAAGAGCCTTAGCGACATCGCCAAGGGCGGTGGTGCCCGCTACAACGGCGCCGTGGACAGCCGCGCCGGCTCCGGATTAGCAGCCGGATACTGATCGCAGGAAGTCTGAGAACATGAATCAGACCGGTATCGCCATCGCAGCGCCGGTCTTTTTCGGGCTTAACGGCTATCACGACGAGCACATTATTTTACGCGAAAAAACCAAGCGTGAGCATTTCGGCGCGATATCGCGCCCATTCATTCACCTCACGTTCATTTGATGCCGTTTGCCCCTGCATGTGCGTCATTTTTTTCATCCCATGAATGGGATTTGCGATTTCTGATATAGCAATCGCGTGCAAGCAGGAGTATACAAACCGCCGTTCAAATAGGCCTTCGCGCCATGACCAGACTTGCGGTTCTGTCTTACGACCCCACCGCACCATCGAGAGCGATCCCCGACAATGTCGGATCAGATATTTCAGGCCGCCCCCACCCGGCGGGCCGCACCGAATTTTCGTGTAGTAGCGCTTATAGTAGCAAGCGCGATGTTCATGGAACAGCTCGACGCGACCGTGCTCGCAACAGCTCTTCCGACCATGGCGAGAGACTTCGGCGTCAGCGCGCCGGCTATGAGTATCTCGCTGACATCCTATCTCCTCAGCCTGGCGATCTTCATTCCCGCCAGCGGCGCCATCGCCGATCGCTTCGGATCGCGCACAGTCTTCCGCTCCGCTATCGCGGTTTTCGTTGTTGGCTCGCTTCTCTGCGCGCAAGCGCCGAACCTGTTCTTCCTCGTGATCGCGCGCCTCCTTCAGGGTCTCGGCGGCGCGATGATGCTGCCCGTCGGTCGCCTCGTGCTGATGCGCAGCGTCGCCCGCAAGGATATGGTCAACGCCATGTCCTGGCTGCTGATCCCGGCGCTCGTCGGCCCCATTCTCGGCCCGCCGGTCGGCGGCTTGTTCGTGACCTATCTCGACTGGCGCTGGATCTTCTACATCAACGTGCCGATCGGCATCATCGGCTTCATTCTGGTGACGATGTTCATCGAGGAGGTAAAAGGCCCCCGCACCGGCCGCTTCGATCTCTCCGGCTTTATCCTCTCGGGCATTTCGCTGGGATCGCTGCTCTTCGGCTTCGAAATGTCGAGCCGCGAGGGCGAAGGCTATCTCGCTGTCTTCCTCATCTCCGTCGGCTTGCTCTTCGGCATCGCCTATCTGCGCCATGCCCGCAAGCATCCCTCGCCGATCATGGATTTCTCCTTGATGAAGGTGCCGACATTCCGCACCTCGGTCATCGCCGGTTCGCTGACGCGCATCAGCCAGGGCGCCCATCCCTTCCTGATCCCGCTGATGCTGCAGCTCGGCTTTGGTCTTTCGGCCGCCGCTGCCGGCCAGATCGCCATTGCGACCGCTCTCGGCTCCATGGCGATGAAGCCTTTTCAGGTTCGCATCCTGCGCACGCTCGGCTTCCGCACCGCCCTTATCATCTTCGGCCTCATCGGCACGCTCGGCTATGGCATGTGCGCCATCTTCAAGCCGGATTGGCCGCTGCCTGTCATCTTCGTGATCCTGTTCTTCTGCGGCTTCTTCATGTCGTTCCAGTTCACGGCCTACAACACGATTGCCTATGACGAGATCGAGCGCGACCGCATGAGCATTGCGACGAGTTTCTACTCGACCTTCCAGCAACTGATGCTGTCTCTCGGCATCTGCGTCGCCGCCTTGGCGCTGCATGGCTCGACACAGTTCCTTGGTCACGCCAAGCCGGAGATGGTCGACTTCTCCGTCGCCTTCATCGTCGTCACGGCCATTGCGCTTCTCGCTGTCATCTGGAACGCCAGCTTCTCGCGCACAGCCGGTTCGGAAATCAGCGGCCACCGCCGCAAATCACCGGAAGACAGCCTCGCCGAGCACTGATGCTCGCCTCTCGCCAACTGCGGCAATAGCGTCTTTTGTGAACAGTGCCTCCACGGGCGGTGCATTGCATTGAACAGTGGCGGCGACCTAAATAGCGACCAGAACGAATAACAATCTGGAGCATCCCATGGTCGCCGGCATCCATCACATCACGCTGATCACCCGCAAGGTCCAGGCGAATGTCGATTTCTACGTCGGCTTCCTCGGCCTGCGCCTAGTCAAGCGCACCGGCGGCTTTGAAGACGCCACCCAGCTTCATCTCCTCTATGGCGACGCCAAGGGCTCGCCCGGCTCGCTGATTACTTTCCTTGTCTGGGAGGATGGTTCGCCCGGCCGCGCCGGCGTCGGGCAGATCGGCGAAATCTCTCTCGCCATCGATCCCGCCAGCATCGGTTTCTGGCTGACGCGTGCCCTGAGTGCCGGCCTCAAACCGGAAGGCCCATCGGAGGAATTCGGCGAACCTGTACTTCGGCTGAAGGATCCGGACGGTGTCATCGTCAAGCTTGTCGGGACCAATGCCCTGCAGGCAACTGCTCCATGGGCAAGCGACACCATTCCGCAGGAGCACGCGATCCGCCGTGTCCGCGGCGCAACGCTATTCAGCGAAACGCCCGAGGAGACGCAGGCCATTTTGGTCGACCATTTCGACTACCGGCCGCTTACTACCAGCGGGGCGATCAGCCGACTCGTCTCGGAGCCTGGCGATATCCTCGACATCCGCGATGCCCGCGGCTTCTGGGCGAGCGCCCCGGGTACGGGCACGGTCGATCATGTCGCCTTTCGCGCCGCCGACGATGCGGAATTGCAGTCGGTCCACGCCGCCCTGCAGGCGATCGATTCCGGGCCGACGACGATGCATGACCGCAAATATTTCCGCTCGCTCTATGTCCGCGAACCTGGCCAGATCGTGTTCGAACTCGCCACGGATGCGCCTGGCATGTTGATCGACGAGGACGAACCAGCGCTCGGCACGCGCCTCTTCGCTCCCGGCGACAATCCGAAGCTTCTGGCCGAGCTGAACGTGATCCTGCCGCAGTTCTCCATGCCCGGAGAGCCGCGCGTTATCTATCGCGACCTGCCCTTCATCCATCGCTTCTTCACACCCGATGAGCCGAACGGCAATGTCTTCATTCTGCTGCACGGTTCCGGCGCCAACGAAACGACGATGCTGCCGCTTGGTCACGAGATCGATCCCAATGCGACCTTGCTCAGCGTGCGTGGCCGTGCGCTGGAGGAAGGAGCGCCGCGCTGGTTTCGCCGCAATGGGCCGATGTCCTTCGATCAGGCGGATATCGCCAGCGAGGCCGAAGCCTTTGCTGCCTTCATCGACGGCGCGATCCATGCCTATGGCCTCGATCCGGATCGCATCGTCTATATCGGCTATTCGAACGGCGCCAACCTGCTGAACGCCATGCTGTCGCTGCACCCGCATCTCATCCGCCGCGCCGTGCTGCTACGCTCGATGGCCGTGCTCGAAAATCCGCCGGTGGCTGACATGTCCGATGCCGATATGCTGGTGGTCGCGGGGAAGAAGGATCTGTATGGCCCATACGCTCAGCCATTGGCCGAACGCCTGCGCGATGGCGGCGCAAAGGTCGAACTTGCAACGGTTCCCGCCGGTCATGAGTTTGACGATGCCGATGTGCCGGTCATTCAAGAGTGGCTCAACAAGTCCGCCTGAAACCGACCTCTTGAGCAGAAAGACAAAAGCCCGCGATCTGGCGGGCTTTTGCGTTGACGAATACAGTTGGGGCTCAACCCTTGAACGTATATTCCGCGATCGATTCCGGTTTCATCTCGATCGAGAAGCCAGGAAGGCTCGGCGGCATATAGGCTGCATCGCGGATGATGCAGGGGTCGATGAAATGCTCGTGCAGGTGATCGACATATTCGATGACGCGGCCATCCTTTGTGCCGGATACGACGATATAGTCGATCATCGACAGATGCTGCACATATTCGCAAAGACCGACGCCGCCGGCATGCGGCCAGACCGGCAACCCATACTTGGCGGCGATCAGCAGCACCGCCAGCACTTCGTTGAGGCCACCCATGCGGCAGGAATCGATCTGCACGATGTCGATCGCGCCCTCGGCGATGAACTGCTTGAACATGATCCGGTTCTGGCACATCTCGCCGGTCGCGACCTTCACCGGGCCGATGGCCTGACGGATCTTGCGGTGTCCGGCAACATCGTCAGGGCTTGTGGGTTCTTCGATGAAGAAGGGCTTGGCGAAGGCGAGCTTCTTCACCCAGTCGATCGCCTGATTGACTTCCCAGACCTGGTTGGCGTCGATCATGAGGTAACGATCGGGGCCGATCACCTCGCGGGCAATGGTGAGACGGCGAATATCGTCTTCGAGATCACGGCCGACCTTCATCTTCACATGGTTGAAGCCGGCATCGATCGCCTCCTGGCACAGGCGGCGCAGCTTGGCATCGTCGTAACCGAGCCAGCCGGCTGATGTCGTGTAGCAGGCGTAGCCCTCGCGCTCGAGCGTGGCGATTCGGGCGGCCTTGCCGGCTTCCGCCTTCTTCAGGATGGCAACGGCCTCGTCGCGGGTCAGGACATCGGTCAGGTAACGATAGTCGACGATATCGGCGATCTGTTCGGCATTCATCTCCGAAACCAGCCGCCAGACCGGCTCGCCGGCCTCTTTCGCGAGCAGATCCCAGACGGCATTGACGACAGCGCCGGTTGCCAGATGCATCGCCCCCTTCTCCGGGCCGATCCAGCGCAGCTGGCTGTCGCTGGTCAGATGCCGCCAGTATTTGCCGGGGTTTTCCAGAACCGTCGCAAGTTCGGTGCCGACGACCAGATGCCGCATCGCCTCGATTGCCATGCAGCAGATGTCATTGCCGCGGCCGATGGTGAAGGTCAGGCCGTGGCCGGCAAGGCCCGGCTTGTCGGTGTCGAGGATGACATAAGCTGCCGAATAATCCGGATCCGGATTCATCGCGTCCGAACCATCGAGGCTCTGCGATGTCGGGAAGCGCAAATCGAAAACGCGAAGATTGGTGATGCGCGTCATTGGAAAACTCCTTCTAAATCCATCGCGACCTCTCAACCTCTAACCCGAGGTCGAACTCCTCCCAGAGGGTCACATTATGCGAGCTGCACATTCGAATTTCAGCAATCACCTGCCGATGCGGATAGGCGGATGCGTCCTCAAAGCGCCTCTCCTTCTAACCCTGCCGTCGTTTCTGCAGAGAGCCCTACTTTTCTTATGTGAATAGTTTTTTCACATATGCATGATTTTTGCAATCAAAAAGACAGCATGAATTCGGGCTCTATGCTGCCGCCAGCGCCACAAAATGCGCTATTGTCCGACCCAAATGGATTTGCTGAAGGAGATGCAGGGAATGGCAACGGTTAAATTGCTCGATGATGCGGAGGCAGAGGCGATCCCGGTCGTGAAGGCGGTGTTCGACGATATTCGCGCAGTGAGAAAATCCGATTTCGTCAATAATTTCTGGCGCGGCCTGGCGAACGACCCGGCACTGCTGAAGCGCACCTGGGAAGGGCTGAAAGCTGTCATGATGACGGAAGGCGCGCTCGATCCGCTGGTGCGCGAGATGATCTACATTGCCGTCTCCACCGCCAATGGCTGCAGCTATTGCATCCATTCCCATACGGCTGCCGCGAAGGCGAAAGGGATGACCGATGCCCAGCACGCCGAACTGCTGGCGGTGATCGGCCTTGCCGGACAAACGAACCATCTGGTCACGGCGATGCAGATCCCCGTCGATCCGGAATTCGATGTCCGCAAACGCTGAAAATGCAGAAGGCCCGCGGGCGTGCCGGCGGGCCTTCCTTAAACGGTCTTTCGCTTTTCAGCGATCGGATTTTTCCGTCGTCTGAGCGTCTGCAGCAAGGGCGGCAACGTTGAGGCCGTTATTCGCGGCGAGCAGCCTTTTGCGAACGAGAACGCCCATCACGCGGGCAGCCGTCGAAAAGGTCATCGTGTCAAGCGGGCCTTCGCCCTCCCAGGGCTTGGTTAGCCGCTCGGTTACGGCCGAGACAATGTTGTTGGGCACAATGTCTGTGCATTCGCGCATCGCTTCGAACACAACGCTGATGGGATGGATGCGTCCTTCGAACGTCACGATCGGTTCGGTTACTTCGCTGTCCCATTCCTCGAAGGCATAGAGCGCTTCGCGGAAGAGCTGCTGCAGGGTGATGGGTGCATGACCCTCATGAAGGGGCGGCAAGGCATTCGACATGTCTGTCTCCTTTCAATTGGAAGTCCGGCGCATGTATGAAATTGGATGGTCTCTCCTCCGAGACCCAAGCGCTGCTTCGTCAGCTTGGCGCGCCGGAAGAACGGGGCGTGGCGCGGCAAACCATCTCGTGACCGGCGCAACGCGGGACACACACGAAATGTTCCCACCGGTCATTTAACTTGATCAAGTCTATAGATTAATCTCGACTTGAAAAGCCTCTTTAAGAATTTTCTGTAATTCTCTTTATTTTTGAATGACTTCGCGTAGTATGAAATTACCGGGTGCCGAGGAAAGGCGCGCGAATCTCTCCCAGGAGCAAAGGGAACGCCATGTGCGGCGATCATGAACATCAGCATCACGACGGGCATGATCACGACCCTCAGCCCATCGATTGGCGCGAACACGGCATCAAGGTCATTCCCGGCAACGCGCTAGATCCGAATACCGCACAAACCCCCGGCATGAACCGCGCGACCGCGATCAATCATGCGCGCGCGGGCGCTGAAAAGATCTGGGCGGGAACCGTGACGATCCACGCCAATGCCAAGACCGGCGCTCACCATCACGGCGACCTCGAAAGCATCATCTACGTCGTCAAGGGCAAGGCCCGGATGCGCTGGGGTGACAACCTCGAATTCGTCGCCGAAGCCGGCCCTGGCGATTTCATCTTCGTGCCGCCCTACGTGCCGCATCAGGAGATCAATGCCAGCCGCGATGAAACGCTGGAATGTGTTCTCGTTCGCTCCGGGCAGGAACCGGTCGTTGTCAATCTGGATATCGAACCGGTGGAAAAACCGGAAGAAGTCCTCTGGAAGGACCCGATCCATCGTTAATCTGCACATTTTTCAGGCAAAATCTTATTTGCCGCATAAATAATCCACAATATTTATAGAAAATTAGTTTGCGCTTTGCACCGCACTGAAAAGAGTTTTTCAGAAGTGCGGCGCACAACGCATGATCCTGCTTGGCAGCGCGAACACGCGTCTGAGATGATTAAGCCGTCACGAGATATTGATCTCGATCATCAGGAACAGGATTTCCCATGACTGAAAAGCTTTCTAGAGGTTTCGACGCGCTGCGCCTTTCCCGCCGCGCCGGCCTTGCTGCCATCCTCGCCTCCGCTGTCGCCGTTTTCGGCTGGACGGCGACTTCTACGCCATCTTTCGCGGCAGACAAGACAATCAAGGTCGGCATCATCAGCGGTGAAGACGAAGATGTCTGGCGTGTCGTGACTGCTGAAGCCGCCAAGAAAGGATTGAAGATCGAGACGGTCGTCTTCAACGACTACACCCAGCCGAACGAAGCCCTCGAGCGCGGCGAAATCGATGCCAACGCTTTCCAGCACAAGCCTTACCTCGACAATCAGATCAAGCAGCACGGCTACCACATTGTCAGCGTCGGCTATACCGGCGTCTGGCCGATCGGCCTCTACACCAAGAAATACAAGACCGTGGCAGAGCTTCCGAAGGGTGCGGTCATCGGCGTACCGAACGATCCGTCCAACGAGGGCCGCGCACTGCGCGTGCTGCAGAACGAAGGCGTGATCAAGCTCAAGGATGGCACCGGCATTCTCGCGACAACCGCCGACATCGTTGAAAACCCCAAGAACGTCGAGATCAAGGAACTGGACGCCGGCATCGTCGGCCGCTCGATCGACGACCTGGACGCAGCCGTCGTCAACACCGACTGGGCGCTGAAGAGCGGCCTGACCCCGAAGGATCGCATTGCGCAGGAGCCGATCGACGGCAACCCCTACCGCAACTTTATCGCCGTCAAGCAGGGCAGCGAGAATGAGGCCTGGGTTAAGACGCTGGTTGCGGCTTACCAGAATGACGCCGTCAAGGCAGAGTTCGACAAGGTTTACAAGGGAACGGGCATCAGCGCCTATTGATGTAAAGGCGGCGCGGGGACCGCGCTGAGCGGCGAGGCGGCCGGGGTATCTTGCCCGGGCCGCCTTTGATGTTTAAAGCCACGCTCAACCCGCGCCGAACGCAAAAAGAAGATTGGGAAGCAGACATGAATTCCTTCATCCCGGCCACATCAATCGACGGACAGGCGCCGCCCGAACGAGCGGTGGGCGACGAAATCGTCCGCCTGGTCGATGTTCGCCGCCGGTTCGGCACGACGCCTGCGCTTGATGGAATTTCACTGACCGCGCGCCGTGGCGAGATCGTCGGCATCATCGGCCGCAGTGGCGCCGGTAAATCGACGCTGATCCGTTGCCTGAACGGGCTGGAGCGCGCCGATAGCGGCGAGATCCATATCGAAGGCCGCGACATCGCACGCCTCTCGGAAAAGGAACTGCAGCCGCTACGTCGCCGCATCGGCATGGTCTTCCAGCATTTCAATCTGTTGTCCGCAAAGACCGTCGAGGAAAACATCGCCCTACCGCTGAAGATCGAGGGGGTGGCCAAGGCCGAACGGCTGCAACGGGCGCGCGAGCTGCTTGATCTTGTCGGCCTCGCCGATAAGGCAAAAGCCTATCCCGCCGCCCTCTCCGGCGGCCAGAAACAGCGTGTCGGTATTGCCCGCGCACTAGCTGCCCGCCCGGCGCTTCTGCTGTCGGACGAAGCAACGTCGGCGCTCGATCCGGAAACGACGCGGTCGATCCTCGCACTGCTGAAGGATATCAATCGCAAGCTCGGCCTGACGATCCTACTCATCACCCACGAGATGGAAGTGGTGCGCTCGATCGCAGACCGCGTCGCGGTCATCGATGCCGGACGGATCGTCGAGGACGGCTCCGTATGGACGGTCTTCGCCAACCCCGAAACGGAGATCACGGCAAGCCTGCTCGGCGGCATCCGCCCGCAGCTTCCCGAGCACATCGCCGCCCGCCTATCGCCGACGTCAGGCGTCGAAGCGATCCTCAGCGTCGATCTTGCCGGTCCGGCCGCGCAAGGGGCATTGTTTGCAGAACTCTCGGCTGCCCTGCCGCGCTCTTTTCGCCTGGTTCACGGTGGCATCGACCACATCCAGAACCAACCCGTTGCCCGTTTCTTCGTCGCCGTCCCGACGCGCGATCCGGATCTGCCGGCGCAGGTCAGCGATTTTCTGAAAGCCCGCTCCGCCCGGGTGGAGGTTTTAGGCTATGACAACTGATGTGATCCTCGGCCTGCTTTGGCGCTCCTTCTGGGAGACGATTTGGATGACGGCTGCGTCCGGCCTCCTTTCCCTGGTCATCGGCCTGCCGCTCGGCCTCGCCCTCGTCGTCACCGGTCGCGGCGGCATTGCCGAGCAGCCTGCGATCAACAGCGTCCTTGCCGCGCTCGTCAACGGCTTCCGCGCCGTGCCTTTCGTCATCCTGCTGATTGCCCTCATCCCGCTGACACGGCTGATCGTCGGCACGGCGCTCGGCACAACGGCGGCGATCGTGCCGCTGACCATCGCCGCGATCCCTTATTATGCCCGTATCGCCGAGGTCTCGCTGCGTGAAGTCGATCGCGGCTTGATCGATGCGGTGCGCGCCATGGGCGGCAATCGCTGGACGATCATCCGCGAAGTGCTGGTGCCCGAGGCCATGCCCGGCATCGTCGCCGGCTTCACGGTGACGCTGGTGACTCTGATCGGGGCTTCCGCGATGGCGGGTACCATCGGCGGCGGCGGCCTCGGCGACCTTGCGATCCGCTACGGCTACCAGCGCTTCGAAACCGGCGTCATGATCGCCGTCGTCGTCGTACTGATCATTCTGGTCTGCGGCATGCAATGGCTGGGCGATCGCTTAGCCAACCGGCTCGACCGCCGCTAGCTCGGCTCCCTGATCACGCGCAATCGATGCTATTCATGCTCCGCCGACGTGGTGGCACTCTGGCGCTGATCGAGATTAAGCATCGGCACCGAAGCGTTCGGCAGCATGGTGGTCGGTAATTGACCATTCCACTTTTCCGCCTGTGTGAGGAAAATCAGGTTCGGATTGTCGCGCAATGCATCGCCCCGGGCCTTGATTGCCTTCGCTTCGGCGTCGCCGCGGAGCTGGATCGCTTCGGCCTCGGCTTCCGCCTGCAGCTTCACGGCGTCGGCCTGGGCCTGCGCATCGGCGCGACGGGCGTCCGCTGCGGCCTGGGCCTGTGTTACGGTGATCTGCGCCTGCACCTTCTCGCGCTCCGCATTCTGCCGCAGCTTCTGTACTTCGACTTCCGCCAGCATGCGCTGCTCGATGCTGTTCTCATAGGCATCCGAAAAATCGATATTCTCGACTTGCACGCTGTCGATCTGTACCGGACCCTGAATGCCTGCCTCGATCGCCGCCTGGACGTCGGTGTTGAACTGCGCCCGGTTCTGGATGACGGAGGCGGCGGTGAATTTGCCGAATACGGTCTTTACATCCTGAGGAGCTCGCCGTGCGATCAGCCGTGATTCCAGATTGCCGAGCGAACCGAACTCCGAATAGACATGTTCCACAGCATCCGCCGGCACATGCCAGGAGATGGTGACGCGCATATCCGCCGGCTGCTGATCCTGCGAATAGGCCTGCATCTGCTGATGCTCGTTGGCCTGGCAGTTCGAGCCGTTCTGGCAGGTCCAATAGGTGACCTGCTGGGTCACCGGGATTTTGACGACGGTCTCGATCCAGGGCAACTTGAAATGCAAACCCGGTTCCGCCGTGCCGACCATGGCACCGGTGCGCAGAATGACGCCGCGCTCGCCCTGATCAATCGTGTACCACGAACTGAAGACGAGCATCAGCACGGCTATCACGGCGATGATGCCGATGAATGCCGTAACGCGACCCTTGTTCGCCACGGATGCTATGTCGATTTCCCGGTTTGCCATCGATATCCCCATCTGCACGCTATGGGGGAGAGATAGATGAGTCGAGTCGGAAATGCACCTGCCGTTTCATGCCTCGTGCGACCACCGTCAGTTGCGCGTCACAGGCTTTGAACGCATGCGCGACACCGTTTCCCGTTCGGCCCGCTTGCAGCGCATTGGCGGCAGGCCGCGATCCATCAGATCCATATCCTCCAGCACCATGTCGCCCATTTTCTTGAAGGCGCTGTCGAGCGCGCCGGCACGATGGGCCGAGCGCAGAAAGCCCTTGAGCTTGCGCACGGGGTGATCGAGGCCGAGCGGCTCCTCAGGATAGACGTCGCTCGCCGCCACGATATGGCCGGATGCGACCGCCGCCATCAGCGCATCGAAATCGACGACATCGGCCCGGCTGAGCAGGATGAAGGCTGCACCCTTGCGCATCCTCGCGAAAGCCTCAGCGCCGAGAAAACCCTTGTTCTCGCTGGTGACGGAGGCAACAACGAAGACGAAATCGCTGGCGGACAGCACCTCGTCCAGCCCGGCGGGCTGCACGCCATGCTCTCTCAGGATCGATGGCGGCATCCAGGGATCGAACACCCTGATATTGGCACGGAAGCCGGAGAGAACCCGGTTCAGCGCCTTACCGAGATCGCCGAAACCGACGATACCGATATCGCTGCCCGAAAGCAGCCGGGCGCTGGCATTGCCATCGCCGCCCCAAAGCTCCCTGCCCTCGCGGAAATCAAGATCGGCATCGGCGATGCCTCGCGCCAGGCTTATCGCAAACCCAAGGCCGATTTCGGCAACCGGTTCGGCAAAGACGAGACCTGTGGTGACGACATGGATGCCGCGTTCAAAGAGCACTTCATAGGGCATATTGTTGATGAGGTTGCTCTCGACATTCAGAATGCAACGCAGCTGCGTCATGCGGTCGAGCGTCTCCTTCGACAAGGGCGGCTGGCCAATGATATAGCGCGCCTCGCCGAGCACATCATCCCCTAATCCCGCGACATCGTCAGGATCCGTTTCGACGATGCGGTATTTCGAGCGAAGGAGCGCCAGTGCTTCCTTGGTGAAGATAAGCTCAAGCGAGCGCGGCTCCGGCGCGCTGATGGCCAAGGGTCTGCTGTCGGTCGTCATTCTGCTCCTCCTGTATCCCGAGGCGATCCAATATCATTCGATGGATGAGATCAATCAGGCCTCGTCCTCCTCCCCTGGCATTCCGACAGAGAAGGCGCAAATGCGCGAGAGATGGGTGAGCGGCAGGCCCGTCTCCGCGTGCCAGGCATTGAACTGATCCTGAATCAGCCGCAGATCCTTCTTGGTGGGCTTGCTTTCCGAAACGGGCACCCCCGCAAGCCGCAGGCAGACGAGAACGTCATGGCTCATGACGAAGCTGTCGCGGCCGATTGCGCGCAGCAGATATTGTCCGGTCATACCGCCGAGCCGGCTGCCCTGCTTGTCCAGAAGAGCCAGCAGGCCGATCTGGTCGTCCATCGGCCAATCGGCGAAGAAGCGGCCGGCGCTGCCATGCTCGTCGGCAAGCCGGCGGACGAACTGCGCATTGGCCCTGACCGACATGATTTTGGCGCCATTGCGGATGACGCGGACATCGGAGGTCAGATCATGCCAGTAATCGTCCGGTGCAAGATTGAGGAAGGCGGGATCGAAGCCGGAAAAAGCGGCTTCGAAGCCCGTCCATTTTGAATCGATGACGTTGCGCACGAAACCCGCATAGAAGATGTAGCGCGTCATTTCCGACAATATCCGATCGTCGGGCAGCGTACGCAGCGCTTCATGGTTCGGCATTCTGGGCATCAGCGCCCTCAGTCCATCGGCGCCGCCCTTGCGCTTCTCGGCGCGCTCCCTGATCTCCGCAAAGCTTCCCATCATCCTCTCCCGGTCATGCCGCGCGATAAGTCTTTTATGACCTCATTGCCCCGCGCATGTAATCTCCGTGCGATGATTTTCTGTGAAAAACATCCTATCGAAAGTTACGGCTCGAAAGTTGATCACGCCGGCACTCGAATTGATTTCCCGACGATTGAAACAATTCCGCACTGCTCCAGATATGGTCTTGAAATTAACTTGAGATTTCACGCACCGTAGCGTTAATTGCGGCCGCGTCGGATCGGAGCCCCGTGCCATGAATAATAAAGACTGGAATAATCCCATCATGGTCATCTGCAAGCGTACCGGAAAAGTCTATACGGTCGCGAACACGAAAGAAGCGCTGAACATGCTGCTGAACGCATGGCCCGTCGCGGAGGGCAAGGCGTTCATGATGGCACTGCAAATCTGTGCCGACGTCGAAAGAGGTCAGGGACAATCACTGGAGGCCCGCAACAGCTTTGTCGCCGCGGCATCCGAGGCTGGCGTCCCTCTGGAAATGCCGGTCGTTCAGTAAAAACGATCGCCCTCTTTCATCCATTCGGGGACGGGACATGCCGCATGTCTCGTTATGGAATGGTTCAGCGAACCAGCCGGCGCGACTGGGCGCACCAATCGCGGCACTGTCGCGGATGACCGTCCTCCCGGTTATTGCCGTATGATCGGACCGCTTTCCCGCGCAGAATGACTAATTTTCCGGATATTGCGAAACTTTTTGCCCCGGCAGGAGTTGGGGGATGCAATTTCGGAGCATCATCGAAATGACCAGTATTTTTAGTGCCGGCGATGGCCGCTGGCACGAGCCAGTCTATTTGCGCATCGGCTATGGAATGCCCGAGGCCGTCCGAAGCCCTAGGGAAGCCCACAATCACCTTCTTTTCCGTTGGCCGGCCATCAGAGGCGAAAAATATGATTCCGCCCGAAGCCTCTGCCTCCAAGCCGATATCGATCCCCTGCTGAGTGATAAAGCCAGGAAGATGTTCATCGCAGCCTGCGTGGAAGCGAACGTATTGGATTAGAGCTCTCGCGACGTTCAATCCATTCTCAAACCGCTGTCAGATCCTCGCGGTTTTCGCGGGGCTTTGATGGCGGCCCAAATGCGAAGGCGTCGGGCAAGACTTACGGTCCGGAACGCTTCTTGCAGTCTTACCGAAGCATGAATGTTTCGGAGGTAATACGTTTTGAAACGAAACACTTTACGCCCATTTCCGGCTATCACGCTTGTCATGGGAGAGAACGGCGGAACCCGCCGTATCAATTCAGTGCATCAGGCGGCGGAGTTGCTGCTGGAATATTGGCCGGTGGAAAATGGCGAGGAATATGTCGCGGCAGTGCGGATCTGCCTCGAAGCGATGCTTGGAGCCGTCCCCGCCGAAGCCGTAAGGGAGGCCTTGATCAAGGCTGCACGGGAGGCTGGCATATCCGTCATGCAATGAAATCATCCCGCCCTTCCCGCGGCATGCGGGATCTCTCTGACATTATTCACTTTTTGTGAACGAGTGCCGGCGATCTTGCCAACAGAGGCAGGCGATTCGCCCTGCCAATGACGGAGAGAATATGTCGCTTCTACCATTCCCGGCCGACAGGCGTACCAGTGATGTCAGGCGATGTGCCGCAGCCCTTCAGCAGCTAAATGGCGAAGCGGCAAACCGCTTCTGGCGTTCGGAAATGGCAATCTTTGCCAACGCCTTGCGCGAACAGGGAGTGGAAGACGGCGAAATCTCGCGGCAAGCAGGCCTCTTCATGCATGCGGTGCAGATGGAACTGCAGCTTACCTATGCCGAAGAGGAACTGAACGCCTCGGCCTGACGACGTTAGAGCCCCTCCGCTTTTTATTGAATCGCGAGAACACTCTATCTCTTTGTTTTTTCGCGGTTCCGGACGGAAAACCTTTAATCAGTTTTCCTAGAGTTGCTCTATTTCGGCAATCTGCAAAATGCGATGGATTTGTCGCCGCTGGTGGGTGACTTGATCTGCACGGTCCATTCTCCTCCAGGGAAATGGAGCCCCTTTGACGAAACCACGCCGGTAATCTGCGCGCAGGCCTTTCTGGCGTCGGCGCTCGGCAGATCTATTGTCGCCATGACGGCGTACCTGCGGCTGGACACCTGGCACGGCGCTGTAAACAAGCCCGTATTGTCGATCATCTTGCAGACCCGGAACGCATTGTTCACGGCATCGTCTGCCGCCATCGCGGAACTGGCGCCCACCAGCATGGTGGCCGCCGCCAAAAACAGTTTCATTGAAAATCCCGATCCCCTATGGCAGCACGGTGCCAGAGCAGGTTTCGTCTTGCAAGATATGTCGCGTGGATTTCCATGGGCCATTTGAAAATACAACGCAAATGACGGCGGGTTGTTCGCCGGCGACGTCGTCCATCCGGCTCTGCCGAGATATTTTCAACGGAAAGCGTGCCGAAGGATGGCCTCTCGGGAATGGGGAAGTGCCAATGCATTCCGGCTGCGCCAAGCTCCGACCGACGGGCATTCACCCAACACTTGGACTAGCCTCCCGACCACCCTAGTAAGTGGAAAGTGCTCAATTTGCGGGTTCTCTTTAATCTCTTGGATATTAGAACATGCCATATTAGCAAAAACAAAAGTCAAGGAGCCAATCCCATGACGGCATTCTCACCCGAAGGCCGGGTAGCGACCCGAAAGCGAACGCTTCTCGGCGCAAAAATTATCTTCAACGATGGACATTCGGTCTTCGATTGCCTCGTGCGAAACCTGTCCGATACCGGCGCCCTGATCCAAATCGAAAATCCTCTCGCAGCACCCAACACCTTCGACCTGCAACTTTCGGACGAGAGATTGATGGCATGTGCAGTACGCTGGCGCAAAATCAACAGCATGGGCGTCGAGTTTGTGTGAGGGCACTCTCGCCCACAACTCCTATGGGCGTCCGGATGAATATCCGAAATAGCTCCCCGTCAAAGTTGGGCGGTATACCGGTTACAGTTACCGCGCGTCGATAAGGTTCGCCCGGAACAAATAAGCCGCACCATGCATTGGCATATGGCACCTCTGCCGAATTGGCCTGTGAAGGAGACGGCTATGAACCAGGAAACCATCGATCGGCTCGATACAATCGGCCAACAGCTGCATGATCGCGCTCTTGCTCTGTCCCAATCAAAATCCCAAGAAGGCCAAGACTATGCCCTCATGATGTCGGCACTGGCGACGCTGGCAACAGCGGTGCGAACCTTGGATGACAACGTAACCCGGCTCGACGGCCCCAAAGGGATTGGAGCAGCTGGCTCCTGAATCAGGTCCTCTCAAGTGTCGAAGTGGTTTAGCTTCCGAGCCTATAGGAACAAGCACGCCATGCAGGTCGCTAAGAGCTTGCGATCACGAGAGCTTTCAACACTTTGGAAGTTCTGGTAGCGGAGGAGGGATTTGAACCCCCGACACAAGGATTATGATTCCTCTGCTCTGACCTACTGAGCTACTCCGCCACGCCACATTTGATGTTGAACATCAAATGCAAAGGTCAAACGAACCGCCGCTCGAAAGCGCTAGCTCGTCGGTTGAGCGGCTTATAAGGTGCGGTTCGGCATGGTGTCAAGCGGATGATTTGGAAAAATCAGTGCTTTCTCTTGATGCCGACGCCGCCTGCTCTCAGGCGGCGACAGGACCTGTCAGCAGCGCCTTCAACGACGCCTCCGCCATCGGCTCGCGTTCCGAACGCTCGATGAAGCCGCCGCCATAGACGCGGGCGTCATCACCGGGTGCCGAATAGAGCGCGCAGGCCTGGCCGGGAGCCACGCCTGCCTCACCGACGGTGAGGTCGACATAGATGCCGCTGGCATCGGCATGCAGTACAGCCGGCGACGGCGCGCGGGTGGAGCGGACCTTGGCGAAACAGGCAAAGCCCTCGCCGAAAGCGGCCTGCTCCAGCGGTTCGTCGCCAAGCCAGTTGACATCACGCAGATAGACGCGGTGCGTTTCCAGCGCCTCCTTGGGACCGACGATGACGCGGCGCGAGCGGGCGTCGAGATAGACGACGTAAAGTGGCTCGCCTGTGGCAACACCGATACCCCGACGCTGGCCGATCGTGTAATGCAGGATGCCCTCGTGCTGGCCGAGCACGCGGCCGTCGAGGTGCACGATCTCGCCGGCAAGCGCCGCATTCGGCTTCAGCTTGGCGATGACATCGGAATATTTGCCCTGCGGCACGAAACAGATGTCCTGGCTGTCGGCCTTCTTGGCGACGACGAGGCCCATCTCTTCGGCAAGCGCGCGCGTCTCGGCCTTGGGCATGCCGCCGAGCGGAAAGCGCAGATAATCAATCTGCTCCTGCGTCGTGGCGAAGAGGAAATAGCTCTGGTCGCGATCGGCATCGGCCGGGCGATAGAGGGCGCGGCGAGTTGGGTGCTCCACAGATGGATTCGGGCGCGAGCGGATATAATGGCCGGTCGCCAGCGCATCGGCGCCGAGTTCCTTGGCAGTCAGCAGAAGATCGGCAAACTTGACCGTCTGGTTGCAGGCAACACAGGGGATCGGCGTTTCGCCGGCCACATAGCTTTCTGCGAAAGGATTGATCACCGTCTCGCGGAAGCGCTTTTCATAGTCGAGTACATAGTGCGGGATGCCGAGCGTTTCGCAGACACGGCGTGCATCGTCGATATCCTGACCGGCGCAGCAGGAGCCGGCGCGATGCACGGCAGCGCCATGGTCGTAGAGCTGCAGCGTGATGCCGAGCACATCATAGCCCTGCCGCTTCAAAATGCCGGCGACGACGGAGCTGTCGACACCGCCCGACATGGCGACGACGACGCGGGTATCTTCCGGCCTCTTGTCAAAATCCAGTGTATTCACGGTTGTTGCCGCCAGTCTTGAACGATCTTCGATGCTGCCGAGCGGGAGACGTTTCTCCGAAATGTTGTCACGCTCTCACGATTTCATTGCGCATGATCTGATCCAAAAACCGCTGCACACTTTTCAGGATCATACTTGCTGCCGCCGGATGCCATGCAAAAGCGGCAAATTTTCATTACACAGGGCCTTTAGCCGCTCTTTGCAGCCAGCCTCAATTGTGGACGGATATAGAAAGGATTGCCAACCCATGCAAGGGGTGGGCGAAATCGCGAATCATCCCTTTGCCTTCAAATGCCGGATCAGATTGCGGCTACGTCTCAATACCGTGACCGCCGAGCCGATGGCGACGATCCAGAGCGCGATCGTCAAAATCCAGCTGCCGCCGCTCCATAACGCCTCGATAATCGAAAGCAAAGCCGCAGCCGTCACGACCGCCATGCGATGCTGCTTGGCCATCGGACCGCCGAAATCGCTGGGATTGCCGGTGGCACGGCCAAGCTCGCGGACATAGGCGGTCAGTACAGCAAAGGCGGCGGCGGCCCAACCGAGGCCCGGCATCGCAATGCCATAGCCGATACCCGCAAAGATGAGGATATCAGCAATGCGATCCGGAAATTCGTTCCAGAACGGTCCATCAGCCTCACCTTTCCCGCCCTCGACCGCCACCATGCCATCAAGCAGATTGCAGAGCAGACGCAACTGGCAGAACAAGGCGGCGAGGATCAGCAAGATCACTCGCGCGCCCTCGCCGCCAGCGACGCCGGAGAACCAGAATGATGCTCCCGCCAAAGCTGCCATGAGCATGCTCGCCTGAGATATCTGATTTGGCGTCACCGAAAGCCCGGTCATGCGCCGCGCCAGTGCCTGTGCCCACCGCGTGTTGCGGCTCGCCAGCGGCCGCCTGTCGCCTGTTCCCTCGCCGGTCATACGCCCTCACCCCTCATGACTTCGCGGCCTTCCGCCCGATATCGAATAATTGTAGATCGCTGCATAGCTTGAAGAGACCAGCAACGGTACGGCAATAGTCTTCAGGATCTCCGGCGTGCCACTCAGCGCATGGATGACAACTAGGATCGTTGCCGAGCCGAGGCAGGCGATCAGCGGCGGCGCCCAAAGGCGCGTAGAGCTGCCGAACCGCCGCGATAAAGCTTCGACCACGGATTTCAGGAACAGCGTCAGGCAGCCCGAAAGCACACCCTGCACGAAGCCCGCGATCAGTGGCCTCGGCATCGGGTGCATACGGTTGGCGAAGAAAGCCCAGCCGCCCATGGCGAGGAAGGCGAAAAGCACGTGCACGATGCTGCTGCCGGCAAGCGCTTTCAGCTTTCCTGTCATGACAGTGACCACCAGTAGCGCACGAGATGGAAGAAAATCGGCGCGGAAAAGACGACCGAGTCCAGACGGTCGATCAGCCCGCCATGCCCCTCGATCAGATGGCCCCAATCCTTGACGCCACGATCCCGCTTGATCGCCGACATCACGAGCCCGCCGAAGAAACCCATGAGCGTGATGACGAAGGCGAGAAGTCCGGCCTGCAGCGGCGTGAACGGCGTCACCCACCAGAGCGCCGCCCCGATCAGCGAAGCGCTGATGACGCCGCCGACGAAACCCTCCACCGTCTTCGATGGCGACAGGCGCGGCGCGATCTTCGTTTTCCCGAACGACTTGCCCCAGACATATTGCAGGACGTCGCTGAGCTGCACGACGATGACCAGAAAAGCGATCAGCAGCACATTGCGGCCTTCATAGCCCGGAATGTGCAGCGTCAGCAGCGCCGGCACATGCGAGGCGCAAAAGACGCAGATCATCAGCGCCCATTGCACCTCGGCGATCCGCACCAGAAACCGCTCCGTGTCGCCGCGCAGCACCGCGATGATCGGCATGAAGAGGAAGGCGTAAACGGGGATGAAGATCGAATAGATGCCATATTGCTCGGCCCAGAGCAGATAATATTGCAGCGGCAAGGCCACAAAGAAGGCCGCGGCAAGTGCCCAGTGATCCGCCCGCTTCGTGTTGATCAGCGTCATGAATTCTCGCAACGCCGCAAAGGAGCAGAAGGCGAAGAGCAGGATGACGCCGGCGCGCCCTGCAATGAAGGCGATGCCGATCAGCACCACCATCACCCACCAGGCCTTGATGCGCGCATTCAGATTTTCGATCGCAGCATTCGATCCGTCAGGCGACAGCCGCCGCTCCAGCACGTAGCCGATGACGGAGGCGACAATCAGAACGCCGAAAATGCCAAGAACGAGGTGGATCAGATCCGCACTTGCCGCGCCCATGCTCAGTCCCCCGCCCGCTTGGGCGCCAGCGCCAGCAGCGCCGCTTCGGCTCGCGCCAGAAACTCCGCCTTCTCTTCGGTCTCGCCGATATGCAGCGCCTCGCCGAAGGTGACCGTGCAGATCAGCGGAATGGGTACGAACTCGCCCTTGGGCATGACGCGATTGAGATTGTCGATCCAGACGGGCACGAGATCGATATCAGGGCGAGCCTGCGCAAGATGGAAAAGCCCGCTCTTGAAGGGTTGCAACGGCTGCTCGGTGAGATTACGGGTGCCCTCCGGAAACAGGATCAGCGAGGAGCCGGCATCGAGCGCCTGCGTCATCTGCGTGACCGGATCTTCCTTGCGCGCTTCACGATCCCGTTCGATCAGCACGGCGTTGAAGACGTCCCGGCCGATGAAGCTGTTCAGCGGCGATTTCAGCCAATAATCGGCGCCCGCCACCGGGCGTACGCGGCGGCGCAATCGTGGCGGCAGGACAGTCCAGATCAGGATGAAATCGCCATGGCTGGAGTGATTGGCGAAATAGACGCAGCGGCGGGTTTGCATGCCACTTTCGGGCCAGATCGCCCGAACGGCGGTAATTGCTCGCGCAAAGAGCACGATCGCCACGGAAACGGGTTTCGCCAGCCATTCGATCGGCGTGCCCATTCCTTCCCCGAGGATGTTCTTCCGCAAAGCCTCCATGACATAGAGATAGGCGCGTTTCATCGCCCCCGATAGCCTGTGCACCGGGCTTATCCACAACCCTCACAACCATGAAGAAAGCCCGGCGCAACTTATGTCGCGTCGGGCTTTCGGATTGGCTCTTGGGAGGAGCGAATTCTATAGCTGCCGCCCTTCTTCAGGGCGGGCAGGCTCAATCGACGTTGAATACCAGCGGCTTTGCCTGACGGATCGCCTGATGCGCCGTCAGCTTGCCGAGCACCTCATCACTGATCGGACCGTCGACATAGAGAAGCGCGATGGCATCGCCACCCTGCTTGTCGCGGCCGAGCTGGAAGTTGGCGATGTTGACGCCGGCGGAACCGAGCGTCGTGCCGATGAAGCCGATCATGCCGGGAACGTCGGTATTGGCGAGGTAGACCATGTGATTGCCGACATCGGCGTCAAGGTTAATGCCCTTGATCTGGATGAAGCGCGGCTTGCCGTCCGAGAAGACGGTACCGGCAACGGAGCGGCTCATGCTGTCGGTGGTAACAGTCAGCTTGATGTAGCCGTCATAGACGCCGGTCTTGTCGCGCTTCACTTCGGCAAGAACGATACCCTTTTCCTTGATCATGATCGGCGCCGAAACCATGTTGACGTCGGCAACCTGATTGCGGATCAAGCCGGCAAGCAGCGCGCTCGTCAGCGCCTTAGTGTTCATGTTGGCGGTGACGCCGTCATAGAGGATCTCGATTTCCTTGATCGGATCGTCCGTGACCTGGCCGACGAAGGCGCCGAGAACGTCGGCAAGCTTGATGAACGGCTTCAGGATCGGCGCTTCTTCAGCCGTGATCGAGGGCATGTTGATGGCGTTCGAGACCGCGCCCTTGACGAGGTAATCCGCCATCTGCTCGGCGACCTGCAGGGCGACGTTTTCCTGGGCTTCGGTCGTCGAGGCGCCGAGATGCGGCGTGCAGACGACGTTCGGCAGGCCGAAGAGCGGGCTTTCCTTGGCCGGCTCGACTTCGAAGACGTCGAAGGCGGCGCCGGCGACATGGCCTGATTTGATGGCGGCAGCAAGGGCTGCCTCGTCAACCAGGCCGCCGCGGGCGCAGTTGATGATGCGCACTCCCTGCTTCATCTTGGCGATGGCAGAGGCGTCGATGATGTTGCGGGTCTTGTCGGTCAGCGGCACGTGCAGCGTGATGAAGTCGGCACCGGCGAAGAGCTCGTCGAGCTCGACCTTGGTCACGCCCATTTCCTCGGCGCGCTCCTTCGACAGGAACGGGTCATAGGCCAGAACATGCATCTTCAGGCCGAGGGCGCGGGCAATGACGATGGAGCCGATGTTGCCGGCACCGATGATGCCGAGCGTCTTGCCGGTGATTTCGACACCCATGAACTTCGACTTTTCCCACTTGCCGGCCTGCGTCGAGGCATCCGCGGCCGGAAGCTGACGGGCAACGGCAAACATCAGCGCGATGGCGTGTTCGGCCGTGGTGATCGAATTGCCGAAGGGCGTGTTCATGACGATGATACCGCGGCGCGAGGCGGCCGGAATATCGACATTGTCGACCCCGATACCTGCGCGGCCGACAACCTTGAGGTTCTTGGCCGCTTCGATGATCTTCTCCGTCACCTTGGTGGCGGAACGGATGGCAAGACCATCGTAATTGCCAATGATTTCGAACAGCCTGTCCTTGTCCTTGCCAAGCTGCGGCTGGAAATCGACTTCGACGCCGCGGTCACGGAAGATCTGGACGGCGGTTTCCGACAATTCGTCGGATACGAGAACGCGAGGTGCCATGGAGGCCTCCTGAAAAAGATCAGCTAAGACGCGCAATCCGGGAAAGGTATGAAAACGGCTTTCCGTAGGGAATTGCATGAAAACAACGAGAATTTCGGGACTCGGGGCTCCGCCTGTCGTGGCGGAGCCATAAACGCTTCAAGCCTCAGGCAGCAGCCTGGGAGAGCGTCGCCTTCTGCGTTTCGAAAGCCCAGGCGAGCCAGGGCATCAGCTTCTGCATGTCGGAAGCTTCGATCGTGGCACCTGCCCAGATGCGCAGGCCCGACGGCGCGTCGCGGTAATGGCCGACGTCATAGGCGACGCCTTCCTTCTCAAGGAGCGCAACCAGGCCCTTGGCGAAATTCGCCTGGCCATCGGCATCAAGCGCGACGACATCCTTGTCGACGATCTTCAAGCATACGGAGGTGTTGGACGCCGTCTCCGCCTTGACGGCGAGATTGGCGATCCAGTCGTTGGCGGCGACGAAGTCATGAATGACCTTGGCATTGGCATCAGCACGGCCGATCAGCGCCTTCAGGCCACCGAGATCCTTCGCCCAGAGGAGCGCGTCGATATAGTCTTCGACGCAGAGCATCGAAGGCGTATTGATCGTCTCACCGGTAAAGATGCCTTCGATCAACTTGCCGCCACTGGTCATGCGGAAGATCTTCGGCAGCGGCCAGGCCGGCACATAGGTTGTCAGGCGTTCGACGGCGCGCGGCGACAGGATGATAACACCATGGGCGCCCTCGCCGCCGAGAACCTTCTGCCAGGAGAAGGTGACGACATCGAGCTTGGCAAAATCGAGGTTCTGAGCGAAAGCTGCCGAGGTGGCGTCGCAGATCGTCAGCCCCTTGCGGTCGGCCGGAATGAAATCGCCATTGGGGACGCGCACGCCGGAGGTAGTGCCGTTCCAGGTGAAGACTACGTCGCGGTCGAAATCGACAGCGGAAAGATCGGGCAGCTCGCCGTAGCCGGCTTCGAGCTTGCGGACGTCCTTGAGCTTCAGTTGCTTCACGACGTCGGTAACCCAGCCCGCGCCGAAGCTTTCCCAGGCGAGCATGTCGACGCCGCGCTCACCGAGGAGCGACCAGAGCGCCATTTCGACGGCACCGGTGTCGGAAGCCGGAACGATGCCAATGCGATAATCGGCTGGCACTTCTAGAATTTCGCGGGTAAGATCAATGGCCTGCTTCAGCTTTGCCTTACCAACTTTCGCGCGGTGCGAACGGCCAAGAGCCGCATCGGAAAGAGCGTTAAGCGTCCAACCGGGGCGCTTCGAGCATGGACCAGAAGAGAAATGAGTATTATTCGGACGGATGTCCGGCTTGGCGAGCTTAGTCATGATGCTATCCTCTCAGATAGAAAGCTCCTCGTTGGGGAGGAGTGTCCCGCCGCCGGATATATTGGAAGCAACCCGTTAGCGCAACAATAAAAATTGCTCATGGCGCTCCCTCACGATTTCGTGCGAGATTTTGATGCCAGGCAAGTCACGCGCAATGGAAATAAGCCAAATTTAATGCCACAAAAGCTGGTTTCTATGCTGATGCACAATCATATATGGCTAGGCGCTCGCCGTTTTGCGCCGATGGAAATTATCAAGTGTGCTCGATGTCCCTAACTGCGCTCGCCGAAACTTCTTTTACACCGTCACAAACCATGCCGGTCTATCTTATCAATATCGACCGGGCAGCCGAACGACTGACGGAGATTCAGCGGCAGAGCGATGAGTTCGGTTTTCGATTCGAGCGTATTCACGGCGTCGACGGTGCCTCATCCCGCGTGACGAATGGATCGATGTAGATCACGATCGCTTTCAGCGCCGGCATGGACGCACCATCCTACCCGGTGAGTATGGCTGCTATCGGAGTCACCTGTTGGCGCTGCAACAGTTTTTGGCGAGCGGCGACCAAATGGCCGTGGTCATCGAAGATGATGTTGCGCTGGATATCGATTTCCTCGCACGCGCCGTGGCCGCGAAGAATGCTGCGCCCAATGCCGACCTGATCAAGCTCGTCAATCACCGCTGGAACGGCTTTCGTGCCATGGGCCGGAGCAGCAAGGGAGATATCATCGGCCGCTGCCTCTTTGGCCCACAAGGCTCGACGGCCTGCTATCTCGTCACGCGCAAAAGTGCCGAAAAGATCGTGAAATCGCTGACCATCATGTCGCTGCCCTGGGATGTGGCCGTGGAGCGTGGCTGGGACATGAATGTATCCATCGTCAGCACGCGCACGAACATTGTTGGCTTCAGCCGGCTGCAGCGAACGACGATGATTGGCTGGCGTCGCGACTACCGCGCGGCCAAGGCACCGGCTTGGCGGCGCATACCCGCACACATCTTCCGAACCGTGGATTTCTTTCGGCGTATCGCCTACGTACTCACGACGCCGTAAGCCTCGGGCTTTACCAAGTAGTGATCCGCAAGCCCACGCGAATCTCATGGCGCGACAACGCGCCGTCACGGCCTGCCGTGCCGCCGGCGCCTACAGCCGAATCTGCGGCGGAATAGCCGAACATGTCACCACCCGCGATATGGGAGAAGCGGTAGCCAAGATCGACCTTGATATTCGGCGCAACCTCATAAGCCACACCCGCCATCAAGGCGTAGGTCAGGCGCCAGTCACTGTCACCAGGATAGCGTGCACTGACTGAGGCAGCGCCGCCGCAGCCCGACGTGCCATTGACACAGGAGCCGATGGCGTCGACGCTGCTCCAGGAAACCCGCGTGGCGCCGAGGCCGGCACCGACATAGGGCGTGAAGCCGGCGAGCGTCCCGAGATCGACATAGCCGTTGACCATCAGGCTGCCGGCCCTGAAGGAAGAACGAGCTCTCGTGGAGCATCCCGTGCCACCAGCCGCGCCGGAACAAGGCGAATCGCTCGAAATGCGGCCATTGAAATCACCGCTGAAAAAATCGCCCGTCACATCCGCGCGGAACAGATCGTTGAACTGATAGCCGACACCGAGACCGCCGGAAAAATCCCCGCCGAACCGGGTCGAATCAAAGCTGCTCGAACGGTAATCGCCACCGGCAAGATCATAGGCGCGAGATTTCGTGTCGGTGCGGCTGGCATTTATGGCATAGCCGACATCGCCGCGCACATACCATCCCTTGGCATCCTTGACACTCACCTCCGACATCTTGATTTCCGGCGGTGTCGCATCGGCCGCAAACGCAACACCAGCCGATGCGCCTGCCATCGCCGCGGCCAGCGCCAAAGCGTCAAAACGGATCATTACCCCTCGCCTTCCATCCTCGGGTCGACGCACGCGCGTCGAATCGGCTGGCTTTCCCTCCCTTCGATGTCCCCATAAGTCGGGGTCGAGGCGGGAGGACCGCCATTCTCATTTCATTAACCATAAGGAATTCATGGTTAATGAAGCTTTAAGGCGACGGAGAATTGCTTAACGGGATAGAGGAAAAACAAAAGCCGCCCGGCGAGAAACCGGACGGCTTTTCAATAACTTGAATGGATATTGCTTACTTGTAAACCGGTGCCTGGACCGGGATATCGGCCGGCGGCATGTAGCTTGCCGTCTGGCAGCCTCCGAACGTATAGCGGGCACCGATGCGGGCTTCGTGCAGGTTCAGGCCCTTGTCGTAACCGGGACCGCCATTCTCGTTGTAACCGAACATGTCGCCGCCCTGAACGTGGCGATAACGATAACCGACATCCGCCTTGAGGTTGCAGGTCAGATCGATGGAGGTACCGGCCATCAGCGCATAGGTAAAGCGCCAGCTGCCGCGGCCGTTATGCGAGACCGTTCCGTCGCAGGAATCCGGGTTGGCGTCGGAGCAGGACGTGTTCTTCAGATTGCTCCACTTGACGTAAGTGCCGCCGAGACCGCCGCCGACATAGGGAGTGAAGATGCCGTAGGTGCCGAGATCGACATAAGCGTTGGCAAGCAAGCTATAGGCCGTCAGGGAGGCAAGATCGCGCGAGGTTGCCGCAGTCGGAGTAAAGCCCGGGCCGCAGGCACCGCAATCGCCCTTCGTGGAGCCCTTGAAATCGGACTTGAAGAGATAGTCGAGCGTCAAGTCCGTGCGAAGGTAGTTGTTGATCTGGTAACCGACACCGCCACCGAGCGTGACATTGCCATCCAGCTTGGCGCGATCGAAATCGACTAGGCTGGCATTGGAGCCCTGGAAGTAGTTCGCGCCGCGCAGGTTCGTGAAGGCATAGCCGACATCGCCACGCAGATACCAGCCGCTGGATTGAGCGACCGTCACTTCCGGCGCCGGCTGTACCGGTTCGGGCGTATAAAGATCAGCAGAAAAGGCCGACGTGCCGACAAGCAAAGTGGCAAGTGCCCCAATCAGGGTTTTCATCATGGCTTTGGCTCCAAATTTCTTGCCCTTGGCACAGCAAAAGCTTGCCAATTGAAATGACATGACGGGAATAATGATGAAAAGGAGTTAAAACCTGATTAACTACGAATATTTACCGTGTTTATTTAGGAATTATACTTTGCTTCATATATTAGAGAAAATTGATACTTGAATGAAGAGAACGAGATAAGAAGCGGCGCCCACCTCCTTTTTTAACTCAGGCACCGGATCTGCGGATGAACCCAGAGGCGGCAGTTCCTAAACCGTTTGGCAAGAATCGAACCATTACAGTGCTGTCGCCGGGGAGATAACTCAGGAGGGAGTCATTGACTTACCATCGCATAATATCGGCCGGCCTGGGCCTTGCTCTGATCTTTCTGAGCTCTGCCGTCCTGGCAGGCGCGATGCCGGTAAAGCCGGTAACCGCCACAGCCACCGCATGGAACAAGGGGCGTGAAACCGGCTTGCCGATCCCACGCTATGTTTCCCTCCGCGCCCAAAAGGCGCGCATGCGCGTCGGCCCGTCGACGATCTATGCCACGAAATGGATCTATATGAAGCCGGGTCTTCCCCTGGAGATCATCGACGAATACGGCCATTGGCGGCAGGTTCGTGACGATACGGGCGTTACCGGCTGGATGCACAGCGCCCTGCTTTCGGGAGCGCGTACGGCCCTGATCGCCCCCTGGCTGGCGAAGAATGCCACGCTGCGCGCCGATCCGAATCCCGCCGCCACGACTATCGCTGAGCTGCAGCCCCGCGTGCTGGTTTCACTGCAATCCTGCACCGGAACGTGGTGCCGCATCTCCGTCCGCGACCACCCCATCAGGGGTTATATCCGGCAGGACAAGCTCTGGGGCGCTTATCCCGGAGAAATGTTCCGGTAGAACTGCCGTCATTCCGAAACCGAAAGTCATGACCTCCACCAGAGGTGGAGGTTTGAAACGCTGCGCTTGAACCGCTAGAAGCGGTATTGTTAGCGCCTAGTAGCTACGATTGAAGAGGTCGGCAAAGTCGGAAGCTTTGTCGGCCTTTTCCTGATTACGGATATATTGTCTGACGACCTGCTCGTTGTAGCCCGTCGTCGAGACGAAATACCCGCGCGCCCAAAAGTGATACCCTTTGTAGCGGCGCTTGCGCGCATATTTGTTGGCAACGTAAAGGGCCGTCTTGCCCTTCAAGAAGCCGACAATATGCGCAACCGAATATTTCGGCGGGATCGATATCAACATATGCACGTGGTCGGGCATCAAATGACCCTCCTCAATCTGGCAGCCTTTCTGCTGTGCCAGCCGACGTAAGAGCTCCCCCAACTCACGCCGCACGTCCCCGTAAAGTCTTTTCGTTCGGTATTTGCTGCCAAAAACAATGTGATACTTGCAGTCCCACGTCGCATGCGAGAGCGTTTGTTCATCCATATAACCTCCTTGTTCGAAGTCTGGGCCACGCCAGCGATCCAAGCAGAAGGTCTCTCAACTACCGTGTAGAACTCGTCCAGTCCTCCACCGTAGGTGGAGGTTTATTTAGGGATATAACATAATGGCCGCCCGATAGGACGGCCATGCTATTTTATCCGCAATTACATCTTTTGCCTGCTCAGGCAGCCGAACGCACGCTCGAGATCACGTCGATCAACCCGCCGACGATACGCTCGATCTGGCCGCGATCGTCCCCTTCCGCCATGACGCGTATCAAGGGTTCCGTGCCGGAGGGGCGGATCACCAGCCGGCCGTTGCGGGACAGCTCGCTTTCTGCATCGGCGATCGCCTGGCGCACATGAATATCCTCCAGCGGCTTGCCGCCGGAAATACGGACATTGCGCAGCAGCTGCGGCACCGGCTCGAAACGGCGACAGACTTCGCTGACCGGCTTGCCCGTGCGCTTCACTGCGGCAAGGATCTGCAGTGCAGCCACCAGACCGTCGCCCGTGGTGCCGTAGTCGGAAAGCACGATATGACCCGACTGCTCGCCGCCGACATTGTAATCGTGCTGGCGCATATGCTCGACGACATAGCGGTCGCCGACAGCTGTGCGCGCAAGCGACATGCCGCGATCGTCGAGGAACCGCTCCAGTCCGAGATTGGACATGACGGTTGCGACAATGCCATTGCCGCGCAACGTCTGACTCTCGGCCCAGCTTTCAGCAATGACGGCCATCAGCTGGTCGCCATCGATGATCGTGCCGGTTTCATCGACAATGATGACGCGATCGGCATCGCCATCCAGCGCAATGCCGATATCGGCACGCACTTCGTCCACCTTCTTCTGCAGGGCGACCGGGCTGGTGGAGCCGCAATTCAGATTGATATTCGTGCCATTCGGCTCATTGCCGATGGTCACGACATCGGCGCCAAGCTCCCAAAGGGCGGCCGGGGCAACCTTGTATGCGGCACCATTGGCGCAATCGATTGCGATCCGCAGCCCCTGCAGCGTCACATCGCGCGGCAGCGTACGCTTGGCATGCTCGATATAGCGATCGTGGACACCGTCGATACGCTTGGCGCGGCCAATATTCTCCGATTTGGCCAGATGCTCCGACATGTCCTTGTCGAGCATATCCTCGATCTTCATTTCGAGATCGTCGGAGAGCTTATAGCCATCAGGGCCGAAAAGCTTGATGCCATTGTCCTGATAGGGATTGTGCGAAGCCGAGATCATGACGCCGATATCGGCGCGCAGCGAGCGCGTCAGCATCGCGACTGCCGGCGTCGGGATAGGTCCGAGAACGAAGGCATCGACGCCGGCTGCGGTAAAGCCTGCCACTATGGCATTTTCCAGCATATAGCCGGAAAGGCGCGTATCCTTGCCGATGACGACCCGATGGCGATGGCTGCCTCGATGGAAGATCGTGCCGGCAGCGATACCCACGCGCATGGCAAGATCTGGCGTCATCGGATAGATGTTGGATTGACCGCGAATTCCGTCAGTTCCGAAATAACGGCGTTTCATATGCACTCCTGTCGTTGCCGCGTCCTCGCGAGGAATACGGCGGCATCGATATCGCCGCTTGGAAACCCGCGGCACTGCAAACATCGATGCTTCTGGCTAATGCCATAGATTGTAAAATTCGGCACTTAAATTACCGAGAACGCCTATTACACCGCGTTACCATTAATAAGCACTAAAAAACTGCATCGGATCGTGACGGACATGGTCCGATCCACAGCCTGCCGCGTCTCCGTTATTTCAGACTGATGTGGCAATATGCAAAGGGTCTGCAGCTCGGCCCATTGCCTCCCCCTGGACCTTTCAGCAAAAAGGCCAGCCGCATTTTCATGGGCTGGCCTTTCAATTTCGAGGTTTGAACCTCTCACGCCTTAACGCGGCTGCGGTTCGAAACCGCCTTCGGGCTCGTCACCCTTGGCACCGAGCGAGCCGTCCTTTTTCGCGCCGGTCTTCGGCACGGCCGAGCCACGGCTCGGCGGCGTATCGTCACCGAGATCGCGCGCCGGCTTTTCGCCACGAAGCAGAGCTTTGATTTCGTCGCCACTCAGCGTCTCATATTCGAGCAAGCCCTCGGCGATCGCCACGAAGCCATCGTGATGCTCTGTCAGGATATCCTTGGCCTGCTGATAAGCCTGATCGATCAGGCGGCGGACTTCATTATCGATCGTCTGCGCGGTCGCCTCGGACACGTTCTTCGACTGCGAAACCGAGTGGCCGAGGAATACTTCCTGCTGGTTCTCGCCATAGGCAACCTGACCGAGCTGATCGGAGAAACCCCATTGCGTGACCATGGCACGGGCAAGCTTGGTCGCCTGCTCGATATCCGAGGATGCACCGGAGGTGATGTTTTCCTTGCCGAAAGTCAGTTCTTCAGCAACGCGGCCACCCATCATGATGCAGAGCCGCGACACCATCCACGTATAGCTCATGGAGTAGCGGTCGCCTTCCGGCAACTGCATGACCATGCCGAGCGCACGGCCACGTGGGATGATCGTCGCCTTGTGCAGCGGGTCGGCGACGGCAACCTTGAGTGCCGTGATGGCGTGACCGGCTTCGTGATAGGCGGTGAGCTTCTTTTCCGCCTCGGTCATGGCCGAAGAGCGGCGCTCGGCGCCCATCATGATCTTGTCCTTGGCGTCTTCGAATTCCTGCATGGTGACCAGGCGCTTGTTGCGCCGGGCGGCCATGAGGGCAGCTTCGTTGACGAGGTTCATGAGATCGGCACCGGAGAAGCCGGGCGTGCCGCGAGCGAGCGTCTTCAGATCGACGTTCGGCGCCAGCGGCACGTTGCGGGCATGAACCTTGAGGATGCGTTCACGTCCGACGATATCCGGGTTCGGCACCACGACCTGACGATCGAAGCGGCCCGGACGCAGCAGCGCAGGATCGAGAACGTCGGGACGGTTAGTCGCGGCGATCAGGATGATGCCTTCATTGGCCTCGAAGCCGTCCATCTCGACCAGCAGCTGGTTGAGCGTCTGCTCCCGCTCGTCGTTACCGCCGCCAAGACCGGCGCCACGATGACGGCCGACGGCGTCGATTTCGTCGATGAAGATAATGCAAGGTGCATTCTTCTTGGCCTGCTCGAACATGTCGCGGACACGGCTTGCGCCCACGCCGACGAACATCTCGACGAAGTCAGAGCCGGAGATGGTGAAGAACGGCACATTGGCTTCGCCGGCAATGGCGCGCGCAAGAAGCGTCTTACCAGTACCGGGAGGGCCGACAAGCAGAACGCCGCGCGGGATACGGCCGCCAAGACGCTGAAATTTCTGCGGATCGCGCAGGAATTCAACGATTTCTTCCAGATCCTGCTTGGCTTCATCGACACCAGCGACGTCATCGAAAGTGACGCGACCATGCGCCTCCGTCAAAAGCTTTGCCTTCGATTTGCCGAAGCCCATGGCACCGCGCGAGCCGCCCTGCATCTGACGCATGAAGAACAGCCAGACGCCGAGGATCAGGAGCATCGGCAACAGCGTGCCGAGATAGCTCAGGAAGCTCGAGGAGCCATCCGATTCCGGACGGCCGACGATGTTGACGTTCTTGCTTTGCAGGCGCTCAAGCAGGCTGTCATCCACGACCGGAGCATAGGTCTGGAAGGGCGTGCCGTTTTCGACATAGCTGCCGACGACGCGGTTGCCGGTGACAGTAACGTCACGAACGCGGCCGGAATCAACTTCCCGAAGGAACTGCGAATACGGTATTTCCCTGGAGCCTGTTTGTGCCGGCGCGTTCTGAAACATGCTGAACAGGGCAATCAACAGCAAGGCTATGATTGCCCACAGAGCGAAATTACGAAAATTAGGGTTCATCGAACTCCCCAGCACTGAAACTCCCGCCGTCAAGCGGCGGTATTACTTGATCCCTAACATAGGGTTGCGCCAAGCCCTTGCCAAGGCAAACCGCATCGCCGCATGTTTTTTCCGTCTATAGGGCCGAAATCGGCAGCCGCCTATAGGCTTCACGTCCGAAAGCGACTGAGAGGCTGTTGGCAAATGTGAGATCAAATCGTGTCAAAAAGCGGTCGAAGGGCGCGAGACGGGGTAGAAGCGCGACGCTCGCCGCCTTGTCCCCTCCTTCCGGCACGATCGACGGCATCGCCGCCTGAGCGCGTTTCACCACGCCTCCCGGCAGATTTGCCGGAAAAATCGTCGCATTTCCCGCCCCCGGAGCGCTGACGCGGACTGCCGTCTGGCCGAAATTCTCGATTTCAAAGCGGCCATCCCAGTTGACTTTTTCACCAGGCAGGACCGAAACCGGAGCGATATTGCGGCTCTCCCGCATAAGATAAAGCGCATCGCGCCGCAGATCGAAGATCACGCCTCCCGCCGTACGCCGTCCGAGGTTCGCACCGTTCACAAATTCGAGAACACGCTCCATTTGCGTACGTCCCGGCGGATAGGAACTGCCACCGAAGATGGCGGCAAGATAAGACAGGGTATAGGCAACGACCGCTGCATCAGCGGACAGACCGGGCCGCGCGACGGCGCAGAGCGCACCCGCATGGATTGCGACATGCTCGTCCAGCCACACTGCAGCCCGCTCGGAAAGCGCGGCGCGATCGGCGCCACCATCAGCCGGCATTTCGGCCACCGGCTCCCTTGCAAGCTCCATGCGGGTGCGTACGCGCTCGTATCGCGCATCCTCGTTGCTGGGGTCGTCGAGCCAGGATACATCGCGCGTCTCGAGATAGGTCCTGATTTCAGCCCGCCGGCAAGCGAGAAACGGCCTGACAATCCAGATACGCCGATCGAACAGAACCGCATCGGCGATGCCCGTGCCATAACCGCCCTGCCCCCGCCGCGCGCCGCGCATGGCAATCGTCTCGCGCTGATCGTCCCACGTGTGGGCGGTTACGATCGCATCGGCCGAAATCTCGGCGGCGAGCTCCGCAAGCAGCGCATAACGCGCTTCACGTGCTGCGGCCATGATGCCGGTTCCGGGCTTTTCCCCCTCCCAGCGACGGATAAAATGGGAAATACCGCGCGAGGCGCAGAGTGCCGCGACTTCTCGCGCTTCGTCCGCTGATGCGGCACGCAAGCCATGGTCGATCGTTGCTGCGGTAAGGGTAATATCGTCGTGAGGATGGGATTTCAGCCGCTCGGCAAGGGCAATCAGAAGCCCGGTGGAATCGCTGCCGCCCGAAACGGCGACGAGAATATGAGCAGGCTTCGAGAGAGAATGCAGAAATTCGCTGGTTGCGGCTTCAGGCGTAATGGCTGTGGCATCGCTGGTCACAGCGTCAATGGACATGGCGGTCAGCAGGCAAGCCGCTTCTGTTCGCTGGCAACCTTGCTGGTCACAGCCTTGGAGGCCTTCGGATAACGCTTGGTGACCTCGCGAAGCGTGGCGCAGGCGGTATCCTTGTTGTCGAGAGCGGCCAGGGACATGCCGAGCTTCAGGAGCATTTCGGGCGCCTTTTCCGAAGTGCTATATTTCTGATGAGCATTCAGGAAAGTCTTGGCAGCATCATTGTACTTGCCCTGCGAATAAAGCGCTTCGCCGAGCCAGAAATTCGCATCCGCGGCCCGCGAGCTGCCGGGATAACTGTCGAGATATTGGCGGAATTCCTGTTCGGCGACGCTATAGTCGCCGGACAGGACGTGGCCGTAGGCAGCCTTGTATTGATCGTTCTCGCTGCCGAGCGATGCCGTCTGCGAGCTGGAGCCTGCACTTGGCGGCGTACCCGAACCGTTGTTGGCCCCTGTAATCGAGGAGCCGATCTGGTCGCCGCCCTGGTCGAACTGAATAGAGCCAAGCTCGCTTGGCGGCTTGCCAGAGCCGGCGCCGCGTGCACCTGCGGTGCTGCCATTCTGCGAGTTGCTGATAACGCCGGCAATATCGTCCTGATTGCCGCCGCTCTGCGCGGGGACATCGGCCTCGCTCTTCTTCATGGTGCCGCCCGACGCAGGCGCGCTGCCGCCGCGCTTTTCCAGCTGCTGGAAGCGGAATTCGTTGTCCTCCTGTGCCTTGCGGATCTGCTCCTGCATCTGGAGAAGCTGGTAGCTCATCTCCTCGACGCGGCCGTTCAGCTGGCGCATCTGGTCTTCGAGCTGCTGAAGGCGCATTTCGGCATCGCTGTTTTGGACGTTGATGACAGGTGCCTGGCCGTATTGCGCTTGTCTTTGATTTGCGTTGCCGGGAGCCACCTGCGCGGAGGCATCGCGGCCTCCGAGATGCATTCCAAACAACGACAAGGCAGAAGCATCGCGCTCGCTACCCACGATGGCAGCGAGACAAAGCATGCTCGCCACGACAAGTTTTCTCATATGGATCGTCCTGTCCTATTGATTCTTCGGGCCGGAGGGCTCGAACAGGAGATTTTTACAATTGCTCTCAAAAAGCAACGGAGTTCGGCCAAAGTGTGGTCAAAAAAGTAAAGGCGGCACTAGGCCGCCTTTTGCATTTCGATTGGTCTTTGACGATCAGGAGCCGGCGCCGTTGAGCACGGTGACCGCGCGGCGGTTCTGCGACCAGCAGGACTCGTTGTCGCAGGTAGCGACCGGGCGCTCCTTGCCATACGAAATCGTCTTCATGCGGTTCGCCGGGACACCACGCGAAGCGAGATAGCTTTTCGCGGCGGCAGCGCGGCGCGCGCCGAGAGCAAGGTTGTACTCGCGGGTGCCGGTCTCGTCAGCATGGCCTTCAACCGTGATGGAATAGTTCGGATAGCGGGCGAGCCACTGAGCCTGACGATCGAGCGTCTGTGCTGCTTCGGAGCTGATGGAGGAGCTGTCGACAACGAAGAAGATGCGGTCGCCGACATTGACCGTGAAGTCCTGCGGCGAGCCCGGAGTGGCATTGCCGGCACCGTTCAGGCCAAGACCGTTGGCATCGTTCGGCAGACCCTTCTTGGAAGCGCAGCCGGCCAGAGAAAGGCCAACGAAAAGCGCGATCATGATCGGGTTGCGGGCGAGGTTCTGCATATGGCCAACGGCCTGGGTTGCGGTGCGGCTCATGGCCGGTCTCTCCTTAAGTCTCTATCAGGGTTGCCAGACTGTAACCGGGTTCGGTTAATCGGATTCCAACAAGTATGGTTAATGATGTCCTAAAATTGTCGCCAAACGGTCCACTCACAGGACTTTGCGGCGATAACGTGGCGGCCCTTCCCGCTACTCGAGCAGCGGCGACCATGCCGGGTCGGAAGCGAAGCCAGGGGTCGGGATCTTCTGCTCGTTATAACCGGTCAGATCGATCGAATAAATTTGCGGTCCGCTCGCACCCGACGGCGCGCGGAAGAACATGATGACGCGGCCGTTCGGCGCCCAGGTCGGTCCTTCGCTGTAGGAGCCGGAGGTCAGGATTCGCTCGCCGGAACCGTCCGGCTTCATGACGCCGATGGAAAAGTTGCCGCCGGCCCGTTTGGTGAAGGCGATCAGATCGCCGCGCGGCGACCAGACCGGCGTGGAGTAGGAGCCATTACCGAAGGAGATGCGGCGCTGGTTGGAGCCGTCGGCATTCATGACATAGATCTGCGGCTGTCCACCGCGGTCACTTTCGAAGGCAACCTGCGTGCCATCGGGCGAATAGGATGGCGAGGTATCGATCGCGGCCGTAGACGTCAGACGGGTCGTGGTGCGCGAGCGCAGATCCATCGTGTAGATATTGGCATTGCCTTCCTGCTGAAGGCTCATGATGACGCGCTGCCCGTCCGGCGAGAAGCGCGGTGAGAAGGTCATGCCCGGAAAGTTGCCAACCAGTTCGCGCTGGCCCGTCTGCAGCTGCAGCAGATAGACGCGCGGCTGTTGGTTGGCGAAGGACATGTAGGTCACTTCCTGGCGATTAGGCGAGAAGCGTGGCGTCAGTACCAGGTCGCTGCCGTCGGTCAGCATGCGCGCGTTGGCGCCGTCCTGGTCCATGATGCCGAGCTGCGTCTTGCGGGCTGTCTTCGGGCCGCTTTCGGCGACGAAAACGACGCGGGTATCGAAATAGCCCTTTTCGCCAGTGATCTTCTGATAGATCGCATCGGCGATGATGTGCGCGACACGCCGCCAGTTATCCGGCTGGGCAAAGAACTGCTGACCGATCATCTGGCTGTTGCCGAACGTATCCCAGAGGCGGAATTCGGCACGAAGGCGGCCGCCTTCCTGCGTCACGCGGCCGGTCACCAGGGCCTGCGCATTGATCGAGGTCCAGTCCTGGAAGCGCGGGGTCGAATCCGGATTGGTGATCTTCTCGATGAAGGCCTGCTTGTTGATCGGAGCGAACAGTCCGGAGCGCTGCAGATCGGCGGCGATGACGCTCGAGATCTGCGGGCCGAGCGTATCATTCGACAGAAGGTCGGTGATAGCGATCGGCATGGGCTGGACGTTGCCCTTATTGATATTGAGCTCGACCACGGCATAGGCCGGAGTGGATGCCACAGCCATCAGGCCTGCTAGCACCACCAGGAGGCGGACGAAGGATTTTCTGATCATATGTGCCAAGCCTTTCAGCATTAATTCGTCACAGAGCCGGTGCGAAGTTAAGGCTAACTTCTTTCCAGGTGTCATATTGATCTATTGGCAGGTTCTTGAACGGGGCAGCCCGAAGCACAGCTCGCATTGCGGCTGCCGCCATGGCTTGCTGCGTCGCCTTGGGGCCACCGGTCACGGTAACCTTCGGCTCGGCCACAATCTCTCCGCTTCGGTTGAGCTTGAGATGCACCCGGACGCGGACATACTTCGATCCCGCTAGGCCGCGAGGGAAATTCCAGTTTTTCGCGACATCCTCGCGCAGGCTGTTCGTAGCCGAATTTTCATGCGGTTGCACGGCGGCAGGGGCAGTGGCATGCGACGCGTGCGTCACCTCGGGAGCCGTCAGCATCATCCCCAAGGCCATAAGCAGGCTGAGACCCATGTGCGGACAGTGATTTGTCATAGACTGCAATTCCCGCATCACAGCCCCAAGTCTCTCGGATCGAAGTTGAGCACCAACTCGTTCCAGCCGTCCGCTCCATCATATTTGTCCGGCGGCAACAATCCCCCGGCGTTCACTTCCTTTTGCAGATCGGCACGGCTTTTCAGTACCGCACGCTCGGCGGCACCCCTTAGCGCTTGCTGCGTCGTAGCCGGGCCGCCACTGACGGAAACTTCCGGTGTGCCGACAATCTCGCCTGACTTGTCGAGTCGAACGTGAACCTTGATCGTGACATCGCTTGCCCCTTCCATGCCGGGGACAACATTCCAGTTCTTACCAATAAGATCGCGCAAACCGTCCTTCTGGCTCTGGCTGAGCTTGCCACCGCCGAGCGATTTCATCCCGCCACGTGAAGCAACCTGCGTATCCGCACCGGCGGAAGCTTGCTTGGACGACCGCGCAGCACCGCCCTTCGACGATGTATTGTTCAACATTGCCGAAATTTGATCTTCATTGAAATCGCTCTGGCTCTGCTTAGGTCCCTTGGCGGACTCGCGCTTCTTATCCGCGTCCTTTTTGCCGTCGTCAGCGGACTTTTCCTTACTGATGCTCTGGGTTGCGGTCTTGTCCGTTGGCTTGGCGCTGGCCACTTTGGGGTCCGGCTTCGTCGGGGGCGTGGTCTCTGGCTTCGAATCCAAAGCCTTCGGTGGCGTCGGCTGCGGCTTTACATTGGGCAACGGAACATTGTTCGGCAGCTGGATTTCAGCCTGCTCGGTCGGCTGTGGCGTCGGCGGGGTCGGCGGGGTCGGCGTTGCATCGGCCTTCGGCGTCGGCGGAGTGACATCCGGCTTTGGTGTTGGCGTCACATCCGGCTTCTGCTGCGGAATGGCGGCCACTTCCTTCGGCGCGGCCTCCGTTTCCTTCTGCTCGATCGTCTTGACGTCGTTCGGCCTCGGATCGTCCTGCGGGACAGGCGTCTCCACCTTCTTCGGCGCGAGAGCCGCAGTCTCGCTCTCCGGCCGCTGCGTCGGCACGACCGGGTTCTTGATATCGACCTTGTTCTCGCCGACGTTCTGGGCGTTGGCGACCTGATCCTGCTTCGTCGTCTGCTTGCGCGAGACGTGATCCGTCACCGGCGCCTTCTTCTCACCCTGCTGCAGCTGATCCGCCGTCACGATGTCGACATCCATTGCCGTGCTTTCCGGCGTCTCCAACGGCGCCGGCGCACTCAGCGACACCATGGCGCCGATCAGCACCAGGATGTGAATGACAGCAGATGTAGCAAGACTGCGCTTCATGTCGGTTCGTCAGTGATCCGTTGTCTGCTGCTGCGTAACCAGGCCGATGTTCTTGTAACCGGCTTCCTGAATGCGAGACATGACGTCGGCGATGACGCCGTAAGGCGCCTTGCCGTCACCACGCACGAAAATGCGCTCGTTATAGCCCGTCGTCGCGATCGCCTTCAACTTGTCGGCGATCTCGGTCACGTTAATCTGCGTCTCCTGCAGGAAGACCTGGCCATCGGCCTTGATCGAGATCGTGATCGGTTGAGTCTGGGCGTTCAGTGCGCCGGCCTGCGTCTGCGGCAGGTCGATTGGCACGCCCGACGTCATCATCGGCGCCGCCACCATGAAGATGATCAGCAGCACGAGCATGACGTCGACCAGCGGCGTCACGTTAATCTCGGAAATCGGGCCGCCACGGCCTCCGCCACGACGACTGCCACGGCGGCCACCGCCGCCACCATTGCCTCCAACAGACATTCCCATGTGAATACTCCGGTTCTGTCCGCGACTTACTGCGCAGCCTGGCGCGGCTGCAGCTTTTCATCGATCTGGCGCGAAAGGATGGCGGAGAATTCATCCGCGAAGCCTTCCATGCGGCCCGAAAGCTTGCCGGCATCGGCCGAGAACTTGTTGTAGGCGATAACGGCCGGAATAGCGGCAACCAGACCGATCGCGGTTGCCAGAAGCGCTTCGGCGATACCCGGTGCGACGACCGCAAGGTTGGTCGACTTCGAACCGGCGATCGCCTGAAACGAGGTCATGATGCCGACGACCGTACCGAAGAGACCGATGAACGGACCGGCGGAGCCGATGGTCGCGAGCGATCCGAGGCGGGCGGTCAGATGTTCCGATTCACGCGCCAGCGTCACGTCCATCGCGCGGTCGATACGCATCTGCAGGCCGATCGGCGAGCGGGCGCCGCGCTCGAAGGATTTCTTCCATTCGCGCATCGCTGCAACGAAGATGGCGCCGAGGCCCGTATTGTTACGCTCCGAAAGCGTGCGGTAGAGCTCTTCAAGCGACTGGCCCGACCAGAAAACCTGCTCGAAGTGATCGAACTGCCGCCGCGCCCGCGCGTAGCTCAGATATTTGTCGATGACGATCGCCCAGGTCCATACGGACGCTGCCAGCAGGCCGATCATGACGAGCTTGACCACCAGGCCTGCCTGCATGAAGAGCGACCAGAGGGTGATGTCCGGTGTGGTGGCCGCTGCCAATGCTACTTGTTCCATTGATCCAAAATCCCCGAATCCAAACGCCCGGTGCTAGACCGGGCGGCTAAAAGTGATCTCACAAGAATTGTTTGGCAGCCGCCGCTGAACGCCCTGGTCAAGCCTTCCAAGCTTACAACTGCCTTCTTGCCGTCAAATTTGGTCAAAGGAAGGCGTGCACCGCACAAACTCCGACATAATCAGTAAGACACTATTATGGTTAAAAGAATGTTAGCGTCGAAACACGAAGGATTTAACGGCGGCGAAGGTTATTCTCGCTCCAGGGAAGAACTGACCGGACGAAACCGGCGACAAACGCAGACAAAGCTTGCGCGGCGAATTCCTTCACATAAAACTCAAGTTATTGCAAGCCGCCTCTTGTCGATCATGCTATCCTTATGCAAGGCAGCCCTGATGCGATGAGCATTCCAAGTTACTGATTACCCAGCACTTTCCGACGCCGTGAGCATTTGTGCGGCAAGCTTCTCCGGCAGGCGGCGCGGACGCCCCTTTGCATTGATCACGGCAATGATGACCTTCGCGGCAATCAGCAGGGTCTCGTCGCGCCGGATTTCCTGAGACAGCACCATCTTAGCGCCACCGGCCTTTTCGGTGACCGTGCGGATCGTCAGCAGGTCATCCATGCGAGCCGGTCCCTTGAAATCGATCTCCATGCGATGGACAACGAAAACCAGCCCCTCTTCATCGGCATTCAGAAGTTCGCGCTGTTCCACTCCGAGACAACGCAGATAGTCGGTGCGTCCCCGTTCAAGGAAATGCAGGTAGCGCGCGTGATAGACGAGCCCGGAAAAATCCGTATCCTCATAGTAGACTCGCTGCACCAGCCGGTGGCTTCCGGCTTCCAGTTCCCCAGCTATTAGAAAGGGGCTGTTCATCGTTGCCGCATCTCCTTGAATGTCCGGCATCTCTTTGGCCGAAGTTCTGCCATCAAGCAAGCTTTGAACAATTGTCATAAACTCCGACTATCCGGAATCGTGCCGGCTAGCGGATCGGCATAGAAGGAAGATCCTATGAAAATTGCGGTTATGGGCGGTGACGGATTCATTGGTTGGCCAACCTCGCTTCACCTCTCCGACGCCGGTCATGAGATCCACATCCTCGACAATCTCTCCCGCCGCTGGATCGATACCGAGCTGGGGGTCCAGTCGCTGACGCCGATGGATTCGATCCAGGAACGCACCCGCATATGGCACGCCGAAACCGGCCGCCGCATCCATTTCCACCTGATCGATCTCGCCAGGGACTATGAGCTTCTGAAAAAATGGCTGTCCGAGCATCGCCCCGATGCCATCGTCCATTTCGCCGAGCAGCGCGCCGCCCCCTATTCGATGAAGAGCGACCGCCACAAGAACTACACGGTCAACAACAACGTCAACGCCACCCACAACCTCCTGAACGCGCTGGTAGACCTCAATCTCGACGCCCATCTCGTGCATCTCGGCACGATGGGCGTCTATGGCTATTCGACGATCGGCGCTGCCATCCCCGAGGGCTATCTGCCCGTCGGCATCGAGACGACCGATGGTCGCACGGCGAGCCAGGAGATTCTTTACCCCGCCAATCCCGGCTCGATCTATCACATGACGAAGTGCCTCGATCAGCTGCTCTTTCAATTCTATGCCAAGAATGACGGGCTGAGGATCACCGACCTGCATCAGGGCATCGTCTGGGGCACGCATACCGAGCAGACGCACCGGCATGAGCAACTGATCAACCGGTTCGATTATGACGGCGACTATGGCACGGTGCTCAATCGCTTCCTCATCCAGGCGGCTATCGGCTATCCGCTGACGGTCCATGGCACCGGCGGCCAGACGCGTGCCTTCATCCATATTCAGGATTCGGTGCGCTGCATCGAACTTGCCTTGAAGAACCCGCCGCAACGCAATGCCCGTGTCGAGATCTTCAACCAGATGACGGAAACGCATCGCATACGCGATCTCGCGGAGATGATCGCCAAGATCAGCGGCGCCGAAATCGTCCGGCTTCCCAACCCGCGCAAGGAAGCCGCAGAGAACGAGCTGATCGTCAAGAACGACAAATTCCTGGGTCTCGGTCTCGATCCAATCACACTGAAAGCCGGCCTGCTGAGCGAGATCGTCGATGTCGCCAAGAAATACGCCTATCGCGTCGACCGCTCGCGGGTCCCGGCCGTCTCGGCCTGGACAAAGGATCTCGCCGCGACGGTCAACCACGATCCCGAGGGCAAGAGATTGAAGTCCGTGTCATGATGCCGGGAAGCGAAATATTGCAGGGGCTGCGTCCACACAGCCGCCCGCATGCCAGGCAGGCATTCGTGACACTCGTCACGAATGCCGACTATGCCATGGGAGCATTGGCGCTGGCGCGCTCGATTGCTCGCAGCGGCACCAGAGCCGATATTGTGGTGCTGCACACGGCGGGCGTTCGCGAAAGCGATCTCGCCCCGCTTCTCGCGCTGGATTGCCGGTTGATCGAGGTCGAGCATCTCCCGCTTTCGGACGCCTTCAACGAGCGGCATGCGCGTGGCAACCTCCATGCCGCCGCGCCTTTTACTAAGGGCCGCAAGCCGTCCTTTCACACGCCGCTCGATAATTTCTGCAAGCTGCGGCTCTGGCAGCTCATCGAATACGACACTTGCGTCTTCATCGATGCCGACGCGCTGGTGCTGAAGAATGTCGACAAGCTGTTCGATTATCCGGAGTTTTCGGCAGCCCCGAATGTCTATGAGAGCCTTTCGGATTTTCACCGGCTGAATTCCGGCGTTTTCGTCGCCAAGCCGTCGCTTCTGACGTTTCAGGACATGCTGCAGCGGCTCGACCGCCCAGACGTCTTCTGGCGGCGCACGGACCAATCTTTTCTGGAAGCCTTTTTCCCCGATTGGCACGGCCTTCCTGTCTTCATGAACATGCTGCAATATGTCTGGTTCAGCATGCCTCAACTCTGGAACTGGAACAGCGTCTCCATCCTGCATTACCAGTATGAAAAGCCCTGGGAGGAAAATCACCCCAAGGCCGATCGGCTAGGACCGTTGATCGACTTGTGGCACAGCTTCCACACCGGGCGGGATATGCCTGATATCGCCACGCTGGCAAATCCGAAGGCAGCGGCATGAGAGTCCTCCTCTCGGGCGGTACGGGCCTCGTCGGCCGATATATCGCCGAGGAGCTGTTGTCGGCCGGATACAAGGTCGCGATCGGCGGGCGCACACCGCCAGACCCTGCTTTGTTTTCCCGGCCGGTTTCCTTCGTACCGCTGAGCCTGGATCCCGCCGAAGACCAGCGTCATGCCTTTGATGACGCCTATCTCTTCGTCCACGCAGCGTTCAGCCACCTGCCGGGCAAATATCGCGGCGGTGAAGGAGACGATCCCGAAGCGTTCCGCCGCCTCAATCTGGACGGCACGGTAAGGCTATTCGAAGCAGCCAAAAAGGCCGGCATTCGTCGCTGCATCTTCCTCTCCTCCCGCGCTGTCTATGGCGATCAGGCTGGCAACGAAGAGGTGACGGAAGCGACGAAGCCCGCCGCAAACACGCTCTACGGCGCGGTCAAGCGCGATGCCGAGCACGCTCTTTTTTCGCTCTCGACACCCGGCTTCGCCACGGCAAGCATAAGGGCGACCGGCGTCTATGGCGACTTGCGGCCGAACAAATGGGACACGTTGTTCAGTGATTATCTGAATGGCAGACCGGTTGCCTCACGGGCAGGTACGGAAGTGCACGGCCGCGATCTCGGCCGCGCTATTCGCCTGCTTCTGGAAACGGAGGCAGGCCGCATCGACGGCGAAGCCTTCAACCTATCGGATATAGCGACCGATACCCACGAAATCCTGCAACACCTTCAGGCGGCAACACACTGTCCGCATCCCCTGCCCGCACCAGCGCCCGACGCGCCGACCGGCATCATGAGCACGGCAAAAATCCGTTCTCTCGGCTGGCAGGGCGGCGGGAAGGCATTGCTGCAGATGACGGTCGAGACACTCGCAAAGTCCGCGACTCTGCACCAGCGCCAGATCAGCGCATCAGCTTGATCTCGTCCCAGCCGAGAGCTGCTAACTCCGCACCCCTGAATTGGGCATCGTCAGCCACAACGAATTCATCGAGCTGCGGCGGGGCAACGCTTGTCCCGGCCAGCATCGCATGCACCTGACCGCGGTGATGCGTCTGGTGCTGGAACAGGTGGCTCAGCACGTCGTCTGCCCTCTCCCGCTGGACGCGGCCGCTGCGTTGGATATCGATCACCCGTAAGGCTTCTTCCGGCGTCAGCGCCTCGCAGAATGCGACCAGCCGGCGGTCGACCTCCGCCTGCTCCCAGCTCAAATCATCCAGCCGGTCGTAGGGCTCGTCGACCTCGAAGGCTTGAAGACCCAAAGAGCCGCCTTCCAGCGCATCGACATAGAACCAATCAACCGTGAGGTTATGATTAAGCGTCGCCTTGATCGACGGGAAAAAGCTGACCCGCGCGGCCTCGAATTCTCCGGGCTTCAGCGCCGTACAGGCCCGATAAAGCCGAACATTCGCCAGCGCATTGTTATAGGCAAGCTTTCGCACGCTTCGGAGTGGATCGTAATCGGGCATCGGACACCCCCTTAGGCTTTGTCGAGATCGCCATCACGCCAGACGAGATGACGGGGCGTTGCAGGCAGATTTTCGATTTCCTCCGCAATGAAGTAGGGCGGGATATCCAGCTCAACCAGAGCCTCCCGCGTTGCCCGTGCCCACTTGAATTCCAGCTCACTATCGCCATCCTGAATGCGATGCACGACATCGCGCGCATGGAACGGAAAACTGGCGGGGATTTCCATCAGGTAGTAGAGGCCGAACTCGTGCCAGTCACGCTGCTCGTAGTGAAAGAAGTTCTCCACCGACCAGAGAAGGCGCTCGACGGTCACCTCGATATCGAGTTCCTCCATCATTTCCCGCCTGAGCGTTTCCTCTGAGGTCTCGCCGATTTCGGCCCGGCCACCGGGAAAGGTCCAGAAGCTTTCGTGGACGGCGCGATGCACAAGTACATGACCGTCGCGAAAAGCCAGGCCCGCCACCCGCATCTGAAAACGCGTGTCACCGGCATTCAGTCTGATGAGCCTGCGTTTCGGCATCATGTTCACCCCAGGTCGATGACGACGATTTCGGGCGGCACGCCGAAGCGAACCGGCGCGATGGAGCAGCCGAGACCGCCGGAAACAATGATATGGCGCTCCTCCTCGACGATATGGCCATAAACATATCTGTCGCCATAGCGCGACGGCGAATAAGGCGACCAACCCAACACGCGCACCTGTCCGCCATGCGTGTGTCCGGACAAGGTCAGCGACACCCGCGACGGAACGCTCGGAAAGATATCCGGCTCATGCGCAAGAAGGATGACGGGCGCATCGTCGGTCACCTGCGCCAGCGTACCGCCGAGATCGTCCAGCCCCCTGGTCACAGACCGCTTCCACCGCATGCTGCGGCGCAGGGCAAGCTGATCTTCCACACCCGAAAGCCAGAACCCCTGACCGTTCTTTTCAAGGCGTGCTGAACGGTTGGAATAGACATCGATACCGGCGCCGGCCAACGCCCGATGACTGAATGTCGGGCCATGGCCGTTTCTCTGTGCCGTCGCATCGTGCCACCAGTCATGATTGCCGACGATGGCATGCACGCCGAGCGGCGCCTGCAGCTTCGCGAGTTCTGCCGCCCAGATGCTATGATCGACACGGGCCGTGATGAGATCGGTTCCCGACGTATAATCGCCGAGCAGAACGATGATATCGCCACCGAGATCATTGGCGTGCGCACAGATCGAGGCAATGCGTTCGGCGCTCATCCACGGTTCGCAGGCGTGGAAATCGGCAAGCGCGACGATCCTGAGCTTCAGCCCCGGCGTCCAGCCAGGCGGGGTCAGCGCATAGCGAGTGACACTCAGGCGAACGACCGGCTCATATCCGAGGGCATATCCGCCAAGTGCCATCAAACCGAAAATGCTGCCGCCGAAGAGCTTCAGGAAGCGGCGACGGCTGATCATTCATCGGCCTCCCGGAACAGCCGGAACTGTGCCGCCTCAATATCCTTGGGCGGCTGCAGGCCAAGATGTTTCCAGGCAATTGCGGTCAGGACGCGCCCGCGCGGCGTACGCTGAATGAAGCCCTGCTGGATCATATAGGGCTCGATAATATCCTCGATCGCATCGCGCGGCTCGGAAAGGCCAGCGGCGATAGTCTCGATACCGACAGGCCCGCCGCCGAAATTGACCGCGATCATGTTCAGATAGCGCTTGTCGAGCTGATCGAAGCCGACATTATCAACGAGAAGCCGTGTCAGTGCCTCGTCGGCAATCTCGCGCGTCACCGCTTCAACCTTGGCGACCTCGGCAAAATCGCGCACGCGCCGCAGCAGGCGGCCGGCAATGCGCGGCGTGCCGCGAGCCCGACGCGCGATCTCGCGCGCGCCCTCATCCGTCATGCCAAGACCCATCAACCTGGCACCACGCCGGACGATCAGCTCCAGCTCCTCGACCGTATAGAAGCTCAACCGTACAGGAATGCCGAAACGGTCGCGCAGCGGCGTGGTCAGGAGGCCGAGGCGGGTCGTAGCCGCAACCAGCGTGAACTTGGCGAGATCGATCTTCACCGAACGCGCCGCCGGGCCTTCGCCGATGATGAGATCAAGCTGGAAATCCTCCATCGCCGGATAGAGAATTTCCTCGACAGCCGGATTGAGACGATGGATTTCGTCGATGAAGAGCACGTCCCGCTCTTCGAGATTGGTGAGCAGCGCCGCAAGATCGCCCGCCTTGGCGATGACCGGGCCAGACGTCGAGCGAAAGTTGACGCCGAGTTCCTTGGCCATGATCTGCGCCAGCGTGGTCTTGCCGAGGCCGGGCGGGCCGACGAACAGCACATGATCCAGTGCCTCGCCACGACCCTTGGCCGCCTCGATGAAGACCTTCAGATTGGCGCGCGCTTCCGCCTGGCCGGTAAACTCGTCCAGCGATTGCGGCCTGAGCGTCGCATCGATGTCTTCGCCCCGCTTTTCCGGCGATATCAGACGTGCGGCTTCACTCATGTCAGAGGTTCCATTCCCGGTATGCGTTTTGCGGCTTCTGCGCCGAAGGCGTTATCACAACCACCGCCTCAAAAATACTCTGTGACTAAGGAGTGCCGAGGCCCGATCTCTCAGCTTTGCGACAATAGTCAGGATTGCGGATGGTGCAAAGCCTCACCGCGCGAGTTCCTTGAGACCGAGCCGGATCAGCTTGGCGCTATCCGCACCTTCGCCGGCCGCCTTTATAGCCGCCGCAACGGCGTTGGCTGCTTGATCGCGGGAGTAGCCGAGATTGGTCAGCGCCGAAACGGCATCGGCCACGGGTGCTGCGGCAACGCCTTCGCCCAGCTCCTGCTTGAGCGCGATATTGGCCGCGTCGCCGGCAAAAGCCGGCGCCTTGTTCTTCAGTTCCGTCACGATGCGCATGGCGACCTTGGGGCCGACACCCGGCGCTCGCGAGACGGCGGCGCGATCCTGCAAGGCGATCGCATTGGCAAGCTCGGCCGGCGTCAACGTCGATAGCAGCGCCAGCGCCACTTTCGCACCGACGCCCTGAACCGTCTGCACGATGTTGAACCACTCGCGTTCCAGCGCCGTCATGAAGCCGAAAAGCCGGATCTGATCTTCGCGCACATATGTCTCGATGAAGAGAATGCAGGCCTCGCCGACCGACCCGAGCTTCGACAGCGTCCGAGCCGAACAATAGGCGACGTAGCAGACGCCGTGCACATCCACGAGCACATAGTCTTCGCCGATCTCTTCGATTGTGCCTTTCAGCTTGCCGATCATGGATGATGTCCGTCAGGGATGGGTTTCTGGGGTGATGAGGTCGAGCGAGGGAAAGTAGGAGCGATAGCCCTTGGGATCTCGTGTTAATATGGAATAGCCACGCACCGCAGCGTGTGCGCCGATCATAAAATCAGGAAGAATGCGTTCTCTCCCACCGCCAGCCTGACGATAAACCCTGAAAGCCGCCGCTGCGGCAAATGCCGCTGACCACGGCAGGCTTTCGCGGCGGAATTCGCTTTGCGGCAGCAGTTCGTCCACTTGATCCATACTGCTGTATCGCACCGAGAATTCCGCATAGATGATGGGGTTGATAATGACTGCTCCTCGCTTGAAAGCGGAAAGAACCTGCGCGCTGGACCAACCATGCCAAACTGAACCAGGGATGGCCAAATCAACCAACACATTCGTATCGACGATAGTGACCATGATTACCGGTCACGAGTCATCGACATCAGCGCTTCGGCATCGATCTCCTGATCGCCGGTGCCTTCCAACCGCTTGAGGGTAGCCATAAACCGATCGAGCCGCTGCCGATCCTCGATGTCCCGCTTACCGTTCTTGGGCGAAACAACCAGCTTTCCATCCTCGATGGAAAATATGACTTCGCTATTGAGCTCTATGCCAGCCAACTCGCGCAAGTCGCGGGGGATGGTCACCTGCCCTTTGGATGTCACACGCATTCTTACTCTCCAAACTTAAAGTAAGAATTATCATTACCATAAGAACAAGTCAAGAACAAACTACCCGGCCAGCGCTGCCTGCCGCAGCCGGCTGGCGCCGCGGTTATGGGCGTGACAGACGGCGATAGCGAGCGCATCGGCCGCGTCATTGCCCTTGAACTCGACCTTGGGCATCAGGATCTTCAGCATCATGTGAATCTGCTGCTTCTCGCCGTGGCCGACGCCGATGACGGCCTTTTTGACCGCATTCGGCGCATATTCCGAGACAGGCAGGCCAGCGCGCGCCGGAACCAGCATGACGACGCCGCGCGCCTGACCGAGCTTCAGGGTTGCCACCGCATCCTTGTTGACGAAGGTCTGTTCGACGGCGGCCTCATTGGGCTGATAGCTGTGAACAACCTCGGCAAGTCCGTCATGCAGCTGGCAGAGACGGGACGCGAGATCCATGTCGCCGTCCGAGGTCACGGTCCCCGACGCCACGAAGCGCAGGGAATTGCCAAGCGTATCGATGATACCCCAGCCGGTACGGCGCAGGCCCGGATCGATGCCGATGATGCGAATCGTATTCTGCATAAGCCAACCTATCTTTCAGGCTCGACATGTGCCAGCAAAATGTGAACAAAACAAAAACAAGGGTCTGGTTGGATCGCCAAAGCCGCGCTGAAAACATCGTGACGAAATTGCGGCGATGGGTTTGGAATAGGCGGACAGCGCTCCTACATGTGCAAGCGACCCTCCCTTCCACCACGCAGGTTTCTTGCCATGGTCCCCTTTTCCATCCTCGATCTTTCGCCCGTTGCCGAAGGCAGCACCATCAGCCAATCCTTCGACGGCTCGAAGCGCATGGCGCAGAAGGCGGAAGAGCTGGGCTATAACCGATTCTGGCTTGCCGAGCATCACGGCATGCCGGGTGTTGCCAGCGCCGCGACATCGGTCGTCATCGGCCATGTCGGCGCGGCAACCTCGCGCATCCGCATCGGTTCGGGCGGCGTCATGCTGCCGAACCATTCACCGCTCGTGATTGCCGAACAGTTCGGCACGCTGGAAGCGCTGTTTCCCGGCCGCGTCGATCTCGGCCTCGGCCGCGCCCCGGGCACCGACATGCGCACGGCGCAGGCCCTGCGGCGAAATATAGATGCCGGCGCGCAGAGCTTTCCTCAGGATATCGTCGAACTGCGGCACCTCTTCAGCCCCGCGGACGACAATCAGATCATCCTCGCCGTTCCCGGCCATGGCGCCAATATCCCTATCTGGCTGCTCGGCTCCAGCCTCTACAGCGCCCACCTCGCCGCTATGCTGGGCTTGCCCTATGCTTTCGCTTCGCATTTCGCCCCGGAAGCCTTGATGGATGCCATCGCCATCTATCGCGAGCGCTTCACGCCTTCGGCCACGCTCGACAAGCCCTATGTCATGGTCGGCGCCATGGGAGCGGTGGCGGAGACGGATGAGGAAGCGCAGTATCACTTCACCTCCGCGCAACAGCAATTCGTCAATCTCCGCCGCAACGTGCGCGGCCCCTTCCCGCGCCCGCGCCGTGACATGGATGATTTCTGGACGCCAATGGAAAAACTGAACGTGGAAAATACGTTGCGCTATGCCGTGGTCGGCTCGCCGGCAACGGCGGAGGCGAAGCTTTCGCAATTCATCAAGGATACGGAAGCCGATGAAGTCATCATATCGATGCCGATTCACGATATCGAGGCACGCCTGAAGTCGGTGGAACTCTTCGCGACGCTTCCAAGCTTCAAGAAGGTCTCCTGACCTTCGAAAGCGAACGGTCTAATCCGGTGAGCCGATCCAGCATATATGGCTCACCGGGCGATCGGCGGGCTCAAGCCACGAGCCTCGTCTTCCAATGACGCCGGATGAGCATGTCGAGCGACAGCTTGCCGGCGCCGGCGACGATCAGCGCGAACATACCGCCCGCGATCGCCAGATCCTTTTCGAAATGCAGCAACTCATTATGGCTGGCGAAGTTGGTGTGAAAAAGTAGCGCCGTCAGCACACAGAATAGGCCAAGGCCAAATGCCGCAAGGCGCGTCATAAGCCCGAGCGCGATGGCGAGGCCGGCGCCAAGCTGCAGCACGATGGTGGCAATGGCGATAGGGGCAGTGACGCCAAGCCTCGCCATGGCCTCCAATGCGGTGTCGAGATTGCTGGCAAGTTCGATGCCTTCTTCCAGAAAGAGCAGCGATAGCAGCAGGCGGCCGAACAGCAATGCCATGTCGGCCATATTCACAAGAACGGCACTCTCCTCTTCGAATTCCATGACCTTTCTCCTTCCTGTCGATATTCGTGCGGCTTCCGATCCCGTCCGGCGGCATCCCCTCGACATGACCGAGTGAAATGCCGCCGGAACGATGGAGATCGGGCTCAGTTGCTGGCCTTGGCGGCGATCGCCTTGGTCAGGTCCTCAAGCTCCTCGCATCCCGCCGGGCAAAGCTTTGTCAGCGTCGCCAGCTGCTCGCGGGCCTTAGGCATGTCGCCCGTCTCGACATAGAGCTCGCCGAGATATTCGTGCGCGCCCTTGTGACCCGGCTGCAGTTCCAGGGCCTTGGTGTAGTAAGTGAGCGACGTCTTGAAGTCGCCGGTCTTGCGCAGGGTGAAGCCCATCAGATTGTAGACATCGGCCTGCTGGTGCTCCTCGGCGATATCGCGAAGCTCGGCGAGTGCGCCGGCATAGTCCTTCGCATCGATCTTGGTACGCACGGAGGTCAGGTCCGGCGCATCGGTCGATTCCATATTGTCGACGGCAAAGGCAATGCCTGCCGTTGCGGCCGGAAGGATGGCGACGACGCACAGGCCTGCGATCCCGAAAATGACATGTCTGAACATGGTAATTGCTCCTGTTTTTGGCCGCTCAGGCCTGGATGGTGGGGGTGAATCCGTAGGCATTGCCGTCCTTGACGAAGGTGCCGGAGCCCGGGAACGGGAAATGCGAGCCGCAAATCCTGATCTTGTCGGCAATGACGCGATCGATCAGCCTGCGGCGGGTGGCAACCGCCATCGGACCATCCTGGTCGTAGGCACCTTCCCATTCGGGATGAGGCGCCAGCAGTGCCGGCACATACATGATGTCGGCCGAGACCATCAGCTGCTCGCTGCCGCCATCGATGAGGAAGACCGAGTGGCCCGGCGTATGACCGTATGCGGCAAGCATGTGCACGCCGGGCGCTACTTCGGCATTGTCCTCGACCAGCTTCCAGTTCTTCCACGTCGGGAAGACGGAGGCGATGCGGCGGCCGGCTTCCTTGCGGCCCTGCGCCAGCTTGTCGACGCGGCCGGGATCGGTCCACCAGTTGTATTCGGCGGCGTTGACGATCAGCTCGGCATTCGGGAAGACGGCCGCGTTCGTTTCCTTTTCCATCAGGCCCCAGACGTGGTCGGGATGGAAATGCGAGATCATGATCGTATCGATCTTCTTATAGTCGATGCCGGCGGCAGCCATGTTGGCCGGCAGATGCGTGGCATTGGTCTGCCATTGGCCGACACCGGAGCCGGCATCCATCATGATCTTGCGCCCGCCGATATCGAGAACGACGACGGTCAGCGGAATCGGCATGAAGTCTGTGGTAAGGCCGGCCTTTGAGAGTGCTGCCTTGGTGTCTTCGACGGAAGCATTCTTGATGAAGGCCGGATCGTGCGGCTTGCGCCAGATGCCGTCATAGATGGCCGTGACCTCGATCGAACCGACTTTGTATTTGTAGAAGCCGACCGTCGGCTCCAGCTGCGTGGCGGCAAAAGCTTGCGGAATGAATTCGAGCTTCGACGACAGCCCGAAGGCTGCCGCAGCTGCGGCCGTGCCGAGCACGGCGCGGCGGGTCATATCAAACATCGCAATATCTCCTCAGGGTTATGGCTTTTCGGGCCGGGCGGAGGTCGCAAGCAATCGCGGCCGTCCACTGAGGAAGAAGATCGATAGCAATGAGCGCTTATTCCCAATCGCGCGAAAAATTCTCACAAACCGTTGAAATGTATGAGGTTATTTTTCATGAGACTGGATTGGAGCGGCAGAATGGCGGGCCTCCGCATTCGGCATCTGCGATTTTTTGCTTTCGACCGGGAATAAAACCCGCGCGGGCGCGATCTAGTATCGCAGGCAACATTGCAAGCACCGTATCCGAGGCTTACAGTCGGTATCGGCGTTTTGCGGGGATCATGATGAAAGACGCCCAATTTATGACTTCGATGACGCTCGGCGAGTTCCCGATATGGAGCTTGCGCCCATCGCAAGACGACGCGGTTGGCAGGTCGGGTTGGTTTACAAACTGCCTGCGCGCTTTCCTTGCGGCACTGAAGCCGAGCGGATACATTGTCCTCACGACTACGGCAGACTCATCGTCGCATGAAATGCCTGCACAGCGTGCGACCGCCTCCCCCGACGAGACTATGCGTCGCTTCCAGCAAACGATCATCCCGCATCTGGACGCCGCCTATAATTTCGCGCGGTTCCTGAGCCGTGATGCCGATGCAGCCCAGGATATCGTGCAGGAAGCCTATCTTCGCGCCTATCGCGGCTTCGGCGGGTTTCGCGACGGCGATGCCCGCGCCTGGACCTTCACCATCGTCCGCAATTGCTACCATGCCTGGCTGCAGGAGGGCCGGCGCAAGACTCGCTATGAGCAGCCGATGACGGACGAACGGGATTCGGATGAGGGCCCGCCCTCCCCTGATCCCGCCTCCGAAGAGGATACGCCCGAGGCGGCCTTCATCCGCAAGTCGGAAACGCAGCGCGTGCGCGAGGTCATCAACAGGCTGCCCGATGCCATGCGCGAGGTCCTGGTCCTGCGCGAACTCGAGGATCTCTCCTACAGGGAAATTGCCGAGATCATCGATGCGCCGATCGGCACCGTCATGTCGCGCCTTGCCCGCGCCCGCCGTGATTTCGGCGAAGTCTGGCGCAGCCTCGACGAGAAAGGGGCGGCACGATGAGCGGCAGAGAGCAACATGATCACAGTGAATGGAACGACCTGCTGCACGGCTTCATCGACGGCGAACTGGACGCAACCAACGCGGCGCGTTTCGAGGCGCATCTGGCGACTTGCCGGGACTGCGCCGGCGAGATGGAGAATGCTCTGATGGTCAAGCGTCTTTCCGCACGCGAGGGCGTCAAATGGCAGGCGCCTGATACCGTCCATGCCCGCGTGCAGGCGGCACTGACGCTGGAGCAATCCATGATGAGGCGCGCAACCACGGCCGCGAGCCAAACGGAGAGCCCGTGGCAGCACGTGTGGCGATTGGTCCGCGAATGGAGTTTCGTGCCGTCGCTTGCCGTCCTTGCGGCAAGCCTCATGCTGGTACTGAACGTGCCGCAGCAGAGCCAGACGATCGAGGATCAGCTTCTCGCAAGCCATGTGCGCTCGATGCTCGCCGACCATCTGACCGACGTGCTGACATCAGACCAGCACACGGTCAAACCATGGTTCAACGGCAAGATCGATTTCTCCCCGCCCGTAGTCGATCTGGCAGCACAGGGCTTCCCTCTCGTCGGCGGCAGGGTGGATTATCTCGATGGTCGGGTGGTGGCGGCGCTGATCTATCGCCGGCATGGTCATGTCATCAATCTCTTCATCTGGCCGGGCGCTGCGGGAGCCAAAACCAATGCCGAGAAGGAGGGCTATAATTTCGTCGAATGGCATGCCGACGGGCTGGTCTTTTGGGCTGTCTCCGATGTCGCCGCACCGGATCTCACCACCTTCCGCGATGATTTTATCCGCACGACAGCCCCATAACGCAAAAAGCCGGCCGCATCGCTGCAGCCGGCTTTTCTGAATGATCAGAAGGGATCAGGCCGAGAGCTTGGCCATAACTTCGTCCGAAACTTCGAAGTTCGAATAGACGTTCTGAACGTCGTCATCGTCTTCAAGGTTTTCGATGAGCTTCATCAGCGACTGGGCCTTTTCTTCGTCGACCGGCACGTTGTTCTGCGCGCGCCAGATCGCCTTCACGGTTTCGGCTTCGCCGAGCGTCGCTTCGAGCGCCTTGGCGACTTCGCCGAGGGATTCGAAGGCGCAGATGATGACATGGCCCTCTTCATCGCTTTCGACATCATCGGCGCCTGCCTCGATCGCCGCTTCCATGACCTTGTCGGCATCGCCGGCGGTCGGCTTGTAGGTGATTTCGCCGACGTGATCGAAGGAGAAGGACACCGAACCGGTTTCGCCAAGCGCACCGCCGGCCTTCGTGAAGATCGAGCGAACGTTGGATGCTGTGCGGTTGCGGTTGTCGGTCAGCGCTTCGACGATGATCGCCGTACCGCCCGGACCGTAGCCCTCGTAACGGATCGCGTCGTAATTCTCGGTATCGGCACCGGAAGCCTTCTTGATGGCACGGTCGATATTGTCCTTCGGCATCGACTGGGCCTTGGCGTTCTGGATCGCCAGACGCAGGCTCGCGTTCATGGTCGGGTCGGGCAGGCCCGATTTGGCAGCGACCGTAATTTCGCGCGCCAGCTTCGAGAACATTTTCGAGCGCACAGAGTCCTGACGACCCTTGCGGTGCATGATGTTTTTAAACTGTGAATGGCCAGCCATGGCACCCCTGTTCACGTCTTTTGTTGGGAATGGGCTGCCTTATAAGAGCGAAGCGGCCCTCATTCAAGTAAAAAGCCGGATAATGGGGATGAAGAGCGGTCGCGATCGAGAAGGTCTCAAAGGTGATCGCGATGGTCACAGCCCCTTGAGCACATAGATCAGCGGCTTGCGCGGCAAGGTCTTCACCGACACCGTGACGCTCGGCGTCGGTGCATAGGCAATATCGAAGTCGGGGCCGAACAGGGCGAGAAACTGATCGACCGGCGGACCCCAGCGATGCATGGGCAGGATCAGCGACGAGCGCAGCCTTTTCACCACGCGGCTCATGCTGTCGGCCCCCATGGTCAGACCGCCGTCGACCGGCACCATCACGACATCGAGACGGCCGATCTCGGCATATTGCTGGTCGGTGAGCTCGAAATGCAAATGGCCCAGATGTCCAATGCAAAGGCCCGCCACCTCGAAGATGAAGATCGAATTGCCGTTGGCTTCGATGCCGCCGCCCCAGGAGCGAATATCGGTGACGACATTGCGGATCAACGTATCACCGACGGTCATGCGGATCTTTGCCGGCTCTCCAGGCACATCGCTCCATCCATGCAGCACATATTTGATCGCCGGGTCCGGCGTCAGCGTGTAGTGGCTCGGATGCGCCTTGTTCATCGTGACGACCTCGGGCGTATAGGGCGGCAGATAGGCACCGCTATAATCCGTGGCGATGGAAACGCCGCCAGGCGTTTCGATGAAAAGCGTGGCGTGGCCAAGAAAGGTGATCTTCACATCACCATTGACCGGATCATTGGCGAGCGTCGGACCGGGAGGAGAAAAGCTGGCGAATGTCGCCTTGGGCAGGGATTGCGCGATCGCCTGGCATTGGCTGGGTTGCGGACGAGAAGGCTTTTGCTGGGCGTCAGCCGCGGTCCACCAAAAAATCATCGCCAGGAAAAACGCAGCAAGGACAGGAAATCGCTGTAACATGCCATCCCCTCAAGCCAGATAGTGGCCGAAGGATGCGGCATGACCGGAAACGGGTCCAGCGGCAATAAGACAGGATTGCTCACAATCGCGTCATCTTATGATGATGCTGAATTACCAGGCAGCGATCAGCGCCAGAAGTCCGGAATGGTTTCCGCAAGCCTTGGGCCAAGCCGGAGCGGCGCGATCTTCTCAGCCAATCCCGTCGCGTCAGAAATCTCGACGCCGACGCCGCAGATGGTGGCAGGCCCCGACGCTGCCTCGAAACGTCCCTTCGGCATCTTCGAGATGAAGCGGTTGAGCGGCTCTTCCTTTTCCATGCCGAGCGAGGAATCGTAATCGCCGCACATGCCAGCATCCGACATATAGGCGGTGCCACCATTCAGGATCTGTGCGTCCGCAGTCGGCACATGCGTATGCGTGCCAATGACGAAGCTCGCGCGGCCATCGACGAAGTGACCGAAACACTGCTTTTCGCTCGTCGCCTCCGCATGGAAGTCGAAGACGATGGCATCCGCCTGCTCTTTCAGCGGGCATGCATCGAGGATGGCTTCTGCCGACTTGAAGGGATCGTCGAGCTCCGGATGCATGAAGACGCGACCCATGATGTTGGCAACGAGCACGCGGGCGCCGTTGCGGGCATAGTAGAGGCCGGAACCGCGGCCGGGCGTGCCGGCCGGATAGTTGGCAGGGCGCAGAAACTGGTCGTGGCGCTCGCAAAAGACGACGGCTTCCTTCTGGTCCCAGACATGGTTGCCCGTCGTCACGACGTCAGCGCCGGCATTGATCGTCTCGAGGAAGATGTCCTCGGTGATGCCGAAGCCGCCGGCAGCATTCTCGCCGTTGACGATGACGAAATCGAGCTTCAGGTCGGACACGAGGCCCGGCAGGCGGTCCCACACCGCGGTCCGTCCTGTCTTGCCGACCATATCTCCCAGAAAAAGCAGGCGCATTCGCTATCCAATCACTTCCGAAACGAAATTGAGTCCGCTCTCGGTCAAAATCGCGTCAAGACGGACATCATGCGGCTCAGCCGGCACTGATGGCACTTCTTGGCAATCGAATGCAATGCCGATCAGCCGCGGATTCAACCCTTTTTGATGCAGGCGTTCGATCGCACGGTCGTAATGACCGGCACCATAGCCTATGCGATGGCCGCTTCTGTCGAAGGCCGAAAGCGGCACGAGCATGATATCCGGGTCCAGCACCGCCGCTTCAGGTCCCGGACCGGAAGTCCCGAATCCAACCGGAACCAATGGCACCCCGGCGACAAGCTCCCGGAAGACGATCGTGCTGCGGTCGAGGATCACAGGCACGCAGAGCCGCGCCCCACGCTCCCGCAGACGCGCCATCAATGGCCTTATATCCACTTCCGAACGGATCGGCAGGAAGCCGGAGACGATATCTCCCGGCTGATATCGATGGCGTCGCCACCATGCACCACCATGGCCAGGCACTTTTCAATACGGTCTTCAGCCGGAATGGCGTCCCGTGCCGCCAGGCGCTCGTTGCGATATCGGGCTTTCAGCTCTTTGGGAGTCATTGGATCTTCGCGAAAGTTCATACTATCGCAAAAACATAATGAGCCGGCAGCCCATTGCAAAGCGCGAAAGCGACATGCCGTGGTCGCAGAAAGGAGTGGGCTGCATCAGCCTTTGCGGATGATCGACAATTTTCCGTTGCCATCCACATGGGCGCGAACATTTTCATAATTCTGCAGCGTCGTATGATTGGTCTCGATCGGATGCGAATGCGTCGCCGTGATGACCACCACATCCCCACCAGCCGCCTCGCCCGCCTTGACACCGGCGAAGACGTCTTCAAACACCAGGCATTCCGACGGGCTGAGGCCGAGGCGCTGCGCCCCGAGGATGTAACCTTGCGGATCGGGCTTACCGACCTTCACCTCTTCGGCGGTGACCATGAAGCGCGGAACCGGGATCCCGGCGGCATCCAGCCGCGCCAGCGCCAGCCGATAGGGCGACGAGGTGACGATCGCCCAGCGCTCCGGCGGTAAAGACGCGAGGAAATCGACGGCGCCCGGCAGCGCGATCACACCCTCGACATCGGCAATCTCGGCCTCGGTGATCTTCAGCGCTTCCGCGACCGGATCCACGCCGGGCAGATTCAACTGACCGATCGTATCAACCCCGCGCTTGCCATGCATGGTCGGCATGAACTTCTCGACATCAAGACCCTGGGCGCGTGCCCAATTGCCCCAGACACGTTCTGCAGCAGCAATCGAATTGATGATCGTGCCGTCCATATCGAACAGGAAGCCGGAATAGGTCTTGGCGAAGGCGGAATTCGATGCAGCGGACAAGGGCGAACCTTTCTGGATAAGACAATAAGCGGCTGCGGCAAACGCAGCGCTCATGATATGCCCTTCCCGACTAACGGCAGCCGTCGAAAGAAGCAAATAAATGCTGCGCCGAACGCGCAGGAAAAGTCGGCAGGAGACCGTGGGGAAACGCGAGAAAGGGCGCGCGACAGCAAGACACGCCGCGCGCCATGACCATTATTCGCCGAGGCGGCTCTTCAGTCCATTGATGATGTGGTTCGCCAGGGCTTCGTAATCGTCATCGAAATGATGGCCGCCATCCATGGCGATGACTTCCGCACCCGTGCCCTTCAGCAGCGGGCAGGCGACATCCTCGTCATCGTCCTTGCCGTAGACGCATTGCACCATCTTTGGATTGATCGATTTGAGGTCGTTGACGGGATCGCCGCCCTTGCCCGCGCTCGAAGCCCCGAGCCAGCCCATGACCGAAATCACATAATCGACCTTCTGCGACAGGGATAGCAGCGACATCTGGACGATTTTGTCCTTTTCGGCCTGAGGCAGGCGATTATAGCTCGCCGGCAGCACATCGGCGCCAAAGGAATAACCGACCAGCACCACATGCTTGACCTTGAAGCGCTTGGTGTAGAAGTCGATGATCCGGCCGAGATCGTTGGCCGTCTGCTGTGGATCCTTCTCGGTCCAGAAATAATGCAGTGTATCGACGCCCACGACCGGGATGCCCTGGTCCTGCAGGTAGCTGCCGACTTCCTTGTCGATGTCGCGCCAGCCACCATCACCCGAATAGACGATTGCGAGCGCGTCCTCCGTCGGCGTCGTCTCCATGATGTCAAGGGGCAATCCAAGCGGCGATTTCGAGCTGTCGATCGTCTTCATCAGATCGGCGAGCGAAGCCTCCAGCGTCGCATAGGTATCGGCATTGTCGGAATCCGTGGTCTGGACTTCGGGGTGGTCCTTCTGAATGTCTGCAACGTGGTCGCGGCCATCCTTCGGCGCATTCGCCGTGAAGGTCACGAGAATAGGATTGGGCAGCGCGCCTTCCTGCAGACCGAAGGACACCATATCGCCGTCAGTCTTCTTCTCGGCCGGCGTGCAGAGTTCCTGCTTCAGGCCGATACCGGCAGTCGGGTCGACCGCCAGCGTACCGGCAACGGTCGCATCCGGGGTCTGGGCCGCGATCGTCAGCGCCATGGCGCCACCGGCGCCGACACCGGCGATAACAGGCAATTGATAGGTGCTGTCGGCAAAGGAGCGCTGCACCTGCTGGCTGAGCGATTCCAGATCCGAGACGATATAGATGCAGCCGTCGTTCTTGCTGACGTCATAATTGTTGAGCGCGGCCAGAAAGGACGGATAGTCGATGCCGATGACGAGCGAGCCATTGGCGACGAGCTTGTCGGCAACAGCCTTCTCCTTGTCGCCCCAGCCGGCGAGATCGGAAATTAGGACAACTTCGTTCGAAACCTTGCCGTGCGGTCGCATGATATGCGGCGCCGGGATCATGCCCAGATCATATTTTGTATCGTCGGCTTCAGCCCGTGCTTGGCCCGACATCAGCAGGCCCGTCGACAGCACGCATGCGAAAGCCAATGACATTGCGTATTTCAAGATCATTTCCTCACGACCCCCTTAAGTCCGCCCCCGATGAGGAATGTGGCATCCATCAACGCGATCATTGGACTAACCCCTCCCGAAACAGCCAGGTAGCGCGGCTGCCATTCGGGATGGAATTTTGATTTGAAGGCACGAAGCCCTTTGAAATTGTAGAAGCGCTCGCCATGCTCGAAGACAGTTCCCCCGACCCTGTCCCAAACCGGCGCCGATTCCCGTCTCGACATGCCCGACAGCGGCGCCATGCCAAGGTTGAAACGCTGAAATCCCTCACCCTTGAGGTATTCGAGGATCTGCACGAACAGAAAATCCATCGAACCCTTCGGGGCATCAGGGGAAAAACGCATCAGGTCGACGGATCCCTCCTCCTTGGTCTCCGTCATCAGAATATTCGCAAAAGCGACGATCTTACCATCCTTTTTCAACACGCCGACCGGCTGCGAGCACACATAATCCGGATCGAACGCGCCGAGCGAGAAACTCTTTTCCTTGGCATTGTGATCGGCAAGCCATGTATCGGAGACATGGGCGAGCTGATCCAGCACATCGGGTATATCTTGAGGTTCGATAACGGCAAATTCTAGTCCATCGCGCACCGCGCGGCTCGCCGTCTGCCTGAGATTGGCCCATTTGCCGCCCTTGAGCTCGAAATTGGCAAGATTGACCACGGCAAGCTCGCCGAGCTTGAATGCCCGCAGGCCTGCATCGGCGCAGTAGGAGAGAAGCGCCGGCGAGATCTGGTAGAAGACCGAGCGGCAACCGGCAGCGCGCGCCGTCTCGACGAAGCGCCAAATCAGATCGGGCAGCGCCTGGCGCGGGCCGACCGGATCGAACAGGGCGATCCATGAGCGACCCTGCTTGCCATACATGATGAAGGCATCGCCTTTTTCCGAGAACATGATGCTCTTGTCGCCCATGCGTACCAGATTGGCGTCGGCAACGCCCTGCTTGCGGACGATTTCCACGGCGCGCGCCACCGCATCGTCGCTGACAGGCTCCGGCCGCTTCGTTGCCGGACGCAACAGGCTGAAGATCGCGATCGCCGAGGACACGATGGAAATGCCGAGCGCTGCGCGAAGCCCGCGCGGCGCCTCATCGGCGAATTCGAACTGCCACCAAAGCTCGTTGCTGTATCCGACATCGCGATAGACGAAGAACAGCACGACGATGGCGCCGATGCAGACGACCGCGATGGCCGTGAGCCAACCGGCCGTCAGCGTCTGGTTAAGCAGCGAGGCCGGTCGCTTGAACAGGCGACGGCTGACGACAAGGCTAAAGACGAAGAAGGCCAGCAGACCGGCTTCGACGATGGCGATGGCCTTCAGCAGCGAGAAGAACAGGGCGAACAGCGCGGAGAAGGTCGAAACCCACCAGGCCCCGTCGAGACGCTGGCTCAAGCCGCGCGCGGCCACGATGATCGCCAGCCCCAGAAGGCTTGAGAGGAAATGGGCGCTTTCGACCAAGGACAGCGGCAGATAGTCCGATAGCACGATCAGGTTATGATCCGGCGTCGGCGTCACGCTCGAAAAGACCAGCATCATGCCAAGCAGCAGCGCAAAAGCCGACAATAGCTGCGGCATCAGGCGTGCGCCGATGCGGCGCATGCTCGAAGCCACCGGATGATCGACGAAACGGCGCAGCTCCGCGACCGAGATCGCGGCAATGGCGATGACGAGCGGAATGACGTTGTAGATGACGCGATAGAGGACCAGAGAGCTCAGAACGGCATCTTCATTCACGGAACTGCCGAGCCAGGCGATGATGATCGTCTCGAATACGCCGAAGCCGGCCGGAACGTGGCTGAGCACGCCAAGCCCGACGGCGATCGCGTAAATCGCGAAGAAGCCCGGCCATCCGATGGAGGTTTCCGGCAACAGCACATAGAGCACGGAGGCCGAGGCTGCGATATCGAATGCAGTGACCAGAAACTGCCGTGACCAGGTGCGCGAATCCGGCAGACGCACGGCAACCGGGCCGATACGCACTTCGCGGCCATTGCGGCCGGCATAGACTACGAAAGCAAGCGCCGCGAGAATGGCGATAGCGATCAGCCGCAGCCACAAGCCATCGACGCTGATCAGCGGACCGATCTCGTCGGCGATGACCAGAAGCGCCATGGCGCCGACAGACGCCAGGCCGAGACCGAAGGCGAGCGTGACGAAGGCGATGATGCGGGTGATGTCGTCAGGCGACAGCCCCAGCCGGGTATAGGCGCGGTAACGGATCGCGCCGGCGCTGAGCGCGCCGAAACCAGCCGTGTTGCCGACCGCATAGGCGCTGAAGGAGGTCAGCGCAACATGCGGAAACGGCAGCCGCTTGCCGATATATTCCAGCGCATTCTGGTCATAGAAGATCAGGGAGGCAAAACTCAGGCCAGTAAACAGCAGCGCCAGCAGCACCGAGGAGATCTTCGTCGTCGTCAGGGCATGGACGACGTCATCATAGCGCACCTCGGTCGTCAGGTCGTAGATCGCATAGGCGGCGATGCAGAAGACGGCGACTGTAAGAACGGCGACAATCAGCGCGCGATAGCGGTTCAACAGACCGACGATGCCGCCACGCTCTTCCAATTCCTCATCGGCATTTTCCAGATCGATTGGGCTCGACATGCTCTACCTGTTTATAGTGATCTTCGCCGGTTCCGACTGTCCGGATATTCAGTAACATCGACGACGCGTCTTCGAGTTGCCGTATACACTTCTTTCGACAAGCCCGTTGTGACGCGCGCTCCATCGTTCTGAATTTAGGCAATTTTGGCGCAGGCCCCGTCCCGCCAGCAATGAATCTCTTATTATTTAAAGGATTTTGTCATTCACCCGGCTTTTGGGCTTATCCACACACAAAAGTGATATTCCCATCCCATCCTGAGCGCCCTCACCGCCAATACCGCCCTTCTTCCGATTGTCCGAAGCCTACTACAACGTGAGATGGATATCCATCGCACGGCATCAACCGCCCTCCCCGGTAGCAGAATCCGGAAACAGATAGGCCCGGCGCCGAAATCGGCACCCGGCCACTGACCGATAGCCAGGAAAGGGATCGAGACGATAGTGACCGGCGATACGGGTTTGCCGGAGCTCAGCGATCCGGCGCCTCCGCCGGCTCGCCGCGCATCTCGCTGAGGAAGAACCCTTCGCGCAGATTGATCCCGTATTCGACGAAGGCTTTCATGCAGCAGAGCATCTGCGTCCAGCCCTCGCAGTTCAGATAGGTGCCGCGACGGCCGGCCTGGTCCTCGCGCCAGCCGCTTCTTCGATGATGACAAGCGTGCCGCCATCCTCGCCGATGCCGCCGTCCCAGTGAAAGACGATGCGCTTGTTGGCCTCCACCTCATTGACCTCGACGGGGGCGTTCTTCCACCAGATGACGGTCGTTCCCGCCACCAGGGGCGCGCTCGCCCCGCTCCATCCTCGGTCAGCTGAAGAACGATCTGGAGAGCTAAAATAGACGGTTGGGTTCGGAGAAAGCCGGATTACGCTGCGCTGGCGCGGCCCAACAGACGTTTCAGCCTGTCGCTCGTCCCGTCCTCTTCGAGCGGTGTATAAACGACCAGCTTCATGTCGGCACGGTCCATGACGGCAAGCGCGGTATATTCGAATGTCATCAAGCCGCCCTCCGGATGGCGCAGACGCTTGTGACCCGTCAGCGGCCGCAGCACATCCTGCCTCGGCCACCAGGCGCGAAATTCGGGGCTCGCCTGCATCAAGGTAGCGATCAGCCGCTCGAAATCAGGATCGCCGGCGTAACGGGCACTGTCGACGCGAAACATCGCCAGCGAATTCGCCGCCACGATCTCCCAATCGACAAGAAGCTGCCGGTGGGAGGGGTCCGTAAACACCCGATGGACGCTGTTGCGCGCATCCCCCTGCAGCAGGGCATAATCACCGAAAACTGCAACAGCCGCGGCATTCCAGGCCAGCACATCCCAGCGGCGGCCGAGAACATAGGCCGGCTGACCGGCAAGGCTTGCAAGCATGCGCACTAGCGCATCCGGCACTTCCTCAGGCCCGCGCGACGGGGTGTCAACAGATGGCCGATCACTCAGTGTAAAGAGATGCCGCCGCTCGACCGGATCGAGCCGCAGCGCGTCGGCCAGCGCCGATAGAACCTCTGCGGAGGGACGAACGTCCCGCCCCTGTTCCAGCCAGGTGTACCAGGTGGTGCCGACACCGGCGAGCAGCGCCACTTCCTCGCGCCTGAGCCCCGGCGTGCGCCGCCGGAACCCTTCCGGAAGCCCGACGCTGCCGGGCGTCAGCTTTTCCCGGCGGGAGCGCAGAAAGGCGCCGAACTCGCGACGTTTGGCTTCGAGGATGATCTGGCTCTGGTTGATGGTCATGACCTATCATAGCAGGATCAATACTAGGATAAAGTCAGAACTGTTTGCCGCGTCTGCAAACTGCCAAATATCATCATGCAGACGACGAGAAGGCGGTTGCTATGAATATGAGCGGCAAGACGGTTCTGATTACAGGCTCGACGGATGGTGTCGGGCGCCGAGTTGCGGAACGACTGGCAGCGGCAGGTGCTAGGCTGATCGTTCACGGCCGTGACAAGACCCGCGCGGAAGAACTGGTCTCCAGCATTCAGGACAAGAGCGGCAAAGCGGCCTATTACCTCGCCGACCTTTCCTCACTGGAAGAGGTCCGCACTCTGGCCGACGCCATCGAGCGCGACTACGATCGCCTCGATGTTCTGATCAACAATGCCGGCATCGGCACCAGTGGCGGCGCCACAGGGCGCCAGGTAAGCCGAGACGGATACGAGCTGCGCTTCGCGGTGAATTATCTTGCCGGCTTCCTGCTGACGCGCCAGCTCCTGCCTCTGTTGAAGGCAAGCACTCCCGCCCGCATCGTCAATGTATCTTCCGTCGGCCAGCAGGCCATCGACTTCTCCGATGTCATGTTGACGCGCGGCTATAGCGGCGTGCGCGCCTATTGCCAGAGCAAGCTGGCGCAGATCATGTTCACCTTCGATCTCGCCGAAGAGCTTGCCAGCTCCGGCGTCACCGCCAACTGCCTGCACCCGGCGACCTATATGGACACGACCATGGTGCGCCAGGCAGGCGTTGCGCCGCTAAGCACGGTCGAGCAAGGGGCCGATGCCATCCTCAATCTGGCCGCCGGCACCGCTCTGGAAGGACACACCGGCCTCTATTACGACGGACTGCGCCCATCGCGCGCCTCTGCCCAAGCCTATGACGCAACTGCGCGCAGCAACCTGCGAACACTCAGCCAAAGCCTTAGCGGCCTGGTCTGAGACCTTATTCCTTGCCCCTCCCCAGCCTCTAGAAAGGAGACATCCATGTCGTCTCAACACGTCGCTATTGTCGGCAGCTCCTCCGGTATCGGTCTTGCGACTGCCGCCTATCTTCTCGAAAAAGGCTATCGCGTCACGATCACTGGCCGCGATAAGGCGAAACTCCAGGCTGCAGTACAAAACCTGAATGGCGATCTTACGCCAATCACCATGGATGCAGCCGACTTCGCCGGTCTTCCCGCCGCCTTTGAAGCAATTGGACCGCTCGATCATCTCGTCCTGGCATTGGGCGGTGGCAATGGCGCCGGACCTTTCGCCACGGTCGATCTCGCCGACGTCAGGAAAGGTTTCGAGCAGAAGACGATGGCGCATTTCGCCTGCGCCCAAGCCTGCCTACCCTATCTGTCGAAACAGGGCAGCATCACCTTCGTCTCCGCCGTATCGGCACAGGCGGCGATGCCCGGAACCGCAGGGCTTGGAGCCATCAATGCCGCCATTGCCGCCTTGGCGCCGATTCTCGCCGTCGAGCTCAAGCCGATCCGAGTGAACTGCGTTTCACCGGGAGTTGTCGACACGCCCTGGTGGGACTTCCTGAGCGCAGATCAGAAAGAGCCGACATTTGCCGGCTTCGCAGCGCGCACACCTGTCGGTCGTGTCGGCCAGCCCAAGGAAATAGCCGAAGCCATCGCCTTCCTGATCGGCAACGGCTTTACCAGCGGCCACACGCTGATTTGTGACGGCGGCATCCGCCTCGGTCAATAATCTCCAGAGCCATCGCCAGCCGGCAGCGGCGATGGCGTCCTCAGCTGTTTTGAACGCCCGCCCGCAAATGCGTGAGGATTTCGACCAGATGGATCGAGCTGAGCCGCTGAAGAACCTTCGAAGCGGGGCGCGGCTGAAGGGCGGTCGCGCGCCTGATGGGCTTGACTGCCCACCAAGATCTGCCGCGGCTGCGCAGCGCAAGCATTCGCACCGAACTTGAACGCGGTGCCTATCTGCGGACGAAAATTGCCAGCGCAGCGATAGAACTGCGCGGCGTTTTCCTTGGCAATCGTCCGGAAAATTGAAGAGCGATCCACGACGACCGATGGATGTTTACGATCCTGGGTGCCTACAAACGTAGGTGGGCACCGTGTGTCCAGGCCCACGGGCCTAGTCAGGGACAGCTCCCTTTGGATCGAGTATGGCCCCAGGGATTGTGGTTCCTGTCGGGAAGCGCAGACCGCCTGAACTATATAGAGCGAATTGTGCCGCTGCACCAGAGGGCCGCATCGGGCATCCGCAGAAATAACTCAAAGCATATCGCGCAAAAGTGAGCAGCGGTTTTGCGCGACATGCGTAAAATCGAATCTAAAGCGAGAGAAGCGAGGCTGAAAGCTCGCGATGCGCTTTAGACCTGCTCGATGCCCGGCCGCTCCAGGAGCTTCTCGGTGATGCCGTGGATGCGTGTCGTCACCTCGTCGATCACACTGGCGAGCGTTTCCTCGGCGCGGGCATTGGCAGCGAGCGTCGTATCCCGATTGCTGGTCAGGGACTCCAGTTCGGCTTCCAGCGCGGAGACCCGTCGCGTCAATTCCGATACCTCGTCCATGATCATGATCCCGGCCATGACAGTCAGCCTGAGATCGCCGATTTCACCGAACTGGCTCTTCAAATGCAGGACATAGCGGTCGAAGCGATTGGCAAGATCCGTCAGATGGTCTTCCTGCCCCTCTTCGCAGGCCATCCGGTAGGCTTTGCCGTCGATCGTTACCGTTACTTGCGCCATTCGACTTTCCGATCACTGCCGCTCCGGCACGGCTGCCTCCCGAGGGATCAGCGGTCCAGCACGGCTCTTATGGTTTCCATCGCCGTAACCAGCCGGCGCGACACTTCACGATTGACTTCTTCGAGCCGGTTCGCCCGGAACTCGGCCTGATCCAATTCCTGGGCAAGGCGCGACCGGTCGGCGTGAACCCTGCGGACCTCGCCTTCTATATCGCTCTGCGCCCGTTCCCGCTCGAACCGTCCGTCGACGGCACTCTCCAAAGTCGAAAGCGCCTGGCGCAACTGGGCGAGCGCCGCGTCCACCGTTTTGCCTGAAGGTGTCATACCCTTCGCTTCTCCGCGCAAGGCCCGAATCAAAACATCCGGCCACTTGTCTGATTTCGCAACAATATTCAACTCGGCAACAGCACGTCAATAAAGGCTGTCATGTGGCAAGGCCCCTATTCTGTGGATGAATGCCGCCTTTGCCGTCTGCACAGGCCTTGTCGCATGATTGTCGTCTTTTGTAAAAGTGAACGGGCAAATGTTAAAAAATTGCCGCAAGGGAGCCGGATTGAGCCCTCGATTTGTTGACTTGCTCGCCCTAACTGCTATGTCTCGACCGCCTGAGGCGACGTTGGAAATGGCGTTCGGAAGAGCGCCTCACTTCACCCGCCTTTAACCGATGGCCTCCCTCCCAAGCGTGCGGCCATCCCCCGAACCCGGAACACTGCGGAAAAACCCATGAACTCTCGCGAACAACACGACCGGATGGCAAATGCGATCCGTTTCCTTGCCATGGATGCTGTCGAGAAGGCCAATTCCGGTCACCCCGGTTTGCCGATGGGGATGGCTGATGTCGCCACCGTTCTCTTTAGCAAATATCTGCGCTTCGACCCGAAGAACCCGCTTTGGCCGGATCGTGACCGTTTCGTTCTGTCGGCTGGCCACGGCTCGATGCTGCTTTATTCGGTTCTCTACCTCACCGGCTATCCGGACATGACGGTCGATGAGCTCACACGCTTCCGCCAGCTCGGCTCCAAGACCGCCGGCCATCCGGAATATGGTCACGCCACCGGCATCGAAACTACCACCGGCCCGCTCGGCCAGGGCATTGCCAACGCTGTCGGCATGGCGATCGCCGAGCGCAAGCTGCGCGAAGAGTTCGGCGCCGAGCTTCAGGATCACTACACCTACGCCATGTGCGGCGATGGCTGCCTGATGGAAGGTATCAGCCATGAAGCGATCGCGCTGGCCGGCCACCTCAAGCTCAACAAGCTGATCCTGTTCTGGGACAACAACTCCATCACCATCGACGGCGCCGTCTCGCTTTCGGACTCAACCGACCAGATCATGCGCTTTAAGGCCGTTCACTGGAATACGATCGAAGTCGACGGCCACGACCAGGCCGCCATCAGCGCCGCCATCGAAGCCGCTCACAAGTCCGACCGCCCGACGCTGATCGCCTGCAAGACGATCATCGGCTTCGGCGCTCCGAACAAGCAGGGCACCCACAAGGTCCACGGCTCGCCGCTCGGCGCCGAGGAAATCGCCGCGACCCGCGTTGCGCTCAACTGGCCTTATGAGCCCTTCGTCATTCCGAACGACATCCTCGGCGAATGGCGCGCTGCCGGCGAACGTTCCGTTGGCACCCGCGAAGCCTGGGAAGGCCGCCTCGCTGCCGCCGACCCGGCCAAGAAGGCAGAGTTCACCCGCCGCTTCGATCATAAGCTGCCTGCCGGCTTCGACGCCGCCATCAGCGACTACAAGAAGAAGCTCGCGGAAACCAAGCCGACACTCGCAACCCGCAAGGCATCGGAAGATGCGCTGGAAATCATCAATGGCTTCATTCCGGAAACGCTCGGCGGCTCCGCCGACCTGACGCCGTCGAACAATACCAAGACCAGCCAGATGAAGTCGATCACCCCGACCGATTTCTCCGGCCGCTACATGCACTGGGGCATCCGCGAACACGGCATGGCTGCTGCCATGAACGGCATCGCGCTCCACGGCGGTCTCATCCCCTATAGCGGCGGCTTCCTGATCTTCTCGGATTATTGCCGTCCGCCGCTGCGCCTCGCCGCTCTGATGGGCATCCGCGCCATCCACGTCCTGACGCATGATTCCATCGGCGTCGGCGAAGACGGCCCGACCCACCAGCCGGTCGAGCAGGTCGCCAGCCTGCGCGCTATCCCGAACTTCCAGCTCTTCCGCCCGGCGGACGCAACGGAAACGGCCGAATGCTGGCAGATCGCCATCAAGACGACCAACCGTCCGTCCGGCCTTGCTCTGACCCGTCAGAACCTGCTGGCCGCCCGTACCGAGTACAGCGAAAAGAACCTCTGCGAACTCGGCGCCTACACGCTGGCCGGCAATGCCGATGCCAAGGTGACGATCTTCGCTTCGGGCTCCGAAGTTGAACTCGCCGTTGCTGCCCGCGCGGTCCTGGAAGGCAAGGGCGTTTCCACGCGCGTCGTTTCCGTTCCCTGCACCGAACTCTTCTTCGAGCAGCCGGACGCCTACCGCAAGGAAGTCATCGGCAATTCGCCGGTCAAGGTTGCCGTCGAAGCCGGCGTTCGCGAAGGCTGGGATGCCTTCATCGGGCCGGAAGGCGCCTTTATCGGCATGAAGAGCTTTGGCGCTTCGGCTCCGTACAAGGACGTCTACAAGCACTTCGGCATCACCACCGAGGCTGTTGTCGCCGCCGCTGAGGCAAAGCTTTCCTGAGGGCGCTGACAAGCGCTCTCAAATCCAATAGATAAACACCCTGAATGAAAGGGAGTGACATTCATGACTGTAAAAGTAGCCATCAACGGCTTTGGCCGCATCGGCCGTAACGTCCTGCGTGCAATCGTCGAATCCGGCCGTACCGACATCGAAGTCGTTGCCATCAACGACCTCGGCCCGGTCGAGACCAATGCTCACCTGCTGCGTTACGATTCCATCCACGGCAGGTTCCCCGCCGAAGTGAAGGTCGAAGGCGACTCGATCATCGTGGGCGGCGGCAAGCCGATCAAGGTCACGGCGATCAAGGACCCGGCAACCCTGCCGCACCGCGATCTCGGCGTCGACATCGCCATGGAATGCACGGGCATCTTCACCGCTCGTGACAAGGCTGCCGCTCACCTGACGGCCGGTGCCAAGCGCGTCATCGTTTCGGCTCCTGCCGACGGTGCCGACCTGACAGTCGTTTTCGGCGTCAACCATGACCAGCTCACCAAGGAGCACCTGGTCATCTCCAACGCATCCTGCACCACGAACTGCCTGGTGCCGGTGGTCAAGGTTCTCGACGACGCCGTCGGCATCGACCATGGCTTCATGACGACGATCCACTCCTACACCGGTGACCAGCCGACGCTCGACACCATGCACAAGGACCTGTACCGCGCCCGCGCCGCAGCCCTGTCCATGATCCCGACCTCGACGGGCGCCGCAAAGGCTGTCGGTCTCGTTCTGCCGCACCTCAAGGGCAAGCTAGACGGCACGTCGATCCGCGTTCCCACGCCGAACGTCTCGGTCGTCGACTTCAAGTTCGTGGCCAAGAAGGCAACGACGGTCGGCGAAATCAACGAAGCCATCAAGGCTGCATCGAACGGCAAGCTGAAGGGCATCCTCGGCTACACCGACGAGCCGCTGGTTTCCCGCGACTTCAACCATGACAGCCACTCGTCGATCTTCGCGACCGACCAGACCAAGGTCATGGAAGGCAACTTCGTGCGCGTCCTGTCCTGGTACGACAACGAGTGGGGCTTCTCGAGCCGCATGTCCGACACGGCCGTTGCCTTCGCAAAGCTGATCTGATCATGACCTTCCGCCCGCTCCTTCCGACGACAGTCCGCTGGCGTCCCATGGAAGGAGACGGGCTGGAGCACCTCACGATCGCTCCTATCGACAATGCCGGCGCTGCGGTTATCCGCGCCGCCGGCATTATTATTGGTGGCCGCGGCGGCACGCCCTATGGCGTCTCTTATCGTATCGATTGCTCCGCCGGCTGGGCCGTTCTTTCCTTCTCGGTCGAAACCACCGACGGACGCCGTCTCGCGCTGGTCTCTGACGGCAAGGGACGTTGGCGTACCGAGGATGGCGTGGCCCTGCCGCAGTTCGACGGCTGCATCGATATCGATCTCCACGGCTCGCCCTTCACCAACAGCCTGCCGATCCGCCGGCTGGAGATGACGCCGCAAGACGGAGCCGCCAAGCTCTCCATGCTCTATATCCCGTTCGACACCTTCGAGCCGGTGCGCGACGGACAACATTACACCTGCATCGCGCCGGGGAAACTTTATCGCTATGCCGCCGAAGACAGGGATTTCACCGTCGATCTTCCGGTCGACGAAGATGGGCTGGTAATCGATTATCCGATCTATTTCAGGCGCGTCGCCGTCTGAGCGCCTGCTAATGTGCGCTCGTGCATCCTCTTAAAAACATTTCGATTTTTCATCCCCTGCCCTGCTATGGTCCAGATTTACCAGTAAATTTTGAATCAGGACGTCTTCCAGGCTATTTCACGCCGCTTTGCCGTTCTGGCAAGGCGCATCACACCGTGACGATGCAGTCGTCGGAAAGAGTTTCATTGTCTGAACTCTGCTCCGAACGATTTCCGTGTTTGCCAATTTGCCAGGCGCGGCGGCATGATGGACACTGGGGGTTTCCGGCATTCGGGGCTTTAGCCCCAGCAGCGGCGCACGGAAAGGGGAAAAGGTGGAGGCATTTTACATTATCGTGCTGATCAGCACGGTTCTCATACTCATTGCAGCCTTCTCCAGCCTCCTCGCCTTCCGTTTCGGCGCGCCTTTGCTGCTGCTCTTCCTGATGATCGGCCTTGCCGCCGGCACGGACGGCCTCGGCATCGAATTCTCCAACAATTATCTCGCCTATATCCTCGGCTCCCTGGCGCTTGCCATCATTCTTTTCGACTCCGGCTACGGCACGCCGATCCAGGCCTTCAAGCTCGCCGCAGCGCCGGCGCTGACCATCGCCTCCGTTGGCGTCATCGTAACCGCCGCATTGTTCGGCCTTGCCGCCACCTGGCTGCTCGGCTTCACCTGGCTTCAGGGGCTGCTGCTCGGCTCCATCGTCGCCTCGACGGATGCGGCGGCAGTCTTCTTCCTGCTGCGCATCGGCGGCATCAATATTCGCGACAAGGTGCGCTCGACGCTGGAAGTCGAATCCGGCACCAACGATCCGATGGCGATCTTCCTGACGCTTGCCTTGGTCGAGCTCCTGGCAAGCGGCGAAGGCTATGCCGGCATCAACCTCGCCATGCTCGCGACATTTGTCCAGCAGATGGGGCTGGGCGTCATTCTTGGCCTGCTCGGCGGCATGATGATCGTCCTCATCGTGAGCCGGCTGGAGACGGATCGCGGGCTGACGCCCATCTTCGTGCTGGCGCTGGCGCTCCTCGTCTTCTCGTTTACCGGTGCCGTCGGCGGCAGCGGCTTCCTGGCCGTCTATGTCGCAGGCATCTATGCCGGCAATCGCAAGCTGCCAGCCTCCGCCTCGATCAAGCGTTTCCAGGATGGCATGACCTGGCTGGCTCAGATCATCATGTTCCTCGTGCTCGGCCTGCTCGCCACCCCATCGGAATTTCCGGCAATCGCCATCCCGGCCGTGGCGCTGGCGCTGTTCCTGATCTTCGTTGCCCGGCCGATCGCCGTGTGGCTCTGTGTGCTGCCCTTCGACTATACGCAGCGGGAAACCGGCTTCGTCGCCTGGGTCGGTCTGCGCGGCGCCGTCTCCATTCTTCTGGCGATCATGCCGATCCTCGGCGGCCTGCAGGCGGGCCAGACCTATTTTAACGTTGCCTTCATCGTCGTGCTGGTGTCGCTGCTCGTACAGGGCTGGACCATCAAACCCATGGCGCGCCGGCTTGGCCTCATCGTTCCCCCACGCATGGGTGCGATCGACAAGGTCGAAGTCGACCTGCCGGGCACGGTCAACCACGAACTCCTCTCCTATCGCGTCGTGAAGGACAGCCCGGTCCTGCGCGGCGAACGCATTCCGCGTTGGGCGACACCGTCGCTCATCGTTCGCGACGGCAAGTCCATGCGCTATCAATATGCCGGCCGCCTGCGCGAAAACGATATCGTCTATCTTTTCGTCTCGCCCAATTATTCGCGCCTTCTCGACCGCATCTTCGCCAGCCGCGCGCCGGTCGATCCCGAGGATGCCGAATTCTTCGGTGCCTTCTCGATATCGCCGCTGCGCCCCGCCGCCGATCTCGACGCTGCCTATGGACCAGGATTGCTGAGCGAACAGGAGAAGGGGCTGACCATAGCGGAGCTCATGCGCCATCGCCTCGGTGGCAAGGCCGACTATGCGGATCGCGTACGCCTCGGCGAGATTATCCTCATCGTCCGCGATCTCGACGAGAACGATCATATCCAATCCGTCGGCATGTCGCTCGAGGCGGTGGAACCGCCCGTCATCATGCCGATCTTCATCAATCTCCATGATATTTTGAAGAGCATCCGGGCTTATCTGCAGAAGCGCCGCGAGCGCGTGAATGAAGCTACTTCCGACGAATCGACACCGGGTAAAAACGACGCCTGAATGCCTTGAGCAATTCCCGGAAAAATGCATGACGGCTTTCCGTCCGGAATTGCCGAAAACCAGGAAAATAGAACCGTTCGGCGATCCCATGAAACGCCGAACGGTTCTTGCGTCTCCGATCATCCGTAGTATGGTCGGCGCGCTTTTCGCCACCAACAATATCGGATCCTTCCCATGGCAGCCTTCAAAACTCTCGACGATCTCACCGACATCTCCGGCAAGCGCGTTCTCGTGCGCGTTGACCTCAACGTGCCGGTCAAGGATGGCAAGGTCACCGATGCGACCCGCATCGAGCGTGTCGCCCCGACGATTCTCGAACTGTCCGAAAAGGGCGCCAAGGTCATTCTGCTTGCCCACTTCGGCCGCCCGAAGGATGGCCCCTCCCCGGACCTTTCGCTCGGTCTTATCGTCCCGACGGTCGAAGAAGTTCTGGATCATGCCGTTCTCTTTGCCTCCGACTGCATCGGCACCCCAGCTGCCGACGCTGTTGCCAAGATGAACAATGGCGACATCCTGCTGCTGGAAAACACCCGCTTCCACAAGGAAGAGGAAAAGAACGACGCGGCCTTCACCAAGGCGCTCGCCGTCAATGGCGATATCTACGTCAACGACGCTTTCTCGGCCGCGCACCGCGCCCATTCCTCGACCGAGGGCCTCGCCCACCTGCTGCCGGCCTATGCAGGCCGCACGATGCAGGCAGAGCTTGAAGCCCTGGAAAAGGGCCTTGGCAATCCGGTCCGCCCGGTCGTCGCCATCGTCGGCGGCGCCAAGGTTTCCACCAAGATTGACCTTCTGATGAACCTGGTGAAGAAGGTCGATGCGCTTGTCATCGGCGGCGGCATGGCCAACACCTTCCTCGCTGCGCGCGGCACCAATGTCGGCAAATCGCTCTGCGAACACGATCTCGCCGATACCGCGAAGCAGATCATGATCGAAGCCGCAACGGCCGGCTGCGCGATCGTGCTGCCGGAAGACGGCGTCATCGCTCGCGAATTCAAGGCCGGCGCAGAAAACGAAGTCGTCGCGATCGAAGCGATCCCCGCCGATGCCATGGTACTCGATGTCGGCCCGAAATCGGTCGAAGCGATCAACAACTGGATCGGCCGCGCCACCACGCTCGTCTGGAACGGCCCGCTCGGCGCCTTCGAAATCACGCCTTTCGATGCAGCAACGGTCGCGGCAGCCAAATATGCCGCCGAATGCACCAAGACCGGCAAGCTGACCTCGGTCGCCGGCGGCGGCGACACGGTTTCGGCGCTGAACCACGCCGGCGTTGCCGATGACTTCACCTATGTCTCGACGGCGGGCGGCGCATTCCTCGAATGGATGGAAGGCAAGGTCCTTCCCGGCGTCGCTGTTCTGCAGGCCGGCAAGTAAATCAGCCGACACTTCGAATGAATGAAGAGCCCCGGTCGTGATGCGGCCGGGGCTTTTTGCTTTATGGCAATAACGTCCGACGTTCAGAACAGGGCAAGTTACATATGCCACAATGACAAGATCAGCTTTGCTGTGATATCGGAAAGCAAACCGTGTCAAACGGATGTTACAAAAGCGCGGCACTAGGTCCGATTATAATGAAGGGCCGAATAGAGGGGTTGCCATATGCTGGCCTGGCGCAGTTTTATCGCCGTTCTTGCCGCAGTCCTGGTCGCTCAAACAGATATTGCTCAAGCCCAACAGGTGCGCGCAGCTGTTCCTGTGTTTTCTCCGACCGGACCGGATGCGGAAGCTTACGGTGAGAAACTCGGCTATCCCGTCGGTCTGCCGCTCAGCGAACAACGCAACATGATCGGCAACTTCACCCACGCCGATCAGCTTGCGCCAACGCACACGATCGCCCCCGCCGAGCATCCGTTACAGCTGTTACGCGCCCCATCCGAGATTTCGGTGAAGTTCACATTCGGCGCTGAGACCGCCTCCCTGTCGAAATATCTCGATACCAATCCCACCACGGGATTGCTGATTACTCGCAACGACACGATCCTGTTCGAACATTATCAATACGGCCGCACCGATCACGACCACTTCGTCTCGCAATCCCTGGCAAAGACATTGACCGGCATGATGATCGGAATTGCGATTTCCGAAGGTGCCATCCGTTCGATCGACGATACGGTTGAGACCTATGTGCCGGAGCTGAAAGGTACGGAGATGGGCGTTACGCCGATCCGCGCATTGCTGCACATGGCCTCCGGCATTGCCTTTACCGAAAACTTCGGCAACCCCGACGACAACGTTCACCTCAGCAATTCCCTGCTTGGCCCCGAAAAGCTTGATCCCATCACAGCCATATCCCGCTTCAACAAGCGGGTGGCGCCTCCCGATACGGTCTGGCACTACAGCAATCTCGATACCGAAGGATTGAGCCTCGTCCTGACCCACGCCACCCATATGAGCATGGCGGACTATCTTCAGACCCGGATATGGCAGCCGATGGGCGCCGAAGCCAGCGCGAACTGGCAGGTCGACAAAACAGGTCAGGAAGTCGGCTACTGCTGCTTCAGCGCGACGCTTCGCGACTATGCCCGCTTCGGCATGCTGCTCGCCCATGACGGAGCCTTGAACGGGCGGCAGATCATCCCGCGTCAATGGCTATTGGATGCGACGGAACCGGTAAAGCAGGGCTCGTTCCTCGCTGTCAATCACGAAACGAACCCCTGGGGCTACGGCTATCAGACCTGGCTGATGCCCGGTCCGCGCCGAACGTTCTTTCTGGACGGACGAGCCGGCCAGCGCATTCTCGTCGATCCGGCAACACATCTGGTCCTGGTGCACACTGCGGTCCGTGCCAAGCCCGGCGATGCAGGCAGTGCGGAGCTTGTCGAGCTCTGGTCCAGCGTGCTCAAGCAGTTTCAGAATAATTGACGCGATCGTCATTGCATGACGCGACTTTCCGGCTAATGCACTGCTGGTGAAGTTGTCACCGGCACAAGTTCCCGCTTCCAGCATCCGCCGAGCAACGGCTAAATCCTCGCAGATCTGCAAAAGCTCTGGGGGCCTCCATGAACACCATCGCCTATGTCACCGTCGATGTCTTCACGTCCGAACGCTTTGTCGGCAATCCACTGGCGGTCATCCCCGATGCGCGTGGCCTCAGCAGCGACGCCATGCAGAAGGTAGCGGCCGAGTTCGGTTATTCGGAAACGACCTTCGTGCTGCCGCCCGAAAACCCAGAGCATACAGCCCGCGTCCGCATCTTCACGCCGACATCAGAAATTCCCTTTGCTGGCCACCCGAATGTCGGCACCGCCTTGGTTCTCGGCCAGCAGCCGGCGATCTTCGGAAGGCCTACGGGCGACACGCTGATTTTCGAAGAGGATGCCGGCCTTGTGGAAGTGACGTTGTTGCGCAACGACGGCGTGGTCTCGGGCGCAAGCATTCGCGCGCCGGGCCGACTTTCGGTCGGCGAGACGATTGCCGACGAACTCATTGCACGCTGCGTACAGATCGACCCGCAATCGATCCGCCATACGACCCATACTCCGACCTTCGCATCCGTCGGCCTGCCTTTCGCCTTTGCCGAGCTGGACAGCCTGGAAACGCTTGGCAAAGCATGGCCGAATGCCGCCGTTTTTGCCGAAGCAGCTGTGCGGCACAAAGAGGACAAGACCGGTTTCTCGCTCTTTCTCTACGTACGCTCCGCCAAAAATCCATGGGCTATCCGCGCCCGCATGTTTGCGCCGCTCGACAATGTCACGGAAGACCCGGCGACCGGCAGCGCCTCCGCCGCAATTGGCGCCTATCTGACGTCCCTGCTGCCTGCACAGGATGCAGAGGTAAAAATCACCATTGAACAGGGCGTGGAAATGGGAAGACGCAGCGTCATCGGCGTCGACGTCAAAAAATCTGCCGGTACGGTAAATGAAGTCTTGCTGTCCGGCAGCAGCGTCTTCGTCATGCGCGGAGAGATCCGGGTATAGGAAGGGACGCGTGCCGGAGCTGAAGCCCCGAAATCGGTCTGGAATGCCCTAAAACACCTCGTTGATGACGAGCGCCACCGTCCAGATGGCAAAGGCGAAGAGGGCGATCTTCCAGAAATCAGCCCTGCGCCTCAGGCCCGGCAGCCCCAAAGGCTTGATGATGTGCACTGCCATGGCGAGCAGGAGCAGCACCGCTATGGCTTTTGTCACGCTATTTTTCCCCGTTTATGCAAGAGTGAGAGCAGCCGCGACCAAAAACCGCTGCACGCCTTTCGCGATCATGCTCTAATCGTCATACGACGGACATTTTTCCGCGCCAACAGACTGTTTCTACACGCCGATAGCGGCAATCCGGGACACAATCAATAGCGAATACAGGCAGGGCGCGATCCTGTCTTTCGGCTCCCAAACGGAGCCGCGTGAAGGTGGGGAGCATGAAAAGAAACATATTGCCGGTACTCGCTCTGCTGTTCGGCACGCTGTTCCTGTTTACGGGCAATGGTCTGCACAGCCTACTGCTGCCTGTGCGCGGCACGGCCGAAGGCTATGCGACGACGACGCTCGGCCTGCTGGGCACGACGTGGGCGACGGGCTTCGTGCTCGGTTGCCTGACGGCGCCGAAACTGGTCCGACGTATCGGCCATGTGCGCGCCTTTTCGGGCTTCATCTCCGTCATCGCCATTATCGCGCTTCTGACCGGCATCATCGTCGACCCAATCTGGTGGGTGGCGCTGCGTGCCGTGACCGGCTTCTGCACGGCCGGCACCTCGATGATCATCGAGAGCTGGCTCAACGAACGCGCCACCAATGAAAGCCGTGGCGCGATCTTCTCGCTCTATATCGGCATCACTCTCATCGGCGCCGTCGCCGGCCAGATGATGGTGCCCTTTGCCGATGTCCATACGCCCATCCTCTTCATGGTGTGTGGCATCTGCTATTGTATCGCCATGCTGCCGACCACGCTGTCGACCGCCGCCTCGCCGCAGCCGCTGAAGGCCGTCAGCCTCGATCTGAAGGCGCTCTACCGCAATTCGCCGGTCGCCTCGATCGGTATCCTGCTTGTCGGCATCGCCAATGGCGCATACGGCACGCTCGGCGCCGTCTTCGGCGCCAAGGCCGGCCTTTCGCAAAGCGATATCGCGCTGATGATGAGTTCGACCATCTTTGCCGGCGCCGTCATGCAGCTGCCGGCCGGCCGCCTTTCCGATCGCATCGACCGCCGCTATGTGCTCGCGGGCATGGCGGCGATCGCAGCCCTCGACGGCCTGCTGCTCTTCCTTTTGAAGCCGGGCAGCCCGGCTTTCCTCATCAGCATGGTCGTCATCTATGGCGCCGTCGCCAACACGCTCTATCCGATCGCCGTCGCCCATGCCAACGACTTCGCCGCGCCGGAGGATTTCGTCAAGGTTTCGGGCGGCCTGCTGCTGCTCTACGGCATCGGCACGATCATCGGCCCGACGTTGAGCGGCCCGGTCATGTCCTCCATCGGCCCCTACTCATTGTTCTTCGTCACGGCCATCGCCCATGTGCTGATTACCTCCTATTCGATCTTCCGCAGCCGCATGCGCGCCGCAAAGCCGGCAGGCGATCGCGATGCCTATACGACCATGCCCTCGGCCAACGCACAGATGATCACGCCGGAGAGTATGTCGCTCGCGCGGAGCGAGACTTCAAAAAAGGACGATATAACTGTAAATTACGGCACTTGATCCCTCTTGAAGGGAAGGAGGAGCCGAAATGAGCCTATTCGATGATGATCGTCCCAAGCAGCCGTCCGCCCACGAGATCGGCAGCGACCTGTCGCTACTATCGGAGGACGAGCTGAAAAGCCGCGTCGCATTGCTCCAGGGCGAGATCGCCCGGCTGGAAGAGGAAATCGCCACCAAGACCTCCGGCCGCAAAGCGGCTGATAGCCTTTTCCGCTTCTGAGACATCGTTCCAAGATGCATCGCCGCAGCACAAAATTTGGGCGGCGCAGTCCTGGATCAAGACATGGTCAACTGAATATTAAGCTTTACGACATATTACTAGGACCATCCAGATTCGCTCTGGACTCAGACAGTTCCTCCACTTGGCGAATTGGTCTGATTTTTCTCCCTGTTTTACCTTGAGAGCCGCTTTTGCGGCTCTTCTTTTTTGTCCTGTATCACGGACCTTGCCGAAACTGTGGAGATTAACCCTTTCTTAAGAATCGCCTTGCGAATTTCAGTTAAAACAACCATCTTAAAGTCATAAAAGCGGATGCCGAAAGCTCTTAGGGACTTGACCGGCCTTTCCTGAACAAAAGTGTTGCGTGAAGCAGGGATTTATTCGATGTCGGAACTTGGATTGAACACGATCAGCTTTGCTGGCCACGCCGCATCGTCGGCGCAGTTCAGGGCGCTCTATTCTGAAGGCATGTCGCTGGTCGAAGAAACTGCCGGCTATCTCGACGGCCAGGGCCGCGTCGCTTCCAAGGTTCTGCCGCGCATGGCCTCCGTACTCTACGCCGCCGAATCTATGCGGCTGACGACCCGTCTTATGCAGATGGCCTCCTGGCTGCTGCTCCAGCGCGCCGTCAACAACGGCGAAATGTCGCGCGATCAGGTGCTGGCCGAAAAGAACAAGGTCCGCCTCGACGGCTTCAACGTCGACCGCACGGCACCCGGCTGGAATGACCTGCCGGAATCCTTCCGCGATCTCGTCGAGCGTTCGCTGCGCCTGCAGAACCGCGTCGCCATCCTCGACCGCGAAATCTATCGTCCGACGGAAGCGGCCATCGTTCCGGACAACCAGAACAGCGTCAAGGCACAGCTGACCCTGCTGCAGACCGCATTCGGCGGCAACTAAGCCCTACCATCGACTATGAATTCGAACCGGTCGCGCACTGCGCGGCCGGTTTTGTTTTGAGCAGTTATTCATCTTTCCGAAAAGCCGTGCGCGGGGAGCTAAACCGCAAGTGGCAAGCGGGCAAAGCTTGACGATCTCAGCGGAACCTTTGTAAAAAGAGAGTGCCTGCCTCTCTCAAGGGGTGGGCGAGCCGATATCGAATGTGCGTGGAGGACCCAATGCGCCGACTCACTTCTCACGAAAATCAAATCCGAAATTCTGAGAAGATGATGAACCATGCGCACATTGAATCTGGGCATCCTCGCCCATGTAGACGCGGGCAAGACCAGCCTCACGGAGCGACTCCTTTTTGATACCGGCATAATCGACAAGCTCGGCAGCGTCGACGCCGGCAGCACGCAGACAGATAGCCTCGAACTCGAAAGACAGCGCGGCATCACCATTGCCGCCGCGGTGGTCTCGTTCACCGTCGGTGACGTCACGGTGAACCTCATCGATACGCCGGGACATCCGGACTTCATTGCCGAGATCGAACGGGTGCTGCAACTGCTCGATGCGGCCGTGGTCGTCGTTTCGGCAGTCGAGGGCGTGCAATCGCAGACCCGCGTGCTCGTCAGGGCATTGCGCCGCCTCAGCATCCCTTTCATCTTCCTCATCAACAAGGTCGACCGCCTGGGCGCGCGCTATGATGAGGTGCTTGAGGATATTGCGAGCCAGCTGGCGGTTCGCCCCATTGCGATGTCGATCGTCCATGATGCCGGCAGCAGGCTCGCCACGGTGGAAACCGCCGATCTCGGAAGAGATCCGCATTTCTCGCGCGTCTGCGAAGCCCTTTCAGTCAACGACGAGCTCTTCCTGGAAGATTATGTTCTAGCTCCCGAGCGCCTGACACGGCAGAGGCTGGAGCAAGCCCTTGTCGATCAGGTAGGGAAGTCTCTGGTTCATCCGGCATTCGCCGGCGCGGCGACACGGGGCCTCGGCATCCCTACCCTGATTTCGGCGGTCCAGACTTTGCTGCCCAGCCGTCAGCCGAACCATGACGGTCCGGTTTCCGGGACGATCTTCAAGATCGAACGCGGATGGGGTGGCGAGAAGCTCGCCTATCTCTATCTGGCGTCTGGCACGGTCGGCCTTCGCGACGATATCGAAACCACGAACGGCCCGGCAAAGATCAGCAGCCTCCAGCTCTTCCGGGATGGCAAGGCGGACAAGGTCGCGCAGATCAGCGCCGGACAGATCGCCAAGGTCGGCGGTCTTTCGAACGCCCGTATCGGCGATTGGATCGGCACCGAAAGCCGGCCAGGCACGCTTCGCCACTTCGCGCCGCCCACTTTGGAAACCCGCATCCGCCCGATGCGCCCTTCGGAAAATGCAGCGCTCTGGCTAGCTCTGGCGCAACTTGCAGAACAGGATCCGCTCATCAACCTGCGCTCCAACGAGGAAACCGGCGAGATATACGTCTCACTCTATGGCGAAGTGCAGAAGGAGGTCATCCAGGCAACGCTCTCCACGGAATTCGGCTTGGATATAGCTTTCGAGGAAAGCACCGTCATCTATGTCGAAAGGCTGGCTGGAACGGGAAGCGCGGTTGAGCACATATTCAAGGAGCCCAATCCGTTTCTCGCAACAGTCGGCTTGCGCGTCGAGCCGCGACCGGAAGGCGCCGGCAACAGCTTTGCCCTGGAGGTGGATGTCGGCCAGATGCCCGCAAGCTTCTACCGGGCGGTCGAGGAAGCCACGTTCGAGACGCTGAAGGAAGGTCTTTTCGGCTGGCAGATCATCGACTGCCATGTCGCCATGACGGCGGCCCGACAGACTTCGCCGGCGAGCACGGCGGTGGATTTCCGCAAACTGACGCCATTGGTGCTTGCATCAGCGCTTTCATCGGCACAAACGATCCTCTGCGAACCCATCGAGCATTTTCACGTCGAGATACCGGCAACGGCTTTGGCTGGTGTGCACAGCCTGCTCGCAAAATCCGGCGCATCGATGAGAAAATCGCTGATCGACGAGGGACTGGCTCGGCTGGAAGGCACGGTGGCATCATCGATGATCCAGGCGCTCCAAAGGCAATTGCCGGGATTATCGGGCGGAGCCGGAGTCCTCGAGCACGCCTTCGATCACTATGCGCCACTATCGGGTGCGCACCGTGCACGGGAGCGCGCAGCCGTAAATCCGTTCGACCGTGCCGATTACCTGCGGCGTGTGCGATGAGGAACGAGGCTCCGTATCAACGCAAAAAAGCCCGGCAAAACCGGGCTCTTTTCAAGCGGCAAATCGCAATGCGATTAGATGCCGAGACCGCCGAAGCGCTTGTTGAACTTCGAAACACGGCCGGCACGGTCCATCAGCTGCTGGTTGCCGCCGGTCCAAGCCGGATGGGACTTGGAATCGATTTCGAGGTTCATGACAGCGCCTTCAGAACCCCAGGTCGAGCGGGTTTCATATTCGGTACCGTCGGTCATGACTACCTTGATGGTGTGATAGTCGGGATGAATGTTGGCCTTCATAACAATCTTCCTGTCATGCCAGGGTCCATTTGTCGCAAGGCATTGCGGCAACCGAACCGATTGAATAAATGAAGCCGCAGTCCGTTAAAGGCCACGGCTTCCAATTAAGATGGCGTGCCTATACATGAAGGCAGCGGCGATAACAAGGGGCGAAACGCCGAGTCCCTTGCTGATATGGGGATTGGAGACGACTTGTCAGAAACTGGCCAGGCTGAGGAAAAGAAAAACCGTTCAATCCGTCCTCTCGGACGACTGACGCCATACCTCAGGCGATATCGAGGCATGGTGGCCGGGGCAATCATATCGCTCGTCATCGCTGCCGTTACCTCGCTTGCTTTGCCAGTCGCCGTCCGCCGCATGATCGATCACGGCTTCGATCAAGCCGACCGCGCTCTGATCGACAGTTATTTCGTAGCGATCATGATCATGGCGCTGCTGCTCGCGGCTGCGAGCGCGCTGCGCTATTATTTCGTCATCTCCATCGGCGAACGCATCGTCTCCGACATGCGCCGCGAGGTCTTTGACCACGTGACGCGGCTGTCGCCCTCCTTCTTCGATGTCAATCAGTCCGGCGAGATCGTCTCGCGGCTGACGGCCGATACCACGCAGATCAAGTCCGCAGTCGGCGCCACGGCCTCCGTCGCGCTGCGCAACCTGATCCTCTGTCTTGGCGCCGTGATCATGATGATCGTCACCAGCCCGAAACTCTCCAGCATCGTCCTGATCGCGATCCCGATCATCGTCCTGCCGCTGGTCAGTTTCGGCCGTTCCGTACGCAAGCGCTCGCGGGCCGCGCAGGAGACACTAGCGCAGGCGTCGGCCTATGCCAACGAGACCATCGCGGCCAACCGCACCATCCAGGCCTATAATGGCGAGAACGCCGCCGCTCAGCGCTATGGCAGCGCCGTCGAGGATGCCTATCAGGCGGCGCGCGCGGCGATCAAATCCCGTTCGCTGCTGACGGGCTTCGCCATCGCCATGGTTTTCGGCAGCATCGTCGCGGTTCTCTGGGTCGGTGCGCAGAATGTTCTCGCCGGCACGATGTCGGCCGGCACGCTCGGCCAGTTCCTGCTCTATTCCGTCATCGCCGGCTCCTCGCTCGGCTCGCTGTCGGAAGTCTGGGGCGAGCTCTCCCAGGCCGCAGGTGCTGCCGATCGCCTGGGCGAGCTCCTTGCAGAAGTCTCACCCATTGCCGCCCCGGCCAATCCCCTGCCCTTGCCACAGCCGCCGCAGGGCCGAGTGGAATTTTCTGACGTCCATTTCTCTTATCCGTCACGACCGAACAGATCGGCACTGCACGGGCTCTCCTTCTCCGTGAAGCCGGGGGAGACGGTCGCGATCGTCGGCGCATCGGGTGCCGGCAAGAGCACCATCTTTTCGCTGCTGCTGCGCTTCTACGATCCGCAGAAGGGCCGGGTTGCCCTGGATGGTGTCGATGCACGCGACGTGCTGCCGGATGCGCTGCGCGAACGCATCGCCATCGTCCCTCAGGATACGACGATCTTCGCCGCCTCCATTCATGACAATATCGCCTTCGGCCGCCCGGGCGCGTCGCGCGACGAAGTGCGCGCCGCCGCGATTGCCGCGCAGGCGGACGAATTCATTTCGCGCCTCGAAATGGGCTATGATACGCAGGTCGGCGAGCGCGGCGTCACCCTTTCCGGCGGCCAGCGCCAACGTGTCGCCGTCGCCCGCGCCATCTTGAAGAACGCGCCTATCCTGCTGCTCGATGAAGCGACCTCTGCGCTCGATGCCGAAAGCGAGACCCTTGTTCAGAAGGCGCTGGAGGGCTTGATGGAGGCGCGCACGACCCTCGTCATCGCCCATCGCCTGGCGACCGTGCTCAAGGCCGACCGCATTCTGGTGCTGGATCAGGGCCGCATCGTCGAGGAAGGTACGCACCAGAGCCTGATCCGTCACGGCGGCATCTACGCCAAGCTTGCGCGCCTGCAATTCGATGCCGGCATCGAGGACCACATGCTCGTCGCGAAATAGCGGGCAAGTCGTCTCAAATACAACCTTGTGGAAATAGTTTCAAAGTTGAGCTAGATTTTCAGCGTTATCCCGCGCTGACGCGATTCTAGGAGACGTGCACCATGTATAAATTTGAAGTCTACAAGGACAAGGCCGGCGAGTTTCGCTTCCGCTTCAAGGCCTCGAACGGCGAAACCATGTTCGGTTCGGAAGGCTATAAGGCGAAGGCCTCGGCCCTGCATGCTATTGAATCGATCAAGGCTCACGTTGGCGGCGCCGTCATCGACGACCAGACCACCGCCACCGCATAATTTTCGCGTCACGCACTTGCTGCAAAGCCATTAACGGCCGGCTGCCCTTTGGGCATGCCGGTCGTTTTGATTTTTCTGCGGCGAATTTCAAGAAATCTTTTCGCGAGTGTCGAATTCACTTGGGCCCGCGACTCATTATGTCGAAGCGGCAGGAAGCCGTTTTGCCAGCGGTGTTGTATATTCCGGCATTCAGCTTTCGGGGTACGCCGTACGGCCATCGTCAAAACTGCAAATGGGAGACCCATCTCATGCAATATGCTTTGATCATCCGTGAATCAGCCGAGGATTTTGGGCGTCGCGCCGATCCGACCTATAAGAACGGCTGGATCGCCTACACCCAGGCGCTTGTCCAGGCCGGCATCATGACGGGAGGCGCGGGATTGACGGCGCCGGAGACGGCAACGGTTGTCCGTCGCCAGGGCGAGGACCATGAAGTAAAGGACGGTCCCTTCCCTGAAGGTAAGGAGCAGCTTGGCGGCTTCTACCTGATCGATGTGCCGGATCTCGATGCCGCGCTGGAATGGGCGCTGCGCGTACCGATCTCCCAGCAAGGTTCGGTCGAGATACGGCCGCGATTGCAGATGTAGCCATCATGGAGTTGGATGCCGGACGCGCCGCCGAGCAAACGGCGCGTCAATCCTATGGCAAGCTGATCGCCTTTCTCGCCGCGCGCTTCCGCGACGTGCCGGCGGCCGAGGATGCTTTGTCGGATGCGATCGCGGCAGCGTTGAACACCTGGCCGGAACGCGGCATTCCCGACAATCCGGAGGCCTGGCTGCTGGTTGCAGCCAAGCGTAACCTCCTTCGCCGTGTCAGGCACGAGAACGTCAGGGCCGGAGCGCGCGACAGGATCATGATGGCCTTCGAAGAAGCGGAAGAACGCATGAATGCCGACAATTCCACCTTTCCGGATGAGCGCCTGAAGCTCCTCTTCGTCTGCGCCCATCCGGCTCTGGATCGCTCGGCTCACACCCCGCTGATGCTGCAATCCGTGCTGGCCGTCGATGCCGCAACCATAGCCAAGGCCTTCCTCGTTTCGCCGCAAGCCATGAGCCAGCGGCTGGTACGGGCAAAAATCAAGATCCGCGACGCACATATTCCCTTCATCGTTCCGGAGCGGTCCGCACTGCCGGACCGATTGGAAAGCGTGCTCTCGGCGATATATGCCGCCTATGGCCTCGGCTGGGACGGTGTCGACGGAGAGATCGGCAAGCAAAGATCTTTAGCGGATGAAGCCATCTGGCTCGGCCGCACGCTGCTTGCGACCCTGCCCGAGGAACCGGAGGCGGCAGGCTTGTTGTCGCTGATGCTCTACAGCCAATCCCGTCATAAAGCGCGACGCAACGCGAATGGACGATATGTCCCTCTCGACCAGCAGGACATGGCCCTTTGGGACGTCGAAATGATCGCGGAAGCCGACAATCTATTACGAAAGACGGGTGCATTCGGGCGCTTCGGCCCGTTCCAGTGTCAGGCCGCGATCCAGTCCGTGCATGCCGACCGGCGACGCTCGGGCATCACTGACTGGGCAGCTCTGGCCAAGCTTTATCAGGCGCTCGTTATGATGAAACCGACCGTCGGCGCCCGCGTCAGCTATGCCGCGGTGACGGGCAAAGTGGAAGGTCCTGCTGCGGGATTGGCTCTCCTTGACCGGATAGCCGAGCGCGAAATCGTCAACTATCAGCCCTATTGGGCCGTGCGCGCCCACCTGCTGACCGAAGCCGAAGATGAAGAAAACGCCTCCCACGCATACCGCACCGCGATCGGCCTCAGCGACAGCGAAGCCGTGCGGCAATTCCTGCAGGCACGCCTCGATGGCATCGCATCGCCGAAGCGATGATCGATTACTTCTCCGTCAGTTTCAGTTCGATGCGGCGGTTGGTGGCGCGAGCATCCGGCGTATCGCCCGGTGCAATCGGCTGGAATTCGCCGAAGCCGGCAGCGACGAGCCTGTCGGCGGGCACACCCTGCGAGATCAGAAACTTGACGACTGCGATAGCGCGCGCCGATGACAGCGCCCAGTTGTCCGGATAGCGGCCATTGCCCGAAAGCGGCACATTATCGGTGTGGCCATCGACGCGCAGTACCCAATTGATCTCGGGCGGAATTTCCTTGGAAAGGTCGATGAGAGCTGTGGCAAGCTTGGTCATCTCCGCCTGGCCCGCCGGATTGAGATCGGCAGCGCCGGACGGGAAAAGCACCTCGGACTGGAACACGAAGCGGTCGCCGACGATGCGGATATTATCCCGATCCGAAAGGATTTCGCGCAAGCGGCCGAAGAAGTCGGAACGATACCGGTTCAGTTCCTGTACGCGCTGTGCCAGCGCCACGTTCAGCCGCCGGCCGAGATCGGCAATCTTCACCTGCGATGACTGATCCTTGGCTTCTGATGCCTGAAGGGCAGCTTCGATAGCGGCGATCTGGTTGCGCAGGGCGGCAATCTGCTGATTGAGGAGATCGACCTGGCTCATCGCCCGTGCGCTCACCTGCTTCTGATCGTCAAGCTCCTGCGAAAGCGATCCAGCCCGCTTTTCCGCAGCCTGGCTGCTGCCGGAGCCTGCTGCGAGAAGGTCTTGCAGCCGCGAGCGCTCAGTCTCCGCCGAGGATAGCGATGCCTGAAGATTGGCGACAGCATCCTCCAGATCCTGTTTGCCGCTTTTTTCCAGTGCCAGCTGCTGCACCAGATCGTTGATGCGGCTGTTGAGGCGATTGAGCACTTCGTCGCGCCCGGAAATTTCGCGGCTGAGGATGAATTGGCCAACGACGAATACCGTCAGCAGGAACATGATCGCCATGAGCAGCGTGGACAGCGCATCGACGAAGCCGGGCCAATAGTCGACGCTTCTCTGGTGGCGTCGGTTGCGGGCGAGCGCCATGGCTTACTTGCTCCCGGTCTTCTCGGTATGGCTGATCCGGTCGGCGAGGCGGTCGAGCGTGCGGCGCATCGATTTCGCCTCTTCCTGCTGGGCCTCGATCCAGTCGCGCAGCATCTGCTGCTCGTTACGCATGTTCTTGACCAGGCCCTGAATGCCTTCGGCGAGGTTCGCCATCGCGGTCACCGAGCGTTGACCACCGCCCTCCTCGGCGATCTTGCGCAGATAGTCGGAAAGCGCACGCACATCCTCCGAGGAGGCGCCGGCGGCATTTTCGATGACCGGCGTGATATCGGAACCGACATCTGTGACCGAGGAAAGCCAGTTCTCGAGCTCGGTGTAGAAACGGTTCTGAGCACGGCCAGCCTGGAGATCGAGGAAGCCGAGGATCAGTGAGCCGGAAAGGCCGAGCAGCGAGGAGGAGAAGGCCGTGCCCATACCCACAAGCGGGCCGGAAAGCCCCGATTTCAAGGCGCTCAGAATGTCACCTGAGTCGCCGGTGCCCGCGTCGAGGCCCTGGATGACGTCATTGATCGAGCCGATCGTACCGATCAGACCCCAGAATGTGCCGAGCAGGCCGAGAAAGACGAGGAGGCCGATAAGATAGCGTGAGGTGTCCCGCGATTCGTCGAGCCGCGTGGCGATCGAGTCGAGGATCGAGCGCAGCGTCGCCGTGGAAAGCTGCATCGCACGGCGATTGCCGAGCAGCGCCCGCATCGGCGCCAGCAGCCGCGGGTTGCGACCGACCTTATCCGCATTGCCGACTGCGCGGAAGTGATTGAACCAGCGAACCTCAGGTCTCAGCATCAGCACATGGTTGAATACCAGCAGAATGCCGACGACCAGCACACCGACGATCAGGCCGTTGAGGCCGGGATTGTGCAGGAACGCGACCTGGGCCTGACGGAAAAGGATAGCCACGATAAAGCCGACGATGACGAGGAAAAGCACCATCGTCCAGAAAAAGGCCATCGGGCTCGAGAGCTTATAGGCGTAACTGCCCGACACATTGTCGGTCGATCCCAGATCCGCCAATTTCACATTTTCCATTGCACGCTCCGCCACCGCATTTTCCGCAGGCGAGACTAGAGCAACATTGTGCCGAATTGAAGAGACGGAAAGCACAAAACAGCCCGTTGGCAACAGACCGTTTTATCCCTCGAAAAGGCGAATGGGGGATGACTTATTTCGTCGGGACCGGCCGCTTGACAACTTCGGCGAGCGCCTTCTGTATATGCTCGTTGCCGCAAATGATCGATTTCGTTGCGAACATCTCGGTACCGCCATGGAAATCCGATACGAAGCCGCCGGCTTCGCGGATCAGCAGAATGCCGGCTGCGATATCCCAGGAAGACAGGCCGGTTTCCCAGAAGCCGTCGAAGCGACCCGCGGCCACATAGGCAAGATCGAGCGATGCGGAACCGAGACGGCGAACACCGGCGACCTCGCCCATGACATGGCGCAGCTCGACGAGGAACTTGCCGTGATTGCCGCGGCCAAGATGCGGAACGCCGCAGCCGATGACGCTGTCCGACAGTACGCGGCGCGAAGCCACGCGCAGGCGGCGGTCATTGAGGAATGCGCCACCACCGCGCTCGGTCGTATAGAGTTCGTCGGTGGCCGGATTGAAGATGACGCCGGCAACGATCTCGTCGTTGCGCTCAAGCGCGATCGAGACCGCAAACAGCGGAATGCCGTGCAGGAAATTGGTGGTGCCGTCGAGCGGATCGACGATCCAGCGATGGGCGCCATCCGTGCCCTTGACCTCTTCGCCTTCCTCGCCGAGGAAACCGTAGGTCGGGCGGGCCTTCAACAGCTCGTCGCGGATGATCTTCTGCGCCTTCAGGTCCGCCTGGCTGACGAAATCGCCCGGTCCCTTCACCGACACCTGCAGGTTCTGCACTTCGCCGAAATCGCGGCTGAGCGACTTGCCTGCCTTGAGGGCAGCCTGAACCATGACATTGAGAAGAGCAGAACGGGCCATCGGGGTTCCTTGGATAATGCAGAAAGCGCTGACCGGGCCCGAAAGCAGGCACCGACGGAGCAGGAGCGTCAGCGGAAATAAAGATTGGCGGCCTCAAGACCATAAAATCGCGGGAATTTCAAGTGGTGAGGCTGTGGCAGACGCAAACTGACCTCAGATCAGCTCCGCCAAGGCTCAATCCGACACCTTTATTATCGCGCGCGCCGATACTTGTTGGCTGCGTCGATGGCCGCCTTCTGCTGGTAGTCCTCGATCCCTTGATAGAAATCCTCAAGCTCGGGGTCTTTCAGGCCGGCACGACGCGAATGACATACCAGGTGGCTGCAGCCACCGGATCCTGCTTCGTGCCGATGGCGTTGATATAAAGATGCGCCAATTTGTTTTGCGCGACGACGTTGCCGCGATAGGCTGCGACCCGCATCCAGTTAAAGCCGTTTTCGAGGTCCTGCGCGCCGCCGGTGCCGTTGATCAGCCAGATGCCCATGTCGAGCTGTGCAGTATCGAAGCCTGCATTGGCTGCACGCGACAGCCACTCGCGTGCGCGCGCCTTCTTTTCCGGCGGCAGATCGGGAAGGTTCAGATAGAGCTGCGAAACGGCATACTGCGCGTCGGCAATGCCCTGCTGCGCAGACTTTTCATAATAGGGAAGCGCCATCTGCAGACCCTTCGGGCCTGGATTTTCGGCCGTCAGCATCTGGGCGACATTGAATTCCGCCGAAGGCTGACCCGCATCGGCCGCCTTCTTCATCCATTCATCGGCCGCCTTCTGATCGCGGGGCACTTCGCGGCCCTCCATCAGGATCAGCGCGTATTTGAACATCGCCGTGGGATCACCGCCCTCGGCCGCCTTGCTGTACCAGAAGGCGGCGTCCTTCGTATCGCGCTTCACGCCCAGGCCCTGTGCCATCAGCTCCGCGATCAAGGTCTGTGCGGCCGGATCGCCGAGCTGCGCCCGCGGCAATGCTTTCTGAAAAGCGGTCAGGTAATAGCCGCGTTGGAAGGCACCATAGGCATCATCCACCTTGCCGGTGAAAGGCTTTTCCGGCGGCAGGTCCGGCAAATTTGCCCCCATGCGCTCGAAAACGCCAACGCCCTGGGATGGCTTGATGTCGCTATCGGCTTTCGGCTCTGCGCCCGGCTGAATCTTTTCAGTCTTGAAAGTGCCGGCATCGGCGCCCAGGGGCCGGGTCATGACATTATCGTTGTGCTGCGGTGCATCCGGCACGGTTGTGTCGTCATCGGATTGCGCATTGTCTTCCGGTCGCGCGCCCTTCTCCGCCGGCTGCGAAACACCCGGCAGGGACGTATTGTCATTGCCGGATTGCGCCGCGGCCAGCAACGGGAATGCTGCAAGCCCGGCTGCCAGCACGGCAAGGAAGGATCGATGGCGGAATCGAGGCGCTGACGACATGAATCGCTATCAATCCTCAAACCGTGGCGCTTTTTCGTCCAGAAGCGCGTTCACTTCCGCGACGATCGAGGCGGCAGCTGCAGGATCGGCAAAGACCGCCTTGTGCAGCGCCACGAACTCGGCGCCGGTGAGCGCCACCTCCAGCGCCGACTTCGGATCGGTGCCGCCCATGACGATACAGGGGATTTCGATCATCGAAGCCCACCATTCGCCGAGCGCCAGATTTTTTGGATGCGCCTCGGGCTTGATGTCGCCATCGAGCTTGCCGAAGAAGATATAGTCCGGCCTGAGTTCGCCGACCTCCAGTGCGCTGTGCCTATCGGCCGCGCTGCCGCCACCGACGATCAGCTTCGGCACGAATTTTTCGACGGCTTCCGTAAGCTCGGTAATATTGCCGGCAATGTGCAGCCCGTCGGCCTTGGCACGCCCTGCCACGCGGCTGTCACCGGCGACGAGCGCTGCCGCACCTGCGGCCTGAATGACCGGCACGAGCTTTTCGGCATGTTTCTGGAAGGTACCGTCATCAAGACCATATTGAGGAATGATCACCGAAGCGACGTCCCCACCCCTCAGGGCATCGGCCACTGCCGTCGCCCGCTGCTCGATATCGGCAATGTCGGGAACGATGAGTACGAGGCGGCAACGATCTTCGGGCACGGTCATGCGAGCTTCCATGGTTTCGGCCTCCATCGTCAGCGATGGCGCACCGGTTCGATAATCGTGAGTAAATCCGTTAGCTCTCTCTGACAAGGGGCAGCGGCCGAAACGGGCAGTTCGCGATGAAGGACATCGGGCACGCCACCTCCGCGAGCGGCCATTCGTACAATATATCATGCAGCGCACAATTAACTTGCCGCCCTTTGGTGTTTGACGTAGCTTTCCGCCATGTCGACCATGGACCCTTTCGCAGCCATCGCGGACCCGAACCGGCGTCATCTGCTGGAGGAATTGCGCCGCGCACCCAAGACGGTCAACGAACTGGCGCAGGGCCTGCCGATCAGCCGCCCAGCCGTTTCGCAGCATCTCAAGGCTTTGCTCGACAGCAACCTCGTTTCCGTCACCAATGAAGGCACGAAGCGCATTTATGCGGTCAACAGCCGCGGCTTCGACAAGTTGAATCTATGGCTGGATCAATTCTGGTCCTGAAACGGCTTTTCCGCTTTCATTATACTTGGAAATTTGCGGAATTTGGTAGCTGATAGCGTCAGCTATGACGACGCGCAAAGCGGCTCTTCCAGTTAAGTCCGCGATCGAAACGACATGACCTCCGGATGAGCGAGTGCCACGACCACAACGAGCCGAGAGTCGCCAACGACGGCATTTGTTGCATAAGATGGGGAAATTGCGCCAACCCCTACCTTCGACACTACGAAGCTGGCGCATCCGTTTTTGACGGAAATGCTCATCGATCCTGACTGGGAATTTGCCTCAAGACCTTTCGATCTGCCTCTTTTGCCCCAAGATCGATGGCTTTTTTGAACTTTGGAACGTTGCCTCAGTGAACGGAGGAACGCAGACGCTGGATTTCGTCCTTGACGCGCAGTTTCCTGCGTTTGATGTCGGCTATTTCCGTATCATTGCTAGAGGGAGATGAGATTGCCGCATGCAGCGCCTCCTCGAGCGCGACATGTTTCTTTTCGAGCGATTCAAGATGTGCTTGAACAGTCATATGACCCTTCCTTCCTCTGAAGAGCCCTGACCATCCATTCGCCAAGGCTCTAGGTGTCAACCTTCTTACTGTGCCATAAGATCGAGCCTTTGTCGAAGGCGAAAACGTGGCCTATAGGCGGCAAATTCGTGAAGAAGGATAACTTCCCGTTATCGTCATTTGGTGATAGGAGCTTGCGGAATTCAGGAGGCGGAACGAATGCGATTCCGCGATATGCTGGGGAAATGAACATGGCCGATCAGGAACAGGCGGAAATCAGGCTGATCGTGGCGCGGCTGCGCCAGGAACACGAGGATTATGATGCCGCAATCAATGCCATGATCGAGACGGGCTGCGATGCCCTTCGTATCCAGCGCATGAAAAAGAAGAAGCTCGTCATCAAGGACAAGCTGACCAAGCTGGAAGACCAGATCATCCCCGACATCATCGCCTGAGGAGCACAACGCAACGATGCTGACCGAAAGACCGCCTGTCGCCATCATCATGGGAAGCCAGTCTGACTGGGAGACCATGAAGAATGCTGCGGACACCCTGGAAGCGCTTGAGATTACCTATGATGCGCGCATCATTTCCGCGCATCGTACGCCGGACAGGCTGGTGAGCTTCGCCAAGGGCGCGAGGGATGAGGGTTTCAAGGTCATTATCGCGGGCGCCGGCGGCGCGGCGCATCTGCCGGGCATGGCGGCTTCTATGACGCCTCTTCCGGTCTTCGGCGTGCCGGTTCAGTCACGCGCGCTCTCCGGTCAGGACAGCCTTCTTTCGATCGTGCAGATGCCGGCCGGCATTCCCGTCGGCACGCTCGCGATCGGAAAGGCCGGCGCGGTCAATGCCGCCCTTCTTGCTGCCGCCGTCCTGGCGCTCGGCGACGAAGAGATTGCCGACCGGCTCGACGAATGGCGCGCGCGCCAGAGCGCCGCCGTTGCCGAATATCCGATGGACGACCTATGAACGCGAAGACGATTGGTATCATCGGCGGCGGCCAGCTCGGCCGCATGCTGGCCATGGCGGCTGCGCGCCTGAATTTTCGCACCGTCATCCTCGAGCCCCAGGCCGATTGTCCGGCGGCCCATGTTGCCAACGAACAGATCACAGCCGCCTATGACGATGCGGCCGCCCTTGCCGAGCTGGCGAAGCGCTGCGATGTCGTGACCTATGAGTTCGAAAACGTGCCCGTAACCGCCGCCGAGGATCTTGCCTTGCAGGTAACGGTCTATCCGCCGCCCAAGGCGCTTGAAATGGCGCAGGACCGGCTGACCGAAAAGAGCTTCATCAACGGCTGCGGCATTCCGACGGCACGCTTCCATGCCGTCGACAGCCAGGACGACCTCGAAAAGGCGCTAGCGGATTTCGGCGGTCAGGGCGTGCTGAAGACGCGCCGCCTCGGCTATGACGGCAAAGGCCAGCGCGTCTATCGCTCCGCCGCCGACAGCCCCGAAGGCGGCTATGCGGCCTTGGGCAGCGTTCCGTTGATTCTGGAGAGCTTCGTATCCTTCGAGCGCGAGGTTTCCATCATCGCCGCCCGCGGCAGCGACGGAAAAGTCGCCTGCTACGATCCGGCAGAGAACGTCCATCGCAACGGCATTCTCCACACCTCCACGCTGCCGGCGAGCATTTCGCAAGAGACGGCGAACGCCGCTCGCGATGCTGCGGAGAAGATATTGACGGCGCTCGGCTATGTCGGCGTCATCGGCATCGAGTTCTTCGTGCTTGCCGATGGCAGTCTGATCGCCAATGAAATGGCGCCGCGCGTCCACAATTCCGGTCATTGGACGGAGGCCGCCTGCGTCATCTCGCAATTCGAGCAGCATATCCGCGCCGTCGCCGGCCTGCCGCTCGGAAATCCTCAGCGCCACTCGGACTGCGTCATGACGAATCTGATCGGCGACGACATCCTGGCACTGCCGGAATGGCTGCGCCTTGACGACACGCTAGTGCATCTCTATGGCAAGACCGAAGCCCGGCCGGGCCGCAAGATGGGGCACGTTACACAGCTTCTGCGCTGAGATCAGCGGGAAAAAGCCCTGACATGGTTGACAGCGCACGGCCGACAGGGTATTTGCTCCCCACCCTAAAGAGCGCGCCCTGAGCGCGCTTTTGATTGTTAAAGACCCGGGCGAATGTGACATTCCCCCTCAGAGATCGCGGATCAGAAAAATGAAGATCAAGAATTCGCTCAAGTCGCTCAAGGCGCGCCACCGTGACAACCGTCTCGTCCGCCGCAAGGGCCGTATCTACATCATCAACAAGCTGAACCCACGCTACAAGGCTCGTCAGGGCTGATACAGCGCGCGGCTCCGGTCCCATGGATCGAGCCTCAGTTTTGGTTGATCGCATCAAATTTGTTTTGATCTTCGACATTGGCGGGCTACTATGCCCGCCATGCGCGTTTTTGCTTTGTCATATCTAGCCCTGCCGATTCTGTTTGCTCTGACTGCCTCTGCATCCCATGCGGCGCCGGCTGATGAACCAAACCCTGTGGAAAAGCAGAATCAGGGCAATTCCTCCGGCACCCTGTCGCCCAAGCAGCAGCTCGACAATCTGTTCACGACGCTGAAGCGACAGCGCGATCCCGACCAGGCAAGCTTGATTGCGGACCAGATCAATGCCCAGTTCGCCGATTCCGGCAGCGCCACTATCAATCTCCTGATGCAATGGGCCGACAAGGCCATTCAGGACAAGCGCAATGCCGCCGCGATGGATTATCTCGATCAGGTGATCTCGCTGAAGCCCGACTATGTCGAAGGCTGGAACCGCCGCGCCACGCTCAATTTCGCGATCGGCGACTATCGCAAGTCGATGGAAGACATCAATCAGGTGCTGCGCATCGAGCCGCGCCATTTCGGAGCGCTGGCCGGTATGGCGGCGATGCTGACCGAACGCGGCAACGATGCTCTCGCCCTCAAGGCCTGGCAGCGCTTTCTCGAAGTCTATCCTGCGAATCGATCGGCCCAGGAGGAAGCGGACAAGCTCTCGGAAAAGATCGCCGGCAGCCGCACCTGATTTTCCGCCGCGGTTTCCCGGCGGAAATCGCATTTGGAGGGATGAAAAGCCGCCAATATCACGCTAGATTAGCGTCTCAAGATATTTGATCCGTGCCGCAATGATCGATTCTTTCCTCGTCGCCATTGTCTTGCTTCTTATCGCCGCCGCGGGCTTTTCCGCCTACAAGACCCGCGCCATCGAGCAAGCCTATCCCAATATTGGCGAACTTACCGATATTGGCGGCTACGGCCTCAACGCGGTCCATTTGCCGCGCCCGTCAACGGCTGATCTGCCGGCTCTGGTCTTTATCCATGGGGCCAGCGGCAATCTGCGCGACCAGTTCGAGGCCTTTGCGGCACCTTTATCTGGCCGCGCCGAAATGCTGTTCGTCGACCGCCCCGGTCACGGCTATTCCGAACGCGGGCCGGCCGAAAACGCGGTGCCCTCGGGCCAAGCCGATGCGATCGCGAAGCTGATGGACAAGCGCGGCATCAAGAGTGCCATCATCGTCGGTCACTCCTTCGGTGGTGCGATCGCAGCCGCCTTCGGCATGCGGCACCCCGAAAAGACGGAGGGGCTGCTCTTTCTCGCGCCGGCGACTCACCCCTGGCCTGGTGGCGTCGACTGGTATTATACACTTGCCGCCACGCCCGTTTTCGGCTGGCTCTTCACTCAGCTTTTCGTCATTCCGATCGGCTTGCGCCGAGTCGAAAATGGCACGCTCAGCATCTTTCGCCCTAACGAACGGCCGGCGGATTATATAATCAAGACGGCGCCGGAACTGGTGCTACGGCCGCAGACCTTCCGCAACAATGCGATCGATGTGGTCAATCTCTTTGCCTATGTCTCTGCCCATTCCCCGCGCTATAGCGAGATCAAAGCACCCACGGTCATCATCACCGGCGACAGTGACGATATCGTGCTCGAAGAATTGCATTCGCGTGGACTTGCCCGGGATATCGCGGGCGCCGAACTCGTCACCATCCGCAATCTCGGCCACAAGCCAGATTATGTCACGACGGATGTCGCAATCGCCGCCATGGAACGGCTGGCAGGCCAGCCGCGTGACCTGTATGAGTTGGCTGCACAGGCGGAAATCCGCATCAGCGACCTCGGCAGCGAACTTTCCACGCGACAGCCCTCTTCTCAGGCCATGACGACATCCTGACCAGACGCATCCTCGAATATGCGGCTCTGCGGCACCGCCTCGATGGTCTGCCGCACCGCCTGCAGCATGATCGATGCCAAGCGCTCCGTCGCCGGGCTCCCCTCCGCCTCGGCACGATGAAGCACGAGATCGAGCGTCGGCAAAGCCGGCAAGCCCACCTCTCCCGGCGTCAATTGCCGTACCTTTGGCGGCAGCCCGAGCGGCGTGCGCAGTGTCAGGCCAAGACCTGCCGCCGTTGCTGCCCAAAGGCCCCCGAGACTCGGGCTGACGAAAGATATCCGCCAGCCGACGCCGGCGCGATCGAGCGTCTTTGTGGCGATGTTGCGCAGCAAACAAGGCGCCTCAAGCGAGGCGAGCGGCATGGCTTCGCCGCCATCGGCGTGCCATTGCATGTCGCCACTGGCCGGGCCGACCCAGCAGAGCGGGACTTCAGCTATACGGTCCGTATAAGCCGTGCGGAAACCGTCGCTCCAGGCAAGCGCCAGATCGAGCTTGCCTGACGTCACCCGCTCCACAAGTTCCGCGTTGCGCACGACACGCGCCTCGATACGCACCTTGGGATGTGCACGGGCGAAGCGGCCCAATACGTCCGGCAGCAGCGTCTCGCCGAAATCCTCTTGCAGCCCCAGGCGCACCCAGCCTTCAAGCTCGGTCCCATGTAGTGCCGTGGCCGCCTCGTCGTTCAGATCCAGCAGCCGCCGTGCATAGCCAAGCATCGTCTCGCCAGCCTCCGTCAGCGCCAGTCCCCGGCCCGCCTTGCGGAAGATCGGCGTGCCCGCCTGCTCCTCCAGCTTTTTCAGCTGGGCACTGATCGCCGAGGTGGAACGCCCGAGCCGGTCTGCCGCCTTGGCATAGCTGCCGAGATCCATGCCGGTGACGAAGCTGCGCAGCACATCGAGATCGAAGATGATCTTTCGCATGGATAACCATCCATATTTTTGGGACTATATGTCCATAATTATCTGATTTTCAGGATGATTATCCACTGGCATTCTATGCTCGTCAAGTGACACGGAAACAGGAGCAATCCCATGCCATTCACCCGCATCACCCTTCTGCGCGGCAAGTCGCCTGAATATCTCAAGGCGCTTTCGGATAATTTCCACCGCGCTCTGGTCGAAGCCTTCGAGGTGCCGCCCACCGATCGCTTCCAGTCCATTCATCAGCTGGAGCCGCATGAGCTCATGTTCGATCGCACCTATTTCGCCAGCACTCCGCGTTCGGACAATTACGTCTTCTTCGACGTCACCATCGGCAAGCCGCGCAGCACCGAGGTCAAGCAAGCCTTCTATCGCCGTGTCGCCGAACTGCTTGCCGATGCACCAGGCGTTCGCCCCGAGGACATCATGATCACTATCACGACTGCGACGCGCGAGGATTGGTCCTTCTCCGATGGTCGCGCGCAAATGATCGAACAGGTCTGAGAGCCATGCCGCAGACCACATCGACCCAATCGCCGACCATACATCGCGCCGGCACGAATATGCGCGCATCGCCCGAGGGCATCGCCACGGCCTCCTTCCTGGTGGAGTCGCTCGTGGAGAATGCCGAAAACGGCGGTCTCACCGCCATGCGCTGCGCACTCGAGCCCGGCGTGATGACGCGTTGGCATACGCATCCGCATGGGCAGATCCTCTATGTTCTGTCCGGCGTCGGACTTGCCGAACGCTTCGGCGGCCCGGCCGAGGAACTGCGCGCCGGCGACTGCATCAGCTTCGCGCCGAACGAACGCCATCGCCACGGTGCGGCGCCGGAAAATGCCTTTTCCTATATCAGCATCCAGGCGGCGCAAGATGGAAGCGCCGTAACCTGGCTGGAGGAATGACCGATGATCGCCATGCAATATAACTTCCCCCTACCCGCGGATTACGACATGGCGATCATCGATCGCCGCATCCGGGAAAAAGGCCCCTTGCTCGACAATCTCCCGGGCCTGAAGTTCAAGGCCTACCTGACGGCGAGAAAGGGCGATGCCGTCACAGGGAGCCGACAGAACTTCTACTCGCCCTTCTATGTCTGGCAGCAGGAAGAAGGACTGAGCGACTTCGTCTCTGGCCCAGGCTTCTCAGCCCTGACCGAGAACTTCGGCCGCCCTCAGGTCGATACCTCGATCGCATGGCACACCGAGACATCTGCGGATATTCGCAGCGCCAAGTTCGCAACGCGCGAGGTGGTCGCGATTGACGCCGAAACATCGCTTGCCGAACTCCGCGCAAACGAGACTGAGGCTGCGGCGCAGGCCCTATCGAACGGCGAAGCACTCGCCTCGCTCGTCGCCTTCGAACCGACGCACTGGACATTGGTGCGCTTCCGTCTGCTGGCCGAGCCGCCGAAAGACCCGGGTCTATCCGGGGTCCAAGCCTACAATGTCGGACATCTCTCGTTGCCCGGCATCACCTGAAGTGTCACGGAGACAATCTCCTTGTTTTAAAGGACAGGCGGGCGCTTTATGGATGGAAAGTCTTTCTGAATCCGAAGAGTGATCCCCCATGGTCGATATCGCAATGATCGAAGCCGCCCGCACTCGCCTCGGCGGTCGGGCGCGCCGCACTCCGCTGCTCTCCTCGCCCTTTCTCGATGAGATCGCCGGGCGCCGTCTGTTCGTGAAGGCGGAATGCCTGCAGCATTCCGGTTCCTTCAAGTTCCGCGGCGGCTGGTCTGCCGTCTCTGCGCTGGAGCCGACCGTGCGCGCCAAAGGTGTCATCGCGTTTTCCTCCGGCAACCACGCGCAGGGTGTGGCGCTGGCGGCAAAGCTGCACGGCGTCCCCGCCGTCATCATCATGCCGACGGACGCGCCGAAGCTGAAGATCGACAATACCCGCGCCTTCGGCGCGGAGGTCGTGCTCTATGATCGCGTGAAGGAAGATCGCGACGAGATCGGCGCGCGCATTTCCAGGGAGCGAGGCCTGACGCTCATCAGGCCCTTCGACGAGCCGCAGGTCATCGCCGGCCAGGGAACGACGGGGCTGGAGATCGCAGAGCAGGCTGCCGAAGAAGGCATCGAAACCGCCGACGTGCTGATCCCCTGTGGCGGCGGTGGCCTGACCTCGGGGATCGCTCTAGCACTGGAATCCCGCGCTCCGGGCCTGAAGGCGCGTCCATGCGAGCCCGAAAATTTCGATGATACCACCCGTTCACTCGCCTCGGGCAAGATCGAGCGCAACGCCGCGCTGCAAGGCTCGATCTGCGACGCCATCATCACGCCGCAGCCGGGCAACATTACTTTTCCGATCCTGAAGCGCCTTTGCGGCCCCGGCCTCGTCGTGACGGATGAAGAGGCGCAAAAAGCCATGGCGCTCGCCTTCACCCGCCTGAAGATCGTCGTGGAACCAGGCGGCGCCGTCGCGCTTGCAGCAGCGCTTTTCCACGGCAAGGGCATCGACGGTGATACGGTGATCGCCGTCACTTCAGGCGGCAATGTCGACCAGGAAGTCTTCGAGGCGGCGCTGAGCCGCCACTAAACCCTAGTTCACGGTGCGGCGATAGAGCGCCAGCGATCCGGCAAGAGCCAGCAGCGCGCCGCCACAGGCGCGCTCAAGCCATTTCGCCCCCTCCGACTTCAGGACGCGGACGGCCTGAGAGCCGAACACCGCATAGCCTAGCATGATCATGAAATCGAGCGCAGCGAAGATCGCGCCGAGCACGATATATTGCTGCATCTGCGGCGCCGAAGGGTCGATGAACTGCGGCAGGAACGCCGAGAAGAAGAGATAACCCTTTGGATTGGTGACGGCGACCATGAAACTCTTCAGGCCAATGGAAAAGGCGGTTCCCCTCGACTGGCTCGCGCTCGCCTGCAAGGCACCATCGATACTTCCCTTGGAGCGCAGCATCATGATGCCGAGAAAGGCGAGATAGGCCGCACCCACCCATTTCAGAGCCGAAAACCAGAATTCGGAGGCAGCCAGCAAGGCGCCGAGGCCGATGGCGACGGCGCTGATTAGCACCGCGTCGGAAAGAACGGCTCCCACCATGCCGGGCAAGGCGCGCCTGATGCCGAAGCGCGAACCATTGGTCAGCGCCAGAAGCACAGTCGGCCCCGGCGTCGCGATACCGATGAAGGAAACAGTGGCGAAGGCGAGCAGCGTGGTCAGATGCATGGGAGTCTCTCCTCTGGAAGAGGGGAAAGTTGCATGTGGTGCCGTGCTTAGCAAGAGGGCGTAAGAGAGGCTTCGGTATGCCGAACCTCTGGCAGCCCCCTTCTGTCTCTATCGGGAAATCTCCCCCACAAGGGGGGAGATTGGTAACTCGTGGTCCCGGCGCACCTCAAGCGAATATTGGAGGTGCAGAAACCACAGTTCACCGGTTTGAAAGGAACGGGCGACAACTCCCAACGACCTCCCCCCTTGTGGGGGAGATGTCATGGAAGTGACAGAGGAGGGCACGCACCCACCACAAACTCGATCAGCTGTGGGTAAATCTTCCAACCCTCGAACTACCCCACCAAACCCGCATCTTTCGCCGCCAGCGCGCCAATCGCCGACCAGTCCAGTTCCTCTCCGCCATGCGCCAGCAGGTTGAGGAACCGATCACGCAGCAGGCTGGCCAACGGCAGCGGCACGTTCAGCGCCTCACCGGCGGCCAAAGCCAGCCGAATATCCTTCTGGCCGAGCGGAGCAGTGAAACCCGCCGGCTGGAACTTGCGGTCCGCAATTAGTCCGCCATACGTCTTGTAGACAGGCGCGTTGAACAGCGTCGAGGTCAAGAGATCGAGATAGGCATGCCGGTCGACGCCACCCTTTTCGACCAAAGCCATGGCCTCGCCCAGCGACTCGATGACCGAAGCGATGAGGAAATTGCCGCTGAGCTTGACGAGATTGGCCGCCTTCGGCTCCTCGCCAAGGACGAAGGTGCGCTGACCGATGGCCTCGAAAAGCGGCGTGACCGTTTGAATCGCATCAGGCGCACCCGCAGTGGCAACGAAGAGCTTTGCCGCAGCCGCCGCTTCCGGGCGGCCGAAGACGGGCGCTGCCACGAAGTGCTGACCTGCCGCGGCATGTTCCCTCGTCAGCCTTTCCGACATGGCGACGCTGATCGTGCTGGCGGAAATATGAACTGCACCCTTGCCAAGGCTTGCCAGAACGCCACCATCGCCATGGACGACCGCCGACAGCGCATCGTCATGCGCGAGCATGGTGAAGACAGCCTCGCCGCCGCACGCTTCCGCCACGGTCGCCGCAACCTTGGCGCCCTCGCCGGCCAGAGCCTCGGCCTTGTCGCGTGAGCGATTGTAGACGGTCACTTCATGCCCGGCCTTGATGAGATTGATGGCCATGGCGCTGCCCATCTGGCCCAATCCGATAAATCCGACTTTCATTGACATATCTCCTTCTTCATCCGCCTGCCTGGGATTGCAGGCGCTTCGGCTTCAAGAAAAAACCCGCCGTCTTTCGACAGCGGGTTTCGGATGTTTGAGGTGCTGCCGCAATCGGATGTCGGCAATCACACGCCCGACTGGCCGTCCGAACCGATATAGGCAATGCGCAACATGTTAGTGGCGCCCGGCGTGCCGAGCGGCACACCGGCCGAAATGATGATGCGGTCGCCCGGCTTGCCGAAGCCTTCTTCGGCGACGATACGGCAGGCATTGTTGACCATGTCGTCGAGGTCGGTCGCATCGTGCGTGACGACACAATGCATACCCCAGACGACGGACAGGCGGCGTGCCGTCTGGATGATCGGCGACAGCGCCAGGATCGGAACCTGCGGACGCTCGCGCGAGGCGCGCAGGCCGGTGGTGCCGGAGGACGTGTAGCAGACGATGGCGGCAAGCTTCAGCGTCTCGGCGATCTGGCGGGCAGCGAGCGAGATCGCGTCGGCGCCAGTTGCTTCGGGTAGAGCGCGCTGAGCATAGATGATGCCCGGATAATGTGGCTCGCGCTCGATGGTGCCGGCAATCGACGCCATCATGGAAACGGCTTCGACCGGATAGTCGCCGGACGCGGATTCTGCAGAGAGCATAACGGCATCGGCGCCTTCGAAGACGGCGGTCGCGACGTCGGAAACTTCGGCGCGGGTTGGGACCGGCGCGGAGATCATCGATTCCAGCATCTGCGTGGCGACGACCACCGGCTTGCCGGAGCGGCGGCAGGCGCGGATCAGCTGCTTCTGGATACCCGGAACGGCTTCCAGCGGCATTTCAACGCCAAGGTCGCCACGAGCCACCATCAGTGCGTCGGAAAGCTCGATGATTTCCTCGATGCGCTCGACAGCCTGCGGCTTCTCGATCTTCGACATCAGCCCAACGCGGCCGTGCGAGATCTTGCGAACTTCCGTCAGGTCTTCCGGGCGCTGGATGAAGGAGAGCGCGACCCAGTCGACTTCATTGGTGGCGAGAACGGCGTCGAGATCGGCGCGGTCCTTGTCGGTCAGCGCGCCGACGCCGAGCAGCGTATCGGGCAGGCTGACGCCCTTGCGGTCGGAAATCTTGGTGCCCGAAATGACAGTCGTGACGATGCTCTTGCCGTCGCACTTTTCGGCACGCAGTGCCAGCTTGCCATCATCGATCAGTAGGCGGTGGCCGGGCTGAACCGATTCCAGGATTTCCGGATGCGGCAGGTAGACACGCGTGTTGTCGCCGGGGATATCCTGATTGTCGAGCGTGAAAGTTTGACCCGGCTTGAGATCGACCTTGGTGTCCGCAAACTTGCCAACGCGCAGCTTGGGACCCTGCAAGTCAGCGAGAATGCCGATCGGCCGACCACAGCGAGCTTCAACGGCGCGAATGCGCTGGATCAGCGTACGCATCACATCATGGCTGGCGTGGCTCATGTTGATGCGGAACAGGTCCGCGCCGGCCTCGTGAAGCTTCTGGATCATTTCCTCCGAAGAGGAGGCCGGACCGAGCGTTGCGAGGATTTTGACTTTTCGGTTTCGTCTCATCAATTCTGGCTTTCTTGGCTGCCCGAGGGCTCGGAAAGCTGAACCATCCAGCTCGCCTGGCGCCCGGTGTCGTATTCCTTGAATCCCATCTTCTGATAGCCACGCGCGTAGCAATCCTTGACGCCTGGGATTTTGAATTCATTTTCCGCCACGCACATTTCGACGTCACCCGTCCAGCGGCCGCCGCGGGCCGCATCTTCTGCGTAGAGATAATAATAGCGGGATTGAAGCGGCCCCTCGATCAAAGTCGCGCAGGTATTGGCCGGAATTTGCCACCAACCCTCCGTCACCCAGCCGTCCTTAGCGCGATAGCCGATCGCAACGCCGACAAGGTTCTGCGTGCCGTTGCATGTTCGGAAATCGGCATGAGCCGCATTCGGCATGAAGAAGAACGGCGCTGCCGCGGCGAGAATGAGGAAGGCGATTCGGGCGAGCGGGCCTGACCGCTTAACGAAACGTGGCGCGACTTGGCTGGACACGGCTTCCAATTGGCTCCCGGTTATTCGTTGTTGCGTCTTCTTGCGCCGCCATCCCATGAATGTCAACGCAACTCTAATCGATTATATTTTCTTCACGGGATGGTGGCGGCACCATTCACCGCCCCTCATCCGACCGAAGCTGCAAACCTTGCACCTTCCATCCGCACATGCAATCAAACAAAGAGTTGAAAATTTCAATAATCGACAATCCGCATGACTGATTTCAGACCGTTTGAATTTATACCCGGCAATCGTGACAAAGGCATGGTCATTCTCGGCGACCACGCCATGCGGCGCCTGCCCGAGCGTTATGGCAGCCTCGGCCTGCCGGAGACCGCCTTCTCCCGCCACATCGCCTACGACATCGGCATCGAAGGCCTCTGCCGTCATCTCTGCGCGCGGCTGGACGTGCCGGGCGTGCTTGGCGGCTTTTCCCGTCTGCTGATCGATCCGAACCGCGGCGAAGACGATCCGACGCTCATCATGAAAATATCGGATGGCGCGATCATCCCGGGCAATCATCCAATCACGGATGAAGAATGGAACTACCGTATAGAAGCCTTCCATCGGCCCTATCATGAAGCGGTCGACGAAACGATCTCCGCCGTGGCCGCGGCAACGGGCAAGGCACCCCTGGTTTTCTCGATGCACTCCTTCACGCCGGCTTGGAAAGGTGTGCCGCGTCCCTGGCATGCAAGCGTACTCTGGGACAGCGACGATCGTGCCGTCGTGCCGCTCCTTGCAAAGCTCGGCGCCGATACCGATCTCGTTATCGGAGACAATGAACCGTACGACGGTGCGCTGCGCAACGACACCATGTTCCGCCATTGCATGATGAAGGGCATTGCGCATGCGCTGCTGGAGGTCCGGCAGGATCTGATCGGCGACGAGGCCGGCATTGTAGAATGGGCCGATCGCCTGGCGCCGATCTTCGCGGAGATCAATGCCGATCCGTCGCTCCATGAATATAGGCGATACCCTTCGCGCACCGGCCCCTATGAGGCGTGAACCGGCAAGCGAATTGAGGAGAAAGAGATGACCACGCTCACCAAGGAACAAGAGACCGAGCTTGAGGCCGCTGCCTTCCGCCGCCTCGTTGCGCATTTGCGCGAACGCAGCGACGTTCAGAACATCGACCTGATGAACCTCGCGGGCTTCTGCCGCAACTGCCTCTCGAACTGGTATCGCGAAGCGGCCGAAGAGGCGGGCCTGCCAGTCAGCAAGGACGAGTCGCGCGAAGTGATCTATGGCATGCCCTACGAGGATTGGAAAAACCTGCACCAGAAAGAAGCCTCGCCTGTGCAAAAAGCCGCTTTCGAGCAAAACAAGCCGAAAGATTAACGCTCCCTTCACCAATTCGGCTTGACCTTGCGCGCCATTCGCGGCACGTCAACTGCCCGATCGAATTCGAAATCCCGCGCAAGCCCTGAAGCGATGTGCCCCTATCGGTGACCGACCGATCTCATCTGCGACGGGCTGCAAGCGACCCTTTGAGACCCTTTAGGAGAAGTGCATGGAAGAGAACAGCGTCGAGAACGTGGCTGCGGCGGAACTGCGTCAATTCATCGAGCGCATCGAGCGCCTCGAAGAAGAAAAGGCCGCGATTGGGTCCGACATCAAGGATGTCATGGGTGAAGCCAAGGGCCGCGGCTACGACACCAAGGCGATCCGCACCATCATTCGCCTTCGCAAGAAGGACGCGAACGAACGCCTGGAAGAAGAATCCATCCTGCAGACCTACATGGCCGCACTCGGCATGGAATAATCGGGGCTCCCCTCAGCCTTGTGAGATGATCAGGAGCCGGCAAGCCGGCTCCTTTCTTTTTGAGCGCATCACTCTGCGAAAAGACGACCGATCAATTCGGCAGCACTTCCCTGCCAGAGCTCACCCTTGCCGGTTCCCGACCATAAAGACAGGAAATCCGGCGATCCCTTCGCCGTCGACGCAGCGCGTATGTCCCGCGTAAACTTGTTTTGCGCCGGAAAGGGAAGAATGGCATCAGGCTTTCCATCCATCTCATCCATGAAGCGGTTTTCGATGCCGCGTGCGAAGCGGCCCGAAAAGGCGCGCGTCGTCCGCGTGCGGCGCTCCGGCGTTTCGAGCAGCTTTTTGCGGTAAGGCGCCGATGTTCCGGCCTCTGCGCAGGCAAGAAAGGCCGTGCCCATCTGCACGGCCTGCGCGCCCGCCTGCAGCGCCGCGCGGATATCGCTGGGGGCCATGATGCCGCCGGCTGCGATCAGCGGCAAACGAACGGTGCCGAGGCATTGCATCAGAAGATCGCCCATGCCGATTTCCGGATCCACTGCCCGCGCATCGAAAATGCCGCGATGACCGCCCGCTTCGAAACCCTGCAGCACGATCGCATCGACGCCGCTCTCTTCCAACGCCCTCGCCTCGTCGAATGTCGTCGCCGTGCCGATCAGCGGAATACCAGCCTTCTTCGCTTGCCGTACATAGACGGCCGGCAACAAGCCGAAGACGAAACTGAAACAAGCCGGCTTGATACGCAAAACCGCTTCAAACTGCGCATCGAAATCCTCTTCATAGGGAGGCACAAGCTGCGGTGAAGGCAGCTCCAACTCCCGGCGATATCGTGCGGTCGCCGCAGCCGCGCGCTCGACCCGATCAGTGGCAACTTCCGGGATTGAGTGCGGAATGAAGAGATTGATCGAAAACGGACTGTCGGTCCGTTGACGCACCTGAGCTGCAAAGGCTTCGATGGCCGCGGCGTTTAGATAGGCGCCGCCCATGGCGCCGAGCGAGCCTGCGGCAGAAGCCGCCGCCACCAGCTCCACCGACGAAGGACCGCCCGCCATCGGCGCGACGATCAATGGATGCTTCAAACCAAGTTGTTGAAAAAGATTGCTGTCCATAGGGGCAGACATGTCCGGCGTCCTTTCAGAAATGTCTGTTTAGGTCTCCATGCAACATAGGCGCCGCAAGACGGCTTCCCAAGCGTGAGCTTGAGGAAATTTAGGTCCATCAGCCCCGCCTGAGCGCTTCGGTGCGGGCCTCGATGGCCGCAACCACCGACACCATGTCGAGCCGGCCGTTGCCGAGTTCGACGCTCTCGCCATAAAGAGTACGGCAGACATCAAGGACCGGCGATGCCATGCCGACGGCACGAGCCGCATCGGCAATCAGTTTCGTGCTGTTGAACGCATCGGCTGTCGCCGCTTGCACTGAAAAATCCCGCGCAACAAGCTTCGGAATTTTTACGCGCGTCAGATCGCTGGCCATCGGGCCGGAATCGATCGCAGCCTGAAAAGTTTCGAGATCGAGGCCGTTCCGCTCGGCGAAATGCGAGGCTTCGGCGAGACCCGCCAGCATCGTGCAAAGGTAGAGGTTGACGGTCAGCTTCATCAGCAGCGCATTGCCGACCGGACCGCACAGGATCGTTTCGCGGCACATAGGCGCAAGCAGCGGCCGCACCTCGACAACCGTGTCCGCATCGCCGCCGAGCAGCGCGACCAGCTGCGCTGTCTCGGCAGGCTTCCGCGAGCCCGAAACCGGGGCTTCGACATAGCGTCCACCGGCTGCGAGAATATCGGTGGCAAGCCCGCGCGAATAGTCGGGCGGATTGGAGCCCATCGACACGACGATATGGCCGGCAACCAGCTTGGCGAAGTCCGGTGTCCCGCGCCGCAGCACCTCGTCCAGCACAGTTTCGTTGACTAGCATCAGGATGACGATGCGCGTGCGTTCGAACACCTCTTCTACACTTACGGCGACCGTCGCACCCGCCTCGCGCAACGGATCGACCGCTGCCGGCGATCTGTTCCACACGACAAGCTTAGTGCCTGCCTTTGCGAGATTGAGGGCCATCGGCTGGCCCATGACGCCGAGACCGACAAAGCCAATTTCCTCGCCCGGCGCGGCGCCAGGACGCTCGCTGACGTTGCTCATCATAACAACTCCGATGGTTCGGGTGACCATGCGAACTCTGGAGCAATTCCAGGAAAAGTGCGCAGCGGTTTTCCGTCCGGAATTGCGTGAAACAAAGAGATCGAGCGGTTCAGATATTTCACGAAAAGCTGAACCGCTCTTGAGTCAGAAGCCGGCGGGAGAGCTCACATGCCTTCTCCCGCCGAATATCGGTCATTCTTCGCTTAGAACAGGCGATCCAGCCACTCGTTCTTGTCGGGCGCGCGGCCGAACTGAATATCGGTCAGCGCTGCCTTCAGGCGCTGCGTCGTAGCACCGGCATTGCCGTCGCCGATGGTGAAGCTGTGCTTGCGACCCTTCACCTTACCGATCGGCGTCACGACAGCTGCCGTGCCGCAGGCGAAGGATTCGCGCAGGCGCCCGCTCTCGGCATCCGCCTGCCACTGCTCGATCGAATAGGGCTCCTCGCGCACTGTCAGGCCCATGTCGCGCCCAAGCTTGATCAGCGAATCGCGGGTAATGCCCGGCAGAATCGTGCCGGTGAGCGGCGGCGTCTGCAGCGATCCGTCATCGAAGACGAAGAAGACGTTCATGCCGCCAAGCTCCTCGATCCAGCGCTTTTCGACGGCATCGAGGAAGACGACCTGATCGCAGCCTTCGCGCTGGCCCTCAGCCAATGCGGCAAGACTTGCGGCGTAGTTGCCGCCACACTTGGCCGCACCCGTGCCGCCGGGCGCGGCGCGGGTGAAATTCTCGGAGACCCAGAGCGTGACGGCCGATCCGCCGCCCTTGAAAAAGGAGGCGACGGGGGAGGCAATGACGCAATAGATATATTCTGCCGACGGCTTTGTGCCGAGAGCGACTTCGGTGCCGATCAGGAACGGCCGGAGATAGAGCGATGCCCCCTCCGCGGTCGGGATCCATTCGCGCTCGATCTTGACCAGCTCGCGTACGGACTCGACAAAAAGCTCTTCCGGCAAGCGCGGCATCGCCAGCCGTTCGGCCGAATTCTGGAAACGGCGCGCATTGGCGCTCGGGCGGAAAAGGGCGGCCCCGCCATCCGGCAGGTGATAGGCCTTCATGCCTTCGAAGATTTCCTGGGCATAATGAAGCACCACGGTTGCCGGATCGAGAGCAAGCGCCTTGCGCGGCTCGATCTTGGCGCTGTGCCAACCACGATCCTGCGAGTAGCGGATCGTTACCATGTGATCGGTGAAGATGCGGCCGAAGCCCGGGTTCTGCAACAGCGCTTCCCGCTCGCTCGCCGTCGCGGGATTGGGATTTTTCTGGATGTCGAAGGTTAATGTTTCGCCGGTGCTCATGGCTCCTCCAATGCTTCTTTTGCTGCGGCTTTCGCCGCCCATCTCCCGAAGGATGGTGTAAATCAAATCGGGTGGTATTTGATTGCGTTTACGCCTGTTCTCACGCAAGTTTAAGAGCGATTTGCATAAAATTACGAGGCGAATCGCTATTTCTCGCCTGGAAGCTGGCTATCGATCTCATGAGGCTTCCATTAGAGCGTTTTCGCAACGGCTTCGGCGGCGGCAACGCCGGTTTCATAAGCGCCGTGCGCGGTAGAATAACGCGTCTTCGAGCAGGCTTCTCCGGCGAAGAACAAACGCTCGTTGTGAGGAGCGGCAAGGACGCTGCGTAGGTCGGAAGCACCGGGCGTCGCATAGGAATAAGAACCACCGAAGAAAGGCTCTCCCGCCCAGGCTGACGCAGCCAGCGGCGACAGCGTCTTGCCGACATCGGCACCGAAGACGCGCTTTAACTGCTCCACCGAAAAATCAAACATCGCATCGACGCCCTGGCGCTCCAGATCGAGCGCGAGGTCGGCAGCGAAATAGGCCTCGATGACCGGCGCACCGAATGGCTTCAGCTGATAGGCACCCGTCCGGCGGCTATGCTGCGATCCCGTCACATGCGTATCCTTCGGAAACATCGCCGGCTCGGCAACATGAAGGAAAAGCTTGTTTGCCAGGCCGAGCGGCAGGCGGGACGCCGCCTCGATCTTTTCCGGCAAAGGCGGCCAGAAGGCGATGCGTTCGGCCGCAAGCACATTGGTTGAAACTGTGACGATGACAGCCTTCGCCCGCAGCTCACCCTTGGCTGTCGAAAGCACGATATGGCCGGCGCCGCTGTGGTCGATGCGGCGGACCTCGGCGCCGACAACGGTCGGCACCGGCAAGCCGTAGGTAGCGACCAAGGTACCGTAGCCTTGCAGCACACGCCAGTCGGGACCGGGGCCGGGATCGTAGCGGCCAAGATCGATCACCGAGGACTTGCCGAGCTCTCCACCGGTCATGAAGGCGCCAACGGCGTAAATTCTTTCATTCCACGGATCATCAGGAGACAACATGATCGAGAGATCGGCGTCTGCATCGCCCTCATACTCATAGACCCGCCCGAAGAAGTCGTTGACGGCGGCGGCCGCGGCTTTTGCATCGGAATCGTTCCGTTCCAACCGATGGCCGCCATCGCTCCAGGGCGCAGGCGTGCGATCGACGGTCAGGCCTACTTCCTCGGCAATATCAGTCCAGGCATTGGTGCGCGCGCCATGCAGCCAGCCGCAGCCAAGATCGAGCGCGGCGGCGTCGGTGCCGAACGGATGGATTGAGCGGGCGCGGCCGCCGACGCGATCGGAGGCCTCGAGCAAGAGGATCGAGAGATCCGGCCGAAGCAATTGCAGTTTCCGCGCCGCAGCTACGCCGGCTGCGCCGGCACCAATCACGGCAACGTCGACCTCGCCGCCTCTCCAGGATTCGATGGGCATTCCAATTCCCCTTCGCGCAAGCACCGGAGCGTGACCGAGCCTCGCGACTTGGTGATGTAAGGCTCGCCAATCCGCCGGCGCGGGCCCTATCAATCATCTGTAGCCGACCTCGGCGCGGCCTGTAAACGGTCACAATGGTGGGCATACCAAATTGCCGCATTGAGCCCAAATGACGAATGTCGTACGTGCTTCATCGAGGCAGATAATGATGAAGATCGTGCGGAAACCGACCTTCACAACAACACTTTCGACCGCGACGCGTAATATTGGAGGCGCTTGTGCCAACACAGCTCAATAAGACGGCAGCCGGACGTCGGGCTTCTTTCAAGTCGCGTCAGGAAACACCGATGTTCACGAAGGAGTGGTCCATCCCCGCGATCCTCACCGTCTTCCTGCTCGGCATCTGCGGTCTGATCGCCTATTTCACCTGGACCCTCCTGCCGCCAGCGGCGACAGCACAGAACCATGTCGGTGGAGCTGCCATACTCAGCGACAGCAGTGCTCATCCGACGGCCTATTCCGCGCCCCAAAAACAGAAGTAGCAGGCGCAGCGGCCGATAAGGCAGAAATGAAGACTAAGATGCGTGGGCGCCGTACTTTCTGCCGCCGGCCATAAGACCGACGGCAGTTACAGCTTTACAGTAGCACCCTGATTACAGAGACTCGTTATCCGAGGGCACATTTCTTGACGAAATGCAGCCAGCTGTCGTTGCGCCGGATAGTGGCGCGCGGCAAGCCGAAGGGATCGTCGCTTGATCGCGCCCGACCGCGGCGTGTCGTCGTTGCGGCGCTGTAACCGGCTTCATAGGCAAGCACGCGGTCGAGCGGCGTTTCGTCGCCATAGGGAAAACAGAAGGACGAAATCCCCTCATCCAGTAAATCTTCGAGCAGCTCGCGCGACTGCGTGATCTGACGGCGTGCCTCTTCCATGGGCAATTGCGGCAGGCGAACATGATCGAGCGTATGCGATCCCACCTCATGCCCCAGACTGTGCCAGCGCTTCAGCTGCTCGACAGACATGCAAGGCGCCTGCGCCACGCCAAGGGGAGCATCCCAGACATTGCTGCCGCCGATCTGGTTTGCCACGACGAAATTCGTGGCGGTGAAGCCGAACTCCTCCAGCACGGGCAAGGCATTCTCATAAACATTGGCATAGCTGTCATCGAAGGTGATGGCGGCGACTTTGCCGGTCTTCTCGCCGCGGATGTAAGGCATTGCCTCGCGCAGCGATACACCCTGAATTCCAAGCCTTTTCAGCCATTCCATCTGACGATGGAAAGCCTCTGGGTGGACGACCATGCTTCTAAACGGCGCCTTGCGCGACGGCGGCACCGCAATCTGATGATATGCGAGGATCGGAACGGCCACGATGGATGATCTCAGATGATGCGGCGCGAGCGAAGCGCGATCTTTGCACGATAGAGTGGCCGCAACACCTCTCTGGAGAGCGTTTCCGTCAATGTCTTGCGGCTTTTGATCGTGCTGCCGCCGAGCTCGGGAGAGATTTCACGCACACCACCGGGCAAGACCGAAAGCGGCGACACGCGGGTAAACCAGCTCATCTGCACGGTGGTATCGACGGGCCTGTCGAAGACGGCGGTCGCCTCCAGCAGGCGGATGGCAGCATCGCGACTGACAAGCTGTGCCACCATGCCAAGCCCAATCCGCGTCGGCTGAATGACATTGGTCGCTCCCTGGGACAGAACACATTTGCCATGCTCCTTGCCCATGCGAAACGGGAAGCGAATAAACGAACCTGGCTTCAGGCAGGCCTTGGCGGCGGCAAAAGCGGCATGGAACGCATCGTCGATCTCGACGTCGTCTTCGAAGACAAGGCCGGCATCGATGCCCTGCTCGACGATGGCGGCCCAAGCCTTACGGTGCGACAGAAAGCAGGCGATCTCGCCCGTGCTCATGGCAAACGGATAATACGGCTTTTGCAGCCGGGGACGATAAACGCTGTCGATCTCGGCGAAACTCAGAGCGCGGCCATCGACTGCCTCAATGACCTCACTCTGCACCGGAAGCTTTGCAACAAGCCTTTCAACCTGGGGCATGCGATCGCGGGCGCGAGCGAGATGGATGATGAAGCCACGAATGACAGGTTGGCCGGGCGTGTCCAGAACGGTACCGACCGAATTGGAGGCAGGAGCGAACTCGAATCCCGTGTGAGATCTTTCGAGCGGCATCGCCGAAGACGGGTTGAATTCGTGGGCTTGCATGAATGAATACCTCGAGGTCATATTTCGCGAGGCTCTAGCAACCCTGAATGAAAGCGAGCTTAGGCAAACCTGAGGCCAAACTGAAAATGGTTGTTTTCAACTGGTCTGAACAACTGAAGGAAGGCTAAACGAGCATGCTGATGCGGCCGCTGGCCATTTTGTCTTCAACCCAGCGGCGCTCGTCCAGCCAGGCATGGCGTTTCCACCCTTCCCAGCTGAAACCGCACAGCTTCACCTCCCATTCGTCGGCAGGCAATCGTGACAGCACATATCGGATGCCGAAGAAGCCGGTGCTCGGAAAGAGCTGGTGCATGCGGCATTGGCTCACGCCGAGTTCCTCGCAGCCCTCGATGTAAAATTGCGGCGGCATGATGCGGATTTCCTTGCCGGCCGCGCCGACCAATTCGATCGTCCGCATCGTCCAATCGCTTCTCCTGCCTTTGAGGCGCGAGAGAAGGTTGGGCTTGGGGTGATATTTGCGGATGATATCGGGATGATAGGCCAGCACGACCTCTTTGGCCGCCGTGAAAGTCGGGCTTGTCAGAAAGGCCGGGTCCGTTAATCGGCGCTGCATCGGCTTGCTGGAAGCTGCAAGCATGAGAATATCCGTGCGTGAGCCGCTCATCCCGATCGAGGCTTTCGGCTCGTTGAAGCGCATTGCGAATTCAGCATTATCCACGACCTCGGAAAGGTCGCGATGCAGCTTGCCATTGCCGATGATGATTGCCGTCTTGCGGGTCAAATATGAGTATCCATCAGGTCTGAAATCGCCGACCTAACGAAGCCAAATGAAGCCAAACTGAAGACGGATGAGGGGAAGGATGCATAAAAGCTGACACGAACCTGAAAGCCGTCGCGATGTCACCCGCAAGCAACAGCAGCGCCCCAGGACCACGCGTCAGCTCAGATTTGTGTGGGGCTTGAGAGTGCAAGAAACCGATTGCGAACGCAAAGAGGTGACATCTTGCCGAATCAAAAAGGAGCCCAAACGGGCTCCCGAAACAATGACGGTTTGTCTGGTCTATTCGACCGAATTAAATTTCTTAACCTGAAGGAAATTCACTGCGCTTCCGCTGAAGCGTTCGGGATCGATCGACGCGGTCTGTACCTTGAAGCCATCCGTGTAAACGGCAGTCGGCTGGGCACGAAGCGTCGGGCTCACGAAGCGCGGAGCCTTGACCGGGCGGTTCACGATCTCGACCCGAGCCTTTGCGATCGCCCATTGCGAGATCATCTTATCCGTCAGCGTCGGCGCAGTTGTCACAGTTGCACGGCCAGAATCGGCCACGACCGCATCCTGCTTGTTCGGCCGGCCGCCCTTGGTCGCAATGCCAGCGGCAATCGGGCGTTCCTGCGGCGTTGTCGGCTCGAAACCGTCGTTAAAGCGACGGCTGCTGGCCTTCACCTCATTGCGAACCGGCGCGAGTGCGGCCACCTGCATCGGCATTTGCTGGGTCGGTCTCTGCTGCGGCAGGACGGAGGCAATTGCCTGCGCTGCATCGTTACCGGCAGCCAGACCATTGTCTGCCGCGGGCAGCTGATCCTTAGACGCGACGTTGTTCGACGGTTGGGTCATCGCAACCGCATTGTTGCCATCCGATCCATCCGGACGGCTCTGCTCCAGAGCGGCAATGACCGAAGGCGAAAGTGCGCCTGCATCGGCTTGGTCGTCGGCAGCCTCCTGATCCGCATCGGCTGATGCCAGCAGGCTTTCGGCCAATTCCGGACGCTGCGCCGGCACCGGAACGGCAGCCAGCTGGCCTTTCATGTCAGCCTCGGCCGATGCCACTTCGGCATCGCCGGGTGAGCGGCGGTCAAGCAAGGACGGCACCGGCACATGATAGGAGCGAAGATCGGCATATTGCGGCTGATCTCCCGTATCCGGCATGGCGGCGGCAAGCGCATCCTGAGCAGCGTTGCGAGACGGCGAAACGAGAGCGGAAGCAACATCGCTGCCGGCAGGCTGACTACCGAATGCCGGGCGAACCTGCGGAACGGGCGCGTTTACGCTGGCGACCTGAACCTGGGCAGGAGCCGGAGCAGCGCCATCGTCACCATCATCGCTGGCGGCTGGAGCGGGCTGGCCTTTGCGAACAGCCGAAGCAACAGCCACCGGTGCTGCCGCCGTGCCGGTATCCGCGTTATCCTCTTCCTCATCCGCACCACCGCCCCCGAACAGACGGGCAAAGAAGCCGCGGCGCGACGAAGAGGAGCTGGCGATCTGGATATCGTCGGACGACATGCGGCGCTTGTAATCGGCGACTGCCTGCTGGTAACCCGGCAGCGGCCGGCCATCGGCCGGAATATGCATCGTCTTGCCATCCGGGAAGAGGCGGACGAGATCCTGGCGATCCATGCGCGGCCATGCACGCACGCCGCCGACGTCCATATGGACGAAAGGCGAACCCGAAGTCGGATAATAGCCGACACCGCCCACCTGTAGCTTCATGCCGATTTCGCGCAGCTTGGAAAGCTTGACGTCCGGAAGATAGAAATCCATCGCGTTGCCGAGCATGTGCTGGCTCTTCTTGGCAACGCCGGTGTGGGCCGAACGCGTGCGCAGCATCTCGTTGGTGCCAGGCGAACGGAACCCGCAGATCACATAGATGAATTCGTGCGAACCGCTTTCGCGGTAGGCCTCCCAGATCAGATCAAACAGGCGCGGGTTCATCTTGGTGGGCTGATTCTTGCGCCAATCGCGCAGGATGCGGTTCAGCTTTTCCAGGCCGTCCGGATCGAACTTGCCGTTGCGTTTGTAGGTAATGACGGCCTTTTCGCCGGTGTGGACATAATAGATCTTCAGGCTGCGGGTTTCACCACCAGCCTGCGAGGGAGTACCGACGAAAACAGGAGTAGAAACGGCCAAAGCAAGGAGGCCAACGGCTGCTACCTTGGCCACCTTGCTAAATAGGTTAGAGCACGCAGAATGCCAGCTCAAGCTATTAGGCTTGGTATTTGCACTCAAATTCGGCAATTCGATCCCCGTCCGACAGACAATGTCGCATCGTGTTCCAAATGGCTGTCAATTGCGGTGACACGATGGCAAAAATGCCACACATGGTCGCCCCCTTCATACATGGTGAACGATGCACTAACAAGTGCTTTACGACGGGTAACAAAATATGCTTGCCTAAACGTTAAGCTTTTTCTCATGCCGCGCTTTTTTGCGGATCATCCGGGTCGATGCCATAGTCTTTCAACTTACGGTAGAGAGTTGAGCGCCCGATACCGAGCTTTCTCGCCACCTGACTCATCTGCCCGCGATAGAATTTAAGGGCGAATCGGATCAATTCTTCCTCTACATCCGCCAGTTTTCTTACGTCGCCCAAGGTGTTCGTGCTGACGATGACGTTGTCGGAAGCACCGGCCGAGGCATCGGCGGAAGCAAGCGGAGGAGTTGCAGGCGATGCCTGCGCAACCCCGTAAGGGATCCGCTCGCTTCTTTCGGCCGCCAGAAGTCCAGCCGACGAGGCATGCGAATTATCCACAACCAAAGTCGGATGCTCGACGGCGAAATAACCCGGCAGCTGCGCGGCGATCTGCGGAAAATCCGTATCGAGCAATTCCGGTCCTTCGGACAGAACGACTGCGCGGAAGATCGCGTTTTCGAGCTGGCGGATATTGCCCGGCCAGTCATAGGCCGTCAGCAAGGCCAGAGCATCGTTGCTGATACCAAGCGGGCGATCGAGCTTCTGCTCCAGCGCAAACCGGTCGGCGAAAGCGCGCGCCAGATGCGGGATGTCCTCCTTGCGGCGGCGCAGGGCCGGCATCGTAATCGGGAAGACATTGAGGCGATAGTAGAGATCCTCGCGGAATCGCCCTGCCTTGACCTCTTCGATCAGATCCTTGTTGGTGGCCGAGATCAGCCGGACATTGACCTTCTGCGCGACACGCGCGCCGACGGTTTCGATTTCGCCCTGCTGCACGGCGCGCAAAAGCTTCACCTGGACTTCCAGCGGCAGATCGCCGATTTCGTCGAGGAACAGCGTGCCGCCATCGGCTTCCATGAATTTGCCGACATGGCGTTCGGTCGCACCCGTGAATGCGCCCTTCTCGTGTCCGAAAAGGATGCTTTCGACGAGATTGTGTGGGATCGCACCGCAATTGACGATCACGAACGGCTTACCGGCACGATCGCTGGCGGCCTGGATGGCGCGAGCCACCAATTCCTTGCCGACGCCCGATTCGCCTTCCAGCACCACCGGGATACTCGATTGCGCCGCCCGATGGGCGAGATCGATCACGCGCATCATCGCCGGACTTGCCGAGACGATGTCGTCGAAGGAGATGCTGCTCGAGCGCGACTTGCGCCCGGCGCGGGCCTTCGCCTCGCGCTGGTCGAGCTTCAAGGCGTTGGCGATCGACGCAGCGATGCGCTCCGGCGACACAGGCTTGACGACGAAATCGAAGGCGCCGGCGCGCATGGCCTGCACCACGGTATCGATGCCGCCCTGCCCGGTCTGCACGATGACGGGCAGGTCGATGCCCATATCGTTCAGAGCGCCCAGGAACTCGATGCCGTTCATTTCCGGCATCATGAGATCGAGCACGATCACATTAATCTGATCGTGGCCACGCTTCAGGAACTCCAGGCCGAGACGGCCATTTTCTGCCAAATGGGCAACGTGTCCGTGCCGCTCGATGGCATTCTTCAGCAGACGACGTTGAATCGGATCATCCTCAACAACGAGAATCTGCGCGCCTCCCTTGGCGCTATTGTAAACGGTCATTGGTGCCTCACTTCATGCGAAACCTGACGCGGACATTCGCAGAAAGGCTTGAACATGAAGTTTTGCCAAACCATCGCATTTTAATCATTATGACGAATATAAAATCGCTTATGAATCAACGGCCGGCGCTGGAAAATCAGGCCTTGCGGTGGCCTTTCCAGCCCACTAGACACGAATGGATCGGACGATCCGAAAGATAAAAGCAGAGGAAATTTCGCCCATGAGCCCGACCTCGCTCCGCCACTCTCTTAACTTCTCCGCAAGCTCGGCCGCCGGCCAGGCGCTTGGCGAGCTGCCCGCCTGGAAGCTCAGCGATCTCTATCCGTCCGCGACCTCGCCGGAATTTCTTGGAGACATCGAAAAGGCCCGCAAGCTGGCCATTGCCTTCGAGGAAAAGTGGAAAGGCAAGCTGACCGAAGCCGCCGCCAAATCGGGGGATGCCGGCATCGGCGCCGCCATCAAGGAGTATGAGGCGCTTGACGATATCATGGGCCGCCTCGGCTCCTATGCCGGGCTCACCTATTTCACGAACACCATCGATCCGGCCAACGGCAAGCTCTATGGCGACGTCCAGGCAAAGCTGACGGACTACGCCGCGCACCTGCTGTTCTTTCCGCTGGAATTGAACCGCATCGACGACGCAGTCATGGATGCCTGCATGGCGAACGACGCCACCGCCGGTCACTACCGCCCGTGGATCGTCGATCTGCGCAAGGACAAGCCGCATCAGCTCGACGACAAGCTCGAACAGTTGTTCCTGGAAAAGTCGATGACGAGCGCTGCCGCCTTCAACCGACTGTTCGACGAGACGATGGCAGAACTGCGCTTCGAGATCGACGGCGAGAAGCAGCCGTTGGAAGTGGCCTTGAACATGCTGCAGGAGCAGGACCCCGAAGTGCGTCGCAAGGCGGCCATGGCGCTTGCCGAAACCTTCAAGGCGAACCTGCGCACCTTCACGCTGATCACCAATACGCTCGCCAAGGATAAGGAAATTTCCGACCGTTGGCGCGGCTTCGAGGATATTGCCGATAGCAGGCATCTCGCCAACCGCGTCGAGCGCGAGGTCGTCGATGCCTTGGCAGCCGCCGTGCGCGACGCCTATCCGCGCCTGTCGCATCGTTATTACAAGATGAAAGCCAAATGGCTCGGCATGGAGCAGATGAATTTCTGGGATCGTAACGCGCCGCTGCCGGAAACGCCAAATGCACTGATCCCCTGGACCGATGCGAAGGACACGGTTCTTTCGGCCTACGGCAATTTCGCGCCTGAAATGGCTGCGATCGCCAAGCGCTTTTTCGATGAGGAATGGATCGACGCGCCGGTACGTCCCGGCAAGGCGCCCGGTGCGTTCGCGCATCCGACCGTCCCGTCAGCCCATCCCTATGTCCTCGTCAATTACATGGGCAAGCCGCGCGATGTCATGACGCTGGCGCATGAGCTCGGCCACGGCGTGCATCAGGTGCTGGCCGGCGGCCAGGGGGCGCTGATGTGCCAGACGCCGCTGACATTGGCGGAAACCGCATCCGTCTTCGGCGAGATGCTGACCTTCCGCGCGCTCCTCGACAAGACTACCGACAAGCGCGAACGCAAGGCCATGCTCGCCCAGAAGGTCGAGGACATGATCAATACGGTCGTGCGCCAGATCGCCTTCTACGAATTCGAGCGCAAGGTGCATACCGCCCGCAAGAATGGCGAACTGACATCGGACAATATCGGCGAGCTGTGGCTCTCCGTACAGGAAGAGAGCCTAGGCCCGGCGATCAAGATCTCCGAGGGCTATGAGACCTATTGGGTCTATATCCCCCATTTCATCCACTCGCCCTTCTACGTCTATGCCTATGCCTTCGGTGATTGCCTGGTAAACTCGCTCTATGCCGTCTACCAAAACGCCGAAAGGGGTTTCCAGGAGAAATATTTCGAGCTCCTGAAGGCCGGGGGCACCAAGCACCATTCCGAACTTTTGAAGCCTTTCGGCCTCGACGCGACCGATCCGTCGTTCTGGAGCAAGGGCCTGTCGATGATCGAAGGGCTGATCGACGAGCTGGAAGCGTTAGATAAGAACTGAAATCCCGTCTGCTCGCAGGAGCAGGTCAGGCATGTCTGCCATTGCCGCAACCTCGCGCATGGCCCCTCACCCTAGCCCTCTCCCCGCCTATGCGGGGAGAGGGAGCCGCGGCTCAGCCTTCGCATCATTTGCGCACGAATGGCGCGGCAATGTCGGATCGGTCCCCTCTCCCCGCCTGGCGGGAGAGGGCTAGGGTGAGGGGCCATACGCCTGGTTGCGGTAGGCACAACTAAAGCCTGACAATCGATATAACGAGAACCTGATCGAAATCCGCGCATGGTCGATGCCATACCCTACGTCCTCTTCAGGGACGACAGCACAGGACAGATGATGATCTTCGCCGAACCGTCCGAGATCATTATCGCCCATACGCGCGCGCAATTTTTCGATGCCCTCGATCGGATGGAGGAGGCCAAGCGGCAAGGACAATGGCTTGCCGGCTTTATCGCCTATGAGGCCGGCCATCTCTTCGAGGAAAAACTCGCCCCTTTCGCCGAGGAGAACAGGGAAACGCCTTTGCTCTGCTTCGGCGTTTTCGACGGCCCGGCTGCGGCCGACCACCCGCTCTGCCAGCCGGCCCAGCGCATGGAAAACCAGGAGTTCCTGACAGAGCCGAAAGCGGCCTGGAATTTCGAGACCTATCAGGAGCGCTTCGACAGGCTGCATCAGCATTTGCGCCTTGGCGACTGCTATCAAGCAAACCTTACCATGCCGATCCATGCGCGATGGAACGGTGATCCCCGCGCCGCCTTCTGGTCGCTGATCGAACGGCAGCCGGTGAAATACGGCGCGCTCGTCGATCTCGGCGGTCCGATCATCCTGTCGCGCTCGCCGGAGCTTTTCTTCCGCACGGACGAGAACGGCTGGATCGAGACGCATCCGATGAAAGGCACGGCCAAGCGCGGTGCGAATGCCGCCGAGGACGAGCGCATCGTCGCAGCCATGCTTGCCGACGAAAAGACGCAGGCCGAAAACCGTATGATCGTCGACCTCCTGCGCAACGATATCTCGCGCATCACCGAGGTCGGCACACTCGACGTGCCAAAGCTCTTCGAGATCGAGACCTATCCGACGCTCCATCAGATGGTCAGCCATGTCCAGGCGAAGCTGCGTCCGGGCATATCGATCCGCGACATTCTCGCAGCGCTTTTTCCCTGCGGCTCGATCACCGGTGCACCCAAAATGCGGGCGATGGAAATCCTGCATGAACTGGAAGACGGCCCGCGCGACGCCTATTGCGGCGCGATCGGCATGATCTCGCCCACGGGCGCCATGCGTTTTTCGGTGGCGATCCGCACGATCACGCTTTTCGAAGACGGCCGCGCGGTGTTCAATGTCGGTGGGGGCATCGTCTTCGATTCGACGGCGGAAGCGGAATATGAGGAATGCCTCCTCAAGGCGCGCTTCGCCGTGGGGGATAGATGGATCGACCGGTAGAGAATTTTTCCCTCATCGAGACGCTGCGCTTCGAGCCGGAAACCGGCTTCGTCCGCCTGCGCCTGCATCTTGCCCGGCTGCAGCGTTCCGCCCGCCGCCTTGGCTTTTCCGCGCCGCAGAACGTGCTTGGCAAGCTGGAGCAGGCGGTCGCCGGCGCCGCCGCACCTTTGAGAGTTCGCCTCACTCTGGACCGCGAAGGGCAAACGGAAGTGACGACGGCGCCGTTTGTCCCGCTTTTGCCTGACACCGTCTGGCGCTTGCGCATCGCTGCGACCCGGCTCGATTCCGCCGATAAGCTGCTGCGTTTTAAAACCACGCGACGTGGCATCTATGAAGCAGCCCGCGCGGAATGCCGGCCAGACGAGGCAGATGAAGTCCTGCTCCTGAATGAGAAGGACGAGGTGTGCGAGGGAACGATCACCTCGGTCTTCCTTGAGGACAGCGCGGACCTGCTCAGAACCCCGCCCATATCAGCCGGTCTGCTTGCCGGCGTCCTGCGCACAGAACTCATCTGCCAGCGCAAGGCCCGCGTCGGCCGCATCCGGCTCGACGACCTGAAAGATCGCCCCCTTTATGTCGGAAACTCCCTGCGCGGCCTGATCCGCGCACAACTCCTGTGGAATTGATTGCATGTTCATTCTCTCGCTCACCTACCTCAAGGGCAATGACGAAGCCGACAAGCACATGCAGCCGCATATGGCCTGGGTGCAGGAGGGCTATGCCAGGGGCTGGTTCCTCGCTTCCGGCCGCAAGGTACCGCGCACAGGCGGCGTCATCTTAGCTCGTGGCGAGCGGGTGGAACTTGAAGCCTATGTCGCGGCCGACCCCTTCACGATCCACGGTGTCGCCATTTATGAAGTCCAGGAAATCGCCCTCACCACCGTCGTCGACGGGCTGGAAGGCCTGAAGGCCTAGGCGGCGGAAGGCGCTTGCCTGCCGCCCCATTCCGTTTATGTCAGCGAAAACCAACCTTGAGGGCAACAAACTCGTCGCATATGGCGTGTATGTTGCCCTCCACTTGACTTTGCCCGGCTAACCCTCAACAGCTCTTTATTGTGACATCAAATTATGATTAGAGCCGCTCACCTCGCGTTTTCGCGCAAACTCTGCCAGCGCTTTCGCGTAAACTCTAATTGAATTTCGTGAACCGAACGGCGTCCCGCCTTTCGAAGGAGAAAAGAATGACGAAACACAACTATCCGGTATATGCCGAAATTACCGGTCCGATCGTGATGATCGGCTTTGGCTCCATTGGCCGTGGCACCCTGCCCCTGATCGAGCGCCATTTCAAATTCGACAAGAGCCGGATGGTCGTCATTGACCCGCAGATGGATGCCGAGCACCTGGCGATCCTGGAAAGCATGGCGTCCGTCATATCCAGGAATATGTCACCAAGGACAATTACAAGGACCTCCTGAAGCCCCTCCTGACGGAAGGCGACGGCCAGGGCTTCTGCGTCAACCTCTCGGTTGATACCGGCTCGCTCGACCTGGTCAAGCTGTGCCGCAAGCTCGATGTGCTCTATATCGACACCGTCGTCGAGCCCTGGCTTGGCTTCTACTTCGACAAGGGCCTGAAGAACGCCGACCGCACCAACTATGCGCTGCGCGAAACCATGCGCAAGGAGAAGGAAAAGAACCCGGGCGGCGCGACGGCCGTTTCCACCTGCGGCGCCAATCCGGGCATGGTCTCCTGGTTCGTCAAGCAGGCGCTCGTCAATCTCGCCAAGGATATCGGCCTGAAGTTCGAAGAGCCGGATCAGCATGATCGCGAAGGCTGGGCAAAGCTGATGAAGAAGGTCGGCGTCAAGGGCGTTCACATCGCCGAGCGCGACACGCAGCGCACCAAGCATCCGAAGCCGCTCAACGTCTTCTGGAACACCTGGTCCGTAGAAGGCTTCATTTCCGAAGGTCTGCAGCCGGCCGAACTCGGCTGGGGCACCCATGAAGAATGGATGCCGAAGAACGCCAAGAAGCATAAGAAGGGCTGCAAGGCTGCCATCTATCTGGAGCAGCCGGGCGCCAATACTCGTGTGCGCACGTGGTGCCCGACCCCCGGCCCGCAATACGGCTTCCTCGTCACCCATAACGAGTCGATCTCGATCGCCGACTATTTCACCGTCCGCGACAAGGACGGCGAAGTCACTTTCCGCCCGACCTGCCATTACGCCTATCATCCGGCCAATGACGCCGTGCTCTCGCTGCATGAGATGTTCGGCAATGGCGGCACGCCGCAGCCGGTCCATCACGTTCTCGACGAGGACGAGCTGGAAGACGGCATCGACGAACTCGGCGTGCTGCTTTACGGCCATGCCAAGAATGCCTACTGGTACGGCTCGCGCCTGTCTCTCGAAGAGACCCGCCGCATCGCTCCCTACCAGAACGCCACCGGTCTGCAGGTGACATCAGCCGTGCTCGCCGGCATGGTCTGGGCGTTGGAAAACCCGAAGGCCGGCATCGTGGAAGCCGACGAAATCGATTACAAGCGCTGCCTCGAAGTACAGCTGCCCTATCTCGGCCCGGTCGAAGGTCACTACACCGACTGGACCCCGCTCGACGGCCGTCCGGGCCTCTTCCCGGAAGACATCGACACCAAAGACCCCTGGCAGTTCCGGAACATTCTGGTTCGCTGAGGGTATCGTGTCAGCTTGATGCCAGACCCGAATGCCCGCACAAGTCGTGCGGGCATTTTTGTTACGCAAGCCAGATAAATCAAGCAGATCGCCTGGAGCGTCTTGCTTTAGCCCGATGGTCGCGGCATCTTCCTTGCAACCGATACGCCTTTAGACCGCCTTCATTCGCGGGAGATATTTATGAAGATGAGAACCGTTCTTGCCCTCGTTGCCGCCGCCGCGGCCCTCTCTGCCTGCGTCGATTTCGGCGGCTCCAGACCGCCGCCGATGGGGATGAACCCGGGTGGCCCCCAGCCGCGCATGAATTCGGTGGAAGGAAGCTGGGCTGATTCGAACGGCCTGAATTCGACCTTCAACGGCGGCCGATTCGAAACGCATACCACTGATGGCACGAACCAGCAGATGGCCTCGGGAACCTATACGACCGATCCATCCGGCGTGATCCAGATCAACCTCTATTCGAACATCAAGCGCACATCATCGAAGGTGAATTGCTTCCTGGCCAATCCCAGTCAGCTCAATTGCACCTCCGAAACCGGTGGGCACTTCTCGCTCAATCGGCAGGGCTGATAGAGACCCGATAGACGGATAAGGCATCATGCGCGGCATGCTGATCCTCTATATGGCACTTGTCGCGGCATTGCCCGTCGCCATTATGGCGACGGTCCTCCCTGTAAACAGCTATCGGGCTCAGGGCATCGACGCCCTTGATTGCGACGGCCCAGCGAGCGTCCTCCTCTTCGCCATACCGGCTTTGCTCGTCTACGGGGTCGGCGCCATCCTGCTTTACCAGAGGCGGAATCGGCGCCTGCATCTTGTCGCCTTCCTCTGTTGTGCGCTCGTCTTCTGCTCCGTCGGCTGGAATGCCGCTGCGGCGCTGCGCGAATCCTATGGTGCAGCCTCAGTCGAAGCCTGCGCCTGATCCGGCGGGCCATTTCGCTTCTTTGTAAAATCCGAATGAGGCCAACAGCTTTTACTTGCGCTCGCTCCGCGGGGATGGAAACATCGGCATGGGGGACCGCCTCGGGCATTGGCGGGCCGGATTGCAATGACCAACAGGAGAGACAGATGAAGCAGCCCTTCGGAGTGGGTCTTTTGGCCGCCACGCTGCTGGCGCTGAGCACCAGCGCCGCCTTCGCGGACTATCAGCTCAACATCCTGCACTTCAACGATTTCCATTCGCGCGTGGAGTCGATCAACAAGTTCGACGCGACGTGCTCCGCAGAAGAAGAAGCCAAGAACGAGTGCTTCGGCGGCGCAGCCCGGCTGAAGACCATCATCGACCAGCGCCGCGCCGCGCTTGCCGGCCAGAACGTCCTCGTCCTCGATGCCGGCGACAACTTCCAGGGCTCCCTATTCTACACGACCTACAAGGGCGCTGCCGAAGTCGAATTCCTCAATGACATGAAGATCGATGCCATGACGGTCGGCAATCATGAGTTCGACGATGGCGAAGGCCCGCTTGCCGCTTTCCTCGACAAGGCGCAGTTCCCCGTCGTGACGGCCAATCTAGTGGTCGACGACCAGTCGAAGCTCGGCGAACGCATCAAGAAGTCCATCGTGCTCGATATCGGCGGCCAGAAGATCGGTATCGTCGGTGCGGTGACGACCGAAACACCGGAACTTGCCTCTCCAGGCCCGCATGTGAAGATCACCGACGATGCCGCCGCCATTAGCGCCGAAGTCGATGCCCTGAAATCGCAAGGCGTCAACAAGATCATCGCGCTCACTCATGTCGGCTATCCGCGCGATGTCGAGAAGATCGCCAAGATCGCCGGCGTCAGCGTCGTGGTCGGCGGCCACTCGCATACGCTCCTGTCGAATACCGATCCGAAGGCAGCCGGCCCCTACCCGACCATGGTCGACAATCCGGCCGGCTATAAGGTGCCCGTCGTCCAAGCCGCGTCCTACAGCAAATATCTCGGCGACATCGTCGTCACCTTCGACGACAATGGCGCCGTCAAGGACGCCAAGGGTGATCCGATCCTGCTCGATTCCTCCATCAAGCCCGATCCGACGATCCTTGCACGCGTACAGGAGATGGCGAAACCGATCCAGGAACTGCGCAAGAAGATCATCGGCAATTCGCAGGAGCCGATCGAAGGCGCGCGTGAAGTCTGCCGCGTTCGGGAATGCTCGATGGGCAATCTCGTCGCCGATGCGATGCTCGACCGCACCAAGGCGCAAGGAATCTCAATTGCCATCCAGAACGGCGGCGGCTTGCGCGCCTCAATCGGCGCCGGCGATGTCAGCATGGGCGACGTGCTGACCGTGCTGCCTTTCCAGAACACGGTTGCGACCTTCCAGCTGACTGGCGCGGACGTGAAAGCGGCGCTCGAAAACGGCCTCAGCCAGATCGACGACGGCGCGGGCCGCTTCCCGCAGGTTGCCGGCCTCAAATACAGCTTCGACAAATCGAAGCCGCCGGGCAACCGTCTGGTCTCGGTCGAGGTGCAGGAAGGCACCGAGTTCAAACCGATCGACCCGGAGAAGACCTATGGTGTCGTCAGCAACAACTATATGCGCGCCGGAGGTGACGGCTATACAGTCTTCGCCAAGGACGGCAAGAACGCCTATGACTTCGGCCCCAATCTGGAATCGGTGGTCGCCGACTATCTCGGCGCGCATAATCCCTACAAGCCCTACACGGACGGCCGCATAACCCAGATAGCCGCGGCAGCGCCAGCTGCGCAGCCGGAACCCGCAAAGCCCGCCGATACCACGCAGACAGCACCGGAGCAGAAGGCGGCAGCAGCTGCTACGGGTGGCGGCGCCTCATCCACGACCACCCCGCCGGCCTCCTCACTTCCCACGGTGACAACGCCAACTACCACCATGCCGGCAAACCCGACTGCGACACCGTCCGCTCCGGCAAAATCGGATCCGGCAGCCTCGACACCCGCCACCTCAGCTCCAGCGGCGGAAACCCCGGCGACCTCCGCACCCACGGCCACAGCTCCGGCAACAGCGGCGCCGGAGGCAAAGGGCAACGAACCGCCAAAGACACCCACAACCCACGTCGTCGTCGCCGGCGACACGCTCTGGGATCTCGCCAAGACCTATTATGGCAGCGCCAGCCAGTGGCACAAACTCGTGGTGGCCAACCGCAACATCAAGCCGCATCACCTGTCGGTCGGCGAAAAGTTGAAGATTCCGGCCAAGTAAGACGATTTGTCTCGCTTACTCCAGCCGGTCCGGGCTTTCCCGGACCGGCTTTTATTCTTATGTGAAGTGCTTCGTATCTTGAGAGGAATTCAGTCGATGAGATCAGACCTGACCACGCTTTCACCCGGTCACCCCAGCGTGAAATACGGCAAGGTCGGCGTGCTGCTCATCAATTTGGGAACGCCTGACGGCACCGATTATTCCTCGATGCGCCGCTACCTGCGCGAATTCCTGACCGACCGCCGCGTCATCGAGTGGTCGCGCTGGAAATGGTACCCGATCCTGTTCGGCATCGTGCTCAACACCCGGCCGCAGAAGGTCGGCAAGGCCTATGAGACGATCTGGAACAAGGAGAAGAACGAGAGCTATCTGCGCACCTATACGCGCAACCAGTCAGACCTGATGGCCGAGCGCCTGCGCGACCTGCCCAACGTCAAGGTCGATTGGGCCATGCGCTATGGTCAGCCTTCGATCGCCGATCGCATTCAGGCGCTGAAGGACGATGGCTGCGAGCGCATCGTGCTCTTTCCGCTCTATCCGCAATATGCGGCTGCAACGACGGCAACCGTCAACGACAAGGCCTTCGAGAAGCTCCAAAAGATGCGCTGGCAGCCGGCAATCCGCACCGTGCCGCAATATCACGACGACGAGACCTATATCGAGGCGCTCGCCAATTCGGTCACCCGCCATCTATCGACGCTGGACTGGCAGCCCGAAAAGATCATCGCGTCCTTCCACGGCATACCAATGTCCTACTTCAAGCTCGGCGATCCCTATTACTGTTTCTGTCAGAAGACCGGCCGGCTGCTGCGCGAGAAGCTCGGCCTATCCGAAGACCAGTTCATGGTTACGTTCCAGTCCCGCTTCGGACCTGAGGAATGGCTGCAGCCATATACCGACAAGACCGTGGAAGAGCTTGCAAAAAACGGCACCAAACGGATTGCCGTCCTCAATCCAGGCTTCGTCTCCGACTGCCTGGAGACGCTGGAAGAGATCGCCGAGCAGGCGGCTGAATCCTTCCACCACAATGGCGGCGATAAATTCACCCATATCCCCTGTCTCAACGACAGCGAAGACGGCATGAACGTGCTGGAGAAGGTGGTGCGGCGGGAGCTGCTCGGCTGGGCTTGAACGAAGCGCCGGGATTGATCCCGGCGACGCAATCCTACTGGAGCTGCGGCTTTCTGAGGAAGCTGCCGCGGTCGGCGGATTTGATGCGCAGCCAGGCCTCTCTGCCATCGCGCAATATACGCATGGGGATCTCGGAGCCCGCCGGGCCGCTTTCCCAGATCTTGCGATAGAAATCGGCGAGCCCGTCGACCTCGCCATCGCGGATTTCGGAAATGACGTCGCCGCGACGCAAGCCCGCCTTGGCGGCCGGGCCGCCCTCCGCGACGCTCATGACGACGACTTCGCCATTGCTTTCGGCTGAGAAGGCGCCGAGCCAGGGCCGCGGAGGCTTGTTGACCCGACCGCGCTTGATCAAATCGTCCAGGATCGGCATCAGCAGATTGATCGGCACGATCATGTTGATATCCGCGCTATCGCCCTTCTCCGTCGCCATCTGCAAGTGCAGCGAGCCGATACCGAGAAGCTTGCCGTCCTCGTCAACAAGAGCCGCGCCGCCCCAGGAGGGATGGGCGGGCGCCGTGAAGATTGCCTCATCAAGCAGATATTCCCAATAGCCGGCAAATTCCTGCTTTGCGACGATCTTCGCCTCGACGAACTGACCGATCCCGTCAGCAACAACGACTTCATCACCGATCTCGGCCTTGTCGGCGTCGCCGAATTCGAGGGCGGGCACATCGAGAGGCCCGAGCGCTTGCACAAGACCGAATCCCGTTTCCTGATCGTAAGCGAGCGCATGGCCAGGCACGACACGGCCACTATTGGTCGTGAGCCAGACCTCTTCCGCTTCGGTAATCAGATAGCCGATCGTCAATACCAGGCCGTTACCGCGGATGACAACGCCACTGCCTTCCCTGCGGATGCCGAGCGTTGCCGCCGTAAAGGCGTCTTCCGGAATTGAGGCGTGCACGGCCACAACCGACCGCAAGGTCCTATCTAAGTTCATAGCTTCACCCTGATGATGCGCGATGGCTTGGCCCGAAAAGGCTGCGAGGCAGCGGAGCCGGAAATTCCATATAAGGTATGAATATCAATCGCCGGGCGCAAGACCCGAAGGACGATTGCTTGATCGGCTCGCAGCAAAACGTCCGCTGTAGCCCCATTCCTCACTTGCTGAGAACATGCTAACCCACCACATCTGATTGAGCTGCCGCCTCATGAGCTCGACCGAGCATGGGGAGGCCAAATCGCAGCGGTTTGGGCGACGCGAACCTGTTGAGGCGGGTGCGTCCATGGAGGAGTTCGATGGTAGTCGGTGGTTTCAGCATCGTTGTGATCGCCTTGGTGATCTTCGTCATTCTGGTGCTGTTCGCAGGCATCAAGACCGTACCACAAGGCTATCGGTACACAGTTCAGCGCTTCGGACGCTATATCCGAACGCTGGAACCGGGGCTCAATCTGATCGTACCCTTCATCGAAACAATCGGGGTGCGAATGAACGTGATGGAACAGGTGTTGGCCGTGCCGACCCAGGAAGTCATCACGAAGGACAATGCGAGCGTTTCCGCGGATGCGGTCGCATTCTTCCAGGTGTTGAATGCGGCACAGGCAGCCTATCAGATCACCAATCTGGAAACCGCGATCCTCAACCTCACCAAGACGAATATCCGCTCCGTCATGGGCTCCATGGATCTCGATGAGCTCTTGTCTAATCGCGATGCCATCAACGAACGGCTGCTGCGCGTGGTCGATGAGGCGGTGGAGCCCTGGGGCATCAAGGTAACGCGCGTCGAAATCAAGGACATCCAACCGCCGAAAGACCTGGTTGACGCTATGGGCCGGCAGATGAAGGCGGAACGCGAAAAGCGCGCTCAGGTCCTGGAGGCGGAAGGTCTGCGCAACGCGCAAATTCTCCGCGCCGAGGGCGCGAAGCAGGCGGCCGTTTTGCAAGCCGAAGGTCAGCGCGAAGCAGCATTTCGCAATGCCGAAGCGCGCGAACGACTGGCCGAGGCCGAAGCCAAGGCGACCCGCATGGTGTCCCAAGCGATTGCAGAAGGTAATGTGCAGGCAATCAACTACTTCATCGCCCAGAAATATACCGAAGCCCTGACTGCAATCGGCTCCGCGGGCAATTCCAAGATCGTGCTGATGCCGATGGAGGCGAGCTCCATCATCGGTTCTCTTGGTGGCATCGGCGCTATCGCCCGCGAAGTCTTCGGCGATAATGGCGATGGCAGCGGCACGCCGCAGCCACCCCGCCCGCGTTCCGGCCCTACCCGCACGACGCCTTCGATCAATCCGCTGCCGCCGAAGGAGAGCTGACATGTTCGACAATCTCATCGTCGAACTCGGGCCCTGGAGCTGGTGGCTCGTGGGTTTGGTGCTGCTTGCCGCCGAACTGATCCTGCCAGGCTTCTTTCTCGTCTGGATCGGGCTCGCCGCGATCGTCGTCGGCGCCTTGTCGCTTCTGTTTTGGGAAAGCAGCTTCTGGGTCTGGCAGGTTCAAGGGCTGGTCTTCGCCGCCACGGCGGTGATCGTCACTCTCATCGGCCGCCGCTATCTCTATAACAACAACCAGGTGACCGACGAGCCGTTCCTGAACCAGCGCGGCGCGAGCCTGGTCGGCCGCACGGCAACACTCGACCAGCCGATCGCCGAGGGCCGCGGGCGCATTCGCCTGAACGATACCTATTGGACCGTCAGCGGGCCGGACCTGCCCGTCGGCACCCGCGTCAAGGTGGTCGCCAGCAACGGCCGCGAGCTCACGGTCGAACCGGTCTGATCAGGCGACGCCGATCCGCAGCAGATCGTGGAAATGCACGACGCCGATCGGCCGGCGCGCTTCATCGATGACCATCAGAGCCGAGATATTGTGGCGGTTGAGCACGGCCATGGCACTCGTCGCCAGCGTCGTTTCCTTTACCGTTTTCGGATTGGGGGTCATCACCTCGTCGACCAGCTTCTCCGCAAGGCTGGTGCCGAGATTGCGGGCGATATCGCCATCGGTGACGATGCCGCACAGGCAACCATCATCATCGATCACGCCCACGCAGCCGAACCGCATCTTCGACAGCGTCATCGCCGCTTCCGGCATGCCGGTTCCAAGCTTGACGAGCGGCACACTGTCGCCTCTATGCATAATGTCGGCCACATGCGAGAGGCTGGCACCGAGCTTGCCGCCCGGATGGAAGGTACGGAAATCTTCGGCCGTAAAACCGCGCGCCTCCAGCAAGGCGACGGTCAGCGCATCGCCGATGGCAAGCTGCAGCAGCGTCGATGTCGTCGGCGCCAGCCCATGCGGGCAGGCCTCCTGCTCCTTGGGCAGCAGCAGCACCACATCCGATTCGCGCGCAAGCGTAGAAGTCTCGCCGGCAGTGATCGCGATCATGGGAATCGAGAAACGGCGTGAATAGCTGATGATGCCACGCAGCTCCGCGCTCTCGCCGCCCCACGATATGGCGATGATGACATCGTGCTGCGTGATCATGCCGAGATCGCCGTGATTGGCTTCGACCGGGTGCACGAAGAATGCCGGCGTACCCGTGGACGCCAGGCTTGCGGCGAGCTTGTTGCCGATATGGCCGCTCTTGCCGACGCCGGTGATCACCACACGGCCGGAAATATCGCCTATGATCTCCACCGCGCGGCTGAAAGGCGCGGCCAGACCGTTGGTCAGTGCGCGTTCCAGCGCTTCCATGCCCCGTCTCTCGGTCTCGATCGTTCGCATCGCGGATTCGATCGCACCATTCTCGATGAGTCTTACAGCTCTCTTGTTCATGAGCGAGGCCTAACGCTTTTCGGCAAATCTGTCCACCAAAGATCGACTTATAGCGATGCGACAGCCTGCAACATCTTCCCGACAAATATTATCGAACCCGTTCTTGTTGCCATCGCTTGGCAACCAACCGTTAACCACGCGCCTTTACACTTGAGTAAGAATTTAGGTCATTTCCAGCAGGGTCAGATATAAACAACATGGGCATCGGCAAGGACAAGGCGGGTCATGGTGCCCTCCGGCTGACGGCATGGGCGAGTTCCGCCCTGCTCGGCTGGGGTATCGCATTTGCCCTTCCACTGCCGATCCATGCGCAATCATTGCCGCCAGATCAGAACCTCGACGATACCTTGCCCGCCCCGACATCGGCTTCCTCAACGGATCCGAGCGCCGCACCCACCCCCGACAGCCAGGCAACCGCACCGGCAAACCAGACACCGACCTCCAGCGACGCGCCATTGAACGCGCCGCTGCGCCTCACCGGTATCGACCCCACGACCACCGGCTCGACGCTGGATAACGACCTGCGCCGCGTGAACCAGCGGGAATCTGCCGTCGACGGTCTGAAGGCTCGCCAATATCCGGATCGCGCAGACGCCCAGGGTATACCGCTCGGCACCTTTACCCTGCGCCCCTCGATCAATCAGTCGGTCAATATCGAGCGGGATCGCACCGGCGACGTCAAGAACAACCGCACTTTCCTGCAGACCGACCTGCGCAGCACCCTGACATCGGATTGGGATCGCCACGCGCTGACCATCACCGGCGAAGGCGTCTGGCAGAGGAACGTCGGCGGCACGGGCGAAGAGAAACCGACAGTCAATCTTAATGCCGACCTGCGCCTGGATCTTCCCGCCGACACGACGGCACATGTCACCGCCGGCTATCAATTCTACCGCGAGGACACCAGCGATCCGAATGCGATCGCCGGCGCCTCGAAACAATCCGCCGTCAACCAATATACGGCCGGTCTCTCACTGGAACGCGATTTCGGCCTGCTGCGCGGCACGACGGCCGTGGCGCTGACACGCAGTGTCTATTCCAACGCCGTGCTTTCGGATGGCACGACGGTTACCCTCAGCGACCGCAACCAGACGGCCGGAAGCTGGCGCGGCCGCATCGGGTACGAGCTATCGCCCGCCATCATTCCCTTCGTGGAAGTGGATCTCGGACGCGCCGTCTACGACCAGACGCGCGACAGCAACGGTTATGCCCGCTCGAACCAGAGCTATGGCGGCAAGGGCGGCGTCGAAGTCGACCTCGGTGAAAAATTCAAGGGCGAGCTCGGCTTCGGCTACCAACACACGGAGTTCGACGATTCGCGCCTGAGTTCGGTCGACTCGCCGACGATCGACGGCAGCCTCGCCTGGTCGCCACAGCGCGGCACCGATATCAGTGTCGGCCTTTCGACGACGGTCCAGCCTTCAACCACGGCCGGTCTCAGCGGCTACACCGCTTACCAACTGACGAGCACCGTGGCCCATCAGCTGCGCGACGATCTCACCGCCAAGCTGACGGGCGGAACGATCTGGCGCGACTACCCCTCCAATGGCAGCGCCGCCGATGAAACCGAATATGACGCCACCTTCGGCCTGACCTGGGGAATCAACCGTTACCTCGATCTCACCGGCAATGTCGGCTATCAGCTGACGACCAGAGACGTTGGCGACAGCACCCGTCAGCTTCAGGCCGGCATCGGTTTGACCGCGAAGCGTTGACGACCGCCCTCGCATTTTGATGATTCTTCCGTTCAAACGAATTGAGGCCCGGCATACGACGGGCCCCAACATATTCGGAAGTTCGATCACTTATTTCAGAGCAGCAACGAGCGCCTTGAACTCATCCTCGATAGTCGGGCGGATGTCGTCACGCGCCAAGGCAAAGGCGACGTTCGCGAGGATGAAGCCATCCTTTGCACCGCAGTCGAACGTCTGCCCCCGGAAGTGATAGCCGGCGAAATCCTGCGTCTTGGCAAGCTTCAGCATGCCGTCCGTCAGCTGGATCTCGTTGCCGGCACCGCGCTCCTGGCTTTCCAGGATACGGAAGATTTCCGGCTGCAGGATGTAGCGGCCGTTGATGAAGAAGTTGGAAGGCGCCGTGCCCTTGGCCGGCTTCTCAACCATTTCCGTGATGCGGAAGCCGCTGCCGATCGTCTCGCCGACGCCGACGATGCCATATTTATGAGCCTGATCGGGCGCGCATTCCTCGACGGCGATGACATTGCCGCCGCTCTGCTCGTAAAGCTCGATCATGCCCTTCATGCAGCCCTTTTCGGCGCGCATGACCATGTCGGGCAGTAGCAGCGCAAAGGGTTCGTCGCCGACGATCTCGCGGGCGCACCAGACGGCGTGGCCGAGACCGAGCGGCTCCTGCTGGCGCGTGAAGCTTGCCGTACCGGCCTTCGGCAGCAGGCCGCTCAGAAGCGACAGTTCGGCATTCTTGTTACGCTGACGCAGCGTCTGCTCGAGCTCGAACTGGATGTCGAAATAATCCTCGATGACGTGCTTGCTGCGGCCGGTCACGAATACGAAATGCTCGATGCCTGCTTCCATCGCCTCGTCGACGACATACTGGATCACCGGCTTATCAACGACGGTCAGCATTTCCTTCGGCACCGCCTTGGTCGCCGGCAAGAACCGCGTCCCTAGTCCGGCGACCGGAAATACTGCCTTACGAACCTTCTTATGCTGTCCCACGCATACCTCCTGGGCATTAAATCAGTTGGCACAAAGCCATTCTAAAGGTCAGTAGATTAGATTTGCTACCGTTTTGCAAATAATGACTGACGCAAGCTTCCATGGTAAAGAATTTGTTGACTTCGTTCGTTTAGCGTCACGCATGGGCCGATGCCACACGCATCGCCGCACCGAAATCCAACGATTGATGGACAAGGCTGTAGATGACCGTAAACCGCAAACACTCCCTTCGTGGTCTCGCTCTGGCGCTCGCGCTCGGCGCCTTTGCGGGATTCCTTCCCGTTAACGCCAGCGCTGACCCTGGGTTCCAGAAATGGATCGCGGGCTTCTACGCTACCGCGGCAAAGAGCGGCATCACGCAATCCACGTATCGCAATGCATTTGCCGGCGTAACCGACCCGGACCCCACGGTGCTTGAAAAGGCGCAGTACCAGCCGGAATTCAAGTCCCAAATCTGGGATTACCTCGACTCCCGTGTCAATCCCTATACGGTCGATATTGGCCGCAAGATGGCGGTTAAGTACGGATCTACACTGCGCACGCTCGAACAGCATTTCGGCGTCGATCGCAATATCATACTGGCCATCTGGTCGATGGAGTCGAATTACGGCGAGGTTCTCGCCAAGAACGATCGGCTGCATTATGTGCCCCGCGCGCTGGCGACCCTTGCCTACGCCGATCCGAAGCGTGCGAATTATGCCAAGAAGCAGCTGATCGCCGCCCTGAAAATCCTGCAGAAGGGCGATATCTCGCGCAAGGACCTGAACGGTTCCTGGGCCGGCGCCATGGGCCATACGCAATTCATCCCGACGAGCTATCTGCTCTATGCAGTCGATGCCGACGGCAGTGGCCATGCCGATATCTGGAATTCCATTCCGGACGCCCTGGCGACGACGGCCAACCTCCTCGCCAAGAACGGCTGGGATACCGGCCGTACCTGGGGTTATGAAGTCGTCGTACCACCCGGCGGCAGCGCCCAGGCCGGCAAGACACATACGATCGCGCAATGGGCGGCTCTCGGCTTCGTGCGTCCTAACGGCAAGGGTTTCCGTAGCACCTCCGACCGCGCGCAGCTAAAGATACCCGGCGGACCGAACGGCCCCGGCTTCCTGATGACCGGTAACTTCTTCACCATCAAGCGCTACAACGCCTCCGACAGCTACGCCTTGGCAGTCGGGCTGCTCGCGGATCAGATTGCCGGCTATGGCGGCATGCAGCAATCCTGGCCCCGTCCGAGCGGCACGCTCGACGTCAAGCAGAAATTCGAGCTGCAGACGCGTCTGAAGGAACTCGGCTATTATGACGGCGTGGTCGACGGCAATTTCGGCTCGGGCTCGAAGGCCGCCATATCAGCCGTCCAGCAGCGCATGGGCATGGATGCGGACGGCGAGCCGTCAATGAACCTGCTGAAAGCATTGCGTAAGTAGGCCGCCTCGAGCGAATCCGGGACCACCGGACGATGGAATCGTCCTTGTGCGGCCCGGACTCGTCAGCGGAAAAGAAGCGATGATGAAACACCCTGCGCGCGCGACCAAGGCAACTCTGAGGATTGTTCTGACGGCATTCCTCGCCGCCGTCATCGCGCTTGCCTGCTTGCCGAACATGGCCGAAGCGCAGGAGCGGCCCCGGCGGAACCTGTTCGACATGCTGTTCGGCACCCGCGAGCCCGATTATCCGGACCAACCCATGGAGCAGCCGCCGCCACGGCGCAAGGTGCAGCCGAAAAAGCGTCCGACCCCGCCGCCGCGCCAGCCGGTCGCGCAGCCGGAAACGCCGCCGCCCGCCGAAAAGCTTTCTGACGCCAAAACCATCCTCGTCGTCGGTGATTTTCTGGCGAGCGGCCTGGCAACCGGGCTGGAAGATGCCTTCTCTACCTCCCCCGGCGTCGTCGTCCAGTCCCGCGGCAACGTCGCCTCCGGTCTCGTGCGGCAGGATTATTACAATTGGCCGCAGCAATTGCCCGGAATGATCGACCAGCTGAAACCGGCCATGGTCGTCGTCATGATCGGCGCCAATGACCGCCAGCAGATGATCGGCGATGGGCTCAACGAGAAATACGGCACCGATCCATGGTTCCTCGCCTATGAAGAACGCGTACAGCAATTCGCCAAACTGGTAACGAGCCGTCATATTCCGCTGCTCTGGGTCGGGCTGCCCTCCTTCGGCTCGGATCAGCTGACCGCCAGCGCGGTCAAGCTCAACCAGATCTACCAAAGCCAGACCACCAGCGTCGGCGGCGAGTTCATCGACATATGGGATGGATTTACCGACCAGAACGGCGAATTCATCGTGACCGGTTCCGATATCAACGGCCAGCAGGTTCGACTGAGAACGGCCGACGGCGTCAATCTGACGGCGGCCGGCAAGCGCAAGGTCGCCTTCTATCTGGAGAAATCCGCACGCCGGATCCTGGGTGATCAGGCAAGCCCCGACATCACGCGCCTGGACACCAGCAATCCGCTGCCGGCGCAACAGGCCAATCTTCCGGGCACAGAGCCGGAAAAGATCACCCGCACCCAGCCGATGAGCCTCTCCGATCCCGATCTTGACGGCGGCTCGCAGCTTCTCGGCAGCAGCCCTGCCCCCGCCATAACCACTTCATCACCCCGCGATCTTCTGGTCGAGAAGGGTCTGATGGACCCGGCGCCTGTCGGCCGTGTGGACGACTACAGATTGCCCGGATCAGTCGCGCGATAAGCGGCGCGAAGGCGGTTTGACAAGGCCGCGTCTCGCCAATAGAAGAACTGCATGAGCACCAAGAGCGCAGATCAGATCGATCGTTACCGCACCTGCCTGCAGGCTGCGGTTTTGCGCGCTTTCTCCGGCCGAGGTCTCCGCGTCCAGTCGTGACGGCCGGAGGCGTTGATGCGTCCGGCGGCTGCTGGACGTAAAGCCCTCACCTCTAGACATCAACGTTGCCCATGGAGAATGGCACGTGCTCAATATCTATAACGTCAATTCGCTCGTTCACTGGGAAGAGCGGGACATCCGGCTACGCGACGACTTCATCCGCTTCTTTTCCGGCGAAGTCGCGAACCTCCTGCGATCGGAAAACCAGGCTTGGGATATCCGGCGGGTCGAGGCTCCAACCCTGATGCCGCGAAATCTCGTCTCGGATGCCTATTCCAACTCGGACATATGGGTGCAGGAGCGAATGTCGAACGCCGAAGCCGAACTTGTGCTCCGGCCCGAAACGACGCCGTCAACCTACGCCTACATGCAGCATCTTCTCGGAAATCATTCGAGAACGAGGCTGCCACTATGCGTCTGGCAGGCGGGCAAATCCTACCGCCGGGAACAGGACCAGTCGAGCAAACATGTAAGGCTCAAGGAATTCTGGCAGCTCGAATTCCAATGCGCCTTCACCGCCGATAGCGGCAATGATTATCACGCCGCAGCATTGGAACCCGTCTGCCGGATGATCGCCTCGGTCATCCATCTGCCGACACGGATCGTGCCGTCCGATCGCCTTCCGGCCTATTCCGAGGTCACCATGGATATCGAGGTCGACAATGGCGACAAATGGATGGAGGTCTGCTCGATCTCGAAACGCACGGATTTTCCGCAGCGCTACCGCAGCCACCCGAAGAAGGGGCCGGCGATAGACCATGACGTCGCGGTGCTCGAAATCGCCATCGGCCTCGACCGCTGCCTCTACAACTGGAACATCGCCGCAAGCGGGTAACGACAAAGGCCGGGTTTGTAACGAACCCGGCCTTCAACAACTTTGCGCGAGAGGACAGCGAAACTTAGGCCGGCAGGACCGTCGAACCCATCAAGGCCTCGTCGATCGCGCGCGCGGCCTGACGGCCCTCGCGGATCGCCCAGACGACCAGCGACTGGCCGCGGCGAATGTCCCCGGCCGTCCAGAGCTTGTCGACCGAGGTCTTATAGTCCTTGTCGTTGGCAACGACGTTGGTCGAGCCGCGGCGGTCGGTATTCAACGTTAGCTTGCCGTCCATTTCCTTGAGAACGCCCTCGGTGAACGGGCCGCGGAAGCCGATGGCAATGAAGGCGAGATCGGCGCGGATGACAAACTCTGTCCCGGCAATCGGCTTGCGGCGATCGTCGACTTCGCAGCACTTCACGCCCGTCAGCACGCCGTCTTCGCCGATGAACTCGAGCGTTGCCACCTGGAATTCGCGAACCGCACCTTCGGCCTGCGAGGAAGAGGTGCGCATCTTCGTTGCCCAGAAGGGCCATACGGCGAGCTTGTCTTCCTTCTCCGGCGGCTGCGGACGAATGTCGAGCTGGGTCACCTTCACCGCACCCTGGCGGAATGCCGTGCCGACGCAGTCGGATGCCGTGTCGCCACCACCGACGACGACGATATGCTTGCCGCCCGCCAGAATCGGATCGGCAGGCCAGCCGACGCTGTCGATGTTTTCGCGGCCGACGCGGCGGTTCTGCTGCACCAGATAGGGCATGGCGTCATGGACGCCGGCGAGCGTCGTGCCGGGAATGCCAGCTTCGCGCGGGGTTTCCGAGCCGCCGCAATAGAGCACGGCATCATGGTCGGCCAGAAGCTGTTCGACCTTGACATCGACGCCAACATTGACGCCGCAATGGAAGGTGACGCCTTCGCCCTTCATCTGCTCGACGCGGCGATCGATGAAGTTCTTCTCCATCTTGAAATCCGGGATACCATAGCGCAGCAGGCCGCCCGGCTTGCTTTCGCGCTCGTAGACGTGGACGTCGTGACCTGCGCGGCCAAGCTGCTGAGCGGCAGCCATGCCGGCAGGGCCGGAGCCGATGATTGCGACCTTCTTGCCGGTGTGAACCGTTGCCGGCTGCGGCCGGATGAAGCCGAGCTCATAGGCCTTGTCGGCAATCGCCTGCTCGACGGTCTTGATCGCGACCGGGGCATCTTCCAGGTTCAGCGTGCAGGCTTCCTCGCAGGGTGCGGGGCAGACGCGGCCGGTGAATTCCGGGAAGTTGTTGGTCGAATGCAGGTTGTGGATCGCCTGTTCCCAATTGTTGTTGTAGACGAGGTCGTTCCAATCGGGGATCTGGTTGTGCACCGGGCAGCCGGTCGGGCCGTGGCAATAGGGAATGCCACAGTCCATGCAGCGGGCTGCCTGTTTCTGCACTTCCTGGTCCGACATGGGGATCGTGAATTCACGGAAATGCCGGATGCGATCCGACGCCGGCTGATACTTCGCCACCTGCCGGTCGATTTCCAAGAAGCCTGTTACCTTGCCCATGCTTTCGTTTCCTCACTCAAAAAGAGGAGCTCCTGGCTCCCGTGCCTGGGGGTCATCTCGGTTTCCCTGTCCGGCACTTTAATTCAAATCCGATTCCGCTATTCGACAGTCGCGACCGCCATGACGGCGATCGCAATGCGAGGCGAAACCCTCGACTGGTTTCAGAACCGGGGCGGATTACTCCGCCGCCACGCTCATCCGGCTGCGCTCCATTTCCTCAAGGGCGCGGCGGTATTCGACCGGCATGACCTTGCGGAATTTCGGGCGGTAATCGGCCCAGTGATCGAGGATCTCCTTGGCTCGCGTCGAGCCCGTATAGTGGAAGTGGTTCGAAATCAGCTGGAAGAGACGCTCTTCGTCGTGGCGCGTCATGTCATCGGAGACGTCGACGCGTCCCTTGTGCATGATGTCGCCACCATGATGATGCAGCTTCTCCAGCAGCTCGTCTTCCTCGGGAACCGGCTCCAGCTCGACCATCGCCATGTTGCAGCGGCGGGCGAAATCGCCCTTCTCATCAAGAACATAGGCCACGCCGCCCGACATTCCGGCCGCAAAGTTGCGTCCGGTTTCCCCGAGCACGACGACGACGCCGCCGGTCATGTATTCGCAGCCATGATCGCCTACGCCTTCGACGACGGCGATCGCGCCCGAGTTTCTGACCGCGAAGCGCTCGCCCGCGACACCGCGGAAGTAGCACTCGCCCTCGGTCGCACCGTAAAGCACGGTATTGCCGACGATGATCGAGTGCTCAGCAACGATCTTCGAGTTCTCCGGCGGGCGGATGATGATGCGGCCACCCGAAAGGCCCTTGCCGACATAGTCGTTGCCGTCACCGATCAGATTGAAGGTGACGCCCCGTGCCAGGAAGGCCGCGAAGGACTGGCCCGCCGTCCCCTTCAGGGTGACATTGATCGTGTCATCCTTCAGGCCACGATGACCATAGCGCTTGGCAACCGCGCCCGACAGCATGGCGCCGGCCGAACGATCGACATTCCTGATGTCGACTTCGAAGGCGACGGGCGTCTTTGAAGAAAGCGCCGGCTCTGCCTTCTCGATCAGCTTGCGGTCGAGAATGTCGTCGATCGGGTGCTTCTGCACTGTCGTCCAGTAGGTCTCTTCCTTCGGCGCATCGACCTTGTGGAAGATGCGGCTGAAGTCGAGGCCCCTCGCCTTCCAGTGAGCGAGCATCTCGTCCTTTTCCAGAAGCTCGGAAGCGCCGATGATCTCGTCCAGCTTGGCAACGCCAAGCGAGGCGAGGATCTCGCGTACTTCTTCGGCCACGAAGAAGAAGTAGTTGATGACATGCTCCGGCGCGCCCTTGAAGCGCTTGCGCAGCACCGGATCCTGGGTGGCGACGCCAACCGGACAGGTGTTGAGGTGGCACTTGCGCATCATGATGCAGCCGGCCGCAATCAGCGGCGCGGTGGCGAAGCCGAATTCGTCGGCGCCGAGCAGCGCGCCGATGATGACGTCACGGCCGGTCTTGAGACCACCATCCACCTGCAGGGCGATGCGCGAGCGCAGCCCGTTCAGGACAAGCGTCTGCTGGGTTTCGGCAAGGCCGATTTCCCAGGGCGAACCGGCGTGCTTCAGCGAGGTCAGCGGCGAAGCGCCGGTGCCGCCATCATAGCCCGAGACGGTGATGTGATCGGCGCGCGCCTTGGCAACGCCGGCGGCAACCGTGCCGACGCCGACTTCCGAAACGAGCTTGACCGAGACATCCGAGGTCGGGTTGACATTCTTCAGGTCGTAGATCAGCTGCGCCAGATCTTCGATCGAGTAGATGTCATGATGCGGCGGCGGCGAGATCAGGCCGACGCCCGGCGTCGAGTGCCGGGTCTTGGCAACCGTAGCGTCGACCTTATGGCCGGGTAGCTGACCGCCTTCGCCGGGCTTGGCGCCCTGCGCCACCTTGATCTGCAGCACGTCGGCATTAACCAGATATTCGGTCGTCACGCCAAAACGGCCGGAGGCGATCTGCTTGATGGCGGAACGTTCCGGGTTCGGCGAGCCGTCGAAGAGCGGCATGTAGCGATCGGCTTCCTCACCACCCTCGCCAGTATTCGACTTGCCGCCGATGCGGTTCATGGCAATCGCCAGCGTCGTATGCGCCTCGCGGCTGATGGAGCCGAAGGACATGGCGCCTGTCGAGAAGCGCTTGACGATATCGGCAGCCGGCTCGACCTCGTCGATCGAGATCGGCTTGCGGCCGAGCGCTTCCGCACCTTTGATCTTGAAGAGGCCACGGATGGTGTTCATCCGGAGCGCCGACTCGTTGACCATTTCGGAGAATTCGCGATAGCGATCCTCGGCATTCCCGCGCACGGCATGCTGCAGGGCAGCCACAGCATCGGGCGTCCAGGCGTGGCTTTCGCCACGCATGCGGTAGGCATATTCGCCACCGATGTCGAGCGTGCTTGCGAGCAGCGGATCGCGGCCGAAAGCAGCCTTGTGACGGGCAACGGTTTCCTCGGCGATCGTTTCGAGGCCGATGCCTTCGATCATGGTTGCGGTGCCGAAGAAGTACTTGTCGACCAGCTCCTGCTGCAAGCCCACGGCATCGAAGATCTGCGCGCCGCAATAGGACTGATAGGTCGAGATGCCCATCTTCGACATGACCTTGAGGATGCCCTTGCCGACAGCCTTGATATAGCGGTAGACGACTTCGGTCGCATCCACTTCCTTCGGGAATTCGCCGCGCTGATGCATGTCAAGCAGCGTGTCGAACGCCATATACGGGTTGATCGCCTCGGCGCCGTAACCGGCGAGCAGGCAGAAGTGATGCACTTCACGCGGCTCGCCGGTTTCGACAACGATACCGACCGAGGTGCGCAAGCCCTTGCGGATCAGGTGATGGTGCACGGCTGCCGTCGCCAGCAGCGCCGGGATCGCGATGCGGTCCGGTCCGATCTGACGGTCGGAAAGCACGATGATGTTGTAGCCGCCGCGAACGGCCGCTTCCGCCCGCTCGCAGAGACGGTCGAGCATCTCGGGCATGCCTTCGGCGCCACGTTCGACATCATAGGTGAAGTCGAGCGTCTTGGTGTCGAAGCGATCCTCGGTGTGACCGATCGAGCGGATCTTTTCGAGATCGCCGTTGGTCAGGATCGGCTGGCGCACTTCCAGACGCTTGGCGTTGGCCATGCCGGTATGATCGAGCAGGTTCGGGCGCGGGCCGATGAAGGAGACGAGGCTCATGACGAGCTCCTCGCGGATCGGATCGATCGGCGGGTTCGTCACCTGCGCGAAGTTCTGCTTGAAGTAGGTGTAGAGCAGCTTCGGCTTGTCCGACATGGCCGAGATCGGCGTATCCGTGCCCATGGAGCCGACGGCTTCCTGACCCGTCGTCGCCATCGGCGACATCAGGAGCTTGGTGTCCTCGGTCGTATAGCCGAAAGCCTGCTGGCGATCGAGCAGCGACACGTCGCGGCGCAGCGCGCGCGGCTCGACCGGCTTCAGGTCTTCCAGGATCAGCTGCGTGCGGTTCAACCAGCTGCGATAGGGATGCTTGCTGGCGAGTTCCGACTTCACCTCGTCGTCGGAGATGATGCGGCCCTTTTCCATGTCGATCAGCAGCATCTTGCCCGGCTGCAGGCGCCACTTCTGGATGATCTTCTCTTCCTCGACAGGCAGAACGCCGGCTTCGGACGCCATGATGACGCGGTCATCATTGGTGACGAGATAGCGGGCCGGACGCAGGCCGTTACGGTCGAGCGTCGCGCCGATCTGCTTGCCGTCTGTGAAAGCGACGGCGGCAGGACCATCCCATGGCTCCATCAAGGCGGCATGATACTCGTAAAATGCCTTGCGTTCCGGAGCCATCAGCTGGTTGCCGGCCCACGCCTCGGGGATAAGCATCATCATGGCGTGCGCAAGGGAGTATCCACCACGCACGAGGAATTCGAGCGCGTTGTCGAAACAGGCCGTATCGGACTGACCCTCATAGGAGATCGGCCAGAGCTTGGAGATATCGTCACCGAACAGCGGCGAGGACACCGATGCCTGGCGCGCTGCCATCCAGTTGACGTTACCACGCAGCGTGTTGATTTCGCCGTTATGCGCGACCATGCGGTAGGGATGCGCAAGCTTCCACGACGGGAAGGTGTTCGTCGAGAAACGCTGGTGCACGAGAGCAACCGCCGTCTCGAAACGCGGGTCGGAGAGGTCCTTATAATAGGCGCCCACCTGATAGGCGAGGAACATGCCCTTGTAGACAATGGTCGAGCTCGACAGCGAGACGGGGTAGAAACTGCTCTCCTCGCCCTCGTATTCCGCATAGATGCGGTTGGAGATCACCTTGCGCAGGGTGAAGAGACGACGCTCGAACTCCTCGTTCGTGCCGGCGTCGCGGCCGGCGCCGATGAAGACCTGTACATGGTGCGGCTCGGTGGCGGCAATGTCAGGCGCCTTCGACAGCGAAGAGTTATCGACAGGCACATCGCGGAAGCCGAGCAGCACTTGGCCTTCCTCGGCGACAACCTGCTTGATCGCAGTCTTGAAGTGCTCGATCAGCGCCTCGTCGCGCGGCAGGAAGAAATGGCCGACGCCATACTCGCCGGCCTTCGGCAGGACGACGCCCTGCTTGGCCATCTCCTCGCGGAAGAAGCGATCGGGAATCTGTACGAGAATGCCGGCCCCATCGCCCATCAGCGGATCGGCGCCGACAGCACCGCGATGCGTCAGGTTTTCGAGAATGAACAAGCCGTCGCGCACGATCTGGTGCGACTTCTGACCCTTCATATGCGCAACGAAGCCGACGCCGCAGGCGTCATGCTCGTTGCGGGGATCATAAAGGCCCTGTTTCGGCGGGAAGCCGACAGCGCGTTTCGACGTCTTGGCCGTCACGGCAGCATTCACTGCAGCGGTCTGGTCAAAACTCGTCAACGTCGTCCTGTTCGTCATGGTCTTCCCTCCGATAAGGCCCGCATCGCGGGCGCTCCTTCGTCCCGCGCGGTCCGTTTCCGGGGCCGACGCGCGACTGCGCTGTTGCATTGTGAAGATCCGGCCGCGAACCGCGGCTCCTTGTATGGAGCCCGTCGTCAGCGTTTCGCGTCCTGCTATTCCACCGCCGCATTGCCCACTGCCCGAAAGGCTGAAAGGGACATGCTCCCGGTAACTATAGCTCGAAATCCCGACATCGTCAGGACCCTTAGCGCATCTTCGGCCTTGGCGGCCAAAATAGGACAGCAACCCTGTCCTAATTCATCAGCTCTATGCCAGAAAGCTTCTGCCTTCGCAAGAGCAAAACGGCAAAATTTCGTCAACCGAAGACGTAAGATTGCCTTTGCTGCATAAATCAAGCAATAAAGTTTCGCTGCAGCGCATCATTTTATTTGTTGATTGCGTAGATCAATTTCTGTGATGCATTCTTCAAACTCATGCGCTTGATAGGTTTTTGCATTGGCGTAATGTCCGCCCCGCACTATTTATCTCTCCCGCAATTCACTCCTTATAATTGGTGTACCTTCATGTTTTTTGCCTCCGATAATTGGGCCGGCGCCCATTCCAAGATCGCTGAACGTCTTCTCACAGAGGCGGGAGGCTTTGCGACAGCATATGGCTTGAGCGAACTGGATCAGAAGGTCGAGGCAAAGTTTTCAGAGATATTCGAGCGCGAAGTCTCCGTATTCTTCGTCGCCACGGGCTCCGCCGCCAACTCCCTGTCGCTCGCCAGCGTCCAGAAGCCGGGTGGCATCACCTTTTGCCACAGCGAGGCGCATGTAGCCGAGGACGAATGCGGTTCACCGGACTTCTTCAGCAGCGCGCGTCTGGCAACGGTCAAGGGCGAGGCCGGCAAGATCGATCCAAAGGCCCTTGCTACGAAAATTGCCCGCTTTCCGCAGGATGCCATCCATCACGGCCGCGCCGCCGCCGTGACGATCACGCAAGCGACGGAAATCGGCACGGTCTATTCGCTGGATGAGATCGACGCCATCGCTGCCATCGCCAAGGCGAACGGCCTGCCGCTGCATATGGATGGCGCGCGTTTCGCCAACGCCATCGTCGCGCTCGGCACGACGCCGGCCGAGATGACATGGAAGCGCGGCGTCGATATCCTCTCCTTCGGCGGCACCAAAAACGGCTGCTGGTGCGCCGAGGCGATCGTGGTCTTCGATCCTGAGAAGGCGAAGGAGATGCATTTCATCCGCAAGCGCGCCGCCCAGCTCTTCTCCAAATCGCGCTTCATCGCCGCCCAGTTCGACGGCTATTTCCAGGACGACCTCTGGCTCGATCTCGCCCGCCACTCCAATGAGATGGCCGATCGGCTGCGCGCTGGCCTCGAAAAGGTCCACGGCGCCCGTCTCGCGTGGCCGACTGCCTCGAACGAGGTTTTTGCGATCATCCCAAAATCCGCAGCCAAGGCGGCCGAAGACAAGGGAGCGAAGTTCTACGAATGGCCGATCCCGGAATCGCAGCCGGATCTCGTCGGCGGCGATGAAACGCTGATCCGCCTCGTGACCAGCTTCGCCACCACCGAGGCCGATGTGGGAAATTTCCTTGCTTGCCTGGGTTGACCGCATGAAAAGAGCGCCGGAGCCGACTTCACGGCCGGAAGGCGCTCACAATGCCAGAAAGGGTCAGTTTTGATTCCGATGGGCGATCATTGCGAAGTTCGATAGATCGTCGCGATCGGATGCCGGTGCGTTGTGTATAGTCATCGTCATTGCCACGACGCAGGCGACAAGCCCGGAAATGAAGATGGCACCGTATATCATCGGACGGCTATTCCTCCGCAACTCCCCCATCACCACCTGAGATAGCAGAGGAAGCTGACTTCCGCCTGAAAACGGGCACAGAATAAATCAGCCGGCAAAATAAATCCGGATCCCTTCTGCATGATGGGAAACGACTTTCTATGATCGCTGATAGGCGACTTCGTCGTTAGTTTGATCGGGGGCCCCGGACCTTGGAGAGGATGTCGTCAGAGAGCGCGTTAACCAGAAGTTGGTCCGCACCCTTGCGCGGCACGAGGACGAATTCGACATCTTCGAGGACGGGCAGCCAGCCCGGCGCGATCTCCAGCAATCCCGCCGGCGCCATGCTTTTCGGCTGCACGAGAACACCCATGCCCGCGCGCGCCGCCGCTGTCAGGCCGCTCAGGCTGCCGCAGGTGCAGACGATGCGCCAGGGCATCTGCTGCCGGCGTAGTGCCTCCAGCGCGACCGCGCGCGTAACGCTCGGTGTGGGAAAGGCGATCAGCGGCAACGGTCCCGCAAGCTTGCGGATGCGATCCGGGTCGCGTGCCAGCCAGACCAGTGGCTCGCGGTAGACGAGCTTGCCCCTCGCATCGCCGAGCCGGCGCTTGGCAAGCACCAGATCGAGATCGCCATTATCCTGCATTTCATAAAGCACGCCACTGAGCGCCACCGTTAGCTCGAGATCGACGGAGGGATGCGAACGCACGAACTCCTCCAATACGTCCGGGAGCTGGCTGGTGACGAAATCCTCGGAAACGCCAAGCCTAAGATTGCCGCGCAGGCTGTTGCCGGCAAAAAGCTGACGCACCTCCCCTTCGATCGACAGTATCTGACGCGCATGGCCAAGCAGCGCCTCACCATCACCGGTCAGGACGACACGATGCGTATCGCGCGCCAAAAGCTTTCGCCCGAGCTCTGCTTCCAGCCGCTGTATATGCTGGCTGACGGTCGATTGCCCGAGCCCCAGCCGCTCCGCGGCAAGCGTGAAGCTGCCCATCTGCTCGACGGCGACGAAGCTGCGTAGCTGTGTGAGATCAAGCATGGCTTATCCTGTATTACGATAACTGTTATTCCTTGCATCGTGTATCGCAATAGGTCTATCTGCAAGGAGTAATCCTAAAAACTGCAATGCGATTGGGGAGGCACGATGCGCCGCTTTCTTCCAGACACCTTCACCATGCTGCTGGTGCTCACCGTCCTGACGGCATCCTTCTTTCCGGTGCAGGGGACCAGCGCTCATTATTTCGGCATTGCCACCAACGTCGCCATCGGCCTTTTGTTCTTCCTGCATGGCGCGCGCCTGTCGCGCGATGTCGTCATCGCCGGCATGCTGCACTGGCGGCTGCATCTTGTCATCCTTTTGACGACCTTCGGCATCTTTCCGCTGCTGGTGCTGGCCATGGGGCAAATCGTTCCGAACAGCATCCTGCCCGTATCGCTCTATACCGGCATGCTTTTTTTGAGCGTGCTGCCGTCTACCGTGCAGTCCTCGATCGCCTTCACGTCCATCGCCGGCGGCAATGTGCCGGCAGCCATCTGCTCGGCGTCGGCCTCCAACATCTTCGGCATGTTCCTGACGCCGCTGCTCGTCGGCATCCTGTTTTCGGTCGGCGGCCAGGGCGGTGGCTTTTCCTGGGATGTTTTGTGGCAGATCATGCTGCAGCTGCTCGCTCCCTTCATCGCCGGCCAGCTGCTGCAGCCATGGATCGGCGATTGGATCCGTTCGAAGAAGAAGATCCTCATGCCGGTCGATCGCGGCTCGATCCTCATGGTCGTCTATTCAGCCTTCAGCGAGGCCGTGGTGGAAGGACTGTGGCATACCTTCTCCGTCCTCGATATCGTCACAGTCATCATCGCAAACACGGTGCTCCTGGCGATGGTGATTTGTATCACCATGTTCGGCAGCCGTGCCCTGGGTTTTGAAAAATCCGATGAGATCACCATCACCTTCTGCGGCTCGAAGAAGTCGCTGGCAAGCGGCGTGCCTATGGCCAACGTTATCTTCGCCGGCCAAAGTATCGGCGCCATCGTGCTGCCACTCATGCTGTTCCATCAGATCCAGCTGATGACGTGCGCGGTGCTCGCCCAGAAATATGCCGACGCCGCCAAGCGGCGCGAGGCTGCAAAGGCTGGCGCAAAGTCCGGCGAAGCCACCAACGCGGCCTGAGCCCTCTGACACCACGCAAAAGTCATGACCTCCACCAGAGGTGGAGGTTTGAAACGCTGCGCTTGAACCGCTAGAAGCGGTATTGTTAGCGCCTAGTAGCTACGATTGAAGAGGTCGGCAAAGTCGGAAGCTTTGTCGGCCTTTTCCTGATTACGGATATATTGTCTGACGACCTGCTCGTTGTAGCCCGTCGTCGAGACGAAATACCCGCGCGCCCAAAAGTGATACCCTTTGTAGCGGCGCTTGCGCGCATATTTGTTGGCAACGTAAAGGGCCGTCTTGCCCTTCAAGAAGCCGACAATATGCGCAACCGAATATTTCGGCGGGATCGATATCAACATATGCACGTGGTCGGGCATCAAATGACCCTCCTCAATCTGGCAGCCTTTCTGCTGTGCCAGCCGACGTAAGAGCTCCCCCAACTCACGCCGCACGTCCCCGTAAAGTCTTTTCGTTCGGTATTTGCTGCCAAAAACAATGTGATACTTGCAGTCCCACGTCGCATGCGAGAGCGTTTGTTCATCCATATAACCTCCTTGTTCGAAGTCTGGGCCACGCCAGCGATCCAAGCAGAAGGTCTCTCAACTACCGTGTAGAACTCGTCCAGTCCTCCACCGTAGGTGGAGGTTTATTTAGGGATATAACGAAAGCGGCGCCCCGAGATGGAGCGCCGCTTCTTTGATCTTGGGAGGATCAGGAGCTGGTCGGCCAGAAACCGCCAGCCCAGCATGACGGTCCAAGACCGTCAGCCGCACTTAGTTGATGTGAGCCTCGATGGCCTTCGGGGTTTCCACGGGCTCGGCCGCGATGGAGATACGGCGAGGCTTCATGGCTTCGGGAATGTTGCGCAGCAGATCGATGTGCAACAGACCGTTCTTCAGTGAAGCGGCCTGAACCTCGACATGGTCGGCGAGCTGGAAACGACGCTCGAAGGCACGCTTGGCGATACCGCGATAGAGATATTCGCTGGTTTCAGCCGGCTCTTCGCTCTTTTCGCCCTTGACCTGAAGGACATGGGCGTGGGCCTCGATGCTCAGTTCCTTTTCATCAAAACCGGCAACGGCCATGGTGATGCGATAGGTGTTTTCACCCGTGCGCTCGATATTGTAGGGCGGATAGGTTTGAGCCTGATCCGGCTGGCCAAGGCTGTCGAGCATGGTGAACAGACGGTCGAAACCGACGGTGGAACGGTAAAGGGGAGAGAAGTCTACGTGACGCATGGAAGTCCTCCTGTGAGCGACAATTGCGATTTTAGTTCTTGTCCCATGACCCCACTCGGGGCGGCCTCGGGACGGTTCTGCGAGCCCGTTTGGCACCCGCAAAAAAAAGATGGGGATCACTTTTCCGGAGTTCAAGCCCCCAGTGCCGCAACCCTCATTTTGCAGAAAATCACCGCGTGAACCGCAGATGAACGGATAGTTCGGAACCCGTTCAGGCTGGCTGGCCTAATCTCCAAACCATCGGAAGACCATCGTCCGATGACTGAAGTGTATCGTCCCTTCTTCTTCAGTCCTTGCTCGGCCGGCGAAGCGGATCTCTCTATCTCCGCCAGCCGGCCTTTTTTCTTTGCGGACACTACCGCAGCAACTTCAGCGAGCCGGTCAGCGACTTCACCCATTTCGAAGGCCCCGCCAGCCCGAGACCGTCGATCGCCTCATCGGCAAGATCGCGATTTGGAAACGTCACCTCATACTCCCTGTAATCGTGCAGCGAGCGGGCAAAGGCAGGAAAGGGAACGATCGCGCGGTCGTTTTCTACCGGCAAGGTCTTCAGCAACAGAGATCGTATGGTTTCCGCATCCGCCTGCAGTATCGGGAGGGGCATGTTCGAACTGATGTCGATGGTGCGAGCCTCCCTGTCGGTCAATTGCCTTGCCGCGAGCGAGGGAAACTTTGCGCCCAACCCGATAGAGATAGCGCCGACGGTGTTGGCGATCAGCCCAAGCGGCAGTGCCGGATTGATGACGATGGCAATACGGATATCGGGAAGCATGGAGACCTGCTGCTGTTGACAAATGGGATCGCAGGATATCTCGCGCACCGGGGATAATCTTGCCTTTCATTGCCGCGCATTTGAATAATATGGTAGGATCTACCTAATATATGCAGATAAAAGGTTAGATATGCCCGACGCTCTTGAGCCCATCGATTTGAAGATTCTCGGCGCCCTTCAGAAGGATGGGCGCCTGACGAACCAAGCGCTTTCATCCGAAGTCGGGCTCTCGACATCTCCGTGCTGGCGACGCGTGCGCCAGCTGGAAGAAACTGGCGTGATCCAGGGTTATACGGCCGCGCTCGACAGGCGCCAGATCGGCCTCGGCGTCCTTGCCTTCATCAGGGTCAAGATCGACAGCCACAGTGAGGCGGAAGCCGAGGAGTTCTCCCATGACGTGCTGAAACTCAACGAGGTCGTGGCCTGCTACAGCATCGCCGGCGACGCGGATTTCCTGCTGCAGGTGGTGGCCGCCGATCTCGACAGCTATGCCGATTTCGCCATGTCTGTGGTGCGTCGCCTGCCACGCATCAAGGAGATGGAGACCACCTTCGTGCTGAAGGAAATCAAGCCTTTCAAGGGCTTTCCGCTTGGGGTCGGCCAGCGATAGCAGCGCAAGGCACGGATGCCAGGTGCGCTATGGAGGAAATAGCGCGCCCATGTGCCTCTTTACGTTTGGATCGAAGCCATCCTATTCTCGGGCAAGTGGCTGCCCACCCTAGGGTATTGCCCGGGGTATAAAATGTCGGCGCTCTCTTTCTCGAAGATTTCCTCATCGCTGAATACGCTTCTGGCTGCAATCGGTCTGTTGACGGTGGCGGTGCTTACGACGCCTGATATCGTCGGACAAACGAGGCTCATTCTGGAACTCGTGCTTGCCGGCATCTGGGCCGTCTATGTCCTGCAATTGATCGAGACGCTGGTCATGCACCGCGCAAGGGACGTTCGCGGCAGGATACCGGAAATCGCCGTCGATATGCTTGCCGTTCTGGTCCCTTTGGCCGCTTTCCTTCTCATTCGCGGGCGCGATCAAAGCCTCTATTGCACCATCTGGCTTTTGAAGCCGCTGCGCGGTTCGACCTTCTTCCGGCTGCTGGGCAGGGTCCTGACCAAGGAGGCACGCAACCTGATCGGCGTCACCTCGATTTTCGGCATCGTTCTGTTCGCCGCAGCGCTTGCCGCTTACATCATCGAACGCGACGTCCAGCCTGACAAGTTCGGCAGCATTCCCCTCGCAATGTGGTGGGCCGTGACGACGCTGTCGACCACGGGCTATGGCGACGAGATCCCGCAAAGTCTCGCCGGCCGCACCCTTGCCGGGCTGGTCATGATGTGCGGTATCGGCATCTTTGCCTTATGGGCCGGCATTCTCGCCACCGGCTTCTACGAAGAGGTTCGCCGCCAGGACTTCGTGCGCAACTGGCAGCTGGTAGCGGGGGTGCCGTTGTTCCAGAAGCTCGGTTCAGGCGCCCTCATCGAGATCGTACGGGCGCTGAGACCTCGCGTCGTGCCGGCCGGCGGCATCATCTGCCGCAAGGGCGAGGCCGGCGACCAGATGTATTTCATCGTCGAGGGCCGCGTCAGCGTCGCCACACCGAACCCGGTGGAACTTGGCTCCGGCAGCTTCTTCGGCGAGATGGCGCTGATCACCGGCGAGCCCCGCTCGGCAACCGTCAGCGCTGCGACCGAGGTCTCGCTGCTATCGCTCTATTCATCGGATTTCCAGATGCTCTCGAGCAGCAGCCCCGAGATCGCCGAGATCATCCGCCAGACGGCGCTGGAACGTCGAGCGGCACCGAAGGCTTGACGCGATCGACATCACGCAGCAGGCGCCTCCGGGGGCACAATAAAATTGCGCATACCGCTGGCCATCCCGTAGCGAATTGACGTCGATACAAGGGATGTGGCAGCCTGACTCGTATTGGCGTCGTCTCGCATTAGATGACGCTTGTCACACTCTTTTGGCACGGCACGGCTCGATGCACCCCCGATTACTCAAGACATTCCTGGCGGTCGCGCGGAACCGGAACTTCACCCGCGCAGCCGAAGAGGTCCATCTCGCGCAATCGAGCGTGAGTGATCAGATCCAGTCGCTCGAAGCCGAATTGGGCACGGCGCTTTTTATCCGATCGCGATCGGGCCTGGAGCTGACGGCAGCTGGCGAGGCATTGCGACCCTATGCCGAAGAAATATTGACAATCGCCAGCGAGGCGCGCACGGCCGTTGAAGCAGTCTCGGCGGCGGCTGGGACGGTGACGATCGGCGCGCTCGAGACCATTGCTTCCATCAAGCTTCCGCAATGGTTGCCGGCCTTTCAGCATGATCATCCCGATATCGATCTGCGGGTGAAGATTGCCGGCAGTGGCGATCTATTGCGCAAGCTCGAAACCGGTGAGATCGATGTCGCCTTCTGCTTTGACAGGGGCGAGGTCGATGAACGCCTCGCAAAGCGAGCGATATCGACGGAGCCCCTGATCCTCATTACCCCTCCTGCACAGAAGCCATCATCGAAGACAAGCGATCTGGCAGCACTTGCTTCGATGAACTTCGTGGCAACCGAGGTCGGCTGCGTCTATCGGCACCTCTTCGACAAGGCATTCCAAGCGGCAGGAACGGCGGCACCGAAGCTCGCCGCCGAAGTCGGCAGCATCGGCACCATTGCGCGGCTCGTGGCAGTCGGTACGGGCTCGAGCTTGGTTCCGCGGTTTGCCGTTGCGGACGCACTCCATCGTGGCGAAATCGGTGAAATGCCCTGGCCGGGGCCGATGCGGACAGCCTCGCTTGTGGTGATCTGGCGGCGCAGGCGTGTTCAACCACCAGCTTTGAAGCTTGTACTGGCGTTCGCAAGCACCGGCTTTGCATCCGCTAAATCAGCCGATGTCCGCCCTCGACATGCAGTATCGTTCCCGTTGTGAAGGCGTTACACATCAGGAAGCTGATAGCATCGGCGATGTCCTCCGGTTGTCCCACTCGTCCGACCAACAGCCGTTTTGCCATCGCGCCCAGTGTTTCTTCTTTCCGATCACCGGCAACGAACGTCCAGATGGGCGTATCGACCCAGCCAGGTGAAACGGCGTTTACACGAATGGGCGCCAACTCGACGGCGAGTGCGCGAACCAATCCTTCCAGCCCCGCATTGACGGCGGCGACCACCGACCCCCGTGCGGCCGGACGATAAGCGGCAATGCCTGACGTGAACGTAATGGAGCCCGTGGCAGAGAGTAAGGGCGACCCATATTTTGCAAGCAATAACGGACCGTAGAATTTACTTTCCACGACCCTCTGCGCAGCCCTGAGGTCCAGCGAAGGCAGCAGCTCGTAAGCGCCTTCAATATCGGCAGCGGTGCTTACGATATGGTCGAGACGGCCGATGCGCTCAAACAGACCGGCGACTTGGCATTCTTGCGTGATATCGACTGTTTCAACTGAAACCGATGGGCTTTGGAGTTCTGCGCAAGCGCGCTTCAGCCTATCCGGATCGCGCCCAGCAACGATGACCTCGGCTCCGGCGGCAAGTGCGCGTTGCGCCAGCGCCAGTCCCATTCCGGAGCTGCCGCCGACAATAAGAATTCTCGAATTCGCAATTTCAGTGATTGGCATGTCTTTTCATTCCAGCAGGTGATGACCACGCCCGAACATTCGCAAAACTGCTCAAGAAGATGAAACGGAGAAAAACGATGGCACCATCGGAATCTCCGATGCAGGATTATCGTCTTTAGGCACACCGGATTCGATTGGCGAAACCGCCAACAAACCTGTTGCAATTCCATGAGGCTGCGCTATCCCCTTGAGGTGAGACATTGGTCAGCGAGGCGCGACACCGTCATGGATTCGATCCTCTATTCCACGGCAGACAATCCGGTGCCGGAAAACCGCACCGAAGGTTTCTTCGAAAGTTTCGACGGCCGCAAGCTGCGCTATGCCGTCTTCCGTTGCGAGCAGCCGGTTGCCAAGGGAACCGTTGTGCTGCTGCAGGGCCGTAACGAATTCATCGAGAAATATTTCGAGACGATCCGCGACCTCACAGCTAAGGGCCTGTGGGTCGCGACCTTCGATCTGCGCGGCCAGGGCGGATCCGAGCGGCTACTGAAAGACCCACTGCGCGGCCATATCCGCCATTTTTCCGATTATGAGCGGGATCTGACCGCCTTCCTCGACAAGATTGTCCTGCCGGATACACGCCTGCCCTTCTTTCTGCTTGCCCATTCGACGGGCGGACTGATTGCCCTGTCTGCCGCGCCAAGGCTTACAAACCGAATTGAGCGCATGGTGCTGTCCGCCCCCTTCATCGGCCTGACCGGCCACGGCGCCTCCCCCGGTTTTATCCGCTTCCTCTCCGGGGCGGTCAGCGGCGTTGGCCTGGGCCGCATGCAGTTCAGCAAGAAGTTCAAGGAAAGACCGTTTGCCGAAAACCCGTTGACCACGGACGAGCAGCGCTACCGGCGCAACATCGGCATCGGCACCGCCTATCCGCAACTTTCCCTGGGACCGCCGACGGCACGCTGGCTGTCACAGGCCTTGCGGGCGATCGAACGGGTCAACAGGCCCGAACACCTGTTTTCAATTCAGGTCCCTACCGTCTTGATTGCGCCGACGCGCGATGGCGTCGTGCCTTATGCCGATCAGGAGCGGCTGTCGCGCTATTTCCGCGCCGCGCAGCTGGTGCCGATTCACGGCGCCAAGCATGAAATCCTGCAGGAACGGGATGTCTATCGCAACAGGCACTTGCCGCGATCCACGCCTTCATCCCCGGCAGCGATGCCGAGAGCAATGCCTATGAGATTGAGGCAGAAGCCTGAAGGACTTAGCGGGATAGAACTGCCAGGGCCTGGTCGTAAACGGCGCGGCTGCCGGCTGCGATAATCGTTCCGCCCATTTCCGGACGGCCGCCATCCCAGGTGGTCATGATGCCGCCAGCCTGCTCGATGACCGGAATGATGCCGCCGACATCATAGGGTTTCAGCGAATTCTCGATGACGAGATCGATATGACCTGCCGCCAGCAGCGCATAGGCATAGCAATCGCACCCGTAGCGGAAGAGGCGCACCTGACTTTCAATCTCGCGATATTTGGCAAGCTCGTCGCCGGCGAAGAGATGCGGCGAGGTGGTAAAAAGGATCGCATTGGAGAGGCTGCCGCAATCGCGGACCCGCAACCGCCTCTCGCCGTCCGGACCGGAATAGGTAGCGCCATTGCCATCGGCAAAATAGCGCTCGCCCGTAAAGGGCTGATCGATCATCCCCATGACGGCGCGGCCGTTCTTCTGCAGGCCGATCAGCGTTCCCCAGACCGGGACACCCGAGATGAAGGCGCGCGTGCCGTCGATCGGATCGATGACCCAGACATGCTCGCGATCGAGCCCGACATTGCCATGCTCCTCGCCTAGAATGCCATGTTCGGGGAATTCGGCCTCGATCAGCGCGCGAATCGCCTCTTCAGCGGCACGGTCCCCTTCCGTCACGGGATCAAAGCCCGTGGCTTCCTTGTTGACCACATCGATGCCGGCACGAAAACGCGGCAGGGTTTCGGCCTTGGCCGCTTCAGCCAGACGATAGAAGAACGAGCGATCGGGGAGCATGGTCAATCCGATTAGGTGATGGGATGAGCGATCCATAGCGCATATAGCCGATGAAGCAAACCGGACGATGACGCAATGGGCGCAATGCCTGCCGATCAGGCAGAGTTTTCAAACTTGCCTAAATATTTTGCACCGCAATAAAATGCTTGACATTTGTGCAGTGCGAGATCAATATCCAGCTACAGTCTTCTGACTGTAAATACCCTCCTTGGGTGTTTCCTCCCTAGACTTAGCCGCGCCACGAGCGCGGTTCTTTTTTTGCTGGGTCTGGAGTTAAGGCGCGGCGAAACAGCCAGCGCAGAACCACGGCCTTCCACGCTTGCTAGAGAGAATGGTGATCGCTATTCGGCAGCCAGCGCCGGATCGCCCGTGTAGGATTCCACATGTTCGGCCATGCGCTTCATGAAGAGCGTGATGGCGGCGGCGATCTTGTCGAAATCCGGGCGCTTCTCGAGCGTCGTCTCGTCGACATAGAGAGAGCGATTGACCTCAATCTGCAGGGCATGCAGCCCGCGCGACGGGCGGCCATAATGCTCGGTGATGAAACCGCCGGCATAGGGCTTGTTGCGCACGGCGTTGAAGCCCATCTCCTCGAGGATCTGCATGGCGGCGCGCGAAAGCTCCGCCGAGGCGCTGGTGCCGTAGCGATCGCCGAGGATGAAATCCGGCCGCATGTTACTGCCAGCAATACGGATATTGCCCGGCATCGAATGACAATCGACCAGTACGCCGAAGCCGAATTTGACATGGGTGCGTGCGATCAGCCGCCGCAACGTCGCGTGGTAAGGCTTATAGATCGTGTCGATTCGCTTCAGCGCGTCCTCGACCGGCACGCGGCGCGCATAGATCTCCATGTTTTCGGCGACGATCCGCGGAATCGTGCCAAGGCCGCCGGCGACCCGCAGCGAATTGATGTTGGCATAAGAGGGTAACGCGCCATCGAACATGCGCGGATCGAGCTCATAGGGCTCGCGATTCACGTCGATATAGGCGCGCGGGAAATTGGCGAGCAACAACGGCGCCCCAAGCGCGCTCGCCGCACAGAAGAGCTCGTCAACATAGTGATCTTCCGAGCGGCGGATAGCGATGCCCTGCAGGCGGGACTGGGCGATGAAATCGGGAGGGTAGATGCGACCGCTGTGAGGTGAACTGTAGACAAACGGTATCGTCTGGGAAGCGGGTTCCAATACCTCGAAAATCTCGAAACTACGCATTTCCGCGGACATCAACGTCTTTACCATGTCAACAACTTGTCGCAGTAATCATGTTGCCAGTTGCGTGACCGCAAGTCCATAGTAACTTGAGCAAAATGGCCTTAATCCAAAACACCGTATTCGGATTCTCGGATGCCCGGTCAGCGAAAACGCAGGACGTTTTCGTGGAATGCACCTATGCTTCGAACAAATGCTGGAACGGCGCGTTTTGGCTGACCATTCACGGCTTGTTTACGGCGCCGCGGTACCCTAAACGCTGGACGAGTCCAACAAGACAAAGTTGATTAGCGATAGAGATGATGACCCAGAAGATACTTCTTGCCGAAGACGACAACGACATGCGTCGCTTTCTCGTGAAGGCACTCGAAAAAGCCGGCTACAAGGTCTTGTCCTTTGACAATGGAGCCAGCGCTTACGACCGGCTGCGCGAAGAGCCGTTCTCGCTGCTTTTGACTGACATCGTCATGCCTGAGATGGACGGTATCGAGCTGGCGCGGCGCGCCACCGAACTCGATCCGGACCTGAAGGTGATGTTCATCACCGGCTTTGCCGCCGTCGCGCTGAACCCCGATTCGAAGGCGCCGAAGGATGCCAAGGTCCTTTCCAAGCCTTTCCACCTCCGCGAGCTGGTTGACGAAGTCAACAAACTCCTTGCCGCGTAAGGCTTTCGGCGGCAACGTCACAAAACCGAAAAAAAGCCTATTGACGGCCACCAAGGTTTTGTGATCTATGCGCCGCCATCGGATGGGCGTGTAGCTCAGCGGGAGAGCACTACGTTGACATCGTAGGGGTCACAGGTTCAATCCCTGTCACGCCCACCATCCTAATTCGTTGTACAGTAAGGGCTTTCGGGAAACCGGAAGCCCTTTTTGCATAGTGCTCCCTAGGTTCGACAAACCTCTGGGTGATTCCGCTACGCCGTGACTTGACTCACAACATCCCCTTTTGCTTCCTTTCAGGCGGCAGAGGATGTTGGGATGAAACGAACCTACTCTAGGGAAGAATTGCACGAGCTTGTCTGGTCCACACCGATGCAGACGCTTGCCGCAGATTTTGGCTTGTCGGATAAAGGCTTGGCTAAGACATGTGCCAGACACCTGATCCCGGTGCCACCACGAGGATACTGGGCGAAGATCGAGGCGGGCCAGAAGCCAAAACGCACTCCCCTTAGGGCGGTCGACAATACGGGCCTTCAAACCGTCCGCATCGGCGGCAAGTCTGCCACTCCGCAGAGCGAATACCTTGCTCAGGCGTTGGCTACCATAAGGGCAGAATCGAGGCAGAAAGACGAAGCCCTTGTCGCACCAGCCCCTGTCGATGAACTTCCCAAATCCGTCGCTCCGCCTTCTATGTCGGCACCGGCCAAGTTGGAAGGAAATGTAAAGGCCTTCGTCGCCGAGTTTCGAAAATGTAAGCCTGACCGCGACGGCTATATTTCGCTGAGATGGACGAAGGTCACTCCCGCTGATGTCGATCGGGTGGGTATACTCCTGAGCCGTATCCATGACGAACTCAAGGTTTTCGGATTCTCCTTTGATTGCCTAAGTAGCCGTCTCGGATTCACGAAAGACGGTACGAAGGTCGACTTCTGTATCACCGCCCCGCGAAGGAAGATCGTGACAGACTCAAAGTACGGGTGGAAGCAATATGAGCTTAGGCACATAGGACGGCTGAATCTCCAAATCTGGGGCAACGCGGATGGGGTCGCAAAAAATTGGACTGACACCGATCAGCGCCTGCTCGAAGGATTGGTTCCTCAGATCGTTGAAAGCTTCCGCATCAATCATATCGCGAATAGTGAAAGCGAGAAACGGCGTCGACAAGCAGAAGAGCAACGCGCGCGCATGCGCCATCGGCGTCAGCTCGTCGAATTGCGCCAAAAGCGAGAAGAAGATCGGCTGGGCTTTTTGCGATGGATTGCTGATGCTCGTCGTGAGGCGGATGATCTGCGGGCAACGATATCAGCTGTCCCACAGTACGGGGAAATACCCGCTGATTATGCTCGGATGATTGTTTGGGCTAGGCAACGGCTCGCCGATCTTGAAAACAAGACGACGGTTGAGCGAATCCAAGAGAGATTGGTTGAGCTTGAACTTTACGCCGAGCCCGATCCATTCTTCGATCCAGAAGGCGACCCAGCTCCGAAAGTGAATTCCTGGGATGATTGAGCGCGATCATGGATTTTCTGAGTTGCCGGACCAAACGCAAGAAGCTCTATTAAATTTCGTGCGTGCTCTCGCTCGCAGACGAGCCCGTATAGACGCTGCGGGGGAACAATGGACCAAGCAGGACTCAAAGGACCTGCACTCACAATTGAGCGCGTCGTCCCGGAAGGAGCGTTCGGAAAAGGGCTGGGGATCGAGGCGACGGCTTATCCTCCGATGAGCGCCGTGCCCCGCAGGCAGCCCCTGCTCTATCCCTATTCCTCAGCCGTCCACTCGGCTTTTAACTGGCCTTCGAGCAGTTTGATGGCTTTTACGATGCGCGTGTAATTCGGGGGCTGGCTACGCCAATTTTCGTGGCTGAAATAGCTTTTCGTACGGCACTCTTTATCTAGGTCAGCCAATGACATGTTCGCAGCTGCGCATTTCTCCAAGAGCGCGTCTATTGGCTGGTCGCCTGTAGGTTTATATTTCTTCTTCGGCCTTCTAAAGCCATAATACCTCGCGACGCACTTTAATCGGCTCTTGTTCGAAAAAGGAAACGCCTCGAGAATTTCCTCCCATGAGGCTTTCGGATACAGCCGACGCAACTTTGAAATCTCGGCACTTGTGAAAATATGCTTTTCGTTCGCTACACCTAACGCCGAAGCCAATTTCCGTATAGATATTCGCTTACGACTAGGCATGAGTTTGCATAGCTCGTCATAGTTTGGAGAAAGTTGACGGACGAGCTCTTTCTCCTCATCGGTCCAAAGTTTATGGCCGTTCATGGTCGCGCCCTCCCTTCGCATCCTACGTCTGTTGCGCTCCGCCGTAGCGGCATTTCGGGCATAATAGGCAAGCGACATGGCGCACCTCCTGGCGGCATTGGGCCTCAGGAGGAGAGCGGCGGCTAATCACAAATCTGGTTATCCAAGATTTTCACAGGAATTGTTCGCCATTTAGGCGAAATCTCACCATCGACATGCACGCAAATTTTGAGCATTGTCTGATAAATCTCGGGAGAGCGCCTATGTCTACAGATGGATATTATCTTTCGAAACTTTCCGCCGCTGTCGGTTGCCTTGTCGGCCTAGGAGACATCAGAACGCGGGTTGAGAACGCTTTTGCGTCCATGACGACAATCAAACCGGAAGAATTCTCGAATGATGAGATCGGAGATCGATACCAAGAACTTTACGATCGTTGCACGTCCCATGCGGCAGAGATTGATGGCGAAGGCACGCTCCGAGCCACTTTACGGCATATGAGTGATGAGGATGTAGCTGAAGTCGCGGATAAGATTTTTGAGCTTCATAATTGGTTGCTTTACGAACGGGCTCCTCAAGCGCTGATGTGAACCCTGCATATGCCAACGGCTGTCGATAAGTGGCACCTTCCGCCAAGCCGATACGAGCCCCATCGTTAAGACCGCAAAATACAACGGATGAAACGCGATGGTTAGCAACGACTTATGGTTTGTTGAAAAACGCGAAGATCTCTTACAGGGAATCGGAAAAGTGACCGTACGCTGGGCGGCGATGGATTTGGCGCTGGCCAATATTGCGACCATCATTCTGAAGAACAGACAGGCTGCTCTAGCTCTCATCTTTAGATCTCAGAATGCTGGAGCCCAGCGTTTGGAATGTTTCAAGGACGTAGTGGGCGCGGCAAGAGAGCTCGACGCAACGGAGAGAGAGTCGCTGATTTCGCTAGCTAACGAGTTTAAAAAACTGCTCCCTGATCGCAACGAGATAGTTCATTCTCCCCGAATAGTCTGGTTTTCTACAAGAGATGAAGGTGTAGCCCTTCAAATCAAAGGCCTGTCCAAGTCCGGCATCCTAAAAGATCTGGCTGACGTTGAGCAGCACGCTGATGACGTAGGCCGCCTTCTGGGCGAGCTTGATGCAATTTTTGACGAACTCCACGAGAAATATGACGGCGACGAAGGGTGATTTGACTTCGCCCGTCATTGACGGCGGGGAACTTCTTCAAATGCCCTCGAAACCTTCAGCCGGCTATCCCAATTCCCTAGATATTTGCGGGCAAGCTCTCGGCTCTCGGTAAATGTCACGTTCTCCGCATTCCGCTTCTGCGCCGCCGCGGTGTAATTGTATGAGCCGCCGATCGTCAGGCGTCCGTCGATCACGATGATCTTGTTATGCGCGATCGCCGGCTCGAAATCGATCCAGACCGGAACGCCGGCAGCTTCGAGCAGTCGGAGTCGAGATTGCAACCGATAACGGCCGATCGGTTGCCCATCCATCAGATGATCGAGTATTCAACGATCAAGATCTGGAGCCGACCGATGGAAAAGAACAGGGACATTCAAGCGCTGCGCGGCATTGCAGTGCTGATGGTATTTTTACAGCACTATCGAAGCCGACTTCCGACTCCGGGGTGGTATCATGGCATCTTTAATTATGCCGGCTTCTGGTCCGGTGTTGATTTGTTTTTTGTCATATCCGGCTTTGTGATCGCTCGATCGCTCATCAGTAGGGGCGACTGGGGAATCGGCCACAAGTTAAGTGGATCGGCGCTTAAGGGCTTTTGGATACGGCGCTTTAATAGGCTTGCGCCGGCAGCGTGGTTCTGGATTGCATTTTCGACCATGCTGTCACTGTGCACGATAAGCGTCTCCTATCCCGGCACACTCGCGACGGCATTGACCAGCGCAGCAACCGCCCTGACCGCAACATCGAACTTTTATTGGTCGCACTGTGTCGTTACGCACAGCATCGGCACCAGCTGCATGAATCCGGATTTCAATGGCGTATTTTGGAGCCTATCTCTGGAAGAGCAGTTTTATCTGCTATTCGCTATCCTTGCTTTTATTTTCACGTATTCGCGCCTCGCGAAGGCCTATTTGGCAATTCTTATTGTCTCGATCGCAGCCAACTATTTTTTCATTAATGGAGCATTTTCTTTGGCCTGGGTGCTGCGTCCTCAGGGCTTAATCGTCGGAGTACTGTTGGCGATCCATCAAGACCGAGTGGCTGCCCTCGTAGCGCGGCTCTTCTCTCGAACAAGAATCTTGGTTTGCGTGCTGGCGATCGCGCTAATTTGCGCGCTCCCCACAATGTTGGACCTCAACTGGTCAATCCCGCTATTGGCGGCTGCATCAGCCGTAGCGGTCTCCATTTCGTTGCCTGACGGAGGAATCTCCAAAGGACGAGTTGGATCGCTTCTTCAATGGGTCGGAAACAGATCCTATTCTTTGTATCTCTGCCATCTCCCGATCATCATCGTAGCTCGCGAAGTGTCATTTCGACTTTTAGGAAGGCAATCCGTAAGCTTGCCGTCGTCTGTGGCTTTCGCGATAGCATTCCCTGCGACATTGGCCGCGGCACTTTTCGCGGCGCATCTAAGCTATCGGTATATCGAGAATAACCGGCGCTTGAAAATTAGTAGGGGGACTGCGCAGGCGGCCGCGTAGCCATCGACTTCGGGTAAACACGCGGCATTCGGGACGAGTTTCGGTTTCATGGAAATCCTAGGAAAGTTGGCCGGATGACCGTTCGGAAATCTTTACCGCTGAGAAAATCAATCTCAGGCGGGTCTCTATTAGTTTCTTGCCGGCGCGCGACATTACCCTAGATCGAATAAAAGGAGCCAGAATAGCTTTACGGGTTTGAAGTGCAGCGTGATGAAGCAATAGACATTCTAAGGGGACTGGGCATCATCGCAGTGGTGGCCGGACATGTGGGAACCGATATCGGCATCAAAATTTTGCCAGTCTATTCCTACCATATGCCTTTGTTTTTCTTTATCTCGGGCATCTTTTACCGCGATGACAAGATCGAAAGCATCTTTCAAATCACGGCAAAACTGTTCTCAAGGATGATTTTTCCAGCTCTGGCGGCGGCTATTTTTTACGACTTCCTGACGCTGTCCGTATTTCATCAATTAGGACTGCCGTTTGGCGGCGGCGCTCCAAACCCGTCAGCAATCTTAAGGACCTTTCTGTTTGGCGGATATCTGACGGCTGCGTATTGGTTCATCGGCGCCTATATCCTCATCTACCTCTATTTCCACATCATCCACGTGTGGACGCACAGGATCGCAAGCCGGCTGATCGGCCCCGCAATTACGAGATCGGTATGTGGCGTGCTTTATGTAGGCGCTGCGGCGGCAAGCATTTATGTCGCTACGTTGCTCTATGGCGACGTCCAGGATCAAGATCGGCATATCGTTGTCGCCGGCCATAAAATCGAGATCGTCTTGCTACGCTTCCTCTTGGGATGCGGCTTTTACTATCTTGGTTCGCTTTTCGGGAGATTTCAGCGCCGCTTGCCGTTATCCCCCGCGCTCCCGTTCGCCGTGGCAGCGATCTGCTTCGTGATCGAGGGCTTCATCTTCAGCAACTACAACGTCTTTTTCTCGATGCAGATCATGTCGTTCCCCAATTTTGTGACGCCCATGATCACAAGCATATTCGGGATCATCATCTTCTACGCGATCTCAGTGGCAATCACCAGGAGTTGGACCGCCAGGATGCTCTCCTTCATTGGGCAAAACCCCTATGCGATATTGCTCAACCATATGTTCGGGTTCTTCCTGCTGAACCTACTTTTTGTTGCGCTCGGCCGCATCAGCCTTTCGGATATTTCCGACCCCTACTACCGCTTTCAGCAAGATGAGACTGTTCCACTCTATATTCTGTTCGGTTTGGTCGTCTCGATTGCAATCCCAATCTTGCTGAAGGAAGCGTTCCACGGCTTGAAGGTTTCGATTTCCAAAATCGCGTGAGATCAGAAAACAGGTCCCATCATGGTATTGCTCCTGCTGGCGAGGCACAGCGAAATCGCAGATCTGAGCGCCGGGCAAAGGATACCCCTATTAATATGCGGACATATTCGGCTTGATGTGACAATCACGTGAGCGATACTAATCTTATGCTGAGATAATTCACCCTATTCACAATATCAACATCGAGTGATACTTTTATACTGCGCAAGTTACTGAACTCCAGTTCGGCCCCGACTCGCGCGACAGTGCTACGTAGCCGCCCTGCGTGGCCCCACCGGGCAGGGCATTCATTTCAGACTACCAGAGCCCCCGATAGGGCGTCGCAGTTTGATATTTTCCCACCAAGCTTAGCCCGACTTGAGGTCGGGCTTTTTTGCGAAGGCGGCGGTTCACAGGACCCGGCCGACATCCTCGTTTCGGTCCGCCCTCGGCCGGGTCCCTCTGCCCTGGGGGCTGCAGCACATGCATTTAAGAACGACTCGACTTTTACGAGATTTCAGTAAAATGAAAGCATGTATCGGAGGATGCAATGTCGAAACTAATGCTCAATATCATTGTTCTTTTTGTGTTTGCCGTTGGGGCTAGCATTCCCACCTCGGTCGATGCTCGAAACACCCCATGCTCCGGCAAAAAGGGCGGCGTGGTTTCGTGCACATCGGACGGCAAATTTCTCTGCAGGAACGGATCCATCAGCCGATCGAAAATGGAATGCCGGAGATGAGCAACAATAAATTACCCTCGAGACTACGCGGCTTGGCATGTGCCATCCTGTTGGTGCAGGTCATATCCGAGGTGGGTCGAGTAGCTTTCGGCTACGACCATCGGTCGGCATTTTCCGGTCCAGACTATTGATCGGCGACCTAGGAAAGAGCAAAGATAGGCTGCTCCGCCTTACATGCCATGAAGCCGCACAAGGACTGCATATCAGGGAAGAAAGCCGCCTACCAGACGGCTCACTCCGCCAAGGAAGATTGGCTCACCGTTTTTCTAAAACGCATATATCGGCCTTAACATTGCAACTTACGTGGCCAAGTTTAGTCACCTCGCCGCTACCGGTATGGCAATATAGCCTAATCTTAACTCCACGCTGGAGGATGGTGTCACCGTCTTCATCAATGACGACAACATCTGGGGCGCCTACAGACCAACCTTTTTCGCCGCCTTCTGTCCCGCTTGCAATAATCGCGAAGCCGTTGGGCACATTGCCGTCCGTCATAGTTGCGGACGCACTGCCGCCAGCCCACTTACCGCCGGACTGCCTGTAGTTCTTGTTAACCTTCAAGCCAGGTGGAAGCTTCACCAAAACTTCAACAGCTGGAACTTTTGCTTCCGCATTTACTTTCGAGTCTTCTTTATAAGCTTGTCCGACAAATTTTAAGCCTGCCGGGCATTGTCCGCTAGCAAATGAATAGTTCGCACTCAGACTTGCAACAAGAATCGCCAAGCACATTTTATGTACAACCGTCATTCTACCATCCCCCAATTGTAGACCCCGAAACTGTACATCCTATCCTAGGGTTGTCAACCGACGTAAATAACAAGCTCTACTTACAAATATCATCTCCCCATTATAACGCTTCCAATCCGCCTCAGCGTATCCGCAAACGACACCCCGAGAGCCATACCGGCCATACCGATCATTCCGAGTGCGCCACAAGGCTATGCAGTCGCCGTTTGTACCAAGCTGTCCCAGCGCTCGCGGTACTTTTCAAGCCAGCCGGCGCCGCAGCCAACAAACGTTCCAACCTTGTCGTAGTCAGGTAAAAATCGGCGAAAATCCGTATCCTTCCGATCCTGGCCTTTCTTTCCAGGACTTGAGAGCCAAGCCGCATGTGACCTCTTTAGTGTATCGGCGACGACGGCGCTCGGCACCAAAAAACACATAGGTGGATCAATCAGAGATTTTCCGAAATCGAGAAACGCATAAAATAATCGCGGTGCGATGATGGTCTCGTGCTTCTTGCTCATATGCCAGCCACCATCTGACCCTTTATCCAATCGAGTCTTAACTTGCACCGCGCAAAGTCGGTCCCCGATGTCATCAGTCACAACGATATCGCAATTGGGGACACCAACCGGCGCAAGCGCTGCTATTAGGCCGCGACGCAACAATTGACACATCACGTAGTGCTCGCCGGCTGCCCCGAGTACAGTCGATGCAGCTACCATGATTCCTCCCCCGCGGTCCGCGATTAGCGCTCACCCTCTTTCGTAGTCTGACGGTCAAATTTATTCTATACAACTAGCGTCCAATCATCGCGGGCGAAAAACCCCTGGCGACGGCTTCCCGGTCATCATATCCACCTTCGAGCCGACAACTTCAACCTTTGTCGAGATCGCCGACATATCCTTGCGAAGAAGATCGAAGCCGGTTTGCATCGTCTGCCGCATCGCGTCCTGACCGTTGATCATAAGATCGGCAAGCCGGTCCATGCGAGCGTTGGCAACCTCCTGCCCCTTCTTCAGCTCAACGATATCCTTCGGAGCGCTGGCGACATCGGCAAGCGCCTTCTTCGTTTCGGCCTGGAATGTGTCGGAGATCTGCATGCGAGCGAGGCCGCGAGTATCGATGACCTGCACTTTCGCCTCAAGGGCTGCATATCGATCCCATCCCGCCAGCGCCAAGGCAAGGAGCGGAATGAGTGTGCCAAGATTGAAATCGAAGATGATGCGAGGCTTGTTCATAGCCGTATCCTCTTTGCCCGTGCCCATATATCCTACGCCCTGCCCTAAAAATGCTAGATTGAATGCCACGCCAGCAGCGGGAGGGCTGCAAGCGTAGCTGAAGTCGTGAAGAAGCCTATAAGCAGCCCAGCGCCTACCAGCACTTTTGCTGGTGCCCGAACCTATTGTGGGCCGCGACCTGATTGGCAAACGGTCGATCCGTTTGCAGGATCGTTACCAACGTTGTCAGATTTGGCGTTAGCTTCTGCCAGCCGTCGCACGCATTCTGCGGCGTCGCTGTCTGACAGCCCGAAATCAGCGCACAGAGTGGCAGCATCAGCAGAAGACACCTGATCATTGGTCACATTCCTATCTCGAAGGAGGGTTACGGATTTTGTGAGGGCGGCCGTTGCGGCCATTTGCTTTCCTTCACCCTGGCCGATCCAGCGCGCCGGGTAGAAGACGAGAGCAGCGCCGATGACGAGGCCGGCGCCGACTTTGATGTAATCGAAGATCCCGAAGCCAAACATCATGCGGCTCCCTTCAAGCAATACATCTGCTCGAGAGCGCGTCGCTTCGTCAGGCCGGGGAGCTCGACAAGCACGCCGTTCTTGCGCGCCTTGTTGTAAAGCGTGAGCCGCTGGCAGGCCTCTTTCACCTTACCGGCGTTGAGGAGACCGGCGATCGGGCCGCAGAACGTACCATTGCCCAGATTGTAGCTGAAGTCGTTGAATGCCATCTGGACGTAGGGGGAGAGGTCGTCATAGCCCTTCACGCAGGCCGCATTGCCCTGCTGGTAATGCGCCATCCGCACTTTGAGCAGATCGAGGCACTCTTGTTGGCTGAAAGTGCGGCCCTTCATGTCCTTGGCGTTCAGGGTCTCGCCGTAGCAATAGGTGAGGACGCCGATCGGGTCTTTGTAGACGTAGCCGTAATAGCCCTCAGCCGGCGCCGCTAACGTCGTGACGGCCATTGCAATCCCAGAGGCAACAGCAACCTTTGCGCTCTTACTCGCCATCATCATTTCCTTTCAGGTTTTCTTGGGCGACGAGACGAGAGATCAGCGCGCCACAGGTGACGAGGCCCGTGAGAGCGGCAAAGGTGCCGCGGGGGATGGAGACGAATTTGTCGACGATCGGGAGGGCGACTTCGCAGCCGGAAAGCATGCCGGCCACGATGATGAGGCGGATGCTCCACGCACGGCGAAGCACCCGGCCCGCATTCGGGACGAGTTTCGGTTTCATGAGATGTCCTCAGGAAATATTCGCGAGCATTGCTGCGCAGTGACTCGCCCTAAGCGCGAATTTCTGATTTTATAATTGCCGCGCTTAGGTATCGGCAAAAAACGTTAGGGAGCAAAATTATGGGCGACACTCGCAAGAACATTGCCGAGCAGCTAGTTTCAGCAGCTGAAATCCTTCGGCTTATGCTTTCCGATCCCAAAAACAGCTGGAATCAGCCACAAGTCATGGAAACCCATACTGACCTATTGGTGCCGCAGCTGGAAGAAATCGAAAAGGACGGGTTCGCCTATCTAGAAAAAGGCGACATTCTTTTGTTTAATTCCATGAAGGAAAAAGTCGCTTATTTGGTTCGCCACCCCAGTTTTAATTCATTTCCCACAACACAAATTCAGATACCGTCGGAGGACATCAAGAAGTTTCCTAAACACGAAACCTTCTTCAGCCTCTTCAATGAAATCCATAGAAATATGTAGGCCGGTCATTCCCAACAGCGGCTAGCTAAACACCGCTACTCCGTGGTCAGCCGCTGTAGGCAACTGCGCGCCATCGATCAAGGTCGCCGTCGTATTCAAATAGAATAGAAGCTCCAGCGGCAACAGACAGACTGGTGGCGGCTCCCGGCAGCCTGAAACCGCCGGTAAATGGCCCAGCAAAGATCGTAAGAGCGGACTGAAACCTGAGCAAGATGCGAGCCGGCCTCAAGCCGTACATGCCCGAAAATCCGGTCGTTCCTGTCACGAGATATTCCTCGACGTCGCCGCCTCGGTAAGCTGGAAGGAGGAGAGGATCAGCGGAAGCTACTTGCTGCGCTTTCGGATGATTGTCGAAATAGCTTGCGCCTACCGATTGATCGGAATCCAGTCGCACGTCGACCAGATTGACGTTGCTATTGGCAGGAACCTTCACGACCGGCACACCGCTGCTGTTCCGCCCTGCACCAAAGTTAGATGCATACCCCCGGATCAGTGAGCGCGTGTCAGGAGCCTTAAGGAACCTGACCGGAGCACCTGAAACATTCGCCATCCTGACGTTTTGGCAGATGAGTCCACCCCCATTGATCTGGATGCCATCTCCGTAGGGGTTGACGATCGCCAGCGTGCCAATTTGTGTGATGCGGCCCGCAGATCCGGTTATCTTTAGACCATTTTCGACTGACCAAATCTGTAAGTTTGCGATCTGAGAGGGATCATAGTCAGTAAAGCGCGGCCCAGTCGGATCGGTATCCGCGAGAAGTTCAACGCCGAGAACTCCCAACCCCGCACTGGTATAAGTGGGCGTCGTTGGATAATCGATCGAGACGTTTGCAGCGAGCCAACTTGCAGTATTTGCTCTAAAGCCTGTCTTGTAGCCGAAGACATGCAGCGATGCGAGCGTCGTACCATCAGATCGATCAAGCATCTGGAAACCAACACCAGGTCTGCGATCCTTTCTCGGGTCGTATCCTTCTCCTGGCGCCGGAGTTCCCGCATACCCTTGCGTAACAAAGCCAAAAGCTTTCAGCCTGTCGAAATAGGCTGTGTCGTATGAACCGTTAAGATAGAAGCCGTTGACGCAATCGACATAGACTTTGTCGAGAACAACACGGCCTGATCCGTTCAGACCTCGATCATTCAGGGAGCGAACGCCGTACTGGAAGCCCAAGACCATGGTATTGCGGACGTTCTGATCGTTGCCATAGCCAAGAACGATACCGTTTCCGGTCCAGCTTGAAAAATTTCCCTGATCCGCGTTGAAAACGAGGCCTCGCCGATAAATCAGCAGATTTTCGATAATTCCGCCATTGTCGAGCCGGAATTGCGCACCGCTTCCCAAAACAAAGGCATATGGCAGCATCGAGTAGTCGTAACCAGCTATTCCGCTGGCGTCATTCGGGGTCAGGTCACCGCGCAGGATTTGGCCCTGGTTGACCACGAAGCTCTGATCAAGGCGAATCTTCCCGTCGCGAGGCACACGAAACTTGAAACCGGTGCTCGCGTGAGCGTTTTGCAATGCCAGCAATGCAGTTGAGCTGTCTGTCGCGCCGGAAAGATCGATATTGGGGATGTTCTGAAGGAGAATATCTTTGTCGTACACGTACGCATATTGAGATTGAATGACAGGAACAGTGTTGCCGATATCCGATGAATTTAGAGCGCCAATTGCCGCAGAAAATGACGCTCCGTCGGCAGAGTTCGAGATGCCCCGAACAAAATCTGACGCTGTATAAGTGGACGCCACACCGACATCAGTGAAATATACGACCTGATTGGCGCCGGGGTTGGTGGCGTCGATCGCAGCCAGCGGGGGGCCGATCACAGCATCCTGGATGTTGTTGATGATGTTCGTGAAAGACATCGACTGATAATTGTCGATGTCAGCATCCCATGCGAGCATGAACGTCCGATCAGGGTTGCTGACGCTGGGAACCTGAACAAGGTTGCTATAGTCCGACTTCACAACGAGATCGACACCAGTCCGGACAGCCTTGAGGCCATCGGTTGCGGTGACTTTCGCCGGGTAGCGTGGAACGACGCGGAGACGCAAAGATGTTTGGCTCATGTTCTGACAATCCCGTCAATGACCGGAACGGAGCCGACAAGCTCCTGTTCGGTGAAGTCTTCGCGCGTGATGGTGATGCCGATTTCGTAGGCGCCTGGGGTGAGACGGCGCATCTCATCGGCTGTGAAATGCCATTGAATGATGCCAGTGGCAGTTAGCTCGATATGGCCGTCGTCAGTTGAAGCCGACAGCACGCGGCAGGGCGGGTTGCGGCTTCTGATTTCCAAAAGAACCGATAGATCGGTCAGGTCGGTCAGAGTTTCACCCGTATCGTCATAGACGAGCTCGATCGTGCCGAACCAATCCGCGCGGTTCGACACCGGAGCAAAGTTTGCTTCGTACATCGTCAAAGCCTTATGTAAATTGTGAGCGCTCGGGAGGGCTGGATATTGTTGTGGGCTTGGCCGCCGCCAACCGGGCTCATGGTGATGCCGGTATAGGAGTTTGTGGTATTCAGGGCACTTGGATCTGGGCCGCCTTGGGCGAAGGCACCCACGTTGCCAGAGCTAAGCGGGAACCCTTGAGCTCGATTTCCCCAGTTATGGACGTGACCGGGATCGCTGAGTGGATGCGCATGGTTCGGCATTTCACCAACAGAGAGTTTGTGTACGGCCTCACCTCCGGCCCAGCCAAGGCCGGCTCCCGGAATAATATTGGCTGCGATATTGCCCATAACATCGGTACCGATGATCGCTCGACCACGCCAATCTGGAAGGGTCATCTGCTTGTTAGCGTTCCAGTCCGCCAGCGCATTCGCGCCACGGCCACCGACGACGGTTAGATTTGGATCGGCATTCCAGAGCCAGGAGAAAAGGGCTTGCGCATCCGAATTTGCCCGTTCTGATGCTCCTGAGATGGCATTCCCGATCGTGCGCGCGTTGGCTCGGACGAAGCCTGTGCGAGCTCCAGACCCGTAGCCCATGATCATGTCACCGGTGATCAGCACGGAGCTGGGATCGACCGGCGTGTCGCTGCCACCGCCGCCACCCGTTGAAGGGCCAATGATCGGGAGACCGTCTACATCATAGATTATGACACCCTGAGCGCTCGTCAGGCGTTCCCGATAGAAACCATCAGCTTCATCGAAGAATACCGGCGGGAAATAGCCGTTTCCGTCTGTCTGGACCGGGTTTGGATGCGCATTGATTGAGCCCAGCGAATACGACTTGTAGACCGTGATTGGAGTCGTCGTGCCGCCTTTATAGAAATAGGCTCGAGCACCAATGAACGGCTTGCCGTTCGCGTCATGGATCTGGGTATTCGACTGGTTCCAGAAACCCGCCATTCGTTTCTCCATAGAAAAAGGCGGCTCCAGAGAACCGCCTCGCCGATTGACGTCATATTGGCGCCATATTGACACCATATACAACTTTTGTAATCAAGTTGCTTCCGACGAAAGGATCGAAGATGGAACAAGATGTAGATGTCGTTCGCACCAGCCTTCGCCTCCCCAAGGCGCTCTATGATCGCCTTGAGCAGGCAGCAAAGGCTCGGGGATTAACGATGCACGCCGAAATTCTGAGCCGCCTTGAGTCAGCTATGGACAGTGGTCCGATCAAAACCTCCGGTCGCTACCCGCAACCGACGTTGAGATTGCCGGCATACACTCGCCAGACGCTTCCGCCCGACCTGGTTCATGAAACCTACGTCCAATTTGCAGTGACAAATCCAGAGGAAGGAAAATCTCATCCCGTTTACAGCGATGGAGTCCATTGGAGATACGTCTGCGACGGCTCGCTTGTAACGACAGGCGCCTGACGTGGAGCAACGCGCTGTATAGCGTAACAGCGATCATCTTCGGAGCTTTTTCGGGCAAGCAACGGCGCGGGCAAATCAGATCTTTTGACCTCTGTATACTCGCTAACTCGCCCTTAACGAGAAAATGTTACATGGACGCTCGCCTTTAACGGAGAGCCCCATGAGGATTTTGGTAATTGCGCTTTGCGCCCTCGCCTTCAGCATTTCTGCTGCCGAGGCGCGGTATCGGGACACTCGCCCGTACAACGGCTGGGCCACCGGCCATTGCAAACGGGCGAGCTGCTATGCGAAACATCCCGGCGGTACCTACCATTACCCCTATCACTACGGTCATCGGAGACGATAACGGCCATAAGCATCGTCCTTGGGAACGGATAGCCAGTTTTCATCTCGCGCCATTCGTGTAATGTACCGGCATGACGACAATCGAACACGATCCGCAAGAGCCGAAGATCGACCGAACACCAGGTCCATGGCGCTGGGTGTTTCCGCTGCTCCTTTTCGGTGTCGGCATTACGGCGCTAACTCGTGGAATGGATTGGCTTTCGTTTGCCGGCGGCATTGCGCTTGGCTGCACTCTTGCCGGATGGGCAATTGAAACCACCGGCAATCGAGTACCAACATCCTGGAAGCAAAAGCAGACGCGCACCTAGTTCGCCGCCGCTAGTCTCCCCGGGACTGTCGATACAAGATTATTCAAAATCGCCGTCGCCAGCCCGCGCTTAGCAGTGTCTGAAGTCACTTTGCTCGAGGCAACAGTGAGCAGGTTTTGGGCAGCCTGTGGATCGGTTTCCATCAATCCACGGCCGATGCGCTCAATGACGCGCGGCGGCATGCCCTTCCCTTCATTCAGAACGCGTACTGCAGCCTGAACAGCTGCCGTCTTCAGGTTTCCGCTGAAGAGGTTTGACAGTACGGCCGGGTCGAAATTGGCGATGTCCGACATATCGGCAATGTTGTCCGCAGTGCGCGAACCGCCGATTGCCTGGTTCATCGTTTCGAACATGCGCTGCTCTCGCGCTACGCGATTGCCAAGCTGATCGCCCATTCCCGGCGCGGCAAACGATTGGAATTCACTCGCATACTTTGGCGTAATCAACATGCGAGCCTTGTTCGTCGTCGGCGATGATGCAGCCGCTTCAACGCGGGTCACCAACGGATCAGCATAACCGGCGCGGAATGCCTGCTGCTGATCCGGCGTCATCGCATTGAACCCCGCGATATTGTCAGCGGCGCGGGTACGCCCGGATGCGGCTGCCGTACCGGCGTCAACAGCATCGATCACACCGCTCCGCTCCGCATAGTTTGCTGCTGCCTGTCGATAGGAGGGCGACGCTTCAGCAAGAGCATTATTGATCTGGCGTTGCACCTGCCCGAGAGCGTTCGCCCGCCAGTTTGCGCCCTGGTTCGTGGCACGTTGGATCATATCGTCGACATCCATCTTCGCGCGAAACAGAGTGTTGAAGTCCGTAACCTGCGAGTTACCGTCCGACAGCATGTTTCGAACGCGAGACAGCGCACCTTCGATCGTATCATATCCTATACTATCGCGAGGGCTCACAACTTGGTTGACGCCAGGCGAAAGGGTCTGGTCGATTGTATCGAGGATAGGCGAGACGTTGACCGCGCCGGCATCACGACGGGCGGCCCCATAAAGCTGGTTAGCTTCAGAATCTCGGGCGCCTGTCAGGGTAGCGGCCCGCTGCGCAGCCGTGTCCGGAGCTGCAAAGCCCTCGGCGATGGCGTTAGAAAGACGCTCGCCCTGCCCTGCCTGGCGTGTCAGAAGTTGGTTTACGACTTCCTGACGGGCGTCGTTCGGCGTGCGAGCCACAGAGGAGAGCATTCGCTGACCGGCGTTCCCGATGGCATCCGCCACAGCATAGCCCTGCTGCCCATCGTCGATCGCAGCCTGGATCGAGTTAGCCACATCGTCCGCCGTGACGCCAGCACGCTGCATCGCGGTCCCAAGCGCACGGTTTGTCGCAGGCGTCGGATTCAAACGAGAAGTGACCGGCGCCAGGAGCGAACGGAGGAAGGAGCCGGCACCAGCGGTGACATACGGCGCTACCGCACCAAGAGCGCCGCCGGTCAATATTCCCGCCCCAGCTCCTTGAAGCCGGTTTAAAAATCCGCCTTCTCCGCTGCCAAATCCTTGCGCTCCGCCAAGAAGCGCGCCCTCGCCTGCCCCAGCCGCCGCCACGCGTGCAAGACTGGCACCGCGATTGACAGCATTTGCGGTCAGGGAGAGACCGCTCTTTGCCAAGCCCGCGCCGCCGGCAACACCGCCGGTAAGCTGGCCCGCAAGACGATAGCCGCCGCGGTTCTGCTCGTCAGAAGCATTCGTAGCGCGCTCTTCGGCAAGCGCACGATTGTAATCCGCGTCCTTGGTATCGGATGCGAAGGGTGCGTTCAGAAACCGAGCGACGGCACCGAGCGGATTGTATTCCCCAGCATAGATACCGCTGTTGTAATACTCATCCGGGGGCCGCTGAACGGACAACGGTCCGCTCTTTGCCTGAGCGGCAATTTCGTCGGCGAGCCCGAAAGAGAGCGTATCTGCAGCGCCACGTCCGAAAGCGTCGACGCGGCCAGCTATGCTGTCGCGAGGATCGGCCGGCTGGCTGGTGCCAGCGTCGGTCTTAGGCACGGCGGCGCTAATGTTCGGCTGGGGCGTTGGCTGACTGACGAGTGTCTTCGCAATCTCCGCGACCGTCGCATTCTGCTGGTCGGGCGAGAGCTGCTGAAAACTGTCGTCTACCGTGACACGATGACCGGCGATGTTCAGAACGGTCATTGCTCAATGCTCCATTTGACACCGGAAGATGTCGTATTGCTGGCGGGCACGGTAGCTTGTGGCGCTACGGACTGACCTGCTTGCTGGCGAGCGCGCTGAACAGCGTTCTGAACAACGCCACGCAGATCGTTGAGTGCGTCTCGGTAGTCTTTCTCGCTCTGCGCCGTGTTCAGGCGTCCCATAGCGGCCGTAGCCTTTTGACCTTCGACTTCGGTGATCTGACCGGCGCCACGCAGGGTATTGTAGGCCTGCAGGAAGGTTTGACCGGTGATCTGATCCATTTTCGACTGGACGCGCTGCGAATCCGTGGTGACGTTCGGCAGATAGCTGCTTTTGCCGAGCATCTTCGGAAGATACGGGTCATTCGCCAGACTATCGATAGAAGACAGGATCTGGTTTGCAGCGCCCTCGACAGCCGGCAATGCCGTTTGTGCGGCTGCCTGAGCCGTGCCGCTGGCTTTATCTCGACTTTCGCCCTGAACGTCCTTGGGGATCTCCTGCGAGGTGCCGTTGGTCGTATCCTTGATCAGCCACGAGGTCCCGAGATCGATCTTCTCGTAACGGTTCTCTGGCTTGAAGTCGGCCGGAAGTGGAACCTTGTTAGCGGAGCCATCCTTGCCAGGCTGGAAGTAGGCCGGATTTCCTGCGGCGTCATAGCCTTTGATGAGCGTGCCATAGTAGTTGTCCGAATTACCAGCTGCGCCAGGAGGCGGCGTGATCCACTGGTTAGTGGTGCTATCGTAGAACGCACCCTTCCCGTTCGACAGAAGCTCCTTTTTCGAGCTGGCGAACTTACCGAGGCTCTGGACTTCGCCAGTCGATTGGTTGGCGCGGGCGAGCGTGCCGTCATCGAGCTTCACGAAAGACCAAGGCTGTGCCGTCTTGCCGGTCAAGACCTGCTGCCAGAGCTGCAAACCGACCTGCCGCGTATATGGATTGCGCACCATGGCGGCAATCTGGTCATTCGTGACATTCTGCCGGGATGCCGGTTGGGCCGCTGCGATCAAATCCGGATTTGCACCTGCCGCCGGAGCAGTTGCAGCCGGAGCGGCGACAGACTGCACAGGCGGATTGACCGGAGCGCTTCCGGCCGCTTGCGGAGTTTGCCGATAGGCCGTGGTTACGACAGGGTCGACATAACCGGGCTGCGCGGCTTGGTTGGGACCGAGCGCGGCATTCAACTGGGCGGGCGTCGCCGTGGCGGGATCAAACCCAGATGCAGCCGGAGCCGGATTGGTGGCGCGCATCTCGCCGGCAGCACCGGGCATCGGCATTCCGATCGAGGGATCAAGGCTCGCAACCTGTGTCGGGCCTGCTGAGGCGGCGGCTGTCGGCTGCGCATTCGCGAACTGCGTCGAATAGTAGTTCTGCGCCATCGCGGCACGGCGCGCAGCCTCCCCGCCAGGCTGATCATACCCGGCGAACTTCCAGGCATTCGCCATGATGCTGGCGGCTTCCTGCGGGCTCTTAGCGGCGTTCAGACGCTGGATGAGCGCCGGGTCTTCCTGAAGGAAGAACTTCGCCTGCAGTTCCGGACTGATGTTCGACGGGTCAGCGCCCTGCGACTGAGCGAAGTTGCGGAGATTTGCCAGCCGTTCGTTCCGCCAAGACAGAATGCCGCCGGCCGTGCCCGCCTGCCCGCTCTGCGAGGGGTCAGGCCAAGCGGCGTTCACCTTCGAAGGGTCCCATGAGCTCTCCGCGCGGCCCGTCGCGGCAACCGCTGCCAAGCCGTAAGGGTTCGTCAGGCCGCCAGCCCGCGCCGTATTGATGAACTGGTTTTGAATATCGTTCGGCGTGCCAATTGCGGCGCTGCCCTGCACCGGCGCAGGATTGGTAGCCGCGACTTGCTGCTGTGCTCCAGGCGCGGGAATGCGGTTTCCACCGAACAGGCGACCGAGAAAGCCCGGTTGCTGCTGGGGCGCAGGCGTGCCGGTGATTGCCGGAATGACATTCTGTTCGAACGCGCGATTCTGGGCGATCGTATCGATGGCATTGCCGGCCGAATTCGACAGCGTGTCGAGCCAAGAGATATCTGGCTTCGGAAGATCGGATATCGGGACGCGAAGACTTGCAATCGCCATCAGAAAAGACCTCCCGTCAATGCCTTCGTGCCGAGACTGACGCCGGTTCCGAGCAACTTGCCGAGGAAGCCGCCGCTATTCTGCGCCTGCTGCTCTTTGACTGCGGCTAGGTCGTTATTGAGGCCCATTTGCCCTTGGGTGACGGAGCTTTCGAGTCCAAGGCGATCATTTGCCGTGCCCTGATAGAGGCTCGCGAGGTTGCCGAGAGAGCCGGCTGCGCCATTGGCAGCGGTGAGCCCCTGACCGGAGAGACCATTCAGTCGGTCAAGCCAGCTTCCAAATTCCTGATTGGCGAGGCCGGTCCCATATTGCGATAGCGCCGTGAGCGTATTGCCGGAATTGAGCATCCCGGCGGCCGACGCGCCGCGCAACGCCGCCTGCGTGCCCTGATCGAGCGAGAACTGATAGCCAGGGCTAGCTTGGAACGCACCTGTCGCCGCGGCGTTCCCATCTGCGCCGTTCAAGCCCAGCGCATCGGAATACATGCTGGTCGCGTTCTTGCCAGCGGTCAAATATGGATCGTAATTGCTAACTGCCTGATCGAGCGCGCCGGCCGACTTCTGTTCGCCGGTATCAATGATGCTGTTGCCGGCGTTCTGGAAGTTGTTGAGCAAAACGCCGTTCTGCCCGATAGCTTTCGTTGTTGCTTTGCCGATGTTGCTGCCGGTCAGAGAGCTAAGAAATCCCATAGTCAGCCTCCTAAGGCAGCGATGCGCTTTTCAGCTTCGCGGATATGTTGGTCGAGCGCCTTCAGGTACTGGTACCAGTTCTGATTGACGCGGCCGGTCTGCGGGTCTGCAATCCGCTCGGTCGGGACCGGCAGTTGCGGAAGAGGTGCGAGGGTGGAAGCCATCAGTTCGAAACCGGTGTTGCCTGCTGTGAGCCGCCCAAGATCGACACATAGACGGGATCGGACACGTCGATGCGCCAGACGCGGCCATATCGACTCGACATGCCGGCCCGGTTGATGACGACGGGCGTACGATGCGCCGCCAAGCGGCCGATTGGGCGCACCAGCGGTGTTCCAAATGAATTGCCGCCATCATCGGACCATGAGATCAGGCAAACGGGATCGGTATCGATCGGCTCGTCACCCGTCACGAGGCCCTGACCGACGATCAGATCGAAATCGGCTCGGGGAATGGCAATGCGATCTGGGAAACTCGTCGTCGGCAGCGATATTGCACTCAAAACGAGAGGGTTGCTGTCTTCCTTTGCATAATACGGATCGAGCTTCCAAACATCGGCCGTGGTGCGATCGCCGATCACCCAGCCGTTGAAAGCCTTGATCGAGCAGACGCCCCGCCAACGGTTGTCGAGATAGCTCGCGCGCTCGTGCCAGAAGCCGGTTGCAAGCTCATATGTCCATGAGAATGTCGGCCCGGTCACTGTTGCCCACATATGGCCCGACGTGACGGCAACCGTGACATCGATCGTCGACTTGTCCGTGACGGCTTCGATCAGGCGATCGAGATCGGGTCCAGAGATCTTGGACGGCTGATATCCGCCATCGAGGCGATAAACGCCATTATCGTCGCCGACGAAAATCAGGCTCGAGAAGCCTTCCTCATTGCCCGCGATAGCGTAGGTATCGGCCAAACCCTTCGAAAAGACAGCGGCTCGAGAGAACGGTGTGCCAGTCGCGTTCCCGGCGTTCTGCCAGAACTCCATGCCGGAAGGTCCGAAGAGCACCAACTGCTCACCGAAGCCGAAGGCGTTCAGAAGGCCGCCGGGATGGCTCTCCGCTTTACCGAAATCGACTGCATTGACTGCCGTGTCATTGAGCGCAGACACGAAATATCGGCCGTCACGGATAGGAAAGATGAAATAGCCGTCAATAAACGTCACGCTGATCGGCTGTGGCAGATCACCGTCCGGATATGCCGTTGGCGGCGCATCGCGGGTGACGATGAAAGCACCATTTTCCGTGACACAGACGATATCGGGGATCGGTGCTTTGTTGTTGCGGGCGAAGGTCACACGTTTCGTCCCGGTCAACGCGCCGATATCTGTGACTGTGAAGGCACCCGAGACAAAATTGACCCGGGAGAGCCGATCGGCCTGCGCGACGAAGAGGTCACCATTGTAATAGTGAAAGCCCCGGCAGCCGTTATGCGTCGTCTTCGCCACCGGCGACAGACCCGGCGCGCGACGGCGCGCGAAGCTGTTTCGCGATCCCTGCTCAAGCGGTTCGGCGTAGCAATTTATCAGTCGGCCAGAGCCTTCGCCCGGGCGAGCGCCTGGCGCCGTGCTGGTCGGAAAGATGATGTCAGCCATCAGAAATATTCCACTGGCAGAACGGAGCCGGAAACGTACGTGGAAGGCTTGAGCTGGCGCAGCGTGTTCTCTGCCGCCAACTTCGAGGCATCATTGCGAGGCTGTCCGTAGCTTGGCGCCACGGAATTGGCGAGGATAGTCGATAGAGGCTCTATCACCTCGTCATCAAACTGCTGCGGATCGTTCGCGCCATAGATCTGGCGCTGGCTTAGTTCCGCAAGCTTTCCGTCAATGATGCCGTCGATATCTTCGACGTTCTCCGGCGGCGGGTTCTGCCCTACTCCACCATCAGCCTGCAGGAGCTTGAGCGTGGCAAGGATTAAGTCTTGTCTCGTCTTCATCTCGCCACGCTCCGTTGCAGGTTATGCCGCGACGTATTCGGCCTTGTCCTCGTCGGACAGGGCATTGAATGCGTCGGCGTCTTCTTTGGTCAGGCCTTCCTTGATGAGGTCGGTCCCGTTGGTGATGGCAAAGGTGCCATCTTCCTGCTCAACCGCGGCAAGCTGTGTACTCGCCGGCTTGGGCGCCGGAGTGGATGTCTTTGAGCCCTTGTCGTCATCCAGAACCTGGAAGAACGGATTTCCGCGAAGAACGGCCAGAACTGCTTCATCGGTGACGTCCGTCGCGCGTCGAGCACTGAATTTGTGATTCAGCGTCTCGGTATCGTCAGGGGTGCCGGGTTCCGGCAGGTACTTTACCTTGACCATGGTCGCGCCCCTCAGTTGGCCGGGATATAGGCAAGGACGAGCTCGGCGTCGCCGGTTGTTGCTGCCGTGCCGCTGTTGTCGACGGTGAACACGATATCCGTGTCGACCGTGACCTTATGGCCGACCGCAACGGCCATCGGCGCGAAGCCCAACGCCGCCAGGGACACGTTCAGACCGTACTTTGATGCGTTACTGGCATCGCCGATCTGGACGCGATTGTTGGTGCCGAAGTTAAAGACGGTCTGCACGTCCACGCCCGAGAGGGGCGCCAGGATGATTGCGCCGGCCGGAATTTTGAACTTCCACGTCAGAACGCCGTCGGTATACTGGATGCGCTTGCGGTAATACTGGACATTCTGAAAGCCGGCGTCACGCGCCGTGGTGTTGGCATTGAGAGGCATCGTCGTGCCCTTTCATAAGTGAGGGAAAGGAAACGGGCGGCGATTGCCGCCCTAACCGTTCATCAAGAGTCCTGCGCGGCGCTGCTGAACTTGGTGACGACGCCCCACTGCTTCAGTGCCGTGCCGTCCATCGGGTGCTTCTTGAACATCTTCGCAGCACCGTAGGCCATCTCAGTGCCGACGCCCTGGATGAAGCCGTAGTCGTCTTCCTTGCGGAAGGTTGGCTTTGCCATCTGGCCCCAGCCGAGAACCGCCGCCTGCTGGCCGCAGAGGAAGCCGGGTTCGATGCGCGAGCCGCTGTTGCCGGCGGTCGTCAGCGATGTCCAAACCTGGGTGACGTACAGGGTGATTTCCGGCACCTTGCGGATGATGATGCCATCATAGAGAAGGTCGCCGTCGACAAAGAGCGGGTTCTTGTCGATGCCGTTGCCTTCTCGGGCACGAGCATTCGTGTTCGCCGTCTTGATGTCGGCGTCATTCTGAAGGTCACGAAACTCGTTCGAGCCGCAGAAATAGACGTACCATTGATAGCCGTCAGCAGTTTTGAACGGCCGGATCGCCGGCACGGCATTTTCAGCCATGCGCTTTGCCAGAGTGAGAGACGCCGCGCTGGACTTGCCGGCGGCCGTGGTGATGTTGGCGAGAGCCGTGGCGTGAACCGCATTGTAATTTGCAATCGCATTGCCGTAGAGGATGCGGTCGCTATTGTCGGCATTCCACGTATTGCGCTGCGCGGCAGTAGCAGCCTCATAGCTGATACCGTTGACGGTGTTGCCGTCGTCAGAGCCGAGCCCTACGGGAGCGGTTTCCGAAGGAAGGGCCATGAAGGCTGCAATCAGGTCGTCGCGCTGACGCTCCTTACCCCAATCCGCGAGAAGCGGCTTCGCTTCGCCGAACAGGTCAGCAGAATCCTTCTGGATCTCGTTCTTCTTCATGGTGACGGCGTTGCGCGCCCAATCGATCCACAGGCGCATGCCGTAGTTGTCGATCTTGTCCTCGTTGCCGACGAGGGTGCCAGCGCCCTTCCCTTTGCCGCGAAGCTTTGTGACAAGCGGAATGTTCATCTGCTCGCCGCCGTTCTTCAACTCCTGGCGAATGCGGATGATAGCGGTCAGATCCTGGCCCATGTAGGGCGAGAACAGGTTTTCGCGAACGAACTCGCGGTTGATTTCCTTGGTGTACTGGACAAGTTTATTGTTGTCCTGAACCGTAGAGACGGCCATGGGATGGTCCTTTCAAGACGGGCGCGGCGCCTCTCTTGGCTTTACCGCTTGCCGCTGGTTGCGTGGCTGAATAGCGCGCTGTCGCTCATGTCGTTGTCCGCGGCGGCGTTTCCACCAGACGGAAGACGACTGAGAGACGGCGGAAGGCTTGTGACAGGCTGTGCCGTAGTCGGATTGGATGCTGCACCAGAGCGGATGCGTTCGAGGATCTTCGCTTGTTCAGCGGGATCAGCGAGGCGCTTTTCAAGTTCAGCCTGCAGCCACGCATCCGGGTCGTTTCCGACACGAGCGATAGCTTCCTGCTGTTTGTGCCACTTCACCAGATTGTCGAAGGGATTGCCGCCGGCAGATGTAATCTGCTGATGCAGAATCTTCCCTTCCGGGGTACCGAAGAGCTTTTCGGCCGCTGCCTTGGCCGCTTGCACGGCTTCAGGTGTATGCACAGCTGCTGCTTTCGATTCCCACAGTTCTTCACGCATTTCCTGCATCTGCTGCTGGAAGGGCGTGAGCTGGCTTTGCAGGTAGGCGTCCGGATCATCCCACAGGGCAATCGGACGTTCTTCCTGCTGTGGCTGCGGAGCCGGCTGCTGACGTGCAACGACCATTCCGCGCAATTCTGCGACTTCACGGCGCAGGGCTTCGGCATCAGCCTCTGCCGCTTGCCGCTTTTCGCGCTCAGCCTTCACGGCGCCGACAGGAACATTGCCGGGGTGCGGCTGCTGTTCGGTCGGGGCTGCGGCGACTGGCTGCTCGACAACAGGAGCCGGCGCTTCTTCCGGCGTCTTGGTGGCGAAACGGCCGTGATCGTCGCGTGCGACGGCTGGCTGCTCAGTTACTGGTGCTGGTGCATCTGCCGTTGCTTCCGGCGTCGCAACGCCATCAGACAACAGCTCATTCAATTCCGAATTTACGGACATTGCAGTCTCCAATTCGTGGGAGGTTTCACGGATCGCCCTTGAGCCTGGCGGCGGCTATCGCCCATGAAGTCGGCGGCACTCTGCTGAATGCGGATCAGCGCCCGATGATCGCCCTTCAGGATGGCGGCTCCTATGTGAGGTTGCTTTGAGCCTGCTGACGCGTCCGCGCAGCCTCATTGGCGGCTTGGACGGGCTTCAATTCGGCCTCGACATTCGATTTTCGCGCATCGGCAAGCGTTTTCGCCGTCTGCGCGTTGGTGTTTCGGATCTCAGCGACGCTGCGAACGACATCCAATTCGTTCGGCGCATTGGGCTGTTTTGGGTTGCTTGCCTCGGACATGGCCTTGGCCGCCTGTGCCTGTTTCAGCTGCGCGCCGGCCTGCGTCTGCTGCAATTCAGCCTGCGCTTGGGCAACAGCGATCGGGTTCGGCTGGGCAGCCTGCTGCTTAGCTTCCTGAAGGATTGCAAGCGCACGCTGCTTGATCGAACCCTGCAACGGAGAGAGCTCGATCAATAGCTCTGGCGGCACTGCAATTCCCTTCTGCGCCATGATCGACAGGGTATCGTATGCGTCACCCTGCATGTTGACGCTGTCCGGGCCTTCGTCGAGGATGATGTCGACATCGAGAGAGCCGAGAGCATTCACAATGGCCGGCTGACCGGTACGAGGATCGATCGACAGCTGATTGACGGCGAAGAACTGCGCAACCTTGTCGTCATCCGTGACGCGGATCCACCGTTCGCTGGTCCAATGCTGCTGAACGGCGCACCAGATCGCTCGATAGACGCGGATCTTCCAACCCCGGTTAGACGACAGGTACGGCCCCAACTCGGCAACGCCTGCGCGCTGCTGCAATTGGATAGCGCGGCCCGACATGTCCTGCACGCCCTGCCCCATCAGAGCAGGATTGAAACCATAGTTCTCGATCTCATTCTTTGCATCCTCAAGGAATGCCATTTGGCCCTGCAGTTCCTGGCCCCGGGCTGCATCGTCGAAGACGGGAGGCGTGGCGCCTGGTGCAACTTCAATCACGCCATCAGGGCGCGCGGCCTCGCGTCGGGTTTGCTCGACGTCATCGACCGCACCCTTCTCCACGATAATGCGGCGAGAATTGAGCGTGTGCAGCCCCTTGGAGCGCCGCGCATTTACTTCGTCCTGGCTAGACTTCATGTTGCGGATGAAGCCGTACCGATCCCCATCCTGATCGATCGCCGCCGACCACATGATGTATTTGCAGATTGTCTTGTTCTTCTCATTCCGAAGATAAGACGGCCCTTCGGCCAGGATCATGGAGCCCGTATAGATGCACCAAAACCATTCGCCATTTTTGATGTACCAATGATCGACGATGCGAATGCGCTTCGATGTCTCGCCATTGGCAAACCATTTATTATCGCTGTCCGGGTTGCTCGTCAGCTCGGAGCCGTTCTCCAGCAAGGCACTGATTTCAGCGGCCTTATCGGGAAACATCTCCATGGCCGCCTCTTCATCGGCCCACTTCCCGACACCCATATAGCGAGCGTCGGAGAAATCTGGCTTGAGAGAGCGCGGGTCATAAAAGAACGAAGCAGCATCAACAGTTTCGATCCCGATTTCGGGGTCACCCTGATCGCCGCGTTCGATTATGAGCTCGATACCGGCCAAACCGTCAACGGCACCGTCCTGGCCGCTCAGCAGCGCTTTCGTCTGCCAGTCCTGCTCATCGCAGACATACCGGAGAACGGCTGTCGCGACTTCGGCGCCCTCCTCATGCTTCGGCGTGCGTGGAAATCCTCGCGGGTCCGTCTTCTGCTGCTCAAGCAGCCCGACGAGGCTGTTGATCTTGCGGCCAATGCGATTGTAGGTGACGACCGGCTGTTTGCGCTTGTTCAGAACCTTGATCTGGTCGGCCGTATATTGAGCCCCATGGTAATAGCGCCGCGCGTTCTGCTGCTCTTTGATTTCCTCGTTCTTCAAACCGAGATAGTCGAGATATTGCTTCTTCAGCTTCGCGTGATTGGCGAACGACTGGGCAGACGGAAGCGTCGAGGCTGTCGGCCCCTGTGACGGAGACGAACCAGCCGAATAGCCTGTTTGATTCATCAGTAGGTCATCCAATCCCCGGCATCGGCATCGCTGTTGCGCGGCGTGTAGTCTTGATGCTTTTGCGCTGGCTGCTCGTCTCTCTTTGGCGGCAGATACGGACGGGACATGCAGCCGTAGCGGGCCTCGTCAGCAACGTGATCTTCCGCGTCGGTATCAAGATCTTCGGGCCGATCTTTATCGTGCTGCAGGAGCGGCACAGTGCGAATGAAATCCGTGCAGGTCGAGAACACGAACAATCCCGGCCGCTCACCGTCACCCTTGAGCCTGGCGCGCATCTGATCCCAGCCGCCCATAGCGCCGCGCTGTGATACGCGGGCATTGTCGGCAGCACGAAACATCACCTTGAACTTTGTCTTACGCATCATGCGGCTGGCGATCGATGGGCCGCCATCCTCAGCAAAGGCTGCAGGATCGAGAACACCATATGAGACCTTCTCTGTCGGGTTCTCGATCATCACCTTCGTGTCTGGATCGAATTTCGCGCCCTCGCGCTCGGCAATACCGCGGGCAACCTCTTCCGCCGTCAGCTTCAGACCGACATTGGCCTCACCGGCCTTGCAGCCGTACCATTCTCGATATCGAACGATTGCACCACGAGGGATGACACCGTTTTCCGTCGGATGATCATCGCCAGCGATTGCCCACCACCCGACCGAGAACGGCTTGGCAGAGCCCCAATCCATCGACCGGAAGCGTGTCCAATCGCGCGGAATGGTGAAAGGACGAACGATATGCTTGCGAGTGTCCCAGCAGTCAAAGAATGCGCCCTCGATCGCGTTCCAGTCACCGGAGAGCCAGGCTTTTACGAGCTGGTCAGAGCCGACCAGGTAAAGGTTGTTGATGTAATCCGGGTCGTTCTCAAGCAGGAGCTTATTGTCCTCGATCCGGCTCGGAATGAAGACGTAGCGATGCTCCTTGCCGTTCGGTAGCTTGCGTGTCAGCAGCTTCATGCCGTTCGGCGCTGGGTCGATGTACCGTTGCTTTATCCAGTGCTGACCAGCGCCGCCAGGATTGCCGGTCAGGATCAATTGCGTCGGAACACCCTTTGCAGATCGCAGGACGCCAAACATTCTGTCGATCGGCTTAGGGTCTGGATAAAGGCCAGCTTCCTCGACACAGGCATCGGTTACGTTCTGCCCCTGGTACTTATCTGCGTCCTGGACACGCTCAAGCGGGCGGAAACGTAGACGGCCGCCACCGGGAAACACCCACGTTTTCTTCTGCTCGTTCCAATCGGCGCCGATCTTGCCGTATATTTCCTTGCTGCGCTCGATCGCATCATCCAGCATCGGCAGCTCGCGCCGGCAGAAGATCGCATTGAAGGCAGATCGGTACGTCGCGGCCTTGATTGCATACTTGCCGAGAACGCCGTCAGTCTTGCCGCCGCCGCGTGCGCCACCAAAGAACACCTCACGGAACGGGCAATCGACAAGAGCGGTCTGCGGGCCAGCCTGTGGCGCCCACGCCGTCCTACTTATCGTCGTCTGATCCATGCTCTTTCAGCCAATCGGCCTCTGTCATCGGCTTGGCATTGATGACGAAGTTGACCTTGCTGTTGAGATCGATATCGAGCTTGTCGCCATAGACCTTCGGGCGAAGCTTGCCGGCCATCCATTTGCGGGCCTCGATGCGAAGCTGTGATCTGCGCAGCGCCTCGCCGTTCTCCATCCAGCCGATGTTCTCGCCATCAGCATTCCGCTTTTCCATCCAGTCATTCTGGCCATCATCTGCGATATCGAGGATGTCATCGAAAAGCGTGTCGGCCTGAACCTCGCGCGCGCGGGCGTATTGGTCCCGAAAGTCAGGATATGCGTTAAGCCAACGGAAAACCGTCGTCTTCGAAGGCATCTCGTCAGCCTCGCAAATGCTCCTGAGGCTGTTGCCCTCGGCCAAGCGCTCGCAGATCTCGTCTGCGATCTCAGAGGTGAACTCTGAAGGTCTACCTGTCATGTCTCCGCCTTCTGGTGGGCCAGTTGAAATTGCGTTGATTGTCGTTCGAAGTTCGGCCACTCTCATGCCGTGCACTTCTCAAGAGCCGGAAAGGCATACGGCGTCAGATATGGATCATCCGTCCGATCCCAACATCGATTTCATCGAGATGAGAGAAGCGATCGATGACGTTCCGCACGACGAGTCCACTGGGCAACTATGGCTGCTGGCTGTGGCTGTCGGCAGCTGCCTGATCTTCGGCATTCTTGTCTTTGGGATCTGGTCATGGCGTATCCATCACTTCCCGCATGCAGTCGCGACGATCGCCGAAGTCTGGAACCGCGAGGCCATCATGACAGATCGGTTAGGCCGTGAGACTGGGCGGAAAACCATCACGGAAGGCAGAATCTTTTTTACCCGCATACATGCTGGGAAATCATATCCATGCGAAATGACCGTCGAGTTGGGCATACCGAAGGATAGTTTCGCAGTCGGGCAGAAGCTCGACGTCGTTCCCGCTACCGGCACCTGTCAGCGAGTTGATGTCGTCAGACGTATTCGAGACTGAACATTCAAGCTCGCCGGTACAGTAGTTATGCCGATCGGGCTGCGAGACTATAATCTGGTTGAACCACAGCTACGCCGTTACCGCGTTCTCGCGAGCGACCTCCCCCATCGGGCCAGTATAGTGGCGAATAAAATCCCAGTCCGTCGGCTTGGTAGTGTTGTTCCAGACTGCCCCGAGGAGAAAGAGCTTACTCTTATATTCGGGACGACGGAGAAGATGGATAACGTGGCCGTTGTCGCCGCCCGGACGAGCCTGATCTTGGACGGGCACGGGATTTTCACGTTCAGCCAGGAGAGTTTCAAGGAAGCTTCGAGAGGTTTGCGTGCAGCCCCGCAATAATATCATTCCTGCATTCGGACGGAACGAATGGCCGAAAGCCAAAAACAAGTCGAAGTCACGATTAGACTCAAGCAGCTCATGAAATGGCGGACAACAACCCATTATCTCTGCGTCGGAGTCGATGATCATAACACCGTCGCAGGAATCGATGAGGCTTAGGGCCGCAACATGCTTTGACCAAGTCGGCAAAGCTCCGGCCAGAAGGCTTTGATGCACTTGATGGTATTCGTAACCGTGCTTGTCGCAGTAGACGCGGTGGCTATCGGTACATCCACCAAGGCATTGCGTTCGTAGTCGATATGAATGTTGATAACGACAAAACGCGAAGAGCCGGCTTTGGACCCACCTGAGGCTTTCGGGCCTGCTTTGAAATGCAATTTAGAAACGAACGACGACAGTTTATCGAACATTCGTCCGCTCAACATACGGCGTCGAAAAATTTCGCGATCGCATCGCCACCCACCACTTCCACTTCATCGTTTAGCTCACACGAGCACATTGCAACTTTTTATCGATTTTTGCCATTTTTGATAGGTGAATTCTGCTTCGCAGATGTCCGTTCACAACTCATGGCTTGAACGCCATGATCTCTATGTCACGCGCCTTCGGATTGAAGGGCGATACCGAGCGCACCATAATCGGCCCCGAAGGGTGGCAGTCTACGTGGGCTTTCCCCTGCCGTTTAACCGACTAGCCGGAGCAGTCATCATTCTGCGTTCCGGTTCTGCTGATGAATGCAGCCGCTCGGATTGGTGCCGGGAAGCGACGCCGTAGCGCCGGCGGATAGATGTCACCTCTTCCCGATCTCTTCGCCACCTGAAGCTGACATTAACGCTAACGTCAGGCTTTATTCATCCCTCTGGGTCTAGGGTCGAACCAACGTCACCCCTAGGACGTTGTACAAGAGCAAAATGTTCGGAGGAAATCCATGAACAAGTTCTTTATCGCTTCAGCAGTAGCCTTGGCCTCGCTCGTCGCCACGACCGCCCCGTCGCTGGCCGACGACGGGTATTACCACCACCATCGCCACTATGACCACGGCGATTGGGGTCATAACCGTCATCGCCACGACTGCTTTACAAAGCGAATGGTCGGTTGGCACCACGGCCATCGTGTCGTTACCGTAGAGCGTGTTTGCCGATAATTACTGTCAGCAATGGCCCGGTTCTCATCTACCGGGCCTTTGTTGCGGGAGCCTGGATTTACGTCCGCGCCGAACCGGGCTCTACATCAGCTATCATCCACACATAGCCCATCCGATGTTATTGACTTGCCGCGCCCGGTCACCGATGTTCGAATTCCCGCATGGGAAGGGTCGATTGCGGCACTACCTCTCGGCTCGCTCAAGGAGCTGCCTACGGCGTTCGTTTCGCCAATGAGCACGGGAAAGCACATCCGCCCTCACCTGCTCCTTCTGGCCGGCCACCTCATCATCGCGCCAGTTCGTCGCGCAATTCTTCGAAGCTACCGTTATTGACGTATCTTCTAAGCCAATTTGCGTCACGTCGTCAAAGGTCACTGTCAACCGGACGCGATGCTTTTGGTTGAGATTGTCTGCAATACGTTGACAATGCGAGGCTATCCGGCGCTCAAAAGTTCTTCGCGACATGTCGATTTTCTTCAGATAGGCATCGAAATAAACGCCTTTCCGGGTTTTGATGAACGCGTAATCGTACACGAGCTTGCGCTCTCCCTCGTTGAGATAGGCGTTGATCCAGTCCCAAGTCTGGTACATCCGACTGATGGCGCCAGCCGAGGGTATCCTTCTAACCGTCGTCTCGTTGTACCCGTAGCCCTCCATCATTTCGCGCACGATGTCCGACATGGCGCCAAGCCCCATCCGCGGCCCCAACGCTGCTGGTGAGGCTCTGAGGGTCAAAGCGCCCTCGATGATCTGCGCCCGTACGTGTTCGTAAGTCCATTCCGCGAAAACCATCGTCATGCTGCTTCTCCTCGATAAGGCCACAGGCCGAATTGCATCCTGAGGGCGATAAGGATCTCGTCACTTGTCGCCATTCCGTATTTCATGGCTTTGGCACCACGTCGGATGGCGCCAAGGTCGATTGCGTCGAAGTCAGCGACCAAAGATGGCCGGCGAACAAGTTCCGGATTGGCGATAAGAAGACGAGATACAGCTTTCAAAACATCGGCAAAGAGTTCGTCCGCATTGTGCTTGTTGCCAGTGACGAGCATCAGCACCAGGCGAAGGTGATCCTCCCCATAGCGACGGCCGATTTCTCGGAGTGTCGGCTTGCAATAACATTCCCGGCTTTTCCGGCTCGTTGGACTGTGGTTCTGCCAATCGCGGAGGATCACACCGCACTCTCGCGCGACTTTGTGCATGTTACACGGATAAGCTTCGCCTCGCCTCAAGCCACGCTCCATCTTGGTTGCAGAACGTTGTGACACTCAGGCAGCTTCCGAATCAGTAACCACAGGGCGAACGGATGCAGAGCAAAAAAGATCGAACCTACTGGACTGGCTGGTATTTCGCTTACACTCTTCTCGGATTGATGTTCATTGGAGCGGTTTACTACGGCCAGTTTGACAAGCTTTGTCCCGCCCCTCAGCCAAGTTGGCTGCCTTGGCCGCAACCTGAAGAGCACTGCTTTCGCGATTGGATTGCGGCACTTTCTGGATGGATTGGCTTCGCGGCAGCGGCAGTAGGCGCGTACTTTGTGTACCATCAACTCGACCAGCAAAGAAAACAAACGGCATTTATGATCGGAGACGGAGAACCCACGGTAGATCTGGTCTGTGCCCCGTTCGAAAATTTGTCCGCCGGCTTTCGAGTGGTGAACTGGAATCGCCGACACATCGTCATAGAGTCGATTAAGATCACTTCCCCGCAAATTGATGCGCGGCCACTCTTTCTTCGAAGGCTGCCGGGGCACGAAAGCGTTGGCGATGATGAAGACTTCAGGGAAAAATTCAACTTTAAGACTGGGGTAAAAGACGATTGGCGCTTTGTGCGTTTTCCCGACCTCAGGGGATGGGAAGACCATAGTGTAGCACCCAGTGCTGCAATGTTCTTCCTTGAATTTGACGGTAGCCTCGACCCTTCCGTCTTTGGAAGCGACGGAAAAGAGGACATGGAAGTCACGATTGTCATGTTCACCCCAGGTGACCGCGACAACGACTACATTGTGGTTGTTACTGGAGCACGAGGGAACATCGCTCCCAGAACCCCCGGCATGTTTTCTGAAGATGACGAATGAAATTAGCATCGAAAGCCGCTCCCACTCAAATCACGCTCATGATTTGCCGATATTCCGCATCGAGATAATCGTCTACCGGATCTGCAAGGCTTACAGCTTCCATCGCATCGCGCCGGCCAATTAAGGACAGCTCGTCGGCACGCTCGTTGCCTTCAATGCCGACATGCCCCTTAACCCAGGCGACCATCAGCGCAGAGCATTTGTTCAGCGCCTCGTCGATCGCCTGCCACAGAGCGAGGTTCTTGATCTCGCCATCGGCGTGCTTCGGCGAATTGGGCTTCCGCTTGCTCCATCCATTCCGCTTCCAGTTATGCCGCCACTCGTTGCAGCCTTTGACCACATACTGGCTGTCGCACCAGATCGTGGCCGGCTGATCCTTCAGGAAATGGTCGATGAGCCACTGGATCGCCCGCAGCATGCCAGTCAGTTCCATGACGTTGTTGGTCGTATCAGCAAGGCCACCGGAAAGAGCGGCTATTTCCCGGCCGTCCTTGTAGACGACAAAGCCCCAGCCGCCGCTTCCCGGGTTCGGCTCGCAAGCGCCGTCGCAGAAGATATGTACGCCAATGGACACATCCGGAATGTGGTTGATCTTTTCGGGCCTACGGCTATCAAGGACCTGCTTTGAGCGCTTTGCGGTGGACCGAGCCGGAACGGCCAATGATTCCTCCCTGTTGGCCGTTCCGTTATCCTTTGGCGCGCGGATCGACTTTCGCTCGGTATTTCCCGTCACCGCCTTCTGGATCAGAAACAGCGTCGACGTCATGTCCGCCCCTTTGGAGGGGAACTTGACGCGTGTGTCGAGCAACTGCTGGGCTATAAACGCCGCTTGGCGATCGGTTTTGAATGCCGTCACATCGGCGCCCATCTCACGCAGATAGTCTCGCAGCGGATGCAGGGATGGTGGAAAGATGTAGCTCATCGGCCGATCCCCCGTGCCTGATGGAAGCACTGATGGGGAAACTTCGCCGTCGAGAGGCGTGCGTCCGACGGCAATCTTTGGGGGCAACCGTCGGACGCTGCACTGACCGACCCGAGGGTGGCATTCAGGCCGGTAATTAGAATATTAGCATCTACCACAGGTTTAGTTGAGCTACCCGTATGGGCTGGGCGCGTGGCGGCGGTGACTGCATTGATCATTCTGCAGAGCCCTTGGATTCTGTGAAAAAGGACGGAAACAGCCGGCGGATCTTCTTTTCGGCGGCCGCGCGTTTGCGGTCGGTGAACTTCTCAATTCGGCGGTACATCTCTTTCTCGATTGCATCCCCGGCCTCCTCGCCTATCGCGAAGAACTTGTCGCGAAGAGCAATGGCGGTGTTCTTTGATCGACACGCAGCGATGACCTGGCATCGTGGAATCCTGCTGTGTTCGTACCGAACCGGTTCCGTCGCCGTGAAGGTCTTTGGCTTCACCGTTTCGACCTGAGCGACGAAGAAAATCTCCTCCTTGCGGTGGCTGTCCATCCAGTGCTTGACGGCATAGCTCTCAAGCAGATCGGGCATTTCGCGAACATAGGGACCGAACGGCTGCTGGAACGCCAGAACCCATTGGCCCGGCTTGATGTCGATGAAAGCTGTCATGCTACCCTCCGCTTGAGTGGAACTATCTCGCCGGCTTTCGGCGTGGGAGGCCATGGAGTTTCAGCCGCAATCTTGCTGATGATCGCGGGCATTACGTCAATAACGTTCGGGGGAAGCATCGAGGGATCACGGATGAACGGAGGTAGATTCGTCATGCCGCACTCCTCGCATCTGAAAGGATTCCTTCCAGGTCATAGGGCGAAAAATTACCGCCCATCAGAAGCCTTAGGCAGGCGTCGAGCTGATCTGCGGGAACCCCTTTGTCCATGAGGAGCGCGCGGCCCTCTGCTGCTGATGCGGGAACGGGGAAAGGCGTGAACATCGTCTCACGCGTATACGTACCCTCAGTAGAGTTTTCCTCGTCCAAAGCAGAATCAAAATCTCTGTTCTCTGCTCTCTGCTTCTCTGCTCTCTGTATAGGGGAAGCCTTCGCGTAAGCCTTACCGGAAGCCTTCGGAAAGGCCTGATGTACAGCCTCCTTGAAGCCTTTGCCTAAGCCTTCCGCATAGGCTACAGCCCTTTGAATTGTAAGGTTTTTTAGTTCGCATTCTGGAAGCATTTCCGCAGCATTAGCCCACGCCTTAACGACGTTCGGCGACTCCGGTTTATTGTATTTCAGGAAGTTCGGGAGGGCGATCAGATTGGCCTTCGGATCGTAATCCGCCATGCCTTTATCGATGATATCCCTCAAGGCTTCCCGAAAGCCTTCCCGGAAGGCTTCGCTACCCATGGCCAGTTCAGCAGCAAGCCCATCTGGCGTCGCTCGAACCGCGCCGAGAGATGTCATCATTGGATGTGTCAGGAGGTTGAACCAAGCAAGCTTGCCTTCGAGCGATAGCGACATGAAGCGCGCATCGTTCCAGACATGGACGTCGATCTTGCGATAGTGGCTCATGCAGGTGTTACCGGTGTCTGGATTGGCATTTCGATCGGGTAAATATCAGGGCGTAAAATACTCCGGTGCACTCCAGAGGCTCGCTCGACGGCGAGGACGCGGTTGACAGGAACATCTTTCCAAAGACTGACGGCTTGGGGGCTCACGCCCACGCGCCTAGCGAGTTCCTTGCTGGAACCCACCGCCTTAATTGCTCTTTCCTTTGGGGTCATTTGCTCTCAACTCCTTAACAAGGCCGAGGGCATATTAAAGCTCACTTTACCAGAAATCAATCTATCGCTTCATTGATTTAATCAACCGTGCCTTTATTCTGGACAGGTTACAGAAGTAAGGGGCTCAGATGTCTATCGGACAAGAACTCAAGGCTGCCAGGGTCGCTAAAAACTTGGGGCAGAAGGATGTGGCCGAAGCGCTGGGCGTAAGCGTACAGGCGGTAAGCCAGTGGGAAAGGAACAAAACTGTTCCGGGCGCTGTAAATTTGGTGCGGCTTTCGCAAATGTTAGATATTGCGCTAGACGACGACAAGATCGCCCTTGTCGATCTTGCAAGGTATCCTGACCCAGGGATGAGCGTTCCGATTATTTCGGATTTTCCGAGTATATTTTACGGAAAGCAATATGCTCAAAACGAAGGTTCACTGACCGACGACTATTTAGAGTGGGAAAATCCAAAAGGATCTGAGCGCGTAATAATTAACTGGAAGCCGAAGGGCAACGTGTTCGCGATGCGCCTCGGTGATAACAGCATGGAACCGCTATTTCAGCGAGGTGATATCCTCATTTTCGACGCGGGAGTGGAACCTAAACCCGGAGATTTTGTGTTAGCGCAGCATTATCCTAGCCAAACACTTTTCCGAAAATATCGCTTCAAAGGTGTCGCATCTATGAGCCTTATTATTGATCTAGTCCCTTTAAATGAGGATTATCCGACGCAGACGATAAAAACTGGCGATGAAAAGGCCACAACTGGAGAGATCACCGCCTGCTTGCGCGAATTCCGCCGAATTTTGAGCCCCGGCACAAAATAAAGCGTTCTTTAATTTTTTAGTGAAGCTGGATTGACAATAAATTAAAGCGGAGTTTAATCTTCACTCCATCAACCCGATGGAGTGCACATGAATCCGCTCATCCAAATAAATGCATCGGCCACTATGTCCAGCCGCGAAATTGCCGAGGTCGTTCAGAAACGCCACGACAATGTGAAGCGCACGATCGAAACGCTGGCCGATAAGGGCCTCGTTAGGTTTACTCAATTTGAGGAAACCTCCCATGAAGGTGCCGGCGCGCGCCCTGTTGAAGCTTACCTCGTCAACGAGCGTGACAGCTATGTCGTCGTTGCCCAGCTCTCCCCGGAATTCACCGCACGGCTGGTAGACTACTGGCAAGCCCACAAAAACCAGCCCGCGCAAATCCCGACGACAGCCGAAGCTTTCGCCCAAGCGTTCCGTATGCTTGCGGACGCCGAACAACGCGAGGCACGCCGTGACGAACGGCTGAAACTCATCGACGAAAAGGTCGAGCGGATCGAAAGCGCCCAGACGGTCATGAGCGCATGCCCCTCGAACGCTGAATCCATCACACACCTCCGCGAACGCATCGGGAAGATGTTCGGCCTGTCTGCCGCCACCGTCGATCAGGTTATGCGCCAGTCACCTTACACGCCCAAACCGGCCGGAGTCGTGCGAAACAATCACGTCGATGCGGATAACTCGACCTATGCCGTCTGGTGGAAGAAGGACGTTACGGCGCTCTTCAACCGTTTCGCCGACGAGTGCAAGCAGCTCAGCGGGCAGTTCTACACTCACCCCTTTGTAGCGAGCCGTTTCAAGATGGCCCTGAAAGACTGATGCAGCGCCGCGGCTGATCCACGGCAATTTTCTGACAATGGAGCAAGAAAATGACAAACCCGATCCCCGGGACCGGCGAAGCTATACCAAATTCGCTGGAGCCGACGACTGAAGAGAACAGAGATTCGCAAATTCTCATTCTCGATGCCCAGAACATCCTTTGTGAGATCAAATCCCTCAACCAGGCAATCTTCTTGGCGGCACATGGGCTAGGCCAGCGCGAGCATATTGATGCAATAGCGACGGTCGCCGATATCATTTGGAGAAAACTCAAAGAAGCCGACGAAATCCTCGATGCTGCCCGAGCAGCGCAGGAGGCTTCCCGATGAACCTCTCCCGTAGACAATCGCTCGGTTTCCTCGCTGGCTCGGTTATCTCAACCACCACCATTGCCGGCGCTCCACCTCTTGTAGCCGCCGCCTCAAAGATGACGGCGCAAGAACGCTTCGACTATCATCTGGCAGAGCTGCAGAAAGCTGCGGCCGAAATTGACCCGATGATAGGCCGTTGGCATGTCTCCGGACTTGCCGAAGGCGAGACAGGGGGATGTGCCCTGATCATCACGGCCTTTCGGGTGACCGGCCGATATCAAGGTGATGGTTTGTATGAGCGCGCCAAGCCGAACTGGAACGGGGCCTTTACGCGATACAACGTTCGCCTTCTCGATCATCGTATCGATGACGAACGGTTGTTCGAGGTGAGCTGCCCAGGCGAACGAATGCAGCTGATCGAGCCCAATCTCAACACGTTCATCGGCCGCAAGTTGGGAGAACTGCTATGACGCGGCCATACTCCCTTGACGATATCCAGAGCGACGTCACCCATCTCGCGCACCTGATCGACGAAACTATGTCGAAGCTGCTCGAAATTGACCAAATGTCCCTTGGGGAGGAAACGAAACACTATGTCGATCGCGCCTGCGCGTTTACCTGGGTAGCGCGCGATCTGGTCGAGCACATTCGGGACGGCTTTTCGCAGGCACTCCGCGACAGCGGCGCGGTCGTCGGGGAGGAAGCCTGATGGGCAAGATCAAAGATCCCGTGATCGAACTCCTCGACCGCTATCGCACGGCCGAAAAGGAATATAACGACTGCCCGGAGACAGACCGCCCGAAGCTGGACGCTCTCCGCGACGATCACACCGAGGCCATGGACGCGATCACCAGCTCGTCATTGGTGCCGCTGAGCCAAGACAGCGCATTGAAGGCAATCCGAGCCGCTCTTACCGAAGAGAAGCTGATGACCGATCAGCGCACGATCACCATAGCTCTTCTGGAAATCGGCCTCGCCTATTTCGATGATCCACAGGGTGTGGAAAACCGGCCTGTGAATAATGCGGATAACGGGGAGAAGCGCCCATGACCAAGCCCTTCACCCCGAAGAGCCTAGCCGACCATTGGGAATGCTCCGAACGTCATATCCGCAATCTCATTGCTTGCGGGGAGCTGCCGGCTTTTCGTCTTGGCGGGAAGCTCCTGAGGATCAAACCTGAAGACGTGGAGAACTTTGAAAAATGTCAGAGTGGAGACTTACGCGACTCCAAGGAGAGTTTTGCGTCACATGGGACGAGCCCGGCGGCATCCGCCGACGTTATCGCCTTGGCACCCGAGACCAGAAAGAGGCGTCCCGCCTCGCCGCGTCTCGATACGCGGAACTGACCCGGCCGAAGGGCACGACGGTAGAGGATCTGTGGAAAGCCTACGTCATCGCCAAGGAAGGGCGTGCCGTCGTCGGCACCATGAAATTCACATGGAAGGCCTTGAAGGACCGCTTCGGCAAAATGGAGGGAATGGCGATCACCATTCTCGATTGCCGCGCCCATACCGCTGAACGCCGAAAGGCTGGCATCCAGGACGGCACGATCCACACCGAGCTCGGCCACCTGCGCACGGTTCTGGTCTGGTCGGAGAAGAACGGCTTGATCGCGCGGGCGCCCCACATTGAGCGGCCGGCGAAGCCAGACCCGAAGGATGGCTATCTGAAGCGGGAGGAAGTCGGGAAGATGATTGAAGGGGCGAAGGTACCGCATATCCGCCTTGCGATCATGCTGATGATCGGAACAGGCGCCCGCAACGCTGCGGCACTGGAACTGACCTGGGACCGCGTGGACTTCGAGCGCCGGCTGATCAACCTGCGAAATCCGTTCGATCGGGCGCCACGGAAAGGTCGCGCCACCGTTCCGATGAACGAGACGTTGATGCGAGAGCTGAAGCTTGCCAAGCAGGCAGCGCTATCGCCTTATGTGATCGAATGGGCTGGTGTCCAGGTGAAGTCGATCAAGAAGGGGCTGAAGGCTGCGGCCAAGGCTGCCAAGATCGGTGACGTGTCGCCGCATATGCTCCGGCATTCGGCCGCCGTCTGGCTTGCCGAAGATGGTCATTCGATGACGAGGATCGCCCAGTTCCTCGGGCATTCGAACAGCCGGATCACGGAAAAGGTCTATGCGCGGTACAGCCCCGAACACCTTCGGGACCTTGCCGACACATTGGACCTGACTGCAAATAGTGGGAAGGGTGCATATCGAACCTCCGACCACTCTGTAACAGCCAAAAGGGATATTTCGATGAAAAACCCCAATGGTTTCAATGACAATGTATCGAGGATCGCTACGTAGTGCTCCTCAGGTTCGATGAACCTGAAAAGTGGAACGCAGTAGCAACATAGTGCCGAAAACGACGATTTACGAAGCGTAGAGTTCCCGCAATTCCGGGCATTCCGCTAGGGGGCAAAAAGTTGACATCGTAGGGGTCACAGGTTCAATCCCTGTCACGCCCACCATCCTAATTCGCTGAAAAGCAAGGCCTTTCGAGAAATCGAAAGGCCTTTTTCATTTCTTATCGGTTGACAGAGTCCGGTTATCCCCAAAGCGGATCAAGCCGAAAAATACCCCTCGACCTGAAGCGAATTGCAGCCCGGTCAGCGATCCAGGAAATGCCGCAAAACCGCCGTCGTCGGATAGGCGTAGACGCCACGATCGACAAAGCCGTGACGATAGAGGCAATTTCGCAGAGCCAGCCAGTAAGGGGTACTGTTGGGATCCGGAGAGCCACGGTGCCAGGAATAAGCCTCAGGCTCGCAGCGATCGAGAACCCTCTCATATGTCGCCAGCACCACCGGATCACTATCGGCACGAATGCCGCCATAGTAGGTCTGGTAATTCGAAGGCGCCTCGCCGGCAGAGACGCATGCCAGGCTCAAAATCGCTCCCAACGCTAACATCATTCTCATGTGCTTCGATCTCCAACTAGCCGCGTCCCGAAAAATTCGAGCGCAGGTCGAGAATAGTAGTCTTTTGGAAGATAGCCAATCACATGCTGATGTTCGCGGCGATTGCGGGGGCGAACGGAGCCTGCGACACAAGTTCCCGCTACAAGCCGCTTGACTTCCGGCCGCGCCGTCATCCTACTGTCATATCAGCGCATCGATCATACGGGAGGATGAGATGACGGTGATGAAGCGGCAGTTCTACAAGAACCACAAGCCCAATGGCGATGAGTACATGTTCCATCTCGCCCGCGACACCGAGAGCGGTGAGGTCTACGTCATCCGCCAGGCGGATTATGTCGTCGATGGCGGCAGCGAGAAAACCATGACCCTCTATGAATTCCTGGCCGGAGGCGGCGATCGCCAGAATGCCCTGCTGCAGTTGATCGGCGAGCTTGTTCCGGAATCCGCACAACAACACTGAAACGCGTCGCCTAACCGCCGCGGTGACTTTACGACAATGGCATTCCTGCCATCGGACCCCGACGTGCCCGGCCTTGGATCCGGGCGCCGTCTGTTGGCTTTGGACTTGTGCACCGCTTCGGGTTGACTGCCACATTTTGATCAGCGAATCTGCATGGGCTTGAAAGGAGCCTCTCTTATGCGATTCGCAGGCATTGCTTTTGGATTGACGGCGCTGGTCGCCACACAGACCGCAGCTGCTACCGTCGAGAATTTTCCGGCACAGGGCGCCACCGTGGTCAGCGGAAAATGTTCCAAGCTCGTGGTCGGCAAACTCGATGCCTCCAAGGGATGCAAGGCAGAACTCGCCAGCGTCACCGCACCTGACGGCTCCGTGACTTTCATTTTCACATCCGGCGGCAAAATGCTCGGCTTCCGTGGCAATGGAAAAGGCATCAAGCCCGGCAACCAGAAAGGCACCGCACAATTGCCGATCGACGTTATCGCGACGGGTGCCGGCAACGATATGTCAAATCAAGTCCCAGCAAAGGGCGCCTGCACCTTCGCAAATCCTTACGCTGGCAAGCCGGTCGCCATCGAATGTACGGCCAAATCGCCGGAAATGAGCTTCAACGGCAGCTTTACATCCGATGGCAAAGCGCCTCGCCACAAGTAGCCATCATCATCGCGCCGCCGTCATCTTGTGTTAGTGCGGCAGCGCATTTTTCTGTTTTCTGCCATGATTTGCATCGCCTGGCGCTTCCCGGGATAGGTCCGAACCGTTGACGTGGGCGGGAACGTGCACGTCCTCATGGGTTACAGGATGCAGTGTCAGATCCACTTGATGAGGCGGCAAGACCTGGGCTTGGCGAAGCGTATTCGGCCTTGCCTTTTTCTGCCGTTCCGTCAGCTCCGGTTTTGACGCCTCCGGCGCGCGGTGAATGGGTGCTGGACTCATCGGAGTTCCTCCTGTTGAACGCTGTTGTTAGGGGTAAAGACCCCGCCGCGGCGGCGGATGGTCACAAAGACACCCGAAAGCCAAACGCAGCCTTTTCCGTTTGGTTCCCCGAATTTCTCAATTATCGAGGGCAAGGACAGCCATCATCATTTCAACTCTTGACCTGCATCCTAACTTCACTAACTATGGAGCATCTCCGCGCCTTCCTGACATCGGCAGCGGATTGAACTTTGGTGCCGGGCCCCTCTGGCGAGAGTTTTCACGGCGCTCTCGCGATGTCGGTACCGCCTGCAGATGAGCCGGCGGATTTCTTTCCATGATGAGCTTGACCATGCCTGACCCGCATGCCGTCTTCGGTATGCGGCTATGCGCGCAATCCGGGTATATCCACTCCATTTCCAGCGAGGCGCATCCATGAAATCGCCCGCCGCCTCAAAATCCGTTCTCGGTTATTTCGGCTGGGCCTTTGCCGTAACCGTCGGCGGCCTTACGCTCGGTGCGCTGTTGGGTTGGAACACCACCGGCACCTTCAGCGGCCTTGCCACAGCCTTCTTTATCTGTGCCGTCTTGGCTGTGCTGGAAGTCTCGCTTTCCTTCGACAATGCCATCGTCAATGCCAACAAGCTGAAGGAGATGACGCCGGTCTGGCAGCATCGCTTTCTGACCTGGGGCATCATCATCGCCGTCTTCGGCATGCGGATCGTCTTTCCGCTTATGATCGTCGCCATCGCCGCCTGGATCAACCCGTGGGAAGCGCTGAAACTCGCCGCCGCGAAGCCCGAGCAATATGCCGAGATCATGCAGGCAGCGCATCTGCCGATCGCCGCCTTCGGCGGCACCTTTCTGATGATGGTAGGCCTCACCTACTTCTTCAACCATGAAAAGGACGTGCACTGGATAGGCTTCATCGAGAAGCGGATGGCGCATTTTGCGACCGTCAAGGGCGTCGAAATCGCCTTTGTGCTGGTCCTGGTCCTCATCTTCACCTCAGTGCTCGACGGTGATGACGCGACGACCTTCCTGCATGCCGCGATCTATGGCCTCCTGACCTTCCTGCTCGTCGAGGTTCTGGCCGGCTTTCTGGACGCCTCGCAGCGAACGATGAGCGCTGCGGCGAAGGGCGGCTTCGGCGCTTTCCTCTATCTGGAAATCCTCGATGCCAGCTTCTCCTTTGACGGCGTCATCGGCGCCTTCGCCCTCACCCAAAACCTATTCATCATCGCCATCGGCCTGGGCATCGGCGCCATGTATGTCCGCTCCATGACGATCATGCTGGTGGAAAAGGGCACGCTCGCCCACTACCGCTACCTCGAACACGGTGCTTTCTACGCCATATTGATCCTCTCGGTGATCATGTACGTGCAGACGCTGATGCATATCCCCGAAGTCATCACCGGCCTTGGCGGCGCGGCCCTGATCGGCATCTCGCTTTGGTCTTCGATCCGGTACAACAGACGCAACGGCCCCGACCACGCGCCGGCGCAGGATGAGCGGCAAGACAGAGCGGAAGCTTGATCTCTGTAGCATTGAAACTATTACTTAGAGGCAATGCTATTTTAATCTGTAGCTAAGGCAGTCTTTCTACGGCTTCTGCTTTTTTTAAACAGAATCGCGCATGCGACACACTTTCAGTGGATCTTGTGGACTAAAGTTGTCGAATGTTTAGGATCTCGACGTATTAGAGCTAGCGCTTTAAGAAAAAACATCGCAATGGCGATGGAAATTGTCGAAGGAGCATGGTCGGCGCACAATGGTTGTGCGTCGTCAGACGGCTTCAATTGAGATGGCCAGGAGAGGCAGAGCATGGCGGCAAAAATCGTCCCGGTGATCATGGCAGGCGGTAAGGGTACACGGCTGTGGCCGCTATCGCGCGCTTCCGCCCCGAAACAATTCATCCAGTTCATCGGCGACAGGACGCTGTTTCAGAACACTTTGGAGCGGGTGGCCGACCCCGAGCTCTATGAAGCTGCGATCGTTCTCACCAATGAGGAATTCCGCTTCCTGGTCGCAGAACAGGCCCGCGAACTCGACCTGAAACTGGCAGCGGTGCTGCTGGAGCCGGTGGCCCGCAACACGGCTGCCGCCGTTGCCGCCGCCGCCGCGCTGGTCACCGAGCTTTTCGGCAAGGACGCCATCATGCACGTCCTCGGCTCCGATTACGAGATCGACGCCAACGCGACCTATTATGATTGCGTACGCCTGGCACGCGATACGGCACTGCAGGGCAAGCTCGTCACCTTCGGCATCAAGCCGACGGAACCGGCGACCGGCTATGGCTATATCGAAAGCGGCAAGGCGCTCGCGACCGGTGCACATGCCGTCAAGCGTTTCGTTGAGAAGCCCGTCCTGGAAAAGGCAAAGGAGATGGTGGCAAGCGACAGCTTCTACTGGAACTCCGGCATGTTCATGTTCTCGGCCGCCCAGCTTCTCGCCGAGATGAAGGAATTTGCGCCCGACGTCGAAAAGGCTGCCAGCAAGGCCATCTCCAAATCGACGCGCGACCTCGATTTCACCCGCCTGGACGCCGATAATTTCGCAAAAAGCCCGGACATCTCCATCGACTACGCGCTGATGGAAAAGACGGCCAATGCCGCAGTCGTTCCCTCGCCCTTCACCTGGTCCGATCTCGGCAGCTGGGATGCGGTGTGGAAAGTCGGCAGCCGTGACGAAAGCGGCAACGTGTCGACGGGTGCCACGACGCTGGTCAACACGAAGAATTCGCTCGTCATGTCGCATAGCCTGCACGTCGCCGTGCAGGGCCTTGAGGACGTCGCCGTCATCGCCAGCGAAGACGCCGTCTATGTCGGCCATCTTAAGGACAGCCAGGACGTCGGCAAGCTCGTTAAGCTGCTCGCAAGCGAGAAGAAGACGGCGAAGCTCACCGAAACGCATCCGACCTCCTACCGCCCCTGGGGCGGCTATACCTCGGTGCTGAATGGCGAGCGCTTCCAGGTGAAGCGCATCTTCGTGCTGCCGGGCAAGAAGCTGTCGCTACAGAAGCATCACCACCGCTCCGAGCATTGGATCGTCGTCAAGGGTACGGCCGAAGTAACGGTCGGCGAAAACGTACAGATGCTGCGCGAAAACGAATCGATCTATATCCCGCTCGGCGAAGTGCACCGCCTTGCCAACCCAGGCAAGATCCTGCTGGAGCTCATCGAAGTACAAACCGGCTCCTATCTCGGCGAAGACGACATCATCCGCCTCGTCGACGAGTTCGGCAGAAGCTGAGATCTTCGACGGTATCGATTACAAAGCGGCGGGCGAAAGCTCGCCGCTTTTGTTGGCGTGCCACAGCAGGACTTTCCGAAGTGCCTGGAGACACCTTGCTTTCTTTCGCTGCATTGCACACACTGCCTATGGGAACAGCAATCACCGCACAATGATGTGGGCTAGGCAAAGAGACATATGGCGATCAAGGCAAGCATCTATCATCTCACCCATTATAAATACGACAATCCGGTTCGCCTCGGTCCCCAGATCATCCGTCTGAAACCCGCCTCGCATTCCAAGACGCGCGTGCTGAGCCACGCGCTCAAGGTCACCCCGGCAAACCATTTCGTGAACCTGCAGCAAGACCCCTACGGCAACTATCTCGCCCGCTTCGTCTTTCCCGATCCGGTGACCGAACTGAAGATCGAGGTCGACCTCGTCGCCGATATGACGGTCTACAATCCCTTCGACTTCTTCGTCGAAGAGGAAGCGACGAAATGGCCTTTCGAGTATCCCGAGACGATCCGAGAAGATTTGTCGATCTATATGAAGCCGGAGGAGCCTGGTCCCCGGCTGAAAGACTTCCTCGCCACGCTCGACCGCTCGGAACAAAAGACCGTCGACATGGTCGTCGGCCTCAATGCACGGCTGCAGCAGGAGATCGGCTATGTCATCCGCATGGAAGCCGGCGTCCAGGCGCCTGAGGAGACTTTGGAAAAAGCGAAAGGCTCCTGCCGTGACACGAGCTGGCTGCTCGTTCAGGTGCTGCGCCATCTCGGCCTCGCCACCCGCTTCGTCTCCGGCTACCTCATCCAGCTGACACCCGACCTGAAGGCGCTCGACGGTCCCTCCGGCACCGAAGTCGACTTCACCGATCTGCATGCCTGGGCAGAAGTCTATCTTCCCGGCGCCGGCTGGGTCGGCCTCGATCCGACCTCCGGCCTTCTAACGGGCGAGAGCCATATCCCGCTTGCCGCCACGCCGCATTACCGCAACGCCGCACCGATCTCGGGCGGATATTTCGGCGAAGCCAATACCGAATTCGATTTCGACATGAAAGTCGCCCGCGTCGCCGAGCATCCGCGCATCACCAAGCCCTTTTCCGACGAAAGCTGGGATGCCTTGAACGAACTCGGCGAAAAGGTTGACGCGATCCTCAAGGAAGACGACGTGCGCCTGACCATGGGCGGCGAACCGACCTTCGTGTCGATCGACGATTTCCAGTCTGAAGAATGGAACACCGCCGCCGTCGGCCCGACCAAACGCGACCTTGCCGATCAGTTGATCAGGCGCCTGCGCGAGCGCTTCGCGCCCGGCGGCTTCCTGCATTATGGCCAGGGCAAATGGTATCCCGGCGAAAGCCTGCCCCGCTGGACCTTCTCGCTTTACTGGCGCAAGGACGGGCGGCCGATCTGGCAGAACCCCGCTCTGATCGCCGAAGAAACGGCACAGACCGGTGCGGACTCGGAGCGAGCCAGCAAGCTTCTGAATGCGATTGCCAAGGAACTAGCGATCGAGCCTGACATGGTGCAACCGGCTTACGAAGACCCGGCTGAATGGATCGTCAAGGAAGGGAGCCTGCCGGAGAATGTTGATCCTTCCAATTCGAAGCTCAAGGATCCCGAGGAGCGCAGCCGTATCGCTCGTGTTTTCGAGCGTGGTCTGACGACTCCAACCGGCTACATATTGCCCATACAGGCATGGAACGCGCGCGCCGGCGGTACGCGCTGGGTCAGCGAAAAATGGCGCACACGCCGCGGCAAGATTTTCCTTGTGCCCGGCGATTCTCCGGTCGGCTATCGCCTGCCGCTCGGCACGCTGCCTTATGTGCCGCCGTCACGCTATCCCTATATCCACACGGCCGATCCCTCCATTCCGCGCATGCCTCTGCCTGACGTCATCGTGCCGGCTGGCCGCACCATGCCGGAAGCCTCGTTCCAGGCGGATGAAAGCTCGCAATCGCGGGTCGAACAGACGCTCGGCGAAATCGGCGGCGCCGTCCGCACCGCGATCTCTGTCGAACCGCGTGACGGTCGGCTGTGTGTCTTCATGCCTCCGGTCGAAAAGATCGAACATTATCTCGAACTGCTGGCAGCGGCCGAGAATGCGGCGGCTGAGCTTGCGCTGCCGATTCACATCGAAGGCTATTCGCCGCCACAGGACGAACGCATCAACGTCATTCGCGTCGCGCCTGACCCGGGCGTGATCGAAGTCAATATCCATCCCGCGTCGAACTGGCAGGACTGCGTCGACATCACGACGGCGGTTTACGAAGAGGCGCGACAGACACGCCTCGGCACGGACAAATTCCTGATCGACGGGCGTCATACCGGCACCGGTGGCGGCAATCATGTCGTCGTTGGCGGCGCCAATCCGAACGACAGCCCGTTTCTTCGTCGTCCCGACCTGTTGAAGAGCCTGGTGCTGCACTGGCAGCGCCATCCCTCGCTCTCCTACCTCTTTTCCGGCCTGTTCGTCGGGCCGACAAGCCAGGCGCCGCGCATCGATGAAGCCCGTCACGACAGCCTCTACGAGTTGGAAATCGCGCTGGCCCAGGTGCCGGCGCCAGGTCGCGGCATCCAGCCGCTCCCCTGGCTGGTGGACCGGCTCTTCCGCAATCTTCTAACCGATGTCACCGGAAACACGCACCGCTCGGAAATCTGCATCGACAAGCTGTTTTCGCCGGATGGACCGACGGGACGCCTCGGCCTCGTCGAATTCCGCGGTTTCGAAATGCCGCCGAATGCCCGCATGAGCCTTGCCCAGCAACTGCTGGTGCGCGCACTGATCGCCCGCTTCTGGCGCAACCCGATTGATGGCAAGTTCGTGCGCTGGGGCACGACGCTGCATGATCGCTTCATGCTGCCGCATTATATCTGGCAGGATTTCCTCGACGTTCTCGGCGATCTTCGCGAAAACGGTTTCGACCTCAGACCGGAATGGTTCCAGGCGCAGCTCGAATTCCGCTTCCCCTTCTGTGGCGAGGTCGAATACGAGGGCTGCAAGCTGGAGCTGCGCCAGGCGCTGGAACCATGGCATGTCATGGGCGAAGAAGGTGCGATCGGCGGCACCGTGCGCTACGTCGATTCGTCGGTCGAGCGCCTGCAGGTGCAGTTCGAAACCTCCAATCCGTCGCGTTATACGGTGACCTGCAACAGCCGTCCCGTACCGCTGACGCCGACGGGAATGGCGGGCGTCTCGGTCGCTGGCGTGCGCTATAAGGCATGGCATCCGGCTTCCGGTCTGCATCCTGTGCTCCCCATCGATACGCCGCTGACCTTCGATATCTATGATACCTGGTCGCGTCGCTCGATCGGCGGCTGCATCTACCATGTTGCCCATCCGGGCGGCCGCAACTACGACACCTTCCCCGTCAATGGCAACGAGGCGGAAGCGCGACGTCTTGCGCGTTTCGAGCCTTGGGGGCATACAGCAGGTGGTTATGCCGTAAGACCGGAGACTGCATCGGTGGAATTCCCCCTGACGCTCGACCTCAGGCGTCCGGCGGGAATTTGAAACGAGACTTTGCATGGGTAGAAAACGGGCGACGGAACGACGGGACGAGGTAAAGACCGGCACTGCCAAGGCGCCGGTCTTTGCCTATCGTCCCCTGCCCGGCGTCGCCGACGAAATGGTCGACAATACCGGCGCGGTGCGCCCGGTCTGGCAAAACTTCCTCTCGGCGCTGACGCGTATGACGGAAGAGGGATTGACCGAGCGCTTCGCCCGCGCCGACCGCTATTTGCGCGATGCAGGCGTCTTCTATCGCGCTTATGGGACAGCGGGTGTCAGCGAACGCAACTGGCCGATCTCCCATATCCCTGTGCTCATCGACGAACGCGAATGGCAGGCTCTCTCCGAAGGCCTGCAGCAGCGCGCCGATCTGTTGGAATCGGTCATCGCCGATATCTATGGCGACAGCCGACTGGTGAGCGAAGGGCTGCTGCCGCCGGCCTTGATTGCCGCCAATCCGGAGTTCCTGCGCCCGCTTGTCGGCGTCAAGCCCGCAAGCGGCCATTACCTGCATTTCCTGGCTTTCGAGGTCGGCCGCGGTCCTGACGGCAATTGGTGGGTGCTGGCTGACCGCGCGCAGGCGCCATCCGGCGCCGGCTTCGCGCTGGAAACCCGCGTCGCCACAACCCGCGCCTTCTCCGATATCTACGCCGAAACTAAGGTCCATCGCCTCGCCTCCTTCTTCGGCGCGTTCCGCGATGCCCTGCTCGGCGGCAAGCGCGGCGCCGAAGGCCGCGTCGCCGTGCTGACGCCGGGGCCTGCCAACGAAACCTATTACGAACACGCCTATATCGCCCGCTACCTCGGCTTCATGCTGCTCGAAGGCGAGGACATCACCGTCGTCAACGATCAGCTGATGGTGCGCACCGTCGCAGGCTTGCGACCGATCAGCGTACTATGGCGTCGCCTCGATGCTTCCTACGCCGATCCGTTGGAGCTCAACCAGCGCTCCCATATCGGCACGCCCGGCCTCGTCGAAGCCCTGCGAGCGCAGACGGTGACCATCGTCAATGCGCTCGGCTCCGGCATTCTCGAAACCCGAGCGCTGCTCGCCTTCATGCCGACCATCTGTCGGCATCTGCGCGGCGAGGAACTGAAGCTGCCCTCTATCGCGACCTGGTGGTGCGGCCAGAAGAGCGAGCGTGAACATGTCGCCGCCAATATCGAAAAGATGGTCATCGGCCCGGCCTATTCCTGCATGCCCTTCTTCGATGATAACGGCCAATCCGTGCTGGGCTCGACGCTGCGCAGCACCGCCCGCGATTCGATCGCAGACTGGCTGGCGACCGAGGGTAACAAGCTGGTAGGCCAGGAGGTCGTAACACTTTCGACGACTCCGGCCTGGGTCAATGGCAAGCTCACGCCGCGGCCGATGAGCTTGCGCGTCTTCGCCGCCCGCACCGAGAACGGCTGGCAGATCATGCCCGGCGGCTTTGCCCGCATCGGCAGCGGTGACGATGTCGCCGCGATTGCCATGCAGGCCGGCGGCTCGGCTGCCGATGTCTGGATCGTCTCCGACAAGCCAGTCGAGGCACACACGCTTCTGCCGGCAGAGGAAACTTTCACCCGCAACATGCCGGGCAGCCTGCCCAGCCGGGCGGCCGACAATCTCTTCTGGCTCGGCCGCTATATCGAGCGCGCCGAAGGTGCGCTGCGCATCCTGCGCGCCTGGCACGGGCGTTTTGCCGAAGCCGCCGATCCGAACCAGCCACTGCTTGCCGATGTCAGCGCCTATCTTGCCGCCATCGACATCGATACCAAGCAAGCGGTGCCGGAAAACCTGCTGCGCAACATCGATAGCGCCGTCTATTCGGCCAGCAACATCCGCGATCGCTTCTCTCCCGATGGCTGGCTTGCGCTGAACGATCTCGCCAAGACGGCACGCCGCTTCAAGGAAGGGGTAAAGCCTGGCGACGATGCCAGCCATGCCATGACGATCCTGCTGCGCAAGCTCGCGGGCTTCGCCGGTCTCGTGCATGAAAACATGTACCGCTTCACCGGCTGGCGCTTCCTGTCGCTCGGCCGCTATATCGAGCGCGGCCTGCATATGACCCGGCTGCTCGGCCATATGTCCGGCCCCGATGCGCCCGACGGCGCGCTCGACATGCTGCTTGAAATCGGCGACAGCGTCATGACCCATCGCCGCCGCTACAACGTCAATACCGCTCGGCTGACGGTGACGGATCTGCTCGCACTCGATCCGCTTAATCCGCGCTCGATCCTTTTCCAGATGAACGAGATCCACCGCGAGGTCGAACAATTGCCGAATGCCTACGTCAACGGCCAGATGTCACCCTTCTTCCGCGAAGCCATGCGTCTGCATTCGGGGTTGGCAGTGATGACGCCCGAAGCAATGACGGGCGAAGTCTACCAGCAGCTGGCGCGCGAACTGGAGCGGCTGTCTGACCTGCTGGCACGCACCTACCTCGGATGACGTGAATGCTCTACGATCTCTCGCTTCACATGGGCTACATCTACGACGTGCCGGCAAGCGGTGCGCGGCATATATTGCGCGTCATGCCGCTCTCCCTGCCCAACCGGCAGAGGCTGATAGCCGGCTCGGTGAAGATAACGCCGGGACCGGACGAGCAATCCCACTTCACGGATTTCTTCCAGCATCCTGCAACTTCGATCCTCGTGCGCGAGCCCCATGAAAGGCTCGATATCCGCATGCAGGCGCGCGTTCAGGTGGAGAGCCAGCCCGTCGGGGCAGACTTCTCGCCGCTGCTCGCCAAGCTGCCAGAGGAGATCAATGATTGCTGGTCGATCGATCCGTCTTCGCCCCACCATTTTCTCGGCAGCAGCCCGCGTCTGCCGGACACCAGGGAAATCGCGGATTACAGCAGACAATGGAAAGCAGCCAATCTTACGACCCTGCAGATCGCCCATGCGGTCTGCGCGCAGGTACACAAGGACTTCGTCTATGATACCGAGGCGACGACAGTGGACACCACGCCGAGGGAAGCCTTCCGCCTTAAGCGCGGCGTCTGCCAGGATTTCTCGCATGTCATGATCATCGCGCTTCGCAGCCTCGGCATTCCCGCCGGCTATGTCAGCGGCTTTCTGCGCACCATTCCGCCGCCCGGCAAGGAAAGGCTGGAGGGCGCCGACGCCATGCACGCCTGGGTGCGCATCTGGTGCGGCGAGACGGCGGGCTGGATCGAGCTCGACCCGACCAACAATATTCCCGCCGGCACCGATCATATCGTCGTTGCCTATGGCCGCGATTATTCGGACGTTGCGCCCGTTATCGGCGTACTGAAGAGCTACGGCAATCAGGAAGCCGTTCAGGCAGTAGATGTAATTCCACTAAAATAGAATATACTTAAAGTAGTAAAAAGTTGAAGCCAATCGCGTCAGATTACATGGTTTGTTAAAAATCAACTGACCGATTAAACCTTCAACTAATATTTGTATTCGATAGTCCCGCCGTTCTTGAGAAGCTAACTCTTTCCAATAGGCGGACATGATGATTGCCGGCTCTGATATACTTTGGGCATTGAAACAACTTATACGCGATAGAGCCGGAAATTTTGGCATCCTGACGGCGATTGCCGTGCCCGTGCTGGCCGTGGCGAGTGGTGTAGCGGTCGATGTCACGAACATGTCGCTGACACACAGTCAGCTTCAGGAATCCACGGATGCCGCCGCACTCACTGCGGCAACCGCGCTTGCGGACGGCAGTGCAACCACGACGACCGCCAAGGATCTCGCCAACAATTTCGTCCTCGGCCAGATGTCGAATTATCTCGCCGGTGATACGGATGCTACGAATTCATTGAAAGCGGGCACCGGCACAACGGTAACAAAAACGACCGATTCCTCCGGGAACACGGGCTACACGGTCGTCGTAAATTCATCCTATTCTATGCCCGTGAACAGCATGACCCGCTTGATAGGGCAGAGTTCGCTGAACATTTCTGCGTCCAGCACGTCAATCAGCGGCAAGACTTCCGAAACCCAGAAGAATGCGCTGTCGATGTATTTCGTTCTGGATCGTTCTGGATCGATGGATGAGGCCACGGACACGGTTAATGCCGAGCAGCCGACCAAAAAAAACTGCTGGGGGACCTATTGCACAACGCAGACCAACTATTACTCGAAGATGGAGTCGCTGAAAATCGCGACGTCCAATCTCTCCGCGCAACTGAACAAGGCCGACCCGAACATGATGTATGTTCGCACCGGGGCAGTTTCCTATAACAACGTCGCCCAAACGGCGACAGCTTTGGCCTGGGGTACCAGCGGCATCACAACATATGTCAACAACTTGACGTCAAAAGGTTCCACGAATTCGGCGCCTGCTTTTACGGCGGCAGTCGACGCGTTGACGAAACCGTCTGCGACAGCCGGGCTGACGAACGAGCAACTTCAGCACAAGAATAAGAGCGGCGTCAAAAATCCGACCATGTACATTGTTTTCATGACCGACGGCGAAAACAACGTGTCAAATGCTGACGCGGATACCAAAGCACAGTGCGACAAGGCACACAGCAATGGCATCCATGTGTACACGATCGCCTTCATGGCACCGGAAAATGGCCAAGCCTTGCTGAAGTACTGCGCTACTTCAGCCTCGGACTACTTCACACCCCAAAGCGCGGCGGATCTTTTCAAGGCGTTCACGACAATCGCCACGGAAACATCGAAGCAAATGACGCTCCTGACCAAGTGATCGCGCCCGGCATCCGTACGGAGCAACCACCGATAGACTACAGAGAAAAAGCCGCGCGATACGAGTATTGCGCGGCTTTTGTTTTGATCGATGCGCGAATAAGAACCCGAAATATCATCAGAATCAAGTTCTTTCGCATTCACCGTAAACCTTTCGCCGCAATTTTCGCATCCGCCCAACTCGCTTGTTGCAACTGCTTTACATCGGTGCGTAAACTGATAGTGAAACGGAAAGGCAAATCGATTTAATTGGCCGTAACACGCTGAATATAAATCACAAATGGCGAGAGTTGATAGTATGAATAACTTGACGAAGGCCGATCTCCCCGTCCCAGCCCCGCGCAGTTCCCGCCCCGAAATCCTTGCCGAAGAAATCATCGAGCGCCTGACATACCGCATCGGCAAGGACGCGAAGGTCGCCAAGCCGCATGACTGGCTGACGGCAACGATCCTCGTCATTCGCGACCGCGTCATCGACAAATGGATCGAATCGACCCGCAAGACCTACGAGACGAACGCCAAGCGCGTCTACTATCTATCGCTCGAATTCCTGATCGGCCGCCTGATGCGCGACGCCATCTCCAATCTCGGTCTGATGGAGGAGATCACCAACGCTCTCGCTTCGCTGGGCGTCGATATTCGCGTCATCGCGGGTCTCGAACCCGATGCAGCGCTCGGCAACGGCGGTCTTGGCCGCCTTGCCGCCTGTTTCATGGAATCCATGGCAACCGTCGACGTGCCGGCCTATGGCTATGGCATTCGCTACGTCCACGGCCTCTTCCGCCAGCAGATGGCCGATGGCTGGCAGGTGGAATTGCCGGAAACCTGGCTGGCGCACGGCAACCCGTGGGAATTCGAACGCCAGGAAAGCTCCTATGAAATCGGTTTTGGCGGCGCCGTCGAGACCATCAGCAGCCACGACGATCAGCCGCGTTACGTCTGGAAGCCGGCCGAGCGCGTCATCGCCACCGCATTCGATACACCCGTCGTCGGCTGGCGCGGCAAGCGCGTCAACACGCTGCGCCTCTGGTCGGCGCAGCCGATCGACCCGATCCTGCTCGATGCCTTCAACGCCGGCGACCACATCGGCGCGCTGCGTGAAAGCAATAAGGCCGAAAGCCTGACACGCGTTCTGTATCCCGCCGATGCGACGCCCGCCGGCCAGGAGCTGCGCCTGCGCCAGGAATTCTTCTTCTCGTCCGCCTCGCTGCAGGACATCCTGCGCCGTCACCTGCAGCAATATGACGATCTGACCAATCTCGCCGACAAGGTCGCGATCCAGCTGAACGACACACATCCGGCCGTCTCCGTTACCGAAATGATGCGCCTGTTGGTCGATGTCCATGGCTTCGATTTCGACAAGGCCTGGGACATCACCAAAAATACCTTCGGATACACCAATCACACCCTATTGCCGGAAGCTTTGGAAAGCTGGCCTGTGCCGCTGCTCGAGCGGCTTTTGCCGCGCCACATGCAGATCGTCTATGCCATCAACGCCAAGGTTCTGGTGGAAGCGCGCAAGCTGCGCAATTTCAGCGACACCGAAATCCGCTCGATCTCGCTCATCGACGAAAACGGCGATCGGCGCGTGCGCATGGGCAATCTCGCCTTTGTCGGCTCGCATTCGATCAACGGCGTTTCCGCACTTCATACCGACCTGATGAAGGTCACGGTTTTTGCCGACCTGCACAAACTCTATCCGGATCGCATCAACAACAAGACGAATGGCATCACACCGCGGCGCTGGCTGATGCAGTGCAATCCCGGCCTGACCAATCTCGTACGCGAAACCATTGGCGACGCCTTCCTCGACGATGCCGAGCAGCTGAAGCCGCTGGATCAGTTTGCACACGATAGCGCCTTCCAGGAGAAGTTCGCCGCCGTCAAGCGCACCAACAAGGTGCAGCTCTCCAATCTCGTCGCCAGCCGCATGGGCATCAAGCTCGATCCGAACGCGATGTTCGATATCCAGATCAAGCGCATCCATGAATACAAGCGCCAGCTTCTGAACGTCATCGAGGCCGTGGCGCTCTACGACCAGATCCGCTCGCATCCGGAGCTCGACTGGCAACCGCGCGTCAAGCTCTTTGCCGGCAAGGCGGCGCCGAGCTATCACAACGCGAAGCTTATCATCAAGCTGATCAACGACGTCGCCCGCGTCATCAATAACGATCCATCGGTTCGCGGCTTGCTGAAGGTCGTCTTCGTGCCGAACTACAACGTCTCGCTGGCGGAAGTCATGGTTCCGGCCGCCGATCTTTCCGAGCAGATTTCGACCGCCGGCATGGAAGCCTCGGGCACCGGCAACATGAAGTTCGGCCTCAACGGCGCGCTGACTATCGGCACGCTTGATGGCGCCAATGTCGAAATGCGCGACAATGTCGGCGAGGACAATATCGTCATCTTCGGATTGCGGGCCGATGAGGTCGCAAACCTGCGCAGCGACGGTCATAACCCTCGTGCCATCATCGAGCGCTCGCGCGAATTGGCTCAGGCTCTGTCAGCCATCGCCTCCGGCGTCTTTTCTCCCGACGACCGCAATCGCTATGCCAGCCTGATCGACGGCATCTATAGTCACGACTGGTTCATGGTCGCCGCCGATTTCGATGCCTATGCCTCGGCACAGCGCGAGGTCGATATTCTTTGGGCCAATCCATCCGAGTGGTATGCGAAGACGATCAACAATACCGCTCGTATGGGCTGGTTCTCTTCCGACCGGACGATCCGTCAGTATGCCAAGGAAATCTGGAGAGCCGGATGAAAAAGCCGAAAAAACCCGCTGACGGCACAAGCTTGAGGGATATTTTGGCAGGGGATATTGCTGCAATTCTCGCAGGCACGCATTCCAATCCGTTCGCCGTTCTCGGCGTACACAAGACGGATGAAGGCTATGTGGCCCGCTGTTTCATCCTTGGCGCGGAAGCTGTCACCGCCACGGCGCTCGACGGTTCTGTCATCGGCGAGCTCGAATGCCTTGATCCGGCAGGCTTCTTTTCCGGCGACGTCAAACTTGCCAAGCAGCAGCCGGTCCGTTATCGCGCCAGACGCGGCGATGTCGAATGGGCCGTGACCGATCCCTATAGTTTCGGTCCGGTTCTCGGCCCGATGGATGATTATTTCGCGCGTCAGGGCACGCATCTGCGCCTCTTCGACAAGATGGGCGCCCATCCGCTGAAGCACGAGGGCGTGCAGGGCTTTCATTTCGCCGTATGGGCACCGAATGCACAGCGTGTTTCCGTCGTCGGCGATTTTAACAATTGGGATGGCCGCCGCCACGTCATGCGATTTCGCTCCGATAGCGGCATCTGGGAGATCTTCGCCCCGGATGTGCCTGCGGGTGTCGCCTATAAGTTCGAGATCCGTGGCCATGACGGCGTAGTGCTGCCGCTGAAGGCCGATCCATTTGCTCGACGCAGCGAACTGCGCCCGAAGACGGCGTCGGTCACGGCCAACGAACTGGTTCAGGTCTGGGACGATTCCGCCCACCGCGAACATTGGGCGAGCGTCGATCAGCGCCGCCAGCCGATCTCCATTTACGAAGTCCATGCCGCTTCCTGGCAGCGCCGCGACGACGGTTCGATGCTGTCATGGGATGAACTCGCTTCGCGCCTCATCCCCTATTGCGTTGACATGGGCTTCACCCATATCGAATTTCTGCCGATCACCGAACACCCCTACGATCCGTCCTGGGGCTATCAGACCACGGGTCTTTACGCCCCGACCGCCCGCTTCGGTGAGCCGGAAGGCTTTGCCCGCTTCGTCAACGGCTGCCACAAGGTCGGGATCGGCGTCATCCTCGATTGGGTACCGGCGCATTTCCCGACCGACGAGCATGGCCTACGCTGGTTCGATGGAACCGCCCTTTACGAACATGAAGACCCGCGCAAGGGCTTTCATCCTGACTGGAATACGGCGATCTACAATTTCGGCCGCACCGAGGTTCTCGCCTATTTGCTGAACAACGCGCTCTACTGGGCGGAAAAATACCATCTGGACGGTTTGCGCGTCGATGCCGTCGCTTCCATGCTCTACCTCGACTATTCCCGCAAGCATGGCGAATGGATCCCCAACGAATATGGCGGCAACGAAAACCTGGAAGCCGTCCGTTTTCTGCAGTCCATGAACACTCGGCTCTATGGCGCTCACCCCGGCGTCATGACCATCGCCGAGGAATCGACCTCCTGGCCGAAAGTGTCACAGCCTGTCCATGAAGGCGGCCTCGGCTTCGGCTTCAAGTGGAACATGGGCTTCATGCACGACACGCTGAGCTACCTCGCCCGCGAGCCGGTGTACCGCAAATATCACCACAACGAGCTGACCTTCGGCCTCATCTACGCCTTCTCGGAAAACTTCGTGCTGCCGCTCTCCCATGATGAGGTGGTTCACGGCAAAGGGTCCCTGATCGCCAAGATGGCCGGTGACGACTGGCAGAAATTCGCCAATCTGCGTGCCTACTATGCCTTCATGTGGGGCTACCCCGGCAAGAAGCTGCTCTTTATGGGCCAGGAATTCGCGCAATGGAGCGAGTGGAGCGAAGAACGCGCGCTGGACTGGAACCTGCTGCAATACCGCATGCACGAAGGCATGCGCCGCCTCGTTCGCGATCTCAATTTCACCTATCGCAGCAAGCCGGCGCTCCATGCCCGCGACTGCGAGGGCGACGGCTTCGAATGGCTTGTGGTCGATGATTTCGAAAACTCGGTCTTTGCTTGGCTGCGCAAGGCGCCGGGCGAAAAGCCGGTTGCCGTCATCACCAATTTCACGCCAGTCTATCGTGAGAACTACACCTTGCGTCTGCCAGCGGAGGGGCGGTGGCGCGAGATATTGAATACCGATGCCGATATCTATGGCGGCAGCGGCAAAGGGAATGGCGGGCGTGTCCAGGCCGTCAATGCAGGCGGAGGCGTACAGGCGGTGATAACGCTGCCTCCGCTGGCAACCATCATGCTCGAACCGGAATTCTGAGATCACTACGGACAGGGAGGAATAAAATGGTAGAAAAACGTTTCCAGCCGCTGGCGCGCGATGCCATGGCCTACGTTCTTGCCGGGGGGCGCGGCAGCCGCCTGAAAGAACTGACCGACCGCCGTGCCAAGCCAGCGGTCTATTTCGGCGGCAAGACCAGAATCATCGATTTTGCGCTGTCAAACGCGCTCAATTCCGGCATCCGCCGCATCGGTGTCGCGACGCAGTATAAGGCGCACTCGCTGATCCGCCATATGCAGCGCGGCTGGAACTTCTTCCGCCCAGAGCGAAACGAAAGCTTCGATATCCTGCCGGCCTCGCAGCGCGTCTCGGAAACGCAATGGTATGAAGGCACCGCGGACGCCGTCTACCAGAACATCGACATCATCGAGCCCTACGGCCCGGAATATATGGTAATCCTCGCCGGCGACCATATCTACAAGATGGACTACGAATGGATGCTGCAGCAGCACGTCGATTCCGGTGCAGACGTCACCATCGGCTGCCTGGAAGTGCCGCGCATGGAGGCCGTCGGCTTCGGCGTCATGCATGTCGATGACAAGGACCGGATCATAGATTTCGTCGAGAAGCCGGCCGATCCGCCGGGCATCCCCGGCAATCCCGATTTCGCGCTCGCCTCGATGGGCATCTACGTCTTCCATACGAAGTTCCTGATCGAATGCCTGAAGCGCGATGCAGCCGACCCGAATTCCAGCCGCGACTTCGGCAAGGACATCATTCCCCATATCGTCAAGAACGGTAAGGCGGTCGCCCATCGCTTCACGCAGTCCTGCGTTCGCTCGGATTTCGAGCGCGAAGCCTATTGGCGCGATGTCGGCACGATCGATGCCTACTGGCAAGCCAATATCGACCTGACCGCCGTGGTGCCGGAGCTTGACATCTACGACAAGTCCTGGCCGATCTGGACCTATGCGGAAATCAGCCCGCCGGCCAAATTCGTCCATGACGACGAGGACCGCCGCGGTTCGGCAGTCTCCTCCGTCGTCGCCGGCGATTGCATCATTTCCGGTGCCAGCCTCTACAACAGCCTGCTCTTTACGGGCGTGCGCGCCAATTCCTACTCCAAGCTGGAAGGTGCGGTCGTGTTGCCGAGCGTCAAGGTTGGCCGCCGGGCACAGCTCAAGAATGTCGTCATCGACCATGGCGTGACCATTCCCGAAGGTCTGGTGGTCGGTGAAGATCCGGAACTGGATGCCAAACGCTGGCGCCGCACGGAAAGCGGCATCTGCCTCATCACCCAATCGATGGTCGACAAGCTGGATCTGTAACCTATGAAGGTTCTCTCGGTTTCGTCCGAAGTCTTCCCCTTGATCAAGACAGGGGGTCTGGCCGATGTGGTCGGCGCCCTGCCTATTGCACTGAAGCCCTATGGCGTCGAAACCAAGACCCTCATCCCAGGCTATCCTGCGGTTATGAAAGCCATTCGCGATCCGGTTGCCCGTCTGGAGCTTCCGGATCTTCTTGGCGAGGCAGCCACCATTCTGGAAGTCGAGCATGCGGGCATTTCCTTCCTCGTGCTCGACGCACCGGCTTATTATAGCCGCACCGGCGGCCCCTATGTCGATGCGACGGGCAAGGACTATCCCGACAATTGGCGGCGTTTCGCGGCGCTATCTCTCGCCGGTGCCGAGATTGCCGCCGGCCTCTTGCCCGGCTGGCGACCGGATCTCGTTCATGCGCATGATTGGCAGTCTGCCATGGTGCCGGTCTACATGCGCTATTATCCGACGCCGGAATTGCCGAGCGTCCTCACTATCCATAACATCGCATTCCAGGGCCAGTTCGGCGCCGATATCTTCCCAGGCCTGCGCCTGCCGGCACATGCTTTCTCGGTGGAAGGCATCGAATATTACGGCGATGTCGGTTTCCTGAAAGGTGGGCTGCAGACGGCACATGCCCTGACCACCGTCAGCCCTTCCTATGCCGAGGAAATCCTGACGCCGGAATTCGGCATGGGCCTCGAAGGTGTCATCGCCAGCAAGGCCTACAATCTCTACGGCATCGTCAACGGCATCGACGACGACATCTGGAATCCGGCGACCGATCCGATGATCGCGCAAACCTATAGCGCGGCGACGCTGAAGGATCGCGCCATCAACCGCCATCGGGTCGTCGAGCATTTCGGCCTCGACGAGGATGATGGTCCGATCTTCTGCGTCGTCAGCCGCCTCACCTGGCAGAAGGGCATGGATATTCTGGCGGAGGTTGCGAGCGAGATCGTCCACATGGGCGGCAAGCTCGCAATTCTCGGCGCAGGCGACGCGGCGCTGGAGGGGGCGCTCTTTGCCGCAGCCGGCCGTCACCGCGGTCGCGTCGGCGTTTCGGCAGGCTACAACGAGCCCATGTCGCATCTGATGCAGGCCGGCTGCGACGCGATTATCATCCCCTCGCGTTTCGAACCCTGTGGTCTCACGCAGCTTTATGGCTTACGCTATGGCTGCCTGCCGATCGTTGCGCGAACGGGCGGGCTGAACGATACGATTATCGACGCCAACCACGCCGCGCTGCAGGCAAAAGTCGCGACCGGCATTCAATTTTCACCCGTCACCGCGGAGGGGCTGTTGCAGGCCATGCGCCGCGCGATGCACCTCTTCCAGGATCGAAAGGTCTGGACGCAGATGCAAAAGCAGGGCATGAAATCCGACGTATCCTGGGGCAGGAGCGCAGAACGCTATGTCGCTCTCTACTCCAGTCTAGTCTCGAGAGGCGCTTAACCCGATGATTAAAACCGTACCGACCACCCCCTACGCGGATCAGAAACCCGGCACTTCGGGCTTGCGAAAGAAGGTTCCCGTATTCCAGCAGCCGAACTACGCGGAAAACTTCATCCAGTCGATTTTCGATTCGCTCGAAGGCTATCAGGGCAAGTGCCTGGTCATCGGCGGCGACGGCCGCTACTACAATCGCGAAGTCATCCAGAAGGCCATCAAAATGGCCGCCGCCAACGGCTTCGGCAAGGTGATGGTCGGCAAGGGCGGCATCCTCTCGACGCCCGCAGCCTCCAACATCATCCGCAAGTATAAGGCCTTCGGCGGCATCATCCTGTCGGCCAGCCACAATCCCGGCGGCCCGACCGAAGACTTCGGCATCAAATACAACATCAGCAATGGCGGCCCGGCGCCCGAAAAGATCACCGACTCCATCTATGAGCGCTCCAAGGTGATCGACAGCTACAAGATCGCTGACTTCCCGGACATCAACCTCGACCGCATTGCCCGCGAGGATGTCGGCGGCATGATCGTCTCGGTCATCGACCCCGTCGAAGACTATGCGGCCCTCATGGAGGAGCTGTTTGATTTCGGCGCGATCCGCAACCTGATCAGTCTCGGCTTCCGCATCTGCTTCGACGCGATGAGTGCCGTCACCGGCCCTTATGCCAAGGAAATCTTCGAGATCCGCCTCGGCGCCCCGGACGGATCGGTGCGCAACTTCCTGCCGCTGCCGGATTTCGGTGGTCATCACCCGGATCCGAACCTTGTCTACTGCAAGGAGCTCTACGACGACATGATGAGCGACGACGCGCCCGATTTCGGTGCAGCATCGGACGGCGACGGCGACCGCAATCTCATCATCGGCAAGGGCATCTACGTCACCCCGTCCGACAGCCTGGCGATCCTGGCGGCCAACGCTAACCTCGCTCCCGGCTATTCGCATGGCATTGCCGGCATCGCCCGTTCGATGCCAACAAGCGGCGCGGCCGATCGCGTTGCCGAAAAGCGTGGCGTTGGCATCTATGAAACGCCGACCGGCTGGAAGTTCTTCGGCAATCTGCTCGACGCGGGCATGGCGACGATCTGTGGCGAGGAAAGCTCCGGCACCGGCTCGAACCACGTTCGCGAAAAGGACGGCCTTTGGGCCGTGCTGCTCTGGCTGAATATCCTCGCTGTACGCGGCGAAAGCGTCATCGATATCGTGACGCAGCATTGGGCCACCTATGGCCGCAACTATTATTCGCGCCACGATTATGAAGGTGTCGACACAGACGCTGCCAACGGCCTGATTGCAGCGCTGCGCGAAAAGCTGCCGACCCTGCCGGGCACGAAAATCGGCGATCTCACCGTTTCCGCCGCCGACGATTTCGCCTACCACGACCCGGTCGACAAGTCGGTCAGCCAGCACCAGGGCATCCGCATCCTCTTCGAAGGCGGCTCCCGCGTGGTCTTCCGCCTTTCCGGCACCGGCACCACCGGCGCCACGCTGCGCGTCTATATCGAGCGCTACGAGCCCGATCCGACCCGTCACAATATCGAGACCCAGGAAGCGCTAGCCGATCTCATCACGGCTGCCCAGGAAATCGCCGACATCAAGGGCCGCACCGGCCGTAACGCGCCGACTGTGATTACCTGAGTTTTAGGTTTTAAGCTCCTTCTCCCCGCAATGCGGGGAGAAGGTGGCCAGGAGCAGCGGAACGAAGTGAAGCAGCGACTGGTTGGATGAGGGGCCTTCTCGAAATTCACCGCGACTGCACACTATGCCGAACCTCTGCCCCTCACCCTAGCCCTCTCCCCGCAGGCGGGGTGAGGGAACAATATCCAGCGATCCGGAAAGCCCGCGAGACATGTCAGAACCGACAACCCGCAGCCTTGGCGCGACCCTCACCGACTCGGGTGTTGAATTTGCCGTCTATTCCAGGCATGCCGAGCAGATAGATCTCTGTCTCTTCGACGCTGAGGGCCACAAGGAAATCGCGCGGCTTCCGCTCGCACACGACGGCGATGAGCATCGACTCTTTGTTAGAGATGCCGGGGAAGGCACGCGCTACGGCCTGCGAGCCCATGGTTCATACGATCCCGACCAAGGCCTATGGTTCGACCCCTCCAAACTGCTGGTCGATCCCTACGCCAAGGAAATAGACCGGCCATTTCGCTACGATCCGCGCCTGGGGATCTTCGGCGCGGATACGCAGGACCTGATGCCCAAGGCGATCGTCTCGCGCGATATCGCGATAAAGCGAGCCAAGCCCTTGTTTCAGCCGGGCGGCCTGATCTACGAAATCGCGGTAAAGCCCTTCACCATGCTGCATCCCGACGTGCCGGCGAAACAGCGTGGCACAGTCGGCGCCCTCGCCCATCCCTCCATCATCGCGCATCTCAAGCGCCTGCAGGTGAACGCCGTCGAACTGATGCCGATCACCGCATGGATCGACGAACGGCATCTGCCGCCGCTCGGCCTCACCAATGGCTGGGGTTACAATCCGGTCGCCTTCATGGCACTCGACCCGCGTCTTGTGCCCGGCGGCATGAAGGAGCTGCGCGAGACGGTCGCTGCCCTTCACGCCGAAGGCATCGCGGTCATCCTCGATCTCGTCTTCAATCATACCGGCGAGAGCGACCGCCAAGGCCCGACACTATCCCTGCGCGGCCTCGACAACCCCACTTATTTCCGTCATTTGCCGGACCAGCCCGGAACGCTGGTCAACGATACCGGCACGGGAAACACCGTCGCCTGCGATCAGCCGGCAACGCGAAAGCTCATTGTCGACAGCCTCAGCCATTTCGTCCGGAATGCTGGAATTGACGGCTTCCGCTTCGATCTCGCCACCGTGCTAGGACGCAACGGCAAGGGCTTCGATCTGGAAAGCATGACGCTTCGCACCATGCTGGCGGACGAGATGCTGCAGGATCGGGTCATGATCGCCGAACCCTGGGACATCGGCCCGGGCGGCTATCAGCTCGGGAATTTCCCGGCACCTTTCCTCGAATGGAACGACCGCGCTCGCGACGACCTGCGCCGCTTCTGGCGCGGCGATGCCGGCATCGGCGATCTGGCAACGATCCTTGCCGGCTCCTCCTCCATCTTCGGCCGTGACGGGCGCACGCAGACGCGCAGCGTCAACTTCCTCGCCGCCCATGACGGCTTCACGCTGATGGATCTCGTTTCCTACGAGAACAAGCACAATGAGGCCAATGGCGAGAACAATCGCGACGGCCACAACGAAAACTTCTCCTGGAACAACGGTTTCGAAGGAAAAACGGACGATCAGGTAATACAGTCCAAGCGCCGCGCCGATATCGAAGCCATGCTGTCGACGCTTTTTGCCACACGCGGCACGATCATGCTGACAGCAGGCGATGAAGGCGGACGCAGCCAGCAGGGCAACAACAATGCTTATTGCCAGGACAACGCCATCACCTGGGTGGACTGGAAGCTGCTGGACGAGGAACTGATCGGCCATACCGCCCGGCTCGCCGGCCTCCGTCGCCGCTTCACGGCCTTTGGCGACATGAATTTCTTCCGCGGCGATGGCGACGTGCTTTGGTTCTCAAGCGCAGGGACGCCGATGACGGTGCCGGATTGGGAGGCGCCGGGAGCGGCCGTGCTCGGCATGGCGCTACGGACAGAGGATCGCGCCACCGGCCGATCGACGCGGCTCGCCATAGTCTTCAATCGCGCCGCAGACGAGCACTCCGTTACATTGCCGGCGTCCGAGAGCGGCGGCTGGTCTCTGCTGACGGTGGCAGGCGAAAAGCCAGCCGGGGAGCAGATCGCCATTACCGCCCGCTCCGTCGCTTTCTTTGTCGAAAACTGATCCCGGTTGCACTTTCAGTCTCGATTCGCCAGAAAGAGTTTTGACGACACAGACTGACGAGGATGGAATGCCCGGCGAAATTTCGCTTGTTGAGATCATGAAGCTTGCGGGAACTGAGATCGGCGTTTCCGACTGGATCACCGTCGACCAGACGATGATCGACACCTTTGCCGATGCGACGCTCGATCACCAGTTCATCCACGTCGATCCCGAACGCGCCAAGGCGGAAACGCCCTATGGCGGCACCATCGCCCACGGCTTCCTGACTCTCTCGCTGCTCTCAGCGATGAACTACAGCGCATTGCCGAAAATCCGCGAACAGACCATGGGCATCAACTACGGCTTCGAGAAGATCCGCTTCATGTCGCCGGTCAAATGCGGAGCACAGGTGCGAGGTCGGTTCACGCTCGCCGAAACCCGGCTGCGCGGCGCCAACATGCTGATGCTGACCTATGACGTGACCGTCGAGATCGAAAACGAACGCAAACCGGCGCTGACTGCGACATGGACCACCATATCCCAGTTCGACCCGAAGGATCGGCCGGAAGAGGGTTAAAGCCCAGCATCATCCGCGCCTTCGGCCAGAAGACCGAAAGCATAGTCGGAGAAGGAGCGCCAGACCTCGACGCGGAATGTCTCCTCGTCGAGCCGCAAGATCACCACTTCCGCCTTGCCGAGCAAGGTGCGCGAGCAGGCGCCGATTGGGAATGCGCTCAACGAAACATCCTGTGGGCAGCCGGCGGCAAGCGTCGCTTCCGCGCTAGGACCGGAGATGATGACCGCGGTATTGCGATGCGAGACATCGGTCGCTGAATGCAGCACGCCAGACGATGCAGCCACGCCGACCAGCTCGGCACCGTTTTCATCGATGACGAGCCATTCGTCCGGGCCGAGCCACAGGGCATGACGGCCATTGCCACTGGCCGAGGTCTTCGGGCGGGTCGGCAGCTGAAGACCGAGCGCCTGCGAAAGACCATGAACTGAATCCGCAGGCGCGCGCAGCGAAATGCGGCTTGCAGGAGCGGCTGGCGTCAGCCGGACGGTCGAGGAACCGCCGTGGCGGCCGGCGAGCGGCAGTTTGCGGGTAGCGAGATCAGCCATTGATCCGGCCTCCTTCCTTGTCAAAGAACACCAGATCCGTCACCTCGACGGCAATCGTCTTGTCGGGCATCGGCACATAGAGCGTCTTGCCCATGCGCTCGCGCCCGCCGGCCACCAGCGCGAAGGCGATGGAGCGGCCGAGATTTTCGGACCAATAGGAAGAGGTCACATGGCCGAGCATTGTCATCGGTTTCGGCTCATTCGGATCGGCAACGATCTGTGCGCCCTCCTCCAGCACCACCTTCGGATCGCGGGTGACGAGACCGACGAGCTGCTTACGGCCTTCCTTGACTAGATCCTGCCGTTTCAGACCGCGAATACCGACGAAATCGGTCTTCTTCTTGGAAACGGCCCAGGCAAGGCCGGCATCGTCAGGTGTCACCGTGCCGTCGGTATCCTGGCCGACGATGATATAGCCCTTCTCGGCGCGCAGCACGTGCATGGTCTCGGTGCCGTAGGCGCAGGCGCCCAGCGGCTCGGCGCGAGCCCATACGGCCTCCCAGACCGACTGGCCGTAGTCGGCCGGCACGTTGATTTCATAGCCGACTTCACCGGTGAAGGAGACGCGGAACAGCCGCGCCGGCACGCCGCAGACCTTGCACTCGGCCACACTCATATGCGGGAAGGCCTCATTGGAAAGATCCTGTCCCTCGACAAGCGGCTCGATGATCTCGCGTGCCTTCGGACCCTGTACGGCGATAACAGCCCATTGCTCTGTAGTCGAGGTCAGCCACACCTTCAGGTGCGAGAACTCGGTCTGCAGATAGTCTTCCATATGATGCAGCACGCGCGGCGCGCCGCCGGTCGTCGTCGTCACATGGAAGCGATCCTCGGCAAGGCGCCCGACGACGCCATCGTCGTAGACGAAGCCATCCTCGCGGGTCATGATGCCGTAGCGGCAGCGGCCGGGCTTCAGCGTATCCCAGGCGTTGGTGTAGAGGAGGTTCAAAAACTCAGCCGCATCCGGCCCGACCACTTCGATCTTGCCGAGCGTCGAGGCATCGAACACGCCAGCCACTTCGCGCGCCGTACGGCATTCGCGATTGACGGCCTGATGCATGGTCTCGCCGGCACGCGGATAGAACCAGGCGCGCTTCCAGTTGCCGACATCCTCGAAGATCGCGCCATGCGCCTCTTCCCAGGCATGCATCGGCGTCTTGCGGGCGGGATCGAATAGAGCCCCGCGCGAATGGCTGATCAACGTGCCGTAGGTAACGGGCGTATAGGGCGCGCGGAAGGTGGTGAGACCGACCTGCGGAATATCCTTGCCGAGCATTTCGGCAGCGATCGCCAGGCCATGCATGTTGGATAGTTTGCCCTGGTCGGACGCCATGCCGTTGGTGGTGAAGCGCTTGATATGCTCGATGGAATGCATGCCCTCGCGAACGGCAAGGCGGATATCCTTGGCGCAGACATCGTGCTGGAAATCGACGAAAGCCTTGGCATTCGTATCCGGTCCCGCGCCTTCGGCAGCACCGATCATGCCGCCTGTCCACTCGAAAGCCTGCTCGGCCTGGAGCTGGATCTTCTCGCCGCCATTGGTGCTGCCCGTCGCGCGCGCCATCAGCTCGCCCGCGGCAAGCGATTCCTCGATCGCGGCTTGCAGCCCGTCCGTGCCATTGCAGGCGCCGACCGAAAGGCAATCCTGAACATAGGTGCCAGGCAGGAAGCGCTGCTTCTCCGTATCGAATTTCAGCTTGCCGCGCGATTGCGAGAAGAGATGAACGGAGGGCGTCCAACCCGCCGAAACCAGCAGGGCATCCACCGGGATCTTGCGGGTTGCGGAGCTGCCGTTGCGCGAGACGGTCATCGAGGAGACGCGCAGCTTGCCTGATGTATCGACAACGGCATAGTCGGTCATCACCTCGATGCCGAGCCGCTTTGCTTCGGCGAGAACCGCCTCCCCCGGGCGCGCGCGGCTGTCGACGATGGCAGCGATGGAAACGCCGGCGCGCTTGAGATCGAAGGCGGCCTCATAGGCCGAATCATGCGCCGTGTAGACGCCGATCTTCGCACCGACGGCGACGCCATAGTGGTTGAGATAGGCACGCGCCGCCGAAGCGAGCATGATGCCCGGGCGGTCGTTGTTCGGAAACACCATGTGGCGCTCGATCGCACCTGTCGCCAGGATCGCGCGCTTGGCACGGACCTGCCATAGGCGCTCGCGCGGCAAGTCGCGGCCGGGTTTCGCCAGATGGTCGGTTACGCGTTCGGCAAGGCCGAAGAAATTATGGTTGTAGTAGCCGAAGGCGGTCGTGCGGGTCAGCACCTGCACATTCGGCATCGCCTTGAGCTTGGCAACGATAGCCTGCGCCCACTCATAGCCTCCGACACCGTCGATCTTGATGCCGGTGTCGAAGCGGAGCGCGCCGCCGACCTCCGGCTGCTCATCACAGAGGATGACCTTAGCGCCGGTTTCAGCAGCCGCGAGCGCCGCGGAAAGACCGGCAACGCCGGCACCGACGACAAGAACGTCACAATGGGCGTAACGGCCGGCATAATGATCCGGATCCTCTTCCGTCGGCGCAACGCCGAGGCCGGCAGCACGGCGGATGAAGGGTTCGTAAATATGCTTCCAGGCCGACTTCGGCCACATGAAGGTCTTGTAATAGAAGCCGGCGGCAAAGAAGGGCGACATCAGATTGTTGACGCCACCGATATCGAAAGCGAGCGACGGCCAGCGGTTCTGCGACTGAGCCTTCATGCCGTCGAAAACTTCCTGCACGCTGGCACGTACGTTCGGCTGTCGCCGCGCCGCATCGCGCGAGATATCGAGCAGTGCGTTCGGCTCTTCGGCTCCAGCCGAGAGGATACCGCGCGGCCGGTGATACTTGAAGGACCGGCCGACGAGATGAACGCCGTTGGCAAGCAGCGCCGAGGCGACGGTATCGCCTTCGAGCGCGGTATAGGTCTTGCCGTCAAAAGTGAAGCGAGCGGTTCTGGCCGGCGTCAAACGCCCCTTGCCCGCGATACGATTGGCGCCGCTCATTCAGCAAATCCCTCTGTTGGTACCGTCTTTTCTTGTTCGTTCTGTTGCTGCGCCACCGGTTCGGCCGCGCCAGGCTTGAGCGTCGCCGGATCCGGCTTCGGTTCGCCGGCCTTGTAGGTTCGGTAGAAGTGATCGCTCACCGTATCGCGCGCCGCATTGAAAAAGCGGCCGCAGCCATGGATATGCCGCCAGCGCTCGAAGATCAGCCCCTTCGGGTTGTCGCGCAGGAAGAAATATTCCTCGAATTCCTCGTCCGAGATCCCGGCAATATTGGCCGGCCGCACGATATGCGCGTCGCCGGCGTTGCGGAATTCGAGTTCCGAACGCTCTTCCTCGCAATAGGGGCAGTAAATCAGCAGCATCGTTTTCTACCTGTGTTAAAGCTCGGAGCCTGTAAGGCTTGTGCCGGGAGGCTGCGCGCAAAGCTGCCGCCCCATGATGACGAAAGGTGTTATGCGCTTCAGCAGCGCCTCCAGCGATCCATAGGGCTTCAGCACGTTGGTCATCCCCAGATTGACCAGGCTCATGCCCAGCAGATCGGTGTCGATCGCAAACGCCCTCGTCGCCTCGGGCGTCTGGTCCGGCACGAAATAGACCGTCGGCTTGTTCAGCACCTTGGCGCAGGCAATCACACCGCTTTCAGCCACGAAGGGCCAGTCGGCCTCGTTCTTTGCCTTGTGGATCACCTGCATGCGAAAATCCTTGACCCCCGGAATAAGATCGCTGACTTCGGTCGCGATCGCTCCGCCCGGCAGGGAAAGCCCTGCGGCAAGAGCGATCCCGACCGCGGCCAGCATCAATGTGCCACGGCGGCTGCCGCCGCCTCATCGATCAGACGGCCGGTGCGGAAGCGATCCAGATTCAGCCCGGCGTTGAACTTGTGCGGCTCGTCGCGGGCAATCAGATGGGCAAAGAGATTGGCCGAACCCGGCGTCGCCTTGAAACCGCCCGTGCCCCAGCCGCAATTGACATAGAGCCCAGGCACCGGCGTCTTCGACTGGATTGCCGAACGATCCGGCGTATTGTCGACGATACCGCCCCAGGAGCGCATCATTTTCACGCGGCGAAACATCGGGAAGAGCTCGCAGATCGCATCCAGCGTATGGGTGATGATCTGCAGGCCGCCGGTCTGGCTGTATGAATTATATTGATCCGTGCCGGCGCCGATGACGAGCTCGCCCTTGTCGGACTGCGAGATATAGGCGTGCACCGTGTTCGACATGACGACGCAGGGGAAGATCGGCTTCAGCGGCTCGGAGACCAACGCCTGCAGCGGGCTCGATTGCAGCGGCACGCGCACGCCGGCCATCTGCATGACGACGGTGGTGTGGCCGGCTGCGGACACGCCGATCTTCTTGGCGCCGATGAAGCCCTTGCTCGTGTCGACGCCGGTGACGCGGCCATCAGGCCCGCGGCGAATGCCGGTCACTTCGCAATTCTGGATGATGTGCACGCCGCGATCGGAAGCGGCGCGCGCAAAGCCCCAGGCGACCGCATCGTGGCGCGCCGTGCCGCCGCGACGCTGCAGGGCGGCACCGTTGATCGGATAGCGGGCCGTCTTCGAAATATCGAGCGGCGGACAATAAGCCTTAGCCTGCTCGGGCGTCAGCCATTCATTGTCGATGCCATAGAGACGGTTGGCGTGGATGTGACGCTTGAAGGACTGCTGGTCATGCACATTGTGCGACAGCATCATCACGCCGCGCGGCGAATACATGACATTATAATTGAGATCCTGAGACAGCCCTTCCCAGAGCTTCATCGAATGCTCGTAGATGTGCATGCTCTCTTCATAGAGATAGTTCGAGCGGATGATGGTCGTGTTGCGGCCGGTATTGCCGCCGCCGAGCCAGCCCTTTTCGATCACCGCGACATTGGTGATGCCGTGCTCCTTGGCGAGATAGTAGGCCGCACCCAGGCCATGACCGCCGCCACCGACGATGATGACGTCATACTCCTTGCGCGGCTCCGGCGAGGTCCATTGAGCCTCCCAGCCCTTGTGAGCCCGCATCGCTTCCCGTGCCACGGCAAAAACCGAGTATTTACGCATTCGCCCTCAACTCCTTCAGGCAAGACGCCCTTTTTCTGGGTCATACAAATCGCAAATCAAAAACCGACACAACGGCTCTTTTGCGACGCATTCAGGACCGTCTTTCGACACGGTTAAGATTGCCGCCTTCCCGCCTGCCCCGCTTACGACCTCTTAGCCGATTATTTGCGCTGCAGATGGCAGACCTTCACGCGCCCGCCATGACCGTCCTTGCGCCAGACGCATCCCTCTTTTCGTGGCTTTCCATTGTAGAGATAAATTCTCGCACGATGTTTGCTGTCGTAGGTCTGATTGGAAAAATCATGGCCGCCGATGCGCACATTCTTACCAAAACGCACTTCGCCGGCTGCGGCAGGCGCAAACATCGCAGTGAGTACTACAAGGCTGAGCGCGAGCGCAGCAAGCGCTTTCCCAACAGCGATAAAGCGATGCGGTTGCATAAAGTGATTCCCTCTCGTTTCGGACGGCTGCTCGAATCCCCCGCAGCTCACGAATGATTCTGATCCGAAATGCTCACATAAGCATGTCAGTGTCGCAAAGATCGGGATCTGCCAATCCCTCTTTCAAGCGCCTTCGTGAAAGCGCAGCAGGTATCGCCGGCTCAATTCAACCCTCGACAACTAGCTTTTTCCTCTGCAAACTCACGATCTGGCTAGACTTTGACAAACCGATCTGCTATCCCGCCTCCCAATCGCAAGGCTGTGGCCGCGCGAACGTTATATTTTTGCCTCCTGGCGCTGCCGTCGCCGCTGGCATCAACCAAACCAAAGGAACGTGATTCTCGTGCAGGTACTTGTCCGCGATAACAATGTCGACCAGGCTCTCCGCGCTCTCAAGAAGAAGATGCAGCGCGAAGGTATTTTCCGCGAAATGAAGATGCGCGACTACTATGAAAAGCCGTCGCAGAAGCGTGCTCGCGAGAAGGCCGAAGCTGTTCGTCGCGTTCGCAAGCTTGCTCGCAAGCGCGCTCAGCGCGAAGGCCTTGTTGCCAAGTAATCGCCGTTTTTTCGACGTTTTCAGATGCATGTGTGGCGGGGGCGAGTCGTTCGCCGCCGCCTTTTTGATTTATTCTCTACGCAAATCGGATTAAATCAGAACAGCCTGATATGACGCATGGGGAAAGCGAACCCGATAATGGCAATGACGACTTCCGTAAAGTTCCGCACTTCGAACCTCTCTTTACCCGTTTCGAAGCGCGCCGCGGTGCTGCCTGCTTTGGCGATACTTGCCGCGATCAGCCTTTCCGGCTGCCAGACGGCTACGACAGATAATGTGATCCAGATCGACAAGGCTCAGGGCTCGTCCGAAAATATCGCCTCATTGACGTCAGTCATCAATGCCAATCCGCAGGATCCGGAAGGCTACAATGTGCGCGGCACGGCCTATGGCCGCGGCGGTGATTTCAACCGCGCCCTTGCCGACTTCAATCAAGCGATCCAGCTCAATCCGAAATTCTACCAGGCCTATGCCAACCGCGCGCTCATCTATCGCAACATGGGTAAGCTGCCGGAAGCGGTCGCGGACTATAATGCTGCGCTGCAGATCAACTCGAACTACGACGTCGCCTATATCGGCCGCGGCAACCTCTACCGTCAGTCCGGCCGCGACAACGACGCCTTCAACGATTATTCGAAGGCCATCAGCCTCGGGACGACGGACGGCCGCGCCTATAACGGCCGAGGCGTGATCTACCAGAAGCGCAATCAGCAGGATAAGGCGATCGACGATTTCTCCAAGGCGATCTCGCTGTCGCCGAACTCGCCGGAACCTTACAACAGCCGCGGCATCTCCTACCTTGCACAGAACGACGACGACAACGCGTTTGCCGATTTCAACCATGCGATCGAGCTGAACAACAAGCTCGCCGAATCCTGGGCAAACCAGGCATTCGTCTATGAGCGAAAAGGCGACAAGGCGAAAGCCCGCCGCTCCTATCAACACGCGGTCAACCTCGATCCCAACTATCAGCCGGCCAGAGACGGCCTGGCTCGCGTCGGCGCCGGCGCCTGACACGGGGCATATCGCAGTAAAGATATCCAGCCGCCGGCAATCCCTGCCCGGCGGCTTTTCTTTGCCCTGGTCTTCGATTTTGCGCATGTCGTTATCGCAAAAACCGCTGCCCACTTTTGCGCGACATGCTGTAGTCTCGGGCTCATCCGTTCAAGCGAGACAAAGACATGCCCTCCCCGCAGAAAATCATCGTCATCGGCGCCGGCATCATCGGGGCTTCCATCGCCTGGCATTTAAGCCGCAGGGGCGCATCGGTAACGGTGGTCGCACAGCAGACCGGCGGCGTTGCCACCCCGAACTCCTTCGCTTGGATCAATGCCAGCTGGGGCAATCCGGAATTCTACTTCCGTGTCCGTCATCGCTCGATGGCTGAGTGGTCGAGGCTGAAGGCAGATCTGCCTGACATCCCTCTATCCTGGTGCGGTGGCCTCAGCTGGGATCTTCCCGAGCCGGAGCTGGATGCCTATGCGGCGCAGCACCATGGCTGGGGCTATGGCATACAGCCGGTCAACCGGGCGACGGTTGCGATGTTCGAACCGAATCTGGCCAATCCGCCCGACTATGCTCTGCACGTCGCGGAAGAAGGCGCAGTCGAACCCGCTGCCGCCGCCAAACTGCTACTGGAAGATGCCCGCCGTCGGGGAGCGATCCTGTCATCCAGTGTCGAAGTCAAAGGTCTGCTGAGGCAGGGCGAGCGGATCGTCGGTATCGAAACGAGCGAAGGGCCGATGCACGCCGATCATGTCGTTCTGGCTGCCGGTGCAGGCGCGGCAGCACTTGCCGCCTCGGCGGATATTCTCGTGCCGCTTGAAACACCTCCGGGGCTCATCGTCCATTCCCGACCCGTAAGGAAAATGTTGAACGGCTTGGTGATGGCACCGGAACTGCATCTGCGCCAAACGGCAGAAGGACGAATCATAGCCGGCGGCGACTTCGGCGGCACCGATCCCGGCGATAATCCTCAAGCAGCTGCCGACGCGCTCTTCGCCAAGGTCAGAGCAGCATTGAAAGGCGGCGAGGCGCTGGAGCTCGATTTCCACACCGTCGGTTATCGCCCGACGCCGAAAGACGGCCTGCCGATCTTGGGTAGCACCGGTGCGGCACCCGGCCTCTACCTCGCAGTTCTGCATTCCGGCGTTACGCTCGCACCGCTCGTCGGCCTGCTCGCCGCGCAGGAAATCGTCGATGGCAGCGAAGCACACGAGCTTGCGCCGTTCCGGCTCTCTCGCTTTTCCTAGCTTGAGAATGAGGCGGTCAGCGCAACTGCAGGGATGCGTTGCCACAGTCGTAAATACCCGAGATCGCTTACGATTTCGCAATAATGACTTTTCAGATGTTGCAAGGAAAATTACCGAGCCCTAACATGGCGCTTCTGGAGCATGTAGCTCGGATCGGGGCACGGGGGCGCTTGGCATGATGACCAATACCATTCTATTTGCGTTTGCCGGCGCGTCGTATCCTCATCGAGGCACGATCGGTTGATCGCTTCATGAGAAAGCCGCATTTTCCGAAAGCGTCGATTGGTGCCTATCTGATCGCCATCGCTCTGGCGATTGCCTTGCCCATTCTCGCCTTCGTCGCGCTGCTTTTGGTTCAGCTCGAAAATAATGAGCGCGATGTGCTGAAGGGTGACACCGTTCAGGATGCGCAGGCGCTTTCGCGCGTCATCGATCGCCAATTGCAGGACATGGCGACGACATTGCGTCTCCTGTCTTCCTCGCCGGAACTCGAACGCAACGACATTGCCACCTTCTTCGCCCGCACGGAAACGGTCCTGCGCACCGATTCGCTCTTCGTGCTGCTCATGGAAAAGGATGGCCAGCTTCGGCTGAATACCCGCTGGCCGCTTGGAAAACCACTCGGCAAGACCGGTAACATCGCAGCGCTGCAATCGGCGCTGAACTCCGGGCGCATCGAGGCATCCGACGTCTTCATGGGGCCCAACGCCCGCCGTTGGGTCTACAACGTCACCCTGCCCCTCGAACATTCGCCAGCCGGCGCCGCTTTGGCTGTAACCCAGGATGCCGACGAGCTCGCCAAGCTCGTGACGACGCAAGCCCTGCCGCCCGGCTGGTCCGCGGCGGTTGTGGATAAATCCGGCCATGTCGTTGCCGCTGGTGGCCCGACGACCCTTGCTCCGGGAGACACGTTCAATAAGGATATTCTGCCGAAGCTGATCGCATCCAGCGGTGTCTACCAGGATGAAAAGACTCTCCCCAATGCGGTGCTCGGCTATGCCCAGATCTCCGGCTGGTCCTGGAAGGCCGTCGTCTGGGGACCGATAGCGTCCGCACAGCAGTCGCTGATGAGCACCTGGCGATTCCTGATCTATGGCGGGGTGACGCTGCTGCTGATCGCGCTGATCGCCGTCTATGCTCTGGCGCGCCAGGTGCGCACGACCATCCAGAGTATAGCCGACATGGCAGACCGCATGGGTAGAGGCGAAATAGTGTCGCCCGTTGACACCAGCGTTATCGAGGCAAACCAGGTGGCCGTTGCGCTTTCCAACGCATCCTTCGACCGCAGCGTCACGGAGGACCGGCTGCATTTCGTCATGCACGAGCTCGTCCACCGCACCAAGAATCTGTTGGCACTCGCCCAGGCAATGACGCGCCAGCTCGCACGGCAGGCGGACAGCGTCGATACATTCCAGCGGGCGGTCGCCGACCGCCTGGAAGGCCTGGCACGCTCGATCGAGGTCCTGACCAGCGAACAATGGTCCGGCGTGTCGCTGCGCCGCGTGATCGACATTCATCTCGCGACCTTCCTGCAGGGACCTCAACAGCTCGACGTCCTCGGCAACGACTTCCTCTTGAAGCCGGAAGCGGTGCAGAATCTCGGCCTGATCCTGCATGAGCTTGCCACCAATTCGGTCAAATATGGTGCGCTTTCTGCGCCGGAGGGCAAGATCACCATCGAATGGACGAATGAAGTCGCTGAAACTGGCACCATGATCCGCTTCGTCTGGAGCGAAACCGGCGGTCCCACAGTCAAACCGCCCAGCGTGACCGGCTTCGGCACCACCGTCACGAAAACCCATGCCGCGGCATCCTTCAGCGGCCATGTCGAGGTCGATTTCCGTCCGGCCGGACTTGTCTGGATACTGACTGCACCGCGCAACATGATGGAGCGTCAAAGGACCTAGAGCAACTCCAGGAAAAGTGCGCAGCGGTTTTCCGTCCGGAATTGCGAGACAACAAAGAGATAGAGCCGCACAGAGATTCCGTGAAAAGCTGAACCGCTCTAAGAGCGGAAACACCGCCCTTGCGGGTGCAGCGGCAGCCTACTCGTTCATTGCCTTGACGATGTCCTCGGTCACCTTCTTGGCGTCGCCCAGAAGCATCATCGTGCCATCCTTATAGAACAGCGTGTTGTCGATGCCGGCATAGCCGGAGCCCAGCGAACGCTTGACGAAGAGGCAGGTCTTCGCCTTGTCGACGTCGAGGATCGGCATGCCGTAGATCGGCGAGGTCTTGTCGTCTCGCGCCGCCGGATTGGTGACGTCGTTGGCGCCGATGACATAGGCGACATCGGCCTGGGCGAATTCCGAATTGATGTCCTCAAGCTCGAAGACTTCATCATAGGGCACGTTGGCTTCGGCGAGCAGCACGTTCATATGGCCCGGCATGCGGCCGGCAACGGGATGAATGGCATATTTGACCTCGACGCCATGTGCCTTCAGCCTATCAGCCATTTCGCGCAGCGCATGCTGGGCCTGCGCCACCGCCATGCCGTAACCGGGCACGATGATGACCTTGGAGGCATTCGCCATCAGATATGCGGCATCCTCGGCCGAGCCGAGCTTCACGGTCTTGTCGGAATTATCAGCTCCGCCCGAGGCCGTCTCGCCGCCGAAACCACCGAGAATGACGGAGATGAAAGAGCGGTTCATGCCCTTGCACATGATGTAGGACAGGATCGCACCCGAGGATCCCACAAGCGCGCCGGTGATGATGAGCGCGAGATTACCGAGCGTGAAGCCGATACCGGCCGCCGCCCAGCCGGAATAGGAATTCAGCATCGACACGACGACGGGCATATCGGCGCCGCCGATCGGCACGATCAGAAGTATGCCCAGCGCCAGCGACAGCAGCACGACAGCCCAAAAAGCGAAATGGCTCTCGCTCGCCGCCAGGCTGATGATGAAGAACACGATGAGTACGAGCAGAGCAGCATTGATGACATGCCGGTTCGGCAGCAGGATCGGCTTGCCGGACATGCGCCCGTCGAGTTTCAGGAAGGCGATGATCGAGCCGGTGAAGGTCAGCGCGCCGATCGCTACGCCGATCGCCATCTCGATGCGAGCCTCGGTGTGAATGTACCCGATCTCGCCGATGCCGAAGGAGGATGGCGTATAGAGCGCCGAAGCAGCGACGAGGACAGCCGCAAGACCGACCAGCGAATGGAAACCTGCCACGAGCTGCGGCATCGAGGTCATCGGAATGACGCGCGCTATATAGGCGCCCGCACCGCCGCCGATGGCAAGGCCAAGGATGATCAGCACGAAGCCGCCGAAGGATGGCGTCGCCAGCACAAGCGTGGTGGCAATGGCGATGCCCATGCCGATCATACCGTAGAGATTGCCGCGCCGGCTGGTGGCCGGATGCGACAGGCCGCGCAGCGCCAGGATGAAGAGCACACCGGAGACGAGATAGAGGAAAGCCGCGATATTGCTCAGCATGCCGCCCTCACTTGTCCTTCTTCTTGTACATCGCCAGCATGCGCTGGGTGACAAGGAAGCCGCCGACGATATTGACCGAGACGAGAACCAGCGCCACAAAACCGAAGCCCGTGGCAAGGCCGCTCGCCGATATGCCTACAGCCAGCAGCGCACCGACGACGATGACCGAGGAGATGGCGTTCGTGACCGCCATCAGCGGCGTATGCAGGGCCGGCGTCACCGACCATACGACATAGTAGCCGACGAAGATCGCCAGCACGAAAATCGCGAACTGGAAGACGAAGGGATCGATTGCCCCGCCTGTTGCCGCGCTCACAGTCTCCGGGGCCTGCGCTGCGGCGGTCGTGACGGCGTTAACGGCATCATGCAATCGCTGCAGTGCCTGATCCATCGCTTGACTGGCCATCTCAGAGATCTCCCTTCTTGATCGTCGGCTGGTCGGGATCGACGAAGTTCGGGTTCACGACCTCGCCGCCATCGGTCAGCATCGTCGCCTTGATCAGCTCATCGGTCCGGTTGACGGCGAGGCTCTTCGTATCCTTGTCGACCATCGTCTCCAGAAAGGTCACGAGGTTCTTCGCATAGAGAGCCGATGCGCTGGCCGCGATCCGGCCGGCCATGTTGGGATAGCCGACCACGCGGACGCCTTCGACCTCGGCGACCTTGCCATACTCAGCGCCTTCGATATTGCCGCCGCGTTCGACCGCGAGGTCGACGGCCACGGCGCCGGGACGCATCGCCTTCAGCATGTCGCGGCTGATAAGGCGCGGCGCCGGCCGTCCGGGGATGAGCGCAGTGGTAATGATGATGTCCTGTTTGGCGATATGATCGGCGACGAGAGCTGCCTGCTTGGCTTGATACTCCTTCGACATTTCCTTGGCATAGCCGCCGGCGGTCTCCGCCGCCTTGAATTCCTCGTCCTCGACGGCAATGAATTTTGCTCCGAGCGAGGCGACCTGTTCCTTCGCAGCCGGACGAACGTCGGTCGCCGAGACCTGTGCGCCGAGACGCCGCGCGGTCGCGATCGCCTGCAGGCCGGCAACCCCTGCCCCCATGACGAACACTTTCGCCGCCGGCACCGTCCCCGCCGCCGTCATCATCATCGGCAGCGCCCGATCATAGACGGCAGCAGCCTCGATCACGGCCTGATAGCCGGCGAGGTTTGCCTGCGAAGAGAGAACGTCCATCGACTGTGCACGGGTGATGCGCGGCATCAACTCCATGGCGAAACTCGTCAGCTCGCGACGCGCCATCTCGGCAAGCGCTGCCTCATTGCCATAAGGATCCATGATGGCGATGACGATGGCGCCGTTCTTGTAACCGGAAATCTCCTTGCTCGTCGGCCGTCTGACCTTGAGCACAACATCGGCGGCCTTCGCATCCTTGATGGAGCCGATCCGCGCACCGACGGCTTCATATTCGGCATCCGGGATGCGCGAAAACCCACCCGCGCCGGCTTCGATCACGACATCGAAACCGAGGCTCCGCATCTTCTTTACCGTTTCAACGGACGCCGCAACACGCGTCTCCTCCGCCACGCTTTCCTTGGCCACGAAAACCAGATTGCTCAATGACGACACCTCGCATCAGACGGCGCCGCTCCTGGATGCGGCGGCGCTGTAGCCTGCAGAATCACGGGAAAGCGCGGGAGATCGGCCCGCCATCTGTCAGCGCTGTTATATCAGCGCAACAGGACGACGCTGGCGATGGTCAGAACGATGAATATGAGGACGCCGCCGAGAAAGCCGGCATGGCCAAAGAAACCGGCCGCCATGGCGATCAACAATGCGGCAACGATCGCAGACCCGACCTTGGCGCCCGAGATGAAAAGATTGTAGGTCTTCTCATGCTCCTTGTAGTCCATGGGAGCACCCACTTCAGCAGGTCCAGTGTGATGTTCGGCCATTCAGAAATCTCCCCTCAATCCTCTCCCCGACAGATGATCTAGACTGCCAGCCGGGGTTCATCCTCAAAAGTTGCAATATCTTGTAAGAGAGATGTCGCAACCAATTTTCCTCTACCGAGGCGTTACACAAAGCGAGGAAAAATGCAATGCACGAGAAGGTCGCAGATGGCGCAGGCCGATCGAATTGCCGGAGGATTCCAAATGCCTGCGGACCACAGCGCCGCCGCCGGCTATCGGACGACCTCGGGCGAGAAGAGCCTGCCGGTTCCCAGCTGCCGTCTGTCGAGGCTGGCGACCTTCTCGGCGACTTGCTCTGGGGCTATCGGAGGGGAAAATACATAGCCCTGGATGATATCCGCCAGGTTTCGCTCGACGACCAACGCCAGCTGCTCCAGCGTCTCGACACCTTCGATCACGACATGCAGGCTGAGGGCGCGGGAGAGATCGACGATGCCGCATAGCAGCTTGAAACGTCGGCTGTCCGTCGTGATGTCGCGAACGAAAGACCGGTCGATCTTCACGACATCCACCGGCAGCGTATCGAGGTAACTGAGGCTGGAAAATCCCGTTCCGAAATCGTCGATCGCAATCGTGATGCCCCTAGCCCGGAAATCCGCGAGAATGGAGCGTACGGTTATTACCTCGTCCATCAGGCAGCTTTCGGTAACTTCGAGATGAAGGCGGGAGGGCTCAAGTCCCGACGTCTCGAGCGCCGCGATCACGATTTTGACAATCTCGTCATTGCGCAGATCCTGCGCCGAGAGATTGACTGAAACGGCGAGTGGCGCCGGCCATGAAGCACAATCTTTGCAGGCCTGGTCGACCATGAAGCGCGTGATGCCGGCAACAATGCTCATCTCCTCGGCAAGCTGTACGAAAAGATCGGGCGGAATCGAGCCCTTTTCCGGGTGAATCCAGCGCGCGAGCGCCTCGCAGCATTCGATGCGGGAGCCATCCGGCGTGTACATCGGTTGGTAGACGGCTTGAAGCCTGCCGGCCTCCACCGCCTCGCGCAGGTCGTCCTTCAGCGTCTGCCGCTCGACATAGCGTGCGTCCATCTCCTGCTCGAAGGCACTGCAGCCGCCCTTCATCCGTGATTTTGCCTCGAAGAGCGCGAGATCGACCTTGATCTGCCACTCCTCTGGGCGAAATTCCCGGCCGGGCATGGTCATATACCCGCCACTGACGGAAACCCGAAAGCTGCTGTCCTCCGCATCATAGGTGCCGGCCATTGCCGCATGCAGGGCGCGGACGCGGCCATCGATATCCGGAACATCGTCCTCATTCGGAAAGAACAGCACGAATTGATCGCCGACGAGACGAGCGACAAGCGCTGTCGTGCCGGCAAGCGCCTTCAAACGCTCGGCTACGGCAACCAGCAGACGGTCCCCGGCAACATGCCCCTTGGTATCGTTGACATGCTTGAAATCGTCGATATCCAGAACAAGGATGCCGATGCGGCTTTCCCGATTGCGCGCAGCCAGCTTTTCCTTGACCTGGTCCACGAAATATTCACGGTTCGGTAGCCCGGTCAAAGGGTCGTACCGCACCATATGCAGGATCTTGCGTTCAGCGCGAATACGCACCGTCACGTCTTCAAAGATCAGGATGACGATCCCATCGGCACGCCGGCTGGCCGAAAATTCCAGAAACTGATCCTCATTGAATTGAATGAGGGTTCGGGAAAGCGTGCCGCTGACGAGTTGGGCCAACTGCCGCTGAATGAGCCCGGGAAGCGATCCGTCGATGAAGGCGTGACGGGCGCCATAACGTAGAACGACGTCGAATTCGCAGTCTTTGAGCCGCTGCGGATCGGCAAAATTGAGGAGCTCGCAGGCTTTGCGATTGACGATCAGAATCCTGTTCTGGGCGTCCAGCATGAACAGCCCGTGGGGCATGTTGTTGAGCGCGGTGTCGAACCTGTCGGCCATCAACGATATCTCGCGGGAGGCGACAATGTTCCTGTAGAGGAATTCGCGCATGCCCTTTGCCATCGCACGCGTCGTCAGCCCGAACGGGATGAGCATGAGGGAGGCGACTCCCTTGTAGAGTTCCTGCGACAGCAGGCAGGCGATGACGATCGGCACGCAGCAGGCCAGAATCTGAAGATCGACCGCACGAGGTGAGCCGTAGTTACGGCCGACGATCGACACCATGGACGCCATGGTGACGGCGACGCAGATGAATTCCGCCAGTGGATCGCGCAGGATGAGGATGGCATAGCCGCTTCCGATGCCAAGAATGGCGGCGGTGGCCGCGGCGCCTACGACATAACGTGTTTCCCAGCTGGCTATATCGGCGCGCGTAAAGCCATTCTTGTCGGCTGCGTCGAATTGCCGGAAAAAATTAATCCGTAAGCCGAAGACGACGGCAAACGCCACGCAAAAGGCCAGATAGATGCCGGCATATGTGCTCAGAAAAACGAGGACATATATGAGGATATGAACGAATACGCCTGTAACGAGCGTTTTCCGGTTTCCGAAAAGCGAACTGACAAACGACAGATAAATATCCGTCGGCACGGTGTCCGGGCTTGGAGGCTTCATTCAGACTTCCCCTGATGCGGCGGACACCGTAGTGGAAACCCTTTAAAATTTACTTGCCCGAACTGGGCCCGTCCGGAAAGATTTTCCCCTCAAAGCGGCAGTTTAAATGGAAGCTCGACTGTGCCCAGCATCGCGCTGGCATAATGATTCTCGGTACACGTTCACGTTGATATGATGTTAGATCACTAATAAAGGAACGGTATATCGCCGAAGAATTATGAAATACAATTACAACTTGCCTGCCCGCTGTTGGATCATCATGAAGGTATCGAAGGTATACTCGGAAAGCTGCATCCACAGATAGGCATCCTTCTTATAGACGACCTGGTCCTCATAAATACGCTTGAAATAATCGTTGGATTTCGAGAGATCGGCATAGAGCGCGCCGGCTGCCTGGAAACAGGCTTCCATGATCTCCTGGCTGAAGGGCCTGAGCGTCACGCCTTGTGTCACGATTTCCTTCAGCGCCTGCGGATTTTTGACGTCGTATTTCGCCAGCATGTTGGTGTTGGCGAAGGCGCATGCATCGCCGAGAATTGTCTGGTAAGGCTTCGGCAGGGCATTCCATTTTTCCAGGTTGAAAAAGGCATGCACCACGGCGCCGCCCTCCCACCAGCCAGGATAATAATAATACTTCGCGATCTTTTGCAGCCCGAGCTTCAGGTCGTCATAGGGTCCGACCCATTCGGCTGCATCGACGGTGCCCTTGTTCAGCGCGTCGTAGACACCGTTGACCGCGATATCCTGCTGCGGCACGACGCCGATCTTCTCGATCACCTTGCCGGCCAGACCGGCAATGCGCATTTTCAGACCCTTGAGATCGTCGAGCGTATTGATTTCCTTGCGAAACCAGCCGCCCATCTGCGCGCCGGTGTTGCCTGCAGGAAGCCCCAAGATGCCCTGTGTGGCATAGAATTCGTTCATCAGCTTGTTGCCGTTGCCCTGGTAGAACCAGGCGTTGGTCAGCCGGGCATTGAGGCCGAAGGGCAGCGCGGTGCCGATGGCATAGGTCGGATCCTTTTGCCAGAAATAATAGGAGCAAGTGTGCGCGGCATCGACGGCGCCGGCGCTGACCGCATCGGCCGCCTGTGCGCCGGGAATGATCTCCCCGGCCTCATAGGTCTGGATGAGGAAATTGCCGTTGGTCGCGTCTGAAACATGCGCGGCAATATCCTCCGCGCCGCCATAGATCGTGTCCAGGCTCTTGGGGAAGGAGGAGGTCATCTTCCAGGTGATCTTCGGATATTCCTGGGCAAGGGCCGGGGTCGCAAGCGCAGAAGCGGCGGCACCTGCGCCAACGGCTCCTGCCCGCCTGATGAAGGAACGGCGATCCATCGAATTCTCCCATACGGACGGCATTGCTGAGGAGCGGCACGCTCCCCGTCACGGCGCAAGCGATGGAACTAACCACGCCGCACCCAGTCTTTCAAGTTAGCTCTCTTACACCGCATTATGGCGATTCCTGTACATCCGCATGACGAGGGGAAACAAAGCCTTATGGACGCCGCTGCACGTTGCTGCCTGCGCCGACTTCGCGTAGATTCGTGACATGGATAACATGCCTTTGGATTGACATCATGATCGTCCAGAGGTCCAACGAACAAATGTCTGCAGCCTTCGGAGCCTAGCATGCCCAGACCGATCATCGCCATTCCCGCCGATATCCGCGAGTTCGATGGCACCAGCTGGCATGCGGTGCAGCTGCAATATGTACGCGCTGCCGTGAAGGCTGCGGGATTGATGGCGCTGATCGTTCCCGCGCTGGAGGACGGCAACGAGGCGGACGCCATTCTCGACCGGGTGGACGGGCTGCTCGTTTCCGGTTCGGCGACCAATGTGCATCCGTCTCTCTATGGAAAAGAAGCAACGGACAGCGATGGCCCTTTCGACCCGGCGCGCGATGCGACATCGCTGCCGCTCATCCGCCGCGCGATCGACCGCGCCATTCCGATGCTCGCCATCTGCCGCGGCATTCAGGAGCTGAACGTCGCGCTTGGCGGCACGCTGGCAAGCGAAATCCAGGAACAGCCGGGCATCTGGGATCACCGCAGGCCGCCGAACGTCGATCGCGATACCATGTATTCGATCCGCCAGAGCGTTTTCGTCAAGGAAGGCTCCTGCATCGCCCGCGTCGTTGGGTCGGGTGAAGTGCGTGTCAATTCGCTGCATCGCCAGGCGATTGCCGATACGGCGCCTAGACTGCAGGTGGAAGCGCTGGCTGAGGACGGCACGATCGAGGCTGTCTCCGTCATTGGCGCCAAGGCCTTTGCCGTCGGCGTACAATGGCACCCGGAATATTGGGCCGAGACGGATTCCTCATCATTGAAGCTCTTCACCGCCTTCGGCGATGCGGTGCGCGACTATGCTGCGAGCAAGGAGCGACCTGCGGCCGCTCCGTATCAGCAAAAAGCCGTCTGATCAGCCGCGCGGTTTGACCGGCGTTTCCGGCACCGGCGTCACAGGCTCACCCCTAGCGAACCATTCGATGACGTTGTCAGCAACAAGATCGGCCATGGCATCGCGCGTCGGCACCGAGGCCGAGGCCACATGCGGCAGCAGCGAAACATTGGTCAGCGAGAGATATCCGGCTGGGACATTCGGTTCGTCGTAGAAGACGTCGAGACCGGCAGCACCAAGTGTTCCATTGCCGAGGGCCGTTATCAGCGCGTCGTCATCGACGGACCAGCCGCGGCCGACATTGATGAACACGCCCTGCGGCCCAAGCGCCGAGAGGATGTCCGCATTGATGACCTTGTGCGTCTCCGGCGTCTTCGGCACGATCGAAATCAGCGTGTCCACCGACTGCGCCATCTCCAGCAGCGTTGGATAGTAGTCATAGGGCAGCGAATCGCGCGGCGTGCGGGTGTGATAGCCGATCTTCACCTTGAACGGCTCCAGCCTTCTCGCGATTTCCAGGCCGATGCGGCCAAGACCGTTGATGCCGATGCGGCGTCCTTTCATGGAAAAAGGCGACAGCGGAAACGCCCCTTCCCTCGTCCAGCGCCCCTCGCGCAGCCAGGTCTCCGCCTTCGGAAACTGCCGCAGCGTGTTCAGGAGCAAGGCGATCGCGGTATCGGCGACCTCGTCGTTCAGGACGTCAGGCGTATTGGTAACGACGATCCCCTTCGAGGCGGCGTGCTTGACGTCTACGCCATCATAGCCGACGCCGAAATTGGCGATGACTTCGACATTCGGAAAGGCATCGATCCAGCCGGCATCGAAGCTGCCTGCAACGGCAACGCCGCGTATGCGGGCCGCGGTTTCCGCATCAACCTTCGGACCGCCATCGCGTTCGACGGAAACGATATCGAACTGGTTTCCGAGCCTTTCGAGGACACGCGGGTGTATCTTCCCCGGAACGAGGACGGCGATGCGACTATCGGACATGGATTCTTTCCTCTTGAGAGACAGTTCGGCGCCGAACCGCTGCTAGCGAGCTTTATAAGGCGCCGTCGATTGGCGGATGCGCATTTCCGGCTTGATCAGATGAATCCCGTCCGGTTCATGGCTTCCCGCCAGCCTATCCAAAAGCGCGCGCGCTGCAAGCCTTCCGACCTCGGCCTGACCGTTCCAGACCGTGGTCAGCGCCGGCGTTGCGATCGCCGCCTCCTCCAGATCGTCGTAGCCGGTGACCGAAATGTCTCGCCCGGGAACGAGGCCAGCGCGCGAAATGCCGTTCATGAGACCGATGGCGACCAGGTCATTCCAGCAGACGGCCGCCGTCGGCTTCTGCGGCAGCGACAGGAAATGCACCGCCGCCTCGAAGCCGCCCTGCTTGGAACGTGCGCCGGGAATACGCAGATTGGGATCGACCTCGATGGCCGCCTTGCGCAGCGCATTCACATAGCCCTGATAGCGGTCGCGCCCCGTCGAAGTCTGATCGGTGCCGCCGATCATCGCTATGGAGCGGTGGCCAAGGCTGATCAGGTGATTGGTCGCAAGGGAGATCCCGTAGCTGTCGTCACCGCGAAAGGTCGGCAGATCCAGCGCCTCGATCTGTCGCGCGACGAGGATGGCCGGCATGCCGTTTTCTTCCGCCAGCTCGAAATCTTCCGGCGGCGTCCCGATTGCCGGCGACATGATGACGCCGTCGCCACCGAGCTGCAGCAGTGTCTCGATGAAGGTCCGCTGCTTTTCGACGGAATCATAGTGATTGGAAAGGATGAAGGTGTGGCGGCTGCGATCGAGCTCGCTTTCGATCGCCTTCAGGATTTCCCCGTAGAAGGGGTTCATGATGTCATGAACAACGACACCGATGATGCCCGATCGGGATGTCCTCAGGCTCGCCGCGCGGCGATTGTAGATATAGCCCAGCGCGCGGGCCTGATCCTTGATCTTCTCGCGGGTATTGACCGCAACCAATGGGCTGTCGCGTAAGGCCAGAGATACCGTTGCCGTTGAAATGCCCAGCGTTTCCGCAATTGTAGAAAGCTTTATCTTTTGCGCCACGCGCGCCCTCCCCGTGAAACGCAGCCGTAACATATCCCGTTCGTTTTACGATTCCGGAATTTAAAATCTTTAATTAAAAGCTTTAATCACGCCGCGCAACACGAATTCTCGAGGATTCTCAGAATTCGTCTTCATCCTCGCCATCGTCGCCGGCCTGGAGATTATGCTCGATCGTCTTAAGCAGGCGCACAAGCGAGCGGATGTCTTTTTCCGAGAAGCCGCGTGTCGCAAGCTCATCACAGCTTGCCGCCGAACTTTCGATCTCGCTGACGCTGTTTCGCCCTGCTTCCGTCAGATAGACCTTGGTCAGGCGGGCATCGTCGGCATCCGGCCGCCGTTCGACAAAGCCTTGCGCCTCCATGCGGCCAATCGTGCGCGTCATCGTCGGCGCCTTGACGCCGAGCTTCTGGGCCAGCGTACCGGCCGGAAGACCATCGCTTGCCGCGAGCGCAAGAATGACACCGTCCTGTCCGGCATAGAGGCCGCTCGCCGTCAGGCTGCGCGTTATCACCGTGCGCATGGACCGCGCCGCCTGCGTCAAGGCCGGCGACAGATCGGCAAGCGTGTAGTCCCGGTGATCCTTCTTCTTACCTGACTTACTTTTCTTCCCGACCTTGTTCTTTTTGCCCATCGTGATTCCGTTGACCTTTTCGCCGCTAAGTCATCACGCTATGACATTGCGCAGGTTACTGACATAAACAAGAGGTACATCCTCAGATGGCGCATCCTTTGCCATGTTTCGATGACAATGATGAAACATTGACGCCCGAAGAGCGAAGAAAATGGATCGCCGTACTGCCACTTGGCGCCTATGAGCAACACGGCCCACATTTGCCGTTCGAAACCGACGCGCTCATCGCGGGAGGAATCGTGTCGCGTCTCAAGGTTGCCTTGCCCGCAAACCTGCCGGTCACCTTTCTCGCCGTCGAGCCGGTTGGCTATTCCATCGAGCATATGGATGTCGTCGGTACGCGGACGTTGGCTTTTGACGAAGCTGTTCGGCGGTGGCTCGGCATTGCCGAGAAGATGAACAATCTCGGCATTCGTAAATTCGTCATGCTGAACGCCCATGGCGGCAACTCGCCGCTGATGACCCTCGTGGCGACGGAAGCGCGCGTGCGCTTCGACATGCTGGCGGTCGCCACCAGCTGGACGCGTTTCGGCGTGCCGGATGGGCTGATCTCGCCGGACGACAAGGCCATCGACATTCACGGCGGCGATATCGAGACATCGGTCATGCTCGCCCTCCATCCGGAGAAGGTGGACATGTTGAAGACGGCGAATTTCCCATCGCGCCAATCCGAGTTTATCAAGGGCTTCAAACATCTGCGCGCCTACGGCCCTCACGCTTTCGGCTGGAAAATGTCCGATCTGAGCGCACGAGGCGTCGCCGGCAATGCCGGCGTCGCAACGGCGGAGAAGGGTGAACGGCTGATCTCGCACGCTGTCAAAGGTCTCGTCGAACTGCTTGAAGATGTCGACCGCTTCGATGTGTCGACGCTGTCGTGACTATGCGGTCAAATCGCCTCTCCGCAATCCAATGTGATCTTATAACATACAAAAGCCTTTGAACTGACGTCTCCAACTCCTTATATGGAACCCGACCAATATCTGCTCCCCGGGGCAACCTTCCATATTTCGAGGCTCCCATGACCGAAACAGCCACGCAAAAGCCCGTTCCCGTCACCGTTCTCACCGGCTATCTCGGCGCCGGCAAGACGACGCTGCTGAACCGCATCCTTTCGGAAAATCACGGCAAGAAATACGCCGTCATCGTCAACGAATTCGGTGAGATCGGCATCGACAACGACCTGATCGTCGAGTCGGACGAAGAAATCTACGAAATGAACAATGGCTGCGTCTGCTGCACCGTTCGCGGCGACCTGATCCGCGTCGTCGAAGGCCTGATGCGCCGTCCCGACCGCTTTGACGGCATCATCGTCGAAACGACAGGCCTTGCCGATCCGGTTCCCGTCGCCCAGACCTTCTTCATGGATGACGATGTCCGCGCCAAGACCGAGCTTGATGCCGTCGTCGCGCTCGTCGATGCCAAGCATCTGCCGCTGCGACTGAAGGACAGCCGCGAAGCCGAAGACCAGATCGCCTTTGCCGACGTCGTCGTCATCAACAAGTCGGATCTCGTAACGCCGGAAGAGCTGGCCCAGATCGAGGACATCGTCCACGCGATCAACCCGGCCGCCCGCGTCTACAAGACGACCCGCTCCGGCGTCGATCTTGCCCGCGTCCTGAACCAGGGCGCCTTCAACCTGGAACGCGCGCTCGAGAACGACCCGCATTTCCTCGAGCACGGCCATGAGGATCATGTCTGCGGCCCGGATTGCGATCATGATCACCACCACCATCATGATCATGACCACGATCATCATCACCACGATCACGATCACGACCATCATCACCACCACGCGCCTTCGCCGATCCACGACGTCACCGTTCAGTCGGTTTCGCTGCGCGGCGGCGAGATGAATGCCGAGCGCTTCTTCCCCTGGATCCAGAAGGTCACACAGACGCAAGGCCCGAATATCCTCCGCCTCAAGGGCATCATCGCCTTCAAGGACGATCCGGAACGCTACGTCGTCCAGGGCGTGCACATGATCATCGAAGGCGATCATCAGCGCGCCTGGAAAGACGGCGAGAAGCATGAAAGCCGCCTGGTGTTCATCGGCCGCGAGCTCGACCGAGAAAAACTGGAAGCCAGCTTCAAGGCGTGCGAGGCGTCCGCCTGATGCCGACTGTTGCTCCGCTTGATATCGACGGCCACGTTCTGGCCGTCGAATTTTTAGGTGATACCCCCTTCTTCGCCAGCGCTGCCGGCGCAGTCCATCGCCTGGAAGGCGGGGAGAAGATCACCGAAGCTCATCATGGGATGCTGACCTGCATCCGCGATCCCTATAGCGAGAGCCTGATTTCCGGCGGCGAGGACGGCAAGGTCCTGCGGATCGCCTCCGATGGCAACACGACGGTACTGGCCGAAGCGCCGCGCAAATGGATCAGCCAGCTGGCAGCCGGCCCGCAAGGCGCCGTCGCCTATTCCTATGGCAAGAGCACCTTCGTACGGCTCTCCGACGGGACGACGAAAGAGTTCCCGGAAGAACGCACCGTCGAAGGCATCGCCTTCGCTCCCAAGGGCCTGCGTATCGCCGTCGCCCGCTATAACGGCGTATCCCTTCATTGGGTGGGCATGAGCGCGCCGCCGGTCAATCTCGAATGGAAGGGTGCCCACACCAGCGTCACCTTCTCGCCGGATGGCCAGTTCATCGTCACGACCATGCAGGAAAATGCCCTGCACGGCTGGAAGATGGATGCGAAGCCGGGTGCCGAAGCCCGCCATATGCGCATGACCGGCTATCCCGCCAAGGTGAAGTCGCTCTCCTGGTCCAACAAGGGCAAATGGCTTGCCTCCTCCGGCGCGCCAGCCGCTATCGTCTGGCCCTTCCAGGGCAAGGATGGCCCGATGGGCAAGGCGCCGCTGGAGCTCGGCACACGCGCCAACATCATGGCGACCTCGGTGAAATTCCATCCCGTCGAGGATATTCTCGCCATCGGCTTCATCGACGGCATGATCCTCGCGGTCCGCATCGGCGACGCCAAGGAAGCGCTTCTGCGCCGGCCCGGCAAGGGTGCGATCACATCGATGAGTTGGAGCAAGTCCGGCAAGTTGCTCGCCTTTGCCTCCGAAGCCGGCGACTGCGGCGTCGTGGACATTTCCGGTTAAAGCGATTCCAGGAAAACTGCGCAGCGGTTTTCCGTCCGGTATTGCGTGAAAACAATGAGATGCAGAGAGACAGGATCATGCCCCAGCCACGAACGGCAGTTGCCGGCAATATACCTGCCCCAGCCGAAAACGTCTGGGATGTGATCCGCTGCGAAGCAGCCGAGCTTGCTGCGCGCGAGCCGACGCTCGCTCCTCTGCTGCGAGCGCAATTGCTTGGCGGGAACTCCGATGCTGAAAGCCTTGCCAACGTACTGGCGGCACGGCTCTGCGTTGTCAGGATCGAGCATGGCGACATGCTTTCGCTGCTTTCCGACGTGCTGGTGCGATATCCTGCCATCCTGCAGGCGACCGAAGCGGATCTTCTCGCAGTGCGAACCCGCGACCCGGCCTGCACGACCTATCTGCATGCGCTTCTGAACCTTAAGGGCTTCCATGCCCTGCAGACACACCGCATCGCCCATGCGCTCTGGACGGAGGGCCGCAAGGAAATCGCAAGCTGGCTCTCCAATCTCGCCTCGCTCGTCTTCGGCCCGGATATTCACCCGGCCGCGAAGATCGGCACCTCGATCATGCTCGACCACGGCTCGGGCATCGTCATCGGCGAAACCGCCGTCATCGAGGATGAGGTCTCCATCCTGCAGAACGTCACGCTTGGGGGCACCGGCAAGGAAAGCGGCGACCGTCACCCGAAGATCCGCCACGGCGTCATGATCGGCGCCGGCGCGAAGATCCTCGGCAACATCGAAGTCGGCGCCTTCAGCAAGGTTGCCGCGGGCAGCGTCGTGGTCAAACCCGTGCCGCCGCATTGCACTGTCGCCGGCGTCCCGGCCGTGGTCGTGCGCATCCATCGTGCCGACGAGATTCCGGCCGAAACGATGGACCAGAATATCTAGATCATTGAGAGACGGTGGCCGCCTTGAGGCTTATCGGGCCGTCTCGAACCGTGAGCGCGTGGTGACCCCTACCCGTGGCATAAGGTAGCATCGTAGACACGACGGCCGGACATCTTCCCCCTTCTTTCTGCCCGACACAGCAGAATCAATAGATTGCCGGAAACAAGGCAGCGAGAGCGATATCCCCTCTCCGCACCCTTCATGGAACTGTCATACTCCATTGATAGCTCGAAAGGGTTCTCTATGCCCGGCGTGACGCAAATGCGCCGGAGCAATGCCCCCACTCGAAGAGGATATGACGATGACCAGTCTTTCACGTCGCGCCGCCCTTATAGCCGGCAGCGCGCTTGGCCTTGTTCTGCTCTGTTCCACCGCCGGTGCCGCTGACTTGAGCCCAGCACCGAATACTGCGACTCCCATCAAGCATCTTGTCGTGATCTTCCAGGAAAACGTCTCCTTCGACCATTATTTCGCGACCTACCCCAAGGCAGCGAATGTCGACGGCGAACCGGCGTTCAAGGCGGCCGACAACACGCCGACAGATATCAACACGCTCGCCAATGCCGGTCTTCTCGACAACAATCCGAACAAGACCAACACGGCAAACGGCGCCGATGCGGCTGCCCCCTTCCGGCTCGATCGTACGCAGGCGGCAACCCAGTCACAGAACCATGGCTATACCGCCGAACAGGCCGCCTACAACAACTTCGCCATGGACCTTTTCCCGGCCAACACCGGCCGCGGCACCAAGGGTGCAGCCGGCGCCTTCGGCACCAAGGGGCAGGTCATGGGCTATTACGACGGCAACACCGTCACGGCCCTTTGGAATTATGCCCAGCACTATGCGCTGAGCGACAATTCCTACTCCACCAATTTCGGCCCCTCGACCCCCGGCGCGCTGAACCTCATCTCCGGCCAGACCAACGGCGCCATCCTGCCGCCCGGCTATACGCTGGAAAGCGACGGCACCTATTCGAAGGGCCGCATCGTACCTGACGGCAATGGCGGCTGGACTGCGATCAGCGACTTCGATCCGACCGGCGACGTCTGCTCGGTCGGCCAGACGGCACTGATGTATGGCAAGAACATCGGCGACATGCTGAACGAGCACAAGATCACCTGGGGCTTCTTCGAGGGCGGTTTCGATCTGACGGCGACCAACCCGGACGGCACGACAGGTTGCAAGCGCGCGACCACGTCGACCATCACCAAGGTCAATTACACCGACTACATTCCGCATCACCAGCCATTCCAGTACTATGCCTCTACCGCCAACCCGACGCATGCGCGCCCCTCTTCGGTAGCGGCGATCGGGACGACCGATGCGGCCAATCACCAGTATGACATGACCGACTTCTATGCGGCGCTGAAGAACGGCAACATGCCCACGATCAGCTTCCTGAAGGCACCTGCCTATCAGGACGGCCATGCCGGCTATTCCGACCCTCTCGACGAACAGGAATTCGTGACGCAAGTGGTCAACACCGTGCAAGATTCGCCGGATTGGAAGGACACCGCCATCATTATCCTCTACGACGATTCCGATGGCTGGTATGACCATGCCCATGCGGTCGTCAATCCATCGAAAATCCCCGTCAAAGGCTACGACGTGCTGAGCGGCGACAGCTGTTCCACCGGCACTGCCCTGCCCGGCGTCAACGGCCAGCCGGCGCAGGGACGCTGCGGCTACGGCACACGCCAGCCGCTGCTCGTGATTTCGCCTTATGCCAAGGTCAACTTCGTCGACCACACGCTGACCGATCAGACCTCCGTTATGCGCTTCATCGAGGACAACTGGATGGCCGGCGCCCGCCTTGGCGGCGGCTCCTTCGATGTGCTCTCGGGCTCGCTGAACACCATGTTCGACTGGTCCAAGGGTGATGCGCCGAAACTGATCCTCGATCCGAAGACCGGCAATCCGGCATCGTAAAACCATAAGGGAGACGGAAATGTCCTTGACCTATCGCCGTCTCCTGCCGCTCCTCCCACTCGCGGGCCTCTCGCTCGCGGGTGCGGCTGTGGGCATGGCAAGCGAGTCGGCCATAAACGTCACAGCGACTGACGGCTATGATGACCAAGCACCGCTGAGCGCGGTTGCGCAACTCGGCAAGAAGCTGTTTTTCGATCCGTCGCTCTCGGGCGGCGGCCAGATGTCCTGCGCGACTTGCCACGATCCGGCCAATCACTATGCACCGGCCAATGGCCTCGCCGTCCAGCTCGGTGGCCCGCATCTCGATCAGCCGGGCATCCGTGCGGTGCCCAGCCTCGCCTATAAGATGTCGACGCCTTCTTTCTCGATCGGAGAAGAGAGCGCTGCCGACGAGGCCGCGGAAGCCTCGCCCATGACGGAAGCATCGGGCGTGGCTCTCGCCAATGCCCCCGCCGCCGTCACCGGCCCGCTGACTGCCCAGGCGGTCGTCAAGGCCGATGCAGCTGCGACAAACCTCGTGCCGCAGGGTGGCATGTTCTGGGATGGGCGCGTCGATTCGCTGGAGGAACAGGCCCTGCAGCCGATGATCTCGCCCTTCGAAATGGCGAATGCCGATGCGGCCACCGTCTATGCCAAGCTGAAAGAGGGTTACGGCAAGGAGATTTCGGCGCTCTTCGGCGACAATATCCTCAACGATCGGGACATGACGATCTCCGAGATCGGCTTTGCGCTCGCCCGCTACCAGATCGAGGAAAACTCCTTCCATCCCTATACCAGCAAGTACGATTACTATCTGCGCGGCAAGGCGGTGCTGACGGATGAGGAAGCGCGGGGTCTGAAGTTGTTCGACGACGCGAATAAGGGCAATTGCGCCTCCTGCCATCTCGACAAGATGACCGGCGACGGGCAGATGCCGAATTTCACCGATTTCGAATTCGAGGCTTTGGGCGTGCCTCGCAACCCAGCCATTCCGGCCAATGCCGATGCGCATTACTATGACACCGGCATTTGCGGCCCGCTGCGCAACGATACCTACTCCGCACAGCAGCAGAATTGCGGGCTCTTCAAGACGCCGACGCTGCGCAATGTCGCTACCCGCCACGTCTTCTTCCACAATGGCGTCTACCGCACACTGGAGGATGTCACCCGCTTCTACGTCAAGCGCGACACCAATCCGGAGGAAATCTATCCCAGGGATGCGAGCGGCAAGGTGCTGAAATATGATGACCTGCCGGCACAGTACCAGCCCAATATCGACGTCATCGACGCGCCGATGAACCGCAAGCTCGGCGATGCCCCTGCCCTGACTAATGCCGAGATCGCCGACGTCGTCGCTTTCCTGAAAACGCTGACGGATGGATACGACCCGGCGAAGGACAACGTGAAGGCAGCCAAATAAAAAGGCCTCCGTCCGGACGGGCGGAAGCCTTATATACTTCGGGATGTTCGGGCGCTTTACGCAGCCTTTGATATCGGCGGCTGCGCGAGCTTGCGGCCGCTGGCGACGATCATGCCGGCGGCGCTATCGAGCCAGCCTTCCTTGAGCTCGAGAGCCAGGAAGCGCTCGCGCTGGAATGGACCTGGCATGACAAGATGGCGGGTCTTTGCGGCAAAGAAACCAAAGCGCTCATAATACGGCGCATCGCCGACGAGCAGGATCGCGCCGTGACCGCGCTTCTTGGCTTCCATGATGGCTGCGCGCATCAGCGCCGAGCCGATGCCCTTGCCTTCATAGGCGGGATCGATCGCCAGCGGACCGAGCAGCAGCGCATCGACCGGACGGGTTTCGCGATCGACGCCGGCTTCGACGTTCCAGAGGCGAACCGTGCCGATAACATGGCCAGCGCGATCACGCGCGACCAGTGCCAGGCCCTCAGCCGGCACGCGGCCCTGGCGGAGCTTCTCGGACGACTTCTTGCGGCGGTCGGGACCCATGGCGCGATCCAGAAGGTTTTCGCGCGCAACGACATCGCCTGCATTTTCCAGGTCGAGGGTGAAAGTGGACGGCGCAAAGAATGCGCGGACAGAATCAAGAACAGCGGCCATCTCGGCCTCCCGTGCCCAATACCGTTATCAGCGGTGCTAAAGGGAATTGTGAGTGTGCCGCCCCGGCTGGCTACGGGGGCGGCTTTGTCAGACCTTAGATGATATAGGCCTTCAGCGGATCGAAACCGTTGAACGCCACAGCCGAGTAGGTTGTGGTGTAGGCGCCGGTGCCTTCGATCAGGACCTCGTCGCCGATGGTGAGCGACACCGGCAGCGGATAGAGGTTCTTCTCGTAAAGCACGTCGGCCGAATCGCAGGTCGGGCCGGCAATGACGCATGGCTCCATCTCGTCGCCGTCACGCGTCGTACGGATCGGATAGCGGATCGCTTCGTCCATAGTTTCAGCCAGACCGCCGAACTTGCCGATGTCGAGGAAACCCAGCGAGCAGCATCGTTGTCCGACTTCTTGGAAATCAGGACGACTTCAGCCTTAATCACGCCGGCATTGCCGACCATGCCGCGGCCCGGCTCGATGATCGTGTGCGGGATCTGGTTGCCGAAATGGGCGCGCAGAGACGCAAAGATCGCCTTGCCATAGGCCTCCGCCGACGGAACGTCGCGCAGGTACTTGGTCGGGAAACCACCGCCCATATTGACCATCTGCAGGTGAATGCCCTGCTTGGCGAGCGAGACGAAAACGCGCTTGGCATCGGCAAGAGCATCGTCCCAGGCATCAACCTTGGTCATCTGCGAGCCGACGTGGAAAGACACGCCGTAGGATTCCAGACCCAGCTGATGTGCGTAGACGAGAACGTCGACGGCCATCTGCGGAACGCAGCCGAACTTGCGCGACAGCGGCCATTCGGCGCCTTCACCATCCGTCAGCACGCGGCAGAACACGCGGGCGCCCGGCGCGGCACGGGAAATCTTCTCGACTTCCTCATGGCTGTCGACGGCAAAGAGGTTGATACCGAGCGCATGCGCACGGGCGACATCGCGCTCCTTCTTGATGGTGTTGCCAAAAGAAATGCGGGCCGCGGTCGCACCGGCATCGAGCGCCATTTCGATTTCAGCGACGGACGCGCAATCGAAGTTGGAGCCGAGGCTTGCGAGCAGACGCAGCACTTCCGGAGCTGGATTGGCCTTGACGGCGTAGTAGATGGCGCTGTCCGGCATGGCATGGCGGAAGGCGTGAAAATTGTCGCGGACAACATCGAGATCGACCACCAGGCAAGGACCGTCCGGACGTCGGGTAGCGAGGAAATCGCGAATACGTTGCGTGGTCATGTCAATTCCCTTTCAATTCCAAAGGCTCCGGGGAAAACCCAGAGGACAAAGGGCGACGCTCATTTGCTCAGGAACCAGCCGGTGGAGACCCCGGTACCATGCAAATGCGCGAAGCGCGGATGATGAACGAGTGCCGCAAGCGGCGCTAATTCGCTTTGTCTGCCATGGATTGGAGGGAATATCCCAACCGCACTTCCGGCAATGAAGGTGTGCCTCTTCAGTATCCCCGGCTGATGGAAAGCCGGGAGAGAACAAAAAGGCCCGCACCGTCGTTGCTTCAGATGTCCTCGCATTTTTCGGTTGGCCGAAATAGCGACTGGAGGGGTTAGTTCCAGGTACCTTACCGATTTTCTCACCACATCGAGGATCGGCGGACACCCACGGGCACGTGCGACTTTGGGCTGATCGGGAAATAGGAATATTCGCCGTAATAATCAAGAAAATTTTTCAGCCATGCCCGAAAAAAATAATTGAACAAATCAAAGCATTTTGTTCAACATCCGGAAACAGTTAGCGGGAGGCTTCAGCATGGACACTTTGACCCGGATTCGCGCCTTTATCGACGTGGTCGAAGCCGAGGGATTTTCGGCGGCTGCGCGCAAGACCGGCCGCTCCAAGGCACTGCTGTCCAAATATGTCCGCGAACTGGAAGACGAGCTGGGCGCGCTGCTCTTGAACCGCACCACACGTCAGTTCTCCATGACGGAGGCCGGCCATACCTATTATCGCACCGCCTCGGACATCCTGAAGGAGATCGACAATCTCGCCGATCTCGTGCGTGAGAACAATCAGCAGCTCAAAGGTCGGCTGCGCGTTTCCGTGCCGCGCACCTTCGTCGATGCCGATGTCGGGCAATCGCTGATCGACTTCGCCAAGGAGAATCCCGATCTCGCACTGGAGATCGCCGCCGACGACCGTTTCGTCGATCTGATCGAGGAAGGCTTCGATGTCGCCGTGCGCATCACCAAGCTTGAAGACTCCGGCATGATCGCCCGCAAGATTTCCGATTTCCGCGTCCATCTCTGCGCAACCGAGGCATTTCTTCAGCGCTATCCGACGCTGGAACATCCGACTGACCTTACGCGCATTCCCTTCATCATCGACACCAACACCCGCTCGCAGGGCACTATTCGCTTCGTCGATGCCGACAGCACGACCTTCAACGTCGCCATCAACGGCACGCTCGAGGTCAATAGCCCGCATGCGACGCTGCGTGCAGCACTCGCCGATCTCGGCGTTGCCATTGTCCCGGATTTCATCGGCCGCAAGGCGATCGAAAGCGGACAGTTGCTGACGCTGTTCAACGATTACCTTCCGACGGATCGCGGCATCTATGCCGTCTATCCGCATCGCCGCTACCTCCCCGCCAAGGTGCGCATCTTTGTGGATTACCTGCACAACTGGTTCCGCAAGAACGGCTGAACGGCCGAGGTTGGTTGGCCGGTCCCAATTCCGTCTCATTTCCTGACCAGAAAACGAAGTGAATCAATGCTCGCGAAATCTATCGGACGCATGAGAAAATCCACGACCGCCTACGCTGTTGCCCTGACCGGCGGCCTGTTGCTCGTGCCGGCCACAGCATCGGCGCATCCGCATATTTTCGTGGAAGCCCGCCTGGAAGTGCTGGCCGGCACGGATGGCAACGTGCAGGAACTGCGCAATGTCTGGCGTTTCGACGAAGTGTTCTCCTCCTCCGTCCTCATGGATTTCGACAAGAACACCAACCTCAAGCTCGATCCCGACGAGCTGAAAGAGGTTGGCAAGACGGTGCGCGAGTCTCTGGCGGACTACGATTATTATGCAAACCTGACGCTCAATGGCAAAGCAATCAAGGTGAACAAGCCCGATGTCATCAATGTCGACTTCCGCGATGGCCAGCTCCTGATGTTCTTCGCCGTCAAACCGGCCGAGCCGATGCCGCTCGCCAAGGGCAACAAGCTGAGCTTCGGCATCTACGACCCGACGCTCTATACCTCGATCGATTTCCCGAGCGACAATGAATTGGTGACGGAGGGCGACGCCTTCAAAAGCTGCACGCATAAGGTCGTCCGGCCCAATCCGGATGAAGTCATTGCCGAGAACAAATCCACCTTGACGGATGCCTTCTTCAACGATCCGACGGGAACGACCATGTCGAAACTCTTTGCAACGCGGATAGATGTGCAATGCTGATTTCGCGACTAGAGAAGCTCGTCCCCGCGGCAATATTCGCCCTTCTGGCGGCAGCCAGCTTCGCCCATGCCGCAGGCTCGCCACTTGGCATTGGCACGGCCGAGCCGAGCTTCCAGCCGATGGGCGGGCCGCTTGCGCCGATCTTCCTCTATGTGAACTACGAGCAACAGGCTTTCTACCGTGCGCTCACCAAGTCCATCGAAGCCATGCGCCAGGACCCATGGCAGCTCTGGACGCTGATCGGCCTTTCCTTCGCCTATGGCATCTTCCACGCAGCCGGGCCGGGCCATGGTAAGGCTGTGATTTCTTCCTACATGGTCGCCAACGAGATCGAGCTGAAGCGCGGCATCGGCATCTCCTTCGTCTCTGCGCTCATTCAGGGCCTCGTTGCCGTCCTCGTCGTCGGCGCCGCCTATTTCGTCCTGCGCGGTTCCGGCATCACCATGACGATGGCGACCAATGCTATGGAGATCACAAGCTTCATCATGGTCATCCTGTTTGGCAGCTGGCTCTTGTTCCGTAAGCTGCGGGCGATGATGCAGAGCCGGGCGCAGCGTCAGGAAATGCAGCTCGCGACATCGGCGGGGCCAATCAGCCTCTCGCTGTTCGAGGGAGCCGCAACGGGCACGGATTCGGCAAGAGGTTTTGCGCGCAGCAGCGCCGCGATACCCGCTGCCAGCGGCTATCAATGCTATGATCCCGCCCATAAGACCAGCGACGGCGCTTACTGCGAGACCTGCGGCCACGCCCATCTTCCCGATCCGAAGATGTTGTCGAACGAAAAGTTCAGTGCTCGCGAAGCCTGGTCCGCCATCGCCGCAGTCGGCCTGCGTCCGTGCTCGGGCGCGCTGCTGGTCATGACCTTTTCGATGTTGAACGGGCTCTATCTTGGCGGCCTGCTATCGGTCCTCGCCATGTCCATCGGCACGGCGCTCACCGTCTCGCTGCTTGCCATCATCGCCGTCTTCGCGAAAGGCACCGCCGTCCGCTTCACCGGCAAGGGCTCGAGACTTTCGGTTTGGGTGAGCAACGGCATCGAAATTCTCGGCGCGCTGCTCGTCATCGGCACGGGCATCATTCTGCTCGGGGCCTCGCTGCAGAACTGAGCGATTTTCCGAAAGAATTCAGAAGAGAGCCTTGCATCGGAGCTTACGGCCCATTGCGACGCTGATAGCGCGCTCGCATCCAGAACACGAAGAAGAAGGCCAGAATGACCAGCACGCCGAAGCCGGTGCCGAGCCATGGTGAAATGTCTCCGAGCCAGACGATGACATTCGGCATCAGGTAAAGAACGGCTGTCGCGACCAGCAAAATAATACCAGCCGCGATCGCCGCCGAGCGGGTTTCGCTTTTCTTGTCCGTCAATGTAGCCATCCCTGACGCCCTGACATGAGTTCCGGCGAAGGCTTAGGCCAGCTGCCAATCAAAGGCAACCGGCCCTATCAATCACAGCTGAACTTTGGCGCCCGCAACCGTCGCTTCGATATGATCGACCAGCGCATCGGCTAGGCCGAGCCTTCCAGCCAGCAGATCGAGATAACCGCGCTCGGCCCGTGAATCCGGCTCGATCGCCAGCCGCGACGCGGTATAGACCTGCACGCGCTGCTCTTCCGTCTTCGCGGAGGCGACGATGGCGTCGAGATCGACGGGATTGGCAAGTTCGCGCTGGAAGAAGGCTTCCGCCTCGGCTCCGACACCGGCCTCCTGAACCTTGCCGAGAATACGCTGACGTTCGGTATCATCGATATGGCCGTCGGCGCGGGCAGCCGCGATCATGGCCCTGACGAGCGACAGTGTGAAGTCGTTGGTCGCGACTGCCGGCGCCGTGCTGAAGCCGGAATCCGACGGCGGCGGCAGGAACTGCGGCTCGGTCTGCGGGGCCGATTGCGGCGCCGGCTGAGGCTGGTTGCCATCGCGATAATTCTTGTAGGCCTGATAGCCGAGGCCTGCGATGGCAGCAAGGCCACCAAGCGCCAGCGCATTTCCGGCGACCTGACGCCCCGTCTTCGTGCCAAGCAGCACGCCGGCAATCGCGCTCGTCGCCATCGGATTGTCCCTGGCGAGATTGATGGCCTGGGTTGCTCGGTCTTTCACGGTTCCTTGCATTCCTGGAACCTGCGATCCCAGAAATTGGTCAAGAAGCTTGCGGGCGTCGATCATATGGATGGTCCTCCGTCCTTGTGATGGTGAAGGGGAGATAGGAAGCGCAACTGCAAATACCAATCCAGGTCATGCAAAAAGGCGCGCGAAAAGCTCCACGCGCCTTTCAAATCGAATTCGACAGGCTGCGTCTCAGCCTTTGAGTGCTGCTGCCTCTGCGGCGAGCTTGGTGATCCCGGCCCAATCGCCTGATGCAACGAGTTCCTTCGGCGCAACCCAGGAGCCGCCGACACAGATGACGTTCGGCAGCGACAGGTAGTCATGAGCGTTCTTCAGCGAAATGCCGCCGGTCGGGCAGAAGACCGTGCCGGCGAGCGGTGACGACAGAGCCTTGAGATAGGAAGCACCGCCTGCCTGCTCTGCCGGGAAGAACTTCAGTACCGTATAGCCCTCTTCGCGCAGCGCCATGACTTCGCTTGCGGTAGCGGCACCCGGCAGCAGCGGCACATCCGAGGAGCGCGCAGCATCGAGCAGTTCCTGCGTCGTGCCGGGGCTGACGATGAACTTCGAACCGGCTTCGACAGCCGCGTCCCATTGTTTGACATTGAGGATCGTGCCGGCGCCGACTTCTGCACCCTCGACCTCGTCGGCCACGGCGCGGATGGCGTCGAGCGCACCGGCGGTGCGCAGCGTGATCTCGATGGCCTTGAGACCGCCTGCGACGAGCGCCCGGGCGAGCGGCACGGCAGATTTCGCATCATCGACGATCAGCACCGGAACGACGGGCTGCAGTTTCAGGATGGAAAGAAGCTTCTCGGTTTTCTCGCCCATGGTCGGAGCACTCCCCTTAAAACGATTGAAATCCGGCTTTCGAATAGCCTTCCCGAAGGTGCTTGTCGAGACAAAAGCTCGCTTTAAATACGACGGGTAGGAAATTGCGGCAACTTGCTATAGTTTGTCTCAATCTGTGCCGGTGGAGCATGTCAAACGCATGGCAAAAGAGATCGAGCGAAAGTTTCTGGTGCGCGCCGATCATTGGCGGGATTCCGTTTCGGAGCGGCTGATCCTGCGACAGGGATATATTGCCTCCATGGCGGACCGTTCCGTGCGCATACGGCTGACGAACGACACCAAGGCAACCTTGACGATCAAGATCGGCAAGGCAATGACCAGGGACGAATTCGAATATGAGATCCCCGTCGACGATGCGGAGGAATTGCTGGAAACGGCGATCGGCCTCGTCATCGAGAAGACCCGCCACAAGGTGCAGTTCAAGGGCTTTACCTGGGAAGTGGATGTCTTCCGCGGCGCCCATCGCGGCCTCGTCATCGCTGAAGTGGAAATGGACGACGAAAGCGACAATCCGGAACTGCCGGACTGGATCGGACGTGAGGTGACAGGCGAATACCGCTATTCCAACCAGGCCCTCGCGACGCAGTTCGAGCAGGAGTACGATGAGCTATCGCATACGGCCTGACCGAGCCCTTGATGACGAGGTGCACAAAGCAGCCGCGCATCAACTCGGCAAAGCAATGGCCGTATTGACGGACAGGCCGCAGGGCCTGCACGAAGCGGTTCACGCCGCCCGCAAGAACATCAAGCGCGTGCGGGCGCTCTACCGGTTGGTAGCTCCGGTCGCGCGCGAATTTCAGCTGTGGGAAAATGACCGGCTTCGGAATGTAGCGCTCACACTTTCCGGGGTGCGCGACGCAACCGCGTTGATCGAGATCAGCCATTATCTTCAGGCAACCGCTGCATCGGCGGAGGAACTGCATGCGCTGGCTCGCGTGAGCGATCTGCTGACCGCGAGACGCGACCGTATGGCGGAAGCCGAAACAGATCTCGAAGACAAGGCACGAGCAGCAGTCGCCACATGTGCGGAGGCACGTGAGGCGTTGAAGGAAATATCCTTCAACTGCGGCCGGCGCGACACGGCGCGTCTTTTTCAGAAAAGCTGGCGGAAGAATGTCCGCAAGGCGATAGAGGCGCTGTCCGACTGCCATGCGGAAGCGGCGCACGTCGAGAGCTTTCATGATCTGCGCAAACGCAGCCAGGACTACTGGATGCATCACATGTTGCTGCGCGATGTCTGGCCAGCCGCCATGCATGCCAAGCAACTGGAGGCCAAGGCCTTGGTCGACGTGCTCGGCCGCTATCTCGACATGTCGATATTGGCCGATGTCGCCGACCGCGAGCCGCATCTCTTCGACAGGAGCGACGATCACGCCCGCCTGCTGGAAGCGATCATTTCCCGGCAGCAGACCGCGCGTGAGGAGACGCTGGACCGAGCCCGTTGGGTCTTCGCCGACAAGCCGGGAAACGAGGCGCGGACTATCAAGCACCTTTGGCTGGAGGCGGCGGACTGACCGGGCCACGCCCCCGGCTCAGGCAGTTCAATCGGCATGGCCCCCAGCCGTTCCTTTAGGCACGCCACGCATCCGCCGAACCAAGCCCCACTTGCGCGAGATAGCCTTCCAGCATCGCGATGTCGTCGGCCGCAGCGATCGCGCCGATATATCCGTCCGGCCGCACGAGCACCCATTCGCCGGAGGAGAGAGCGTAGATGTCGCGAAGATAGCCCTCGGCGTCGACCATATCGCCTGACGAGCCGAAAGTATGAATATGCAAGCCCGCGCGCGGCGGCACCGATCCCCGCTGCACCCCGTAGCCGAGCAATGTCCAATGCGCGCCTCGGAACAGATTGAACAGCCGTTTCGGCTGGCCGGCAACGCCGCGGATCGGCGCGTCAGGGGCTCGGTCGCCGGCGGACAGGCGACCGCTGCGCCCCAGCGTTTCGAGCGCGAGCGAGGACGAAGGATAACCTATATCGAGCTGACGCACCTCGCGACCGCGCCGCATCTTGCCCTGTTTCTGGTCATCGAGAAGCCTTGTCGACAGACCGAGCATCGCTGCCGCGATGGGCTGACGCTCCTCCTCATAGCTGTCGAGCAGCTTATCGTTGGCTCCATTGGCGGCCGCAGCCAGCTTCCATCCGAGATTGTAGGCATCCTGCACGCTGGTATTGAGGCCCTGGCCGCCGGTCGGTGGATGAATATGGGCGGCATCACCGATGAGAAACACGCGACCGACACGATATCGATCGGCCAGACGCGCATTCATGTTGTAGGCCGACGACCACGACACGGATTGGATATGGATATCGTCGCGCCTGGTGCGCTCCGCCACCATGGCTTCGAGCCCTTCGGCAGAGAGGTCGATATCACCGTCAAGAGGGATCGGCCCCTGTATCTGGAACATCTCGGTCCCGGCGAGCGGGCAGAACATGATCTGCCGCGACATGTCGCCGTCGTTGAAGCGATGCCAGGCATCGCGCGTGAGACCGGTCAAAATGACATCGGCCACGATCGCACGGACGCCGAGGGTCTTGCCCGGAAAGTCGATATCGAGGGCATGGCGAACGAAACTGCGGCCGCCATCAGCGCCGACGAGCCAACGCACCCGGAGAGTTTCCTCTCCAGCCTTGCCCGAGAGACGCGCCGTCACGCCGCTCGGGTCCTGCTCGAAACCAACCAGTTCGCAGCCGAATTGCGGCCTATGGCCAAGCTCAAGCAACCTCTCGCGCATCACCTTTTCGGTTAGGAATTGCGGTATCATCAGCGGCAGATGATAAGGTTCTGCCGGTGTGGGGTCCTCATGCTCGGTGATGTCGGACTCGGTAAAACTGCCGTCGTCGCGATATCGCCGCTCGGGTGGATAGAGGCCGCCGGCCGCGACGACCCGGTCGAGAATGCCGAGATCCTCGAAGATTTCCTGGGTTCGCGGCTGAATACCCTTGCCGCGCGAACCACGGAAAGGCCCTTCCATCTTTTCGATCAGACGGAAGGAAATTCCCCTCCTTGCCAAATCGATGGCCAGCGCCAGGCCGGCCGCACCCGCGCCGCAAATCAGCACATCGGCTGCAAATTGCTCTGTCATTTCCATCTCCATATGTGTAATATGCACATATTAAAAGAAGGGCGATGCGGTGTCAACAAGAAGCTTGCAAAATACACATATCAGCAGTCAGCTACGCGAACTCCATAGCGCGCTGGTCGAAATCGTTGGCGTCATGAACCGGCCACAGCGCGATGAGGCGATGATCAAGGAGGCGGGCATCTCCCTCGACCGCGCACTGTTTTCCCTGTTGGTTTTGGTGGAACGGCTCGGCCCCATCGGCGTCGTCGAACTGGCCGATCGCGTCGGGCGCGACTACACCACCGTCAGCCGCCAGGTTGCGAAGATGGAGGGGCTTGGGCTTATCAGCCGACGGGAGAACGCGATCGATCGCCGCCTTCGCGAGGCCGTCATCACCGAACAGGGAAAGGTGATGACCGATCGCATCGATGAGGCGCGCGAGAGGATCGCCCGGTCCATTTTCGCCAAATGGGATGACCAGGATATCGAGGACCTTGTGCGCCTCATGCGCAGGTTTGCCGACGACATCAAGGATGATGTGCCGCCTGCACGATAGGCTCATCTTGAAATGCCTTCCTTCGACGTCGTAGGTGACACCGATCGGGCAGAATGGCGAAGACGCGGGCTGCGGCGCAAATCCCGATTGCCTGAAAGCTCACAAAATTGTATTTCACCGGCATGACCGACATGCTTCCAGATCCACGGCGCGACGCGACCGGCGCATTCCTCGTTGCCGCGCTTTATCATTTCGTTTCCTTTCAGCGCTTCGAAAGCCTGCGCGAGCCGCTGCTTGCGCTCTGTGAGGAAAAGGGCGTCAAGGGCACGCTGCTGCTGGCACATGAAGGGATCAACGGCACGATTGCCGGCACGGATGCCGCCATCGGCGCCGTGCTCGCCTTCCTGCGCGCCCAGCCGGAATTTGCCGGCCTTGAACACAAGGAAAGCCGAGCGTCGAAAATGCCGTTCGTGCGCATGAAGGTAAAGCTGAAGAGAGAGATCGTCACTATGGGCGTCGAGGATATCGACCCCACCAGGGTCGTCGGCACCTATGTCGCGCCGAAGGACTGGAACGCGTTGATCTCCGACCCCGACACCATCGTCATCGACACCCGCAACGACTATGAGACTGCCATCGGGGTCTTCAAGGGTGCGGTCGATCCGAAGACGAAGACCTTCCGCGAATTTCCCGATTGGGTGCGCGACAATACTGGCCTGCACAACAAGCCGAAAATCGCCATGTACTGCACCGGCGGCATCCGCTGCGAGAAGGCGACCGCCTTCATGAAGCAGCAGGGCTTCGACGAGGTCTATCACCTCAAGGGCGGCATCCTGAAATATCTCGAGGAAGTGCCGGCAGAAGAGAGCCTATGGGAAGGCGCCTGCTTCGTCTTCGACGAGCGTGTCTCCGTCGAACATGGCCTGAAGGAGGGCAATCACAAGCTCTGCCACGCCTGCCGCAACCCCATTACATCGGAAGAAGTGACCTCACCCTTTTACGAGGCCGGCGTCTCCTGCAGCCATTGCTATCATGAGCGCAGCGAAGAGGATCGCGAGCGTTACCGCGAAAGGCAGCGCCAGATCGCGCTCGCCCGCAAGCGCGGCCACGAGCATATCGGCTAAAGCATTTTCGGAGGAACTGTGCTGCGGCCTTCCCTGGGGAAAGCGCCAATGCTCCACGCGTATCAGGCGGCGGCGTGCTCTTTGTCCGCTGCCGCGGCTATCTGCACGGCGAGCCGCTTGCTGATCTCGGCGTCCGGCATTGGCTTGCCGTAGAAATAGCCCTGCAGCTCGTCGCAACCGAAGCCCGCAAGCGCCCTTCCCTGCTCCTCGGTTTCTATCCCTTCGGCCGTGACGGGAATGTCGAGTGACCGGGCCAGCGCCACGGTCGCCTTCACCATCTCGCGGGCGCGGTTGTCTTCCAGCACATTCATCGTCAGCGATCGATCGATCTTGATGCGGTCGAACCCGAACTGGCGCAGATAGCCGATGGAGGAGAAACCCGATCCGAAGTCGTCGAGCGCCACCTTGACGCCGAGCCTCTTCAACCGCTCGATCGATTGACGGGTACGCTCAGGATTTTGAATGATATAGCCTTCGGTGATTTCCAGCGTCACACGCTCGGCTTCGATTTCAGTACTGTTAAGCACGCTGCGGACATAATCGGCGAAGGCGGGATTGCGGAACTGGCCGGGCGAAACGTTGACGGCGATACGCAGATCCGGCCAATGTCTTGCCGCCTCGCAGGCCTTGCGCAGGACGAGCAGGCCCAATGCCTCGATTAGGCCGCTGGTTTCGGCAATCGGAATGAAGGCCTCTGGCGAAATCGGCCCGTGGCCGGCACGGTTCCACCGCACCAGCGCCTCGACGCCGATCATCTCGCAGCTCGATGCATCGACCAGCGGCTGATAGGCGAGCGTCAGTTCCTCCAATTCGATCGCGCGACGCAGATCGAGCTCCAGCGCGTTGCGTTCCTCGCGATGGGCATCCATGGCGGTGTCGTAGCAAGTCATGCGAGCGCGGCCGGCTTCCTTGGCCTTGTACATAGCAAGATCGGCACGCCGCACCAGTTCCTCCCTGTCGATACGACCTTCAGGCGAGCTTGCGATGCCGATGCTGGCACCGACGACCACCACGCGACGGCCAATTTCCAGCGGTTCGGCAAGGAAATCCAGGATCTGCTCCGCCAACCGCAAAGCCGGAGCGTCATTGAGTTCCCTCGTCGGGAAGGCGATGGCGAACTCATCGCCACCAAGGCGCGCCAAGGCTGCCTGCGGCGGCACGAGCACCTTGAGCCCGGCGGCCACCGCGCGGATCAGCTGATCGCCGGTGCCATGCCCATAGGCGTCGTTGATTTCCTTGAAACCATCGAGATCGAGGTAGAGAAGCAGGACATTGGTACCATCGGAGCGCGCCCGCTCGACCAGGCGATCCACATCGAGCCGCAATCCCTCGCGGTTGAGGAGCCCGCTCAGCCGATCGCGAAGAGAAACCTGGCGCGCCTGAACCTCTTCCGCCCGCAGCCGGCGCCCCGCCATCAATCCCAGGATCAAAAGCACGATGAAGAATAGACCCACCAGACCGAGCGCTCCGAGAACCAGCGGGCGGACCTGCTGATAGCTCATGTCCCCCGGCTGGCGCGAACTCCACACCAGCCGCCCCAGCGATTTGCCGAGCGGATCGACGATGGAGACGGCATAGCGGGCCACGGTTTCCGGCGGCACCAGCCTCAAGCCGCTGATGACATAGGTATTCGAGAGCATCTTGATCCGGTCGGCATCGAGGTAGCGGACGAGGATCAGATAGCGCCGATGCCCTTCTGGCACCGGAATGCGACCGGATCTTTCGCGGATCGTCGCGGCACCGGCCACCGCGATACCATCCCGGGTCATGATATAGCTCGAGGCTTCCGGCACCCCGGTCACACGTGTCGCGCGCGCCTGATCGACGAGCGCCCAGACCGCGGTGCCAAGGACCTCCTCTATATTGCCAGTCAATGGTTCACCGTCATGATAAGCAACGATCGGCTTGTTGTTGTCGTCGACGATGACGGCAGTGTCGAACAGCGCACCATTGGAGGAAATGTCGCCGTAATTGCCGGCGATCCAGCCTTGATTGTCGGTTCCGTAAATGCTTCGCACCGCGTCATTGCGGGCGGAATGGTCGTGCAACGTCGCTTCCAGTTGTCCCTGAAAAGTCTTCAGTGCACCGACGGTCGTCTCCCAGGAGCGCTCGTCATCCAGCTTATTGGAATAATCGGCGACGCGGCCGATCGCGGTAAGAACCATCAAGGTCACGACGGCAACGATCAATGCAAAGCAAACCAAAACGGCCGTCACGATGGAATGACGACCGATCTGTGTATTTTTGCGCAATGACCTGAAAGCTGCTCCCAACGCCTTTTCTCCTTGGCGAATAAGTCTGCCGTCAGGTCTTCAATAAACGGTTAAGGCGAATTGGAGATTCCTACAGGAAATAGTTGTAGATCTGCCGAAACCGGAAGAATTCATGCCTTCGTGGCAATCGCCTGCGCGAAACGGCGGAGACTTGCGGATAAAAGGCCGCTTTCGCGCACTTCCAGCAGCATTGCGGCCTGTATCTCATCGCTCTTGCCAGCAACCGGGAGACGCAAGAAGGCGTCTTCAACGATATGCAGCGACATGGTCTGCAAGACATCGGTGAGCTGTGCCAATACGAGATCGCCGCGATGCGACGCGTGAGCAAACATCAGCGGCTTGAACGGCACCTCGTCCCGCGACACCAGCCAGTCCAGCGCGTTCTTGAAGCCGCCGGGTATGCCATGGGCATATTCCGGACAAGCGACGATCAAACCGTCTGCCTTGCGGATCTCGGCCGCAAATCTCTGAACGATAACTGGAGTTCGCTCACCCTCATTATCCGGATTGAAGACCGGCAAGTCGCCGATCAGATCGCAAATCGCTATGGTGATGCCTTCGGGGCAGGCGAGCTGCAGCGCCTCCAGCAGCCTGCGGTTGGCTGAGGCCCGCCGCTGGCTGCCGCAAAGCGCATAAAGAAAAATCGGCCGCTGAGTCATACATGCTGTCTATCAGGCCTCGCCGATTCGGGCGACAGACACCTTCCCCTTGAGAGCGAGGCCGAACCGCGTCAGACCGCTTTGTGGTTGCCCTTCGGAAACTGCGAGGCAAGCTCCCTGTACCACTTGCCGCTCTTCTTGATCGTACGCACCTGTGTCTCGTAATCGACATGGACGAGGCCGAAACGCATACGGTAGCCCTCGGCCCATTCGAAATTGTCCATGAGGCTCCAGGCGAAATAGCCGCGCATCGGATAGCCGTCCTTGATGAGATCGGCGACGACGCCGAGATGTTCCATATAATAATCGAGACGCGGCTGGTCATCGATCTCGCCGTCGACGACGCCCATGTTGTAGCAGGCACCGTTTTCGGTGATGTAGCACTCCGGCAGCTCGTAGCGCTTGTTGAGGTCCTCGACGACATGCTTCAGGCCGGGCGAATAAACCTCCCAGCCGATATCCGTCCTTACGTCACTGACCGGCGGCGCTTCCTTCGTCCAGGGGAAATCGCCACTCTTGGAGGCGTCATCGGAGACGCGCATCGGCATATAATAGTTCAAACCCCACCAATCGAGCTTCTGGTTGATGGTCTTGAGATCGCCGTCCTCGATGACAGGCATGCGATCGCCGAGCGCCTCGACGAACTCCTTCGGATACTCGCCCTTGAAGATCGGATCGAAGAAGGCGCCGTTGTGGAACTGATGCGCACGCTCGACCGCGGCCCGATCTTCCGGACGATCGGAGCCCGGCAGGATCGAAGCGGCATTGAGCACGATGCCGACAGGCACCTTCGGCGCCACGGAGCGGATCGCCTCGACGCCGAGACCATGCGCAAGGTTCATATAATGCATGGCGTAAAGGGCGGCCTGCATGTTGCGCTCGCCCGGCGCATGAACGCCATAAAGATGGCTCAGCCAGACGATGCACCAGGGCTCGTTGAAGGTGGCGACAGAGTCCAGACGATCGCCAAGGCGGGCCATGACGGTCTTGGCATAACGCTGGAAGGCATGCGCCGTCGAGCGTGCAGTCCAGCCGCCATCGCCGGCAAGCGCCAGCGGCAGATCCCAATGGTAGAGCGTCGCAAAGGTCTTGATCCCCCGCGCCTTGCAGCCGTCGACCAGACGATCGTAGAAATCGAGGCCTGCTTCATTCACCGGGCCGATGCCTTCGGGAATGATGCGCGGCCAGGCGATCGAGAAGCGATAGGCCTCGACGCCCATATCCTTGATCATATCGAGATCCTGCTCCAGGCGGTTATAGTGATCGCAAGCGACATCGCCATTATCGCGCTGATAGACGCGGCCGGGCATGTTGGCGAAGGCATCCCATATGGATGGCTTGCGGCCATCGGCCTTGGTGGCGCCTTCGATCTGGAAAGCGGCGGTGGCAACACCGAATGTGAAATCGCCGGGGAAGCGATCAGCAAGAAGCTTCGGATCGATCATGATGAAAATCCCGTCTATTTTGGCTTCGTTGGCTGCGGTTTAACCAAGCGGCATGACAAAGTACAGAGTCGGCGCCGGAAAACTGCAACGTTGCAGGCGCCGATAAACAAGTCGGCGAAAGGCGCCTGAAAGAATTTCGTCGGCGGCGGCAACACTCTTCGCACGGCTTGATAACATCAATGTCAACAGTCGTGACTTGTCATTTCGAAGCGGATCAATTGAGGGTAGCATCCAAACTCGACGACGAAAGGACACAAATGCTCCCTGCGATCCACGCCCTCCATCCTCATCTGCTGAGCCTGCTGCGCATCGTCGCCTCGCTTGTGCTCTTCAGCTACGGAACGCAAAAAGTGCTGCATTTCCCGGCGGCCGAAAATGTGCCCGCCGTTGGATCGCTGCCGTGGGTCGCCGGCCTGCTCGAACTCACTCTCGGCTTCCTCGTCCTGATCGGCTTCAAGACGCGGATTGCTTCGTTCATCCTGTCAGGCCTGATGGCCTTCGCCTATTTCCTTCGCCACGCGCCGCAAAGCTTCTACCCCGCGCAGAACGGCGGCACCGCTGCCATCCTCTTCTGCTTCATCTTCCTGTTTCTCGCCAGCGCCGGCGGCGGCCCGCTGAGCGTCGATGCGCTGACGAAGCGTAAGCAGGAAGCTGCCGCTTAAACAAGCAGGTCCGAGGCGGGTTCATCGCCTCGGACCTCACGTGAAGCTTAGAGCTTGACCCAGGCGCCGTTGCGCTTGGACGAGGCGACACAAGCCTCGACGAAAGCCACACCTTTCACGCCGTCATCGACGGTCGGATAGATCACAGCCGGATCGACCGCCACGCCCTTCTTACGGGCATTGATGGCACGCGCGGCTTCGGTGTAGATCGTGGCAAAGGCTTCCAGATAGCCTTCCGGATGGCCCGACGGGATGCGCGAGACGCGCGCCGCGGCGGCACCAGAACCGGCGCCATTGCGGGTGATCAAGCGCTTCTGGTCGCCGAACGGCGTGTACCAGAGATAGTTCGGATCGGCCTGCGTCCACTCGATACCCCCCTTGGTGCCGTAGACGCGGAGCTTCAAACCGTTCTCATGGCCGGGCGCCACCTGGCTGCACCAGAGCATGCCCTTCGCCGGCTTTTCCTTGCCCTTCGCCTTGAAGCGCAGCAGCACATGGCCGTTATCGTCGAGACGACGTCCCTCGACGAAGCTATCGAGATCGGCAGCAAGGCTGTCGAGCTCGAGGCCGGTCACGAAGGAAGCAAGATTATACGCATGCGTGCCGATGTCGCCGGTGGAGCCGCCGACGCCCGACTGGGCCGGGTCGGTACGCCAAGCCGCCTGCTTCTGGCCTGACTGCTCGATATTTTCGGTCAGCCAATCCTGCGGATATTCTGCCTGCACGATGCGGATATCGCCGAGTTCGCCATTCTCGATCATCTCGCGCGCCTGGCGGATCATCGGATAGCCGGTGTAGTTGTGCGTGAGGATGAAGAGCGCCCCACTTTCATCGGCCACCTTCTTCAGCTTCTTGGCGTCGGCAAGATTGGAGGTCAGCGGCTTGTCGCAGATGACGTGGATGCCGCGCCGCAGGAATTCCTTGGCGGCGTCGTAGTGGACATGGTTCGGCGTGACGATTGAAACCGCTTCGATGCCGTTCTTCAGCTTGGCTTCCCGGATCGCCATGTCGCGGTAGCTGGAATAGGTGCGCGAGGGATCGAGACCGAGATCGCGGCCGGATGCCACGGCCTTTTCCGGCGAAGACGAGAGCGCACCGGCAACAAGATCGAACTGATCGTCAATGCGCGCGGCGATGCGATGTACCGCGCCGATGAATGCGCCGGCGCCACCGCCCACCATGCCAAGCCGGATGCGCGGCTCCCGCGTCTGTTCCGATGATCCTTCGATTGCCATTTTGTCCTCCTGAGAATGGAATTGTTTGAACGCGATTGCCTGCCGCAATCGTCCCCTCTCCCCGCCTGCGGGGAGAGGGCTAGGGTGAGGGGCCGAGCCTTCTGCAAGCTCTGAATTGGTGGAAATCTCGAGAAGGCCCCTCATCCGTCCTCAAACGATTTCGCTCCGCTCATCGTTTGAGTCCACCTTCTCCCCGCACTTGCTGGACGAAGGATTCGGATTACAGGCCCAGCATGCGGCGGTTTGCCGCCTGGTCCGTACCGCTGCCGGCGAAATCGTCGAAGGCCTTTTCCGTGACGCGGATGATGTGCGCCTTGACGAATTCGGAGCCTTCGCGGGCGCCGTCTTCGGGATGCTTCAGCGCGCATTCCCATTCGACCACGGCCCAGCCGTCGAAATTGTTCGCGGTCATCTTGGAGAAGACGGCCCCAAAATCGACCTGGCCGTCGCCGAGCGAACGGAAGCGGCCGGCGCGCTCGACCCAGCCCTGGTAGCCGCCATAGACACCCTGGCGCCCGGTCGGATTGAACTCCGCATCCTTGACGTGGAACATCTTGATGCGGTCCTTGTAGATATCTATGTTCTCGAGATAATCGAGGCACTGCAGGACATAGTGCGAGGGATCGTAGAGCATGTTGGCGCGCGGATGGTTCTTCACGCGCTCCAGGAACATCTCGAAGGTAATGCCGTCGTGCAGGTCTTCGCCCGGATGGATCTCGTAGCAGACGTCGACGCCATTTTCGTCGGCATGGTTGAGGATCGGCGTCCAGCGGCGGGCAAGTTCTTCGAAAGCGGTCTCGACGAGGCCGGCCGGGCGCTGCGGCCAGGGATAGATGAAGGGCCAGGCGAGCGCGCCCGAGAAAGTCGCGTGCGCCTTGATGCCGAGATGCTTCGACGCCGTCAGCGCCATCTTCACCTGCTCGACGGCCCATTCCTGCCGCGCCTTCGGATTCCCCCGCACTTCCGGCGCCGCAAAACCGTCGAAGGCTTCGTCATAGGCCGGATGCACGGCGACGAGCTGACCCTGAAGATGGGTGGAAAGCTCGGTGACTTCGACGCCGTTGGCACGGGCGACACCGGCGAATTCATCGCAATAATCCTTCGAGGAGGCTGCCTTCTTCAGGTCGATGAGCTGGCTTGCCCAGGTCGGAACCTGCACGCCGATATAGCCGGCATCGGCAGCCCATTTCGTGATCGAATCCCACGAGTTGAACGGTGCCGCATCGCCGGCGAACTGACCGAGAAACAGGCCTGGTCCCTTGATCGTCTTCATCTGTAATTCCTCCCTAATCGCGTTCTGTAAACGTTTCCGATGCCTTTCGGACCCATATCCGAGGCGGCTGAGGTGCCGTAGCCTCCAAAAACTATAGGGTCGTCGGGCTGAAAGTCGAATGCCTTGCGACCTAATCACGGCACGCTGCAGACGGCAAGAGGTACGTGCCGCAAAATTTCCATCCGCCGCAAAACGGGTCTGATGGAAAACTTAAAAAACGCCCGCCGAAACCGGCGGGCGCCCTGGAAGATCAACCGAAAAACCGATCAGAACGGTGAATCGGGGAAGTAGAAGTCCTTGGCGTTGTCCTTGGTGACGAGCGTCGCATCCAGGATGTAGTTGCCGCGAATCGGAACCTGATCATAGAAATTGGCAGCCGTCAGCTCCATGGCGGTGCCGACCATTGCTGGCGGATAGAGCACGTCGACCGGGATCAGCTTATCGCCATCCATGACCTTCTTGATCATGTCCTTCGAACCGGCGCCGGCGACGATATACTTGATATCGGTGCGCTTGGCCTGCTCGATCGCCTGCAGAACGCCAACGGCCATGTCGTCATCCTGGCACCAGACGACATCGATCTTCGGGAATTTGGTCAGGTAATCCTGCATAACCTTGAAGGCGTCGTCGCGGTTCCAGTTACCGTACTGGCGGTCGAGAACCTTGACGTTCGAGCCGGCGATACCCTTGTCGAAGCCGTCCTGGCGCTGCTGATCGATCGGGATCGGCAGACCGCGGATGACGACGACCTGTGCATCCGGCGTGTTCTTCTTGATGTATTCGCCCGCGACCTGGCCAAGCGCCGGATTGTTGCCGGCGACATAGAGGTCACGGACGGAATTGTCGTTGTTGCTCGGCGCACGGTCGACGAGCGCCACGAACTTGCCCTTGTCCTTGACTTCCTTGATCGCGTTGACGAGCGGATCCGGATCCGACGGCAGGATCACGAGAGCATCGATGCCCTGTGTTTCAAGATCCTGCACGGCGTTTGCCTGGCTGGCGGCATCCGGCGAGGTCTTGACGATGACGTTCAGTCCCGGGTGCTCCGCCATCAAGAGCTTGGCAACGCGCTCGGCATGGAACACCACGCCCGAGGTCCAGCCGTGGTCGGCGGCCGGAATGGAAACGCCGATCGTCACCTTCTTGTCGGCGGCATGTACGGTGCCGGCCAGAGCCGCCATCACGACAGCCAAGCCTATGAATCTTTTTCGCATGTTTCTTCCTCCCAGATAGAGACAGGGCCTTAGCATGACGACCGGGCGCCCCCTGACCCGGTTATTCACTATTTGCGGGCAAGCGAACGCTGAACCAGCATGGCGATGATGATGATCGCACCCTGGATGGCGCTCAGCAGATACTCGCTGATGAAATTGGAAAGCAGCATGATATTGCCGACGAGCTCGAGGATGAACGCGCCGCAGATCGTGCCCCACACCCTGCCCGCGCCGCCCTTCAGCGCCGTGCCACCGACGACCACGGCGGTGATCGCCTGCAATTCCCACAGGCTGCCCGTCGTCGCCGATGTCGAACCGAGCCGCGGCACATAGAGAAGCACGGCGATGGCAACGCAAAAGCCCTGGATGATGAAGGCGATGGTTCGCACGCGATTGACCGCCACACCGGAATAGCGGGCAACGTCACGGTTGGAGCCGACCGCAATCACATGCCGCCCATAACGGGTGCGGTAGAGAATGAAAGCCGCAATGCCGGTGACGACGAGGATGACCACGATCGGCACCGGCACACCGAGCACGGCGCCATAATAGGCAGGCTTGTAGAGCGCCTGAATATCCGCCGGTCGCAAGGTGATGGCACCGCCCTGCGACAGCCAGGTCGTCAGGCCACGATAGACGCCCATGGTGCCGAGCGTCGCGATGAACGGTTCGATCTTGCCCATGGTCGTAATCAACCCGTTGGCAAGGCCGCATAGCAGGCCGGCAACGATCGAAAACAGCACCGCCGCCGCCAGCATCATAGAGGGATCGGCAATGACGCCCGAATTCATGAAGAGGATCATCAGGCTGGCGACGAAGGCGACCATCGCGCCGACGGACAGATCGAGATCGCCCGCCGAAATGACGAAAGTGGCACCGACCGCGATGATGGCAATGAAGGCGCATCTCGTCGCGACATTGGTGAGATTGGTGATGCCGATGAAGTTCGGATTGACCAGTGCGCCCACGATCAGAAGCAGCACCAGGGCCGCGAAGGGCGCCACGGCCCTAAGATCGACATCCCGCCAGGAACGCCCTCGCCGGCCTGTCTTGCCGCTGCTGTCTTCACCCACGCTCATAACCAAAACCAACCTCCCGTCCCATGATTGCTGGGAATTCGCCCTGCTCCACCGCCCTTCAGGCGGCCGTCTTTTTCTTCAGGCCCGCCGCATAACGCATGATTTCCTGCTCGGTAATCTCTTCGCCTTCGAGCACACCGACGATCCGACCCTCTCGCATCACCGCAACCCGCGTGCAGAGCCCGATGACCTCGGGCATTTCCGAAGAGATCACGATGATCGAATGACCATCGCGCGCCAGCGCGGAAATGAAATGATAGATCTGCTGCTTCGTCCCCACATCGATGCCGCGCGTCGGCTCGTCGATAATGATGATCTGCGGCTCGGTCTCCATGATCTTCGCCAGAAGCAGCTTCTGCTGGTTGCCGCCGGACATGCGGCCGGCAACGATGTTTCCGTCACGCACACGTATGTCGAAACGGCGTCGCGCCCGCGTCAGCGCATCCGCTTCGCTGGAGGCGCTCAGATAGCCGAACTTGCCGTGCCGGTCGAGCGACTGCAGGGTCAGATTGACGACCATGCCCGAATTCAGAAGCAGACCCTTCGATTTGCGGTCCTTGGTCATATAGGCAAGGCCGGCATCGATGGCCGCATGCACGTCATGCGGTGGCACCGTCTGGCCGTTGGCGACGACCTCGCCAGCAGCACGCGAGCGCAAACCGACGATCGCTTCCATCAGCTCCGTGCGCCCCGAACCGATCATGCCGGAAAAGCCCAGTATCTCGCCCTTGCGCAGCTCAAAGCTCGCATCGTGGACGTAGCCGGTGGAAACCGAGGCGACGCTGAGCACCACCTTCTCGTCGACATCCGGCTCGTTCTTGGCCGGATAGAGGCTGGAAAGCTCGCGCCCGACCATCAGCTGGGCGATCGATTCGCCATCAAGCAGCGAGGTCGGCGATGTCTTCACCCATTGGCCGTCGCGCAGCACCGTGACGCGATCCGTCAGCTCCATCACCTCATCGAGCTTGTGGGAGACGAAGACAAAACTGGTTCCCTGATCGCGCAGCTTACGCACCTGCTTGAATAGGAAATTGGTTTCCTCGCGCGACAGGACGGCGGTCGGCTCGTCCATGAAGACGATGCGCGCATCGCGGCTGATCGCCTTGGCGATCTCCACCATCTGCTTGTCGGCAATGGAAAGCGAGCTGATCACGGCATTCTCGTCGACATGCGAGCCGAGGAGATCGAGCACGCGCCGCGTTTCGGCACGCATATGCTTGCGATCGAGCATACCGAGCCGTGTAACTTCGCGCCCGAGAAACAAGCTCTCGGTAACGGTCAGATGCTCAGCGAGATTGAATTCCTGATGGATGATGACGATGCCGAGCGCTTCCGCTGCACCGTTCGGCGGCAGCTTTACCGGCTTGCCATCGAGCAAAATCTCACCGGAGGTCGGCTGCTCGAAGCCGGACAGGACCTTGACAAGCGTCGACTTTCCGGCGCCATTTTCGCCCATGAGCGCATGGATTTCGCCGGCCCGAAGATCGAAGTTGACGCTGAACAGCACTTGTACGCCACTGAAGGCCTTGGAAATCCCTCTCGCAGACAGCACGACCGCACCGTCGACGGTTTCCGAACCCATTGCATCCTCCCTGCGGTCCCACCCGCTTTCCACGGTATGTAAACCTTTACATACGTCGTGTAAAGGTTTACATCGTTGGATATCGCACAAAATTTCGCGGTTACCTTTGACCTCCACGTAAGTCTGTGTAGTCTCCAGCCCGAGACGAGACCCAAGGCAGAGCGCAGTGTCGAATTCCACGCCCGCAACTATCGAAGACGTCGCCCGAATTGCCAATGTTTCGATAGCAACGGTTTCGCGGGCCATCCATACTCCGGAGAAAGTCGCCAATTCGACGCGGCTGAAAGTCAATCAGGCTATCGCCGTCACCGGTTATACCACCAATGCCATGGCGCGCAGCCTCCGGCTCGGCCGCTCGAACATGATTCTGGTCGTGGCGCCCGATATCGGCGATCCCAATTTCTCGAATATCCTGATCGGCCTGGAAAACGAGGCGCGTTCGCACGGTTACGGCATCCTGATCGGACACACGCAGAACGACGCGCAGCGTGGCCTGGAATATCTGAAATTCCTCAATTCCAACCAGGCGGCAGGTCTGATCCTCTTCACCGGTATCCTGCCCTTCGGTCATCAGACCATGACAGCGCGGCTGCCGCCGAGCGTCGGCGTTTTCGAGCCAGTCTTCAACGGCGGCATTCCCTATGTCGGCGTCGACGATATTGCCGGCGCCCGCAAGGCCATCGACCTGCTGATTGCCGAGGGCCACCGCAAGATCGCCTTTATCGGCGATTCCCGCACCCGCCTCGCCTACAGCCGGCGGCGCATGGGCTACGAGGCCGGACTGGATGCGGCCGGCATCGGACAAGATATGCGCATCGTGCTGGAAGGCGACGGCACCATCGAGAGCGGGCGGCTCTCCGTGGAGCAGTTGTTCATGCGCGATACGCTGCCGACAGCCTTCATGTGCGTCAACGATCAGACCGCGATCGGCGTGATGATCGGCCTGAAGGCACGCGGCTATGATATCCCCGAGGATTTTTCAGTGACCGGCTTCGACGACGTCCCGCAAGCCGTCTTTATGACGCCGTCGCTGACGACGATCCGGCAGCCACGCACCGCCATCGGCAAGCATGCGATGGCGCTTTTGCTGGAACTGCTTTCGGATGGCGAGCCGCCCGAGACGGAGATCCTGTTGCGGCCGGATCTCGTGGTGCGAAATTCGGTCTCCCCACCGCCGCGCCTCCGGCGATAGGTGGACACAACGATGCCGCTCGGCAGAATCACCCTCTATGTCCGCAATGTCGAAGTGACGATCAGCTTTTACGAGAAGCATTTCGGGTTCAAGCCGCTCTATCTGGAGGGCGATCGGATTGTTGAGCTGCTCGCGCAGGATGGCGGCGCCAACCTGCTGATCCATCCGGCGGGCAAGGCGCAGAAAATGGGCCAGGTGCTGGTAAAGCTGGTCTTCGACGTCGAGCATGTCGAAGCTTTCCGCACTAAGTGTGCGGAGGAGGGACTGGAGTTCGGGCCCCTGCACCAGGCCGACGGCTATATTTTCGCCAATGCGAAGGATCCCTCAGGGAATCCCATAGCCATTTCCAGCCGCGCGTTTCGGCTGAAATCGGGAGGCGATGAACCACCGCCTCCCGAAGCTGTCGATCAAACGTAACGGTTGACGATGTTTTCCAGCAGTTCCTGCTTGCCGGACTTCGGCTGCGGGTTGACGTCCTTGGTTTCGACCCACTGAGCGATCTGATCGAGCGAATATTCACCGCGCAGCAGCTTCTGGCCTTCGGCCGAATCCCAGCCGGCGTAACGGTCGGCGAGCGGCTTGGAGAGCGCCTTGTCCTCGATCATCTTGGCAGCAGCCTTCAGGCCGCGGGCGCAGCAATCCATGCCGCCGATATGGCCGATGAGCAGATCTTCCGGGTCGAGCGACTGGCGGCGCAGCTTGGCGTCGAAGTTCGTACCGCCGGACTTGAAGCCGCCGCCTGCCAGAACCTGGTAATAGGCCAGCGTCATTTCCGGAACGTTGTTCGGGAACTGGTCGGTATCCCAGCCGGATTGGTAGTCGTTGCGGTTCATGTCGATCGAGCCGAAAATGCCGAGCGCATTGGCAAGCGCCAGTTCGTGCTCGAAGGAATGGCCGGCAAGGATCGCATGGCCCTGCTCGATATTGACCTTCACTTCGTTTTCGAGGCCGTACTTCTTGAGGAAGCCGTAAACCGTGGCGACGTCGTAGTCATACTGATGCTTGGTCGGCTCCTGCGGCTTCGGCTCGATGAGGATCGTGCCCTTGAAGCCGATCTTGTGCTTGTATTCGACGACGAGATTGAGGAAGCGGCCCAACTGATCCAGCTCCCGCTTCAGGTCGGTGTTGAGCAGCGTCTCGTAGCCTTCGCGGCCGCCCCAGAGAACGTAGTTTTCGCCGCCGAGCTTATGGGTGGCATCCATGCAGGTCTTCACGGTCGCAGCCGAGAAGGCGAAGACATCCGGATCAGGATTGGTCGCGGCGCCCGACATGAAACGACGGTTGGAGAAGAGGTTTGCCGTGCCCCAGAGCAGCTTTACGCCAGTATCGGCTTGCTTCTTGGCGAAATAGTCGACGATCTCGTTGAGGTTCTTGGTGTTCTCGGCAAAATTCTTGCCTTCCGGCCGTACGTCGGCATCGTGAAAGCAGTAATAGGGAGCGCCGAGCAGGGTGAAGAATTCGAAGGCGACATCGGCCTTCAGTTTGGCGGCTTCCATCGTCTCGTTGAACCAGGGGCGAAGGAAAGTCTGACCGCCGAAGGGATCGCCGCCCGGCCAGGTGAAGGTGTGCCAGTAGGCGACGGCGAAACGCAGATGGTCTTCCATGCGCTTGCCGGCAACGACTTCGTCCTTGTTGTAATAGCGGAAGGCCAGCGGATTGGTGCTGTCAGGCCCTTCGTATTTTACCTTGCTGATGTCACCAAAAAATCCGGTACTCATATCTCATCTCCTTGGGTTTGGTGTTTCGGTAGTGTTGTTCACCTGTCGGCAAGGCCCCCTCATCCAACCCTTCGGGCCACCTTCTCCCCGAGAGGAGAAGGTATGGGCGGCTGCCGCAAACTCGGTCTCACCCTCTCCCCTCGGGGAGAGGGCAGGGTGAGGGGGTTTCACCTCAAGCTATGCCCAGCGGCTTGATCGCCGGATAAACCGCGCGGTAGCGCTTATAGGCATCCGCATAGGCATCCGTCAGCGACGCAACCGGATCGATCGTGCCGGCCGTCTGCGGCGGGGTGCAGACCGCAACCGGATCGGCGCCCGTCGCGGCAATCAGGCCGAGACGGGCGGCACCAAAGGCTGCGCCGAAATCGCCGTCCGCCGGCAGGTCGACGGGCACGCCGAGCGCGGTGGCGATCGAGGCCAGCCAGTAGCGCGAACGCGAACCGCCACCGATGGCGGTTACGCGCGCAATATCCGTGCCGGCGGAGCGCAGCGCTTCGAGATTGTCGCGAATGGCGAAGGACACGCCTTCGAGCACGGCCTGCGTCAGCACGGCGCGGCCGCTTTCATGGCCGAGACCGATGAAGGCACCGCGGATCGTCGCGTCGTTGTGCGGCGTGCGCTCGCCCGAGAGATAGGGAAGGAAGGTTACGCTGGTCGGCGCCTTCAGCGTCTCGCCAAGCTCGGCGGTGAGTTCGGCAGCAGACTTGCCTGTCACATGCGAATGCCAGTTGAGCGCATCGGTTGCCGAGAGGATGACGCCCATCTGATGCCAGGTGTTGGGCAGCGCGTGGCAGAAGGCGTGAACCGCGCTTTCAGGCTTCGGCAGATAGGAGCCGTTGGCCGCGAAGAGCACGCCAGAGGTCCCGAGCGAAACGAAGGCCGCACCATGGCTGACCGTGCCCATGCCGCAGGCCGAAGCTGCGTTATCCCCTGCCCCGCCGGCAACGACGACATCGCCGCCGATACCCCATTTCGAGGCCAGTTCGCCGCGCAGCTTGCCGGCAACTTCGGTGCCTTCCACCAGCGTCGGCATCTGCTTCTCGTCAAGATTGGTCGCGGCCAGCAGCTCTGAGGACCATTCGCGCTTGCCGGTATCGAGCCAGGAGGTGCCGGCCGAGTCAGACATTTCCGACATGTGCTCGCCGGTCAGCCACAGGCGCAGATAGTCCTTCGGCAGCAGCACCCAGCGTACCCTAGCGAAAATCTCCGGCTCATGCTTGGCGACCCAAGCGAGCTTCGGCGCGGTGAAGCCGGGGAAGACGATATTGCCGGTCAATGCCCGGAAGCGCGGATCGGCATCGAGCGCGGCAGCCTCGTGATAGCTGCGCGTGTCGTTCCAGAGAATGCAGGGACGCAGCACCTTGTCGTCGGCATCGAGCAGCGTTGCGCCATGCATCTGGCCGGAAAGGCCGATGCCACGCACAGCCGCGAGTTCCTTCGGATGCGCAGCCTTCAATCCGGCCACAGCCTCTTCGGTCGCGCGGATCCAGTGGGCCGGATCCTGCTCGGACCAGCCGGGATGCGGGCGCGACACGTCGAGCCCGCCATTGGCGGAGCCGATGATCTTCTGATTGCCGTCGATCAGCATCGCTTTGACGCCGGACGTTCCGAGATCGAGACCCAAATACATCAGATATTACTCCCTATGCTCTGCCGCGTTCGAATACTCAGGGCAGATTATCCTTCAAGAAAATGTCGAGGCGTATACGCTCCTGGTCGGCGATGACGGCTTGGCCGTCGGCGGTCGCCTTCATGACGCGGATGGCGCTGCGGACTTCATGACCGGCATCCTGATTGAGGACGGCGTCGATCGTGCCATCCAACAGCGCCGCCCGCGTATGCCGCGTCAGCTCGTGCACGACCACGGTCAACTCACGCTCGGGCCGTACGGCCTTCAGCGCCGCTATCAGACCGCGGTTGCCGGCGCCGAGGCTGTAGATGCCGATAATGTCCTTGTTTTCGGACAGCGCCTTGGAGACAAGCGATTTGGCCCGCTCGGGATCGTCACGTCCTTCCAGCACGGGCAGCAGCCGGAGCTTGGGAAACTCTTCTGCCATCACGGCGGAAAAGCCCTGCAGGCGTTCGCGATGGTCGCGCACCAGCATCGAGCCGGCGAGAACGGTAAGATCGCCTTCACGACCGCCAAGGAAGCGCCCGAGCAGCCGCGCGGCAGTCCGTCCCGCGGCAATATTGTCGATACCCGCATAGTGATGGCGGGTGGAATCGGTGAGATCCGAGACCAGCGTTATGACGGGAATACGCTCCGACACGAGACGGTCGACGGCGGCCCTGACTTCCGGCGCGTCGGTTGCCACGAGAGCGACACCGGCGATATCCTGCCCCTGCAAGGCGTCCAGCGCCGCGACCAGCGCCGGCACATCGAATGGTGGCACCTCGACGATGCGGATGTCCGTGCGCTCTATGCTGGCCCGTAAGGTTGCCTGATGCACTTCGAATCGCAGCCCGTGCATGAAGGAATTGTCGCCGGTCGGCACGATGAAAACGAGAGGATAGACCCGGCTCTTGGCCAGATTGGCAGCTGCGACATCGCGGATATAGCCGATTTGCCGGATAGCGGCTTCCACCTTCTCCCGCGTTACCAGTCGGACACCCGGCCGCTGGTTCAAAACGCGGTCCACCGTAGCGAGGCTGACGCCCGCGGCGGCGGCGATGTCATGCACGGTCGGTCTCATGGGTCCCCCTGCAGAAAGCCTTACTGCGATTTTTGATGTACGTAAATCAAAAATTTCGGACCGACGAATTTTTCCGATAGATATCACAAACAAAAAAGGCCCCTCGCGAGGAGGGGCCATGCCTTGGGAGCATTTATAAGAGCCGGATCAGTGGCCTCCGCCGCCACCGCCACCTGCGGTATTCGGCTTGCTGATCATCAGAACGCCGAGGATCATCGCGAGGAACAGCACGGTCAGCATCAGGAAAATATCCCCGAAGGACATGACGACCGCCTGCCGCGTCGCCATGTTGACCATTTGCTTCAGGGCGGCCTGGTCGCCGTCCAGACCCGCTGCATTGAAGCTGGCGGCCATGTTGTTCAATTGGGTAACGGCCGCATGGCTGCCCCAATGAACATGGTCGCGCAGGTTGAAATAATGCTGGTCCTGCCTGTTCGTCAAAAGCGTATTGATGATCGCGAGTCCGACGGCCCCGCCGAGATTGCGCGTCAGATTGAACAGGCCGGACGCACCGCGCATACGGGCGGGCGGCATGGTTCCGAGCGCGATATTGTTGATCGGCACCATGCACAGCATCAGACCGAAACCGCGCAGGATCTGCGGGATGAGCAGCTCCCAGAAGTCCCAGTCCACCGTCAGGTGCATCATGATGTAGGTGCCGGCCGAGAAGCTGGTGAAGCCGATGATCATCAGGATGCGCAGGTCGACCTTGCTCGACAGGAAGCCGGCCAGCGGCGCCGTGAAGAACATGGTGAGGCCGGAGACGAACATCGTCTCGCCGATCTGCAGCGAATCGTAGCCACGAATCCGCGCGAGATAGAGCGGATAGATATAGGTCAGGCCGTAGAGGCCGATGCCCATGACGAAGGAAAATACGGACCCGAAGGAGAAGTTCTTGTTCGTGAAGGCCCTGAGATCGACGACAGGGAAATCGACCGTGAAGGCGCGGTAGAAGAAGATCACGGCACCGATGGCGGAGGCGATGGCGCCCGCAACGATATAATTGTCGTTGAACCAGTCGTTCGTATTGCCTTCCTCAAGCACATATTCGAGCGCGCCGAGGAAAACACCCATCGAAATCAGGCCCCACCAGTCGAACTTCTTGAAAAGCGACAGCTCGGGCTTGTCGAAATCGATGAAATTCCAGGTGACGATGGCAACGATGATACCGGGTGGAATGTTGACCAGAAACAGCCAATGCCAGGAAAACGCGTTGGACAGATAGCCGCCGACCGTCGGGCCGATGGTCGGCGCCAGCGTGGCGATCAGACCGATGATCGGCGAGACGACGTTGCGCTTGGACGGCGGGAAGATCGTGAATGCCGCCGCAAAGACCGAGGGGATCATGCCGCCACCGATGAAGCCCTGCAGGGCGCGGTAGATGATCATCTGATCGATGTTGGTGGCGGTCGCGGCAAGCGCACTCGCTGCTGTGAAGCCGGCAGCCGAAATCGCGAACAGGTAGCGCGTCGAGATAATGCGCGCCAGCGTTCCCGACAGCGGGATCATGATGACTTCGGCGATCAGATAGGCCGTCTGGACCCAGCCGATTTCATCCGAGCCGGCGCTGAGGCCGGCCTGGATTTCGCTGAGCGAGGCCGAGACGATCTGAATGTCGAGGATCGACATAAACATGCCGAGCACCATCGCCAGAAAGGCGATGAGCTTTCTCGGCTCAATATGATCAGCCGCGGGCGCGGCGGGGCCGGCAGCGCGTGGGGGCGACCCGGCTGTAGTGCTGGCGGACGACATGGCGCGTCTCTCCCGAGCTCGATCGTTTACTTGTCCGGCGCCGTGCGGGTATCGACGTCGACGACGACGCTGAGGCCTGCGCGCAGACGGCCGGTATTGAGCGCATCCTGCGGCAATGCGATGCGGACAGGCACGCGCTGGATGATCTTGGTGAAGTTACCCGTCGCGTTTTCTGGCGGCAGCAGCGAGAAGACCGAGCCGGAAGCCGGCGAGATCGACTCGACGGTGCCGACGATCGGATGATCGCTGAAAGCATCGACGTGAACATTGACCTTGGAGCCGGGAACCAGATGCTGGATCTGCGTTTCCTTGAAATTCGCATCGATATAAAGCTGTTTGGTCGGTACGATCGCCATCAGCTTCTGGCCGGGAGAGACAAGATCGCCTTCCTGCACCGAGCGATTGCCGACGATACCGTCATAAGGCGCCTTCAGTACGGTAAAGGACAGGTCGCGAGCGGCTTTGTCACGAGCGGCTTCCAGGCCCTTGATCGTGCTCTCGGCCTGACGGCGCTGAGCCTGCAGCAGGTTGATATTGGCCTGCGCGGATGCGATGGCGGCGTCGCCGCCGACCAGATTGGCCTTAGCCTGATCAAGCGCGATATTGGCGCTGTCCAAAGCGGCCGTGGTGCCGACCGACTTCGATTGCAGTTCGGCAGCGCGCGTCTGGGTGATCTGGGCGCCGCGGACCGTGGCTTCCAGGGCAACCTTCTGTGCCTGCGACTGGGCAAGGGCTGCCTGGCCGGCAGCGATCTGTGCATCGATGGTGTGGAGCGAAAGCTGTTCGGTATCGAGCGAGGCCTGAGCCTGGCCAAGCGCCAGCTTGTAGTCGCCGTCATCGAGCGTTACGAGCACGTCGCCGGCCTTGACCTGCTGGTTGGCCACAACGTTTACCTTGGCGACATAGCCCGTCACCTTCGGCGAGATCGTGGCGATATCGCCGCCAATATAGGCATCGTCGGTGGAGACCATGAAGCGGCCGTTCGTCCACCAGTCATAGCCATACCAGCCACCGGCCGCGAGTGCCGCGACGATGACGATGGGAAAAACCAGGCTGCGCCGCTTCTTCTCCGGCGGCGGTGGGGCCGCAGGGGCCGGAGCGGCAGGCGCAGCCTGGGCGGGAGCAGGATGGCCGCGCGTTTCGGCAGCTGGAGCCTCGGCAGGCGCACCGGTTTCCCGGGCTTCCACTTCTGCGTCAGCGGGCTCGTTCACGATACGCGCTACATTGTTTCCATGACTTGACGACATTTCCTACCACCGAAAATCTGGCAAATTAATCGAACCGAACGGTTCGGTTCAATTGACATAAAGCCTTTTTCACTCCATATCAAGAGAGATCGAACTGAGCGGTTCGATTTATTTCGCGAATCTGTTTAAGATTCAGAAAAAATGATCGAGTATCGCGTAAAGGAGACAGTGAAAGAGCCGATGAAACACGAATCCCAAAATGCAGCTGTGTTGAACGCGCCCGCACCGGGCTCCGGTGGACGTTGGGCAGCCGGCGAGGACCCTGCCAAGCGCCATCAGATTCTCGAAGGCGCCAAGCGTGTCTTTATGAAAATGGGCTTCGATGCGGCGAGCATGAACGATGTCACCCGCGAGGCGGGCGTTTCCAAGGGCACTCTCTACGTCTATTTCGCCAACAAGGAAGATCTGTTCGCCGCCATGATGGAGAGCGAGCGAACCCATTTCGTCAATCTCGTGCGCAATGCCCTTTCAGACGAAGCGGATGTCACCACCTCGCTTTATGATTTCGGTATCGTCTTCGTCACGCACGTCACCTCGGATAAGACCATCAGCGCCATGCGCACGGTTATCGGCGTGCGCGAACGCATGCCCTCGCTCTGTCAACGCTTTTTCACCGGTCCGGAAAATCTGCGCACGGTGCTGCGCGGCTTCCTCGAGCGGCAGGCTGCCGTAGGCCATCTCAAGATCGACGACTTCGACATGGCTGCCCGCCACTTCCTGGAAATGGCCAGCGGCGGCTATTTCAAGCTGCGGCTCTTCGGCGACATGGAAGAGCCGCCGTCTAAGGAAGAGATTGACTATGTCGTGCGCGGCGCCGTGCGGGTTTTCCTGGCGGGCTACGGCCCGGATCGCAGGGATTAGGATGATCAGGCCTCTCCCGCTGTCCGCGGGCGTGTAGTAATTCAACTCCGCAATGGCGATCAAGCATCGCCACCGCCACAGGCCTATGAGTGGCCCGGCAACCAGGGGAGTTGAAAATGAGCGCGATCGGCAGAGCGATATGGTTCATCGAAAGCCATTTTAAATCCGACATCTCGCTCGACGAGATCGCCGAGACGGCCGGGCTGTCGCGCTTTCATCTTTCGCGGGTCTTTGGCATGACGACGGGCCACTCGATCAGCAGCTATATCCGGGGCCGCCGCCTCAGCGAAGCGGCTCTCGCACTGACCGACGGCTCCTCCTCCATTCTCCAGGTTGCCCTCGATGCCGGCTACGGCTCGCACGAGGCTTTCACCCGTGCCTTCCGCGAGCAATTCGGCATGACGCCGGAAAATCTGCGCAAGCAAGGGCACGTTCGCAACCTCGCTCTACAGGAACCGATCAGAATGGATGACACCCGCCTTCCCAAGCTCGAGGCACCGCGCTTCGAGACCCATCCCGCCATGCTGCTTGCCGGCCTTGCGGAAACCTATGCCTATGAGGCGACACAGGCCATCCCCTCGCTCTGGCAGAAATTCAACCAGTATTTCGGCCATATTCCCGACCAGATCGGCAATGTCGCCTATGGCGTCTGCACCCAGGCGGAAGAAGGTAACGAAAGCTTCCGTTACATGTCGGCAGCCGAAGTTTCCGCCCCGGACGGCCTGCCCGAAGGCTTCGTGACGACGAAACTGCCGCAACAGCGCTACGCGATCTTCACGCATCGCGGCCATATCTCCGGCATTTCTGCGACGGTGCATCAGATCTTCGGAGACTGGCTGCCGCAATCGGGTCAACAGCATGCCGGCACCCCCGACATGATGGAACGCTATGATGACCGCTTCGACCCACGCACGGGCACGGGCGTTACGGAGATATGGATCCCCCTCAAAGACTAGAAACCATGCCTGGGAACAAGACCCGGAAACAAGGCCGCCGCCATGAAAATGGCGGCGGCCTTGTACGAACCATGACACTCCTTACATTACGGCCATTCTGGAGAGGCCGGGCTGGGGGTCAGCATCGGCAAATGCTGATCAAGGGGGCATCGTCAATGGATATTGTGGGGCTGATACAGGACCCGGGGGCGTGGGTGGCACTCGTCACGCTCGTCGTCATGGAAGTGGTCCTCGGCATCGACAACCTCATCTTCATCTCGTCCTGACCAACAAGCTGCCGGCCGAACATCGCGACAGAGCCCGCAAGATCGGTATCGGCCTCGCCCTTATCATGCGCCTTGCGCTGCTCGGAACCGTCGCCTGGATCGTCCAGCTCACCCAGCCGGTCTTCGAAATCTTCGGCCAAGGATTCTCCTGGAAGGATATGATCCTCATCGGCGGCGGCCTCTTCCTTGTCTGGAAGGCGACGAAGGAGATCCATCACAATGTCGATCCGCAGGAACAGGGTGAGGATTTCATCGCCAAATCCACCACCTCAACCTTCGCCTCGGCAATCGGCCAGATCCTGCTGCTGGATCTGGTCTTCTCGATCGACAGCATCATTACCGCCGTCGGCATGACGCCGCACCTGCCGATCATGTTCGTCGCCGTGATCGCCGCCGTCACCGTGATGCTGGTCGCCGCCAGCCCGCTCGCCAACTTCATCGAGAAAAACCCGAGCATCGTCATGCTGGCGCTCGCCTTCCTGCTGATGATCGGCACGACGCTGATCGCCGAAGGCATGGGCGTGCATGTTCCCAAGGGATACATCTACGCCGCCATGGCCTTCTCCGCTCTGGTCGAAGTGCTGAACATGATGGCGCGGAACCGTCGGAAAAAAACCTCGGGCAGTCACTAATCGGGAAAGCCGCACCGATGATGAGGTGCGGCTTCATCATATCGATCAATCCTGGACGTGCACGTCGACCCATTCGCCGACATCACCGCGGCCATAAATGTCGACCTTGATCCAGACGTTGCCGCGAACGATATAATTCCCGGCATCGTCGGCGATATTGCCGTTTGCCAGCATGGCTTCCAGTTTCTGGCGATTGGAGGGCAGTGAGAAGAAGCTGTCGCCCTCGTCGCCACGGTCACGGCGGCGATAGGCGTGATAGTTGGCGCGGTCCTGGCGGATGATCTGCCAGGGTGCGGTCAGGCGCTCGCCCTTGGAATTATAGAGATCGTCATTGCCAATATAGGCGCGATAGGATTCGATCAGTTTCGCCGAGCCATCGCGCGTAATAGTCGATTGGGCAGCGGCGGCGTCGGCCATCGAGACCGCCAATAGCAAGCGCAAAATTAGTTTCTTAATGGGATCCCCGGAATGAACGATTGAAAACCTATTTCGCCACTGCCGCGAAAATTGCAAATCAAATTGGGCAAGCGTAAGGCTTTTCTCCTGAAACACTTACGAAGAGTAAAGACGCTTCGTGAAATTGGAAGGCAGGCCCTTTTCGATGCATCACGGCGTCCTCGGTGCCTCTGCCTGCCCTCGCGGCGCAGTTTCCCTTGACGTCACCCCTTGAATATGGCCTAAGGCCAGCCATACGGAAAACGCTGATAGAAGCGGCAAGACGCCCTTTTCCGGCCGGTTTCCTGATCCAGATAGACATTTTCGGCTGGACGGCGCTTGTCCCAAGCGCGGCCCGGCCTTTTATGACGGGCAAACAAGATGACCACTTCAGGCGTTCGCGTCCGCATCGCACCCTCCCCCACCGGCGAGCCGCATGTCGGTACCGCCTATATCGCGCTGTTCAACTATCTCTTCGCCAAGAAACACGACGGCGAGTTCATCCTGCGCATCGAGGATACCGACGCGACCCGCTCCACCCCGGAATTCGAGACAAAGGTGCTCGACGCGCTGAAATGGTGCGGCCTGAAATGGTCGGAAGGCCCGGATATCGGCGGCCCTTACGGCCCCTATCGCCAGAGCGACCGCAAGGACCTCTACAAGCCCTATGTCGAGCAGATCGTCACGGCCGGTCACGGCTTCCGCTGCTTCTGCACGCCGGAGCGCCTGGAAAAGATGCGCGAGGCGCAGCGCGCCGCCGGCCTGCCGCCGAAGTATGACGGCCACTGTCTGAACCTCTCGGCCGAGGAAGTGACCTCACGCGTTGCTGCCGGCGAGCCGCATGTCGTGCGCATGAAGATCCCGACTGAAGGCTCCTGCAAGTTCCATGACGGCGTCTACGGCGATGTGGAAATCCCGTGGGATGCCGTCGATATGCAGGTCCTGCTCAAGGCCGACGGCATGCCCACCTATCACATGGCCAACGTCGTCGACGATCATCTGATGAAGATCACCCATGTCGCGCGCGGCGAGGAATGGCTCGCCTCGGTGCCGAAGCATATCCTTATCTATCAGTATCTCGGCTGGGAGCCGCCGGTGTTCATGCACCTGTCGCTGATGCGCAATGCAGACAAGTCGAAACTGTCGAAGCGCAAGAACCCGACCTCGATCTCTTATTACACAGCGCTCGGCTATATCCCCGAAGCGCTGATGAACTTCCTCGGCCTGTTCTTCATCCAGATCGCCGAAGGTGAAGAGCTCTTGAACATGGACGAGCTTGCCGCAAAGTTCGATCCGGAAAACCTCTCCAAGGCCGGCGCGATCTTCGACATCCAGAAGCTCGATTGGCTGAACGGCCGTTGGATCCGCGAGAAGCTGTCAGAAGAAGAGTTCCAGCATCGGGTACTGATCTGGGCGATGGAAAATGATCGCCTGAAGGAAGGCCTGAAGCTGTCGCAGTCGCGCATCACCAAGCTTGGCGAACTGCCCGACTTGGCCGGCTTCCTGTTCAAGTCCGACCTCAACCTCGACCCCTCCGCCTTCGCGAAGATCAAGTCGACGCCGGAAGAACTGCTTGAGATCCTGAACACTGTGCAGCCGGATCTGGAAAAGATCCTCGAATGGAATGTCGAGACGATCGAAGCCGAGCTGCGCGCCATTGCAGACCGCATGGGCAAGAAACTGAAGGTCATCGTCGCGCCGCTTTTCGTCGCCGTATCGGGCTCCTCGCGCTCCCTCCCGCTTTTCGATAGCATGGCGATCCTCGGCCGCTCCGTCGTCCGCCAGCGACTGAAACTTGCCGCGCAGACCGTTGCGACCCTCGTTGGCCCGAAGAACTGAACCGGACTTTAAAACCATGAACGACAAGACCGAAGCCTCCGCCCTCTCCTCCGACGCAACGGAAGTTCGCGCGCAGAAGCTGAAGCTGCTGCGCGAGCAGATCGGCGACGTCTATCCGGCGCATTTCCACCGGACCATGACCAATGCCGAGCTCGCTGCGAAATACGAAGGCCTGGAGCCGGATACCGAAACCGGCGATGTCGTCACCGTTGCCGGCCGCGTCTATTCCTCGCGCAACTCCGGCATGTTCATGGACATCCACGACGCCTCGGCCAAGATCCAGATCTTCAGCCACAAGGACGTGACCTCGGAAGAAGCTCGCGCGTTGCTGCCGATGATCGATATCGGCGACATCATCGGCGTCACCGGCGTCGTGCGCCGCACCAAGCGTGGCGAACTGACGATCAATGCCCAGCAGATCACCATGCTGACAAAGTCGTTGTTGCCGATGCCGGAAAAGTGGCACGGCCTCTCCGATATCGAGCTGCGCTACCGCAAGCGTCATCTCGACATCATGACCAACGAGGAATCGAAGCTCCGCTTCCAGCAGCGCAGCCGCATCGTTTCCGGCATCCGCCGTTTCATGGAAAATGACGGCTTCATGGAAGTCGAGACGCCAATGCTGCATTCGGTCTATGGCGGCGCGACGGCCGAGCCGTTCAAGACGCATCACAACACGCTGAAGCTCGACATGTACTTGCGCATTGCGCCGGAACTGTTCCTGAAGCGCACGCTGGTTTCCGGCCTCACCGACAAGGTCTTCGAGATCAACCGCAACTTCCGCAACGAAGGCGTCTCCACCCGGCACAATCCTGAATTCACGATGATGGAGTGCTATTGGGCCTATGCCGATTACGAGGACATCATGGACCTCGTCGAGCGTCTGTTCTCGACGCTCGCCATGTCGATCCATGGCAGCACCGAATTCGCGTTCGGCGACAAGCAGATCTCCTTCAAGGGCCCGTTCCGCCGCGTGCCGATGCCCGATGCCGTCAAGGAAGCGACCGGCATCGACTTCCTGGCGATCAAGACCGACGAAGAAGCCCGCGCCGCCTCCAAGGCTGCCGGCTTCGCCGTCGAGAAGGATGCGACCTGGGGTGAATGCCTTGCCTTCATCTTCGAAGAGAAGGTCGAGGGCACACTGATCCAGCCGGCACACGTCACGCATTTCCCGAAGGACATCTCGCCCTTCGCCAAGGAAGTGCCGGGCGAGCCGCGCCTCGTCGAACGTTTCGAGACCTATTGCAACGCCTGGGAACTCGGCAACGCCTTCTCGGAACTCAACGATCCGGAAGAGCAGCGCGCCCGCATGGTCGAGCAGCTCCAGCAGGCGCACGCACGCGGTGAGAAAGAAAAGCAGCTGGACGAGGAATTCCTCGATGCCATCGACCAGGGCATGCCTCCGGCAGGCGGTCTCGGCATTGGTGTGGACCGCCTCATCATGCTGTTGACCAACTCGCCATCGATCCGCGACATCATTCTTTTCCCGGCCCGTCGCAACAAGGCCGATTGAGACCGGTTTGGTCCTTCGAACATCAAAGGTGCGTATTATGACGGATAAAGAGATGCCAGCCGCAGACGATAGCGAGCATCAGCGGCTGGCCGATCTCGCTGAGATCGGCGACATCGATCTCTCGCAATACGCACCGGGAACGTTCGGTTGCCACGAGGCGATGCACACGGTGTCGATCATGCTCGACATGACCGACGACCTGCTTCTTCAGCACCCTGCCATCCTGGCGAATCCGGACTTCTATCGTCTTGCAGGTGAGGTTCACGAGGCGCTTTTCGCGCTCTACCAGGCTATCGGCGAAAAACATCTGGCGGAATAAGACTGTTACTTGTCCGCCGGATGGTGCGAAGCCAGCTTTGATCAGTTGGTGACGGGCGAGCGACGGTCGGCTGCACCCGTCATGGTCGGGTCCAAACCCGGTGATGGGCTCTTGTCTTTGGAACCGGCATCAGCCCCGATGAACTCGCCGTTCTCATCATAGCCCGGCCGCACATTGCCGGTCGATTTCGGCTCCGGCATCGGCGGCTTGGCATCGCGGCTCTCGCCCTGTTTTGCGGCCGTTTTCTCTTCCGCAGCGATCGCTGCCTTCATCTTGTCCTTCTTGGCGTCGCCGCCATTGTCCGCTGCCAGCGCATTGCCGCAGTCGGACAGATCCTTCAATCCAGCGATCGCCGCATCGATATCCTGCGGCAGCATGGTAATCTGCTCGCCGTAAAACAGGCCAGCATTACTGGCGCCACCATCGTAATAGCGCGCCGTCAGCGGTGCTTCGGAGCTGCCATCGACCAGCCGGTCGGGATGGGCCACATAGACGACATCGGCGCCAAAGGCCCGGCCGCGCAGGTCGGAGCGCAACGTCGGTCCGTTCTGGTCGAGAACCACAACCTGTACGAGATCCGGCTTCTGTTCCTGATAGACGGCCTTGGCAACGCGGAGCGCGGTTCTGACCCGCGTCAACCCATCGGTCGGCTCGGTGCGAATATATTTGCGAACCCAGAAGCGGTTGTCCTTGCGGATCGTGATGAGATTGACGTCGGTGCACTGGAGCCCGTCGGGGGAAGCAGATACAAGACCGAGCAGCCTGTCCTTGCCAACATAAAGCGCAAAAACGCCGGAGGACCCCACGAGAAGGGCCACTCCGCCGATCAGTACGACAAGTTTCCGGGGTACCCGGAAAATGTGCAGTAAGGCGCTCACGCCAACTGCTCCCTCATAGACCACTCCAAGGCGACAAAAATGATCAACCCTCACGTTAGGGAACTGGCGTTTCGGAATACTTAAAACCGAGGTAAAACTTGCATCGTGTTCGACATCGTTACCAAAAAAGGTCCAAACTTTCACAGCTATGACGAGCACTTGCCTTTCCTGACGCGAACATGCTCTAACCGGAACATGGCCTTCACGCTGAGACAGCTGCAATACTTCGTCGCCGTGGCGGAACAGGGCTCCGTGACGCGGGCCGCGCAGAACCTGTCGATCTCGCAATCCTCTGTGACCGAAGCCCTCAAGGAGCTGGAAAGCGACCTCGGCGTCGAGCTGTTCGAGCGCCATCCGCGCGGTCTGTCGATCACCCACAACGGTCATCAATTCCTGCGCCATGCGACGAAGATCCTCGCAACCGTTTCCGACGCTCGCACCAGCTTTTCCGGAAAGCGGAACGAAGCCGGCGGCACGCTGAATATCGGCGTGACATCGCTTGTCGCCGGCTATGTTCTGTCAGATCTTCTGGCACGCTATCGCCGTGCCTGCCCCGGCGTCGAGGTCAGCGCCATCGAGGATAATGGCGGCTATCTGGAACATCTTCTGGTGGGTGGCGAACTCGACGTCGCCGTCATGGTCATTTCCAACCTGCGCGACCGCATGGCCCTGCAGGCGGAGATCCTCGAAACTTCGCCCTACCGGCTCTGGCTGCCGATGGGCCACCCCCTTGTCTCGGCCGATATCATCAGTGTCGCCGACATCAGCCGTGAGCCGCTGATCATGCTGACCATCGACGAAATCGAGGAAAACACCGGCAAGCTTTTGACCGCGCTCGGCGCCCGCCCGCATGTCGCCTTCCGCACCCGCTCTGTCGAAGCGGTGCGCAGCCTGGTTGCGACGGGCGCCGGTGTCGCACTGCTGCCGGACCTCGTCTATCGCCCCTGGTCGCTGGAAGGCGATCGCATCGAAAGCCGCGACGTCTCCGGCTCTTTGCCGGTCGTGCAGGTCGGCATGGTCTGGCGCAAAGGCTCCAGCCTGCCGCAAGCGGCCCGCGATTTCGTCGGCGTCGCCGAAAGCATGCGCTCGGGCCGGCAGCGTTAGCAGAGGCCCGCTACCAGCTCATGCATATGCGCTAGGAATCGGAATTTCCGATATCGCCTTTCTGATAAATGAATTTGCGAATGCGGCAAAATCGCGTCACCTTTCCTTCCGGGAACAAGAAGCCAGCCACTGGCTCCACGCCATCAAGGCTCAAAAACCGGGAGAGTCCGATGAAGCATCTGCTGAAATCATGCACGGCCGCACTCGCATCCTTAAGTTTCGCCACGCAGGTCATTGCCGCCGAGCCGTTGAAGACGCTCGGCAAGGGCGAGGGCGCCGTCAGCATCGTCGCATGGGCCGGCTATATCGAACGCGGCGAAAGCGACAAGAATTACGATTGGGTCACCGGCTTCGAGAAGGAGACCGGCTGCAAGGTCAGCGTCAAGACGGCGGCGACATCGGACGAAATGGTCGCCCTGATGAACGAAGGCGGCTTCGACCTCGTGACCGCATCCGGCGATGCATCGCTTCGCCTCGTTGCCGGCAAGCGCGTCCAGCCGATCAATACCGACCTCATCCCGAGCTGGAAGAACCTCGACGAACGCCTGAAGAATGCCCCCTGGCATACCGTCAACGGCGTCCATTACGGCGTTCCCTATCTCTGGGGACCGAACGTGCTGATGTACAACACCGCCGCCTTCAAGGACCAGGCGCCGAAGAGCTGGAATGTCGTCTTCGAAGAAACGACGCTGCCGGATGGTAAGTCCAACAAGGGCCGCGTTCAGGCCTATGACGGCCCGATCTACATTGCCGATGCCGCCCTTTACCTCATGGCGCACAAGCCCGAACTCGGCATCAAGGACCCCTACGAACTCAACGAAGATCAGTACAAGGCCGCACTCGAATTGCTGCGCGGCCAGCGCAAGCTCGTCAGCCGCTACTGGCATGATGCCATGATCCAGACCGACGACTTCAAGAACGAAGGCGTCGTTGCTTCCGGCTCCTGGCCGTTCCAGGTGAACCTGCTGCAGGCCGACAAGCAGAAGATCGCCTCCACCTTCCCGGATGAGGGAACGACGGGCTGGGCCGATACCACCATGCTGCATGCCGATAGCGAGCATCCGAACTGCGCCTATATGTGGATGGAACACTCGCTGCAGGCCAAGGTTCAGGGCGATGCCGCCGCCTGGTTCGGCGCCGTACCTTCCGTTCCGGCAGCCTGCAAGGGCGATGAGCTCCTGACCGACAGCGGTTGCGCCACCAATGGCTATGACCACTTCGACAAGATCAAGTTCTGGAAGACGCCTGTCGCCAAGTGCACGACACAGAGCGAATGCGTGCCCTATCATCGCTGGGTCTCCGACTATATCGGCGTGATCGGCGGGCGGTGATCTCTATCTTCTCCCCAGCGGGGAGAAGATGCCTGACAAGGCAGATGAGGGGGATGAGGAACGAAGTGACGAATGTCCTGAGCGGCTAGCGAAGGACAGTCTATGCCGCACCAATCCCTCATCCGACCCTTCGGGCCACCTTCTCCCCAAGGGGAGAAGGAAAAACAACCCTTCCCTGGAGAAACCAATGAACGCCGTTCGTTTCCAGCAGGTGTCGCGCCATTTCGGCCAGGTTCGCGCTGTGGACCGTGTCGATCTGGAGATCGCGCCCGGCGAATTCTTCGCCATGCTCGGCCCTTCCGGTTCCGGCAAGACCACCTGCCTCAGGCTGATCGCGGGTTTCGAGCAGCCGACGGGCGGCCATATCGAGATCTTCGGCGAAACTGCCGAAGGCGTGCCGCCCTACCGGCGTAACGTCAACACGGTGTTCCAGGATTATGCGCTCTTTCCGCATCTCAATATTCTCGACAACGTCGCCTACGGGTTGATGGTCAAGAGTGTCGGCAAGGCCGAACGGCTGAAGGCCGCCGAACAGGCGCTGGAGCTGGTCAAGCTACCTGGCTACGGCGCCCGCCGTCCTGGTCAGCTCTCCGGCGGCCAGCGACAGCGCGTGGCGCTCGCCCGCGCTCTGGTCAACAAGCCGAAGGTATTGCTGCTTGATGAGCCGCTCGGCGCGCTCGACCTAAAACTGCGCGAGCAGATGCAGGAGGAGTTGAAGAGCCTGCAGCGCGCGCTCGGCATCACCTTCGTCTTCGTCACTCATGATCAGGGCGAGGCCCTATCCATGGCCGATCGCGTCGCCGTTTTCAATGACGGCCGCATCGTGCAGCAGGGTACGCCGCACGACATCTATCAGCGACCAAAGACCCGCTTCGTTGCCGATTTCGTCGGCTCCTCCAATGTCATTGCCCCCGACACCATGTCGTCGCTCGGCGGCGAACGGCGTTGGGCGAGCCTGCGCCCCGAAGCCATCCGGTTGACTGAGGAGAGCGGCGTGGCGGCGACCGTGAAAGCGACGAGCTTTCTCGGTGCCGCTACCCGCCTCTCCGTCGAAGCAAACGGCACCCGGCTGCATGTGACGGTACCCGCCGGGCAACTAGCCCCGGATACCGGTGCGTCCATCCGCCTCGCATGGCTGCCTGCCGATATCCATTATATGGACGACGCCGCATGAACGCCGCAGCCTTCCCCGCCTCGGCGAAGCAAGCGCCGGCTTCGATCCTGCCGCGCCGCGGCGGCGTCTTCGGCCACCTCTCCGATCTCTTCTGGCGCCGTCCGAAGCTGCTGTTGTTCCTGATGCTGACGCCGCCGCTGCTCTGGCTCGGCATCATCTATATCGGCTCGCTGATCGCGCTGCTGCTGCAGAGCTTCTTCTCGATCGACGACTTCTCGGGAATGGTGAATTACGAATTCACGCTCTCGACCTATGCGCAGCTGCTGAATAGCGCGAACTTCGACATCATCGTGCGCACGGTGGTCATGGCAGCTCTCGTTACACTCGCCTCCGCCTTCGTCGCCTTCCCCATCGCCTATTATGCAGCACGTTACGCGCAGGGCAAATGGAAGGCGTTATTCTATCTCGGCATCATGCTGCCGCTCTGGTCGAGCTATCTGGTGAAAGTCTATGCCTGGAAGCTCATCCTCGCCAAGGAAGGCATTCTCACCTGGATCTTTGACAAGCTGCATCTCGGCTGGCTGCTCGACGGCGTGCTTGCTTTGCCCATCATCGGCGGCAACTCGCTCTCGGTCAGCTATATCGGCACCTTCCTTGTCTTCGTCTATATCTGGCTGCCCTATATGATCCTGCCAACGCAGGCCGCCCTCGAACGCGTGCCGGCGAACCTGCTGGAAGCCTCCTCCGATCTCGGCGCGACGCCGAACCAGACTTTCCGCACGGTTCTATTACCGCTCGCCCTGCCGGGTGTCGTCGCCGGTTCCATCTTCACCTTCTCGCTGACCTTGGGCGATTACATCATCCCGCAGATCATCGGCTCCTCGCGCCTCTTCATCGGCCAGGCCGTCTATGCGCAACAGGGAACCGCCGGCAACGTGCCGCTTGCCGCCGCCTTCTCGGTCGTGCCGATCGTCATCATGGCCATCTATCTCTGGATCGCCAAAAAACAGGGAGCTTTCGATGCGCTCTGATCCAAGATTTTTCAAGCTCATTGAGGAATTTCCCGAACTCGCTAACGACGAGATAACGATTGAGAAAGAGCTCTATGCTCACTTTGGCTTGCTATTTTTTAGCTTCGCGCTGGTTGAACATTCTCTCATAAATTTCGTCGTTTTTGATGCAGCAGGACAGGGACTCCAAAATCGAACCATCCGCAATCGGACGGAATGGGAAGCGGCTTTTGATCAAAATTACGAAAAGGCAAAATCGCTGTCATTGGGGAATCTGATCAGAGCCACGAAAGATATTCCAGAATTAGTCCCTGTCTCCAGTTCACTTACAAAAATGAAGACTGAACGAGACTATTTCGCGCATCATTTTTTTCGAGATGAGGCGATATATTTCCGAGGTGACGATCGTGGTTGGCTGTTGCTACTCAAATTAAACGAAGTACGGCAACGGACCGTAAAACTCGAAAATCAGCTGAAGCCGCAATTTGAATTGATGTGCGGTCGCTATGGTTTGCCACGCCCTACAGCCGACCAGCTCGCACAAATACTCAACGAATACGAGAATGACATTTCCATGGCCGTAGCCCAAGGCAATGTGCAATTCGGATGGGAGTCGTAATGCGCTCTGATCGTGGCCAACGCGCCTCCTTGCCTCTGAAGATCGCAGCCGCCGGAGGCCTGCTCTTCCTGCATCTGCCGATCCTCCTGATCTTCGTCTATGCCTTCACGACCGAGGAGAAGAGCTATCAGTGGCCGCCGCCGGGCCTCACCCTGCAATGGTTCGGCATCGCCTGGAACAGGCCGGATGTCTGGTCGGCGCTCGCGTTGTCCGTTCAGGTGGCAACCATCGCCACCATTATCGCGCTCCTGCTCGGCACGCTCTGCGCCGCAGCCGTCAGCCAGACGAAATTCTTCGGCCGCGAGGCGATCTCGCTGCTGGTCATCCTGCCGATCGCGCTGCCCGGCATCATCACCGGCATCGCGTTGCGCTCCGCCTTCAGCCTGTTCGACATCCCCTTCTCGGTCTGGACCATCGTTCTCGGCCATGCCACTTTCTGCGTCGTCGTTGTTTATAACAACGCCGTCGCCCGTTTCCGCCGCACCTCCGGTTCGCTGATCGAGGCATCGATGGATCTGGGCGCGGATGGCTTTCAGACCTTCCGCCATGTCGTCCTGCCGAACATCGGCACGGCGCTGCTTGCCGGCGGCATGCTCGCCTTCGCGCTGTCCTTCGATGAAGTCATCGTCACCACCTTCACGGGCGGCCAGCAGATGACACTGCCGATCTGGATGCTGGAGGAACTCATTCGTCCGCGCCAGCGACCCGTGACCAACGTCGTCGCCATGGTCGTCGTGCTTGTCACCTTCCTGCCGATCCTGGCAGCCTACTATCTTACCCGCGACGGCGATCAGATCGCCGGCGGCAGCAAATGAAAGGGAGATGAATATGGATACCCAGATGCTGATCGGCTCCCGCTTCGAAGCCGGCACGGAGACGGAAGAGCGCGTCCTCAACCCGAAGACGGGCGAGACCGTTCTCAACTTGCCCGAGGCGTCACTAGGCCAGATCGATGCCGCCGTCGACGCTGCAGAAAAAGCCTTCTCGAGCTGGTCGCAGACGACGCCAAGCCAGCGTTCGGCCTATCTCCTCAAGATCGCCGACGCCATCGAGCGCGATGCCGAAGGCTTCGCCGCGTTGGAAGCGCTGAACTGCGGCAAGCCGATCAATGCCGTGCTCAACGATGAAATTCCGGCAATTGTCGACTGCTACCGTTTCTTTGCCGGTGCGGTTCGCAACCTGCACGGCCCGGTCGCCGGCGAATATCTGCCCGGCCACACCTCGATGATCCGCCGTGATCCCATCGGCATCGTCGGCTCGATTGCACCGTGGAACTATCCGCTGATGATGATGGCCTGGAAGCTGGCGCCAGCCATTGTCGGCGGCAACACCGTCGTCTTCAAGCCCTCCGAACAGACGCCGCTGACGGCGCTGAAGATGGCGAAGCTTTTGGCTGATGTGCTGCCGGAAGGCGTTGTCAACGTCATCCTCGGCCGCGGCGAGAGCGTCGGCAACGCGCTGATCAACCATCCGAAGATCGGCATGGTTTCCATCACCGGCGATGTCGCGACCGGCAAGAAAGTCTTGCAGGCGGCCGCCAAGACGGTCAAGCGCACGCATCTCGAACTCGGCGGCAAGGCCCCCGTCATCGTCTTCGATGACGCCGATATCGACGCCGTCGTCGCCGGTATCCGCACCTTCGGCTACTACAATGCCGGCCAGGACTGCACCGCCGCCTGCCGCATCTATGCCGACGCCAAGGTCTACGACAACTTCGTTGCCGACCTGACGTCTGCCGTCTCCAGCATCAAGTTCAACCTCGCTGACGATACCGAGAACGAAATCGGCCCGCTGATCTCCAAGCGTCAGCGCGACCGCGTCGAAAGCTTCGTCACCCGCGCCGCCGAACACAAGCATATGGAGATCACAACAGGCGGCAAGATCTCCGGCGAACGCGGCTTCTTCTATGCGCCGACGGTCGTTGCCGGCGCGACGCAGGATGACGAGATCGTCCGGCGCGAAGTTTTCGGTCCTGTCGTCTCCGTCACCCGCTTCACCGATCCCGACGATGCCGTCGCCTGGGCCAATGACAGCGACTACGGGCTCGCCTCCTCTGTCTGGACGAAGGACATCAGCCGCGGCATGCAGACGGCCGCCCGCCTGCAATATGGCTGCACCTGGATCAACACCCACTTCATGCTGGTCAACGAAATGCCCCACGGCGGCCTCAAGCAATCCGGCTACGGCAAGGATATGTCGGTCTACGCGATCGAAGACTATACGGCCGTCCGGCATGTGATGATCAATCATGGGTGAGGCGCGGTTCGGCGTAGCCGAAGTAATCGATCCAGTGGATCGATTACAGCGCCGAACGCCCTGAGCCATGCGAAGGGCCGGCAAGCCCCAATATGAACGAGGCCCGATCCAGCCTTAACCAGCAGAATCGGGCGTTAATCGAAACGCCCTCGGAACAAATCACCCTCCTCCCGCGTCTTTATGAAGTACAACGCAGAGGAGACAGCTAAATGCTGAAATGGGCTCTCATTTTCTTTGTGATTTCGCTGATTAGCGGCTTTTTCGGCTTTTCCGGCGTGTCCGCCGCAACCGCAACCATCGCGCGCGTTCTCTTCGCCATCTTCCTGATCATCTTCCTGGTGTTCCTGGTTCTCGCCGTCATGGCCGGCAATGCGGTCGTCTAGCAATATAAGCCGCGACTATCGAAGGGGCGGGCCTAGATCAGGCTCGCCCCGACATTTATGGCGAGCGCCAGGATCGTCGTATTGAACAGGAACGACAGGATCGCATGGAGGAGCGCCAGCTTACGCATCGAGACTGTGGAAATACCGATATCGGCGGTCTGCGCCGCAACGCCGATGGTAAAAGAGAAGTAGAGGAAATCCCAATAAATCGGTTCCTCCAAAGGCTCGGCGAATTTCAGCCCCTGCCCCTTGCCCGGAATGCTGTAAAACCGGTGCGCATAGTGGATGGTGAACAGCGTGTGCAAGAACGTCCATGATATTAGGATCGTCACGATCGCCATCATCACGCGGTAGAAGGCGATTTCCGGTGAAGCGTCTTTGACGCCAAGCAGATCAAGCGCGATGCCGCCGATGCTTGCGAGCGCTGCCGCAATCGACAGGAACAGCAGGAAACCATCCGAGAAATCGAGATCGGCCGAGCGCTTGCGGATGCGCTGCGGGTCGGCCGTCAGCATGTGGTAAAGGCTATAGACGATGAAGACGACGGCGGTCGTATCCCAGGCGATCAGCAGATTGCTGGCATTGAAGTCTCTGGAGGTCAGAAGCAGGAAAACGGCAAGACCAGCAAGCACCGAGATCACGATCACATAGTGCTTGCGCCACAGCACGAGGCCTCTTGAACGATGCAACAATCCGTTCGCATCCATGCCGCTCTCCCGATCGCAAACCGTCTGTTACAAACCGATTCGCAAACGAGAGTGGCAAATAAAAGGAGGCCCCGCAACACGAAGCCTCCGATAGCGAAAAACGGCTTCAGCCCGTCCAGCCGCCGTCGATGACGTGGATCTGGCCTGTGGTGAAACCCGCCTCGTCGCCGGCAAGGTAGGTCACCAGCGCGGCGATCTCCTCGGCGGTTGCGATGCGGCCCATCGGCTGGCGGGCGATGAAATCCTTGAGCGCCTTGTCATAGTCACCGGTTGCCTTCAGCCGCTCATGCAGCGAGGGGCTATCGACCGTGCCAGGGCAAATCGCATTGGCACGGATGCCCTTGGCAACAAAATCGGCAGCGATCGACTTGGTAAGGCCGATTACGGCAGCCTTCGAAGCGCAATAGGCAAAACGGTTGGGCACGCCCTTCACGCTGGAAGCGACCGAGGCCATATTGACGATCGAACCCTTGCCCTTTTCCAGCATGCCCGGCAGGAAGGCGCGGCACGTCGTGTACATCGCCTTGGCATTGAGGTTGAAGGAGAAATCCCAATCCTTTTCCTCACAGTCCAGGATCGTGCCGGCATGCACGAAACCGGCGCAGTTGAAGAGCACGTCGATCGGGCCAAGCTCTTCCGCGTAGGCCTTGACGGCAGCGCTATCGAGCACGTTCAACACATGCTTGGTCGCACCGTCCAGCGTAGAGAGTGTCTGCTCGTTGATATCGGTGGCGTAGACATGCGCACCAAGCGAGATGAAGCGCTCCGCCGACGCCCGGCCGATACCCTGTCCCGCCGCCGTGATGACGACCTTCCTGCCTTCCAATCCATGACCCATAATCCTGATCCTTTCCTTCGGGACCATGATCCTATCCAGTTCCGCCAGCTACATCGCCGGCACCAAGGATAAGATCATGCAATAACAATTAGTTGGCGTAGCCTTGCGCTACCTTCTGAGGACCGCACGAAGCGGCCGCTCAGCTTGTCAACGAGGACTGTATGTTGTTCGCCACTTGGCAGTCCATCGCTAATCACTCCCCTCCAGGCTGGGACCAATCGTCCGATTGCCCTCTGGACCCTTTACAGGCCAATAATTTATAAGCAAACATCTTATTCACTGATCGTCAAGTCGCGTTCACTCACTTGTAAAATTCCATCATTCATATATGAATGATTGATATATTTTATCGCATGAGGGCTTGTTCATGAGCATAGAAGACGACAGTGATCGTTATCGCGCACCGGCCTTGGACAAGGGGCTCGACATTCTCGAATTGCTGGCGAGGATCGATGGCGGGCTGACGCAGGCGGAAATCGCCAAGGCGCTCAACAAGAGTCCCAACGAATTCTATCGCATGCTCGATCGTCTCGTGCGGCGCGGCTATGTGCAGCGGCAGGACGGCGATCGCTTCTATCTCACCCTGAAGCTTTTCGGCCTGGCGCATTACCATGCGCCGGTGCGCCGCCTCGTCTCCTTCGCCACGCCCCTGATGCGCGAATTCTCCAACCGAGCCGAGCAGGCCTGTCATCTGGCGATATACGATCGCGGCTCCGTCGTCGTCATTGCCCAACAGGATTCGCCGACCTATTGGGGCATCTCGATCCGTGTCGGTGCCCAGCTCAATCTCTATAATACCGGCTCAGGTCACATTCTCCTGGCATTCAAGGATGAAAAACAGCGCCAGATGATGATCAACGAGCAAAGGCGCCAGGAACCGGACCCTGAGGAGCCACCTGCCGATCTCGAAGAGAAGCTCTCGGCAATCCGCGAGAACGGCTTCGAAACCATGGACAGCCTGCAGACGAGTGGCGTTCACAATATTTCCGCGCCCGTTCTGGCGATGGACGGCAATGCGCTGGCCTCGTTGACCTGCCCCTATATCCAGGCCGTGAACCCGAAGGCGCCCACGCGTCAGCAAGTGGTCGAATATGTGCGGCAAACAGCCAAGGCAATCTCTGAAATCGTCGCAGGAACTGTGGATCAGGCCGAGCTATAATTTTTATTTGAATGAATAATTTTTCTGTGAGTATGTAGAGAGCTAGCAGCTCGGGGGGAATGCCATGCTTTTCGACAGCCATCTTCACATCGTCGACCGCAAGCGGCTCGGCTATCCTTGGCTGGCAGATGCCGGCGCACTCGATCGTGACAGCCTTTATGAAGATTATGCGCGAGAGGCCAAACGCCTTGGGATCACCGACACGCTGCACATGGAAGTCGATGTCGCCGAAGAGGATATCGAGCGCGAGACCGAATATGTCAAAGGCCTGAGCCGCGAGCCTGGCAGCCTGCTGCGCGGCGCCATCGCCGCCTGCCGCCCCGAAAATGCAAACTTTCCCGCATATCTCGAGCGCGCGCTCGCCGACCCCTTCGTCAAAGGCTTCCGCCGCGTGCTGCATGTCGTGCCGGATGACGTCTCAGAGGGTGTCCTCTTCCGCGAAAACCTGAAGCGGCTAAGCGATACCCGCTTTACCTTCGATCTCTGCGTCCTGCCGCATCAGATATCCAAGGCGATCGCACTCATCGACCTCAATCCCGATGTTCGCTTCATCCTCGACCATTGTGGCGTGCCGGCGGTGAAGGATGGGCTGAGCGAAAGCTGGTCGTTGGGCATCAGCGAGGTGGCGAAACGGCCGAATATCATCGTGAAGATTTCCGGCGTCGTTGCCTATGCCGATCCGGACAACTGGTCGCCGGAAACGCTGCGGCCATTCGTCGAACATTGCATCGCAAGCTTCGGCTGGGACCGTGTCATCTGGGGCAGCGATTGGCCCGTCTGCACGCTTGGCGGCAATCTCTCCACCTGGGTCGCCGCCACTCATGCCCTGATGCATGGTGTCAGTGCCGATGAACGCGATCGGCTTTATCACCTCAATGCAAAGCGCCTCTGGTCTCTCTAAGGCCGCGCATGCCGTCTAACTGCGGCGACCTCAAAACCCTGTCTTCAAACAAAAAGGGCGCCGCATCCCTGCGACACCCTGTCGAATCATAGCTCCCCCGACGGAGAGACGCCCGATCACCGTCAAGCGGCTGCGAGCTGCAGTTCCTTGCTGACCATGGCGCGCAGCGTGCCGAGATCCTTGGCGAAGGCGCGGATGCCTTCGGAGAGCTTCTCGGTAGCCATCGCATCTTCGTTCATCATCCAGCGGAAGGTCTTTTCGTCGACCGCGATCTTCTCGACCGAGCCCTTGGGCTCCGGCGAGAGCTTGCGCTCCAGCTTGCCTTCATCCTTGGAAAGTTCGTCAAGCAGGTTCGGGCTGATCGTCAGGCGATCGCAGCCGGCCAGCGCTTCGATTTCGCCGGTATTGCGGAAGGAGGCGCCCATGACGATCGTCTTGATGTCGTTGGCCTTGTAATAGTGGTAGATGTCACGCACCGAGACGACGCCCGGATCTTCCTCTGCCGTGTAGTCCTTGCCGGTCGACTTCTTGTACCAGTCGAGGATGCGGCCGACGAAGGGCGAAATGAGGAATGCCTTGGCGTCGGCGCAGGCAATCGCCTGGGCCTTGCTGAAGAGCAGCGTTAGATTGCAGTCGATGCCTTCCTTTTGCAGCACTTCGGCAGCGCGGATACCTTCCCAGGTGGAAGCGAGCTTGATCAGGATGCGGTCACGCTCGATGCCGCGCTCTTTGTAGGCGGCGATAATGGCGCGGGCCTTGGCAAGCGAAGCTTCCGTGTTGAAGGAGAGGTCGGCATCGACTTCGGTCGAGACACGACCGGGAACGAGGCCGGAAAGCGCTGCACCGACGGAAATTGCCAGGCGGTCGGCAACGGCGGCAACCACGGCCTCGGAGGCACCGCCCTGTTTCTTGCCCCAGGCAACGGCTTCCTTGATCGCGTCGGCGAACATCGGCGTGCCCAGTGCCTTCAACACGATCGTCGGGTTGGTGGTGCAATCCACCGGCTTCAGGCGGGCAACTGCCTCGATATCGCCGGTATCGGCCACGACCGTGGTCATGGCGCGGAGTTGGTCAAGCTTGGAAGTCATAACAGGTATCCTTGTTGAATGAAGCCCATTGGAATGGGAGATGTTGGCAGCAGATCCGGTCTTTTCGCCGGACGGGACCGAAGGCGTCGGGGTGTAGCCTTCCTTCTCCTATGTGTCGGTAACGGGATAAAACGCGCTGGAGTTCCATTTCCGGTGAACGGCCGAGCGGTGAAGAAACAACCTTCCGAAAGCAGGCTTTTCACCGGCACCGGGCGCCCTATATGGCTCCCTGTCCGGTCTGGCACTTGCTTGCAGCAGCACTCGCACATTGTCCTCCTCGGTTGGACAAGACCGAATTCCTCATCACCGACTATCAGCAATCTCGCATCGAAAAGTCAAGGACATTTGTGCAATTCGATTGACATAAGTTTCATGTCATAGAATATCGGCAGCAGAAGAGCCGATCTCGCCTGCTCCAGTCATCCGCCATCATTCCTTTTCGCATCTCAAGCGGATCATGACGTTAAACGGCGCATGCGACAATCTCGCCGGAGGACCTGTGGCCAAACTGAGACGCGGAACCCACACCGCCTATTCGGAGACCTCCTCCCTGAGGCTCCGCGCCGCCTGGCTTTATTACAACCAGGGACTGACGCAAAAGGATGTCGCCGAACAGCTGGGCATCAGCCGCACCACCGTCATCCGCCTGCTGGATGAGGCCATGCGCCGGGCCGAGGTGCAGATCTGGATCACCGAAGGCATCGATGACTGCGTTGAACTGGCGATCAAGCTCGAGCGCACCTTTGGCCTCGATGAAGCGATCGTCGTTCCCGAGCCGGCCAATGGAGATGTGAACGCACAGGCAAAGAGCGTCGGCCTGGCGCTCGGCCAGTTCCTGACCGAAGCCATCCCCGACAACTATACGATCGGCGTCGGCTGGGGCCGGACGATGACCGCGTCGCTTGCAAGCTTCCGCCCGACCCGCCGTGACAATTGCAAGGTGGTTTCCCTGCTCGGCGGCATCGTCGCCGTCCATCAGACCAATCCGATCGATTACACCTGGCGTCTGGCGAGCCAGCTCGGCGCGGAGTGCTACATGTTCCTGGCGCCGCTTCTCGTCGACTCGGTCGAGACCAAGCGCAATCTCATCGAGAAATGCGGGCTGGAGGCGATCTACCGGCTGGCGGAAAACCTCGATCTCGCCATCGTCAGCTGCGGCGACATCGGCCCGCACTCGACATCGCTGTCGGAAGGTTTCATTTCGAAACGCGAGCTGGAAGAGCTGATCGAAATGGGCTGCGTCTGCGACACCATGTTCAACTTCCTCGATGCCGAGGGCAATTCCGTCGATCACCCGATCAACAAGCGCGTCATGTCCGTCGATCTCGATACGCTGAAAAAGGCCAAGCACATCGTGATCTCTTCCGGCGGCGCCCACCGCGCCCGGGCGATCAGCGCCACCATCAAGCGAATCGGCTGCAATACTTTGATTACGGATGAAAGTGCTGCGAAGGCGCTGCTGCAGATGGCTATGGCGAAGGCGGCTTGAGAAGCTTGATACGAGTTTACGGAGAGTGCGCACCCCCCTCCGCAAACTTCAGAGCCTCAGCCCCCCTCAAGCATCCCCGGCTTCCCATCCCAGCATCGCCCGCTTGCGCGTCAGCCCCCAGTGATACCCTGTGAGCTGCCCGTTCTTCCCGAGCGCACGATGGCAGGGCACGACAAAAGAGATCGGGTTGCGGCCGACAGCCGCACCCACGGCCCGCATCGCCGTCGGCTGGCCGATATCCCTTGCGATGTCGGAATACGTCACCGCGCGGCCCATCGGGATCTTCAACAGGCTTTCCCAGACGCGGAGTTGGAAATCCGAACCGATCAGCACGACCCGCAGCGGCTGATCACTCGACCAGTTCCCTCGCTCGAAGATGCGGGCCGCGTAAGGTGCGGTCGCATGCGGATCCTCGATGAACTCTGCATTCGGCCAGCGGCAGGTCATGTCGGCGAGACAAGCCTTCTCATTGCCGGAATCGCTGAAGGCGAGACCGGCAAGGCCGCGATCGGTGACCATGATCAAGGCAAGACCAAAGGGCGAGATGTGAAACGCATAGCGCATCACCAGGCCGCTGCCCCTCGCCTTCCATTCGCCCGGAGACATCGCCTCATGCGTGACGAAGAGATCGTGCAGTCGGCTTGGTCCGGAAAGGCCGACCTCGAAAGAGGTCTCCAGCAGCGGCAGATCCTCCTTGCGCAGGAGCCGCTTGGCATGGTCGAGCGTGACGGCCTGAAGGAAAGCCTTGGGTGACAGCCCGGCCCAGCGTGTAAACGTCTTCTGCAGCTGGGTCGGCGACTGGCCGAGCCTTTCGGCCAGCATCTCCAGCGACGGTTGGTCGCGATATTCCTCAGTGATGAGCTCGATGACCTCCCGCACGGTGTCGTAATCCTGACCTTCCGGGGTGATGTCTTTCTTCAGCTGTGCAATCGCATTCATGATCTTTCTCCTTGAAAAGGAGAAAACCACGGCAAGACGGCTAAAACCACCCGTTTCTTGCGCCAGTGGTCTCTCTGCAAAAATGTGATATCGCCGGTCTGTAAAGTCCGCTCATATCCGTTGCGTCACGGTCGCCAAGGCACGCTTGAAGGCCTTGGCAAAGCTCTCACGATCTTCCGGATTGAGGAAGGAGCCGACATCGGTGTCGTGGCTTCTGTCGCGGACATGCATGGAAACAACGCCGATCTCGCTGTGACGGCGAACCAGGAACCGCGTCCAAAACGGATTGAAATCATGCTCCACCATGCGGCCCGTCGGCGAGAATTTGCGGATGGAAACGTTGGTGCGCGATACCGTCACCTCTTCGCGCACACGGCCCGAGCGGTAGTTCAGCCAGAAGGCGCCATAGAGCAGGAAGAAATCGGCGCCGAAGAAAATGCCGATCGGCCAGGCGCCGCGCGTGACGAAGAGAATGCTGTAGAAGAGACAGAAGATGCCCGCCAAGACCAGCATGACCCTGAACCCCTTTCGCGACAGCGAGCGATGGGGAAACAATTCGGCAGCGAAAACCGGCCTGTTGCCGTCTCCAGCCGTATCGGCGTTGCGTTTCGTCATAGGACTTGAGTATAGGTCGCTTATGGCAAATCCAAAGATCAAATCCAGCGCCCAAACCGCGAAAAAGTCAAATGCGACCGCAGGCCGCAAGCCGGCGGGAAAGAGCCTTTATTCCAAAGCGGACTTGGAAGAGATCTTCCGGCGTTTCTCCATCCAGCGGCCGGAACCGAAGGGCGAGCTGGAGCACGTCAATCCTTTCACGCTGGTCGTTGCCGTGGCGCTTTCAGCGCAGGCGACTGACGCCGGCGTCAACAAGGCGACGCGTGCCCTCTTTGCCGTTGCCGATACCCCGCAGAAGATGCTCGATCTCGGCGAGGAGCACATCCGCGAATATATCAAGACGATCGGCCTTTACCGCAATAAGGCGAAGAACGTCGTGGCTCTGTCGGAAAAGCTGATCACGGATTTCGGCGGCGAGGTGCCGCGCACCCGCGAAGAATTGATCACCCTGCCCGGCGTCGGCCGCAAGACCGCGAATGTCGTGCTTTCCATGGCCTTCGGCCAGGCGACGATGGCCGTCGATACACATATTTTCCGCATCGCCAACCGGCTGCTATTGGCTCCGGGCAAGACGCCCGACGAAGTCGAACAGCGGTTGATGAAGATCATTCCCGACCAGTATCTCTATCATGCGCACCATTGGCTGATCCTGCATGGCCGCTATGTCTGCAAGGCACGCAAGCCCGAATGCGAACGCTGCGTAATCGCAGACATCTGTCGCTCCCCGGAAAAGACATGGGACATACCTGCTCCTCTGGTCGAACTTCCGCCTCAGATCATCGGAGCGGAAGCGGCGAGCTAAGCCTATCTTGACCGCAGCTTCGCCTCCCTGTGCGAGATCAGCTTGTGCAGATGTACCATCATGCCGGCAGCAAAGAGCGGCGTCAGCAGATTGAGCAGCGGGATCGCCAGAAACGCCGCGATCACCAGGCCGGCCAGGAAGACCGTGAGAGCGTGCTTGACGCGGAATTCCCGCGCCTCGTCCGGCGAGCGGAAACGCATGGCGGCAAATTCGAAGAATTCCCGCCCCAGCAGATAGCCGTTCACCAGAAAGAAGGCGACGAGATTGACGCCCGGAATGAACAGCAGGAACAGCGCCACGATGTTGCCGACGATGACGACGCCGAGAAAGCGTAGGGAACTCTTCATCGCCGCGACGATTGGCATTGCCGTTCCCGGCGCATCACCCGGATAGTCGCGCTTTTCCACCACTTCGGCGACGTCGTCGAGAAATAGGCCGGCAATCAGCGCCGTGACCGGTGAAATCAGCAGCGCCATCGCCAATGCCAATGCAATCCCGGCGAAGATGGCAAGAAGGAATGCGAGCCAACCCGTCCAATCCGAGGTGGATGGCATGAAGCCCTGCAGCCAAGGCAATACGAGGAAATTAAAGACGCTCCGCAGGACGAACCACAGCACGAGGAGCGCCAGCAATGTAAGGCCGAGTACCTTCCAGAAAACTTTGCGCGTTTCAGGCGCAAAAAGATTCTCGAAGGAGCGGCGGGCGGCAAGGCCAATCATTCGTTCTACCTCTCTTAGTGGCAAATGGACACTTAAGAAACGGTTGTATCGATATCAATATCCCGCAGAGATATATGAACGTGACAATTAAAAATTTGAATTATTGTAATACATTTTGCACTAATATATTCTGTACGCCACATTAGGAACAACAACCGCAACAAGAACGGCGGCCCGATCAAAATTGAATAGCCAATGAGCGTAGAAATTGGCGCAACATAACATCGAAAAGACCATCAAAGAGGCGCAAAACTTGGAAGACCTTAGCCAGAAACTTAGACAATATATAAAGATCGGCACTCCGGCCGAACGAAGAATTGCTAAGTATTTCTCCGAGCATTTGAATGAACTACCCTTCGAGACGGCCTCCTCCGTTGCCGACAGGCTGGAATTGAGCCCGATGACGGTAGGTAGGTTTCTGCGGTCGCTCGGCTACCACGGTCTCGATGGGATAAAGGTGCACCTCAAGGAAAATGCGCCCGGTATCACATCGCAATTGCCCAATATCCTGGAACAGTTGCAGAAAGATGCGAGCGAAGGGCGCCCGCTTGCGACGCAGATTGCCGAACAGATCGAGATGCTGCAGCATATCTACAACCTCGCCGGCCAGCCGCAATGGCGCGACGCGGTTTCGACAATTCTGTCCTCCGGACATGTCTTTGTCACCTCTCACCCGAGTCTCGCAGGGATCGGTCGCTATTTTCGCGATCGCCTGACCTTCGCCCGCGATCAGGTCCTTTTCCTTGACGGCGCCAATGGCAGCTACATCGAGCTGTTCGGCGAGCCCGCCGAAGACGGATTGCTTGTCGTCATCGACTCCCCGAGCTTTGTCACCTCACGGCTTCTGGCTCGCTCGGCTCGTCGGGCAGGCTACAAGGTATTGCTGTTAACTGGACAATTCACGGAATGGGCACATGAATTCGCAAACATCACGCTGTCCCTGCCGCCGCAGCGCGCCAACAGCCGCGAAAATCTTTCAGCCATAATGGCGCTGCTGGAATATCTGGCGACTTCAGTTGCTCACGCCGCGGGCGAAGTGGCGGAAACGAGGACGCGCCGCATAGAAGAGCTTCAGGGCATGTTCGCCCAGGCACCGCTCCGGTAAGCCGCCTATTCCATGGCGTCCAGCTCCGCGCGATGGCGATACATGGCGAGGAAACGCCGGTAGTCGCGATCGTAGAGTTTCGTCTTTTCGGCATTCGGCAGCCGCTCATGACCACCCGGATACATGGCGGCGCCGGCAACGCCGAGGCTTTCGTGAATCCCGCAGGAGACGGAAGCTGCGATTGCCGTGCCAAGCAGCACCGTTTCGTTCATCTTCGGGATGACCACCTTGCAGCCGGTCACGTCCGAGTAGAGTTCCATCAGCACCGAATTCTTCACATGGCCGCCGGCGACGTGCAGCGTGTCGGGCACATAGCCATAATCCCGCATTCGCTCCAGGATATGGCGAATACCGAGCGCAATGCCAACGCTGGTGCGCCAGTACAGCCGGCAGAGTCCATCGAAGGACGCATCCAGCGTCATGCCGCTGATGACACCCAACGCATGCGGATCGGCAAGGGGCGAGCGATTGCCGTGAAAATCGGGCAGCACATGGATACGCCCGCCAAGGGAATCGCCCTCCGCACGCCTGAGCTCCGCAATCCGCCGGACGATACGATCGTGCAACGCCGCTGTCGGCGGCCCACCGGCCGCATGCATGCTGACGATATGATCGAGCAGTGCGCCCGTCGCCGACTGCCCCGCCTCGGCAAGCCACATCCCCGGGAAGACAGCCTCGTAATATGGCCCCCACATGCCTGTGCTGCGCTTGCGTGCGCGCGCAAAGGAAACGACACAGCTCGATGTTCCGGCAATCAGCGCCAATTGATGCTCCAACGTGGTGGCATCGCCGGCATGGGCTGCAAGCGCGCCGAGCGCGCCCGCGTAGGCGTCGATCATGCCCGCACCGACATGGCATTTACGGTCGAGACCCAGCGCTTGCGCCGCCTCGGCCGTCAGTGTGCCGATAGACCGTCCAACGGCAACGCTCTCGTCAGGCAGGCTGCCGCGTTCGCGCAGATCGCCAAGGCCGATCACATTGAGGAAATCGGCCTGCCAGCCCGGCTCGCGATGCGCAAGATAGTTCCATTTCGCCACCAGCGTCGAACGCGACCGTGCAAACGAACCGGTCGCCTTCCATGTCATGAAATCGGCGAGGTCGAAAAAATAGCCGGCCTTAGCCCAGGTTTCCGGCAGGTTTTCCTTCAGCCACATCAGCTTCGGCATTTCCATTTCGGGCGACATGAACGCGCCGGAATATTCAAGAACCGCGTGCTTCGTCGCCGTGCAGTAATCCGCCTCAGCCAACGCCCGATGATCGAGCCAGACGATGGTGTCGAACCTTTTCTCGCCGCCGGTGGAAACGGTGAGCTGCCCGCCGTCGCGGTCACGCACGACCAGCGAGCAGGTCGCATCGAAGCCGATCGCGCCGATGACGGAGGAGTCGACGCCGGCAGCCTTTACCGCTGCGCGAACGACGGTGCAGACGGCAGTCCATATGTCTTCAGAATCATGCTCGGCGTGGTTTTCACGCGGGCGATTCATCAGGATCGGATGTTCGCTTTTACCCAGCAGTGAACCGCTCGCGGTGAAGACACCAGCGCGCGCGCTGCCTGTGCCGATATCGACCGCAACCACGTGATCACGCATGCAAAAGAGGTCCCGCCCACTTATCTCTTGTTGCGGACAAGTTGTATCAATTCCGGCATCGCGTCAAACACGACTTCCGGCGAAAGCTGCTCCAACTCCGCCCGGTAACTCGGCGAATGGGCATGCGAACCACCGGTGAAGGCAAAGACCGTCATGCCGGCCGCACGCGCTGCCGTGATGCCCGCCGGGCTATCTTCTACGACGATGCAATCCTTCGGCGGCACGCCCATCTTTTCGGCCGCATAGAGGAAAAGATCCGGCGCCGGCTTGCCGCGTTTCACCATGCTGGCACTGAATATATTCGGCTCCAGTCTGTCCAGCAGTCCGGTCACGCCGAGCGAGAGGCGGATGCGCTCCAGCTGGCTGGACGAGGCGACGCAGCGCGGCAGCGAAAGCGCATCCAGCGTCGCGCCGATACCGTCGATCGGCTTCAGCTCATGCTTGAAGCGTTCATAGAGATCGTTGCGGATGCGGTCGAGAAATGCCTGATCGATAAAGACGTCGAATTCCGTCTGCATCGTATCGACGAGCGTCGCCAGGCTCTTGCCGAGGAAGCGGCTATAGACATCCTCTTCGCTCATCTCTACGCCGACATCATACATCGCCTGAATGAGCACGCCGACCGACAGCGGCTCGCTGTCGACAAGCACACCATCGCAATCGAAGATTACGAGCCCTGTTCCCGCATCCGCCATCACAGATCCAACCTGAATTCTATTCGTAGCCCTGTCATGCCCGAAACACCGGCGGGACAATGGAAAACGGCCGGAACAGGAGAGGTCCGACCGTTCGAAATTATTCCGCGAGTTTGTTGTCCAAGTATAGCTGCAGGGTGACGCGGGTACCCTTTTCCCACAGCGTTTTCAGTGCATGCGCAAAGCGCTTGCGGAAAAGATCGGATTTGGCGACATCTCCGAAGATGTCGTCGAACACGAGGAAGGCATTCGGATCGTCCTTCGCCTTGAGGGCCGCCTCATGCAGCCGATCGGCGCTGGCATCGTTGAAGACGATCTCCTTGCCGCTGTCGCTCTTGCCGGCGAAGTAACGGCACCACAACGCCGAAACGAGCGCGAGGCCGACAATATCCTCGCCGCGGCGGAGACGATCGGCCGTCGATGGCAGAATGAATTTCGGCTGGCGGTTCGAGCCGTCCTGCGCCAGGCGCGGGATGGTATCGGCGATCTTTGGATTGGCGAAGCGGTGTTCGATCAGCTTGAAGTAATCCGCAAGCACGGTATTTGGCACCGGCGGGATGACGGGGATGATCTCGTCATTTTCGAGCTTGGCCAGAAAGGCGCGGATCAGCGGCTCTTCCATGGCTTCATGCACGAAATGAATATCCATCAGCGCCGCCGGATAGGCGATGGCCGCATGGCCGCCATTGAGGATGCGGATCTTCATGTGCTCATAGGGAGTGACGTCGGGCACGAAGGTGACGCCGACCTTTTCAAGCGGCGGACGACCGGCCGGGAAATTGTCCTCCAGTACCCATTGCTTGAACTCTTCGCAATAGACCGGCCAGTTGTCTTCGATATCGAAAACGTCCTTCAGGAGATCGATCTCACGCGCACCCGTTGCCGGCGTGATGCGGTCGACCATGCCGTTCGGGAAGGCGACGTTCGCGGCGATCCAATCGGCAAAGGCCGGGTCGGAAAGCTTTGCCGTGCCGACGACGGCGGCTTTGGTGACGCCGCCATTATGGGGGATATTGTCGCAGGACATGACGGTGAAGGGCGGCAGGCCGGCAGCGCGACGCGCCTTCAGACCGGCGACGATCAGGCCGAACACCGTCTTCGGCGCATCCGGGTTCTGCCCATCGGCCACGATTGCCGGATGGGCGGGATTGAACTTGCCCGAGGCATCGATGAAGTAGCCACCCTCGGTAATCGTCATCGAGACGATGCGGATTGTCGGGTCAGCGAGCTTGGCAATGATCGCCCTGGCGTCGCCGACCGGCAGGATGTCGATCATGGGCGCGGTGACACGCGCAGCCGTGCGGTTGTTGTCCTGCTCGACAACGGTCGTCAGGAAGTCCTGGGCGGCCAGCTTTTCACGCATGGCTGCATCCGACGGCAATACGCCGGCGCCGATGATCGCCCAGTCATGCGCCTCGCCCGTATTGAAAAGGTCGTCGAGATAGATTGCCTGATGGGCACGATGGAAATTGCCGACACCGAAATGCACGATACCAGCCGAAAGCGACTTCCGGTCATAGGCAGGAATGGCCACCTTTGCAGCCGCCTGCTGGAGAGTTGCGAGCGATAATTTGCACGTCATGTCTCTGGTCCTTCTGAAAGGTCTTGGCTCCGGGCGGCAGGGAAACCCGCGCCGGCTGGTATGCTTGACCGGTGCACGCAGATCGATGATGCGAACCGGAACAGATGCGTCGGCCGTGCCCGCTCCAGCGCACACGGCCTTGGCTTTTAAGCTGAAATCGCAAGCCCTTCGGCGTTGAACCGGTGAATATGCGCCTTGTCCGGTGTCAGGTAGACGGTATCGCCGGCCCGGGCCGGGAAATCGCCCGAGCCGCGCGCAGTCACCGTGCCGATCCCGTCAACGTCGATGTGCAGGAAAGTGTCGGAGCCGAGATGCTCGGCCACGAGCACTTTGCCCTGCCAGTCGCCTGCGGTAGTCGACAGCAGGGTATGTTCCGGCCGCACGCCGATCGTGTCGCCGCCAAGGCTCTGTGCATAGGCGCCCTTGACGAAGTTCATCTTCGGCGAGCCGATGAAGCCGGCGACGAAGAGGTTGCGCGGGCTGCGGTAGAGCTCCAATGGCGAACCCACCTGCTCGATATTGCCGCGGTTGAGCACGACAATCTTGTCGGCCATGGTCATGGCCTCGACCTGGTCGTGCGTCACATAGACCATCGTCGTCTTCAGCTGCTGATGCAGCTCGCTGATCTCAAGGCGCATGTTGACGCGCAGCGCCGCATCAAGGTTCGACAAGGGCTCGTCGAATAGGAAGGCGGCCGGCTGGCGCACGATGGCGCGGCCGATGGCAACACGCTGGCGCTGACCGCCGGAAAGCTGGCGCGGCTTGCGCTCTAGATAGTCCGTCAGGTTGAGGACCCGCGCGGCATCCGCAACCTTCTTGTCGATTTCCGCCTGCGGCATGTTCGCCATCTTCAGCGGAAAGGCGATGTTCTTGCGCACGCTCATATGCGGATAAAGCGCGTAGGACTGGAACACCATGGCAAGGCCGCGATCGGACGGCTTCAGATTGGTGCCGTCCTTGCCGTCGATCATGATCTGTCCGCCGGAGACGTCTTCGAGGCCTGCGATCAGACGCAGCAGCGTGGATTTGCCACAGCCCGACGGGCCGACGAATACCACGAACTCGCCGTTGTCGATCTCGAGGTCGATGGAAGGGATGACCTTGGCTTCGCCGAAGACCTTGGAGACTTGTTTGAGAACAATACTACCCATGTTTCTCTTCCTTACTTAACCGCGCCGAAGGTCAGGCCGCGAACGAGTTGCTTCTGGCTGAACCAGCCAAGGATCAGGATCGGAGCGATCGCCATGGTCGATGCCGCCGAAAGCTTGGCATAGAACAGGCCCTCGGGGCTGGAATAGGAGGCGATGAAGGTGCTCAGCGGCGCCGCATCGACCGCGGAGAGGTTGAGCGTCCAGAAGGCTTCGTTCCAGGCGAGGATGATGTTGAGCAGCATCGTCGAGGCAAGGCCCGGGATCGCCATCGGCGTCAGGACGTAGATGATCTCCTTGGCAAGCGTCGCACCGTCCATGCGGGCCGCCTCGAGGATTTCGCCGGGAATTTCCTTGAAGTAGGTATAGAGCATCCAGACGATGATCGGCAGGTTGATGAGCATCAGCACGACGACCATGCCCACCCGGCTGGCGAACTGGTTGTTCAGGAGACCGAAGCTCTGGAACAACAGGTAGATCGGGATGAAGGCGCCGACCGGCGGCATCATCTTCGTCGACAGCATCCACATCAGGACGTCCTTGGTCCGCTTGGTCGGCGAGAATGCCATGGCCCAGGCGGCGGGTACTGCGACGAGCAGACCGAGAATGGTCGAACCGAAGGCGATGATGACCGAGTTGCCGAAGTGGAGGAAGTAGTCCGAGCGTGACTGCACCTCGAAATAGTTCTCCAGCGTCCAGTGGAAGAAGAGGAACTGCGGCGGCGAGGCAATCGCATCGCCTTCCGTCTTGAAGCTCGTCAGGATCGTCCACAGGATCGGGAAGAAGATAAGGATTGCCACGATCCAGGCGGCGATCGATACAACGATCTTGCGTTGCGTGGTGACTTTGCGTGCCATCTCAAGCCTCCAGATTCTTGCCGACTGCGCGCATCAGGAAGATCGCGACGATATTGGCGAGGATGACGGCGATGATGCCGCCCGCCGATGCGCCGCCGACGTCCTGCGACAGAACGATCTGCGAATAGACGAGATAAGTCAGGTTCGTCGTCGCCGTGCCCGGACCGCCATTGGTGGTGACGAGGATCTCGGCGAAGGCCGACAGCATGAAGATCGTCTCGATCAGGATGACGACGGTGATGGCCCGCGCCAGATGCGGCAGGATGATGTAGATGAACTTCGAAACCGGTCCGGCGCCATCCATCTCGGCGGCTTCCTTCTGCTCCTCATCCAGCGACTGCAGGGCAGTCAGCAGGATAAGTGTCGCGAAAGGCAGCCACTGCCAGGCGATGATGATGATGATCGACAGCAGCGGAACCGTCTCCAGCCAGGTCAGCGGATCAAGCCCGAAAAACCGGAAGAGATGTGCCAGGAGCCCGTTCACCGGGTTCATGAACATATGCTTCCAGATGAGGGCTGCGACCGTCGGCATCACGAAGAAGGGCGCAAGCACCAGCATGCGCACGATGCCCTGGCCGAAGATCGGCTGATCAAGAAGGAGAGCCAGCGCGATGCCGCCAACGACGGTGATCAGCAACGCACCGCCGACAAGCAGCAGAGTTACGATCAGAGAGCTGAGGAAGGCTGGATCGGTGATGAAATATTCGTAGTTGAGAAACCCGAGGAAATCATGCGTGCCGGGATTCAGCAGATTGTAGTTCAGCGTCGAGAAATAGATCGTCATCACGAGCGGGACGATCATCCAAGCGAAGAGGAGCAGAACCGAAGGCGCCATCATGACGCGTGCGGTGGAACGGGTGTGCAACGTTGCCATGGCAAGTACCGACCTATCTTTAAAGGAGGGGGTGGCCGCGGACCGGCTGAAACAAAAGGGCCGCCAAGGGCAGTTCGGCGCTCGGCGGCCTAGGGGAAAGCAGTGCTCGAGAGGGTGCGCTGCTTTCCTTAGCTTCGAAGGCCCTTACTTCGGGTAGCCGGCCTTCTTCATTTCGCGTTCCGTCAGCTGCTGGGCAGCCTTCAGAGCCTGGTCGACCGAGATCTGGCCGGCGAGAGCAGCCGAGAACTGCTGGCCGACAGCAGTGCCGATGCCCTGGAATTCAGGGATCGCGACGAACTGGACGCCGACATAGGGAACCGGCTTGACGGTCGGATGCGTCGGATCAGCCGAGTTGATCGAGTCGAGCGTCATCTTGGCGAAAGGTGCTGCCTTCTGGTAGTCCGCATTCGCATAAAGCGAGGTGCGGGTGCCGGGAGGTGCATTCAGCCAGCCTTCCTTCTGAGCGACAAGGTTGGTGTATTCCTTGCTGGTTGCCCAGGAGATGAACTTTTCCGCCGCTTCGGTCTTCTTCGAGGAAGCCGGGATGGCGAGGTTCCATGCCCAGAGCCAGTTGCCGCGCTTGCCGAGGCCCTTATCCGGAGCCAGAGCGAAGCCGACCTTGTCGGCGACCTTCGATTCCTTCGGATCGGAAACGAAGGAGGCAGCAACGGTCGCGTCGATCCACATGCCGCACTTGCCGGACTGGAACAGGGCCAGGTTCTCATTGAAGCCGTTGGAAGAAGCGCCCGGAGGGCCGGCATCCTTCATCAGCTTGACGTAGAAGTCGAGCGTGTTCTTCCATTCCGGCTGGTCGAACTGCGCCTTCCACTTTTCATCGAACCAGCGAGCGCCGAAGGAATTCGACATCGCCGTCAGGAACGCCATATTCTCGCCCCAGCCTGCCTTGCCGCGAAGGCAGATGCCGTAGACTTCATGGTCCTTGTCGGTGATCTTGCGGGCCGCATCGGCAACGAAGTCCCAGGTCGGTGCGTCCGGCATCTTAAGACCGGCCTTTTCGAACAGGTCCTTGCGGTACATCACCATCGAGCTTTCGCCGTAGAACGGTGCTGCATAAAGCTTGCCGCCGGTGGTCAGACCGCTGCGAATGGCCGGGAGAAGGTCATCCACGTCATAGTTCTTGTCGGCGGAAAGCTTGTCGAGCGAGGCAAGCCAGCCGAGCTTGCTCCAGATCGGCACTTCATAGGTGCCGATAGTCAGCACGTCGTACTGGCCGGCCTTGGTAGCGATGTCGGTCGTAACCTTCTGGCGCAATACGTTTTCTTCGAGCGTGACCCATTGAAGGTCGATGCCGGGGTTCTTGGCTTTGAAATCGTCCGTAAGCTTCTGCATACGGACCATGTCGCCGTTATTGACCGTCGCAATCGTGAGGGTTTCGGCAGATGCCAGGCCGGCAAACATCAAGGCCGAGCAGGCGCTCAGCAGTAAAGTTTTCAATTTCATATCTTCCTCCCAGAAGATTAAAATGAGCATTCGCTTTGCTCGTGAGCAATTACTCACTTCTTGCGACAAAATGTCAATGCAGATTCGTTGCTGCATTGCCGAGCAAGCAGCCTATCTCTTTGTTTTTATGAGTTAAATTTTTTGCTCACGCCTTGAGCAAAAATTCAGCAACTGCCTCGTCGGTGATCAAACCATTGATCTGCTGACCGACGACGGCCGCCTTGATTGCCTCGAATTTGCGCCGGCCCTTGGCGATTCCGATGACGCTGCAGGTATCGCGCGACGGCAAGGGCGCACTGGCGACGCGCTCGTTGACATCATCGGGCATGAGCTTGCCATTGCCATCGAAAACCCATCCGCAGATCTCGCCGGCAGCGCCCCGATCCATCAATGCCAGCATCTCGTCTCTCTCGAGAAAGCCGTCGAGACAGAGCGGCGCCTCGACACCCATCTCGCCGATGCCGACGAAGGTCACGTCGGCCTGCGCGCTGATATCGAGCGTCGAGCGCACCAGTGCCTGCGCATGCAACAATTCGCGCTCCTCGGCGGAAGACACCAGTACCGGCAGCGGCATGGGAAAATGCCGCGCCTTGACGACATCGGCCATGCTGAAAATGACGTTGTAATAGGCGGCCGAACCGTCGGGGCCGATATTGCCCGTCAGCGACACAACCCGGTGCTGCAGACATTCGATCGCCGGCAGCTGATCGACCGCAGCCTTCAGCGTGCGCCCCGTGCCGATCGCCAGCACGTCGGTTCGGGCCGCCGCAGCCAGCGCTCGATTTCGGCAGCACCCGCTTCGGCAATGCCGATGGTGGAGGATGTGCTGTCCGGATCGCTCGGCACGATATCGATATGCCGCAGATTGAATTTCTTCTTGAGCTCTGCCGCATATTCCATGCAGACGGCGATCGGATGATCCAGCCGGACCTTGATCAGCCGCTCGGCGACGGCAAGCGACACCAGCCGCTGGGCCGACTGCCTGGATACTCCCATCGCGACGGCGATTTCGTCCTGCGTGCGGCCGGCAACATAATAGAGCCAACCGGCTCGCGCCGCATCATCAAGCCGTCCCTGGGAATCCAGCTTTCTCGCCATCGCCTTCCTTTATCGAAACAGCGCCCTTGCCGCCATCCGGATCAAGCGTGCCTGATCACTCAGCTTCCGGCGGGATGACACCCTTGGTCAAGGTAAAACAACCGTAGAAACGGCGCTCGCCGGTCTGAATGACGCAAAAGGCATCCTTGGCACGCTCATAGAAGGCAAAACGCTCGACCGGCGTCAGCGGCCAATGCTTGCCCTCGGCTTTGTCGATCACGGCCTGAACTTCACGCTGCACCTGCGGCACCTCATCCGGCGCACCAACCACTTCCATGCGTGCCGCCGCATCATCGATGAAGGTATCGAGCGGCATTAGCGACAGGATCGCCGCAACCGCTTCGGCAGACGACACGTTGTCGATACGCAGCAGCTCGCCCAGAACGGTCTGGCTTGCTACCGATTCGGCGGGGAAATTCGTGTCGACGACAGCGAGCATATCGCCATGCCCCATGGATTTGAGTGCGTAGAGCACATCCGCATTCAACAGCGGTGAAATTCCCTTCAGCATGACCGATATCCTCCGATAGCCTCCGGCGGCACCCGTGCCGCCTCGTTCTCCGCACAAGTAACCATCGCGTTTCTGTCTGTCCATAGGTACCGGGAACGTTTTCGCTGTGTCAGCGAGCCATGAACTGTGCATCCAGTCATGGCTTATTTCAGCCGTTATTGACCCGATAGGTTCGTCGGCATTAACTGAAGTACGTTCAACGGTTGAGAGGTGCAGGTGCGCATTCTTGTGGTGGAGGACGACGACACGATCGGCGGTGCGGTTCGCGACCATATCGCGGCAGGGCCTCACGCCGTGGATTGGGTCAAGAACCTGGCCGATGCGGAAGAGGTCACCAGCGCCGTGCAATACGGCCTCGTCCTGCTGGATCTGCAACTTCCGGACGGCAGCGGCATCGATTTCTTGAAGCGGCTGCGCCGCAGGCCGGATGAAACCCCCGTCATCATCCTGACGGCACGCGACCAGATTTCCGACCGAATAGAGGGCCTGAACAGCGGTGCCGACGATTATCTCGTCAAGCCGTTCAATCTCGGCGAACTCACGGCCCGCATCCTGGCGGTTGCCCGACGGTATGCGGGCAGCCCGCAGCCGACCCTGCGCTTCGACGACCTGGAAATCGATCAACCGCAGCGCCGCGTCAAGCTGGCAGGCAAGGATGTCATCCTGACCGGCCGGGAATGGGCCGTGCTCGACCTGTTGATCACGCGGCCGGGCGCCATCGTCTCCAAGGACAAGATAGAGGAAGCGCTCTATGCCTTCGGCTCCGAGATCGAGAGCAACACGGTGGAAGTCTATGTCAGCCGCCTGCGCAAGAAGATCGGCAAGGATCGCATAAAGACGGCCCGCGGTGTCGGCTATTGCCTGGGCGAACGATGAGTGAGGCCAAAACCGCGAGCCGCGCCAGCATCACCCGGCGTCTGATCACTGCGCTGACCGGCACGGTCGTCATCTTCTGGCTGATCGCGGTCGGCATTGGCGTTTATGTCGTCAACAAGGAACTCTCGGAAACCTTCGACGGCGCATTGCAGGAAACCGCCGAGCGTCTACTGCCGCTGGTGCTCGACGATCTCGCCAACCGCGACCATTCCGGCGATCCCCAGAGCCTGGAAGCGCTCAACAAGGGGCTGAACCGCGAATATCTGACCTACCAAGTGCTCGATGGGAACGGCAAGGTCATCCTGCATTCCCACGATGCCCCTCCAACCGCCTATGAGGTGCCGCTGGCAATCGGCTTCCACAATACATCACGATACCGGATCTATACCGAATCCTCGGCTGATGGGACGATCTTCCTGCATGTCGCCGATGCCTTCAAGAATCGCCGCGAGGCATTGCGCGAGAGCGGCGTCGCGCTGCTCTGGCCGCTGCTGGCGCTCATTCCGGCGAGCATCATCGCCATCGGCATCATCGTTGGCCGATCGCTGCGGCCGATCGACCGCCTGCGCTCCGAGATCGCCACCAAGGACGGCGGCAACATGGCGCCGCTCGAGAGCGAAACGCTGCCGCTCGAACTGCAGCCGATCGCCCGTTCCGTCAACCTGCTGCTCGAACGCCTGCGGCTCGCCCTTGAAGCGGAGCGGGAATTCACCGCCAACAGCGCCCATGAGCTGCGCACTCCGATTGCGGGAGCGCTTGCCCAGACGCAGCGGCTGATCGCCGAATTGCCGCAAGGGCAACTGGCGGAACGCGCCGGCCGCATCGAAACATCTCTCTCCAATCTCAGCCGGTTGGCGGAAAAGCTGCTGCAGCTTTCTCGCGCTCAGGCCGGTATCGGCACCGGCGACAAACCGGCCGATCTTACGGCCGTCATCGAAACGGTCATCGGCGATTACAACCGCGATACCGGCACGGCGGGCCGCGTCCTGTTGGAAAACGAGACTTCCGGGAAACTGATCCGCAATGTCGATATCGATGCCTTTGCGATCGTCATGCGCAATCTGATCGAAAACGCTTTGATCCACGGTCCGGCCGATGACGAGGTCACCGTGAGCGTTGACGATCGTACCGTCCGCGTCGTCAATGGCGGCGCCGTGCTGTCCGCCCATGAGCTTGCCGGCCTAAAGAAGCGTTTCTGGCGCGGCAAGACGAAAGCGGCGGGCTCAGGCTTGGGATTGTCGATCGTCGAGCGCATCGTTGGCCAGATCGGCGGTCATCTCGATCTGCTCTCGCCGGCGGCCGGCAGGACCGATGGCTTCGAAGCAAGAATCACCTTGCCGCTTCCAACGGATTGACGACTGCCCGCCCGGGAAGGATTGGCCCGCACCGGATTGATCTTGCAAAGACCGGCAAAGGGTGCGAGCAAGTGCGCCATGTTTCCAGCGGGTCGGTATCCATGATCGTTTCCTTCGACATCGGCGGCAGCGCCATCAAAGGCGGCATCGCCCGCTCCATGACGGATATCGTTCCGCTGGCACGGCGCCCGACGCCCAGGCATGACTTCGTCGAATTCGTTGCCGCCCTGCACGACGTGATCGCGGAGGCGCAAGACAAGCCGGATTGCCTCTCCTTCTCGATCGCCGGCGTCGTCGATCCCGATACGCAGGCACTCACCTGCGCCAATATTCCCTGCATTCACGGCCGACACCTTGCCGCTGACCTCGAAGCGGAACTCGGCTATCCCGTGCTGATTGCCAACGATGCCGATTGCTTCGCCATGGCCGAAGCCATGTCGGGCGCAGGCCGTGGCCATCGCATCGTGTTCGGCGCCATTCTTGGCACCGGCGTCGGTGGTGGCCTTGTCGCTGATGGCCGGCTGGTCAATGCAGCCGGCGGCTTTGCCGGGGAATGGGGCCACGGCCCGATCATCGCCTCCCTTGCCGGCAATCCGCCGGTTGCCATTCCCGCCTATACCTGCGGCTGCGGCCAGAAAGGCTGCGTCGATACGGTCGGTGGCGCCCGCGGTATCGAACGCCTGCACAAGACACTTCACGGACTGGAACTTTCCAGCGAAGAGATCATCGGCGACTGGCTGAAGGGCGAAAGCCGCGCGGAACGCACGATCGACGTGATGGTCGATCTGGTCGCCTCGCCGCTGGCGCTGACCATCAACATAACCGGCGCGACCATCGTGCCCGTCGGCGGCGGCCTTTCCAACGTCGAACCGCTCCTGGTACGACTGGACGAGGCAGTACGTGCCCGCATCCTGCGCAAGTTCGGCCGGCCTCTCGTCGTGCCGAGCGAGTGCAAGCTGGAACCTGGTCTCATCGGTGCCGCTCTGCTGGGCCTGCAATATGCCGAAGAGCGCATCCATGCTGCTTGAGGTCTGCGTCGAAGATATTGCCGGCCTCAAGGCCGCTGTCGAGGGCGGCGGCGATCGCATTGAGCTTTGCAGCGCGCTTCCTCTTGGTGGGCTGACGCCGAGTGCCGGGCTGATGGCCGCAGCGGCGAGGATGCCCGTCCCGGCATACGCCATTATCCGTCCGCGCGCCGGCGGCTTCGTCTATTCGGCGGATGAACTTGACATTATGAAGCGCGACATCGATGCGGCGCGGACCCTCGGTCTGGCGGGCGTCGTGCTCGGTGCCTCCCTGCCCGATGGGCGACTTGATGTTGATACGCTCTCCGCTCTCACCGCCCATGCGGAAGGCCTCGGCAAGACGCTGCACCGCGCCTTCGATCTGGTGCCCGACGTCGAGGAAGCCGTCGATGCCGCGATCTCCCTCGGCTTCGAGCGTATCCTGACATCCGGCGGCGCAAAGACCGCGGCAGAAGGGCTCACCGTGCTCGAACAGGCGATTGCAGCAGCCGACGGTCGCATCTCCATTATGCCCGGCTCCGGCGTGACGCTTGCGACGGTCGGCCAGTTATGGCCGCGCCTGCAGATCAGCGAGATCCATGCCTCCTGCTCGGCACCCGTCTCCGAGACGGATGAGCGAGCCATCACCCTTGGCTTCTCGGCGCCATCGGCCCGCCGCACGGATGCCGCCACCGTCAAGGCACTCAAGGCATATTTCGTCTAGAACAGATTGCACAGGAGCGGGCAGCAGCTTTGCGACAATAACACGCAAAAAGCCGGAAAAACCGGCTGCCCAAGATCGCGATCTGCTTTGAGCAACATCATGAATTGACAAAGAAACATTAGAATGATCAATCGTTCATAAACGCATATGCTGTAGTCATGAACATGGCTGCGCAACATACAGTTATTGCAGCAAGTAAGTTTCCTCGGGAGTAGCTGTGATCTGAACCATGTCGGTGGCGCCACCTCGCAAGAAAAGCAGAGCTGTCTTTTGGATTGCCGCCGTTGTCATCGGTTCGATCATCCTCGCAACCGCGCTCCTGGCTAACGATATGCGCAATCTGCGGGCGCTGGATGATCGTTATCATCTCAATCTTTTTCCGAAACCGGAACAACACGCAGCAGCGCCGACTACGCCCGTGCAGGAACCGCAGCCATCTCATGCAGCCACGCCTCCGGCAGCGGCGCCAAAGACATCAGCCCCGGCATCAAGCAGCGTCCGCGTCAAGCCGGCGACCGTCACCGCCAAGCCATTCGTCAAGAAAAGATCCCATCTGCTGGACGAGCCTATCGACGCGCTGCTGAGTGCCTTCGTGCGAAGCTGGCGGATATCGGGCCAGACGCTTTGCGCTGATCTCCAGAAATTCGGCCTGTCCGTGGGCGAATGGCGGCAAAGCGAGCTGGGGACCGGCACTTCGGAGTGCAGCTATGCCGTTCAGAAGGGCGCCTATGGCGATCCCAAGGCGGCTTCCTTCTTCATCATCGCCAGGGGCAAACCATCAGGTGAAATCGATGCCATCCGCATCAAGGTCATCATGCCGGACAATGACGACGGAAAGGCCGTTGCCGGCACTTTTGTCGATACTGTCGTCCTATTGCTGAACGAGACCCATTGGTTGGACTTTCAGGCCGCGCTCGAGGCAATCGGCAAACTGCAGGACGTGACGCTGCAAGCCTTCGGCGCCAAGCTTGCCTTCTTCAAGGAATTCCAGAGCAACAACAATTTCAATCTGCAGCTGGAATTGCGCAGAACCTCGCCGGAGCAGCTCCGAACCGCGATCGTCTTCGACAAGGCACGCTGGACATTGCCCTCTCCCCCATCAACCAACTGATCATATGGATTTCCGGGAATTCAAGAGGCCGTGTTCCTGTTGCACCGCGCCAGGGATGATGCTCATATAGGCAACGATTCCGATGGCCGGCGGATCACCGGCCGCCAGCACCATGTTTCCCGAGAGCACGAGGCGGTTTCCGAAGGGATCCATGCAAATCGTCAAACGCGCCGGTCCCCAGCCGGGCGTTGGAAAGCCGTTACATTCCATGGATTCGATAGATCCCAATCCGCAGGGTCAGACTTTTGCGGTCGAACGCAATCCTCGCCTGCGCTACATCATCCCCGCCGTGGTCGCCGTCGCCTTCCTGATGGAGCAGCTGGATTCGACCATCCTCGTCACCGCCGTTCCCGATATCGCCAAGAGCCTCGATACGACGCCCCTTCGCATGAATCTGGCTGTCACGACCTATATTCTAACGCTTGCCATGTTCATTCCGGTGAGCGGCTGGTTTGCGGATCGCTTCGGCGCCCGGCGCATCTTCACGCTTTCCCTTTTCATCTTCACGATTGGCTCGATCCTCTGCGGGCTGGCGACCAGCCTGCCGATGCTCATCGCCACGCGCGCGTTGCAGGGCTTTGGCGGCGCGATGATGACGCCGGTCGGGCGCCTCATCCTCATCCGCAGCTTCCCGCGCAGCCAACTCGTGACTGCCATGACCTACATGACCCTGCCAGCCGTCATGGGACCTGTCATCGGCCCGGTACTTGGCGGCTTCCTGACGACCTATCTGTCCTGGCGCTGGATTTTCTGGGTAAACCTGCCCTTCGGGCTGATCGGCATGGCCATGGCGCTGCGCTATGTCGAGGATACCGAACGCGACGCGACGATCAAATTCGATTTTCCCGGCTTCATCATGGTCGGCCTCGGCTGCGTGCTGCTGCAATACGGCATCGAAAATATCGGCCGGCCGACGATCCCCGGCTGGGCTATTGTCCTCACGCTTGCTGCCGCGGGTCTGCTGCTCGTCGGTTTCATCCGCTACGCAAAAACGGCGGCGTCGCCAGCCGTGGATCTCACCCTCTTCAAGCTGCGCACCTTCCGCATCGGTACCCTTGCCGGCGGCATCTGTCGTGTCGGGCTTAATGGCGTGCCCTTCCTGCTACCGCTGATGCTGCAGATCGGCTTCGGCTTGAGCCCGATCGTCTCGGGCACGCTGACCTTCGTCAGCGCCCTAAGCGCGCTTGCCGTGCGGCCGGTCTCGGCAAAACTGCTGAAGCTCTATGGCTTCGATCGCATGCTCACCTGGAGCGCCGTATTCGGTGCCGCCGTCGTCGCGGGCTTCGCATTGATCACGCCCGACACGCCGCACTGGTTCATCATCGTCTATGTTTTCATCTTCGGGCTGGCGCGGGCCGGTCAGTTCATGACGTCCAACACGCTGTCCTATTCCGATACCCCGGCGGCACAGCTCAGCCGCGCGACCAGCTTGGGCGGCGTGCTGCAGCAATTGAGCGTCAGCTTCGGCGTCTCCGTCGCCGCCATGCTACTGGGGCTGGTGACCTTGGATGGATCGCCGCTGACGCCGGAAAAATTCCACATTGCATTTTTGCTGATGGCGGTCATCCCGCTGCTCGGCATACCCGGCTTTCTGAAGTTGCAGCCTGAGGATGGCATGCAGGTGAGCGGCCACCACCGGCTGCCGAAGACATAAAACGGGGATAGAGGTGTTTACGCCGCCAGCGCCGAAGACCGTGGATGCACAAGATGATCGCGCAGCACCGCGCCCGAGCGATCGACCTCTTGCATCAGCACGTCGTAGCTCCAGAGATCGGCCAGATGCTGCAGCACGCGCTTGGCATCCATGTCGTCGAGCATCGCGCCGTTCAGCACCGTATGCTTGACCAGCAGCCGCCTATCGCCGGCAAGATCCACATCGACGATCTCGATATGCGGATCGATCCAGCCGACATCATATTGCCGTGACAACTCGCGGCGGATACGCCGGTAGCCGCGCTCATCATGAATGGCTGCAACCCTCAGCCCCTCTTCCTCCTCGGGATCATCCGTCAGCTGGAACATGCGCATCTTGCGCATCAGGTGCGGGCTGAGGAACTGCGCAACGAAACTCTCGTCGCGATAATTGGCCCAGAGATCGCGCAGCACCGCCATGGCATCGCCGGTGCCGGCGATTTCCGGGAACCATTGGCGATCCTCTTCCTCCGGCTTCGTTACGATGCGCTCGATATCCTGCATCATGGCAAAACCGATCGCGTACGGGTTGAGGCCGGAATAACGGGGATCGTTGAAGGTCGGCTGGAAAACCACGTTGGTATGCGATTTCAGAAATTCCAGAAAATCGCCGTCGCCGATGCCGCCAAGCTCGTGCAGCCGCGTCATGATGCGATAGTGCACATAGGTCGCCGTGCCCTCGTTCATCACCTTGGTCTGGCTCTGCGGATAGAAATATTGCGCGACATGCCGCACGATGCGGATGATCTCGCGCTGCCAGGGTTTCAGCCGCGGCGCCATCTTTTCCAGGAAATAGAGGATGTTCTCCTGCGGCAGACCGGCCAGCGCACGCCGGCGCTCCAGATCGAGATCATGGGTCTTCTTGCCAGACCCGGCCGGAACCGTGCGCCAGAGATCGTTGAAGATCTTCTCGTCATATTCGCGCCGCTCGCGCTCGCGCTTCTCCTCGTCGCGCAGGTCCGGCGTCTTCTTGCCCGCATAGCGATGCACGCCATGCGACATCAGCGCATGCGCGGCATCCAGCGTGCGCTCGACCGCGGCGTGACCGTAGCGCTCCTCGCAACGCGCGATATAGCTCTTGGCGAAGTTGAGATAATCGAGAATGCCTTCGGCATCGGTCCAGAGCTTGAAGAGATAATTGTTCTTGAAGAAATGATTATGGCCGAAGGCGGCATGCGCGATGACGAGCGCCTGCATCGTCGCCGTATTCTCCTCCATCAGGTAGGAAATGCAGGGCGAGCTGTTGATGACGATCTCATAGGCAAGGCCGCGCAGGCCCTTGCGGTAGAAGGCCTCGTGATGGGCGAAATGCTTGCCGAAGGACCAGTGCTTGTAGAACAGCGGCATGCCGATCGAGGAATAGACGTCGAGCATCTGCTCGGCAGTGATGATCTCGATCTGATTGGGATAGACATCGAGACCGAGTTCGCCGACGGCGATCTTCTCACAGGCATCGTGAATTCGCTGGATGGTGGCGAAATCCCAGTCCGCACCTTCGAAAAGCCGCTCCATCGATGCCTTCTTTGCCATTATCCGCTCCTTGTTTCCGCCGTCCGGCGCTGGAAGAGATCGTGGAAGACCGGATAGATCTGGCTGCGATCGCTGACACGCCGCATGGAAAGCACCGGCCATCCCGCCTGCAGCCGTTCGTAGAGCGACCAGATCGCCGAGCCGGACGAGATTGCGACGCTGCGCGATTCCCCCACTTCGAGATAGGCGAAATATTGGCAGACGGGCAGGATCTCGCTCGTCATCAGCGCTGCCGTCGTCGCATTGTCTGAATAGGCGTTGTCGCCGTCCGACGCCTGGGCGGCGTAGATGTTCCAGTCGGACGCCGGGAAGCGGTCACGCACGATCCGCCGCATCGCCTCGAGCGCGCTCGAAACCTGGGTGCCACCGGTTGCAGGGCTGCGGAAGAAGGTCTCCTCGTCCACCTCCTCGGCGACGTCAGTGTGGCGGATGAAGACGATCTCCACACGGCGATACTGCCGGGTCAGGAAAATATAGAGGAGCATGTAGAAGCGCTTGGCGAGATCCTTCATATGCTCGGTCATCGAACCGGAGACGTCCATCAGACAGAACATAACGGCCTGTGCCACCGGTTTCGGCTCGTTCTCGAAACGACGATAGCGAATGTCGATCGGATCGATATAGGGAATGCGCCGGACCTTCGATTCCAGCCTCTTGATCTCTTCTTCGAGCTGTGCGCGGCGCTTCTCGTCCGTGCACTCCTCGGCCTCCTCGATGAGCTTTTCGACCGTTTCCGGCTTCGGGCGATGCAGCGCGACACGGCGCATCATCGCAAGCCGCATCGTACGGTTGATGGCGAGATTGGCGGGAGATCCCGTCACCGAATAGCCCGAGCGCACCGGGTTGATCTGATCCGCCGACATCAACCGCCGCTTGGCAAGATCGGGCAATTCGAGATCATCAAGGAAGAGATCGAGGAACTCATCCCGCGTCAGGATGAAGCGGAAGGCATCCTCCCCAGAGCCGTCACCACCGGCGCGACCTTTGCCGCCGCCACCTTCTGGCCGCGGCAGAACATCACCTTCGATGAAGTCCTTATTACCGGGAAGAATATGTTCCTTCAGGCCCTCTGGGCCACGATGGAACCGAGGTTCCTCGGTTCCATCCAGGGGAATGCTGACTTCGCCACCCTTCAGAATGTCCTGAATGTCGCGATTTTGAGAGGATTCATAGACCGCTCTCTGCACCAGCGCTTTTGCTCTTCGCAAAAATCGTTGACGATTTTCCAGACTTTTTCCGCCTGGGTTCAGGCGTCTGTCAACAATGTGCATTCCTTCTTCCTTGGTGGCTCATCCCGCCTGTTTCACACGCATGTACCATTCCACAAGGCGCCGGACCTGCCGCTCGGTGTAACCCCGCGCGACCATCCGCTCGACGAATTCGCCATGTTTCTTCTCCGTCTCGCCATCCTTCTTGGAACCGAACGAGATGACGGGCAGAAGGTCCTCGACCTGGGAGAACATCCGCTTTTCGATGACTTCACGGATCTTCTCGTAGCTGGTCCAGGACGGGTTCTTGCCGCCGTGGCTCGCTCGCGCCCGCAGGCAAAACTTGACGACCTCGTTGCGGAAATCCTTCGGATTGGCGATGCCGGCCGGCTTCTCGATTTTGGTGAGCTCCTGGTTGAGAAGCTCGCGGTCCAGAAGCTGGCCTGTATCGGGATCCTTGAAGTCCACATCCTCGATCCAGGCGTCGGCATAGTCGACGTAGCGATCAAAGAGGTTCTGTCCGTAATCCGAATAGGATTCCAGATAGGCCTTCTGGATCTCGTTGCCGATGAACTCCGCGTAGCGTGGTCCGAGTTCGCTCTTGATAAACTCGATATAGAGCTTCTCGGTTTCAAGCGGCAGCTGTTCGCGGCGGATTGCCTGCTCCAGCATGTACATCAGATGCACCGGATCGGCACCGACTTCTGTCGTATCGTAATTGAAGGTCGCCGCCAGCACTTTGAAGGCAAAACGGGTAGAGGCCCCATCCATACCTTCATCGACACCGGCCGTATCGCGATATTCCTGCACGCTGCGCGCTCTCGGATCGGTCTCCTTCAGGCTCTCGCCGTCATAAACCCGAAGCTTGGAGAAGGCGGTCGAATTCTCGTGCTTGGAAAGCCGCGTCAGAACCGTGAAGCGGGCGAGAGTTTCCAGGGTCGACGGCGCGCAGGGCGCGTCGCTGAGCTCGGATTCCTCGATCAGCTTCTCGTAGATCTTCTGCTCTTCGGTGACCCTGAGGCAATAAGGCACTTTCACCACGCAGATACGGTCGATGAATGCCTCATTGTTCTTGTTGGCCTTGAATGTCTGCCATTCCGACTCGTTTGAGTGCGCCAGGATAATGCCGGAGAAGGGTATCGCACCGATATTTTCCGTACCGATGTAATTGCCTTCCTGTGTCGCCGTCAGCAACGGGTGCAGCATCTTGATGGGCGCCTTGAACATTTCGACGAACTCGAGAATGCCCTGGTTGGCACGGTTCAATGCGCCGGAGTAGCTATAGGCATCCGGATCATTCTGCGCGAGACTTTCGAGCTTGCGGATATCCACCTTGCCGACCAGCGAGGAAATGTCCTGGTTGTTCTCATCGCCCGGTTCCGTCTTGGCGACGGCAATTTGCCGCAGCCTTGAGGGCTGTATCCTGACGACGCGGAAGCGGGAAATATCGCCTTCGAACTCTTCCAGCCGCTTGAGGCACCAGGGGCTCATAAGCCCGGTCAGACGCCGACGCGGAATGCCGTAGCGCTCCTCGATCATCGGCCCCATGGTGACGGGATCGAACAGGCTGAGCGGGCTTTCGAAGACCGGGCTCAGCTCGTTTCCGGCCTTCAGCACATAGATGGGATGAACTTCCATCAAGGATTTCAGCCGCTCGGCAAGCGATGACTTGCCGCCGCCGACTGGCCCGAGCAGATAGAGGATCTGCTTGCGCTCCTCCAGCCCCTGGGCCGCATGTCGGAAGAAGGCGACGATGCGTTCGATCGTCTCTTCCATGCCGAAAAAGCCCGAAAAAGCCGGATAAGTCCGGATGGTCCGGTTCATGAAAATACGCCCAAGCCTTGTATCCTTGGCCGTATCGATCAGCAGTGGTTCGCCCATGGCTGCCAGTAGCCGCTCTGCCGCATTTGCGTACATGAGCGGGTCATCCCGGCAGGCTTCCAGGTATTCTGAGAATGACATCTCGACTTCGCGCCGTGCTTCAAAAGTACGGGCGAACGTGTTGAACAGAACATCGTTGTTTAACATGGCGCCTCGGTAGCTTGCTATTGCAATTAACGCCGGCTTTTACGAGATCACTTTATCCCGCCATATCTAAAGTGCGGTATGACTCGCTTCGAATCAATAGGTGATCTGTCAATAATTCGTACGCTTGATTCCGAATGTCATCAATATCTTGATGGGATCATGCACCGAATTAATGAAAAACAACCATAAGATGGTTGCGATCAAAACACCGCACGCAAAAATCTTCACTTCAATGACCAAGCATGCACGGCGGGCACTCATCCGAAAACGCGATCTGAACGAAGAATTGGTCGAAGCCAGCGTCGCGCTTCATTGTCCGCATGATTTGGGAGAAAAGATGGTGCCCAGCGCCGGAATCGAACCATTCTACCATTCGTAGACATTCTAGCATGTCATGTCGCAATTGTATCGATATCGCAGCCGCGCAGTTCCGATGCAGGCAGGGTCTACCGATCACGCAATGAAGCACGTCGGGACGTGTTCGATTACATCGAGATGTTCCACAAGCCGAAACGCAAACACGTCAGGAACGGGATGCTATCGCCTGTCGCGTTCGAGAAGCAGCAGAAAATCTGACCCGAGATCTCTACGAAACTTGGGGCTATTCAATCTCTCCCAATGACAGAGCCAAAACAGTAAGTTACCGCTAAAATTAACAATCAAAAATATTATGAAAATTTTCTAAAAAACGTGATAGAATGCCTAAATCCTAAAAAATAATTATAACAAGGAGCCAAAATGCAAAACGTTCTTATTGCCAACACAGTACGACGCTCGATGCGCATGCTGATAGAGACCTCTGTCTTGATCGCTGGTGTGGCGGCTATTCTCAGCCTCAGCCTTCCGTCAGTTCATCTTTGGTTGTGATCATGTCAAAACGTTCAAAGCGGTTCCAATGCCCCATCAGAGAGAAAACCGACACGGTCTTCCGTCCCATTACAACGGGTGACGTTGCCGCCCGGATCGAGAAGGCTGCAATGCTTAAGGCCCTACGGATCGAGCGCGATCGGCCAACGCGTCCTCAAACTGTACTTTAGCCGCCCCCCTGAATCCGGAAGCATTCAATAGTTCCTTTAGGCGCTTCCAGCGCTAGGCTGGTTGAAAGGGATACCATGGAGCGTTTGCAACGCCTCTCCAATGGCACTCTGATGCCGAACGATTTGGACAAAGTTCGAATAGTGTTTAATGAGGTGATAAAGCAGACATGGTTCGATCCAAATGACTATAGTAAGGAAGGTTTTGCATCAAAGCTGATCGTTTTGTTTCAATGCGGCATAGTCCGCCCCGATCAACTGACCAAGGTCGCCTTTCTTTTGGCGCTGAACGATTTCTGTCATGACATACCAAACGTTCAGCGAGCGAAGCTGAAAGCTGCTTACAAACGCTCTCCCTCCATCGGACGAGCGCCGTTGGCTATTTGGCTTTGAGCTGCGAGCCATGATCCTGAGGATCGCGGAGGAGCTGGCCTCCGCCGCGGCCATCGAACCGCCGAAGGACCTGACCCCGAAGAGAGCATCGTTTGATAATTCTTCCGACTTGATAGTCGGATGGACGCAAACGCGTACTCCACCCTCGTTCTGATATCACCAAGACCGACCAGGCATCCGACAGAAGTGAAAAATTTCGAAAGTTGGTAGTGGTGCCCAGAGCCGGAATCGAACCAGCGACACGCGGATTTTCAATCCGCTGCTCTACCAACTGAGCTATCTGGGCATCCGTGCTTCGCGTCGAGAGAAGAGCCGTGAAAGGCGCTGGGCGGTTGGTTCACCCCGGAAGCGAGCGGGGTTATAGCATCTTGTTCGGCCATGTCCAGCCGCAAATGACTCTTTTTTGACAGGAAATCGAATTTTGCCAATTCGCGAACAAAATGAGGAGGTTCGCAACATAGAACCTCTTTGGAAAACCTCATTCAGTCCTGATCTGAGCCGCCGGCCTTCGTCTCGTCTTCGGTCACTGGGATGGCATAGGAGCCGTTGAGCCAGCGCGAAAGATCGACGGAACGGCAGCGATCCGAGCAGAAGGGATAGTGCTCGCGCACCGACTGGCGGCCGCATTCCGGACAGGGACGCGTCTTGCGCAGCGGCTCGACCTTCGAGCCAACCTTGATCTCTTCAGCCTTCGTCATCAGCTTTATCCTTCCTGCCATCCGGCGTGGACGTCGAACCCCTCGCCCGCGAGCAGCAGCATGGTCTCATAAAGCGGCAATCCGACGACATTGGTGTAGGAACCGACCAGCTTCTGCACGAAGGAGCCTGCAAGCCCCTGTATGCCGTAGGCCCCGGCCTTGCCCCGCCATTGTCCGGAGGCGAGATACATGTCAATGTCGCGGCCGGAGAGCCGCTTGAAACGCACCTTGGTCTCGATGACCTTCTGGCGCGCCTTGCGGTCCGGCGTGATCAGGCAGATGCCGGTATAGACGACATGGCCGCGCCCGGAGAGCAGATGCAGCGCCGCAGCCGCTTCATCGACGAATTCCGCCTTGGGCAGGATGCGCCGTCCGACGGCAACGACCGTATCGGCCGAAAGAATATAGCTCCCCTGCCAGGCGGCATCGCTCTTGATAGCCGCAAAGGCTGCATCACCCTTCTCCGCCGAAAGCCGCCGCGCCAGCGAGCGCGGATGCTCCGCCTTCTTCGGCGTCTCGTCGATGTCCATGGGCATAAGGCGCGCGGGCTCGATGCCTGACTGATGCAGGAGCTCGACGCGACGCGGCGATCCGGAGGCCAGTATCAGCTTGTGTTTCAACGCCATCAGATCTCGACCTGTCATGCGGGAATGAGAGCCGGCTCCGGAGCATGATGCCGAAAAATGTCGGGGCATCCGGCTCCAGCGAGCGGCGTACTATTTGAAACGGTAGGTGATGCGGCCCTTGGTCAGGTCGTAAGGGGTCATTTCCACCAGCACCTTGTCGCCGGCCAGAACGCGGATGCGGTTCTTGCGCATGCGGCCCGCGGTGTGGGCGATGATCTCATGCTCGTTTTCCAGCTTCACGCGAAAGGTTGCGTTCGGCAGGAGTTCGGTAACGACACCGGGAAATTCGAGGACTTCTTCTTTCGGCATTAAAGCTTCTTTTCCTGTCGGTTGAGGTCGGCGCCCGTGACAAAAAGGCTGGGTCGCCGGAAATTTGGGCGGAAACTACACAATCGCCGCGGTTTTGTGAACCACGTTGATAAGGGTTTCTGCATTTGTTTCACTTGCGGCTCTAAAGCGAACCACGATGTTCCACAAGCCTGCTCTCGATGAGACCGAGAAGATAGTCCCTTACGCCGCGATAGGCATCGAGAATCTGCTCGCGGGTTCCGTCCGTGGCGGAGGGGTCTATCGTCGGCCAATAGATGACGTCGACGGCATTGGCCCGCGTCAGTTCCAGCGCGGCGTGATGCGCCTCGGGAGAGAGCGTGATGATGACATCGAAGAAATCGTCCTCCAGCTCCTCCATGGTCTGCGGCTGGCGCCGGCCGAGCGAAAGCCCCATCTCGGAAAGCACGACATCGACGAAGGGATTGCGCTCGCCGGCACGCACGCCAGCCGAGGCGATATAGGTGCCCTGCGGCAGCATCTGCCGAGCGATCGCTTCGGCCATCGGCGAACGGATGGTATTCAGGCCGCACATGAAGAGGATGGCACCGGGGGATTTGCCCCCGGACGACCTGCCATTGTGCTCGATCGCCTGCGGCTCGTCCATGGCAATCACCCGCGCCAATAGAGCACGCAGACGAGCGTGAAGAGCCGGCGCGCCGTGTCGAAATCCACACTGATCTTGCCGTTCAACCGGTCCATCAGCGTCTGCGAGCCTTCGTTGTGGATGCCGCGCCGGCCCATGTCGATCGCTTCGATACGGCTTGGCGTGGCCGAGCGGATCGCCTCGTAATAACTCTCGCAGATCATGAAATAGTCCTTCACGATCCGGCGAAACGGCGTCAGCGACAGAATATGGGTGGCGACAACGCCGCCATCTTCCATGCGGATGTCGAAGACCAGCTTCTGGTCGACCAGCGAAAGATTGAGCAGATAGGGCCCGCCCTCATGCCCGACGGGCGTGAAGCTGTTTTCCTCGATCAGGTCGAAAATGGCGACCGCGCGCTCATGCTCGACATCGGGCGTCGAGCGGCCGATCGTGTCGTCGAGGACCACATCGCTCAGCCGAAAGACGCCCTTGGTCATGCCTTACCCCTCGAGATTGAGGCGGATCGCGACCGATCGCGCATGTGCATCCAGCCCCTCGGAATTGGCAAGCGCGATCGCCGCCGGCCCGAGTGCACGAAGCTGATCCGGCCCAAGCCGCAGGATCGAGGTGCGCTTGACGAAATCGAGCACCGAGAGCCCGGAGGAGAAGCGCGCGGAGCGGGCCGTCGGCAGCACATGGTTCGAGCCGCCAACATAATCGCCGATCACCTCCGGCGTATGACGGCCGACGAAGATCGCGCCCGCATTGCGCACGCCGGCAAGCAGCGGCTCGGGGTCGTCGACCGCAAGTTCCAGATGCTCGGCGGCGATGCGGTTGGCAAGCGGAATGGCCTTCTTCAGATCGGAGACCAGAATGACCGCGCCGAAATCCCGCCAGCTCGCTGCCGCCGTCTGCGAGCGGCTGAGCTGCTTCAGCTGCCGCTCGACCGCCGCTTCCACGGCTCTGCCAAATTCGGCATCGTCGGTAATCAGGATCGATTGAGCACTTTCGTCATGCTCGGCCTGCGCCAGCAGGTCGGCGGCGATCCAATCCGGATCGTTGTTCTTGTCGGCAATGACGAGTACTTCGGAAGGGCCGGCGATCATGTCGATGCCGACGGTGCCGAAGACCTGGCGCTTGGCTGCGGCAACATAGGCATTGCCCGGGCCGGTGATCTTATAGACCGGCTCGATCGTCTCGGTACCGTAGGCAAGCGCGGCAATCGCCTGCGCGCCGCCGATACGGTAGATTTCCTCGACGCCGGCCATGCGGGCGGCGGCAAGCACGGCCGGATTGACGGCGCCATCCTTGGTCGGCACGGCGATGACGACGCGGTCGACACCGGCGACCTTGGCCGGCACGGCATTCATCAGCACCGAGCTCGGATAGCTAGCCGTACCGCCGGGCACATAGAGGCCGACGGCCTCGATCGCCGTCCAGCGCGATCCCAAGCCGACGCCGAGATCGTCCTCATAGATATCGTCCTTCGGCATTTGCCGGCGGTGATGCGATTCGATGCGCGTGGCGGCTACCTTCAGCGCGCCCAGGACCTCGGCCGGAACGGCGGCAACGGCCGCATCGATCTCGGCTTCGGTGACGCGCATCGGTGTCACGGCGAAATCGATGCCCTCGAATTTCTTGGAATAGTGAGCAAGGGCGGCATCGCCCCGCGCCCGCACATCGTCGATGATGCCGCGCACCACCGCATTCACATCCTCGGACACTTCCCGCTTGGTCGTCAGGAATGCGGCGAACTGCTGCTCGAACCCTTCCGACGCCTGATCCAGCCAGATAGCCAAACTGATATTCCTCTTTCACTGCGGCCGCCTGCGGCGGCAAAAATCCAACCGTCGCTATCTATTCGCCCGCGTCGGGATGTCGAGGCTTATGGGCCGTTTCCCATGCGCCGCCGATATCCGCAAGCTGGGCCTCGATGCATTCGACATCAAGCGCAATCGTGGCGTTGGCAGCAAGGGCAAGCTCGATCGTGCCGTCAGGCCCCTCGCCCTTCTGCTCGAAGCGGATGGCAAGCAGCGACAGCACCTCGTCACGCTTGCGCCGGTCGATGCCACTGGAGCGGACTGCCTTGACGCGCTTGAACACCAGCGCGGAACGATGGCGTTCGTAAGGCTTGCTGCGCTGATCCAACTGCTCCCACACGAAACGGTTGGCCGCGAGCGAAAACTGCTCCTGCTTCGGCGCAAAGGACATGTCGCCGACCTTGAAGACGCTATCCTGCATATAGGCAGAGATGACATCCAGGTCCTCGGTGTCGAGTGCCATTAGCTTGAGATCGCTCATTCGTCCTTTTATCCCTAATCGCGCCAATAGAGCGTTTCTGCTTTTCTTCGAATCGCGAAAACGCTCTATCCTTTCTACTTACGCAATTCCGGACGGAAAACCGCTACGCACTTTTCCTGGAATTGCTCTAGAACGCCCGGCAAGCACGATTACCGAGGTTTCTCCATTCTGGACATAAAATGCGAGCGCAAAAGACGCAACCGAAGAAAGCGGGGTTGTCCGCTCTCTTCTCGCCGATGGATGGAAATAGGCCGGATCCCGCAAAATGCTGTCGCGCTTTTGCGACAGCGGGATGCAAAAACCGGAGCGCTGCTCGGGGGGAGCGCGACGATCTTAGTCGCTGATGCGCTCGACCACTGCACCACAGCGCGTCAGCTTGTCTTCGAGCCGCTCGAAACCGCGATCGAGGTGATAGATGCGCGACACCAGCGTCTCGCCTTCGGCGGCAAGGCCAGCGATCACGAGCGAGACGGAAGCGCGAAGATCGGTCGCCATCACGGGCGCGCCCTTCAGCTTCTCGACGCCCTCGATGCGCGCGGTCTGGCCAGAAAGGGAAATCTTGGCGCCGAGGCGGGCGAGTTCCTGCACATGCATGAAGCGGTTTTCGAAGATGGTCTCGGTGATATGCGAGACGCCCGAAGAACGGGTCATCAGCGCCATGAACTGCGCCTGCAGGTCTGTCGGGAAGCCGGGGAACGGATCGGTGACGACGTCGACCGGCTGGATACCGCCGCCATTGCGCATGACGCGGATGCCGTTGTTGGTCGGCGAAACCGTGGCGCCGGCGCGGCGCAGACTTTCAAGCGCCGTGTCGAGTAGCGCCACATCGGTATTTTCCAGCGTGACATCGCCGCCGGCCATGGCGACGGCCATGGCATAGGTGCCGGTCTCGATACGGTCGGGTAGCACGCGATGGCGCGCGCCGGAGAGCGAGGTGACGCCCTCGATGGTGATCGTGCTGGTGCCGGCGCCGGAAATCTTGGCGCCCATGGCGATCAGGCAGTTGGCGAGATCGACGATCTCGGGCTCGCGGGCAGCATTGCCGATGACGGTGGTGCCGCGGGCAAGCGTGGCCGCCATCATCAGCACATGCGTCGCACCGACGGAAACCTTCGGGAAGTCATAGCGGGCGCCGATGAGGCCGCCCTTCGGCGCCGTGGCGTTGATATAGCCGCCGTCGATTTCCATGGTGGCGCCGAGCGCCTGCAGGCCTTCGATGAAGAGATCGACCGGACGCGTGCCGATGGCGCAGCCGCCGGGCAGCGACACACGCGCCTGGCCCTCGCGGGCGAGCAGCGGTCCGATGACCCAGAAGCTCGCGCGCATCTTGGCGACGAGCTCATAAGGCGCGGTCGTATCGACGATGGTGCGGCAGGTGAAATGGATCGTGCGGGAATAGCCGTCTTCCTGGCGCTCGCGCCGGCCGTTGACGGCGACATCGACGCCGTGATTGCCGAGGATGCGCATCAAAAGCTCGACATCGGCCAGATGCGGCACGTTTTCGAGCGTCAGGGTATCGCTTGTCAGAAGCGAGGCGATCATCAGCGGCAGCGCGGCATTCTTGGCGCCGGAGATCGGAATGATACCGTTGAGCTCGTTGCCGCCGACAATCCTGATACGATCCATATAAGCAATACGGGCGAGGCCCGCCTTTCCTGATAGTTCCGAGCGCCCAGGTTGCGGGCGCCGAGTTTTGCGCACCTAAGTTTCGTGCACCTTGGTAAAAGGCGCTCTTTAGACGAAATAGATTAACGCATCAATTCGTTTGATGATGGACGACATCAATCATTGCGATTCGTCCCTTTTTGCGGCGGAATCGGCATTATCCCCAGCCTTTGCAGCCGGCAGCCCATCCGTCTCGTCGGCCTGGCCAGCGCGGCGCGCCCGGACCTGCTGCTTGCGGCGGGACAGATTCTCCCGCAGCTTCTGCGCCGCTCGCTCGCGCCGCCGATCCGCTTCCGTAACCTGCCTGCCGCCCACGGGCTCGCCCGCCTCGCCGCCGGCCCCGCTTGGAGCAGAACCGCCCTGCAAAGCCTGCCCCTCATCGATTTTCGTCTTGTCCGCACCCATGGCTTCCTCATAGCGGAAAACCTTAGGCGTCAAAAGACCGACACATTTTTTCCAACGATCTTTCACAGAACTTGCAATTTGCGGCTTGCACTCCGCCCCGACCTATGGCAATAGCCGCCTCGCCCAATACGGCGCACCACACCGCGCCACGGAATGCTGCTATAGCTCAGGGGTAGAGCACTCCCTTGGTAAGGGAGAGGCCGAGAGTTCAAATCTCTCTAGCAGCACCAGTTTTCCTTGTTTTTCTTCAAGGACTTACCAGAAAATCAATGGGTTACAGTTTCGTTTGCTCCAGCACACTGCTACAGCGGAGCCATGAACGACATGCCATTGCCCCCTCGCCTCATCAAACGCGGAAACGTCTATTGGTTCAGATGTTCGATCCCGCGTAACATCAAGAAGTCCTATCCCAAGACGGAGGAAACGTTCTCTCTGGAGACCCGAGACTACCAAGAGGCACTAAAGAAGCTTCGGAAAGCCTCAGCGGAAGTTGACGACCGGTTTGACGAGCATCGGCAGCTATTGGCCCGACAATTGGAACCCGCACTGGCAGAATTGTCTGACGCCCAAATCAAGCATGTCGAGGACGTCTATTTTGCCCACCTGCTGGACGAAGATGGCGAGGTTCGCCTTGACGGTCTCAATGATCGGGACTTCGATAGATACGCGGAACTGATCGAAGACATGGATGAAGTGAACAGGTTCGATCTCGCACGAGGCAGACCTTCAATCTTTGCGCAGGCTGAAGCTGTCGAGGTACTCACATGGGACAATGTCGACTTGCGGCTCGACCCGGCCTCTCCAAGCTGGCCGAAGCTCGTCCGAGCAATCCTAAGCGCTAGCGTCCGCGCGGCGACCGCCAAACGGCAACGGAACGAGGGGACACCCATAGAAACACCGGTCATGCCCAAGGCAGACCCAATCGACACGCGCCCTCACGCATCCAAGATCATGGAAGCCTGGGTTACCGAGAAGACCCGAGCCAACGGCGGCTGGACACCTAAGACTACTGAGGCGAACCGGCTGTGGACGGGACGCTTCATTGAGATGGCCGGCGACAAGCCGATGGGCGACTATACGAAGGGAGATGCCCGCGAGTTCAAGGCAGCACTACTGTCGCTCCCGCCTAACTGGACGAAAACGAAGGGCTTTGAGAAACTATCGATGAAGGAGGCGGCCAAGCGAGCAGCCGAAATGAAGCTAATGCCTATGGCTGGCAAGAACGTTAACAAGGTGCTCGGCTTCCTCCGTGCGTTCTGGAATTGGTCCAAATCCAATTATGACGATGTTCCGAGCAATCCCTTCGACGGGTTGAACATCAAGATCAGCGGCAAGGCTCGCGACGAGCGTCATCCATTCACCCCCGACGAACTCTCGACGATCTTCCGCTCTCCAATCTACACAGGCTGTAAGAGCGTCCGCTATCACAATACTCCCGGCGACCTCGTCCCAAGTGACCAAGGCGTCTATTGGGTTCCTTTGGTCGGCCTCTTCACGGGATGCCGGTCTGGCGAAATCATCCAGTTGCGCACTGAGGATGTAAAGGTGGAAGGCGGCATCGCCTACCTTGAGGTCACCGACGAGGGCGAAGGCCTGAACGTTAAGAACAGTGGTTCGCGGCGGCGCGTTCCCATCCACAAGGCCCTCAAGGACATTGGCTTCTTGCGGTTCGTAGAGCAGCAGCGGCAGCAGAAGCAGAAGCGGATATTTCCGGAAATGCCCAAGGCTTCGGACGGCACCTATTCGACTGCTTATTCGACGAAATTTGGCAACACGCTGAAGGCGCTGGGCGTCAAGCATGACAAAAATGCCTTCCACAGCTTCCGCCATTCGTTCGAGGACGCCTGCCGCAACAGTCGCATTCCGCTCGATTTCACCAACGCACTGCAAGGTCATGCCCAGCAAGGAATGGCGGGGCGATATGGCCACGGGCTCTTTGGACTTCAGTTGCTGAAAGAGGAGATGGAAAAACTACACTATAGCGGCCTAGACTTATCTCACTTGATAACAGCTCGAAACTGAAATTGCAATCTTAGATTATTATAAATTTGACTGATGCTACCTATACTTTCGTAGCCTTGGAAAATCTCGGTTCGCGCTCTGATGACAGATATACGCGAGATAGGGGCAAAGAACCGGAATTGACCCGCGCGTTACCTAATCCTATGAGGTCACTCCCGGGCGATCTTCTGGTTAAACCGGCCCGAGGACCCAAGCCACTTCAGATATTGGTGTGGTGCCGCGCTATTACGGTACAATCAGATCGATGCCGACCGTTATTGAAGGCCAAGTTGGAACGGTCGAAATATCGTTCGATCGTTTGGTGTCCTAGAAGCTCGCTGCCGGATAAAGTTCCATGAGGCGGGTACTTGCTCCTGGCGCTCACACCTTCTTCGATGTATCTTGGGAGCGTTTCTACGGTTACTTGAGGATTTGATCATTTCGTACAGCGTCGACCACAATCAGGCTTCTCCGGGCATCCGAATTGTCAGTCGGATGATAAAGGATGATAAGTCTATTTTGAAGCTCGCCGACGGCCAGCGCCTGACGATGCGGCGGTTCTTTCCAGCAGGCACCGAGGACTATATAGTCGTCGATGGCGACTCTACTCTAGTTTGGGTAAAAAACGAAAATCGGTTCTTGGAGATTGGCAAGGCGTGGTCATGTCAATTTCAGCTAGAGATGCCAAACGCGCGAACCACTATCACCTTCAAAGAGATAGAGACGGCAGAGGAATTGGCTCTGTATGATGAACTGCGGAAATTTCACTACCGAGGCGGCGGCGGCATTGGCCGGACCGTTCCTTTGATTGGCACGTCTGATCAATGGGATTTGCCATCAGTGCTCGGTTTTATCGAAATCTCTTCCAGCATGATCGCAAACACTGCCCGAAAGCGCTTCTTCGACTTTCCTTATGGCGAACCCGGCGGGCCGCATTGGAAGTCATGGGATCGCGCAGCGACTAAGAAGTTTTCCAACATCATATGCAGGATCTCTCGATTCGTCATTCATCCCGAAATCAGGGGCCTCGGGATAGCAAAACACTTCACCGCAGCGGCTCGGGAATACGCCGCCTCCCGTTGGCATTTCGGAGGCTATCGCCCTCGATTTCTTGAAATCACAGCCGACATGTTGCGGTACTACAAATTCGTGGACCCGTCATTTGCTCTAATGGGCGAAACTGAAGGCAACGAACACCGCCTCGCAAAAGATATGACGTATCTGATCCGCAAATCGCGATCAGATCTCGGTACCAAAGGTATGCCACAGGGCGGCGGCGGCATCATGACGTTACAACGCGCTTATGCGAAAACATTGTTGAAGTATCTGGAGGCCAAGAACCAATCACTGCATGACGTTATCAGCACACTTCGACATGACGCGGCCGTACTGGACCAAGACATGTGGGAAGCGCTCCACCGTCTGAATCGTAGGCCCAAACCTTCTTTCGTGTCGGGTTTAACCCCCTGCGCAACGGCTTATATTGATATTCGACGCAAATTCCTCCACGGCTTACCCGCCCCTAAATTGGCAATTGGTCGTACTAGGCAGTGGAAATTTGAGGGGGTAGAGGTCAGAGCCATTGCTAAGATGGCACAAACCTCAGACGCAAGGCTTCTCCAAGATGCGTTCGGTTTCGTCGGGTCGGACTTAAAATCAACCGTCGTGCAAAAGCTCGACCTGCAGTTAACCTCAGGAGAAGTCACCTTAGTTTGTGGAGCAAGCGGTTCGGGGAAATCTCTATTACTCAATGCTCTATCGTCACTTCTTCAGGGGCACGCAGTGGATTTGTATGATACTGACTCTGCCAGCCTACTAATATCAGGTGAGGTAGATCACAGGGCTAAGGTCGGAGAGCTACCAGCTCTTCCAGAAGGGAGCGTTCCTATCGCGTTACGAGGTCGAGCAAGCCTCGAAGATTTCATCCGACTTGCCGCAAAATGTGGTCTCGCAGAACCGCAGATGTTTGTCAGACCAGTTGAAAGCCTGAGTTCAGGGCAACAATATCGTCTTCAAATTGCCCTAGCATTCTTAAACAACCCAGAAGTTCTTCTCATTGACAATTTCTGCGAGCCTTTGGATAGATATACAGCCATCGCCGTCTCCAAAGGCGTTCGTCAGTTGGCGAAAGAATTAAACGTTGCAGTAGTGGTAGCAACTGCCACCTACGACCGAATTCTTCCGCTTGGTGATGTTAATCAGACAATTTTGCTTCGCCGTGGGGACAAGCCCGTGACAAATTTCAAGGCAAGAGATGAAGTACACAAAGGTCTTTAACTCAACTCGATTTCAGACTCGTTCACCTAATGGCTTTTCTGTTGAACCCCGCGACAAGCAGCTTTTTGTGGGGATTCGTAGCGAGGACCGTCGGCGAACGGCTATGATCGGGAAGGTGCTTGAACAAGGGAAGTCAAGCAACTTGCTGGACCACAATGTTTTTTGTGACGTAAGCTTCCCCCACGTTGTGGGTATTTTCGGAAGCCGCGGAAGCGGGAAAAGTTTTGATTTGGGGGTCTTCCTCGAAGGGATTTTTCTTAATGAAGAACTTACTCGGAATGCTGATACGCGAGATGCAGCCATAGTATTCGACGTTCAGGATCAATTTTGGACCCTGAGGTATGAGCCAAAAGCGGATATTGACGCTGATCAGGGGCAGATGTCCGAGCTTCGGCGCTGGGGTCTGGTACCTGCCGCCGTCTCGGGCGTTCGGGTTTTCGTTCCTGCAGGGAGTGACACTCAGGTTCCCCATGCGGAACAATTCTCGTTGGCCCCGGGTCAACTAAACCTTGGAGACTGGTTGGCGATTCTAGATTTGGAACGGTTTAGCGCCATGGGCCAAGCCCTGCTAACCCTACTAGGGATTGATGGCCCCAAACCCCCAGCGGAACTTGCAGTACGCTGCATTCCGAACGGACCCCTATCATCATTCCAACAGGCAACTTTAGACGCTCTAAGATGGCGCTTAGAAAGTTTGGCTAATACATCTGTAATCGCTTCCCAAGGTGTATCTGTGGACGAGCTGCTCATTCCCGGACGACTTTCGGTGATTCTGATGCGGAATCTGCCCGAAGCAGTTCGAGGCCTAGTAGTCGGTGTCATATCTCGTCTTGTCGCCGACAGAATGGGGCGAATCCAACAAGCTCGCAAAGTCGCCATGAGAACATCGCAGGTTCAAGTGGATCGCGACGGTGAATTGACTAATAGGCTCTGGCTTGTTCTGGATGAAGCACACGTCCTTGTTCCGTCAGACGGCTATACAGCAGCAACCGAGCCGTTGATCGACTACGTGAAGCGAGGGAGAGATGCCGGCCTATCCCTAGTCTTTGCGACACAACAACCTTCAGCGGTTAACTCGAAGCTCATGAGCCAAGTCGATTTAACAATTACTCACATGCTTGGATTTGACGCGGACCTCACGGCCGCGACTGCGCGGATGCCCACGCGAACCACGGTTGACTATGATGTCGACAATCAAAAAGCCGCCTCGCTAACGGATGTAATTCGCAGTTTGGGGCCGGGCGAAGCGATCATCGCCGACGGCTCCAGCAGCCGAGCATTCGTTGCGAAGATACGTCCCCGTGTGAGCGCCCACGGCGGAGCAACGCCGAAGTGATGTTTCTCGGGGGACGGGCCGATGCAGAGAAGGAACTTGCGCACGCCCTGTCGCGGCAGATTGGTTACACAAGCGGCGCATACGACCTAGCGAGAATATTCTCGGTATTGGACGTCTTCAGCGACAATCCGTCTGCTTACAAGGAGGAAGTGATTGCACACCTTCGCGCCAACGACAACGAGGAGTCATCCGAAGCATATCTTGCTGAAATCACCAATTTTGCCCAGTCAATGCGGCTGATTGAAACTGTTTCTTCCAGGGATGCACGCCTTCAGCGTCTCGCGCCAACTGAATATGGTCGATCCCTTCTCGGGGCGCGGCATCTCGGTAACGATAAGTTCTTTACCTACTTCGCCACCAAAGTCGTTCTCTTAGCTGATGCCGATTATTTAACGCCCATCCTCCTATATGACGGCCCTCAAGATAGCGCTGATCTGCACTCGTCTTTCATATCCTTTCAAGAGGATTTGCGCGAGCGGCGGATGCGGTGGCTGGCGGAGGCAATCCCGGAAAAAGTATTACTTGATCGGATCGTTCGGCAGATTACGTGGCTGAAGCTTGGCAAAGGTATTGGCGCTGCCCACAAAATAGAAATCCCAAGTCGCAACACTGCAAGGCATCATGCAACTCCAAGACAGGGGTGGCTTTATTATCTTGGGATGCGTGACGAAAACAAGAAAGTTACTGATTTTGGCAGAGCTGTAATAAAGGCGCTAGTGCCGTGCTCACCTTACTTTTGGCTTGGCCCTCTCGAGGGCGTTGAAGAGACTCTCCAGTTAGCTCCCGCAGTGCGCAAGGGCGGCCCCTTCGAAGATACGTTCAACCTCTCTGGCGGTAACCCGATAGCCTCTGAAGAGGAGATAGAATCGATACTCGATGACATCGCAGAGATTATGATCAGAGGCTTCCCTTACGCAAAGCTTGTCCATGCGAGTCAAGCGTCCTTGAAGCTTCCGATTGAGTATATCCATTACAGATCTTATCGAGATAAACGCCTCTACCCGTGGGAAACAGTAATACAAAGACTATTTTCCGTTAAGAGAGGTCTGATAGAACGTTTTTCAGCACATAGGGGGCAAGTCGGCTTTTACCGACTTAAAGCTGAGTTTAACGATGGCAACAAGTAAGTTTGGACGGATTACCTTTCAGAATCTTTATCACACTCGCGAGTTCAAGAATCGATTTATATCTTCGATGAGCCCCGCGATTTCTCATGCTGTCATCTGCTCGCCCTTTTTTGACAAGCTGCCCTCGCCTTTTGGCGACGTTGCCGGTTTTTGCCGGTTTCTCAATGTCAGAGGAACAAAGAGCATTCACATCATTACCCGGCCGCCGGGAACTGATGCCCAAGCAATGACAAAAGAAATGGCAAAACTTCTGGCCGCTCAGGGAGTTGAGATATTTATCCGAGCTAAACCTTATCTTCACGCAAAGATGTATCACTTCGAATATGAGGTCGGATTCTTTCGGACTTTCGTCGGTTCGGCGAACTTCACACTGGGTGGCTTTGAGCGGAATCATGAGTTGGTAACGGAAATGGAGGGTGTCGGTGATGCGAGCCCTTGTCATGTTGAAATCGCGCGGATGGCTCAGACCGGCGCACTCAGCTACAACGCTTGGGTGGCAAGGGGACAACCAGAAGGGGATAAGGAACACAAATGAAGCTTGAAGAATTCGATCTCACCCAAGACCCATTTCCTATCGTCCCTGATGGGCCGGTGCACAATTGGGCCGGCCATGAAGATTTGAGGCTTGACCTTATCGACTTGATAAAAGGAATACGTGCTCGCGACATCGGGATTAGTGAATTCGTCGTTTTGCACGGCGAATACGGCGCAGGAAAGAGTCATGCTTTACGATATCTGAAAACTCAGATTGTGGAAGACAAGGCTGAATATAATTCGCTTGCCCTTTATCTCGAACGTCCACGTGTAGCAAACAAACTCAACTTTTTAGAACTCTACAAATACATCATAAAGATAATCGGTCGCGAGCAGATCAAGAGCTATTGCGGTCAGATGAAAGCCCACCTCGACGAAATAACTATCGATTTAGCCACAAAGGCCGGAATGGCCGACCTGAAGAACAAATCGTCGTTCTTTGATCAAGCAGTGAGTAATCTACCGCTCGATGATCGGCCCATGATCAAAATGCTGGTCAATGGCGCTGAGGAGGGATCAAACATATTTGAAGTTCTCTCAGGCGTCGATAAAAGCGACGAGGACGGATACGAGGGAAAGATAGACTCCGACTTTATAGCGGCAAAGGTCTTGTCCGATTTCTTCCGGGTTTTAACCTCAGAATTGCGACCAAATATCCGTATTTTGGAATCTATCTATCTGTTTATAGATGAATGCGAAGTGTTAGCGGAAGCGAAGGCATCCGAAAGTGAACTCGTTTTCACCGGTCTCCGGGAGCTGATCAATGGACTTCCGTATCGGTTTGGCCTGATCATGAGCTTTTCAGCAGCGACGGCTCTTATTGAAGCCATCATGCCACAGCATCTTCTTCGACGTATGACCAGACCGTATATCGAAGTGCCAATGCTGGCCGATGGTGACGCAGTTTCGTTCTTAAGGACTCAGTTGAATTTCTTCCGAACGGAAAACAGCGAATACAATGGGCAGTTTTATCCATTTTCGAATGAGGCCATCGCCTTTATCATCGAGAATACCACCACGCTTACGCCCAGAAACTTGTTCATAGACTGTAAACGAGTGCTGGAGAGGGCTATTCGACGGTTCGATCTCGCTCCTGGACAAACTATATCCCGTGAAACGGCAGAGTCAGTCCTTCGAGGATATCGTTGAACGTCTGGGTGCCGAGGTTGACGGTCGCTCCGCTTGTTGTCGATGCTCTACTTTATGATTGGGTAAAGACGAGGCTTCAACGTTAACTACGGGAGAGCCGCTTAGTAGCCTTCGTCCCCTTTGCGACCAGTAGGATAGCGGCCCCTCAGTGCCCGGGCCGCCCGATTGAATGTCACTGATGATTTTGCAAGTTGAGTTGCTCTGAACCAAATAGCGTGTCGTTTCGAACAGCGTTGTAAATGCAGCCATTCCAGATAGGACGAAACTATCCATCTCGCTTTCTTTCTCCGATATTTTCTATAACGGGGTGTTGTCTGAAGGCGGAATTGCCATCGAATTGGATGGAACGCTGGTTGGTTGAAGTCACACTCTAAGGTTGGCCTCAGTGGCTCCAGCGTCGATGCTCAGATATTCACCGCGTGAGGGACCACCCCGATCAGAACGGGCGAAGCCCTTCACCTATGAACAGACCAAGGGCGCAGAGAAGCTATGTTACGGTGGATGTAAGCGTTGCCTCTACATCCTTGGTCGATGTTTGAAGGATTGGTCTCTAGGGCCGGGGGCCTTCTCCACGTCGGTCATCGTTACGATGGCGTTACGGGGTTGTTGAGGTCTGCCCGGTGGGGTTGGTCTCAGTCCCGTTCCGGGTTATCCATCGTTAGGATGGTGTCCGGTTCGATGTTCCGGAGGTGTTCAGGCCACCTGTGTCCACTATGGTGTATATGGCGGAAGGACGGTTCGATGTTACCTTTTGCCCATAAGCCGCAGGTTTCGGTGCACGGTCATCTTCGAAAACCCTGTCAACCGGACAATGTCCACCTGCCGCAGCGTGGGATCGTCGGCGAGCAACTGGCCGATAACCTCGACTGCCTTAGGTTCCTTCTTCGGTGGTTCCCTCGGCGTCGCAATCATGGCAAGCATCTCGTTGACGTAGGCTCGCCCTGTCGGAGTAACCCAATCCAGGTCGTAGCCCTTACCAGCCGTCACCCGGCGACCGTAGCGCATCTTCACGGCCCATTCGGACAGCCTAAGACGGCTTGAATACTCTGGCTTTGCCTGCCTCGGATCGGAGACCATTGACACCATCTTGACCTCCGTCTCCCCATGGAGGATGCCAAGGTCTACAAGGACGGCGCGGGCTTTCCGTGGTCCCATCCCAAGCTGCTTGGCCAGTTGGCCCATCGTCAGGTCTCCGCCCCGGTACGAGACGGGACCCGGTACGACGGTAACTTCGCCCGTTGCCGCGTTGACGACCTCTGTCCCTAGTCGCACACGCCAGTCGTGATCGGAACTACATGACTCGTGCCAAGTATCCCTGAGCAAGGTGTTGGCAGGTGCATCATCGTTACTGCGGGCAATTTCGAGATGTCTGACAATCAGTGCCCGATCGCTTCCCGCATGCGTGATCTCAGTGGCGATCACTATGCAGCGCCTCCACCGCGTTTTGTAGGGCTTGGGAGCTTGCCATAAGTGCTTGGGCCGCTTCCTGCAACCGTCGTGCAGCGCGTTCCTCCCTCCGCTCTTCTTTGTCGAGTGCGGCTCGTATTGCCTTGTCGATCCTGTTTGCTTGCTTCCGCCGCACCACCGCCGCAGCTTTACGCATTAGGGCATACTCGTCGCGTGTCCGGTGGACCTTCATGCTGCACCTCCGGTCTGCTCTGGTCCAAGGATGGCATCGCGCTCGGCTCTGGCTTTCTGTCGTGCAACTTCCAAGGCTCGCGCCTTGCGACGGGCGATCTCTACGCCGTAGCCGGTAAGCTTGGTATCCTCGATGATCGACCAAAGTGCCCTTATGGTTCTTGGTGGTATTTCCCGGTAGACCGTGCGGGCGAGGCCCGTTGCCGACCATTTGTAGGCGGCCTCTCGTGGGTTGAGGCGCAGCAACATCCGCACAGTCTGGAAGCGGAAGCCTTCATCGTATTTCCAACGGCGCTGGTCGTCTTCGTACCAGAAGCCCATGGCCATCAAGAGCCTGCATACGGTACGGCTATTGGTCTCTTTGGATAGCGAAAGGATTGATCTAGATGCCTGGAGTTCATGCACGTTGACCGGAACCCCTCGGTCTGAACCGTCGACGCACGCCTGAGCCTTGGCTACCGTTCGGCTCCAAATATCGTTCATGATGTCATCAGCGTTGGCGGCTGACACAGTAGTCAGGTATATGTCGATCTCCTTGAGGTATGGTTTGAGGTCCGATTTCTTCACGCCGGCCTGATGAGGATGACCATGGCGGGCTTTGGTTCTCTTATGGCGCTCGCATAGGGAGCTGAAGCCATTGGTCTGCGTGGTGCAGCCATAGGCCTTGCAGATTGTCATTTGTGTTGATGATCTCGTTTGGGAAATAGGTCGTGGCAGAGAGAGGTGTCTTCTCGCTCTGTTCATGCAGCATACTGCATGGCCGAAACCGTACCTGGACCCTGAGGCACGGGGGCAGGACTTAGTTGAGCAGTCTCGATGATCTATGAGGTCATGTCTTGCAACTGTGGTCGTCCGTCGGTGCATCCCAGGGGGCTCGGGTCACTTCCCTGCCAATCCCTCACCGCTCGGTTCAACGTTCCGGCCACCTGCCGCTCGCCTTGCCATTGCTTACGATCATTCGACCGTACCCGATTTAGTGTTTTGTTTCCGCTCTACGGAGCCATTACCGGCCCCTGCGCCAGGGTTTTATCCCCAGACCATCAGGCAAGGACATATATGTCTCGCGGGAACATCCTGGTCAAGTAAAAAATATAAATAAAACATGTAGTTAGTAGATACGCAAGACGCTAAATCTTGTCCGGCGCCGAACGAAATCAAGAGCTTCAAAGATGCCCGCGATAATAATTTTTCCCAATTTGGGAGAATTTAAAATGAGCCGGGAGCCATCTCAGGCCTACTTCAATCCCCTCGCGATCACCCTCGACACCTGAGTTGCCGTCCACGTTCCGCCTCGCGACGTCTTCACGCCACTTGCGTCGAGTGCAGACGCGATCTGCGTTAGGGTCGCCCCGCCGTCCCGCATGGGGCCAATGGTTCCCATGAGCTTCCGCGCCTCCGCTGCTGCCTTGTTTTGAACGGCCTCATTGCGTTTCATCGTCTTGTCGCGCAGACCACCTAGCCGACTGCCTCGTTTCCTGGCGACTGCCAATGCCGCCTTGGTACGAGCCGAGATGAAATCCCGTTCCATCTCCGCCATCACTGCATACATGTGCAACATCGCCTTGTCCGCTCTTGGTAGGTTTGCGACGGCAAACTTTACCCGCCTGTCTTCCATCAACGTGGCAATGCGAGCGACCTTGCGACTCAATCTATCAAGCTTCGCCACGAGGAGCGTCGCACCCGTCTTCCGGCATTGATCGAGCGCTTTCTGGAGTTCTGGGCGATCGTCATTGGCGCCACTTTCGATGTCCTGAAAGCACCCGATGACCTCGTAGGGTACATCGCTGTAGTTCTGGAGATAGACGTCTATGTCGAGGTTCTGCGCCTCTAGACCCAAGCCGCTCTCACCTTGCCGCGCCGTAGAAACTCGTGTGTATCGAACGTACTTCACCCTTGTCACTCTGCCCCCTTGTGCCCGCAAAGAGAGGTCTACATCAGAAATTATCTAACATCAACGTTCGTTGTGCATGTAAAAATTAGCAATTTCAGTAAATTGATTTGCCAGCAGACTTCGTAACGAAGCATCGGTCGCCTACTCGGATCGACCTCGTTCGATAGGCGGCGACGGGGCCACGGGGTGATGCCGCGCGGCTAACCTTCATGATGCCACCTAGAATTTCTGCGATGAAAACAAACGCGCCCTTAAGCACCCTACACTTCGGACCCATGTGACTCCGAGTGGGTTTCACGCCGTATTCGGCAAGTGCTGTCAGAATAAGATTGAAATGGGTACCCGCGAGTTGCGGTCGGAGAGGAGCCAATGTCGTGAAGTCGAGGGGTTCGTTTCTCATGGCAAAGGTGTTTCGATACCATCGACGGAGACATATGTGGGGCGCCGACAACCTTGAGCAAACTAATGCATATCCGAGGTATACAATTTGAGACCGTCGCGCAAATTTCCTGCATATCGTGACGATCCGGCCTGGAGACAATTTTAACGACACTATTTATCGGACGTTATAGGAATGCGTGCAAAAAACGCGTCATTGAAAATACATTTGAGGGTTCAATGCTTTACGTCTTTTACGCATTTCTTTGCATCGCACTATCTCTACTCACCTGTTACGCTGCTCAAAGGGTATTGAGAGGGACAGAGACCGCCAAAATCACCGAAGACACTAATCCCAAGAAATCATTTTGGTCGGATGCGGCAGCGGATTTCATCTTCGCTGTCTTGCTAGCTGTTCTTATGGCCAAGTATACATCGATCTGGCCAGCTAATTCCCTCTTTGCGACGCCCGCCCTCTCCGCCTATGCAGGCGTGCTAATAGGTGTCGGAATACTGTGGGTCATTGAAAAGACATTGCCGTCGGACCTCATCTTTTCCAGAATGCTCGCACGAAAAACTGCATATCGCGTCACAATCCTGGTAACTACGCTTTTTGCGATTTTGGCGTTGACCGCCATGTCAGTCTGACGATTGCACTTGATACCCGCTAGACCAAGCTCTGATTGTGTTGTCCTAAATAACGAACGGCAGAACTTGGAGAACGCGATGTACGCCGCTCGCGCCCCCTTGGATAAGCGAACCCGGGGGGGGGCACGGGGGGAGTCCGCGCGAAGCATTCTAAATGATGCCGCCTCGAACTTTACTGCCGAATACATTTCGACCTTTCCATTGGCTAGGCCGACATTGCGTCGGCGAGACTATGGTCAAACCGCGGTTGCAACTGCTACAGCACTCTGCTACATCTGGCGCAACGCAGACGAACATAAATCATTGATTTTCATGAAATTAATGGCTGGCTTGAGGAAATTCAAATCTCTCTAGCAGCACCAGTTTCTCCAAGATTTTTCAAACAGTTATCTTTTACATTCCCAGACATAGCCGCTCCTAACCTTATCCAAACGCACAGAACATAGCGTGAATTGCGCAGCATATCCGCGCAGAATCCGCGCACAATGTTCGCGGAAAGTTCTGGAGTGCGAGCTAGAGGGTTTGTGGACAGTTGCAAAACGCTCAAATAAATTCGCCTTATCGTTTTAGAAGGCGGCAAGCAAATGCGTAATATATGGAGAAGGTTCCGATCCGCTGCAAAGGATGTTGATCGAGTGGCTTTTGCGGCCCTTATCGTCTCATGCGCCGCACTTTATATGTCGGCAAGGCAAACCGCCGGAATGACCGAAGCCCTCACGTCCTCAGACAAAAATCACTTAGTTGAACAGGCCATGGAGAGCACTTTTGCTATCTGCGAGCAATTTAGCGCGTTAGCAGACCAAGCGGCTTCCAAACAGGGCGCCTCGATCCCTGCCGATTTTGATCGTCTATTTTCAAAGGCCAAGCAGAATTGGAGATATGCTGCGTTCTGGCTCAGGGAAGATCAGGCGCGGCAGGCCATGATATACCTCTTGGAAATTACCGACATGAAGTTGGATTCTGGCTTTGACGCCGCGTATTCAAAATACCTGGCGGCAAAAAGCGAATACGGCCCGCAAGATCGAACTGAGGTATATCGTAAATACAGCGCCTCGTGTCAGAAGAGCGCGGTCGCTATATTTGCTGCCGTCATGGACAATCCACGAATCGGGCGCGCCATTGGTGAGCTGCTTCCTATATCCAATTAAACCGTTCATCCTATTGAGAGAGCATCAGCTTGGGAAACTCGACTTATTGTCTTTAGCACAAAGGCTTAGCTGTAAAATTCGCCCATCCCCATTCAAAAAGCTGTTTGAGATCAATGGGGCTGTAAAACACGACACTCGGAACGATTTGATATTTCGTCAGGTTAATTGGCAAACGGCGTCTTAGAACCAGCCCTTTATTTTGACGCAGCCCAGGAGATCGTCATCTTCCCTTCCGCGAACGAAGGAGAAAATGATAATCTGATGTGTGAACAGGCTGCAGTCCGCGCGGCAGAATAAATTCCTTCTAAGTCCGGGAGCTTTGCAATGTTTCAGGTTGCCTCACCCATTTTGCACCGCACTCTTCGCTGCGCGCTCCTGCCGTTGCTATTGCTGTTCTGGATTCCTGACGTAGCTTTCGCCGGACAGAATTCGGCAAACATCGAAGCCGAGCTAGAGAAGAGGCTCTGTGACAACGGAATTAAAACAGAATGTGTAGAGCTTGGGCTTATGTACGCGAGGGGCAACGGGGTACCACAGAACTACGCCATCGCCGCACGGCTTTTTCAAAGAGCCTGTGATAGCGGAGAGATGACAGGTTGCGGAGGACTTGGGATCATGTACGCGGATGGTAAGGGCGTGCTGCAAGATTACGGTACGGCGGTATCGCTATACACAAAGGCGTGTAATGGCGGAGAGATGCAAAGTTGCTTCAACCTTGGAGTATTCTCCGAGAACGGCAGAGGCATGCCACAGGACTACGCCACTGCTGCGCGGTTTTACAAACTGGCTTGCGATGGTAAAGCGATGCGAGGTTGCAACAATCTTGGGCAGATGTATTACACCGGAAGAGGTATACTACAAAATTATGCCGTCGCCGCACAGCTCTACAAACAGGCATGTGACGGTGGAAGCATGGCGGGCTGTAACAATCTTGGTGCAATATACGAACTTGGGCAAGGCATGCCGCAGGATTCTACCATTGCCACGCGGCTTTACAAACAGGCATGTGGTGGCGGAATGATGCAAGGTTGCGACAACTTAAAGCGGATCTACGAATAATTTCAACTGATGGGCAGCTAGCAGCTCTCGAGTTCGAGGACGGCTATGACGCCTTCGAAATGTTCAGACAAACAGTCTACTGGTGGCGTGAACAATTGATATCCATCGAAAGCGCAGTTTCATAGGCTTTTCCTTGATGCCCAATGGTACCAACACTTAGATGTAACAATCGGCCAATCACACGAGCGAAGCCACCCACCCCAATTCCGCTACAATCCCCCGCTTAAACCCTTCTCCCATCACATCCTTCTTGCCCGGGAGAGCAACCCTCGATGTCGAAACTACGCGTCGCCGTTCTGTTTGGCGGTCAGTCCAGCGAGCATGAGGTTTCCGTCATGTCGGCCCGCAATGTCGTCAAGGCTATCGATGGCGGGCGATATGAGATTGTGCCGATCCTGATCGATCGCGGCGGGCGCTGGCTGCTGGTGGAGGAAAAGGGCGGCGTGTTGCCGGAGCCGCTTGCCTATGAAGGCACGGAAGTTTGCCTCGCTCCCGGCGGCAAGGGGCGGCTGCTGGCGCTGGAAGGGTCTGGCGCTCGCGCGCTGCCTGCGGTCGATGTGCTGTTTCCGGTGCTGCATGGGCTGAACGGCGAGGATGGCTCCATTCAGGGCCTTGCCCAGATCGTCGGCCTGCCTCTCGTCGGCTGCGGCATTCTCGGCTCGGCGAACGCGATCGACAAGGATATGGCAAAGCGCCTGCTGCGCGAGGCCGGCCTGCCGGTGGCGCTCTCCCTAACGCTGACGCGCGGCGACAAGCCTGATTTCGATGAGATCGTGAGCACGCTCGGCTCGCCCGTCTTCGTCAAGCCCACCCGCCAGGGCTCGTCGGTCGGCGTCAGCAAGGTGCAGGATACAGCGGCGTTCGAGAGAGCGCTTGCCGAAGCCTTCCGGCATGACCGCAAGGTGCTGGTGGAAGAATTCGTGCGCGCCCGCGAGATCGAATGCGCGGTGCTGGAAGAGCCTGACAGTACGCTCTTCGTCTCCGTGCCGGGCGAAATCGCCACGGCGGCGACCCACGGCTTCTATTCCTACGAGGCGAAATATCTCGATCAGAACGGCGCCGTCGTCACCGCGCCGGCGGATATTCCGGCTGGCACGGCGGAGGCGATGAAGCGTATGGCGGCGGATGGTTTTCGCGCGCTCGGATGCGAAGGGCTGGCGCGCGTCGATTTCTTTTTGCGGCCGGACGGCAGCGCTGTCATCAACGAGATCAACACCATGCCCGGCTTCACCAATATCAGCATGTATCCCAAGGCCATGGACGCCTCGGGCATTTCCTATCCGGAGCTTATCAGCCGGCTGATCGAGCACGGGCTTGCGCGGGCGCGGCAGGGGTAATGCAAAGGGGCGGCTGGCTTTAATGCCGCCCGCCCGTCAGACCTTTTCTTTCTTCTTGGTCTTGACCTTCGGCTCGGCGGGCGCATCCGGCGTCGGCGCGAGCAGCTTTCTGAGCGAGGCGATCTTGTCCTCCACCAGCGGGCGGAAGCGGCTGGCGCGATAGGGCATGTCGGCGGCGCCATAGCCCTCCGGCCCGTCATCATTGCCGCGATGGATCTCTTCCAGCTTCACGCCGATGAAGGTGCCATCGACATAATGCGTGTACTCGCCGACCCAGCGGATGGTGTAGATCGTCCCCTTGCGGATCAGCTGATCGATGCTGACATGCTTGAACTTGTCATCGATGCAGACGACCTTCTGGCCCACATGGAAATCGTAACTCACCCTGCCCTCCTTGAAGCGACTGAAGCGATCTGCCGCGCCGTTCACTTACAAGCATATCCGCATATGCGCCAGTGGGTAAACGTGGGCAGACGTCGCAGTCGCGATCGATGTATCGGCGGGGGAATTGCATATGGACAGAAGAGCCCCTCATCCGTCCTCTCACAGTCTCGCTTCGCTCGATTGTTCGAGTCCACCTTCTCCCCGCACGCGGGGCGAAGGGGTTTGACTGGATCGCCCCCTCTCCCGTCAAAACGGGGAGAGGGCTGGGGTGAGGGGCATTTTTATATTTCATATCCAGCGGCCCGACATGACTCGGTGACAAAGCAATCCGTTGACATCCTTCATGGAAGGCTGAAGATTGCGCTTCATCCGAGCCGCCGCAAGGCCTCACGTCCATTTCCATATCCGATACCCGCAAGGCCCGCCGAAGGCTTTTCCGCCAATGCCCACTCTCCGCCTCATTGCCGATGATTTGACCGGCGCGCTCGATACCGCCGTCGAATTCGTCGGTGTCTACGGGCCGATCGCGGTCGAGCGCAGCGATGCGCTTTCCACGAAGCTGCCGGATTGCCTGGCGATCGACAGCGGCACCCGAGAGAAAACGGCCGCCGAAGCAGAGGCGATCGTCGGCGGCATTGCGCCGTTGCTGCAAGGCGCCGATCTCGCCTTCAAGAAGGTGGACAGCCTGTTTCGCGGCCCTTGGGCGGCGGAATTGGCCGCCTGTTTCCGGCTCGGCCACTGGCGGCATTGCATCCTCGCGCCGGCCTTTCCGCATCACGGGCGGCATACACGCGGCGGCCGGCAGGTGCTTTATGCCGGCAAGGACGCCTGGCGCGACATCAGCGGCGATCTCGTCGCGCATCTGCGAGCCGAGGGATTGCCGGCCTTCAACGCGACGCCCGATAGCCTCGAAAACCAGTCCATTCCGGATGGCATCCATGTTTTCGATGCGCAAACAGATGACGATCTCGATGCCGTCATCGCATGGGTGTCGTCGCAGCTGGAAGGGCCAGTCCTCTGGAGCGGCACCGGCGGGCTGGCCCGAGCGCTGGCACGCAATATCGAGTTGGCAACGCATCATCTGCCTCGCGCCCAGAAAAGCGCGGGTGAACGACGCTCCGCGCCATCGGTCCCTATCTCGCGCAAGCTGCAAAGGCCGGTGCTCGGCCTCTTCGGCTCGGACCAGCCGATCACGCTCGCGCAGCTCCAGGCCTGCGGTCCTAACTGGCTGAGGCTTGCGGAAGGCGCGGATGCCGACGCCATCGATCATCAAATCCGGCAAAGCGGCGTCGCCATGGTCAGTCTCGACCTGCCGACGGGGCTTGAACGCGACGATGCGGCCACGCGTATCGCGGCGACTTTCGGCGGCATGGTTAGGGCATTGCCGGCCCCGGGCACGCTGATCGTCGCCGGCGGCGAGACCTTGCGCAATCTCTGCTCGGCGCTTGCCGTGACCGCCCTCAGCATCACCGGCCAGGCCGCACCCGGCCTCCCCCGCTCGACGATCGTTGGCGGTCCGTGGCAAGGCACCACGGTCATCTCCAAGTCTGGTGCCTTCGGCGGCCCGACCCTGTGGCGCGACCTCTTGAATGAAAACGGGCTGATTGCTGGAGGAGAAGAACCATGACGCGGCATCTGGCGATCACCATGGGTGACCCCGCCGGCATTGGCCCGGAAATCATCGTCAAGGCTGCGATGCGGCTGAAGGGTCGGCTTGAGCAGGGTAAGTTGAAACTTACAATTATCGGCAGCGGACCTGCCCTGCGGCTCGCTGAAAAGCAGCTTGGCCTCGATATCGAGATTCCCGAGACTGAGATGGAGGGCGACTGGCCGAACCTCTGCTTCATCCAGGCTGATGCCGAGGGAGAACCGATCCTGCCGGGCCGGCTTTCCGCCGATGGTGGACGCATGGCGTTCAAGGCGATCGAAAAGGGCGTCCAGCTGGCGCTATCGGGCAAAGTCGGCGGCATCGTCACGGCGCCGCTCAACAAGGAAGCCCTCAACAAGGCCGGCTTCCATTATGCCGGCCATACCGAGCTGTTGGCGGAACTGACCGGCGCGCGCGGTTCTGTCATGATGCTCGCCCATGGCAATATGCGCGTCAGCCACGTCACGACCCATGTCGCGCTGGAGGATGTGCCGAAACGCCTGACGCCCGAACGGCTGCGGCTCGTCCTCGACCTCACGCACAAGGCACTCAAAAACCTCGGCATCGCCACCCCGAAGATTGCGGTAGCAGCGCTTAATCCGCATGCCGGCGAAGGCGGCCTCTTCGGCCGGCAGGATATCGACATCTCCGCGCCGACCATCGCCAAGGCGGTATCCGATGGGCTCGATATCGTCGGTCCCGTTCCCGGTGATACCGTCTTCGTCAAGCTCCGCGCGGGCCAGTATGACGCCGTTATTGCCATGTATCACGACCAAGGGCATATCCCGGTCAAGCTGCTGGGTTTCGAGATCGATCCCGCGACGGGTAAATGGATGGATCTTTCCGGCGTCAACATCACGCTCGGCCTGCCGATCGTGCGCACCTCGGTCGATCACGGCACCGCCTTCGATATCGCCGGCAAGGGCATCGCCAACGAGCGAAGCCTGATCGAGGCGATCGAATTCGCTGAAAGGTTGGCAGCCGGCTGACATTTTGGTTTCGGCTCGACCGAGGTCGCCGAAAAATTTTCAAAAGCTTTGTCGGCCCTGCCGCTTCTCCTTCGTCCTAAGGGCATCCAATCGGAGAGAGGAGTACCAAATGTCCAAGATTGCCCCATGCCTGTGGTTTGCGCGAGAAGCGGAGGAAGCAGCGAACTTCTATGTCTCGCTCTTCCCCAATTCCCGGATCGATCATGTGCAGAAGAACATTGTCGACACGCCCGCCGGCAAACCCGACGAGGTTCTGGTCGTCAACTTCACGCTTGCCGGCCAGCGCTTCATGGCACTGAACGGCGGCGACCGCATCGAATACAATCATGCGATCTCGCTGGAGGTGGATTGCGCCGACCAGGCTGAGGTCGACCGCCTTTGGGACGGTCTTGTTGATGGCGGCAGGCCGGTGGAATGCGGTTGGGTGACGGATCGCTACGGTGTCTACTGGCAGGTCGTTCCGACGGTGCTCAGCAAGTATATCGCCGATCCGGATCCGACCAAGGCGGCCCGCGTCATGCGAGCCCTTATGGGGATGGTCAAACTCGACATTGCCGGCCTCGAAGCCGCCTATCGCGGCTGAGCGGGGTACCCCTTCGAGAAGTTACACAAGGTGCGACCTCCCGAAGAGGATGCCGAATCTTTCTGCAATTTCAGCGGTTCAGACCAATGCCGGCGCCCGTAAGACTTGCGGCAACTCGATGCTTGGAATACCGTTCGTTATAGGCTCGTCAAAGGCGAGTTTCTCGACACCACTCAAGGGATTGGCTGCCGCGCCGTTTAGACACGACCGGCAGGAAACGGCTGATTTCATGCAGCAGCAAAGAGACCGCATCGATCTCACCGGACGCGACTATACCGCGATCTATGCGCTCAGCGACATCCACGGCTGCCATGACGAAATGGTGGAAGCGGAAAGACGCATCGTTGCGGATGCCCGCAATCATCCAGGCCGAAAACTGCTGATGTTTCTCGGCGATTATGTTGATCGCGGCCCACGTTCCAGCGATGTGCTCGCGCATCTCAGCGCGCCGCCGCCCGAGGGCTTCGACCGCTATGCGCTTTGCGGCAATCACGACGATGTCTTCCTGCGCTTTCTCGATGATCCCGAAACCAACAGCCACTGGCTCGAATTCGGCGCACTGCCGACACTCGCCTCTTATGGCGTCGATGCCAGACATCTTCTCTTCGACCTTGGCTATGACGTCCGGCAATTGCGCGACGTGATATTGAACGCCATGCCGCCGACGCATGTCGATCTGCTGCGTTCACTGGCTGTAGCCGTCAGTTTCGGCTCGACGCTCTTTGTCCATGCTGGCATCAAGCCCGGCATCCCCTTGAGCGATCAGACAGATGAGGATCTGATGTGGATCCGCGAACCCTTCCTGTCGGAAGGACCGCAGCTGCCGCTGCTGGTGGTCCACGGTCACACGCCGCATTCGCACCCCACTTTCGGCTTGGGCCGCATTGGCATCGACACCGCCGTTTCCATGGGCGGAAGCCTGACGATCCTCAAGGTCGCCGACGGCAGGCCGACAATCCTGCGGTCGATCTGAACGGTTCAAACAAATATCCCGGCTCGAAGCCGGGATATTTGTTTCTTTCAGGCGTCCTACTCCGCCGCCACCGCCGGCGGCAGCTGAACCGTATCGCCCTCTTCCTCGTCGGCCTGATCGCTGGCAACCGGCTCCGCCGACTTGCTCTTGGGATCGCGGCCGAAGAACAGGGCATAGCCGGCAGGCAGCACGAAGATCGTCAGCACGGTCGCAACCAGGATACCGCCCATCATGGCATAGGCGAGTGGCCCCCAGAAGACACCGCGCGAGATCGGGATCAGCGCCAGCACAGCCGTCAGCGCCGTCAGCATGATCGGCCGGAAACGACGCACGGCCGAGCCGATGATCGCTTCCTTCCGGTCCATGCCCGCCGCGATATCCTGGTCGATCTGGTCGACGAGAATGATCGAGTTGCGAATGATGATGCCGAGCAGCGCGATGACGCCGAGGATCGCGACGAAGCCGAAGGGCGCACCGCTGATCAGGAGGGCACCGGCCGCGCCGATGATGCCGAGCGGGCCGGTTGCCAGCACCAGCATCGCCTTGCCGAAGTGCTGCAGCTGCGCCATCAGGAGCACGACGATGATGACGAGCATGATCGGCGCCTTGGCGGCGATCGAAGCCTGGCTTTCAGCGCTGTCTTCAGCACCGCCCTGGATCTCGATCTTGTAGCCGGCCGGCAGGCTGTTCCTGAGATCGGCCATGTCGTTGTAGAGCTTGGCTGTCACATCGTTCGACTGCACATTGTCGGGCAGGGTTGCCCGTACGCTGATGGTCGGCAGGCGGTCACGGCGCCATTCTATGCCCTGCTCCATGACAGGCACGATCTTGGCGACCTGCGACAGCGGCACGAACCCGCCGCTATCGGTCGGAATATAGACCGAGTTCACCGAGGTCAGCAGATGGCGGCTCGCATCAGGCTCGCGGGCGACGATCCCGACGGTTTCCTCGCCCTCGCGATAATTGTCGAGGGTGAAGCCGGACATCGAGGCCTGCAGCATCTGGCGGATCCGCTGTGACGTGACGCCGAGAGCGCGGGCGCGGTCCTGATCGATCACCAGCTTCATGGCCGGCACCGGCTCCAGCCAGTCGTCATGGATGGCGCCGAGCAGCGGGTTTTGGGCAAAGCGCTGCTTCACCTCGTCGGCAATATGGCGAACCTCCTGCCGGTCGGGACCCATGACGCGCAGCTGTACGGGCCAGCCGGTGGGAGGACCGAGGAACAGCCGGTCTACCTTGCCGCGCACGGATGGGAAATCCGCCGCCAGGATACCGCGTAGCTTGGTGATCAGCCGCTCGCGAGCCGGCTCGTCCTTCGCCATGACCAGCATCTGGGCATAGTTCGGGTTCGTCAGCTGCTGGTCGAGCGGCAGGAAGAAGCGCGGCGCACCTTGGCCGACATAGGTGGCGATGAAGCGCTTGTCCGGATCATCGGCCATGCGTGCCTCGAGCGCCTGCGCCTGACGCTCGACTTCCTTGATGCTGGTGCCTTCAGGCAGCCACAAGTCCACAAGGATTTCCGGACGCGAGGACTGCGGGAAGAAGTTCTGCGGAATGAACTGGAAGGACCATAGGCTGCCGACGAAGGCGGCAAGCGTCAGAAGCAGAACAATAACGCGGTGGCGCACGGCCCAGGCAACCGAGGAGTGCAGACGCCGATAAAAGCGGGTGTCGAACACGTCATGGTGCTCGCCGGCATGATGGCGCTGCCTGAGGATCATGTAGCCGAGCCATGGCGTGAAATAGACCGCCACGAACCAGGAGACGACCAGTGCGATGCCGACGACATAGAAGAGCGAGCGGACATATTCGCCCGCCGTTGACGCTGCAAATCCCACCGGGATGAAGCCGGCGGTGGTAATCAGCGTGCCCGTCAGCATCGGGAAGGCAGTCGAGGAATAGGCGAAGCTGGCAGCATCGAGCTTCACCAGCCCCTCTTCCAGCTTGCGCTCCATGAGCTCGACCACGATCATGGCGTCGTCGACGAGCAGGCCGAGCGCGATGATGAGAGCGCCGAGCGAAATGCGCTGTAGGTCGATGCCCAACTCGTACATGATGGCGAAGGTTGCGGCCAGCACTAGCGGAATGGCGATGGCGATCACGAGGCCGGAACGCCAGCCGATCGACAGGAACGAGACGATCAACACAATGACGAGAGCTTCGCCGAGCGCATGCATGAATTCGCTGATGGCATCGGTGACGACGTCAGGCTGGTTGGCGATCTGATCGACCTGAACGCCGACCGGCAGCGAGGCTTCGAAGCGCTTATAGGTTTCCTCGACCGACGTACCGACATCGGTCACCTTGAAGCCTGGGGCCATGACGACCCCGAGCTGCACGCTTGGATGGCCGTTGTAGAGGAACTTGGCCGTATAGGGGTCTTGCAGCCCCGCGGTGACGGTGGCGATATCGCCGAGACGGGTCACCTGGCCGCCGGCGTTGAGCCGCAGGTTCTTGATATCCTCTATCTTGTTGACATCGCCCTCGACCGAGATGCGCACGGAGCGCGTGCTGGTATCGACATTACCGGCCGGATCGACGTTGTTCTGGCCGACAATGGCGTTCTTCAGGTCGTTGAGCGTCAGTCCGCGTTCGGCCAGAACCTTGGAGGAGACATCGATATAGATCTGTTCCGCCTGGTCGCCGATGATGGTGGCCTTCTCGACACCCGGTGTCGAAAGCAGCATGTCGCGCGCCTGGATGGCGAATTTCTTAAGCTCCGGATAGCTATAGCCGTCGCCGCTGATCGAATGCAGCGTGATGAAAGTATCGCCGAATTCATCGTTGAAATAGGGGCCGAGCAAGCCGGAGGGCAGCTCGTTGCCGATATCGCCGACCTTCTTGCGGATCTGGTAGAAGGCGTCCTTCACCTCGGCGGTGTTGGTGTCGCCCTTGATCTGGATGGTGGTGATGGCAAAGCCGGCGCGGGTATAGGATTTGACCCAATCGAGATGCGGCGTTTCCTGCAGCTTGCGCTCGATCTTGTTGACCACCTGGTCTTCCATGTCCTGCAGCGAGGCGCCGGGCCAGACGGTCTGCACGACCATGACGCGGAAGGTGAAATCCGGGTCTTCCTTCTGACCCATATGGGTCAGGCCGAGCGCGCCGGCGATGATGATGAGCCCGAACAGAAAACGAGCGATGCTTGGATGAGCGATCGCCCACCGCGACAGGTTGAAACGCTTCCTCTCACCGGAGGTGCTATTGATGGACATAATCTCGTCCCCCTCGATCCGGGTCAGCGTACGATATCCGCCGAGGCGGCGTTGGTTTCAGCGGAGGCCTGCTGGGCTGATGAAGCCGCAAGCTTGACCTTCATGTTCTCGGTCATGAATTGCGTGCCGGCGGCAACGACGACATCGCCGGCTTTCAGGCCATCGGCGACCCTTACGCCGTCATCGGCGAAATCGGCAACCTTGATCGCGCGGGAATGAACCGTGCCGGCGCTGCGATCGACCAGCCAGACGATCTGCTTTCCGTCCTTCTGCGCGAGAGCGCTGAGCGGAATGGAAACATAGGGCTGGGTATTGTCAGCAAGCGCCTCGATAGTCGCGGTCATGCCAAGCAGCACGCGCGGATCGTTCGGCACGCTCACGCGCACAGCGAAGGTGCGCGACTGATCGGCACTGCCGGACACTTCCCGCACCTTTCCATTGAGCACGAGGGCGGCGTCGGACCAGAAGCGCGCCTTGACGTCCTTGCCGACCTTGAATTGGGCGATGTCCATTTCCGGGACAGCGACTTGCACTTCCTTCTCGCCATCGACAGCAACGGTGATGACGGGTGTGCCGGAACTGACCACTTGGCCGACATCGGCATTGATTGCGGTCACGATACCGTTCATGTCGGAGGTCAGGTCGGCATAGGCGACCTGGTTCTTGGCTTCGCTAAGTGCCGACACCGCAGAATCCCGGGTCGAGACGGCCTGCTCATAGGAGAGCTCCGCCTGTTCGAGCTGCGACTTGGAGGTGACATTCTTGTTAAAGAGTGTCTGCGCACGCGTGCGGGCAAGCTCGGTCGTCTGCACCTGTTTCTCGGCCGCATCCAGATCGGCCTGTGAGCGGCGCACCGCGAGAATATAGTCGGTGGCGTCCATGCGGGCGATCACATCGCCGGGTTTTACCCTCTGGCCGATATCCACCTTGCGCTCGACGATCTTACCGTTGACGCGAAAGCCGAGATTCATGTCCGTTCGCGCGCGAACGACGCCGGAATAATCAAGCTTGCGCGTCGTGTCAGCTTGAGCGATTTCAACGACCTTGACCGGCCGGACCACCTCCGCCGTCTCCTCTTTCTTCTCATTGCAGCCCGTAAGCCCAAGCCCGAAAGCGGCAAAGAGAGCCGCACCGGCAATGGTCCGTAAAGTGTTGGTCGTCAGCGAAACCATGTCGCTCTCCTAAAGTCGAACAAAGAGTGAGAGCACGCCGGACATCCGGAGCGCACCGTTATTTCTTCAAAGCCCTAATGACAAATTCGATGATATCCTCGGGATCCGCCTGGTAGGGCTTGGCAAGGCATTGCGCCACCATCTGCGGATGACAGAGATCGACGGTGGTCGCAGCAAAGCATTTGGCGGCAAGATGCGGGTCCTGTTCGGCGAATTCGCCGGCAGCAATTCCCTCCGCGATGATCTCTGCGACCAACGCCTGCGTGCGCTCGATATGTTTTTCGATGACGTGCCAGTCGCGCTCGATGGCCACGATGACCATCTCGTGAACCTTCTGCTCATCGAGCATGGTCTCCAATATCATCTTGTACTGGGATAGCGCGTAGGTCCGCAGCCGCTCGGTCGCGCTGATTGGCTGATTGCGGATGGCGAGAGCCATCTGGTAGCTCTGGCCGAGCATACGCCCACAGATAGCCTGGTGGATTTCCGTCTTGGAACCGAAGAACCGATAGATATTCGCCGTCGACATGCCGAGATCGCGCGCAATATCGGCTACGTTCGTCTTGCCGTATCCGTAGTGGCGAAACAGCCTTTCAGCGGCATCGAGAATGCGCGTGATGTTTTCCTGACGGGCAGGATCGGCGTTGACATCGGAAAGCTCGAGCATGAAGGAAGCCTGATAGATTACGAGTGACGATTTTCAATTTTCGTCACTCGTAATCTATCAGAGTGCCGATGTCAAGAAGCCGCCCACAACCGTAGGCAGCTTCAGATGCTACTGAATAAACCGATGATGTGGCGAAGAACTTGAAACAACAGTTAAACGTTCAACAATGCTCCTTGCGGAACGGGCTAAAAGTGTCAGGCATTTTGCCGCAGGCTGATCGCCGCGTGATCAGGCGCCTACAAAAGCCGGATGGAAACGCCGAATGCTGAAATAGCCAACAAACAGGCAGGCCACCAAAAGCGCCACCTGCGCCGCAAGGATCGGCGGCTCGTTACCGGTAGGCGCCAGCGCATTGAGCGTCGGAATCTTCTGGAACGATTGGATGATGAGCACCAGACAGTTGAAGAACAGCAGCACGAGCGCGCCGATCACGAAGACGGCACGCCATAAGCCGGCAAGATGGAATGTGTAACGCGCCAGCGCCGTCGGAATGAAGATCAGCAGACAGATGATGCCGACGATGATCGCCGGCGTCACGCCATGAAACGGGAACAGAAAACCCGTCAAGCTGGTGAGAGCCGTCGTCAGCATATAGACGAGCGTCGAGCGGTTATGACGATCGGCGGTGAGAAAGCCGTAGGCTACCACGATGCCGCTGATGATGGCGACCAAGCTGATGACGACGTGAATCAAGAGAATTCCAGACATTCGCCCCTCCAAGGGGCATTGCATTCCGATAGAAATGACAGCCCAACGCCCCGAATGCGGAATATATACGAAACGCGCCGCGCCAGCCAGCGCGACGCGAAGGCCTGAAAAGGCCACTTAGGCGGCGTGAACTTCCAGGGAGATCGGAACTGAGGCAAGCGCCTTGGAAACCGGGCAACCGGCTTTCGCCTTGTTGGCAAGCTCGGTGAAGGTCGCTTCATCGACGCCAGGCACCTTGCCGGTCAACGTCAGGTGGATAGCGGTGATGGCGAAGCCGCCTTCGACGCTTTCGAGCGTGACCTTGGCCGTCGTCTCCATGCTTTCGGCGGTGAAACCGGCCTCGTTGAGGATCAGCGACAAGGCCATGGTGAAGCAACCCGCATGAGCCGCGCCGATCAGCTCTTCCGGATTGGTGCCAGCAACGCCTTCGAAACGGCTGGCGAAGCCGTAAGGATAGTGATTGAGTGCGCCGCTTTGGGTCGAGATCTGACCCTTGCCATCCTTCAGACCGCCCGACCATTGAGCCGAACCCGTACGATTGATCTGCATGTCGTTCTCCTTGTCGTTGAATGAACTTGGGGAGGCGGTCCCGCCTCCCGGTAACGATCGACGGCAGGCGGAACGGCCGCCTGCGTCGTCACCATAATCCTTCTATCTCTCGAAGACGACGCCGCAGTAACAGCAGGGGCGCCGACTTTGAAAAGCCTGGTGGTCCCGGATTGTTCCCAAACGGCCGGAATGCAGCAGGCTAAATCATCATACAAGAATATTGCCAATGTATGATGATTAGCGTATCTTCATCTCAATGCGAAAAGGGAAGGTGCCAATACGTCCAGCTCCTTCGCAGCGAGAGGTTTCCGCAGAGAATGCGGAATGGTGCGGAGGAAAAAGCGTGGAATCGCTGCAAGGGCAGGAGCATGGCGCGTCGGCCAAGCCTGAGCGTCGTCCCCGTGTGCGCAAGAATGTGACGGCGGCAATCGCTGAAGACATCTGCGCCGAACGCTATTCATCCGGCTCGACCCTGCCGCGCGAAAACGATCTTTGCGAAATGTACGGCGTCAGCCGCACTGTTATCCGCGAATCCCTCAAGGTGCTGGAATCCAAGGGCCTCGTGCGCGGCAAGCCGCGCATCGGCACCACTGTCTGCGACAGGGATGACTGGAACATTCTCGACCAGGACGTGCTGGAATGGATGGGTCCCTATATCGCCGATTTCGATATTCTCGGCTCCATCCTCGAGGCACGCCGCACCATAGAACCCGCCGCGGCAGAATATGCAGCCGAGCGCGCCACGGCTCGCGAAATTGCCGACCTGGAGAGCGCATGGCAGCAGATGCGCGACAGCGGCGATGATCCGGAAGGCTTTACCGAAGCCGACGTGACGTTCCACAAGCTGCTGCTCAACGCCAGTCACAACCAGGTGTTTCGCCGTCTTTCCAGCGCCATGCATGCCGGCCTGAAATATGCGCTGCACGCCTCCAACGTCGCCGCCGACAGCCGCGACGAAGCAATCGCCGTGCACGGCGAACTCGTCGAGGCCCTGCGCCTTCGCGACCGCGATGCGGCGCGCGTCTGCGCTCACCGCATGCTCGATCTTGCCGCCCGTGATCTCGCCGTCGAACGACGGCTGGACAAAGGCCGGAAAACAAATCCCGCAACCCAGAGATCTGCGGCATCGCGCCGCTGACACAACCCAAAGCCAAACGGAATCATTCCCATGAAAATCACCAAGCTGACGACCTATATCGTTCCCCCGCGCTGGCTGTTCCTGAAGATCGAGACCGATGAAGGCATCGTCGGCTGGGGTGAGCCCGTGGTCGAAGGCCGTGCACTGACCGTACAGGCGGCTGTCCACGAGCTGGAAGATTATCTGATCGGCAAGGATCCGTTCCTGATCGAAGATCATTGGAACGTCATGTACCGCGCCGGCTTCTATCGTGGCGGCGCCGTCCACATGTCGGCGCTCGCCGGCATCGACCAGGCGCTCTGGGACATCAAGGGCAAGGCGCTGGGACAGCCGATCCATTCGCTGCTCGGCGGCCAGGTGCGCGACAAGATCAAGGTCTATTCCTGGATCGGCGGCGACCGTCCCTCGGACGTTGCCAACAATGCCAAGGACGTCGTCGCCCGCGGCTTCAAGGCGATCAAGCTCAATGGCTGCGAGGAAATGCAGATCGTCGACACCTATGACAAGGTGGAGAAGGCCGTCGAAACCATCGCCACTATCCGCGAGGCGATCGGGCCATATATCGGCATCGGCGTCGATTTCCACGGCCGCGTCCATCGGCCGATGGCCAAGGTTCTCGCCAAGGAGCTCGAGCCTTACAAGCTGCTCTTTATCGAAGAGCCGGTGCTGTCGGAAAACCGCGAGGCGCTGAAGGAAATCGCCAATCATTGCTCGACGCCGATTGCGCTCGGCGAGCGCCTGTATTCTCGCTGGGACTTCAAGTCGGTTCTGTCGGACGGCTATGTCGACATTCTGCAGCCCGACCTGTCGCACGCCGGCGGTATCACCGAGTGCCGCAAGATCGCGGCGATGGCCGAAGCTTATGACGTGGCGCTTGCCCCGCATTGCCCGCTCGGCCCGATCGCGCTTGCCGCCTGCCTGCAGGTCGATGCCGTCAGCTACAATGCCTTCATCCAGGAACAAAGCCTCGGCATCCACTACAACAAGGGCAACGACATCCTCGACTACATCTCCAACAAGGAGGTGTTCCAATATGCCGACGGCTTCGTCAGCATTCCCCAGGGTCCCGGCCTCGGCATCGAAGTCGACGAAGCCTATGTCATCGAGCGTGCCAAGGAAGGCCATCGCTGGCGCAATCCCGTCTGGCGCCACGAGGACGGCAGCGTTGCGGAGTGGTAAGACCACGCTCGTCACCTGACGGACGAGACACCGCATATCTCCAATGATGAAAGGCCCGATGGCAGCAGATCTGCGCTATCGGGCCTTTTCTTTAGACGGTGCTCTCTTGGTCCGGCACCTTCCCCCTTTGCCGCCTGGCGGCGAAGGTGATTTTCGAGCGGTTTAGCCAAGTTGGCTCGCCCTCAAAAAAGTTGCGCCTGCAGTATCGGCGCAGATACTGCAGGCGCGTCATGCGTCTCAACAAGCCCCCAGGGAGACGCATTACCGGAGCATGATCACCAAAGGCGTGGAGTGCCCTTTAGCTTGGACCATGCTCAAGCAGGCAATTTCAAACTACTCCCGCTCGCCGGTGAAGTTCAGCAACAGCTGGAAGATGTTGACGAAGTTCAGGTAGAGCGACAGGGCACCGAAGACGGCGAGCTTCTGCTGCGATTCCTGATCGTAGTTTTCGGCATACTGTTCCTTGATGTTCTGCGTATCCCAGGCGGTCAGGCCGACGAAGACCACGATACCGATGACCGAGATGGCGAACTGCAGCGCGCTCGAACCCAGGAAGATATTGACGATGCTGGCGATGATCACACCGAACAGACCCATCATCAGGAACGAGCCGATGTTGGAAAGGTCACGCTTGGTCGTATAGCCGTAGAGGCTGGTCGCGCCGAACATGGTCGCGGCAATGAAGAAGGTGCGCGCGATGCTCGTACCGGTGAAGACCAGGAAGACCGAGGCCAGCGACAGACCCATGACCGCGCAGAAGGCCCAGAACATCATCTGCGCCGTTCCCGCCGACATCGACTGGATGCGGAACGAGAAGAAGAATACGAAGGCAAGCGGCGCCAGCATGACGACCCACTTCAGCGGGCTCTGGAAGATCGGCACATAGAGCGCCGGCGTCGTGCCGACGATCAGCGCGACGATTCCCGTCACGACAAGGCCGATACCCATGTAGTTGTAGACGCGCAGCATGTGCCGGCGCAGCCCCTCGTCGAAGAGCGCCTGAGAGCCGGCGGCGGCTCCGTAGCCGTATCGCGGATTAGTCGGGTTCATGGTCGTTCTCCTTTAATCCAAACTAGTAGAGGCTGCGGGCAAGCTTTTCGGCATCGCCGTCAAGCTGACCCGCCTTGCCGTTGCCGATCAGCGCATAGGCGACTTCGCCAATCTGCCAGTAGGCAGCCTGGACATCGTCACGCTTGATGTGACTGACATCCTGGACGGCGAAATTGCCCGGACGGACGGCAAACAGTGACAAATGTCCGTCTTCGCCGGCATCGACCATCATTTCGACGCTCGGCCCGAATTCGGACGGATAGATTTGCGCATCGGTGACACGCCAGCCACCCGGCAGCTCCGGCAATATGATTGCCGTCGATGCGCGGATTTCATCCGGATTGTAATTCGCAGACGCCGACTGCGGCTTGAGCTCCTCGCGCACGGCCGTCGTCTTGTAAGCGCGTACCGCGTCATCGACGAAGGCCGGTGGACGTGTCGACGCACTAACCTCGCTCGCCGTGAAGGCGCCGAAGGACGTATGCGCAACCCAGCCGGTGGTCACCAGCACGGCGATGGCGGCGATACGCTGAAACGAGCCCAGCACGCGGCCATAGGCCAGCCCGCGCTCCAGCCGCCGTGCGGCCTCCCGCGTTTCCGCCCGGACCACATGGCCTTCTCCGGCCAGAGCCATGCGCAGCTCGCCACGGATGCTCATGTCGGCCATCACCTTGGCGGCGATCTCCGGATGCTCCGAAAGATAGGATTCCACCTCGACACGGCGCGCAAGCGTGAGCTCGCCGTCGACATAGGCGTCGAGATCGGTATCGATGATCGGATCAACGATTTTCATTGCCGCCCCCCTCGATAAGCCTGAGATGCGAAACCTTGGAGGCGGTCTCCTCGAAACTACGCAGCGTCGCGCGAGCCCGGGCAATGCGGGACATCAGCGTGCCGACGGGAATGCCAAGCGCTGATGCCGCCTCCTGATAAGAAAGATCCTCGATCGCCACGAGATGCAGCGCCTCGCGCTGCTCCTCGGGCAGACTGAAGAAGGCTTCGCTGACCTGGCTCAAACGCACCGTATGGTCCTGCGATGCCGGCAATGCCGTTTCGAGGTCGGCCGCAGCCTCCTCGTGACGACGGCTCAGCGACTTTTTCTGGCGCAGGCGGTCAATATGCACATTGTGCAGGATCGACAGCAGCCAGGTGCGCAGATTGCCGTCGCGCCTGAACGATGCCTTGCGCTCATACGCCTTAACCAGCGCATCATGCACCAGATCCTCGGCCTCGTCCGCATTGCGCACAAGCGAGCGGGCGTAACGTCTCAGCGAACCGAGCTGCCCCAAAACATCGAATGTGCGTCCTTTGCGTTCCATACACCTATATACGGAAGCACTCCGGATTCTATTCCATCGCCCGGCGAATATTTTTTGCTGATTTTTTACATCAGCAGGAAATCCTTGGGCTGCGGCAACGGCGGCAGGTCGGTTTCCCCAAGCGCTTCGCGCAGATTGATCTCGATCGTATCGGCAAGCGCGCCGATGGCGAGCGCATTGGGGCGCTTGCCGAAAGGGTCTTCCAATTCGTCGCCCAGCGCATCCAGACCGAAGAAGGTGTAGGCGATGAGGGCAGTCACGAAGGGCGAGCCCCAGCCGAGCGTATCGACATAACCGAAAGGCAGCAGGAAACAGAAGAGATAGGCCGTGCGATGCAGAAGCAGCGTGTAGCCGAAGGGCAGCGGGGTGTTGCGCAGCCGCTCGCACGCCGCCTGCACCGCACCCATCTGGCCGATCGTGATATCCAGCATCTGATATTGGATATCCGAAATCACACCCGATGCTTTCAGCCGTGCGAGATCGGCGGACATCAGGCGCAGAATGAGATCAGGCTTGTTGCGGGCCGCGTGGTAGAATTCCGCCTCGCTTGCGATCAGCAGGCGAAACACCTTGCCCTCGTCGCTGCCAGGCCGCAGAAGACAGACGAGCGCCTGTGTGAAGGCGATGGTCAGGCGCAGCAGGTTATTGCGCGCCTCGATACCGGCCTCCCCTGCACTCTCCAGCACCAGCGTCTGCCGGGCGAAGCCGCGCGCGAGATGGACGAGCTGCCCCCAATCGCGCCTGCCCTCCCACCAACGATCGTAGCAGGCATTGTTGCGGAAGCCGAGGAAGATCGAAAGCGCGATACCGAGCAGCGATAGTGCCGAGCCGTTGAAGGAAACGATGAGGTTCGGCCGAGCCTCATGACCCCAGACGATCAGCGCCGATAGCAAAAAGATAGCGATGATTTGCGGCAGGATGCGGCGGATGATCGACCCGCGGACGATGAAGAAAAGCTGGAAGAGATTCGGCCGGTCGCGGACGATCATGACGAAACGCACTCTCGATGAATGTCTGACGGCGCAGCAATACACCAGACGAGCCGGGAGTAACGAGCATTTCTTGCAAGGCGGCCCTGACCGGCTGATATCGCTCGCCGGTCAGGGCAGGCCATCATTTCACACTGGCGCTTGCCGTCACCAGAACCGGATCGGCGCGATAATCGCCGGGAAAGAGATGCTGCAGGTTCTTGATCTTGGGCAGGTCGTTGATGACGATATAGGGATAGGTCGGATGCGTCGTCAGGAAATCCTGATGATAGGCCTCGGCCGCATAGAATTGCCGCGCAGGCTCGATCTTGGTGACAACAGCCGCATCGAAGACCTTGGCGTGGTTGAGCGGCTCGATATAGGCCTTGGCGATATCAGCCTGCGACTGACTGGTCGGGAAGATCGCCGAACGGTACTGCGTCCCGGTATCCGGCCCCTGATAGTTCAGCTCCGTCGGATCATGCGCCACTGAAAAATAGATCTGCAGTAGATGCCCGTAGCTGACCTTATGGGGATCGAAGACGATACGCACGGATTCGGCATGACCGGTGTCACCCGCGCTTACCGTTTCATAATGAGCCGCATCCTTGCTGCCGCCCGTATAGCCCGAAGTCGCGCTGATCACGCCATTGACGTGCTGGAAGACGCCCTGGACGCCCCAGAAGCAGCCGCCGGCAAGCACCGCTGTTTCCGTGCTGGCGGTAATCGCCTTTTCATCCATACTCGGCGCGGGAATGACGCGTGCATCCTCTGCCGAGGCGCGGCCGACGAATTGCAGCGCAACGCCGCCGAGTAACACCGCGAGCGCCGTAAAGCCGGCCAAGCGGGTGACGCGCGATGAATAAATGCGGATCGTGTCCTTCGATAAAATCTTCATGGTGATTTCCTCTCGACCGCGATTGTAAATGCGACAGTCACAAGGAAATACGGGAAGACGGGCATTTTTGTTACACACGCCCGCGTGCAACACCGAAACGTGAACGCCGAACGCAGCTCAGTAGTGCGGCGGCTTGGTAATGGCCGGTGCGTCGAGCGACTGCTCCTCCAGCGTCAGAAACCGCTCGGTCAGGCGGTCGAGCTTCTGCCTGGTCTGCTCGACTACCTTCCATTGTTCGGCGAGTTGATCGGAAAGTTCCTCGATCGTCTTGGCCTGGTAGGCGACCGTTTCCTCAAGTCTGGTGATGCGGCTCTGTTCGTCTGACATGTCTGATCCCTTTCGCAACGATCTATAGCACCGGTACCGTCGCGTACAGCCCTTCCATTCCGCATGAGGCGAGCTGCAGCGTCGTTTGACGGTAATGTGACAAAACTGAAAAACAGCTGAAAAGACCCGTTACCTAAATGACATGGCGGCCTTCTAAAGAGAGCGCAGAGACGCGCCGGTTTTGAAGGCCATTCCTTCCGCGGGCGCACCCTTTCTGAAGACTGCGGAGAAGCGCCTTGAAGATCATCCAGATCACCGACACGCATTTGAGCCCCAACAAGCCGCATTTCAACGGCAATTGGGAGCCGCTGGCGAAATGGATCGAGGCAAGCGGCGCCGATCTCGTCGTTCACACTGGCGATCTCAGCGTCGATGGCGCCGACAAGGACGAAGATCTCCTCTTTTCCATGGATCTGATGCGACAGGTGTCGGTGCCGATGCTGATCGTGCCCGGCAACCACGATGTCGGCCACCTGCCCGGCTCCTATCAGCCGGTCAATCCCGAACGGTTGGACCGCTGGCGCCGCCTCGTTGGCCCGGACTACTGGGCGAAGGACGTCGGCAACTGGCGCCTGATCGGCCTCAACAGCCTACTGATGGGCTTCGAGGATGCCGAGGAGCAGAAGCAGTTCGACTGGCTGCAGGAGAAGCTCGAAAACCGTGGCGAGCGCCGCATTGCCCTCTTTGCCCATAAGCCGCTCTTCGTCGATGCGCCGGATGAGGGCGATACCGGCTACTGGAGCGTTCGTCCGGCGCAGCGCCGCCGGCTCTATGATCTGATCGCGGCCCATGACGTGGCTCTCTTCGGCAGCGGCCACCTGCACTGGACCTGGGAAGGCCGCTTCAACGATACCAACCTGGTCTGGGCACCGCCCGCAGCCTTTATCCTCGGCGAGATGGAGCGCGAAATGCCGGGCGAACGCCTGATCGGCGCAGCAATTCACGAACTTGGCGAGATGGTCTCGACCGAGCTCGTCGCGGTACCCGGCATGAGCGCTTACTTCCTCGATGACGTCGTCATGGAAGTCTATCCGCAGGCCGCCCCCGAGGCAAAGGAGCCGACCGAATGAGTGCGCTTTCGCTTCGCGGCATCGCCAAATCCTTCGGCGGCAACGCCATTCTCAAGGGCGTCGATCTCGATGTCCAGCCCGGTGAGTTCATTGCGCTCGTCGGCCCGTCCGGCTGCGGCAAGAGCACGCTATTGCGCATCCTCGCCGGTCTCGACCATGCCGACAGCGGCGAAATCATCCTCGGCGGCAGCGACGTATCAGCCGTCGCGGCGGCCGACCGCAACATCGCCATGGTCTTCCAGTCCTACGCGCTCTATCCGCATCTGACGACCTCGGAAAACATTGCCGTGCCGCTCGCCATGCGCCGCCTGTCGCGCGTCCAGCGTCTGCCCTTCATCGGCTCGCTGATCCCCGGTCAGCGCGCTGCCCGCTCCGGCATCATCCGCGACGTCCGCGAAATGGCTGTTTCGCTGAAGATCGATCACCTGCTCGACCGCAAGCCCGGGCAGATGTCCGGTGGCCAGCGTCAGCGCGTGGCGCTTGCCCGTGCCATGGTGCGCCCCGCCGTCTTCCTCATGGACGAGCCGCTTTCCAATCTCGATGCCAATCTGCGTGTCCATGCCCGTGGCGAAATCGTCGATCTGCATCGCCGCGCCGGCGTGCCGACTGTCTACGTGACACATGATCAGGCCGAGGCACTGTCGATGGCCGACCGCGTCGCCGTCATGATCGGCGGTCAGCTGCTGCAGCTTGCCTCTCCCCAGACGATCTATGACGACCCGGCCCATGTTGAAGTGGCCCGCTTCGTCGGTCAGCCGCGCATCAACCTTTTGCCGGCGCTCGCCGAAAACGGCATCGTTGCCTTCGGTGGCATCCGGCTTGCGCTGGAAGACGGCGGTGTTACCGGCAAGAACGTGACCCTCGGCATCCGGCCGGAATTCGTGAGCCTCACGCAAAACCGCCAGGATGCGCTCGCCGCCCATATCGAGCGAATGGAGTTCCTCGGCTCCGAAGTCATCCTCTACGCCAAGCTCGATGCCATCGGCGAAACCATGGTCGTCAAGCTCTCGCCGGCCGAAGCTGCCGGCCTTTCCGCAGGAATGCCCGTTGCGCTGACGCTTGCAGCCGAACAGGCGATGGTCTTCGCCGAAGACGGCCGCCGTTTGCGCGCGAGCTCGACGACCGTCGACGCCACGCGGGAGAAAGCGCATGGCTAGCATTGTCGCCACCTCCCTGCCGATGCAGGCGGCCGCGGCCCGCGAGCGAAATGAGGCCCGCACGGCCCTGCTCTTCGCGCTGCCCGCCATCGTCCTGATCGTGCTGTTCATCCTGGTGCCGATCGTCGCCGTCGTCGTGCTCGGCTTCACGGATTTCCAGCTCGGCGACAAGAGCCTGCGCTTCGTCGCCTTCGAAAACTACGCGCATCTGCTGCGTGACCGCGCCTTCGTAAAGTCGCTCTGGAACACTGCGACTTATACGGCCATCGTCGCGCCCGTCTCGATCGCGCTCGGCCTCGGCGTCGCGCTGCTGATTGAAAGCGAAGGCATCGGCCGCAGCTTCTTCCGCACCGCCTACTTCCTGCCCGTCGCTTCGCTGATCGTCGCGATGGCGACCGTCTGGCAGTATCTCTTCCATCCGACGATCGGCCCGATCAACGCCCTACTTGGCGAGATCGGCGTGCACGGTCCGAACTGGCTCGGCTCGTCGGCAACAGCGCTCTATAGTCTGTCTATCATCGGCGTCTGGCAATCCGTCGGCTTCAACATGGTGCTGTTTCTCGCCGGCCTTACCGCCATTCCGCGAGAACTCTACGCGGCGGCCGAAGTCGACGGCGCGAAATCGGCATGGGACCGCTTCTGGCTCGTCACCTGGCCAATGCTCGGGCCGACGACGCTCTTCGTGACCACGATCAGCATCATCAATGCGGTGAAGGTGTTCGACACGGTGAAGGCCCTGACCGACGGCGGCCCGAACCATGCGTCCGAGGTGCTGCTTTTCACCATCTACCAGGAAGGCTTCGTCTATCTCCGGGTCGGCTATGCCTCGGCGATGACGACAGTGTTCCTCGCCATCCTCGTGGTGCTGACCTTCCTGCAATATCGCGTCCAAGACCGGCAGGTGCATTACACATGACCTCGACAGGCTTCACTCCCGGCCGCATCCTGCGCCTCTCTCTGCTGATTATCGGCTCGCTCATCTTCCTGGCGCCCTACATCTTCATGATCTCGACCGCCGGCAAGGCGCAGGACGATATCTTCACCTCGGCGCTGAGGCTGATCCCGACGCACTTCTTCTATATCGAGAACATCACCAAGGCGCTGAGCAAGGTCGATATGGGCAGGCTGTTGTTCAATGGCGTCCTCGTCTGCGGCCTGATCTTCTTCTTCCAGGTGCTGATCGCCATCCCCTGCGCCTATGCCATGGCCAAGCTGAAATTCCCGGCGGCGCGCATGATGATGGTGCTGGTCATGCTCGGCCTGCTGATCCCGATCCATGCGACGGCGCTGCCGCTCTATGTCGGCTTCAACAGCCTGTCGCTCCTGAACAGCTATACGGCTCTCGTCGCACCCTTCTCGATCTCGGTCTTTGCGATCTTCATGTTCCTGCAGTTCTTCCGTTCGATGCCCGACGATCTGATCCATGCCGCCCGCCTCGACGGCATGTCGGAAATCGGCATCGTCGCCCGTGTCATCGTGCCGAATGCCTGGCCGGCAGTCACCGCCTTTGCGATCTTCTCGGTCGTCGCGCACTGGAACGACCTCTACTGGCCGCTGATCGTCATCACCAAGCAGGAATATTTCACGCCGCCGCTGGGTCTCATGTATTTCCGCGCCGCCGAAGCCGGGGACGACTACGGCGCACTCATGGCGGCAACCCTGATCATCACCCTTCCGCTCGTCGCGGCGTTCCTTCTGGCACAGAAGCGCTTCGTCGAGGGCATCACCATGACCGGTCTCAAAGGCTGACCGGTTCGAAATTCGACAACGGAGAACGAGCGATGAAGCATATCACCCAGATTCTCGCCGCTGCGGCCATTTCTATGGTCGTGACGGTCCCGGCCTATGCCGAAACCACCCTGACGGTTCATTATCCCATGCCGGGTTTCTTCAAGAACGTGATGGACACGATCTCGAAGAAGTTCATGGAAGAAAATCCCGACATCAAGATTCAGTTCGCCGCTCCCTCGGCCACCTATGAGGAAGGCATCCAGACCATCCTGCGTCAGGCCGGCACCAGCGAAATGCCGGATGTCACCTTCATCGGCCTCAACCGCCTGCGCATGATCGACGAGCGCAACGTCGCCGTCGACCTCGGCCCCCTCGTCAAGAAGGAGGGCAATATGGCCGAGAAAGGCTTCTCGGACACGATCCTGAAGCTCGCCCAGGTCAAGGGCAAGCAGGTCGGCCTCGCCTTCGCGACGTCCAACCCGATCATGTACTACAATGCCGACCTAGTGAAGGCTGCCGGCGGCAACCCGGACAACCCGCCGAAGACCTGGGACGAGGTCATTACGCTTGCCGGCAAGATCAAGGCGCTCGGCAACGGCGTCGATGGCATGGACTTCCGCTGGCAGGGCGACGACTGGATGTTCTCCGCCCTCCTCTTCGGCGCCGGCGGCAAGATGCTGAACGACGACGAAAGCAAGGTTGCCTTCAACGGTCCCGAGGGCCAGAAGGCCGTCGAACTGATCCAGCGCTTCGTCAAGGAAGGCGGCATGCCGGTCTTCACCAAGGCTGCCGGCGAACAGGCCTTCGCTGCCGGCAAGGTCGGCTTCGAATTCCAGACCACGGGTGCTCTCGTCAACACCATCAAGAATGTCGGTACCAAGTTCGACCTGCGCACCGCCAAGCTGCCGCTGATCGACCCGGTCAACGGCCGCCTGCCGACGGGCGGCAACGCCGTCGTCATCCTGACCCATGATCCGGTCAAGGAAGAAGCAGCCTGGAAGTTCGCCAAGTTCGCCGCCGGCCCTTACGGCGCCTCGGTCGTCGTTCCCGGCACCGGCTATGTTCCGAACAACGAACTTGCCGCCAAGTCAGCCGAATATCTCGGCGACTTCTACAAGAAGAACCCGCTGTTCCAGGCTGGCCTCAGCCAGATGTCGATCATGGTTCCCTGGTATGCCTTCCCGGGAGCCAACGGCGTCAAGGTCACTCAGACCATCGTCGACAACCTCTCGCGCATCGTCGATGGCTCAGCCGCTCCGAAGGAAGCGCTCGAGGACGCCGCTTCTGACGTCGAAGGCCTGCTGCCGCGCAGCTGATCATTCGAACCGGCTGAGCAACCTGCGCCGCCTCCCAACAAGAGGCGGCGTTTCCATTCCCGGGCAAGGGTCAGGATTGTATGGTGAGATCGCGCACTGTGCCACCCGCACGCATTCGATAGGGCACAGTCAGATGACGCGGGGGCGCGGCATTTTCCGCCATATCCAGCAGCAGCGAGGCGGCAGCGGCCCCCATGGTTCCATCCGGAATTTCCACCGTCGTCAGAGACACTTCGCCCAGAAAACCGAGGGAAATCCCGTCGAAGCCGGCGACCGAAATATCGCGCGGAATCGAAAGACCCTGACGGCGAAGCGCGCCCATGACGCCGAGCGCCAGAAGATCGTTGGAAGCAATGATCGCCGTCGGGTCGAACCGCGAAATCGCATCGGAAAGATCGAGCTGTTCCAGGCTGTTTACGAAGGAAATTTCGAGCGCATCGAGGGGCTGTTGCCCCGCCGCTTCCATGGCCCTGATATAGCCGAGATAGCGCAGCTTCGCCCGATCCGACGCGGAGAAGTGGCCTGATATGAACAGGATGCGGCGATGACCCTTGCCTAGGAGGTGATCGGTCAGATCCCGGCCCGCGCCGAAATTATTGGTCGCGACCGCGGCGGTAAAGCGGGCGGTCGGCAGGTTACCGAGCAATACGGTCGGCGGCAGGGCGGAGGACAGAACAAGACTGCGCTCGGGATCGCAAAGCGTCAGGATCAACCCAGTCGGCTGCTGCTGGAGCAGCGAGGCGACGGCATCGACCTCCTGCGCCGGATCGTAGTTCGATTGCGCGATCAGCACGCTATGCCCCGCGTGAAGAGCTCGGTTCTGGATGCTGGAAAGCGAAGCCGCGAAAACCGGATTGGTGATGCTCGGAATGAGCACGCCGATCGCCGGTCGGCCGGTGCCGGTACGCCCACCTGTCCGATAGCCAAGCTCCGCCGCCGCCCGGCGCACGCGCCGCACCATCTCGTCGCTGACCGGACCGCTGCGATTCATCACGCGGCTGGCGGTCGCGACGGAACAGCCGGCGCGGAAGGCGATCTGCTGGAGCGTCGACATGATATCAATCATCTCCGGCTTCGGTTTCAGCCCTGGACTGGCGTAGTCTTATGGGAATGTGGGGGATTTATATCAGGCCGATGACACTTATTTGACAGCCCTCCTCGCACCCCGCGACATTCCGGCCCTTGATCTTTGCTGCAGCGCAGCAGATGCTCGTTCCGATCGCAGCGGCGAATGATGCTGTCATCAATCGATGCCATGATTGCCGCGCTATGATCCGCAGATCCGCCCCTCGAAAGGATGCTCTCATGTCAGAAGCACGGACGCCTGCCACCACCACCGACAAGACCGAAAGACTGTTTTTCCTCGATATCAACGACGGACGAATCCTCTCCTCCGCCATCGACGGCACCGATTTGAAGCTCATCGTCCAGCGGGCGGGACGCAGCCCCGACGGCATTCTCGTCGACAGCGAGAACGGCTGGATCTACTGGACCGAGATGGGCAACGACTACAACGCCCATGACGGCTCCATCGAACGCATGGACCTCGACGGCGGCAACCACATCACGCTGATCCCGCCGGGCAGCACGCTCGTCACGCCGAAGCAGATCCAGCTCGACCGCGACAACGGCAAGCTCTATTGGTGCGACCGCGAAGGCATGCGCGTCATGCGCGCCAATATCGATGGTAGCGACATCGAAACTCTGGTGCAGAACGGCGACAGCCCGGGGGACAGCACCGATATCGCACGCTGGTGCGTCGGCATCGCCCTCGACCTGCCGCTCGGCCAGATCTACTGGACCCAGAAAGGGCCGCCGGATGCTGGCCTCGGCCGCATCTTCCGCGCCGGCATCAACATCCCCGCCGGCGAAACCGCGACGAACCGCAGCGACCTCGAAACACTGCTGGACAAGCTGCCGGAACCGATCGACCTCGAGCTGGATCTTGCCACCCGCACCATCTACTGGACCGACCGCGGCAATCTTCCGCGTGGAAATACCGTCAACCGCGCCCAGATGGATAATCTCGCCGGCACATCTGAAGTCGTTCTCGAAGGCCTCGATGAAGGCATTGGCCTCTCGCTCGATCTACCCAACAACCGCATGTTCTTCACCGACATCGGCGGCAATCTCTATTCCGCCAGCCTCGATGGTTCGGGCGAGCGCGAACTTCTTCATCATGCCGGCTCGTTCACCGGCATCGTCTACGCCGAAATCTGAATGTTGATCATCGTAGGCGCAAACCAGCGCGCCTACGACCCATCCTCCTCGGCCACCATCCGATCCAGATTCTGGTTCAGCCGGCGCATGAGCTGAACCAGCGTCTGAACTTCATCAGCGCTGAAGCCAGAAAGAACCCGGTCTCGCCCCTCTTCCAGCGCCTGGCGCGCTGCCGGGAGTTTCGCGACTGCTGCCTCGGTCAACGACACGAGGCTGCTGCGGCCATCGGCTGGATCGGGCGTGCGCCGGATCAGACCATCCCGCTCCATGCGCGCCAGCATCTGAGCCATCGACGGCTGCTCGATCTTGGCGAATTTCGCCAAATCCTTCTGCGACATCTGCGCGCCATTCCGGAGCAAATACAGCACCGGCAGCTGGCCGATATTGAAGCCCAAAGCCCTCACCCGACGTTCGCCAAGACGTGAAAACGCGCGCGACGCCATGTTGATGAGCGGCGCCGGTGTGTCGAACAAATCCCAATCCATCATGTCTCCACCACTTGAATAGGTGCCTATGTTAATTTATATAGGTACCTATGTACGAAATTATGAGGACCCTGTCCATGACATCCTATCCCCGCATCGCCATCATCGGCGCAGGCCCCGGCGGTCTGACCCTAGCCCGCATCCTCTATCAGGCAGGTGTGCCGGCCATCGTCTTCGAACGCGAGGAACATGCACTTTCCCGGCCACAAGGTGGCACGCTCGACCTGCATGTGGAATCCGGCCAGCTCGCGTTGCGCCGCGCCGGCCTCTACCGCGAATTCCTGGCGATCGCCCGCTATGAGGATCAAGGAAGCCGGCTCTATGACAAGCATGGCGCGCTGCTCTTTGCCGATGACGACGCTGATGAATCCGATAGGCCCGAGGTCGACCGCACCGCGCTCAGGCAAACGCTGCTCGCCTCTTTGCCATCAGAAGTCATCCGCTGGAACCACGGCCTGCGCGAAGTCCGCCCGCGCGACGATGGCACCTATGATCTGGTCTTCGAAAACGGAACGGTTGGTCCCGTCGACCTCGTCGTCGGCGCCGACGGCAGCTGGTCCAAGGTCAGACCGCTGGTCTCCTCGTACCGCCCGCAATATAGCGGCATCACCTTCATCGAATTCGGCATCGACGACGTCGACGCCAGCCACCCGGATCTCGCAGCCCTTGTCGGCCGCGGCAAGATCGGCGTCGAGGCCGATGGAAAAAGCCTGATCGTCCAGCGCAACGGCAACGCCCATCTCAGAGGCTACGCGATCTTCCGTGTGCCGGCCGACTGGGCAGACAGGACCTTCGACTTTGCAGCGCCGGCAAAAGCCCGCGCGCGGCTGATGGCCGAGTTCGAAGGCTGGACGCCGGAGATCCTGCGCCTCATCGAAGCCAGCAACGACCATATCGTTTCCCGACCGATCTACGCGTTGCCGGTCGGCCACCACTGGCAGAACCGCATCGGCATCACGCTGCTCGGCGATGCGGCGCATGTGATGTCGCCCTTCGGCGGCGAAGGTGTGAATATGGCGATGCTGGATGCAGCGGAACTCAGCCGCCAGCTTCTTGAGCAGGCGGACTGGAAACATGCCGTCCAAGCCTATGAAGCAGAGATGTTCGAGCGCGTCATCGAGCCGGCAGAACAGGCCGCCGAGGCCGTGGCGACAGAGCTTTCCCACCTCGGAGCCGAGCTATCGCTTCAGCACTACAAGGCCCATCTCGAGGCCCGTCAACAAAATGCGGCAGCGTAGCCGCACTCAAAGAAAAGCGGGCCAACCTGACCCGCTCCAAAGAATGTCATCTATCCCATCCGGGGCGGCTCAGCTGCCCTTGCGCACGCCATCCAGCAGATGCGGCAGCGCCCTGACGCCCTCGTTGCGCAGCTCGGCCGGCAGCAAGCCTTCCGGCAGATCCTGATAGGAGACCGGGCGCAGGAAGCGGCGAATGGCGAGCGTGCCGACCGAGGTCGTGCGGCTGTCCGAGGTCGCCGGGAAAGGCCCGCCATGCACCATGGCATGGGAGACTTCAACGCCGGTCGGCCAGCCATTGGCGAGAATGCGCCCGGCCTTGCGTTCCAGCACCGGCACCAGCTTGGCGGCCGTGGCATAATCTTCCGCTTCGATCTGAAGGGTCGCGGTCAGCTGGCCCTCGAGCTTTTCCGCAACGGCGATCATCTGGTCGACATCCTTGCAGCGTACGAGAAGGCTTGCCGCGCCGAAAACCTCGTGGCCCAAGCGCTCGTCCGCCAGGAACTCCGCCGCTTCTGTCTCGAAGAAGATGCCCGGGCTCCGGTTGACGCCTTCGGCCGGAGCGCCATGAGCGACGGTCTTGACAGACTCATGTTCCGCCAATGCGGCAACACCCTTGTCGAAGGCGGCGTGAATGCCGGGCGTCAGCATCGGCGCCGGCGCGCGGCCAGTCAGGGCATCGCTGGCCGCCTGAACGAAACGGTCGAGATCAGGGCTCTCGATCGCAAAAAGCAGGCCCGGATTGGTGCAGAACTGGCCGGCACCGAGCGTCAGGGAATCGATGAAGCCGGTCCCGATCGCCTCGGCGCGTGCTGCGAGAGCGGCGGGGAACAGGAAAACGGGGTTGACGCTACTCATCTCGGCATAGACCGGGATCGGCTCAGGCCGGGCCGCGGCAATGGCGCCAAGCGCCAGGCCGCCGCCGCGCGAGCCGGTGAAGCCGACGGCCTTGATGCGGGGATCGCGCACCAGCGCGGCACCGGTCTCGTTGGCACCGGTCAGCAGCGAGAATGTGCCTTCCGGCAGGCCGCATTGGGCGACGGCGGCACGGATGGCCCGGCCGACAAGCTCGCCCGTGCCGGGATGGGCAAGGTGGCCCTTGACGACGACCGGGCAGCCTGCGGCGAGTGCCGAAGCCGTATCACCACCGGCAACCGAGAAAGCGAGCGGGAAATTGCTGGCGCCGAAGACGGCGACCGGGCCGAGCGGGATCTGGCGCAGGCGCAGATCCGGCCGCGGCAGCGGCTTGCGCTCCGGCAGTGCCGGATCGACGCGCAGATCGAGCCACTCGCCGGCGCGGACCACCTGCGCAAAGAGCCGCAGCTGGCCAACGGTGCGGGCGCGCTCGCCCTGCAGGCGCGCCACTGGCAGGCCGGTCTCCTCCGTCGCGCGCTCGATCAGGGTATCGCCAATCTCCATGATGTTGTCGGCAATCTTTTCGAGAAATGCTGCGCGCTGCTCGGGGCTGGTCGCACGGTAGACGTCGAACGCCTGAGCGGCCAACTCGCAGGCTTTAGCGACATCGCTCTCGCCGGCGACCGCAAAGGCCGGCTCCAGATTTGCGCCGGTTGCCGGGTTGATGGCACGCACGTTCTGTTGCCGCCGGTAGAATCTGAGCCGATCAACAGATCGCCGCGAATCTCGAAAGACTGTGTCATGGGTATTCCTCAAGGATGTCGGAGCGCTAAGGCGTTGCGCTGCGAGAGCAGATAGCAGGATGGGATGACAGATATAAGATGATAATCGTCATCTAATTATCAAGGTGCATGTCCTGAGATCAAGGCGGCAACGTCAATTAATCATACTTTTTCTGCATATGGCGCTGCGGCCTCTTTCATGCCAATTTAGCGCCCATCCGAAAGACCGAGTGCGACCGAGTCCCCATGTCCATTGCGCTTCTTGGCGATCCGATCGTCCAGTTCTTCATTCTGGTTGTCGTCGGCACATTCGTCAGCCGCGTCATGCTGCGTCATCAGCGGGCCGGCCGTCTGATCGGTCAGATGGCCTTCTTCGTCTGCCTGACCGCACTTTTATTCTATCACGGCATCGTCCCCTATGAGCCGAGCCCGTCGCAGGAATCGGTGACGCTGCGCACCTTCACGGGCTTTGCCAAGATCGTCTGGTGGGTCAACGGCGCCTGGGTGCTGATCGCCTGCGTGCGGCTGTTCCTGATTTTCGAGCGCAAGCCCCGCGAGGGCCGGCTGCTGCAGGATCTGATCGTCGGCGTCATCTATCTCGGCGCCATTCTCTCCATCGTAGGTAATGTCTTCAGCGTCCCGATCGGTACACTGATCGCAACATCGGGCGTCTTCGCCATCATTCTCGGCCTTGCCTTGCAGAGCACTTTGAGCGACGTCTTCTCCGGCATCGCTCTCAATCTCGGCCGCCCCTACTCCGTCGGCGACTGGATCGTCCTCGAAAATGACGTCCAGGGCCGCGTCGTCGAAACCAATTGGCGCGCCACGCAATTGCTGAGCGGCACCAACGATCTGATCGTCATTCCGAACAGTATCCTTGCCAAGACGCGGCTGACCAATCTTTCCTCGCCTGACGAAAGCCACGGCGCAACCGTCAACGTACGCATTCAGCCCACCGCCCTGCCACGCATCATCGCGGATGTGATGCAAAACGTCTTGATCAGCTGCAACTCGATCCAGAAGAACCCGGAACCCAGTGTCGCCATCACTTCCATCGATGGGCAGGCGATCGAGCTGCAGCTGTCCTTTCGAGTACGCGATATGTCGCTGACACAAGCCGCAAAGAACGAGATCTATGATCTGCTAGTTCGTCACACCAAGGCGGCAGGCTTGAAACTCGCCGATCCGCCCGGCACGATCATGCTTCCGATGCAGCAAAAGCCTGAGACGGCCGACGAGAAGCAACATGCGCCCGGAACGCCCTGGCGGCTTGTCAGCAATATCCCTCTGTTCTCTTCGCTGACCGAGGATGAAAAGGAGCATCTGGCATCGCATATGCAGCGGCGGACCTATCGCAAGGATGCCGTCATCGCCGAACAGGATGCCCGCATGCGGGCGCTCACGATCGTCCGCTCGGGCGTCGTCAGCATCACCCGCCGCGAAGGGCATCGCCAGATCGAGCTGACGCGCCTTGCGCCAGGCGATTATTTCGGTGAGAACGGGCTGCTGATGGGATCGGGTGAAGTCGGCACGGTTCGCGCCCTTACCTTCGTCGTCACCTATGAAATCGGCGAGGAATGTCTGGCGCCGCTGCTGCACGACCGGCCGACCCTTGCCGAAGAGCTCGGTGCCATGCTGGCAAAACGCATTGAGGCGGAGCAGCATCTCTTCGCCAATGCCGATATGCTCGGTCATGGCGCTCACGTGACCTCGCTAAGCTCGCGCATCAAGCATCTCTTTCAGCTGCAGCAGCACGATTAAGCCGCATCCGCCGCCTTCGTTGATCGCGAAACAGCAAATAGATTTTGCCCGATGGCGCGGGCGGTATCGAAATGGGAGCTCATATCCTGCGTCTCCGTCAGCAACAATTCGGAGGTCGAGACGGGAGCGCCACAGTATCCGAAAATTCCATGATCGATCTGCGTTTTCATGGCACCGAAATAGCCATGGCGTGCATAGGTGCGCATGGTCGCACCGCCGATAGCGATCAAATGGACGCGAAGATGGCGTAATCTCTTGATAGGCCTGTCACCGGGCATGTCGTCATAGGCCCAGCCATTGGTGAACACTCGATCGATCCACCCCTTGAGCAGGCCGGGCATGGACCACCAATAAACGGGATAGACCAGCACCAAAGCGTCGGCACGATCGATTCGCGCTTGCTCGACAACGACGTCATCAGGCGATGGGCCTTCTCTGAGATGAGCGGCGATATCGGCCGCGCTGAACCTCGGATCAAAACCTTCCGCTGTAAGATCCGCGATTTCAAACGTAGCCCCCGAAGCCGTTACACCTTCGGCGACTTTGGCCGCAACGCTGTGGCTGAACGAATCGGGATTCGGATTGGAGACGACGATAAGCGCATGCATGTGAAAAACTCCTGCTGACATATTGTGAGCGGCGGCCCAGTCTTATATACTTTTAGTAAGTTACTTTTGGTATATAGCGATGTCAAGCGTGCAAACGAAGAAAACGGAACCCCGCAGCCGGCTGACGCGGGAGGAGCGCTATCGGCAGCTCATCCAGGTTGCCTGGCAAATCATCGGCGAAGAGGGAACGGAAGCTCTGACGTTGGGGCGGCTCTCGGAACGGGCCGGCGTGACGAAACCCGTGGTCTACGACCATTTTATCACCCGTTCCGGCCTGCTTGCTGCGCTCTATCGCGAATACGATATCAGACAGACGGCAGTGATGGACAAGGCGCTTGATGCAAGCAGTCCGACGCTGGCGGGCCGGGCGGAGGTGATAGCGGCCGCCTATGTCGATTGCGTTCTGCTGCAGGGGCGCGAAATACCCGGTATCATCGCTTCGCTCGCGGGCTCGCCGGAGCTTGAAAAAATCAAGCGCGAATATGAAACGGCCTTCCTCGATAAGTGCCGTGCGCTGCTTGCTCCCTTCGCCGCTACCGGTTCCATTGCATCGGCCGGCCTCTGGGCGATGCTGGGTGCGGCCGAAGCCCTATCCTATGCCGCCACGACGGGCGACATCAGCCCGCAGCAGGCGAAGGACGAGCTCTGCGAAACCATCAAGGCCATGGTTGCGAGAAACAAGTAGAGGCCGGTCTCGCGCCCACCTTCCAGGTGGCGCATCGAGGCCAGCCGGTCAGTTCGATTGCGCGGCCGGCGCTGCCTTGATCTGCCCGGCATAAAACGCCTTAGCATCACCCGTAAACTGCTCGCGCGACATCGGCCGCGTGTAGAACATATGGCCGCCGCGATAGAGCTTCAGCGCCACGCGATCGGCAAGGGCCTGCGGCAGGTGGTCGAGCACATATTTGTTCACGCCGAAGGGGATGACGAGATCGCTGTAACCCTGCCCGATCATCACGCGGAAGGATGGCGAGAGCGATAGCAGCTCCTTGAGATCGTCGCCAACACCGGCGGTCCCGCGCGAGCCGCCATTGTGCCCGCCCCATTTCCATTCCCGGTTCACGGACGACGACAGAAGCGTGTAGGTCATGTCGGTATGAAAGCCCAGCTCGTCACGGGCGTAGCCTGAAAAGGCACCGCCATAGGCGCGAACAAAGCCATCCAGAATCGGGTCGCCGCCATGCTCGGCCTCCGACTGCGGATAGGGGTCCGGCGCGAGGAACGAGGCGTCATAAGCACTCGCCACGTCCGCGCCATCGCCATCGGAATGTTTGCGGTAGACCCCGCCGAGAAAACCTTGGTTCTTGGCAACGACATCCTGCGGTATGCCGGTCAGCTTCGCGACGCGCCCATAGAAGGCCTGGCCGGAATCTCCCGACGGCGGCCGCCTGGCAAGAGTTGGCAGATATTCGTTGAAAGCGAAGGCTTCGGCATCCTGCACCACCTTCTCGCTGAAGGCGTTTTGACGCTCCAGTTCGGCTGCCGCCAGCGACGGCAGTTGCAAGGCTGCGCCAAGCGCATCCTCACCGCCCCCGAAGACGAACCGGCCCTCCAGCAGCGGCGACAACATGACGATGCCGGAAATCAGAATGCCCTGATCCTCGCGCAGGCTGTTGGCAATCTTGACCGAACGAAACCCGCCATAGCTTTCTCCAAGAATGTACTTCGGCGACGACGCCCGGCTGTTACGGGCGATGTAGAGGGCGATCGCTTTGGCAAGGCTTTCGGCATCGCTGTCGACACTATAGAAATCATTCTGATCATCGGGCTTGGCAGCGCGGCTCCAGCCGGTACCGATCGGATCGATCAGTACGAGATCGGTGAATTCGAGCCAGCTTTGCGGATTGTCGACCAACTTGGCATTGGCGCCGTCACGGCCGTCTGCGCCGAAATCGACGATGCGCGGACCGACGAGCCCGAGATTGAGGAAGGCCGAAGCAGCACCCGGCCCGCCATTGAACACGAAGGTCACGGGCCGGTTCGCATTCCGGTTCTTGGCGACATAGGCCGTGTAGAAGATCGCGGCGCTGCGCTGGCCATCCTGGCCGAAAAGATCGAGCGTACCCGCTGTCGCCGTATAGGGAATGGTCTTGCCATCCGTAGTCAGCACATGGTCGCTCACGGCATCGGGCGACAGGAGCGAGAGCACGCCGCTCGCACCGGCAGGCGCGCCATGACCCTGCTCGGGCGGAGCGGCGGATGCCGTTGCCGATATCAGCGAAAGGGCCAGCGCCAGGCCGGGAACCATCTGGCGAAAAGACATGAAATCGCATCCTCCAAAGGGATCATCGCATAGCTGTCGTTGCCGGCGATACTATGTCACAGACGACAAGCGCCGAAACTCAAGAGATGTTGATCGACGGATTATCGGTCATGGCACTTCTGGAGAATGGCGCGCTTGAGGGCGTGCTGGCCGGCGGGCTGCAGCAAATCAAAACTTGATCCTGTCGATGCTGGTCAGTGTCGTCTTCTGCGAAACGCCGGGCGCATTGACCATGTGCCAAGCCACATATTGCTCACCGTAAAGCTCTGTCGATGACATGCCGTCGACAGGCAGGACAATGTTCATGCCGTTTAACGCAGCATCCGTCGCCGTATCGAGCACCGCCCCCTCCGAGGCCGTGCCTGTCACGATGATGGTCTTAATGCCCTTGTCTGAGAGAATACTGCGCAGATTGGTGCCGATGAATTTGTCCGGCCCGGATTTGACGATCGGCTCGCTCGCCAGGGGCGCCAGCGCCGTTGCGATATCCTGCGGCTCGCCAACACCGGCCAGGCTGAAGACGACGAGCATCTCCTTGGCGCGCGCCTGATCGAGTAGAGTTTTCACCTTGGGGACGGACGCCAGGCAACGGGGCTTGGTCTTCACGTTGCACGGTCCCTTGGTCGGGTCCTGCGCGCCGTTGAAATCGAGGACCAGCAGTGCCGTCGTCTTCGGATCGACGGTAGCGGTCTTCAGCTCCGGCGCCACCGGCGGCTTCACTTTATGCCAATCATCGATGATCGTCTGCGCTGCTGCCGGCGAAGGCAGCGCGAAGCCAAAGGCCCCACAAAGAACCGAAAAGCCGAAGCCGAAAGCGAGGCCCGATTTCCGCCTCGCTCCATTTGTCTTCCTGATCAGGCTCCTCTCTTGCATCGGCACATCCCCTTCGCTTGACGGTCGTGGAGGAGAGATAGGCCATAAACCAGAACGGAGTAACGAAACTCTTCGTGATAGCGCTCGAAAGTGTGCGGCCCGCATATCTCAGGCAGATCACCAGAACTCCTATGTCGCCGCCTCGTCCATCGGCTCTGCGGAATCCCGGTCGCCGCGGAGCTTGCCGAGCACCTCCTGCAAAGCCTGCTTCAACGCATTAATCTCCTCAGAACCGGCGATATCGGACCAGCGCTGATCCACAAGGCGACCCGTTGCCGCTGCTATTGGCCGCACGCCTCTGCCACGCTCGGTCAGAAACACAAGTCTTGCACGTCGATCGTCAGGATCCGGTCGGCGCTCGACATAACCCAGGCGCTCCAACTCCTCTACTGCCTGCGTCATCGTCTGCTTGCGGACATGGGCAAGCCGAGTGAGCTCACTCACCTGAACTCCTTCCGGACGCATGAAGGTAAACACATTGGCGTGCGGTGGTCGGATATCGCCATAACCGGCCTCTTCCAGCGCGGCTTCGACATCCTGTGTCCAATGTTGATGCACGAGCCGCAGCAGCAGGCCCAGGGACGGGCGAGTGGGAACACAATCTTTCATGATATAGACAGGTGCCTGACTATTATGTTAAATAGACAGGTACCTTACCATTTTATTTCACGAGAGGATACCCACATGCCCTCCCTCAATGTGCTGGACTCGACGATCTTCTACGAGGATGCCGGAACGGGAACACCCTTCGTCTTCCTGCATGGCAATCCGACCTCATCCTACCTGTGGAGGAATATCAGCCCGGCCCTTGCCGTGCGTGCCCGCTGCCTGGCTCCCGACCTCATTGGCATGGGCCAGTCCGGCAAACCTGATATCGCCTATTCATTTGACGACCATGCACGCTATCTCGAAGCTTGGTTCGACAAACTCGCGCTCGGTGATGTCGTATTGATCGGCCATGATTGGGGCGGCGCACTCGCATTCGATTGGGCCGCCCGCCATCCGGAACGCGTGCGCGGCATCGCCTTCATGGAAACGATCATCAGGCCTTTGACCTGGAACGACCTGCCGAATGCACGGGCTCGCTATGAACTGCTGCGCTCACCGGGCACGGGCGAAGCGAAGGTTCTGGACGAAAATTTCTTCATCGAACAAGCTTTGAAAGCCACGGTTCTAAATGGATTGAGCGCCGAGGATCATGCCGTCTATCGCGCGCCCTACCCGACGCGCGAAAGCCGCCGTCCGCTGCTTGCCTGGCCGCGCGCGATGCCGATCGAAGGCGAACCCGCCGATGTCGTCGCGCGCATCGAAGCCTATGATGCCTGGCTTGCCCGCAGCGAAGATATCCCGAAACTGCTGCTGACTTTCGATGGTCCGGCGGAGACACTGCTGGTCGGCGAAAGGATGATAGACTGGTGCCGCGAGAATATTGCCGGATTGGAGATCGAAAATTGCGGACCGGCAAGGCACATCGCGCCGGAAGATCAGCCCCAAGCGATTGCGGCCGCCATCTCCAGCTGGGCCGCTAGTCACAGTCTGTCTCGCTGAAAAGCCGATCTTCGCGACAGGAAAGGCCGCCACCTCTGCTCGACGGCAGGCGATCAAGGACAATCCATCGTTGACAAAAAACCGTCAGGCCATAATCTGCGCCTAAGCCTTTGCGATTGCCCAATTTTCTTTTGGAGATCAGGATCATGCCGGCACATTGCATGAGACGACTGGTTCTGGCAGGCATTATCCTCGGCATATCCGCCTACACGGCTACGGCCGCGCAAACGCTGGATCTCATCGCCCAAAAGGGCACGATCCGGATCGGCTATATCAGCGACGAAGCACCCTTCTCCTTCAAGAAGAAGAACGGCAACCCGGCGGGATATGCCATCGATCTCTGCGGCAAGGTCGCCGATGCCGTCGGGCGCAAGGTCACCGATCTCAAGCGCGACTATGTCGAAACCACGCTTGCCGATGGCTTCGACGCAGTCAAAAGCGGCCAGGTCGACCTTCTCTGCGGCGCGCTGACCATTAGCCTCGGCCGACGCCAGAATGTCGATTTCTCGCAGCCGATCTTCATCACAGGTGCCAGCGCCCTGCTGCGCAAGGATTCGCCCGACTATCTCATGGCTTTGTTCCTGGACAAGCGGTTGGCGCAAGTCTCCGCCAAGCCCGCCTCTGCAACAAGCACGATCGGCGTTCGCGCAGACACGACGACGGGCGCGACCCTGCGCGAGGCGCTGGGCTCCGACGTGCCGAAGACGCGGATCGCCGATTTCGCCACGCATCAGGACGGCTTGGCCGCGCTCGAAAACCATAAGATCGATGCCTATTTCGCCGATCGCGCCCTGCTCTTCGATCTCGCTTCCCATGCCCATAGTCCGTCCACGCTCGCGATCGGCAACCGTCTCTTCACGCATGAGCCCTATGGCATAGCCCTCCGGCAGGACGACTCCGCCTTCCGCCTGCTCGTCGATCAGACGCTGACCGAGACCTACCAGTCGGACGATTTCGCGAAGTTGCTGACGACCTATTTCGGCCAGGAAGGCCCGATCCTGCGCCGCGAGATCATGATGCAGTCGATCCCGCAATAAGCGCATTCAGGAGATGCCGTCGCCTTTGCGACATCTCCGATCAGCATATGTCGCCGACAAACCCAGCCATTTCCTGATAGGACAGCATGATGGTCGTCGTGCAAGCATCTTGAATATGTCGTAGACAGGCTCTGGTCGCCGCCGCACACATCATAAAATCCGTTTTCAGTATCAATCAGGGTCGCACGCAATGGCAGTATTTCCTCAAAAGGCGAAGGTCGTCATCATCGGGCTTGGCGGTATCGTCGGCGCATCGATCGCTCATCATCTGATCGAGCGCGGTTGGGACGATATTGTGGGCATCGACAAATCAGGCATCCCGACGGATATCGGCTCGACGGCCCATGCCTCCGACTTCTGCTACACGACCAGCCACGATTTCCTGTCCTGCTGGACGACCCTCTACTCCATCGATTTCTACGACAAGCTCGGTCACTATGCCCGCGTCGGCGGCCTCGAAGTCGCCCGCGTCGGCGATGACGACCGCATGGCCGAAATCAAGCGCAAGGTGACCTCGGGCAAGGCCTTTGGCACGCGCGTGAGCTTGATCGACCCCGCCGAGATCAAGGAAAAATTCCCGCTGATCGAGGAAAGCATGGTTCAGGGCGGGATGTGGGACCCGGATGCCGGCCTCGTCATTCCCCGCTCTCAGACCGTTGCCGGCAAGCTGATCGACCAGGGCGAAAAGAGCGGCAAGCTGCAGTCCTTCGCCAATACGCCGGCCCAGTCCCTGATCGTGAAAGACGGCCGCATCAGCGGCGTCGTCACCCATCGCGGCACGATCGAAGCCGAATATGTCATCGTCTGCGCCGGCCTCTGGGGCCGCCTGATCGCCGAAATGGTCGGCGAGGACCTGCCGGTCATGCCGGTGGACCACCCGCTGACCTTCTTCGGCCCCTATAATGAGTTTGCCAACACCGGCAAGGAAATCGGCTTCCCGCTGATGCGCGACCAGGGCAATTCCGCCTATATGCGCGACACCGGCGACCCGAAGACCGCCGAAGGCGGCCAGATCGAATGGGGTTACTACGAAGAGAAGAACCCGCGCCTCTGCCATCCCCGCGATCTCCTTGAAAAGCATGAGGCCCGCCTTTCGCCTTCACAGCGCGATCTCGACATGGAACAGATCATCGAGCCGCTCGAACGCGCCATGGAACTGACACCGATCCTCGGCGAACTCGGCTACAATGAAGGCCATTCCTTCAACGGTCTGTTGCAAGTCACGACCGATGGCGGCCCGTCGGTCGGCGAAAGCCAGAAGGTCCGCGGTCTCTGGTATTGCGTCGCCATCTGGGTGAAGGACGGCCCCGGCTTCGGCAAGCTCGTTGCCGACTGGATGACCGACGGCCGCACGCCGATCGACCACAACAGGATCGATTATTCCCGCTTCTACCCGCATATGCTGGAAGAAAAATTCATCGAAGGCCGCTGCACGGAGGCTGCGCAGAAGATCTACAATCCCGCAGTCCACCCGCGCGAGCCCTATGCCACCGGCCGCAACATCCGCCGCTCGCCCTTCTATGAACGAGAAAAAGAGCTCGGCGGCTACTTCATGGAGCTCGGCGGCTGGGAGCGTGCTCATGGCTATGCCGCCAACGAGCACCTGCTCGAAAAATACGGCGATCGCATCCCGGTACGCGAAAACGAATGGGACAACCGCCATTTCTGGCGCGTCTCCAATGCTGAGCACCTGGCACTGAGCGAAGATTGCGGCATCATCAACCTCTCGCATTTCGCCATGTACGATATCGAAGGCCCCGATCATGTCGAACTGCTGGAATGGCTTTGCGCGGCCAAGATCGGTGGCGACGCCAATATCGGCAAGGGCATCTACACCCACTTCCTCGACGACGAGGGCATGGTGCGCGCCGACTTCACTGTCATCCGCATGGCCGACCGCTGCCGTCTGATCGACGGCGCCGATGCCGGCCCGCGCGATTTCCACTACATGCGCCGTGTTGCCCAGGATAAGGGCTTCAACGTCACCATCACCGATGTCACCGAACGCTATGTCACGATCGGCATCTGGGGACCGAATGCCCGCACCAACCTGCAGAAGGTGGTCGAAAGCCCGGAAAACCTCACGCACGAAAACTTCCCCTTCGCCGCGATCAAGCAGATCCGCATCGCCGGCAAGAACGTCACCGCATTCCGCATTTCCTATGTCGGCGAACAGGGCTGGGAACTGCACATGGCCTATGGCGACGCGCTGGCCGTCTGGGATGCGCTGCGCTCGACCGGCGCGATCGCCGTCGGCGTCGAGACCTATGCCAACAGCCGCCGTATGGAAAAGAGCCTGCGCCTGCAGAATGCCGACCTGCTGACGGAATATAACCTCCTCGAAGCCGATCTCGCCCGCCCGAAGGTCAAGGACGCCGATTTCCGCGGCAAGGCGAAGCACCTCGAATATCGCGCCCGCGAGCATCAGCCGGCCATGCTCTGCACGCTCGTCGTGACCGATAACATCGACTCCAACGGCGTTGCCCGCTACCCCGTTGGCATCCTGCCGGTCATGGATCCCGAAACCGGCGAAACCCTCGTCGATGAGCTCGGCCGCCGCTCCTTCACCACCTCGATCGCCTATGGCCCGACCATCGGCAAGAATATCGCACTCGCCTACCTCCCCTGGTCCTATGCCCAGGAAGGCCGCAAACTGAAGGTCGAATATTTCGGCGAAACTTATCCGGTCGAAGTTGCCGGCGTCGGCTACAAGCCGCTCTATGACGCCGAGAACCTGAAGCCGAGAAGCTGATCTCTAACGAACCGGAAAGCGAGGTCATGCCTGGCTTTCCGGTTGTCTCTCGGGCCGGTCGTCTGTCAGGCTGTATGATCGATGATGGCCTGCACGATCTCGCCAATGTCGCGCTCGTGGATTTCGTGCCCTCCACCTTCGACCCGGTGCAGCCGCACGTCTCGGACGACCTTGGTAAAGGCCTCCCCGTGTTCTATGGGAAACAGCGGATCGGCTGTGCCGTGGATCGCAAGGACCGGCAGCTTGATATCGGAGGCCTGAAGCCTTGCAGGCCTTTCCTCGCTCACGAGCGTGAAATGGTTTGTAGCACTGGCAAATGACGGCGCCCGTGCCATGTCGCGGGCGATCAGGTCCCTTGCAGCGTCGGGATCGTGCGGATGCCGGGTGCCGGCAAGCATGGCCGTCTCGCGGCGCAGGAAACCGGCAATGGCTTCGAGGTTCGACCAATCGATTGCTTCGGCCGACCTGGAATGCTCCTGATAGGCCTCCGTCGAAGAAGGCAAGCCCTCGACGCCGAGCGGTGATGTGTTGATCAGCGTAAGCGTCCGCACGCGCCGAGGATGGCGCAACGCGACTTCTTGCGCAACGGCGCCGCCCATCGACATGCCCGCCACATGCGCCGTTTCCAATCCGTAGCCGTCGAGAATGGCGATGGCATCGTCGGCCAGATCGGTGAACGAATACCGGGGTTCGCCTTGCGGATAATGTGTCGAGAGGCCGGTATCGCGCTGGTCGTACCGGATCACATAGCGCTGGCGAGTGGCAAGTGCCTCGCAGAACCTGTCCGGCCACCACAGCATCGAAGCCATCATTCCCATGATCAATATGATGGGCGGGCTGGAGGGATCACCGAAAGCCTGGGTCTGCAGCTTCGCTCCCTTGACCTCGATTGACGTCTCGGTGGCGGCGAATGATCTCGTTCGTTCCATGACAAAATCCATCCGATTGCAAATTGCAACTGGAATCCATATTGCATGACTGATCTTATTATGCAATCAGTTTATGAGAGAGCTGCAACACCGGGTATCGACTTCCGTCAGAGCAACTCCAGAAGAGCGTCCAGCGGTTTTCCAGCCGGAATTGTGTAGGAACAATGGGTTGGAGCTGTTCGGAGATCTTGCGAGAGCTGAGCACAATAGCGATTGAGGCGAGATAAGGGGGGCCTGTAGTGCTGCAATGTGCTGATTTTTACGACGCCGAACTATCACGGCATAACCGGCATTTGCGAGCCGCCGCCAGCGTCCGGACGCATGACCGGATACTCGACATCGGCTGCGGCGCCGGGCAAACCACCCGGGAAGCGGCTCTTGCCGCAACACAAGGCAGCGCGGTCGGCGTGGACACTTCCGCCGAGATGCTTGAGATTGCGCGCCAGCGTAGCGCTGAAGCGGGATTACGCAACGTCAGCTTCGAGCTGGGCGACGCGCAAACCTACGCCTTTCCAGCTGCCGCCTTTGATCTATGCATCAGCCGTTTTGGCGTCATGTTCTTCGCCGATCCGCAGGCAGCATTCGCCAATATCGCCCATGCAATCCGCCCGGCTGGACGCATCGCCTGGATGGTATGGCAAAGCCAGGAGCGCAACGAATGGTCTGGCGCAATCCGGGATGCGTTGGCTCCGGGAAGCGCAATTCCAGGAAATGCCGGCAAGGCGTTTTCACTCGGCGATCCCGCCATAGCCACGAAGCTATTGAGCACCGCCGGCTTCACCTCGATCGACTTTATCGAAGTGGAAGGACCGGTATTTTATGGAGCCAATGTCGATGCCGCCCTTGATGCCCTTGCCGGTCTCTATATGGTCAAGGACGCGCTCGTGCACACCGATGAGGCGCCCGACCAGCCACCTCTGCGGCTGCGTGATTTACTGGAAGCGCATATGACCTCCGAAGGTGTGCTCTTCGACTCCCGCGCATGGATCATTACCGCCGTTCGAGTCCGTTGACTGAGCAGCCCCCTCGCCTCTTCCGGCGAATGCACCACAGCGCAGATCTACGAACGCCCGCTTATGCCTACGCGCCATTGATATTGTGGGTACTGCTGGGAGATGAGATTGGCTTCGTTGCCAGGCTTTGGAGTTTTGTGCCTTGCGGGGTGTGTTTGGCTGCTTTCGGGCCGCTGGCGAGGCGTTAAATGTTCGATGCGTTACCAAACACAAGAAGCCCGCGTGATGCGGGCTTTTTTGTACTTGGTTTTGTGGGCGGGCTTTGAGCCGTTCGCGTTATGGTCCTGAGGCGGGAGGAGCTACCGCTCGCCATTGAAGATGAAGTCTTCGCGCCCTGGATAGCTGATCTTTGTGATTGTAAATTTTGGTTGCGGGGGCAGGATTTGAACCTGCGGCCTTCAGGTTATGAGCCTGACGAGCTACCGGGCTGCTCCACCCCGCGTCACCAGCGCAAACCGGGTTTCGGTTTGTCGCGTCACCAGCGCAAACCGCGTTGCGGTTTATCGCTTGTTCCCTTGGCACCGTATTTCAGGTGTGCAGGGGTAATGTGCTCCAGAAGCGACAAAGGCCGCTTTGGTAGCGGCCTATTGTAACACGGCTAGGCCGTTTTTCAGAGTGTGATGAGAAGATTTTGTGAGGCATAAATTGCTTGGCAATTTAGCCTGAGTTGCGTTTGGCAGACCTGGCAGCGACCTACTCTCCCGCGTCTTAAGACGAAGTACCATGGGCGCAGGGGCGTTTCACGGCCGTGTTCGGAAAGGGAACGGGTGCAGCCACCCCGCCATAACCACCAGGTCGGCAAAGCGCAACTTCGGGCTAAACCGCGCCAGCGGTTTATGCCCTATGAGAAGCTGGTGAGACTGGAAGTCTCGTTTGTCTTATTTGAACACGTCGTTGGATGCGTTTCCGGACGAAGTCCGCAAGCGCAGAGCGCGTCGCCAGAGGTCTGGCGCGCCGTCCGCAGCATAGGGTCGAAGACCCGTACATGCGTGAGGACAAAACTCAATGCAGATGAACGTTTACGTTCGTCTGATGAGCACTGGCAATGGGAACGATCAAGCCAATCGAGCTATTAGTACCGGTAAGCTTCATGCGTTGCCGCACTTCCACACCCGGCCTATCAACGTGGTCGTCTTCCACGGCTCTGATAGGGAACACTCGTTTCCAGGTTGGTTTCCCGCTTAGATGCCTTCAGCGGTTATCCATTCCATATATAGCTACCCTGCTATGCCCTTGGCAGGACAACAGGTCCACCAGAGATATGTCCATCCCGGTCCTCTCGTACTAGGGACAGATCCTGTCAATATTCCTACACCCACGGCAGATAGGGACCGAACTGTCTCACGACGTTCTGAACCCAGCTCACGTACCGCTTTAATTGGCGAACAGCCAAACCCTTGGGACCTGCTCCAGCCCCAGGATGCGATGAGCCGACATCGAGGTGCCAAACAACCCCGTCGATATGGACTCTTGGGGGTCATCAGCCTGTTATCCCCGGCGTACCTTTTATCCGTTGAGCGATGGCCCTTCCACACGGGACCACCGGATCACTATGACCGACTTTCGTCTCTGCTCGACTTGTCAGTCTCGCAGTCAGGCGGGCTTATGCCATTGCACTCGACGACCGATTTCCGACCGGTCTGAGCCCACCATCGCGCGCCTCCGTTACTCTTTCGGAGGCGACCGCCCCAGTCAAACTACCCACCATACACTGTCCCGGATCCGGATAACGGACCGCGGTTAGACATCCATGACGATAAGGGTGGTATTTCAAGGATGGCTCCACAAGAACTGGCGTCCCTGCTTCAAAGCCTACCACCTATCCTACACATGCCGACACGAATGCCAGTGTAAAGCTATAGTAAAGGTGCACGGGGTCTTTCCGTCTGACCGCAGGAACCCCGCATCTTCACGGGGAATTCAATTTCACTGAGTCTATGTTGGAGACAGCGGGGAAGTCGTTACGCCATTCGTGCAGGTCGGAACTTACCCGACAAGGAATTTCGCTACCTTAGGACCGTTATAGTTACGGCCGCCGTTTACTGGGGCTTCGATTCAGAGCTTGCACCCCTCCTCTTAACCTTCCAGCACCGGGCAGGCGTCAGACCCTATACGTCGTCTTGCGACTTCGCAGAGCCCTGTGTTTTTGGTAAACAGTCGCTACCCCCTGGTCTGTGCCACCCTCACATGCTTGCGCATATAAGGGTCACGCTTCTTCCGAAGTTACGCGTGCAATTTGCCGAGTTCCTTCAACATAGTTCTCTCAAGCGCCTTGGTATACTCTACCTGACCACCTGTGTCGGTTTCGGGTACGGTCTATACGGTGGAGCTATTTCCTGGAACCGCGTCCCCGCCCACACAATCCAATAAGTGTGAACAAGTTAAGCAATCCGTCACTACCACCAGGCCCACGAATATTAACGTGGTTCCCATCGACTACGCGTGTCCGCCTCGTCTTAGGGGCCGGCTAACCCTGCTCAGATTAACTTTAAGCAGGAACCCTTGGTCTTTCGGCGAGAGGGTCTCTCACCCTCTTTATCGTTACTCATGTCAACATTCGCACTTCCGATACCTCCAGGACCCCTCACGGGTATCCCTTCATCAGCTTACGGAACGCTCCGCTACCACTCCTCAAAGAGGAATCCTCAGCTTCGGTGCATGGCTTCAGCCCCGTTACATTTTCGGCGCAAAGACCCTTGACTAGACCAGTGAGCTGTTACGCTTTCTTTAAATGATGGCTGCTTCTAAGCCAACATCCTGGTTGTTTTGGGATCCTCACATCCTTTCCCACTTAGCCATGACTTGGGGACCTTAGCTGGAGGTTAGGGTTGTTGCCCTTTTCACGACGGACGTTAGCACCCGCCGTGTGTCTGCCTGATAGTACTCCCCGGTATTCGGAGTTTGGTTAGGATCAGTAAGACGGTGAGTCCCCATAGCCCATCCAGTGCTCTACCCCCGGGGGTATTCGTCAGACGCTCTACCTAAATAGATTTCGCGGAGAACCAGCTATTTCCGAGTTTGATTGGCCTTTCACCCCTAGCCACAAGTCATCCCAATCTATTGCAACAGATGCGGGTTCGGTCCTCCAGTTGGTGTTACCCAACCTTCAACCTGCTCATGGCTAGATCACTCGGTTTCGGGTCTAATGCAACAAACTATATCGCCCTATTCAG